>CAVPZS010000012.1:0-662057 GCA_963710275.1 uncultured Alphaproteobacteria bacterium | reverse complement strand
CGCGATCCTGCCCTTCAGCTGTCGACCGCTCATCGTTGAGACACCGGTCGTTCGAAAGAAGCCGGCTTGCCGCCAATTCGAAATTGGGGCGGCGCCTTTAAGGTTTTGTTCACGATTGGCTTGCCCGACATCACCGTCCCTCACGCCTCTGATCACTTAGAGCATTCCCCGGTTGGTCTAACTCGTATTTTTTGCAGGGGTGGGATCCCTTGCGGTCCCGAATGAGCAAATCTGCGCATCGCATTGATTTGGGGACGCAGCATGTCGCGAGGCCTTTCCTTCGATTTGCGTAAGCGTGTGATTGCGTTGGTCGAAGGCGGCATGTCGCGGCGGGCTGCGGCACGGCAATTATTGGTGTCAGAATCATCGTCTGATAAGTGGTTCAGGCGGTTCAAGGAAACGGGCAGCTTTGCGGAAAAGCCCGGCAAGAAGTTGCGGGCCTCGCCGCTGGACGCGCACGCGGAATGGCTTTTGGCTTTGGTTGCGAGCGAGAGCGACCTGACGCTGGCCGAGATTGAAGGCCGCCTTCTGGATGAGCGTCAGGTCAAAACCACGGACAGTTCGATTGCGCGGTTCTTTCAACGCCACAACCTCAGCTATAAAAAAAACGCTGCACGCCAGCGAGCAGCATGGAGAAGACGTGGCGAAGGCGCGCGAGGAATGGAAACGGGCGCAACCGACGCTTGATCCGGACCGACTTGTATTTATTGATGAAACTGGCACAAATACGCAGATGACGCGAACGCGCGGACGCTGCCAAAAAGGCAAGCGTCTCGTCGATTACGCGCCGCACGGCCATTGGAAAACGACAACCTTCGTCGCCGGGCTGCGCAACAACGCGATCACCGCGCCCCTGGTCGTCGATCAGCCGATGAACGGAGTCATCTTCCAGGCATGGCTCGAACAGAGCCTCGCGCCAACCCTGGCCGCGGGCGAAATCGTCATCATGGACAACTTGCCCGCCCACAAGGTTCCGGGCGTGCGCGCGATCATCGAAAACGCCGGCGCAAAGTTGCTCTATCTGCCGCCCTATTCGCCCGATCTCAATCCCATCGAGATGATGTTCGCCAAGCTCAAGGCGCTGCTGCGCAAGGCCAAGGAACGAACCGTCGATCAGCTTTGGGAACGTATCGGCGTCATCCTCGGCGAGTTTGGTGCGCCAGAATGCTCGAACTATTTCAGGCATGACGGTTATGGATCAGGTTAGACGGGGAATGCTCTATCTAACCGTGAAAAGGACCGCGCGTCGGCGTGGACGGTTTCCAAACGGGTTTCGGCTATTGCGCGGCGAGCGTGCTCGATCGCCAGCTCGACGAGCGCATCGTCCTGCACGATCACCGCCGTTTCCGCGGCGACGGCAAGGGCGCGCGCCGGCGACATGCCTGCGGACGTGAGCAGCACCATGTGTTGATGGATAAGCGGACGGATTTGGTTGAGGGTCGAGAGGTCTGTGGTCATTTTGCAATGCTCCTTATGGGCGGCAGCCGCGCGCACTGGATGTTTGCGATTGTTGGGTATATCCGTCGGGACATCTCCAGTTCGCGACATAGCAGGCGGGAGGCGGTTCCGGCGCGCATGGGACCGCTTTGCAATATTTCAGCGGGGCTCCGTCACGCAGGTAGCTTCGACGGCCGCGGCCCGTTCTGGGCTTGCCCGCTCGAGTTCGAAGAGCTTGATCCCCCGCTGAAGCGGAAAAAGCTGGGTCGAGAACCAACCGCACAAGATCAGCTTTGGCCGTCGAATTCGGGACGATTGGAAACCCGGCTTGCAGGACAAGACGAGCGTCGTCAGCTGGCATCTTGACGAACTGACGGATGAACGCGCCGACATCAACGGTTGCCGCCAATCGGCTCGCGTCGGATTCGTCGACGTCGGCGACGGCAAAAACGAGTTGCTTGCGGCCGGGGGCGTCGGCGAGCCGGGAGGCGAGCCGGGCGACTGCCTGGAACGTCTCCGCGCCGGTATCGGAACGTCTTAGCGTGTCGACAAGCAGCGCTTGACCCGCTGGGCTCCAGATCCGCGCTATCTTTATGAGCGCAGCCCGTTCATCAGGGGCGGTCGCATGAAAGGCGCGAAATTCGAGAGGGTCGGCGTCCGCGACATCGACATCTGCGGCCACCAGGCGATCAAGCGCCGAAATTCTGCCTGCGCGTATGTGGCCCAAAACCGTAGGATTGCGCAAAACAAAACCGACGATGACGATGGAGAATATAGCGCCGAGCAAGCAAGCGCCGATCGCGACGCCAATTGAATATCGATTCGGCAGCGGCGTCGGGGGGACGGCCCCCCGCGCCCTGCTGGCGACTGCGCCTTGGCGGCGCAGGTCGTTCCCGAGATCGCGGAAGGGGTTTATCATTGGCCGCCGGCCGATTTCTGGTATGCGGCCGCGCGAGCGAGAGCCTCGGTCACCGCGACTCCGAGCGAACTCGGTCGCTTCGGCGAGATAATCGGCGGCGAAACAGCGAACATCGATCGTGAAGAGTTCTTCCGCAAGCGCGCGCCGTTCAGGTGAGAGCTTGTCGAACCGCCCGTAAGCGACATCCGCCATCGAGAGACGCAGCGAAGCTGCGTTGTCGACGAGAAATCGACTCTGCATTTGCAGCAAGGTCGCTCAACACGCTTATTGCGCTGTCCTCCACTCCGAAAAAGAACGGGCGGCTTATCTTGTGCCTCGCCGCAAGGCTGTCGCATGAGGGCGAATTGCATGCTTGATCGTTCTCTGATCTGCGACGTCCCTGCGTTCGCCGGCCTGTCGCCTGAAGGGCTCGATGAGGTTGTGGCGCATGCGCGCGCTCTTCGTCTGCCGAAGGGGATCGCCGCTTTCGTTGAGGGTCGACCCGCCGAGAACTGTTTCCTGCTCTTGGCTGGAAAAACACGCGTCACCAGAGCGATGGCTAAGGGGCAGCCGGCGGTTGTGCGTTTCGCCGGCCCGGGGGACATGCTTGCCGACGCGTTCACGATCAACAGCGAAAACTACCTGGGGACCGCGACAGCCATCGTCGATTCCCTCACTTTGGTTTGGTCGAATTCCAGTTGGAAACACCTGTTGATGCGCCGCCCGAGGCTAGCCATCAACGCCATGAAGGCGCTCGACGAGCGGCTCCGGGAAGCCGAGGCGAGGTTTCAGGAAATCTCGACCCAGCAATGCGAAAGGCGCGTCGCCAACGCCGTTCTGCGCTTGAGCCGCCAAGCCGGACGCTGTGTGGAAGCGGGCGTAATGATAGGCTTCCCCGTATCCAGGCAGGATATAGCCGATTTGGCGGGCACGACGATCCATACGGCGAGCCGCATCCTCAGCTCTTGGTGTCAACAAGGACTGGTCGATAGCGGGCGACAGCGCATCTTTCTGCGCGACCCGCTTCGACTCGCGATGCAAGCGAAGTCAACTGACCAATATAGTCCGCAACGAAAAAAACGCGCGAGAAGCAGTGAGCGAAGCGCTCACGCCGAAGTGGGAATGTCTGCTAGTTGAGTTTTGCAGCCTCTCACGCTGCGCCGGCTATTTCTGCTTTGGGTCAAAACCACCCGCTGTGACCACGGCTTCTGACGATCCGCTGTCGTCAGGATAGCGGACAACTAGCGGGTCGAAATGGAGTTGTAGCGCCACTGTCGGCGGCGCTGCAACTCATTCCTTACAGTTCAACCTGCTCAGAAATGCTGAGCGCGTCTTCCACCTCAATTCCGAGATAGCAAACGGTGCTCTCCAGCTTCGTGTAGCCCAACAGAAGCTGGACTGATCGGAGCGCCATGCTTGGCGCTCGCCCGGTTTTTTGCTTCGCATCCAAAAGCCTCTTGCAGTCATGAGCTGAAACTCGCCTCGGTCTTTCCCTTGATTTCATCCAGGCTGACGCCATCGGCGAGTTCGATCAGCTTGGCGCCGCTGGCGCCGTGCTTGTCGATGGAGAAGACGCCCTGGCTGTCGACGGCTACATATCCGGCGCAACGGTTTTCGCCGACGCTAATAGCAGCGGCGTTTATGAACCTGGCGACGCCGAAGCCAAGACAAACCAGTTTGGTCAGTTCACCCTTCGGGGCGGGTCCGGGGAACTCGTTCTCACCGGCGGAACCGACACGTCGACGGGGCTTCCGTTTACAGGGACGCTCACTGCGCCCGCCGGATACACCGTCATCACGCCGGTCCGCCGTCCTGTGTCGTTGTCGATCGGGGATCCAGTCAATTGGGCCCGCATCAACGCTCTCAGCCGTCCATCGGCAGAAAACGCGGCGCAACCGCGACTGCGATCGAGCCGTCCGCCAGCATGCGGTAAATGCCGCGTTCGACATTATGCGGGTGCGTCGCCGCTTCGGACAGACCAAGCACCGGCGCAAAACAGACGTCGGTTCCCTCCAGTCGCAGGGACCATTCGTCGCGCGTCAGGCTGCGAAATTTTTCCGCAAAACGCGCTTTCAGCCCCGGCCAAGTTGCCCGGTCATATTGGTCTGCCGGGTCGACGTCTTCGAGTTCGAGACGCTTCAACAGCACCGCGTAGAATTGCGGCTCCAGGGCGCCGACGGTAACGAAACGTCCGTCGGCGCAAGCGTAGCTGTCGTAAAAAGGCGAGTCGTGGAACGGGCTGGCGGAAGCGCCGGAGTCGATCTGGCCGCCCGCGCGCAAAAACTGCACCAGCATGCCCAGCATGGCGACAACGTCGACGATCGCCGCGTCGACCACCCGCCCCTCGCCGCCATTGCGCACATCCAGCAAGGCGCAGACAATTCCGAATGCGAGGCCGAGGGCGCCGGGCGCATCGCCGAGCGCTGTCGGGGGCGCCATCGGCGGCTCGCCAGGCCGCCCCGCGAGAGACAGCAGCCCGGTCAAGGCCACGTAGTTGAGGTCATGCCCCGCCGCTTGGGCGAGCGGTCCGCTCTGGCCCCAGCCGGTCATGCGGCCGTAGATCAGACGCGGATTGCGAGCGGCGCAATCGCGCGGTCCGAGGCCCAAGCGCTCCATGACGCCAGGGCGATTTCCCTCGATCAGCGCATCGGCAGAGGCGATCAGCGTCAGGGCGCGCTCGCGCCCCGCGGGATCCTTCAAATCCAACGTTTCGATCGTCTTGCCTTCGCGGAGAGGATTTTTGCTCCCTCCGCCCAGTCGGTCGCTTAGTCCTGCCGATCCAGGGCGGACCAAGGCTGTGACCTCGGCGCCCATCCCCGCCAGAATGCGCCCCGCCATCGGCCCTGGCCCGATGCCTTCAAATTCGACAATGCGCACCCCACGCAGCGGGGCCGCCAAGCTCCCTGCGGGCATCACAGTTTGCGCGCGATGAGATCTTTCATGATCTCCGACGCGCCTCCATAAATCCGCTGGACACGGGAATCGGCGAACATGCGGGCGATCGGATATTCGCTCATGTAGCCGTAGCCACCGAACAATTGCAGGCATTCATCGGCGACCTTGAACTGCTGCTCGGAGCACCAGAGTTTCGCCATATAAGCCGCTTCGGGATCTAGCTTGCCGTCGACAAGCCGCTGAATGCAGTCGTTGACGAAGCTTCGCGCGATGTGCGCGATGGTCGCAACTTCGGCGAGCTTGAAGCGCGTGTTCTGAAAATCAAACAAGGTCTGGCCGAAGGCCTTGCGCTGCTTGGTGTGCTCGACCGTGACCTCAAGAGCGCGTTCCATCATGGCGGCGGCGGGAACGGAGATCATCATGCGTTCGTAGGGCAATTGCCCCATCAGCTGATTGAAGCCAGCGCCTTCGGTCTCCCCCAGCAATTGGTTCGCGGGAACGCGGACGCCGTCGAAGAACAATTCGGCGGTGTCAGACGCGTGCTGGCCAAGTTTTTCCAGCCGGCGGCCGACGCGGAAACCTGCCAGGCTTTCCGTCTCCAACACAATGAGCGAAAGCCCACGCCCGCCCGCTTCGCCGGTGCGCGTCACGACCACCAGCAGATTGCTGGTCTCGCCATTGGTGATGAAGGTCTTGGCGCCGTCGATCACATAATGATCGCCCTGCAACCGGGCGCGGGTGGAGATCCCCTTGAGATCCGAGCCGCAGCCCGGTTCGGTCATCGCGATGCGCCGCCAGATATTCGCCGCTGACCAGCCCCGGCAGCCAGCGCTCCTTCTGCGCTTGCGTGCCGAAATCTGCTATGTAATGCGCGGCGATGGAATGGACGCTGGTCGAGGCCGGCATTTCGGCCCTGGCCAATTCGTCCTGGACGACCAGCTGATAAGCGAGCGAGACGCCGCTGCCGCCGAATTCCTCGCTCATTTCCGGCAAAAGGTAGCCCATTTCGCCAAAGGCGCGCCAGACCTTGCGGGGCACGAATCCCTGCCGCCGCCAGCCGTCGAGATTCGGCGTCATTTCCTTCGCGATATAGCGACGGAGCTCCCGGCGAAAGGCTTCGATGGAGTTGTCCATCCAGCCGTGCTGATGAAGTTGAGGCGACATGGGCTGTATCCTTTCAGATGCCGGTGAGGCCGCCGCTGCAGACCAGGGTCTGTCCGCTGACGTAGTCGGATTCGGGGATGCAAAGCAGATAGACGGCGCCGGCGGCTTCTTCCGGCGTGCCGCCGCGTCCGAGCGGAATCATCTTCTCCATCATCGCCAGCAGATCGGGATTGACCCCGACCTTGATCTCGCGCCCGTCGATATTGGCGGCGGCCTGTTCCGCCGCATTGCCGGTCAGGCGGGTCTTGATGAAGCCATAGGCCACACAATTGACCGTCACGTTCATGCGACCCCATTCCTTGGCGAGCGTCTGTGTCAGGCCGATGATTCCCGCCTTGGCGGCGGAGTAGTTCGACTGGCCGGCATTGCCGAACAGTCCGGCGACCGAGGAAATATTGACGATCTTGCGCACCACGCGCTGGCCGGCCTCGCCGTCTGCGCGAGCCAGATTACGAATCACAGGCTGCGCCGCGCGCAGGATTCGGAAGGGCGCAGTCAGATGGCAGTCGATCATCGCGTACCATTGCTCGTCCGACATTTTCTGGATCACGTTGTCCCAGGTGTAACCGGCGTTGTTGACGATGATGTCGAGACCGCCGAACGTCTCCATCGCAGCGCCGACGAAGCGATCTGCGAACTTTTCCTCGGCAACGCTGCCGTTGACGCAGATCGCCTCACCGCCGGCGGCCTTGATTTCCGCGACGACTGCGTGGCCGGGCTCGTCATCGAGATCGTTTACGACGATTTTAGCGCCGTGGGCCGCAAGTTTCAGGGCGATCGAACGGCCGATGCCACGGCCGGAGCCGGTGACCAGCGCGACTTTTCCAGCGAGATTGCTCATGGTTGTTTCCTCGGTTCAGATTGCGATAATGGCTTCGCCGGCAAGTTTGACCTCGCCCGCTTCATCTTTCGTGGTCAGTTTGATCCGCGCGCGCTTCTCGCCGCCGGCTTCGAACACTTCGGCCACCTCGCCCTCGCAGGTGAGTCTGCCCCGAGTTGCGTGATCGCCGAAAAGCGCGTCGAGAATGACCTGATGGCGTCCGGCTTCACCGCGTCCGTCAGCGCTTGGCCGAGGTAGCCCATGACGAGCATGCCCTGCGAGAAAACGTCCGGAAATCCAGCCTTTTTCGCGAAGTCGATATCGACATGCATGGGATTGTGATCGCCGGACGCGCCGCAATAGAGCGCAAGCGTGTGGCGGCTGATCGGCGGATAGGTCTTGTGGATGATGCGGTCGCCGACAGCGACGATTGTTCTGGATTGGGCGCCCATGCGAGATCTCCTAATTGCGCACGACTATCGAGCGGATGGTGTCCGCGACATGTTTGCCCAGCTGGTTCGTAATCCGGGTCTCGACATTGACGAAGGTGAGCGCGCCGCCCTTTTTGTCCACCACATCCGCGACACGGGATTTGAAGGTCAGCGTGTCGCCAACGACGACCGGCGCGTGGTATTCGAAGCGCTGTTCCCCGTGCAGAATGCGGGTCAGGTCGATATCAAGTTTCTGGAGAAATTCGAACGGATTTTCCGAATCCATCATCTCCAGACAGAACAAGTAGGTCGGCGGAATAGGGACATTGTCGTAGCCGGCGGCTTTGGCCGCGGAGGCGTCGCGGTAGATCGGATTGCGCTCGCGCAGAGTCTCGAAGAAGTAACGCAGGCGCCCGGCCTCGACCTTGGCGTGTGTTGGCGCGAAGGTCACGCCGATGGCTGATTTGTCGACCATGTCGGACCTCACGCGCGTTGGTAAAGGGTGACGACGCAAGCGCCGCCGAGCCCGAGATTGTGCTGCAGCGCCAGCCGCGCGCCGTCGACCTGGGTCGCTTCGGCCGAGCCGCGCAATTGCCGGGTCAGCTCGTAGCACTGGGCGAGGCCGGTCGCGCCGAGCGGATGGCCCTTGGACAGAAGGCCGCCCGAGGGGTTGGTCACGACCTTGCCGCCATAGGTGTTGTCGCCGGCGTCGATGAATGCTGCGGCGCCGCCTTCCTTGCAGAGACCGAGCGACTTGTAGGTGATCAGCTCGTTCTGCGCGAAGCAATCGTGCAGTTCGACGACGTCGAGATCGTCGGGGCCGACCCCCGCCTGCTCATAGACCGTGTTGGCTGCGGCGCGCGTCATGTCGAAGCCGACGACGCGCATCATGTCGTCGGTCTCGAAGGTCGACGGGAAATCGGTGGTCATCGCCTGCGCCGCGATCCGGACGTCGGTTCGAATGCCGCGCCGCTTTGCGAATTCCTCGGAAACGAGGATGGCCGCGGCCGCGCCGCAGGTTGGCGGGCAAGCCATCAGCCGGGTCATCACGCCGGGCCAGACCACCACGTCGTTCATGACGTCGTCGGCCGTCAATTCCTTGCGGAAAATGGCCAGAGGATTGTTCTTGGCGTGCCGGCTCGCCTTGGCGCGCACTTTGGCGAAGGATTCGAGCGTGGTGCCATATTTCTTCATGTGGCTGAGGCCGGCGCCGCCGAAATAGCGAAGGGCCAGCGGGATGTCCTTGGCGTCGACCAGCCGGTCGGTGATCGCGTCGAACTCGTCGAACGGGCTCGGCCGGTCGGAAAAGATCGAACCGAGCGCTCCGGGTTTCATCTGCTCGAAACCGAGAGCCAGAACGCAATCGGCGGCGCCGGATTCCACGGCCTGCCGCGCCAGAAAGAGCGCGCTCGATCCCGTCGAGCAATTGTTGTTGACGTTGACGATGGGAATCCCGGTCAGGCCGAGCGGATAGATCGCGCGTTGGCCGGCGGTCGAGTCGCCATAGACGTAACCGGCATAGGCCTGCTGCACCAAATCGTAGCCAATTCCCGCATCGGCAAGCGCCTGGCGCGCAGCGGAGGCGCCCATTTCATTGTATGGCGCGCTGGCGCCCGGCTTGGAGAACGGAATCATTCCGACTCCTGCAACGATCACCCGACCAGCCATGCTTACCTCCATAACTTTCTCACTGGACATTTAATGACCAATGGGTAATATATGTCGCAGATGTTGTCAATGTGAGCGAGGCCCGAAATTGAAACTACGAGCGAAAGCCGATGAATTGCCTCTCTGGGCGCCGTTCGAGGATCGCCGCCGCGCGCGCGACGAGAAACGGCGCGCTGTTTTGAGCATGGCGGTGCAGTTGTTCCTCGAAGTCGGCTATCATCGCGCCACGCTGACGGATGTCGCGAAACGCCTGAACATCACCAAGCCTGCGCTCTACAATTATTTTCGCAGCAAGGAAGACATTCTCGAGGAGTGCGTGCAGCTCGGACAGGAGATGCTCGAAGCCAGCATTCAGGATATCGAGCGCGACGGCGGCGACAGCTTGACCAAGCTTCGCAAGCTGATCCGGGCCTACGCGCTGGTCATGACCACGGACTTCGGGATGTGCCAGGTGCGGCTCGACGACCGGGAGCTGTCCGACGACGGGCAAAAAAGGGTTCGCGCCAAGAAGCGCAAATATGACGCGGTGCTCCGCCGATATATCGAGCAGGGCATCGCCGACGGAACAATCGTAAAGTGCGACCCGAAGCTTTCGGCCTTCGCCGTCGCAGGTTCGTTGAACTGGATCGGACATTGGTATCAACCTGGCGGCCGTCTTTCCGGGGAGGCGGTCGCTGACGAATTCGCCTTGAGACTCACCGAGGGCCTGGTGGCCGGTCAGGCAGCCGGAGCGGCAGTGAAATCGAAAACGAAAAACCGCTCACGAGGGAATGAGACGGCGTAGCATACGGCGGCGCAGCCGTTTCGTGACCAGCTCGACTGAAAAAATAAAATTGGGAGGATATCATGAGCACGACTTACGGATTGCATCGCGCGTTGCTGCTCAAGCGCAACGGCATAGCCATTTCGTTCGAGGGCCGAAGCAGGACGTGGCTGGGCGTCGCTGACCGCGTGGCGCGGCTCGCAGGCGCTGCAAGGCCTCGGGATCGCCAGGGGCGACCGGATTGCTGTCCTGATGCTCAATCAGGATCGATATATCGAACTTTTTCTGGCTGTCGCCTGGGCTGGCGCCGTGATCGTGCCGCTCAATATCCGTTGGAGCGCACACGAGAACGAAGACGCAGTGCGCGACTGCAAGCCGAAGCTGTTGTTCGTCGACGCGGCCTTCGCGGCAATGGGCGCGGAGATCGCGCGGCAAATTGGCTCGATCGGCCTGGTCTATGGTGACGACGCGCCGAAGCCCGCCTCCGCGGCAGGCGCAAATGATTATGAAGAGCTCATCGCAAACGCCGCGCCCGCGCCTGATGCGGAAGCCGCTGGCTCCGATCTTGCCGGCATATTTTACACCGGCGGAACGACCGGCCGCTCCAAGGGCGTGATGCTGAGCCACAGCAACCTCATGAGCAACGCCAGAAACATGGCGGGCGAGGGTCTTGCGTCCGACGACGGCGTTTATCTTCATGCCGCGCCAATGTTCCACCTGGCCAATGCCGCCGCCATGTATCTGCATTTGCTGGTCGCCAATTCGCATGCGATTGTGCGCACGTTCACGCCCGAGGGACTCGCCGCGGCGATCGAAACGTTCAAGGCGACCGAGAGCCTTCTTGTGCCAACCATGATCCAGATGTTTGTCGATCATCCCGGTATCGGAAAGTATGACCTGTCGTCGCTGTCTACCGTGATCTACGGCGCATCGCCGATCAGCGACGCCGTCATGTCGCGCGCCATGGCCGCGCTGCCGGCAACTCGTTTCTTCCAGGCCTACGGCATGACCGAGCTGTCGCCCTGCGCCACCATTCTGCCTTGGCGGGACCACATTGGCGAGGGCCGCGCCAAGGGGCGCAACAGTTCGGCCGGACGACCCATCCTGATGGTCGATGTGCGCATCGTCGACGCCGACGACAAGCCCGTTGGCGTTGGAGTTGTTGGCGAGATATGCGCGCGCGGAGAGACCGTGATGATGGGCTATTGGGAGCGCCCGGAAGAGACCCGCAAGGCGGTGGTCGAAGGCTGGATGCACACGGGCGACGGCGGCTACATGGACGCGGACGGGTACGTTTATGTCGTCGACCGCATCAAGGACATGATCATTTCCGGCGGTGAGAACATTTACTCGGCGGAAGTCGAGAATTGCATCGCCCAGCATCCCGCCGTCGCGCAATGCGCGGTCATCGGCATCGCCAGCGAGCAATGGGGCGAAACCGCGCACGCCGTCATCATGCGAAAGCCCGGGGCCGAGGTTACCGCTGACGAGATCATCTCCTTCTGCAAGGATCGCATCGCCGGCTACAAATGCCCGCGTAGCGTGAAAATTCAGGACGAGATGCTGCCGATGTCCGGCGCCGGCAAGATCCTCAAGCGCGAATTGCGCGCGCCCTACTGGGAAAACAAAACGAAGGCCGTGAACTGAAACTGGCTCTCTCGCGCGACGCCCGGGAGAACACGAGGAGGAACACCATGCCGATGACGCTATCCGAACGGCGCGGGCCGCTCGTCATCCTGACGCTGAATAATCCAAGCCAATACAACGCGTTGGCCAGCGAGCTCATCGCGGATTTCGCCGCGGCGCTTGGCGAGGCGCAAAGCGCGCCAGGCGTGCGCGCGATCCTGCTCACCGGCGCCGGCAAGGGCTTCTGCTCCGGCGCTCAATTCGGTGGCGATACGTTCGAACGCGGCGAAAACATTGGCGCCATGATGCGCGCCTCCATCAACCCGCTGATCGAAAATATTCGCCAGTCCGCAGTCCCGATCGTCGTTGCGGTGAACGGCCCCGCCGCCGGCGCCGGCGTCGGCATCGCGCTGGCCGGCGACATCGTCATCGCGGCCCGGTCGGCGAATTTCATCCTGAGTTTCGCGAGACTTGGCGCTGCCCTCGATGGCGGAACCTCCCTCTTCCTGCAACGGTCGATCGGCGTTGCGCGCGCCCGCGCCATTTCGCTTCTTGCCGAACCGGTCGCCGCGGAAACCGCTGAGCGGTGGGGCCTCATCTGGAAATGCGTCGACGACGATGCGCTGTTCGACGAGGGGCTGGCCGTCGCGCAGCGACTTGCCGACGGGCCGCCGATCGCGCTGCGCCTCATCAAGCAACAACTCGAAGCCGCCTGGACCGCCGACCTGGCGAATGCGCTCGACGGCGAAGCGAACGCGCAAGCTCACGCGTTTGTCACGGACGACCTGCGCGAAGGTGCGGCGGCGTTTGTCGAAAAGCGGGCTCCGCACTTTGTCGGCAGATAATCGCTTGGCCACGAAAGCATGGAATAGAGCTCCGTGCTCCGGAATTGAAAACGAACCGCGGCAAGCGGCGATCGCAGACAAAAAACAAGGGAGGACCAAAATGGTCGATGCTGTGAATGGGACTGCGGCGCAAAAATCCGACCGCGCGCTTGGCAAGATGGTCGCAGGGGGCATATTGACCTCGGCAGCGTTGCGATTTCGCGATCGGGAAGCGTTTTTCTGCGCCGGGACCGGTCGGCGCTTCACGTTCCGCCAGACCAACGATCGCTGCAATCGCCTGGCCAACGGCCTCGTGGGCCTTGGACTGCAAAAACCCGACGTCGTCGCGTTTCTTTGCAACAACCGGGCGGAGCTGCCTGAAATCTATTTCGCCCTCGCAAAACTCGGGTTGGTCGGCATACCCCTGAACTATCGTCTTGCGCCGACGGAGATCGTCTCGTTGATGCAGGCGATGGGCGCCCAGGCGATGCTGTTCGAAATGCGTTTTGCCGCCGCGGCTGCCGAGGTCCATGCGGCGCTTCCTGCGGTCAGGTCGTTCATCGCCATCGGCGAGGGCAAACCGGACTGGGCGCTCGCTTACGAAGAATTGCTTGCAGGGTCTGCGGCGGTGGAGCCTGAAGTGGAGGTCGAGGAGCACGATCCCTTCTATTTCAACCTGACCTCCGGAACGACCGGTATGCCCAAGGCTTATACGCTGACGCATTTCAACAATGCCGCGGTCGGAACGATGTTCGAGGGCTTCGGCGCCACGTCGCGCGACGTCTTCATGACAGTCTTCCCGGCGTTCGGTCGCGTCGGCTACGCGTGGATCGCCGCGGGACTGATGTTCGGCGCCCGCAATGTGCTGATCGATTTCAATGCGGCCGAGGCGCTGCGCTTGATCGAGACGGAGCGCGTAACCCTGGTGAATCTCGTCGCAACCATGGGCGCGATGTTGCTGGCCGAACCGAGTTTACCGAGCCGCGATCTCAAGTCGTTGCGCGGCCTCGTGTTCGCGGGCTCGATGTTCCCGGCGCCCTTGCGCGAGCGCGTGGCGGAAAAACTTTGCCCCGCCGTTTACGAATATTATGGCATGCAGGAGACGGGTGCGCTGGCGCTCAGCACGCCGGAAGATCGCAAACTCCGCCCGGATTCGATTGGGCTGCCGATCCCGTTCTCGGAAATACGGATCGAGCGCGCGGACGGCAGTCGCGCGGCGCCCGGCGAAGTCGGCGAAATTCTCGGCCGCTCGCCTGCGACCGTCACGCATTATTTCGATAATCCCGCAAAGTCCGCGGAAACGTTTCGCGGCGGCTGGGTGCACACCGGCGACCTCGGACTGCTGGATGAGGATGGATTCCTGTTCATCAAGGGGCGGCTCAAGGACATGATCATTTCGGGCGGCCAGAACGTACACGCCGCCGAAGTGGAGGAGGCGATTTTGGAGATCCCGGGCGTCGCCGATTGCGCCGTGTTCGGGCTGCCCGACGACATGTGGGGCGAACGGGTCACCGCGGTCATCGTCTGCGCTGCGGACGCCGACACGCTTTCGGTCGAAAAGGTGCAGGCGATTTGTCGTGAACGTCTCGCCGGGTTCAAGACGCCGAAGACCGTCCTGTTTGAAAACCAGGCATTGCCGCGGACGCCGACGGGAAAGATCCAGAAATTTCTCCTGGTCGACCGGTACAGCTGACGTCGCGCGCGCGTCGCTATCGGCGCGCGCTTGTCCGCTTCTGGGGTGCAGTGGCCAGGTTCTGCCGGATCGCCATGATCGATGCTCTGGCGAGGAAATCGATGTCGACCTCCGGATCGACCAGCCATTGCATGCTCATTCCCAGAAAAGACTTGCGATCATCAGCGCGCTGGCCGAGGGGTCGGCTTTACCGCGGATATCGCCATCGCCTTGGCCTCGCCGAATGACGTCTACCGCGGTCGCCTGATCGAATTGATCAACCAGTGGTATGTGTCGAGGCCGGCAAATACAACGTGCTGCCGATCGACAGCCGCTCGACCCTGAAGCTGATGGCGCCGCGACCGCAGATCACGCCATATCGTGAGAGTTTCACCTGTAATCCGAACACGCATGGCGTCGCGGGCAGCGTCGCGCCGCGCATCTTCAACCGATCCTATGCTGTTGTCGCGGATGTCGTGATCCCTGAAGGGGGAGGCGAGGGCGTCCTGCTCTCCTAAGGCGGAAGCGAGGGCGGAATCTCGTTCTACCTGAAGGATGGCAAGCCGCATTTAGTCCACAATTTCCTCGCGCGATCCTATTTCCGCAGTGTCGACGGAGCGCGCGCCAGCCGGCCGCCGACAGCTCGCCTTCGTCTTCGAAGTCACGGGCCAGCCGGATCTGGCAAAACGGAGCAAGGAAGCGCTCTATCCCCATAGCCGGTTCGGCATGGCGGACGATCTGGTCGAGATATACGTCCGGCAGCTCCTCGAGAGCCATCGCGGACCGGAAGTCGGCGTCGCCTGGCGGGGCGGCGAAGCGTCGCAGAGCAACTACGAATCCAAAAGTCCGCTTTATGCTGTTGGTTGGCCGATCTGGCGGCAATTCGGAACTCATGAATGTCCCTAGGACTTTTGTGGCCAATATTCGTCCTTCAGCGTGCGCTTGACCAGTTTTCCGGTCGGCGTGCGCGGCAGGAAATCGCGAAAATCGATGCTGCGCGGCGTCTTCAAATGCGAGAGCCGTTCGCGACACCACGCGATCAATTCGCTCGCTTTTTCCGGCGTGGCTTCAACGCCGGGCTCAAGCTGAACCACGGCCTTCACTTCCTCGCCCATTTCGTCGTTCGGCACGCCGAAGACAGCGACGTCGGCAACATCCGGATGCGACACGAGCAAGTCCTCCGCTTCTTGCGGATAAATGTTCACGCCGCCTGAGATGATGGTATAGGCGGCTCTGTCCGTCAGAAAGAGGAAGCCCTCCTGGTCGAGATAGCCGACATCTCCAATCGTTGAGCACCCGGGCCGAAGATAGGCCCGCCGCGTCTTCTCGGGATCATTTCGGTATACGAAGTTGATTCCGCTGTCGAAATAGATCGCGCCGATTTCACCGGAAGGCAGTTCCTCGCCCTGCGGGTCGACGATGACGATCCTGCCGACCAGCGAGCGGCCGACGGTGCCCGGGTGACGCGCCCATTCCTCGGACGTCGTCAGCGTGACTCCGTTCGCTTCCGACCCGGCATAATATTCAATCAGGATGGGTCCCCACCATTCGATCATCCGGGCCTTGACTTCGCGCGGACAGGGGGCAGCCGCGTGGAACGCCACCTTGAGACTGGAGAGATCATGTTTCGCCCGCGTTTCATCAGGCAATTTCAGCATGCGCACGAACATGGTCGGCACGAATTGCGCGTGCGTGATCCTGAAGCGTTCGATCAGCGCCAGACATTCCTCCGCGTCGAACTTCTCCATGATCACGGCCGATCCGCCGAGCATGACGGCCATCATCGATGTCCGCAGCGGCGCAGCGTGGTAGAGCGGCGCGGGCGAAAGATACATCGTGTTTCCGTCCATCCCCGCCATGGTCTCGCAAAGGACCGTCATCAGCGCGGGAATCACGGTGTCGATGGGCCTTCGGTCGAAAATGCGCGCAACGCCCTTCGGCCTGCCGGTCGTGCCCGAAGAATAGAGGAGATCCGCGCCCGCCGCTTCGTCCGCGATCGGCGTCGCAGGCATCCTCGCCTGGAGAGCCCGCCAGTCGAGCGCGGGATCGCTTACGTCGCCGCCGCCGACAAACATGCGCACGCCCGGGCAAGCCTTTCGAAGCTCATCGAGAAGACCCGCGTGGGTGTCGGAAACAATCAGGATTTTTGCTTCGCAATCCCTGACGATATAGGCAATCTCGCCCGGCGTCAGGTGGTGGCTGACAGGCGTGTAAAACAAACCGCTGCGCTGCGCCGCCCAGGTGAGCGCTATGAAATCCAGCCGGTTCTCGAACAGAAAGGCGACGTTCTCGCCCATCTGCGCGCCGAGTGAGCGAAAGGCCTGGGCGCCCTGGTTCGATAACAGATCGAGTTCGGCGAAGGTCATCGTCTCGCCCGACCGCGCCATGCGATAGGCGACCTTGTCGGGTTGGGTGGTCGCGAAACAGGAGGGGTGCTTCATGGTCTTTCCCGCAATCCATTTTATCGACGGCGCAGCGTCATCAAGACCGGTTACAGCGCCTCCAGGATGGTGACGTTGGCGACGCCGCCGCCCTCGCACATCGTCTGAAGGCCGTAGCGCTTGCCCCTCGCCTTGAGCGCGTGGATCAGGGTCGCCATCAGCTTTGTGCCGGAAGCGCCGAGCGGGTGGCCCAGCGCGATGGCGCCGCCGTTCACATTGAGCTTCTCGGGGTCGGCGCCGATCGCCTTGAGCCAAGCCAGGGGAACCGGCGCAAAGGCTTCGTTCACCTCGTAGAGGTCGATGTCGGAGATGGAGAGGCCCGCCTTGGCGAGAGCCTTTCTCGTGGCGTTGATCGGTTCTTCCAGCATGATCACCGGGTCGCCTGCGGTCACCGTCATGTTCACGATGCGCGCAATGGGCGTGAGGTTGTGACGTTTCAGCGCCGCTTCATTCACAACCAGCGCCGCCGAAGCGCCATCGCAGATCTGGCTGGCGTTGGCCGCGGAAATCACGCCCCCTTCCCTGAGCAATTTCACCGACGCGATGGAGTCCAGGGTAGCGTCATAGCGAATGCCCTCGTCGGTCGCGTGTACCCCGCCTTCCACGGCCAGCGGCGCGATTTCTTTCTGGAAAGCCCCCGCGCGCGTCGCCGCAGCCGCGCGGCGGTGGCTCTCCAAAGCAAAGGCGTCGAGCTGTTCGCGGTCGAAACCATATTTTCTGGCGATCATTTCCGCGCCTTCGAACTGGCTGAAGGCGGAGACGCCATAGCGCGCGCGGATCTTGTCGCTCAGCGGGCCTTTGCCAATGCCCTGCTTTTCGTGGAGGGAAATATTGGAGAACATGGGGACGCGGGTCATGCTCTCCACGCCCGCTGCGATGACCACGTCCTGGACGCCTGACATCACGGCCTGGGCGGCGAACTGCACCGCCTGTTGCGAGCTGCCGCACTGCCGGTCGATGGTGACCGCGGGCACGGTTTCCGGCAGCGAAGAGGCAAGCACCACATTGCGCCCGAAGGCGAAAGCCTGTTCGCCCGCCTGGGTCACGCATCCAACGATCACGTCTTCGATGCTCGCGGGATCGATTCCGCTTCGCGCAACGAGGGCGTCGAGCACGGCCCCGCCCATGTCTGCCGGATGCCACCCGGCGAGTTTTCCGTTCCGGCGCCCGCCTGCGGTGCGGAGCGCGTCTACGATGTAAGCTTCGGCCATGGTCAGGCTTCCTTCGCTTTGAAATTCGGTTTGCGTCTTTCGAGAAAGGCCGCGACGCCTTCGCTGCATTCAGCGGACCGGGAGGCGGCCGCGATGCTGCGCGCCTCCCGTTCGAGCTGCTGCTCGAGCGCGGCGCCGAAACTGTCGGCAAGCAGAGCGCGCGCCGCGCCAATGGCGCCGGTGGCGGAGGCGGCAAGCCGCCCGGCCTGGGCGGCGCCCTCCGCGGCCAAGGCGTCGTCGTCCACAACGCGCGTGATCACGCCGATCCGTTCCGCCTCCTCGGCGCCGATGCGCCGGTTGGTGAGGATGATCTCCTGCGCCTTCCTGAGGCCAACGAGGCGCGGCAGCAACCAGGACATGCCTCCGTCCGGGGAGAGGCCAACGCCGCCATAAGCGGCGGTAAAATGGGCGGAGCGCGCGGCAAGCACCACGTCGCCGGACAGCGCGAGGCTGAAACCGGCCCCCGCCGCGGGGCCATTCACCAGGACCAACAGCGGCTTCGCCATTCGCATCAGGCGCGACACCGCCATATGCAAAGTGCCGGCGAGCTCGCTGAGAAAATGGGGCATGCGCTCGCCGGCCGCGGCAAAGCAGCTGATGTCGCCGCCGCCGCAGAATAATTTGCCGCTGCCGGTCAGCACGACGCAGCGGATCGCCTCGTCCTGGTCGCAGCGGATCGCGGCTTCGAGCAGCGCCCTGGCGAGCGGAAGGTCGATGGTGTTGCCGAACGCCGGCCTGTCGAGCGTCAACGTCGCGACGGCGCCATCAACGACGAAGTTCAGGTTCTCTGTCATCGGCACGCCTCCAGCGCGGTATGCGCCAAGCCTGCGAGGGTCGAAAAACTTTCGGCGCGTTCGCGCGCGTGAGAGGATGAGGCCGTGCCGCGCAAAACCCGCCCCTTGATGCCGTGGAAAATGGCGGCGAGCCGGAAGAAGTTGAACGCGATGTAGAAGTCCCAGTTGGGAATGCCGGCGCGCCCGCCGGACCGGCAATAGGCGGCGACATAGTCCGCCTCGGTCGGGATGTTCAACGCGGCGAGATCGGCGCCGGCGAGACCCGCGACAATGTCCGGGGGCGTCCGGTACATGATGGCGTGGTAGGCGAAATCAGCAAGGGGATGTCCCAGGGTTGAGAGCTCCCAGTCCAGGACGGCGAGGATGCGCGGCTCAGTCGGGTGAAAAATCAGGTTGTCGCATCGGAAATCCCCGTGGACGATCGCCGTTTCTTCGCCCGCCGGAATGAGGCCAGGCAAGGAGGCCACGAGTTCGTCCATGCGCCCATCCCGTCCAGCCGCCTCATCCGCCTGGTATTGCCGGGACCAGCGCGCAATCTGCCGGGCGAAATAATTCCCGGGCTTGCCGTAGTCGCCGAGGCCGCAAGCGACGGGATCGATCCGGTGGAGAGCGGCCAGGGTCTCATTCATGGCCTGGAAGTAACGGGGCCGCTCGCTCCGTGGAACGTCTGGAAAGGCGGCATCCCAGAAAATGCGCCCCTCCACCAGCTCCATCACGTAGAATTCGCTGCCGATCACTTGCTCGTCGGCGCAATGGCAATGGACGCGCGCGACTGGAAAGCCCACGCCGCCGAGCGCCGCCTGCACCCGCGCCTCTCGATCCACAGCGTGGGCGCCCGGCAAGACCTCGCCTGCGGGCTTGCGCCGCAGCACGTAGTTGGCGCGCGCCGTGGCAAGCTTGTAAGTCGGGTTCGACTGGCCGCCCTTGAACCGGGACACGGTGAGCGGACCCGCGAAGCCATCGACATGCTCGGCCATCCAGAGCGCGAGCCGTGTCTCATCGAAGCGATGCGCCGCATGCGCCTCCGATGTCCCGGCATTGGCGGCCTGACCAGGCGCGCTCATGCATGGGCCGCCTTCCAGTCGCGCCGGATCTTCTTGGCCAACGACCATTTGTGAACCTCGGTGGGACCGTCATAGATCCGGAAAGCCCGCACTTCGCGGAATACCTGCTCGACGATGGTGTCGGAGGTGACGCCCGTTCCGCCCATCACCTGAACGCAGCGGTCGGCGACGCGCATCAGCGCTTCGCTGACCGCGACCTTGGCCATGGAGCTTTCCGTGACGGCCTGCGAACCGGTATCGAGGACGTCGGCGCACCAGTCGATGATCAGCTCCGACTGCTTGAGGTCGATCATGTTTTCCGCCAGCATGAAGCCTACGCCCTCATGCTCGATGATCGGCTTGCCGAAGGCCTGCCGGCGATTGGCGTAATCGATCGCGATTTCATTGGCGCGGATACATGCGCCGAGCCAACGCATGCAATGGGTCAGACGCGCCGGGGCCAGACGCACTTGCGCATATTTGAATCCCTCGCCCGATCGCCCCAGCATCTGGTCCGCGGGCACGCGCAGATTTTCGATCGCAATAACCGCGTGGCCGCCCGACATCGAGCTGTCAATGGTGTTTGGAACCCGCTCGATGCGCACCGCGGGATCCGGCAGGTCCACCAGGAACATGCAGGCGC
Source organism: uncultured Alphaproteobacteria bacterium (assembly GCA_963710275.1). Lineage (GTDB taxonomy): Bacteria > Pseudomonadota > Alphaproteobacteria > Rhizobiales > Beijerinckiaceae > Rhodoblastus. Next base: position 641,727 of record CAVPZS010000012.1, on the reverse strand, counting down.
CGTCTTCGGATTTCGCCATGACGATGCCGATGGAGGCTCCTGCGGCCCCGGTGATGAAGGCCTTGCGGCCGTTGATCACCCAGTGGTTGCCGTCCTGCCGGCATGTCGTCATCATCATCGAGGGGTCGGAGCCGGCCCCGCCCTCCGCCGCGGGTTCGGTCATGAAGAAAGCCGAACGGGCGCGTCCCTCGATCAGAGGGGTTAGGAAGCGCTCCTTGATCTCGGGGCTTCCCACCTTGTGCAGCAGATACATGTTGCCCTCGTCGGGCGCCGCCGTATTGCAGGCCAGCGGTCCCAACGGAGACAATCCCGTGCGCCTCAGCACCTGCGCCGTCTGGCGATGCGTGAGATGGCTGCCGTCTGCCAGGATATGCGGCGTGAGCAGGCCGGCCTCGCGCGCCTTTTCGCGCAATTCGGCGACAAGCGCGTCGGTCGGGCAATCGTGATGATCCCGGCGCGGATCCTTTTCGAAAGGCGCGACGACGCTACGGACGAAGCGCTCGACGCGCGCCGCAATCTCTGCGGCTTCTTCGGAGGAAACTTCGCTCATTTGGGAGACATCCGGATGGCGCCGTCGAGACGAATGACTTCGCCGTTCAGCATGGGATTGGTGACAATGGCCTCGACCAGCTGCGCGAATTCATCGGGCTGGCCGAGCCGGCTCGGGAACGGAACCTGCGCGCCGAGGGAAGCCTGCACGTCCGCCGGAAGCGTCGCGAGCAGCGGAGTCAGGAATATGCCCGGCGCAATCGTCGCCACGCGGATGCCGTAGCGAGCGAATTCACGGGCGAGCGGCAGGGTCATGCCCACGATGCCGCTTTTCGACGCAGCATAAGCCGCCTGGCCAATCTGGCCGTCGAAAGCCGCGACCGAAGCCGTATTCACGATGACGCCGCGCTCTTCGCCGCCCACATCCGCCGCGTGGAGACGCCCGACGAACTTCGACAGCACGTTGAACGTGCCGATCAGGTTGACCTCGATGATCTTCTTGAACTCGGCCAGAGGCAGCACATTGCCGTTGCGGTCGATGACCTTGGCCGGCGGACCGATTCCGGCGCAGTTCACGAGGATGCGCGCCTTGCCGACCAATCCATCCGCCTTGTCGATCGCAGAGGCGACGGCCTCTTCGTCGGTCACGTCCACGGCGATCGCGTGGCCGCCGATGGCCTTCGCATGGGCCGCCGCAAGCTCGGCGTTGCGATCGAAAATGACGACTTTGGCGCCGGCCTTCGCCAGGCGTTCAGCGGTCGCGCCCCCGAGCCCCGAAGCGCCGCCGGTCACGATGGCGCCGATATCCTTGATCTGCATGTTTCCTCCCCGCTGCTCCGCTCATGCCTTTTGGCCGGCGAAATTTGCCATTCCATCGGCGGCTCCGCTGCGTCGGGCGCGCCACCCGGAATGGATGCGCAGCGCATTCTGCAACAGCGAAGCTGATACTTATTGGAATGCTATTTACTCTCCGGTATATTGAGGTGGGGTCCGGCAATCTGTCAACAGGCGCATGGACCGAAATCAGGACGGCAGGCGTGAGCGCATCGGAATCTCCCTTCAAGACCGCGGAACAAAAGCAGAGAGATCGCGAAGAAAAACGCTTCACCGTAATGCGCGCCGCGACGCAACTTTTCAATGAACGCGGGTTTCACGCGACGTCACTGGATGATGTGGCCACGCGCCTCGGAGTCACAAAGCCAACGATTTACCACTACCTTGGCAACAAGGACCAGGTTCTGCTTGAGTGCGTAAAATTTGGACTTGAACAAGTCCTGGAAGCCGCGGATCGTTGTCGCGCCGCCTCCGGCAACGGGCTCGCTCGCCTGCAGGCGTTCCTGCGGCGTTATGCCGAGATCAACATGGACGATTTCGGTCGTTGCGTGATCCGCACCGGCGATGAGGCCCTCTCCACAGAGAGCGCCAAAACCTTCCGCTCCCTGAAAAGCCAGATTGACCGCGCCATGCGCAACCTCATCGAGGAAGGGATTACGGATGGCTCCATTGCCCCGGGCGATCCCAAGATGATCGCCTTCACACTGGCCGGAGCCCTCAACTGGCCGGCTCGCTGGCACGATCCAAGCGGACCTAAAACGCCTGCGGAGATTGCCATCGAGATGGTGACCATCCTGACACGCGGTGTAGCGCCTCGCCCCTCGTGAGCCAATCTACCCTACCCCGCCTGGATACCGTCCCAGATACGCTTGATCAAAGCTGAGATCGACCCGCGTGGCCGCCCTGGATTTCTTCGAACCTGTTCACGCTCAAGCGGCCGAGTCCGCCGAAGCTTGTAGGTCAGCACCTCGTAGGTCTGGCCGGTGACGCCGCCCTCAAGGCCGTTGAGAACAAATTTTCCAGCATAGGTCAGCAATTCGACAGCCACGCCGCCGGTCAAAGTCATGGAGCCGGCGCCAGTCACGGCGATATTGCCCGTCCCGGACAAAATCCTGTCGTGTCCAGGGCCAGGCCGGCGCCGGGACCGGTTATGGCGCCACCGATCTGGGCGGTCGCCTGCGACGCGCCCGAACCATAGATACCGACGGAATAGCCGTTCGAATTGAGCGTCGAGCCGCCGCTACATTCTACGTCTGCATTCCAGAATTCGTGGCGAGCGTAATGGAGTCGTTTGGGACGCCGGGACTGCTGATCGTGACGACCGTGTCGCCACACACGTCCTGATGATGGAACCACCGGGGCTCCCATGGGTTGGACCGACCCCGGCCCGGGGAGCGCCAGCCAGGAGGAGCGCGGGAAATGAACGAAGTGGACATTCACGATTGCGCCCGGCGATTGCATGAAGCGCATGGCGCCAAGGCCGTCGCGGAAGCGGCTCAAAAGGCGAACATCCTGGAGAAACAGGGCAAATCCGAAGACGCCAGGAGCTGGCGACGGGTCGAAGCGGCGCTGAAGGAAATGCTTGGGCCACATCAGAGTTGACCCGGGAACGAAGAAGCCGCCGGCGCAGGACGCGCCGCCTCAGGACGCGCCGTTGAATGGCTCCGCCACCGCGCGGCTGACGCTTGCCGCGATGAGCCTGCCGGTCAATCTTCTGGCCGCGCGGATCGCCTGCTGGTTCCGCCGCTGACGGCGGCGTTGCTGGCGAGCGTCGAGAAGGCGCGCGCGGGCGTCGCCGCCGGCGTCCTCAACGCAGCTCGGCAGACCGGCAGCGTGCTCGGGGTCGCCCTGTTCGGCGCGCTCGCCGGTCATACCCGCGACTTCGTGCCCGGGGTCCATCTGTCGCTGATCGTCTCCGCGACCCTCCTGGCGGCGGCGGCCGATATGGTCGTTTTAGCCGCGGCGAAAGAGTTGAGCCTCACTCGGCGGCCGTTTCGGTCACGGAGTTTTCAGGCTCCAGCGCCTCCAGCACCGCCTGGCGCCATTCGCGCTTGATGGGCAGGATCGGCGGATGGGGCGCCAGTGTCGGCTCGGGGGTCGCCGGCGCGATGGAGTCGATATGCTCGGTCCGCGACGCCTTGCGCATGAACAGGTTGTAAACCATCCATTGCGCCAGGCTCCTCTTGCCGGTCCACGGAAAGCGGCGGGCGATGGAGCTTGTCGAATAGAAGCCCCTGTAGGCGCCGTCGAGCCCGAGGCGCAGCTGATCCGGCTCCATCTGCGCGGGTGAAAACACCACATGGCCCTGATCGTACATGGTCCAGTCGAAGGAGACGATGCGGCCCGCCTTTTTCATCTCGTACCAGGTAAGGGTTCCCGGATAGGGCGTGAGCGCCGAATAGGCGCAGGCGTCGTAGCCCGCCTTGATGTTGAAATCGACGGTGTTCCTGAAAACGGCGGGGTCGTCGCCGTCGAAGCCGAACATGAACAGGCCGAACACGGAAATCCCGTAGGAATGGATCTTTTCGACCAGGCCGGCGAAATGGTCCGGCTGGTTCACCATCTTGTGCACGCTTTTCAGCGTGTCGCGCGAAATGGATTCGAAGCCGATGCTGAGCATGGTGCAACCGCTTTCGGCGGCGAGCTCCAGCATGCGGTCGTCTTCGGCCAGTTTCGACGTCACGCCCGCCTGCCAGTGGAAACCGCGTCCCTTCATGGCGCGCATGACCTCTTTCGGACGATCCGGCGTGCCGAAGAAATCGGCGTCATTGATCGAGATCGTGCGCGATCCGCAGGCTTCCATTTCGGCGATCACCTCATCCACCGGGCGATAGCGGAACTTCAGCCCGTTCATCAGCGGTTCGGCGCAGAAGGTGCAGCCGGTATGGCAACCCCGCGAGGTCTGAACGAAGGTCTTGTTCACATAGCGATGCTTCTTCAGCAGGTCGTAGCGCGGCATCGCCATGCCGACCATGGAATGAAGTTTCGAGGACTTGTAGAGACCGCGCATGGACCCCTGGCGCAGGTCCGCGAGCAGCTTGCCCATGACCAGCTCGGCCTCGCCGACGACGACCGCGTCGCAATGGGTCAGGGCTTCAGAGGACATGAAGCTCGGGTGGACGCCGCCCATGACGACCGGAATTCCCTTGGCGCGAAAGGCGTCGGCGATCTCGTAGCCGCGATTGACATAGCTCGTCATCGCCGAAATCCCGACCAGATCGGCCTTCAGGTCGAAGTCGATGGTCTCGATGTTCTCGTCGGTGAGCACGACTTCATACTGGTCTCTTGGAATGCAGGCCGCGACAGCCAGCAATCCCGCCAGCGGCGAATAGAGCGCGCGATTGAAATAAATCGGGCGGGTCGTCAGCGAATCCGTCTTGGGATTAATAAGATGAATTAAGCGCGTGCTCACGGGCGTCTCCCTGCTCGACCGGCCGTTCACGATCAACGGACTTGCGACGTTGGAGTTCCCCACCGACACGCGTTCCCGGGCGAGGGAAGCGCGAGCGCCTCTGTCGAAGACGCCCGCGTCCGACTTATCGTTCGTTCATCATGTGGTGATGCATCATCATGTGATGATGATGGTGCCGCTTTGGAAACCCGGCATAGCCTTGCCCTGGCGTGGCATAGCTTTTCGCAGCGCCGACAACACCCAAGGTCATCGCGGCGACCATGGCGAAGACCACGCCTTTTAATATCGCCCTGTATTCCACGCGCATTTTGCCATGTCCCGTCATCGGGCGCTCCTATCAATTGTTGCGTTCAAGTTCAGTGAACCCAATTTATTTCTACAGGTCCGCAGTATCTACGATCGATTGCTGAAAAAGTTGCGCATCGGCGACGGGTTTATTGAGGAAGCGCATCGCTGCGGCGCCTGTCGCGGCTGATCCAGATCAAGGACGTGACGAGAGCTTCAGTCTTGTCTACCTTGGGGAAGCAACCAGGAGGCGCGCCATGTCAGACCAGGTAAAATATACGCTCGACGAAACCCAAATTCCGAAGAGCTGGTACAATATCGTCGCCGACCTGCCGACGCCTCCGCCCGCCGTTTTGCACCCCGGCACCAAGCAGCCGGTCGGTCCCGCCGATCTTGAACCGCTGTTTCCGATGGAGCTGATCCTCCAGGAAGTCTCGGCCGAGCGGCAGATCGATATTCCCGCCCCGGTGCGCGATATCTTCCGCATGTGGCGGCCTTCGCCGCTGATCCGCGCACGCCGGCTGGAGCAGAAGCTCGGCACGCCGGCCAAGATCTATTTCAAGTATGAGGGCGTCTCGCCCGCCGGCTCGCACAAGCCCAATACCGCCGTGCCGCAGGCCTGGTACAACAAGCAGGCGGGGATCAAGAAGCTGTCGACCGAGACGGGCGCGGGACAGTGGGGTTCTTCCCTAGCCTTCGCCGGCTCGCTGTTCGACATTGACGTGACCGTGTTCCAGGTCCGCGTCTCCTACGACCAGAAACCCTATCGCCGCGCCCTGATGGAGACCTATGGCGCGCGCTGCATTCCCTCGCCGTCCGATCGAGACCGAATCGGGCCGCGCCGTGCTCAAGGAGCATCCAGACAGCCCCGGCTCGCTCGGCATCGCCATATCGGAAGCGGTGGAGATCGCCGCCAAGAACCCGGACGTCAAATATGCGCTGGGATCGGTGCTCAACCATGTCATGCTGCACCAGACGATCATCGGCGAGGAAGCGATCAAGCAGTTCGAGATGGCCGGCGACGATCCGGACGTGATCATCGCCTGCGCCGGCGGCGGCTCGAATTTCGCCGGCCTCGCCTTCCCCTTCCTCGGCCTGCAATTGCGCGGCGGCCGCAAGCGCCGGGTCATCGCGGTCGAGCCCGCCGCCTGCCCGTCGCTGACGCGCGGAAAATACGCCTATGACTTCGGCGACACCTCGCACCTGACGCCGCTGGTCAAGATGCACACGCTCGGCTCAACCTTCATCCCGCCCGGCTTCCATGCCGGCGGCCTGCGCTACCACGGCATGGGGCCGCTGGTGTCCCACGTCTATGAACTCGGCCTGATCGAAGCCCGGGCCTATCAGCAGATCGCCTGTTTCGAGGCGGGTGTGCAGTTCGCCCGCGCGGAAGGCATCATTCCCGCGCCGGAATCGACCCACGCCGTGCGCTGCGCCATCGACGAGGCGCTGCGCTGCAAGGCCGAGGGCAAGGCGGAGACGATCGTGTTCAACCTTTCCGGCCACGGCCACTTCGACATGGGCGCCTATATCAACTACTTCAGCGGCAAGCTGGTCGACCAGAACTATGACGAGGGCGAACTCGCCATGGCCCTCGCCGGCCTGCCGTCGGTCGCGGCAGAGTGAGGGGTGGCGGGAACGGATCGCCTGGGCGCGAGCTTCATCCCTGAAAGCGGAGGAAAGCCAAATGGGGCTGCTGGTTGAAGGCGTCTGGCGCGATCAATGGTATGACACCGGGGCTTCCGGCCGCTTCCAGCGGCCGGCGACCCAGTTCCGCTCGAACCTCGAAGCGGGCGGGCGGTTCAAGCCGGAGCCGGGCCGCTACCACCTCTATGCGTCCTGGGCTTGCCCCTGGGCGCATCGCGCGCTGATCTACCGGAAGCTCAAGGGCCTGGAGGACGCGATCAGCGTCAGCTATGTCGAGCCATTGATGCTGGAAAACGGCTGGACCCTGAGCGAGGGCGCCGATTCGGTCAACCATGCGCGCTTCCTCTGGCAGGTTTACGCCAAAGCTGACGCGCATTATTCGGGACGCGTCACCGTGCCGGTCCTGTGGGACCGCGAGACCGCCGCCATCGTCAACAACGAATCGGCGGAGATCATCCGCATGCTCGACGCCTGGCCCGGCGCCCGGGGCCCCCTGCTGCGCCCGCCGGAGCTTGCCGCCGGGATCGACGCGCTCAACGCGAACATCTACCACGCGGTCAACAATGGCGTCTATCGCGCCGGTTTCGCCACCACGCAAGCCGCCTATGACGAAGCCTATGACCAGCTCTTCGCCGAACTCGACGCGTTGGAGCTGCGGCTCGCAGACAACGCCTTCCTGCTCGGCGACCGGCCGACCGAGGCCGATTGGCGGCTATTCACCACCCTGATCCGCTTCGACGCGGTCTACTACGGCCATTTCAAGTGCAACCGTCGGCGCATCGCGGATTATCCCGAACTGTGGGATTTTACGCGCGCCCTCTACCAGACGCCGGGCGTCGCCGAAACCGTGCGCCTCGACCAGATCAAGACGCATTATTACGGCAGCCACAAGACGATCAATCCGACGGGCATCATTCCGAAGGGGCCGGAGCTCGACCTGGCGCGGCCGACCCGACGAAAGGCGGCGTAACGGATCCGCGAGCGCCGGGCGCCCCGGCGCTCAGCCCAGGCCGGCGTCGTCGCGGCGCAGCGCCGTCTTCTCCCGCGCCACCACGTCGAGCCAGATCCGCTCCGCCTTTTCCAGAAGGTTCAGGAAATCGCGGGCCTGGCTGATCAATTCGGCCAGGTCCGCCGCCGTGCGCGCAGCCAGCGTGTCCGGGCGCAACTCCCGCGCCGCGGCCGCGCGCTCCCCGGGCGACATGCCGAGGATGCGTTGGGCGATATCCGCCGACAGAGCTATCTGGCGCCCGATCAAATTCCAGTCTCTCGGGGCGTCGGGCATGAGCGCTTCTGTCCTTGATCCTTGTTCGCGCGGGATAAAAGCAAAAGCGTGGCTGGATAACAAGTGACTTTCGGCGGGGCGCGCCCGGTCTGGAAAAGGCGCGCGACGCCGGGCGCCGCCTCTGCTATCTTCGCGGAGCGCTTTTGTTTCTGCGCATATTTTTTCTGGGGCATGGGCGAGGTGACGCCATGAAACCTGTGACGGTCGGACTTACCGTGCTCGCCGGCGCCGCCCTGCTGGAAGCGGCCCTGGTTCCCGGGGTGGTGATCGGCGCCGCCGCCGTTCTGACGCCGAAGCTCTTACCCAAAATCTTGCCAAAGCTCTTGCCGAGAATTCTTGGGAAACGCCGCCGCCCCGCGCCGGCGCCGCTCCGGCGCTCGGCGACCGCCGCGCCCATGTCGACGACCAGATTGGCTATCTTCAAGACGATCAGCTTTCGCGTGATCGCCACCAGTCTCGATTTCACGTCGAATATCATCGTGATCGGGGCGCTGGCGCCGGCGGCGACCTTGTCCGCCTATGGCCTCATCGCCGGCCCGCTGTTCTATTTCGGCCATGAACTCCTCTGGCAAAGGCGCGATCACGGCCAGACCACCGTCGAACTCGCGGGCCTGCCGCGCCTGCGGCCGGGCGCCGAGCCGCCATTGAGCAGCCGAACCGGCCTCAAGCTCGACCGTATCCTGGTCAAGACGGTCACCTATCGCGCCATCGTCACGACGACGGACTTCACCGCCAATTTCGTCGTTTCCGGCGATCTCGCCCAGGCGGTGACCCTGACCGCCTTCGGCTTCGTCGTCGGACCTTTCGTCTATTACGGCCACGAAAAAGCCTGGGAGCGCTTCGGTCCGCGGGCCGCGCTGCCGGGCGGGCCGGTTCCGGTCCTCACGACCGTCGCCAAGGCCGTGGCGAGTTAGGCGAGGGCCTTCCGCGATGCGATGAATTGCCGCGTCGCGACAAATTGCCGCGGACCTCTTCAGGTTGGATTAATTTTAAAAACAACTTAAGATTGTACCGCCGCATCGAATCGGTACGAAAAAATTGTCCGCGCGCCAGGACCGGGAGGAGAAATTGGACAACAAATTGTTGCGGGCGATCGATCTTGCAGAAGTCGATCTGGCCTTCGCCAGGGCCGAATTATCCTTCGCCGGGGCATCGACTGACGCGCGGGAACGCGCCGTGCTACATCTCGCCAAGGTCGCCCGCCGCCTGAACAAGCTCTTCACGGCCAAGGCCTTGAAGGAGCCAAAGAACAAAACCGCCTGACGACGGCCGACGCAAGCCTCGCGCAAACCCGAGCCGCTATCGTTCCGGCCCAAATCTGGAGGCAAGGTTTTGTTCGACCGTCGGAATTTTCTTCGAGCCGGCGCCGCGCTCGCGGGCGGCGGTCTGATGCGGGCCAAGGCCGCGCCCGAAAAACCGCGCTATCTCCGCATGGGCTATCTGCTGCCGACCGAATCGCAGCTCGGCGCCGGCGCGAGCGCCATGGCCGACGAGGTCAGGCGGCGCAGCGACGGACGCATCCAGATCCAGGCCTTTCCCGACGCGGCGCTCGGCGGCGAGGTCGAGATGCTGAAGGGCGTGCAACTCGGCGTGATCGATCTCGCCTTCATCACCGGCGCGCCCCTGCCCAACATCCTGCCCGAAGCCGGCGTGTTCAACATCCCCTTCCTGTTCAACAACCTCGCCCACGCCCACGCCGTGCTCGACGGCCCGATCGGGGCGTCCTACCTGAAACTGCTCTCGGGCAGGAATCTCGTCGCGCTCGCCTGGGGCGAGAACGGCATGCGCCACATCACCAACTCGCGCCGCCCGATCACGAGCCCCGAGGACTTGAGAGGCCTGAAGCTGCGGGTTCCGCAATCGCCCGTGATGTCGCTTGGATTCAAGGCGCTCGGCGCGGAAGTCATGCTGCTGCCCTTCCCGCAGGTTTATGCGGCGCTCGAAGCCGGCGTGGCCGACGGACAGGAAAATCCCATCGCCACCATCCGCGCCGCCAAATTCGCTCAGGTGCAGAAGTTCCTCACCTTGTCCGGCCATGTCTACGACCCGGCCGTGGTCGTCATGTCGCCAGACGCCCATGACGAACTTTCAAGCGCGGATCGCGAGATCATGCTCGCCGCCGCCCGCACCGCGGCGCGCGTGTCGCGCGCCTATGCCGCGGAGGCGGAAACCGCGGGCGTGGCCCAGTTGAAGAGCATGGGCATGCGGGTGCAGGCGACCATCGACCGGCCGCGATTCGTCGCGGCCATGAATTCGGTGGCGCCGGACTACGAAAAAATGTTCGGATCGCCTCTGATCGACCAAATTCGCGGCGACGCATGAGGGGAGCGCCGCCGTGACCCCCGCGCGCCCCACCCCCCCTCGTCCCGCGGCCACGCTCGCGGCGCGCGAACGCGTCACGGCCGGGTTCGCCCTGCTGCTCCTGCTGCTGGTCGGACTCGCCGGCCTGACCTCGCGGCTTATCGCGCCCATCGAAGCCGGCGGCGACCGGGTTCGCGACGCCAGCGCGATGGCCGAGGATTCGACCGACGTCGCGCTGAATGTCGCCGACGCGCGCAGGCTGGTGGCCAAATACGCCCTGTCGGGCGCGATGGCCGATCGCAAGGCCGCGGAAGACGGACTGGCCGCGCTGGACAAGGCGATCACCGAGACCCGGAACGATATTGCCGGCAGCGCCGGGCTGGCCGCCCTGACGAGCAAATACCGCGATATCGTCGATTACAGCTTTGCGGCGGTGTCGGAACGTCTCGCCGCCATCGAGCAGCTTCAAACCTCCGCCACCGAAATCCACACCATCGCCACGGCGATCGCCGACGCGATGGCCCGCGAAACCGATCCCGATCTGATCCGCGGCGGCATGCGCCTGGCGCAGAGCTTTCAGGAAGCCGACAGCGCCGCGCAAAAGTTCCTGGCCACCCGCGGCCCCGCGGATTCACGCCTCGCCCTGGGCGCCCTGGCCGGATTGCCGGCGCTGCTGGACGAGTTCGCCAGCCTTGCCGCCGGCAATCGCCGGCTGCAGCGCTTTGCCAGCGCCATGGCGCCGCCGCTTGCGTCTTTTCGTGAAGGCCTCGGCCTGGTGATCGCCGCGGACGAGTCCTTGCGCAGCCTCAGCGCCAAAAGGACCGCTGCGGCGCTGGACGTCATGGCCGCCGCGGCGGAAACGCGCCAGGTCGCGACGGCGCAGAAACGCGCGGCCATCGCCGCCATGATCGACGACGTCGGATCGGTGCGCTCACTCCTGCTGTTGGCGTCAGCCTCCGCCTTCCTGCTTGGGCTTGGCCTGGCCATCGGCATCGGCCGCGCCCTGGTGGCGCAATTCCACAGGCTGGAAAGCGTGCAGGAGTCGCTGCGCGACAAGTCGAGCCTGCTCGAGACCACACTTTCCAACATGGACCAGGGCCTGTTGACGCTTTCTGCCGCCGGCGAGGTTGGCCTGTTCAATGCGCGCGCGGTCGAACTGCTCGGCCTGCCGGCGGACTTGCTGCGTGAAGGCGTCAATTTCGAACAAGCGCTGAAGCGCCTCGGGATCAACGAGACCGATGGAGGCGCCGCGGCCTTGCGGCGTCGGCTGGACAAGCTGGATCCGCATCGCGCCTACGAGCGCCGCACCCGCGAGGGCCGGGTGCTCGAAATCCGCAGCGCGCCTTTGCCCGGCGGCGGCTCGGTGCACACTTATTCCGACATCACCCAGCGCGCCAAGGCGAATGAGCGCATCATTCACGCCTCCCTGCACGACATGCTGACGCTGCTACCCAATCGCGCCCTGTTCGCGCAAAGGCTCGAGGAGGCGATCGCCGAGGCCGGGACGAGCGGTGAGCCGCTCGCCGTGCTTTTCCTCGATCTCGACCGTTTCAAGGTGGTCAACGACAGCCTCGGCCACCTCGCAGGGGACGAACTGCTGCGTCAGGTCGCTCAACGCATGCGGCAGGGTCTTCGTCCCGAGGATACGCTGGCGCGCATCGGCGGCGACGAATTCGCCGTGGTCCTGCCCGGCGTCGATAGCGCGGAGGCCGCCGTCGCTACGGCGGAGCGCCTGCGCAACGCCGTCAGGGAACGCTATTTCCTGCCGCAGGGAACGGCCAATATCGGCGTGTCCATCGGCATTTGCTGTTATCCCCGGCATGGCGACAACGCCGAGCAGCTGCTCGGGCTCGCCGACCTCGCCCTCTACCGCGCCAAGACCGGCGGGCGCGGCGCGTCCTGCGTTTTCGACGCGGCGCTGGACACGCGTCTGCAGGAGGAACTGGCGCTCGAGCACGGCATGCGCGCGGCCCTGCAGGACGACCAGTTCGAACTGTTTTACCAGCCGATCTGGGAAGTCGCCGCGCAGCGCATCGTCGGCGTCGAGGCCCTGATCCGCTGGCGCCATCCGACCAAGGGCATGATTTCGCCGGACCGCTTCATTCCGTTGGCGGAGCGGACCGGATTCGTCGTCGACCTGGGCCGCTGGGTGTTGAAGACCGCCTGCGAGGAAGCTAGGAACTGGGCGCTGCCGATCGTCGTCTCGGTGAATGTCGCTCCGGCGCAATTGCAGCGCGAGGATTTCATCACGGATTTGCGCGACGTGCTGGCGGCCACCGGCCTGTCGCCCTCCCGCCTCAAGATCGAGATCACCGAAGGACAGTTGCTGGAGGAAACCGATGAAATGGTCGCCACGACGAGGGCGCTGCGCGACCTTGGCGTGGCGCTGGCGCTCGACGATTTCGGCACCGGCCATTCCAGCCTCAGCACGCTGCGCTTCTTTCCCTTCACCGACATCAAGATCGACCGGCGCTTCGTCATGGGGATCGCCAGCGACGAAAAATCACGCGAACTGTTCGAGGCCATCCTGCAGGTCTGCGGCGTGATGAAGCTGAATTGCGTCGCCGAGGGGGTGGAGACCGGCGAACAATTGCGGATGATCCAGGCTCTCGGCTGCGCCTATGCGCAGGGCTATCTCATCGGTCGTCCCGAGCCGCGCGAAGCCCTGCGGCAGAGGCTGTGGCGGATCGCCGGCGGCGAGCGCAAGGTCGTGGCCTAGCTCCCGTCAGCATCCTGTCAGGGCCTGCGCCACTTGACGACGCAGATCCTTGGCCTCGACCGGCTTGTGCAGCATGGCGAAGCCGCTGGCGTGGATCTCGGCGATGCGCTCCTTGGCGGTGTCGCCGGTGACGATCATGGTCGGAAAGGCGCGGCCGGCGCGGCGCGCGATTTCCCTGGCCGCCTCGGCGCCGGTGACGCCCGCGCCGAGGCGATGATCGGCGAGGATCGCGTCGAAGCGCCACGCCTCCTTCTCCGCCACCGCGAAAGCCTCCTCGCCGCTGGCGGCGGTCATGGTCGCGTAGCCCCAGTCGTCCAGCATGGCGGCGAAAGCCTCGCGCAGCCCGGCATTATCCTCGATGACGAGGATGCGGCCGCCCGGATCGGGGAGCGCAGGTTCGGGCGCCGCGAAGGCCACGGCGCGGTCGAGCGGCAAGCTGATCGAAAAGCGCGAGCCGTGGCCGGGGCGCGAGCAGACCTGCACCTCGGTGTCGAGCAGGTGGGCGAGGCGGGAGACGATGGCGAGGCCGAGTCCGAGGCCCTGGCTGGCGTCGCGGGCGGGATTGCCGAGCTGGCGGAATTCGACGAAAATCTCGGCCTGCTTGTCGGCGGGGATGCCGATGCCGGTGTCGAACACGTCGATGCGGGCCTTGTCGCCGCGGCGGCGCAGAGCGATCAGCACGCCGCCCTTGAGCGTATAGCGCAGGGCGTTTTCCAGCAGGTTGCGCAGGATGCGGTCCAGCAGCGCCGCGTCGGTCCGCGCCCACAGCGCGCCCGGGACGGCGCGAAGGGCGAGCCCGGCGCTTTCCGCGCGAGGCCGGTATTCGGCGGCCAGCTTTTTCACCACAGCCGCGAGATCGACGCTCGCGGCCTGCGGCGTGACCACGCCGGCTTCCAGCCGCGAAATATCGAGGATTCCCGTAAGCAGGCCGCTCAGGCTGCTCAGAGCGGTCTCCGCCATCTCCACGCTCGCGGCGGCCTTGGGCCGGTCGGACACCAGCCTTTTAATCATGGCGAGCAAAAGAGTCAGCGATTGCACGGGCTGGCGCAAGTCGTGGCTGGCGGCGGCGAGGAACTTCGACTTCGCCTCGCTGGCCCGTTCGGCTTCGGCCTTCGCCGCCGCCAGCGCGTCGACCTCCTCGACTTCCCGTGTAATGTCGCGGAAGCTGACCGCGGCATAGCGCCCGAAAGGCGCGATCACATTGCGGAAATGCCCCTTGATCCCGTCGGCGTCATAGTCGAGCACATAATCCTGGGTGCGGCCGCTTTCGATGATCCGGCCGTGGCGCTCGATCAGGCCGCCGGGCGACCTGGAGCCGGGAATGATTTCGCTCAGGCGGCGCCCGATCATGTTTTCCGGCGTGCTGCGACAAAAACGGGCGGCGATCGGATTGGCGTAGACGACTTTCAGGTCGACCACCCGTCCCGCTTCGTCCCGGATCGGCTCGTGTATCAGGAAGGCGTCGAGCAGCGCCTCCTGCGCCGCGCGAAGGCGCGCCTCGCTGTCGCGCAAGGCTTCGTCAGCCTGTTTGCGCGCGGTGATGTCGCGGATATTGCCATTGCGATACGAGGGCCGACCCGAGGCGTCCCGCGTCAACGACAGGTTGTTGGACAGCCAGACATAGTCGCCGCCTTTGCGCATTTGCCGATATTCGATTTCGACCGCGCCCGTCTCTTCGAGGCGGGCGAAGGCGGCTTCGACGGTCGCCCGGTCGTCAGGATGGATCAGGGCCCGCGCCTGTTCACTGTCCTGCGCCATCAGTTCATCGACGGAGAACCCCGAAATCACCTCCGCGACCGGACTGATATATTCGAACCGCTTCTGTTGCAGGTCGTATCGGTAGATCGCGTCCCGCGAGTTTTCCAGCACCGTGCGGAAACGCGCCTCCTTGGCCTCCAGCGCGATTTCCGCCAGCTTGCGCTCGTTGATGTCCTGGATGACGCCCAGCGAATAGGCGGGCGCGCCGGCGCCGTCGCGAACCAGCGCCGCAGTGATCTGGGTCCAGACCATCTGGCCATCCTTGCGGATGAAGCGGGCCTCGCGACGAAAGTGATCCATCTCTCCGCGCAGATAGCGGGCGCGCTGGGCGTCGGCGGCGGGACGGTCGTCGGGATGGGACAGCGCGGACACGCGCTCGCCGACAAGCTCCTCGGCGCTGTAGCCTGTAATCTGGCAGAGGCGCGCGTTGACCCGGATGAAGCGCTGGTCCAGCCCAAGCTCCGCGCAGCCGACGGCGGCGTTTTCGAAAAAGTTGCGATAGCGCGCCTCGTTTTCGCGCAAGGCCGCCGTCCTCTGCGCGACCTCGCGGTCCAGCCCCTCGTTGGCGTCCCGCAGCTTGTGTTCGGTCTCCCGAAGCTGGTTGAGCCGCCGGCGGGCGTCGAGCAGCAGGACCAGGGCGACAACGACAATGAGCGCGATGGTGACGAGCGTCGTCAGCCGCAGTTGCGCGGATTGCTCGTCAAGTTGCATCCTGCGCGCTTCGAGCCGCCGGCCGACTTCGGCCTGCAATCCGCCGATCACCTGGCGCAGGCGGTCCATCACCAGCCTGCCTTGGTCCGTTTCGACCAGCGCCAAAGCCGAGGCGATGTCACCCTTGCGCTTCAGCTCGATGGTCTGGCGCAATTCGTCGAGTTTTTCGTCAGCCAGCGCCTGCGCGCGGTTCAAGCCGTCGCGCATGGCCGCGTCGTTGGAGGTCAAGGCGCCGAGACGCGCGAACTCGTCCCTGACCCGGCCCGATGCGGCGACATAGGGAGCGAGATAGCGATCCGCGCCGGTCAGGAGAAAGCCGCGCTGCCCGGTCTCGGCGTCCTGCAGCAGATCGAGCAGGCGCGCCAGGCCATTTCCAACTCGTTCGCCTGACGGCCCTGGACGCGCGCCTTCTCCTGGACCTCGATGCTCACCAGCGACAGGCTCACGGTCGTCAGCAGCGCGACAAAGGCGGCAATGGGACCCGAAAACCTGAGAAATCCCCGCATCCTGGTCCTGTGCGAGCCCGCCGCCAGCACGCCGACGTATAGGCAGGCGAAACCGATCGGAGCCTGGGCCGCGACGGGGAAGAGCTGGACGTGCAGCGAGGAATCGACCGGCGTCATCAACGCGCCCAGCATCGTCACCAAGGCGCCGACAAGGCCGACGAGCGCCAGCGCCAGGCGAACCCACCCTGCAAGCCCGCTGCGCGCCGGCAGCAGGGCTAGGGCGAGTCCCGTCATGATCATGCCCCTGGCGGCGGCGACGGGCGGGCGCCCCAGATGCGTCGCATCAACCCCGGGCATGCTCAGATTGTCGATGCCGAAATCGATGTTCAAAGCCGCTTCGGCCATGAACGCGGCGCCGGCGGCGGCCATGAGCAGCGCCAGAGCAACCTGCAGCCAACGGGTTCTTTCGGAGATGACCGCCAGGATCAGCGACGCTCCGCCGAGGGCGAGAGCTACGGCAGTGGCCAGTTTCATTGGAATCCAGCCGGCGGCATGCCAGCCGAAAAAACCGCTGAGCGCGATAACGACAGTCGAAGCGCCTGCCGCCAGGGCGATGGCGCGATCTGTTCCTTTCTGGGCCTGCGACGACAACACCGTGGACGAAACTCCGGGCGGTCCGGCGCCCCTCCGCGGAGACAGTCAAGCTCTTGTCTCTTGCCTTACCTTGACCTTGACTGTTCAGCCGAAAGGCGGGACGTTTTCTCATCCTTGACCTGCAGCGGCGCCGCGGTCAAGGCCCCGAAAAAGGTCGAAGTACGGGTATCACTGCGAAGAAGGCCCGCGGGGCGTCAGAGCATATCCGGCAAAAGTGGACGCCGGTTTTGCGACAAGGATATGCGTCTTCAAGGAATCCGGAGCCCTCCCTGCTTCACTTGAGGCAGGGAGGGTTCTAGTGTTTCGTCAATGATCAGCCAGAGAGGCGACGCATGCAAATCGACCCTTCCGCCCACAGCGCGACGGACAACTACAAGCTGCTGACAAATCTGGTCGTTCCCCGCCCCATCGCCTGGGTGACCAGCCAGGGCTCCGACGGCGGCGTCAATCTCGCGCCCTTCAGCTTCTTCAACGGCGTCGGCAGTGATCCGGTCTATGTCGCTGTCAGCATCGGGCGCCGCGACGACGGCTCGCCCAAGGACACCGCTCGCAACATTCTCGGCTCAGGCGAATTCGTCGTCAATCTGGTAACCGAGGATCTGCTGGACGCCATGAATGTGTCGGCGGTGGATTTTCCGCCCGACGAGAGCGAAATCGCTCCAGCGCGGCTGCATGTCGCGCCCTCCCTCCGCATCGCCGCGCCCCGTCTTGTCGAGGCGCAGGCCAGCCTCGAATGCAAGCTGTTCCAGTCGCTGGCCCTTGGCGCCAACACCTTGTTCATCGGCGAAGTGGTGATGTTCCATGTCGCCGACGCCCTGGTCGGCGAGCGTTTGCGCATCAAGGATTTCGCGCCGATCGGACGCCTGGGCTCGCCCTCGGTCTATTGCCGCACGACCGACCGTTTCGATCTCCCGCGCATGACCTACAGGCAATGGAAGGAAAAAGGAGAATAAGCGCCCAAATCACAGCAGCTTCAGCTGGTCGTCCTGATGCTCGTCGAGCAATTGCCGGACCTTTCGCGTCAGGAGCGTGGCGGTGAAGGGCTTGGGCAGCAGGAAAACCCCGTCGTCGAGACGGCCGTTGTGGAGGATGGCGTTGCGCGTATAGCCGGTCATGAACAGCACCGGCAGACCCGGGCGCCTCTTCAGCGCCTGGTCGCGCAACGCGCCGCCGTCCATCGGGCCGCCGAGCACGACATCGCTGACCAGCAGCGCAATACGCGGATGCGCCTCCAGTTCGGCCAGGGCCGCAGGCGCGTCTCCGACGCTGAAAACCTCATATCCAGCCTCCTCAAGCGCCTCCACCGTGAAGGTCCTCACCTCCTCCTCGTCCTCGACCACGAGCACGGTTTCGCCGCGCGCCCGAACCGCTGACACGGGACGCCGGGCAATATCGCGCGCGGCGGCCGCATGGCTGCGCGGCAGGTAGAGTTTCACCAGGGTCCCCACGCCCGTTTCCGAACTCGATGGCGACATGGCCGCCAGACTGCCGGATGAAGCCATAGACCTGCGACAGGCCGAGCCCGGTGCCGACGCCGGTCGGCTTGGTGGTGAAGAAGGGCTCGAATACCTTGTCGAGCACGTCGGGCGTCATGCCCTCGCCGGTGTCAGTGACGGCGATCATCACATATTGCCCGGGCCTGGCGTCCGGATTGGCAGCCGCATAGGAGTCGTCGAGATGCGAATTGGCGGTTTCCAGGGTGATCTTGCCGCCGGAGGGCATGGCGTCGCGCGCGTTGATCGCGAGATTGAGGATGGCGCTCTCCAGCTGGTTGGGATCGGCCTCGGTGCGCCACAGGCCGCCCGCCAGCACGGTCTCGACGGAAATCTGCTCGCCCAGCGTCCTGCGCAGGATTTCCGACATGCTGGCCACGAGGCTGTTGGCCTCGATGGTTTCCGGCGCCAGCGGCTGGCGGCGGGAAAAGGCGAGGAGGCGCGCGGTCAGCGCCGCCGCGCGATTGGCGCCGAGCAGGGCGTGGTCGATCTGGCGGCGGGCGCGCTGCCCGACATCCAGCAGGCCGCGTTGCAGCGAATCCAGATTGCCAATCACCACGGTCAGCAGATTGTTGAAGTCATGGGCGATGCCGCCGGTCAACTGTCCCACCGCCTCCATCTTCTGGGCGTGGCGCAAGATCTCCTCCCGCTGGCGTTCGTCGGTCACGTCCCGGGCCGTGAAGAAGAACAGCCGGTCCTGCAGCACCGGCGTGATCCTCCAGGACAACCAGCGGATGTCGCCGTCGGAGCGCAAGGACCGGATGACGAAATCGACCAGGCCTCCGCGCAAGTTCCTGGCGAAAATCTTCAAGACCTCGTCCCGATCCTCCGGGTGCACCAGATTGATCGTCGGTTCGGCCAGCGCCTGCTCGACCGTGCGTCCGGTAATGGCCTCGCAGGCCGGACTGATGCGGATCACCCGGCCGTCGAAATCGCCGACGCCCAGTATATCCGAGGACATGCGGAAGATGCGGTCGAGTTCGCGCGTGCGCGTCTCCACCTGCTCCTCGAGACGCGCGTTGAGTTCGCGGACGCTTTCCTCGGCGCTGCGCGCCGCGTGAAGCGCCGCCGACAGCTCCCCGGTTTTTTCGGCGACGCTGCGGTCGAGATTTTCGTTCAGGAACGTCAGCCGCCGCTGCACGCGCCGCAAATGCTCGAACCGCCGGCGCCCGTCCAGGAACAGGAAGGCGGCGATGGCGACAACCAGGGAGACCGTGAGCAGAGTGCTGAACTGCAGCCTGACGATCTGCGCGTCGGCGGTTTCGCGCTGGGCGTTGGCCTGGCGCAGCTCCTCGTCCTTCATTGCCGAGATTTCGCCGCGCAGCCGGTCCATCAGTTCCTTGCCGCGCCCGGAATTGACCACCGCCAGGGCGCCCGCGGCGTCGCCTGCCCGTTTCAGCGCGATGCCCTCGCGCAACACCTCGAATTTCTGCGCGACCAATGTCCGGATCTGCGCCAGCCGCCCGCGCGCCCCGCCCTGGTCAACCAGTCCGGAAACGCGCTCGAGTTCCCGCTCGGCCTCCGGCGGCGCCGCCCGATAGGAATCGAGATAGCTGTCGACGCCCGTCAGCAGATAGCCGCGCTGGCTGGTTTCGGCGTCGCGCAGGGCGTCCAGCAGGCGCGAGAGCGCAAGCTCAATGCTCTCGGCCTTGCGCGCCAGGCTGCGCACCTTGTATTGCGCGTCTATGGCGAAAAGCGAGGTCGCGACCAGCGCCGCCAGCGCGATCAGGCTGACGATGGGCGCGCCGAGGCTGACGTAGTCATTGAACGCGATGCGCCGCTTTCCCGCCGCCAGCACGCCGATCGACAGGCAGAGCAACGCGATCGCGGTAGGCATCGCGAAGCCGAACAGGGCGCGATGCACGGAAGGGTCGATAGGCGCGATGAAATAGCCGAGGACGCCGGTGGTGGCGAAGACTGCGGCGCCGACCGCCAGCGCCGAACGCAGGATTTGCGCGACGGTCGCCTGCGACGGGATCAGCGCCAGCGCGACGCCGAGCACGATGAAACTCGACGAGGTGGCGAAAGAGGGACGGCCGGAGAAAACCGGCGCCCAGCGCAGAAAGGCGTTGTCCAGGCCGAAGTCCGCGCCCAGCGCATATTCAAGCACGAAAACCAGGCCAAAGGCCGAGACGGCGAGGCCGAGCATCTTTTGCGCAGGTTGCGGGCGCGTCCCGGCGACACGAGAGGATGAGCGAGACGCCGGAGGCGATCAGGCCGAATGCGGTATTCGGCGTCATCCGCGCGCCGCCCGGGCCAGATCGTCGTGAGGCTTTCGATCCCGGCGATCCAGCCAACAAGCGTCGTCGCCGCGAGGGCGATGGCCAGCGCTCCTGCGGTCAAGGCGATGGCGCGGTCGGCCCGCGACGGGAAGAGGCTCGGCTTCATGACAGCCAAATCCTGCGACCGCGCTCAAGGTTCCCACGGCTTGGCCTCCGCCTGGGAGTTTTCCCCAGGATTTCGTGGTTCAGGCCTGCCGGTCTCGCAGGAACGTCACATGGCCCATCTTGCGGCCGGGGCGCGCTTCGGACTTGCCATAGAGATGCAGGCAGGCGCCAGGCTGCGCCAGATAGTCGCGCCAGGACAGAATATCGTCCCCGATCAGATTGCGCATTTCTGCGCGCCCATGGGCTTTTGCCGAGCCAAGCGGGAAGCCGCAAATCGCGCGGATATGCTGTTCGAACTGCGAGTGTCTGCGAGCCGTCGAGCGTCCAGTGGCCGGAGTTGTGCACGCGCGGCGCGATCTCGTTGACCAGGAGGCGAAGCCCCTCCGGCCGCTCGACCACGAACATTTCCACCGCGAGCACGCCGACATAGTCCAGCGCGTCGGCGATCTTTTTCGCCTTGTCGCGCGCCCTCGCGCAGAGCTCGTCGCCGATCCCGGCGGGAACCACCGTGGTAGCGAGGATGTGATGCTCGTGGGTGTTGAGGCCGATATCCCAGGCGACGAAATCGCCGTCGAGGCCGCGCGCCGCCACCACCGAGACTTCGCAGGCAAAGGGCACGAAGCCTTCGAGGATCGCCGGTTGGGAGCCCAGCGAACGGAAGGCCGCGGCCAGGTCCGAGCCCTCGCGGATCAGCGCCTGGCCCTTGCCGTCATAGCCGAAGCGCCGGGTCTTCAGGATGGAGGGGCGGCCGATCTGCGCCACTGCGCGCGCCAGGGCGCCGGGATCGTCGACCGTCGCATAGGCCGCAACCTCGACGCCCAGGCCGGAGATGAAATTCTTCTCGACCAGCCGGTCCTGGGTCAGGGCCAGCACATGGGGCGACGGCCGCACCGGCTTCCTCGATGCGAGGATTTCGGCCGTGCGCGCGGGAATGTTC
Organism: uncultured Alphaproteobacteria bacterium; assembly: GCA_963710275.1. Classification (GTDB taxonomy): domain Bacteria; phylum Pseudomonadota; class Alphaproteobacteria; order Rhizobiales; family Beijerinckiaceae; genus Rhodoblastus. Next base: position 620,372 of record CAVPZS010000012.1, on the reverse strand, counting down.
TCGAATTCATAGGTGACGACGTCGACGACGTCCGCAAAAGCCGCCAGGGCAGCTTCGTCTTCGTAGGACGCGACGGTGGCCTGGCCCGCGACCTCGATCGCCGGATCGTCGGCGCGATCGGTGTAGATATGGCAGGACAGGCCGAGCCGCGCCGCCGCCATCGCCAGCATGCGGCCCAGCTGGCCGCCGCCGACGATGCCGACGCGCGCGCCCGGGGAGATATCAGGCGCAAGCCTGCTGGCGTCAGCCATTTTCCGGCCGCTCTTTGACGGCGGCGGTCTGCCGCGCGCGCCAGGCGTCGAGCCGCGCGCCAAGCTTTTCGTCATTGAGCGCGAGGATCGAGGCGGCGAGCAGCGCGGCGTTGATCGCGCCCGGCTTGCCGATGGCGAGCGTCCCGACCGGCACGCCGCCGGGCATCTGGACAATGGAATAAAGCGAAGTCCTTGCCCGACAGCGCCTTGGATTCGACGGGCACGCCGAGCACCGGCAAAGGCGTCATCGCGGCGGCCATGCCCGGCAGATGGGCGGCGCCTCCGGCCCCGGCGATGATGACCTTGAAACCGGCGGCGCGCGCCCCCTTGGCGAAGGCCACGAGACGGTCGGGGGTGCGATGCGCCGAGACGATGCGCGCGTCGAAGTCTATGTCCAGCGCCGCGAGGGTTTCGCTGGCATGGCGCATGGTCGCCCAATCGGACTGGCTGCCCATGATGATGGCGACGGGAGGCGGGGTTTTGACCACGTGAATTCAGGCTCGGCGGTTACGGAAGGCGACGTGTCTAGAGCATGTCCGGCGAAAGTGAAAGCAATTTTGCGCAAACCCGCGGGAAACACGGGTCGAGAGCAGGACGTTCGCTCGCGTGGGTCGCGCGTGGCGGTCTCGAGAACGGGAACGAAGCGGATCTGACGTCTACGCGATGATGTCGGGCGTGAGAGCGTCTTCGAGGAACGAAATGCGATCACGCAGGGCGAGCTTGCGTTTTTTCAGCCGCTGCAATTGCAGCCTGTCGTTCGCGCCCACCGCCGTCAAGGCGTCAATGGCCGCGTCGAGGTCGCGATGCTCCTGACGCAAACGCTCGGCCTCGCTGGCGAACTCGGCCCGCTCTTCTTCACTCAATTCTTTGCTCATCGAAAACCGCTGTCGGCGCCCGGCGCGCCTTGGCCGGATTATGTCCGCCTCCCGCGCCAAGAGCAAGGACAAGATCGCGCCATTCTGGCGCCGCCTGACCATGAAAGCATAAAAAAATGGCGTATTTTTCAGGGCTCTGACGCCCTTCCGCGACGCGTTAACCGGTTGCCGATGGGAGATGAACCTTTTGTTGGGCATGACGGTTTTGCAATAATTTTCCGCTTGCGCGATCACGCTTTCGTGTCACAATCCTGTCGTTAAAGCATCCATAGGAGTTGCGCATGTCTCTGCAAAGCCATCTCGCAGAACTCGAACGCCGCCATCTTACGCTGCAACGAGAGATCGAGAAGGAGGAGCTTCATCCCGCGGTAGACGAACTCAAATTGCATGAATTGAAACGACGGAAATTGCAGCTCAAGGACGAAATCGTCAAGTTGAAACAAGAAGTCGTCTCAGCGACGGTCCACTGACCGCCGGGACAAGCAGGACTTCACCAAGCAATAAAAATCCCCGCCCTTGAGCGGGGATTTTTATTGCTTCAGGCGGTAAAGATCGTAGCTGTCCCAGTCGCCCGCGACATGCGCCACCGGCGCATAATCCTGTCCCAGGCGCAGCTTTCAACGCTTCGAGCCGCGGCGCCTTTTCGCAGACCATGCCGAGGCGCGTGTCCGCCACGAGCACCCAGCGCGGGCGCGTCGCCATCGCCTCGGCCAGGATGTCGCCTTCGACCAGGGGGAAGTCGCACAAGAGGTGCTGCGGATGGAACAAGCGCGACGATGGCGCGGCCCCGGTCTCGACAAGGAACATGAGGCCCCGGTTGACGACCAGTCCGGTATCGCTGGGCGCGAGCCCCGCTGAGCGCGCCGCCTGCGCGGCGGCCAGCACGGCCTTGCGGTCCTCTCCACCGCTTTGCAGATCGCCGAGGCCAGCCACGACCACCGGGCACAGCGCCGCCGCCGCGAGCAGCGCCCCCCGCGCAAGTAACGGACGGCGCCCGGCGCCGAAATCCAGCGCGCCGAACAGCGCGCGCCGGCCAGCAGCAGCAAAGGCGGGATCAGCGTCAGGAAATAATGGTCATACATGGCGCGCATGGCGATCAGCGCCGCGGCCGCGCCCACGAGCCAGGCGATGCACAGCCGCAAGGGCTGCGCAATGGCCGTGCGGGAGAAATTTTTCAGACGCATCAAGGTCATGGCCGCGCCCGCGACCAGGACCAGGGCGGGTTTCAGCCCACCCGGCAGACGCGCCAGTCCGCCTGAAAACCCGACATTGTCGCCGCCGAGCCGGCCGCCGGCCCCTAGCACGGCTTCGCTCCAAAGCGCCGCGAAATGCCCATGCGCCAGGAAATAAAGCGCGAAACCGAGCGGCGCGACGGCGCCGGCGAGACCGAAGGCGATCAGGCGGCGGCCGGCCGCGCGCCGATCGGGCGCCTCGATCAACAGCGCCGACAGCACCGCGCCGGCCTCAAAGGCCGCGGATTGTTTTATGGCGAAAGCGCAGCCGAACAGCAGACCGCAAAGCGCGGCGGCGCGCGCTTCCCCGCGGGCCGCGCGCATTGCGGCCAGCACCGCGAATACCTCGAAAGCGTTGAGGATCAGTTCGCCGGGAACGTTCACGCCTCCCATGCCCAGGGAATAGAAAGGATAAAGGACGGCGGCGGTCAGACCGACGGAGGGCGAGAGATGATCGCGGCCTAAGCGCCAGAGCCCAAAGGCGGCGCCGGCGACAGCAGCGATTTCAAGCCCCTTGATCGTCGCGAGGCTGGCGCCAAACACCTTGGCCGTCAGCGCGTAAAGCAGAAAAAGCCCCGGCGGCTTGACGTCGAACCGATCGACATAGGGCAGCAGGCCCTGGGTCCAATCCCGACCGATCAGGGCGAAGAAGGCTTCATCCTCCTCGATATTGCCGGCGAAGGGCGCGCGCAGCGCCAGCGTCAGGAGCAGGAGGGCGAAGCATACGAGCCACTCGCTGGACAGGAGCGAGCGCGCGCCGGCGCGGCGGGGCCGGCGTTCGGCGACAGCGGTCACGCCGGGATCTCCACAAGGACCGGCGCCGGGGCGACGCGCCGCGCCAGCATGACGAAGAACAGCAGCAGGATCGCCGGCGCCAGCGGCAGATGGGCGTGCTCGGCCAGGGCGCGCGAGACGGCGGGAAGCGCGAACGCCGATATGAGGGTGATTTTTTCGTAGCAGCGGAAGCCGGTCTGCAGCGCCAGCGACAGCAGGTAAGCCATGGGCAGCGCCAGCAGCGCCAGATCATAGTCGAGCACGAAAGGCGTGGCCAGCAGGGCCGCCGCGGCCATCAGCGCGCCCTGCGCGACGGCGTCCCCGGTCTTGCGCAACACCACGACAAGGACGACGCAGACGCAGGCGGTGAGCATCCCCTGAAGGGCGTATGCCCAGACAAGCCCGGCGCCAAGCAGGCGCAGCGCGGCGAACAGGCTCTGCATCTTTTCCGGCCCGACCAGTCCCTGCTCAAGCGTCTGCCGCGCCAGCGGCGCTTCAGCCAGGAAGGCGCTCCAGGCGTTCTCGCCGAAAACGGCCAGCGACAGTCCCGCCAGGATCAAGGCGGTGGCGCCCATGCTGAAGAAGGCGCGCCAGCGTCCTGTCACGGCGAGGCCCAGCGGAATGACGAAGGCGAGTTGCGGCTTGTAGGCAAGGCCGCCGAAGAACATCCCGGCGATGACCGGCCGCGCGCTCAGGGAAGCGATTCCCCCGCCAAATAAGGCTGTGGTCAGAAAGGCGTTCTGGCCATGGCCGATGTTGGTGAAGACGGCGGGAAAAGCGAGGATGGGAAGAACGCCGATCCGCTTCGCCGCCATGCGCCGCACCGCCTGGACGTATGCCGCGCCGGTCGCGAACAGCCAGAGCGCCAGGGCGATGAAATAGGGCGCCAGCGCCAGCGGCAGGCAATAGAGCAGGAAAATCGGCGGGTAGAAGAAGGCGTACCAGCCGGAAAAGGCCGGAAACAAGGCATGTTCGGCTGCCTGGTGCGCGGCGGGATCATAGGCTGCGGCCGGCGCCCCGGACAGCGCGAGGCGCGCCGCCGTCCAGAAACTGACGAAATCCGTGCCGAGCGGCTCACCCCGGGCGTCCGCGCCCTGCGAAGACAAGCCCACGAACACGATCAGGCCGGCGCATTGCACCACCGCCAGGATCAGGGCGTAGGCGCGCGCCCGCTCGGCGTCGAACCAGGAAGCGTCGCGCAGGATCGCGATTTTTTGCGCTGGAGCAGCCAAGGAAAACTCCGGTCAGAGCTCCCCTTTTCGCATCCCGCCGGTTAAGATTCGCGCAACGCGAGACTTCGGGGAAGGATTTTAGCCTGTTCGCCCTTCCGGCGGCCGGAATCGGGCGATTTGGCATTAGCCGAAGGATTGAGCGCGACATTCTGGACTTATTCGACGCGCCGTCGCACTTTCCGTCCCAATCCGGCCCCGGCTTGGGTCGCCCATGGCGCGGAAAAACAAGAGAGGAAACAAGATGGCCAGCCGCTATCATGACGTCTATGCCGCCTGGAAGAATGATCCGGTCGCCTTCTGGGGCGAGGCGGCCAAGGAGATCGACTGGATCAAGCCGCCCAAGACGGTCTTCGACCCGCAGGCTGGCGTCTATGGCCGCTGGTTTCCCGACGGCACGCTCAACACCTGCTACAACGCGCTCGACCGGCATGTGAAGAACGGCCGCGCCGAGCAGGCAGCGCTGATCTACGACAGCCCCGTCACCGGCATCAAGCGTACCTACACCTACGCGGAGTTGCTGGCGGAAGTGAACGCCGTCGCCGCGGTGCTGAAGGATTTCGGCGTCCACAAGGGCGACCGCGTGCTGGTCTACATGCCGATGATTCCGGAAGCGGTGATCGGCGTGCTCGCCTGCGCCCGCATCGGCGCCATCCATTCCGTGGTGTTCGGCGGCTTCGCGTCGAAGGAGCTGGCGACCCGCATCAACGATTGCGAGCCCAAGCTCATCCTCGCCGCCTCCTGCGGCGTCGAGCCGAACCGCGTCGTCAAGTACAAGCCGTTGCTCGACGAGGCGATCGACCTCGCCGCCGTCAAGCCGGAAAAGGTGCTGCTGCTGCAAAGGCCGCAGCTCGAAGCGGCGGCGATGTCTCCCGGCCGCGACTTCGACTGGAAGGACCTGGTCACCGTGGCCCTGGCGGAACGCCGCCACGTCGAGCCCGTCGAAATGGCGGCGACCGACCCGCTTTACATCCTCTATACCTCGGGCACGACCGGCATCCCCAAGGGCGTGGTGCGCGACAACGGCGGCCATGCCGTGGCGCTGAAATGGACGATGAAGAACCTCTATGGCATCGACCCGGGCGAGGTTTTCTGGGCGGCCTCGGACGTCGGCTGGGTGGTCGGCCATTCCTACATCATCTATGCGCAATTGCTGCATGGCGCGACCACCGTCGTCTATGAAGGCAAGCCGGTCGGCACGCCCGACGCCGGCGCGTTCTGGCGGATGATCGAGGAATATAATATCACCGCGCTGTTCACCGCGCCGACCGCCTTCCGCGCCGTGCGCAAGGAAGACCCCAACGCCGAACATCTGAAGCGATACAATGTCGGCAAAAGCCTGCGCACCCTGTTCCTGGCCGGCGAGCGCGCCGATCCGGACACGGTGGCCTGGGCCGAGCAAATTCTCGGCGTTCCCGTGATCGACCATTGGTGGCAGACCGAAACCGGCTGGGCCATCGCCGGCAATCCCGTGGGCCTGGGCGCCCTGCCCGTCAAGCACGGCTCGCCGACCGTCGCCATGCCCGGCTATGACGTGCAGATCGTCGACGAGGGTTGCCATGCCGTTCCGGCCGGCCAGATGGGCTCGATCGTCGTCAAGCTGCCGCTGCCTCCGGGCTGCCTGCCGACCCTGTGGAAGCAGGACGGCCGGATGAAGGAATTCTACCTCGTCGACTTCCCCGGCTATTACAAGACCGCCGACGCCGGCTTCATCGACAAGGACGGCTATCTCTACATCATGGGCCGCACCGACGACATCATCAATGTCGCGGGGCACCGCCTCTCGACCGGCGGCATGGAGGAGGTTCTGGCCTCGCATCCCGATGTCGCGGAATGCGCGGTGATCGGCGTCAAGGACGAGCTCAAGGGCGAGCAGCCCTGCGGTTTCGTCGTGCTGAAGTCCGGCGTGACCCGTTCGCCGATCGACATCGAGAAGGATCTCGTCAAGCTGGTGCGCGACAAGATCGGCCCGGTGGCGGCGTTCAAGATCGCCATCACCGTCAACCGCCTGCCCAAGACCCGCTCCGGCAAGATCCTGCGCGGCACCATGAAGAAGATCGCCGACCACGATCCCTGGACCATGCCGGCGACCATCGACGATCCCTCGATCATGGACGAAATCATGGCGGCGCTGAGCAACAAGGGCGTGTAAGTCCGAGGATCCGGCGCAGCAGTACAAACCCCGGCGAAAACTTCGCCGGGGTTTTATTTTGCGCCCGACGCTGTCCCGAGCGCGTTGGCCAACGCTGATTGCAATAATGCAAACTATTCACGACAAGGCCAAGCCCATTCACGGCATTGTCACCTGTCGAAAGACGGAAAACCGAGCAGGAAGCCTCGCCACATGTTAATATTTTTGCGGTGGCTTCAGCTTTACGTCGCCGCCTTAACCTTTACGTTGCTTAAAAACACGGCCGTCGAAACAGCGCAAATCAAGGCCGCAGTGGGCAATATCTACCTGGAGGTCTACCGTTAACCACCTGATGTCGGATCGCCCCGTCACGCGAGGTCGGCGCGCGAATCCCGAGAAGAGTCCGCTTCAAGAGGAGGGTGAATAATGGCTACTTTCGTCACGGACAGCGGCGTCACCATTTTTGGAAACGCTGTGAATCGTTTTCAAACGGACCAGATCTATAATGCCGGCGTCGGCAACACCTTTATCGGCATCGGCGGAAACATCGACATCACAGGCTTCGCCTTTCCGTTCGGCTCGACGCCGACCGACAGCAACACCACCATTGACCTGAACAGTTCCGGCGGCGCCATCTCGCATGTGAACGATACCTTCAGCCTGGATGGCTATAACAATGCCCTGTACAACACGGCAGCGATCAATCACTCGACCATCCACTTCTCGGTGCTCGGCGACGGCAGTTCGAATTATGTCGAACTGGGCGCGGCTTCGGGCGACCCCAACGTGTCCGGCTCGACCGTGAGCGTCAAAATCGGTGTCGATCCCTCCGCGACCGCTCCGGGAGGATACAATTACGTGAATATCGACAATACCGGCGGGACCAATAATGTCGACGCCGGCGGCCCGAACAATACCGTCGTGTTGAATGGAGACGCCACCAACAGCGTCACCCTCGGCGGCGGCGGCGCCATTGTCACAATCGGTTACGCCGGCGACGGCCTCTCCACCTACAGCAGCACGGTCAACCTCACCGGAGCGGGCGATACGTTCACCGGCGGCGACGAAAACTTCACCATCAATGGTCACGGCATGAGCGGCGCCATGATCAGCGCCGGGAACGGCAACGACATCTTCAATCTCGGCGGCGGCGCCGACAATACTGTCACGGCCGGAACCGGCAATGACACCGTGACCGCCAGCGGGACCGGCGACATGGGAACTTTCGGCCCGGGCGACGACACGGTCAGCTCGACCAGAGCGGGAACCTGGACCTTCAACGACAACGCCAACGACATGACGACCGCCACCTTGGGATCAGGCAACACGGTCGACCAGAACAATGGCGCGCTGGACGCGACGCTGAACGGCAATCGCGACACGCTCAATCTCAACGACACCACGTCGGGCACGTCGATCGACTCGAATGGCAACCTGGAGACCTTCGCCTTCACGAACAACGCCAGCGGCTCCGTCACCCTCAATCCGGTCTCGTCGGGCGACCAGCTGAGCGTTACCGGATCGAGCAACGACTATACGGGCACGGTTTCGATTGCGGACCTCAACTCAACCAATGCGGTGGTGACGCTGGCCGACCTCTACACGCCCGGCGGCGTGGCCATCACGAGCTTCAGCCAGATGCTGAGCGACCTGCACGTGTCCGCCACGGGCGACGTATTGCCGTTGCTGGGCGGCGGCGAGATCAAGTTCGCGGCCGGCACGACGTTCAGCGCCTCTTCATTCAAGTTCGCCTGATCGCGGGAGCCTCAGGGAGAACGCAACGGGGCGGGTCAATCCCGCCCTCGTTCGTCTGTCGACAGCCTTGAGTTTTTTCGCGCGACGATGACGCGGCGCTGACGCCATGTCGTCTGCGCGAGATGGGCCTGAGTTCGCGGGGGCGTCGTCTTGAACCAGCCGTTTTTCCGAAATGCTTCGGGCGGAGCGATTACCCATTCCGGGTTGAAGGCGCTTTGCGGCGTCGCCGCCTATTATCGGATCGCCGTCAATCCCGGCCATTTCGTCAAGGAGCTCGCGCTCGGCGATGGCGAGGCCAGCGAGAGAGACCTGGTGCGGGCCGCCAGGATGATCGGGCTCAAAGCGCGGATCGTCGCGCGGCCGTCGCCGGAGCGCGTCGCCAGCGCCCCGACGCCGGCGATCCTTCGCCTCAAGTCCGGCCTCTATTGCCTCCTCGCCGGCGAGACCGCTTCTGGCCTGTTCCGCATCATCGATCCCATCGCCCGGATCCCCCGCGAAATCCCGCTCGACCAACTCGTGGGCGAGATCGAGCCCGTGCTCATCCTGGTGGCGCGTCATTTCCTGGGCGCTGGAATTGATCCGCGCGCGTTCGGCTTTCGCTGGTTCGCGCCGTCGATCTGGCGCTACCGCAAGCCGCTGATCCACGTGCTGGCGGCCTCCTTCCTGGTCCAGGTCTTCGCCCTGGTCTCGCCGCTGTTCTTTCAGGTCGTGATCGACAAGGTGCTGACCCATCGCGGCTATTCCACCCTGTTCATGCTGGTCGGCGGCCTCGCGCTGATTGGCCTGTTCGACGTCGTGCTGCAATATCTGCGCGTCTATGGCCTGTCACACACCACCAACAGGATCGACGTCGAACTGGGACAGCGGCTGTTTCGCCATCTCTCGCGCCTGCCGGTCTCCTATTTCGAGACGCGACCGACCGGACAAACGGTGGCGCGCGTGCGCGAACTCGAGACCGTGCGCGCCTTCCTCACAGGACAGGGGCTGTTTTCCGCCCTCGACCTGTTCTTCACCTTTGTCCTGGTTGCGGTCCTGTTCGCCTATTCGTGGAAGCTGACGCTTATCGTGCTGGCGGCCATTCCGTTCTACCTGCTCATCGCCAGCCTCGCGCGCCCGCTGCTGCGCGAGAAGCTCAACCAGAAGTTCAACCGCGGCGCCGAAAGCCAGCAGTTCCTTGTCGAGGCCATCGTCGGCATGCAAACCATCAAGGCCGCCGCCATCGAGCCGATCGTCGCCAAGCAATGGGAGGAACGGCTCGCCGCCTATGTGCGGGCCGCATTTTCCGCGGCCATGCTCGGCGCCAAGGGCCAGAACGCCATTGGCTATGTCAACAAGCTCTCGACGGCGGCCCTGCTGCTGTTCGGCGCCAAGGCGGTGATCGACGGCGAATTGACCGTCGGCGAACTGGTCGCCTTCAACATGATCGCCGCGCAGGTCGCGGTCCCCGTCCTGCGGCTGTCGCAATTGTGGCAGGATTTCCAGCAGGTGCAGGTTTCTGTCGAGCGTCTCGGCGACATTCTCAACGCGCCCGTGGAGCCGTGCCCAGCCATTCGCGCCCAGCTTCCCCCGCCGCGCGGAAAGATCGAATTCCGCAACGTGTGCTTCCGATACCGGCCAGGCTCTCCGCTGACGCTCAACCAGATATCGATGCGCATCAGCCCCGGTTCGGTCGTCGGCATCGTCGGGCCGTCGGGTTCTGGCAAATCGACGCTGACCAAACTGATCCAGCGCTTCTATATTCCCGAGGAAGGCCAGGTCCTGCTCGACGACGCCGACCTCAGCCAGGTCGATCCGGCGTGGCTGCGCAGCCATATCGGAGTCGTGCTGCAGGAAAACCTGCTTTTCAACCGCACGATCCACGACAATATCGCCCTGGCCCGCCCGGCCATGCCGAGGGCGCAGGTGATCGCCGTCGCGCGCCTCGCCGGGGCCGACGAGTTCATCGGCAAACTTCCGCAAGGCTATGACACGATGATCGAGGAACGCGGGGCCAACCTCTCGGGCGGCCAGCGGCAGCGCCTCGCCATCGCCCGGGCGCTGGCGACCAATCCGCCGATCATGATCTTCGACGAGGCGACCTCCGCCCTCGATTATGCGAGCGAACGCATCATCCAGCACAACATGCGCCAGATCGTGCGCAATCGCACGGTGTTCATCATCGCCCACAGGCTCGCCGCGGTCCGTCACTGCGACATCATCATCGGCATGGTCGAGGGACGGCTGGTCGAGGCGGGACGGCACGCCGACCTGCTGAAACAGCGCAATGGCCTCTATGCGCAGCTTTGGGCGATGCAGAGCGAGCGGGAGGGCGCATGAACATTATCGCCCGCACCCCGCCGACGCCGCCTGAGCCCGCGCCCCCGCGCAAGAACCTGCCCTGTCTCGCCGACCGCGAGTTCCTGCCGGCCGATCTCGAAATCCTGGAGACGCCGCCCTCCCCGGTGCGCCTGGCGCTGATCCTCGTCGTCCTGGCCCTTGTCGCCGCCGCCGTGTGCTGGGCCTGGGTCGCGCGCATCGACATCGTCGCCGTGGCGCAGGGCAAGATCCAGCCCGCCGGAAGGGTCAAGGTCATCCAGCCGCTGGAGACCGGCAAGGTAACGGCGATCCTGGTCGAGAACGGCCGGCATGTGAAGGCCGGGGACGTGCTGATCGAGATGGACCCCGGCGACGCCAAGGCGGAGGAGGCCGACGCCCAGGCCGCCTATGACGCGCGCCGCTCCGAAGCCTTGCGCCGCAAGGCCGCGCTTGCCGCCGCCCAGGCGCGAAAACTCGGCCCCGCGCCGGCCATCGCCTGGGACCGGGACGAGCCGGCGCGCTATCGCGCCCGCGAGGAGTTGGTGCTGGCCGGCGACCTCGCGCAGCTCGCGGCCACGGCCGCCGGTTTCGACGCGCAGATCCAGCAGAAGCAGATCGAGCGCGACCGGGCGAACGCGGCCATGGAGGCGCAGCAGCAGCTGGTGGAGGTCCTGCAGGAGCGGGTCGACATGCGCTCGACCCTGGCGAAACTGGGAGCCGGCGCGAAATCCAACGTGCTCGACGCCCTGGAAATCCTCAAATACCACCTGACGCAACTGGCGCTACAAAAGGGCCAGCGCGACGTGGCGTCCGCCGCCGTCGACGTCCTGTCGCGCGAACGCGACAAGGCTTTTTCAAATTTTATCGCCGACAACGCGCAAAAGCTCGCCGAGGCGCAAAGGCAGGCCGACGAATGGCGCGAGAAGCTCGCCAAGGCCAGGCTGAAAACGGCGCGCATGAACCTGACGGCCCCGATCGACGGCGCGGTCTACGGCCTGAGCGTGACGACCATCGGCCAGGTCGTCGGCAGCGGCGACGAATTGATGCGCATCGTCCCGGACGGGGCGACGCTGGAAATCGAATCCTATCTGGCCAACCAGGACGTCGGCTTTGTGAAGCCCGGCCAAAAGGTGCTGGTCAAGGTCGAGTCCTTCCCCTTCACGCGCTACGGCACGCTCGCCGCGACCGTGACGCGCGTAGGCGGCGACGCCATTCCCGAACCCGAAGCGCAACTGAACGAAGCCGGCGCGTCGCGCCCGCCGAAGGACAAGACCTTCGCCGGCGCGCAACGCACGCAGAACCTGGTCTTTCCGGTCACGATCGATCCCGGGCGCGACTCCATGGCGATCGACGGCAAGGCCATGCCCTTGCGCCCGGGCATGGCGGTCACGGTCGAGATCGTCACCGGACGGCGCCGCATCCTCGAATATCTCTTCTCGCCGCTGGTCGAGACCGCGTCCGACTCGCTCAAGGAGAGGTAGGCGCCGTCACTTGCCGATATCGGGCAGCAAGTGGCGCGCGTGCGCGGAAATCTGCCCTCAGGCGGCGAATCTCTCGTTGGCGGCGTCGAGCGGCGCATCGAACTGTATTCCGGCGAACCCGTCCTGGTTCCAGACCATTTTGGCGCCGATACGGCTTGCGTCCTCGAACTCCACGAGGAAGCGCTCGCTCCTGCGCATTTCCTCGGTGGCGAAGATCTTCGCGCCGGTGTCGGAAATATCCGCGAGCCTGGTCTGGATGCGCCTTCCATTGGCCAGCACGACGATGGCCTGGGTCGTGCGGCGGCGCACGCCGCTGCGGCGATCCTTGACGTCCTGGGTTACGTCTCGCAGGAAACTTTCGACGGTCGAGCTCAGTCGCTTCGCCGAGGCCGAAAGCAGATTGGTGGCCTCCGTCACGAAGCTGGCCTCGGCGCTGGTCTCGCCGATCACCACCGCGACCTGCGCGGCGTCACCCGACGCGGACGCGGAACTTGACGAAGCCCGGGAAATGGCGCTGGCGATTTCATTGGTCGCCTCGTTCTGCTGCGCCACCGAGGCCGCGACCGCCTCGGTCAGCCCGTCGATGTCCGCGACCGCGGCGGTGATCGCCTTTACGTCCGCGACGGCCTTGTGCGTCGCGCCCTGGATGGCGGCGATCTGCGCGGCGACGTCGTCGGTCGCCCTCGCCGTGTGGCCGGCCAGAATCTTCACTTCCGAGGCCACGACGGCGAAACCCCTGCCCGCTTCGCCGGCGCGCGCCGCCTCGATGGTGGCGTTCAGCGCCAGCAGGTTGGTCTGCTGGGCGATCGTCCGGATCATTTCGACGATCTCGCCCACCTTGTCGGAAAACGCGAGAAGACTCGAAATATTGGCGTCCGCTTGGCGCGCGATTTCGGTCGCCTGGCGGGCGCTCTGGCTGGCGTTGCGAATCTGGTGCGAGATTTCGCTCACCGAAGCGGCCAGTTCTTCCGCGGCCACGGAAACCGTCTGGATATTGACCGAGGCGTCGGAGGCGGCGGCGCGCGCCGATTCCGATGTCTCCTCGGCCCGTGTCGCGACGTCGTTGAGGGTTTGCGCCGTCTCGCCCATCCTGTCCGCCTCGGAGCCGACCGACATGACGATCTCGCCGACGTCCTTGCGAAAATGGGCGATCAGCTCCTCCAGGCGCTTCTGGCGCAGGAATTCCTGCTGCCGTTCGCTGCGCGCCGCTTCCTCGAGCTTTTCACGTTGAAGGGCGTTTTCGCGGAACACCACGGCGGCGCGCGCCATGCGGCCGATCTCGTTGTCATGCGCGACCCCGACGGTCTCGACGTCGAGATTTCCGGCGGCCAGCTTTTCGAGAATCCCCGCCATTTGCAGGATCGGGTCAATGATCAGCTTGAGCAGGCCTGCGGTTGCGGCAATGAGGACGAGGAAGGAAAGCGCGTTGGCGAAGAGCGTGGCGTTCGAGGCGCGGGCCAGGGTCGCGTTCAGCGCCGCCAGCTCCGCCGTGCTCTGCGCTTCACTTTGTTCCACCAGCGCGTCTCGCCGCTTGACCACGCTTTCCAGTTCCGTGGTCAGTTCCTCCGCGACCTTGTCGAAGCCGCCCATCATCTTGTTGCCGCCGGCCGGCCCCTCGGCGACATAAGCCTCGGTCATCTTCCGGCCCATTGCATAAAAGGCGGGAAAGGCGGCTGCGGTCCGGTCCAGACTTGCGACCAGCTCGCCGTCGTCCATGCCGGAGGCGAGACGCCGCGCCTCGGCGGCGTGAGCAGCGAATTTTTCAGCGTATTTAGCCGCTTCGCCAACGCCGTCGTCGAGGCCGTCGAGACCGCGCGTCGCCGAGGTGTCCGTCAGGAATTGCTGGACCTGCACGACGTCGATCTGCAGGTCCTTGACCGCGGTGATCAGCGGAATGATGATTTCGTGCGTCTGCTTCTCGATCCGCGCTACAGCCGCCGCGCGATCGGAGGCCGCCTCTTTGGACCAGAGGGAGATCGCCATGTTCCCGGCGCCAACGATAAAAAGGGCGGCAATAGCGCCCAGGCCGGAACTCCGCAGTGTCAATTGCATGGTCGAGATTCCGTGGCCGCCTGTCGCGCAATAAATGCCCCACGATTTTCCGCTGATTATTGTTAAATAATCATGAATTTTGAGAATTATCGACTCGTTACATTGCCTATAACCCAACCAACACTTCGATTTAAATTACGTTACGTCATGCAGGCTTCCGAATAGCCTTGATTTGACCGCGGCGGACGAAAAAAACCGCCGGATCGCTCCGGCGGTCTGAATAGTTTATCCGGCTTAGCGGGTTCAGCCACCCATTTTCGTGACCAGAGCGTCGGAGATTTCAAAATTGGCGTAGACGTTCTGCACGTCGTCATTGTCTTCCAGCGACCCGATCAGGCGCAAGATCTTTTCGCCGGCTTCGTCGTCCACCGCGATATTGTTCTGCGGCTTCCAGACCAGCTTCGACTTCCTCGGCTCGCCGAATTTCGCTTCCAAGGCCCTGGTCACTTCGACCAGATCTTCCAGCGTGGTGGTAATTTCGTGGCCGTCCGGCGTCGAGGCGACATCTTCGGCGCCGGCCTCGATGGCCGCCTCCATCATGGCGTCCTCGCTCGCAGCCTTGGCGTCGAATTCGATTTGGCCGACATGGTCGAACATGAAGGACACCGCCCCGGTTTCGGCCAGCGCCCCGCCCGCCTTGGTGAAATAGGAGCGCACTTCGCCGGCGGTGCGGTTGCGATTGTCGGTCAGGGCCTCGACGATCACAGCGACGCCGCCGGGCGCATAGCCTTCGTAGCGCACTTCGTCGTAGTTCTCGCCGTCGGCGCCGGCGGCCTTCTTGATCGCCCGCTCGATATTGTCCTTGGGCATGTTTTCGACGCGGGCGGCGATGCACGCGGCGCGCAGGCGGGCGTTCATGTTCGGGTCGGGCAGGCCCATCTTGGCGGCGACGGTGATTTCGCGCGCCAGCTTGGAAAACAGCTTTGAGCGGGCGGCGTCGGCCTTGCCCTTGCGATGCATGATGTTCTTGAACTGACTATGCCCGGCCATATGCGCCCCTGATCGATCTGGCTTCGCCCTCGCGCCGGTTGTTCTGCTTATGCGCGGCCTGGGGGCGTAAAAAGGATCGCGCCTTATAGACGCGCGCGAGCCGCCTGAAAAGTGGGGCGCCCTGCGGCGAAACACTTTAAGCGCGCCTGCCGTCGCCGTCGCCGAAGATCCTTGCCGCGGTGGTCAGACTTCGAGAGGCCGGGCATAGCCGCCCGGCCCCGAAAGTTTGAGGTGCGGCGAAATTTTCGCCGCACCCGCCGAATAATGAGAGAGCGTTGCTCCAATCAGAAGTGGATGATGATGTCGCCGGCGAGCACGGCCGCCCAGTTCCTGTTTGGAAGATCGGCTGGATTGCCGCTCTGACCGAAGAAGTTGGCGTTGCCGTTGAAGGCGTTGGCCTGGAACGACCGGTAGTAGGTGAATTCCGGACGGACTTCGATCTGCGGCGAGAACCAGTGTTGCAAGCCGATCGACCATTCGGCATAGGAGGTGGCGACGCCGGTGCGCTGGCCCGTCATGTCGTTAAAATATTCAGTGCGGAACGACAGGTTGTCCATCGGCGAAAACTGATAGTTCAGATAGGTCAGGAAGGTCTGAGTATTCGTTGTGCAGTAGATCTGAGCCGTATTTCGGCAGTTCGCCGTGCCGGGCGCGTTGAAGGGGATGTATTGCGGCGAGAACGGCGTGCCGCCAGCGGCGATGAAGGCGTTCGCCTCCGCGTTCTGGTTATTCGGCACCTTGGTTTCGTGGATGTTCCACGATTTCAAGGGCGATGTGCCACTGATCGTTGAACCTGTGGTAATAGGTGCCGCCGATCCATTGCAAGTTGTTGTAACCCCATTGTCCCTTGTTCAGCGCGTCGCCGCAGAGATAGAGGTTGTCGTTGGCGCTGTCGGTCTGGTAGCGCAGGCACAGGGTGTAGGAGGGGATGGCGCCCGGATCTTTCAGGAAGCTCGAACCCGAAAAGAGCGGATTGGTCCCATAACCCGGCAAGCTCTGAGCCAGATTGGTCAACCGTGCGCCGGTATTCCAGATAGCCGTGTCAGAGCCCATGCCAATGCCCGGCTGGATGAACAGGTTCTTGGTCAGCGCGATCGACGCCTGGATGCCGTTATTGGTGTAGTTGTCGAAAGCGTAGGTCATCGAGTGCGAATACATGTAATTGTTCGGCGCGAGCTGAGCCTCGATGTCCGGCAGCGAAATGAAGCGGCCGATGCGAACCAGCATGCCCTCCGCGACCTGCGGGAAAAAGATTTCGCCATAGACCATCGGGAAGTCGTAGCCATTGACGTCATTGTGGTTCAGCAATTGCCAACTGGCGACGCCATAGGAGGTCGTATAGCGGTAGTTCTCGCCATAGATGGCGGAAAAGCGGAAACCCCAATCGATGTGGTCCTTTTGCACCGTGTCGGGGGTGCGCTCGACATACATCACTGCCTGGTCGAGGCTGACCGTATTGGGGCTGTACATATAGGCGGCGGGGAAATTGCCGCCGTCATGCAGGTGGTTGCTGCTGACATTGCCGCCGACATTGACCCAGCCGTACATCTGCAGGCCGTAGTCGCTCATGAACTTACCGAGCGACGTGGTTCCGAGCGCCACCATCAGCGGGCTGTCCACTGAGGCCGTGCGGTTGACGCCGAGGTTGGTCGTGCCGCCATAGGAATATTCCTGGAAGGGCATGGGCGGCGAGGATTCCGGCGGCGGCGTCCAGTCGGCGCGGCGCGAGGCCGGCGCGGACGGATCGACGGGGGCGCCATTATGACCCCATTCCAGCTTGTAATAGTTCACCAGCCGAATGAAGAAGGAATCGCCGAGGTTATCCAGGGCCTTGCTGGTGTAGGCAGGATCGTCCGGTTGGCTCTGCGTCCCCGGCGCGGCGCCCGGGCCGAAATTATAGATCAGGCTGGCGCGAACAGTGTCATTCGCAGCCGAAACACGCCGGTCGTTGAACAGCCCCGAATTAATGCCCCCTTGTGAGAAGTTGTATTGCAGGGTGTTGTAGCTGTCATGGATATATTCGACGCGCGCGACCCAGTTCGGCGCGAAGGCGTAATCGACGCCGCCGCCGATATTGTAGCCGGTGAGGTCGTTTCTGACCGTCGAATACGAGCCCGTACCCTTGTCGACGAGGTTGACGCGCTCGCCGGTGAAAGAGGAGCCGCCGGCCGCATAGACCAGCGCATTGCCGAAGGCGTAGCCCAGGCGGCCGCGCATGCGCATCTCATATTCCGAACCGATGGATAGATTGGTCGGAAGCCCGCTGGACCCGTCGATGAAATGGCCCGAACCAACGGCGTTCTGCCACCCTAGCTCGCCTTCGATGCCAGCCACGAACTGGCCAAACTGCATATTGTAGCCCACCAGCCCCGCCAGGGCGCCGCTGGAGCCGCTCACGTTGGCGGTCTCGAAACCAGGCTGGTTGACCTTGGCGCCCGTCCAGACGCCGCCGGCGGCGACGCCGGCGTAAAAGCCTTTCCAGGTGAAGGCCGGCAGGGGCGCGACGGGCGCCTCCTTGGTTGACGGAAGGTCGGCCGCCGCGGCCGAACCGGCAACGAGAGCCAAGATACTGGCAGTAAAGAGTAATTTGCTTTTCATGAGCTTGCCCCACTCGCAACGCGCAAATCGAATTGCCGACGCGTCGCCTGCATTGCTGTCAGTTCAGCGTAAGGTCGAGGCAGGCAAGGAAACAATTCACGAAGACGTGAGGCAGTATAAAGAACATATAAAGATTTCACTGCTTTACGCGAGTTTTGTCTAATTTATACTTTTGACACGCCTATTCCTTGTGCATGCGCCGTAAAATTCAGCAGTTTAACTTGATTTTCAGCGCGCAGGGGGACGAGCGGCGCTTTCAAACTGGCAAAACAACCGCCCCCTGTTGCAAAAACGCAACTGTCAGGGCTTTGCGCCGGCTTGTAGATGGGCGGTCAGGCTTTCGATCTCGCCGCGCAGGGCCATGACGCGTTCGATAGTCAGGCCCGAGGCGGCCAGCAATTTCGACGGAATTTCGGCCGCTTTCGCGCGCAGGGCCTCGCCTTGGACGGTCAGGCGCACGCGCACCTGCCTTTCATCCGCGGCGTCGCGGGCGCGGGCGAGAAGGCCGGCGGCTTCCATCCGTTTGAGCAGCGGCGTCAACGTGCTCGATTCCAGACCCAGTTGCTCGCCCAGCGCCCCAACCGTCCGGTCGTCCTGCTCGAGCAAGGCGAGCATGACCAGAAATTGCGGATAGGTCAGGCCCATAGGCGCCAGCAGCGCCTTGTAGACGCGGCCGAAGGCCTGGTTCGCTCCATAGACCGAGAAGCAAAGCATTTCGGCGAGGGTAGGAGCGCGGCGACTCGGGTTCTCTAGGCTTTCACTCATTTTTAAATCCTGATGGCGGCGGCCCATGTTAGCGGCTACGCCAGCTTGGACAAAGCGCTTGACCGCTCGCAACGCCGGCCATATTATATCGTGTACGATTTAATCGTAAGCGATAATTAAGGAGGATATCATGCCCGTCACAGTCGTCTATTCCACGTCCGCGCGCGCCAAGGGAGGTCGCGACGGCGAGGTCGCAACCCTCGACAAAGCATTTTCCGCGATCCTGTCGACGCCGAAGGAGCTCGGCGGCGCGGGCGGTTCCGGCGTCAATCCGGAGCAATTATTCGCGTCCGGCTACGCCGCTTGCTTCATCGGCGCGATGAAATTCGTGGCCTCGCAGGGCGGTCCGAAAGTGCCTGATAATGCGACGGTCACCTCCACGGTCGGCATAGGCCCGCGTTCGGAAGGCGGCTTCGGCCTGACCATCGCGCTCGAAGTCGCGCTGCCCGGCCTGACGCAGACAGAGGCCGAAACGCTCGCGGCCAAGGCGCATGAGGTTTGCCCCTATTCCAACGCCACCCGCAACAATATCGACGTGAAGATCACGATCGGCTGACCGATCCGCCGATAGCCATTTGCGCGCGCCCCAAAGGCGCGCGCGACGCCATAGCCTAGGGGACTGCCTGCAACAGCGCTCCGCCGATCCGCACCGGCGTCACAGTCCTGGCCAATCCATCGGCGCCGGTTTCGACGAACAGCCCGCAAAGGGTCGCCGCGCCTTCCGCCGGCTCGAAGCGCGCGCCCGGCGTCTTGCGGGTAAACCGCCGAATCGGCTCTTCCTTGTCCATGCCGATGACGGAGTCGTAATCGCCGGTCATGCCGGCGTCGGTCTGGAAGGCGGTGCCGTGGGAAAGGATGCGGGCGTCGGCGGTAGGGACGTGAGTATGGGTGCCAATGGCCATGGAGACGCGGCCGTCGGCGAAATGCGCCAGCGCCTGTTTCTCGCTCGACGCCTCGGCGTGCAGGTCGAGGATGATGGCGTCGCAGCCAATCCCCAGCGGGCAAGCGGCCAATTCCTTCTCCACGGCGGCGAAGGGATCGTCCATCGCGTCCATGAACACCCGGCCGATCACGCTCATGACCAGCACCCGCTCTCCCCCGACGGTCTCGTAGAGCCAGGCGCCGCGTCCCGGCGTGCCCGGCGGATAGTTCAAGGGCCGCAGCACATGGGGCGCTCGCTCGATGAACACCAGCGCCTCGCGCTGATCGAAGGAATGGTTGCCGAGCGTGATGCAATCCACCCCGGCGTTGAGGAACTCCTGCGCGATGACCTCGGTAATGCCGAACCCCCCGGCGGCGTTCTCGCCATTGGCGACGACGAAATCGAGCGCCAGTTTCTTGCGGAGGGCCGGCACATGCTCGGCGATGGCGGCGCGGCCGGTCCGGCCGACGACATCGCCGATGAAAAGAATGCGCATCGGGTCTCCGCTAAAATACGAAAAATCCCTCTTCCGTTATCACGAAATCGAGCTTTGCGTCGTGCGCTTCCAGCGGAATCATGTCGGTTTTTTGCAAGGCGAAGGCGAGGCCGCCGGCCAGAACCGGGCCGCTCCCGCGCAAATGCGCCAGCGTCACGTCATAATAGCCGCCGCCGAAGCCGAGCCGGCCGCCGCGCACGTCAAAGCCCAGCAAGGGCGCGAGCACGATTTTCGGCGTTTTTTCCCGCGCGGCCGCGTCCGGCTCTCGCAGGCCATAACGCCCTGAAACCAAAGGATCGCCCGGCCGCCACAGCCGGAATTTGAGCGGCGTGGCCTTTTCCCCGGCGACCGGCAGCAGAGTGGGAAAGCCCTGCCGGCCGAGTTCTTCCAAGAGCGGCAGGCAATCGAGTTCGCCCGGCAAAGCCGTGTAGAGGGCGATGGGGATTTCTGAAGGCGGCGCCGGCGCGAAGGCGGCGCTTTTTCGCAGCAAGGCGCGCAAAAATCCCGGCGCTGTCTCAGCCAGCTTTTGCGCCGCGGCCTGCCGCTCGCTTTGGGGATGCGCATCCCGCGCCGCCCGCAACTCCGCCCGCAAGGCGCCTTTGGCGGTCATCCCGAACCTGACTGGGGAAATTCTGGAAAGCGAAAACCTAAGGGTGCGGGCCACAAAAGCCGTGGGATGCGATCCCGGGTACCTACAAAGTAGGTGGGCGCCATGTGCCTAAGTCCACGGACGAAGACAGGGACAGCTCCCGTTGGGATCGTAAGGCCCCGGGGAAATATCCTCACGCACCCCGCAGCGCCGCTCGAACAATCTAGGGGCCTTCGACCGCCAGCGCCAGCCCCGCGCAAAAATAAAGCCCGCGAGTTCGACCCGCGGGCTTTGCAGGAAAACTCTCCTGTTCAATTGTCCAGGAACGACCGCAGCTTGCGGCTGCGCGAGGGGTGCTTCAGCTTGCGCAGGGCCTTGGCCTCGATCTGCCGGATACGCTCGCGGGTCACCGAAAACTGCTGGCCGACTTCTTCCAGCGTGTGATCGGTGTTCATGCCGATGCCGAAGCGCATGCGCAGCACGCGCTCCTCGCGCGGCGTGAGCGAGGCCAGCACGCGCGTCGTCGTCTCGCGCAGGTTGCTCTGGATCGCCGCGTCGATCGGCAGGATCGCGTTCTTGTCCTCGATGAAATCGCCGAGATGCGAATCCTCCTCGTCGCCGATCGGCGTTTCGAGCGAAATCGGCTCCTTGGCGATCTTCAGCACCTTGCGCACCTTCTCCAGCGGCATGGCGAGTTTTTCCGCCAGTTCCTCCGGCGTCGGCTCGCGGCCGATCTCGTGCAGCATCTGGCGCGAGGTGCGCACGATCTTGTTGATCGTCTCGATCATGTGCACGGGAATGCGGATGGTGCGCGCCTGGTCGGCGATCGAACGGGTGATCGCCTGCCTGATCCACCAGGTCGCATAGGTCGAGAACTTGTAGCCGCGGCGGTATTCGAACTTGTCGACCGCCTTCATCAGGCCGATGTTGCCTTCCTGGATCAGGTCGAGGAACTGCAGGCCGCGATTGGTGTATTTTTTCGCGATGGAAATCACGAGGCGCAGGTTGGCCTCGACCATTTCCTTCTTGGCCTGGCGGGCCTCGCGCTCGCCCTTCTGCACCATGTGGACGATCTTGCGGAATTCGAGGATTTCAAGCCCGGTTTCCGTCGCCAGCGCATGGATGTCGCCGCGATATTCGTGGATGTCGTCCTTGGCGTTGGCGACGAATTCCTTCCAGCCGCGCGCGCCAAGCTTCGACACCCGCAACAGCCACTTCGGATCAAGCTCCGAGCCGTGGTAGTTCTTGAGAAAGTCTTCGCGGGACACGCCGAAGCTTTCCGACAGGCGCAACAGCTTGGTCTCCAGACCGATCAGCCGGCGGTTGATGTCGTAGAGCTGCTCGACCAGGGCGTCGATGCGGTTCTGGTTGAGCGACAGCGACTTGACGTCGGCGACGATCTCCTTCTTGAGGGTCTTGTACTTGCGCTCCTGCGCAGGCGACAGCGTCTCGTTCTTCAGCTTGTTCTCGACATTCTGGTCCTGAAGCCGGCGCAACTTCTTGTAGGCGTCGGCGACACGGTCGAAGGTTTCGAGAACCTTGGGCTTGAGTTCGGTCTCCATGGCCGAGAGCGACACGGAATTTTCCATGTCGTCCTCGTCATCGAAGTTGTCCTCGGGAACCGGCGGCTCGTCCAGACCGGCCGGCGGATTGCGCGGCGCGGTCGAAGGCGCCTCGGCCTCGGCGCCCTCTTCCTCGGGTTTCGCCCCGTTCTTGGCGTCGGGGCCGGCATAGGTGGCCTCGAGATCGATGATCTCGCGCAGCAGCACCTTGTTTTCCATCAGCTCATCGCGCCAGATGATGATGGCCTGGAAAGTCAGCGGGCTCTCGCAGAGCCCCGCGATCATCGCCTCGCGGCCAGCCTCGATGCGCTTGGCGATGGCGATTTCGCCCTCGCGCGACAAAAGCTCGACCGAGCCCATTTCGCGCAGGTACATGCGCACGGGATCGTCGGTGCGGTCGGTCGGCTCGGAGGTGCGCGTCGCAACGGCCTTGGCCGCGACCGGTTCGGCGAGTTCGCCGCCTTCGGGCTCATCGGCTTCGTCGGCGGCGGTCTCTTCTTCAGCCTCGTCGGCTTCCTCCGCCTCGACGACGTTGATGCCCATTTCGTTGAGAATGGCGTAGACGTCCTCGATCTGATCCGAAGTCACTTCCTCGGACGGCAGAACGGCGTTCAATTCGGCGTAAGTGACAAAGCCCCGCTTTTTGGCGAGCTTCATCATGCGTTTGACGGCGGCGTCGGAGAGATCCAGCAAGGGGCTGTCGGTCGTCTCAACCACCCCGGCTTCGCCTTCCGGCTTTGCGTCGTCTTTTTTCGCCATGTCAACTCCAAACCGCAAATGTTCCGACGGCCGCGCCGTCTCGAAGCGCCAACTTGGCGAATCGCGGGACGGGCGCAGGGTGCGCGGAAAATTTTAATTCCCGCTTAACCAACCCGCTTAACCATGATGTCGCGACGGCGGCCGCCATCGCGATGAACTCAAATCTTCCTCTGCCGCCGGGCGGCTTCAGCATTCCCATTCTTCCAATACGTATTTCGCAGGCGAATGCTTCTCTTCGCCCGCGAACGCATTTAGACGGACTTGTCTTCCCGACCAGAATGGGCGCCAAATCCTTCAACTGTCGCCTCGGCGCCCTCAAGCGCCGACAATTGCGCCCTGATGTCGGCCAGCGCGGCCAAGCTGGCTGCGCTCGGCTCCTGCGCCAAAACCGCCTCAGCCAGACGCAATTCCCTATTTAGCGCCCGCTGCTTTCGATGCAAGCCCAAGGCCTGCCGCAAAACCACGTCCGCGTCATTTTCATGCGCCTCGGGCTTTACGGACCACAATGGCGAAATTGTGGCGGCGCCGCCTAAATCCTCCAGAATTCGACCAAAACCGAGCGCCAGAAGCTTTTCGCGCAGGTCATGCGGCGAGAGGTCCGGATCGGCGACGCCCAGCAGCGCGTCGCGAAGACGGCTTGCGCTCTCGGTTGAAAGCTCCAGCCGCGCGACGTCCTCGGCGTGGCGGGCGAGGAGGCCAGGGTGGTTCAGCAACAGGGCGAGAATAAGGGATTCGCGAGGCGCCGGCGCCTCTTTCCGCGCGGTGAACAGGTTCGACTGCAGCAAGGCCGAGCTCGGGGCCAGAGGCGAGCGCAGCGAAACCGGGCCTTCGCGCCTGCCGCGCCAGGGGCTGAAGCCTTGGGACGCGCCCCTGCCAGCTCCGGTCTGGCGGCCGCGGCCGAACAGCGCCGCCTGCCTTTCGCGGAAATCGTCGAGATAATGCCGCCGCAACACCTCGTCGCGGATCTGGCCGGCGCAATCGCGCAGGCGCCGCTCGAGACCTGCCCGTCGCTCCGGCGTGTCGAGCGGCTGCGCCTCGACCTCGCGGGTAAAAAGCATTTCCACCAGCGGCTTGCTGGCCTCGAGCACCGAGGCGATCGCCGCGCCGCCGCCCGAACGCGCGAGATCGTCCGGGTCCTGGCCTTCCGGCAGGAGCGCGAAACGAAGGCTCTTGCCCGGCCCGATCAGGGGCAGCGCCGTGTCGACGGCGCGAAACGCCGCCTTGCGCCCGGCCTTGTCGCCGTCGAAGCACAGGGTCGGCTCTTCGGCCATTTTCCACAACAGTTCGCATTGATCCGCGGTCAAGGCGGTGCCGAGGCCCGCGACGACGTTGGGATGGCCGGCCATGGTCATGGAGATGACGTCGACATAACCCTCGACCGCCACGACGGCTCCGCGTTCATGGGCGGACTTGCGCGCGGCGTGGAGGTTGTAAAGGTGCGAGCCCTTGTGAAACAGCGGCGTTTCCGGCGAATTCTTGTATTTCGGCTGGATGTCCTTGGCGAGCGCCCGCCCCCCGAAGGCAATGGGCCGGCCGCCGCGGTCGCAGATCGGAAACATCAGCCGGTCGCGGAAGAAATCATAGGGAACGTTGATCTCCGGGCCATGGGTCAGCAACCCAGCCTCGATCATGGTTTCCCGGGAACAGGATTTGGAGGCGAGGAAATCGCGCAGGGCGTAACGCTCGGGCGGCGCATAGCCGAGCCGGAATTTTTCCCGCGCCTCCGGACCGAGGCCGCGCTCAGTGAGATAGGCGCGGGCCTTCGCGCCCGAGGGGCCGCGCAATTGCGCCTCGAAGAACGCCGTCGCCAGCTCCAACGCTTCCAGCGTCGTCGCGCGCCGCTTCTCGGCCTCCGCGGCCTCGGGCGATTCGACCGGCAGCGGCACGCCAGCCATGTTCGCCAGTCGTTCGACGGCCTCGGGGAAGCCAACGCCCGTCGTCTCCATGATGAAGCCGAAGACGTCGCCATGCCGGCCGGAAGAGAAATCGTGCCAGAAGCCCTTCTGGTCATTGACCGTGAAGGACGGCGACTTTTCCGCGTTGAACGGCGACAAGCCCACCCATTCGCGGCCCTGCTTCTTGAGCTTGACGCTTTGCCCCACGACTTCCGATACAGGAAGCCGCGCCCTGATCTCATCGAGGAAGGACGGGGTGAATTTCATGTTTTTCCGTACGGAGCGGCGGGGCCTGCCAGACATGGGAGCGCGAAGGCGCCCACGCAATGCTTATTGCGATTTATCGCCGCTATCCACAAGCCGCCGTCCGCCGGCCAGGCGTCCAAGCCTCCGCAGCGCGGCGGCGCCGGAGCCGATGAATGACGCAAGGTCACAGCAGGACGGGAAGTCCGGCTTCTCTTCGATGGACGGCGAAGGCGCGCGGCGATAAAAGACAGCGCCCGTTCCCGGTTTCCCCAAAGACCGGTTTCCCCAAGAGAGGAGCGCAGGGTTCATGCGCGTGCTTGCCAGATTTGCCGAGATGAAGCGCAAGGGCGAAAAGATCGCCATGCTCACCGCCTATGACGCGCCGCAGGCGCGGGCGCAGGCGGCGGCCGGGATCGACGTCATTCTCGTTGGCGACAGCGTCGGCGTGAACATGCTCGGCTACGCCGGAGAGCGCGACGTGACACTGGCCGACATGGCGCATCACACGCGGGCGGTGCGCCGCGGCGCGCCGGACACTTTCGTGATCAGCGACCTGCCCTTCGCCACCTATGACACGGTCGAGCAGGCGCTCGCCAGCGCCCGGACATTGCAGGAAGCCGGCGCCGACGCGGTCAAGTTCGAGGGCGCCCATGTGGATGTGGTCCGCGCGCTCACGGCTGCCGGCATTCCCGTCTGCGGCCACCTGGGCTATGAGCCGCAGCATTGCGAGCGGCGCGTGCATGGCAAGACTTTCGAGGAGGCAGCGCGCATTTTCGCCGACGCCAGGCTCCTGGACGAGGCCGGCGTGTTCATGCTGGTGATCGAACTGGCGCCGATGGAGCTGGCGGCGGCCGTGACTTCCGCCGTCAAGGCGGCGACGATCGGCATTGGCGCGGGTCCAGGCACGGACGGCCAGGTCCTGGTCTTCCCGGACGTGCTTGGCTATATCGAGAAGAATTTCAGGCACAACCGCCGCTATGCCGAGGTCGGCGCGACCATGCGCGAGGCCAGCGCGAAATATCTCGCCGACGTGCGGGCGGCGGATTTCCCGACCAAGGCCAATGCCGCGACCATGCCGCCGGAGGTCCTGGCGCAGTTCGAGGCGGAAGTTCTTGGGAAGAAGGGCTGACCGGCCCCCTCTCCCGCCCCTCCACGGAGTTTCAATGGCCAAGGCGCTGATGTTCCAGGGCACCGGCTCGGATGTCGGCAAAAGCCTGCTGGTCGCGGGCTTCTGCCGCGCCTTCGCCCGCCGTGGCCTGCGCGTCATGCCGTTCAAGCCGCAGAACATGTCGAACAATGCCGCCGTCGCCGAGGACGGCGGCGAGATTGGCCGCGCCCAGGCCCTGCAGGCCCGCGCCTGCTATTGCGCGCCCAGCATCGACATGAATCCGGTGCTGCTGAAGCCACAGAGCGAGATCGGCTCGCAGATCGTCGTCCAGGGCAAAATCTTCGGAACGGCAAGGGCGCGCGACTATCAGGCGCTCAAGCCGAAGCTGGCCGCCTTTGTCGCGGAAAGTTTCGCAAGGCTGCGCTCCCAAGCCGATCTGGTGCTGATCGAAGGCGCGGGCAGCCCGGCCGAAATCAACCTGCGGGCCGGCGACATCGCCAACATGGGGTTCGCGCGGGCGCAGAACGTGCCGGTGGTGCTGATCGGCGACATCGATCGCGGCGGCGTCATCGCCCAGATCGTCGGCACCAAGACAGTGCTCGACCCGCTGGACGCCGAAATGGTGCGCGGCTTCATCGTCAACAAGTTCCGCGGCGACGCCAGCCTGTTCGCAGAGGGCATGAACATGATCGCGGCGCGCACGGGCTGGCCGGGGCTGGGCCTGGTCCCGTTTTTCTCCGGCGCCGCGCGCCTTCCGGCGGAAGACGCCATGGCGCTGGCGCGGCGGAATGAGCCGGGCGACGGCAAAGCGACCATCGCCGTCCCTCTCCTGCCCCGCATCAGCAATTTCGACGATTTCGACCCGCTGAAACTGGAGCCGGACGTGCGGCTGGTCATGGTCGCGCCCGGGGAGCCCTTGCCGGTCTGCGACCTCGTCATCCTCCCGGGATCCAAGGCCACCATCGCCGATCTGGCATTCTTTCGCGCGCAGGGCTGGGACGTCGATCTTTACGCCCACGCGCGGCGGGGCGGAAAAATCCTCGGCGTTTGCGGCGGCTATCAGATGCTCGGCAGGAAAATCGCCGATCCCGAGGGCATGGAGGGTCCAGCGGGAACTGTCGCGGGGCTGGGCCTGCTCGATGTCGAGACAGAGCTGACTTCGGACAAGGTCTTGCGCGCCTGCGCTGGCGTCTCATTGCCGGAAGGCGCTGATTTCGCCGGCTATGAAATGCATGTCGGCGTCACCCGCGGCGCCGATGCAGGGAAACCTTTCCTGCAATATACAGACGGACGCGGCGACGGCGCGCAGTCGCCAGATGGCGCGATCCGCGCCTGTTACGTCCACGGCCTGTTCGGTCACGAGGATTTTCGCGCGGCGATCTTGCGCTGGATCGGCGCGGAAACTTCGGCGCTGGCCTATGAGGCGGAAGTGGAGCGCACGCTCGACGCCCTCGCCGACCACCTCGCCCGCCATGTCGATCTTGACGCGCTGCTCAAGCTAGCGCGATGAGCAAAAGTCCCGCCAGCGCCGCGATCTGCGCGCCGCAGGCCAGCCGATAAAGCGCCAGCGCCCGAAAAATGTCGTTGGCGTCGAGTTCCGCGCGTCCGTCTCCCATGTACACGTCGTCCACCGCCTCGCCGCCATAGACGCGCGGGCCGGCCAGCCTGAAGCCCAGCGCGCCGGCCATCGCCGCCTCGGGCCAGCCGGCGTTGGGCGACTTGTGCCTCGACGCGTCGCGCCGCAGGGCGCGCCACGCCGCTTTGGCGTCGGCGCCGGGAAGGACGAGCGCCGCCAGGATCAGCCACAAGGCGGCAAGGCGCGAGGCCGGCAAATTGACGAGATCGTCGAAGCGCGCCGACGCCCAGCCAAAATGGAGATAGCGCTCGCTCTTGTGGCCGACCATAGAATCCGCGGTATTGGCGGCCTTGTAGAGCGCGCCGCCGGGCAGGCCGAGAAGGGCGGTCCAGAAAGCCGGCGCGACGACGCCGTCGGAAAAGTTTTCGGCCAGGCTTTCGACGGCGGCCCGCGAGACGCCGGCGACATCCAGCGCCGCCACGTCGCGCCCGACGATCATGGCCACCGCCGCCCGGCCGGCGTCCAGACCTTCCATTGAAAGCGCCTGCGCCACGGCGGCGACATGGTCATGGAGGCTGCGCTGCGCCACCAGGGACGAGGCGAGGAAGGCCAGCAGCCAGAAGCCGAGAAAATTTGCCGGCGCCAAGGCGGTCAGCGCCAGCGCGACGGCGCCCGTCGCCGCCAGCGCGACCGCCAAAGCTGCGACGCCGGCCTGCTTGCGCCGGGCGTTCGACCATTCGGGACGGTTGAGCGCGCGCTCCAGACAGGCGATAAGGGCGCCGATCCATGTGACGGGATGGCGCAAGACAGCGTAGACCGGCGCCGGATAGCCGATCAGGGCTTCGACGACCAGGGCGGCCAGGGCGAGCGCAAAGGTGAAAGCGGACAGGATGGACATGGACACGAATCGGGAGACGGAAGCTGCGCCAGCCTATCACGGCGGCGGCCTTGCCGCCGCGCGCAGGCGTTTTCCCGACGCGCCCGAACCCTGGCTCGATCTTTCCACTGGCATCAACGCTTGCGCCTATCCCGTCAGCGGCGTGAGCGAGGCCGCTTTCACACGTCTGCCCGAAGCCGGAGTCCATCGCGGCGCTGGAAGCGGCCGCCGCGAAGAATTTTCGACTCGGCGACGGCGCCGGGATCGTCGCGGCGCCTGGCACGCAAAGCCTGATCCAGCTTATGCCGCGCCTGTATCCCGCGAAAAAAGTCGCCATACTCGACTTCACCTATGCCGAACATGAGTCGGTCTGGGCGGCGGGCGGCGCCAAAGTGACCACCTGCCAGCGTCTCGACGCACTGGCCGAAGCCGATGCGGCGGTGATCGTCAATCCGAACAACCCGGACGGACGACTGGTCGGCGCGGACGACCTGCTGACGCTGGCGCGCGATTTTTCGGCGCGGGGCAAGACCCTGATCGTCGATGAGGCCTTTGTCGATTTTCTGCCGCGCGAAGCCAGCCTCGCGCCGCATCTCCCCCTGCCCGGCGTGATCGTGCTGCGCTCTTTCGGCAAGACGTTCGGCCTGGCTGGCCTGCGGCTCGGCTTCGCCCTGGGCGCTCCCGAGCTGACGGCGCGGATGCGCGGGGCGCTCGGGCCATGGGCGGTCAGCGGCGCGGCGGTCGAAATCGGGATGCGGGCCTATGCCGACGACGAGTGGCTGATTCGCTGCGCGGCGCGCCTGCAAAGCGATTGCGCGCGGCTCGATGCGCTGTTGCTGCGGGCAGGGTTCGAGCTTCTGGGCGGCGCGCCGCTGTTCCGCCTCGCCCGTCATGCGCGGGCCAATGACATTTTTCGGCGACTGGGGACCGGCGGCGTCCTGGCGCGCCCCTTCGCCGCCAGGCCCGACTGGCTGCGTTTTGGCGTCCCGCATGACGGACGGGGATTTCGGCCGGCTGGAAGGCATTTTGCGCGGCGCCTGACGAGGCTCCAATTTAGAACTCTTCCAGAATTGGAGCTTTACGTTGTCTGCCCGCGACGTCCTACCTAAACCTTAAAGGGGCGGCGGCATGCGATCGCCGTGCAATCGGTTTCAGACAAGTCGGACCTGTTTATCCTTGCCGAAACCGCACTGATTCGATTAGTTCAATACATGAGAGGCGACATGCCCGGGTTGTACAATACACTTCTTTCCTCCAGAACGTCGCTTCTGGCTCTGACGCTGGCGCTCAGCTGCAACGTCCCGGCCCAAGCCGCCGATCTGCCCAGCGCGAAATCTGCACCCGAAGCGCCTGTCGTCTTCGATCCCTGGAGCGGCTTCTACGCCGGAGGCGCGGTCGGCTACGGCTGGGGAACAGGCCGCTGGAGCGGCGCGGGAACCGGCGGCTCGTACAGCCTCGCGCAGCATGTCGACACGTTCAATGAAGCCGGCAGCTTTCTCGCCGCCGCCCAGGGCGGCTACAATTACCGCCTGCCGCAACATTGGCTGGTCGGCGTCGAGGGCGACCTGACCTTCCCCGCCTATCCCGACCTCAACAGCAATTCGACCGGCGGCTCCCAACGATTCAACTCGCCAACGCTCGGCACGGGAACATTTGGCGAAACGCTGGAATCCATGGGAACCGTGCGCGGCCGCGTCGGCTACACGCCCGGCAACTGGCTGATCTACGCGACCGGCGGCCTCGCCTGGGCGCGCACGTCGCCGATCATCTCGATCGACGCGACCGGCGGTGGCGACGAAAAGCTCTTGTGGCGGCTCGGCTGGGCCGCCGGCGCCGGCGTCGAAGTCCCGCTTTTCCCCGACTGGACGGCCAAGCTCGAATATATGGTCACGGATTTCGGCGCGAAGAACGTCTATCTGCCCAGCGCCGGCCAGAACTTTCGTTCCGATTTCGCCTTGCAGACGCTGCGCCTCGGCCTGAACTATCATTTCGGCGACGGGTCTTCTCACGAGAACGTAGCCCCACTGTTCGACGCCGACCGGTTCAACGTCCATGGTCAGGCCACTTTCACCGATCAGGCCTATGGCCCGATCCATTCGGCAACGCCCGATGGCCCTAACAGCCTGCCGCAGGCTGGCCAGGGCCGCGAAACCTTCGACGGCACGTTGTTCATCGGCGCGAGGTTGTGGCAGGGCGCCGAGTTCTGGGTCGATCCCGAAATCGACCAGGGCTTCGGCGTCGGCAACACCCACGGAGCGGCGGGTTTCCCCAGCGGCGAATCCTACAAGCTCGGCTATCCCTTCCCCTATGCGCGCGTGCAGCGCTATTTCATCCGCCAGACCGTCGATCTCGGCGGCGAAACCCAGAAGATCGAAGCCGACCAGAATATTTTCGCCAATCAGGTCACGAGCGACCGGTTCGTCTTCACGGTCGGCAAATTCGCGATCGTCGATATTTTCGACACCAATAAATACGCCAACAATCCGAAGACCGACTTCCTGAACTGGGCCTCGATCAATACCGGCACGTTCGACTATGCGGGCGACGCCTGGGGCCTGACCTATGGCGCGGCGGCGGAATATTACAAGGACCGCTTCACCGTGCGCGGCGGCATTTTCGACCTCTCCGCCGTGCCGGCGGAAGGCGCGCTCAACGGGCCGGCCTATGGGCTTGACGAGAACTTCAGCCAGTTCCAGCTGGTCGGCGAACTTGAGGAACGGCACAAGCTGTGGGACCAGGACGGCAAGTTCAAGCTAACCGGCTATCTGTCGCGCGGCCGGATGGGCGAATTCCAGTTCGCCGCGGACAATGCGTCTTCCCCCTATTATCAGGCGCTCGCCGCCACGATCGGGAGCGATCCCGCGAGCACGGCCTTGGCCTATGACCGCAAATACCGCAGCAAGCCAGGCGTCAGCATCAACATTGAGCAGGGCGTTACCGACACGATCGGCGTTTTCCTGCGCGCCGGTTACTCCAATGGCAAGGTCGAGGCCTGGGATTTCGCCGACATCGACCGGACCGTGCAGGTCGGAACCTCGATTACCGGCAAAAACTGGGGCCGGCCGGACGACACCTGGGGGCTCCTTGGCATCGTCAACGCCCTCGATCCGTCCCACGCCGCTTATTTCGCGGCCGGCGGAACCGGAATTCTGATCGGCGATGGCTCGCTGCCGCGCTACAGCACGGAAAAGATCCTGGAAACCTACTACAGCTATGCGCTGACGTCGTCAGTCAAGCTCACCGCCGATTACCAGTTCATCGCCGATCCCGGCTACAACGCCACGCGCGGCCCGGCCAGCCTGGTCGCGGGCCGCGTTCACTGGCAGTTCTGAGACGTTGCAACCAAACAAATGTGCGGGGCTCGCAGCGGAAGAACGCTGCGCGCCATAGGCGCTTCAAAGCGCGGACTCGACCGTTTCGGACAAAGCGGCGCGCAGCGACTTTCAAGCCCCCGCTTCGAGCCTGTCAAAACCCTTGAGCCGGTAAATCAAGGCAGAGATCAGCCAGCTCACGACGAACAGGCCGATGATCAGATAGCCGAGCAGGCCGAAATTGGCGTTGAGCGCGGCGACGCCATCCCAGAATCCGCCGTGCAGGTCGAAGCCTCCGCCGATCATCCCCAGCGTCTCGACGCCGCCGATGGCCAGGGCCACCAGCACGGATACGGCGGTGATGGTGAGGTTATAGTAAAGCTTGCGGATCGGCTTCAGATAAGCCCAGCCGTAGGCGCCGAGCATGAGGGCGCCGTCGGCGGTGTCGACCAGCGACATGCCCGCAGTAAACAGAGCCGGAAAAACCAGCAGGATCGCGAAGGACGCGCCATCGGCGGCCTGGGTCGCCGACATGCCGAACAGCGCCACTTCGGTCGCCGTGTCGAAGCCGAGCCCGAACAGCATACCCACCGGGAACAGGTGCCAGCTGCGCCGCACCATGGCGAACACCGGCCGGAACAGACGGGACAAAAAGCCACGCTGGTTGAGCAGCAGGTCAAAATCCTCGTCCCGGTAGGATTCTCCACGCCGGACGGCGCGGAAACTGCGCCAGACCGAGACCAGCACGACGAGATTGAACAGGGCGAGAAGGAACAGGAACAGCGCCGAGGCGCTAGTGCTGACAATACTCCCCACCGCCTTGAAGTCGCTGAATCGCGTACTGATCGCCGCGCTGGCGAAACCAACCAGGACCGACAACAGCACGACGACAGCCGAATGGCCGAGCGAGAAGAACAGACCGACCGCGACCGGACGCTGTCCCTCCTGCATCAGCTTGCGGGTGGAATTGTCGATGGCCGCAATATGGTCGGCGTCGACCGCATGGCGCAGCCCGAGGGAATAAGCCAACAAGGCCGAGCCGAGCAGCACGGGCTTGTCGGAGAACACCGCGAAAGCCCAGGCCCAGGCGGCAAGGTTGGCGAGAACCAGTCCGCCGAAAAGGACGACGAGTTTTTCGCGCAGTCCGCGCGACCGGAAACCTTGCATAACACCCTCGTATGCCGACGGAAGTTCGCCGGCCGCAGGGGGCGCGGCGCGGCGGCAAGGCAGGTCTCCTGGCTCGCGGGTCATTGCCTTGCGCCGACCTTCCCGGATTTACCCAGTGGTCGTGATTGGCGCTCGAACTCATCCGCTGACAGTTGCGGGGGCAGCCAGGGATTTTCGCCCTGTTCCCTATTAATCCCCGAAGGGAGCCTTTGCGGGCCAAGATTTAGCGCGAAACTGTCGCGAAGGCAAAGAGGGCGTCAGCCCTTCGCGTTCTGCGTCGCCATCAGCGATTGCATGATCTGCTCGGAAATGGACTGCACCGCGCCGGGCGTGTGAGAGAGGAACAGGGTATTGGTCTTGTTGGACTCTCCGATGGATTTCAGCGTGTCGAAATATTGGGTGACCAGCACCAGCTGCATGACCTCCTGGGCGCTTGTGGCGCCCAGCGCCTTCTGGAAATCCTCGATCGAGCCGCGCAAGCCTTCGATGATCGCCCGGCGCTGGTCGGCGATGCCCTTGCCTTGCAAGGCCTTGCTTTCCGCTTCAGCCTCGGCCTTTTTGACCACCAGGATCTTTTCGGCCTCGCCGCGCGCATTGGCCGCGACCTGTTCGCGCTGCGCGGCGTTGATGTCATTCATCGCCGCCTTGACCTTGGCGTCGGGGATGATGTCTGTCACCAGCACATTGACGATCTCGTAGCCGAAAGCCGCCATGTCGACGTCGAGTTCCTGCTTCACCGCCGAGGCTATGCTCGACTGGCTGGCGAAGACCTCATCGAGCGTCATGCCGGGCACATGGCCGAGCACCACCTGTTCGACATAGGACTGGATCTGCCCCTGCGGGTCGGACAGGCTGTAATAGGCGTTGAAGATCTTTTCCTGCTTCACCCGGGTCTGCACGGAAATCGGAATGGTGACGAAGACATTGTCCCGCGTCTTGGTCTCCATGGTCAGCGCGATCTGGTTGACGCGCAGGCTCATGCGGCCGTCGACCCTCTCGATGAAAGGCATTTTCCAGTTCAGCCCCGCCTCGGCCCCGCGGGCGAAGCGGCCGAAGCGGGTGATGATGGCGACCTGCGCCGTCTGAACCGTGAAGAAACTGCCGAAAAAGGCCGACAGCACAAAGAACAGCGCGACGGCGACAAGGGTCGACAAAAGGATTTCCATGGAAGCCCGCCTCAAATCATGAGCTTCACTATTGCCCCGGGCCTCGCAAAAATCAACGGCGGCGGATCAGCGGCGCACCGCGACGACCTCGAAGCCGGCCGGACCGACGAACCAGGAGATGACCCAGGAGGTGATGCTCACCACCAGCGACGCGAGAATGGCCGTTCCCAGCCCGTCGACGTGAAAACCGCTCAGGAAATGCGCGACCAGCTCGATCATCAGCCCGTTGATGACCAGCAGGAACAGGCCGAGGGTCAGGATGGTGATGGGAAAGGTGAGGAAGACCAGCACCGGCCGGACGACGGCGTTGACCACGCCAAGCAGCACGGCCGCCCACAACAGGCTTTCGCCTGACGTGAAGACGACGCCCGGCACGATTCGCGAGGCGACCCAGAGCCCGATGGCGACGACTGCGGCGCGGATGAGAAAACCGATCATGAAAGCCTCCCGTTTCCGCTTAGCTGGGTATGCGCACAAGTTTACGCAATGATGAAAGCCGGCGGTCACCAAAAATCAATTCCCCAGCGTCAACTCGACTTTGTTAACGCCCCACAACCCCGGATGGAACCATAATCCAGGCTATTGAATTGATCAGGGTCCCGAGGGCTGAAACCATGAACGCGAGCCGCGTCGCCGTCATCATCACAACCCAGGATCGCGCCGGAGCGGCCGCGACCCTGGTCGAGCGCCTGAACGAACAGAGCCGGCCGCCGGACCGCGTCTTCGTCCTCGGGCCCAGACCCGAGACTCTCGGAGGGATCGACAGTCGCGCGGAGAGGGTCACGGCCTGCGTCATGCCCGCCGGCCTCGCCGCCTTGCGCCGGCATGGCGCCATGCTGGCGGAGAAGGACCATGACATCCTCGTCTTTTTCGACGACGCGTTCCTTCCCTCGCGCAACTGGCTGGCGCTGGCCTGCGATTATCTCGAACTCGACGCCGGAGGTTGCGGGCGTGTCGGGCATCGTCCTGACCAGCGGTCGGGCGGCTGTTGGCATGGATATTGAAAATCCCTCAACCATCGTCGCCATGCTCGACGACGCCGTGCACGGACGCGCCCTTGCGTTTCCAACGATCTGCCTCGACGGCGGCAACATGGCGCTGCGCTCATCGGCGTTGCGCGGCCTGTCCTTCGACGAGATCCCGACGCATAGCCTCGAGTTCAGCGCCGCCCTGTCCAGGCGCGGCCGCATCGCGAAGTTGAGCACGCTGTTCGGGATGCATCTCTTCCGCAAGGCCGAGCCGCCCAACATGAGCAGGGCCGGCGTTCGGCGCCTCTCCGGCGCGGTCGTTCCGAACCCGGCGCGGGTCCTGCCGCGCGCGGCCTTCCACGCGCTCAACTGGATATGGACGGGGGTTTGCGCCACGTTCGACGGCTGGCGTCTTATACCCACTGCCCGACACGGGCCCGGCCGCGCCTACCGGAAATAAAGCGGAATAGCGCGAGCAGAAATCGAAAAAGAAAGCCTTCCGGACGATGGCGTCCGGAAGGCTTTGTTTTCACACTGCCGCGATGGCCTCCAGCGGACCGCGTCCGCGCTTGGCCATGATCTTGTTCAGCGCCGCGACATAGGCGCGCGCGGAGGCGACCAGCGTGTCCGGGTCGGCGCCCTTGCCGGTGACCGACGTTGCCGTTTTCCGCCAGCCGCACCGAGACTTCCGCCTGCGCGTCCGTGCCTTCGGTCACGGCGTGGACCTGGTAGAGCTCCAGCATGGCCTCATGCGGCACCAGCGCGTGGATGGCGTTGAAGATCGCGTCCACCGGACCGTTGCCGGTCGACTGATGGGTGTGCGTGCACGCCGTCGATCTCCAGCGTCAGCGCCGCCTTCTGCGGCCCCTTGGTGCCGGCGACGACGG
Organism: uncultured Alphaproteobacteria bacterium; assembly: GCA_963710275.1. Taxonomy (GTDB): domain Bacteria; phylum Pseudomonadota; class Alphaproteobacteria; order Rhizobiales; family Beijerinckiaceae; genus Rhodoblastus. The sequence continues at coordinate 584,415 of CAVPZS010000012.1, read as the reverse complement.
TCAGTTCCGACGACCTTGATGCGCTCATGCGACGAGACGATCTCGTCGTCGACCAGCGCGACGATGTCCTCGTCGTAGACGATCTTCTTGCGGTCGGCCAGATCCTTGAAGCGGGTGAAGGCGTCGTCCAGGCCGTTGTCGCCCAGGTCGTAGCCCAGCTCCTTCAGCTTTTCCTTGAAGGCGTGGCGGCCGGAATGCTTGCCCATCACCAGCGAGGTCTTGGACACGCCGACCCATTCCGGCGTCATGATCTCGTAGGTGTGGGCGTTCTTCAGCATGCCGTCCTGATGGATGCCGCTCTCATGCGCGAAGGCGTTCCGCCCGACGATCGCCTTGTTGTATTGCACCGGGAAGCGCGTCACCGCCGAAACCAGTTTCGACGCCCGCGTCAGCATGGTCGTGTCGATGCCGTTCTTGAAGGGCAGCGCGTCGGCGCGGGTGCGCATGCGCCATGACGATCTCTTCCAGCGCCGCATTGCCGGCGCGCTCGCCGAGGCCGTTGATCGTGCATTCGATCTGCCGCGCGCCGCCGCTGCACGCCGGCGATGGAATTGGCGACCGCCATGCCCAGGTCGTTATGGCAATGCACCGAGAACATCGCCTTGTCGGCGTTCGGCACGCGGTCGCGCACCATCTCGAACAGCGCGCGATATTCGTCCGGCATGGTGTAGCCGACGGTGTCGGGAATGTTGATCGTCGTCGCGCCCGCGTTGATCGCCGCCTCGACGCGCGGCACAGAAAATCATGCTCGGTGCGGGTGCCGTCCTCCGCCGACCATTCGACGAATTCGACGTGGTTGCGCGCGCGGGACACCGACGCGGCGATCAGCTCCAGCACCTTTTCCGGCGCCATTTGCAGCTTGTACTGCATGTGGACGGGCGAGGTGGAGATGAAGGTGTGGATGCGCGGGATGCGCGCGTGCTTGCACCGCCTCGGCGCAGCGGTCGATGTCCTTCGACGAGGCGCGCGACAGGCCGGCGACGGAGGCGTTCTTCACCCGCTTGGCGACTTCCGGACACGGATTCGAAATCGCCCTCCGAGGCGATGGGAAAGCCGGCCTCGATGATGTCGACGCCCATGGCGTCCAGCATTTCGGCGACTTCCAGCTTTTCTTCGAAAGTCATCGAGGCGCCGGGCCATTGCTCGCCGTCGCGCAAGGTGGTGTCGAAGATGAAGACGCGGTCGGTGTTGGTGTTTGTGGGTTGCTGCTGCTCGGTCATCGGAAAATCCTGAAACTTTTTCGCCCCGGCGCATGGCTGCGGGACCAGTAAACGGTTTTTGCGGCGGAAACCCCTGAGCGCCCAGGCAAAGCCCGGCCGGCCCTCAGGGGCTGATAAGAAGGAGTTTTCCGAGAGCGCGCGCGGACATGCGCGGGGCGTTTTTTCGCCCGGCGTTCATCGTCTGCGTCTTGTCAGCGTCGTGGGACACGTTTGCTCGCGGTCTAGGGCTCAACGGCCTGATGCAGTTTTAATAACCGATTTTAGGGGGTAAAGGCAAGGGTAGACAGGAATTCGGAAATTGCGCGCAGGGCGCCGTCTCGACCGAGCAATCGATCAGGTTTTTGAATTCGCGCCGGGGCATGGGTCTTGCTTGCGACGAGGCGGGGTCAATGGCTGTTTGGCAAACCGACCCCCTTTTGAGGATTTCCATGGCTAACGTGACCTTTTCTTCCCCGTCCCTTTCCCACGCCGTTACCGTCAGCACGGGGGCCGGCGATCCGGGAACCCTTCTCGCGCTCGCCAAGACGAACAAGATCCTATTCCCTTCGACTGCCAAGACGGAGAATGCGCTTCCTGCCTGGTTGAAGTCGAAGTGCTGCACTAATCCACGCATGACTTTTCCCTCACCAGCAAGGAAAAGGAAATCCTCAAGCAACTTGGCAAGACCATCAAGGCTGACGTCAAGGCCGCCGAGGCCCACGACAGATCGCCGCATTTCCGCCTGGCGTGCCAATATGTGATCCACGACGAAGATATCATTGTCAGTTTCGCCGGCGACGAAACGATGCCGGTTCAGAAACGCAATATAGCAGCGCGGAGGAAAACGCCTATTGTATAGGGATGGGGGGTATGCTATTTCACACTCATGTCCCACACCATCCATGAAAAACAGAAGCTCCTCGCCCGCGTCCGGCGTCTGCGCGGACAGGTCGAGGCGATCGAGCGGGCGCTCGACGGCGAGGCCGGCTGCGAAAAGGTCATGCATCTGATCGCCGCCGCGCGTGGGCCATGGCCGGCCTGATGGCCGAGGTGGTGGAAGAGCATGTGCGGATCCATCTGGTGGACAAGGCCAAGCACCCCGGCGCGCTCGATCGCGAGGCCGCCGAGCAATTGCTCGACGTCGTCCGAACCTACCTGAAATGAGGCCCGCCATGAGCGACAGCGAAGCTTTCAGGGCCCTTCACGACCACGTCTTTCTGGGCGAGCATCACGAGCGCAGCGAGAAGAAGACCTGGGCCGTCATCTGGCTGTGCACGGCGATGATGGTTCTGGAAATCGTCGGCGGCTGGCTGTTCGGCTCGGTGGCGCTGGTCGCCGATGGCGTCCACATGAGCACCCATGCCGGCGCGCTGCTGCTGGCGGCGCTCGCCTATACCTACGCCCGCCGCCATGTCGGCGATCCGCGCTTCACCTTCGGCACAGGAAAATTCGGCGATCTCGCGGGCTTCACCAGCGCCCTCATCCTCGCGATGATCGCCCTGCTGATCGGCTACGAAGCCGTGTTGCGCCTGTTCGATCCCGTGCCGATCAAGTTCGCCGAGGCCATTCCGGTCGCCTGCCTCGGCCTTGCGGTCAATCATCGCCAGCGCCTGGCTCTTGAGCGGCGGCCACGATCACGATCACGGCCATCATCACCATCACGATCATGACCATGCGCATGATCATGACGACGACCACCATCACGCCCATGAATCAGCGGCGCGCGACAATAATTTCCGCGCGGCGCTTGGTGCATGTCGTCGCCGACGCCGCCGTTTCGGTTCTGGTCATCGTCGGGCTGCTGCTGGCGAAAACCTTCGGCTGGCTGTGGATGGACCCGCTGGCCGGCCTCGTCGGCGCCTTTGTCATCGCCTCCTGGGCGGTGACGCTGATCCGCGACACCGGCGCGATCCTGCTCGACATGAACCCCGACCGCGCCATCTCCCAAAAGCTGCGCGCCGCCATCGAAGGCGATGGCGACCGCCTCGCCGACCTGCACGTCTGGCGGCTGGGACCGGGCCATCTCGGCGCCATCCTCTCCGTGATCACGCCGACCCAGCGCAACGAGGCGTTTTACCGTGAAAAACTGACCCGGTTCGAGTCCCTTTCGCACCTGACCATCGAAGTCCGCGCGCCCGAGTGAGCCTGCTCGCTACGGCCAGCCGCCGGTGAAATAGACCACCTGCCCGGTGGTGAAAGGCGAGTTCCCCCCGGCGAGGAAGGCGATCAGCGCGCCCGCCTCCTCCTGTTCGCCCAGCCGCCCGAACGGAACTTTCGCCGCGATCGCCGCCCGCCCCTCGGGATCGTCGACAAATTGCGCGCGGGGATAATACATCTCGCTGTAGAGATAATTCGGGCCGACCACATTGGCCTGGACGCCGAAAGGCGCGGCCTCCTTGGCCAGCGCCTTGGCGAAGGCCGTGGTCGCCGCGCGCAGCGTGGTGGGAACGGCGAAACCGGGCTCGGGCCGCGTCTCCCGCGCCGAGGTGACAAATACGAAAGCGCCGGAGCGCCGCGCCTTCATCAAGGGCAGGAAAGCCTGCGTCAGCAGGATCGGGACCATCACCACGGCCTCGAAAGTCGCGCGCAAATCCTCTGACGGTATCGTCTCTATGTCATTGCGGGTGATGGGATAGACGTCATTGCTGACGATGGCGTCGGGCGTCCCGGCCAGCGCCACGGTTTCCGCAAGGATTTCCGGCGGCGTCTGCGCGCTCAGCGCGTGCGCCCCGCTCTCGCGTTCGAAAGCCGCCCGCGCCCCCGCATCGACGAAAGACGCGTCGTGGCAAAAAACCTGGGCGCCGTCCCTGACGAGCGCCGCCAGCGCGCCGGGGCCGCAATATTGCCGCGCATTGGTCAGCAGCACATTGCGCATGGCCCACTCACTCCACGGTGACGCTCTTCGCCAGATTGCGCGGCTGGTCCACGTCCTTGCCCATGAACACCGCCGTGTAATAAGCCAGCATCTGGATCGGAGCGGCATAGACGATGGCGGAAAAATCAGGCGCCATGTCGGGCATGCGGATTTCGCCCGCCAGCGAGACCGAAGCCGCCTGAATCGCGTGGGAATCGCCGACAAGGATGATCCTGCCGCCTCTCGCGGCGACTTCCTGCAGGTTGGAGACGGTCTTTTCCAGAACCGGATCGGTGGGTGCGATGACGATGACCGGCAATTGCTCGTCGATCAGGGCGATCGGCCCGTGCTTCAACTCGCCCGCAGCATAGCCCTCGGCGTGGATATAGGAGATTTCCTTGAGTTTCAGCGCGCCTTCCAGCGCCAGCGGATAGGAGGTTCCGCGTCCGAGATAGAGCACGTCCGTGGTCTTGCCGAGCTGATGCGACAGGGTTTCGATCCCCGCCTCGAGCTTCATCGCCTCGGCCAGCAGGCCCGGGACGACCATCAGCTCATTGACCAGTTTCTGCTCCGTGGCGTCATCGATCACGCCGCGCGCGCGCCCCAGCGCCACGGCCAGCGCCGCGAGCACGGTCAACTGGCAAGTGAAGGCCTTGGTCGAGGCGACGCCGATTTCCGGCCCCGCGAGGGTCGGCGCGGAGACGTCGCTTTCGCGCGCGATGGTCGAGGTCGGCACATTGACCACGCCGATGATCTTCTGGCCATGGGCCTTGGCGTAGCGCAGGCTGGCCAGCGTGTCCGCCGTCTCGCCGGATTGCGACACCACGATCATCAGCCCCTGCTCCGGCAGCGGCGCCTCGCGGTAGCGGAATTCCGAGGCGACGTCGATTTCGACGCGCAGGCGGGCGAAGCGCTCGAACCAGTATTTGGCGACCATCCCGGCGTAATAGGCGGTGCCGCAGGCGGTCAGGGTGATGCTGGTCAGGCTCTTGACGTCGAAGGGCAATTCGAAGGGCAGCCGCACCGAGGCCGATGGAAAAATCGATGTAATGGGCGAGCGTGCGCGCCACAACTTCCGGCTGCTCGTGGATTTCCTTGGCCATGAAATGGCGATGATTGCCCTTGTCGACCAGGAAGGCCGAAGCCTGCGTCTTGACCTTGGCGCGCGTGACCAGCTGGTTGGCCTCGTCGCGGAATTCCGCCGAGCCGCGGCGCAGGATCACCCAGTCGCCGTCCTCGAGATAGGTGATGGTGTCGGTGAAGGCCGCGAGCGCCAGGGCGTCGGAGCCGAGATACATTTCCCCGCCCTCGCCATAGCCGACCGCCAGGGGCGCGCCGCGCCGCGCGCCGATCAGCAGATCCTCCTGATCGTCGAACATGAAGGCCAGGGCGAAGGCGCCCTTGAGCAGCGGCAGGCTGGCGGCGACCGCCTCGATCCGGCGCCATTCCCTGGTTGATCTGCTCGGTGACGAGATGGGCCACCGCTTCGGTGTCGGTCTGGGTGACGAATTTATGGCCCTTGGCGATCAAGCTCTTCGCGCAATTCGCGGAAATTCTCGATGATGCCGTTATGCACCACCGCGAGCTTTTCGGTGGCGTGGGGATGGGCGTTGTTTTCGGTGGGGCGGCCATGGGTGGCCCAGCGCGTGTGGCCGATGCCGACCGGCGCCGTGCAGCGGCTGCCTTGGCAAGCAGCGCTTCGAGATTGCGCAGCTTGCCCTCGGCGCGGCGGCGCGTCAGCTTGCCGTCCTCCAGCGTGGCGATGCCCGCCGAATCATAGCCGCGATATTCGAGCCGCTTGAGCGCGTCGACGAGCGAACCCGCGACCGGACCCTGGCCGAGAATGCCGACAATGCCACACATCCAAGAATTAGTCCCTCACAGAGCCGCCTGACAACGCAACGAAATAAGCCGAAATCAACGACGCGTCCGGCGCAAGTCACTTTGCATGACAATGCCTAATAACGTTCGCGATGACGTCTATTTCTTCGGCCGCCTTCAACGCCGCCATTTTCTTGCGGAAGCCGGCGGCCCAGCCGGCTTTTTCGGTCTGCCTGCCCGCGCGCCACCGCCAGCGCATCCGCCGGGACATTCTTTGTCACCACCGAGCCTGAGCCGACATAGGCGCCCGCGCCGATCTCAACCGGCGCGACCAGCGACGAATTCGAGCCGATGAAGGCGTCGGCGCCGATGAGCGGTGCGATATTTGAGGAAGCCGTCGTAATTGCAGGTGATCGTCCCGGCGCCGATATTGGCGCGCGCGCCGATGGTGGCGTCGCCGATATAGGTCAGATGGTTGACCTTGGCGCCCTCGCCGATCTCCGCCTGCTTGATCTCGACGAAATTGCCGACCCGCGCGCCCTGCGCGAGCTTCGCGCCGGGACGCAGCCGCGCATAGGGGCCGATGGACCGACGCCCTTCGCCAGCGTCGCGCCTTCGAGATGCGAGAAGGCGTGGATGACCGCGCCCTCGGCCACGGTCACGCCGGGCCGAACACCACATGCGGCTCGACCAGCACGTCCGGGCGCCAGAACCGTGTCATGGCTGAAAAACACCGTCTCCGGCGCGATCAGGGTCGCGCCGTCGCGCATGGCGTCGAGCCGCAGGCGGCGCTGGATTTCCGCCTCCGCCTCCGCCAGTTGCGCCTTGTCGTTGACGCCCAGCACTTCGCCGGCCTCTGCCGTGACGATGGCGCAGGCCGCGCCGTCGCGCTCGCGCAACCTCGACCGCGTCGGGCAGATAAAACTCCTTCTGCGCATTGTCGCATCCGATGCGCTCCAGCCAGTTCTCAGCGCGCTGGCGCCGTCGAGCGCCATCAGGCCGGCGTTGCAGAGGCGGACCGGCGCGCTCATCCGCGCTCGCGTCCTTGTGCTCGCGGATCGCCAGCAGTTCGCCCTCGGCGTCGGTCAAGCAGCCGGCCATAGCCGGCGGGGTCGGCGGGCTCGAACCCCAGCGCCACGACGCCCGCGCCGGCGGCGCGCTTCTCCGAGCAGCAGCGCGAAGGTTTCGGGCCGCACCAGCGGCGTGTCGGCGAAAACCACCAGAACCGTCGTCATAGCCCCGCGACAAAACGTCGCGGGCCGCGAGCACCGCATGGGCGGTGCCCGCGCCGCTCGGTCTGGGTAAAGATATCGGCGCCCGGCGCGGACGCGCAGAGCCTCCGCGGCGACATCGGCGCGATCCGGCCCGACCACGACGGCGATGCCGTCGGCGCCGGCCCGGCGCACGCTATCGAGCACATGGGCCAGCATGCTGCGTCCGCCGATCCTGTGCAGGGCCTTCGGCTGGGCGGAGCGCATCCTCTTGCCTTCGCCGGCGGCCAATACGATGGCGAGACAGCGCTTTTGCGCGCCTTCCTGGCCCGATAGCGTCGGCGTCATTCATTAACCCTTTCCGTGTCCATTCCCTGCGTGCGGGCGGCGAAGCAACGAGACGTATAGGGGAGCGGCAAATTCCCGCAAAGCGAAAAAACGGCCTCGCCTCGGCCATAAATTAGGTTATATGTCCCGCAGGATTTCTCCGGTTTGTGATGGATTGGACCGCCTCGCCCATGTTGAAGCGCAGGGATGTTTTGCTGAGGGCGGGCGGCGCCGCCGCTTTTGCCGCCGCAAGCGCCTTTGCCGATGCTCTCGCCCAAGACGCCGGCGACGGGCCCGCATTGCCCTTTTCCAGCGCTTCGGTGATCGAGGCGGCGCGGACCCTCGCCGGCGAAACCCTTCGTCGCGCCGAATTCCGACTTGCCGGGCCCTCTCGCCAATCTCAGCTATGACGCCTATGTGGGCATCCACGCCAAGCCCGAAGCGCTGATCTGGGCGCAGGACCCCAGCGGCTTCGTCATCGAGCCGCTGCATCGCGGCTTTGTCTTCCACACGCCCGATGCAGATCAACCTGGTCGAGGGCGGCCTGGCGCGCCGGCTCAATTACGACGCCTCGAAATTCATTTTCGGCGGCGTCAACATCGGCTCAGCCCCGGCCAACCTCGATTTTTCCGGCTTTCGCATCCTGCATCGCTCCGATGGAGGGGACAGGCGGGAGCTGGCGATTTTCCAGGGCGCGAGCTTCTTCCGTTCCAGCGCGCCGGGCCAGAACCTCGGGGTATCAGCGCGCGGCCTGTCGATCCGCACCGCGCGACCCGCGCGGCGAGGAATTCCCCTACTTCCGCGCAGTATGGATCGAAAAGCCGACGCTCGCCTCGGGCACGCTGACCATTCACGCCCTGCTCGATTCCGAAAGCGTCGCCGGCGCCTATCGCTTCACCCTGCATCCAGGCGACGCCACCATCATCGACACGGAATGCAGCTTGTTTCCCCGGGCGGCAGATCGACAATTTCGGCCTGGCGACCATGAGCGCGACCACCTTGTTCAACCCGCTCGACCGGCGCGGCGACGACGATATCCGCGAGGTCGGCGACCGCGATGTCCGGCCTGCAAATGCTGACGGGCGCGGGCGAATGGGTTTTCCGCCCGGTGACCAACCGCAACGCGCTGCAAATTTCCGAATTCGTCGACCAGAACCCGAAGGGTTTCGGCTTCTTGCAGCGAGACCGCGACTTCGACGCTTTTCGTGACGATTCCCAGCATTGGGAGCGCCGCCCCTCGCTATGGATCGAGCCGATCGGCGACTGGGGAGCCGGGTTCGGTCGAACTGGTGGAAATTCCGTCCGACACCGAAAACGCCCAGAACATCATCGCCTTCTGGCGCCCGAAGACGCCCATGGCCAAGGGCCAGCAGGCGGATTTCGCCTATCGCCAGTTCTGGTGCTGGTCGCCGCCGTCCAGCCCGCCGCTCGCCGTGGCCCAGAGCTCGCGCGGCGGACGCGGCGCCGCGGCCAGGCAGAGGCGCTTCCAGGTCGATTTTCACGGCGATGGTCTCGGCGATCCCGCCCGCAGCTCGGCGACCTCAAGGCGAATTTAACGACCTCCCCGGGCAAAATCGCCAACTCTGCACGTTTATCCCCAGCCGGAGCGCAAGTCCTGCCGGGTCCAGTTCGACCTTGATCCGGGCGACAACGCCTGCGAAATGCGCCTGACGCTCGAAGCGCAGGGCGCGCCCATATCCGAGACTTGGCTTTATCGATGGACGCCTTGAACGAAGACCGAAGCGAACGAAACCGCCGCCCACGACGCTCCCGTGACCGCTCCGGCCGTTGCGCCCGCCATGCCGGCGGAATCGCCGCTCGACGATGCCCGAGCAGAAGCTGTTCCGCTTCGACGCCCGCACCGAGCGGCGCAAGCCCATCCACAAGGTCGCCGCGCCCTGGCTTTCGCGTCTCGTCGCCTTCGGCGGCGGCCTCGCCCTCACCTGCTGGGGCGGCTACGAAATGTACCTCGTCATCGACGTGGGCGGCATCACCTTTCTCAAATGGACGCTGCTGGTCCTGTTCCTGGCCAATTTCTCCTGGATCGCCCTGGCTTTCGCCGCCGGCGTCGTGGGGATTCTTGCACCTGCTGTTCCGCCGGCCGAAGCCGCCCGAGGCGCCGTCGGCCCTTTCGGCGCCGCACCGCCGTGGTCATGCCGATCTACAACGAGGCGCCGTCGCGGGTGTTCGGCGCCCTGCAGGCGATCCACGAGGATGTCGAGGCCACGGGGCTCGGCGCCGCCTTCGACTGGTTCTTCCTGTCCGACACCACCGACCCCGACATCTGGATCGCCGAGGAGCGCGCCCTGCTCGATCTGCGCGGCGAACTCGGCGCCGACGCGCGGGTCTATCTACCGCCACCGCCCGAAGAACACGGCGCGAAAGGCCGGCAACATCGCCGATTTCGTCACCCGCTGGGGCGGCGCCTACGAGCACATGGTGGTGCTCGACGCCGACAGCCTGATGACCGGCCACGCCATCGTCTGCCTCGCCGCCGCCATGGAGGCCGATCCCGATTCCGGCATCATCCAGACCCTGCCGCTGATCATCAACCGCAACACCCTGTTCGCCCGCGTGCAGCAATTCGCCGCGCGCATCTACGGGCCGGTCATCGCCGACGGCCTGTCCTGCTGGATGGGTCGCGACGGCAATTACTGGGGCCATAACGCCATCATCCGCACCAAGGCCTTCGCCGAGCATTGCGGCCTGCCGCATCTCAGGGGCAAGCCGCCCTTCGGCGGCCATATCATGAGCCATGACTTCGTCGAGGCGGCGCTGATCCGCCGCGCCGGCTATGCCGTCTACATGCTGCCCTCGCTGCGGCGGCTCCTACGAGGAAAGCCCGCCGTCGCTGATCGACGTCGCGGCGCGCGACCGGCGCTGGTGCCAGGGCAATCTCCAGCATATCCGGGTCATGTTCGGCCGCGGGCCTGCATCCGGCCTCGCGCCAGCATTTCCTGACCGGCATCATGGGCTATGTCGCCTCGCCGCTGTGGCTGGCGCAATTGCTGGTCGGCCTCGCTGCTGGTCCTGCAGGCGAGCTACATCCGGCCGGAATATTTCTCCAAGGATTTCACGCTGTTCCCGACCTGGCCGGTGTTCGACGCCGAGCGGTCGCTGATGCTGTTCGTAGTCACCATGGCGGTGCTGCTGGCGCCGAAACTGTTCGGCCTGATCCTCGCCCTGGTCGACGGCCCGACGCGGCGCGGCGCCGGCGGCGCCATCCGGCTGGTGTTCTCGACCTTGTTCGAAGTGCTGATGTCGGCCCTGCTGGCGCCGATCATGATGCTGATCCACGCCGGCCACGTGCTGCATATACTCTTCGGCTTCGACACCGGCTGGGAGCCGCAGCGCCGCGACGACGGCACCGTCGCCTTCAAGGCCATCATCCGCCGCCATCGCGACCATGTCGTGCTCGGCGTCGTCTCGCTGGTCGCCGGCGCTGTTGATTTCGCCTTCGCTCGCCGCCTGGATGTCGCCGACCATCGCCGGCCTCATTCTCGCCATCGGCCTGTCCTGGGCGAGCGGCCAGAAGATCGATCGGCCTGGCCCTGAAGCGCGTCGGCCTGCTGGTGACGCCGGAAGAAAGCGCGCCGCCGCCGATCGCGCTGCGCGCCAACGCCTTGTCGGGGGCTCTCGCGGCCTGCGGCCATGACGACGCCGACGGCTTGCGCGTCGCTGCATGACGACCCCGATTTTTGCGCCCAGCACGAGGCCTTCCTGCCGCCGGCGCATCCTCGCGCGCCGCGGCGACATCACGCCGGAGCGGGCGATGGCCGAGGCCAAGCTCAACGACGCGCGCACGATCGACGACGCCGCCAGATGGCTGCAGCGCAAGGAGCGCATGACGTGCTCCACGACCGGGCGCTGATCGGCCTGCTCGTGCGCCTGCCCGCCGATCCCGCGGCGAAGTAAGGCCGACGCACAAGCGTCGGCTTTGCATAACGTGACGCAACGCAATATTGGCCGCTAGCCTCGCTACGCTGCGGTATTGCGCTCGGCGATGACCAATTATTCATTATTTTGTGTTCCGCTGGATGCGGAGAGATTTTTGAAGGCAAGAATTTAGAAGTCACTTGTTGTTCAAAACCTTCTCATTTTTTTCGGGGATCATGATGCGATCCTTGGCCACGATCAGGCCCCAGCAACGGGAGGACAGACTGTCGACATCCGCCGTCGCCTTTGCGGTTTCCGCCCCATGACGTCCCCAGCGCTTTCCACCGGCGCCGGGCGGCCGCAGCTCGCGCTATACGTTAGCGCCGCCGTGGTCATCGCTCTGATTTTGGGCGCAAATATCGCGACGCTCGTCGTCCTGGTGTCGCAGCCGCAGGAAACCATTATTGGCAACTGGGCGAGAATGGCCTGGCTCCTGACAGTGATTTCGACCTGCAACGCGGGCCTGGTCGTTTTCGTCAGCTTCGTCATCGCCAGCCGCTGGCGAGCGCAGCGGGTCCTGCTGGCCAGGCTGGCGGAGAGCGAGGCCTTCGCGCGGCAGAAGTCGCAGCAGTTCGAGACGACGCTGGCCAATCTGCCGCAGGGCCTGTGCATGTTCGGCCGCGACATGCGGATCGTCGTGTCCAACGAACAATTCGCCCGCCTCTACGACCTTTCGCCGCAGGAATTCGCGCGCCGGCGTCACGCTCTCCGAGGTCGTGGAGCGGCGCATCGCGCGCGGGATCTACGCCGGGCCGGACCTCGACGAAATCCGGCGCAGCGAACTCGCGCCGCAAGAGGAGAAAACCCTTCAGCTCCGCCGCCTGACCAACGGCCGCGTCATTTCCGTCGCCCGATACGACATGCCGGACGGCGGCTGGATCGCCCAGCACACGGATGTGACCGAAGAACACAAGGCGATGGAGCGCATCGCCTTTTTGGCGCGCCACGATTCCCTGACCAGGCTGTTCAACCGGGCGCAACTGATCGACCGGATGACCGAGGAACTGGCCGCCTTGCCTACCGGCGCCGCGCTTTGCGTGCTGCTCATTGACCTCGATATGTTCAAGGCGGTGAACGACAGGCTCGGACACGGAGTCGGCGACAAGCTGCTGGTGGAGGTCGGCCAGCGCCTGATCGCGGCGACCCGCGCCAGCGATGTGGTCGCCCGCCTCGGAGGCGACGAATTCGCCGTGCTGCTGCTGGGCGACGCGCAGGACATGCGCGAAGGCGCTGAAGTCCTGGCCAGGCGGCTGGTGGCGCGCATCGGCGAGCCCTTTGGCATCGGGCTCCATCATATCACCATAGGCGCGTCGGTCGGCATGGCCTCGGCGCCGGACGACGATCTCGACGTCGACGGCCTGATGCTGAAGGCCGATCTCGCCCTTTACAAGGCCAAGGCGGCGGGCCGCAGCTGCTATCGCTTTTACGATTCGACGCTCGAACGGGAGGCGCTGGACCGGCGCAATCTGCAGAATGACTTGCATGGCGCGATCGAGGCCGGGCAATTCGAACTCGTCTACCAACCCATCGTCTGCGCTGCGACGCTGGATATCGTCGCCGCCGAAGCCCTTGTCCGCTGGCGCCATCCGCGCGATGGCCTGATCGGGCCCGACCGCTTCATCCCCATCGCCGAGGAAACGGGCGTGATCGCGCCTTTGGGCGAATGGATCCTCCGCCGGGCCTGCCTCGAGGCGCGGGACTGGCCCGACCATATAAGTGTCGCGGTCAATATCTCGCCGGTGCAGTTCAAGCGGGGCGATCTGGTCAAGAGCGTCTGCGAGGCGCTCGCCGAGACCGGCTTTCCCGCGCGCCGTCTTGAACTCGAAATCACCGAGAACGTCTTCATGGAGAATAGCGAAGAGAACCTGGCCATTCTTCGCGAGCTGAAACGCCTGGGACTTTCGATCTCGCTCGACGATTTCGGCGCCGGCTATTCGTCCCTCGCCTATATCCGCGCCTTCCTGCTCGACAAGATCAAGATCGACCGGAGTTTTGTCGCGGGAGCGCTGGAAAACCGCGAAAGCGCCGCCATTGTCGCGGCCATCGTCAATCTGGGGCGCAGCCTCGACATAGCGACGGTCGCGGAAGGGGTGGAAACCGAAGAGCAGCACCAGTTCCTGCGCTCGACCGGTTGCTCCTACTTCCAGGGCTTCCATTTCGGCCGGCCGGCCAGCGCACGCGAATTGCAAAGGCTTTTCGGCCGCCCCACGGGCGTGGCGGCCGACTGAAGGGCTTGGCTCCTGGCTTTCAAGCGGCGATCGGCAACCTGGGCAAAGGCCGTTCGAACTGCAGCCCGACCTTGCCACTCGCCGCCCAGACCACCTTGCCGGCGACCCAGTCGCCAGCCAATTCTATTTCCACAATCTCTCCGGACGACAGGCCGAACCGGTCGGCAAGCTTGATCCCGGTGAGACTGATATTTTCGACGATGGCGGGCAGGCTGTGTCCCTTGTGGCGCACGACCACCTCTATGCGAAATTTCCGCCGTTCCGCCCTGCGGCGATCCTGCGAATCGTTCGCCTGGGCGGCGACGAGCTTGTCCAGGCCGCCGCCGCGCAATACTGCGGAAACCCTCTTTCCTGCGCCGACGCCGATTACCATCGCATCTGGCGCGACGCGGGGCGCCGTCGATGCCGCGTGTCCCGCTAAACAGTGGCCCCGTGATGCGGCGGTAGCCAAAGCACGCGCCTGCAAGCTGGATTCCGTTTCGGCGACGAGGGTCAAGGCCGGCGTTTCAAACTGCATGTCTTCAAAGAAAAAGCTCAGTTGCACGCCGAGCATTCGGCAAATGGAATAAAGCTCGCTGGCGCAGATGCGCGTCAAACCGGCCTCGTATTTTTTCAGCATTGGGAGAGGCAAACCGAGGCGCACGGCCATCTGCCTTTGACTCACGCCCAGGCTTTGGCGCGCGCGCGCGACGCGCATGCCCACATGCTTGTCAACGGGGTTGGGCCGAAACTGCATCTGGACCCCCATGTGAAAGCCAGGTGACCGGCGTTTCGTAATCGACATCTTGCGCAACCTTGACGTGCGCCGCATCGGTTTTTACACATTTTGTTAAGGTTAACAACTAAGGCGCGGCTTGCGGCGGCGCGCCAGAACCGAAGATTTGCGCCCCGGAGGCGCCGACCGAGGCGCTTGCTGGAAAAACTCCAGCAGAAATAACGACCTCCGTTATTCTCGTGACCACTCCCGAATGCAAGCCGAGCAAAGACCAAGCGCGAACCTCCGTAATTCGAGACCATAACCTCCAAACGTCGTTAACAATCGGTAATCGCCACAATTCCAATTGGGGCACAAGGCAAGTTATCCTCCAAGTAGATCCCGGCACAGAAAAGACTGACTTTCACCTTAATTTATTTTTAGACAGCGCGCGCCGCCGAGATCGTCATTAATCTGCGGTTAATATGGAAAGGACAAAATGCCGATCTCGGAAAATGGGGGTTTTCCGAGAAAGCCTTCGCCGATTCTTCGGAATTAGGAGAAGCCCTAGTCTTTTTGAACGCATGTTTGGCCGAAGCGCCTCCGTCCCTTCGCGAATATGCTGTGGATCCATCCGCGGAGCCGTCCGATGAACGAACTTATTGTTTTGCCCAAGAAGCTTGTGGAAAACGCCCCCTCCGTCGAGGCGCCGGGCGAGAAACCGTTTGCCGAGGCGCAATCGCCGGCCTGGAGGAGCTTTGTCGCGCCTCTGGGCGCCATAGCCCTGGTGCTGGGCATTGGCTGGACGGTCGCGGCGAGGATTGATGACGCGAGGCGGGCCGGGGCGGCGGAACAGGTCGCCGCCCGCGCCGCCGCGACATCTGCCGCCGAGGCCCTGCGCGCCGCCCAAACCCAGCGCCAGGAAATCGCCGCCCTGCGCGGCAATGTCGAAGCCCTGAAGAGCAAGCTCGACACCCAGGCGCAAAAGGCCCACGCCTCCGAGACGACGGTCGCCGCGCTGCAAAAGAGCCTGGCGGAACAAAAGGCCCAAGCCGAAGCCGCCGAGCAGCAATTGCAGGCCAGGCTCGAAAAAGTGCAAAACTTCGCCGCGGAAAAGGCGATTGACCGGGCGGCGACCGCCTCCATCGCCAAGCCCCTGCCCAAGCCGCAGCCGACGACCCAGCCAGCGACCTTGCCGATGGCGCAACCTCGCCCCGCGACCGCTCAGCTATCGCCCGGCCTCTATCGCGCTTTCGTGCTGCGCGACGTCGAAGGCGGCCGCGCGGTGGTCGAGGGACCGCAGGGCCTGGAAGAAGTCATGCCCGGCGACATCCTGCCCGGCGGCGCCCGCGTCGAGAAGATCGAGAAGCGCGGCATGACCTGGATGGTCCTGACCGATCGCGGCGCGATCGCGCCCGACGGCCGCTGGGACGACTGATCGCGCGCCCATCCGTGGCGGGCGCCTCAAAACTCCGCGCGCAATTCGCGGCGCGGAGCCCGCGCTCCCTTGAAGGCTGCGCCGAGCAGCGGCAGGACCTGTTCGATCCGGTCGCACACGAGATACCGGGCCTCCAGGTTCGGACGGATGAAACCCTGCTCCCGCATGTGGTCGAGCAGGGCCAGCAAAGGCTTCCAGAAGCCGGCGATGTCGGCGATCAGCACCGGCTTGTCGTGCCTTTGCAGCTGGACCCAGGTCAGTTGCTCGACCAGCTCCTCCAGCGTGCCTATGCCGCCGGGCAAGGCGACGAAGGCGTCCGCCTTCTCGAACATCAGCCGCTTGCGTTCGTGCATGTCCTCGACGATCAGCAGCTCCTGCACGCTTTCGAGCATGTGTTCCTGCTTTTGCAGAAATCGCGGGATGATGCCGGTGACATGGCCGCCAGCCTCCAGCACGGCATGGGCGACGGCGCCCATCAGGCCAAGATCGCCGCCGCCATAGACCAGGCCGACGCCATTTTCCGCAAGAATGCCGGCCCAGCAGCTGCGCCGCGGCGATAAAGGCGGGATCGGCGCCCCTCGACGAGCCGCAATAGACGCAGATTTTACGAATCTTCTGCATGAATCGCCTCTGTTTCCATCTTTTTGTGTCGCGGCGGCCCGCCCCGGTCAAGTCAGGACGGGCCAGAATGACCTGCGTCAATGACAGGCCTTCCTTTGCCAGCCACAGGGCATGTAAAAAAGTCTTTCGGCGAATGGCGGTTTTCGCGCCGCCGAATTAGATATCCGGATGAACCCGCCGATGCGAATCGGCGGCTCGTCGATCGCGAGGCGCGCCATGGTATGTTTGGCCGCCGCAACTCGAAAGAGGCGCCATGTCCGCCGAATATGAAGCCGCTCCCGTCGTTCAGCCCGTCCGCCTCGCGGATTACCGGGTTTCGGACTACCTGATCGACGCGGTCGACCTCGACATCAGCCTCGACGCCAAGGCCACCCGAGTGGTCTCGCGCCTCAGCCTGCGGCCCAATCCCGCCGGCGTGGCCGGAGCGCCGCTGAAGCTCGACGGCGACGAGTTGCAACCGGTCCGCATCACCTTGGACAACGAGGCGCTCGACCCGGCCGCCGTCGCCACGCCCCATGCGCTGACCATTCCCCATCCGCCGGCCCGCCCCTTCACGCTCGAGGTCGAGACCGTGCTCGCCCCCTCGGCAAATACAAGGCTCGAGGGGCTATATCGTTCCGGCGTAGTTTATTGCACCCAGTGCGAGGCCGAAGGCTTCCGCCGCATCACCTATTACCTCGACCGCCCGGACGTGCTGAGCGTCTTCACCACCCGCATCGAGGCGGACAAGGCCGAGGCGCCGATCCTGCTCGGCAACGGCAACCGCATCGCGGCCGGCGACGCCGCCGCGTCTGGCCGCCATTTCGCCGTCTGGCACGATCCCCATCCCAAGCCCTGCTATCTCTTCGCGATGGTCGGCGGCGACCTCGACTCCATCAGCGACGAATTCGTCACCATGTCCGGCCGCAAGGTCGAACTCGGCATCTACGTCGAGAAGAACAAGAAGCACCGCGCCCATTACGCGATGGAATCGCTGATCCACGCCATGCGCTGGGACGAATTCGTCTATGGCCGCGAGTATGACCTCGACGTGTTCAACATCGTCGCCGTCTCCGATTTCAACATGGGCGCGATGGAGAACAAGGGCCTCAACATCTTCAACGACAAATACATCCTCGCTCGCTCGGAAACCGCCACCGACGCCGATTTCGCCAATGTCGAAGGCGTGGTCGCGCATGAATATTTCCACAACTGGACCGGCAACCGCATCACCTGCCGCGACTGGTTCCAGCTCTGCCTCAAGGAAGGCCTCACCGTCTACCGCGACCAGGAGTTTTCCGCCGACCAGCGCTCGCGCGCGGTGGGACGCATCGCCAATGTGCGGGCGCTGCGCGCCGCGCAATTCCCGGAGGACGCCGGCCCGCTGGCGCATAATGTCCGCCCGGAAACCTATCACGAGATCAATAATTTCTACACGGCGACCGTCTATGAGAAGGGCGCCGAGATCATCCGCATGCTGCGCTGCCTGATCGGCCACGACGCCTATCACGCGGGCATGGACCTTTATTTCCAGCGTTTTGACGGCAAGGCGGCGACGGTCGAAGATTTCATCTCCTGCTTCGCGGAGGCCTCCGGCCGCGACCTGACGCATTTCGCGCTCTGGTACGCCCAGGCCGGGACGCCGAAGGTGACCGCCAAGGGCGAGTATGACGCGCTCGCGAAGACCTATACGCTCGACCTGACCCAGGAAACCGCGCCGACCCCCGGCCAGCCCGACAAGAAGCCGCTGGTCATGCCGATCCGGCTCGGCCTGATCGGTCAGGACGGCGCGGAAATCCCGCTGTCGCAGGACAACCCGGCCAGCGCGCGGGAAGCGAAATTCGCCATTTTCGAACTGGCCGAGGCGCATCGCCGCATCGTCTTCAAGAACGTGCCCTCGAAGCCGGTCCCTTCGCTGTTCCGCCGCTTTTCGGCGCCGGTCATCCTCGACATCGATCTCAGCGAAGACGACCTGCTGCTGATGATCGCCCATGACAGCGACCCGTTCAACCGCTGGCAAGCCGCGCAGACCTTCGCGAACCGCCAGCTGATCCGCTCGACTCGGCTGATCCGCGACGGCGAAATGCCGGAATCCTCCGAAGCCTTCGCCCGGGCCATAGGCGGCATTGATCGAGACCGGCGACGCCGATCCGGCCTTCGCCGCGCAGATGGCCGCCCTGCCGACCGTCAACGACATCGCCCGCGACATCGGCTCCGATGTCGACCACGACGCCATCTTCATGGCGCGCAAGGCGCTGCGCTCGGACATGGGCAAAATGCTGGCCCCAATCCTGCTCGCCGCCTATGAGCGCCTCGACAGCGACGCGCCCTATTCGCCCGACGCCGTTCATGCCGGACGCCGCGCCTTGCGCAACGCCTGCCTTGACCTGCTGGCGGCCGGCGACCCCGAGACCGGCGCCGACATCGCCATGCGCCAGTTCAACGCCGCGGCGAACATGACCGACCAGATGGCCGCGCTAGCCGCGCTGTCGCACATCAACACGCCGCTGCGCGAACGCGCGCTGGATTCCTTCTTCCGCGGCCACGCCACCGACCCGCTGGTCGTCGACAAATGGTTCAGCCTGCAAGCGACCATTCCCGAGCCCGCGACGCTCGAGCGGGTGCGCCGCCTGACCAAGAGCCACGCCTTCAGCTTCTCGACGCCCAACCGCGTCTATGCGCTGATCGGAGCCTTCGCCAACGCCAATCCGACCAGCTTCAACGCCGCCGATGGCGCGGGCTACCAGTTCGTCGCCGACGTGGTGCTGCAACTCGACGGCCCCAATCCGCAGGTCGCCGCGCGCATGCTTTCCTCCTTCCGCTCCTGGCGCAATCTGGAGGCGGGCCGGCGCGCCCTGGCGCGCGCCAGCCTGGAAAGGATCGCGGGCCAGCAGAAGCTTTCGCCTGACGTGCGCGACCTCGTCGCCCGCGCGCTGGCCTGAGTTTTCCCGAGGCCTCGCTTTCCAGCTTCGCACAAGCCTCGCAGCACCGGCTCAAAGAACGCGGCGACCCCGACAGGGCGCCGCTGGCGTTCACATTCGCGCGAGATTTCGGGGAATTCCCAATACCGTCGGCGCCGGCAATAGCCCACAGGCGCGCAGTATCCGCAGCATCAATACGTTATTATTTTAATCCGGAAACATCGTTGTTAACGAAAATTTAGTCTGGACAAAAGTCGGCTGCCGGATTCAACTGAGGGTGATTCGGGGGCGTCGAGTTGTGCTCCGGGTCGGGGGATTTTCATCACATTGGGAGCGTTTCATGGCGCGTGCGAACGTCGCCGATGCCTCGTTATGCCTTGAAGCATCGACAGCGATCCAGAAGACCAAGAAGGCGCAAACGCCCCAACGCCAGCCGGAGACCGGAGGCGCCACGGTCACCTCACTCTTTCCGACCCTCGACCTGCCCTTTCCCGAACCCAAGCCTGCACTGGCCCGCGACCCGGCTCCCGAGGCTGGCGTGAACACCGACCCAAAGCTGAGCCCGCTCGCCCGCGCAGAAAACATGGAAACCTGGTTGCGCCGCGCTGTCCCGGCGATGATCGTCCTGTTCCTGATCACCCTGTTCGGCGTCGCCGCCCAGATCGCCGCCCAAAGCTACTCCCGCGTCCTGCCTGACGCGCTGGCCGAACTCGACATGGTCGGGCGGCTGGCGGTGGAAGATCTGAACGCCGCCATGCGCCACGCCGCTCCCGGCGCGCCCGCCGCCATGCTGCTCGACGCGGCGCAGGGCCGGATTCTCGCCCACGGCCGCAGCCTCGTCGTCACCGATCAAAACGGGGAGATCGTCGCCAGTCTGCCGGCCGCCGCCCTGCCGGGCGGCGCGCTGGCCACGCGCCTCGGCGCGGGGTTGCCGCTGACGATTTTCGCCGACAAGGCCGGCCCGATGCGCCTCGTCCTGGCCGACGGCGTCGAGACCCTGGTTTCCGTTCGCAATCTCGAGGCGCCCTTCGGCCAGATCGCCCTCCTGCAACCCGTGGACAGCGCGCTGGCCGAATGGCGCGCCGCCGCCTGGCGCTCCGGCCTCCTGCTGCTGTTGACGGCGGCCGTGATGGGCGTCGTCGCCTTCGCGTATTTCGCCCAGGCGAGCCGGACCATGGCCGCTGAAGCCGATCGCGCCCGCATCCGCAACCGCATCGACGCGGCGCTCAGCCGCGGCCGCTGCGGCCTGTGGGACTGGGACCTCGCCGCCGGCCGCATCTATTGGTCGGAGTCGATGTACGCCATGCTCGGCATGGCCGCGACAGACGAGTTCCTGTCGGTCGGCGACGTCAAGGCGATGATCCATCCCGAGGATGGCGACCTCGCAGGACATAGCCGCGCAACTGACGGCGCAGCAGACCGCGTCCATCGACCACGCCTTCCGCATCCGCGACGCCCAGGGACAATGGATCTGGATCCGCGCGAGGGCGCAGGTGATCTTCGAGGGGCGCGAGCGCACGCCGCATCTCGTCGGCATCGCCGTCGACATTTCCGAACAGGTGCGCCTTGCCGAGCGCAGCGCCGCCGCCGACCTCCGTCTCCGCGACGCGGTCGAGACCATTTCCGAGGCCTTCGTCCTTTGGGACTCCCAGAACCGGCTGGTGCTGTGCAATTCCAAGTTCCAGGCCCTGCACGACCTGCCCACCGAATGCACGGCGCCCGGCACGCCCTATCGCCAGGCCATGGCCCATTCGCAATCCATCGCCGAACAGGCGGAGACGACTCGCGACCTCGACGGCGAGGGCCGGGTCTATGAAGCCCGCCTCGCCGACGGCCGCTGGCTGCAGATCAACGAGCGGCGGACCAAGGACGGCGGCTATGTCTCGGTCGGCACCGACATTTCCGAGCTGAAGAAGCATGAGGGGCAATTGCTCGACAGCGAGCGGCGCCTGATGGCGACCATCGCCGACTTGCGCAAGTCGCGCCAGACCCTGGAGCATCAGGCGCAACAACTCGCCGAATTGGCCGAACGCTATCTCGAGCAGAAGGCGGCCGCCGAGGGCGCCAATCGCGCCAAGTCCGATTTCCTCGCCAACATGAGCCATGAACTGCGCACGCCGCTGACCCATATCATCGGCTTTGCCGAAGTCATGGAACAGCCAGGTGTTCGGGGCCATCGGCAATCGATCGCTATGTCGGCTACGCCAGCCATATCCGCCAGTCCGGCGAATATCTCCATGGCGTCATCAGCGACGTGCTGGAAATGTCGCGGCTCGACGCCGGACAGGTGACCCTGCACGCCAGCGAGATCGAACTCGGCGACAACCCTTGCCGAGGCCATGGAGATGTTTCGCGCGCCGGCGGAGGCGAAAAAGGTGGCGATCACGCTGGACGCGCCGAACGACAGCCGCATTGTCGCGGACGGCGAGGCGTTGAAGAAGATCGTCGCCATAGTCTTGAAGAATGCGATCAAATTCACGCCGGAAGGCGGCCGGGTCGAGGTGTCCGTCCAGCGGCAGGGCGCAGCCCACGACATTATCGTGCAGGACAGCGGCTGCGGCATGAGCATCGAGGAACTGGCCCTGGTCTGCCATCCCTTCGAGCAGCGCTCGGGACTGATGGAGGACGGCATGAAGGGTCCAGGCCTCGGCCTGTCCATCGCCCGCTCGCTGGTGGAGTTGCATGGCGGCAGGCTGCGCATCGAATCCTCGCCCGGCAATGGCGCGAGGGTCTGCATCCACCTCCCCGGCCCGCGCGAGGCGGCCCGCAACCGCATTGCGCTGGCCGCCGCGGAATGATCAACCCGACTTGCGGGCGTAAACCTCGTCCATCCGCGCCGCGAGCGCCAGATCCCGCTCGGTGACGCGCCCGGCGTCATGGGTTGTCAGCTCCACCCAGACCTTGTTGTAGACATTCCTCCATTCCGGGTGATGATCGGCCTTTTCGCAATAGAGCCCGACCTCGACCATGAAGCCGAGCGCCTCGGCGAAGCTTTTGAATTGATAGCTCTTCGTGATTTTCTTGTCGTCGCCGCTCCAGCCTTCCGGAATTTCGTCATCTTCCGCTCCCCGACTTCCCTCGCGAGCGCGTGACGCAAAACCGCGCCGCTGCTAGTTTACATAATGATTCACTTGGGAGGCGTCATGCCCAATCTCGATAAAGTGCTCGCAACGCTCGACGCCGACCGCCAGGGCGCATTGGACCGCCTGTTCGAGCTCTTGCGCTTCAAGTCCATCTCCACCGACCCCGCTTATGCGCCCGATTGCGCCGCCGCCGCCGGCTGGCTGGTCGGCCAGTTGCAGGGCTCTGGGTTTCGAGGCCGCCGCGCGGCCGACCGCCGGCCATCCGATGGTCGTCGCCAAGGCCCAGGGCGCGCGCTCCGACGCGCCTCATGTGCTGATCTACGGCCATTACGACGTCCAGCCGGTCGATCCGCTGGAACTTTGGACCAGACCGATCCCTTCGACCCGCGCCTGGTCGAGGCCGAGCCCGGCCGAGCCCAGATCGTGGCGCGCGGCGCCGCCGACGACAAGGGCCAGCTGATGACCTTTGTCGAGGCCATCCGCGCCTTCCGCGCCAACGGCGGCCTGCCCTGCAACATCACGATCTTGTTCGAGGGCGAGGAGGAATCCGGCTCGACCTCGCTGCCCGCCTTCATCGCCGCCAACGCCAAGGAACTGAAGGCCGACCTGATGCTGGTCTGCGACACCAACATGTGGGACCGCGACACGCCGCTGATCACCTGCATGTTGCGCGGCCTTGTGCTGGAGGAGGTCGTCATCAAGGCCGCGAGCCGCGACCTGCATTCCGGCATGTTCGGCGGCGCCGCTGTCAATCCGATCCATGTGCTGGCGCGCATCGTCGCCGGCCTGCATGACGACCAGGGCCGGATCACCCTGCCCGGCTTCTATGACGAGGTTCCGGAACTGCCGCCCGAGATCAAGGCGCAATGGGCGGCGCTCAAGTTCGAGCGAAGCGGACTTTCTCGGCGACGTCGGCCTGTCGGTCCCGGCCGGCGAGGCGGATCATTCGGTGCTGGAGCAGATCTGGGCGCGCCCGACCTGCGACGTCAATGGCATGATCGGCGGCTATGTCGGCCAGGGCTCGAAAACCGTGCTGCCGGCCCAGGCCAGCGCCAAGTTCTCCTTCCGCCTGGTCGGCAAGCAGAACCCGCAGGCCATCGTCGAGAGTTTTCGCGATTATGTGCGAAAGGCGCTCCCCGACGATTGCGAGGCGGAATTCCTGAGCCATGGCGCCAGCCCGGCGCTGTCTCTGCCATTCCGCTCCGAGGCGATCCAGCGCGCCAGCCGGGCCCTCGAAGCCGAATGGGGCAAGCCCGCCGGTGCTTGCGGCCTCCGGCGGCTCCATTCCCGTCGTCGGCCTGTTCAAGCGCGAACTGAAGATGGATTCGCTGATGGTCGGCTTCGGTCTCGACGACGACAGGATCCATTCGCCGAACGAGAAATACGAGCTTTCGTCCTTCCGGAAGGGCGCGCGAAGCTGGGCGCGGATTCTTTCCGCGCTGGCGGGGTAACGAATACTCATCGCCGTCATCGCGAGCGCAGCGAGTCCGCTTCGCTTCCCGCATTGACGCGCCATAGGGTGGAACGAAGGCAGAAACTCCGACCAAAGCTGATTCGTGCCGGTTTTGATCCGCGGATGATCCCGCTTTCCCGTTTTCACGCAGGCGCATTCGCTCGCGACATCGAATTCATTAATACTTTCCGAGCCTTGCGCCCGAAGGAAAGCGAACAAAGGCGGAAATCCCCGCCGCGGCTGATTCGTGCCGGTTTTGGTCCGCGGATGATCCTGCTTTCCCATTCTCGTGCAACAGGGGCAGCGCCGCGGGTGACGTTTCCTTAACCGCGCTCGCGACGCCGCAAGGAATATTCCGGCGCCGGATCGTGAAAATTCTGCGCGCGAAACATTTGCAGCGTGACCGCCGGCTTGCCGCCCGCCAGAATGTCGACAGGCGCGAGCGGTTCGATGAAGTCGAAATTTCCGCCGTAACGCCGGCGCGCTTCAGCGAGACTGTCATGTTCGGCGCGGCGATCAGGGCGTCCCAGCCAATAAAATCGTCGGGATCGCGGATCAGCGCCGAAACCGCGCGGATCGTCGGACAGGCAGAGCACCGGCATCGCGCCATGCAAGGCGAAGTCGATTTTGCCGGCATCGAGCCAGCGCGTCGCGGCGATGAAAGTCTTCGGCTGCTTCGCAGCCCCCGGGCGTCGATCGCGCGGCGCAAATTCGTCCCAGTCCAGCATTTCGATCAGCGGATATCGCGCGCCCGACAGCGATGCCGGCGCCAGATGCGGCAAAGCCGCGATCACTGCAACCCCGATCGCCAGAAACGCGCCGGCCGCGACCAGCCCCCTGCGCAGCCATGGCGCGCCCTGCTCCATGCGCATGGCGATTTCGCGGCCGAGCAGCGGAAACGATCATCAGATAGCCCGGCGCGACCCAATGCGGCAGCACGCGCCGGCTCGACCAGAAGGCGACCACGGTGAACAGCAGGATCGGCAACCCGCCGAGACAGGCCAGCAGCCAGCCCTTTTCGTCCGCCGGCCCGCGCCGGAGCGAACGCAGGAACAGGGCCGCGAGCGGAAAGAAAATCCACGGCGCCAGGAACAGCGATTGCAGGCCGACCAGGACCAGCGGCGCGACGAGGTTGAGATGCGGCGCGCCCGGAGCGCCCGGACTGGAACAGGAAGGAGACCCAATGGTGCTGGGCGTTCCACACCAGCACCGGCGAAAACAGCAGCAAGCGCGACGAAAGCCCGCCGCATAGGGCCAGGGCGTCGCCAGCCAGAACCGATGGCGGGCGCTGGTCAGCATGAAGATCCCGACGCCCGCAAGAAAGAACAACGCATGATATTTCGACAACAAGGCTAACCCGGCGTAAACGCCGGCAAGCAGCCACAAGCGCGGCGCGCGACGTTCATCGGGTCGAAGAATACCGCGCACAAGGCATAGGCGCAGGCGAGCAAGGCCGGCAGCAGCGGCGCGTCGGGCAGAATCCAGCTCGCGTCGGTGAGGCCGAGCACCGGCGAGAGAGACTGAGCGCCAAAACCGCGTAAAATCCGGCCTCTGCGCCGAAACAAGCGGCGGGTCAGCGCGAACATCAGGCCGGACGTCAGCGACGAAACAGCAGCAGGAAAGGCGACCGCAGGGCGAGATCGCTTTCGCCGAACAGGCGGGCGGCGGCATGGGTCAGCCACCAGGCCAGCGGCGGGTGGTCAAAGGTGCTGAGGGCCAGGACGCGGCTGGTGGCGGCGGTATAGGTTTCGTCAACGCCAAGACCGGTGGTCGCCGCGAAAACAAATCTCAAGACAAGCGACGCTAGGATCAGGACGAGGGTTTTACGCTCCGGCGAGAGGCGCATGACCGCATTTCTTGTTTGTCGCGCAACGGAAACTCCAACCATGCAGGCGCTCAATACTCTTGATTTCAAGGCCGATCGGCCGCCTTCGCCCGCCGGACGACCGCGAGCGGCTCGCGCGAGCCGCGGAACGGCTGGCTGGACTGCCGGCCGCAATGCAGCTAGCAGAAATGGAGACTGAAAAGAAAAGCCCGCAAGGAAGCCCCTCCCTTGGCCGCCGAACTCTCGCTTGTCATTCCCACCTTCAACGAAAGCGGCAACCTGCGCGAATTGCGTCAAGCAGAGTCGATGCCGCCCTGGCCGGGGTCGCCTGGGAAATGATCGTCGTCGACGACAACAGCCCCGATGGCACGTCTGTGCTGGCCAAGGAGATTGTCGCATGAGGATTCGACCGCGTGCGCTGCCTGCGCCGCGTCAATCGCCGCGGCCTGGCGGGCGCCTGCATCGAGGGCATGCTCGCCTCCAGCGCGCCAATGGTCGCGGTGATGGACGCCGATTTGCAGCATGACGAGCGCATCCTGCCGCAAATGCTGGCAAAACTGAGGTCCGGCTGCGACCTCGTCGTCGGCAGCCGCCATGTCGAAGGCGGCTCGGCGGACGAGGGCTTTTCGGCGCGCCGCGCCACGATCAGCCGCTTCGCGACCAGACTGGCCAAAAGAGCCCTGCACGCCGATTTTTCCGACCTGATGAGCGGCTTTTTCATGCTGCGCCGCGAGATCGTCGAGGATTGCGCGCCTCATTTGACGCCTTCCGGCTTCAAAATTCTCGCCGACATCGTGGCGTCGGCCCCAAAACCCCTCAAGGTCGAGGAGGTCGGCTACATGTTCCGCGAGAGGCTGGCGGGCGAATCGAAATTCGACCTCAAGGTCGGTCTCGATTTTCTCGGACTCATGCTCAACAAGGCCAGCGGCGGGCGCATTCCGGTGCGCTTCATCTTCTTCGCCCTGGTCGGCGCCAGCGGCGTCGCCATTCACATGGCGACGGTCCATGCTGGCGCTGGCGATTCCCGGCGTGACTTTCGCCGTGGCGCAGAGCATCGCCGTCATCGTGGCGATGACCAGCAATTTCTTCATCAACAACGCGATCACCTATCGCGACGCCAAGCTGAAGGGCTTTGGGCCGCTGTTGCGCGGCCTGCTCTATTTCTATGTCGTCTGCGCCTTCGGCGCGGTGGCCAATGTCGGCGTCGCCACACTGGCTCTACAACCTCTATCCGGTGGTCTCGCTCTCGGCCCTGGCCGGCGTGATCATGGGCTCGGTATGGAATTTCACGCTCAGTTCGCTGTTCGTGTGGCGCAAGGACTGACGTGAGGCGCGAGCCATCGCCGTTTCTTTTCCCCAGCTTTCATCCCCGCCGCGCTTGATTCTGCGCGCCGCATGGCGCCTTGTTCCTCTCGGGACAGCGCGTGACGAAAGCGGATGAAGTTTGAAAAGCTGCGGGTGACCGGCTTCAAGAGTTTTGTGGAGCCGACGGAATTTGCGATCCAGCCGGGCCTCGACCGGCGTCGTGGGTCCGAACGGCTGCGGCAAATCCAACCTTGTCGAAGCGCTGCGCTGGGTGATGGGCGAGAGCAGCTACAAGCAGATGCGCGCCTCCGGCATGGACGACGTCATCTTCTCCGGCTCCAATTCGCGCCCGGCGCGCAACCACGCCGAAGTCGGGCTGGTGCTCGACAATTCGCTGCGCTCCGCGCCCGCCGTCTTCAACGATTCCGACGTTCTCGAAATCACCCGCCGCATCGAGCGCGACCAGGGCTCGACCTATCGCGTCAACGGCAAAGAGGTCCGCGCGAGAGACGTACAACTCCTCTTCGCCGACGCCTCCTCCGGCGCCCGCTCGCCGGCCATGGTGCGGCAGGGCCAGATCGGCGAGATCATCGCCGCCAAGCCCCAGGCCCGCCGCCGCATTCTCGAGGAGGCCGCCGGCATTGGCGGCCTGCATTCCCGCCGCCACGAGGCCGAATTGCGGCTGAAGGGCGCGGAGGAAAACCTCGTCCGTCTCGAGGACGTGCTGCAGCAGATCGGCGCCCAGGCCGAATTCGCTGCGTCGCCAGGCGCGCCAGGCCGCGCGCTATCGCACCCTCGCCGCCGAAATCCGCCGCCACGAGGCGCTTGATCGCGCTGATCGCCTTCGGCCAGGCCAAAGCCGAAGCCGCCGAGACGCAAAGCCAGTTCGAGGCCAACCTGCTCGAGCTTGCCGAGCGCACCCGCATCCAGGCCGAGACCGCCCGTTTGCAGGCCCTTGCCGCCCACGCCCTGCCGGGGCTGCGCGACGCCGAATCGCAGGCCGGCGCCGCGCTGCAAAGGCTGGTGCTCGCCCGCGAAGCTCTGGAGGGCGAGGAAAAGCGCGCCGGCGAACGCAAGGCCGAGCTCGAGCGCCGCATTTCGCAGCTCGCCGCCGACCTCGCGCGCGAACGCGCCCATTACGACGACGCCGCCGCACGCCCTGGAGCGGCTCGAGTCGGAAGACCTCGACCTCTCCGGCGCCTCCGAGGACGAGGCCGATCTGGCCGAAGAGGCGCGCCAGAGATGCGAGCGGGCCGAGGAGAAGCTGCGCGAATCGGAAAAGGCGCTGGAGGCGGCGCAGGACGCCTTCGCCAACGCCGAGGCCCAGCGCAACGCTTTCAGCAGAAGCCGCGCGTCGCGAGGAACAGACTTACCAGCGCTACGAATCCGAGCGCGCCCGCCTCGCCGATGAAATCGCACGAGATGCGCGCAGGCGTCGACAATGACGCCGATCTCGCCGAGGCGCTGGCCGAGGCAGAGCGCCTGCTCGACGCCGCGGCGCAAGCCGAGGAAGAGGCGCTGGCCGCCGAAACCGCGCTTGCGCTCGCCCGCGACGAAGAAACCTACCTGCGCGGGCCGCTGGCCGAGGCCGAGCGACAGGCGCAAAAGCTGGAGACAGAGGCGCGGACCCTCGAAAACCTGCTGCAATCGGGCTCCGGCCCCTGGCCGGCCGTGTTGGACCGCATCGTCGTCGCCAAGGGCTACGAGGCGGCGCTCGGCGCGGCGCTGGGCGAAGACCTCGACGCTTCCGACGACGACAACGCCCCCGTCCACTGGACCGTCACCCAGAGCGGCGGCGATCCCGCCCTGCCCGCGGGCGCCGCGCCCTTGACCAACTGGGTCAGCGCGCCCGCGGCGCTCTATCGCCGCCTCGCGCAGATCGGCCTGGTTTCCCGGGCCGAGGGCCCCGCGCTGCGCCAGCACCTCAAGGCCGGCCAGCGTCTGGTCTCTGTCGAGGGCGATCTCTGGCGCTGGGACGGCTTTACCCAAGGCGCCGAAGCCCCGACCGCCGCCGCGCGCCGCCTGAGCGAGAAGAACCGGCTAGGCGACCTGAAGATCGAAGCGCAAGCGGCGCGCGAAAGAGTCGATGAGCTGGAGATCAAGGCGGAAGCCGCACAGGCAGCAGCGATTGCGGCGGCGGAAGCCGACCAGCGCGCCCGACAGGCGACGCAGGCTGACCCAAAAGGCGCTCGCGGAGGCGCGCGACAACGCCGGGGCCGCCGAGCGCCGCCAGGCGCAAGTCGCATCAAAGCTCGCGAGCCTTGAGGACGCCCGCAAACGCGCCGACGAACTTTGCGAAGAGGCGCGCGAAAGGCTTTACGAGGCCCGCGAGGCGCTCGACAATCTCGCCGAACCCGCGACCCTGCTCGGCGAGCGCGACGTGACGCGCGGCGCCAATGCGCTGGACCGGGCGGCGGCGGCGGAAGCCCGCGCCGCCTTGCAGGCCTTTGCGCGGGAAGCAGACAACCGGGTCAAGCGGCGCGAAGCGATCGGCCGCGAGAAGAAATCCTGGCTCGATCGGCGAGCGCGCTCGCAAATCCAGACCGAGGAAATCGAGGACCGGCTCGCCGAAGCGCAGGAGGAGATCGAACGCCTGGCCGAGGCGCCAGACGAATTCCTGGCTCAGCGGCGCGCGCTGACCCAGAAGATCGAGGAAGCCGAGACCGCGAAGAAGGAAGCCGCCGACGCGCGCGCCATCGCCGAGACCGCAACGGCGGAAGCGGACCGCGCGGCACGGGCGGCGCTGGAGGCGATGAGCGCGGCGCGCGAAATCCGCGCCCGTCTGGAGGCCCAGGCCGAAGCGGCGCGGGCGCGGCTGGAATTCCTGACCCGCGACATCGTGCAAGAGCTGCAATGCCAGCCGCAGGGCCTGCACGCGCTGGCCGGCGTGGAGCCCGACGCCGAGACGCCGCCGATGGACCATGTCTCCACCCGCCTCGCCAGCCTCAAGCAGGATCGCGAGCGAATGGGCGGCGTCAATCTGCGCGCCGAGGACGAACTCGCCTCGATCGAGGACGAGCAGACCAAACTGGCGGCCGAGCAGTCCGATCTGACCGAGGCGATCCGCAAGTTGCGCGCCGCCATCGGCAGCCTGAACAAGGAGGGCCGCGAGCGCCTGCTCGCCGCCTTCGCCAAGGTGGACGCGCATTTCCGCGACCTGTTCGTCGTGCTGTTCGGCGGCGGCGCGGCGGAATTGCAACTGGTGGAATCAGAGGACCCGCTGGAAGCGGGACTGGAGATTCTCGCCAAGCCGCCGGGCAAGAAGCCCGCGACCATGACCCTGCTCTCCGGCGGCGAGCAGGCGCTGACCGCCATGTCGCTGATTTTCGCGGTGTTCCTGACCAACCCCTCGCCGATCTGTGTGCTCGACGAGGTCGACGCGCCGCTCGACGACGCCAACGTCGAGCGCTTCTGCGACCTGCTCGACGACATGCGGCGCAAGACCGACACGCGCTTCATCACCATCACCCACAATCCGATCACCATGGCGCGGATGGATCGCCTGTTCGGCGTGACACAGGCCGAACGCGGCGTGTCGCAACTGGTGTCGGTGGAGCTGGAGCAGGCCGAGCGGCTGCTCGAGGCGGGCTGAAGCCGACAAGTTTCCGCGCAGAAAGTTTACCCGCTCAGATCAAACCATGGTCATAGATCATCTGGCCGGCGACCAGCAGGCACAGCAGCACTGCGAACCAAAGCGCGGCCGCCTCGCCTTTCTGGATGGTTTCAAGCGTATTGTCGCCCCGGCGCCGGCCGTAGGCGAAGACGCCAGCCGGCGCGTCTCGCCGCGCGGCGGCGATGAAAGCGGAGCAGGCTTCGAACGCCTTCTGGCGGTCGATATTGCCAAAGGCCAGTTCGAGATCGAAAGTTTTGGAGCGCAAAAGCCAGACGGCCCGGCGCGTAACGCCGTCATAGGCGCCCTCTTCGACGTAAATGCGCAGGCTGGAGCCCATTTTGCCGCCTGGCTTTTCGCAGCGGCGGATCAGCGTCCAGGGAATGACGCCTTTGAAAAGGGCGGGCGCCGTCAGGCCCTCGGGCGCGAACTCGGCGAGATTTGGCGGAAACAGCAGCGGCCAAAGCTGCATGAGCCCGATCGCCACGCAAAGCAGGGAAACGCACAGGCCGAGCAGCGACCAGCCGAACCGGGTTTCCCAGGAGCTTGCCGCGGGAATAAATCCAAAGGCCGCGACCGACGCCAGCGCCGCATTGAAAACCAGGCGGCTTCGGGCCAGGGGCAGGGGGAGCCTCGGCTGCGAACACGGCGCGCCGGCGGCCTGATCTGAAGAAAAATCTAAATTCTGCTCAGACATTTAAGCAAATCCGCTATTTGACGCAACGTCATCTTAGCAGTCAGAAGTCAACAAGACCTGAAACACGGCAAACGATGCTACGTAAATTTTAGTGTTTGACCTTGCCCGAGGCGCGGCGGCCCGGCTCCGCGTCCTGTCGCAAACGCGACAAAAATTTCGATGATTTTTCAACGGCATCTGTTCCCGACCTTGGCACATTCGTTGCTCCTAACATCGAAAACCGGACGTTCCCCGTGGGAAATCCGGACCCGGAGCCTTTTCATGATCGTTCTTACGCCCGACGCCCTTTCCGCGGCCAGGACCATTCTCGCCACCGCCAAAACGCCGGCCGAA
The DNA here is from genome assembly GCA_963710275.1 of uncultured Alphaproteobacteria bacterium. Lineage (GTDB taxonomy): Bacteria > Pseudomonadota > Alphaproteobacteria > Rhizobiales > Beijerinckiaceae > Rhodoblastus. Next base: position 552,880 of record CAVPZS010000012.1, on the reverse strand, counting down.
GGGTTGCGCATCCAGGTCGAAGCAGGCGGCTGCGCCGGCTTCTCCTACAAGATGGAGCTGGAGACCGAGGCGCGCGATGGCGACGCCGTCGTCGACGCCGATGGCGTGAAAATATTCATCGACGACCTCTCCGCCGGCCTCGTGAACGGCATGAAGGTCGACTTCGTCAGCTCGCTGGAAAAATCCGGCTTCACTTTCGAAAACCCCAACGCCACGTCGCAATGCGGCTGCGGAAAGTCGTTCGGCTGAATTCTGGATAAGCACGGAGCGCGCCATGGCGACGGTCTATCTCGACAATAACGCCACCACGCGGGTCGATCCCAAGGTGGTCGAGGCCATGCTGCCCTTCTTCACCGAGTCCTTCGGCAATCCGTCTTCGACCCATGAATTCGGCGCCCATGTCGCCCCGGCGATGAAAGCGGCGCGGCAAAAGGTGCAGAGCCTGCTCGGCGCCGAGCATGACCATGAACTGGTCTTCACCTCCGGGGGCACCGAGTCCAACACAACCGCGATCCTTTCGGCGCTCGAGACATCAGGGCGCAACGAAATCGTCACCAGCGCGGTAGAGCATCCGGCCGTGCTCAACCTGTGCCAATGGCTGGAAAAAACCGGGCGCGCGAAAATCCATGTCATCGGCGTCGATGCGCAGGGCCAGCTCGATCTCGACGGTTTCAGCAGCGCCTTGTCCGAAAGGACGGCGCTGGTCACGATCCAATGGGCCAACAACGAGACCGGCGTCATTTTCCCGGTGGAGGCGTTGGCGGCCCTCGCCAAAAAGGCGGGCGCACTGTTCCATAGCGACGCGGTGCAGGCCGTCGGCAAGCTTCCGCTGGCGCTGAAGGGTTCGGACATCGACATGCTCTCGCTGTCCGGCCACAAGCTCCACGGGCCCAAGGGGATCGGCGCGCTTTATGTCAGGAAGGGCGTCAAGCTCACGCCCCTGTTTCGCGGCGGCAAGCAGGAGCGCGGGCGGCGCGCCGGCACCGAAAACATCCCGGGGATCATCGGCATCGGCGCGGCGGCGGAAATTTGCATGACGGCCGACATGGCGCGCGTAAAGCAGCTCCGCGACCGGCTGGAACTGGGAATTCTCGCAGGGATTCCGATGGTGAGGGTCAATGGCGGCGCGACACGCCTGCCCAACACCTGCAATGTCGCCTTCGACTGCGCTGATGGCGAGGCCGTTCTGCATCATCTCGACCGCGCGGGGATCGCTGCCTCCTCCGGTTCGGCCTGCGCCTCCGGTTCGATGGAGCCGAGCCACGTGCTGCGCGCGATGAATCTCCCACCCGTCGCCTTGCAGGGCGCCATCCGCTTCTCGCTGTCGCGCGAGACGAGCGAGGCGGATATCGACCGCGTGCTCGAAATTCTTCCCGGACTGATCGAGACGGCGCGCGAGAAATCGCCGCTGTGGTCCGAAACCCGCCAGAAGAAAATTGCGTGAGGCGCGCCATGACGCTTGCTGTTTCCCACAGGATTTCGATCAACGACACGACCTTGCGCGACGGCGAACAGGCGCCGGGCGTGGTGTTCTCGCTTTCCGAAAAGCTCGCCATCGCGCGCGAACTGGCGGCCGCCGGCGTGGACGAGATCGAGGCCGGCACCCCGGCCATGGGCGAAGAGGAAGTCGAGGCCATCGGCGCGATCGTCGGGGAAAACCTGCCCTTGCGCGTCACCGCCTGGTGCCGGTTGAGCGAGGCCGACGTCGACGCCGCGCTGAGCGCCGGGGTCAAGACGGTCAATATTTCCGCGCCCATGTCGCGCCTGCAAATGCGGGTGAAGTTGAAGGCCGAACCGCAGGAGGTCGCGCAGCGCGTCACGCGGGTGATTTCCTACGCCCGCGAGCGCGGCCTGGAAGTGGCGCTGGGCGGCGAGGATTCCTCCCGCGCCGATCTGCGCGACATAGCGCTGATCGCCGGCGCCGCCGAGCGGCTCGGCGTGTTCCGTTTCCGTTTCGCCGACACGCTCGGCCTGCTCGATCCCTTCTCGACCTATGAATATATCAAACGGCTGCGTGACGAGACCGGCCTTGCCGTCGAGTTCCACGGCCATAACGATCTCGGCCTCGCCACCGCCAATACGCTGGCCGCCATTCGCGCCGGCGCCAGCCACGCCAGCGTCACGGTGCTGGGCCTTGGCGAGCGCGCCGGCAATGCGCCGCTGGAGGAAGTCTGCGTCGCCCTGCCCCGGACCGCCGAGGCGCGGACGGGCGTCGATCCCGCGCGGCTGGAGCGGTTGGCGAGGCTTGTCGCCCATGCGGCGCGCGAAAACATTCCCCGTGCGAAGCCGATTGTCGGCGCCGATATCTTCACCCATGAATCCGGCATCCATGTCGCGGGATTGCTGTCCGACGTGCGCACCTACCAGGGGCTCGACCCGGCCCTGCTCGGCCGCCGCCACAAGGTGGTGATCGGCAAGCATTCGGGCCTCGCGGCGCTGCGCTCCATCTGCGCCGCCGCCGGCCTGGAACTCGACGGCAAGGTCGGCGCGGCCGTGCTGGCGCGGGTGAAGAACATCGCCAAGCTCGACCAAGACTCTGGTGCCGGAAGCCCGGGTCCGGCAATTGGCGCGCGAGGAGATTTCCGCGCACGCGCGGCAGGGCGAGACGGTCTGAAGAGGCGAGGGACAGATGAGCGAAGGCTATTTCGTCGACTGGAACGGCGCATTGCGCAGCACGGACGATCCCGGGGGCGGCTATGCCTGCGAAGTGGACAGGCCTGCGCGCTATGTCGCCGTCATGAGCAAGACCGGGGCGCTGATCCACGAGGCGACGCTCTACAAGACGCTTGCCGATATCGAAAAGGCGGGAATCAAGGCCGAACTCGTACCCGGCTCGCACTCATGGGGCAGCCCCAAGGAAGGGTTCTGACGCCAATTCCATGGCAAGACGCGAACCCGCTTTTGCGACGATGCGCGAGGAGGATCCGGATTGGTTCCCATGACCATTCTCGTTGACGAGGCGCCGAAATGCGTGGTGCGGCCCAATGACATGAAGGCGCTGCAGCGCTTCTTGCGCAATGGCAAGGCCTGGCTCCTGGCGGATGCGCCCGAGGGCGCGCTCGGCTATCGGGAAGCCGCTGCAGCCGAACAGCAAATCTGGCGCAATGCCTTCAATCTGCATTGCGTCTGGGGCGGCGACGAAGAAGATTTTTTCGGCGTGCCGCTTTAGCTATTATGATAATACTTCGGCCTTGATACGATGACCGCGTTCGGCTCAAAGGAGACGATTCAGCGTGCGGTGGCGAACGCCTGCTCATGGGCGCGAACCGGTCCTCCTGTTGATAGGAATACTGGTGCGCTGACTATATTTCGCATGACAATTTTCTTTATTCGGAAGAACTCAGAGCGAGAGGATTCGGCGTTGCCTCCGCGATCCGGCTGAGCGTGTTTTTATCGGTGTGATGAAACGGTTGATCACGCCCTTGTATGTTCAGCACGGTGTCTTCGAAGTAAGACCATGTGCCGTCCGAATTGATCGTCACGGTCATCGTGAACGAGTCTGTACGGAATGCCTCTTCAAGAAACGGTGTGGAGCAGATGCCGTTCACCGTCGAACCCCGAGCTGCCGAAACTTCAAAACGCAAAGAGTCCGCAGCTGCGCGGCCAGATGCGAGGACAGTTTGGCCTCGGGGAATGGTCAGGGTATGGGTGAGCAATCCAGTCGCGGGTTCCCACAGCCAGTAACCGACTTGGTCGTGATAGGTCTCCACCTCGCCCGGCTTCACAATATGGCTGTGGTAGCGGAGGCCATAGAAGAGTTGCGGGCCATTGGACTGGGGATCGATTGGTTGAAGTTCGATGTGCTCGACGTATCTCTGCCGCCGCTCGCCGCCGATGAATGGATTAACGTCCAGGCTTTTCGAGCCTTCCCAAACACCCGCTAGAGGCCGAAGAGGGCCCAAATTAGCAAGTGTATCGACGTCAATGTCGGCCTGCTCGATGAAGATTTTGTCAAGTATATCATTCATGAATGATCAACCTATCAAACATGCGATCCAGATTTTACGACCAATTGACCACTTTTGACGCTCAATATAAATAGGCAAATTGTCGCAGGCCATCCAAACCGCGCACTGAAGACGACGCTGAGCCGCCGGAAGTATCCCGATTGCTCAGGTATGTGAGCGCAGCTACGTTTGCAATCGAGGCGACGAAGCTTGGAGCGTTCGATTTTCTAGTAAAACCGATCGACTCCGACACCCCGCTTGAAGGCACCCGCGCGGCGCTTGCGCGCGAGGATGATCATTCGCGCGCCGGTCCGCGTAATTCATTCAGCCTGCGAAGTTATTTTGGCTTCCCGGCAAAGCGACCGTTTTCAACACGCCAAACCGCCCCTCGTCGCAAGTGCACACTCGGTTTCTGCCGAGACTTTTCGCTTGATAGAGGCCCATGTCGGCCAGGGATACAATCTTTTCGGGCTGCTCATCGGCCATGGGAGTCATGGTCGCCCTGCCGATAGAGACTGTTACGTGCGGGCCGACGCTGCTCAATGGATGGTTTATGGCGCGCTGCTCCAGGCGGGCGCGGATATCTTCGGCGACGCCTCGGGCGCCGGCCTCATCTGTGATTGGCAGGATAACCGCGAATTCTTCGCCGCCGTAGCGAGCTGCGAAGTCACCGGCGCGCTGAACACTCTCAGCGATGCTCTGAGCGACTGCGACCAAACATTTGTCGCCGCCCTGATGGCCGAAGCTGTCATTATACTGCTTGAAATGGTCGATATCGATCATGAGAAGCGACAGCGCGATGCCGGACCGGATCGATCGCCTCCATTCCTTGGCGAGCGTGGCGTTGAATATTCGCCTGTTGGCCAGACCTGTCAGGCCATCGACGCCGGCGAGATCGCGCAATTGGGTTTCGACGTCCATGACGCGCGTATTGTCGGTCACAGTTTCCATCACGCCGATGATTTGCCAGTCGGTATCGTAGATGGGCGTTGCGACGGCCGTGAGATAGGCGCGCCGCCCAGTCAAGGGGAGGTTGCACCAAATGTCGACTGAAATCGCCGTTTCGCTTGTCGTACAGTGCGAGAACGTCGAGTAGAGTTCAGTGACGGCTTCGATCTTGTCGGTGAGAACGAGATCGGCGAGGCAGGGGCGCGGGGTCGTATAGAAGGCTTTCCAATGATCGGAAGTGCCGACAACGGAGGCGGCGTCCAACCCCGTCAGCATCTCACAGGCCTTGTTCCACACGGCGACGCGGCCTTGTTCGTCGAGAACAAAGGTTGGCGTAACATGTTGCTCAAGGAGACCAACAAGAGCGGCGGGCGTGAACAGGCGAGAAGTCATAGGCCATCAAGGGATTCGAGTTGCAACGCGTATTAGCGCTACCTTGCACAGTTCGGCCAACTGCGAATTGCAAAGAAAAAATCCCAGTTCATCGACCGGGATCAAGTTAGCATCCGCGATCGGCTAGAGATCGACCACAATACGATTTAGCATGTCTGACCTTGCGCCGGACTTGCGCTTCGACGGCAGCGTCGGCAATTTTGTGCCAAGCCGCCCTTGCCGCCGTCGTTCGCGGCCGTCCGCTTCCCGCCGCCGATTTGCGCCATTCCCTTATCGCTGTAAAAAATCCGCGATCTTCGGGCCGAGCGGGGCGATATTGGCCACGCCGTTGTAATGGCCGAGGGGGCCCTGGATTTCGGCGATTTCGACCTCCGTCCCATTGGCGCGGATGGCTGTTTCCGTCTCCTTGATCCATTCGGGCTGGAAGATCTGGTCGTTCGGCGAATAGAGGATCAGGGTCTTGGCCTTGATCCGCTTGATCCCCTCCGCTGCGTTTTTGGCGCCCCCCGCCGCGCCGGGGAAAAAGGTCTGGTTGGCCTTGACCAGATAGAGGAAATGATTGGCGTCGGCGGCCTTGACGCGCGCCGCGGCGGCGCCGTCGAGCATCGTCTCGATCTTGAACTTCGCATCAAAGCCGTCGAGCGGATTCTTCGTCTCGTCGGCCCAGGCCACGCCGGCCTTCTGATCGGCCCACTGGGTATAAAGCGCTTGCAGCGTGACGATTTTCAGCGCCAAGCGGAGCCCGTCGACCGGAGGCGACTTGCCATAATAATCGCCGCCATTCCATTTGGGATCGAGCAGGATCGGGCTGGCCCAGATGTTCGTCCAGGCGATCAGCCAGGGATGCGGCGTGGCCGCTGAGATGACGGGAATGATGCGCTCGACCCGGTCGGGATAGGAGGCCGCCCATTCATAGGTCTGCAGCCCGCCCATCGAAGCGCCCATGACCGCATGGAGTTTTGATATCCCGAGGCTGTCGACCAGCGCCTTTTGCACATTGACGAAATCGCCGATGGTCACCACCGGAAAGCTCATCGCATAGGGTTTTCCCGTTGAGGGATCGGGGCTGGCCGGCCCCGTGGTGGTGACATGGGGATCGCCAGGATTGAGATTGACCAGGGTGTCGGCGGAGATGACATAATATTTATTGGTGTCGACGGCCTTGCCCGGCCCGATGATCGCGTCCCAATAGCCGGGGGCGGCGTCACCAGCGGCGTATTTGCCGGCGGCGTGGCTGTTGCCGGTAAAATAATGGGCCACCAGGATGGCGTTGGATTTGTCGGCGTTGAGCTTTCCGTAGGCCTCCCATCCAACCCTGACGTTCCTGATCGTCTTGCCGGAGAGGGTGGCGAGTTCAGGCATCTCGAACACGCGCTTTTCCACGATCATGTCTTCCGCGCGGGCGAAAGGCGCGAAGGCGAGGCAGAGCAGATACGCCAGGGCGAGCGACAGTCGCTTCATCTTTTCCTCCGTTCGACGCGCTTATTGCTGGCGCTGGGCGGCCGGGCGCGCTTGACCTCGAGCATGACCCGTCCTTCGCAACGCATCAAGCCCCGGTTCGATCGGAAAACGGCGGATTTTTTTGCGCTACGCCTGGTTGCGCATCCAGTCGGCAAGCTTGCGGATGTTGCCTTCAAGCTCGGTTCGCGCCGCCGCGTCAGTGACGCATTCGTCCAGCGCCCTGGTCATGCAGGCCATCCAGGCGTCGCGCTCGGCGTCGCCGATCGCAAAGCCCATATGGCGCTGGCGCAGGCGCGGATGGCCTTTTTCCGGCGAATAGAGTTTCGGCCCCCCGGTCCATTCCGAAAGATAGCGCTTCAGCACGACCTTGATCGCGCCGAGATCGGCGTCATGCATGGCGCGAATGGCCGCCGCCTCCGGCAGGCTGTCCATATAGCCGTAGAAAGCCTCGACCAGCCGATCGACGGCGACCGCGCCGCCGATCCGGTCGAACATCGAGATATCGCCGAGGGTTTCGCTCACAAAAAACTCCAAAAATCGCGGGATCAGACCGTCGCGCCGCGAATGGTCAGGATCGTGGGCTCCTCGTCCAGCATGACGATTTCCGCCCGCCGCAAATGTCCGCCCTCGTCATAGTCGTAGATATGCGTCAGCTCCACCTCGCCATAGACCATTTTCTCGAACCGCCGCAAGTTTCCCTCCGCGTCGTAATGCGCGCGCAGATAAGTGTTGCGATTGCTGAGCGCGCCCGGATCGATCTCGTTGACCAGCTTCAATGGCAGTTTCACGCCTGACGTGGCGAGGAAATAGCGGCAATTCCAGTTCTTTTCGATCATTTTCAGCCCGGAATGGTGATTTCCATGGTTTCGTCCATGTCGTCCCAATGACCGCCGAGCCCGTCCTCCTCGACCAGCTTCACGCTGTGTATGCAGACATCGCCGTCCAGCACCAGCAAGGGGACAATCTGCAGTTGCCCGTTCTCGCACTCGCCGGAGACGCATTTGCCGGTCTCGATCTCGAATTTCGCCCCGTGCCGGCCGCATTTCAACAAGGCGCCGCTTTCGTCGAAAAAGGTTCCGGCGCCGATATTGAGCCACGCGCCCTGGTGCGGGCAGGAGTTGCGATAGGCGAAGAATTCGCCGCTTCCGTTCTTCGCCACGAGGATGCGGAACGGCCTGGGCGTTCCCTCATCATCAACGTGCATGAGGTCGAACGCCTTCGCCGCGCCGCTGTCGATGTCGCTGGCGGAACAGATGACAAAGACTTCCTCGGGCGCCTGCCCTTCCTTCGCGTCGCTCATGCCGGGTTCCTTCTGCCATGAGTTTTGCATGAACCATGCCATGGGAACGACGCGACAGGAGCGGACAGAGCCATGAACATGAAATTCTATATGACGCCCGGCTCGTGCTCGACCGCGATCCACATCATTCTCGAAGAACTGGGGGAGGTCTTCGAGGCCCATATCGTCAGCCTGCCCGCAGGCGACCAGTTCAAGCCTGATTATCTCGCCATCAATCCCAAGGCCAACATCCCAGCGCTGATGCGTCCGGACGGCTCCGTTCTGACCGAAGTCCCCGCCATCGCCTACTGGCTTGGCCGCGCGCGCGGGCGCGGAAAACTGTGGCCGAAGGAAATCGAGGACGAGACCCGCGCCATCGAGGCCATGAGCTTTGTCGCCGGTTCGCTGCACGGACATGGTTTCGCCCGCATTTTCGCGCCGGGGAACTTCTGCGCCGACTCCGCCCTGCACGAATCGATCAAGGCGCAGGGCCGCGCGCTGGTGGTGAAAGGCTTCGCCATAATCGACAAGACCCTGGACGGGAAAAGCTGGATCGCGGGCGATTTCTCCGTGGCCGACGCCGTGCTGTTCTATGTCGCCTTCTGGGCCGACAAGACTGACATTGCCCTGCCAAAGAACCTGCTGGCGCATTATCGCGCCATGCTGGCCCGGCCAGCCGTTTCGCAGGTGCTGCGCGAGGAAGGCTATCGGCCTGAGCTTTTGGGCCGCCCTGTTGCGACTGCGACCTGACAGGCCCCTTGTCGCACCCGCGACACGGCGCCATTTTCCGGCAAGGGCGAAAATGGCGCCGTCAAAATTCTCGACAAAGGCGCGCGATGCGCGTTTCTTGCATGATAAAGCGGCAGACGCACAAGAGGATGACCCTGGGAATGACCATTGACGAGATCATCGAGAATTTCGAGTTTCTGGACGATTGGGACGATCGCTACCGCTATCTGATCGAACTCGGCCGCGAGCTCGAGCCCCTGCCTGAAGAAGCGCATAACGAGGCCAACAAGGTGCGCGGCTGCGCCAGCCAGGTGTGGCTGCAAACCAGCGTCGAGCGCGGCCCCGACGGCGCGCCGGCCCTGAAACTCCTCGGCGACAGCGACGCCCATATCGTGCGCGGCCTTGTCTTCCTCACCCTGACCTTTTTCTCCGGGCGCCCCGCGAAAGACATCATCGAGGCCGACGCCCAGCAGCTGTTTCGCAGCCTCGGTTTTGAGCAGCATTTGACGCCGCAGCGCTCCAACGGACTGCGCTCCATGGTGGAGCGCATCAAGCGCGACGCGGCGCAGGCGCTGGCGGCAGCCTGACATGCAAAACCCGCCGGCGCCCTCTCGCGCCCGGCGGGTTTGCTTGCCGAAGGAACCGACTTACGCCGCCTTGGCCGCAGTTTGCAGCGCCTCAAGCTCCGCCGTAGCAAGGCGAAACACCATGCGCCCGCCCGCCAGGGGCTGCGCCGTCTGCGGCGCCTGCTTGCACAGGAAATTGAACCATTGCTGTCCGGTCAGGCCTTCGGGCCGCTCGCCGATTTCTCGGATTGTGCCGTCCTCAGCATAACGTGCGTGGATCACGATATCGCCCATCTCTCATTCTCCTCGTTTTAGAGCTTCAAAATTTCGACCTTGATGTCTTCGGTTCCGAGCACCTTGGCCTGGCAGGCGAGCCGCGACTTGGAGCCGACGCCGACGAGCGTGTCGAGCATTTCATTTTCTTCGCGGCTGATCTTCGAGACGCCCTTGCGGCCTTCGAGCAAGGAGATATGGCAGGAGCCGCATTTGGCGTTGCCGTCGCACTTGTGCGGGAAATCCGGGTCGACCAGCAGGATCGCCGCCAGGATCGACATACCTTCGGCGGCTTCGACCGTCTTGCCCGAAGGGACCAGGGTAATCAGGGACATGAGAATTTTTCCTCGTTTTCTGTCGTGAGAACGGGGCGCCGGAGACGATCAGTAGATCGCCGCCCCCGCCCCGATATTGATCGACGCATCCTTCATGGTCGCGACGATGAATTCGATCTGGTCTTCGCTGAGATGGGAGTGGAAGGGTAGCGCCACCGCCCGGTCCGCGACTTTCTCCGTCACGAACAGATCTCCGCGCCGGAAACCGCGGTCGGCGTAATAGCGCTGCAAATGCAGTGGATTGCTGTAGGCAGCCGCCTCGATCTGTTCGAGCGCGAGATCCTCGACAATGGCGTCGCGGCTCGATTTGGCGAAACGCGTGCCGAGATGCACGACATAGAGGAACCAGTGAAGCTCGGTAACCTCCTCCGCGACATAGGGCGGCTTGATTCCCTCGAAGGTCTGGACCTGCCGGACATAGGCCGCCTCGATCGCGCGCCGCTTGCCGAGGATTTCGTCGATCCGCGACAGCTGCACCATGCCGAGCGCGGCGGAAATGTCGCTCATCCTCGCCTGCAGCGCCGGCGCTGCCGTTACGGCCACCGAGCCGCGCTCTTCCAGCGCGTGGGAGCGGCGGCGCCTGATCGCCATGGCCAGGTCGACGTTGTCGGTCACGACCATGCCGCCCTCGCCGCAGATCAGGGGCGACGGCTGGGAGAAATCGAAGAAGCTGACGTCGCCGAACGTTCCGACGAGACCATCCTTGTAGCGTGAGCCGATCGACTCGCTGCAATCCTCGATCAGCGGCAGGCCGGCCTTGTCCGCCAACGCCCGCAACGATGTCCAGTCGGCGGGATGGCCGTTGACATTGACCGCGACCAGCGCCCGCGTCTTGTCGGTCAATTTCAGCTCCGCCTTGGCCGCCGTCAGGCAGCCCGACCAATAGTCGATGTCAGCGAAGGCCGGCGTGGCGCCGATCGCCGCAATCGCCTGGGCGCATTCGCGAAAGGAATAGGAGGGCGCGACGACTTCGTCGCCAGGCCCCACGCCATAGGCCGCGAGAATGAGATAGAGACCAAGCGTTCCCGAGGGAACGGCGATGGCGTAGCGACGCCCGACATAGGCGGCGAAAGCCTTCTCGAAGGCTTCGACCACGGGACCGCTGGAGAGACCCGGCGACCGCAGCACCGCCTCGACCGCCGCAAGTTCTTCCGCAGTCAGGTCGGGGTCGGACAGCAGAATCGGCTCATCGGGGATCTCGATATATTCCCCTTCGCCTTCGTCGCTATAGTCATACTCGGTCATTTGGCGCTCCGAGCGGCGACGATCAGGCCCGAGGCCGCCGAGGGATCGCTGACCACGACAGGGCAATGATTGCTGGTGTCGAGCAGATGCAGGTCGATGGCTGAGAAGGAGCGGAAGGGTTCTTCGATCACGTCGGAAGCGTCGCAGCGCGACCAGGCGAGATGCGGGAATTGCTTCCGCAGCGCCGCGAAGGTCGCGGCGTCGGCCAGCGCTCCTTCCAGCAGCTTCTCGATTTCCTGCAACTCTTCCGGCTTGATCGCCATTTCTACTTCTCCAGTGGCCGCTCAGAGCGGCGTGATTTCCTCTTCGAGGCAGCCGATCACATATTTCTGCTCGAAATCGACGAGATAGATCGGCGTATTGGAATCGACATGGGCGCCGACCTGCACGATCTCGCCCACGCCGCCGGCTGCGACCAGCAGCGCATCTTCCGCCGCATTGGGATAGGAGCCGTCATTGATCAGATCGACGGTGCAACGGATTTGCTGGCCCCACTGATATTTCGGGCGGCGCGGCTCGATCATGCGGAAAGCTCCTCTGGCAGGGGAATATCCTCCTCCTCCTCCTCACGAGGATGGGCGGCTTCCAGTTCCTTGCGTTTCATGCCGACGCGATTGCCGCTTTCGACGAATTCGATGGCGTAGATGTAGAATTGCTGCAGGAATGTGCCGATGCTGACGACGTAGCCGATTTCGCCCTTCCTGCAGAGGACGTCGCCGATTTCCTTGCCGGCATAGGTCCCGTCATTGCGGATCACCCGCTTGGCTCTCACCTTTTCGCCGAAATTGAAGTAAGGCGGCCGGGTGATTTCCACCACGTCGCTGTCACGAACGATATTGCCCATAACCGACCCTCCTTCCTTTCATTGCGCGGAGCGCGAAACCGCCATTTCCCTGACCATGTCGTCGGAGTCGACGGCGAGATCGCCCAGGCTTTCCGTCGGCAGGCGGCTCGCAGCCTCGAAGCGGACGCGCCAGTCCGGATCGTCCCGCATCTGCGCCAGTTTCCCAGGCTCCAGCCGCCGGGCCACTTCCAGCCGCACCCGCGCCTCCGGGTCGCCGGCCATGCGCATCAGCATGGCGTCGGGCGCCCTTTGCGCCACCACGCGCCGCACTTCCGCTTCCGCATCATGCAGCATCCATTCCAGCAACTCGGGCGCCAACCGCCGCGCGATCACGAGGCGCACGTAGTAATCCTCGTCCTGCAACATCGGGACCAGATCGGCGTCCTCAAGCAGCGACACGATTCGGATGCGCACTTCGCGGTGCGGGTCGTGGCGCAGCTTCAGGATGTGCTTCTTCGGCAGGCGACGCGCGGCGTTCCAGCGCACCGTCTCCTCGGGGTCGTCGAGCAGCGGCAACAGCACGAAGACCGCGGCGTGCTTGGCGGCGATCGCCCGCACCTCGAAGTGCGGATGCGCGACATAGCCGTTGGCCAGATGCGGATTCCAGTTGAAGAAGCGGTCGATGCGGCGCGCGTAGCGATCGTTGACGCAGGCGTGCGAAAGCCGACATTTGCCTGTCGCATTCATGTCCAGATGCGCGCAGGAGGCGCAATCGACGGGGTTTCCCTGCCAGTCGATGGTTTCCTCGATGTCGTCATTCATCATCTTCTGCATCTTGCTGGTCCGCGCGCTGAAGAACGTCGAGTAAGAGTCGGGCCCCGATCTTGTCGCCAGGGTCGAGTTCGAGCAGTTTTTCGACCGCCGCGCGGCCTTCCGCCAGATCGCCCAGGCGCATGTTGAGATAGGCGTAGCCCTTCAGGCAAAACATGAAGAAGCGCGCCAGAATATCGTCGTAACAGCTGAAATCCGCATAGCCTGCGCGCATGTCGCGCCAGTCGGCGGGGAAATTCTTTTCGCGCGCCGCCTTGGCGAGGCAGATCCTGGCCAGGCCCAGCGCCTCGTCCAGCCGGCCCTTGTAGAAATAGAAGCGGTAGAAGCCGATCAGCACGGCGAAATGATCGGGCGCCATGTCCTGCGCCCGACGAAGGTGGTCTTCGGCGATGGCGTCGTGCTGGTAGGACAGGCCGGCCTGCTGCAGTTGCTGCTCGGCCTGCGGCGGCAGTCCGCCGCCGAACAGGGGGTGCGACAGCAGGGAGTCCTCACTGGAGCATGAGGTCTCCCCGCCCCGTCGAACCGCCGGTCTCATCTGGTCCTCGAACGCGTTCAGCCGGCGTGGCTGCTGCAGGTCGTGGCCTTGGGATCCTGGAAGACCAGGCCCGTCTTCGCCGGCGTGTCGGTGAAGTCGATGGTCACCCCTTCCAGCAGGAGGCGGCTTTCCGCCGGCAGGAAAAGCTTTACGCCGTCGCGCGCCACCACCGCGTCGCCTTTTTCCGGCTCCGCCTTGACCGAAATATCCGCCGCCAGCCCCGAACAGCCGCCGGGGCTGACCGCAAGGCGGAAACCCGCCTGCGGGCCGCCGTCGGCCATCACCATCATGCGCATGAATTTCGCGGCTTTGGGAGTAATCGTGAAGTTCATGTTGTCCTCAGGGAGCTTGATAACGGGGATAGTTGGGGTCGATCACGCAGGTATTGTCGACGGGGCAGACCGCGAGGCATTGCGCCACATCGAAATGCCCGACGCATTCGGTGCATTTCTTCGGATCGATGACGAAGGTTCCGCCCTTTTCCGAGATGGCCACGTTGGGACATTCCGCTTCGCAAGCCGTACAATTGGTGCATTGCGATGCGATGATTTTATACGCCATTGCAGACTTTCCTTTCGTCCCATTCCTCATGAGTCTCGATCAGCGCGCCCTGGCGTATTTCCGCGTCGCCACGAACGCTGTGGACGATTTCGCCGCTCGCCACCTTTTCGAGATAGGCCTTGAACCATGTGATCGCTGATTTCTCGATGAATTCATGCGCGAATTCATCGATCGGCTCGATGCCGGCCTTGGTCAGGTCCGCTTTCGGACAGCCGCCGATCTTCGCCACGAAAACCGCATGGCAATCGTTGATCGCGCGGATCACCGTCTCCAGGGAATCTTCGTCGCCGAAACCGCCCTGGCAGTAGAGATCGACGCGACGGTGACCGACGAACTTGGCGCCGGAGGTCGAAAGTTCGTAAATCTGGAACTCCTTGGCATGACCGAAATGCTCGTTGATCAGGCCCTGGCCCTTGGTCGCCACGGCGGTCAGCACCTTGATGTCGCTTTCCAGGCTTGCGAGCTTGGCGACCTCTTCGTTTTTCGCCTCGACCTTTGCGACGCGCTCCTTCTCGACCACGGCCTGATAAGCCTTACGGCCCTCGAGGTCGTAATTGACTTCCATCGCCATGATCTTGTCAGTGGTGAATTCCTCCGAGCGATCCTCGCCCAGCAGGCCTACGGCGTCGGCGCGACACTGGCGGCAATGCCGCATCATGTTCATCTCGCCTTCGCAATTGTCCTGCAGCGCTTTCAGCTCCTGCGCCGAGGGTCCGCGCTGGCCGGTGAGGCCGAACACCGTGCCATGCTCGGGCGCCGAGATCAGCGGCATGATGTTGTGCAGGAAGGCGCCGCGCGATTTGACCGCCTTGTTGACCTCGACGAGATGCTGGTCGTTGACCCCGGGGATCATCACCGAATTGACCTTGCAGAGAATGCCCCGCTCGGTCAGCATTTCGAGGCCGCGCAGCTGGTGTTCGGAGAGGATCCGCGCCGCCTCGACGCCCTCGATGCGCTTGTGCTTGTAAAAGATCCAGGGATAGATTTTCGCGCCGATTTCCGGGTCGACCATGTTGATGGTGATGGTGACGTGATCGACATTGTAGCTGGCGATGGTGTCGACATGGTCGGGCAGCGCCAGGCCGTTGGTCGAGAGGCACAGCTTGATGTCAGGCGCGGTCCTCGAAATCAGCTCGAAGGTCTTGAAGGTCTTCGCCGGATTGGCGAGCGGATCGCCGGGACCGGCGATGCCGAGCACCGTCATTTGCGGGATGGTCGAGGCGACGGCGAGCACTTTTTTCGCCGCCTGTTCCGGCGTCAGCTTTTCGCTGACCACGCCGGGACGCGATTCATTGGCGCAATCATATTTGCGATTGCAGTAATTGCACTGGATGTTGCAGGCGGGCGCCACGGCGACATGCATGCGCGCGTAGTGATGATGCGCCTCTTCGCTGTAGCAGGGATGGTTCTTCACCTTCTCCCAGATTTCGGGAGGCATGTCGTTTTGCCCGTCGCTGGAGCCGCAGCTGGCCTTGCTGGCGCCGCCAGACGTGCCGCAGCCCTTGTGTTCGGCGACCTGCTGCATCACCGCGTCGAGATCGACGCCGGCGCCGATTTCGCCCGCTTCGAGATGTGCCGATGAATCATCCATGTCCAACCCTCGCGTTCATGATCTGGGACTGGAATAGCAACGCATGTGCCACGACTTACCAAATTTTTTTTCATTATATTTTCAATATCTTATAACGATCCTCGTGGCCCACCTGTCGGCTTGCGCACAGAAAACCCGGGCGCTTTTCTTCCTGTTGCAAAACCGACAAGAGTTTTTGCGGCATAAAAAAAGGGAGCCGCGAGCGGCTCCCTCAGGCTGCGGGAGAAAGAAATCACGCCATCAGGATCTCGCAGGCGCGCTGCAGGGAAACGGCGATCGGAACGATCTGCTCGGTGGCGAAGAAGCGGCGCTCGTTCAGCGTCAGTCTTTCGGGATCAACCAGCGCGTAATGCGGCGTCGCCGAGCGCTTGGTGACCTGCCGCCCGTAAGTGCGCAGCATCTGGTCGTGGAAGCGGCAACCGATGAACAGGAAATGGCGATCGGTGCGCCGATTCTTGACCACGTCCGGGATCGGCGTCTGGATGTCGATATCCGTCAGGACCTCGACATAGTCGGCGTCCGAGATCAGGAAATTCTTCGCCGGAGTCACGCCGCCATGCGGCTTGTAGAGCAAGGTCTTCCAGCCCTCGGCTTCGGCGCGGTTCGATTCCGCTCCGGTGGAATCATAGAAACGATACCAGCGATCCTCGCCGATGCCGGCGCGGCTGATCCCTTGCGCCTCGCCCCAATCGCTGCGCCCCTGCAAGGCAGCCCGCGTCGCGCTGTCATACCAAGTGTCAACGATCATCGGCAGTGGCAGAGACGCCAGATAACGCAGCAGCGGCGCGGGCTCGACCGGCGCAGCGAAAGCCTCGCTCATCAGCTTCACCACGGTCGCGCGATGCTTGAAGCTTTCGATATGCTGCGCGGCGGCCCAGGCGTTGCCCTTGGCGCGGCGCGGCAGCGCGACCTTGGCGGCGAAGAAGCCCGCGAGGTCTTCGGGAGTCAGGGGAATTGAAGGCTTGGACAATTGCGCCAGCCCCGGACCGAGATAGGGAATGATCCGGCCGGCGCGCAATTGCTTCGCGAGATCGGCCAGCAGGGATTCCGCATCTGCGGGTTTCAGGAAATCCTCGTCCAGGATTGGCGCGTTCATGCTTCCTCCTCAGCCCGCTTCTTCGCCTCGATGGTGATCGGCAGCCTGGTGTCGGCGGCCATCTCCGGCAGGTCCAGCACCCAGCCATTGGCGATCTTGATCCAGCCGCCCCACAGGGTTTCGAATTCGGATTCGACGATTGGCTCCTCGAGATCCTTCTTCGGGACGTAAATCGAAAGCCCGTTCTCGCCGCGCCGGATCATGATCTTCATGGATGGACTTTCTTCGATGGCGCCGAGGTCGGCGGGTTTTTCGATCTTGTGTCGCGTCAGAGCGGCCCGCGCCGGCTGTCAGCGTCGGCGCGGGAAAGCCGTCAGGCCTTGACGCAGGTGCCCGGAACCGGGCAGACTTCGTCGCATTTGGCGTGGTCGAAATGGCCTTCGCATTCCGTGCACTTCTTGGGATCGATGATGAACGTGTCGCCCTTCATCTTGATCGCCGCATTGGGGCATTCGAATTCGCAGAGGCTGCAGCCCGTGCATTGCGAAGCGATGATTTTGTAGGACATCGATAGTCTCCTCAAACCTGGCCCGCGCGCGGCTGGATCGACGGGAACGAACCGAAAGCCGGCGGGCGCGAAAGCGCTCAAAAAGGAGCAAGGCTCGTGCCAGCGCAATTGGCGGGCGGTTTCGCAGGAAATCGTTGAATTCGCCACGGCCCGCGTTTGAAATGCGACACGCGCGGCGGGTTTCTAGAATTTCTTGATGGGAATGTGATGTTTGCCGAGCGCGTAGGCGACCTGGCGCGGGCGTGATGTTCAGCAAGCGCGCCGCCTTGGCTTGCACCCAACCTGCCCTTTCCATGGCGCCGATCAGTTTTTCGCGCTCGGGAACGCCCCCAAAACCGCCATAAGAAGGCCGCCGCGTCACGGAAGTGGCCGTCGGATTGGCGACCGGAGGCGACGTCGCCAGCGCCGCCCCGGGCGCCGGCCTGAAGTCGCGCCACATGACCGAGGACAGGCAGGAAGCGTCATTGCAGGCGAAATCCCCGTCGCCGATCGCGTCCTCGCGAGACAGCGCCGCGGCGCGGCGCACGCAATTCTCCAGTTCCCGCACATTTCCGGGAAACCGGCAGCCTTGCAACTGGCGCAGGGCGGCCGGAGTTAGCCGCTTCATCATGCCATTCTCTTCGTTGAAGCGTCGCAGGAATTCCTGCGCCAGCAGCGTCACGTCCTCGGGACGTTCGCGCAAGGGCGGCAGCAGGATGGAGACGACATTGATGCGGTAATAGAGGTCGGAGCGAAAGGAGCCGCATTCCACTGCAGCTTCGAGATTCTTGTTGGTGGCGAAGACAAAGCGCACATCGACCTTGAGGGTCTGCGATCCGCCGACGCGCTCGAATTCGCCCTCCTGCAGGACCCGCAGCAGCTTGGCCTGAAAATTCGACGAAATCTCGCCAATTTCGTCGAGGAAAAGCGTTCCCTTGTCCGCCAGTTCGAAACGTCCCTTATGTTTGCCGAGCGCGCCGGTGAAGGAGCCCTTCTCATGTCCGAACAGTTCGGATTCAAGCATGTTTTCGGACAGCGCGGCGCAGTTCAGGCGGACGAAGGGGCCGTCCTTGCGCGGCGACAGGTCATGGGCCGCGCGGGCGAACAACTCCTTGCCTGTGCCGGATTCGCCGCGCAGCAGCAAAGTGGTGTGGGTGCGGGCGACGACATTGATCTGGGCGAACACATGGCGGATCGCCGGGCTCGCGCCGACAATGCCGATCAGCGCCTGTTCGCCTTGACGCGCGTGGGGACGCGCGGCCTCCTTCTCCAGCCGGCGCTTGTCTTCCATCAGCCTTTCGCGATCGCGGGTGACGATGTCGTAGAGATGCAGGGTCTGCCCAACCATGGTGCCGATCATGGTGAGATAGCGGGCGTCCTCGTCGCAACGGCCGAGCGGACGGCCATCAGTCGGGGCGATCGACGATCAAGGCGCCGACAATGTCGCCATGCTCCTCGATCGGCGCGCCGATCATGGTCAGGCTCTGACCATCCCCTGTCCCCCATCCCGCGCAGAGCGGATCCTGCGTCGTATCCTCGACAATGACGGGAAGTCGCGTGGCGAGGACGCTTTCGACCAGCCGCTGCGGGAGGGTCGGAAAATGCGTGAGCGCATCGCCCTCTCCCCAGCCGACGCCGACGGCCGCCGTCGCGCGCCCGGCGACGTCAATGAGCGCGATCATTCCACGCCGCAAGTCGACGAAACGCGCGAGAACGCTGAGGACGTCCGACAGCACCGATTCGAGACGTCCGGGCGTGGCCAGGAGCTTGGAGATTTCGTAAAGCCCCTGCAGCGCCAGCTCTGCATGACTTGACCCGCCGGGAACGGCCGCTGCATTGCTGGACGGGTCGATCGCTCCAGACATGGCGGTGGCGGCGCCTCAGACGATCTTGAGCGTGTCGAGCGGCACGAAATTGCCGGCCGGCTCGGGTTTTGGCGCGACGGCGTCCTTGTGGACCTTGAACAGCCGTTCCTGGATCGGCGAAGACGCGACAAAATCCTGATAGGCCTGATCGAGATGGGTGCGGCACAGCGCCGTGATCGCGGAGTCGTCCAGCCCCTCGAAGGCGCCGTCGATCTCGCTGCCCTTGAGATATTGGCCCATGCGCCGCAAGATATGCAGACGCGACACCTGGACCACCGAAGGCTCGAAAGGCAGGTCGAGATAGGCGAAGAAATCCTCAGCCGAAGACAGCTTTCCGAGGTCCTGCAATACGCTCATGATTCCGCGCCTTCCTTTGTTGTTTCGACTTCCGGGACCGTCCCGGCCCTGGCGCGCCCCTGCATGTGGCTGAGCCTCGCCTCGAGGAAATCGACGCGATCGATCAGAATCGACAGCGCTTCTCCCACGGGATCGGCGATCAGGTGATGATCGAGGTTGATGCGGCCGCCCAAAAGCCCTCGCCGCGCCGGCTCGCGCACGATCCGCGCGGGAATGCCGACCGCCGTCACGCCGGGCGGCACGTCTTCGACCACCACCGAATTGGCGCCGATCCGCGCGCCCGATCCGACTTTGATCGGCCCGAGGATTTTCGCGCCGGCGCCGATCAGCACGCCGCTTTCTATGGTCGGATGGCGCTTGCCGGGAGACCAGCTCACGCCGCCCAGGGTCACGCCATGATATATCGTGACGAGATCGCCGATTTCCGCCGTCTCGCCGATCACCACGCCCGCGCCGTGGTCGATGAAGAAGCCGCGGCCGATCGTCGCGCCGGGGTGGATGTCGACATTGGTCGCCAGCCGCGCGAACCAGGACAGGAAACGCGCCGGAAACTTGAAGCCGTTACGCCAGAGCCGGTTCGCGAGCCGATGCCAGATCACGGCATGGACGCCCGGATAGGTCAGCAGGATTTCGAAGGCGTAGCGCGCCGCCGGGTCGCGCGCCTTGACGCAGGCGACATCGTCGCGCCACAGCCGCCAGAGGCTGGGCGCCGCCGGCGGGGCGTTGCTGGTGATCGGCGCGGCGACGCTCCCCATGGTCCTGCCCTCAGTCATCCCGGACCGTCAATGGCCGGGCTTGAAACCCATCGGCACGGGAATGACTCGGACGAATTCGCCGAGCTTTTCGATCATCTTCGCCTGAATGCCTTCGAGCGTCGCGCTGGCCAGCTTGCAGAACACGCAGGCGCCCGTCAGGCGGACGTTGATCTTGTTGCCTTCGACCGAAATCAGCTGGCAATCGCCGCCGTCGCGAACGAGAGCGGGACGGACTTCCTCGATCACCGCATTGATGAGGGCAAGGCGCTCGCTCGAGGGCGTCGCGACGGGTTTTTCTTGCACGATTTCGGTCTGCATGATCTCGCCTCTTTGCTAGCGTCGCGTATTTCAGCCGAAGCTCTTGCCACAGGAGCAGGAGTGGCTGGCGTTGGGATTGTCGAAAGTGAAGCCGGCGCCCTCGATGGCGACGACGAAATCAATGGTCACCCCGGCGAGAAGCTCGCGGCTGCCCGGCTCGACGAACACCTTGACGCCGTCGCGCTCGACCACGTCGTCATGCTCGTCCGGGACCTTGACCAGACCCATCAGATATTTATTGCCCGCGCAGCCGCCGGTCTCGACTTTGAGGCGCAAGCCCTCGACGGGCTCGGACGCGCCCTTGATGGCGTTGCGGACGGCGTTCAAGGCGCTGTCGGTCAAGTGGATCATCGCCTGCTCTCCCCGGTGAAAGAAACTTTCGACAGGGGATTAGCAAAAGCCGCGCCAGATCGTTTTCACACCCACACCGCATTGATACGGAATGAATTTCCATGACTGGCCCGTGCCCGTGTCGCGATGCCGACATGGCGCACGCCGCTTACGCAGCCTGTTCCAGCCCCCTGAAAATCGCGCAGCGCTTGAAAACGTCGAGATCGGGACGCGTGTCGCGATGGCGACAATATTTCGCGACCAGCTTGGCCAGTCCCTTGATGTCGCGCCCTGAGGTCTGCGGGTAGATCTCCACCAGGGTCTGGATCAAGACCGGTTCGAGGTTGAGCGCGAATTGCTCCGACATCACGCCCCAGATGCGGCGGCGCGCCTCTTCGTCCGGCGAATGGAAGCGGATCAGGGCGATGCAACGCGAGACGATGGCCTCGTCGATGTCGTCGATCCGGTTGGTGGTCAGGAACAACAGCCCATTGAAATATTCCAGCACGCGAAGGAATACGCCGACCACGGCGTTCATGGTCATGTCATCCTGGCGCCGCTTGATATAGACGTCGGCCTCGTCGATCAGCATCACCGCGCCCCAGCGTTGCGCCCGCAGCAGCGCCTCCTTCAGCGCCGTCTCCATCGCCGCGACATTGAGCCCCAGCTGCCCCGAATGGACGCGATAGAGCGGCCGCCTGACGATTTCGGCATAGACTTCGGCGGTCAATGTCTTGCCGACGCCGGGCGGTCCGGCGCAAAGCACCGTCGTGCCGCCGGATTTTCCCGCGACGATGTCGTCCATCAGCACGTCCATCTCGGCCGTGAGAATGTCGATCAGGTCGGTCTGCTCCTCCGGCAACACGAGTTTCTGCTTGAGGTCGGGCTGATAGACATAGGGGTTCAAATCCTCGACATGGACCCAGACATAATGGTGCAGGTCGAGATGGAACATCAGCACGAAGGGATGGACCGGGATTTGCCTGAACAGGTCCTTGCCGATCGCCTCACTGGCCGAGGCGACCTCGTCCTCTTCCGTGTAATTGTTGCTCTTCGCGGCCTTGCGCAGGTAGTTGCCGACAATGTCGCCGGTCAGCTCCAGCGTCAGGGCGCGATTGCTCAAAAGGCTCTCGTCATTGACCAGCCGCGCGGGATTGCCGCCTGACGACAGGATGACCGCCTCCTTGCGCGTCCAGTCGTTGCTGCGATGCTGCGATGTCGGATCTTCGGCGAAAAAGCCGAGCCCGGTCCCGGTGAATTGCGCGCCATAGCGGGCGCGCCACTCGAAATAATGGCGCGAATTGGCGTCATAGGCGGCGATCAGCTCCGGCGTTTCGCGCAACAGCCCCTTGGCGGCGAAAATTTCCGCCACCGTCTTGCCGACGATGTCGCCGGCGGAAACGCGCACCTGCACCGTCGAGAGCTCGCCTTTGGAATTGGCCTTCAGCTCGACGAAAATACGGCCTGTCTCGTCATTCGACGGCGGCGTGTAATCGATCCGCGCCACGACATAGGGCAGCGGCCGCCCGGAGGCGTTCATGGTGAACAGCCAGCCGCGCTCGGCGTCCTCGACCAGGAAGGCGACGATGGCGGGCACCACGGCTTCGAGATCCTCGGCGGCGAAGCGTGTGGCCTTCGTGTCGTAGATGCGTCGCAAGGTCGCCAATTGCGCGCGATGGCTCTGCATTTTCGGGCCGGCGTCGCCATAGATGTCGTGCAGGCGGTCGACCTGCGGCGGCGACAATTGCTCGAACAGCACTTCGACCTTGTCGCCGAACAGCAATTGCGATTTCAGGGATTCCAGCTCGGGAAAGCTGTCCACGAGGGCTTCGACATAGGGGCGCGCGATATGCAGCTTCATGCTCATGTCGAGTTCCATTCACGGATGGTTTGATGGTTGCGACAAGCAGGGTTCAGGCCAGACAATTTGTGGCGAAAAAAGCGGCAGACCATTTGCATGGCGAAGGCGAGCGCGAGGACGCGCCAAGAATTCGTCGCCAAACTCATCCAAAGCTGGAGAACGCAAATGACTTCGATCGAGACGACCGCCTTTGCCGCGCTGGACAAGGAAGGCCGCCTGCTCAACGCGGTTTACAAGGGCCCGACCGACAAGCCCGGCTATTACGCCTTCCGCGGCGATTTCGCGCTGGAGTTCCAGGTTTCGCTGGCCGACGAGAAGCGTCCGCCGCTGTTCTCCTTCGAACAGGTCATCGCCATCGCCAAGGATGGCGAGCCGACGATCGAAAAGTTCGCAGGCTATCTCCACAACATGGCCAATATCGAAACCTTCAAGAAGGTCGTGGGTCCGCTGCTGTCGTCGACGGGAACCTATTTCGTCTTCGTCAACAACATCGATTTCCTGGCGAAATACACCATACCCATGGGTGATGCGACGCTGACCATCCTGCCCTGCGACGAATCGACCGTCTGGAAGGAAATGACCGACCTGTGCGGCCTCGACAAGAACGATTTCAAGAAGCTGGACGGCGGCGGCAAAGTGCAGCTCATGCTCGACAAATGCGCCGAGGTCCGGGAAACCTACGAAATCATCAGCATGGAGGAAAGCGTCTCCCGCATGGAGCCGGTCCGGAACCGCAACGCCAACCGCCCGGTCTGAGCCTTTTATTTGAAGCGTTTTCTTCACGCGAAGCGATATCCGCTTCGCGTGAAGACGTTACGTCAAAGCTGGCTGGCCTCGTCGCAGTCCTCGTCGTCTTCGACGAGCCGGACACCCTTGATGCAAATATCGCCGTCGATGACTTCAAGGGCGACAGGCGTCAGTCCCTCGCCCTTGCAGGGGCCATCCGAACAACGGCCCGTGCCCAGTTCGAACAGTGCGCCGTGCTTGCCGCACATCAGCCGCAGATTGTTCGGGTCCATGAAGCTTTCGCGCTCCCAGTCGAGCCGGGTCCCATGATGCGGGCAGCTATTGAGATAGCCGAACACTTTCTTGCCCCAGCGCACGACCACGATGGGCAGCGCCTTGGGCTCGTTGTCGTCGCCTACCGTGGCGAGGACGAAGCCCGTGGCCCTTTGGCTCGGAATGTCTGACAAGGCGCAAATGACATAGGCGACATCGTCCATTTTCGACCCTTCTCCTGGAACTCGTCCCGCCTTGCAAGAATCGCGCATCTCCCCGGAGATCCGCGCGCCTGACAGGCAGTACCTTACCAAGGCGCGGCTTGCGCGTCTGGCATGGAATTTGAACCGGTGAACAATCTATTCCAGCAGGAGGTTCTTCCATGAGCACATTGGTGAAAACGACGCTGGACGGGCGTCGGCTGGAAATCGTCGGCCAGGCGATCCTGCTCGACGGGAAACTCGAAGCCGTCGAATTGATCCCGGTGGCGAAACATCCCAACCGCGGCGCCATATTGCAGGTCATGCCGGACGCCGTCTTCATGGCCGGACGCGTAGCTCTGACGGCGGAAGAAGGCCGCGTCGCGCAGGCCGCGCTGGATGAGGGCGAAAGGCAATTCCTCAGCGACCCCAAAGCGATCGAGGAAAGGTTTCGCGCCGCTGCGAACCGTCGCGAAGCGGAACTCGGCATCGAGTGATTTTTTTTATCAGCTGAGGAGGCGGGCGGCCTACGCCCGCTCTTCACGATAGACGTGGGTCAATTGCGCGACGCCCTCTTCGGCGCCGAAACAGGATGCGAAATCGTCGCACTCCGAACAGATTGGCGACGGACAGAGCACGAAGCCCTCCGCCCCGCACACCAGGCGATACAGAAATTTCTTCCATTTCATGTCGCCGGAATTGCGCGCCTTTAGCCGTGGAAAATGCCGCTGCATCAATTGCGACAATTCGGAACGATCGCGAAGGCCGAGATCCTGCCAGAGGTGACGCGGCTCCTGGCAGCGGCGGGCGATCAGCGTCGCCAAAACACGAGCGAAATCAAGCGGTCCTGAGGCGTACATCAACAATATTTCGCGGACAGAGTCTTCTTCCGGGCCGCACGGGGGAGCGCTCCTGCCCGCCCTTTTCAACAGTTCGGGAACGGCGTCGGGAAACAGCTGCGCAGCAAAGGCGGCGAGCGCCCCTGCGCTCAAACCTGTGGTGACCTCGAGAGAAACCCGCTCCTCTTCCGCCTGGGCCATCGCCACGGCGAAAATGCTGGCGAAGACGTGCAGATCGAACCCGTCGCAAACCTGCGGCCGCGAGGCCGCCATGAGCAGGCGATAGGCGCGATCCCCGGTCATCACGCGGCCTGCGCGTCGGGCCCGTGGGTCTGGCAATTGGCCGGGCATACGCGTGCGCAGGCCCCGCAGCCGACGCAGGCGCCCGTATCCGCCATGACCATGACCTTCTTTTCGATCTCGTCGTCTTCATCATCGTCAAGATCGATCACGTCGCCGTCTTCGTTGATGCCCTTGAGGGTCATCACTTCGCGGCCGCAGACCTTGTAGCAGCGGCCGCAGCCGATGCATTTGGCCGGGTCGATCGCCTGCAGATAATCGGGCTGCCAATCGCGGCCGTCACGCGCCTTCGCCATATCGAAATCCTTTCGTTCAGGCCGCTTCCGCGGCTTTCAGTTGCGCGCGCTTGGCTTCGAGTTCGGCGAAGGCCTTGTGCGCCTTTTCCGCGACTTCGAGAATGGTTTCCCAGCCGATCGGCAATTCCTCGGATAGGTCGTGCAAGTTCATCTTCGCATTCATGGCGCGCGCGGAAAATTTCTTGATTTCCGCTTTCAGAGTTTCAACGTCGCTCATTTCGAACCTCAGTAATTCGCAGCGTCCGGGAACTTCTCGATCATCTCCACGCCCGACGCGACCACCTTGTCGCCTTCCTGCGCCAGCTTGGCGAAGCTGTCGAAACCGAAGCGATGGACGTCGCGCAATTGCTTGTTGACCACGATCAGCCGACCGCCGATCAGCACCATGCGGCCAAAGCCTTCATGGCTCATTTTCAGCATGGGAGAGATCATGACCTTGGTCAGGCGTTCGATCGACAAGGCGACGGCGTTGTAGAAGAGCTCCAGCCGCCAGATCACTTCCGGGTCGGGATCGGCGATGATCGGCAGCGCCTTCCGCGCTTCCTTGTCGACGATATATTCTTCCAGCAATCGCGCATCGTTCTTGTTGTCCCAGGTCCCGTGGGAATCCTGTGCGCGCCAGATCTTCACCAGCTCTTTCAAAAAAGGCGATCCGGCGATGATGGTCAGATCGTCGGCAACAGCGGCTTCAGTCATTTTTCAATCCTCGAAATCGAGTACGCGTTCCTTGCCCTTGGCCATGGCCTTGCGCAGGAAGGGCGGCGGATTGGTCTTCAAGACCGCCTGCAACTTGTCGAGCAGGTCCGAAATGGCTTCCGGCTGGGTCACCTTCATCGGATGGATGTTCTGCGCGACGACGCGCGCCGCGCCGGAGCCGCCGATCGCCGCCACGTAGAGGATGGCGCAATCCTTTACGGCCTCGATCTTCGGGCCGAGCTTGTCCTCGTTGCCGTCTTCCTGGAGATCGCCGGCGAACTGGATCGCCTCGATGAAGTGATGGCCGTCCTCGTCCAGCTCGTAAATCGCGATGTTCTTCGCCCATCCGAAATGCGCATCGACGCGTTTCAGGTCCTGTGTAGCAAATGCGACCTTCATGGCCCTGCCCTCTCCCGACTCGACTAATGCGAAACAGGCGTTGCAATCGCGGCGCCAGTCTCGTCACCCCAGGGATTGCGCCACTTGTCCGGAGTCGCCTGATGGTTGTCCTCGGTGTCGGCCATGATCAGGTTGGCGACGGCGAAAATCAGGTCGCGCGTTCCGCGATAGCCGACCGACACTTGATGTCCGGCGCCAAGACGGTCGAACATCGGAATGCCCATGCGATGGAAGGGTATCTTCAGCCGTCCTGCCGCCTGGCGGCCATGCGAATGGGTCACCAAGAGATCGCCGCCCCTGTCGCGGGCCAAGGTTTCGAGGTCTTCCAGGTCGCCGATCAGCACCTCCTCCGCCGGCATCCTTTCCAGCACCGGCGATTGCGTCGTCGTCACGGCCGCCACGATGTGGCCGCCCATCTCATGCAGGAACGACCCGACATCGAACAGCAGGTCCGGTTCGGCGCCGATCGCCACCTTGCGGCCGCCAAGGTGGAAATGGCCATCGAGCATGGCGTCGACCAATTGCCCGCGCTGCCGGCGATATTTCAGCGGCGCGGGACGGCCGGTGATCTCGGTAAGCCAGGCCATCATCTCGTCATTGGCGCCGAGACCGCACAGCCGCTCGAACAGTTTTGCCGGTGTTCCGGTTTTTTTCTCCATCGCCTCGGCGGCGCCGCGCATCTGCGCGCCAATGGCCGCCGTCCAGGCGGCCTGCCCCATGGCGGCGACCTCGTCGACGCCCACGCCGCCGATGGTGGTCGGCGTGAACTCGTCGGGAATATGGCCGTCGAGCGAGCCGCCAATGTCGGGCAGGAAGGTCGGGATCAGCCCGAAATCTTCAAAAATCGTACGCAATTCCTCGATGTCGCCCGGCGTCAGGTGGCTGCCCGGCAGAACATTGATGCGAGACGGGTCCAGCGGCGCCTCCGCCTTGGGCTTGACGAGCTCCTCGACCATGCCCGCGACAGTCTTCGCCCAGCCGTCCTGGAAGGCGTCCTTGAAATCTGGCGTCGAGACGGTGACCATCGGAAAATCCTGCAATTCAGGATGTCTCTGGCGGATGAGCCGGATAAAACCCTCGACATCGTCGCCCTTGGTTTCGGTGACTCCGGTGGTGGCGATGCCGATGATTTCGGGTTTGGTCCGCTTGATGATGTTGAGCACCGCCTGCTCGACATTCTCATAGCCGCCCAGCACCGTCGCGACTTCGCTCATCGCTGTCGTCTGCAAGGGTATGGCTTCCTTGAAATGGCGCACGAACAGCACCAGGCCGAAGGACGTGCAACCCTGCGAGCCATGCAGCAAGGGCATGCAGCCGCGCAGGCCCATGAAGGCCAGGGCGGCGCCAATGGGCTGGCTCATCTTCAGCGGATTGACCGAACAGGCCTTTTTTGACGTCACGACCTTGGCCATGGCTCACTCCGCCGCGACGGAATGGGCAAGGGGATCGGCTTGTGTCGCGACTCCGACAACGTCGCCCCTGGCGAGGATCTCCTCGATGCGGATCGAACAGGCGCCGCAGCCGCCGGAAGCATGGGTCTTTTCGCGCACGCCCTCGACGGAATCCAGACCGTATTGGCTGATGGCGTCCTCGACGCTCCCGACATCGACGCCCTTGCACATGCAAACCTTTGCCGCGCGCCGCGCCTCCTCCGCCTTGACCGGATCGGCCGCGAGCGCCGCCTCCTCCTCGGCCATCTGCGCCAACGCCTTGGCCTGCCAGCTCTCGCCCGGCTTGTCCCAAGGCGCAGGTTTGCGCACCTGCTCCCACACCGGATTGGAGAGCGTCCTGTCGATTTCCGACATCAGCTCGACCATGCCGATATAGCCCATGTAGCAGTGATGGCGCTCCTGGTTGATGTCGAGCCAGGGCATGGCGGCCTTGAGCGCGACAAACTGCGAGCGCCCGCCCGACAGCATGATGTCGGCCTTTGCCTCCTTGAGCATCTTGTACATTTCGCGAGGCGTCATGTCCTCGATCATGTGCGCGTCCTGGCCCATGATTTCCTTGATGCGCTCCTTGTCCTCCCGCGTCGATTTCTTGACGCTGGTGCCGACCAGTTCGAGACCGGCCTCCTGAAGCGCCGCGACCACCGACCAGGATTTGACGCCGCCGGTGATGAGCAGAACTTTCTTGCCCTCGAAGCGCGGCCTGAACTTCGCGATCCCCGCGAAGGCGCGAGCCTCCTCGCGGGCGATCACCGCCTCGACGCGGTCCATCAACTCGGCGTCGGCGCCGCGCAGGATGAGAAGCCGCGCGAGCTCGCGAAGCGAGTCGCTGGTGTCCTGGATGCCGTAGAACGAGCCCTCGAAGAAGGGAATGCCGTAGCGCTCCTCCATCTTGCGGGCGACATTGATCATCGCCTTGGAGCAGACCATCATCGACGCCCGGGCGCGATGCGCCGAAGCGACGTCGGCGTAGCGTCCGTCGCCGGAAATGCAGCTGAGGATGCGGATGCCGAGCTCTTCGAGCAGCGGCGTCACCTGCCAGAATTCGCCGGCCAGATTGAACTCGCCAATGACGTTGATGTCATAGGGCGTGGTGAACTCCGGCTCCATCGTGCCGATGACGTGGTCGAGCAGCGCCTCCCCGGCGAGCTTGTTGCCGAGGTTCTTCGGGCCGACGAAACCGGGGACGTTGACGGGGATCACCGGCTTGCCGAATTTGGCCGAGGCGGCCTTGCACACCGCGTTGATGTCGTCGCCGATCATGGCGGGCACGCAAGTCTGATAGACGAAGATCGCCGGCGGATCATATTTCTCGATGATTTCACGGCAGGCCTTGTAAAGGCGTTTCTCGCCGCCGAAAATCACGTCGGTCTCGTTGATGTCGGTGGTGAAGCTGGTGCGCCACAGGCTGGGGCCGGAAGAGCGGGCGCCGCGGTTGTCCCAGCTGTTGCCTTCGCAGGCGATGGGGCCGTGGACGAGATGGGCGACGTCGGTGAAAGGCTGCAACGCGATCTTGGCGCCGTCGAAGGCGCAGCCGCCGGCCGCCCCGCCCGGCTGCAACTGCTTTGTGCAGCCCTTCTTCTTCTCGGCGGCCGATTTGCCGGCGTTCTTCGCGCAAGCCGGCTCATTGAATACGTCCTGGATCGTCGCCGAAAGATCAGTCATCCATCTCTCCTGTCCGGGTCGCCCTTCGCCGCGATCGGGAGGCCACGCAATGTTGCGTTACTCCCGGCGCGACGCCTTTCCCGAGGCGGCAGCAAGATTGGCGCCGCGGAGGCCCCGACCGCCGACGGAGTGACGGAGCTCGCCGCGACGAAAGGCAAGGTCCGAAAAGGCGTATTGCCTTTCCGGACCCGAAATGTGCCGCAGGGATTGCGCGATTGTCGGCTTGTCGCCAAGCCGACATTAACCGTCAGCGAATGATGTCGAAGCTGTAGTCGGTCTTCGATGGCACGTTGGTGTTGGCGTCGATGGTGTCGAAGATCTTGTCGAGAATCTGCACCAGCACGTTCAGGCCGCCTTGATAGCCCCACACGGGATAGCGGTGCTTGTGGTGGCGGTCAAAGATCGGGAAGCCGATGCGGATCAGCGGCGTGCCGGTGTCGCGCTCCAGATATTTGCCATAGGTGTTGCCGATCAGGTAGTCGACCGGATCGGTGAACAGCAGCGAGCGCATATGCCACAAGTCCTTGCCGGGATAGACCTTGCAGTTCTTGCCGAAGGGCGAGCTGTCGAACAGCGCCTGCATCTTCTTTTCCCAGGTCTTGCCGCCATTGGTGGCAAGCACTGTGGTCGGCTCGGCGCCGAGTTCGAGCAGGAACTCCGCCAGGCCATAGCAGAGGTCCGGATCCCCGTAGATCGCGAATTTCTTGCCGTGGATATGGGCGCTGGAGTCGGCGATGGCGTCGACCAGGCGGCCGCGCTCCTTGGCCAGCTCTTCCGGAATTTCCACGCCAGCGATCCTGGCGATGGTCATGATGAACTCGTCGGTCGCCTTGACCCCGACCGGATGATTGAAGGCGACAACTTCCTGGCCGTGCTCCTTGACCAGAGCGAGGGTCTTTTCGGTGCAATATTCCTGCATCGAAATGGTCGCCTTGGCGTGAACGGCGTTGGCCGCCTGTTCCAGCGTGGTGCCGCCGTCATACATGCGGAATTCACCATCGGTCGGCGTGTCCCACACGTCGCTGTTGTCGCCGAGGATGGTGTATTCAACGCCCATCGTGTTGAAGATGCGCTTGATTTCGCGCAGGTTGCCGACGGTGTAGCCGTCAAAGCCGCCGAGGAAGTTGATGGAATTGTTCGGAACGCGCTCGAGCTTTTCGACCGTGCCGGCCTTGCCGTCCCAGAAATGCGAGATGACGCCCTTCATCGCATTGTCGTAGCCGGTGATATGGCTGCCGACAAAGGCCGGGGTATGGGCGAAGGTCACGTCGAACTCGTCGGGAACCGAACCCTTTTCCTTCGAAGTCTTGATGAAGGCGTTCAAGTCGTCGCCGATCACTTCCGCCATGCAGGTGGTGGAGACGGCGATCATCTTGGGCTTGTACATGTTGTAAGTGTTGGCGAGGCCGTCGATCATGTTGTTGAGGCCGCCGAACACCGCCGCGTCCTCGGTCATCGAGGAGGAGACGCAGGAGGTCGGCTCCTTGAAGTGACGGGAGAAATGCGAGCGATAATAGGCGACGCAGCCCTGGGAGCCGTGGACGAAGGGGATGGTCTTTTCAAAGCCGACGGCGACGAACACCGCGCCGAGCGGCTGGCAGGCCTTGGCCGGGTTGATCGTCAGAGCTTCGCGAGCGAAGTTCTTTTCCTGGTATTCCTCGGTCTTCAGCCATTCGCGGACGCGTTCGACTTCCGCCGGATCCTTGCGATTTTCGAACATTTCCCGCTTGTTTTTCAACATTTCCTGGTATTCGGGACCACGGAAAAGGTCGAAGTGATCGAGCACGTTTTCGGCGTTCTGCGTCATGTTTTTGCCCTCTTGAAATCTGTCGTGAAGGGCCGGGTCCCCCAGTCCCATCCGGGGGACCCGGCCGCGAGGTCATTCGGCCGCGATGAGCTTTTCTTCGCGGTCCTGCTTCCAGGGGGCCTTGGCCATTTTCCAGACCGGCGCATTGATCGCCATGTCCATGTCACGCGCGAAGATGGCGAAGCCGTCATAGCCGTGATAGGGGCCGGAGTAGTCCCAGCTGTGCATCTGGCGGAAAGGCACGCCCATCTTCTGGAAGACGTATTTTTCCTTGATGCCGGAGCCGACCAGGTCGGGCTGGACCTTTTCCACGAATTTCTCGAATTCGTAGCCGGTCACGTCGTCGTAGATCAGCGTGCCATCCTTCACATAGTGCTGGGCGGTGCGCTGATAGTCGTCGTTATGGCCGAATTCATAGCCGGTGCCGACGACTTCCATGCCGAGATCTTCATAGGCGCCGATGACGTGGCGCGGACGCAGGCCGCCGACATAGAGCATGACAGTCTTGCCCTCGAGGCGCGGCCGGTACTTGGCGATGACCGCTTCCATCAGGGGCTTGTACTTGGCGATGACCCGCTCGGCGCCTTCCTTGATCTTGTCGTCGAAGAAGCCGGCGATCTTGCGGAGCGATTCTTCGATCTTCGACGGGCCGAAGAAGTTGTATTCGCACCAGGGAATGCCGAACTTTTCTTCCATGTGGCGGGAGATGTAGTTCATCGAGCGGTAGCAGTGGAGAACGTTGAGCTTCGCCTTGGGGGTGTTCTCGAGTTCCGCCAGCGCGCCGTCGCCGGACCATTGCGCGATCACCCGGAGGCCCATTTCCTCCAGAAGAATGCGCGAGGACCAGGCGTCGCCGCCGATGTTGTAGTCGCCGATGATCGCCACGTCGTAAGGCGTGGATTCGAACAGCGCCGGCTTGTTCGGATCGATCTTGTCGAAGATGTAGTCCCGCACCGCGTCATTGGCGATGTGGTGGCCGAGCGACTGCGACACGCCGCGGAAACCTTCGCAACGCACGGGAACGATGGTCTTGCCGCCGAACTCCTTCGACTTCACCTTGGAGACGGCTTCGATATCGTCGCCGATGAGGCCGATCGGGCATTCCGACTGCACGGTGATGCCGTTGTTCAGCGGGAACAGGTCCTCGATCTCGTCCATGATCTTGGCGAGTTTCTTGTCGCCGCCGAACACGATGTCCTTCTCCTGGAAGTCGGACGTGAACTGCATGGTCACGAAGGTGTCGATGCCCGTCGTGCCGATGTAGTAGTTGCGGCGCGAGGCCCAGGAATACTGGCCGCAGCCGACCGGGCCGTGGCTGATGTGGATCATGTCCTTGATCGGTCCCCAGACCACGCCCTTCGAGCCGGCGTAAGCGCAGCCGCGAATGGTCATGACGCCGGGGATCGACTTGATGTTGGACTTGACGCCGCAGTCGGACTTGCCGGCCTCGTGGACGTTCAAATGCTTGGCGCGACGCTTGGCGGTCTTCTCTGGATAGACCTTCAGCACTTCGCTGATCAATTCCTTGTTGCGCGCCTTGATCTCGGCAACGCTTTCCGTCTTTGCAACACTCATGTCGCCACCTCTTGCAAACCTTCGCCCATCTCGAATCCGGCCCCCGGAACGGGGGCCGGACCATTTCGTTCAGGCGATCAGACCACGCCCATCGCGGCGAGTTCGGCCGCGGACTTGCCGATCTGCGATTCGTCGACGGCCTTCATGATGCCGTGCTCCATCAGCAGGTCTTCGAGTTCGTCCATGGTGATCGGGGTCGGGATGGTGCCGTTGCCGGACATTGCCGTGGATCTTGTCGGCCAGCGTGCGGTATTCCTGCGCCTGCTTGGATTCGGGGCGTATTCGAGGCAGGTCATGCGGCGCAGTTCGGCGTGCTGCACGATATTGTCGCGCGGCACGAAATGGATCAGCGTCGTGCCCAGCTTCTTGGCCAGCGAGTCGGCCAGTTCGTATTCCTTGTCGGTCTGGCGCTCGTTGCAGACCAGCCCGCCCAGGCGCACGCCGCCGGAATTGGCGTATTTCAGAATGCCCTTGGAGATGTTGTTGGCCGCATACATGGCCATCATCTCGCCGGACATGACGATGTAGATTTCCTGCGCCTTGTTCTCGCGGATCGGCATGGCGAAACCGCCACACACGACGTCGCCGAGCACGTCATAGGACACATAGTCGACGTCGTCATAGGCGCCGTTTTCCTCGAGGAAGTTGATCGAGGTGATGACGCCGCGGCCGGCGCAGCCGACGCCGGGCTCCGGACCGCCGGACTCGACGCACTTGATGTCGCGATAGCCGATCTTCATCACGTCTTCGAGTTCGAGATCCTCGACCGAGCCGGCTTCGGCGGCCAGCGACAGGATGGTGTCCTGGGCCTTGGCGTGCAGGATCAGGCGGGTGGAATCCGCCTTGGGATCGCAGCCGACGATGAGGATCTTCTGACCCATTTCCGCAAGCGCGGCGAGGGTGTTCTGCGAGGTGGTGGACTTGCCGATGCCGCCCTTGCCGTAGAAGGCGATTTGCCTAAGCTTAGCCATGTGAGCTCCTTGAAAAAATGACCATGTGGCGTGAACTTCGCGCGTTTTGCGCGAGACTGTTTCTTCGTGTCAGAAACGGACCCGCTTTGCGGGAAGGAACACATCGCTCGTCTTGCGTCTGCGTGTGTTCAGCCCTGACAGCCGTTCCGGCCAACAGGTTTGCAACCGCCATGCCAGTTTCCAAGATCTGATATAATATTGTTTTTAAATGGTTTTATTTGCGCTTGCCGAATTTGCGGCTCGTGTGAAAAGACGACAGGCGGGTCGCGGCTGGGGCAAAGAAGACATGATTGTCGCGTTTTTTTCGCCCGATGGAGCAATGCCCAAGAACGCGGCGCCACGACGGAATGGAATTTGCACGCTTTCTCCGCGTGCATATGGATCATAAGGAAAGAGACGGCGATGCAGATTGGAGTGGAGACTTCGAAAGCGGTGGACCAGCGGCGGGTTTTCGTCGTCGACGAGGACGACATCACCCGCGCGGCGCTGCAATTCATGCTGCATGACGAGATCGAGACGCACGAGCTCGCCAGTCCCGAAGAGGCTTATGACAAGGGCCAGGGCTGGCTGGCCCCGCATCTGGTGCTGCTCGGCGTCTCCTATATCGAGAGCCGCGGGACCGGGCTGGTTGCGGAAATGTCGGCAAGATTTCCCGGCGTGCGCCTGCTGATCGTTTGCGACAAGGCCACGGAAGGCCTCGCTGTGGAGGCGATGAAGGCCGGCGCCCATGGCGCGGTGGTCAAGCCCCTGACCCTGGAATCCGTGCGCAAGAAGGTCGACACCATCCTGGGTCGCGGCGGCGCGGCGCCGCTTGTTCAACTCAACATCATCTGACCGGATTGGCCAATGGCGCGCGTAGATTTCTTTGAAAAGCCCGGCTGCGGCGCCAACCGCAAGCAGAAGGCCATGCTGGCGGATGCGGGTCATGAAGTGATCGCCCTCGACCTTCTGGCCGAACCCTGGACGGCGGAGCGGCTGCGAGGGTTCTTCGGGGACGCTCCCGTGGCGAAATGGTTCAATCCCAATGCGCCGCGCGTCAAATCCGGCGAGGTCGATCCTGCCCAATATGACGCCGAAAGCGCGCTCGCCGCGTTTGTGGCCGAGCCCTTGCTGATCCGCCGCCCCCTGATCGAGGCTTTGGGGCAAAAATGTTCGGGTTTCGACCGCGAACCGGTTTTGTCGCTGCTCGACGCCGACAAGATTTCGGCGGCGGCGCAGAACTGCTCGCGCCCGGCCGGACCGCCCTGCCCGACGCCGGGCAAGGTCGATGTCTGATCCGGCGTCGGCCTATCACCAGCGCACCAAGCACGGCTTTGGCGGTTTCGCCGCCAGCCCCGATTCGCTCGACTGGGACGCGCAACCCAACCCCTTTCGGGAATTCGCCGGCGCGGAAAGGGTCGATCTCGACCTGGCGCCGTTCAACCCTACGCCAGCGCCATTTTCCCGCGCGGGACTTGGCGCTCTGCTCCATCTCGCCTTCGGCCTGTCGGCATGGAAAAGCTTCGGGCCGGATCGTTGGGCGCTGCGCTGCAATCCGTCGAGCGGCAACCTGCATCCGACCGAAGCTTATGTTTTGAGCGAAAATATCGGGGAACTCGGCGACGGGCTCTACCATTATCTCAGCCGCGACCACGTGCTGGAGCGCCGCCGCGCCGATGCGTCCTGTGAGGGGCCGCTCGGCTCTGGATCGGCCTGTCCTCGATCCACTGGCGCGAGGCGTGGAAATATGGCGAGCGCGCCTTCCGCTATTGCCAACTCGATCTCGGCCACGCGCTGGGCGCGCTGTCCTATGCGGCGGCGGCCCTTGGAATGCGCGCCCGCCTGGTTGAAGGGGTGGAAAGCAGGGCTTTGTCGCGCCTGCTTGGCCTTGATCGCGACGGCGATTTTGGCGCGGCGGAGCGCGAAGACGCCGATGCGCTCGTCGAGATTTTCGCAGGCCCGGGCGACCCCGCCGCCCCCTCGGAAAGACAGGGCCTATGGAGCGGCGAAGCCAATGTCCTCGACGCCAGACCCATGTATCGCTGGCCGGCGATCGACGCGGCCGCCCATGCCACGGTGGGCGCCGGCGCCGATGATTTTGTCGGAAGCCTCCAATCCGGACATCGCGCTCCCTTCGGCGCCGAACTGATTTTGCAACGGCGCAGCGCCCAGGCCTTCGATCCGAAGCACCGCATGTCCGCTTCCGCAGTTTTACGACATCTGCGACGCCCTGCTGGCTCGCCCGCAAGCGCCGTTCGACATCTGGAATTTCACGCCGCGCGTCCACCTCCTGCTCTTCGCGCATCGCGTCGAAGGCCTGCCCCGGGGCTTTACGTTCTCGGGCGCAGCGAACAGGCCCTGACGCTGCTGAAGGAAGAGCTTTCGGGCGACTTCGCCTGGACGACGGTCGCCGGGCGCCTCGCGCAGCTGCCGCTCTACCTGCTGAAGGAAATGGACGCGCGCGGCATGGCGCGGCGGCTGTTCTGCAATCAGGCCATCGGCGGCGACTCGTCCTTCGGCGTCGCCCTGCTGTCGGAATTTGGCGCGCAGGTCGCCTCAAACCCGTGGCGCTACCGGCAACTTCACTGGGAGGCCGGGCTGATCGGGCAGGCGCTCTATCTCGAAGCCGAAGCGCATCGGCCTGCGCGGGACCGGCATCGGCTGTTATTTCGACGACGAGACCCACGCCCTGTTCGGCCTGAAGACCAAGGCGCTGCAAAGCCTTTATCATTTCACCGTCGGCAAGCCCTATGTCGATGAGCGGATCGCCACCGAGCCGGCCTATCCGCACAAGACGCGGAAGGAGTTTTACGCGCATGAATGATCCCGACCTTGAGGCCTGGTTGCGCGCCGAAAGCTTCGATGGACTTTTCGCGCGGGGATACAACCAGTCCACGCCGCTCATGCGCGCCGCGCAAAAGGGCGACGTGGGCATGGCGAAGTTGATCGTTGCGGCCGGCGGCGACCTGTCCGGCGTCAACGCCGATGGCAATAATGCGCTCTGGCTCGCCTGTTTCGCCGCAAATGTCGACATGCTCGACCTGCTGATCGACGCGGGCGTCGACATGAACCACGCCAATGACAATGGCGCGACGGCGCTGATGTTCGCCGCCTCCTCCGGCCGCACTCAGATTGTACGACGCCTGCTCGAGCGCGGCGCCGAGACGTCGACTGAGACGCTCGACGGATTTTCCGCGCTCGACATGGCCAATAACGTCGAAATCCTCAACATGCTGCGCGCCGCGCGTAAAATGGCTGGCATCGTCCAGCAATAGCGTCTGCAATGAAGCGCGGCATAAAAAACCCCTCGATTCCGGGAACCGAGGGGCCGCGAAGTCGGACGAAAAATCAGCGCGAGGGAACGACGACCAGACGATCGACCAGAACGCCGCCCTTGAGGTGGCTCTCGACAATCTCGTCAATGTCGTCCGGCGCCTTTGGCGCGTACCAGACGCCCTCGGGATAGATGACCATCAGAGGCCCCGCGCGACAAAAGCCGAGGCAGCCGGCGGAGGTGAAGCCGACGTCGCCGAGGCGTTCGGCTTCCAGGCGCCGCGCGAGGCGATCCCACAGCGGCTGCGCTCCCAATTCGCCGCAGGAGCCGCGCGGATGGCCCGCAGGTCGCTGGGTGAAGCAGGCGAAGACGTGCCGCTTGTAGAGTTGCGGCACGTCGGCGAAGGTTGCGGTCGCAGTCTCCGTCATGCAGGCACCTGCACGCCCTTGTCGGCGAAAAGCTTGGTCAGTTCTCCGGAGGCCGCCATTTCCTTGACGATGTCGCAGCCGCCGATGAACTCGCCCTTCACATAAAGCTGGGGGATGGTCGGCCAGTTGGCATAGACCTTGATTCCATCGCGGATCGCGGGATCGGCCAGGACATTGACGGATTTGAATGGGACGTTCGCGCCGTGGAGAATCTGAGACGACCGCGGCCGAGAAACCGCATTGGGGCTGGGTCGGCACGCCCTTCATGAACAGGACCACATCGGCGCTGTCGACGAGGGATTTGATGCGATCGGACATGGATTTGGACCTTTCGGCTTTTCGCCCGGAACAGGCGCGAAGGGTTGCGACACGCGACGGCCTGCCGCGGTTGACCCTGCGATGCAAAAGTGGGACCAGCGCCAAATCCGCGCCTGCGGCGGCGAAAACGGCGCGTCGCATCTGCGACATGGAGCCGATGTCCGAAACGCGACGCAGCGCAATAAAGACCAGTGGAGAAGCCATCACGCCCGGCGGCGCGGCCCTGTCCTTGCTAGGGAGCAGCCCACGACACAAGGCAGGCCCGCATGCTCATCCCCTTCCCCGCTCCCGAAAAAGACTCCATCAATTTCGGCGACCTGCCGCCCGCCATCAACGTATTGCTGCAAAAGGGCGTCGCTGCCTACCGCCGCGACTTCGACGCCGCCGACGCGCTGTTCCGCGAGGCGCTCGAGGCCGCCCCGCAAGAGCTGCCCACCTATTATTGTCTCTATAAAATCCATACCTATCAGGGCAATCTCGATGACGCCCGCGCCATTGCGCTCGAGGGCATGAAGGTCGCGGCGCGCCAGGCCGGCTGGCCGCAGGACTGGCGGGATTGGCGGCCGCAACCGGGAGTACCGGAGGGACCCGCGCGTTTCGCGCTCTATACGCTGAAAGCCCTGGCCTTCATCCACCTGCGTCGCGACGAGATCCCGCAGTCGAACGATTATCCTCGACGCCTTGCGCGTCCTCGATCCGACCGGCGAGGTCGGCTGGCCTGTCGTCGCCTCGTTGGCGGAAGGAGTCGCCCACTCCAGCTGATCTGGCGCCGCGCTTGCATTCTTTCCCTCAGGCGCCGCGTTGCACAATCGACAGCGCCCCAAGCCGCAGCCACGCAAACCCCATGAGTTCAAGGTCGGAACGCGGACATGAGTGAAGAGACGGAAACCCTGCAAGACCTCGCGGACCGCAAATATAAATACGGTTTCGTGTCGGACATCGAATCCGACTTCGCCCCCAAGGGTTTGAGCGAAGAGGTCATCCGTTTCATCTCGGCGAAAAAGAACGAGCCCGAATGGATGCTCGACTATCGCCTGACCGCCTATCGCCGCTGGCTGACGCTGGAAGAGCCAGGCTGGGCCAAGCTGCATTATCCCAAGATCGATTTCCAGGACGCCTATTATTACGCCGCGCCGAAGAGCGACAGCGACGGGCCGAAGTCGCTGGACGAAGTCGATCCCGAACTGTTGCGCGTCTATGAAAAGCTCGGCATCCCCCTGCATGAGCGGGAAATCCTCGCCGGCGTCCAAAAGGACCCAACG
Source organism: uncultured Alphaproteobacteria bacterium (assembly GCA_963710275.1). Taxonomy (GTDB): domain Bacteria; phylum Pseudomonadota; class Alphaproteobacteria; order Rhizobiales; family Beijerinckiaceae; genus Rhodoblastus. The sequence goes on along the minus strand of CAVPZS010000012.1, from coordinate 513,877 downwards.
CGCGCAAGGTCGCGGTGGACGCGGTGTTCGATTCCGTTTCCGTCGTCACCACCTTCAAGGAAGAGCTGTCGAAGGTCGGCGTGATCTTCTGCCCGATTTCCGAAGCGCTTGCAGACCCATCCCGAACTGGTGAAAAAATATCTCGGCTCGGTGGTGCCGTCGACAGATAATTTCTACGCCACGCTCAACGCCGCGGTGTTTTCCGAAGGCTCCTTCGTCTACATCCCCCCAGGCGTGCGCTGCCCGATGGAATTGTCGACCTATTTCCGCATCAACGCAGCCAAATCCGGCCAGTTCGAGCGCACGCTGATCATCGCCGACAAGGGCTCCTACGTCTCCTATCTCGAAGGCTGCACCGCGCCGCAACGCGACGAAAACCAGCTTCACGCCGCCGTGGTGGAACTCATCGCGCATGATGACGCCGAGATCAAATATTCCACCGTGCAGAACTGGTATCCCGGCGACGAAAACGGCTTGGGGGGCATCTATAATTTCGTGACCAAGCGCGGCGACTGCCGCGGCGCCAATTCGAAAATTTCCTGGACCCAGGTCGAAACCGGCTCCGCCATCACCTGGAAATATCCGTCCTGCATATTGCGCGGCGACAATTCGGTCGGCGAATTCTATTCCATCGCCATCGCCAACAACTTCCAGCAGGCCGACACCGGCACCAAGATGATGCATCTCGGCAAGAACACCTCCAGCCGCATCATTTCCAAGGGCATTTCCGCGGGACATGCGCAGAACACCTATCGCGGCCTGGTCAGCGTCCACGCCAAGGCGGACGGCGCGCGCAACTTCACCCAATGCGAACTCGCTGCTGCTCGGCGACCAGTGCGGCGCCCATACCGTGCCCTACATCCAGTCGCGCAATCCCAAGGCGATTCTTGAGCATGAGGCGACGACGTCGAAGATTTCCGACGACCAGCTGTTCTACTGCCTGTCGCGCGGCATTCCGACCGAGGAAGCCGTCGCGTTGATCGTCAACGGGTTCTGCCGCGAAGTCCTGCAGCAATTGCCCATGGAATTCGCCGTCGAGGCGCAAAAGCTCGTCGGCATCAGTCTCGAAGGGAGCGTCGGCTAATGCTTGAGATCAAGGACCTCCACGTCCACGTCCACGGCAAGGAAATCCTCAAGGGCTTGTCGTTGAAAGTGCCGCCGGGCGAAGTCCATGCGATCATGGGGCCGAACGGCGCGGGCAAGTCGACGACGTCCTACACGCTCGCCGGTCGCGCCGGCTATGAAGTCACCAGCGGCGAAATCGACCTGTTCGGCGAGGACATCACCGCTCTTTCCCCGGAAGAGCGCGCGGCAAAGGGCATATTCCTCGCCTTCCAGTATCCGATGGAAATTCCTGGCGTCTCCACCATGAATTTCCTGAAGACGGCGATGAACGCGCAGGCGAGATTGCGCGGCGAAAAGGAACTCGACGCGGCGCAATTCCTGCGCACCGTCCGGGCCGCGGCGAAGGAGCTGAACATCTCCGAGGACATGCTGAAGCGTCCGCTGAATGTCGGCTTTTCCGGCGGCGAGAAGAAGCGCAACGAGACCCTGCAGATGGCGCTGTTGAAGCCGAAACTGGCGATCCTCGACGAAATGGATTCCGGTCTCGATATCGACGCTTTGAAACTGGTCGCCGAGGGCGTCAACAAGCTGCGCGCGCCCGACCGCTCCTTCCTGGTCATCACCCATTACCAGCGCCTGCTCGACTATATCCAGCCGGACGTGATCCACATCCTGGCCGGCGGAAAGATCGTGATGTCGGGCGACAAGAGCCTCGCTCTTCAGCTCGAAGAAAACGGCTATGACGCCGTCATCAACAAGGCCGCGTGAGGTTTTCATCCATGGGCAAAGTCGTCTCGCTCGACAATCTTCTCGCGAGCATGGAAGCGCGCAAGCATGACGCCGCTCCCTGGCTCGGCGCGCTGCTCGACCAGGCCTGCGAGAAATTCGCGGCCATGGGCCTGCCCAACCGGCGAGTCGAGGCCTGGCGCTATTCCGATCTTGCCAAGGCGCTGCATGAAACGATTCAGGCCGATCCCACTGCCGACGCGCCGCCCGAGCTGATCGGCGCCTGCGTCGCGGCTTTCGAGGATGGCGTTTTGAACAATGCGCTCTCCTCCTATTGCGCGATGGGCGCAAGATCCCTGCGCAAAATCCTTGCCGAAAAGGACTCGTCCATCGTCAGCAAGATCGGCAAGATCAATCCGCAGGCCGATCATCCGATCATCAACCTGAACACCGCCCTGATGGAAGAGGGCCTCGTGCTGCACGTTCCCAAGGGCGTGACGCTCGCGACGCCGCTGCACCTGCGTTTCAACTGGAGCGGCGCCGAGGCGCAAGCCGACGGACGCCATCTGCGCATTCTCGTCGTGCTCGAAGAAGGCGCGCAGGCCACTGTCTTCGAGACCCACGACGGCGCGCCGAGCTTCGCCACCATCGTCACCGAGCTGAGCCTCGCGCCGAAGTCGAAACTCACCCATGTTCGGCTGGAGAATTTCGGCGCCGCCGCGCGGCAGACCGCCGCCACCGTCGCCGACATCGACGAGAACGCGCTATACCGCAGCTTCTATTTTTCGCAGGGCGGCCATTTCGCCCGCCACGAAGCGCTGCTGAAGCTTGCCGGCGAAAATAGCGAAGCGCAGATCGACGCCGCCTATCTCGTCGCCGACAAGCGCCATTGCGACAACACCACGGTCATCCATCACGCCGCTCCCAACACGGCCAGCAAGCAGACCTTCAGAGGCGTGCTCGCGGGCTCCGGGCGCGGCGTCTACCAGGGCTGCGTGAAGGTCGCGCAGGCGGCGCAGAAGACTGACGCCAAGCAGTTGAGCCGCGCGCTGCTGCTGTCGCACAAGGCCGAAATCGTGACCAAGCCGGAGCTGGAGATTTTCGCCGACGACGTGAAATGCAGCCATGGCGCGACGGCGGGCGAACTCGACGCCAACGCCCTGTTTTTCCTGCGCGCGCGCGGGATCCCGGAAACAGACGCCCGCGCCATGCTGGTCGAAGCTTTCCTCGGCGAGGCGCTCGACACAATCGAACACGAGGCCCTCCGCGACCTCGCCTCGGCTTGCGCCCATCACTGGCTGTCGCGTCATGCCGGCGAGGCCACCCATGTCGAATAACGCTCTTGCCCTCACGCCCGCCGCTCTCGCGTTCGACGTTTACGCGACGCGCGCGCAATTTCCGATCCTGGCGCGGACCGTCTATGGCAAGCCTCTGGTCTATCTCGATAATGGGGCTTCGGCGCAAAAGCCGAAAATCGTGCTCGACGCGGTCATGGCGGCCCTGGCCGAAACCTATTCCAACGTCCATCGCGGCGCGCATTTCCTGTCGAGCGAATCCACCATCGCTTTCGAGAAGGCGCGTAAATCGGCCCGGCGCTTCGTCAACGCCGGCCGTGCGGAAGAAATCATCTTCACGAAGGGCGGCACCGAGGCGATCAATCTCGTCGCCTCGAGCCTGGGCGCCGACATCGTCGAGGGCGACGAGATCATCATCTCCGAGATGGAGCATCACTCCAATATCGTGCCCTGGCATTTCCTGCGCGAGCGCAAGGGCGCGGAATTGCTCTGGGCGCCGCTCGCGGCCGACGATTCCTTCGATCTCGACGCCTTCGCCAAATTGCTTTCGAAAAAGACCAAGCTCGTCGCCATCACCCACATGTCCAACGTATTGGGCACGATCACTCCGGTCGCGGAGATCGTGCGCCTCGCCCATGCGGTCGGCGCCAAGGTCCTGATCGACGGCTGCCAGGGCAGCGTGCATGAAATTGTCGACGTGCAGGCGCTGGATTGCGATTTCTACGTCACCACGGGCCACAAGCTCTATGGCCCCACCGGCATCGGTTTCCTTTACGGCAGATATGATCTGCTGGCAGGGATGCGGCCCTACCAGGGCGGCGGCGAAATGATCGCCGACGTCTTCAAGGATCGCATCACCTACGCCGAGCCGCCGCATCGTTTCGAGGCGGGCACGCCGCCCATCGTCGAGGCGATCGGCCTCGGCGTCGCGCTGGACTGGCTGCAAGCCCTCGATCGCGTCGCCGTCGAAGCGCATGAAGCCGCCCTGCTCGCCCATGCGACCGAGGAAATCGACAAGCTCGGCAAGGTGCGCATCTTCGGCCGCGCTCCGAACAAGGGCGCGCTGGTGGCTTTCGATGTCGAGGGCGCCCATCCGCAGGACGTCGCCACCATTCTCGACCGCGCCGGCGTCGCCGTGCGCGCCGGCAGCCATTGCGCCCAGCCCCTGATGACGAAACTCGGCCTGACGGCCTCGGCCCGCGCCTCCTTCGCCTTGTACAATACGCATGAAGAGGTCGAGGTTTTGGTCAAGGGCCTGCGCCGCGTGTTGGAGCTTTTCGCATGATGGACGCCCAAGCCGTTGCAGCCTTTGCCGACGAACAGGTCGTTCCTGCCGGAATGGACCGGCGATCTCCTGGCGGATGTCGTCGCCGCGATCCGCACGGTGTTCGATCCGGAGATACCGGTCAACGTCTATGACCTCGGCCTCATCTATCGCATCGACGTTACCACTCCCGCGCTGATCGACATTGACATGACGTTGACTGCGCCAGGCTGTCCGGTGGCCGGCGAAATGCTGCGGCGGGTTGAAAAGGCCGTGCTGCTGGCGCCCGGCGCAACGGGCGCCAAGGTCAATCTGGTGTTCGACCCACCCTGGGACCCCGCCAAAATGTCCGACGAGGCCAAGCTCGAACTCGGGATGCTCTGATTTCTCAAGATTTTGCTTTGACGCGTTTTCTTACGCGAACCGGCAGCCACTTCGCTTGAAAACGCTATGAGGGAGCCCGTTCATGGACGAGTTGTTTGCGATCTGCCGCACTTACGAGATCGACGACCATGACGCGCGTGGGTTCGTGCTGAAGCGCGTCGGCGCCAATGGCGAAGGCGAGCGCTGGCCAATCGTCATCACCCGCAAGGGCTCGAACTATTACGGCTTCGAAAACCGTTGCCCGCATGCTGGCGAGCGCCTGGATTCCAATGCCGGCGAGTTCATGGACGAGGCCGGCAATTTCATGGTTTGCGGCAAGCATGGCGCGCAGTTCGACATCGACACCGGTTTCAGTTTTTCCGGCCCCTGCCAGAACAAGTCGCTGACGCCGATCAAGATTGTCGTCGATGACGGCGACGTCTGCGTGACCGGCGTGGAACTGGCGGAAGAGGATGGCCTCGATCTCGAGGAATCCGCCCCGGAAGTCGTGATCACCAGCGACTGAAATTTTCAACTTCACAGGAGCGACAGGCATGACCGACATGGCGGAGCTGGCCAAACGCAAACAGGCGCTCAATCTCGCCGTGGTCTATGTCGATCCCGACGCTTTCATCGAGAATTTTCTGGGCTGGCTGGAGATCACCGCCTTCGTCAGCGCCCAGCGCGCCGGCGAAGCCCAAGTCCCCGCCGATGGCGTTACCCCGACCCTGACGCCGTTGCAATTGCAGAGCGGCGGGGTCATCAATGTCGCGAAAGACGCAATCTTCGCCTTCTGCATGACCGCCTCGCTGCAAGGCGACAAGGGGCCATCGACAAGGTGGAATCCGGATTGGCCGAGCGCTTCGGCAAGGATTTCCCCGGCTCGACCGCATTGTGGAGCTTCCGCTCAAGCATCGCCGAACCGATCTCGCTGGAGGATCATGTCGGTCAGGCCGCCCAGAAAATGTTGGCCGGCGAAGTGGCGCCGCCGCCCATGCGCGCCAAGGAAAACTGGAGCGCGGGCCTGCGCTTTTTCGAAAAGGCGCGGAAGTCGAATTTCGGCCGCGAAATCATGTATCCGCTGGCGCGCTGGACGCGCGACAAATGGAGCGAGACGCTCGAAAAGGGCATAGCTTTCCTCCATCACATCGAGGACAATGTGCCGGTTTTGCGCGAGGCTTTGACTGAACCGCGCAACGACGAGCCTTTCATCGCCAATCTGCTGCTGAAAATGGCCCCCGCCGTTGACATGGAACTCAACGACGATGCGCAGGGTTTTCTTCGCTCGCTGGCAAGAAGGGCCTGATTTTCCAAGCCGGCCTGGAGCAGCCCATGACTTTCATCGCCATGAACCGTTTTCGCGTCGCGCGCGGCAAGGAAGAGGAATTCGAAGCCATCTGGCGCGACCGCCAGAGCGACCTTCCCGCCATGCCCGGCTTTGTCGTCTTCCATCTTCTGCGCGGACCGAGCGACGACGCCTCCACCCTGTTCGCCTCCCATACGATCTGGGAGTCGCGCGGCCATTTCGAGGACTGGACGCGCTCCGAGGCTTTTCGCCGCGCCCATTCCGGCGCGCCGCGCAGCGCCGGGCTCTATCTCGGCCCGCCGCAATTCGAAGGTTTCGACGCGGTCGCCGAAACGACTAAGGCGGGCTGACAAATCCTGCGGAATTTGTTGCGACAGCAACACGCGCGCTCGCGCTCGCGACAAATGGCCACGGAAAAACGCAATGAAACTTTGATTCGGGCATTTTTCGGCCTCATTTGAACTGGCCCGACTTCTGCTTGGCGTGACCTAAGTAAAAAACGCGGGCAAGCCGTGTGATCGGCGGCAAGAAATCTTTTGGGGGCGAAGGGATGCGCGAGTCTAATTTTTCGGCCTTTTACGCCGGCGCCGCCCAGCCGCTTGCCGTCATTCTCGGAACCAATGAAATTGCATCCGCCGTCGCCGTCAAATTGCGAAAGGCGAAATTTGGCGTCATCCTCTGCCATGATCGTCATCCCCCGGTCATCCGCCGCGGCATGGCCTTCTACGACTCCCTGTTCGACGATTGCGCCATCATCGACGGGGTACAGGGTTTGCGCGCAGAAACAGCGATGGAGATCGCCGACATCGCCGGCACGGAAAACTGCGTCGCCGTGACGCCGCTGGAATTGAGCGACCTGCTGGCCCTGCGCCGCATTGCCGTGCTGATCGACGCGCGAATGCAGAAACGCCATGTCACGCCTGACTTTCGCTTTTATGTCGGCCTCGCGGTCGGCCTCGGGCCCAATTTCATCATCGGCGAAAATTGCGACATCGCCGTCGAGACTCGGCCGGTGAAGAGTGGCGCCATCGTCCAAAAGGGCGCCACGGATGAATTCGACGGCGTGCCCAGTCCGCTCGGCGGCGTCGGCAAGGAACGTTTCGTCTATGCCCAAACCAGCGGGATCTGGCACACGCCGATCGAAATTGGCACGCGCGTCTTTCGCGATCTGAGCCTCGGCAACCTCAACGGCCAGACGGTCCGGGCGCCGATCGACGGAATTTTGCGCGGCCTGGCGCGCGACGGCGTTTTCATCCCGTCCGGCGCCAAATTGCTCGAAGTCGATCCGCGCGGCCGTCGAGCGCAATGGACCGGGCTCGACAGCCGAGCCCGCGGCATCGCCGACGCCACCGTCCAGGCCATCCGCCATGCGCAGAAAATACGCAAGCGCGCACCCGTCTCCGCGCCGACGATCTCGCACTGATCCGATGTCTCTGGCTGTCCCCCGAGCCGAACTGGAGCGCCTGCTTTTCGACGACGCGCCTTATGGCGACCTCACCACCGAACTTCTTGGCATTTCCGCCCAGCCGGGCCTCATGACCTTTAACGCCCGTAATTCCATGATCCTGGCGCTCTCGGCGGAGGCGGCGGCGATCCTCGAAATGGCGGGCGCCGAAGTCGAACGGCTCGCAAGGGACGGGCAGGCTTTGCAAGCAGGCGCCGAAATACTGCGCGCGCGTGGTCCCGCGGGCGCCTTGCTGCGCGGATGGAAGGTGGCGCAGGCCCTGATCGAGATCTGGTCTGGCGTCGCGTCCTCGGCGCGCGAAATCGTCGACGCCGCCCGCGCCGTCGCGCCGGAGATTTGCATCGCCTGCACCAGGAAGAATACGCCGGGAACGAAAGCCTTTTCGGTCGCCGCCATTCGCGCCGGCGGGGCGACCATGCATCGCCTTGGGCTGTCGGAAACCATCCTGCTGTTTCCCGAACACCTGACCTACTGTCGCGACGAGCCGCTGGACGCGATCGCGGCGCGGTTGCGCGGGGCGCGCCGAGAAGAAGCTGGTGATGGAGGCGCGCGATGTCGACGAGGCGCTCGCCGCCGCGCGGGCGGGCGTCGACGTGATCCAGGCAGAGAAATTTCCGCCTGAAGACATCGCCCGTCTGGTTGGCGTTCTTTCTGCAAACCCAGCCAGGCCGGCGATTGCGGCGGCAGGCGGCGTCAACAGGAGCAATGCCGCCGATTACGCAAAGGCGGGAGCGGACATCCTCGTCACTTCAGCGCCTTATGCTGCGGGACCCCGCGATGTTTCGGTGCGATTTTTCCTCACGTGAGCCTGTCGCGAACGCGACAAAATAAACCACGATTTTGAATCATTCGAGAAACGCGCTTATTTTGTTCAGCTTGCGACATAATTAGGCGGGCGGAGCTCATGCTGCTTGTTATTTGACGTTTCCAAGCGGGTATCAGGGGCTTACGTTTAGCTCAGATACAGGCGACAACGGTCGATAGAGACTGGACACGGATGTGACGCCTTCCATCCATGATCCCGCCGTTCATGTTCCAAAGAAGACGATCTTTAAGGGCGCTAAGCCAATAGATCGGGAGCCGCTTCATGGCGACTATGGAAAAAATCCTCTTTGAACCCGCCTACAAGGACGTGGCCTTGGCGGGCGTGTATGAAATATCCAAGATCCTGACCGGCGCCCAGTCGCTCGAGCGGACGCTCGGCGCGGTGATTGCCGTTCTCTCATCCTTCATGCAAATGCGGCGCGGGTTCATCCTGGCCCTCGACGAGGCGGGCGAGCCGGAAATCACCGCATCGTCGGACGGTTCGGCCAAGGCCAATGGCGCCAAGACCCTTTTGCCGCAGAAGGTGATCGACCATATTGTCGCCACCGGCGTGCCGCTGGTGATCGAGGACGTCTCGACTCATCAATATTTCACCGGCACCGCCTATCGGCACCTCCTGCCGCCGATGACCAAGGTCAGTTTCCTCGGCGTGCCCATCAAGGTCGACGGCGTGGCCAAGGGCACGCTGACGGTGGACCGGGAGTGGAGCGGCAAGCTCGATTTCCGCCTGGAAGACGACGTGCGCATGTTGACCATGGTGGCCAATCTGGTGGGACAGGCGATGCGCATGCACGCTCTCATCGCGCGCGACCGCGACCGCTTGATCCGGGAACAGCACCGGCTGGAAAAGGCGCTGACCGATGTGCGCCAGCCGTCAAAACCAGCCGCGCCCGGAAAATTCGATTTCATTGTCGGCGAAAGCCCCGCGATCAAGACCCTGTTGCAGCGGATCGAGATCGCCGCGCGCTCCAACGCCACCGTGCTGCTGCGTGGCGAAACCGGCACCGGCAAGGAGCTGTTCGCCCGCGCCATCCATGAGAATTCACCGCGGGCGAAAGCCGCCTTCGTCAAGGTCAATTGCGCGGCGCTGCCGGAGAGCGTGATCGAATCCGAATTGTTCGGGCATGAGAAGGGTTCGTTCACCGGCGCCGTCAACCAGCGCATCGGCCGTTTCGAACTGGCCCATGGCGGCACGCTCTTCCTCGACGAAATCGGCGAGATTTCCGCCTCGTTCCAGGCCAAGCTGCTGCGCGTGCTGCAGGAGGGCGAATTCGAACGCGTCGGCGGAACGAAGACCCTGAGGGTCGATGTCCGCATCGTCTGCGCCACCAACCGCAATCTCGAAGAGGCGGTGTCGCGCGGCGATTTCCGCGCCGATCTCTACTACCGCATCAATGTCGTGACCCTGGTCACGCCGCCCCTGAGGGAACGGCCTGGCGACATCAGGATCCTGGCGAAGCGCTTCCTCGACGAATTCGGGCGGGAAAACGGCATCGACCATGATTTTTCGTCCAAGGCGATGGACATCATGTCGCGCTGCGCCTTTCCCGGCAATGTCCGCGAACTGGAGAATTGCGTCCGGCGCACCGCGACGCTGGCTGCGGGAACCGAGATCCTCGACTCCGATCTGGCCTGCTTCCAGGGCTGCTGCCTGTCGGCGACATTGTGGAAAGGCCATAACGGCCTGACCGGCGTGCATCCGCACCCGACGCCGCAACCCACTATGCCGCCGATCACGGCGACGCCGCGTCCGCCGGCCCCGGCACCGGCGCCTTTCCCGGCTCCTGCTCCGGCGCCGGAACCTTTCATCGCCGAGCGTCCCGTCGAGGCTCTGGCCGGAGCCTGCGCCGAGCACGCGCTGGGCGCGATGGAAAGAGGCATGCCGCATGAATGTCCCTCGCCCGATCATTGTCCGGTGGTCCACCCCGGCAAGAGCGAGCGCGAGCAACTGATCGAGGCGCTGGACAAGACCGGCTGGGTGCAGGCCAAGGCGGCGCGCCTGCTGGGGCTGACTCCGCGCCAGATCGGCTACGCTTTGCGCAAGCAGAACATCGACATCAAGCGGTTCTGATCTTGACGGAGAACAGTTTTCAAGGGGCTTGCGGCCTGGGATCAAGACGGCCGTGATGACCCTTGCAAGGGTTGTTCTGGCAGAAGGTCGGCGATAGAGCTGGATAAACCAGCACAAAGACGACGACCAGCATGGTCATGATAAAGAGCCGCAGCAGCCAGGGGTCACGCAGGCCGCTTGGCCAGGACATGGCGGTTTTCGCGAAGTCGTAGCCGTTTTTCCTCCAGACCAGGAAACTACACAACACGGCCAACGCAAAGCCGGCGTCGAAAACATATCCATAATAATGATCAACGACATTCGTATCGAAAGGCATTCGTCCCTCGGTCAGACGCCGACATCATAACCATTCGCCGCGCGGCGCGCCATCCGCTCCCTCCTGTCTTGGCGCGCCGCTTGCAAAGCCGCCTCGCGGATTTGCCGGGAGCGCGCATGGAGACATCCGACGACACGGAAGAGGCCGACGACTGGACCGGCAAGCCTTTCTCCTGCCAGGACTGCCCGCACGAACCCTTGCGGGCCGGCGGGCGCTGCGTGCTCGGGCGCATCTGCGTGCGCGACAAGCGGTCGAAACGCATCGACAGTTTCTTCGCAACCAACCCCGAATTGGCCTCGACCTATCTCGACGCCGTCTATTTCGAGGTTCGCGCCCTCGCGGCGAAATACGCCAATCCCTTCCAGATTGTCCGCCTGATGACCGACCGCGAACCGGAGGTGCGCGCCATGGCGGCGCTGCGCCTGCCCTTGCCTAGGGTGCGCGAGATGCGCAGCGACAAGGACTCTTCTGTGCGCGTCGCCTGCGCGCTGCGGCTGGACGGCGGCGATCTCGTCGCCATGGCCAATGACGAGAGCGAGAGGGTGCGCTTCACCGTGGCGCGGCGGCTTGACCCCAAGCTGTTGCCGATGATGATCGGCGACAAGGACCCGACCATCCGCCGCTGGGTCGCGAGCCGCCTGCCGGCGGAACGGCTGTTCGCGATGATCCACGACAAGGACCCGCTGGTGCGCCGCGAGGCCGCCGAACGCATCGCGCCCGACGCGCTCGGGCATCTGGTCGACGACGACGACCTGCGCGTGCGCTATGTCGTCGCCGACCGCGCGCCGAGGAAAGTGGCGGCGAGGTTGATCGACGATCCGGATCCGGAAGTCTCGGCACGTGCGAAAAGCCGACAGGACGAAACCACGGATTGAAGCTCGCCATCCCGCGACGAACAAACTGACGGGTTTCATCGCGAGCTGTCCAACACTCCTGTAGCAATGCCGACAGGCTCGTCATCAAGGCGATGGCCGACAAGCAGGAACGCCTTATTTTCCGGCGATTTACCGGGCGTTTTGAAGGATTTTCCAGAGTGGTACGGAGCTTGCGACGCCCTTGCCGACATCAAGCGTCCCCATTTTCAATAATGCGGCTGGCGCCGCCGGAGGCAAAACATGCACTTTGTCGTCTGCATCAAACAGGTTCCGGATTCGGCGCAAATCCGCGTCCATCCCGTGACCAACACGATCATGCGCCAGGGCGTGCCGACGATCATCAATCCTTATGATCTCTTCTCGCTCGAAGAGGCGCTGCGCCTGCGCGACAAGGTCGGCGGAGAAGTCACCGTGCTGACCATGGGACCGCCCATGGCCTCGGACTCGCTGCGCAAGGCGCTGACCATTGGCGCCGACCGCGCCGTGCTGCTCACCGACCGCTTCTTCGCCGGTTCCGACACGCTCGCGACCTCCTATGCGCTGGCCCAGGCGATCCGCAAGATCGGCGAAACTTTCGGGCCGGTCGACATTGTCTTCGCCGGCAAGCAGACCATCGACGGCGACACCGCGCAGGTCGGCCCCGGCATCGCCAAGCGCCTCGACCTGCTGCAGCTGACCTATGTGTCGGCGATCGTCGAAATCGACAACTGGTCCAAGATCGTCAAGCTGGAGCGCCGCTCCGAGGGCGGCACGCAATTGCTGCAATCTAAGCTGCCTTGCCTGATCACCATGTTGGAAGGCTCGAACGTCGTGCGGCGCGGCAAGATCGACGATGCGCTGCGCGCCGCGCGCGCGGAAATTTTCACCTGGAACGCCAAGGACGCCGGCATCGAGGACTTGCAGCTTTGCGGCTTGCGCGGTTCGCCGACCGTCGTCAAGCGCGTGTTCGCGCCCGCGCCCCGAGCCGAAAAGGCCGCCCAGGTCGAACTTGGCGCGACCCAGGCCGAGTCGGCTGAAACGCTGATCGAAACCATTTTCCAAAAGGCCCCGGCGATCGAGGCCGACCTCGCCAAACTCGCCGCCGGATTCTGAAGCCGCCGCATCCCCAAGGAGCTGACCATGAGCGATCCGAAGCCCGCGCCGGCCCAGTCCGGCAGCCGCGCCACGATGAAGAAGGAATTGCCCGAGAAATTCCGCGACCACAAGCACGTCTGGGTGTTCATCGAAATGGAGCGCGGGGTGGTGCATCCCGTCTCCTTCGAGCTGCTCGGCGAAGGCCGCAAGCTCGCTGACCAGCTCGGCGTCGAACTCGCCGGCGTCGTCATGGGCGCGCCGGGCGAAGAGGTGAAGCACGCGGCGCAGGAGGCCTTCGCCTATGGCGCCGATGTCGTCTATCTCGTCGAAAACCCGGTGCTGGCCGATTACCGCAACGAGCCCTATTCCAAGGGCCTCACCCAACTCGTCAATGCGCACAAGCCTGAAATCCTGCTGCTCGGCGCCACGACGCTCGGCCGCGATCTCGCCGGCTCGGTCGCCACGACGCTCTTGACCGGTCTCACCGCCGACTGCACGGAACTCCGCGTTGACGACGACAAGTCGCTGGCGGCGACGCGTCCGACCTTCGGCGGCTCCCTGCTCTGCACCATCTACACGCTGAACTACCGCCCGCAAATGGCGACGGTGCGCCCGCGCGTCATGCCCATGCCTCCTCGGCAGGAAGGCCGCGAAGGCCGCGTCGTGCCTTTCGCCATCGATATCGAGGAATCCGACATCATCACGAAAATTCTGCGGTTCGTGCCGGATCGCGACTCCAACAAGTCCAACCTCGCTTTCGCCGATGTGGTGGTGGCCGGCGGCATGGGCTTGCAGAGCCCGGAGAATTTCCAGCTGGTCAAGAATCTCGCCTCGGTGCTGGGCGCTGAATTCGGGGCCTCGCGTCCGCTGATCCAGAAGGGCTGGCTGACCTCGGACCGCCAGATCGGCCAGACCGGCAAGACCATCCGGCCGAAACTCTATATCGCCGCCGGCATTTCCGGCGCCATCCAGCACCGCGTCGGCGTCGAGGGCGCCGACATGATCGTCGCGATCAATACGGACAAGAACGCGCCGATCATGGACTTCGCGCATCTCGCCATCGTCACCGACGCCATCCGCTTTCTGCCGGCTCTGACGGAAGCTTTTCGGAAGCGCCTTTCGCCCCATTCCAAAGACCGGCTCGCCGGCTAAGCGCATCGCAGGAGACGAAGACAATGATCGACGAAAAATTCGATGCGATCGTCATCGGCGCCGGCATGTCCGGCAACGCCGCGGCCTATACGATGGCCTCGCGCGGGCTGAAGGTGTTGCAACTCGAACGCGGCGAATATCCGGGTTCGAAAAATGTCCAGGGCGGCATTCTCTATGCCGACATGCTGGAAAAGATCATTCCCGACTTTCGTAACGAGGCGCCGCTGGAGCGCCGCCTGATCGAACAGCGCTTCTGGTTCATGACCGACAAGGCGCATACCGGGATGCATTACCGGAGCGACGAGTTCAACGAGGAGCGTCCGAACCGCTACACCATCATCCGCTCGCAGTTCGATCGCTGGTTCGCGCGCGAAGCCCAGGCAAAGGGCTCTATCCTGTTGTGCGAGACCACCGCCGTCGAACTGATCCATGATCCCTATGGCAAGGTCATCGGCGTGCGCACCGACCGCTCCGGCGGCCCGATTCATTGCGATGTCGTGGTGCTGGCGGAAGGCGTCAACGGCCTGCTCGGCACCCGCGCCGAATTGCGCCCACGGCCCTCCGCCGATCATGTAGCGTTGGCGGTAAAGGAAATGCACTTCCTGCCGGCGGAAACCATCGAGGCGCGCTTCAATCTTAAGGCCGACGAAGGCGCAGTGATCGAGGCCGCCGGAACGATTTCCAATGGCATGGCCGGCATGGGTTTTGTCTACACCAACAAGGAAAGCATTTCGGTCGGCATCGGCTGCCTTGTTTCCGATTTCGCGGAGAACGAGACCTCTCCCGCGCAATTGCTCGACACTTTCAAGAAGCACCCGTCCATAGCGCCGCTGATCGCCGGTTCGGAAGTCAAGGAATATGCCGCGCATCTCATTCCCGAGGGTGGCTTCAAGGCGGTCCCGCAACTTTTCGGCAATGGCTGGGTGATCTGCGGCGACGCGGGACAGCTCAACAACGCCGTGCATCGCGAGGGCTCCAACCTCGCCATGACCTCAGGGCGCCTCGCAGGCGAGGCGATCTTCCAGATCAAGTCGCGCCGCGATGCAGATGACCAAGGACAATCTCGCGCTCTACAAGAAGATGCTCGACGAAAGCTTTGTCATGAAGGACCTGAAGAAGCACAAGGACATGCCGGGCCTTCTGCACACGCAGGCCTCCAATCTTTTCCTCACCTATCCGCAGCTGGTTTCGAAGGCGATGGAGAATTTCGTCCGCGTCGACGGCACGCCGAAGATCGAGAAGGAAAAGGCCACGGTGCGCCAGTTCCGCAAGGCGCGCGGCTTCGGCCTGATTGGCGACGCCATCCGCATCGCCCGCGCGTGGCGCTGATTTCCGCATTTTCACCGAGGGAGACGCAACATGGCTGAAGCGCAATTCCAGAAGGTCGAGGAAAAGCTTTTCCAGAACCGCTACATGGTCGATTCCGGTCAGCCGCATATCAAGATCGCGGCGCATGACAAACCGTCAAAGAACCTGCTGGCGATGACGCATCTTTGCCCGGCCGGCTGCTATTCCCTTGCGGAAACCGGCCAGGTGGAGCTCACCGCCGACGGCTGTCTCGAATGCGGCACCTGCCGCGTGCTGTGCGAGGAAGCCGGCGAGATCACCTGGAATTACCCGCGCGGCGGCTACGGCATCTTGTTCAAGTTCGGCTGAGCATCACTGCAGGCGCCCCGGATCTTCTCCGGGGGAAGCATCAACAGCGAACCGCGGCGCGGATTGCTTCGCAGCTTCGCTCCGCGCAATAACAATTCACCTTTCGCGCAAGCCGTCATGCATGTGCTCGCGTAAGGGCGCGAGCAGGAAATCGATGATCCGCCGCTTGCCGGTGATGATTTCCGCCTTGACCGACATGCCTGGCAACAGATTGGCCGGACGCCCGTCGACATCGAACGCCTCCGGCTCCAGCGCGACATGCACTGTGTAGCGCAGCCGCTCGCTCGCCTCGACAGCGTCGGTGCGGTCGGCGGCGCGCTCGGTCCCCTGCGCTCCGTTCTGCGCCACCGGCGCCGCTTCCGCGTCGCGGTCGACCGAACTCACCTTGCCCCTCAGAAATCCGTAGCGTGTGAAAGGATAGGCGTCGACCTTGATTTCGACAGCCTGTCCGGGGGCGACAAAGCCGACGTCGCGATTTTCCATCACGGCCTCGACCTCGACAGCATCACTTCCTGGCGCAATGGAAAGCAATTGCTGCGCCGGCGTCACAACACTGCCCAGCGACGCCACATGCATTTGCTGAACGGTTCCCGAAATGGGCGCGCGCAGGGTCTGCAGGTCGAGCCGCCGCTGCGCCTTGGCCAGGGCCTCGCGCGCCGAGGCGACCCGGTCGCGCGCCTTGGACATCTCGCCCATCGCATTGGCGCGGATCTCGGCCTCGGTCCCCGTGACCTTCTGCTCCAGAGAGGCGATGGCGGCATCGAGTGACGCGATTTTCGAGCGGGTGATCTTGAGCTCCGACCTCGTCTCGACCACCAGCTGCTGGCTTTCAAGCTTGGCGAGAACCGAGACGTTGCCCATGGCCGCAGCCTTGGTCCGGATATCTGCGCGCTCGGCCACCATGGGCAGGGTCGCCTCGATCTTTTCCGCGGTCTGCTGCAGCGATTGCCGCTCGGCGCGGCGCTGCGTCGCCTCCTGTTCTATGGCGGCGATCTTTCCGGCGCGCTCGGCGATCTGCTCGCTCAGTTGCGCCTGGGCGCGCTGGCGCTCCAGCGGCGTAGCCGCGGCGACCTGTTCGAAGGGCGCGGAGGCGTAGCCCTCGAGGAAAGACTCTAGCCGCATCTCGTCGAGGCTCGCCGCCGCGCCTTCACTGCGCGCATGTTCGCGTTCGGCCAGCGCCGCCGTCTTGTCGAGCTCGATCAGCGGTTCGCCGGCGCGCACGCTCTGGCCTGGACGGACCATTATGGCCGCGACGCTCGCCGTCTCGAAGGGCTGCACCACTTGCGTCCGCAGGCGCGACACGAACTTTCCTCCGGCCACGGCAACGATGTCGACCTTGCCGACGGTCGCCCAGGCGAGGGCGCCTAAGGCCACGAGGCATAGCGACAGGGTGAGGACGCGGCCGAGCGGATTGGGCGGCGTCTCCATCACTTCAAGCGCGGCGGGGAGGAAAGCGCGTTCTTCGGCGCCAAAGACCATACGAGAATTGGCAAGGCGGTGGGACAGGATCGACATGTTCGCTCTCCTCACCGGACGCCGGCTTGAATCTTGTGCAGATGCGCGTAGCGCCCGCCATTGGCGACGAGCTGGTCGTGGCCGCCGTCCTCCACGATCACGCCATCCTCGATCGTCAGGATTTGGTCGGCGTGGCGCACGGTCGACAGCCGATGGGCGATGATGAGCACCGTGCGGCCGTGGCAGATGTCGCGCATGTTGGCCTGGATGACGCTTTCCGATTCATAATCCAGCGCCGAGGTCGCCTCGTCGAAGATCAGGATGCGCGGATCGCCAACGAGCGCCCGCGCGATGGCGACGCGCTGGCGCTGGCCGCCCGACAAAGATACGCCGCGTTCTCCTACGGCTGTGTCATATCCCTGCGCCATGTTGCAGATGAATTCATGGGCGCCCGCCATTTTCGCGGCGGCGACGATGCGCTCCATCGGCATGGCCGGTTCAGCCAGGGCGATATTCTCGCGCACCGAACGGTTGAACAGGATATTCTCCTGCAGCACCACGCCGATCTGGCGGCGAAGGCTGGAGGGATCGAGCAGGGCGGCGTCGGTCCCATCGACCAGCACGCGGCCAGCTTCCGGCAGGTAGAGCCGCTGCGCCAGCTTGGCGAGGGTGCTCTTTCCCGAGCCTGAGGGTCCGACGATCCCTACCACCTGGCCGGCCGGTATTTTCAGGCTGACTTCGCGAAGCACCGGCCTGGAATTCAATCCATAGCGAAAAGTGACGCGTTCAAACTCGATCCCGCCCTGCACCTCTGCTGCGCCGGTCTGGGCGCTGGCGATATTTGGCTCGACGCTTGTGTTCAATATGTCGCCAAGCCGTTCCACCGAGAGGCGGACCTGATGGAAATCCTGCCAGACCTGCACCAGGCGCAACACCGGTCCGCTGACCTGCGCCGACAGCATGTTGAAGGCGACGAGTTCGCCCACCGTCATCCTGTTGGCGATGACGAGGCCAGCGCCGATGAACAGGGTCAGCGCGGTCAGGCCCTTGTTGAGCAGGTTGGCGACCTGCGACGTCCAGTTGCCGAGTTGCGACGCGCCGAAGGAGGCATGCACATAGGAGGCGAGCTGCTCCTCCCAGCGATGCTGCATCTGCGGCTCGACCGCCATGGCCTTGATCGTCTCGATGCCGGTCACGCTTTCGACCAGAAAGGCCTGGTTCTCGGCGCCGCGGCGGAATTTCTCGTCCAGGCGACGGCGGAAGGAGGGCGTGGTCGCCAGCGAAAGAAGCGCGTAGAGCGGCAGCGCCCCGACGACGATCCAGGCCAGCGTCGCCGAATAGATGAACATCACTGACAGGAAGACCACGCAGAAGGCGAGGTCGAGGACGAGCGTCATGGTAGAGCTGGTGATGAACTGGCGGATGGTCTCCAGCTCGCGCACCCGCGCGACGCTGTCGCCGACGCGACGGGCCTCGAAATAGGCCAGCGGCAGGCGCAGCAAATGCCGGAAGGTCCGCGCGCCCAGTTCGACGTCGATGCGATTGCTGGTATGGGCGAACAGATAGGTGCGGAGGCCCGACAGCAGCGCGTCGAAGATCGCGATCAGGGCGAGACCGGAAACCATGACCTCCAGCGTGGAATAGCCGCGATGCACCAGGACCTTGTCGATCACGGTCTGGAAGATCAGCGGCGTCGCCAGTGCGAAGAGCTGGATGACGAAGGAGGCGAGCAGGACCTCAGCGAGGATTCGGCGGTATTTGCGCGCGGCGTCGAGGAACCAGGAGAGATTGAAGCGTCGCGCGAGATCCGAAACCGGCGCCCGCTTGGCGATCAGGAGGATGCGGCCGGTAAAATCCCGCTCGAATTCGGCGAAGGACAGGAAACGCGGGCCTTGGTCTTCCGGCCCCTGGATGAGCGCGCCCTCGTCGGTGACTTTGCCGACAACGGCGAAGCCGCCCGTCTTGAGCGCGGCGATGGCCGGTGTCGGCGCCCGCGCGAGCCGCTTGCGCGTCAACGCCACCGCTTTGATCTTCACCGGGAATTTTTGCGCGGCGCGGAGGATGTCGGTCTCTGTCAGCGCGGCGGACCTGCCCGCCTCGTGTTGGATTCGCGCGGGATCGGCGACCACGCCAAGTAGATGCAAAGCCAAAGCCAGCGACCAGGCGCCGGGATCTGAACAGACATAGGACATGCAAGACCTCGCTTTGACGCGAGGCTAGAGCAATCCTTTTAGGACAAGGTTAATCGCGCCCGCCAATTCTAGGTTGTGGCGGGCGCGGGGCGCGAATTTGTAGGCTGACCTAGGGTTAACCTTGGCGATCCGAGCCTCATGCGGCCGGGCTGGCCAGGATATGCGAGGTTGAGGAAGCCAGCGCGGTCAATGTAGCCGTGACGGCGCTCGAGGAGGCGACCGACGACGCCGTCTGCGCGAGGGCGGCGGCGGCGGCGGCAATGGATACCGAGAAGGTCTCGGTGGTCGCGGCGCCGCCGGCGTTGGTCGCCTTGACGGCGATGCTGAAGGTCGAGGCCGCACTCGGCGCTGCGCCGGAGAATGTTTCCGTCGTTGCGTTGAACGAGAGCCAGCTTGGCAGAGCCGAGTCATTAGATTGGGTCGCGCTATAGGTCAGCGCCTCGCCGTTGGGATCGGTGAAGGCGCCGGCCAAGCTCAGGCTGACGGCTTTGCCTTCGGTCCAAGTCTGGCTCGCGGCCTGGGAGTTCAGCTTCGGCGCGGCCGGAGCCGGCGTCGCCAGCGAGAAGGTTTCGGAAGCGGAGAGACCGCTGGTGTCCGTAGCCGTCACTTTCAGTGTGATGCCGCCGGCCCCGGCAGGCGGGGTTCCGGTGAAGGTCCCGGTCGTGGCATTGAAGGTCAGCCATGACGGGAGGGCCGAACCATTGGACTGGGTGGCCGCATAAGTCAGCATCTCGCCCTGCGCATCGGCGAAAGTGCTGGCCGCCAAGGTGAAAGCGCCTGACTTCCCGGCGATCAGGGATTGCGCCGCCGTCTGGGTTTTAAGGACCGGGGCCGAAGCCGGGGTGGCGACGGCGAAGGTCTCGGAGGCCGACAGGCCGCTGGTGTCGGTGGCGGTGACCTTGATGCTCAGGCCCGCTGCCGTATTGGGAACCGTGCCCGTGAAAACGCCGGTGGCGGCGTTGAATGACAGCCATGACGGCAGAGCCGCGCCGGTCGAAAGCGTCGCCGCATAGGTCAGCTTTTCGCCCTGCGGATCGTTGAACGTGGTTGCGGGCAAGGCGAAGTTGACCGCCGAGCCCAGCTTCCAGCTCTGCGCCGCCGTCTGGCTGGCGAGCGTCGGAGCCGAAGCCGGGGTGGCGACCGAGAAGGTTTCGGAGGCGGCCAGGCCGCTGGAGTTCGTCGCCGTGACCTTGATGTTCAGGCCCGCCGCCGTATTGGGAACCGTGCCGGTGAACACGCCGGTGGCGGCGTTGAAGGACAGCCAGGACGGAAGGCCGCGCCGGTCGAAAGCGTCGCCGCATAGGTCAGCTTTTCGCCCTGCGGATCGCTGAAAGTGGTTGCGGGCAAGGCGAAATTGACCGCCGAGCCCAGCTTCCAGCTCTGCGCCGCCGTCTGGGTTTTAAGGACCGGGGCCGAAGCCGGGGTGGCGACGGAGAAGGTCTCAGAGGCCGACAGGCCGCT
The DNA here is from genome assembly GCA_963710275.1 of uncultured Alphaproteobacteria bacterium. Taxonomy (GTDB): domain Bacteria; phylum Pseudomonadota; class Alphaproteobacteria; order Rhizobiales; family Beijerinckiaceae; genus Rhodoblastus. Next base: position 493,316 of record CAVPZS010000012.1, on the reverse strand, counting down.
GGTGTCGGTGGCGGTGACCTTGATGCTCAGGCCCGCCGCTGTATTGGGAACCGTGCCCGTGAACACGCCGGTGGCGGCGTTGAAGGACAGCCAGGACGGCAAGAGCCGCGCCGGTCGACAGCGTCGCCGCATAGGTCAGTTTTTCGCCCTGCGGATCGTTGAAAGTGGTTGCGGGCAAGGCGAAATTGACCGCCGAGCCCAGCTTCCAGATCTGCGCAGCCGTCTGGCTGGCGAGCATCGGGGCCGAGGCCGGCGTAGCGACGGAGAAGGTCTCGGAGGCCGACAGGCCGCTGGTATCGGTGGCGGTGACGACGATCGGTCAGGCCCGCCGCGCTGACTGGCACGGTTCCGGTGAAGGCGCCGGTCGTCGCGTTGAAGCTCAGCCATGACGGCAGCGCCGCGCCGCTCGACAATTTGGCCGCATAGGTCAGGCTTTCGCCCTGCGGGTCGGTGAAGGTGTTCGACGCCAGCGTGAAGCTGACGGCCGACCCCAGCTTCCACGTCTGGCCGGCCGTCTGGTTCGACAGGACGGGAGCGGAAGGGGTCGCGCCGCCGCCAGCGTTGTCGGCGGTGATGATATCGCCGTCGGATAGGAGGGTGGAGAGGCTGACTTCAAAGGTCGTATCCCAATATTGCCCGGACGCCGTGCCCCAGGGGTTGCGGATTTCCAGCATGCCCGAGGAGGAATCGTAGCCATAGATCGACATGGCGTGGTCGGCGACCAAGGTCTGCTTCCCGGAGACGTAGGCGTCGGTGTAGGAGCACAGAACCAGGTCGTCGTGGGCGGCAAGATCGGCGGTCAAGGTCTTCAGCACCGTCGCCGTCGCTTCGCCGGAGGTCGAGCTGACATAGGCCAGCGACGAATTCTGGACATAGGCCGTCCACGTGCTGCCGGAGGCGTAGAAATCAGTGATCGCCGAAGCGCCTGTAAGCGCTTCGAGCACGGTGGCGGGCATTCCGCCGTTACCGATGGTGCTGTACGAATTGGCCGAGCCTTCGATGCCGGACTGCGCGAAAGCCTTTTCGGCGAGGCTCGCCCAGATATCCGTCGCATGGTTGAAGATTGAACCGCCGTCGGCCAGTTCCGTATTGACGGTCACATATTCTGCGGCGCCATTGACGTAAAAGCGGACGCCATAGGTTCCGTTGCCGTTATTGGTGAACATGGAGGTGATGTCGGAAGAATTCTGGCTGGCGACCTCGGCGCAGCTCGACAGGAAATAGCAGTCGCCGAGATAACCCTGATTGACGTCGCTCATGCTCGGCCCGGACGCGCCGAACACCGCATTCGAGACCGAAGAATTGCTCACCGTGAAGGAGGAATAGCCGGTCATGGCGACAACCGAACTCGGCAAGTCAGTTCCGAGGAACCACTTGCCGATCAGCTCGGACAGATGCGTCGCATTGGCGCCGACTGCTAGATTGCCGAGCGCCACAGAGCTCGCGGCGCCGCCAGTCCATGTGGCATTGGAGGCGTTGCCGTCGACCAGCGCATTGAACGCGTAGGTCAGGTCGGCGGAAGTCGACAGGCCGTTGTTGATATTGGCGGCGATGGTTTTCAGGTCGGCGAATTCCGCCGCCGTCAGCGTCGACGTGGAGGACAGGGTCGCATCGAGATCGGTAAGCAGCTTGGTCAGACCAGTCGCGCTGACGACGCCATTAACGTCGGCGGCGGTCATGTCGACCTTGATCGACGCCGTGCCAAGGCTCGATATCCAGGAAGGCGCCGTCGTCGCGCCTGCGACGACGGAGGCGGTCGGCACAGACAAGGTCGAAGCGCCGGATGCGGTCGTGGCGGCGCTCGAAGAGGCGCCGGAAGCCGCGGCGACAGCGGAAACGGGCGTAGCGAAAAGCCCGGTGATCGGCGACGGGATGGACGCGGCCGGGGCAGGCGCCTGGAGGTATTGCGCTGCGACAAAGGGATTCGGCGCAGTCAGCGCATCGGCCGGATTGAAAGCCGGCAAAGCATCATTCTGGTCACCGTTCTGGCCCGGCAAAAATTTCTTGTTCGGATCGATCGACATGTGCGCCTCGTGCATCGGGCGTCCTGGACTTGGACGCAAAATTGACAAGCGCAATCTGTAGTTGTGAATTTAAAACAATCTTAAGGGCATCACGCACAATTTTAAGCGATTGGCGATTTTCACCGGATTCGAAGCCACGAAGGGAGCGAGGCAGGCGACGCCGCGATGGTTTTTGTTGACATTTCCTATCGAATTTATGATCTAATAGCGCCGAGCGGAGCCTTCGCCATAAAATCGCCCGTCGGAGCCAATATTTGCTTTAAATTGCCCGAATCGCTAGGAAAGCGCGGGTTTACCCGATTGGCCATTCATGAACATCAAGGACTGATGCGCGCCGCATGTGGATCGTCAGCATAGCGCTTCGGCGCCCTTATACTTTCCTTGTCATGGCGCTGACGATTGTGCTGGCGACGCCTTACGTGCTGTTCACCATGCCGACGGATATCCTGCCGGAAATCAACATTCCGGTGATCAGCATCATCTGGACGTACAGTGGCCTGTCGGCGCAGGAAATGGGCTTTCGCATCACCGGCCCGAGCGAGCGCATCCTGACCACCACCGTCAACGACATAGAACATGTCGAGTCGCAGTCGCTTCCCGGCGTCGCCGTGGTCAAGGTCTTCCTGCAACCCGGCGCCAATCTGCAGAAGGCGCTGGCCCAGACGGTCGCGACCGAGCAGTTCATGATCAAGATCATGCCGCCCGGCGTGACGCCGCCCATCGTGCTGACCTATTCGGCCTCGTCGATTCCCGTCGTGCAACTGGCGCTGTCGAGCCGCGCGCTGGCGGAACAGGCGGTCAATGACGCGGCGATGAACGCCCTGCGACCGCAACTGGTCACCATCCGCGGCGTCGCCATTCCCTCCGCATATGGCGGCAAGCAGCGCATCGTCTCCGTCGATCTCGACACGGAGGCCATGTTGTCGAAGGGCCTGTCTCCAATCGACGTCGTCAACGCCGTCAATGCACAGAACCTGATCCTGCCCTCCGGCACCGCCAAGATGGGACCGACGGAGTTCACCATCGGCATGAACGGCTCGCCCGACACGGTCGAGGCGCTCAACGACCTGCCGGTCCGCACCCTCAACGGCGCCGTTACCTATCTGCGCGAAGTCGCCCATGTGCGCGACGGCTTCTCGCCGCAGACCAATATCGTGCGCCTGAACGGCGAACGCGGGGTCGTCCTGACGCTGCTCAAGACCGGCAGTTCCTCGACGCTGCGCATCATCGAAGACCTCAAGAAGATGCTGCCCCGCGCCGAAAAGCTGCTGCCGGCGGAAATCACCGTGCGCAGCCTGTTCGACCAGTCGGTGTTCGTGCGGGCCGCCATTGCCGGGGTGTTCCGCGAGGCGCTGATCGCGGCGGGACTGACGGCGGCGCTGATCCTGATATTCCTTGGCAACTGGCGCTCGACCCTGATCGTCGCCGTCTCCATACCACTGTCGATCCTGACTTCGCTGATCGTGCTGGATTTCCTTGGAGAAACCATCAACATCATGACGCTTGGCGGCCTCGCGCTCGCCGTCGGAATCCTGGTCGACGACGCCACCGTGACCATCGAAAACATCGAGCGCCACCTGCACATGGGGACCGACCTCTACGAGGCGATCTACGAAGGCGCCGGCGAAATCGCCCTCCCCGCCCTGGTCTCGACCATCTGCATCTGCGTTGTCTTCACGCCCATGTTCTTCCTCCAGGGCGTGGCGCGCTTCCTGTTCGTGCCTTTGGCCGAGGCCGTGGTCTTCGCCATGATCGCCTCCTACATCCTGTCGCGCACCCTGGTCCCGACCATGGCGCTGCTGCTGCTGCGCGCGCCCGGCGCCCATAAGGCGCGCAAAAACCTGTTCGAGCGGATCTATCACGCCTTCGACGCGGGCTTCGAGCGGTTGCGGGCTGTTTATATCGTGCTGCTCAGCGTGCTGCTGACCCATCGCCGCGCTTTCGGCGCAGGCTTTTTCGCCTTCTGCCTGGCCTCGCTGGGTCTGGTTTTCGTGCTCGGCCAGGATTTCTTTCCCGCCGTCGACGGCGGCGCCATCCGGCTGCACATGCGCGCCCCGACCGGCACGCGCGTCGAGGAGACGGCGCGCCTCGCCGACCAGGTCGACGCCTTCATACGCACGGTCATTCCGGCCAGTGAACTCGAAACCGTGCTGGACAATCTCGGCCTGCCCTATTCGGGCATCAACCTGTCCTACAGCAATTCCGGCGTGATGGGTCCCCCCGACGGGGAAATCATGATCGCGCTGAAGGAAGACCACAAGCCGACGCGCGGATATATCGACGAGTTGCGGCGGAAACTCCCGGAAAATTTCCCCGGCGTCGAATTCTTCTTCCAGCCGGCCGACATCGTCACCCAGATCCTCAATTTCGGCCAACCCGCCGCCGTGGACGTGCAGATCCTCGGCCTGGACATGAACAAGAGCTACGAACAGGCGGCGCGGCTGGCGAGCGAAATCAGGAAATTGCCCGGAGCGGTGGACGTCCATATCCACCAGCGGCTGGACCAGCCCTCCGTGCGGCTCGACATGGACCGCACCCGCCTGCAGCAGGTCAACCTCAACGCGACCACCGTGGCGCAGGACGTGCTGATCTCGCTCTCGGGCAGCCAGCAGCTCGAACCCTCATTCTGGCTCAGCCCGAAAAACGGCATTTCCTATAATGTCACGGTGCAGACGCCGCAATACAAGGTGTCCTCGGTCGACGACCTGATGCGCACGCCGGTGGCGACAGGCGGAGCGCCGCAGATTCTCGGCAATCTCGCGCAAGCCCGTCCGGCCGTCGAGGCGGCGGTGATGTCTCGTTACGACCTGCGGCCGGCGATCGATATCTTCGTCAGCGTCGAGGGCCGCGATCTCGGAGGACTGGCGGGCGACATCCAGCGCCTGGTCGACGACACGCGCGGAAAACTTCCGCGCGGCTCCGAAATTTTCCTGCGCGGTCAGGCGCCGACGATGAATTCGTCCTATTTCGGGCTCGGTCTCGGCGTCCTCGTGTCCATCGTGCTGGTCTATCTGCTGGTGGTCGTGAACTTCCAGTCGCTGATCGACGCCCTGATCATCGTCAGCGCCCTGCCCGCGGCCTTGGCCGGCATCGTCTGGATGTTGTTCCTCACCGGCACCACGCTTTCCGTGCCGGCGCTCACCGGCGCGATCATGACCACCGGCGTCGCCACCGCCAACAGCATCCTGCTCGTCTCCTTCGCCCGGGAGAAACTGCGGCAGGGCTCCCTGCCCCTGGCGGCGGCGCTGGAGGCCGGCGCGACGCGTATCCGACCGGTGCTGATGACCGCTTTCGCCATGATCATCGGCATGATCCCCATGGCGCTCGGCCTTGGCGAAGGCGCCGAACAGAACGCGCCGCTCGGCCGCGCCGTGATCGGCGGCCTGCTTTTCGCCACTTTTTCCACGCTTCTGTTCGTGCCGCTGGTCTTCGCCGGCGCGCACAGCTTCCTCGCCCATCGCGCCACCCGTCAACCCAGTTCCGAGCCGTGACCGAAAAGACCCACGAAGACCTCGCCCTCTACAGCAGCGGCGGCGATGGCCATCTGCGCCTGCCGCCGCGCGAAAAGGTGTGGAGAAACGCGCGCCGCGCCGGCCTGATCCTGCTGGCCGTGCTGGCGCTGGGCTCGGCTCGGGTGATGATGGTCCGCGCCTCGGCCAAGGCCGATCTCGAGACGCAATCGCTCGAAAGCCAGCGGCTGTTCGTCAAGACCATCTCCCCGGCGCCGACGAAAAATTCGGGGACGCTGAACCTGCCCGCGACCCTGCGCGGCGACAACGAGACGGCGATCTACGCCCGCGTCCCCGGCTATGTTCACAGCTTTCTGGTCGACATCGGCTCCCGCGTGAAGTCAGGCCAGGTTCTGGCCGAACTCGACACGCCCGAACTCGACCAGCAGCTCGCGTCGGCCAAGGCCCAGCTCGACACCGCCAAGGCCAATACGGTGCTGGCCCGGGTCGCGCTGGAGCGCTGGAAGAAGCTGTTCGCCCAGGATTCGGTCGCCCGCCAGGATCTCGACCAGCACCAGAACGCCTTCGACACCTCGGTCGCCCAGGAGGCCGCGGCGCTCGCCAATGTCCAGCAATTGCTTGAGATGACCGCCTTCAAGCGGGTGCTGTCGCCCTTCGACGGGGTCATCACCCAGCGCAATGTCGACCTCGGCAACCTGATCAACGCCGGCGGCGGCGGCGTCGCGCTGTTCTCCATGGCCAAGACCGATCCGCTGCGCGTGTTCATCGATGCGCCGCAGGCCTATTCGCGCCAGATCCTGGTCGGGGCCGACGTCGGCGTCACCCAGACGGAAATTCCCGGTCGCGTGTTCCACGGCGTGGTGTCGCGGATCGCCGGCGCCATTGACGCGACGACGCGGACGCAGAGGGTGGAGCTGAGCCTGCCCAATCCCGACGGGACGCTGGCGCCCGGCGCCTATGTCAACGTCTCCCTGCCGCTCGCGCCCAAGGGTCCCTTGTCGATCCCCGCCAACACCCTGCTGTTTCGCGCCGAGGGGCCGAATGTGGCCGTCGTCGACGACGAGGGACGGGCGCATCTGCGCATGGTCGCCATCGCCAATGATCTCGGCGCGACGCTGGAAATTTCGCAAGGCGTGGGCCCCCAGGACAAGGTCATCGTCAATCCGCCTGACTTGCTCGCCGACGGCGACCGCGTGACGCCATCGCGCTTGCGCCGGCCGCATCCGGCGAGGAAGCGCTGAATCGCGAAAGCACATTTGAAAAAGTAAAACAGGAATATTTGGCGATTTGGCCGATTTTGAGCGTTCTTGTTATGTTCCACGTGAAACGAGACCTGTTTTTCGTTGAAATTAAATGGTTTTTCAGCGCGCCTCGGCGCGCGCAACCAGGAAGTTGCGCGCGGAAAAAAGCCAGAAATCGCGCCAAAACACACGCTTTTTCGCAAGAAAACGAATGAAAATCGCGCGTTTTTTCTTGTTTTTCACGTTTTTCCCCATTCCGAAACGGCCCAAAAGCGAACACAACCTGAACGCGAAGGCGGCATGGCCCCCTGCCCCGCGGTTTTGCGCCCGCCAACTGCGGCGTCCTCGCCTGCTCTCAAGCCCGCAAACGGCGCTTGGCGCCGTTTGGGAAAGCGGAAACCAGAGCCGCCGCAAACCCTTGGACGGTGGACACGAGCGCCGCGCAAAACTAAGCTGCCGCGGATGATTCCGGTCAATGTTCCTCTTGCGCGCGGCTCCATGTCCCTGTCACCTCACCTGCGTCGGCTCGAAGCGGAGTTGATCTTCATTCTTCGCGAAGTCGTGGCGGAATTCGCCAATCCGGTCATGCTCTATTCCATCGGCAAGGATTTCGAGCGTGATGCTCCGCCTCGCCCAAAAGGCTTTTTATCCGGCCAGGCCGCCCTTCCCGCTGCTGCATGTCGACACCACCTGGAAATTCCGGGAAATGATCGCCTTCCGCGACAAGGCCGCCGCCGCCGCCGGTATGGAGTTGCTGATCCACGTCAACGAAGAGGGGTTGTCGAGAGGGGTCTCGCCAGTGGCGTCCGGCTCCTCGGTCCATACCCAGGTGATGAAGACCGAAGGGCTTCGCCAGGCGCTCGACAAATGGAAATTCGACGCCGCCTTCGGCGGCGCCCGCCGCGACGAGGAGAAAAGCCGCGCCAAGGAGCGGGTGTTCTCCCATCGCAACGCCGCCCACGCCTGGGACCCGCGCAACCAGCGCCCGGAATTGTGGCGGATCTTCAACACCCGCATCGCCCCCGGCGAATCCATGCGCGTCTTCCCCTTGTCCAACTGGACCGAGCGCGACGTCTGGGATTACGTCGCCGCCGAAGCGATTCCGGTCGTCCCGCTCTATTTCGCGGGTATGCGCCCGGTGGTGCGCCGCGACGGCGCGCTGATCATGGTCGACGACGAGCGCCTGCCGCTGCACGAAGGCGAAGTCGCGGAAATGCGGCGCGTGCGCTTTCGCACCCTCGGCTGCTACCCCCTGACCGGCGCCATCGAATCCGACGCCGGGACGCTCGAGGAAATCATCGCGGAAATGCGTGACTCCACGACCTCGGAACGGCAGGGCCGGCTCATCGACTTCGATGAAGCCGGCTCGATGGAGAAAAAGAAGCGCGAGGGCTATTTTTGATGACCGTCGACACGCTTGAGGCCCCTCCCGCCGTCGCCCCGGCCGCGTCGGGACGCCCGACCCTGCGCGTCCTCACCTGCGGGTCGGTCGACGACGGCAAGTCGACCCTGATCGGCCGCCTGCTCTATGAACGGGCCCTGATCCTCGACGACCAGATGACGGCGCTGGAGCGCGATTCCCGCAAGTTCGGCACGGTCGGCGACGAGATCGATTTCGCCCTGCTCGTCGACGGCCTCGAAGCCGAGCGCGAACAAGGCATCACCATCGACGTCGCCTACCGCTATTTCGCAACGGCGGCGCGCGCCTTCATCGTCGCCGATTGCCCCGGCCACGAGCAATATACCCGCAACATGGCGACGGGCGCCTCCAGCGCCGATCTCGCCATCCTGCTGGTCGACGCCCGCAAGGGCCTGTCGGTCCAGACCCTTCGCCACGCGACCATCCTCTCGCTGCTCGGCGTCCGGCATCTCGTGCTGGCCGTGAACAAAATGGACCTCGTCGGCTACGATCGCGCCGTGTTCGACAAGATCGTCGCGGATTTCGCGGACGCCGCGAAGCCCGGAAACTTCCTCCAGGTCATGCCGATCCCGATCTCCGCGCGCGCGGGCGACAATGTTTCGTCGCCCTCGCCGAACATGCCCTGGCATCAGGGGCCGGACCTGGTCTCCTTCCTGGAGCAGGCCGTCGTCGATGACGCGCTGGTCGAGCAGCCCCTGCGCTTTCCGGTCCAATGGGTCAACCGGCCGCATCTGGACTTTCGCGGCTTTGCCGGAACCCTCGCCTCGGGGCGGATGCGCGTGGGCGACGAGGTCGTCGTCGCCTCGTCGGGGCGCATGACGCGGATCGAGCGCATCGTCGGCGGCGACGGCGACATCGACAGCGCCGAGGCGCGCGACTCCGTCACCCTGGTCTTCAGCGACGAGGTCGACGTCTCGCGCGGCGACCTGCTTTGTCCGCCGCAGGACCGTCCCGACGTCGTCGAACAGTTCGCCGCCCATCTGATCTGGATGAGCGAGGACAGGTTGTTGCCCGGCCGCTCCTATCTGATCAAGATCGGCGGCCGAACCCTGCCGGCCACGGTCACCGAGATCAAGCACCGGCTCGACATCGACACCCAGTCGAAAATGGCGGCCAAGACGCTGGCATTGAACGAGATCGGCTTCTGCAACCTCGCCACGTCCGCTCCGGTCGCCATCGACCCCTATGCGAAAAACCGCACCACCGGCGCCTTCATCCTGATCGACCGCGCCACCAACGCCGTCGCCGCGGCCGGCGTGATCAAATTCGCCCTGCGCCGAGCCACCAATGTGCATCGCCAGGAACTGACGGTCGACAAGGCCGCGCGGGCGCGACTGAAAGCCCAGAAGCCGGCGATCCTGTGGTTCACGGGATTGTCGGGATCGGGCAAGTCGACCATCGCCAATCTCGTCGAGGCGAGGCTCATCGCGCGCCACGCGCATTCCATCCTGCTCGACGGCGACAATATCCGCCACGGGCTCAACAAGGATCTCGGCTTTACCGACGCCGACCGGGTGGAAAACATCCGACGCATCGGCGAGGTCGCGAAACTGATGGTCGACGCGGGCCTGATCGTGCTCTGCTCTTTCATCTCGCCCTTCGCCGCGGAGCGCCGGCTGGCGCGCGAAATGGTCGAGAAAGGCGAGTTTGTCGAGATCTTCGTCGACACGCCGCTGCAGGTCTGTATCGAGCGCGATCCGAAGGGCCTGTACAAACGCGCGCTCGCCGGCCAGATCAAGAATTTCACCGGCCTCGACCAGGCCTACGAGGCGCCTGAGCATCCCGAAATCGTCATCGGCGGCGCGGAATGCCCGAGCCCGGATGACGCGGCCGAACGGATCATGCGCTATCTCGAGGACTCCGGCGTCTTCGGGGCGGATTGAGCGTGGACGCAACAACTCACGCGCGCAACGTCACGCCCGCGCCGGAGCCCTGGCGAAGCGCGTTGATGAATCGGAAGATACGCTTGTACTTCTCCTCGTGGCCGCCCAGCCCCAGCGCATCGACGCTCGCGTGCGGCAGCCAGCCCGTCACCATGTAGGGCGTCTCGTCCGAAGGGACGTTGTGGAGGCGGATCGGCAGGCCGATCGAAGTGAAATACATCGCCAGCACGAGGTCGTCCATTCTCCGGCAGTCCTCGTTGGCCGCGGTCACGGTCAGATAGTCGAGGAACTGATCGTCGATGCAGGCGGGCGGATAGAGCACGCCGCCGAAACCCTCGAACATGGTGACGTCGGAATTGCCGACCCAGAACTGCACCGTGCCGTCCGGCTTGAGTTCGCCGCCATAGCGCGTCAGGATCTGCGGCCGCGCCGGGTTGAAGCATTCCAGCAGCAGGGACAGCTGGTTGGGCGGATAGGCGCAGTCGTCGTCGATCGACCAGATCGACGTCTCCCTGTCATCCTTGTAGCGCAGCAAGGTCGGCCCGATCTTGGTGATCGCGCCGTAATCCTCGGTGCGGAAGATTTTCACCCGGTCCATCGCTTCCAGCCAATCGGGAAGGACATAGGGTTCGCCCGTCCTGACGCAGAAATGCGGAACGTTGATCTCGACATGGGAAATCGGAACCGTCTGCGTCAAGGCCGATTCCAGCACCGGCCGGATCAGCGAGATGCGCGAGGGAATTGTCGTCATGGACGCGACGATGCGCGCGGGCCCCGTCTCCCCGCTCATGGCAGGATGGCCATCCGCGCCAGCAGCATCGCCAGCTCCGTCTGCCGCCGCGTCTGCGTCTTGCCGAAGACAGCCGCGAGCTGCGAGCGGACCGTGGCGACGCGCACGTTGTTTTCGCGGGCGATGCTGGCCAGCGTATCGCCGCGTCCGATTTGCACCGCCAGTTTCGCCTCCGCGCCGGTCAGCCCGAAGATTTGCCGCAGCGTCGCCGGATTAGGCTGGGGCGCCGCGCCGAAATCGGCGAGGATCATGACGACATGGGCGCTCTCGCCGCCGCTCTCGTCGAGCGGAATGCGATGCAGGGCCAGCGGCCGGTCGCCGGCGCACGGGATCGTCGCCCAGACTTCCTTGTTGTGCGGGAACCACGGCGTGATGCTGTCCTGCATCCGGCGCGCGGCGCGGCGAAGCCAATCCGCGTCGCCGCCGCTGCAGGAATGGCCCAGTTTCTGCTCCAGCAGGCGGCGTCCGCTGGCGTTGATGCTGATGACGTCCCCGCGTCCATCGAGCACCATTCCGCCGTAGCCGACGCGGTCGAGCGCATCGAGCAGGGTCGCGCCAATGACGAGTCCCTGTGCGCTCGGGCGTCCGGCCCGGGACTGTGTGGCGGCGTCGCAATCGTAGATGGCAGGCGCGTGAACTTCGTTTTCTCGCGTCGTCGTCTCGAACTGTAACGTCATGCGCCTCTCCCCAAAGCTGTCATGCACAGACACAGGTCTAGCTTGCGTCAGGGATAAAAACGCGGTTGAAAGGGCGCCGTTCCCGCCCCGATAACGCTGGAAACTTCAAGTTTACTGGGCCAAGCGCAGGTAAACTTACCCCTTTTTCGGTAAGCTTTATTGCTTGCCTTCAGCTGGCGACAAATCGGATGCGCGGGCCGCCGGCAGCGGCCCTTCCGGCATCTCGCCTTGCAACATTTTGAGATATTTCAGAAATTCAAAAACGCGCAGCGCGGGCTCGGCCGTGACAAGTAAACTTGCGTATGACAGGAAATAAACTTGTGTCGAGCATTGGCGGGCGTGGTTCGAAAATCCGCGTCGGCGGCGCAAACACGGCGAACATGCGACTTAATTGGTAGGGAAATACGCTGTTTATCCGCGCTTCCGCTGGCCGTCTGAGATCGTGCGCATCGCGATTCCGCGCGAGCAAGCGGCATTGCCGACCTGCCGGGCCGGGCGCCTCGAAGGGCGGGCCTCCCGAGCGATTTCACCCGAAGTCATTGATTTGAAGGATGCGGCTTCCGCGCCGCCCGCTTAGCCTCGGCGCTCCGCCAGCTGGGAGGCAAAATCGACATGAGCGTATTCGTCACGGGCGGCGCCGGCTATATCGGCAGCCATATGGTCCATGAACTGCTCGACCATGGCGAGCAGGTCGTCGTCATCGACGATCTCTCCACCGGCTTTCGCCGGGCCGTGCCGCCGCAGGCCGAACTCATTGTCGGCGATTTCGGCGACAGGACCCTTGTCGCCGGGATCCTGGCCACGCGGCCGATCGACTTGATCATCCATTTCGCCGCCAGGACGGTGGTGCCGGATTCGGTCGCCGATCCACTCGGATATTATGAAAACAACACCGCCAAGGCGCGCAACCTGCTGCAATGCGCAGTCGAAGCCGGCGTCAGGCATTTCGTCTTCTCCTCCACGGCGGCGGTCTATGGCGACACCGGCCGGGACCCGGTCTCCGAGACCGACCGGCTCGCCCCGGTTTCTCCCTATGGACGCTCCAAGCTGATGGTCGAGTGGATGCTCGAGGACGCAGGCCACGCGCACGGACTGCGTCATGTCGTGCTGCGCTACTTCAATGTCGCTGGGGCCGATCCGCAGGGACGCGCCGGCCAATCCACAGCCAAAGCCACCCATCTGATCAAGGTCGCGACACAGGCGGCCGTCGGCCGACGGCGGAGCATGGAGGTTTTCGGCGTCGACTATCCGACTCCGGACGGCTCTTGCCTGCGCGATTACATCCACGTCAGCGACCTCGCCCGCGCTCATAGCGCGGCCTTGAAGCGCCTGCGCGACGGCGGCGGCAGCCTGACCTGCAATGCCGGCTACCAGAGGGGCTATTCGGTGCTCGAAGTCATCGACGCCGTGAAGAGCATTTCGCGCGTGGATTTTCCGGTCCAGATTTCCGGCCGGCGGCCCGGCGATCCCGCCGCGGTCATCGCCGCCAACCAGCGCATCAGGAGCGAACTCGGCTGGGTCCCGCAATATGACGATCTGCGGCTCATCATCCGCCACGCGCTCGCATGGGAGCGGCGGAGCGGCGTTGACGCCGAAACAGCGGCGACGGAAGCCGCCGAATAGATGCGGGATTCCCCCGTCTTGTCATCAGGAGCGCGGCGCCGTCGCGCGCCGCGCGCTCTGTTTCCGCGCTTCGACCCCCTTGTTTTTGCATTGAGTTCCGCAAAACTTGCCGTTCTCAATCATATGAAGGATGAGCGACGCGCGTCAGCAGCCTAGGATCAGGCTCGGTCGTTCGCCAATTCCGACGCGAACCCAGAAGCTCCCGGTGGCGACTTGAAGTCACCCGGAGTGCGGTAGCTTGAGAAAACTCGGCGCGGAATTGGCGCGCTCCCGCGGAGCGGAGACCCGGTCATGGACCCTGCGAAAAAGCTGGACCCTGCGGAAAAGCTGGACGCCGACGACGTCAGGAACGCCATGGCGCAACTCGCCGGCGCCGTCAGTGTCGTCACGGTAGGGTGGGGAGAAGAGCGCAACGGCCTCACGGTGACCAGCATGACCTGCGTGTCGCTGAACCCGCCGACGCTGTTGTTCTGCATCAACCGTCACTCCTCCTCATGGCCCGTGCTCCAGCGCACGCGCTGCTTCGCCGTCAATGTCCTGGGGGCTGGACATCGACGGCTCGCAGATCAGTTCGCCGGACGCATGGGCCATGACGGCCCTGGACGCTTCGAAGGCGCGAACTGGCGGACGCTCGCGACCGGCGCGCCGATCCTCGCCGACGCGCTTGTCGCGTTCGACTGCGAAATCGACCAGACGATCGCCAAGCATTCGCATGAGATCGTGATCGGACGAATCCGCGCCACGCTGGCGCCGCAGGGCGACAGTCCGCTGATCTACTGGAGCCGCTGCTACGAGGACATTTTCCGGCCGCGCTTTCCCACGCCGGCCGCGGAACTGGCGCAGGCCTGCGAATTCTGATCGGCGCCGTTTCGGCAAAAAAGGACCGCGGAAGCAACATGAATTTTCTCAGCGACAACGCCGCGGGGGCGAGCCCGAAAATCCTCGCGGCGCTGGTCGCCGCGAACGACGGCTTCGCCTCGCCTTATGGGCAGGATCGCGAGACGGCGCTCGCGCAGGATCTGCTTCGCGACGTCTTCAAATGCGAGCTCCAGGCTTTTCTGGTCGCGAGCGGCACCGCCGCCAACGGCCTGGCGCTGGGCGCCGTCTCGCCGCCGTGGGGCGCGATCTTCTGCCATGACCGCGCGCATGTGATGCAGGACGAATGCGGCGCTCCCGAATTGTTCACCGGGGGCGCGAAACTGGTCGGCGTTCACGGCGACCGGGGCAAGATCGCGCTCGCCGCCCTCGACGAAAGGCTCGCGGCGTCAAGGGCGCGGGCCGCGGGCCGCTCCAGGCCGGCGGCGCTGTCGCTGGCGCAGGCCAACGAATGCGGCGCGGTCTATTCGGTCGCGGAGATTTCCGCGCTCGCGTCGCGGGCGCATGAGGAGGGCATGCTCGTCCATATGGACGGCGCGCGCTTCGCCAACGCGCTGGTCCATCTCGGCGTCACCCCCGCGGAAATGAGCTGGAGAGCGGGGGTCGACGTGCTTTCGCTCGGGGCGTCGAAGAACGGCGCCCTCGCCTGCGAAGCGGTGATCTTCTTCCGTGCGGACCTCGCGCATGACTTCGCTGCGCAAAGGAAGCGGGCGGGCCACAGCGTCGCCAAGGGCCGCTTTCTCGGCGCGCAAATGCGCGCCTACCTGGAAGACGACGCCTGGCTGGAGACGGCGCGCCACGCCAATTGGCAAGCGGCGCGGCTTGCGTCGGGGCTGGCGCGCGCGCCCTCCGTTCGCCTGGCCGGGCCGCCCGAAGCCAATCTGGTTTTCGCAACCATTCCGCGGGCGCTCGACCTCGAACTGCGCGCGGCCGGAGCCCAATATTACGACTGGCAGCCGTGTCCGCCCGTTCCGAAGCTCTCGCGCAACGACGTTTTCGTGCGGCTCGCGACGTCATTCGCCACCACGTCCGAAGAAGTCGACCGCCTCATCGCCATCGCCTCGCGCAATGCGACGCCGGAAATTCTCACCCAATCGATCTGACTTGCAATTCTTCGCAGGAGCAAACCATGACCCTCGTCCAGACGCTCGAAACCAAAGACGCCAATGTGGCTCATTTGAAAACGACCAGGGACGATCTGAAGACGCGGACGCGCGCCGCCGCCGCAATCGCTTCCGACCACGCCGATGCGGTCGACCGGGAAGGGCGCTTTCCTTCCGAGGCTTTCGACGCCCTGCGCGCGAAGAAACTGATGGGCGTCATGATCCCCAGGGAACTGGGAGGCGAAGGGGCGTCGCTGGCCGAGGTCGCCGATATTTGCTACGCGCTTGGGCGCGCCTGCGGCTCGACCGGCATGATCTACGCGATGCACCAGACCAAGCTGGCCTGCATGATCCGTCACGGCCGCAACGCCCCCTGGCATGAACGCGTGATGCGCCAGGTCTGCGATCGCCAATTGCTGATGGCGTCGTCGACGACGGAAGGACAGAACGGCGGCAATATCCGCTCCAGCGCCGCGGCGGTCGAGCGGCAGGGCGGCAAGAATTCGGCGACCATCACGCTGGACCGCGCCGCGACCGTCATTTCCTATGGCGTCGAGGCCGACGGCCTCGTGACCACGGCGCGACGCGCCGCCGACGCGCGCGACTCCGACCAGGTGCTCGTGGTGTTCCTGAAGGAGGATTATTCGCTCGAACCGATCCTTGGCTGGAACACGCTGGGGATGCGCGGCACCTGCAGCTCCGGCTTCAAGCTGAAGGCGACCGGAAGCGCCGAGCAGATTCTTCCCGAGCCCTACGAAAGGATCCATGTCCAGACCATGATGCCGGTGGCGCATGCGCTCTGGTCGAGCGTCTGGGCCGGCGTCGCCGCCGCAGCTGTCGAGCGCGCGCGGCTGTTCACCCGCAACGCGGCGCGCCATTCGGAAGGCCGGCTGCCGCCCGGCGCCGGACATTTCACCACGGCCGCGATGAACCTGAGGACGCTGCGGGCGCTGATCGAAGGCAGCATCCGCAAGTTCGAGCGCGCCGACGAAGCGACCATCGCCTCGATCCCGTTCCAGACCGACATGACCATGCTCAAGGTCCAGGCCTCGGACATGGCGGTCGAAATCGCCCTCGCGGCGATGCGCGCCTGCGGCCTGTCCGGCTATCGCAACGACGGCGACTTCAGCATCAGCCGGCACCTGCGCGACGCCCTGTCCTCCCCGATCATGATCAACAACGATCGCATCCTGGCCAATCTTTCGCCTTCGTCGCTGATGGACGAAGCGCCCATGTCGATCAGCTATTGAGCCCCGTTTCCGGGCAGAGGAGAAAGCTTATGAATGTTGTCGTAAATCCCCGCGGCGGTTCGTCGGAGACGCTGGACCAGCTCGCGAAGACCCTGTTCCGCCCGCTGGGCGCGAAGGGCGTCTATGCGCGCACCGCGCGCTACGAGCGGGTGATAGAGGCGCTCAACGGCCTGATCACGCGGCTGCGGGACCCCGAAGCCGAAATCTTCCGCTTTCCCCCGGTCATGAGCCGCAAGATGCTGGAGACCTCCGGCTATCTCGGAAGCTTTCCCAATCTGCTCGGCTGCGTGTGCTGCCTCCATGGGACGGAGGCCGACATCCGCCAGGCGGTCGAGTGCTTCGAGGATGGCGGCGACTGGACGCAGTCGCTGACGTCGGCCGATCTCGTGCTCAGCCCCGCCGCCTGCTATCCGATCTATCCGATCGCCGCGGAGCGGGGCGTCGTTCCCGGGCACGGACTGAAATTCGACGTCGCCGCCGATTGCTTCCGCCACGAGCCGTCGAACGACCTGGACCGGATGCAGTCGTTCCGCATGCGCGAATTCGTCCGCATCGGCTCCCCCGAGCAGATCAGGAGTTTCCGCGACGGCTGGATGGAGCGGGCGCAGGGCTTCGCCGACAGCCTCGGACTGCCCTGCAAGATCGATCACGCCAATGATCCGTTCTTCGGCCGCGGCGGCCAGCTGATGGCGGCCAGCCAGATCCAGCAGGCGCTGAAATTCGAACTGCTGATCCCCATTCATTCGACCGAGCGGCCGACGGCCTGCATGAGCTTCAACTATCACCTCGACCATTTCGGCGAGGTCTGGAAGCTGCACAACGCCGCCAATGAAGTCTCCCACAGCGGCTGCGTCGCCTTCGGCATGGACCGCCTCGCCGTGGCGCTGTTCCGCCAGCACGGCCTCACTCTCGAAAACTGGCCCGCGGGCGTTCGCGCGACGCTCGGGATCTGACGCCGGCCCCTGAAGACCTTAGCAAAGAGAAGGAACTCCTGATGCTCGATCGCCCCAGCGCCCCCACTCACGAGCGCACCCGCGCCGTCGTCGCCCGCATCCTCGCGCGCCGGTCGATTTCAGCGACCTTGACGCCGGACGGCGATCTCCGCGACAGCGGCATCACGTCGCTGGACATGGTGGCGCTGATGCTCGCGGTCGAATGCGAGTATGGCGTCATCATTCCGCAGAGCGCGATGACGCCGCAGAACTTCCGCTCGATCCTGGCGATCGACCAGCTGGTCTCGTCGCTGCAAGACGCCGAGCGCGCCGCCGCCGGACACGACCGGCTGTCCTCCACGGGTCTTCACGCCGGATATGACGGACATGCATAGGGATACGATCGCCGTTCACAGCGGCTACCAGGGCGACCCCGCCACCAGGGCGGTGGCCGTGCCGATCTACCAGACCGTCGCCTATGAGTTCGAAACGGCGGACCATGCGGCGGCGCTGTTCAACCTTGAGGCCGACGGTTTCCGCTACAGCCGGATCGCCAACCCGACCTGCGCAGTGCTGGAGCGTCGCATCGCGGAGCTCGAAGGCGGCGTCGCCGCCCTGAGCGTCGCTTCGGGCCAAGCCGCGCTTTCCTACGCCATCCAGACTCTCGCGGATTTCGGCGGCAACATCGTCTCGACGCCGCAGCTCTACGGCACCACCCACACGCTGTTCAACCACATCCTGCGCCGGCAGGGGATCGACACGCGCTTCGCCGCGAGCGACCAGGCCGCCGACATCGCGGCCCTGATCGACGGCGACACGCGCGCCGTGTTCTGCGAGAGCGTGGGCAATCCCGCCGGCAATATCTGCGACATCGCCGCGCTCGCGGACGTCGCGCATCGAAACGGCGTTCCGCTCGTCGTCGACAATACCGTCGCCACGCCGATCCTGTTGCGTCCGATCGAGCACGGCGCCGACATTGTCGTCCATTCCCTGACCAAGTTCCTTGGCGGCCACGGCACGACGATGGGGGGCGCCATCGTCGACAGCGGGCGCTTTCCCTGGCGCGAGAACGCCGGCCGTTTCCCGGGACTCAACGAGCCCGACGCCTCCTATCACGGCCTGGTCTATGCCGAGCGCTTCGGGCCGCGCGCCTATATCGAACGATGCCGGAACGTCTATCAGCGCAACACAGGGGCGGTGCTTTCGGCCCTGAGCGCCTTCATCATCCTGCAGGGCGTGGAGACGATCGCGCTGCGCATGGAGCGCCATGTCGCCAACGCGCGTCGGGCGGCGGAATTCCTGGCCGATGATCCGCGCGTCGCCTGGATAAGCTATGCCGGGTTCAGCGACAATCCCTACCATCCGCTGGCGCAGAAATATCTCGGCGGAAAGGCGACGCCGCTGTTCACCTTCGGCGTCAAGGGCGGGCTCGACGCCGGCAAGGCCTTCTACGACGCGCTGGGCCTGATCAAGCGCCTGGTCAACATCGGCGACGCGAAATCGCTGGCCTGCCATCCGGCGTCGACGACGCATCGGCAAATGTCGGCGGCCGAACTGAAAGCCGCCGGCGTCTCGCCCGAGATGATCCGACTGAGCATCGGCATCGAGCATCCGGACGACATCATCGAAGATCTGGACCAGGCGCTCGACGCGGCGGCGGCGAAGACGCGCCGGACGCAAACGCTGGCGGCCGAGTAGGGCAAGCCCTGCTCGGGTGGTTTCAAAGCATGTTCCCGAGGGAATGTTCGGGAACGCGCGCTTGGAGGTCCGACATGCTGGTCGAACCGCAATTCACGGGCGTCAGCCAGGGCGACGCTTTTTTCGCGCACGCGCCCTACGCGCCGGGTGGCGGCGACGTCAGGCTCGAGATCGGGCTCGTCAACAACATGCCCGACTCCGCGCTGCTGAGCACCGAACGGCAGTTTTGCGGCCTGCTGCGATCGGGCGCTGGAAACAGGCTGGACGTCAGGGTCCATTTCCTGTCGCTGGGCGGCGTCGCGCGGGGACCGGAAGCCGCCGCGCATATGCGCGGACGCTATGTCGACGCCTCCTGCGTCGCCGACATGGCTCTCGACGCGCTGATCGTCACCGGGGCCGAACCCCGCGCAAAATCGCTGCGCGACGAACCCTACTGGACGCATTTCGCGCGGTTGATGGAATGGGCCGAACGCAACACCGTCTCCACGCTCTTTTCCTGCCTCGCCGCCCACGCCGCCGTGCTGCATTTCGACGGGGTCGAAAGACATCCGGTCGGCTTCAAGAGATGCGGCGTCTTCGGTTGCGAAAGCCGCAGCGATCACCCGCTGTTGCGCGACGCGCCGAAGGGCCTGGTGACCCCGCATTCGCGCTACAACGAGTTGCGCGAGGACGAATTGCGGCAGGCGGGCTACGAGATCCTGACGCATTCGCCGGTCGCCGGCGTCGACGCCTTCGTGAAGACCATGCGCAAGAGCGTTTTCCTGTTGCTGCAGGGCCATCCCGAATATGACGGCGACAGCCTGATGCGCGAGTATCGCCGCGACGTGCTGCGTTTCCTGAAGCGGGAGCGCGACGACTATCCGATCCTGCCGCATGATTATTTTGCGCCCGCGCTGGCCAGGGAGCTCAGCCGCTTCGAGCAGCAAATGAAATCAGGGCGCGACGCCGATCTCGCCCGCGATTTTATCGAGAAAAATCTGCCGGCCTCGGGCGAGGACGCGAGCGCGCCTCGCTGGAGGCCATCGGCGGCGCTGATCTATCGCAACTGGTTGCATCAAATCGCCGAAGCCAAACGACGCGCGAACGTCGAATGGGCTCTCACAGAAGCCTGGTGAGGAACATGAATGCGCACGAACTTCCAGTCCACGAACGTGCTTTCCTGGACCAGATGAACGCCAAGACGGCGTCCTTCCCAGTCACAAAAGCGTGGCTGCGCGCGCTCGAAGCGACGGCCGAGTTCGGCGAACATTCGCTGACGACCTTGCCGGCGCTGGTCGAGGACATGGCCCGGCGCGACGGAGACGCTGTGGCGCTGATTTCGGGGAAGAGGCGACTGACCTATCGCCAGCTCTCCGAACTGGCCAACCGTTATGCGCGTTGGGCGCTTGACGAAAAAATCGCCGTCGGCGACGTGGTCTGCCTGCTGATGCGGAACTGTCCGGAGTATCTTGCGGTCTGGCTCGGCGTCACCCGCGTCGGCGGCGTCGTCGCCCTGCTCAACACCAATCTGACCGGCGCATCGCTGGGCCATTGCATCAATGTCGCGAAGCCGAAACATGTCATCGTCGACCCGTCGCTCCTCTCCGAATACGCAGGCGCGGAACCGCATCTCGCCCTGCCCTGCAAGACGTGGAGCTATGACGCGCAGGCGGGCTCGCGCAACCGGATGGACAAGGCGCTGGAGCGCCTGTCCGGGGCGTGGCTGCGCAAGTCCGAGCGCCGTCCGGTCACGCTTTCGCACCGGGCCCTCCTGATCTACACCTCGGGGACCACGGGGCTGCCGAAGGCCGCCAATGTCAGCCATCATCGCATCATGTCCTGGAGCCGCTGGTTCAGCGGCATGATGGACGTGCGGCCGACCGACCGGATCTATGATTGCCTGCCGCTCTATCACAGCGTCGGCGGCATCGTCGCCGTCGGCGCCATGCTCGTCAGCGGCGGGTCGATCGTGCTCCGGGAAAAGTTTTCCGCGAAGGATTTCTGGCGCGATGTCGTCGAGTCCGAATGCACCTTGTTCCAGTATATCGGCGAGCTCTGCCGCTATCTCGTCAACGCCCCGCCGCGCCCGGAGGAGCGGGCGCACAAGCTGCGCATGTGCTGCGGCAACGGCCTGAGCGGCGACGTCTGGGAAAAGTTCAAGGAGCGGTTTCAAATCCCGCATATCCTCGAATTCTACGCGGCGACCGAGGGCAATTTCTCGCTCTACAATGTCGAGGGCCATCCGGGCGCGATCGGCCGCGTTCCCGGTTTTCTCGCGCATCGCTTCGCCGCGACGCTGATCAGGATGGACGTGGAAAGCGGAAAGCCCGCGCGCGACGCGCAAGGGTCGTGCGTCAAGGTCGGCGTGAACGAAATCGGCGAGGCGATCGGCAGGATCGATGTCGACAACGCCGGCGTCCTCGGTCGCTTCGAAGGCTATACCAGCGCCGGAGAAACCGAGAAGAAGATCCTGCGCAATGTGTTCAAGCCGGGCGACGCCTGGTTTCGCACCGGCGACCTGATGCGGCAGGACGCGCGCGGCTTCTATTATTTCGTCGACAGGATCGGCGACACCTTTCGCTGGAAGGGCGAGAATGTCGCGACGACGGAGGTGGCGGCGGTCATCCTCGCCTGCCCGGGCGTCCAGCAGGCGGCCGTCTATGGGGTGAGGGTCCCGGCCATGAAGGGCGAGCCGGCATGGCCGCGCTGGTCGTCGACGACAGGTTCGACAGGGCCGAGCTGCATCACAGGCTCGCTTCCGGCCTGCCCGACTACGCGCGTCCGCTCTTCATCCGTTTTTGCCCGCAACTCGACATCACCGAGACTTTCAAGCAAAAGAACCGTGGACTGGTCGACGAAGGATTCGACCCGGATGTCGTCGGCGAGGAGATCTATTTCGACGACCGGAGCCAGCAGGCCTATGTCCGGCTGGACGCGCGTCTGCTGGCGCGGATCGAGACGGGTCTGGTCCGGCTATGACGCGCGCTCTCGATCCGCATGTGCATCGGCTGCTGGCCATGCTCTCGACGCTCGAGGCGGGCGCGGTGGCCGATGATCCAAACGAGCGCCGGCGTTCCTATGCGCAGCTGATGGAAATGGCGCGTCCGGCGACCACGGTCGACTGCGACGCGCTGGAGCTCTCGGCGCCCGGGCCCGGCGGCGAGATTGCGCTGCGCCTCTACACGCCGCCTTCCGCGCGTTCCACGACGTCGCCCGGCATGGTCTATCTTCATGGCGGCGGCTGGGTCGCCGGCAGTCTCGACACACACGATTGCGTCGCGCGCGGCCTCGCCGCGGCCAGCGGCTGCCGCGTGATTTCGGTCGACTACCGCCTCGCGCCCGAACACAGGCATCCCGCGCAACTGGCCGACGCCGAGGCCGCCACGCGCTGGGTCGTCGATCACGCCTGGGCGCTGAGGATCGATCCGCGGCGCCTGGCCATCGCCGGCGATTCCGCCGGCGCCAATCTCGCCGCCGCCCTGTGCCATGTCTTTCTCGGGCAGGGGGAGGCGCCCTTTGCGCTGCAGCTGCTGCTCTGCCCCTTCCTCGATCTCGCCGGCGACACGCCGTCGCGCCGCGAATTCGGCAAAGGTTATTTCATGGACCTCGACGCGATGCGGCGCGATCTCGACGCCTGCGTTCCCGGCGATACGCGCCCTGACCGATCCGTTGCTGTCGCCGCTGCGCTTCGCGCAGTTTCGCGGCCTGCCGCCGGCCCATATCCATTCGGCCGAATTCGATCCGATGCGCGACGAGGGCCGCGACTACGCCTTGCGGCTCGCGAGCGCGGGCGTGGAGACGCGTTATGTCTGCCATCCCGGCATGATCCACCAGTTCTATGCGATGGGCGGCCTCATTCCCGCCGCAACGAAAGCCCTGGCGGAGATCGGCGCCGCCGCCGGCGCCGCGGAAGCTTTCCTGCTTTCCGGCTGCACAGCGTGAGTTGAAAACAGCGCGAGTTGAAAGACGCCATGTCACACGTGATCGGTAGTTCGTTGAATCTCTCGCGCACCTGGACCTTCTTCGAGGGCGAGTGGCTGGAAGGCAATGCGGCCATCATGGGGTCGCGGACCCATGGCTGCTACCTGGCCTCGACGGTGTTCGACGGCGCGAGGGCGTTCGAGGGCGTGACGCCCGATCTCGACCTCCATCTTTCTCGGGTCAATTATTCCGCGGAAAAAATGCTGCTGAAGCCGGTCGTGTCCCAGGACATGTGGCTCGGACTGGCCGCGGAAGGCGTGGCGCGCTTCGACCGCAACGCCGAGCTCTACATACGCCCGATGTACTGGGCTGACGGCGGCAGCGGCGGCGGCGTCCGGTTCGACCCGGAAACGACGCGCTGGTGCCTGTGCGTCTACGAAGCGCCCCTGCCGCAGCCGACCGGAAACGCGATCACCCTTTCTCCCTACAGGCGTCCGACAGCGGAAACGGCGCCCGTCGAGGCCAAGGCCGGGGGGCTCTATCCCAACAGCTCCAGGGCGATGATCGAGGCGCATCGGCGCGGCTTCGACAATTGCCTGATGCGCGACATGCTCGGCAACGTCGCCGAACTCGCCAACGCCAATATCTTCATGGCGAAAGACGGCGTCGCCTACACGCCCGCGATCAACGGGACCTTCCTCAACGGCGTCACGCGCCGCCGGGTGATCGGCCTGCTGCGCGACGCCGGCGTGGAGGTCGTCGAATGCGCCCTTGCCTATGCCGACTTCGAGTCGGCCGACGAAATCTTCTCGACCGGAAATTTCGCCCTGATCGCGCCTGTGACGCGCATCGACGCCAGAAGCCTCGCGCCGGGGCCGATCTTCCGGAGGGCGAGGGAGGCCTACTGGCGTTTCGCACATGACACGGCGCGGCCTGGAGCCCTGCGTCTCACCGCCTGAATCATCGAATTCGCGCCGACCATACCGAGGGGGAAGTCATGTCGATCAAAACCATCATCGAAACCGAAATGCAGCATGTCGCCGAGGCCCAGAACAAGAAGCTGGCGCCGCTGACCGATGATCTCGTCCTGCTCAACTCGGGCCTGGATTCGCTCTGTTTCGCGATCATCGTCGCAACGCTCGAGGACCGGTTCGGCGTCGATCCCTTCACGGAGCGGGAAGACGTCCACTTTCCGGTGACGCTGAAAGATTTCGTGGCCTTTTACGAAGAAGCGCTCAAGGTCGCATGACCGTGTTGCGCGACGCCATGACGGAGCCTTCGGGCCCGCGGACGATCTGGGATGTCGGGCGCGAGATCCGGCTCGCCGATCTCGCGCGCTCGACAAGCCTGGAGCGGGCTCCGCACGAGCTCCGCGGGACGCTCGCTTCTCATCCTCGCCGACGGCCAGCTCACCGCCGCGCTCGCGCTGATCGAACTGGACGGCGTGGCGCGACGTCTGGTCATCGGTCCTCCCGACATCACGCCGCAGCAAGTCGAAGCCGTCATCGCCGATTCCGAGGCTGACGCGCTGATCGTCGGTCCCGAGCATGCCTCGAACGAAGCCTTCGGCTTGCCGGCCATTCGCTGCAATCTGCCCTTGACCCCCTGGTCCCGCGGATCGGAAGAGGCGCTGCCGACGGAGTGGGCCTTGCTGACATCCGGCACGGTGGGACCGCCGAAAATGGTGGTCCACGACCTCAGGACGCTGAGCGGCGCCTTCAATACGCGCGCCGCGGACGCGCCGGTGATCTGGTCGACCTTTTACGACATCCGGCGCTACGGCGGGCTTCAGATCTTCCTGCGGGCGATGATGTGCGGCGCTTCGCTCGTCCTTTCGAAGGCCGGGGAATGCCCGGCGGGTCACCTGCGCAGGTTGGGAGAACGCGGGGTCACCCATATGTCCGGCACGCCGTCGCATTGGCGTCGCGCGCTGATGGTTCAGGTCGGGCACGATTTTCGGCCGCGCTACGTCCGGCTGTCGGGCGAAGTCGTCGACCAGGCGGTCCTCGATGCGCTGCGCGCCGCGTTTCCGGCGGCGGCCATCGGCCATGCCTTCGCCTCCACCGAGGCCGGCGTCGCTTTCGATGTCGATGACGGCCTGGAGGGGTTTCCAGCCGATTTCGAAGGCGACAGGGGCGGCGTCGAAATCGAGATCCAGGACGGGTCGCTGTGCGTGCGTTCGCCGCGAACGGCGCATCGCTATCTCGGCCGCGCCGCTCCGGCGCTCAAGGACGAGCGGGGGTTCGTCCACACCCGCGACATGGTGACCCGCCGCGGCGAGCGCTGGTTCTTCGCCGGCCGCGGCGACGGCGTGGTCAATGTGGGCGGCCTGAAGGTGCATCCGGAAGAGGTCGAGGCGGTGATCAACACCCATGAACTCGTCCGCATGTCCCTGGTCAGGGGGCGGCGCAATCCGATCACCGGCGCGATCATTGTCGCGGAAGTGGTGCTGAACCAGAAAACCAATGACGGCGACGACAAGGTACGGGGGGAGATCATGGAAATTTGCCGAAACACGCTCGACGTCCACAAGGTCCCGGCGATGATCCGCTTCGTGGAGACGCTGGAAATCTCGGCCGGCGGCAAACTCGTGCGCCGACATGCGTAACGTCGTCGTCACCGGAGCGAGCCGGGGCGTCGGCTTCGCGGTCACGCAAAAACTCGTCGCCGCCGGCGACCGCGTCATCGCCGTCGCCCGGCGCGAAAGCGACGAAATGAGGCAACTGGCGCAGGTGACGAAGACGATCCCCAACGGATCCGTGCATTTCGTGCCGTTCGACCTGGGCGACATCAAGGCGATTCCCGCCTTCGTGCGCAAGCTGCGTCAGGAATTCGGCCCGATCGACGGCCTGGTCAACAATGCCGCGATCGGCACGGAAGGCTTGCTGGCGGCGATGCGCAATTCGGAAATCGAGAACCTGATCCGGGTCAATCTCGTGTCGCCGACGGTGCTCACGAAATACGTCATCCGTTCCATGATGACGCATGGCGGCGGGAGGGTCGTGAACATCGCGTCGGTGATCGCCTTCACCGGCTACAGCAACCTTTCGGTCTATGGCGCGACCAAGGCCGCGTCGCTCGGCTTCACCCGCTCGCTGGCGCGAGAGGTCGGCCGCCTCGGCATCACCGTCAACTGCGTCGCGCCCGGCTTCATGGACACCGAGATGACGAGGGGCCTCGACGAGAAGGATCGCGACAATATCGCGCGGCGCAGCGCCCTGCGGCGATTGCCGGAAGTCGACGATGTCGCCAACGCGGTCGAGTTCCTGTTGAGCGACAAGGCGCGCAACATCACCGGAACGGTGCTGACCGTCGATGCGGGGAGCACGGCCTGACCGGACATTCGGTTCGGGCGCGGCGGCTTCGCCCAAACCGTCGAATACCTTTCGAAGTCATTAATTTGAATGATGCGGCCAAGCAGCGCCGCGCCTATCGTTTCCTTGCAGGATTGCCTTCGGCAATTTGCATTGATGTCGCAGGCCGATCGCTCCCGGGCCGTTTTCACCCGGAGTGCGGCAGCATGGCCAGCCGGTCTTCATCGCCGGGCAATCGGGAAGATCCATGAGCGTAATGACACGCCAGACAGTCCGTTGCAGACGGATCGCGGAGTCGGACATAGACGCCTTGTTCGTCCTGTTCGCGCGCCTCTTTCCCCCGCGGCCGGACGGCTACTGGAGACGGGCGTTCGAGCGTCTGGCGGCGCGGCCTGTCCTCGGCGACTATCCCCGCTTCGGCTACATGCTCGAAAGCGGGGGCGCGCCCGTCGGCGCCCTGCTGACGATCTTCTCGCAGGCAAGGTCGGGATCCGAAACCTATGTGCGATGCAATCTTTCCAGCTGGTGCGTCGAGCCGCTCTACGCCTGCTACGGCGCCATGCTCGTCAACATCGCCCTGAAGTTTCGCGGCGTGACCTATACCGACGTGACGCCCGCCCGGCATACTCTGGAGACCATCGTCAACCTGGGTTTTTCCTGTTACAGCCGCGGCATCTTCGCATCGGTCCCGGCGCTCGCGATCGCGTCCGAGCCTGCGGAGGTCGCGGCCTTCCAGGCGGGCGCCGATTACCGTGGACTGCTCTCGCCGGAAGAGATCGCCCTGCTCGCGGAACATGCCGCATTCGGCTGCATGACGCTGGTCTGCGACGCCGGGAAGGATATCCATCCCTTCGTGTTCCTGCGTCGGCGCGTGCGTTTCGCCGGCCTCGACATTCCCTGCGCGCATATGTGCTTTTGCCGCGACGAGGAAGATTTTCGCCGTTTCGCGCGACCGCTCGGGCGGGCGCTGGCGGCGCGCGGCGCCATCTTCGCGCTGACCGACGCCAACCAGCCGATCGCGGGAGTTCCCGGCAGGTATTTTCCTGGCCGCAATCCGAAATATCGATTGGGCCCCGTGACGCCCCGCCTCGGCGATCTCGCCTGGTCGGAAACCACGTTGTTCGAACCGGGCTATTGCTGAGCCTGCGGCAAATCAGATTTTTCGTGTCCGGAAAGACGCGCAGGGGATGGCCTGCGCTCCGAACCGCTTTGCAAATTGCCTGAAAAATGGGAGGGCGCGAAATGTCGATCCAGATGACGAACAGCAACCGAATGAGCGCCGAACTCGACCTCGGCGTAATCCACATCCAGCTGGATCGTGGCGCCCTCAGGGACCTGATCAAGAGGCTCGCCGACGTCACGCTTTCGATCATCGCGCTCGTGTTGCTCGCGCCGCTGATGGCGGCGGTCGGCCTCCTCGTCATCATCGACGGCGGGCCCGCCTTCTATGCCCATCCGCGCGTCGGCAAGGACGGCCGCAGCTTCGGCTGCCTGAAATTCCGGACGATGATCCTCGGCGCCAACGAATGCCTGGAGGAGTATTTCCTCTACAATCCCGAGGCCAGGCAGCAATGGGACTCCAGCCATAAATTGACCTTTCGATCCGCGCATGACCTCGATCGGGCGCTTCCTGCGCGAGAGCAGCCTCGATGAATTGCCGCAGTTTCTGAACGTCCTGATCGGCGACATGAGCCTCGTCGGTCCGCGTCCGGTCACCGAGGCGGAACTGGCGAAATACGGCGCCAAGGCCGATCTCTACAAGATGGTGCGGCCCGGCGTCACCGGCCCCTGGCAAATCTCCGGACGCAACGACGTCTCCTACGACCGGCGCGTGGAAATGGACTCCGAATATGTCGCTGACCACTCGTTCCGGGGCGACGTCGCCATTCTGCTGCGCACGCCCGCCGCGGTGATTTCGCGCAAGGGCGCCAACTGACCCGTCCCGACAATTGCCGCTCCCCGGAGCCGAAGGAGAAGCCCGTGACGACCGTCAGCGTCCTGATGTCGACCTATGCGTCCGAATCCGCGGCAAATCTGGCGGAATTGATCGAAAGCATCTACGCCCAGACAGCCCCCCGGACCAGCTGGTGCTGGTCGTCGACGGGCCGGTTCCGGCGGCGCAGGACAAGGTCATCGACTCCTTCTGCGGCGACAGCCGCATTCGCGCCCTGACGCTTGTGCGCCTGCCCAGCAACCAAGGCCTCGCGGGAGCGATGAATGCGGGCCTGGAGGCCTGCTCCGGGGAATGGATCGCGCGGATGGATTCCGACGACATATCGCTGCCCGATCGGTTGCGACTTCAGGTCCGCTATGCGGATGAGCACCCCGACACCGACGTGATCTCCTGTTGGAGCGAGGAGTTCTTTCCCGATGAAGGGCGATCGGAAATCAAGGTGTCGCCCGTCGCGCACGACGACGTGGTCACGGCGCTGCGCTGGCGCAATGTGCTGGTTCACCCGACCATCCTCATGAAGTCGGCGGCGCTGCGCGCGGTCGGCGCTTACAGCCGCGAGTTCAGGATGCTGGAGGATTACGACCTGTTCGTCCGTCTCGCCATGGCCGGCTATCGTTTCCACGTCCTGCCCAAGACGCTGGTCAGGGTGCGGTCGAGCGTCGCCCAGCGCACCCGCCGCGGCGGGATCAGGTATTGCCTGGACGAGATTTCGTTCCGGCGGGAATGCTGGCGGCGCGGCTTCCTGCGTCCGCATGAATTCGCCGCGACCGCTGGCCTCTATGTCGCCTTCCGCCTGATGTCAGGCCCGCTTCGCAAGCGCGTCTACGCGCTTGCCCGCTCGTGAGGGAGTGTGCCGTGAAACAGCCCGACTTCATCGCCGACGATTTCCGCTCCTTCCTGTTCCGCCCCGCCGAAACCGGCGCGCGCAGTCGGCCAGGCTCCGTGCAACGGCGTCGCGAACGGCTGCGCCGCTTCGCCACCGGCTTCGGCGGCGTCCTGCTCGTGATGCTCGTCGCGTGGCCTTTGCTGCCGCGCCGTTACGTCGCCTCGTCGTCGATCATTCTCCATGCGGCGGAACAGGACGACGGCGCCGGAGGAACGAAAGCCGCTGTCGCCGACGAGGGCGCGATCCAGTCCGAGTCGGACCGGCTCAGTTCGCGCGCCCTGATGGGGCGGGTCGCCGACCAGCTCGATCTCTTCGCCGACCGGAGCTTCGTCGGATGGACCTGGTTCTCCGGCAAGCCGGATCGGGCAAAGGTGGTGGAGACGCTGCGCAACCGTGTCGACGTGACCCGGGAGCGGCGTTCCTATACCTTGACCGTGACCGCCTGGGACCGCGACGCGGCGCGCGTCGCCGCCATCGTCAACGCGACGGTGGGCGCCTATCTCGAGGACCAGATCGCACGCAAGCGCGCCGCCGTCGAAGCGGAGACGCGCGTGCTCGAACAGCGCGCCGCAATGCTGCGCGCCGGCCGACAGCGCGACCTCGACGAGTTGCGCGCCTTGATCGGGTCATCTGGAATGAGCGACCGGGGCGACGGGTCCGACCTTCAGAACCAGCTGACGGCCTTGACCACCGAGCTCGCCCACACCCAGGCCCGCGTCATCGACACCCAGGTCCGGGCGGATTCGCTGGCGCAGATGCGGCGAACGGGAACCTTGCTCAACTCTCCCGAGATCCTTGCCTCGGCGCCGGTCCAGCATGCGCGCGAGATGCTCGTCGCCGCGCGCGCCAAGGCCGCGTCGCTCTCCAACGAGACAAGGAACCTTACCGACCAGGTCGAAGAGGAAGCGCTGCGCGTGGCCCGCGCCGCCGAACAGGACGCGACCGACTGGCGCACGCGCGAAACGCTGCTTCGCTCGGAAATCTCCAAGGTCCGTTCGGAAATGGCGCAGCGCCGCCTGAACCAGCTGCGACTCGACGAGTTGCGCCGCGTCGTGGACGCCGATGAAACCTCGCTCGCCGATTGCGTCGCCAAGCTCAAGGCCATGATCGGACTGAACGAGGGCGTCCGCGCCAGCGCCGATGTCGTCGCCCGTGGCGAGCCGCCGCGCCGCGCGGCCTTCCCGAACCCGCTGCTCGTCGCGCTCGGCAGCCTGCTCGCCGCCGGTCTCGCGGGCGCCGCCGCGGCGACGCCCGACGCCCTGAAGACCTTCAAACGCAGGATTTCCACCCTTGTCCGCTCTTTGGGGCTTTCCTCCTCGACCGGAGGGCAGGCGTGATGGAGCCGGAGGTCGAAACGCTGCTGGTGATCCCGCGCGGCCGGGAGTCGGGCAAGGAGCCCAGCCAGGAGTCCGTCCCGGAATTCGACCGGGAACTCCGCCAGGACTCTGGCCTGTCTCAGCCGGCAGCGGCGCGCATCCTGTTCTGGCACTGGGGCCGCAAAGGCGCCGGCTCGAAATTCACCTTCGAACTGGTGCGCTCGGTCGGCGACCTCGGGCGCGCCAAGCCCTTCGTGTCCGCCGTGCGGGATTGCGAATTGGCCGCGCTGGTGCGCGATATGCCGTCGCCGGCGCCGCTGAACGAAATCCACACTTTCGCCGGCGACAAGACGACCCTGCGCGGCAAGTTCGCGGCCCTCTGGGGGCTGACGCGACTGCGCAGGATCGGCCGGCAGTTCGAAGACTTCGTCATGGAGAACCGGATCGACGCCGTGGTCTGCACGATGCTGTCAATCTGGGACGTCGCCGTCCTGCCGGCGCTCCGGCGCAGGAACATTCCATTCGTGCTTTTCGTGCACGACGCTTATACGCATCCAGGCGACAGCTACCTTTTCCGTCACAGCATGATGCGCCGGTTGCTGGCCGGAGCCGACCGGATCGTGGTTTTGTCCGACCACGTCCGCCAGCAGCTGGTCGGCTCGTATCGCGTGGCCGACGAGATCATCCATATCCTGCCCCACGGCGCGTTCGAGTTCGGGTCCGGCGCGCCCCGCCAGGCGCCCCGCCAGCGCCCCTTTCGATTGCTCTTCTTCGGCCATATCCTCAAGTACAAGGGACTTGGGCTTCTGCTCGACGCCTACCGGCTCCTGCGGGACGAAGGCCTGAAGGTCGAGCTGGAGATCATGGGCTCCGGCGACATCCGGCCCTATCAGGCGAAATTGCGCGAGCTCGAAGGCGTCGCCTTGACCAACCGCTGGATCGAGGACGAGGAAATCGCGCCGGCGCTGGACCGCGCCGACGCCATGGTTCTTCCCTATGTCGAGGCGAGCCAGTCGGGCGTCGCCGCCGCCGCCGCCGCCGCCGCCATGCCGACGATCGCCACGCCGGTCGGCGGGCTGGCCGAGCAGGTCCTGCACGAAAAGACCGGACTGATCGCCGACGCGATCACGGCCGAAAGCCTCGCCGACGCGATCCGGCGCCTCACGCGCGACGCCTCGCTCTACGCGCGCTGCTCCCAGGGCGCGCTCGCTCACGCCCGGGAAACCATGAGCTGGGAGGCCATTGCCGAGAAAATGACTGCGATCGCCTCCGAAGCGGCGCGCGCGTCGCAGCTGCGCGCCTGCGCCAGATGACATTGCGTCAAGAGTTCGGCCCGCAAGGCTTCGCCGTGAAAGAGTTGGCGCGCGACCGCCGGGAGCTGGGTCGCGTTGGTCTCGGCTGGCTGGAGCACCCGTTCGCCTTCGGCGCGCTCGTGCCGATCCTGGCCTTGCTCGGCGCGGGCGCCACATTGCTCGCGCCGATCCTGCTCGACCCCTCGGCCTACGGGGCCTTCGCGCTGCTCACGACCTTGTTCCAATACGCCAACGCCGCCGACCTCGGCCTCTCCCAGCTCGCCGACCGCCGCATCGCCGCGCAAGGCAGGCCTGACGGCGACATGATCCTGCGCGCGCGCTGGACCCTGGCGGCGATCGTCATCGCGCTCGGCTGCCCGGCGGCGGCCGCCTTCGGTCAAGTCTCCGGGGCCTTTTCTCCCGTGGCCGCCGCCCTGGCCGTGCTGGCCGGCGCTGCCTTCATGGTGGGCAACGGCCCGGTGTCGGTGTACCGGGCCTCCTCGCGGATCGGGCGTTTCACCCTGTCGGCGGCGCTGCTGCAATTCGGCATGACCCTGCCCCGCCTCGCCGGCCTGTTCCTGGCCGGCGTCACCGGATGCTTCGCCGCCATGGCCGCCTATTACGCCGCGGTCGCGCTCATGTTCGGGCGGCCGCGCCGCGTTTCGAATCCATCAAATCTTCTCGCGCCGAATCTGCCTTCGCTTCTGGCCGAAAGCCTGCCGCTCTTCGCCTTCAACGGCATGTGGCTGGTCTACGGATCGGCCAGCCGGCTGCTGTCCTCGTTGCTGTCCAGGGATCAGGCGGCCTTTGGCCTGTTCGCCTTCGGGGCCAGTTTCGTAATGGTCGGCGCGGGCGTCGTCGGCAACATCAGCCAGGTCCGCTATCCGCGCATCGTCGCCCTGCTGGCGGCGTCGCCCGCGGCGGCGGAAAAACATGTGGTCGCCGACGTCACGCGGCTCGCCTTCGCCGCCGCCGGCGCCGCCGCCATCGCCGCGCCCTTCGCCGCGACGGCGATCTTCCATGTCTTTCCCCGTTTCGAGGGGGCGGCGCCGTCGACCATCGCGCTCGCCATATCGGGCGTGCCGATCGCGGTCGTCGCCTGGACCCTGCCGATCTCGATCAGCCGCTCGCGCCGTCCCTGGCGCGACGCCATTGCGATCTTCGGGCCCTCCCTGCTGCTGCTCGCCCTCGCCATGACGCTGGGCGAAAAGCTCGCCGGGCTCGAAGGCCAGGCGTGGGGAGCCACGGCGAGCGCCTGCGCGCTGGCCGCCCTGCAGGGCGGAATGCTGCGCCGCGCGGGAGCGCTTTCCGGCCGCGGCGCGCTCTATTGCGCCCTCCTGCCGTCGCTGCTTGTCGCATTGTTTTGCGCCGGCGTCGCCGTGTCGCGCGCGCAGCAGAACACGGCCTATGACCGGCCGCCCAGGGACGCCCTGGCTTTCGA
The DNA here is from genome assembly GCA_963710275.1 of uncultured Alphaproteobacteria bacterium. Lineage (GTDB taxonomy): Bacteria > Pseudomonadota > Alphaproteobacteria > Rhizobiales > Beijerinckiaceae > Rhodoblastus. The sequence continues at coordinate 460,226 of CAVPZS010000012.1, read as the reverse complement.
GGACGATTTCCACGCGCTGCGGCTGTGGGACCGGTCCGGCGGCCTCTGGAGCCCCGCGTTTCCATGGGGCGGGCGAACGATCCCGACCAGCCGCGAGCGGGAGTTCTACGTCGATCCCCGCATCGACCCGAAGCCGCTCGCCGAACCCTCGCCCTTCGCCACAGACGGCGGCGGCCTCAGGATTTCGGCGCGGCGGCTCCCGGAAGCCGTTCGCAACGGCGCCGGCGGGCTGCCTTACGCCTCGGGCCAGATCAACAGCGCGCGCAGTTTTTCGCAAACCTACGGCTACTTCGAGATCCGCGCCAGGCCGCCGCGCGGACGGGGACTCTGGCCGGCCTTCTGGCTCGCCCCGGCCGACGGGAGCTGGCCGCCGGAGATCGACGTCTTCGAAGCGCATGGCGATCGCCTCGGCGGTTATTTCGCGACGATCCATTTCCGCTCCGGGGACAAGAACCTGGAAACGTCCTTCCGCATCGCCACTCCCGACCTCGCCGACGATTTCCACGACTACGGCGTCGAGTGGGGACCGCAACGGATCCGCTGGACCTTCGACGGCCGCGTGGTGGCGGAAACGCCGACGCCGCCGACCATGCACAAGCCGATGTACATGATCCTCAATCTCGCGGTGGGAGGAAAATGGCCCGGCGATCCCGACCAGCAAACGGTCTTTCCCGCGAGCTTCACGGTCCAGCGCGTGCTGGCCTATCGGCTTCCCGCTTCCGGCAAGGAGACTTCGAAATGAAACGTCTGCACCAGCGGGCCCTGTCCGCAATGCTTGCGCTGGCCGCCACGACGGCGTCCTGCGCGGCCGGATCGGCCTACAAGCTCGACACCGGCGATATTGTCGAAATCGACGTGTTCGGCATGCCGGACTTCAAGCGCCATACGCCGGTGAACATCGACGGCGAGATCGCCATCCCCTATGTCGGCGGCCTGAAGGCCGCGGGCCTGTCGCTGGCCGAATTGCGCGCCTCGATCACCCGCCATCTCGTGCAGGCCGGCGCCATGCGCGATCCGCAGGTCACGGTCGAGATCGCGGAATATCGGCCATTCTTCATCAGCGGCGACATCTCGCACCCGGGCGCGATCCCCTATCGCAAGGGATTGACCGTTCGGGTCGCGGTGGCCCTGGCCGGCGGCTATGACGCCCTGCGCTTCCGCACCGAAAATCCGCTGCTGCTGGCGCCGGACCTGCAAAGCAAGCACCAGGCCCTGCTCATCGACCTGGCGAGGGCCGAAATCAGGATCGCGAGCCTGCGCGCCGAGGTCATCGGACGCAACGACTTCGAGGTCCCCGGGCAGTCGTCCGACAATACCGTCGTCATGGCGATCATGGGCGCCGAGCGGCGGGCGCTCAATGACCGGCTGCAGGAATGGAACAAGCTCCAGTCGTTCCAGAAAAACAAGATCGAGGCCCTGCGCAGCCACGCGATAGCCATGGCGGCGAGCCTGAAGCAGCAAGGCGAATCCGCGGACTTCCAGGCGGGCGCGATCGTGCGGACCTCGGCCAATGTCGCCAAGGGCCTGATGCCGATCAACCGCATCGAGGAAGAGCGGCGCGGCCTGGCGATGCTCAAGGCGCAGCAGACCGATGTGACGACGCGGCTGGCCGCCACCAACGCCGAACTCGCGAACGCCGCCCATGACCTGGAGAAGCTCGCCGACGAGCGCCGCGACCGCCTGAACCAGGAATTGGAAGCCAGCGTCGTCGAGCGCGAGAAGATCGCCTTCGACGTGCAGGCCTCGGCCGAGAAGCTGCTCTACACCGGCGCGATCAAGTCGCAGTTGCGCCATTCCGCCAGCATGGAGGTCGTCATCCACCGGACCGTGGGGGGCTCGCCGATGTCAATCAAGGCGGATGACGACGCCGAAATCGAGCCCGGCGATCTCGTCGATATCCATATCGATCCGGAAAAGGCTGCGGAGCTGGCGAAATAGAACGTTCGATCGGAGGGACCGGGACGATGGCGGCCAGCGCGGAAAGGCTCGATGCGGACGCAGGCTACGGCCTCACGGCCGCCGTCGTCGCGGCGGTGTCGGCGATCTTGCTTGCCGCGCTCGTCGCGCTCGGGCCGGGCGCCGCCATGCTGCCGCTGGCGGCCGCGGGCGGCGGTCTCTGCGTCTGGTGGCTGGTCGAGGCCTGCAAAGGACGACCCTGGGCGCTGGCGACGCTGCTGGCCGCCGTCCTGGTCGTCCCGAACATCAACTTCCAGTCGCACGAGATCGGCGACACCAGCCTCAACCCGCAAAATGGCGCCAAGCTGGCGCTGTGGGCCGCGATGGAACTCGTCGCCGCGGCGCGGTGGAGGCATTTCTCGAGCCTGCTGCAGGACCCGGTGCTGCGGCCGGCGCTTGCCTTCGTCCTGGTCGCGGTCGCCTCCACGCTCTGGTCGCCGGTCCCGGCCTATACGGCGGCCGGCGCCCTCGGGCTCCTCGCCACGCTGCTCTTCGCCTGCGCGGTCGCCTCGGACCTCCCGGAAGATCTGCTCTGGCGCGTGATCGTGGGAGCGGCGGTCGCCTACCTCGCCATGAACGTTTTCGCGACCATCCTCATTCCGGACGTCGCCTGGGATCCGCCGAATGGCGACGACGCCATGGATGATCGGCTGCAGGGCCTCGCCAGCCATCCCAACATCCTCGCCAAGGAAGTTTCGGCCTTCCTCTGCCTGGCGACGCCGATCGCGCTGGCCAGGGGCGCCGCATCCTGACGGGCCTGCTCCTCCTCGCCGGCTTCTGGATTATCGCGGCGACGCAGAGCCGCACCTCGCTGGTCGCGCTGCTGGCCGCTTTCGCCGCGCCGGTCGCCCTGCGCCACAGCCGCGCGATCCTGATCGTCGCGACCGCCATCGCCGTTCCCACGCTCCTTCTCGGCGCGATCGGGCATTCGCCGCTGCAGGCGCTGCTCGACAGCGCCAGCCGGACCGGCGATACCTCCGAAGTGCTGACGCTGACCGGGCGAACTGAGCTCTGGGGCTTCGTCTGGGACAAGTTCATGCATGCGCCGCTGCTGGGCCATGGCTTCGACTCCGCGGAATTCACCCTCAGCAGAGACTGGTGGGGCGCAAAGGACGCCAGCGTCGAAGCCCACAACACCTGGCTGCAATCCTTGCTGGTCGTCGGCGTGATCGGCACGATCCCCTTCGTCTGGTGGCATCTGCGGATGATCGGGCGCTGGCTCGCCGACCCGCAGTCGCTGACCCGCTACGTGCTGCCCTATATCCTCGTCCTCAGCATGACCGAGGTCGAAGGCGTCTCGCACACCGTTCTCCTGACCCTGGTCGTCTTCCTGGCGATCGCCCTGGATGCGGCCCGCATTCGCAAAGCTTCGGTGACGCCATGATCGCATTTGGAAAAAGCGCTTCGGAAAGCGCCAGGAACTTCGCCTTCGGTTGCGCGCTCGCCCTGCTGGGACGGCCCGAAATCCGCGAGCGCGCCAGCCTGGGCCATGCCGGCCTGATCCTGATGCTGCATCATGTCAGGCCTAGGAACGACAGCGACCTCGGCTGCAACAGGGGCATCACGATCACGCCGGAAACCCTGTCGCACCTCCTCGGCAGCCTGTCCGCGCATGGCTACGAACTCGTTTCCATGGACGAGGCCGCGGACCGGGTGGCGGGCGCATTGCCGCCCCGGCGCTTCGCCGCGCTGACCTTCGACGACGGCTGCCGCGACAACCTGATCCATGCGGCGCCGATCCTGATGCGCTATGGCGCGCCCTTCACCGTCTATGTCACGACAGGATTCACCGACGGAACGGTCGCGCCCTGGTGGCATGTGGTGGAGCGCGCGGTGTCCGTCGCCTCCGCGCTGGTGGTGGAATTGGCCGAGGGCAAACGAAGCTTCAACTGCTCTTCGTCCGCGTCCAAGCGCCGCGCGGCGATCGAATTGCGCGACCTGCTGTGGCGCGCGTCGGAAGGCCGACGGGCCGACCTGTGCCGCTCGCTCGCCGCGCAGGCCGCAATCGACACGCGGGCCCTGACGCGCGGACTTTATCTCGACTGGTCGGAGTTGCGTGACCTCTCTGAAATTCCCGGATGCGAAATCGGCGTCCACACTCACAGCCATCCCAAACTGGCCGAACTCGACGAGGCCGCCGCACGACGCGAAATCTGCGAACCGCGCGACGCGATCCGCGAAAGGCTCGGCCTCCACGCCCGCCATCTGTCCTTTCCCTATGGGGGAGCGGATTCCTGCGGCGAGCGCGAATTCAGCCTGGCCCGCCAGGCCGGCTTCGCGACCGCCGTCACGACGCGCAGGGGCCTCCTGTCCTCGGCCGCCGAAGAAAGCCTGGCCAACCTGCCGCGCGTCCCGATCAACGGACATTTCCAGCGGCAGGGTATGATCGACGCCCTGGTGTCCGGCCTGCCAATGGCTCTCGCCTCCCGGACGGGCGGCCTGCTCAGGGCGAGCTGACAGACGGGACACTTCACGGGAGGGAGAGATGAACGGCAAATCCCTCGCGCAGGCGCAAATGGCGGCCCTCGGCGGCGTCGTTTGCCTCACGGCCCTGGCCGGCTGGTGGTCAGCGCGGCTTCCGCCGCCGCCTTCGACGCCAGCGAATTTCTCCGAGCCGGCGCCGGCGCGCGCGCCGGAGCCGGCGGCTGTTCCCGCGCGGAGCTTGAGCGCGGACATCGTCCGCATCTTGCCGAACGGCGACGTGGTGATCGCCGGGCGAACCGAGCCGGGCGCAAAGGTCACGCTGCTCGACCAGGGCGTTCCCCTGGCGGAGACGACGGCCGACCCGAAATCGGGAGAATTCGTCTTCCTTCCGCCGCGGCTCGAAGCCGGCGAGCACAAGCTGTCGCTGCGGAGCGCGCCTTCCGCCGGCAACGGTGCCGGAATGGAGAGCGACGCCTGGAGCTTCGCGATCTCGCGTCCGTCATCGGCGACCGGCGCCGTCGCTCCAGTCGTGGCGACCGATCCCGCCGGCGCCGCGACGGCCACCGTGGCGCGCGGCGACACGCTGTGGGGACTGAGCCGCATCAGGCTCGGAAATGGGAAGTTCTACTCCACGATCTTTCGCGCCAACGCGGCGAAGATCCACGACCCGAACCTGATCTATCCCGGCCAGGAACTGACCATTCCGTAAAAACGACGAGAACGCTCCCGTGAACATGACAGCGAATGTCAAACTCCGCACCGGCGGACAGATCCTCGTCGACCAGCTTGTCCGGCAAGGCGTCGACCACGTCTTCTGCGTGCCCGGCGAGTCCTATCTCGCCGTGCTGGACGCGCTGCACGACGCGCCGATCGCGCTGACCGTGTGCAGGCAGGAGACCGGCGCCGGAATCATGGCCGAGGCGGCCGCGCGCCTGACCGGACGGCCGGGCGTGTTCTTCGTCACCCGCGGTCCCGGCGCGACCAACGCCGCCCACGCGATCCATATCGCCGATCAGGCGAGCACGCCGCTGATCCTCTTCATCGGCCAGGTCGCGCGCGGCGTGAGCGGGCGCGGCGCGTTCCAGGAAATGGATTATTCCGCATTCTTCGGATCGACTGCGAAATGGGCGGCGCAGATCGATGACGCCAGGCGCATTCCCGAAATGGTGTCCCGCGCCTTTCACGTCGCGCTGCAGGGCCGCCCGGGTCCGGTCGTCCTCGCCTTGCCGGAGGACATGCTGACGGAAGCGGCCGTGGCCGTCGACGCGCCCCGGGCGCATCAGGTGGAAATCTGGCCCGGACCGGCGCAGCTCGCGGCCTTCCACAGCCTGCTCGGCGCCGCCGAGCGGCCCATCGCGATCGTGGGAGGCTCCGGCTGGAGCCAGGAAGGCGCGGCGGCCATCACCCGCTTCATTGAACGCTTCGACCTGCCGGCGGTCGCCTCGTTCCGCCGCACCACGCTGATCCCCAACCAGCATCCCTGTTACGCCGGCGAACTCGCGATCGGCGTCAACCCGAAGCTGCGGCGACGCATCGAGCAATCCGACCTGATCCTGCTGATCGGCGGGCGGATGGGCGACATACCCTCGCAAGGCTACCAGCTGTTCGACATTCCGAAACCGCGCCAGAAATTTGTGCATGTCCACGCTGACGCGGGCGAGATCGGCCGTGTCTACAGCCCGGACCTCGCTATTGTCGCCACGCCCGACGCCTTCGCCGCCAGCCTGGAAAAGCTGGCGCCGCCCAGGCCTGCGCCGTGGGCCGCGGAACGAAAAGCCGCGCGCGAAGACTATCTCGAATGGACCAGGCCGCCGGCGCTTGCGCCGGGAGCGGCGCAGTTGAGCGAAATCATGGTCTGGTTGCGGGACCGGCTCTCGCCCGACACTGTCGTCGCCAACGGCGCCGGAAACTTCGCGCTCTGGGTGGGGCGTTTCCTGCGGTTCCAGCAGTTCGGGGGCCAGCTTGGCCCGGTCTCCGGCTCCATGGGCTACGGCCTGCCCGCAGCGGTCGGCGCAAAACGGCTCTATCCCGACCGTCCCGTGGTGTGCTTCTGCGGCGACGGCGACTTCCTGATGAACGGACAGGAATTCGCGACGGCCGTGCAATATGATCTGCCCATCGTCGTCGTCGTGATCGACAATGGCATGTACGGCACGATCCGCATGCATCAGGAGCGGCGCTATCCCGGACGCGTCTGCGCGACGGAGTTGCGCAATCCCGACTTCGCCGCCTATGCGCGCGCGTTTGGCGGCCACGGCGAAACCGTCGAGACGACTGCGGATTTCGCGGCCGCATTCGAAAGATGCGTGGGCGCGGGCAAACCCTCGATCCTGCATGTCAAGGTCGACCCGGACGCGATCACGCCGAGCGCGACGCTTTCGGGCGTGCGCGCGGCCGCGCTCGAAGCTGCGGGCTGACCGGCAATGGATGAGATCATCAAGCCCGCCGCATTTGTCGCCGAGGGGAAGCGCGTCGCTTTCGACAGGGTCGAACGGCTCTTGGCGGCATATCCTGCGATCAAGCTGAACCCTGCCGTATCAGAAACGCTCGACATATCCAGATGGCTGTCCGCGGCGTTGGTGCTGATCTACCATCTCCGGGTCAATCTCTTTCCTGATCCATCGACGACGGAAACCATTTACCGCGGCTTGTCCGGACAGCTGTTTCTGGCTCTGGCCTCTTGCGGCCAGCAGGCCGTCTTCGTGTTTTTCGTCATCAGCGGCTTCCTTGTCGGCGGCGGAGCAATCGCCGACCTGCAGCGTGGGCGGTTCACGCTGAAGAGATACGCGTCCCATCGCGTCGCCAGGATTTATACCGTGTTGATTCCGGCGCTCGTGGTCGGCCTGGTGTTCGACGCCATTCGCGTCCACGCCTATGGTCTCTCCCATGACGCCGGACACGAAACCGGCGCCTCCTATGCCGCAACCACCATCATCGGCAACCTTCTTTGCCTGCAGACGATTTTTGTCCCGACCGCCGGCAGCAACTCCGTGCTCTGGAGCCTGGCCAACGAAGTCTGGTATTATGTGCTGTTCGGATGCTTGCTGGCGGCGCTGAACGGCGACGGGCGCACGCGCGTCAGCGCGGCGATCGTCGGCAGCGGCGCTCTGGCCGTGATTGCAATCGCCAACTTCAAGATCGTCGCCCTGATGGCCTTGTGGCTGATCGGCGTCCTGGCCCGCTTCGCGAAGGCTCCCCTCATGCGCGCGAAGGCGCCAACCTTGATCCTGACAATTTTGCTCGTCGTCACCTACCCATATACGGCGCCTTATCTTCGCTATGCGCATGCCCTCATGATCGCGCTCTGCTTCGCCAACCTGATCGTCGCGACGATGACCTCGAACGTGGCCGCACAAGGAAAACACGCACGGGCCCACGCAGCGCTCGCCGGCTTTTCCTTCAGCCTGTACATCGCGCACGCGCCGCTCATGCACTTGCTGCTCTGCTGGCTGAACAATTCGCCAAGCCCAGCCATCGCCTTCAATTCCTTGAGCTTTCATTCGCTTTCGATATTCGCGGGCGTGTTTGCCCTGTCCGTATTCTTCGCCTTCTCGTTCGGCCGCCTCACGGAGGCGCACACCAACGAGGCGAGAAGGGTCCTTGCGCGCGTCTGGTCATGACGACCTCGCCGACGCAGGACGAGGGCGCGCAGCATTTGTAAACGCAACCGCTTTCGATCATTCGCGTTAACAGGAGCGATAGCCGCTCGGGGGTGGACCGTGGACGACTACCGGCAAAATCTGACCGTCAGCAGCCGGGCGGTCGCTGAACGCGATTGCCGCATCGCGCAGGAAAACAACGCGGCCTGGGAGCGGCAAGCGAACGAGACGACGATCGTCCTGATCGACCGCCGGGCCATGTATCGCGAATGTTTTTCCCAATATCTCAGCTTCGCGATCGCGGCGCGGGTCCTGGCCTTCGCGACCGTCGAAGACTGGCTCGACGCCGGCGCCAATGTTTGCGCCTCCCTGATCATCCTGGTTCACGCGCAATCGCCGGACCATGGACGCCTGCGCGAAAACATTCGCCGAATGACCCAACACAAGGACTGCGCGCCGCTGTTCGTGCTGTCCGACCTCGAGGACGACGACGGCGTCGACGCCATATTGCGAAGCGGCGTCCGGGGCTACGTTTCGACCAATTTCACCATGGATGTCATCGTCAAGGCGGTGCGCATGGTGTGCAATGGCGGGGTGTTCGCGCCCATGGGCGCAATTGCGGAAACAACGCGCGCGTCGCCGCGGGACGTCGCGCCCCCACGCGAATTCACGCCGGCAGGGCGCGTCGGCGGCGTGACCTTCACCAAACGACAGGCCGCGGTGATCGCAGCGCTGCGCAAGGGCAACGCCAACAAGGCGATCGCCTATGAACTGAAGATGTGCGAAAGCACGGTGAAGGTGCACGTGCGCAATATCATGAAGAAGCTGAACGCGCGAAGCCGGACGGAAGTCGCCTATCTCGTCGCCCGCGAAGGGCTCTGATTTTTCACGGCGCCAACACGAAGACCGCACACAGAAATCCGCGACTCGTCGCGGATTTCTTGTTTCAGCCAACCGGCATCACGTCTTCGCGCGACAGGCGCACCGGATACCACGCGCCCATCATTTCCAGCAGCACGCGAACCCGCCCGCCATCGTCGAGGTCTTCGAGAACGCCGAGCTGGTTGGCGAAGGGACCGGCCACCAGGCGCACCTTTTGCCCCGGCTCCAGATCGGGACGAAAAACCTGGTTGCGATCATACGAGCTCATGGCGATCAACGCCTCGACAACCCCTTTCGGCGCGGGGATGGGGCGGTCGCGCGACATCACCATGCTGGCGACCCCGACCGTGCCGTTGACGCGGTGCCAGCGGTCGCGCTCGATGTCGAGGATGAGAAAGAGATAACGGGGAAATAGCGGCGCCAGCGTCCGCCGCACTTTTCGCGCATGACGCACCGTTTTGGCGAAACGCGGCAGGAAGGTGCGATAGTCCTGGTTGCGCAGATGCATCTGCGCGATGGATTCGCGATTTACCTGGGTGTGGACGACATACCAGCGTTGCCCCCCGAGCAAGGACAAGTCCTCATCGGGCGCATGGCTGACCGGCGCGAGCGCCGGCGAAACGTCCTTGATCGGCATGGGCATTCCCCCCCTTCCACATTGACTGGACTCAACTCGACCAAATCCCCGAATGCGTCGGCCCCAGAGGTTTTGCACGACGCCGCGCAGACCTCACGCGCTCAATTTTTCTGTGCTGTTCTCACCTGCGACGCCCCGCGACCGCAACGCCCTGATCCTGTCGACGTCAGACGCCCAGGGGAAAAGCCGCGGCAACATGAAATTCGGCAGGCGATGCTGAGGATAGCAGCGTGACGAACTCGACTTATGCAGCAAGTGGAGGCACAGGCCGTCGCTGTCGTGAACTCCGTCGACCTTGAAACGCTCGCGCGCGGTTCTGGCGAACAGGCCGTCCTCGTCGAAATTGACGTCGGCGAAAGGCGCGGCCTCCCAGACCTTCTTCCTGAAAGCGAAGGAGAAGCCGAAGCCGAAATGGGTTTCGAGGAATCCCCCGTTGTTTTCAGGTCCCAGCATCACCAGCGACACGCCTTCGTGGTCGCATCGGAAGTGCGGTCCTTCCTTCAACGTGAGATCCCAATATCCGAAGAAATCCGATCTCAGATCATGCAGGAAGAAGCCGCGCAGATTGACGAGATCCGCCTTTCGCTGTTCGAGCGTTCCCACCATCCGGCCGACATAATCCGGCGCGTAGAAGTCGTCGTCGTCGAAGTGGACAATGATGTCGCCTTTCGCCTGGTCGATCAGGAGATTGCGCTTTTCTCCGATCGAAAGCCGTTCGGGAACATGACGATAGGAAATATTGCGGTCGTCGATGCCGCGCCCGGGCCTTGCGGGCTCCTCGCTGTCGTCGAGAATGAGCCACTCGATGTTGCGATAATGCTGGCTGCGAAAATAGACCAGCGCCTTTTCGAGGAAGGGACCGCGACCACGGGTCGGCGTGATGACGCTCACGAGACCGGAATCGCCGCGCACGGATTTCAACGCCGGCGCCGCGGCTTGATAAGAGGGCGTCGAAGCGCCGGCGCGCCAGACCGGAATATCCAGTCTGGCGGCGTCGGGACGCGCGGCGATGGCTTCCCTTGCAAATCGGGCGTTTTCCAGAATCCTCGGACGGTCTCCCGCCGGACACGCGTCATTGCCCAGTATATCCAGGCAGGCGTCGAGGCAATCGCCGGGACGCCCCGCCCAATAGGCGTTCACAGCGACTTCGTCGCGCAGCCCGTAGTCGTAGATCCAGGTCTCGACAAACAACCCTTCAGCGGGCGGCTTCAGATGGAGCCCGCGTTTTCCGATCTCATAGCCCTGCTGGTTGCGTCCGGCGTATCGGCACAGGCGGCTCGCCCCGTGCAAGGCCTCGGCGCGTCCCGGCGCAGCGTCGGAAGCGCGGAGATAAAGCGAAATCACCTCGTCCCTGTCGTGGCCCAACTCATCCTTGAGGCGCGCCGCCTGGTACAGGCTGTAGAAGATTTCCTCGCTCCAGTAACCAAGCTCGCTGCGAGCGAGATAATTTTCGGCGGACTTTTCCTTTTCCCCGCAATCCCGGTAGCTTTGAGCCAGGTAAAACCTGTAACGGGCCCGGAGGAAGGGGTCTGTCTCCACTTGGAGCGCCGCTTCCAGGATGGCGGCGTCCTCCTGATACTTGCGCGGATTCTGATTGCGCGCGCCGGACCGGCCATCTTCGATGTGAAGTCCCTGGGCGGTGGCGCGCGAAATGGGCCCCGGCGGCGACTCCAGATATTCGTGCAGCACGGCCCTGAAGCGGAAAGGCAGTTTGTTGGAGCATAACTGCGCCCGCAGGAAGCGCGATCCGCCGTGACGGAGCTGCACGTCGTAGAGGTCGTGCGTCAGGTCCGCCTTGAACGCTTGCGGATCGAAGCCGTCTTCGAGAACCAGCCGGGAGTCGGCGTCGATCATCAACGCATAATCGATCTGCTCGCGTTCCCTGAGCTTCGCCAGGACATGCGAGCGATTGTGGGCAAAATCGAGCCAGGGCTCCTCGATCACTTCTCCGGGAATATTCGCCTGACGAAGCCAATCGCGAACCAGCTGCGGCGTTCCGTCATCCGAACCCGTGTCCTCCACCAGCACGTAATCGACGAGCGGCCGGGCGCTTTCGAGGCAGCGCGCGATGACGGCGGATTCGTTCTTGACGATCATGCATAGAGCGAGCGTCGGGAGACGATTTTCTGCATTCATGTCCATCGATCCGGCGTTCGGGCGCATGAAATAGGTTAACAGAAAGTATCTCCCGTTATCGGCTTCACGTAAAGCGCCGGCCCTGCGCCCGGAGGTCGGCGCGGCGACGGCTTCGACTTGTCCCGGCGAAAGCCGGCAGCTGCGCCGCGAGCGTCTCCCGCCGACGCATGATAGCCGACTAATTCATTGTATTTACACTGAATTTCGTCATCGATGACGGATCAAGGCGACGGCGCGCATAGCGTCGCCGAACGTCACAGGCTTACCACCATGGTTTAGGGGCTCGGTCATTGGACCGGCGCCCAAAGCTGGGACGCCCATGGCCAACTCCCGCCATGTGACGCTCTCCGATTTCTTCGTTTAATATACTGAAATTAATCGACTTAATTCAGCGTTGACCCAGCGCCGCCGCGACAGGAGCGCGGCTCCCCGCGGCATCGCCTGGGACCGCCGGCTAAACCATGGTTTATTTTTGATAGTTAGTTCGCTGTAGACTTACGGAATCGGTAGTATACATAAGAGATCACGGCTTTGTGTCTCTCTAAGCTGTTGACGCAACCCTGCGTTGAAGACCATTATATCTAGCCCGCAAGTATTGCGTGTTTTGGCGCGTGAGCAATCACACGCCATGCGTCAAGAGGAACGGCAATGCCGGCCACTCCTGGGACACGTCAAACCGTGATTGCGTCAGCGCTTGCCGCTGCGAAGCGGTCGGCATGGGCGCGCGCGACCGGGGATCGCGCGTCGTGCCCCTTGCTTGCCCTCACTCCCGCCGAGCGTGCGCCGGGTCCCGTCGGCGCGCGGCCGGCCGATCGCCGGATCGCCCTCACAGAAAATCGGAACATCCGCCGTTCCAGCTTCGGCGGGTGTTTTTCGTGTTCTCCGAGTTGATTGCAGAAGCGGCTCCGGGCGACCGGATAATTCGCTCTCGCAGACCGAAATCCGTTGGGCCGCCGCGACTTGAACACGGTCGTCCGCGTTTTTTCGAAAGGAATTCAGTGATGATTGCCACGATCCTCCAATCCGAAGCCGGCCTTGCGATCGCTTCCGCTTCGTTGTGGAACGACAAAAAACTTTCCGAAGACATAAGCCGCAACCTGCAAGACGGCGGCGAAATCCTTTTCCTGGATCCAGATGTCTCCGATCGAGACGTGATCATCACCAATCTGAGACCCGAAGTCGAAGTGATCCTGCTCGACGCCGACCGCCCCGCCGCGCGCCAGATCGCGGAGGGCTTGCGGGGGCGCCACGAGATCGCGGCGATTCACATCATGGCGCATGGCGCGCCCGGGAGGCTACGTTTCGCCTCGGATAACTGGTCGTCGGCGACGCTGGCGAAACAGGCGAACGACTTGTCCTCCATCGGCCGGGCCCTCACGGATGGCGGCGAATTGCGGCTGTGGAGCTGCGCCGTCGCGGCGGGCTCCAACGGCGCCGCCTTCATCGACAGCCTGGCGCGCGTCACCGGCGCGGACGTCGCCGCGGCGACCGGCCGCGTCGGCGCCGCGGCGCTCGGCGGCGCCTGGGAGCTGACCCACGCGCAACCCCATGCGCGCCCTCCGATCACGGAAGCGGGCGTGGCCAATTACGCCGGCGTCCTGGTCGACGATTACGTCACAGTCACTTATGACCCAGCCGCGGTGCCAGCAGGCGAGTACTATATTCTGGACGGCACCACCATCGTGGGCGAGTTCTCGGTTCTCGGCCCGTCGGAAAGCTCGACTGCGGGCGTGGTTTCAGACGCGCTCGATGTTCTGGTCAGCGCGCCGGCTCCGGCGGGCGGCTACACCATCGTCGATTCCACGGGCGCAACAGTCCCGAGCTCCGAATTTTCAATAACGACCGCGGCCAGCCAGGTTGGCGCGACGGGCGCGACAGGAGCCACTGGCGCGACGGGAGCCACAGGCGCTACAGGAGCCACAGGCGCACCGGAGCGACTGGGGCCACTGGCGCGACGGGAGCATCCGGCGCGACCGGGGCGACGGGAGCCACCGGCGCGACCGGGGCCACAGGCGCGACGGGAGCATCCGGCGCGACCGGGGCGACGGGAGCCACCGGCGCAACCGGGGCCACTGGCGCGACAGGAGCACCGGCCGACAGGGAGCCACGGGCGCCACCGGAGCGACTGGGGCCACTGGCGCGACGGGAGCATCCGGCGCGACCGGGGCGACGGGAGCCACCGGAGCGACTGGGGCCACTGGCGCGACGGGAGCATCCGGCGCGACCGGGGCGACGGGAGCCACCGGAGCAACTGGGGCCACAGGCGCGACAGGAGCATCCGGCGCGACCGGGGCGACGGGAGCCACCGGCGCGACTGGGGCGACGGGAGCCACCGGAGCGACTGGGGCCACTGGCGCGACGGGAGCATCCGGCGCGACCGGGGCAACGGGAGCCAGCCGGCGCGACAGGAGCAACGGGAACCACGGGACGCACCGGACCGACAGGGCCCACCGGCGTCACCGGGCCGACAGGCGTTACCGGACCGACCGGCGTCACGGGACGCACCGGACCGACTGGACCAACCGGCGTCACCGGGCCGACAGGCGTTACCGGACCGACCGGCGTCACGGGGCGCACCGGACCGACTGGACCAACCGGCGTCACCGGGCCGACAGGCGTTACCGGACCGACCGGCGTCACGGGACGCACCGGACCCACTGGACCAACCGGCGTCACCGGGCCGACAGGCGTCACCGGACCGACCGGAGTCACGGGACGCACCGGACCGACTGGACCGACCGGAGTCACCGGGCCGACAGGCGTCACCGGACCGACCGGAGTCACGGGACGCACCGGACCGACTGGACCAACCGGCGTCACCGGGCCGACAGGCGTCACCGGACCGACCGGAGTCACGGGACGCACCGGACCGACTGGACCAACCGGCGTCACCGGGCCGACAGGCGTTACCGGACCGACCGGCGTCACGGGACGCACCGGACCGACTGGACCAACCGGCGTCACCGGGCCGACCGGCGTCACCGGACCGACCGGCGTCACCGGACCGACGGGCGTCACCGGACCGACGGGCGTCACTGGACCGACGGGCGTCACTGGACCAACGGGCGTCACCGGACCGACAGGCGTCACCGGACCGACAGGCGTCACCGGACCGACGGGCGTCACCGGACCGACGGGCGTCACCGGACCGACCGGCGTCACCGGACCGACAGGCGTCACCGGACCGACAGGCGTCACCGGACCGACAGGCGTCACCGGACCGACGGGCGTCACCGGACCGACCGGCGTCACCGGACCGACAGGCGTCACCGGACCGACAGGCGTCACCGGACCGACCGGCGTCACCGGACCGACGGGCGTCACTGGACCGACGGGCGTCACTGGACCGACGGGCGTCACTGGACCGACGGGCGTCACCGGACCGACAGGCGTCACCGGACCGACAGGCGTCACCGGACCGACAGGCGTCACCGGACCGACAGGCGTCACCGGACCGACGGGCGTCACCGGACCGACCGGGGATCCGACAGATCCAAGCGGTGGAACGTCCGGCGGCACGGGCCATGACCACCATCACTCCTTCGGTGTGACGGGGACGTCCGACCCGCTGACGACCACGGTTCAGCAGAGCTCCGTGCTCGGCGCCTCCAGCTTCCTGGGCGGCTCCGGCGGCACGGGAGGAACAAGCGGCGGCACGGCCGATCCGAACCATAATTTCGGATCGGGCCTGACCGGAGGCCATTTGACGACGGATCTGACCAACTTCGAAAATCTGGTCGACCCGTCGAGGAATGGCGGCTCCACGGCCGGGACCGGGTCGACGACCCACGATCCTGCCTCCACCGGAATTGGCTCTGCCAACACCGACGGGACGCAGAACCTGAGGGATCTGTTCGGGAACCATAATCCGAACGGCCACGGCCACTAGGCCTACATTCAGGGCGGGCGGCGAAGCGTCAAAGCTTCGCCGCCCCGCCGCCCGCGCGCCAGCGGAAAATGCAAGGGAGCAGGCGAAACCCGCCTGCCTCGAAAACTGTCGTGAACATCATGTTGGGTTTATTTCTGGACAGCGCGGCGGCAAGATTCCGCGCCGCCTTCGCCTCGCGGGCGGAGGCGGAGCGGGAGCCGTCGCGCTGTTCCAGTTCGTCCGCGAGCTATGTCTCGGTGCTCTCGCGTTGCGTCGACGCCCTCGAAGGGAACGACGAGGAGGCGCGGCGCGCCCTGTACCAGCGGGCGCGGACGGCGCTGGTCATGCAGATCAAGGATCGCAATTCCCATTTCACCCCGAACGAAGTCGAGCGCGAATGGAGCCTCCTGGAGGAGGCGCTGCGCGAAGTCGAAGCCAACGCCTCCCGGGCTTCGAAGGAGGACGTCATCGAAAGCAAGCACAGCGTCGAAATCCTGCCGGACGAAAGCAATGCGTCGCCGGCGACGGTGACGCTTCATCCACGCCTGCAAGCCATGATCGAGGTGGGACGCTATCATGGCGTCGAGCTCGATCCCGCCGATTTCCGCAAGGAGGCCGGCGAAACCGCGCCGACCGCGGCGGCTTTGTCGCAATGGGCGCAAGGCGCGGGCATGTGGTCGCGCGCGGTGCGCATCCGTTGGCGGCATTTGCTGAAGCTCACCGACGCCGGCCCCGTCGTCCTGCTGCTTGCGGACGGAACCGCCGCTCTCCTGACCGGCGTGAGCGCCGACAAGGCCGCCGTCCAGCTCAAGGACGCGGCGGCGGCGCCCGGGTCGCCTTCGGTCGCAATCGACGAACTGCGCCTGTCGCAGGTCTGGGATGGCGAGGCCGTCCTGCTGCGCGGGACTCGCGGCGCGGCGCCGATGGACGCGCCTGTTCAACCTGCGCTGGCTCACCGATCTCGTGCTGCAGGAGCGCAAGTCGTTGCGCGACATCGCGCTTGCCTCGCTGACCATCAGCTTTCTGACGATCTTCCCGCCGCTGCTGGTCATGACCATGGTCAACAGGGTGCTGCAGTTCCACAGCGTCTCGACCCTGACGCTGCTGTCCGTGATCATGGCTGGTCGTCGTCGTCTACGAGACCCTGCTCGGCTATTGCGCGGCGTCTGATCATTTCCGTCATCGGCGCGCGGCTCGACGCCAAGCTCAACCTGCATCTTTTCAATCGCCTGCTGCGCCTGCCGCTCGACTATTTCGAGCGCCATCCGGCGGGCGAAACCATGTATCTGATCGGCCAGGTCTACCGGGTGCGCGAATTCCTGACCGGCAAGCTGCTGACGACCTTGCTCGATCTCATCACGCTCTGCGTGCTGCTGCCCTTCCTGTTCTATCTCAACGCGACGCTGGCCTGGATCGTGCTCGCCTGCGCCGTCGTCATCTCGCTGATCATCCTGGCTTTTCTGCATCCGCTCCGGCTGCAGTACATGCGCGTCGCCAATGCGGAGACCTGGAAGTCGGCGGCGCTGGGCGAAACCATCGTCGGCATGAAGACGGTGAAGGCGCTGGCGCTGGAGCCGCAGCGCCTGGCGCTGTGGGACGAGCGGATCGCCGAGGCGGGCAAATGCCGCCTCGCCTTCGGGCAGCTGGCCAATTGGCCGCAGACCCTGGTCACGCCGATCGAGCGGTTCATGGTGCTGGGCACGCATGATGATCGGCGCCTACATGGCGATGAGCGATCCCGCCGGCTACATGGTCGGCTCGCTGTTCGCCTTCATGATGCTCAGCCAGCGCGTGGCGCAGCCGCTGGTCGGGATGGCGCGGCTGGTCGAGGACTACGAGGAGGTCGCCGCGGCGATCGGCGAGGTCGGCTCCGTGCTGAACCGGCCGCTCGAAACCGTCGCCGGCGCCGTCGGCCTGCGGCCGAGACTCAGTGGAGCGATCTCCTTCCAGGATGTCACCTTCACCTATCCGGCGACGAAAACCCCGGCGCTCGATCGGATGAGCTTCCAGATCCCCTCAGGAACCATGCTCGGCGTCGTCGGGCGCAGCGGCTCGGGAAAGTCGACCATCGCCCGGCTGCTGCAAGGCATCAACCGCGACTATTCCGGCTTCCTCAAGATCGACGGCTCGGACCTGCGCGAGATCGACCTGCGCCATCTGCAGGCAAAGCCTCGGCGTCGTGCTGCAGGACAATTTCCTGTTCCGCGGCTCGATCCGCGACAACATCATCGCCGGGCGCCCGGGACTGACGCTGGTCGACGCGGTGCAGGCGGCCCGGCTCGCCGGCGCGGAAGAATTCATCGAGCGCATGCCCAATGGCTACGAAACCTATATCGAGGAAGGCTCGCCCAACCTTTCCGGCGGACAAAGGCAGCGGCTGGCCATCGCGCGGGCGCTGATCCACGATCCGCGCATCCTGATCCTCGATGAAGCGACCAGCGCGCTCGATCCCGAAAGCGAGGCCGTCGTCAGCGCCAATCTGCACGCGCATCGCGGAGGGACGAACGATGGTCATCGTCTCCCACCGGCTCGCGTCGCTGATCGACTGCGACCAGATTCTCGTCGTCGACGAAGGCAAGGTCAAGGACCTCGCGCCGCACGCCGTCCTGCTGGAGCGCTGCGCGATCTATCGCCAGCTCTGGCGGCAGCAGAACCGCCATCTCGAAGGCGAAGCGCCTGGCCATTCCGTCATCAAGCCGCGTTCGGTTCCGGGAGTCTAGCCATGGCGACCAAATTCCCGTCGACCGCATTGACCCTGGTCCGCCGCCGCCAGGAGCCGGACCCGACCCTGCCGGCCATTCTCGAATACCAGTGGCCGTCGACGGCGATCGTCAATGCGCCGATCCCGCGTTCGGCGCGCGGCATGATCTGGCTGCTGGCCAGCCTGGTCGTGGCCATGATCGTCGCCAGCGGGCTGATCCCGATCGACCGCGTGGTGACGGCGCGGGGCGTCGTGGTCGCGACCGCGGCGACCATCCTGGTGCAGCCGCTCGACACGTCCATCGTGCGCTCCATCGACGTGCGCGAGGGACAGGAGGTGAAGGCCGGCCAATTGCTGGCGCGGCTCGATCCAACCTTCGCCACCGCCGATTTCGCGACGATGACCGGGCAGGTTGCGAGTCTGGAGGCCGAAGTCGCGCGGCTCCAGGCGGAATCCCGCAACGAGCCGTTCGACTATGCCGGGACCGATCCCGCCTGGAAGCTGCAGGCCTCGCTGTTCGGCCACCGCAAGGCCCAGTTCGCCGCGCGCATGGACAATTTCGCCCACAAGCAGGACGAACTCGACTCGCAGCTCTCCCGCGCGCAATCGGACGCCAAGGCCTATCGCGAGCGGCTCGGCGTCGCGCAAAACGTCGAGCAAATGCGAAGGACGCTCGAGGAGAAGCAGGTCGGCACCAAACTCAACACGCTGATCGCGCAAGACAACCGGGCGGAGATGGGACGCGCCCTGGCCAGCGCGGAACAATCCGCCGTGACCGTCGGCCAGGAAAAGCAGGCGCTTGAAGCCGAGCGGGACGGCTTTATCCGCGGCTGGCGGGCGGACGTGGCGCAACAGCTCTCGACGGCCTCCGAGAAAGCCGGCAATGCGCGCGAGCAATTGAACAAGGCCGGGCGGCGCCAGCAGCTGGTGGAGTTTCGCGCCGAGCAGGACGCCACCGTGCAATCGCTCGCCCGCGTCTCGGTCGGCTCGGTGCTGCAATCGGGCCAGCAGTTCATCACCCTGGCCCCGCACGGGGCGCCGCTCGAAGTCGAGGCCAATGTTTCCGGGGGCGAAAGCGGCTTCGTCCATCCCGGCGACGCCGTGGCGATCAAGTTCGACACTTTTCCCTATTCGCAATATGGCATGGCCGAGGGCGAGGTGAAGATCGTCAGCCCCAACAGCTTCACCTCCGACGACGAGGCGCGCAACCCGACCGGCAAGGTCCCGGCGGCGAAAAACAGCGCCGAGCTGTTTTATCGCGCGCGGATCGTCATCCAGCGCGTCGCGCTGCACAATCTTCCGGAGAGCTTCCGCCTCGCGCCGGGCATGCCCGTGACCGCCGACATCAAGGTCGGCAAGCGCACGGTGCTGCAATACATGCTCGGCGTCATGCTGCCCGTCGCCAAAGAGGCGATGCGCGAACCGTGAGGTGAAATCGATCCCATGGCGTTTGTCGATCGACTGATCGGGTTCGTTTCGCCGGCCGCCGCCTTGCGCCGGGCGATAGAGCTGCACGAACTCCGGCCGGTTCTCCGAAGCCTTTCCTTTGCTTGTGACGGCGTCGCGTGGAAACCTGCCCGAAGCGGAATTGCGCATCGCCATGGCCTATCTGAAGGGCGCGGGCGTCCCCGCCAGCCGGTCGGAGGGCGTTCGCTGGCTTTTCCGCGCGGCCGAACATGGCGACGCCGAAGCCCAGGCGCTGCTGGGCGCGCTTTGCCTGCACGGCCTTGCCGGCGCGGAGCCGTCGCCGCAGGCGGGCGGGCTGTTCGCGGAGGCGGCCTCCGGCGCGCCCGATTTCGCGGCGGCGCTGAAATGGGGGCGCCGCGCAGCCGAAGCCGGCTCGGGAAAGGGCCAGGCCCTGGTCGGCACGATCCTGACGCATGGGCCGGAGACCATGCGCGACCTCGAGGCGGCCCATCGCTGGTATGAGCGCGCGGCCGCATCCGGCTGCGCCGAGGGCGCGCTCGGGCTGGCGCTTTCGCTGGCGCGACGCGCGGACGACGAGGCGACGCGCGCGCAAATCGCCGCATTGCTGCAACAAGCTTCATCAGCCGGGCTTTCGACGGCGACCTACCTGCTGGCGGAGGCGACCGAGCGCGGCATGGGCCTCGCCTGCGACAGGAAGGCGGCCTTGAAACTCTATCGCGAGGCGGCCGGGCAAGGCCAGCGCGCGGCGCAAGTCCGCTGGGGCCTGGCGCTGATCGAAGGACGCGACGTCGCGCAGGACAAGGTCAGCGGCGAATCCTGGCTGCGCCAGGCGGCCATGGCCGGCGACGCGGAAGCGGCAAGCCGGCTCGGCGATTTCTACAGCCGAAGCGACGGATCCCCGGCGGATTACGCCGAAGCCGCGACGTGGTATCGCCGCGCGGCGGAGGCCGGGCACGAGGGCGCCGCGCGCGCGCTGGGCTCGCTCTATCTGACGGGCGCCGGCGTCCCCCAGGACGACGACGAAGCCGTCCGCTGGCTGCGCGTCGCAGCCGAAGCGGGCGACCAGACTTCGCGCGTCAATCTGGCCAACCTTGTCGCGCGCGGCGGCGGAGGCGTCGAGGATCCCGTCAGGATCGTCGAATGGTTCGGCGCGGCGGCGGAAGCCGGCGATGCGATCGCGGAATTCAATCTCGGCCTCTGCCTCGCCCGGGGCATCGGCGTCGAACGCGACGACGAGCAGGCGGCGCTCTGGCTGCGCTGGGCGGCGGAAGGCGTCGCCGAGGCGCAATATGAATATGGCCGCATGCTCACGGAGGGACGCGGCGCCCTGGTCGATCTTCCGGGCGCCCGCAACTGGTTCCGGCGCGCGGCCGAGGCCGGGATCACCGACGC
Source organism: uncultured Alphaproteobacteria bacterium (assembly GCA_963710275.1). Classification (GTDB taxonomy): domain Bacteria; phylum Pseudomonadota; class Alphaproteobacteria; order Rhizobiales; family Beijerinckiaceae; genus Rhodoblastus. The sequence goes on along the minus strand of CAVPZS010000012.1, from coordinate 439,203 downwards.
CAAGGTCGCGCTGGGCGAAATGCTGCTCAATGGGCGCGGCGGGCCGCGCGATGTCGGAGCCGCGCTCGACCTGTTCGAGCAGGCCGCAGCCAGGGAGCATGCCGGCGCGATGTTCGCCCTGGGCGCGATCCATGGCGGCGGCCACGGCCGGCCAGCCGATCGCGCCGCGGCCCAGCGCTGGTTCCAGTCGGCCGCCGACCTCGGCCACGGGCAGGCGCAACTCATGCTCGGCAAATATCTGGCCCGAGGCGCAGCCGGCGAACTCGACACGGCGCGCGCGCGGAAATGGATCGAACGCGCCGCGGCGCAGGACGTGTTCGGGGCCGAAGAGGAGCTCGCGCTGCTCGGGAGGTCCGAGTGAAGCTCAGCCGACCGGGCGCTCGTCGGCGATCACCTTGCCGTCGTTGGGCAGCGCGCCGGGCTTGACGATTTCCACCCCGCCCTTGAGCTTGCTCACGGCCTGCAGGGTCGCCGCCAGCGCCGCGCGCAGGTCGGCGGAATCCTTCGCCGCCTCGACATGCAGGGTCATGGCGTCCTGCTCGTTGGCGCGGGTCACGACGAGGCGCAGCTTTTTCGCTTCCGGATGGCGCTTGCCGATCTCGTCGATCTGCTTGGCGTGGACGAACATGCCCTTGACCTTGGTCGTCTGGTCGGCGCGCCCAAGCCAGCCCTTCAGCCGCATGTTGGTGCGCCCGCAGGGGGAAACGCCGGGCATGACGGCGGAAAGGTCGCCGGTGCCGAAACGAAGCAGCGGATAGTCGGAATTGAGCCTGGTGACGACGACCTCGCCGACTTCGCCGACCGGAACCGGATCGTTCGAACCGGGACGGACGATTTCGACGATCAGCCCTTCATTGGCGATCATGCCGTCCATGGCCTCGCTTTCATAGGAGATGACGCCGAGATCGGCGGTGGCGTAGCATTGGCGGACCGCAACGCCGCGGGACAGGAGTTCGGCGCGCAGGCTGGCCGGCAAGGCGGCGCCGGAGACGAGGCCGCGCTTGAGGGAGGAGGCGTCGAGCTTGAGTTCGAGCGCCTTGTCGAGCAGGATTTTCAGGAAATCGGGCGTGCCGACATAGGCGCCGGGGCGCAGATAATGAATGGCCTCGACCTGCTGTTCGGTGTTGCCGACGCCGCCGGGGATGACGGGGCAGCCGAGCGCATGGGCGCCGCTTTCCATGATATGGCCGCCAGGCGTCAGGTGATAGGAAAAGCAGTTGAGGACGATGTCGCCTTTTTGCACGCCGGCGGCGCGGAAGGCGCGCGCCGCGCCCCACCAGTCCCGGGCCTGGCCTTCCGGCTCGAAGATCGGACCGGGAGACACCAGCAGGCGCTTCAGTCTTGCCGGCGGGGTCGTCGCCAGACCGCCGAAGGGCGGCGAAGAGGCCTGCGCCGCAGTCAGCTCGCCTTTGCGGAAGACGGGAATGGCGGCGAGTTGGGCGCGGCCGTGCAGACCGTCGATCTCGACGCCCTGCAATTGCCTGCGCAACTGAGGCGCGCGGGCGCGGGCGATCTTCAGCATCGCGCGCAGATCGCGAAACAGCGCTTTTTCACGCGCTTCCGGCGCGCGGGTTTCAAGACGGTCGTAGTATCCAGACATTCCGTCCCCCGGAGATTGCGTCAGGTGTGAAACTTCAAGCGAGCCAGCGCTTGCGGCGCTTGTAATGCTTGACGTCGCGAAAGCTCTTGCGATCGGCGCCCGTGACGCCCAGGTAGAATTCCTTCACGTCCTGGTTTTCCGACAACGCCTTGGCCTCGCCGTCGAGCACGATGCGGCCGTTCTCCATGATGTAGCCATAGGTGGCGTAGCGCAGCGCGATATTGGCGTTCTGTTCCGCCACCAGGAAGGACACGCCCTCGCTCTGGTTGAGCATGCGGACGATTTCGAAAATCTCTTCCACGATCTGCGGCGCCAGTCCCATGGAGGGCTCGTCGAGCAGGATCATCGACGGCTTCGACATCATGGCGCGGCCGATGGCGCACATCTGCTGCTCGCCGCCCGACGTATAGCCCGCCAACAGGCCCCGCCGCTGTTTGAGACGCGGAAACAGTTCGTAAATGCGTTCGAGGTCGCTGGCGATGGCGCGGCGTCCGTCGCGACGGGTGAAGGCGCCCGTGAGCAGGTTTTCCTCGATGCTGAGATGGCCGAAGCAATGGCGGCCCTCCATCACCTGGATGCAGCCGCGCCGCACCAGTTCATTGGGGCTGAGGTTTTCGATGCGCTCGCCCATGAATTCGATCGAGCCCTTTGTCACATCGCCGCGCTCGGCGCGCAGAAGGTTGGAAATCGCCTTCAGCGTCGTCGTCTTGCCGGCGCCATTGGCGCCCAGCAGCGACACGATCCCGCCCTGCGGCACGTTCAGCGAGACGCCTTTCAGCACGAGGATGACGTGATCGTAGATCACCTCGATGTTGTTGACGGACAATACGGCTTGCGGCGCGGCTGTCGGCGCCGGTTGCGGCGTCACGGTCATGGGCTTCTCTCTTCGGCCAAAGCGTTTTCACGCAAAGTGGATACCGGTTCGCGTGAAGAAAACGCGTCAAAGCAAAAATCGGGAAAGCGCGGCGCCGGCCGAAACCGGCGCCGCCGCAGATCATTTGGCGTCGCAGACTTCCGTGCGGACAGGCCAGGGCGCATTCTTTTCGGTAAAGGCCTTGGCCGAGGCGACGAGCAACGGCTCGACCTTGTCGGACATGGGCTCGATCAGGTCGGAGATCTTGGTCCATTTGGCGCCGTCCCATTGCTGGACGAAGGCGGGACGATGGCCGTTATGGTCCTTGCAGGACAGTTTGATCGGCCCGGTGAAGCCGGTCAGGCCCAGGGCCTTCAGCCTGGGAGCGTCGAGGTTGAGGGTTTCGAGGCCGCGCCGCACGTCCTCGCCGGTGACGACCTTCTTGCCCGTCACCTTCTGCGCATTGGCGATGCCCTCGGCGATCAGCACGCCATTGTAGACGCCGCGATTATACAGCAGGTTGCCGACCAGCTCCTTGTTCTCGACCTGGCTCTTGCCCTTGTCGACGACATATTTGTTGATGTCGGCGATCGCCGGATAATCGGGCTGGGCCGAGTGCCAGTTGATCGACTTGAAGCCCTTGGCCTCGGGACCGGCCGCCTTGGCGTCTTCGTCGCCCGGCCACCAGATCGAGACGAACTTGTCCATGGGATAGTTGACCTTGATCGCTTCCTTGATCGCGGTCGGGTTCATCGCGCCCCAGCCATACATGATGACGTAGTCGGGACGGTCGCGGCGCACGTTGAGCCATTGCGCCGACTGGTTCTGCATTTCGGAAGCGGCGACCGGATAGAGTTTCGTCTCGAAGCCGTAATCCTTGGAGAGCTGGTCGAGCAGCGGCAAGGGCTCCTTGCCGAAGCCGGCGTCGAGGTAGAGGAAGCCGATCTTCTTGCCCTTGAGCTTTTCCAGCCCGCCTTCCTGGGCGCCGATATATTTGAGGATGATCGACATGCCGTCCCAATAGGTGTCCGGCGGATTGAAGACCCACGGAAAATCATTGCCCTCCGAGGAGGCCGACAGGCCGTAGGCCATGGACAGGATCGGAATCTTGTCGACCGCGGCCTTGGGGATCAGCGGCAGGGTCGTGCCGGTCGACCAGGGATTGATCTCGACCGGCGAGCGCGACTTCACCGACTCGTAGCATTCGAGACCCTTCTTGGTGTCGTAGCCGGTTTCGCATTCCTCGACATTGATCTTCACGCCGCCGATGCCGCCGTCGCGCTCGTTCAGCAGGGTCAGATAGTCGTGCATGCCATTGGCGATCGGAATGCCCGAGCCGGCGAAAGGCCCGGTGCGATAGGTGAACAAGGGTACGAAAATCGAGTCTTCGGCGCGGACCGCGAGCGGCGTCAAGAAGGTCGCGGCGGCGAGCAAGGCTGTGATGGTTGTTTTTTTCATCGTTGTTCCTCCCGGGATAAAGCTTCGTTTTCTCTGCGCGCAAGGCCTAATAGGGAAATGGCCAGACGCGCAGTTTCTGCTTGCCGACCTGCCAGAGCCTGGCGAGGCCGTGCGGCTCGACGATCAGGAAAAAGATGATCATCGCGCCGGTGATCATGTAGGTCAGGTGCTCCACCGTCGCGGCGTGGATCGACAGGCCGAGCAGGGCCGGCAGCGCGCGCACCACGATGGGCAGGATGTGAATCAGCGCCGCGCCCAGAAAACAGCCGAGCAGGCTGCCGAGGCCGCCGATGATGACCATGAACAGCAGCACGAAGGACAGGTTGATGTCGAAGGCGGAGGGCTCGGCCGAGCCGAACCAGAAGAACACCATCAGCGCGCCGGCGACGCCGCAGTAGAAGGAGGATACGGCGAAGGCGAGCAGTTTCGCCGGCAGCAGCTGGATGCCCATCAATTGCGCGGCTATGTCCATGTCGCGCACCGCCATCCACATGCGCCCGATGCGGCCATGCACGAGATTGGAGGCGATCTGCGTCATGATCACGACGACACTGAGCACGACCAGATAGCGCGTGACCGACGTGGCGTTGGCGCCGGTGACCGGGACGCCGAACACGCTGCGCGTCGGCGCCTCGATGGAGCCGGAGGTGGAATAGTCGGACAGCCAGCCGATGCGCTGGAAACACCATTGCAGGAAGAACTGCGCGGCGAGCGTGGCGATGGTGAGGTAGAAACCCTTGATGCGCAGGCTGGGCAGGCCGAACACCACGCCGATGGCGCAGGAGACGATGCCGGAGGCGAAGATCCAGACGAGGACGTTGACGCCCGGAAAGGCGCTGGTCAGCTTGTAGCAGGTGAAGGCCCCCACCCCCATGAAGGCCGCGGCGCCCAGCGACAGCAGGCCGGTATAGCCCGTGAGGATGTTCAGGCCGATCGCCGCCAATGAATAGACCAGCGCCGGGATCATCACCGAGGACAGCAGGAAGTCGCCGCCGAATGCGGGTATGACGATGAAGGCGACGGCAAGGATGACGGCCATGCCGATGCGGTCCTGCCGGATCGGGAACACCGCCATGTCCGCGGCATAGGACGTCTTGAACTGGCCGGCTTCGCGATAGAACATGTTTCAGATCCGCTCGATGATTTTTTCGCCGAACAGGCCCTGCGGCCGGAACAGCAGGAAGGCCAGCGCGATGCCATAGGCGAGCCAGCTTTCGATGCCGCCGCCGACCAATGGCCCCCAGTAGAATTCGCCGAGCTTCTCGCCGATGCCGATGATCAGTCCGCCGACGATGGCGCCGGGCACGGAGGTGAAGCCGCCGAGGATCAGCACCGGCAGCGCCTTCAGCGCGATCACCTGCAGGGCGAAGGAGACGTCGGAGCGCGCGCCCCACATGATGCCGGTCGCCAGCGCGACGACGCCGGCGGTGAACCACACCACGACCCAGATCTGATTGAGCGAAATGCCGACCGACAGCGCCGCCTGGTGATCGTCGGCGACCGCGCGCAAGGCGCGGCCGATGCGCGTCTTCTGGAAGAAGATCGCCAGCCCCGCCACCATGATCGAGGCGATGACGGCCGCGGCGATGTCGATCTTCTGCAGCGACACGAAGCCGCCGAGAATCTTGAAGTCGATCGCGCCCGAGGGCAAGCCGAGGTCGCCGGTGATCATGTTCTTCGGATTGCCGCCGAACACGAGTTCGCCCAGGCCGATCAGGAAATAGGTCAGTCCGAAGGTCGCCATGAACAGGATGATGTCGGGCTGGTTGACCAGCGGCCGCAGCACCACGCGTTCGACGGAGACCGCCAGCAGGTACATCACGCCGATGGTGAGCGCCAGCGCGAGATAGGCCGGCACGCCCTTTTCATGCAGGCCGACCAGGGTCAGCGCCGCGAACACCATCATGATGCCCTGGGCGAAGTTGAACACGCCGGAGGCCTTGTAGATCAGCACGAAGCCCAGCGCGATCAGCGCATAGAGCATGCCGCTGACGAAACCTTCCCACAGGGTCTGGACCAGGAGATCGGGCGCGCCGCCCATTTGCACGAAGGGATCGAGGAAGATCTTGTACAGCAGGTCCATCAGTGCGCGACTCCCAGATAGGCGTCGATCACCTTCTGATCGGCCTTGACTTCCTCGGGCGTGCCGTCGGCGATCTTGTGTCCGTATTCGAGCACGACGATGCGGTCCGACAGGTCCATCACCACGCCGATGTCATGTTCGATCAAGGCGATGGTGGCGCCGAAATGCTGGTTCACGTCGATGATGAACCGGCTCATGTCCTCTTTCTCTTCGAGGTTCATGCCGGCCATCGGCTCGTCGAGCAGCAGCAGGTCCGGCTCCATGGCCAGGGCGCGGCCGAGTTCGACGCGCTTCTGCAGGCCATAAGGCAATTTTCCGACCGGCGTCTTGCGGATGTGCTCGATCTCGAGGAAGTCGATGATCTCCTCGCAGAATTTCCGGTGTTCGATCTCCTCGCGCATGGCGGGGCCGAAGCGCAGGGCCTGCCAGAAGAAGCCGCGCTTCATCCTGAGGTTGCGGCCGATCATGATGTTGTCGAGCGTGGTCATGCCCTTGAACAGCGCGACGTTCTGGAAGGTGCGGGCGATGCCCTGGCGCGCGGCCTTGTGCGGCTTCATCTGCGAGCGGGTCTCGCCCTTGTAGGTGATGCGGCCGAGCTGCGGATGATAAAAGCCGTTGATGACGTTCAGCATCGAGGTCTTGCCGGCGCCGTTCGGGCCGATGATGGCGCGGATTTCGCCCTTGCGGATGTCGAAGGAGACGTTGGTGATCGCCTTGACGCCGCCGAAGGAGAGCGAGACGTTTTCCACCGCAAGCAGGGTTTCGCGCATCAGCGCGGCTTCGACGACAGGCTTGTTCATGCCGCCTGCTCCTTGACGCTCTTGCCCACGGCCGGCGGCGCCCTGGCCTCCGCCTGGGCCGGCGGGAAGGTCTTCGCGTCGAGGATTCGGACCCGTGCGGAAATCATGCCGGTGCGGCCGTCCTCGAAGGTCATTTGCGTGGAGATGTCCTGCTCGCTCGAGCCGTCGTAAAGCGCGTTCACCAGCACGGCGTAGCGCTCGGCGATGAAGCCGCGCCGCACTTTCTGGGTGCGGGTCAGTTCGCCGTCGTCGGCGTCCAGCTCCTTGTGCAGGATGAGGAAGCGCTTGATCTGCATGCCGGCCATTTTCGGCTCGCGCGACAGGATTTCGTTCACCTCCTCGACATGCTTCGACAGCGTCTCGGCGACGGCGGGCAGGCCCGCCAGTTCCTGATAGGAGGCATAGGAGACATTGTTGCGCTCGGCCCAGTTGCCGACCGAGGACAGGTCGATGTTGAGCATGACCGACGCGAAAGTCGCGGCCATCGCCGAAGGCCACGGCTTCCTTGATGTTGGGGAAGAATTTCAGCTTGTTCTCGATATATTTGGGCGCGAACAGATTGCCGTCGAGAAGCTTGCCGACGTCCTTGGCGCGGTCGATGATGCGCAATTGCCCGTCGGGATCGAAGAAGCCGGCGTCGCCGGTCTTCACATAGCCGTCTGAAGTCATCGCCTCGGCGGTCTTTTCCGGCTCGTGGAAATATTCGACGAACTGGCCCGGCGACTTGAATTGCACCTCGCCGTCCTCGGCGATGCGGATGTCGACATTGGGCGCCGGCGCGCCGACCGTGTCGGAGCGCACATGGCCGTCGGCGTGGCAGGTCACATAGAGGAAAGCTTCGGTCTGGCCGTAGAGCTGTTTCAGATTGAGGCCGATCGAGCGATAGAAGGAGAACAGCTCCGAGCCGATCGCCTCGCCCGCCGTATAGGCGACGCGCACCCGCGACAAGCCCAGCGCGTTTTTCAGCGGCGCGTAGATCACCGCCTCGCCGAGCGCATAATGCAGCCGCGCCAGCGCCGGGACATGTTCGCCGTTCAGGATCTTCTCGCCCCATTTCCTGGCGTGGCCGAGGAAATGATGGAAAAGGGCGCGCTTGAGACGGCTGGCGTCCTCCATCCGGATCATGATGCGGGTCAATTGCGCTTCGAACACGCGCGGCGGCGCGAAATAAAAGCTCGGGCCGATTTCCTTCAGGTCGCTCGGAACGGTCTCGGCGTTCTCGGGGCAGGCCATGCAGAAGCCGGCGACGAGGCCTTGCGCATAGTTCATGTAATGGTCGCCGACCCAGGCCAGCGGCAGATAGGCGAGCTGCTCGTCCGCGTCGGTCAGATGATCGAAAGCCACGGTGTCGCGCGCGGCGGCCACCGAGCGGCCGGCTGCAAGCACCACGCCCTTGGAGCGGCCGGTGGTGCCCGACGTGTAGAGCATGATGGACGGGTCGTCGCCCGACCCGGCGTCGATGGCGGCGTCGAGCGCCGCGGCCCTGGCGTGGTTCTCCAGCGCCGTGCGGCCGCGCCGCATGACCTCTTCGACGGCAAGCAGGCGCGGATCGTCGTAATCGCGCAGGCCGCGATCCTCGTCGTAGAGGATATGGGTGAGACTGGTCAGCCGGTCGGCGGCCTGGAGAACCTTGTCGACCTGTTCCTGGTCCTGAGCGATCGACGATCTTGACGCCGGCGTTTTCGAGCACGTAGCTCAATCTCATCGGCGATGGCGTCGGCATAGACCGGAACCGGAACCGCCTGCAGCATTTGCGCCGCGGTGATCGCCCAGTAGCTGACCGGGCGGTTGGCGGCGACGACGGCGATTTTTTCGTTCTTTCCAAGACCCAGGTCGCGCAGCCCCTGGGCCAGGGCGCGCACGTTTTCATAGCCTTCCGCCCAGCTCCAGGTCTGCCAGATGCCGCGATCCTTGTGGCGGATCGCCGGCCGGCCGGCCCTGACGCGGGCATGATGGCGCATCAGTTTCGGAAATGTATCGGCGCGCGCGCCTTCATTCGCCGCTGTCACGACGCCTCCCCTTGCGACGCATTGCGTCTTGCTCCCATGCGTCTGGCGCAACCCAGACCTGCTTATTTTGCGCAGCTTGGACCTGTCGGCCGACCTTTGCAATCGTCGCCTTGACAGCCAAATCGTTATTTGCTTGTTATATTACACAGGTCCGCCCGGCGTTACGAACCTAGCTTTTGGGCTAAGCTTCGGCGCTCTTTTATCCCGCGTGCTCGTCCTGCCTCTCCTTGGCCCGAGCCTTAGAGTCCTACCGGAAATTCGCTCGGGTGAGTCAGCTGGCGGTGATTTCGAGAACCGGAGCGGAGCGGACCTATGTCCGTGAGCGCCGGAAGCGCAGAAAGCGCCGTCAGGTGACCGCCCGAGTAGAATTTACGGTCGGGCTCTCAGCCGCCGTAATTGCGCAGCCGCCTGATGTCCAGCGCGCGCAGGCCGTCTTGTTCATCGCGAATGAGATTCGCCGCTTCGAGCGTCTTGAGGGCGCGATTGGTCGCCTGGCGCGACAGGCCGGCGAGCAGGCCGAGTTCTTCCTGATTGATGTCGACCTTTTCGCCCGCCTTGGGATTGAGCGTGGGATTGAGCAGCCAGGCGATGGCGCGGGCGACGCGCGCGTCGGCTTCCAGCATGCGATCGTGCTCGACCATGGCGATGAACTGGCCGATCCGCTCGTTGAACTGGCGCACGAGGAAGCGATTGAAGGCGACGGACGTCTCGAACAGCCAGCAGAAGGTCGCCTTGTTCAGCAGCGCCAGCCTGGTCTCGCGCAGCGCCACCAGGTCGTAAAGGCGCGGTTCGTCCTTCAGCAGCGAGCCCTCGCCGAACCACATGCTGGTGGACAGCCCCGCGAAGGCGATGGCCTTGCCGCTGCGCGACACCGAGCCCATTTTCAACAAGCCGTCGACGACGCCGCCCCAGGCCTCGAGGCGGTCGCCGCGATGGCAGACATAGGCGCCCTTGGCGTAGGTTTTTTCCACAATGCCGGCGCGGGCCCGCTCAAAGGCCTCCTCGCTCAGTCCGTGTGACCAGACGGCGATGTCGCGCAAACGGTCGGCCGAAACCGCCAAGACAGCCCCCAAATCCAGCGTGCTTCACCTGCGCCGCGATATCTAGAACCTTTTCGCCTCGGGCGCCACTTCCGCGCGATCACACCGCGGCTTGTTCGAGCCAGGTTTCCTGCAGATGCAGCCATTGCGGATCGGGCCGGGTCGGATCGGCGAGCAGGACCGCCGTGCTCAGGCGCAACGTGACCGCGTCTCCCTGGGTCTGCTTTTCCTGATAGGCGACAACGGCGCAGGCCTCGCTCGCCCAGCGCACGTCGATCGCGCCGATCTCCATCTTCAGTCCCGGCCGCGCGCCATGAAGGTTCGGCAGCGCCTTGGCGAAATCGGCCATGGGCGTCGTCTTGCCAAGCGGCGACACCATGAGAAAACCATCGTTGAAATGCGCGAGCAGCAGCGCTGGGTCCTTGTCGCAGCGCGCGTTGAACCAGGCTTCGAGCGCCACGTGAAGATCGACGACGGCCTGGGCGGCCCTGGCGGCGAAGCCCGCTTGCGTCTGGTCTGGCATCAGTTTCTCCTTGATCTTCACGCCGTCATCAGGACGGATTTCTGAGGCACGCTTTCCGCCCATCCGGGCGTCAGCGGCGCAACGAAGACATTTTCCGTCCTCGTGCGCGCAATCTTCCATACTCCGTCTACACGGCGAAACAGATTGTTCAAGCGGCTGGAGCGCAGCAGGGCGCTGCCGTCGGAAAAAATCCAGGGCTGGCAATGCACCCATTGGCCATCCGCGATGTCGCCCTCGACATGGATCTGTTCCGAGGTCAGGTAATGCACGTTCAGCACCAGGCCGGGCGTGCGGGCCTCGCTCCAGAACGCCTGGAAATGGCCGCGGATGGCGTCCTTGCCGACCTTGCGCCCGAACTGGTTGTCGTAATACGCGCCGACGCCCTCCCACACTGCATCCTCGGTATAGAGATCGACGATGCGCTCTACCCGTTCGGCGTCATTTTCGACGCCCGCCTCGGGACAGGGCGTATCGCACAGGAACATGTAGCGCGCCTGCAATCGCCGGATATCGGCCTCGGCGCGCAGCGAAAAGACTTCGCGCTCGAGACGCTCCAGGCGGTCGATGAGGGCGGCGTCGGGCTGGGGCATGGGAGTATCCTGAAGATGACGGGCTGCGGCGAATAGACCATCAAGTCCGCCGTCTGTTCAATGGAAATCGCGACGCCGGCGCCAGATCGGCGCCGGCCGGAATGATGCGGCGCATCAATTTTAGCCACGCGCCAGAAAGGCTTCGTGACAAAACTCTGGGAATTTTCCGTCAAGGGGCTCAAACTCGGCCCTCCCGGACGGTCCCGCGATGCAACAATCTTGGGCGCCTGCTGCGTGACCATGGCGATGGCGACAGTTTCGCCCCGCGAATTAGTTGACCTTTCACGTGAATTGTATTCATTCTGTCCTGGACAATTTGTCGCAGGCGAGGCGCAGCGCATGATCCACGAATTGGTCAGGGCCACCGAAACCCAAAACTGGACGCGGCGCCGCGCATGAGCTTTTTCGTCGGCGCCTATCTCGTTCAGGACGGTCTCGCCGAAGGCGCGCTTTACTGCCTGCTGGCCATGGCGCTGGTCTTCGTCTTCGCTCTCACCCGCATCATCCTGATTCCCCAGGGCGAGTTCGTGGCCTTCGGCGCCCTGACCTACATCGGGCTGCGAGAGGGCCGAAGCCCCGCCCTGATCGGGCTGGTGCTGGCCATCGCGGCGCTGGCCGTCGTGAAGGAACTGGCGCGCGGCGCGCGAGAGGCCCGGCTGGCCGAAGCCGCCCGCGACGCCTGGGGGCTGGCCTGGCCCTGCCTTTCCGCTTGCGCGCTGGCCTATGGCGCAAGCCGGTCATCGCTGCCGCCCGTGCATGCCGTGGCCGCCATCCTGCTGATCAGTTCGATGGGGCCGCCGCTCTACGTGCTGGTGTACAAGTCGATCGCGCAGGCCTCGGTGCTCGTCCTGCTGGTCGTCTCGGTCGCCCTGCATCTCGTCCTGAACGAGTTCGGCCTGTTCCTGTTCGGGCCCGGCGGCGGACGAGCCGAACCGCTGTTCAAGCTCGCCTTCGCGCTGGGCGGCGTGCGCATCCCGGCGCAATTCCTGGTGATCTATTTCGTGACGGCGGTCCTGGCGACGCTGCTCTGGCTCGGATCGGAACGCACCCTGTACGGCAAGGTTTTCCGCGCGGCGGCCATGAACGCCACAGGCGCCCGGCTGATGGGAATCTCGATTGACCGGACCGGCCGCAGCGCCTTCCTGGTCGCGGCCTTCATCGGCGCCGTCACCGGCGTCCTCGTCTCCTCGGTGACCACCATCTATTACGACAGCGGCTTCCTGATCGCGCTCAAGGGTTTCGTCGCCGCCATCATGGGCGGGCTGGCGAGCTATCCCCTCTCCGTCGCCGGCGCGCTGGGGCTGGGGCAGATCGAAAGCTTTTCCAGCTTCTTCGCCAGTTCCTACAAGGAAGCCATCGTCTTTTCGCTCATCATCCCCGTGCTGCTCTGGCGGTCGCTGACGTCGCGCCGCGTCGAGGAGGACGAATGAGGCCGCGCCGCCTGCTCCCTCTTCTCGTCGTGGCGCTGGCGATCCTTCCGCCCCTGGCGTTCGGCGACTACGTCCTGACCATCCTGGTCTATATCGGCCTGTCCGCCATCGTGGCGCTGAGCCTGGTCCTTTTGACCGGCAAGGGCAATATCGCCTCCTTCGGCCAGGCGGCCTACGTCGGGCTCGGCGCCTACATGAGCGCCTGGCTGACGCTGAACGCCGGCTGGTCGCCATGGGCGACGCTGCCGCTGATCGTCGCCGTCAGCGCGGCCGCGTCCTTTTTCGGCGCCGCGATCACCGTTCGCCTGTCGGGCCACTACCTGCCGCTGGCCACCATTTCCTTCGGCGTGGCGGTCTATTACCTGTTCGGCGCGCTGCCCTGGCTCGGCGGGCAGACCGGCGTCGGCGGCTTGCCGCGCCTCGCGCTTTCAGGCCACGAGTTCACGACGTCCGATTATTACCTCCTGGTGGCGGCGCTGCTCTTCGCCGCCATGCTTGGCGTTTCCAACCTGCTCGATTCCCGCGAGGGACGCGCGATCCGCGCCCTGCGCAATGGCGTCATGGCCGAAGCGATGGGCATTGATTCCGCGGCCGTCAAAATCCGCATCTTCGTGCTGGCTTGCGTGATGGCGTCTGTCGTCGGCTGGTTTTACGCGCATTTCCAGCAGTTCGTGAATCCGACGCCGTTTTCGCTCAACCACGGCATAGAATATCTGTTCATGACCGTGGTCGGCGGCGCCGCCAACCTCTGGGGCGCGCTGGTCGGCGCAGGGTTGATCACGGCGCTGAAACCCGTGCTCCAGTCATGGCTGCCGGGCCTGCTCGGGCAGACCGGCAATTTCGAGACCGCCGTGTTCGGGACGCTGATCATCGTCCTGTTCCATGTCGCGCCGGAAGGCCTGACCGACAGTTTTCGCCGTCGGCTGGGCTGGACCGCGCCCACCCCGCGCGCCCTCTCCGACGAGGCCGCGCTGCCCGCCCGCGCTGCGGACGAAAAAGGCGCGACGGTCCTGAAAGTGTCCGGCGCGCGAAAGACATTCGGCGGCGTGGTCGCCAACCAGAATATCGGGCTTGAAGTCGCGGCGGGCGAGATTCTGGCGCTGATCGGGCCCAACGGCGCGGGCAAGAGCACCTTCTTCAATCTGGTGAGCGGCGTCCTCGCCCCGGACGCCGGAACCTTCGAACTGGCGGGCGCGCCGATCGCCGGCCTGGCCTCGCGCGAGATCGCGAGCCTGGGGCTGAGCCGCACCTTCCAGCATGTCCGCCTGCTTGGGGACATGTCCGCCATCGAGAATGTCGCCATCGGCGCGCACCAGCGCGACAGGGCCGGGATGATCAGGGCGATCCTGCGGCTCGACCGGGCGGGCGAGGCCAGGATTTTCGCGGAAGCGCGCCGGCAGATGGAGCGCGTCGGCCTCGGCGCCGCGCTGTGGACGGAAGCCGGCGCGCTGCCGCTCGGCCAGCAACGTATTCTCGAGATCGCCCGGGCGCTCGCCGCCGATCCGAAAATCCTGCTGCTCGACGAGCCCGCCGCCGGCCTGCGGCACAAGGAAAAACAGGAACTCGCCGCGCTGCTGACGCAATTGCGTTCGGAAGGCGTCGCGATCCTGCTGGTCGAACACGACATGGATTTCGTGATGAAGCTGGCCGACCGGATCGTGGTGATGGAGTTCGGGATCAAGATCGCCGAAGGGCGCCGCGCGACATCCGCCGCAACGCCCAGGTGATCCAGGCCTATCTTGGAGGCGCGCTGTGAGCGACCTGTTGCTGTCGGCGACCAATCTCTCCGTCTCCTACGGCAAGATCGCGGCTGTGCAATCGGTGGCGCTGCAAATTCGCGAGGGACAGATCGTCACCATCGTCGGTCCGAACGGCGCGGGCAAGACGACCTTGCTCGCCGCCTTGATGGGTCTCCTGCCCTATGCCGGGGACGTCGCCTATTTCGGCCGCCGCTACCTGAGACAGCCCTCCGTCGAGACGCTGGTGCGCGCCGGCATGGGCCTGATCCCGGAAAAACGCGAACTCTTCGCGGGCCTGGCCGTCGAGGACAATCTCATGCTCGGCGCCTACGACCGCTGGCGCGCGGGCGCCCGTGACCTTGCCGGCAGCCTCGACGAGGTCTTCACGCTGTTTCCCCGCCTGCGCGAAAGGCGGCGGCAGGAGGCCGGGACGCTGTCGGGAGGCGAGCGGGCGATGCTGGCCATGGGCCGCGCGCTGATGGCGAAGCCGCGCCTGCTCCTGCTCGACGAGCCGAGCCTCGGCCTCGCCCCATTGATCATCATCGAAATATTCGAGATCATCAAGAGCCTGCGCGAGCGCGGCGTCGCGGTCCTGCTGGTGGAGCAGAACGCCCGCGCCGCGCTTTCGGTGGCCGACTACGGCTATGTGATGGAGGCGGGCGCCTTCGCGCTGGAAGGCGCGGCCGCGGAACTCGCTTCGAGCGAACGCGTGATCGAAACCTATCTCGGCCTCGCCTCGGCAGAGGACGGCTGATTTCTTCGCCCGGACGCAACCGCGCCCGGCGCCCTGCTGGCAATGAGAAGGAAAGAACGATGAGAACAGGCGCCTTATTCGCGTTCGCCACGGCCTTGGTCGTCACGGCCCTCGCCGCCCTGATCCTGCCGGGAACGGCGAGCGCGCAGATGAAGGTCGGCGTGATCGTCTCGGCCACCGGGCCGGTTTCGGTCGTCGGCATTCCGCAGAAGAACACCGTCGCCCTGCTGCCGAAGAAGATCGGCGGCGTCGATGTGGAGTATGAAGTCCTCGACGACGCCAGCGATCCCACGCAATCGGTGCAGCACGCCAAGAAGCTGCTCTCCGAGGGCGTCGACGCGATTATCGGCCCGTCGGGCTCGCCCAACAGCATCGGCATTCTCGGCTTTGTCGCGGAGGCGAAGACGCCGCTGCTGGCGCCGGTGGGCACCGCCGCCGTCATCCTGCCGATGGACGACAAGAAGAAATGGGTGTTCAAGACCACCCAGAACGACGACCTGATCGCCGGCGCGCTGCTCGACCACATGAAGTCCCTTGGCGTGAAGACGCTGGGGATCATCGCCACCAGCGACCCCTTCGGCGAGAACTGGATCAAGACGGTCCATGCGCTGGCCGACAAGGCGGGAATAGCCATCGTCGCCGAGGAGCGGTTCCAGCGCGTCGACACCTCCGTCACCGGGCAATCGCTGAAGATCGTCGGCGCCAATCCGGACGCGGTGCTGATCGCCACCGCCGGCGCCGCGACGGTGCTGCCCGAGGTGACGCTGGTCGACCAGGGCTATGCGGGCAAGATCTACCAGACCCATGGCGCGGCCTCGCCCAATTTCCTGAAGCTCGGCGGCGCCAAGGTCGAAGGCGCGCTGCTCGCGGCCAGCGTCATGCTGGTGCTCGATCAGATCGACGACAGCTATCCGCAGAAGAAGGTCGCTTCGGCCTATGTCGACGCCTACAAGGCTGCCTATGGCGCCGTGCCCGCGACCTTCGGCGCCAATGTCTTCGACGCCGGACTGCTGCTGCAGAACGCCGTACCCGCCGCCTTGCAGAAGGCCCGGCCCGGCACGCCGGAATTCCGCGCGGCCCTGCGCGACGCGCTGGAGGCGACCAAGGACGTCGTCGGCACCCAGGGCGTCTACAACATGACTCCCCAGGATCACTCCGGCTTCGACCAGCGCGGCCGCGTCATGATCACGGTCAAGGACGGCAAATGGCTGCTCGTCAAATAAAATTTAGCATCGGGGGCGATCAAGCCGCCCCCGATCCGGCTTTCTGCGCGTTATGAGAGCATGTGGCGAGGACGCGAATTTACTTGACATTTCACGTGAAATTTCACATATTAGCTTATGGGCGGCGTGGCCGGGCCCATGCTCCCTAGACTGACGAGAAACCATGGACGCTGACGTGCATAACGGGTTTCTTCTGACCTTTTCCCTGGGCGGCGCCGGTCCGACGGTCGCGGTCAAGGACACGATCGACATCGCCGGATACCCGACGCGCGGCGGCACGCGGGCGCTCGAAGACGCGCCGCCCGCGACGCGCCATGCGCGGGTGATCGAAAACATCCTCGCCGCGGGCTGCCGGATCGTGGGCAAGACGGTCCTGCATGAGCTGGCCTTTGGCGTGACCGGCGTCAACGCCTACTCCGGAACGCCGCTCAATCCGCGCTTCCCCCACCTGATCCCCGGCGGGTCGTCGAGCGGCTCGGCGGCGGCGGTCGCCGGCGGCCTGGTCGATTTCGCCATCGGCACCGACACCGGCGGCTCGATCCGCATGCCCGCCGCCTGCTGCGGAATTTTCGGCCTGAAGCCGACCTATGGCCGCGTCAGCCGCGAAGGCGTCCTGCCGGCACGCTCAAGCCTCGACAGCGTCGGACCTTTCGCGGCGTCGCTCGACGGCGTCGAGCGCGCCATGGCCGCCATGGACCCAAGTTACAGGCGTGTTTCGACGCCCGCTGGCGCCCCTGTGCTCGGCGTGGTGCGGGCCGAAGCCGATCCGGAGATCGAGTCGGCTGTGATCAAGGCCTTGGCGGACGCCGGCGTTTCCTGCCGCCCGATCGTGTTGCCCTCCATGGGCTCCGCCTTCGTCGCCGGCCTGAGCATCATCAATGCGGAGAACTTCGCCGCCTTCGCGCCCCTGCTCGCGAGCGGAAAACTCGGGCCCGATGTCGCCGCGCGGCTGGCGAAGGCCGGCGAGACCTCGGCGGAAGAGGTCGCCGCCGCCAGAATCGGTCCGCGCGCGTTTCGCCGCGGAAGTCGACGCCGCCCTCGATGAGGTCGACGCGCTGGTCCTGCCCACCCTGCCGGGCTTTCCCATGGCCCTGGCCGACGCGCTGGCCGGCAAGACCGACTTGCGCGCGACGACGCTGGCGCGGCCGTTCAACCTGTCCGGCCATCCCGCCCTCGCCGCGCCCTTGGCGCCGATCGACGGGCGGCCAGTTTCGATGCAGATCATCGGGCGCCGCGGCGCCGACGCCGAACTTTGCGCGCAAGCTCGCTATTTGCAGCGCGTCCTGTTTTCACCACCTCCTGCCTAGAGGGAGAAGTTCAAGATGGCTTCGCATGAACTCGACAAGGACCTCTGGGGCGGCAAGGAGGAATTCGACGCGCTGCTGGCCGATATCCGCGCCCGCGCCGGCGAATTCGAGCGCAACAGGCGCATCTCCCAGGACATCATCGAGCGGTTCAAGAAGATCGGCGTCTATCGCGCCCTGGTTCCCAAGTTCTATGGCGGCGACGAAAAGACGCCGAAGCAATTCCTGCTGATGGTCGAGGCCATCGCCGCGGCCGACGGCTCGGCGGGCTGGGTCGCCAGTTTCGGCATGAACCCGGCCTATCTCTCCGCCCTGCCGCCGGAGACGGTGAAGCAGGTCTGGGCCGACGGGCCGGACGTCGTCTTCGCCGGCGGCATTTTCCCGCCCCAGCCGGCGCCGGAGCGGGATGGCGGCTATGTCGTCAATGGCCGCTGGCAATTCGGCAGCGGCTGCTACGGCGCCTCGGTGTTTGGCGTGGGCATCATGCCCCAGGGCGGCGAGACTCTGCCGCGCATGGCGGTCTTGCCGCGCGAAAAAGTGCGGATCGAGGAAGCCTGGGACGTGATCGGCATGGTCGGCACCGGCAGCCACGACCTCGTGGTCGAAAACGTCTTCGTGCCGAAGGAATGGACTTTTTCGCGCGGCGCCAAGGCGACCGTGGACGCGCCGTTCTTCCGCTATCCGAGTCTGGCCTTCGCGGCGCAGGTTCTGGCGATCACCACCTGCGGCCTGGCGCGCGAGGCGCTCGACATCCTCCGCAACACCGCCGCCGGCCGCGCCTCCGTGACCGGCGCCCCCAATATCGGCGACCGCTCCTATGTCCAGATCGAACTGGCCAAGGCGGAAGCGAAACTCCGTTCGTCGCGCGCCTTCTTCTACGAGGCGACCGACGAGGCCTGGAGCGCGATTCAAGCCGGCGGCGCCCCGAGCCCGGAACAGGTCAGCCTGATCCGCCTCGCCGCCACCAACATCACCCATGAATGCGCCGAGGCGGTGCGGATCGCCTACCAGGTCTCGGGCATGACCAGCACCTATAACGACCACAAGCTGTCGCGCATCTATCGCGACGCCGCCATGTGCACGCAGCACGCCTTCATGGGCGCGATCACCTACCAGAACGCCGGGGCCATGTTCTTCGGCAAGCAGCCGCTGCCAGGCTATCTGTGACGCGCCAAACGAATCGGGAGACAGCCATGAATGATCAATCAAACTGCGCGCGCGCGGAAAAATTCGACGTCAGCGACCTCGTGCGCGAAGACAGGGTCCACACCTCGCTCTATTCCAACCCGGCCCTGTTCGAAGCCGAGATGGACAAGGTCTTCAACAGCAACTGGATCTGGGTCGGCCACACCAGCGAAGTCCCCGACAGCGGCTCCTACAAGACCGCCTTCATCGGACGCCAGCCGGTGATCGTCAGCCGCGACCGCAAGGGCGAAATCCACGTGCTCCTGAATCGCTGTCGGCACCGCGCGGCCACGGTCTGCGAAGGCAAGCGCGGCAAGACCAAGGCTTTCACCTGCCCCTATCACGGCTGGGGCTATGCGCTCGACGGCGAGTTGCGGGCGATCCCCAAGCCTGAGGAATATGAGGGCGTCTTCGACAAGAAGGATTTTCCGCTCATCAAGGTCCGGCACGAAACCTACCAGGGCCTGATCTTCGCGACGCTGAAGCCCGACCTGCCGCCGCTCGACGAATGGCTGGGCAAGGCGAAGAAGTGGATCGACCTGTTCGTCAAGCAGTCGGGCGGCTATCCGCTGAAAGTGCTCGGCGACCATCGTTTCCGCTTCCCCGGCAACTGGAAGATCCAGCTCGAGAACACCACCGACGCCTATCACTTCCCGATCGTGCACAAGTCCTTCGTCTCCTCGCTCGACAAGCAGACCAGCCAGGTGTTCGACTTCCTCGACGGCGCGGGCAAGGTCGAGGATCTCGGCAACGGCCATTCCGTCATGGTGATGATCCCCGAACTGGTCGACCTCGAAGCCAATCTCGACGCGCCGATCCCCGCGCGGTTCGAGAGTTTCGCCGGGGAATTGCGCGCCGAAGGCCTGCCCGAGGACAAGGTGCGCCGCCTGGTGCGGGCGGTCGGCGCGACCGGGTTCAATGTCAACCTGTTTCCCAATGTCGCCTGCTCCATGGCGTTCTTCCGCGTGCTCAGGCCGATTTCGGTCGGCGAAACGGAAATCCACCATGTCGCCCTTGGAGGCGAGGGCGCGCCCGCGGCCTTCAACCAGTTGCGGATGCGACTGCACGAACATTTCCAGGGCCCGATGGGCTTTGGCACGCCCGACGACGCCGAAGCCTGGGAACGGGTGCAGAATGGCTCGCTGGCCGGAACCGAGGAATGGATCCTGGTCAACCGCGGCCTGAAACGCCAGGGGCCGACGGCAGACGCCACGGTGGCGGGCGGGGTCTCCTCGGAAATCGGGATGCGCGCCGCCTATCGCCAGTACAAGAAAGCCATGAGCGCCTGATCGGGCCGAATGTGGGGACAAGACCATGACCAAGCTCACGGACATCAGGCAATTCATCGAACTCGAAGCCGACATGCTCGACTTCAGGCAATATCGCGAATGGCTCGACCTCTGGGTCGAGGACGGCCTCTATGTCGTCCCGATCGACCCCGAAGCCGAGGATTTCGAGAACCATCTCAACTTCGCCTATGACAAGGCGGAGATGCGACGGCTGCGCGTCGAACGGCTGCTGAGCGGCGAGGCGGTCTCCACCGAAACCACCTCGAAGACGGTGCGCTCGGTCAGCCGGCTGCGCATTCTCTCGGAAGCGGGCGACGAGACCGAATTGCGGTGCGCCCAGTTCATCGCCGAAAACCGCCACGGCAATCTGCGCACCTATCCGGCGGACGTCACCTTCCGCCTGCGCCAGACCGGCGACGGCTTCAGGATCGTGAAGAAAGTCGTGCGCCTGCTCCATGCCGAGCACGCCCTCTCCAGCATCGGCTATATCCTTTGAGCGGGCGCAGGCCGGGAGGCGCGCTGGTCACCGGGGCGGCCCAGGGACTTGGCGCGGCCATTGCGGCGGCGCTGCATCGCGCCGGCTTCCACGTGGCGCTGACCGACGTGAACGCCGAAGCCGTGGCGGAAACCGCGCGGAACATCGCGCCGGGCGGCGCGCGGATCGCCGCCTTCGCCCTCGACGTCACGCGCAAGAGCGATTTCGAGGCCGGGCTGGCGAAATGCGTCAGCCTGTTCGGCGGCGTCGACGTGCTGGTCAACAACGCCGCGATGACGCCGACGACGCCGGTGATGGAGATCACGCCCGAGGAATTCGACCGGGTGGTGGCGGTGAACCAGCGCGGGACGTTTTTCGGCTGCCAGGTGTTCGGCGCCTATTTCGCCGCGCGGAATTACGGCCGGATCGTCAACATGGCCTCGCTCGCCGGGCAGAATGGCGGCACGGCCGCGGGCGCGCATTACGCGGCAAGCAAGGGCGCGATCCTGACGCTGACCAAGATTTTCGCCCGCCAGCTTGCCGCAAGCCACGTGACGGTCAATGCGGTGGCGCCGGGACCAATGGACCTGCCCTCCGTCCGCGACCTGGTTCCGCCCGAGAAGCTGGCGCAGATCATCGACACGATGATCCCGGTCAAGAGCCTCGGCGATGCGGAATTCGTCGCCGACATTGTCGTGCGGCTGGCGGCGCCCGAGGCCGGTTTCGTCACCGGCGCGGCCTGGGATATCAATGGCGGGATTTTCATGAGGTGAGGACGATTCTGGCATGAGCGAAGGTTGGATCGAGGCGAAGGTGGCCCGCCGCGAGGACCCGGCGGCGAACCTGGCGGTGCTGGAGCTGGTCGCAGCCGATGGCGGCGCCCTGCCCGCCTATGCGGCAGGCGCCCATGTCGAGGTCGAAATCGCCGAGGGCGTGGTGCGGCCCTATTCACTCTGCGCGACGCCGGAACAGGCGGGCGCCTGGCGCATCGGCGTGCTGCGCGACCCACTTTCGCGCGGCGGCTCTGTCACACTCCACCAGACGTTCCAGCCAGGCCGTACGGTGCGGATCGGGCCGCCGCGCAACCTGTTTCCGCTCCACGCGGGCGATGAGAAGGCGCTGCTGCTTGGCGGCGGCATCGGCGTCACCCCCATGCTGGCCATGGCCTATGAACTGAAGGCGAAGGGGAGGCCGTTCGAACTGCATTATTGCGTGCGCAGCCGCGCGACGGCCGGCTTCCTCGACGAGATCGCCAGGGCTTTCGGAAACCAGGCCGCCATCCACGCCGATGACGAGGGCGAGGGGCAGCAACTCGGCCTCGACGCGCTGTTGCGCGCCCAGCCGGCCGGCGCCCATGTCTATGTCTGCGGCCCCGCGGGCTTCATGGATTTCGTGCTGGAAAAGGCCAAGGCGGCGGGCTTCGGACCCGAGCGGATCCATTACGAATATTTCAGCGTCACGGTCGACGCGAAAGGCCCGGCGTTCGAGGTCGTCGCCAGGCGCAGCGGCGTGACCGTCAAGGTCGGCGAAAACGAGACCATCATCGAGGCCCTCGCCAAGGCCGGCGTCAAGATCAAGAAATCCTGCGAGCAGGGCGTCTGCGGGACCTGCCTGACCGACGTGCTCGAAGGCGAACCCGACCACAAGGACAAGTTCCTGAACGACGAAGAGCGGGAAGCCGGCGACCAGATCATTACCTGCTGCTCGCGCGCGAAAAGCGCGCGGCTGGTGCTGGACGTGTGAGTTGGACATTTGAGAGAGGCCTGATGACCACGACCATCGATCCGCGCGACTTCCGCCGCGCCCTGGCGCAATTTCCGACCGGCGTCACGGTGATGACGACGCTCGACGCGGAGGGACAGCCGGTCGGCTTCACCGCCAGCAGTTTCAACTCCGTGTCGATGGAGCCGCCGCTGGTGCTGTGGAGCATAGACAAGGCCTCATGGAGCGCGCCGGCCTTCCAGGCCTCGGGACAATTCGTCGTCAATGTGCTGTCGGACGCGCAGATGGAGCTGTCGAACCGTTTCGCAACGCGGGGCGGCGAGAAGTTCCAGGGTTTTGCCTGGGAGGCCGGCTTCGGCGGCTGCCCGGTTCTCAAAGGCTGCGCGGCGCAGTTCGAATGCCGGACCTGGGCGGTCTACGACGGCGGCGATCATCTGATCCTGGTCGGGGAAGTCGTCGGCTACGCCCATCATCCCGATCGCTCGCCGCTGGTCTTCACCCGGGGCGGCTATCATGTCGCCCAGAAACATCCCGTCCTGGCGTGACGCCTATTCGTCGGAAATATTGCGGAACATGTGTTGCAGCGTGCCGACGAGATCGGTCACCCGCTCTTCCGGCAATCCGTCGAAGATGCGCTCGAACAGTTTGACGGTGGCGTCGTTGACCGAGCGGATCGACAGCGCGCCCTTTTCGGTGAGCGACACCATGCTCACGCGCCCGTCGTGCTCGGCCGTCTTGATCGAGACGACGCCTTCGTCGTGCATGCGGTAGACGATTTTCGTGATGGTCGGAAGCTTGGCGATCGCGTGTTCGGCGATATGGGAAATGCTCAACTCGCCGTGGAGGCGCAGCAGCATGGCCACGCGCCAGCGCGGCACGTCCATGCCGACCCGCTTCAGCTTTTTTTCCATGGCGAGGCTGTACTTGGCGTTGAGCCTGGCGACCCAATAGAGCGGAAAGCTTTCCAGGTCGAAGGCGTCCTGCGAAGGAAAATATTTGGCCGGCAATTTCTTGTTTGGTTTCATGTCCTGCTTGTACCGCCCTTGCCCCGTCGGGGAAAGGGGGCGCGCGCCGCTATGACGCAGATTCCAGCCGCCGAACCCGGGCAGCCCTGCCGGCGGCGCGCGGCCGCCGGCTCCGGGGACGCAAGCGTCACTCGGCCTGGTAGGCCTCGCGCATCGCCCGCTTGTTGAGCTTGCCGACGCTCGTCTTGAGCAGCGCGTCGATGAAGACGATGTCCTGGGGAATGCCGAATTTCGAGATGACGCCGCGATCGGCGAAACCCTTGATGAACTCCCTGATATCCTCCGTCGTCACGTCGCCCTGGCGCTGGCTTTTCAGCACCACCAGCGCCTTGGGCCGCTCGCCCCATTTGGCGTCCTTGACGCCGATGACGGCGACTTCGCTGACCGCGGGATGCTGGGAGATGATGTCCTCGATCTCCAGTGAGGACACCCATTCGCCGCCGGTCTTGATCACGTCCTTCAGCCGGTCGGTGACCTGGACATAGCCATGCGCGTCGATGGAGCCGATGTCGTTGGTGTGCAGATAGCCGCCGGCCCAGAGATCTTCAGAGGCCGCGGGATTCTTGAAATAGCCCTGGGTCAGCCAGGGCGCGCGCACGACAATCTCGCCGGTCGCCTTGCCGTCATGGGCGACGTCCTTCATGTCGTGGTCGACGATGCGCAGGTCGACCAAGGGTATCGGCAGGCCGGTCTTGACGCGGATGTGGATCGCATGGTCGTGCTCGTCCTTCTGCAGCGCCGGCTTGACATGCGCCAGCGTCAGGATCGGGCAGGTCTCGGACATGCCATAGCCGGTGAACACGTCGATGCCGCGCGCCAGCGCCGCTTCGGCGAGGCCGGTCGGCAGGGCCGAGCCGCCGATGATCACCTTCCACCCCGTGAGGTCGTAATTGTCGATGGAGGGATGCGAGAGGATCATGTGCAGGATGGTCGGCACGCAATGCGAGAAGGTCACGCCCTCGCGTTTTTTCAGCTCCAGCAGCGCGTCCGGCGCATAGCGGCCGGGATAGACCTGTTTCATCCCGGCCAGAGTCGCGGCATAGGGAAAGCCCCAGGCGTGGACGTGGAACATCGGCGTGATCGGCATGTAGACGTCTTCGCGATGGACTCGCCCATGGGTCGGCGACAGCGCCAGCGCCGCGATCTCGCCCAGCGTGTGCAGCACGAGCTGGCGATGGCTGAAATAGACGCCCTTCGGCAGGCCGGTGGTGCCGGTGGTGTAAAAGGTCGTCGCCCTGGTGTTCTCGTCGAAGTCGGGGAAATCATAATCGGCCGAGCCGGACAGCAGCAGAACTTCATAGGGGCATTCGAAGGGGATCGTGCTCTGCTCGGCGTGCGGCGCATCCGAGATCAACACATATTTTTCGACGGTCTCGATCCGGTCCTTGATGCTCTCGAGCAGGGGCAGGAATTCGGCGTTCACCAGCACGACCTTGGGGCCGGCGTGGTTGAGCGTGTAGAGCACCTGCTCGGGATTGAGCCTGATGTTCACGGTCTGCAGCACCGCGCCCATCATCGGCACGGCGAAGAAACATTCGAGATAGCGATGGCTGTCCCAGTCCATCATCGCCACGGTATCGCCGGGCTTGACGCCCAGCTTGGCGAGGCCGCTGGCCAGTTGCCCGATGCGGTCGCGCATCTCGCGATAGGTGTGGCGGGCGATGTCGCGATAGACGATTTCCTGGTCGGGCGCCGTGGCGAGCGGGGTATGCAGAAGCTGCTTGATCAGGAGCGGATAGGCGTAGGCGTTGGGCGCCCGCTCGATGAGGCTGGCTGACACTGGTTTTCTCCCACAATTCTGTTGTCGGGTCTGGCGCTCGACATTGACGGGCGTCGGATTTTTCCGCGCGCTCGTTCATATATAAACCCGATGGCCGCGTCGCCGCAATCGCCCAGAAAAGTCGGCGTTTTCCGCGACATTCCGCGCGTTGCGACGGATTATCTTTTGCGAACAACATTGTCGGCCGCGGAGCCTTGGCTCGACGCGACCGGGCTTCCCCAGATGGACCTGATTATACTTAGGTCAAGGCGCAGGAACGCGTCCGGCGCCCGCCCGATCGTTCAGGCGCGCGGGCATTCACCATGCCGCAACCGGGCAATCGAACAGATTGCGCGGAGTAGCCCGATAGCCCATTCTATCGCGGAAACCGAAGCCAGCCCTGTTCGAGGAACGTCCATGCCCATGCCCACCGCGCTGTCAAAACTTTCGCTTCCCGCGATCGTTTCTCCCATGTTCCTCGTCTCCGGCCCCGATCTGGTGGTCGCCAGCTGCAAGGCCGGGCTGGTCGGAACTTTCCCGGCGCTGAACCAGCGCACGACCGAGGGCTATGAGTCCTGGCTCAAGGAGATCGCCGAGCGGCTCGACGGCGAACCCTATGGCGTCAACCTGATCGTCCACAAGTCGAACGGCCGCGTCGACGACGATCTCCGGGTGACTGTGCGCCATCGGGTCCCCCTGGTGATCACCTCGCTCGGCGCGGTCAAGGAAATCGTCGACGCCGTGCATTCCTATGGCGGATTGGTCTTCCATGACGTGATCAACCGCCGCCACGCGGAAAAGGCTGCGGAAGCCGGCGTCGACGGCATCATCGCGGTCTGCGCCGGCGCCGGGGGACATGCGGGCCTGCTCAGCCCCTTCGCCCTTGTGCCGGAAATCCGCTCGTTCTTTTCGGGGACGATCATCCTCGCCGGCGCCATGTCGCGCGGCGGCCATATCCTGGCGGCGCAGGCGCTCGGCGCCGATCTCGCCTATCTCGGCACCCGCTTCATCGCCACAACCGAGAGCATGGCGCCGGACGGCTTCAAGCAGATGCTGGTCAAGTCCAGCGCCGCCGACATCCTCTACACCCCGGCGATCAGCGGCGTGAACGCCAATTTCCTCACCCCGAGCATTGTCGCCGCCGGCCTCGATCCCGCCAACCTGCCGACCCATACGAAAATGGACATGCAGAACGAGGCCAGGGCGTGGAAGGACGTATGGTCGGCCGGACAGGGCGTCGGTTCGATCGAGGACATTCCCTCGACGGCGCAGCTCTGCGCCCGCCTCGGCGAGGAATATCGCGCCGCGAAGGCCGCGCTGCTCTAAGATAACCGTCAGCTCGTCGAGGTCACCTGCACGTCGCCGGTCCTCGACAGCACCTTGACGACGACGCCATCGCCGTCGCGCTGCAAGGCGACGTCGAGCTTTCCGCCCGCGACCGTCACGCCGCGCAACACGACCTCCCCCAGAAACTCCGGCAGGATCGGGCGCTCGAAGGTGACGCGCCCGCCCGCGACGTCAAAGCCCATGCCCAGACAGGATTGCAGCAGCGAGATCGGCGCCGCCGCCGCCCAGGCCTGCGGCGCGCAGGCCACCGGGTAGAAGGTCGGCCCCTGGTTGCGGCGGCGCGAAAAGCCGCAGAACAGCTCCGGCAAGCGCCTCAGGTCGATATAGGTGGACGCGGCGTTGATCCCGTCGAAGATCCGCGCCGCCTCCTGGCGGAATCCGTAGCGCGCGAAGCCGGCCGCGATCAGCGCGTTGTCGTGGGGCCAGATCGAGCCGTTGTGATAGCTCATCGGATTGTAGCGGCTTTCCGTCGTCGCCACGGTCCGCACGCCCCAGCCGGAGAAGAAGGTCCGGTCCATCAGCGCTGCGACCACGGCGCCCGCGCGCTCCCTGAAGGCGATGCCGGTGAAAAGCGCATGCCCGGCGTTGGAGGCGCGGACACGGCAGGGTTTCTTCTCGCCGTCCAGCGCCAGCGCGTAGCATCCCAGCGCCTCGTCGAAAAAGGCGTCGTCGAAACGCTGGCGCAACGCCGCCGCCCTGCCCTGCCAGTCCATCGCCTTCGCCTCAAGTCCGAGCGCGCGCGCCAGCAGCGCCGCAGCAACCCAGGCGCCGTAGACATAGGATTGCACCTCGGCGAGGGCGATCGGGCCGCGCGCCAGAGAGCCGTCGGCGTGGAAAATGGAGTCGTGGCTGTCCTTCCAGCCCTGGTTGGCCAGTCCCTCCGCGGTCTTGCGGCCGTACTCGACAAAGCCGTCGCCATCGCTGTCGCCGTCGGTCTCGATCCAGCCCAGCGCCGCCTCGATGTTCGGCCACAGCGCCCGTACCGAGGCGAGGTCGCCGGTCCGCTCGTAATAGGCGCCGGCCAGCAGGACGAACAGCGGCGTCGAATCCACGCTGCCGTAATAGCAGCGGAACGGCACCTCGCCGAGCATGGCCATTTCGCCGCGGCGCGTTTCATGGAGGATCTTGCCGGGCTCGGCGTCGGCGGCGGCGGCGTAGTTCCTCGCCTGATGCGCGGCGAGATAGAACAGCACGCCCCTGGCCACGGCCGGGTCGAGCCACAGGGTTTCGAGCGCGGCGATCAGCCCGTCGCGTCCGAACACCGTGCTGAACCAGGGAATGCCGGCATAGGGATAAGGGCCCTGAGGCGTGTCGGTGATCAGCATGTGGAAATCGGAGACGCAGCGCCGGATCGTTTCGTTGAAAATGTCGTTGGAGGTGGCGATCGTCGCCGCCCGCGCCGTCTTTTCGCGCAGCGACCTGAAGGAGCCGCGCAACGCCATCAGGAAGGCGCGCGGCGCGGGTTCGTGGCATGGCTGGGGATCGCATTCGATCTCCACGAAGACTTGCGTCACCTCGCGCGGCCCGAGCTCCAGATCGAACCGGGCCTGATCGCCGGTCAGGCTTTGCGGCGCGGGATCGAAACGCAGGACGGTGCGGCGGATTTCCGCGTCCAGCCCGGTATAGGCGAGCTTGACGCGATCCGCTGTGGTCTCGGGCAGGTGGCGCAGCCCGCGCGCCTTTCTGCGGCTGCCGCGCACTTCGAACAGGTCGGCGAAATCGGCGGCATAGCTGATCTCGATGCGCAGGCGGCGCGGGACCTGGTCGAAATTGCGCAGCGCCAGCCGTTCGTAGCAGCCGCCGTTCCAAAGGAAGCGCACGCGGCGAATCTGGATCAGGTCATGATCGAGCAGCAACGCGCCCCTGTCGTCCAAGAGATCTGGATTGGTGAGGTCGAAGGTCAACGACACATTGTCGTCGCGCGGCGTCGAGCTCAAAAGCACCGGGCGGCGCCCCTCGATCGTCAGGCAGAAGCGGGAGAGATGGCGGGTGTCGCGAAAATAAAGCCCATGAGGGCTGCCGACGCCGTCGAGCGCGTCGCCATTATGGTCGAACAGGCCGAAGGCGTCGCCGTATTTGAGCGTGCGCGGCCGCAGTTCGTGCAAAGAGGCCGTCGCGGCGATGAGATGCTGGACCGGCAATTCGATTTCGCCGGGCGCCGCGGACTCGTGTTCGGTTTTCCTTGAGTCCTGTTCCATGGTTTTGCCAAACTGCCGGAGTCCGGCTCAGGCGGCCTGTTTCGCGAGCCGGCTGAGCTCCCGATTGACAAGGCGTCGATAATGCCCGTCCTGTCGCATCAGCTCGTCGGGCGCGCCGTCCTCCACCAGCCGCCCGGCATGGAGCACGAGGATGCGGTCGAAATTGCGCAGCGTCGAAAGCCGGTGCGCGATGGTGACGACGGTGCGGCTGGTCATCAAAATTTCCATCGCCTCGCGGATCGCCTCTTCCGACTCGCTGTCGAGCGCGGAAGTGGCCTCGTCGAAAATAAGCAGCGGCGCATTCTTCAGGAAGGCGCGGGCAAGGGCGATGCGCTGGCGCTGGCCGCCCGAAAGCTTTACCCCGCGATCCCCGACCATGGTCTCGAGCCCCTCCGGCAAGGTCTCGATGAAGGGCCGGCACCGCGCCGCCGTGGCCGCGGCCCAGACCTCCTCGTCGCTGGCCTCGGGCCGGCCATAGCGGATATTCTCCTGTAAGCTGCGGTTAAGCAGCGCCGTGTCCTGCGGCACCACGGCAATGGCGTCGCGCAGGCTTTTTTCGGTCGCCCTGGCGATGTCGTGGTCGTTGATCAGGATGCGTCCCTCCCGCACCGCGTAGAGCCGCTGCATCAGCGCAACCAGCGTGGTCTTGCCGCCTCCGGACGGCCCGACCAGTCCAACGCGCTGGCCAGCCGGAATATCGACGCTGAAATCGGAAAAGACCTGCGTCCCGTCGGGATAGGCGAAGGAAATCCGCTCGAAGGTGACGCGGGCGCCCTGGGCGACCAGCGCCGAGGCTTCGGGATGATCCTGTCCCTCGTGCGGCGAAAGCAGGGTCGACAATGCTTCTGCGAGCCGCGCCATGTGCTGCGTGACATCGACCAGCGCCACCGCGAGGTCGCGCGTCGCGCTCAACACCGAAATGCCCAGCGTGCAGACCAGCACGACGTCGCCCGCGCTGACCGCGCCGGCCTGCCAGAGTTTTATCGCCCAGGCCAGCAGCGCGAGCGTCGCCGCGACGACGACCAGGGCATGGGCGAGACGCAATTTTTCCAGATAGCGCAGGCTACGCCGGCGCGCATTCATCTCGACCGCTAAGGAGGCGTCGAAGCGGCTGTGCTCGCGGGCGAGACCGCCAAAGGCGCGCACAATCCCCATGTTGCCGACGACGTCAACCATTTCGCCATCCACCAGCGCCGCTTTGTTGGCGAATTCGCGGTGGAGCGGCGACCCCGCCTTCGCCCAGGCGAACATCGCCGCCATCACGACTCCCGCGACCACGACCAGGCTCGCCGCCATCCAGCCATTGACGGCGGAGAGGAAGGCGATGGCGCCCAGCGTGGCGGCGCAGGGCGGGAAGACATTCCACACGAACATGTTTTCAATCTGGAATACGGCGTTGGAGGTCGCGGTGATCCGGCTGGTGAGCGTGCCGGGCAGGCGATCGGCGAAATAGGCCGGGGCGTGGCCGGTGAGATGGCGAAAGAGCTCCGACCGCAGGTCGCCGGTCACTTTGACGAAGGCGGAGCTGGCCACCCAACCGGCCGCGCGCCACAGCAGGTTGTCGCCGGCGATGAAGGAAACGAGGATAAGGTAGGCGGGCCACGGACCGGCGTGGGAATGCGGGCCGCCGGCCATGGCGTCGACAAGGCGCTTGACCCCATATTGCGTGCCAATCGAACAGGTCACCGCCGCGAAGACCGCCAGCACGATGAAGGCGTGCGCCGCCGGCCGTCGCGCCATATAGCGCCAGAACAGCGCGATCGGTCTATGCCGGTAACGGCTCAGATCCCTCGGCAATGGTGAATTTCCTTTTGAATCCGGCGCGAGCTTGGAACCGCGCGGCGGGGACGCCGTTGGGTTTTAATTCGCCCGAGCGCCGCAAGGTTCCAACTTCGGAAGCCGCGGGTCCGGCGAATTTCAATCGCGCCCGCACCTGCGGGCCGCGAAAATCCTCCAGCTGATATCTTTTGAAAAAGGACGCCTGCCCATGCGGATCGCGCAAATCGCTCCCTTGACCGAAGCTGTGCCTCCGGCGCTCTATGGCGGCACCGAACGGGTCGTTTCCTGGCTTACCGAGGAGCTGGTCGCGCTTGGACATGATGTGACTCTGTTCGCCAGCGGCGATTCCCGGACCAGCGCCAGGCTCGACGCCTTCTGGCCGCGGGCGCTCAGGCTGGATGGCGCGATCCGCGACCAGAACGCGCTTCACATGGCCATGATCGAGCAGGTCTACCGGCGCGCGCAGGAATTCGATTTCCTGCATTTCCATCTCGATTATTTTTCCTTTTCGCTGTTCTCGCGCCAGTCTGTTCCCTTTGTCACCACCTTGCACGGGCGTCTCGACCTGCCCGAGCACCAGCCTTTGTTCGCGACCTTCAACAATGTGCCGGTGATCTCGATTTCGAATTCGCAGCGGCGTCCGGCGCCGCAGGCCAACTTCATCTCGACCGTTCCCCATGGCCTGCCCGCGGACCTGTTGCGGCCGCAGCCGGCGCGGCCGTCCTATCTGGCCTTCCTCGGCCGTATTTCGCCCGAAAAGCGCGTGGACCTCGCCATCCACATCGCGCATCGCTGCGGCCTGCCGCTCAAGATCGCGGCCAAGGTCGATCCCGTCGACCAGGATTATTTTCGCGAGGTCATCCAGCCTTTGCTCGCAACGCCGGGCGTCGAGTACATCGGCGAGATTAATGACGCGCAGAAATCCGATTTTCTGAGCGGCGCCCTTGCCCTGATCGTGCCGATCGACTGGCCGGAGCCTTTCGGGCTGGTGATGATCGAGGCGATGGCCTGCGGCGCGCCGGTGGTCGCCTTCAATCGCGGCGCGGTCCCTGAGATCGTCGAGGACGGCGTGACCGGTTTCGTGGTCGAGGACGAAACCAGCGCGGTGGGCGCGGTGCGCAAATGCGTCACGCTGTCGCGCGGCGCCATCCGCCGCAGCTTCGAGAACCGCTTCACCGCGCGGCGCATGGCCGAGGATTACCTGCGCCTCTACCGCTCCCTCATCGAGGGCGGCCGCCTGCGCTCCCGTTTGAGGTCAGTGTAATCTCTGCGCTTGCGGCTGGGTTTCAGGCATCACCAGCTTGACCGCCGCAAAACCGAAAGCGGCGAGCCCCGTCAGCATGTTGAAGGCGGCGAAACTGCCGTAATGATCGCTGAGATAACCGGTCAGCGTCGTGCTCAAGGCGGCGCCGACGCCGACCGCGCTCCCCGCTATGCCTTGCGCAAGGTTGAAGTGGCCGCCCTCCCGGGTGATGTCGACCAGGACCAGCGGCGTGACGACCGCCAGCGTCGCCGCCGACACCCCGTCCAGCGCCTGGAAGACGACGAGCAGGGCCGGCTCGCCGGTCAGGGAAAAGGCCAGTCCGCGCAGGCAGAGCGCGGCGAAGCCGAGCAGCAGCAGCGGCCGGCGCCCCCACACGCGGGCCTTGCGCCCGACCCCTTGCGCCAGCAGGGCCATGACCAGTTGCGGGACCAGGATCGAGGCGGCGACCATGATCGTCGCCGCCTGGCTGGAGCGCAGCGTCACCATGCTCGCCGCGAGCGGCAGCATGCCCGCATTGGCCAGATGGAACAGCGCGAGACAGAGGGCGAAACGCAGGAAGGCGCCATTGCGCGCCAGCACCCCCAAGCCTTCGACGAAGGCGGCGGGATTATGCGGCGCGGCGTGGGCCATCTGCGGAGCCGCGCCAATGTCGCCCGGCTTGATGCGGGTCAGGGCGACGAGCGCCGGCAAGGCCAGGCCTCCGGCCAGAAAGAAGACGGCGCGGCTTGACAGGAAATAGCCGCAGGCGCCCATGACGCCAGCTGCGATGCCCGTGCCGGCCGCGGCGAAGGCCGCGTTGCGCCCCACCCTTTCGCCCATGGCGTTCTCGCCGACAAGGCCAAGGCTGAGCGAAACCAGCGCCAGGCCGAGAATGCAGCTCGCCATCGCATGCAGCACCCGGGTGGCGAGCGCGAGGCCGAAGACTGGGAAAAAGGCGAAGGTGAAGGCGCTGATGCTGATCGCGATCAGGGCAAAGGCGACGACGGCGCGCACGGACCGGGCCGTATCGACGAGGGCGCCCGCCGGAATTTGCCCGACCAACGCCACCAGGCTGCTCGTCGTCAGCAGCAGGCCGATGTCGACCTGGGTCCATTTTTGTGTCGTCAGGAACACGGCGACGAAGGGACCGAACCCAGTCTGGATGTCGGCGACGAAAAAAATCAGCCAGTCAAGACCGCGACTGCTGCTCGAACGGCTTCGCCTGCGATCGCGATTGCGTGTCGTTGCGAGATCCTCTTCGTCACCGAGTCCTTGCGCGGGCGGCGTTATTGTTTCTGAGCTGGGGCTGCGTCTTGCGAGGGCGGCGCGGCCGGCGCGGCGACGGCGGGCGGCCCCGGCGACCCGCCAATGACGACGATGGGCTCGCCCTCCTTGAAGACCGGCGCCATGCGCAACTGGTCGCGCGGCAGGTCGGCGGTCAACTTGTCCAGGCCGCCCTTTTCCGGAAAATGCAGGGCGCGCCAGTCGACCGCGATCTTGCGCGTTCCCACGCCCAGGAAGCCGCCGAAATCGATGATGGCGGCGCGCATCATCCCGTTGCGATCGACAATGACGTCGACCACCCGTCCCAGATTCTCGCCCTTCAGGCTCTGCACGGGCTTGCCGAGCAGCGCGGCGGCGGCGCTTCCGTCAATCACCACGGCCGCGGTTTC
The DNA here is from genome assembly GCA_963710275.1 of uncultured Alphaproteobacteria bacterium. Taxonomy (GTDB): domain Bacteria; phylum Pseudomonadota; class Alphaproteobacteria; order Rhizobiales; family Beijerinckiaceae; genus Rhodoblastus. The sequence goes on along the minus strand of CAVPZS010000012.1, from coordinate 406,102 downwards.
GTTGGGCGATTTCGCCGCCTCCGCGCCGGGCGCGCCGGCTTGAGGCGGGCTCGTCTGGGGCGGATTGGCTTGCGGCGTCGCGGGCGGTTGCGGGTTTTGAGGCGGCGCGGGCGTGGCGGCGGGCGGCTGACTGTCCGCGGGCGCTTGGGCGGGTGATTGGGCGGCCGCCTGCTGCGACGCCATCAGGCACGACGCCAGGAGGAAAAGGCCAACAGCAAATGGACGCGTGAAAAAGGACATCCCGTTCACCCCAGGCTTCAGGCATTCTCCATCGCGGCGGATTCCATCGCAGCGTTGTACTCGCCGCGTCGGGCGGCCTTGTTGCAGAAGGCGCGATGAAACAGCGCCTTTTGCGCCGCGGGGACATGCGCCGCTTCGCCCCGCCAGATCTCGAGCGCCGGCTGCTGGATGGCCCGCGCATAGGAGAAGGTGATCGCCCAGGGGTAGCCGCCGGGCGCCGCCTTCGCGCGCAGGTTCATCGCGTCGAGCCGCGCGGAAGCCAGCTCTGCCGACTGGCCGCCGGACAGGAAGGCGACGCCCGGCGCGGCGACGGGAACGTGGCGGCGCAAACAGGTCAGCGTGGCCTCGGCGACCTCGCCCACGCTCGCCTGAACAGGGCAGGCCAGGCCGGAAACCACCATATTGGGCTTGAGCAGCATGCCCTCCAGCAGGATGCCCTGCAGGCGCAGTTGCGCGAACACCGCGTCGAGCGTCTTTTCCGTCGCGGCCAGGCACGCCGCCAGATCATGGTCGCCGTCCATCAGCACTTCCGGCTCGACGATGGGGACCAGTCCGCCTTCCTGGCAAAGCGCGGCATAGCGCGCCAGCGCATGGGCGTTGGCCTCGACGCAGGCCCGGCTGGGGATTTTCTCGGCGATGGCGATGACCGCCCGCCATTTGGCGAAAGTCAGTCCACGGGCCACGTAGCCGGCAATGCGCTCGCGCAGCCCGTCGAGCCCCTCGGTGACCTTTTCGCCGGCATGGCCCGCGAGGTTCTTGGCGCCCGCGTCGAGCTTGACGCCTGCCAATATGCCCTGTGCCTCGAGGATGTCCAGGAAGGGCGTTCCGTCCGTCGCGCTCTGGCCAATCGTTTCGTCGAACAGGATGGCGCCGCTGATGCACTCGCCGAGCCGCGGCGTGGTCACGATCATCTCGCGATAGGCGCGCCGGTTCTCCTCAGTCGTGGCGATCCCCACGGCGGCGAACCTCTTGTTGCAGGTCGGCGTGCTCTCGTCCATGGCGAGCAGCCCCTTGTCGTCGGCCACCAGCCTGCGCGCGATCTCGGCCAGCTTTTGCCTGTCCATTTCCGACTCCCGAAATTCATGGCGCCGCATCGCCCGGCGCGGATGAAACCTCTTCCGCCTGAGCCTCCAGCAGGGAGGGCTCTTCCTGCCTGGGCGCGCGACGCCTGCGGTGAAACAGCAGGGCCTGGCTCACGGCGGCTTTGACGGAATCATGGGTGAAGGGTTTCTTGATCAGGAAGGCCGGCTCAGGCAGGCTTCCGGTCAGAAGATGCTCAGGGAAAGCCGTGACGAAGATCACCGGCGCCTCAAAGACCGGGAGGATTTCGTTGATGGCGTCGAGCCCGGAACTGCCGTCCGCGAGCCTGATGTCGGACAGGATCAGCCCTGGCTGCAGCTCCAGCGCGGCGCGCACCGCCTCCTCGCGGGTCCTGGCGACCGCGACGACGCTGTGCCCCAGCTCCTGCAGCAGCCTCTGCAGATCAAGCGCAACGATGGGTTCGTCTTCGATGATGAGGATGTTGGCGCAAAGCTGGGCGGCCAGTTCGCGGCCCGCCTGATCGACCAGGGCCCGCGCCTGCATCGCAGGACAGTCCAGCGTCTGCGCGATCTCCGGGACCGTGAATTCCTCCATGGCGCTGAGCAGGAAGGCGATGCGCGCCTGTTCGGGAATGGCGGAAATCTTCTTGAATGCGGGAACGTCGTCAATGACGGCGGGCGCGACGCCGCAGGCGGGGGCCTTGCGGCGCAGGATGTGGAGAAACAGCCGATAGAGCGTGACCTTCGGATCGGCGCCGGGAGAAAAGATCGAGGGATTGGCGATGATCGCCTCAAGCGTCGCGGCGACGCAGGCGTCACCCGCCGCTTGCGTGCCGGTCAGCGATCGCGCAAACCTTCGCAGATAAGGCACATGGGGCGTGATGACAGCGGAGAGCCACATCGGATTTGGTCCACCCTTCGCAATGACCCTCGACGACACAACGCGCAGCGCCTGCAAATGTTCTCGACGGCAGGATCGCCTTAATTGATCGGCCCCATGCAGGCGTCTTCCTGGTTGGCGTCGGTCTTGGATTTGGGCGCATGCTTGTCCGGCCTGCCGGAAGGGACGACGCCCGCGGAGCGCGCGCGAAGATAGACATAGATGTCGTCTATGTAGCACATGATGTTCTTGTTGTTGGCGAATGACGGCATGACCAGCTGCTGCGCCGTGTTGACCGCCTTCTTGCCGTTCGTCACCGTGTCGAGAAACTGGGGATAGCTGAGGGTCTTGAGCGAATCCTTCAACGCGGGACCGAAGCTCGAACCATTGCCATCGAGGCCGTGGCACTGATCGCAATTCGAATTATAGCGCAGGTAACCGACATAAGTGCGCCAGTCCACGGCGCCATCGGGTCCGATCTTGTAGGTGGGAGCGCCGTTCTTGTCGGAATAGAGTCCGTCATCGTCCTTGACCGCAGCGTCATTCTTGACCGCCGCGTCGCGGGCCGTGTCGGCGACGGCCACGCCCGAGACGATGAGAGCGATTGTCGCGGCGAGGATTTTCGGCCCGGAATTCCAACCCATCGCCTTCCGTAACGCATCCCGGATCATCGCAGCCCTCCTCCTCCCTCACCTGTTTCTCCTGCGGCCTCACTTGTCCTTGTCGCGCTGGGCCTGCTTGATCGCGTCAAGCACCGAACTGGGATCGGACGGCTGCGCCAAGGTCTCGGCGCCCGGATCATGCCAGTCGCGCATGAACGGGTTGTCGCGCCGCGATTCCTCCAGCAACGAGATCACTTTCGCGATCTTCCGCTCGCTGCGCGCCCAGAATCAACACCGCCAGGCAAAGCGACGCGAGCGACGCCACATTCGAAAGCCACATGAACGGCGGCGGGAACTGTTCAAACGACAAGCGAGTCCTCGCCTACTTCCGCGGTCCAGACCTTGAACGATTCGAGCCGATGGGGGCCGAAGGAATTCAGCAGGGGCGTATCGGCCGCGTCCCGCCCGCGCGAAACGAGAATACGCCCGACGCGAGGCGCGTTGTGGCGCGCGTCAAGAGTGTACCAGCGGCCTCCGAGGAAGACTTCGAACCAGGCGTTGAAATCCATCGGCGCGGGATCGGGCGGCACGTCGATGTCGCCCAGGTAGCCATTGGCGTAACGCGCGGGAATATTCATGCAGCGGCAGAAAGCCACCGCCAGGTGGGCGAAATCGCGGCAAACGCCGACCTTCTCGCAATAGGCCTCATAGGCCGTGCGCGTGGAGCGGGCGTGCTCATATCCAAAGGTGATGTGGTCGTGGACGAAGTCGCAGATCGCCTTGACCCGCGGCCAGCCGGGCGCCGTTTGTCCAAACAGGTCCCAGGCGATCTGGCTCAGCTTGTCCGTTTCGCAATAGCGGCTGCCGAGCAGGAAAATAAGGCAATCGTCCGGGAGTTCGGCCACGGGAGTCTCGGGCGCATCCGGGATCACGTCGTCGAGGGCGCCGTCATCTTCGACGACGCCGCAACAGGTCAGCACCAGCTTGCCGGGCGGCGCGACGAAGCGGCGGCAGGTATTGCCGAAAACGTCCGTATAGACCGAGGACGCGACGTTCGGAATGGTCTCGAAGGGACGCTCGCTACGGACTGCCTCGGTACGGCTCGGGTGCACGTCAAGCTCGGCGACGACAGGCGTCGGCGCCGCGCAGTCGATCACCATTTCATAGCCGTAATGTATCAACATGTGCGTCCTCGCTTCCCCCGTGTTCCCGCATGCTGAGGCGGCAAGGATCGAGGCTCGACCCTTGCCGCTTGCAGGCCCTCGTGAATGGTCAGGATTACGCCTTGTCCACGGTCTTCTTGACCGCGTCCTTGGCGTCGCCCTTGGCCTTCTGCGCCGAGCCTTTCGCCTCCTGCATCGCGCCCTTGGCGCGCATTTGCGGATCGTTCATCGCCGATCCCGCGGCCTGCCTCGCCTTGCCGGCCGCTTCATTGGCCGCGCCCTTGATCTTGTCTGAGGTGCTGTTCATGGCTTCATCTCCTTCTGGATATCAATTTCCTTACTGACGGGGCGGCTTTGCCGGCGATGCCGGACGCCGTCCGATCCACGAGGGCGGATCGCTTGCGGGAAAAGATTCCCATGACGCTTCGTCGACATCATCCCACTCGCGGCCGCTCTCTTTCGCTTCAGGCGTTTTCGCCTCATCTGCCTTCTTGATTTGCGCGCCCGGTTGCGGCTTGCCCGTTTGCTTTCGCTGGTTTCGAGAGGCCATCTCCTACTCTCCTGTCACCCCTTCGATCGGGACGAGGCGTCTGATGTGATGCGCCCTCCGAAAGCGGCAAGCGGAGCCGCGGCTCGCCCCTAATGATGCAGAAAGGCGAGCAACAGGATGATCGGAATCGGAACGCCGAGCAGCCAAAGCAGAATTCCCCGTCCCATGACGTCAACTCCCTTGTTTTCCGGGGGTGTGGAAACATGCGCCGAAAGAACCTTGGCGCATCATGCGGTCTTGACGATTCAAGGACGCCGTTTTCCGCACTCTTTCCTTTGTGATTCGAGAACTATTGACAGCCGGCTCAGTTCCATTGCGCTTTCGTTAATTCGTATTGAACTAAAAACGCAATATGGAACTTTTGCTAAAGCATGGCGTTGCTAGTCAAGTTCAGTTTATGCGAGGCCAAGGCCATGCTTTACTACACGATCGTCTTCCTCGTCGTCGCGCTGATCGCCGGCGCTTTGGGATTCGGCGGCGTCGCGGCGACGTCCGCCGGCATTGCGCGCATCCTGTTCGGAATCTTCCTGGTCCTGTTCGTCGTCTCCTTGATCATGCAGCTGGTCGGCCGGGCGTGACAAACGCTCCGCCTCCCTCACCGGGGCGGGGAATCCTGGACGCGAAACATGCGCCATGTCGACAGGGCCTTGTTGAGTTACAACGTCCTGATGGTCGCCGCAGGCGGCGCCATCCTGCTTGCGATCGCTCTCGCGACATTCGGCTTTTCGCAGACTATCGAGCGGCAATCGCTCGTCGCGTTTCGGGCCGGCATGGCGAACCGCTACGCCGCCAATCTGCTGGTCGCGATGCTGGACGCCGAAACGGGGCAGCGCGGCTATCTGCTGACGCATGATGCGCGTTATCTCGAACCCTTTCGCTCCGCGCGCCAGCGCAGCCTGAAGAGCCGCGACGAGCTTCGTGGCGTCCTGTCGCTGCTATCCGTGCAGGAGCACGATATCCGTTTCAAAACCCTCAGCGACCTCGCAGACGAAAAATTCGCGGAAATGGACAAGACGATCGCGCGCGCCGACGCCGGCGATTTCGACGGCGCCTTGGCATTGGTCAAGAACGATCTCGGACGGTCGCTGATGGAAGAAATCCGCGCCAATGTCGACGCGCTGCGAACCTACCTCGGCGCCCTGCGCGAACAGGATATGGCCAATCTCAACCGCAGCGCGGTCGCCTTGCGGCGGCTCACGGCGCTGGGCGCCTCCGCGATCGTCCTACTCACCCTGCTGGCGCTGACCTTGTCGACCCGGCATGGTCGCGAGCTGAGCGTCGCCCGACATGCCTTGACCACGGCCAATGAACGGCTCGAGGCGCGCGTCCAGGAGCGCACGCGCGAATTGAAGCGCGCCAATGACGAAGTGCAGCGTTACGCCTATATCGTCAGCCACGACCTTCGCGCGCCCCTGATCAACATCACCGGCTTCACCGGCGAGATATCACAGGCGGCCGGCGTCATCGCCAAATATGTCGAGGCGACGAAGAATACAATTCCCGGTCCCGACATGGCGCAGGTGACCGCGGCGATCGACGAGGACATTCCCGAGGCCTTGCGCTTCATCCGCGCGTCGTTGACGCGCATGGACAACCTGATTTCGGAAATCCTGAAATTATCGCGCATGGGACGCGCCACCCTGACGCCGGAACGGATCAATGTGGCCGAGCTGGCGCTCGATTGCGTCGCCGTCGTCCGGCGACGTCTGGACGAGGCGGGCGGCGAAGCCGTGCTCGAGGGCGAGCTTCCGACTGTCGTCAGCGACCGGAACGCCTTGCAGCAGATCTTCACCAACCTTTTGGACAACGCCGTCAAATTTTTCGACAGATCGCGGCCCGGGCGTATCGCCATTCGCGGACGACTGGAGCGCGGCCGCGCCTATTTCGAGGTCGCGGACAATGGACGCGGCGTCAAGCCGGGCGATCTCGAGCGGATTTTCGAACTGTTCCGCCGATCGGGCGTTCAGGACACGGCGGGAGACGGCATAGGTCTGGCGCATGTGCGCATGCTCGCGCGCAAGCTCGGCGGCGACATCGACGCCACGTCCGACGGATCGAGCGGAACCGTCTTCCGTTTTTCGGTCGCCGGAAATCTCGTAGCGCACCTGAGAGAACATGGACATGGCTGAACCGGCGCCGGCATCCATCGTCATGATCGAGGACGACGAAGGCCATGCGCGCCTGATCGAAAAGCACATCCGCCGCGCCGGGGTGACCCATGAAATCGCCGGTTTCCGCGACGGCGCCAGCGCGCTCGCGCATTTTTTTCACAAGCGCAGCGGCGCCGCCCGCAAGTCGGAGCGGCCGCGCGTCGTCCTGCTGGACCTGAACCTGCCGGACATGGAGGGCGTCGACATCCTGTCGGCCCTCAAGGCCGACCGCCTTTTGCGCCGCCTGCCCGTGTTCGTGCTGACGACGACCGACGACCAGCGCGAAATTCAGCGCTGCTATGACCTCGGCGCCAATATCTGCATGACCAAACCGGTGAACGACGCCAGCTTCGCCAACGCCATCAGGCAGCTCGGCCTGTTCCTGACCGTCATGCAAATACCGGAGGTCGCCTGACATGCCCTTCGGCGCAGATGTCAAGAAGCCGCTGCGCGTGCTGCTGGTCGACGACGACGGCGCCCTATGCGTCCTGATCGGCAAGGCCTTGGCGCGCCGTGGACATTCGGTCATGCCGGTCGCCGACGGCCAGGCTGGTCTCGAGGCGCTGGGCAAGGGCGATTTCGACGTCATTGCGCTGGATCACGAGCTCGCAGGGGAATCGGGACTGGACGTGCTGGAAAGGCTCGGGCCTCGCGGTCCGCGTCCTCCCGTCGTCTACGTGACGGGGTCGGCCGACGCGCGCACCGCGATATCGGCGATCCGGGCCGGCGCCGACGAATATGTCATCAAGGAGCACGCCGCCGAATTTTTCGAATTGCTCGTCGCGGCGATCGAACAGGTCCATGAGCGCTGGCGGCTCAAGCGGCAGGAAAAGGAAAACGAACTGGCGGTGCGGCAGGCCCGCGACCGCGCCGAAACGCTGTTGCATGAGGTCAATCATCGTATCGCGAACAGCCTCGGCCTTGTCGCCGCCATGGTCCGCATGCAAGCCAATGCGCTCGACGATCCCGCCGCCGTCCACGCCCTGCAGGAAACCCAGGCGCGGATCACCGCCATAGCCGGCGTGCATCGACGCCTTTACGTCTCCGACAACATCGGTTCGGTCGACATCGACGATTACCTGGCGCATCTGGTCAGCGGAATTGCAAGAGTCGCTTGCCGACAGCGAACGTCCGCACAGGATCGATTTCCGCTCCGAAAAATTGACCGTCCATGTCGACAAGGCGATTTCGCTCGGCGTCATTGTCGGCGAGCTGGTCACCAATGCCTTCAAATACGCCTACCCTCCCGAGACGGAAGGCGAAATACGCATATCCCTGGAGGCGAGCGGCGACGCCCAGATCAGATTGACCGTCGAGGACGACGGCCAGGGGTTCTCGCCAGATGCGCATTCACAGGGGACGGGTCTCGGCTCCAAGATCGTGACCGCCATGACCAGCAACCTCGAAGGCGTGTTGACAAAAGCCCCTTCGACGAAGGGCGCCAGGTTCATTCTTGAGTTTCCCGTCAATCCCCGCGCGGAAACGCCCCCTCCCGCGGCAGGCTGACTCCTAGTCTTCGAACGAACGCCGCGGTTGCCGAATGTGCGGGACTCGTGCCTGACGTACGCGCGCACAGGGCGCGAACAGCCACGCGATTGGCGCCGCGACAATCGCCGAAACGACGACGACCGCCGGCAGCAAACTCGGCGCCCTCTGGGCGAGCGGCGTCGCCAAAACCGCGACTGCGCCGGCGCCGAACATATAAATCAACAGCGCAATTCGCATCTGAATAGACATGTTGTTCTCCATTTGAGAAAGCAACATTTGAATGAGGACGACGTTCCAATCTTTGCAATAGGCGCGCTCGTATCCTTGATAATTTTTAAGCGATGCGCATCGGAACTCCCGCTCATCCTGAGCGTTGCTTTGTCAGGATTTTCGATGCGGCAATATCGGAAGCCTTCCCTGCAGATGCGCGGATCAAGTTTCAGGTTGGAAACACAACGTTTCTTTATTTTGCGCATCGACAACACGCACGGCTCATGGAGAGCGCGGACCTTTGGGCGAACATCCGAGCCGCGACCTGGGCACAAGCCCGTCAAGGCCGGGCCGCGGTCAGGCGCCGGGAAAAAATCGTCGCAGCCGGACGAGAAACTCGAAAGGCAGGAAACATGCGAGTGAGGGAAAATCGCACGACGCTCAATGCCAGCCTGACGCTGGCGGTGACGCTGCAGGACCGCGCGCAACTGGTTCGCTACGTCATCGACCGGCTGAGCGTGAAGGGCTTGCAAGTCAACGAGGACATGATCCACGTCGAGCACCTTGGCTACAACAACCGTATCGACTGGGACGAATACATGATTACGGTCGATCGCTATGGCGTCTTCGGCTTTATCGACCAGCCCTGCCCCGACGGCCCTCGAGACATGGAGGCCCGGTTCGAGTGGCCGCCCGAACAGAGTTTCGCCGCGGATATCGAGCCTGCCTTCGACGTGCCCTGCGGGCGCGCGCAACGACTTTGAGCCTTTAGAACCTTGAACCGGCGTCCGCGATACGGACGGGAGACGAGCTCATGTCCACGATCCTGCTGATCATCCTCATCATCCTTCTGTTTGGCGGCGGCGGCGGCTATTACGCCCATGGCCGTTACGGCGGACGCGGCCTCGGCGGAATCCTCGGCCTGGTGCTGGTGGTGCTGCTTGTGCTCTGGCTCCTCGGCGCCCTTGGCGGCGCAACGCATATTTGAGCTGTGGCCGAGCCCCAGCCATTGGACGAGCAGGTCGCCGAAGCCGCCGAGAGCGCCCCGGCGGCCGCGGAAACGGACATGCCCCTGCCGACGGAGCCGCGCGTCATTTTCCTGGGCGGCCTGTTCCTCCTTGCCGCGCTCGCGGCCGCCTCTGTCGCGCGCGAAATCATCCTGCCGCTGACCTTCGCCATTATCCTCAAGCTGTTGTTCCAGCCGTTGATGCGGCTGCTGGAGCGGTTGCGCCTGCCGCGCATCGTCGCCGCGCTTTCGATCATCCTCATCCTGCTCGGCGCCGTCGTCATGCTGGGCGCGGCCATTTCCGGCCCGGCGGGCAGCTGGGCCGCCAAACTTCCCCAAGGCGTGCCCAAGCTGCAACAGCGGCTCAGCCTGCTGCGCGCGCCGATCGACATGGTCCAGCAATTCGTTCAGAAGCTCAACAATGTCGGCGGGGGCGGCGGCGCGCCGCAGCCCGCCTCGCAGCTTCTCTCAGGCGCCGAATTGATGTCCGGCGTTCTCGCCAGCGCGCGCGGCTTTGTCGGCGACTTCTTCACCACGGTCCTGTTCCTTTATTTCCTGCTTTTATCGGGCGACACCTTCCTGCGGCGGCTGGTCGAAATCCTGCCGAATTTCAGCGCCAAGCGACAGGCCGTCGATATATCCCTGCAGGTCGAGGACGACATCTCCGCCTATCTCGTGACGATCACCTTCATGAATGCGCTGGTCGGGATCGCGACCGCCGCGACCATGTATTTCACCGGCGTCGGCGATCCGCTGTTGTGGGGCGTCGTCGCCTTCCTCTTGAACTTCGCGCCGATCATCGGCCCGACGCTCGGCATGATCGTGTTTCTGCTCGCGGGCCTGCTGACCATCGACGGTCTCTGGCGGGCGTTGGCGCCCGCCGCCATCTATCTCGTCATCCACGTCATCGAAGGCGAAACCCTGACGCCCATGCTGCTGGCGCGGCGCTTCACCGTCAATCCCCTGCTGGTCGTGCTGTTTCTGGTGTTCTGGTACTGGATGTGGGGAATACCCGGCGCCATCCTTTCCGCGCCCATGCTGGCGATCCTGAAAATCGTCTGCGACCGCGTGCGTCCCTTCGCGGCGCTGGGGCATATTCTCGAAGGCTGAAATTTCGGAACAACCGGCTGAAAACGACGTTGCACCGTCGATTCATTCCAGCAGCGGGCGCAACCGATGACGGCGCATGAACAGCGCAATTTCACCCTGAATTTCGGACCGCAGCATCCCGCCGCGCATGGCGTGCTGCGGCTCGTTCTCGAACTCGACGGCGAGATCGTCCGTCATGTCGATCCCCATATCGGCCTGCTGCATCGCGTCAAGCATTTCACCGAAGGCGTCCATATTCCCGCCGGCGAAGTCTATGCGGCGGTGGAGGCGCCAAAGGGCGAGTTCGGCGTCTACCTCATCGCCGATGGCACGAACAAGCCCTATAAATGCAAGATCCGCGCGCCCTCCTTCCCGCATCTCGCGGCGGCGGATTGTCTCGCGCATGGCCATCTGCTGGCGGACGTCGCTGCGATCATCGGCTCTTTGGACATCGTCTTCGGAGAGATCGACAGGTAACGGGCGACGCCGTCACAACTCGACCTCGTCGGCCTTGGCGCAGCGCCATGACCTGAGCTTGTAATCGGGGTGTTCGACGCCCCAGCCGACGACCGCGAATGTGCCGGAGCGCTGGCATTGGAGGAGCGAACTCGCGTCGATCGGCCGACGAAATTTTTCGCATTTTCCATTGCTCGCGCAGGCGTCGATCACCACGATGAACTTGCCCGCGGCTCCCGTCGCCGAGACTGGCGAAGCGCCGAAAAGGGCGATGGCGAGAGCGGCGTGGATCACCTCGGCTAACCCTGGCTCTTGCGTGTCGCGGCCGCCTTGCGGGCCGAGCCTGATCGCAGCGCGGCCGGCCGCGACGCCGACGCCTCGCCGCCGATGGAGCCGCCGCGATGCGCGGCAGGATGGCCAGTGTTCTTGCCGCGGCCGGAACCGCCCGGGGCCTTGCCGCCGCCATCATCCTTGTTCACGGTCGCCCAGGCCCGGCGTTCCGCCTCTCCCTCGGAAACGCCCCTGTTCTCGTAGCTTTCCTCGATATGTTCGGCCTGGCGAACCTGCTTGTCGGTATATTTCGACTTGTCGCCTCGCGGCATGGCTTTGCTCCGCAAAAAGTTGCAGAATCGCGGGGAAACCGATGTTCCGGCCTTTGGTTCCATCGGCGGCGGCTCAGTGAGAGGTGTCGTGAGCGGAGGGATAGACGTCGCGCAGCACCAGCTGGAAATGGCGGCGCAGGCTGGCGTTGCACTCGCAGGACAGGCGCTTCAGGGCGGCCGCGTCCTTGACGATGACCATGGATCGCCGCAGTTCGAGCACGCCGTCGCCGCGAAACTTTTGCAGGAGACGATTGACATAGCTGCGACCGACCCCGAGCAGGCCGGCAAGCTGCTCCTGGGTAAGCGACAGCGCCTCGTCGCCGGTGCGGTCGACCGCCGCCAGCAGCCATTTCGCCGCCCGCTGCTCGATGCCATGCGAGGCGTTGCAGGCGGTCGACTGGAACACCTGCGCCATCAGGCAATCCGCGTAGCGGGAGAACAGCGAGTCGATCGCGGGATGATCGCGCTTCAGCCGTTCCAGGTCGGCGACCCGCAGGCGGACGAAATCGAAGCCGAACTGCACCACCGCCCGGGCGTAGGCCGGGAGCCGCCCCTTGCTGACAATGCCGCCGACCGCGCCCTCGCGGCCCACCAGCGCGGTTTCGACATTGCCGCCATCCCTGAGGATGATGCGAAAGGACGCCATGGACGCGCCGACCGGGAAATAGGCGTATTGGACCTCGTCGCCCGGTTCGTAGATCACCGCCCCGGGCGTTCCCCGCCATGGCTCCAGCACCGCGCAAATCCTGCTTCGCTCAGGCGGCGCGAGCGCCTGGATGAGATTGTTGGCGATGTCCTCGCCTACGGTCCGCATGTCCTCCTCCCCGCCGCCATTTCGTCGGCGCTTCCAACGCGCGGGCATCGGGAATGTTCACTAGTGGATAGAACTCGCGCGCCGAACGCCATAGGCTGACCTCTCCAAGCCTCTGGCCAAGTCTGAAAATCGTTTCGGGCCAAGCTTCCGGAGTCACGTCCTGCGTCGCTGCGCAGGCAGGAAAAAAAGCCCATGGACATTGTTGTTTCGCAAGGCGCATTCGGCTCCGCCGAATTGCAAGGTCACGGCTGGGTTCTGACATGCGACCGCAACGGCGTGTTCGTCCGCCGCCGGTCCGCCGGCATCGGCGACATTTTTCCCGAGGCAAAAGGGCGCAGCGAAAATCTCGCTTTGGCCGCGGTCGTCGGCGACGAAGCCGCGCACGCGCTGCGCAATGCGATGACCAAGGCGGCCCGATGCTCGCGTCCGATCCTGCTTCCGCGCCTGCCTGCCGGAAGCGGAGGCGGGATCTTCGATGTCGCCCTGCATGTCGCCGGCGAGGAGATCGTCATCGAGTTCGAGCCGGCAAGTTCAGACCTCGCGCACTCGCCGCTCGATCTCGCGCGCGGGATGATTGACCGCATTACGGTGCTTGACGACCCCGAGCGTCTCATGGCCTCCGCGACGCATCTGCTCGCCGCCGGCCTGCGCTTCGACCGTGTCGTCGTCGCGCGGGCCGAAGGCGCCGCGACCATGGCCGCCGCGACAAGGCTTGACGGCGTCACGTCTTTTTCCGGCGACCAGACGGAAATCGCCGCGCTAAGGCTGATGATGGCGGGTTTTCCGAGGGCTTGCCGAAGCCGGGCGATCCATGATGTGGGCGCCTCGTCCACCGCCCTTGTTTCGCTGGGGGATGCGGCGTCGCAGCCCGATCTGACCCGGGCGACGCTTCGGGCGGCGTCCGAGGAGGAGCGCCGCGCGCTGCGCGACCTGGGGGCGGCGTCCTGTCTGCTGGCGCCCATTTTCGCTCATGGCGATATCTGGGGATTTTTCATCTGCCTGGATCCCCTGCCCCGCTGGCCCTCGATGGAGTTGCGCGCGGTGGCGGAACTGTTCGTCGAGTTTTTCTCGCTGCGTCTGGAGGGCGTCTTGCCGCGAAACCACCCATCCGAATTGCGCCTCGATTTTCCGGAGCGGGCGGCATCTCCGCGCGCCTCGCTCCGATCTGGCGGCGCCGGCGACGCCGCGCTGTCGATCCTCATTGTCGAGGACCAGTGGCTGATCGCGCAGGATCTCGAATTCACCCTGGTCGACCATGGCTGCGGAGTCGCCGACATCTGCGCCTCGGTCGAGGAAGCCTTGTTCAGCCTGGACCATGCGAGGCCCGACGCGGCGGTGCTCGATCTCATCCTGCGCGGCGGAAAGACCTCGTTTCCCGTGGCGACGGCTCTGCGGCAGCAAGGCGTCCCTTTCATCTTCGCGACGGGCTATGGGGACCGGGACGCAATTCCGGAAGAATTTTCCGATGTTCCCATGGTCGGCAAGCCCTATGCTGCCAAAGCCGTGCTCGACGCCTTGGCGGCGGCGCTGGCGCGAAGCGGCGACCACGCGCGGCCCGCCGAGGCCGCGGCGCTTTTGTCGGGAAAGAAGTCCGGCTACGGGCGTTGTCCCGAGTGATACGACGCGCAAAGGAGGCGCAGGCATGCCCAACCCATGGACGAAAAAGAACCCCTTCATGAGCGCGTGGCTCAGCGGCGCCAACGCCATCATGGGCAAGGCGCGCAACGAGGCGCTCTCGCAGGCGAAGAAAACCCGGACCGCGCTCGGAAAGCAGGCCGCCAGCGCCGTCACCAAGGCCTGGCTGCCGGCGTCAAAGCCGCGACGCAGGAAGTGAGGCCCGTGGAGGCGGCGGTGACGGCTCCGGCGCCGGGTCAGTCACCGGCGCTTCGCGCGGGCCGGGGCCGGGATTTCAGCCGGCGTCCTGTCAGGCGCGGGAGGTTGCGGGGAAGGCGGTTGCGGCGGAAAGGCGGCCCCGATGGCGGCGGGTTAGGCGAATCAGGAACTTCCGCCGGCGACGAACCCGGCAGGTCCACGCCTGCCAAAAAAGGGGGAAGGAAGGCGCCGTTCTGGCGGGACGCTTTCGTCGCCGCATCAGCGATAAAACCCATTTTTTCAGCTCGCAATTCCCGGACGACAAAAAGGAGGACGCCCGCATTCCCATGGGAGCGCGGGCGATAATTCACGCCGCAGCGCGCTGGTTCACGCCGCCCTCCGCAAGCTCGTTCAGCGCCCGGTCGGCGGCGCGCTCCTCCTCGAGATTCTGCTCGAGCAGGCTGGCGCATTCGGGCTTGCCGAGCAGCTTCGCCCAGGAAATGAGGCTGCCGTAGCGGGTGATTTCGTAATGCTCCACCGCCTGCGCCGAGAAGATCAGCGCGGCGTCGAGAATGCGGGAGTTTTCAGCGTCGCCGATCGTCTCGTCGGCTTCTTTCAGGATGCCATCGATCGCCGGACAATCGACGCCCTGAATTTCCGAATTGTGCAGGCGGAACACTTCCTCGAGCCGCCGCACCTGTCCTTCGGTCTCGCGCAAGTGCTTCTCGAAACCCTGTTTCAACTGCAGGTCCGAGGACTTCTCGATCATGTCGGGAAGCGCCTTCAGGATGCGGTTTTCCGCGTAGTAAATATCACGCAGCGTATGGACGAAAAGGTCGTCCATTGTCTTCACGTCCTTGGAGAACCAACTCATGCCGGCTTATCCTTCGCTTGAGGGGAAAGTAGTGCGCCGGAGCGGACCGGCGATACAAATCCAACGCTCTCCCAGCAGAGGAGTTCCGCGAGTTATGCTTATGTATTGATTAGATTTTCTTGATCTCCGCAATAAAGATTCACGTCGTTTTCTTGTGTTTCAATCGGTTTCTTGCACCAAGCCCGGCGACGCCGGTCGAGCGAACTGAGAGCCGCCTTTTCAGGAGCGGCGACGCGGCAGTTGCGATCGAAGAACCGGGCCTGGCTGGGGGGCTCGTCTTCGTGTCATCGTGAAATCCTCCACCGCGCTCGCGAGCAAGCGTCGCCGTTAAAAGTTCTCGTGCTTTTACGGTTGGTCGCACGAAATCGCGGGCGTCGCGGAAAAATCCGGTTTCTTCCATTTGGCGCGGGCGCGCCGATGGAACCGCAAAAAATTCGAGGCGTTGGTCATCAACAGAATAGGGAGCGAATAATGGACGTCAGCGCAAAACCCGACCTGGCAAACATCAAAGACAAGGCCCAGGATGTCCGGGACGACATCAACGAAATGGCCGTCGAAAATCTGGAAGCTTTGCGCAAGGCGGTGGATGCCTTGTCGACGCAATTGAGAGCCAATGCGTCAACCGCGCGCGAACTCGGATTTGAGAAGCTTGATGACGTCAGCACATCGATCAGACGCAATCCGCTCGCAGCCGTCGCGCTTGCCGCAGGTCTTGGATTGATCGCCGGCCTGTGGCGGCGCCGGGACGTTCAGTAATCGCTCCTCGACCTGCCGCGACGAAAAGCGCCCTCCTCGCGCGACCGTCGCCGGCGCAAATTCTCCCGAGGCAAAATACTCCCGAGGAATCTCACGTGACACGCTATGAGGAAATACCAAAGCGGCCGCGCGCGCGGCCGGAGCCGGAGCGCTTTGTCCTGATCGTCGACCATCAGTCCAAGCGCGGATTCGAACTGCGCGAAGCCGCCGAAGTCGAGGCGCGACGCATCCTGGAGCGCTACCCTCATCTCGACGTTCGCATCGAAGACGCCGAGAGCGACCCGCCTGGCGCCCGGACGGTAAAATCGGGCCGACATTGACGCCTGATTCCGCCGCCTTTCGTGGATCATCCAGACGCGCCAAATCAGCGCAGACAAGCGGAACCATCGCCCCTGAGCGGCATTGATTTCACAAGCGTCACACGCCGCGCGATGGCCGCCAACAGCGGCCTTCGACGAGGAAAACTCGGAGTCCGAAACATGTCCCTTGGAACCATTCTGCTCATCATCTTGATCCTCGCGCTGTTCGGCGCATTGCCCAGCTGGCCCTACAGCAGCGGCTGGGGCTATTATCCGAGCGGCGGCATTGGCCTGGTCGTGTTGATCGTGATCGTGCTGCTGGTGACAGGCAGAGTTTGATCCGACAGGGGCCGCGATCAGGCGGCCCTTTGTTCGCCGTGGCGCGCGGCGTTGCGCGCGAGATCGTGGATGAAGCCGAGCTTTTCGACCACCGGTTTCGACAGCACGAAGGGATAGAGGTCTGGCTGCCCAAGACTGCGGCTCAGGCAGTTCAACGCCACCGTCGTCGGCGCCCACGCATTGACGAGATCGTCCAGCGAGCCGTGCCGGTATGGATCGAAGGCGATATCGACGCGCAGGCCGCCGCCCTTCACGTTCCTGGGATTGACCGACAGGCCGAATGACGCTGCGGTCTCCAGCGTGTCGACGATATGCATGTAATGCGCCCAGGTCTCGGCGAAATCCTCGAAGGGGTGGCACGTCGCATAGGCGCTGATATGAGCGAAGGGCCAATCCGCCGGCGCGCCCTCGCGATGGTGGCGCGCCAGCGCGGCGTTGTAGTCGTCGCGCTCATCGCCGAACAGCGTGCGGAACGGTTCCTGCCTGCCCTCGTCGCGAACCAGCCGGTCCCAATAGTAATGGCCGATTTCGTGGCGCAAATGTCCAAGCAGCGTCCGGTAGGTTTCGCCCATGGCCTGGCGGCGCGATTCGCGCTCGGCGTCATCGGCCTCGGCGATGTTCAACGTGATCAAGCCATTCTCGTGCCCGGTCATGACTTTCTGGCCAACATCCGCCAGCAGGTCGAAACCGAGGCCGCTCGCCATGTCCTCAGCCTGGGTCGGCATGGGCAGGCCCCAGCGCAGCAGCGAATAGAACAAGTGCCGCTTGGCCTTCTCGATCTTCATCCAGGCGTCGCGATTTCCGGGAGCGGTCAGATCGGGAACCGTCCGGTCGTGTCTGCAACTGATGCAATAGGGGTTGCTATCGTCTGCGGCGACCAGCCAGTTGCAGCCGCAGGCGTCGACATTCAGGCAAAGACGATAGACGCGCGCGGGATCGGCGATGGCGGAAAAGACATCGCCCGTTGGCGCAAGCGTGGAAACCACGCCCGCATCGGGGGCAAAGCCCAGCCGATGGCCGCAGGCGACGCATGTCGCGTTCTCGAAGTAGACAGCATTGCCGCAGGACTCGCAGGTGAACACCTTCATAAGCACCTCACTCGGACACCGGCAATCAAACCGCCGCATTTCCCTTTCGTTCCATCAGCTTCTGAATGACCTCCGGAACATCCGCCCGCGACAGGGCGTTGTTGCGCATTGCCGCCGGAGCGATGGCGGATACGAACGAAGGATAGAAAATGGCTTCCCGATTGACCCGCAAAGACCAGGACGAACTCGCCGAGACCAGGGCGGAACGGGAGGGTCGGCAGCCCTATGCAGCCGAAGTCGAGGACCGCCACGAAGAGAAGACGCATCGGGATCATCACGCTCGCGAAGGCGTGCGCCGGGAACGAGCGCCATCGGGAAAGGCGCCGCGATGAGCCCTGACGACGACAAGATCGAGCCGGACAACATCAAGCCGCCCCCGCATTATCGCGAGGGCCGCAGCCAGGTGCTGACGACGGATACGGGGCGCCAGGGACCAGGCGGCGCGCGGGTTCTCGTCGTCCTCGTTCTCAGCCTCGCCGTCGTCACGATCGCCTGGATCATCGGAGGCTTCTTCAACCTCTGGTGAGCGATTGCAAGAAGTCGCCAATCGCGGCGAATCCGGCGGAACTCGGGCAGAAATGGATTGTTGTTCCGGATTGAAGCGTCGGATTTCTTCGGACGCAAAGCTTTCGGCCCGACAACATGGACAAGCTGTCCTTCGCCCGCGCGGGAAGGCGGTCACGTGATCGCCTTGTGCGCCTGATGGTGTGTAACTGGATCTTTGGCGTGCTGGTCGGCCTCGCATGGGCCGGCATCCTGCTCGCCTTCAATTTCGCCGGATTGCGCGGCCTGATCCTGCGCTCCGACATTGCCGGCTGGGGGTTGGTCCTGCTGTTCGGAGGCTTCGCGGAAACATTCGGCGGCGTCGTGTGCGCCACGGCGATCATGATCCTGCCGATGGAAAACGAAGCGGATTGAACCTCGACATGAAATCCATCCTGGCCGCATTATTGCTCCTGCTTGGCGCCTCGCAATCGCTGGCGCAAAATGGGGCCTCGCCGGGGACGAAACCGACTGTTCCCGACACCGACATGGAAAAGAAAAACGGCGATCTCAGCGACAAGCTGAATTCGACCAATGGCGTCATTCATCCCGAGGGTAATGTTGATCCGGCCATCAGACGGCCTCCGCCCCAAACCGGCGCCACGCCCGTCATTCCGCCGCCAGGAGCGCCCGGCGGCGCGAAGGACGTGCAGCCCAAATAGCCGCCCCACAGCAACCGCGCGAAACTCTCAGCGCAGAGGGATGCAGGTTTTCCAGCCTTCCAGTTGGCGCCACGCGCGCGTCATGTCGGCAAGCCAGGCCCGGCACTCGCGTTGGCTCTCGAAGCGGGCGTATTGGTCGCGCCAGGCGACCGCGTAGGGCTTTCGGGGATCGGGAAGCGGAAAGGTCCGGCCGCCGCTGAAATGGCCGAGATAGCGACCATTCCCGGTCGTGGCGGCGGAGAAGAATCCATAGGGGTAATCAGGGGAATCCGCCGACGCCGGGCCGAGCAAGGCCAGACCAAAGGCGGCGATCAGGGCGAACCGTCGTGACATGGCTTTTCCTCCCGCAAAATCGGCGTTAGCCAAGCGTTAACGGCGCTGGCCCGCGTAAAGTTGCGTCGCGAGAAAATTTGCGCATGCTTCCCGGCGGCGTCAGCCGGGCCGGCCCAGTAGCAGGCTCTCCTGGAGATAGGCCGAAAAGCTCTCGTAATTCTCGGCCAAGGTCTTGACCGCGCCGTCGAGAACGTCGAGCGTATAATCGACCTTGTCCTCGTCGCATTCGACATATTGCGCGTGTGAAGCGTCGGGGGCGCCGTGCAGGGGTTTCACCCCCGGGCCTCGCTTGAAAATCCAGACCGGCTGGATGACATAGGGCGACTCCGCCTGGATCCAGGCCGAATGGGCGATGTCGTCCCGCAGCGACAGGAAGGTGTTCGGCACGGTCAGGAATTTGTTGATCCGGTCGAACTGATCCATCGGGATTGCCCGGTGGCGCAGGAGTTCGATCAGCGCCTGCCTCTTTTCGCCGAAATCGAGGTTGCGGGTCAGGATCATGACCGCGCTTGCGTCCGATCCGGCGACCGCCGCCGTCAGCTCCAGCATCAGAAGTTCGTAACGCGCGAACCAGCGAATGACCGAGGCGAAGAGCAGCAGATGTCTTTCGGTGAGGCAATCTTCCGAAGTCTTGTTCATCTTCCCTCGCCCTTCCGCATCAATCCCTGCGCATCGGACTATATGCGCCTGCTTCCCCGGCGCCTTGATAGCCGTCAATGCCGCCGTCCGCTCCAGGATTGCCTCGAGTTTCCGCGCAGTAACCTTTTTCCACAAGCCGGACTTCGACTTTCGTAACACATCGATGGCAGGTTGCGCTCCATATTGCCGCGGATTTCCCCGCGAAAGGTTCGTTCGAGGCGCCTTACCGGATGAAGAAGAACAGCGACATATTTTTTGTCCTGGATGGAATGCGCGGTCTTGCGGCGGTGCTGATCGCGATGCGCCACGGTTCGGCCTTGCTCGGCGGCCTCGATTTCGCCAAGTCCTATCTCGCTGTCGACCTTTTCTTTGTTCTATCGGGCGTCGTCATCGTCACGGCCTATGAAGAAAAAATCCTCGCTGGCATGAGCTTCGGCCAATTCGCCGTCAAGCGGTTCAACCGGCTGTTTCCGATGCTGATGGTCGGCGTCTCGGTCGGCGCGGCGGTCGGCCTCGCCACCGGCCAGTTCACCACCGCGACCGTCTGGCTGCATTTCTTCCCGTCGCTGGTCTTCCTGCCCAATCCATCCGGCGACCTGCTGCTCTTTCCCCTCAATGGGCCGATGTGGTCGCTGTTTTTCGAGATGGTCGTCAACGCGATCTATTTCCTCGGCGTCCGCCATGTGACCGGATCCAGGCTGCGGGCGCTGCTCGGCGCCGGGGCGGCGATGCTGATCCTGGCCGCGCTGGCCTACCGCTCGCACCAACTCGACAAGGGCTCGACCGTCAATACGATGGCCATCGGCCTGTTGCGCTGCCTGTTTTCGTTTTATGCCGGCGTCCTGCTGGCGCGCGCCTATCGCGCCGCCGGCCGCCCGGCCCTCGCGGCCCGCCACGCCGGTCTGGCGACGGTCGCCGTCCTGGCCCTGTCGGTCGGCATTCTGATGTGCAGCGGACGATTGCCGCTCGGGCTCTGGGACCTCGCCTGCATCCTGATCCTTTTCCCCGCCCTGGTCTTCACGGCGATGCGCCTGCGCCCGACAGGGCGGTTGAGGGCGTTCTGCGGCTTTTCCGGCGCCGTCTCCTATCCGCTTTACGTCATCCATGAACCGGTCATTCGCTATTGCACGATGTTTTCCGCGGCGCACGCCGACCGCCTGGCCGGACTCGCGACGCCCGCTTCAGGCGTCGCCCTGATCGCGGCGCTCGTGGCGGCCGCCGCCGTTCTCGACGCTAGCCATCAGGCCCTCCTGCGCCGGGAGGGGAAAACCTCGTCGCGCGCCTTGGTCGCCGTTTCATCGCCGCTCGAATAGGGCGAATAGGGCGACGCCCCCGGCGATGGCGGTGGTCATGTCGCGAATGCGAGATAGGCGCTGATGGTCACGACCGACACGAGGGTTGAGATCAGCACGACGTTCGACGTGATGTCGGCCTCGCGGCGGTAGAATTCCGCCAGCATGAAGGCGCCCGTTCCCGTCGGCAGGGCGGCGAGCAAGACGGCCGTGTGGGTCAGCGGCGGCGACAACTGGAACAGGATCGCCAGGGCCCAGGCGATGGCGGGCTGCAGAAAGAGTTTCAGCCCGACCAGCAGCGCCGTCGGCCCGAAATCCGATTTCTCGACCTTGCGCTCCCTCGCGAGGAACAGCCCGAGCGCCACGAGCGCGCAAGGCGACGCCGCCCCACCCAAAAGCTTCAGGAAGGTTTCGACCGGCGCGGGGACACTGAACCCGGCGATCGGCAGCAGCGCGCCCAGCGCCGGCGCGACAAGCAGGGGATTGCGGATCAACGACCTCCCGACCTGCAAGGCGAGGCGCACGGGGCGCCGTTCGCCTTGCAGTCCGATCTCGATCAGGATGATGCCCACGGCGAAGAGGACGCAGGCCGTGATGATCGTCGCGATCATGGTCGGCGCGAGCGCGTCGCGGCCCAGCGCCGCCAGCGCCAATGGAAATCCGAGATAGCCGGTGTTCGCATAACCGGCATTCAGCGCGTCGATGGCGGCGTCGGCCAGATGGCGCGGCTGGCGGAGCCTGAGGACGAGGGTGAGCGCGAAGGTCAGCCCTGCGCCAAGGCCGAAGACCGCGATGAAGCCGGGGCGCCAGATCTCCGACCATTGCACATTGGCGACGATGTCGAACAGCAGCGCCGGAAGCGCCAAATAGACGACGAAGCGATTGAGCTCCGCGGTCGCATGCGGACCGAGAACGCCGATGCGGCGCGCAAGCCATCCGGAAAGGATGAGCGCGAAGATGGGCAGAATGACGACGAGGGTCGAAAACATCGGGGATGAGCGCGATCTCGGGCAGCAGGAACAAGAGACATCGTAGATGGAGCCGAGGACGTTTGCATAGTGCGGCGACAGAAGCGGCGACCACTCATGACGGAGCAGCCACTACAATTGCCGTCCGGGACGCTTTCTCGCCAACTTGAGGGCAGCCGCCTGCCGCGCCAATAAAAAAGGGCGGCGGCTCCTGCGAGCCGCCGCCTTTTCAATCCTCAGCCGCCTGCCCCGTCAGCTCGCGTCCGGCTGCATCGCCGGCGCCGCAAGACGGAAAGCGTCGATCTCGGCGCAGGCCGCGTCGACCGCGGCGATCCGCGGCCATGCCGCCATATCGATCTTGAAGCGGCGGGCGCTCTCCACTTGCGGGACGAGATAGACGTCGGCCAGCGTCGGCGCATCGCCAAAGCAGAAGCGCCCGGGTTTGTTGTCGGCGGCGAGCAAGGCCTCCAGCGCGTCAAATCCCGCGCCGATCCAGGTCGCGCACCAGGCGTTGATCGCCGCCTCGTCGGCCGCGAAACCCTTCCGCAGATATTCGAGGACGCGGCGGTTGTTGAGCGGATGGATGTCGCAGCCGACCAGCGCCGCCAGGGCGCGCACACGGGCGCGCGCCTCCGGCTCCTTCGGCAACAGGGCCGGCGTCGGATAGACCTCTTCCAGCCATTCGATGATCGCGGGCGTCTGGATCAGGACCTTGCCGTCCGCCTCCAGCGCCGGGACCAGCCCCTGCGGGTTCAGCGCCTTGTAGGCCGCCGACATGTGCTGCTCCTTGCGCAGGTCGACAGCGACGTAATCCGCATCCAGCCCTTTCAGGCGCAAGGCGATGCGCAGACGGTGCGACGTGCCGCTGCGAAAGAAATTATGCAGCTTCATCATTCGGCAGGGCCGATGTTCAGCACGATTTCGCCGACGCCTTCGATGCGCCCGTCGATGCGGTCGCCGGCGACGACCGGGCCGACGCCTTCCGGCGTGCCGGTATAGATCAGGTCGCCCGGCTGCAGGTGATAGAACAGCGACAGGTCCGCGATGATCTCGCGCAGGTTCCAGATCAATTTGCCCAGGTCGGATTTCTGGCGCGGCTGGCCGTTGACCGTCATTTCAATGACGCCATGGTCGAGGATCACGCCCGGCATGGGAACGATCTCGCTGATCACCGAGCCGCCTTCGATGTCCTTGCCGAGATCCCAGGGGCGCCCCTTGTCGCGCGCGGCGAATTGCAGATCGCGCCGGGTCATGTCGAGGCCGCAGGCATAGCCATAGACCAGCTTGTGCGCGTCTTCCTGCGCGACGCGGAACCCGGGAGCGCCGAGGGCCACGACGAGCTCCATTTCGTGATGGAAATTCTTGGTCTCCGGCGGATAGGCGATGGTCGCGCCGGATTGAGTCAGGGTCGAGGGCGCCTTGGTGAAATAGAACGGACGCTCGGCGGATTTGTCGACCGAATGGCCCATCTCGGCGGCGTGGGCGTGGTAGTTGCGGCCGACGAAAAACAAGCGGTTGATCGGCAGTCGCTCGGCCTTGCCACGCACCGGCGCGGACTGGACGGCGGGCGGGGTCCACAAATAGGCTGACAGCGTCATGAATATTCCTCGAAGTTTTTGGAGGGTACGGGAGTGCGGGCCGCGGATGCGGCCCCGGGGGAAAGCGAGCTCAGCCACGCTCTTCGTAGACGCCGAGCTTTTTCTGCACGGGCGTCTCGTCGGCGATGAACAGGAAGGCCGGCTGGTCAGCCGAGAGATTGCGCAAGGAGACGGCGACATAGCCCGGCGCGCAGCATGTGTCCGCCTCCGCCAAGGTGAATGTCTGGTCTTCGACCGTGACCGTCGCGCCGCCCTCGATCAGATGATAGACCGACGCCGGCGAGCGGGCCGGCAGACGCAGGCTCTGGCCGGGACGCAACATCATCGCGTAGAAACCGAGAATATTCTGGACGTCGCCGCCGGTGTGCGGATTGACATAGGTCAGTTGCACCGCCTCCAGCTCGGAATCGTCCGAGGCCAGCGATTCCAGCGCCGCGCGGGTCTCGCTCCAGGGGAAATGCAGCAGCGGATAGGCCTTGTCGCCGCGGCCGAACACTGCTGTCGGCACCAGGCCGCCGCGGGCGAAAGCCTTGCTCGCATTGCCGGCGCGGACGTTCTGGCTCGGGCCTTCGATGTGGTAGGCCGTCTCGGTGTAATAGACCAGCGGCAAGTCGAGCACGTCGAGCCAGACCACGGGCTTGTCGCCTTCATGGCCGTGCTCGTGCCACAGGCCGGTGGGCGTCAGGATCAGGTCGCCGCGGCGCATATGGCATTTTTCGCCGTCGACCGTGGTGAAGGCGCCCTCGCCTTCGACGATCATGCGGATGGCGTTCGGCGTATGGCGATGCGCGGGGGCGAGTTCGCCCGGCAGCAGTAATTGCATGCCAAGATAGATGCAGGAGCTGGCCTGCATCTTCTCCAGTCCGTGGCCGGGATTGGCGAGCACCAGCACGCGGCGCTCGGCCTTTTCGATCGGCGTCAGCTCGCCGGCCTTCAGGAGCAGCGGCCGAAGCGAATGATAGGGCCAGCAGATCGCCTTGGTCCGAGGTTTAGGAGCGCCCGGCGGCATCACGGCGCGCAGGCTCGGCCACAGCGGCACCAGGTTCAATTGCGTGAGTTCGTCGCGATAATCCTGCGGCAGGTCTTCGAGCCGGCCCAGCGTGTCAAAACGTCCGTGATCTTGCATCTTGCTATTCCTTCGTGAGGGCGGGGCGGGGCTGGCTCAATCCTTGGCGAGGCAATTGCCGACGTTCCAACCATAGAGCCATTCCATGGCGTCGTAAAAACGCTCCACCGGGCGATCTTTCCACAGTGAATTGCGCACCAGCCGCTCGACCCCCTTGGCGTGATAGATGCGGCCCATTTCGCGGCCCGACAGGACGATGCGCGCGGTGCGCGTCACGCGGGAGCGCTGATAAAGATCGAAGGCCTTGACGATGTCGTTGTTGTTGACGCGCAGGGCTTCTCCCAATGTGACCGCGTCTTCCAGCGCCATGCAGGCGCCCTGGGCCATATATTGCGTCGTCGGATGCGCGGCGTCGCCGAGCAGGGTGACGCGGCCGAAACTCCATTGCGCGATCGGCTCGCGGTCGGCGGTGGCCCAACGCTTCCAGCTCTTCGGCAGGTCGATCAATTGTCGCGGCTTGGCGCTGATCTCCTGGAAATAGCTCTGCACTTCCTCCTTGCTGCCTTCGGTGACGCCCCATTCCTCCTTGTCGCGGCTATGGAAGGTCACGACCACATTATATTGCTCGCCGCCGCGCAGCGGATAGTGGACGAGATGGCAATTCGGGCCGACCCAGATGCTGGCGGCGTTCCATTGCAGGTCCTTCGGGAAATCCTTCTTTTCGACCACCGAGCGATAGACGACGTGGCCGGTGACGCGCGGCGGGTCGTTGACATATTGGGTCCGCACCACCGATTTGCCGCCATCGGCGGCGATCAGCGCCACGCCGCGATGGCCGACGTCATCCTGGTCATAGGCGGTGACGCCTTGCGCGTCCTGCTCGATGCGTTTGACGCGCGTCGACGTCAGAAACTCGACGCGGCCCGTCTCCTTCGCGCCTTCGAGTAGCGACAGGTGGATGTCGACGCGATGGATCACCGCATAGGGATTGCCGAAGCGCTTGCGGAACGCCTCCCCGGTCGGAATGCGCCCGACCAGGCTTTCGTCGATGGCGTCGTGCATGATCATTTCGTCGGTGTAGACGGCTCGGGCGCGCGCCTTGTCGCCGACACCCAGCGCGTCGAAGGCGTGGAAGGCGTTGGGGCCGAGCTGGATGCCGGCGCCGATTTCGCCGATCTCGGCGGCCTGTTCCAGCACCTTGACCCGATAACCCTGGCGCACAAGGGCCAGCGCGGCGGCGAGGCCGCCGATGCCCCCGCCGACGACGAGGAAAGGAAGGGATTCTGCATTCGTGCTCATGACGTCTCCTCAAGCCGCCTCTGGCGGGCGGTTCAATCGATGCGGATGATAGTTCAAATCGGAGGATCGCGCGCGGCATTCCCGGGGCGCTCCCATCCCGCTTCCCGCCGCGCCGATCTGCGCCGGCTGACGAGCAAAGTGGCATATATTCAGTGTACGGTCAATTATGTTTCAGACCTATTCCGACAGGTCGCGATTTGCAAAAACGCCAATCCCATGCTGCTCTCGGCGGTCCATATTGCAAAGACCGCGGCAGAGGTCGCCCGCGGCGAGGAACATCGAATGCTCGCGGTTCTTTCCATCACCTTGCCGATTTTCCTGCTGATCGCGCTTGGTTTCGCCGCCACCCATCTCGGCGCGATCGAGCGCGCCGAGGTTCGCGCGCTGGGCGCCTTCACCATAAAATTTGCGCTGCCCGCGCTGATCTTCAAATCCCTGGCGCAAAGATCCTTCACCGAGGTCGCCAACGGGAAATATCTGCTGGTTTACGGGATCGCCTCGCTGGCGGTATTCGCGACAAGCTATCTCCTCGCGCGCGTCGTCCGCGGCCGCGCCCGCGCGGCGAGCGCGATGCAAGGGCTCGGCGGCTCGCTCTCCAACAGCGGCTTCATCGGCTACGCCATCGTCACCTTGTCCCTGGGGCCGATCGCGGCGGTCGCGCTCGCCCTGAACATGATCATCGAGAATATCGTGATCTTTCCCCTGGCTCTGGCGCTCGCCGAGACGGACGGCCGCGAGGGCCATGCGCTGCCGCAGGTTGTCGTTCACCTGGCCGGTCGGCTGGCGCGCAATCCGCTGATCCTCGCCATTCTCTGCGGCGGCGCGGCCTCGTTGAGCGGCCTCGTCCTGCCGGGATTCCTGTCCAAAGCCATCGACATGCTGGCCGCCGCTTCGGCCGGCGTCGCACTTTTCACCGTTGGCGGCGCATTGGCCGACTTGAAGGTCAAGGGCATGCTCGGCGACATCGCCCGCATCGTGGCGGCCAAGCTTTTTCTTCATCCCGCTTTGGTCTTCCTGGCGCTGCGCTTCGCGCCGGGCCTCGACCCGCAATTGCAGAAAGCGATGCTGATTTTCGCCAGCGCGCCCATGTTCACGGTTTTTCCGCTGATCGCGCGGCCCTATGGACAGGAGCCGGTCGCAGCCGCCGCGCTGACCGTGGCGACGAGCCTGTCCTTCCTGACGATCTCGGCCCTCTTGCTGCTGATCTAATTCCCCGTCCTGACGTCGAGAGGCGCGCGTGAGGCATCGTTGTTGCCGTCGACCATCTTTTCGAGCAACCGCAGGAACAAGGCCCGATCCTCTGGCGCCAGCGGCTCGAGCATGCGTCTTTGCGCCGCTTCGACCGACGCCTCGACGTTTTCAAGCAGCGACCGGCCGGCCGGCGTGATGTGCAGCAGCTTGACGCGGCGGTCGGCGGTGGAGGGGAGGCGTTCGACCCAGCCCTTGCCTTCGATCCGCTCCAGCACATTGCCCAGGGTCGAGCGATCGACGGCGACCGTGGCCGCGAGCCGCGTGGCGTCGACGCCGGGATGGCGGGCGATATCGACCAGGCAGGCGAATTGCACCGGGGTCAGATTGTGCTCGGCGCACTCCTCGATGAAGATCGCCACCGAAATCTGATGCGCGCGCCGGATCAAATGGCCCGGCATGATTTGAAACTCGCCCGATTTCGCCATGGCCGCCCCTACCGGTTCCGCCGGCTGAGATAGCCTCGTTTTGCGCTTTTGTCAGCAGACGCTGACTTGAACCGAAAAAGGATGTGACAAATCGTCATATTGAAATGAATTTAGTTCATTTTACGTTTGTAAATCTTTCATTTCACTCATGATCAGCGCCGGCGCATAGTGCCGGCATAGGAAATCAGGAAAGGAACCGAGATGAAAAAGATCGCTTTTACGACCCTCGCCGCCGGCCTGCTGATCGCCGCGAACGTCGGCATGAGCTTCGCCCAGACCCGGGGCGTCGCCCTTCAGCAGCAGGCCTCGGCTCAATATTGCGCTCCCGCCAATGGCGCGCAGGTTTTGGGCGGCTTTGCCGGACCCAACGAGGTCGTCTGCACTGCGCGCTAAGTCCCTGGCCCCTCGTCGCGATTTTGGGTCGCGGGGCCTTGCCCTCAGGGCTCAAGAAAGGAAATGACATGAAAAAGATCGCTTTTACCGCCTTTGCCGCCGGCCTGCTGATTGCTGCGAGCGCCGGAACGAGCTTCGCCCAGACCCGGGGCGGGGCCCTTCAGCAGCAAGGGGCGGCTCAGTCCTGCGCTCCCGCCAATGGCGCTCAGATTTTGGGCGGCTTTGCCGGACCCAACCAGGTGGTTTGCACGGGCCGCTGACGACAAGCGCTGAATTCTGAAATGAATCCGGAAGGCCCCTGACGAAGGGGCCTTCTGCTTGAAAGGACATGACATGAAAAAGATTGCTTTTGCCTCCCTGGGCGCAGGCCTGCTGATCGCGGCGAGCGCCGGCGCGAGCTTGGCTGCGCAGGATGCTGACAGTTTGAGCGCGTCCCAACGCAAGTTCCAGACTTTGGCTTTGGTCGCCCGGCGCGACTGCGCGCCCGCCATTGCGGCGCAGATTTACGTGGTCGGCGGTTTTGCCGGCCGCGACCTGTCCTCGACGACGGGCCTGTTGTGCGATCCGCGTTGACCGTGCTAACGCGCCTGCCAAGTCGAGCCGATAGGCGGGGCCTTGCGGATTTTCAAAGTTGTGCGGATTTTCAAAGTTGCGCGGCAAAGCAAAACCGCTGTCTCTGCCGAGGCGCCGCCATTATGATCGCTAGATCCGTTTCGGCAAGCCCCCGTGTCAGCTCCTTATGTTCAACATAAACCAGATCGATCTCAATCTCGTGCGCGTCTTCGTCGCTGTCATGGAAACGCGCAGCACGACCCGCGCCGGCGAAAAGCTCGGCCTCACCCAGTCCGCGGTCAGCCACGCGCTCAACAAGCTTCGCGCCATTTGCGACGACCCGCTGTTCCTGCGCGCGCCGAACGAGATGCTTCCGACGCCCCGGGCCGAAGAAATGGCGCCGGCCTTGTGCGCGGCGCTCCACCATGTGGAGGCCGCGTTCGGGCCGCCGGATTTCGATCCTCTGCGCAGCGACACGCAATTTTCCATCGCCCTCACCGATTATGTCGCCGCCTCCTTCTTCCCGCCGCTGATGGAGCGAATCCGCGACCGGAAATTCAAAGTGAGCATCGCGATGCGCGCAATCAACGAGTTGCATATCGGCGAGGAGCTTGATCTCGGAACGCTGCATCTGGCGATCGGCGTCTTCGGCGACGCCCCGCCGCGCTTTGTCGTCGAGCCCTTGGCTCCCGTCGAATACGTGTGGGTGATGCGGCGCGATCATCCGGCGGCGGCCGCGCCATTCGGCCTTGAAACCCTCACCCGCTTTCCGCACCTCGACATTCGCCTGGCGGAACGCCCGAACGAACAGGATATCGTGCGCCACGCCATCACCGGCAATACCGCGCGGCTCGAAGCGCTTCTTGCGGAACATGGCCTGACGCGCCGGGTCGGCGCCGTCACCGGCCATTTGCTGGCCGTCCCGCCGTTGATCGCGCAATCGGACATGCTGGCCCGCATCCCGGAACGCCTGGCGCGCCAATTCGCCGCGCGTTACGGACTGGTCTACTTTCCGCCGCCCTATCCGATGGAGCCCATGACGCTCGGCATGATCTACCACAGGACGCTGGGCGCGCATCCTGCGGCCATCTGGCTTCGTGGACAATTGCATGAACTCGGCGCCTCGTTCCCCCCGCCCGAGGGGGCATGCTAGAACTCATGCGGTGCGCTCCCGTTCGCCGCATGCGTTCCAGCCTTTCGTTTTTGCGCATATTCCTGAAAAGCGGACGCGCTTTTCGGGAATATGCGCTAAGGAAATGTCCTTCGGATTTCTCATGGAGTCGAACCATGCCGTCCTCATCGAACGTCACCCGCGTCGCCGTTCGCAAGGCCAAGCTCCATTGCGAACAGGCCTATGAAACGCTCGTCGGCGGCATGATCGCGGACATGCGCGGCTTTCCCGGCTTTGTCAGCGGCAAGCTGATCCCGCCGGCCGGACCCGGCGGCGATTACCAGGTGATCACGGAATTCGCCAGCGCCGGGGACCTCGACCGCTGGGACCGTTCGGATATCCACCTCACCTGGCTGCAAAGGCTGGAGACGGTCGCCGAGGGCGACCCGGATTATCGCGTCCTCACCGGCCTCGAAGCCTGGTTCGCGCCGTCCACCTTGCCCGCCAGCGCCCATCCCCCACGAGGTCGGATGACCTTTGTCAGCTGGCTTGGCATTTTCCCGACGGTGAGCCTGCTGCTGGCCTTTGTCGCGCCCTGGCTGGCGCCGCTGCCCTTCCTGCTTCGCAACGCCATCTTCACGGGCCTGGTCGCCGTCCTGATGAGCTACGTCGTGATGCCGCGCCTGACCCGCTGGATGAAGCCCTTCCTGCTGCGGAAATAGACGGTTCAGGGTTTGGGGCCGCCCCTCGATCACGACCTCTGGGCGAGGAAGCTCACCACGGCCTCATTGAACGCCTCGGCGTGTTCGCCTTGAGTTTTCGCTAGAGCATTTTCCCCGGGTTCATGATCCCCCTCGGATCGAGCGCCGCCTTGATCGCCCGCATGGCCGCGAGTTCGACCGGATTCTTGCGCTGGGCGAGAAGATCGCGCTTGCACTGGCCGACGCCATGCTCTGCCGAGAGCGACCCGCCGAGCGCCTGGACCACGTCATAAGCGCGCGCCTCGCAGGCGGCGATCCGCTCGGGGGAAAAATCGCCCGCCGGACCGGGACAGAGGGCGACATGGAGATTGCCGTCGCCCAGATGGCCCACCGTCAGGTGCGACAGTCCCTGACCGGCGAGCAGGCCGTCGATGTCGACCATGAATCCGGCGACCTTCGTCAACGGCAAGGTAATGTCGAGGGAGCGCGCCGGGCCGTCCGCGAGGATCGCGGGCAGAATATGTTCGCGCAACGCCCACAGGCCGAGACGCTGCTCGCCGGACTGCGCCAGCATCGCGTCCACGATTCGTCCCTCCTCCAGGGCGGCGCCCAGAACCTCCTCGATCCCGGCGCGAAGGTCGATGTCCCCGACGGCGGCGACATCGAAAAACACGCCGGTCTCGAAAGGCGTTTGCAGCGGCGGGCGCAGGTTCGGGAAATGCCTCAGGATCGTCGTGACCGCCCTCGCCGGCATATATTCGAAGGCCTCGACGCCGCCGCCGCTCGCATCCTGCATCCGGTTCAGCAGGTCGAGCGCGGCGGCGAGTGAAGGCAGCGCGACAAAGCCCGCGATGCGGCTGGACGGCAGGGGAAAGAGTTTCAGCGTCGCGGCGGTGATGACGCCGAGCGTGCCTTCGGCGCCGATCAGCAGATCGCGCAGATCATAGCCGGTATTGTCCTTGCGGGGCGCGCTGAGGCTGTCGATCACGCCACCAGCGGGCAGGACGGCCTCGATGCCGAGACAGAGCGCCCTCGCGCAGCCGTAGCGGACGACATTCGAGCCGCCGGCGTTGGTGGCGAGCGCGCCGCCGATCGTGCACGACCCTCGCGCGCCAAAAGTCAGCGGGAACATCAGGCCTTGCGCCTCGGCGGCTTCCTGCACGTTCTGCAAGATCACGCCCGCCTCGACCTGGATGGTGCGGGCGGCCGTGTCGACCCCGCGGATCGCAGCCATGCGTCGCAGCGAAAGCAGCACGCCGCCCTGCGGCCCCGGCACGCCGGCGCCGGTCAGGCCGGTATTGCCGCCTTGCGGGATCAGCGGCGTGACGGTCTCCGCGCAGAGGCGGACGATGGCGGCGACTTGCGCCACATTGGCTGGCCGCACGACCGCCAGCGCAGCGCCGGTGAAAGCGCCGGTCCAGTCGCGCTCATAGGGCGCCCTGTCCTGTGGCTCCGTCAGCACATGGGCGCGCCCGACGATGGTCGCCAGCGCGCGCGACGAGGTCGGTCGTCATTTCCTCTCCGGCGGGGCGGGGTGGTAGAGCGGCCACGGCGATGTCTCGGAGCCTGTCGGAATCTGGGCTTCGATCAGAGCGGGGACGCCGGCGGCCAGGGCGCGCGTGATTGCGGCCTGCAAGGCGGCTGGAGTCTCCACGCGTTCCGCCATCACGCCGAAGCTCGTGGCGAGCGCCACGAAATCGGGGTTGTGCAAGTCCGAGCCGATGCGCCGGCCGTCATAGCGTGTGATCTGGTCGCGCCGGACATTGCCGAAGCCGCTATTGTTGAACACCACCGACACGACGGCGATATTGTGCTGTACGGCGGTGGCCAGTTCCTGCGCGCCGAACAGGAATCCGCCGTCGCCTGAGATCGAGACCACGGGCTTGCCGGGATTGGCCACCTTGACGCCGAGCGCGGTGTTGAAGCCGAATCCCAGGTTTTCCTGGTAGCCGCTCGCTACATAATGCCTCGGCGCATAGACCGGAAAGGCAAGACGCGCCACAAAGCCCATCTGGCTGATTTCCTCGACGAAAAAACCGTCGCGCGGCAAGGCGGCGCGGATGGCCTTGAGGTAGGAGGCCTGCGGCTCGATCGCGTCTGTTTTTACGCGCGCGCGGGCGCGCAAGGCCGCGAATTCGGCGACGCGATCCGCCTTCTTCGGCGCGTCGGCGAGTTCCGCGTTGAGCGCTGCGACGCCCAAAGTCGCATCGCTGACGAGGCCGAGCGTCGGCTTGACCCGGCCGAACTCGGTGGGATCGACGTCGATGCGGATGATCTTCAGGCCGGGCGGCCGCCACGGCCAGCGCATGAACTGCAGTTCCAGCCGGCTGCCAATGCCGATCAGCAGGTCGCAGTCGCGCCAATAATCATAGGCGGCGACAATGTCGAGCGCGTGGGCGCCGTCCTCCGCGACGACCCCCTTGCCGCTGCGATGCGCCACGACCGGCGCGCCAATTCTTTGCGCCAGGGCGAGGATTTCGGCGCCGGCTTCGACCGCGCCGCCGCCGACCGCGATCATCGGGTTCTTCGCCGCCGCGATCAGCCGTGCGGCTTCCACGATCTGCTCCGGGTCGGGCGGCTGGACCGCCACCGGCAATTCGAAGGGGTCGGGCGCGGCGCCGCTGAGGCCGAAAATATCCCACGGCGCTTCCACCGCGACCGGTCCCGGACGGCCGGAACGCATCAGGCGAAAGGCCTCCGCCATCCTGGCCGGCGCCTCGCTCGGATGGGTGATGCGGTCGGCGCCTTTTGTCAGGCCGCGGAGAAGGGCGAGCTGGTCCGGCAGTTCATGCAATTGCCCGCGTCCGCGGCCGATGAAATCGGCCATGATATTGCCGGTCAGGCACAGCACCGGCGCGTTGGCGCCATAGGCTGTGCACAACGCCGCGCCGGCGTTGAGCACGCCCGGTCCCGGGACCACCGTGAAGACTCCCGGGCGGCCGGAGGACTTGGCGTAACCATAGGCCATGTAGCCCGCGCCCTGCTCGTGCCGGCTGACGATGAAACGCAGCCGATCGCCGCACTGGGCGATGGCGTCGGTAAGGTCATAGGTTTGCACGCCGGGAATGCCAAAAACCGTATCGACGCGGTGATGCAACAGCGCCTGCGCCATATGGGCGCCCGTGGTGGCGGAAATCATCGAAAACATCCCTCGCGTCCAAAAGTCCGGTGGTCAGGATAGCGCGGGCTTGCCGCATGATCCTCGCATATTTGCCTTTGAACACGTCAATCATGCACATATGATGCAATAATCAGGGGTATGACGCATAAAATGATCATCGACAGCTTCGACATCAAGCTTCTGGCCGAACTTCAGCGCGATGGGCGCCTGACGAATGCGGAGCTTGCCGACAGCGTCGGCCTTTCGGCGTCGCAATGCTCCCGCCGGCGCGCGGCCCTGGAAAAAAACGGCGCCATCGCAGGCGCGCCGGCCCGCCTCTCTCCGCAGGTCCTTGGACTTGATGTCTGCGCTTTCGTGCAGGTGACCCTGAAGGCCCACTCGCCGGCAAACAACCGCCGCCTGCTCGACCTCATCAATTCCCACGACGAAGTGCTGGAGGCTTATTCTTCAACCGGCGAGGCGGATTATTTCCTCAAGGTCATCGTGCCCGACCTCAAATCGCTGGCGACGCTGATCCACGAGGTTTTCCTGGCGCATGACATCGTCGCGAGCACCCGCTCGCTCGTCGTGCTCGACCGGCTCAAGGAGACCTCGGCCTTGCCGCTTCATTATCTCAAACTTCGCGAGTAGCGGCGCGGCGGAGACCGCCGCGCCAGGATCAAGTGTCGATCAGGTAAATACCGACAGGAAGGCTTCGTTCAGCTTGCGGTCGTGGTAGAAGATCGCCGGTCCGAGCTCCTGCTCGGTCCAGGTGATCGTCGGCTTGTCCGGATACCAGGTATAGCCGCCAGAGAAGACTTCGTTGCGGTTGCCCGAGGGGTCGAAGAAATAGATCGTCTCGCCGCGGGTGATGCCGTGGCGGGTCGGACCGATGTCGATCGGAACCTTGTTGCGCGAGAGAATGTCGCCTGCGCGCAACACTTGCTCCCAGGTGCCGAGCTGGAAGGAGACGTGGTGGAATTTCCCCTTTACCGGCTGGCGAATGAAGGCGATGTCATGCGCCTTGTTCGAACAGGTGAGGAAGGCGCCGATCATGAAGTCGCCTTCGGGACCGGCCATCACCTTCTCGGCGAGGCCGAAGCCGAGGACTTCCGTGAACAGCTTGACCGTGCCGTCGAGATCGTCGCCGTAAAGCAGGCAATGATCGAAACGTGACGGCGCAATGCCGTGCATGCCGTCTGGCCAGGGGTTGGGATTGAGGTTCGGGCCGTCCGTGCCGCAGTCGTTGCCGACATAATCCTTCTCGGCATAGAGCTCGATGACGTGACCGGTCGGAACCGTGAAGCGGAAGCGTTCGCCGGTATGCGGGTGCTCCCCGGCGGGAATCCATTTCAGCTCCGTGGCCAGCCCGGATTTCTCGACGTCGGCGGCGAGCTTTTTCAGGGTCGCCGGCAAATCCACCTTGAATCCCATATAATCCATGCCAGCATGGTCGGCTTCGCGCAGGACCACGCTATGGTGATCGTGCTCATCCCAGGCCTTCAGAAAGACCCGCTTTGTGCTGTCGTCCCGCGCTACTTCGGTCAGGCCAAGCACTTTTTCGTAATGCTGCAGCGCAGCACCCAGGTCAAGCACGCGCAAGGCGACGTGTCCTGGTCGTAATACTCCTGTCAGGGCCATAAGAACCTCCGATTTGCTTTTCTCTTTTTTGGTCGCCCGGCCGTAGCCGAACGCCGTCTTTTCGACTTTATCAAGGTGGAGCAATTCCTTGGCGCCGTCCAGTGGCGCATCGCCCGGCGAAGACGACCTGGTCGCCACCAAGCTTGGAATCGCCGGAAATCCTTGACTGGCGCCGTCCTGTCGCAAGGCGCGCAAATTCGATATTGCGTTTTTGCACGGATAAAATCAAAAAATATCGGTAATTTTAGATATCGCGCCTATTGCGGCAATATCGACAATCATGTTGACCCGCAATTCACCCCCGCGTAAAGGAATGAAGCGCGCTCAGGCATCGACAATCTGAGGGACCTGCCCCGCCGCGGGCCTCATGCTCGCCCGCTGCATCTTCTCTCTTTGCGGCAGGAGCCCTTGCCCCTAATACAAGGACAGCAAGGCGACGCCGCCGAATGAAACCCCAGCAACCAAAATCGAGGCGCGAATGGACCAGAGCAAGATCGAACAATACGGCGACGAGCTTTATCAGGCGTTGCTGGCCCGCACAGCGGTGGACCCGCTGACCGATCGCGAGCCCGCCATCACGATCGAGGACGCCTACAAGATCCAGTTGCGGATGATCCAGCGGCGCCTCGACGCCGGCGAGACCATCATCGGCAAGAAGATCGGCGTCACCAGCAAGGTCGTCATGGACATGCTCAAGGTCAACCAGCCCGACTTCGGGCAACTGACCTCAGGCATGGTCTTCAACGAGGGCGAGCCGGTCGACACCAGCAAGCTGATCGCCCCGCGCGCCGAAGCGGAAGTGGCCTTTATCCTGAAGCGCGACCTGCAAGGACCGGGCGTCACCGCCGCCGACGTGCTGCGCGCGACCGATTGCGTCATGCCCTGCTTCGAAATCGTCGACTCGCGCATCAAGGACTGGAAGATCAAGATCCAGGACACCGTCGCCGACAACGCCTCCTGCGGCGTCCTCACCCTCGGCGGGATGCGCAAGGACCCGCGCAAGTTCGATCTGGCGCTGGCGGGCATGGTGCTGGAAAAGAACGGCGAGATCATCAGCACCTCGACCGGCGCTGCGGTCCAGGGCTCCCCGGTCAACGCCGTGGCCTGGCTGGCCAATACGCTCGGACGCCTGGGCATCGGTCTCAAGGCCGGCGACGTGATCCTGTCCGGATCGCAATCCCCGCTGGTTCCCGTCAAGGCGGGCGACAATCTCAATTGCAGCGTCGGCGGCCTCGGCGCGACGTCGGTTCGATTCATCTGAAGGGCTTAGCGATGAAACTGGACAACAAGACCATACTTGCGCTCGCCGAGCACCTCGAAAACGCGGAATTGCAGGCGAAGGACGTCACCAAGATCACCGACGACCATCCCGAAATGGATTGGGACGACGCCTATGCCATCCAGGACGAGATCCGTCGCCGCAAGGAGG
This sequence comes from uncultured Alphaproteobacteria bacterium, assembly GCA_963710275.1. Classification (GTDB taxonomy): domain Bacteria; phylum Pseudomonadota; class Alphaproteobacteria; order Rhizobiales; family Beijerinckiaceae; genus Rhodoblastus. Next base: position 369,641 of record CAVPZS010000012.1, on the reverse strand, counting down.
CGCGCGGCAACAGGACGGTCGGGCTGAAAGCCGGCCTTACCTCCTTCGCCAAGATGAAGCAGATGGGCGTCGAAATCCCGGTGTTCGGCTTTGTCAGCGATTACATGTCGCAGCCCGACGGCGGCGACATCAAGACCGCGGAACTGATCCATCCCAAGGTCGAGGCGGAAATCTGCGTCGTCACCAAGGCGGCGCTCAAAGGGCCGGGGTGCCACATCGGCGCCGTGATGGCGGCGGTGGATTTCGTCCTGCCCGCGGTTGAGATCATCGACTCGCGCTATCGCGATTTCAAGTTCGACCTGAAGAGCGTGATCGCCGACAATACCTCGGCTTCCCGCTTCGTCATTGGCGGGCGTTCGCGCGACCTTGACGAACTCGACCTGCGCACCCTCGGCGTGGTGCTGGAGAAAAACGGCGAGATCGTCAGCATGGCCGCCGGCGCCGCCGTGCTAGGCAATCCGCTGGCGGCGATCGCAATGATGGCCAACCATCTCGGCGCGCGCGGTCAGGAGATTCCCGCGGGAACGTTCATCATGACCGGCGGCGTCACCGAGGCCATCGCGGTCAAGGCCGGCGACAACGTCAAGGTCCGCTTCCAGGATCTCGGCGACGTGTCGATGCGCTTCGTCTGAAGGCGATCGCGCGACGGCGGGCGTCATCGACCGTCGCGCGCTCTATCTTGCGGGAGCCTCGACCGGCGCGTCCCTGGAACAACGGGGACGCATCGTCTGGCGCAGGATGGTCAAGGTCTTCTCGATATGGTCGGCGGTCAGTTGGCAGGCGAGGTCCGCTTTGCGCGCCAATGTCGCCTCCATCATCGCCTTGTGCTCGGCATGGACGTCGCGCGGAACTGTCCGCCTGGCCAGGGCCATGCGGCGGTAGCGTTCCGATTGCTGGTACAACAGGCCATTGAGGTGATGGAGCCAGCGCGATGGGCAGGCGGCGATCAACGCATGATGGAACTCGCGATTGCGCGTTTCGAACTCGTCCTTGGCGCCCTCCGGGTCCTCGGCCAGCCGCTCCTCGACCTTGGTGAGGCGGTAGCAGGATGCGACGATCCGGCTTTCCCACGCCTCGTCGCCGACCGCGATGGCCTGGCGCAAAGCCTCCGTCTCGATCAGCTTGCGCACGTCGGTGAGATCGCGAAAATCGTCAAGCGACGCCGGCGCGGCGCGAAAGCCGCGTTGGCCCTCGCTCGTCACCAGCGCCTCGCCAAGCAGGCGCGTGAGCGCCTCCCTCATCGTGCTGCCGCTGACATTGTAGCGGACCCGCAATTCCGCCGTGCGAAGCTTCGCGCCCGGCTCGAACGTGCCGTCGAGAATCTCGCGACGCAAGGTAGCATAGGCGCCTTCGACCAGGGTTCTCGCCGTTTTTGCAGCGGACTCGCCTTCCCTCACCGTCTCTTCCAACATCGCCGGCCGGTCCTTCAGACACGTATTCTGGAATTCCACCCGAATTTGTAGCAGCTCAAAAAATATCGGCAAATTTAATTTAATAGCTGATTACGTCAATATCGACATTATCTTCCTATATCGAATTTCGCAGATCAGAAACAAGCGACTCCCTGTTATTCGACAGCGGCATTCCAACCGGCGCGCCTCAGCCACGCTTTTGTCGAGGAACATCATAGATATATGGACGACAAATTGAATATGCACATCACGCTCACGGCCTGATGCAAACAATATACAGCTTAACAATCTTATTCGTGACGGCGCGAAAACGATTACTATTACACCTATTACGAAACATCCCGAAATTACACATGGACAAGCGGCTAGGGACCATTTTCCGCAAACATTGCTCCAGATCAATGTATTCACGCGCGTCTCGCGTTCCAATCACCAAAAATATTGAGCGCGCTCGGGAAAATGTCCTTCCAAAATGGACGCTTCAAGAAATGCGCGCGGGAGAGAAACAAGCAACATGTCTGCGCATCTGCCGACGCGTGATCTCTCCAATGCCTGAGCTTTCGCTGCGACCGCCGTCTCCGGCCGCAGTCAAAGGAAAACGGCCGCAAGGCCAACCGCTTTGAGGAGGAAATGTCATGGCTATTTCAGGAGTTCTGCGTCCAGGCTTCATCCAGATCCGCGTGCTCGACATGCCGGCTGCGATCAATCACTACACCAAATATCTCGGCCTGCATCAGGTCACCGAAGGCGCCGACGGCCGCGTCTATCTCAAGACCGCCGACGAGTTCGACCATCATTCCCTCGTGCTGCGCCGCGCCGACAGCGCTGGCTTCGACCTGATGGCGTTCAAGGTGCTCGAGGACGCCGACCTCGACAAATTCGAGAAGCGCGTCAACGATTATGGCTTCAAGGTCGACCACGTGGCCGCCGGCGAACAGCCCGGCATCGGCCGCCGCATCGGCTGGACCATCGCCTCCGGCCACCGCATCGAGCTCTATGCCAAGGCCGACCAGTCCGAGCCGAAGCCCGCCCAGCACAATCCCGACGTCTGGCAGGTCGAGCCCCACGGCATGCGGGCGCGGCGCTTCGACCATGCCCTGCTCTATGGGCCGGACATCGAGAAGAACCTCGACTTCTTCCAGAAGGCCCTGGACTTCCGCTGCGCCGAGCGCGTCGACATGCCCGATGGCCTGCTGGCGATCTGGCTCACCTGCGGCATGAAGGCCCACGACATCGCCTTCGTCAAATATCCCGAGCCGAACAAGCTCCACCACGTCGCCTTCGACCTGGAGAACTGGAACGACGTCGGCCATGCCGGCGACATCCTGACCCGCTACGACATCCCCGTCGACATCGGGCCGACCCGCCACGGCATCACCCGGGGACAGACGATCTATTTCTTCGATCCCTCGGGCAATCGCGATGAGGTCTTCGCCGGCGGTTATACCTATTACCCTGACAACCCGACCCGCACCTGGGACGAGACCCAGGTTGGCAAGGGCATCTTCTACTACGAGCGCCAGATGAACGACGCCTTCCTGACCGTCGTGACCTGAAGCGTAGCCGCGCGCATCGCTGCGCGGCTTTCTTACTGCTTCCTCGCTCCCATGCGTCGCGCGAACAAGCGCGGCGCATTTTCCTTGCTGGACAACGCGGCGTTAATTTCGGTACTTGCCAGGTTTCTCGCGCCGCTACGAAATTGTCGATATTCGTATTGACCGGCAGGTACAAGCCGCGTAGGTTTCGTTCCGCGAGTGTGCGGGGCCGATCAACGAGCTCTCCTTCGCAGGCAATAGATAGCGTCTCGGGAGGGACTTCATGAACAGCAAGACGATCGGTCGTCGCCAGCTTTTGCTCGCCGCCACGGCGGGCGCAGCATCCACCGCCTTGACCGGGCGGGCCTTCGCCGCCGCGCCGCGCGTGGTCAAGATCGGCCTTGTCGCGCCGCAGACGGGTCCGCTGGCGATCTTCTCCGAGCAGGTGCCGTGGGTCGTCGAGCAGATCAAGAAGGTCACCAACAATCAGGTGACCATCGCCGGCGTGGCCCATCCGCTCGAAATCGTGCTGCGCGACAGCCAGTCCAATCCCAACCGCGCCGCGGAAGTCACCAAGAACCTGATCCTGCAGGAAAAGGTCGACATCGTCACCGCCTGCGCCACCCCCGAGACGGTCAATCCCGTCGCCGACCAGGCGGAGCTCGCCGGCGTGCCCTGCCTGTCCAACGACGCGCCGCTCGAGCCGTATTTCTTCGGCCGCAACGGCGACCCCAAGAAGGGTTTCGACTGGACCTATCACTTCTTCTTCAGCGCCACCAATCTCGCCGACGCCTATTTCGCCTCCTGGGACCAGGTGCCGACCAACAAGGTGATCGGCGCGCTGTGGCCGAACGACAATGACGGCCAGGCCTTCTCGAAGATCTTCACCGCGGTGGCCGCGGCCAAGGGCTACAAGATCGTCGATCCCGGCCGCATCGACCTGCCGGCCGGCAATTACAACGCGCAGATCGCCGCCTTCAAGTCGGCGGGCGTCGAGATCGTCTCGGGCGTGTTGCCGCCGCCCGAATATACCGCCTTCGCCAGCGCCGCGGCGCAGCAGAACTTCCGCCCCAAGGTCGTCGCCATGGCCAAGGCGACGGAATTCCCCGCCGCCGTCGCGCCGCTCGGCGAGCGCGCCCAGGGCCTGTCGGTGGAAACCTGGTGGTCGCCGACCCATCCCTACAAGTCCGGACTTACGGGCCAATCGTCGCAGCAACTCGCCGACGCCTATGAGGCGGCGACCGGGCGGCAATGGTCGATGACGCTCGGCTTCCGCCACTCGCTGTTCGAGGTCGCGCTCGACGCGCTCAAGCGCACCAAGAACATCGACGACGCCGCCTCGATCCGCGACGCCATCGCGGCCACCGACTATGCCTCGATCGTCGGCCCGATCAATTTCAAGAAGGGTCCGTTCCCCAATACCAGCCGCACGCCGCTGGTGATCGGGCAATGGCAGAAGGGCAAGAAATTCCCCTTCGACCTGGTCAATGTCGACAATTCCACCGCCAAGGACATCCCGCTCGGCGGCAAGATGATCGCCGTCCCCTACGGCGCGTGACACGCTTAGCCACGGACGGCTTTGAAACGAAGACTTGAAGGGCCCCCCTCCGTTTCTCGGAGGGGGGCCCTTCCTTTTGCAGCGCGCTTTTGCGCAAACGGGGTTTGCGGCCGGGAAACTGGACAAGGACGACCGGCGCATTCAAGACAAATGGGGTTATCCGGCTGCGGCGTGTAACGGGAATCACAAGATGAATTCGGCCAACGCGGATCTGGGCGCGACGCCGCCGGCGAATCCGCGCATCGTTCGCGCGGTGACATTGCTGGTCGCCAGCGCCTTTTTCATGGAAATGCTTGATAGCACCGTGATCGCGACCGCCCTGCCGCATATTGGCGAAACATTTGGCGTCGATGCAGTGGCGCTCAGCATGGGCGTGACCGCCTACCTGCTCGCTTTGGCGGTCTTCATTCCGGTCAGCGGCTGGATCGCCGATCGCTTCGGCGGTCGCACCGTCTTTGCCAGCGCCCTGGCGCTCTTCACCTTTTCTTCGCTGCTTTGCGGTCTCAGCGCCAATTTGTGGAGCTTTACCGCCGCGCGCCTGCTCCAGGGGGCGGGCGGAGCCGCCATGGCGCCGGTCGGACGGCTGCTTGTGCTGCGCATGACCGAAAAAAAGGACATCGTGAAAGCCATTGGCGCCATCATCTGGCCGGGCCTGGTGGCGCCGGTGCTCGGGCCGCCGGTCGGCGGCTTCATCGTGGTCCACCTTTCATGGCCATGGATCTTTTTTCTCAACATTCCGCTCGGCCTGATCGCCATCGGCCTGACCCTGGCCCTTGTTCCCAACGCGCGCCCTGCCGGACCGCCGCGCCCGCTTGATTTCAAGGGGTTCCTGCTGAGCGGCGCCGCCCTGGCCCTTCTCGTCTACGGCGTCGATGCGCTCGGCGCAGGCCATGGCTCGCCCCTCGGCCCGCTGCTTCTGACCGCCGCCGGTTTTATGCTGGCCTTTTTCGGCGTCCGCCATTTCCGCCGCCATCCGACGCCGCTGCTGGATCTGTCGCCGCTCGCCATTCCCACTTTCGCCGTCGCCGTCTGGGGCGGGTCGCTGCTGCGGATCGCCATCGGAACTTTGCCCTTCCTGCTGCCGCTGCTGTTCCAGCTTGGCTTCAAACTGGACGCCCAAACCTCCGGCGAAATTGTGCTGTCCGTCTTCGCGGGCAATCTGGCGATGAAGCTTTTCACCACCCAGATCCTCCACCGGTTCGGCTTTCGCCGGGTCATGGTGGTCAATGGCGCGCTTGCGGCTTTGGCGATCGCGGCCTGCGCGCTTTTTGAACCGGACACGCCCTATTGGATCATCGCCCCCGTCCTGTTCTTCGGCGGCGCCTTCCGCTCGATGCAGTTCACCTGCATCAACACGATCCAACTCTCCGATATCCGGCCCGAAAAGCTGACCGACGCCAACACGCTCGCCAGCATGCTCCAGCAATTGATGATGGGCATGGGCGTCGTCGTCGGCGCGGCCTTGCTCAACGCCAGCGCGCTTTTGCGCGGACGCCCCAGCGGCGCGCCGCAACTGGTCGATTTCCGCACGGCCTTTTGCGTGATCGCGGTCATCGCGGTCGTCGGATTGATCGATTCCCTGCTGCTCGACGGCAATGCTGGCGGCGCGGTCATCCGCGGCCGCGGCACGAAAGCCTGAGTTTCGCGATCAGGCCGGGACGGGCGGCCGATAGAGCTTGACGAGCACGAGGACGAGAATAGCCGTCATCGCCGCGCCGCACCCGAGTATGGTCAATCCCGACCCGAATTCGCCGCTGTGCTCCTTGAACCAGCCAATGATGTAGGGGCCGACGAAACCGCCCAGGGCGCCGATGGAGTTGACCATGGCGAAGCCGCCTGCGGCCGCGCTCCCCCGGAGATAAATGGTCGGCAGGGTCCAGAAGGACGGCACCATGCCGTAAATGCCGCAGGCCGCGAGACTGAGCGCGAAAATCGAGACATAGGGATTGCTTGTCGAGCCGGCCAGGACAAGGCCGAAGGCTCCGACCAGGGTGGGCGCGACGGTCAGGGCCACGCGTTTGCCGGTCCGGTCGCCGACGCGGCCGAGAACATACATGGCCACCGAGGACACGATATAGGGGATGGAAGCGACGAGCCCGGTTTCGAAATTGGACAGGCCGAAGCCTTTCACGATTTGCGGAATCCAGAAGATGATGCCGAAACCGCCGAGCAGGGAGCAGAAATAGGCAAGCCCCAGCAGCAGGACGGGGCCGGAAAACAAACCGGCGCCAAGGGATTCATGCTTGCCGGAGCCGCCGGCCGTGCGCGCCAGCTCCAGCTCCAGCGCCTCCTTCTCCTCCGACGTCAGCCAGTCCGCGTGTTTCGGACGGTCAGGCAGGAACCTGAAGGCCAGCAGGCCCAGCACGATGGCCGGCACGCCTTCGATCACGAATAGCCATTGCCAGTTTTTCAGGCCCCACAGCCCGTTCAAGGAGTCAATGCCGAGAATGGCGCCCGAGAGCGGCGCTCCGATCACGTTGGACAATGGAATGGCCATCAGGAACAGCGCCATGATGCGCGCGCGCTGGCCCGGGGGGAACCAGTAGGTGAGGTAAAGCAGCATTCCCGGCAGGACGCCGGCCTCCGCCGCGCCGAGGATAAAGCGCAACGAAAAAAAGGTGCGGGCGCCGTTGGCCGCGAACAGGGAGATGGACGCAAGGCCCCAGACTATGGCGATAGGACCGAGCCAGCGTCCCGCGCCAACCCGTTCGACCATCATATTGCTGGGAACTTCGAACAGGACATAGCCGAAGAAGAAGAAGCCGACGCCCCAGGCGTAAACGGTCGGGGTGAAGCCGAGATCCCTGTTCATGACCAACGCGGCAAAGCTGACGTTGGCGCGGTCGAGAAAACTCACCAGGAAGAGCAAGCCCATGAAAGGCGTCAGCCGGCGCGCGGCCTTGCTCAAAGCCGACGCCAGCGCAGCGGATTCGGTCATTTGCGTTATCCCCCAATTGTTTGTTTTCGCGCCAGTCCGTCAGAGGCCGTCGACAGCTGAGCCCTGGCTCCTTTTATCGTTTTTCATGGTGTTTGACGAAATTAATTTTATCACACGGATATAATGACTTAGCGAATTTTGACGCCTTCCGGGCCCCGTCGGCAGGCTGGACGGACGAAGCAGGGCGCGCATAATGCCGGCGAAATATCGTTTCAACAAAACACCGGATGACGCCAGCATGACTTCCCCGGCCAACACGCGCACCGGTGGGCAGATCCTTGTCGACCAGCTCGTCGTCCAAGGCGTCGAACACGTTTTCTGCGTGCCGGGCGAGTCCTATCTCGCCGCGCTCGACGCCCTGCATGACGCGCCGATCCAGCTGACCGTCTGCCGCCAGGAAGCGGGCGCCGGCATGATGGCCGACGCCGCCGCGCGCCTTACCGGGCGCCCCGGCATTGTCTTCGTGACGCGGGGCCCCGGCGCCGCCAACGCCGCCCATGCGATCCACATCGCCGAGCACGACAGCGTGCCGCTGATCATGTTCATCGGCCAGGTGGCGCGCGGCATGAAGGAGCGCGGCGCCTTCCAGGAAATGGATTATCGCGCCCTGTTCGGATCGACCGCCAAATGGGCGGTTGAGATCGACGATCCCGCACGCATTCCCGAGATTGTCTCCCGCGCCTTCCATGTCGCCATGCAGGGACGTCCGGGGCCGGTGGTCATCGCCATTCCCGAGGACATGTTGACGGAAACGGCGGGGGTCGCCGACGCTCTGAGAGTCGAGCCAGTCGAGATCTGGCCCGGTCCGCCGCAAATGGAGCGCTTGCAGGATCTGCTGCGCGACGCGAAATGCCCGGTCGTCCTCGTTGGCGGGTCTGGCTGGACCGAAAAGGCCCGCGCTTCACTGGTGCGCTTCGCGGAAAAATTCGACTTGCCGGTCGCCGCGTCATTCCGCCGTGTGACCCTGTTCCCCAATGATCACGCCTGTTACATCGGCGAGCTCGGCATTGGCCCCAATCCGAAATTGCGCGCGCGGATCGAGAACGCCGATCTGGTCCTGCTGATCGGCGGCCGGCTGGCGGAGATTCCTGCGCAGGGCTACCAGCTCCTGAACATCCCCACGCCGCGCCAGAAGCTTGTCCACGTCCATGCCGATGCGAACGAGATTGGCCGTGTCTATCAGCCAGAGCTCGGCGTCATCGCCAGCCCTCCGGGATTCGCCGCCGCGCTCGATGGCCTCGCGCCCCCGACGCCAATTGCATGGGCGGGCGAGCGAGAGCAGGCGCGCAAGGATTACCTCGTCTGGTCGCAGGGCGCGCCTGCCGGCCCGGGCGCAGTACAGATGACCGAAATCATCACGGCGCTACGCGACGCCTTGCCTCCCGACGCCATCATCGCCAGCGGCGCCGGCAATTTCACCATCTGGACCGGGCGCTTCCTCCGCTTCAGGCAATTCGCCACGCAACTGGCGCCCGTCTCCGGCTCGATGGGCTATGGCGCGCCTGCCGCCGTCGGCGCGCAAAGGCTGCGGCCCGACCGGCTCGTCGTCTGCTTTTGCGGCGATGGCGATTTCCTGATGAACGGGCAGGAATTCGCCACGGCAGTGCAATATGACCTGCCTATCATTGTCGTGGTGATCGACAACGCCATGTATGGGACGATCCGGATGCACCAGGAGCGGCGTTACCCCGGGCGCGTCGTCGCAACCCAATTGCGCAATCCCGATTTTGCCGCCTATGCCCGCGCTTTCGGGGGACACGGCGAAAGCGTCGAACGAACCGAAGATTTCATGCCGGCTTTCGCGCGTGCGCGGGCCAGTGGCCTGCCATCCATTCTGCACGTGAAGGTCGACCCGGAGGCGATCACGCCCACCGCGACGCTCGCCGGATTGCGCGAAACGGCGCTGAAAAAAGTCTAGTCCCTCAAATTCATGGAGACGACATGCGCTACAAATCTCTTGGCGGCACGGGGCTTCAGGTGTCGGAAATCTGTCTCGGCGCCATGACTTTCGGCGGGCGCGGCGGCATCTGGCCCGCCATAGGCAAGGTCGAACAGACGGGCGCCGACGCGGTCGTCGCCCGGGCGCTCGAAGCTGGCGTGAACTTCATCGACACGGCGGATGTCTATTCGGAAGGGCTGTCGGAGGAAATCACCGGGCGAGCCCTGAAAAACTCAGGCCGCAAGCGTTCGGATGTCGTGCTGGCGACGAAGGTGTTTGGAAGGACCGGGCCGGGACCCAACGACCGGGGCGCGACGCGCGGCCACATCATGGATGGGGTCAAGGCGAGCCTGAAGCGGCTCGACACGGATTATATCGACCTCTATCAGATTCACGGCCTCGACCAGAGGACGCCGGTCGAGGAGACGATCCGCGCCCTCGACGATCTCGTGCGCCAGGGGCTTGTGCGCTACGTCGGCGTCTCCAACTGGCCGGCCTGGAAAATCATGAAGGCGCTGGGATTAGCGGAGAAAAATAACCTTTCGCGACTCGCCAGCCTGCAGGCCTATTACACCATCGCGGGGCGCGATCTGGAGCGCGAGATTGCGCCGCTGCTGCTGTCCGAAAACGTGGGCCTGATGGTTTGGAGTCCGCTGGCCGGCGGCTTGCTGTCTGGAAAATTCGACCGCGATGGCAAGGGGCCGGAAGGCGCACGCCGGGCGACGTTCGACTTCCCGCCGGTCAACAAGGCGCGAGCGTTTGATTGCATCGACGCCATGCGCCCCATCGCCGAGTCCAGGGGCGTGTCGGTCGCGCGTATCGCCCTGGCCTGGCTGCTGCATCGGCCCGTCGTCACTTCGGTGATCGTCGGCGCCAAGACCATCGAACAGCTCGATGACAATCTCGCCGCGACGGAACTTGCCCTGACCGCGCAGGAGCTGGAAACTCTGGACAAGGTCAGCGCCCTGCCGCCTGAATATCCGGGCTGGATGATGGAGCGTCAGCACGAGCGGACTTAGACCTATCGGGAAACCCGATGGTTTCGTTCGAAAATTCCGCGCTATGCATTCCGCCGGTCTGGAGACTAAATAACATGAGATTGGCGACGCTGGCCGGTTTGCCGCGACGCCGCCCTTCCACACGGCGGAAAACCAAACCCATGTCTCATCCCGGCGACCGTTACAGCGGTTTTGCGATCTTCCTTCATTGGATCATGGCGCTCGGAATCTTCGCGCTGATCGCTATCGGCCTGACGATGAAGCATGTCACGCTGTCCCCGATGCGGCTGTTCCAGCTTTATCAGCTTCACAAGTCGATCGGCGTCGTCATCCTGCTGGCGGCCATCCTGCGGCTTGGCTGGCGGCTGATGCGGCCGCCGCCGGAGTTGCCGGCCTCCATGCCTGCGCTCGAGCGGAAGGCCGCCCATGGCGGCCATTTGATGCTCTACCTCTTCCTGTTCGCCCTGCCGCTCTCCGGCTGGGCGCTGGTCTCCGTCGCCAGGCTCAACATCCCCACAGTCTTGTTCGGCGTGATCCCATGGCCGCACCTGCCAGTGCTCTCGACGCTGCCCGACAAGGCGCCGGCCGAGGCGGTCTTCAAACTGGCGCATCGCTTTGGGGCCTGGCTCTTCATTGCCGTGATCATCGGCCATGTCGCCGCGGCGTTGCGCCATCATTTCCTCGTCCGCGACGACGTGCTGGCGCGCATGCTGCCGCGCCGACGCAAGCAAACCGTCGCCGTGCTGGCTCTGCTGGCCGTCGCCCTCGTCGCCGTCCCGCCGCGCGCGGAAGCCGCCAACTGGACGCTCGATCCCGCGCAGAGCACGCTAGGCTTTTCAGGAACCCAGGCCGGCGAGGCGTTCAAGGGCAAGTTCACCCGCTTTATTGCGGACATCGCCTTCGATCCCGATCATCTGGAAACATCGCATATCCACGTGACGGTCGATGTCGCCAGCGCCGTCACCGGCGATCCGCAAAAGGATACGGCCCTGCCCGAAAAGGATTGGTTCGCGGCGCGCGATTTCCCCAAGGCGCAGTTCGAGAGCAACACCATTCGGCGGACGGCTCCGGGCGCCTATGAGGCCGTCGGGGATCTGACCCTGCGCGGCGTCTCCCATTCCCTGACCTTGCCCTTCACGCTTGAAATCGACGGCGCCAAGGCCCGCGCCAAAGGCCACGTCCCCTTGATCCGCACCGACTACGGCGTCGGCCAGGGCGACTGGGCCAGCGGCCAATGGGTGGCGCTGGAGGTTGACGTCACCATCGACGTGACCGCGACCGCAAACAAATGACGGACCTGCAACAAATGACCGCTGAAATTTCGCCCCCGAAAATGCCGACCTTCTTCATTCCGCATGGAGGCGGCCCTTGCTTCTTCATGGACTGGAACCCGCCTGACGCCTGGACGAAAATGGGCGATTTTTTGAAGAACATGGCGGCCTCCCTTCCGGAACGGCCCAAGGCCGTCCTGCTCATATCCGGGCACTGGACGACGCCGCGCTTTTGCGTCGGCAGCGGCGCCAAGCCGGCGTTGATCTATGATTATTATGGCTTTCCCAAACACACTTATCAGCTGCGCTATGATGCGCCGGGCGCCCCGGCGCTTGCGGCGAGGACCAAGGCGCTGCTGGACGCCGCCGGAGTCGGCGCCGAGGAAGACGCCACACGCGGCTTCGACCATGGCGTCTTCATCCCGCTCAAACTGGTTTTTCCCGACGCGGAGATCCCGGTCGTCACCCTGTCGGTTCGCGCCGACCTGGACCCGGAAGCGCATCTGGCCGCTGGCCGCGCGCTGGCGCCCCTGCGCGACGAGGGCGTGTTGATCGTCGGCAGCGGCATGAGCTTCCATAACATGCGCGGCTACGGCGATCCGCGATTTGGACCGATTTCGGACGAGTTCGACACCTGGCTGACGACGACGATCGAAAACCCGGATTCGGCGCGAAGAAACGCTGGTCTTGCCGCTTGGGCCAAGGCCCCGGCGGCGCGGCTATGCCATCCCGAACGGCAGGAAGAACATCTCATTCCGCTCATGGTCGCCGCGGGCGCGGCCGAAAGCGGCGCGGGGAAGCGCGTTTTCAGCGACCGTGTGATGGAGACGACCATTTCCGCCTATCGTTTTGACTAGAGCCCTCCCCGCGGAGCAGGGCGGATTCTGGATCACGCCGCAGGCACGAGCGCCCTCGTCACCTCGTCGAGGATTTCATAGGAGCGAAGACGCGCGGCGTGATCGTAGATCGCCGCAGCGACGATGACTTCGTCGGCGCCGGTCCGGGCGATGAACTGTTCCATCCCCCGGCGCACCGTTTCCCGCGAACCGACAATCGAGCAGGCCAGCATCCGCCCCACCTGCATTTTTTCATGCGGCGACCAGAGGTCGTCCATGGTCTCGACGGGTGGCGGCAGCAAGCCCCGATCGTTGCGGATGATGCCAAGCGAACGTTGTTGGGCCGAGGTGAAGAGGCGCGCCGCCTCTGCGTCGGTGTCGGCGGCAAAGACATTGACCGCCGCCATGGCATAGGAACGCTCAAGCTGACGGGAGGGGCGAAAGCGGTCGCGATACATGAGCAGCGCGGCGTCCAGCGCGTCGGGCGCGAAATGCGACGCGAAGGCGTAGGGCAGCCCTAGATGCGCCGCGAGCTGCGCGCCATAGAGGCTGGAGCCGAGGATCCACAGCGGCACGTTGGTCCCGTGCCCCGGCACGGCGCGCAGGGTCTGGTCCGGCTTGGCGGGCGCGAGAAAGGCCTGAAGCTCCAGCACGTCGTCGGGGAAGTGGTCCGCCGCAGCGGGATCGACGCGCAGGGCCCGAAGCGTCCGCTGATCCGTGCCGGGCGCGCGCCCCAATCCCAGATCGATGCGGCCGGGGAACAATTCTTCCAGCGTGCCGAACTGCTCCGCGATCACCATGGGCGAATGGTTCGGCAGCATGACGCCGCCAGCGCCGGCGCGGATCCGGGTCGTCGCGGCCGCGACCTGTCCGATCAGCACGGACGTTGCGGCGCTGGCGACGCCAAGGGCGTTGTGATGCTCCGCCAGCCAGAAGCGTTCATAGCCGAGACCGTCGGCGTGTCGGGCGAGGTCGATCATGTTCCGCAAGGCGTCGCCGGGACCGCCTCCCAGCGGAACGAGCGCGAGATCAAGAATGGAAAACTTGGTCATGAGCGTTTCTTTGGCGCGAAAGGCGCGGTTGATGCAATGGAAGGTTCAGCGCCGCCGCGGCTTGCCGTCGCCGGGCTCAAACTGAATCAGGTCGCCTTCGCCGAGCAAGCGCTCGGTCTCTCGCAACAGCAGCATGAGCTCTGCCAGCCGCTCTTCGCCCAGGCGCCCGCTGAGTTCCTGATAGATGCGCTCCGAAGATGCGCCGACCGCTTCGATAAAGCTCCTGCCTTCCGACGTCAGCGAAACCAGGCCGAAACGCTGGTCCTCGTCCGAGATGCGCTTGACGATGAGGCCGCGGTTTTCCAGATCCTTGAGAATGCGGGAAAGACTCGGCGCGAGCAGGAAGGTCGCGCCGGCGAGCCGCGTGACTTCGATCTCGGATATCGAGGACAGCGCCCGCAACACCCGCCATTGCTGTTCCGTGATGTCGAAATGACGCAGCCCAGAGCGGAAGTGGCGCATGACCGCCTCCCGCGCCCGCAACAAGGCCATGGGAAGCGAACGGGAGAAATCGCGCAACCGGACTCGTCCGCCGCCGGCTGAGCTGGCTTCCGTGGTTTCCCGAGGGTCTGTCTTTGCAGGGCGTTCGTTCATGTTCCCGCTTTTCGCCATTTGGCCGCGCCATGTCTCACCCTTAGGTGGTTAACGTGTTAACTACGAATTCGCAATAGAAATAGAGGCGACGGCGCCAATTGCGTCCCAGACGCAATGTGGGAATGGCCGCTGCGCTCACTCGCCGGGGTTTTGTGAGAGCAAGACCGTGGCGGGAGCGGTCGATTGCGCGACCTGCAGCAGGCGGTCGGTGACGGCGTAAAGCTCGGCCATCAATTCAGGTCCGTAGGCCTGTTCGATCAGCTTGTACTGGCGAATGATCAGTGGACGCAGATCCTCGGCCAGTTTCCGCGATTTCTCGGTCAAGCCCACGATAAGGCGGCGCTGGTCCCCCGCCATGCGCTTGCGCGTCACCAATCCCGTTTCTTCCATCCGCGACAGAACGCCCGTCAGGCTGGGACTTAAAATCTGGCAAATTTCACAAATTTCGCGCGGCTCCAGTTCTCCGGCGTCAAGCAAGGCGCGGATAATCCGCCACTGTGGCTCAGTAAGGCCAAACTGGGTGAGTATCGGACGAAAATGGCACAAAACGGCTTCGCGGGCGCGCAGCAAGCTCAGCGGCAAGTTGCGATAGGGGATGGCGTCGGTCATGAACCAGTTGCAGCCTTCAAGAATTCATCCCCGAAAACATACCAGAAAGAAAACTAACATGTTAGCTATCTTGCCGCCGGCAGTCGCATTTTGCTAGTCTCAATGCGCGCGTCCCACGTGTTTTCAGCCCGTTGCGCCTTGGCGCCGGCGCAAGGTCAGCGATGAAACAAGCTCCTCCCGATTCAAGACCGCAGGTCATCGCCGACATCCACATCGGCCGCGTTTACGATCAGCGCGATCCCGAGGGCGAAATCCATTACGAGACTTTTGGCCGACTGGCCGATTTTTTCGGCCGCAACACTCCCGTCCACCGGCATTACTGCTTCTTTCAGGCGCATGTGCTGACCAAAGGCTACATTCACCTCAATCTGGACGGACGCGGCTACCGGGGCAAGGCCCCCGTGCTGATCTTCACCCCCCCCACGGCGCCACATTCCTTCTATTCCGACGACGACACGGATGGGCACGTACTGACCGTGCGTCAGGAGGCAGTTCGGCGCTGGGCTCAGCAGACTCCGGGCCAATGGCCCGATGGCCTGTTGCGCGAACCCGTTTTTCTGGAACTGGAAACCTTGCTCGGCGACTGGCGGCCCGAATTCGATGCGCTGGTACGCGTCGTGGAATTGCTGCAAACGGAGTATCTTGGCGACAAGACCGGTCGGGCGGCCGCTCTGCAGGCCCTGGGACAGTGTTTTTTCATCCATCTCAGCCGGATCATGACAATGCAGGCGCCCGACGGCGCCCTGCGGGCCGAGCGCGCGCCGGACATGTCTCTCTTCCTGCAATTCTGTGATATGGTCGAGGCTCATTTTCGCGATCACATCACACTTGGCGACTATGCCAGCCGTTTGTCGGTGACCGAAGCGCGGCTCAATGACATCTGCCGGCGGATGGCCGACCAGCCGCCCAAGGAAATCGTGCACGAAAGAATTCTGCAGGAAGCCCGGCGACTGCTGCGTTATACGGGAACGCCGATCGGCGAAATCTGCTTTCAGTTGGGCTTCGCGGACCCGGCTTATTTTTCCCGCTTTTTTGCCAAGCGGACCGGACAAAGCCCCAGTCAGTTTCGCGCCAGCGGCGCCAGCTGAGGCAGGAAAAGTGCAAGTGTTTCTCCCAAAGGTCCATTAACTAACATGTTAATTAATGGCTTTATGGCCGGACAAGCAATAACCCGCCAAAAGCGCGGGAATTCAGGGAGTGGTCGCCATGGGCCGGAATGCGCTCGAAAGGCTTCGAAAATTCGTTAGCGTAACGAATGAACGGCCGAACGGAATGGTCGAGTTCATGTTCGCCGTCGGCGATCCGGACCTGTGCGTCGAGTTGGTCATGCCGCGCGCGGCCTTCGAGGAATTCTGCCGCGACAACAAGGTCGAACATCTCGACGCGCTCGGCTCGACCGCCGCTGGCGACGCCGCGGATTTCAACTGGAACATGCACGACGCGACGCATCAGCGCTTCCGCTGACAGCCAACGCCTGGGACATCTGAGGAACCGGAAAATGCAACTGGATTTGCGGACGATCGCGTTAAAACCCTTGCGCCAGAATTTCGGGCATCTTGCCCGGCGCCCGGGAGGGAACAAGCCGGCTTCGCGCTATGTCGAGGGCACGATGGACCTCCAGCCGGTGGAAAATTTCCACTACCGGCCGACCTGGGACCCCGCTTTCGACATATTCGACCCGCGGCGGACGAAGATCACCATGAAGGACTGGTACGCGCTCAAGGACCCGCGCCAGTTTTATTATGGCGCCTGGACGCTCGCCCGCGCCCGCATGCAGGACGCCGCCGAAGCCGACTTCGACCTGGTCGAGGAAAAAGGTCTCGCCCAAGCCTATCCCGAAGAGGGTCGCAAGCTGGCGCAGACCGTGATCCTGCCGCTGCGCCATGTCGCCTACGCCTCGAACATCAACAATTCCTACGTCGGGTCCTTCAGCTATGGCATCGCCGTCTCGCAGGCGGCGACCTACGCTTCAATGGACCAGCTGGGCATCGCCCAGTACATCACCCGTCTCGGCATGGCCTTCGACGATCTCGATGCGCTCGCCGCCGCCAAGGACGCCTGGCTGAACGCCCCGGCCTGGCAGGGCCTGCGCCGCTACGTCGAAGACATCATGGTCGAGCAGGACTGGTTCGAGGTCCTCGTCGCCCAGAATGTCGTGCTTGAAGGCCTGCTGTTCCATCTGATCTACGACCGCCTCAACGACAAGCTCAACGGACTCTATGGACCCGTCATCTCGATGCTGACGCGCTTTCAGGGCGAGTGGGCGTTCGAGAACGCCAAATGGCTCGACGCCGTGCTCAAGGTGGCCGCCGCGGAAAATCCGGACAATGCCGAGACGCTTTCCGCCTGGTTCAGGGCTTGGCGCGCGCGCGCCGCAGAGGCGCTCGCCCCCATAGCCGCAATGGCCTTCGGACCGGACGCCGAGGCCGCGCTCGACGAATCGATCCAGACCCTCGACCGTCGCGCCGCCAAAGCCGGCCTCGCCGTCTGAAAGGACCAGACATGATTTCGAACGCCTTCATCGCCTTTCAGAAGAACGAAGACACCCGCTGCATCGTCGAGGCTATCCTCGAAGACAATCCCGAGGCGACCGTCGTGGAGCAGCCGGCCATGGTGAAGGTCGACGCGCCCGGGCGCCTCGTCATCAAGCGCGCCACGGTGGAAGAGATCATGGGCCGGAAATTCGATCTGCAGGAATTGCAGGTCCACCTCATCACCATTTCAGGCCATCTCGACGAAACCGACGACGAGTTCAGCCTGAGCTGGAACTGAAAAGCCTTTTTTCGTTTTGACGCGTTTTCTTCGAAAACGCTTCGGGAGAGCAGCCCCATGGACATCAAAGTCGCCAAGAAGCTTGGCCTGAAGGAGCGTTATACGCTCATGACCCGTGATCTCGCCTGGGACACGACGTACCAGCCGATGGAGAAAATCTTTCCCCAGACCACCTATGAGGGGATCAAGATCCACGACTGGAACCGGTGGGAGGACCCGTTCCGCCTGACCATGGACGCCTATTGGAAGTACCAGGCCGAAAAGGAGCGCAAGCTCTACGCGATCCTGGAGGCCTTCAACCAGAACAACGGCCACCTGACCGTGACCGACGGCCGCTACATCAATGTGCTGAAGCTGTTCCTGGGTTCGACGCCGCCGCTCGAACTCATGGCTGCGCGCGGCTTCACCAACATGGGCCGCCAGATGGTCGGCGCCGGCCCGCGCGTCGCCTGCCTGATGCAGGCGGTCGACGAGTACCGCCACTTCCAGACGCAGATCCATTCCATCTCGAACTACAATCGCTTCTACAATGGCATGGACGAGTTCGCCCACCAGCAGTCGCGCATGTGGTACCTTTCCGACGGCAAGTCGTTCTTCGACGACGCGGTGACCGCCGGTCCGTTCGAATTCATGGTCGCGATCGGCTTCGCCTTCGAATATGTGCTGACCAATATCCTGTTCGTGCCCTTCATTTCGGGCGCCGCCTATAACGGCGACATGGCGGCGATGACCGTCGGCTTCTCGGCCCAGTCGGACGAGGCGCGCCACATGACGCTCGGCCTCGAATGCATCAAGTTCATGCTGGAGCAGGACCCGGACAACCTGCCCATCGTCCAGCGCTGGATCGACAAATGGACCTGGCGCGGCACGCGCAAGCTCGGCGCCGTCGGCATGATGATGGATTACATGCTGCCGAAGCGCATCATGAGCTTCAAGGAAGCCTGGGAGATGTATTTCGAGCAGAACGGCGCGGCGCTGTTCAACGATCTCGCGCGCTATGGCGTGAAAATCCCGAAATGCTTCGCCCAGACCGTCGCCGAAAAGGAACACGTCACCCACCAGTCGTGGATCGGCTTCTACATGAAGCCAGAGGCGACGCCGTTCCACACCTGGATGCCCGAGAAGGAAGAGCTCGACTGGCTCTGCGGAGAAATATCCCAACACCTTCGACAAATTCTACCGTCCGACCCTGGAATATTGGGACAAGATGGAAAAGGCCGGCAAGCGCTTCAACAACAAGACCGCGCCGATGAACTGCCAGGTCTGCGTCAACACCATCAAGTACAACGACCCCGCCGACCCCATGAAGACGTGCTTCCGCTCGACCCAGTTCAAAGGCGAGAAGTTCCATTTCTGCTCGGATTTCTGCCAGGAGATTTTCGAGAACGAGCCGGAAAAATACGTCCAGGCCTATATCTCCTCGCATCAGGTGCTGCAGGGCAATTGCGCGCCTGAAGGCGTCGACGTCAACGCGCCCGACTTCAACCCGGCCGCGCATGTGCGCGGACTATTGGCGGCTCGACAAGGCGGCGACCGGCGATTTCAACGGCTCGCAGGACCAGGCCAATTTCGCCGCCTGGCGCAATCTCGCCACCAAGAACTGAAGGGAAAGACCATGAGCGTGGCATCGATCGGAGCCTATGACCTTCCCTCCCGGGACGCGCTGGCGAACTACAAGGGCAAGCAGCTTCTCTACGTCAATTGGGAAATGCACCGCATGTTCTCGCGGCCCTTCGTGGTCACGATGGCGCCGGGCACGCCTTTCGCGACATTGCTGGCCTATATCAAGGAAAGCTATGAGTACCATCCGGATTTCGAGCATATCGAGTGGGACAAGGTGATCTGGCAGAACTCGGAGGAGGTTTTCACGCCCGATCCGTCGAAAAGCCTTGCCGAGAACGGCATCGGCCACAAGGACCTGATCCGCTTCACCACGCCGGGCCTCAACGGGCTGAACGGCTCGGGATACTGACGTCTTTCCGACAACTCCAGCGCCGTCATTGCGAGGCGTGAAACGACGAAGCAATCCATCCCCGGGCTTTGGGGATGGATTGCTTCGCCTGCGCCCGCAATGACGGCCATTGATCCAGAACGCCTTCACAGGACATCCATGAGCCACGAATTGCGCATCGAGCCCCTCGACCAGACGATCGAGGTCGAGGACGGCCAGACCATTCTCGACGCGGCGCTGCGCGCGGGCATCCATCTGCCGCACGCCTGCGGACAGGGCTATTGCGGCACCTGCAAGGTCAAGGTGACTGACGGCGAGATCGATCACGGCGCCGCCTCCAGTTTCGCCCTGATGGAATATGAGCGCGAGGAGGGGATGACGCTCGCCTGTTGCGCGACGCTGGAAGACGATTGCGTCATCGAAGCCGAAATCGATGTCGACGAGGACGAGCGGTCCATTCCGGTGCGCGATTTTACCGGGGTGGTGACGCGGATCGAGACTTTGACCCCGACCATCAAGGGCATCTGGCTGACGCTCGACGATAACGAAATCCTCGATTTCCAGGCCGGCCAATATGTCAATCTCGTCATTCCCGGCGGGATCGGCGCGCGCGCCTTCTCGCTGGCCAACGCGCCCTCGCAGGGAAATGTACTGGAGTTCAATGTCCGGATCGTGCCGGGCGGCGCGGCGACGTCCTGGCTGCACAAGGAATTGAGCGTCGGCGACAGCCTGTCCCTGAACGGGCCTTACGGCCGCTTCTTCGTGCGCAAATCCGCGCAGACGCCGTCGATCTTCATTGCCGGCGGCTCCGGGCTTTCCAGCCCGCGTTCGATGATCCTCGACCTGCTGGCCGAGGGGTCGACCCTGCCGATCACGCTGATCAACGGCGCGCGCAACCGGCAGGAACTCTACGACCACGACGAATTCCTGGCGCTGGCCGCGGCGCATCCGCATTTCACCTATATAGCCGCCTTGTCGGACGAGCCCGCAGGCAGCGACTGGGATGGGCGGCGCCAATACGCCCATGAGGCCGCCAGGGAGCATTTCAACAATGATTTCCGCGGCCACAAGGCCTATCTCTGCGGGCCGCCGCTGATGATCGAGGCCTGCATCTCCACCCTGATGCAGGGGCGCCTGTTCGAGCGCGACATCTACACCGAAAAATTCTTCTCGGCGGCCGACGCCCAGCAAATCCGCAGTCCGCTGTTCAAGCGGGTGTGAAAAAGTAAAAGATGAAAATTTCGGGTTTTGCGCGCAAATGCGGGGCGAGCTATGTTCTTCGGCCCTTCGCCAAATTATACCTCGCATTGATCGGCCCTTCGCGGGCCGTGTGTTTCAAGCGGCGCATCCGGATGCGAGCGAACTAAGCGGCTGGGCGAAGTGCGCGCCTGCAAATCCATCCCGGAGCCAGACCACCTGCGCCGACACGCTGGTCTTGTCTTCAAATTCCATGATGACGGTGTCCCCCTCCCGGAGCGTATCCGTCGCGACCAGTTTGGCGCCCGTTTCGGAAATGTCGACCAGCTTGGTTGGCAATCGCGATGCATCGGAGCACACGATGACCGCCTGTGTCGAACGCCGGCGAACCGCCGCGCGTTGATCTTTGACATCCTGCGTCAGCTCGCGAAGGAAGGCTTCAACGGCTTCGGTCAGCCTGCCCGCCGAATGCGACAACAGTGTTGTCGCCGTGGTCACCCGGCCAGCCTCGGAACTGGTTTCGCAAATCACCTGGGCGACATTCTCGACATTTTTCGTCGCGGTGGTGGAACCGTCGGAAGCTCTCGACATGGCGCGGGCGATTTCATTGGTCGCGTGGCTTTGTTGCTCGACTGAAGACGCGACCGCCGTCGTCAGCGTATCGATTTCCGCCACCGCGCCGGTGATCGAACGAATTTCTTGCACCGCGCAATGTGTCGCCGCCTGGATGGCCGCGACCTGCGTGGCGATTTCGTCCGTGGCGATCGCGGTTTGCCCTGCGAGCGTCTTGACTTCCGAAGCTACAACCGCAAAGCCCTTGCCCGCTTCACCAGCCCGGGCGGCTTCAATGGTTGCGTTCAGCGCAAGCAGATTGGTCTGCTGGGCGATCGAGCGGATCATCTCGACGATCGCGCCGACTTTATCCGCAAGCTGGGCGAGACTTGAGACGCTGAGAACGGTCTGGCGGGCGCATTCGGTCGCCTTGCCCACACGGTCACTGGTCCCTCGCACCTGCGTCGATATTTCCGTGATCGATGCCGTAAGTTGCTCCGCCGCCGCGGAAACGGCGGAAATATGTTGCGACGAACTCGGAGGCCGCCATTCTGGCCGAACCCGCAGTCTGTTCGGCGCGCAACGCGGCTTCTTCCAGGGTAGCCGCCGTTCCGCTCATGGCGCCGACACCGGTATTGACGGAGCTGACGATATCGCCGACCGAAGCCCGAAATTTGCCGATCAAATGTTCCATCTGCGACTGGCGTTGACGTTCTCTCTGCCTTTCGAGGAGGGCCGCGTCTTCCAGAGCGGCGCGCGCTATGGCGTTGTCGCGAAAGATCAGGACCGCGCGCGCCATCGCGCCAATTTCGTCCTTTCGCTCGCAACCCTCGATCGCTGTTTGCACATCGCCTTGCGACAGGTTTCTCATGCGCCGCTCGAGGTGGGTTATTGGCAGCGTGATCGACCACAACACGCCTCCGGCGACGAGAAGCAGGACGATCGCCGATCCTCCCAGCACCAGGGCGTAAGTGGTGCGGATGGTCGAATTGGTGACCGCCAACGCCGCTTCGGAGCTTTCGTCGTTGATCTTGA
Source organism: uncultured Alphaproteobacteria bacterium (assembly GCA_963710275.1). Lineage (GTDB taxonomy): Bacteria > Pseudomonadota > Alphaproteobacteria > Rhizobiales > Beijerinckiaceae > Rhodoblastus. Next base: position 347,392 of record CAVPZS010000012.1, on the reverse strand, counting down.
GAATGCGGTTTGTGAGCGCGCTGATGCTCAACATGACCTCGTTCATGGCGGGATCGCAGTGTTCGCGCATTGCGGTCGCGGCCGTTTTCTTGTCCGCCATCCCCCCCGATTTCGCCAGCGCAAGGGTCTCCGCGCAGCCCTTTTCCATGGCGGCTTCGAACATTGTGCCGATCTTTTCGAAGTCGGACGCCCTGGACGGCATGGCCGAGCTGGAGACCTTGACCTGCTTGCGGAAATAGGCGCGCAGAATCAGCAATCTCCTTCGTCGCCTGCTGGATGCCATCCTCGCTCTCCTCGGCGATCAGCCGGTAGATGGAGCGATCGACATAGACGAGATTGCGATTGGCGCGTGCGATTGCGAGATTGGCCTTGCCCGGTCCATCGATCAGATCGCCATAGGTGTCGTCGATCAAACGCATTTTATGGGTGGAGAACACGGTCCCCGCCAAGGCGACCAGCGCAAGCAGGCTCAGAAGCAGCAGTATTTTCGGCAGGATTTTGAGATGCAGGCGCATTCGACGTTCTCTCGATTGATTTGTTTCCACCTGCGATCGGCTAAATTTCCGCGACTACTTGCCACTGCAATCGGGATCCTTGCTGCCTGGGGGGCAGTCGTCCGCGGCTTGTCCGCCGCGGGCGAAGACTTGACTGGCCGGCACAGCCGCCAATAAAATCAACAACAATAGGACTATTTTTTTCATGCATCCCGTCCTGTTCGTTCGTTTCGAGAAAACCAAGTATAATTGATGCTTTACCAGTCAAATACGTGGCCAATCTCAAAATGAACCCCGACGATGAGATCGTTTTTGAGGACATAGTCTGGATGAACAATATATTGTATATCGGGTTGAACGGTGATCCAGTTGTTGATTTTAGCGCGATAAGTCCCTTCAAAGCTCGTTTCGTAATTGTAGATACGAGTGCCCATCGCAAGCTGCATATTCATGTAGGGAGCGCTGGCGGCGTTGACGTTGACCGAAACGCCAATTTTGTCCGTGGGGCGGCAATCGAACAGACCGGTATAAGCCAAGCCTGCGTTTAAGGATTCCGCGACATTGGTGGACGTTGGCGTGGTGACGCCAAACGTGAAGAACCCGTCGAGGCCGCGCTTTGGCTCCGGGCTATAGAGCCGCGTTGCGCCGCCAAGATAGGCGCCAGCCTCGCCGTAGACTTCGCGCTGAGAGCCATCGGGATTGAATTCTCCAAGTGCTGGAAGTTTCGACGTGAGCGTCCACGCGCCGACCATCAGCTTTTCATACTTGCCCGGCGTATAATCGAGTTCGCCCATGATCAAGGCGCCATAGGCCGACGAAAACCGGATGGAATTGTTGGCGCGATTCTGGGGATTGTCGGCGGCGCCGTCGGCTATGACGAGCTTCATGCTGAAATTATTGCCGAGTGTCTCCAAAAACCTGAGCGCGAGAGGCGTGTAGGGGTAGTTTCCAGGGCCGACCAATCCGTTTTGCGGCATGGTTCCGGCCTGGTCGAGCGATGTCGCCCAGGTCAGGTTCTTGCTCAGAAAGAGCGCCATCGGCTTGGTGTTGGCGAATTCCGTCTCCAGGTCGTAAACGCCAAACCGGATGCCCGTATTACCGAAGGCCTGATCGTAATAGAGTTGGTAGATACGGAATATCGGGACATTGGCCGCGGTGTCGATCGGGCTCTGCTGATCGACCGCGCCGACATAGGTGTTTCCGGTGGAAACAGAATTGGCGTACCAGGATTCGAACACGAACTGGCCGCCGGTCCAGCCAAACGCCTTTCCAGTATCGACCTGAAAACGACCGTCAATATTGTACATATAGGACGGGCCGAGACGAAGTCCGCCATCAATATTGTTCCAAAACTCCCCGGTATAGAGAAGGTTGAGCTCATAGGCGTCGCTCGGGGTTGGCGCGGCTCCAATTGCCGGCGGCGCATTGACGACGAGATCGGAGGCCCGCGATGAACCGGCGCCCATCGCCCATGCGGCGACGATAGCGACTGCGGACCGAAGGAGCTTGCCGGACGCGCGATCAGGGAGCAAATCGGCGCGATTGTCGCCAACCACTCGAAGCGAGGCGCAGTTAGACGCGTGATTCATCACGTTTTTCCACCATATCAAGAGCCAATCGCAGCGTTCTCAAGGATTCAACATCGCGGGATGACAATAGGAGGCCAAACTTGCCTCAGGCTGCCCTCTAACAGGCTGTAGCGTCACCAGAATTGTTGATTGCGCCGTTTGTGTTGCAAACAGCGCTCCCGCCGACGATTCCTGCCCTCGCTCAATGGCGCCATGCTCTAGCTCCGCTCGAGCATGCTTGATCAGACATCAAGAGGGTCATCGCATTACAACCCGGCGGTTGCTTGCGCGTATAAGTTGAGGCTCATAAGCTGGCTCAACCTTGGCGCTGCGTCTCCCGCCGCCTTGTCCCCCGAGGCGGCGAGATTTGTTTGTGTCGATGATGTCGCGCCAAGGCCACGCAATCGTGTAACCAATTACGTTCTGGAAACAGATTAACCATCATGACAAAGATCAAAAGAATTGTTCTGCGTCAAACACCAGCCGGCTTAACGCTGGTTTACCGTGATGGCGATTGTCAGCGTAGATGGAGCGCCCCAATGGCGATGAGTGCTGAGTATGTTGCCGAGATTGCTCTGATCAATCTCTCTTTCGCTATGGCCGAGCTGGAAATGGCCGGCACGGCAAACCCTTCGGTCATTGGCGCCATGGAGCATGTCGGACGGGCCATCTCCAACCTCAAACGCCTGGCGCCAAATTTCGACGGGCCATGCGAATCCGGCGAACCAGCGGAACCGCAAGCCGCGTGAATGTCCAAACCGCCGAGGCCGCCCCTCAATCCCTGACGCCCCAGCGCCAGCGGGGCGGCTCGCCCTTGAGCCAGCACAGGCCGACAAACAGGACGCAGGCAGAGGCGACAAAGGCGATGTAGGCGGCCGATCCCTGCGGAATGAAGAAGGCGCCGACTTTTGGATGTGGTGCGCCACGACGCTGATTATGGCCGAAGTCTATGGATGAAGAAAGACATCGTCGCCGCGCTCAACCCTTGCGCCATCCCTCGTAAGCCCAGGCGGCGATGAGGGCGCCGAGCGCGACCAGCAGACCGAACAAACCAACCGCCAGCGGCGTCAGTTTCAGACCCCGCGCCACGCTCGCCCCGGTGCGGCGGATGCCGATGTAATCCGACCCGGCATAAACGGGGCTGTCGCGCATGGCGACGAGTCGCGGCATCTCGATCGCCGCGCCCTCCCCGCCGATCCGACGCACTGAGCCGCCGCTGGCCTCGGCCAGAGGCCGCAGTTTTTCGGTGGTCGAGACCACTTCGCGATATTCGAGCGGATTTTCGGGCCCGACAATGACCAGCGCGGTCAGATCGCCCTGGCTCAGCGATAAAGCCCCAGTTCCTGCGCCGCGAACTTGCCCCGAAACAGGCCCGGCTCCGCCGGACGCCAGCGCCAGATCCTGCGCCTTGCCGGAAGGCGCGACGATATGCGACCGGCCCGGCCGATCGCTCGAGAGCTCTGGCGCTCGACCGTCACCTCCTGCCCTTGGCCGTTCGCGCGCAAAGCCTCTTCTTCGAGTTCGGGCTCCTTCATCAGCCAATGGGCGGTGCGGCGCATCAGGTCGTCATAGGGACCGCCGCCCTGGATAGCCGCGCGCCCACAGCCAGCTCTGGTCGGTCAGCAGCAGCGCCAACCCGCCCCTTGCCCTCGCGCGACAGCACCAGCAGCGGCGCGCCGTCGATGCCCGACAGCACCGCGGCGCCGCGCGTAGAAACCGCCTGTTCCTGCCGGAACCATTCGCTCCAGCCGGGCGGCTTGCTCGGCGCTGCCCGGCAGGCCGCGCGTGACCGGATGGCGCGCGCCGGTGTCCGACAGCGCGGCGCGGAAGGGTTTCGCCGCCACCTCGCCGGTGGGCCGCGCCGGGATCACCTTGCCGATCGGCGTATAATAGAGGCCGTCGGGATCGGAGAAATCTCGGGCCGGCGACGATGGCCAGCGCGCCGCCGTCGCGGACATATTTGACGATATTGTCGAAATAGGCCGGCGGCAGCAGGCCCATGTTGGAATAGCGGTCGAACACGATCAGGTCGAAATCGACGATCTTCTGGCCGAAAAGCTCGGCGGTGGGAAAGGCGATCAGCGCCAGTTCGCGGATCGGCGTGCCGTCCTGCTTTTCCGGCGGGCGCAGGATGGTGAAATGCACCAGTTCGACATTGGCGTCGGATTTCAGCAGATTGCGCCACGCGCGCTCGCCGGGATTGGGCTCGCCCGACACCAGCAAAATTTTCAGATGGTCGCGGACGCCCTCGACCGTCGCCACCGCCTTGTTGTTGACCAGGGTCAGCTCGTCCCGGCCATGGGCTCGGCGTCGAACTCCAGCACGTTCTTGCCGCCATGCTCCAGCCGACCGGGATTTTGACCGCTTCGCCGGGCCGCGCCAGCATGCGCGTCACCACCGCGCCGTCGCGCTCACCGTCACGGAGACCGGATCCGACCCGTTGCCGCTCCGTTGGCCTCCTCGACCTTGACCGTGAAGACGACATCCTTGCCGATCAGGCCGAAGCGCGGCGCCTCGACCAGCGACCAGCAGGCGGTCGCGCTCGCCCTCGTGACCGGTGACCAGATACCTGCAAGGGCGCCTTGAGATTGGCGGCGGCCAGCGAAGCGGGAATGTCGTGCACGACCCATCCGTCACCATGATCACCGCGCCGAGCCTCTTCGCTGGCGAACATCGGCCGTGCCCGAATTGTCAGCGCCGCGAACAGGCGCGTGCCCTCGCCGTCCTCGGCCGAGGACGTGTCGCCCGCCTCGATGAAGCGCACATCCACGCTGCCCAGCTGCTTGCAGCGCCTTGTCCAACGCCTCGCGCGCGGCGTCGGTCTGGGCGCGCGCTCGTCGAAATCCTGCGAGGCGCTGTGGTCGAGCACCACCGCGACCACGTCACGCAGGTTCTCCCGCTCCTCCTCGACCAGCGAGGGACCGCTCAGCGCGCCGAGCAAAACCGCGAAGACGCCCGCGCGAAACAACGCGCCGCGCCGGCGCAAGACCACGCGGCGACGACCGCCGCCACGCCAGCACAGCGAAGGCCAGCAGCAGCCAGGGCGGCGCCAGCGGCGCGAAGGCAAGCCGATACTCCTTCAATGGCCGAGCCTTTCCAGCAATTCATGCACATGGACCTGATCGGCCTTGTAATTGCCGGTCAGGGTGTACATCACGATATTGACCCCGCCGCGCAGCGCCATTTCGCGCTGGCGCGGGTCGCCGGGCTCGAGCGGGTAAAGCGCTTCGCCATCTTCATCGCCGGCCCAGGCGGCGGCCAGATCGTTGGAGGCGATGATGATCGGAGAGACGCCGTCGCCAGCCCGCGCCGGCCGGGTTTCCGGGTTCGGTCTCGGGCGGCAGCGCCTCGATATAGGTCGGGCCGTTCTCGGTGCGGCCGACGAAATTTTCGAGAATATAAAAGGTCCTTGTCAGGACATGACCGCTGGGGCAGGGCTCCAGCGGCGGCAAGTCGATGTCGGCCAGAAACGCCGCAGCCAGTTCTGCGCCGGGGTGCGGGCGCCGCCCTGCGAATTGCATCTGGGCGTCGCGGGTGTCGAACAGCACCAGGCCGCCCTGTTTCATGTAGGCGGCGAGGCGCTTGGCGGCCTCCGGCCCCGGCTGCGGCCGATCAGGCGCGATCGGCCAATAGATCAGCGGATAAAAGGCCAGTTCGTCGTGCGCCGGATCGACGCCTTGCGGCTCGCCGGGAACGAGCGCCGTGCGCCGCGCCAGCACTTCCGACAGCGAGGCCAGGCCCTCGCGGCTGATGCTGGTCGGCGCGCGCGTCGCCGGTGATCGACATAGGCGAGCTTTGTTTGCAGCGCGGCCTCCATGTCGCGTTTGCGACAACATTTCCTGCGCCGCGTTGCGGCCGTTTTGCGCTCGCGGCTGCGGCGGCGCGGCGACGCAGAACAGCAGCAGCGCCGCGATCGCCGGGCCGGCCTGACGCCGCCAGCGCCCGCCGATCAGCAAGGTCGCGAGGCGTCGGCCAAGCGCCAGCAGAAAGGCGACGATCAGCAAGGGCGGACGAAGATCGACGGGTTGCGGCGCGACCAGTTCGGTCTGTTTCAGCCTGAGGCCGGAGAGATCGAGCGGGGCGAGCGTCATGCCCTCGGCGAAGGCGTTTATGCGCCCGCGGCGCGTCGGGCGGGCCGTAAAAGCCCGCCGGGATGCTCGGCGTCGGGCGCGGCCGGCGGCTTGTCGGCCGGCAGCGGCTTGACCGTCGCGCCGGGCGCCGTCGAGCTTGCCGAAACCGTCGAGAATGCGCAGCGGCGGCAGAAATGTCTCGACGGCGGCGGTCGCGTCTGTTGCACGGCGGCGCTTTTGCCGACCAGACCGGCGCGATCGACGATCCTTTTCAGCATGTCGACGAAAAGCCCGGACAGAGGCAGGTTGGACCAGCTTGGCGTCGGCGGAGACATGGAACAGGATCAGGCTGCCCGGCCCGCGGCTTTTCCGCCGTGACCAGAGGCGTGCCGTCGGCGAGCCGCGCCCAGGTCTTGCCGGGCAGGCCCGCGTTCCGGCTCGGCCAGCACCTGCCGGCTCACCGTCGCCTCGGCGGGCGGCGTCAGGCCGAAAAACGGACTGCTCTCGTCGAAGGGCGCCAGGGGCTTGGGATGATCCCAGGACAGCGCGCCGCCGAGCGTGCGGCCGCCGCGCCGCAGTCGCACGGGGAAGAAATCGTCGCCGCCGGCCGCCAGTCGCGGGCCGGCGAAACGCAGGACGTCCCGCCCGAGGCGAGGAAGGCGTCGAGCTTCTGCCGCAGTTCCGGCGCTCGCGACATTGGCGTCGGCGAGGATCAGCACGTCCACGCCGTCCTCGAGCAGATGGCCGACCGGGTCGGCGTCGCCGGGCTTCGGCTGCGCGCAGGTCGGCGAAGGGCAGCAGCGCGTCGCGCAGATAATGCATAGGCGAGAGGAAGGTCTGTTCCGGGCCGCCGCCGGAGACGAGGCCGACGCGCCGCCGCCGCGCGCCGGAATCGAGCAGGAAAATCCGCGCCGGCGGAATTTTCGCCGAGAATTTCCAGCCGCGCCATTTCATTGCGCAACTGGATCGGCAGGTCGAATTTGCGCCTTGGCGGTGAGCCCGCCGCCAAAATCGAATGGCGGCGTCGCCGAGCGGCGCGCCCTTGGCGTCATAGGCGCGAAGCTCTGCCCTTGGCGTCGGCCGTGTTCGGCGCGCGCCAGCGAGACCTCCATCGCCGCAGGCCCGGTTGTCGGCCGCCGCCACGACGCGGACCGGGCGCGGATCGGACAGGACTTCCGCCTCCGGGCGCCAAGCGCCGCCAGCTGTTCGGCGAAATCCCTGCCGTCGGCGCCGGCGAGCCCGTCGCTCAGCCAGACCACTTGCGCGTCGGGATGGGCGCGCAGGAAGGCCTCGAGCGCGTTCGAGCGCCGGAAGGCGCGAAGGCAGGAAGGCGTTGCGGCTTCAGCGCGCGCAGACGCGCCAGCGCGGCGGCGGAATCCTCCAGCCGGCGCGGCGCGGCGCTCGGTCATGGCCACGATCGCGGCCGGCCGTCCCTGCCTCCCCGCCTCTTCCAGCCGGCTCTCGACGGCCTTCATGCGCAGGGACCAGTCGGGCGCCGCGGTCCAGACGTCGTCGACCAGCAGCAGCAGCGGGCCGCCTTTCGCCGCGGGCGCGCCGGAGGGCGAAAAAATCGGCCCGGCCATCGCCAGCACCACCAGCGCCGCCAGCGCCATGCGCAGGATCAGCAGCCAGAGCGGCGTGCGCGCCGGGGTGGCGTCGGGCTTTTTCAGGTCGAGGATGAGTTTCAGCGGCGGAAAGGCGATGCGGCGCGGCGGCGGCGGCGTCACCCGCAGCAACAGGTAGAGCAAAGGCGCGCCGGCCAGCGCCAGCAGCACGAAGGGCGAGGAAAAAGCGAGCGAGAACAGGCTCATCGCGCGCCATCCGCGGTCAGCGCCAGCCGCAGGCTGCAACAGCGCCTCGGCGGCGGGCCGGTCGGTGGCGTGCAGGGCGAAGGTCCAGTTCTGCGCCCGCGCCGCCTGCTCCAGCGCGCCGCGATGCGCCTCCAGCCGCGCATGATAGGACGCCGCGTAATCCTCGGCGCGCCCGGCGCGAAGCAGCGAGCCCGCCTCGTCGTAGAATTCGGTCTGGCCGGAAAAGGGAAAGCCTTCTTCCGCGGGATCGAAGACCATCAGCACATGGCCGCGCGCGCCGGCGCTGGCGAGCCTTTGCAAGGTGTCGGCGAATTGCGCGGGATCGACCAGGAAATCGCCGATCAGCACCGCCTTTTCGCGCGGGCGCAGCGGCAGCGGCGGCGGCAGGTCGTCAAAATTCCCGTCATTGCGCCGGCTCTCGGCGGCGCAGCGCCACGGCCAGGCGAATCGACGATGTTGCGCCCGGCGGAAAGCCGGGTGAGGCCGAGCCAGCCGCTCCGCTCGCCCGGCGCGGACGCAGCTGTCGGCCAGCGCCAGCGACAGCACCAGGGCGCGGTCGAGCTTGGACTGGAAGGCCAGGGTCGAAGCGTAGTTCATCGATGGCGACAGGTCGGCCCAGACCCACAGCACCTGCGCCGCCTCCCATTCGCGCTCGCGCACATAAAGCCGGTCGTCGCGCGCCGAGCGCCGCCAGTCGACGTTGTGCGGCCGCCTCGCCCGCGATGAACGGGCCGGAACTGCCAGAAATTCTCGCCCATGCCCGCCCGCCTGCGGCCGTGGACGCCGACATGCAGCGACGCCGCCGCCTGCCGCGCCGCAAGGGCCAGGGCCGGCAGGCGGCGCGCGAGGTCGAGCGCCTGCCGCCGCTTCTCCGGATCGGGCCGGGCGGCGGCGGAGCGGCAGGAAGGCGAAGTCTTGCGCCATCAGCTGAATCTTTGCTTCAGCCGGTCGATCACAGCCTCGATGGTCTCGCCATCGGCGCGCGCGCCATAGGTCAAGGCCATGCGATGTTTCAGCACCGGCGCGGCGAGCGCCAGGACGTCCGCCTTGCCGGGCGCGAAACGGCCCTGCGCGAGCGCGCGGGCGCGGCAGGCCAGCATCAGCGCCTGCGCGGCGCGCGGACCCGGACCCCAGGAAATATGGCGGGTCAGTTCGGGATCGCCCTCGCCCGGGCGCACCGCGCGCACCAGGTCGAGGATGCATTCGACGATCGCCGCGCCGACGGGCATCAGCCGCACCAGCGCCTGGATGTCCATCAGACCCTGGGCGTCGAGCACGCGCGCCGGCTTTTCCTGCGTCTTGCCCGTGGTCTCGATCAGGATGCGCCGCTCCGCCTCGCGGTCGGGATAGGGCACGTCGATCTGCATCAGGAACCGGTCGAGCTGGGCTTCCGGCAGGGGATAGGTGCCCTCCTGCTCCAGCGGGTTCTGCGTCGCCAGCACATGGAAGGGCTTCGGCAGGTCGAAGCGCTCCCCGGCGATGGTCACGTGATATTCCTGCATCGCCTGCAGCAGCGCCGACTGCGTGCGCGGGCTGGCGCGGTTGATCTCGTCGGCCATCAGCAATTGCGCGAAGATCGGCCCCTTGATGAAGCGGAAGGCGCGGCGATGGTCGGCGCTCTCCTCCAGCACTTCGGAGCCGAGAATGTCGCTCGGCATGAGGTCGGGAGTGAATTGCACGCGATTGGCGTCGAGCCCGAGCACGCGGCCGAGCGTGTCCACCAGCAGCGTCTTGGCGAGGCCCGGCGCGCCGACGAACAGCGCATGGCCGCCGGAGAGGATCGTGGCCAGCGCCTCCTCCACCACCAGATCCTGGCCGAAGATCGCCTGGCCGATCTTTTCGCGCGCGGCGGCGAGGCTTTCGAGCGCGACCTGCGCCCTTTGCTCGATCTGGCGGTCCGGGGAGGTATTCGCGTCGGCCCGAAGGGCGGGTTCGGCATTCATGCCTGGTCTTCTCCTGTTGCGGCGGCGCCCGTTTTCCGGGCGATCGCTTACGACGATTGTCCCGCCGCCTCGGCCACTATAGGCTGGCGCGTCCAGGCATAGAACCCGATAATTGGCGCCACGTTTCAATTGACGGAGCAAATTGCCGCCAAATCATGGCGCAACGCCAACGGGGAAGCGAAATCATGAGCGACCAACCCCAGTCCCATCAACCGGCGAGCCTTCCCTCGGATCCCTTGCCTTCCGATCCCCTGCGCGGCCTGGACGCCGTCTTCGCGGAGCGCGGCCCCGCGCCCGTGCATTTGTGGAACCCGCCCTATTGCGGCGAGATCGACATGCGGATCGCCCGCGACGGGACCTGGTTCTACAACAAGACGCCCATCGGCCGCCCGGCGCTGGTCAAGCTGTTTTCCGGCATATTGCGCAAGGACCCCGAGCGTTTCGTGCTGGTGACGCCGGTCGAGCGCGTCGGCATCGTCGTCGAGGACGCGCCCTTCCTCGGCGTCGAATTCGTGCGGGAGGGCGAGGGAGAAAGCCAGATCCTGCGCCTGCGCACCAATGTCGACGACTGGGTGGAGATTTCGCCCGCCCAATCCGCTGAAATTCTCGCCCGGCGACAGCGGCGGCTTGAAGCCCTATGTGCTGGTGCGCGGCGACCTGTGGGCCCTCGTCACCCGCGCCCTGTTCTACGATCTCGTCGCCTGGGGCGAGCCCCGGACAATCGACGGCGAGGAGTTGTTCGGCGTCTTTTCCGGCGGCGGCTTTTTCGCCATGGCCCCCATGAGCGATCTGGCCGGCGACCTGGCAGGGCTCACATGAACGACACGAGGCTCCTCGCCGACGCCGAGGATTTTTGCGCCCTCGCCAGGCGCAGGCTGCGCCAGGACTGGCCGGAGGGGGCGTTCGATCCGCTGACCCGGCCGCATCACGGCGACCACCATCTGAACGAGCCTCTGCCCGGCGAGACCGCGCTCATGCCCGAGCCGGCGCGGCCCGCCGCCGTGCTGGCGACCGTGGTGGCGCGCGAAGGCGGCGCCACCTTGCTGCTGACCCAGCGCGCGGCGTCCCTGCGCGACCATTCCGGCCAGGTCGCCTTTCCCGGCGGCAAGATCGATCCGGGCGAGAGCCCGCTCGACGCCGCCTTGCGCGAAGCGGAGGAGGAAATCGGCCTGTCGCGCAAAAAAGTCGAAATCCTGGGCTGCCTCGACCCCTATCAGACCGGCACCGGCTTTCGCGTCTTTCCGCTGGTGGGGCTGGCCCGCCCGCCTCTCGCGCTGACGCCGAACGCCCAGGAAGTCGAAGCCGTGTTCGAAACGCCGCTGTCCTTCCTGATGAACCCCGCCAACCACCAGCGCCACAAGAAGGTCTGGCAGGGAAGGGAGCGTCAATTCTACGCCATGCCCTGGGAAAACCGCTATATATGGGGCGCGACCGCGGGCATGATTCGCAATCTGTACGAGAGGCTCTATCGTTGACCTCGCCGTCATCGCTTGGCTCGGCCCGTAAAGACGGGCGCCCTGTTTTCTAAAGGACAAGTTCTGAAATGGCGCGCTCGCTGCTGGAAACCCTCGGGCTGTTCGCCACGCCTTTCATGCTCTATGCGGTTTTCCTGGTCTTTCGCGCGCGTCATCCGCTGCTGGTGGAGCACTGGTCGCGCGGCGCCGTGTCCTGGCTGACCCTCGCCGGGCTGATGCTGGCGATCGCCGGCTTCCTCTTCGCCGGGTTTTTCTCCGGCCGCGAGGAAGGCGCCTATGTTCCCGCCCATATCGAGCACGGCCGCCTCGCGCCGGGACATTTTCAATGACAGAAGATCTTGAGGCGGCGCTGAAACCCCTGCTCGCGCGCCCGGCGTTGCAAAAACTGTTCAAGGCGCTGGAGGGCGAAGAGGTCCGCGTCGTCGGCGGCGCGGTGCGCAACGCCCTGCTCGGCGTCGAAGTCGCCGACATCGACCTCGCCGCCGCCGCCCTGCCCGAGACCATCGCCGAGAAGGCGCGAAAGGCCGGGCTGCGCGTCGTCCCCACCGGCATCGAGCACGGCACGCTGACCATCGTGTTCGACGGCGCGCATTTCGAGGTCACGTCGCTGCGCGAGGATATCGAAACCGACGGCCGGCGGGCGAAGGTCCGCTTCGGCCGCGATTTCGAGGCCGACGCCCTGCGCCGCGACTTCACCGTCAACGCCCTCTCGGTGGATGCGCGCGGGCAAACTCTACGATTACACCGGCGGCCTGGCCGATCTCGCCGATAAACGCATCCGTTTCATCGGCGCGCCGGAGCGGCGCATCGCCGAGGATTACCTGCGCATCCTGCGCTTTTTCCGCTTTTCCGCCGCCTATGGCGCCGGGCCGCTCGATCCCCAGGGTTTTGAGGCCTGCGTCGCGCTGCGCGCCGGGCTGGCCACCCTGTCGCGCGAGCGCATCGGCGCGGAATTCCTGAAAATGCTGTCGGCCTCGCGCGCCGGAGCGGTGGTGGCAACCATGGCGCGGTCCGGGTTGCTCGCCTTCCTGCCCGTCGCGCCCTGGCCGGAGCGGCTGCAGGCGTTTCTCGCTTTGGGGACGCCGGACGCGCTGCTGGCGCTGGCGGCTCTGGCCCTGCACAGCGAGAGCGACGCCGATCGCCTGGCCGAGGCGCTGCGCCTCTCCAACGCGCAAAGACGCCGCCTCGCCGTCATGGCCAAGGCGGCAGCGGCCTGGCATGGGGCCGAAACCCCGCCGAGCCCGGCGCAATTGCGCGAGGCGCTGTTCGTGCATGGCGCGCAAGGCGCGCGCGACGCGCTGGCGCTGGTCCACGCCGAAAGCGGCGCCCCGCCCGACGACGCCGGTTTCGCCGCCGCCGACGCATTCCTGCGCGATACGCCCGCTCCAAAACTCCCCTTCAACGCCAATGACCTGTTACAGCGCGGCGTGGTCCAGGGCGCCGGGCTCGGCGGCGCGCTGAAGCGCCTGCAGGCGCTGTGGATCCGCGCCGGCTTTCCGCAGGACCCGCAAACCGTGGCCAGGCTGATCGACGAGGCCAGCGCCATGGGCCCGAGCGAATCCCGCTGGACGCGGCCGCGCCAATGATGGTTTAATTTGCGCCTGTGCGACGGTTTCGCTGGAAACGCGGCGCAAGCGGGATTATCTGACCAGAATGGCCGTCGAACGCAAGGAACCGGGCGATCTCGCCGCGCGCATGGCGCAAAGGCTGTCGCAGTCGACGCGTCAGCGCCGGGCGGCCGACGGCTGGCGGCGCGAGTCCTTCACCCTGCCCCGCGACGAGGCGCGCGAAAAGGCGCGGGAATGGTTCAGCCAGTTCCCCAAGGCCGCCTATATGACCGAGATCGAATCCTGGCGCGAACTCTCCGACGGCAGCATCGAATTCACCATGCGCCGCCTGCCCAGCGCGGATTAAAGCAAGAGCGTCCGGCGCCAAAAACCTTTTATTAACCAGAATAATCGGGCGCGCGGCGCGACTATTTTTTATTTCACCCTCACTGAACGATCGAATTAACCAATATACCTTCACGTATTTCAATTAAACATGTCGAACACAAGGCAAGATAATATTTGCCATGATCGCATCACAATCCCTAATCCGTATAAACCATTTATTTTTACCGCACGATTACCTTTACGGATCTAAATCATTTCAGCGGGCCACCTGACGGGCCTGAAACTGGAGTTTGAGTGATGAAAAAGGTTTTGATCGCCGTGATCGGCGGAGCGGCGGCATCGATCGCCTCGCTGGCGCAGGCCGCCGATCTGCCCTACCGCAAGAACGCGCCGGCGTCCTATGACTATCCCCCGGTCTTCACCTGGACCGGCTTCTATGTCGGCGGCACCGCCGGCCTGGGCTTCGGCGGCTTCAACGGCTATGGCGCGAACTATTTCGGCAAGAGCCCGGCCGGCGGCGCCTTCGGCCTGACCGCGGGCTATAACTACCAGTCCGGCAACCTGGTGGTCGGCATCGAAGGCGACTACGCCTGGAGCCACATCGCCAACTCGTCCAACAGCTTCACCGGCGTGACCTCGACCGGCGTGCTGCAGAACGTCGACACTGTCCGCGCCCGCTTCGGCTATGCCGCCGACCGCGCGCTGTTCTTCGCCACCGCCGGTTATGCGGGCGGCAACATCCGCGGCGTGCTCACCTCGCCGCTGTCGGTCGACGACCAGACGCGCTACGCCAACGGCTTCGCCCTCGGTCTCGGCGTGGAATATGCGATCACCCCGCACATCACCGCCAAGGCCGAATATCTCTACACCTCGCTCGGCAGCAACAGCTACTTCAACAACACGCCGGCCTACGCCAGCGCGGGCGCCAACATCAACATCCTGCGCACCGGCGTGAACTACAAGTTCTGAGCCGTCCGACAATTCGAGTATCGATGGAGCAGTCCGGCGGGTTCGACCAGAACCCGCCGGTTTTTCTTGTTTGCAAATCCATTGGCTGCGTGTCGCAGCCGGCGGTGGAGCCGCTAAATTTTGCTCGCTTCCCAGCGGCAGCTTTCATTGCCCGTAATCGACCCTGCCATGCGCCCGGTGGAAAGGCGGCCCCTCCAGGTTTGCGTCAAGAGCCCCTGCCAATGGCGCGTGAAGACGATACTCGGGCCGGAGACGTGTCCGTCCGTGATTGTGTCGCCGAGGCCAAAACTCCCGGTGAACTGACGGGGTGAGGTCGGAACGAGGTCGAATTCCGCTACATAATGCCCGCTCTGACAATCGGCGGACCAAAGCCAGCGGCCGGCGAAGGAAATCCCAGGACTTGGGCTTCGGCTTCTTGTTTCGGTTCGAGGACGCGGCGAGCTCACAACAACAGGACTTTCATGCCTGCGTCTCGGTTCGGTTCGGGGACGCGGCGAAGGCCGGCTCCTGGTCGATCGCGGCGCGGCTTCTGACCCTGAGAGCGACTTTTCCGTCTTGCCGAGCGTGCCTCCGACCGAGTTCGGCTCGTGCAGCCGATGGCGCCCCTTCGGCGAAGGCCGCTATCGCGACGAGCAGAACCGCAATCTTGATAGGCGCGCGCAGTCTCAAGTCCAATTCCATTGCCCCCAAACCTCATTTTCCCGTGCCGTCGGCGCAGACGGAGGCGACGATCTCGCAGGAGCTTCCGCCCTTGCGGCAGTCCGCGAGCGCCGCCTCTTTCGCCTTGCCGACGTCCTCGCGCGCCGCGATCGCCCAGCTCGATGCGGAATGGGCGAACACCCCGCACTTGCCTCCGAAGAAGCTGATCTCGGCCTGGCAGCGCCTGCGGCCGCCGCCGCAGGAGGCTTGCGCGCGGTCGACGGCCGCCTTGCGCGTGGCCTCGCCCCAGGACATGCCCCATTTCCTGTCGCCCTTGCCGTAGACGATCGCGCCCCAGGGGCTGGGGCTGGGAACCTCGCGCAGCCGGCGAAGCAGCCCCAGCGACGCCGTCCCGGTCGGCGGAAGATGATTCTGGATCTGGAACTCGCGGATCGCCTGGCGCGTCAGGGCGTTGGCGGGGCCTTCGAACGGACCCGGATCGAAATTCAATTCATAGAGCCGTTCGCGCAGCTCCCTGAGCGACCCTGGATCGGTGATCGGGGTCGTGTCGTCGGCCGGCTCGGCCGGTTGCGCGAGCGCCGCGATCTTGACCTTCAGGCTTTCGATCCGCGCCCTGGCGAGCCCCGCAAAGGCGCAATTCGGAAACCGCGCCAGATGGTCCTCGAAGGCCGCGGACGTCGCGATCGCTTCCGCGCTTTTCCAATGCTCGGCGGCGGCGGCGCAGGCGTCGGGGGCCGAAGCCGGGGCGGCGACGTTTTCGGGTCGCCCGCGGAGATAGTACTCGCCGACAAAAGACAGCGACAGTTCGGGAAGCTGGGAGCGGTGGGTGGTCACGTAGACATCGCTGGCGATGCGGCGGAAAATGGCGCCGATCTCGTCCTGCTCCTCGATATGTTTCAGAAAGGCCGCCGTATAGGGAGAGTTGCGGCCAACGCCGTCCTCCGCGGTGCGCCCGGCCTGTGTCGCATAGGAAACGATCATGCCTTCCGGACTGCCGATCCTGGCGAGGCCGCGTTGAATCGACGCGCCGCGGCTTGTGCCGAGCGACCGCTGCAATTGCTCGGCCAGCGGATTGTCGCGGCAGGAATCGAGCACGAGGATACGCAGGGTCTTGGCCTGCTGCAGGTCCGACAATATGTCGTCGACCCTGGCCATGCGCCTCAGATCCGCTTCGTCAGAGAGTTCGGCGTCGATCGGAACCAGGTAGTTGACGCCGCCAAACTGCATGGCGTGGCCACTGTAATAGAACAGGGCGACATCGGCCGTGCGCGCCACGCGGGCAAAGCGGATCATGGCGTTCATCAGCCCGGCCTGGTCGAAATTCTCTCCCAGGATCGTGTCGAAACCGGCGCGCGTGAGGGCGGCGGCCACATCCTCGGCGTCATGCGGCGGATTGGGCAAATGCGGAACATGTTGATAGGCGCCGTTGCCGACGACCAGCGCGACGCGTTGTTCGGCTCGTGCGGCGGCTTGCGGGAAAGACAACAAGGCGAGGCCGAGAGCCAAACTCCATAGCCAGCGCATGCCCGATTCCCCCACAACTCTCAAGCAAAACATAGCCGAATTCTGGTAATTCCGACAAGCGCCCCCAGCAAACACGAAATCAATAATGCCGGCGAGCGACGGGACGACCTTGCAAAGTTTACAATGACCGGGCAGTTCCTTGAAGTAATTCGGAAAAACACGCGTTCGGCAAAAGCGGCGGAAGCGGCCAGCCGCAAGGCTCGCCCTCACGACATCGCCGGGTATCGGCGCTCGCCACCAACGGTCGATGCTTTAATCAGAGATAGGGAAGCGCAAGTCGGAGAGCCGCGTCGCGAAGCCTTGCCGCGAGCGACCGGCGGGCAAGGATCTCGAGCGTCAACGCCTTGCCGCGCTTGCCGTTCATTGCGTCTTCAAGACCGCGCGCGAAATCGACGTCGTAAACCTCCACGCTCAATTCGAAATTCAGCCGGAAACTCCTCACGTCCCAGTTGGAGCTGCCGATCAGCGCCCAGGCGCCGTCGACGGTCATCAGCTTGGAGTGATCGAACGGTGGAGCGTTCAGCCGTACCCGGCAGCCCGCCTGGAGCAAGGGCAGGACATTCGCGCGGGTCGCGTAATCCACGGCCCTGTGGTTGCTTCGCTCGGGAATGACGACATCGACCTCGACGCCGCGACAGGCCGCCAGGCACAGCGCGCTGACGAGCCGATCGCCGGGCAGGAAATAGGGCGTCATCAAGCTGATGGATTTTCGCGCGCAGGTGATCGCCATCAGCGCGACGAACTCGATCTTCTCATTGTCCTGGTCGGGCCCGGCCGTGACCACGCGCAATACCTGTTTTCCCACCTGTTTTCCCGACTTTTCGCCGGCGGCGCCGGGGGCCGCCGGAACATCTTCGTTCGTCGCCATCCGCCAGTCCCCGGCAAAGGCCCGGAAGAGTTGCGCGACCACCGGTCCCTCGATCATGAAATGATGGTCGAGGACCGGGTTTTTCGGCTTCAGCGCCATGAGATTTTCGGCGCCTATGTTCAGGCCGCCGACGAAAGCCGTTTGGCCGTCTATGACGAGAAGTTTCTTGTGCATGCGCAAATTGAGGAAGGGCATGCGCCAGGGCAGCAGCGAATGCATGAATCTCGCCGCCGGGACATTTGCGCGCCTGAGACGTCGCCAAGCTTCGGAGGTGAAATAGCCGCCGCCGATGCCGTCGATCAAGACGCGGACCTGCACGCCCCGCCTGCTGGCGTCGATCAGCGCGTCAACAAATGGCTTTCCGGCCTGATCGTCACGAAAAATATAGCTGGTGAGCGCGATGCTCGATCTGGCCTGCCTGATCGCCGCGAGCATGAGCGGGTAGCCCTCGTCGCCATTATGCAGGGTCTTGACGATATTGCCGCCGACCGCGGGTCGTCCTGTCATTGCCGCCCCCGCCCGATCCAGTGGGCGCAGATGCTCGACGCCGATCGTCTCGCCGAGGACCTCCAGCTTGTCGTCCCGGCCTGACGGCGGGCGCAGTTCCTGAGCGCGCCGGCGCACCCGGTTGACGCCGAAAAGGAAATAGAGGCCCGCGCCAACGACAGGCGAAAGCCAGGCAAGACCGATCCATCCCGTAGCCGAGCCTACGTCCTGCTTGCGCAGCAGCACATGCGCGCTCACGGCGCCGGCGAGAGCGACATGCAGAACCATGGCGAGAACGGGGCGCAGGTCAAAGGCCATTCCCGCTTCATGCATCGTCGTCTTTCCTCATCTTCCCTCGCAGCAGATTTGCCAGCTTGCGGCGAGATTGTCGAACAGGACCTCCAGTGCTAGGCACAACCGAATGAACGGGAAGGACTGGCATGACTGACCTTTATGCGGTGATCGGCCATCCGATCGGCCACACCAAGTCGCCTAAAATCCACAAGGCTTTCGCGGCGCAGACCGGGCAGGACCTCGACTATGTCGCGATCGAGGGGACGCCCGGCGGGTTCGCTGACGATGTCGACGCCTGGCGCGCCCGGGGCCTTCGCGGCCTGAACGTCACCCTGCCCTTCAAGCGCGACGCCTTCGCCTATGCCGACGTCCTGAGCGACGCGGCGAAACAGGCCGGCGCCGTCAACTGCCTGACCCTCGGCGAAAAGGTGGAAGGCGACAATTACGACGGGGTCGGCCTCGTCCGCGACATCGTCGTCAATCTCGGCGTGGCGATGAAGGGCAAGCGCATCCTGCTGATCGGCTCCGGCGGCGCCGTGCGCGGCGCGCTCGGGCCTTTCCTGGCGGAACAGCCGGCGGCCCTGACGATCGCCCATCGCTCGCCGCGCGACGCCGACGCCCTGCTCGCCGGCTTTGCCGGACATGCCGCCCTGGCCGCCGCCGAATATGGCGCGCTGGCGGAGCGCGGCGAGGCCTATGATATCGTCGTCAACGGCACCTCGACCAGCCTGTTCGGCGAGGCGCCGCCGATTCGGCCTCATGTCTTCGCCGGGGGCGGACTGGCCTATGACATGGCTTACGGCAAGGGGCTGACGCCTTTCCTGCGGATGGGCGCAGGCGCAGGCGCGAAAATCGCCGATGGCGTCGGCATGCTGGTGGAGCAGGCGGCGGAAGCCTTCGCCCGGTGGCGCGGGGTGCGGCCGCAAACGGCCGCGGTCATCGCGGAGCTGGCCATACCCCTGGTCTGAAGCGGGCGCAGCCGTTTACGGATTCATCACCATGAATCCTTTATTGCCGCGATCTCTCGAATCCCTGTGGTATTTTGTCTTCGACGCTGGCGCACGCATGCGCCCCTCCCGAGGCAGGCCGCCAGCCAAGAAGAAACCACTCCCGAACTCCTGATCCCGGCTTGCGCCGGGATTTTTTCAGGCCACGAACCGGGTCGCCTCGAAGGCCGGAGTGGCCGCGGCGAATTTTTCGAGCCAGGCGACCAGGCGGGGATGGTCGGCGCGCCAGGCGCCCTCGAAGCGCAGGTCGAGATAACCCAGCGCGCAGGCCAAGGCGATGGCGCCGACATTGGCGAGATCGTCCGGCGGCGCCTGTTCGAGATGGGCCAAGGCGCGCAAAACCTTGCCGCGCTGGTAGTCGACCCATTTCGCGCTGCGCTCCTGCGGCTCCCGCATCCGGGTTTCATAGACTTGCAGCACGCAGGCGTCGGTCATGCCGTCGGCCAGGGCCTCCAGCGTCAACGCCCGCCGACGCGCAGCGGCGTCAGAGGGGATCACGCGCCCGCCGCCGGCCAGCTGGTCGAGCGTCGCCACGATCACCGCGCTGTCATAGACAAACTCGCCGTCGTCGAGTTCGAGGACGGGGATCTTGCCAAGCGGGTTCTTCCCGCGAATGGGATCGTCGGGATTGCCGGTATCCGTCGCGACAAGCTCGAGGCGCGCAAAACCCAGCGCGGACGCGACGATCCGCACTTTCCGGGAATAAGGCGAAGGGAGTGCGTAATAAAGCTTCATGGGCTGAGACCTCCGGGCGCGCGAAACCGCTCGTCCGGAGACCAACCCCATTCCCGCCTTAGACGCAAGGCCCAAGCTGCGCGAACCGATCTCTCCGCGTGGATCATTCCACCTGGAGGTTGACCGCCTTCGGGCCCTTGCCCTTCTTGTCCGGCTCGATCTCGAAGGAAATTTTCTGGCCCTCGTTGAGCGAGGCGAGGCCCGCCTGCTCGACCGCCGTGATATGGACGAAAATGTCCCTGCCCCCGTCGGCGGGCTTGATGAAGCCATAGCCTTTGTCAGCGTTGAAGAATTTTATTGTGCCCTGTTGCGCCATGACGCTGTTTCCTCCGGTCGTGGCCGACTTGCGGGGCGTGGGCTGCGCTTGAAAAAAGCGCATGGGATTGCAATTCCAAATGCAGTCCACCCGGCCCATTTCCCTCATCGGCCGGTTGACGGATCGCCTTGCGCTTTTGCAGTCTTCTTTTTGCAAGACAGCGCTGCGGCTTGTTGTTCCCGTCAGCGCCCCCGCTTCCGCGGAGCTCCCTCAACTTCACCCAAGGTGCGGCAAGACGACGCGCTTGGCAAGCCTTGCTTTTTCCCACGCGCCGCCGTCACGCGCCATTGCGGGACGGCTCAGCTTGCAGCAGGAATTCGGACCCCGCGCCACGCGCGAGCAGCCCGGTCAGAACCGGCAGCAGAATCTGCGCCTCGGCTTCGAGAGTGAAGGGCGGATTGACCACCAGCAACCCGGTCCGCGCCAGCGGCTTGTCCGGCGCCGGCGCCTCGACCTGGAGGTCGACGCGCAATGTTTCGTGGCCCAGGCCGGTCACGGCGGCGCAAAAGGACTCGACCAGCTCCCGCTCCTTAACCGGTTGCCAGATCATGAAAATTCCGCCCGGCCATTTGCGCAGGCTGGTCTCGAGCGTGTCGAAGACGCGCTCATATTCGTCACGCCGCTCGAACGGCGGATCGATCAGCACGAGGCCGCGCCGCTCCGGCGGCGGCAGATAGGCCTTGCACCCGGTATAGCCGTCGATCTCGATGGCTTTCGCCCGTCGTCGCGGCCAAGCGCGCCGCCGCAGCCCTGCGCGCGGCGTCGGGCAGCGTTTCACAAAAAATCGCCTTGTCCCGGGGCCGCAGTAAATTTTTCGCGATCAGCGGCGATCCCGGATAGAATTGCGGCGCCCGGCAGCCTTCACCGCCGCCAGATAGGGCGCCAGCAGCGCCGCGGCGGGTTCAGGCAAGGCGGATCCGGCGGCGAGCAGGCGACCGATTCCGTCGCTGCGATTCGCCCGAGCGCGCCGCTTCCGGCCCGTGCAGGTCGAACAGGCCGGCGCCCGCGTGGGTGTCGAGATAGCGGAAGGGTTTTTCCTTGCGCTGCAAATAGAGCAGGATGCGCGTCAGGAAGACGTGCTTGAGCACGTCGGCGAAATTGCCGGCGTGGAATTCGTGGCGATAATTCACGATTCACCGCGCTTTTCTCATTTTTGACCGCATCCACGGCGCTATCGCCCGGCCGGCACGACGATGCTCTGGCTGTAACAGCCCTGGCGCGTGACCTGCGGACAGGCGACGAAGCCGCGCAGGTCCCTCGACAGGCAGAAGCGCGCCTCCTGCAAGGCGCCACGCTGGCAGGTCACCGCCATCATGCCGGGCCGCAGGCGCGGATTGGCGTCGATGAAGGCGCGCTGAACGTCAAGCGGCGCCAGGGTCTGGTCCTGGCCCGGCGCCTTGAACGCCGGGGGCACCACGATGCTGTCGCGGGCGGCGGCGACGTCGGCGAAATAGCCCTGCGGCGTCTTGCCCGAGCAGACGCCATGGGTGCGCCACTCATGCTTGGCGAGGCCGATGTCGGGATAGAGCCCGTTCAGGCTGTTGAGCACGGGATAGGGCAGAAATGTGTTGCCGCGGCAATCCGAGGGATAGCCGCTGGAATATTGCGGCCACAGGCCATGGACGACGAAGCCGGGATTGGCGCCGGACGCGCACTGGTTGCGCGACCGCGACGCGCCGCCATTGGCGCAAAAGCTCGGCGACCACGACAGCGACAGCACGTAGAAGTCGAAATCGCCCGAGGTTCCGCCGCCGCGCCGCGGCGAACCCCAGCTATTCCGCGCCGGTTGATAGGAGGGCGCATCCGGCGCGGGCTGTTGCGCCGCCGGGACTGAGGGAGCCTGCTGCTGGTCGGCGCAATGGTCGAGAATGCAGTC
Organism: uncultured Alphaproteobacteria bacterium; assembly: GCA_963710275.1. Lineage (GTDB taxonomy): Bacteria > Pseudomonadota > Alphaproteobacteria > Rhizobiales > Beijerinckiaceae > Rhodoblastus. Next base: position 325,401 of record CAVPZS010000012.1, on the reverse strand, counting down.
GCCGGCCGCCAACGCGGGCGCCGCCGCGAGCGCCAGCAAGGCCGCGGCGAAGGAAAGTCTTTTCATGGATGCGTCCGAATCAGTGTCCCGCCGCCTGGCATTGCGGCGAATAGGCATGTTCGGGGTCGAGCCCCACCACGCAATATTCGAGGCCGTGGCCGATGCCGATGAATCCGCCGCTCTCGATCAGGTTATATTTCACCACGCGGGTCCGGCCGTCGTTGAACCTTGCGCTGGCGGCGCAGTAGCGGCGCGGAATGAAATCGACGCCATTGGTGCGGTAGCCGGTCTCGCCGACCTTCTGGAAATCCTTGATTTCGAGCCCAGAATTCCAGTAGGTCCGCTGGTTCGCGCCGAAATTGAAGGAGAGTTCGCCCAGCACCCAGGAATCGTCGCAAAGCGGCAGGTTGCCGTTATAGGGCAGGAAGCGCTGCTCGGCAGGCATCAGCGGCCGGGCGGAAGCGCCCCCGGCAAAAATCGTCAGAAGTGAGGCCGCTAACACGGCATGACGCAAGACCAGCATGATATCCCCCGGTGGCGATCACCTGGGACGATGCACAAAGTTCGAGCCTAACGTCAAGCCGCTTTTCGACGCGGCAAGCACGCCGTCTTTCCTGGCCGCTTATTCGCCCGGCGCGTGCGCGTGGAAGCCATGGGCAGGACGGACGGAAAACAGCTGCCGCTCGATCATGATTCGCGCCAGCAAGGCTGCGCATTGCGCATAGCGCCAGCCCATGCGCCTGGGTTGGCAGGCGAAGCGCCACGCCCATTCCAGACCGACGATCCGGACCGCGCGCGGCGCGCGGATCTGGGTTCCGGAGATGAAATCCAGCGCCGCCCCGACGCTGACGAAGCCGATGGCGCCGTGCTTTTGCGCCATGCGGTCGGCGAACAGCTCCTGTTTCGGCGCGCCGAGGCAGACGAAGCACAGGCGCGCGCCGCTGGCGGCGATCCGGTCGCCGCTGGCTTCGGCTTCCGCCGAGAAGGGATCGAAGCCGAAGGGCGGGCTTTCCATCAGCGCGATGGAAAGGCCGGGAATTTCCTCGCGCAGCTTTGCGGCGCCCTTGGCGAGGCTCTTCTCGGTCGAGCCGAAAAAGGCGACCGGCATTTTTTCGCGCGCCGCGGCTTCGCAGAGCGGACGCAGCAGATCGGCGCCGGTCGCGCGCTGCATCTGCGAGAACTGCGAACGCGCCAGGGCCGCGACCGGCGCCCCGTCGGCGCTGACCAGGGTCATGCGGCCGTAAGCGGCGCGGAAGGCCGCGTTGGAGCGCAGCTTGACGAGATGGTCGAGGTTCAGCGTGGCGAAGGTGAAGCCGCGGCGACCGCGCAGCCGCGCCATCACCCGCGCGATGGCGTCGTCGGGATTGCGGACGTTGATGGCCTGGCCATCGATCTCTGCGACGGCGCCCAGATGCGGGTCATGGATGGTCATTTACGCGACACTCCGGTCTAACCTTTCGTCATACGATCAGATGCTAGGACCGCGACGAAAACATGCAAGTTAAATACTTCCGTACTGTTAACACCGCCCGCCCCGGCGCCCCCCTTGCTGCAAGCGGCGCCAAGCCCTGATTATGTGCCGCAATGAAACATAACAGCCGCAGATCGACGCAGCGGACAACGCCGCCGTTCGCTTTCGAGACGCGGGGCAATTGCGCAGGGTTCGATTAAAATCTTCGCTAATTCCAGAGGTTTCCGGCAAGGCGCGACGCCCGGCGGAGCGCCCGCAAGGATCAGCCTTGGATTTGCAGCGTGGTCGCCGTCCGTGACGATCAGGGCGATCGGCCGCGACGCCGAGGGCCCGAGGCCAGGGCAATCCAACAAGTCTTTCGCTGGGAATGAATGCCAAATCCGCAACAAGAACGCTAAAATTGAAGCTTTATTCGTGAATTTAATCTTAAATATAAATCTAAAATCGTCATGATCCCGTTGGCGTCGAATTAGATACCAACAAGACGCGGACCGGCGCGACCGGGACGCCGCGACGTTCGGAGCTCGGTCGGAAAATCGCTCGGGCCAGGTCAGCGAGCGGTGACATCAAGACACGGAGCGGAGCGGGCGCTCCCGGCGCTCAGGCCTTGCCGACCTGGTAGTCCTTGATATCGTCGAAGCGGATGGCCGGCCAGCGTTCCTGGTCATAGCGCAGGGAAAAGGCCGACTGCGCCAGGAAGACCGGCGCGCCGTCGAGATCGTTGGCCATCGACGAGGGATAGGCGCGCAGGAATTTTTCCAGCTCCAGCGGATCGTCGGCGCTGATCCAGCGGCAGATCTCGAAGCGGCTGTTCTCGAAGCTCACGGGCAGGCCATATTCGGCCTGCAGCCGTTCGGCGAGCACGTCGAGCTGCAGGGCGCCGACCACGCCGACCATGGCGGGCGCGCCGTCATGCGGCAGGAAGAGCTGCACCACGCCCTCCTCCGCCATTTGCTGCAGGGCCTCGCGCAGCTTCTTCGCCTTCATCGCGTCGCCGAGCTTGACGCGACGCAGGATTTCCGGCGCGAAGCTCGGCACGCCGCGAAACACCAGGTTCTCGCCGTCGGTCAGGGTGTCGCCGATGCGCAGCGCGCCGTGGTTGGGAATGCCGACGACGTCGCCGGCGAAGGCCTCCTCCGCCAGCTGCCGGTCCTGGGCGAAGAAGAATTGCGGCGCGTTCAGCGCGATGTTCTTGCCGGTGCGCGACAGCCGCGCCTTCATCCCGCGCGCCAACCGCCCCGATGTCACGCGCAGAAAAGCGATGCGGTCGCGATGGTTGGGATCCATGTTCGCCTGGATCTTGAAGACGAAGCCGGACATCTTGGCCTCGCGCGGATCGACCTTTCGCGTCGAAGCCTCGACAGGCTGCGGGCTCGGAGCGAATTCGGCCAGGGCGTCGATCAGATCCTGCACGCCGAATTTCTTCAGCGCCGAGCCGAAGAACACCGGCGTCAGATGTCCCTCGAGGAAGGCCGCGACGTCGAAGGGCTTTTGCGCCTCGCGCGCCAGGGCGATTTCCTCGGCGGCAAGCAGCGCGTCGGCTTCGTTGGAGATTTCGAGGATTTTCGGATCGTCGGGGCCGGTGACGCGGATCGGCTCGGAATCCTCCTCCAGACGGCGCACGACATTGGCGCGCAGGTCATAGGTGCCGGCGAAGGAGCGGCCTCGGCCGATCGGCCAGGTGAGCGCCACCGTATCGAGCGCCAGCGTCTTCTCGATCTCGTCGAGCAGGTCGAAGGGGTCGCGGGTCTCGCGGTCCATCTTGTTGACGAAGGTGATGATCGGAATGTCGCGCAGGCGGCACACCTCGAACAGCTTGCGCGTGCGCGCCTCGATGCCCTTGGCGGCGTCGATCACCATGATGGCGCTGTCGACCGCCGTCAGCGTGCGATAGGTGTCCTCGGAGAAGTCCTCGTGGCCCGGGGTATCGAGCAGGTTGTAGACGCAGTCGCCATATTCGAAGGTCATCACCGAGGTGACCACGGAAATGCCGCGCTCGCGTTCGATTCCCATCCAGTCGGAGCGGGTCTGGCGGCGGTTGGCCTTGGCGCGCACTTCGCCCGCGAGCTGGATGGCGCCGCCGAACAGCAGCAGCTTTTCCGTCAGCGTGGTCTTGCCGGCGTCAGGATGCGAGATGATGGCGAAGGTTCGCCGCCGCGCGACGGGATCGGGATTTTGCATTTTCAGCCGGGCAAATGGGAAAGGGTCAGGCTGATTAGCGCAAGTCGGGACGCGTGCGCAAACTTTATGCGACCTGCGCCTCGGCGGCGGCGCAAATCGATTGCGGCTTTTTCTGGCGAGCCTTCAGGCGCGCCGATCAGGCGACAGGCGCGGCAAGGCCGGCCTTGTGCGCGGCGATCCATTTTTCGAGTTCGGCGACATGGCCCGCTTCCTCATCCACGAATTCGCGGGCGAGCGCCTTGACCTCGGGGTCGTCGGTGGTCGCGAGCACATTGGCGTAATAGTCGCGGCCGGCCTTTTCCGCGGCGAGCGCGATCTGCAGGGCTTCGCCCCTGCCGATCAGCGCGTCGGCGCCCCAGATCGCAGCCGCCTCAGGGCTTTCGAGATCCGGCCAGACGAAATCCTGCGGCGCGATTTCGGGAATTTCGCGATATTGCGAGCGGGCCCGGGCGTCGGCGAGATGCAGCCGGGAATAATCGGACAGGCGGCGGAACAGGCCCGCCACTTCGCGATTCCCCGCCGCTTGCATCGCATCGGCCAGTTCGCCGAAACGCAGCGCGGCCTCCTGCTCCAGATGGATGGCATAGGCCAGAAATTCTTCTACCGTCTGCATGGGCATCCTCCTGAACGATATGCTCCTTTTCTCATACACCCCGCCGCACGGGCGGCAAGCCTGTTTTTTATGCATGGGTGATAAATAGGCGCCCGCTCGCCCCGCAAACAGCGCGCGTTCGGCCTTGTCTTTGCGACGCTTTGCTCCGAAGATCAGCGTTTCGCCTCAATCCCGCTGAGAGGGCCGAAATGCGCAAGCTGACGTCAGTCCTGCTGGTCGTGCTGGCCTTGATCGCGCTCGCGCTGGCGGCGGTCGTCGAATTTCCGGAGAAGGCGCGGCCCTTCCTGCCCGCCTCGCTCGCGGTCGTGCTGCCGCCGCCGCTGCCGGCCGCCAGGACGCCCGGCGCCGTCCGCTGGCTCGACCAGAACTGGTCCGACGCCGACCGCTTCTGGACCCACCACGCCAGCCAGGGAACCGCGACCTTTCCCATCCCCTATGCCTGGTTCGTGGCGCTGGAGCAGCCGGGGCTCGCCCTCATTTCCGCCCCGGGCCTTTTGAGCGACGGCGCCTATCTCTCGCGCATCGGTTTCATTCCCAGCCCGAAGACGCTCGATGGCGACGCCGCGGAGCTGCGCAGCTTTGGCTATGGCCAAAGCGCGGAAAAAATCGCCGCTTCAGCGCCTTCGACGAAGCCTGAAATGGGACCCCACGGATAATCGCGACGGGCTGCCTGTCGGCTTCGCCCGCACCCCGGCGAAACCCGGCGCCGAATGGGGCGATCGCATTGGGCTGACCTGCGCCGCCTGCCATACCGGCCATATCGACTACAAGGGCGCAAGGCTGCTCATCGACGGCGCCCCGGCCATGCTCAATCTCAACGCCCTCGAAAGAGCGGTTTCGCTTTCACTCTATTATACGCTGAACGTCCCCTTCCGCTTCGACCGCTTCGCCGACCGCGTGCTCGGAAAAAACGCCGACACGACCGCGCGCGAAAAACTGCGCTCCGCCTTGGCCGCGACCTTCGACCAGATCGTCGTCGGGGTGAAAAGCTCGATCGCGCTCGACCGCGCCTTCGCGAAGACCGAGGGCCATGCCGGCACGCCGGAAAACTTCGGCCGGATCGACGCGCTCAACCGCATCGGCAACCGGCTATTCTACCAGGACCTCGGCGGCGGCGCCGAGGTCGCCGCCAATTACCATCCGACCGACGCTCCCGTGCGCTTTCCGCCCCTTTGGAGCGTCCCCTGGTTCGAATGGGCTGAGTATAACGGCTCGATCGAACAGCCTCTGGTGCGCAATGTCGGCGAGGCCCTGGGCGTCGGGGCCATGGTCGAGGTGCGCGGCGATTCCGCGGATGGCCGGATGGGCATGACCCTGCTGGCCTCTTCCGTGGCGCTGCCGAATATCGTCTGGATCGAGGACCTCATGCGCGGCGGCGATTTTTTCGACCGGGACCGCGGCGGGTTGCGGGCGCCGAAATGGCCGGGCGCCCATTTTGCCGGCGACAAGGCCTGGGCGGTCGACCCGGCGCGGGTTGTGCGCGGCCGCGCGCTCTATGCCGAGATTTGCGCGGACTGCCATCTCGGACCGATCGACGATCCCGCCTTCGACGCCCGATATCCCGACAAGGCGCTGAAAAATTCGGACGCCTGGCGCAAGGACGCCAAAGGCGGCGGCAAGTCCCTCGTGTTGCGCCAGAATTCCCGTCGAAATCGTAGGCACCGACCCGGCCCAGGCGCTGACGCTGACCGTTCGCACGGTGACGCCCCCCGCCGTGTTCGACATCGAGCCGCGCCGCGACATCGGCGAGCGCTGGAACTGTCCCGAAAAAATTCCCGACTTCGCCGGCAAACCGCAGCCTTTCGGCCTGGCGCTGATGGCGACGGTCGATCGCGTCGCGCGCAAATGGATGGACGACCATGGCGTGCCGGAGGCGGAGCGCGCGGCGATTTTCGGCCCGAGGCCAAGCTGTCCCAATCCCGAAACCAGGCCGATCTATCGCGCGCGGACGCTCGACGGCGTCTGGGCCATGGCGCCCTATCTGCACAATGGCGCCGTGCCCTCGCTCGACCTGCTGTTGCGGCCGGCAAGCGAGCGGCCGACCAAATTCTGCCTTGGCGCGCGGGACTACGATCCCCGCAAGGTCGGCTATCCCGCCGACGCCGATTGCGCCGAAGGCGAGACGCTGTTTTCCACCGTGGACGCCGCGGGCAAGCCGCTCTACGGCAACAGCGTCGCCGGCCATTCCTTCGAGGACGCGCCGCCCGCCGCGCCGGGCGACGGCGCAAATCCGCGGCCCGGCAGGGTCGGCCGCGCCTTGAGCGACGCGGAGCGCGACGACCTGCTCGACTATCTGAAAACCCTGTGACCGCGGCAAAGGCTCCGACAGTTTTTCGATTTCGCCACCGCGCGGCGCAAAAAAACTTGTAATATCAGGCCGGCCTCGACGTAACCTCCTTGTCTGCTTCAGCGGGAACATCAGAATGTCACGCCGCCTCTCGTTCGCCCTGCTCTGCCTGCTGCTGTCGCCCTGCGCGCAAGCGACGGAGTTGCGGATCGCCTATCCCTCCGCCTATGCCGAGGACGTCTTCATCAAGTCGCTGCTGGCGAGCAAGGCTTTGAGCGCGGCGGGCCTGAGCGTCGCGGCGAAAAAGCTGGACGGCGAGGCCGAGGCCATGGCCGCCGTCAAGACCGGCGGGGCGGATATCGGCGTCTTCACCCTCGCCGACGAGGATTTGCGCAAGCTGAAGAAGGCGGGCGACGAGACATCGCTGCTGACCCGGCCCTTCGTGTTCAAGTCGGCGGCCGAAGTGTTCCTGATGCAGAAAAGCTTTCTCGGCGACGCCGCCGCCGCCGACCTCGGCGCGATCCGGCCTGTTTCCAGCTCAAAATCTGGAACCACGCCATCACCTATTTCCTCACCAGGCAGCCGGTCCGCTCCGCCGAGGATTTCGCCAGGCTTACGGTCGCCTCTGAAAATGGCGCCCCGGATGTGCAGATCCTCTCCGCGGTCGGGGCGAAGACCACGGCCGGCATGCCGGCCATGACCGGAGCGATGGGCCCGGCCAATGCGCTGGAGACCCAGCTTGGCGACGCGACGCAAGCCTTCGCGAGGAAATATGAGGGCAAGCTCTATCTGACCACCGGCTGGCCGGAAAGCGGCCTGCTGGCGGCCGCGCCCGATTTCTGGCTGCGGCTCAGCGAAGCCGAGAAGAACGCGATCAAGACCGCGGCGGAAGAGGCCAGACAGGCTTCCGACAGCGCCCTCATGGCGCGCGAGGACAGCATTCGCAAGAATCCGAACGTCGAGATCAACCACCTCGGCCAGGATGCGCAGATGGAATTGGCCATGAACGGCGGCGGTGGCGGCATGGCGGCGCAGAAGAGCGAAATGGGCCTGTGGAAAAAGGCGGAAGTCGAGGTCCACGGCCAGCCCGGCGCGACGGCCCGCGCCCCTGCGCCCGCGCCGAAAATGGCCTCGACCTCTCCGGTCTTCTTCGCTACCGACCGCAATGACGAGGGGACGCTGGATTACGCCACGCGTTTCGGCTCCCGCCGTCTCGATCCCTTCGAATATAGCTGCGGCTTCCTCGGCGCGCCCTCAAGGCATTCCGGCGAACCGAAACTGCCGCCGGCGCCGAAGACGCTGACCAAGGGCGTGGAGCAGTGCGCCCGGCTGATCGTGGACAAGACCAGGGCCAGCGGGCTGAAGAAGGTGATGTTTCTCATCCACGGCTTCAACACCGGCTTCGACGGCCTCGCCTGGCGGGCGCTGCAGGTGGGCTCCGAACTCGATTATGACGGAACCATCGTCGGCTGGAGCTGGCCCTCGGAGGGATCGGCCTTCGGCTATGCCTATGACGAGGACTCCAACGCCTGGAGCGAGCCGCATCTGGTGGAGCTGGTCAGCGAAATCGCGGCCCAGGGACCGGAGCTGCAACTCGATTTCGTCGCCCACAGCATGGGCAACCGGATCCTCTTGCAAATGTTGCGCGAGCTGGCGCAGGCGCATTCGACCCTGCGCATCGGCGCGGCGATCTTCGCCGCGCCCGACGTGGCGCAGGACGTTTTCCGCGAGCAGATCCGCATCGTGAAAAGGATCGGCGTCCTGCGCACGCTCTATGCGTCGGAATATGACCGGGCGATCCTGATTTCGGAGAGCTATCACAAGGCTCCGCGCGCCGGCAGCGGCGGCGCCGATATTCTCGTCGTCACCGGCATCGAATCCGTGGATGCGCGGCTCGGCGGCCATTCCTATGTGTTCGACGAGCCCAAGGCGATCCAGGATTTCCGCGCCATCGTCAATCGCGAGACGGCGGCGGCGGCGCGGGGCCTGGAGGCGCGGGAAAAGGCCGGCGCGCCCTATTGGGTGATCGAGCCCTGAAAGCCCGACGCCGTCAGCTGGTTGGACGAGACCTCAATTGCCGCAATTCCGCAGCGGAAACCAGCGCGACGAGAAGGCCCAGCGCCAGTTGCGCCGTCGTCGCCTTGTGATCGTGGGCGAATCCCAGCAGCCAGGGGGCGATCGCGATCAACGCGCCCAGCGCGATGTCGACCTCGCCGAACAACTTGGGGAGTCCTCCCAGCGCCGATATGGTGCAACAGGCGATGAAGGCGCCGCCGACCAGACTGCAGGTCATCGCGACGCGGTCGGCGGAATAGCCGAGAATCCATGGCGCAGCCATCAGCACGACGCCGAGGATCAGATCGATTGCGATGAACGGTTCGCTTTCGTCGGATTTCGTCGTGACCGGCATTTCAATTCTCCCGATGTCCGGGCAGAGCGCCACAGCGGCGCACGGGCCCGCTCACGACATAACGCGCTGTCCGGCCAATGCGTGGCCGGCGCAAAACTTAATGATTTTTAACAAGGGTCCGGCGACAGCCGGCTTCCCATGGGGAGGGCCGGCTTCGGGGCGGGCGGCTCAGCCCGCGGCGATTTCATTGACCTGAATTATCGGGGCGATGCTGGTGTAATTGGCGACGTCGCCCATGATTTCCTTGCCATGGACGCCCATCGCCTTCTGGAACTCCGGCACGGAATTGAACACCAGATGCGCGACGGCGTGGAAGGGCGGCTTGCCTCCGTCGCCGCCGGCCAGGCCCTTGTCGAATTGCGCGCTGACCATGCCTTCCGGCTTCAACCGGTCGCAGACCAGCTTGTAATGGTTGGTGAAGTAATAGCCGGCGTCGAAGTTTTCGGGTCCCGACGAGGGATAGAATACGGAAACGCGGATCATTCGAACCTCCCTGTTCCCTGCTCTGCGGCAGGCGCAGGAAGTGTCTCACGTCCGTCAGGCCGCGGCAATCGGACGCCGCGCAAAGCAAAGCGGGCGGAAGGACAAGCCTCCCGCCCGCTGGCAATTCAATCCCGGCCGAAACTCAGGGCGTGGGCACTTCCGCGATCGTCTTCAGGATCTGCGAAGCGATCTGGTAGGGGCAGCCCTGCGAATTGGGGCGGCGGTCTTCGAGATAGCCGCGATAGCCGTTGTTGACGAAGCTGTGCGGCATGCGGATCGACGCGCCGCGATCGGCCAGGCCGAAGCTGAAGCTGTCGATCGAGGCGGTCTCGTGCAGGCCGGTCAGGCGCATGTGGTTGTCCGGGCCATAGACGGCGATGTGCTCGGCGCGGTTCTTCTTGAAGGCGCCCATCAGGTGCTCGAAATAGACCTGCCCGCCCTTCTCGCGCATGTAATCGGTCGAGAAATTGGCGTGCATGCCCGAGCCGTTCCAGTCGGTGTCGCCGAGCGGCTTGCAGTGGAACTCGATATCGATGCCGTATTTCTCGGCGAGGCGGATCAGGATGTAGCGGGCGACCCACATTTCGTCGGCGGCTTTTTTCGAGCCCTTGCCGAACACCTGGAACTCCCACTGTCCCTTGGCCACTTCGGCGTTGATGCCTTCATGGTTGATGCCGGCGTCGAGGCAGATGTCGAGATGCTCTTCGACGATCTGGCGGGCGATGTCGCCGACGGCCTTGTAGCCGGCGCCGCAATAATAGGGGCCCTGGGGCGCGGGATAGCCGTGTTCCGGGAAGCCGAGCGGGCGGCCGTCCTGGTAGAAGAAATATTCCTGCTCGAAGCCGAACCAGGCGCCCGGGTCGTCGAGGATGGTGGCGCGGGCGTTGGACGCGTGCGGGGTGACGCCGTCGGGCATCATGACTTCGCACAGGACCAGCGCGCCATTGATGCGGGTGCTGTCGGGATAGACGGCGACGGGCTTCAGGATGCAGTCGGAATTGCCGCCGGGGGCCTGCTTGGTCGAGGAGCCGTCAAAGCCCCAGTTCGGGATGTCGGCGAGGGTCGGGAACTTGTCGAATTCCTTGATCAGCGTCTTGCCACGAAGGTTCGGAACGGGCTTGTAACCATCAAGCCAGATATATTCGAGTTTGTACTTGCTCATTGTGCTCACGAGTCCTTTGGCAAGGCGGCGACAGATCGCCTTTCAATCACGGAATGAACGTTTGCGGCCGGCGCGCAGCGGAGCCGGCCGGTCTCTCACGTTCGAACGAACCTATAGCAGCAAGCATGATCTGCGCCAGATTCAGGCAGCAAGAAAACTGTCATATTCTGTGGATTTTTAAGGGCGGCTGGCGCCGTGAGATCAAAACTTGGGCATTTGATTAGTGAAATGAGGCAGGCTCTGCCTAAACGGCAGGCGCCTCAAGCCGAGACCAAGCCTCACATGATCGCCTTTGGCGAGTCCCGCCGCCGCGCGCCCTGGGTTACGCCTGGGCGCCCTCGTCCGGTCCCGCTTCCCGGTGATCCCTCGCCACCAGCGAATAGATCGCCGGCGTCACGAACAGGGTGAACAGCGTGCCGATGCTCATGCCCGAGGCGATGACGATGCCGATGGCGGCGCGCGAGCGGGCGCCGGCGCCCGCGGCGACGATCAGCGGCAGCATGCCCACCACCATGGCGGCGGTAGTCATCAGGATCGGCCGCAGCCGCACGCCCGCCGCGTGCTGGATCGCCTCGCGCGGCGAAAGCCCCTCGTTGCGCTGCATGTGGTTGGCGAAATCCACCATGAGAATGCCGTGCTTGGAGATCAGCCCGATCAGGGTCATCAGCCCGATCTGGGTATAGATGTTGATCGAGGCCGCGCCCATCACGCCCATGATGTTGAGCGGCAGCAGCGCGCCGAACATCGAGGTCGGCAGGGCGATCAGGATGATGAAGGGATCGCGGAAACTCTCGAATTGCGCCGCCAGCACCAGGTAGATGACGATCAGCGAGAATACGAAGGCCAGCGCCAGCGTATTGCCTTCCTGCATGAACTGCCGGCTCTCGCCCTGGAAATCCCATGAATAGCCTTCGGGGAAGATTTCCTTGGCCTTGTCCTGCAGGAAGCCCAGCGCCTCGCCGAGGGTGTGGCCCGGGAAGGGCACGCCTGACAGCGTCGCGGAGTTCATCTGCTGGAACGCGACGAGCGCGTTGGGCTGGACGTTGGCGCTCACCGTGGCGACGGTGGAGAGCGGCGCCAAAGCCCCGCTGCCCGTGCGCACCTGATAGCGCATCAGCCAGTCCTGGGTCAGGCGGAAATCGCGCGGCGCCTGCGGAATGACCTGGTAGGAGCGCCCGTCGAGATTGAAGCGGTTGACATAATTGCCGCCGAGGAAGGTCGCGAGCGTCGCGCCAATGTCCTGCATGCTGATGCCCAGGCCATTGGCCTTGGCCGCGTCGATGTCGACCGCGACCTGCGGCGTGTCGAACTTCAGATCGCCGTCGGTGAAGAGGAAGAGGCCGCTCTTGCGCGCCTCCTGCTGCAATTTGTCGAGCACGACCGCAAGCTGGCGATAATCGCCGGGCGTGCGGATGACGAATTGCACCGGCGGCCCGCCCGTCGAGCCCGGCAGCGCCGGCAGCGAGAAGGCGAAGATCTGCGCCCCGGTCTGGCCGGCCAGCATGGGTTGCAGCCCCTGCATGATCTGCGCCTGCTTGCGCGGCCGCTCTCCCCAGGGTTTCAGCAGCAAGCCGGCCATGCCCTGGTTGACGCCGGCCGAGCCGTTGATGACGAAGACATGGCTCTTCTCGTCGACGCTGTCGAAGACCTGGGACTTCAGCCTTGACGTCACCTGCTCGAGGTAGTCGAGATTGGCGTATTGCGGCGTCTTGATCAGCGTCAGCAACAGGCCCTGGTCCTCTTCCGGCGCGAGCTCCCGCGGCGTGGTGACATAGAGGATGCCGGTCATCGCCAGCACGCCGACCAGCACCAGCACGCTCAGGGCGCGGAAGTTCAGGGTGCGATGCAGGAGCGCTTCGTAATTCTGCCGCAGGCCCTCGAACATCGTGTCGAGGAACTCCGCCAGCCCGCGCTTGCCCGGCGCGTCGCCGGGGCCATGCGCGTGCGAGCGCAGCAGCTTCGAGCACATCATCGGCGACAGGGTCAGGGCGATGATCCCCGACACCACGACGGAGCCGGCGAGCGTAAAGGCGAATTCCTTGAACAGCGCGCCGGAGAGGCCGGAAACGAAGCCGATCGGCGCATAGACCGCAGCGAGCGTGATGGTCATGGAGACGACCGGCAGCGCGATTTCGCGCGCCCCGGCCAAGGCCGCCTCCTTCGGCGTCTGGCCGTGCTCGATGTGGCGATAGATGTTCTCGACCACGACGATGGCGTCGTCCACCACAAGGCCGATGGCGAGCACGAAGGCCAGCAGGGTCAGGAGGTTGATCGAATAACCCAGCAGCAGCATGAACAGCATGACGCCGACCAGCGACAGCGGAATGGTGACGATGGGAATGAGGGTCGAGCGCAGGTCGCCGAGGAAGAGGAAGATCACGATGATGACGATGACCGCCGCCTCGATCAGGGTCTTCGCCACTTCGTCGAGCGAGGCGCGGATGAATTCGGTGGCGTCATAGGCGATGGCGCCCTGCACGCCCGCCGGCAGCCCGGCCTGGATTTCCGGGAAGGCCTTGCGCACGTCCGCGATCACGGTCAGCGGATTGGCTGTCGGCGTGGCGTAGACGCCGACGAACACCGCCTTCAATCCGTCGAACACCGCCGAGGAATCGACGCTTTCCGGCCCGAGGTCGATGCGCGCGACGTCGCCGAGCCGCACCAAGGCGTCGCCGCGGTTGAAGATCACCAGATGGGCGAAGGCGTGGGCGTTGTCGAGCGAGGTCTTCGCGTCGATCGAGGTCTGGGTGAAGTCGTCCTTGATCTGGCCCGCGGCGGAGGTGAAGTTGTTGGCGAGCAGCGCGTTGCGAATGTCGGAGGCGGTGACGCCGCGCGCCGCCATCTTGTCCGGGTCGAGCCAGACGCGCATGGCGAAGTTCTGGCCGCCGAGGATCTGGGCGCTGGCGATCCCGTCGATGGTCTGCAGCCGCGGCTGCACCACGCGCACCAGGTAATCGGTGATCTGCGCCGGAGACAGCGCCGCGGAATTGAAGGACATGTAGAGCAGCGCCGTGCCCTGCCCCGATTGCTTGACCACCACCGGGTCCATGGCGTCGCGCGGCAGCTGGTACTTGACCTGGTTGACCTTGGCGAGGACGTCGGTCATCGCGCGGTCGGCATTGGCGTTGAGGCGCAGGTTGAGGGTGATGGTCGAGGCGTTCTGCTGCGAACTGGAGACCAGCGTATCGATCCCTTCGGCGCTGGCCACGGCCTGCTCGATCGGCGTGGTGATGAACCCCTTGATCACGTCGGCGTTGGCGCCGGGATATTGCGTCGTGACCGTGATGGTCGCCGAGGACAGCGCCGGATATTGCCGGATCTGCAGGTTGAAGCCGGCCTGCGCGCCGACCAGCAGGATCAGCAGGCTGACGACGGTCGCCAGCACCGGCCGACGAATGAAGAGGTCGGTAAACGCGCCCATGGGTGACTTTCTTTTAGATTCGATCGCGAGGCGATCGACAACCCTCGCGTCAGCTCGGCGTGGCCTTCGCAGCGCTGCATTACTCTGCCGGCCGGACGGCGGCCGCCTTCATCGCGGCGTCGGCTTCGATGCGCACGGGGGCATTGGGCTGGAGCTTTATCTGCCCTTGCGTCACAATTTTTTCGCCAGCCGCCACCCCTTGCAGCACCACACGATCCTGGCGCGTCTCGCCGAGCTTCACCACGCGACGCTCCAGATGCAGCGGCCCGTCAAACCCTTTCGCGGCGTCGTCGGGCTGGACGACGAAGACCGTGTCGCCATAGAGCGACGTGGCGACCGCCGTGCGCGGCGCCGAGACGACATTCTGCGGCGCGCCGGATTCGACGGTGACGTTGGCGAACATGCCGGGCAGGATTTTCTTGTCGGGATTGGCGATTTCGGCGCGCACCAGGATGTTGCGCGTGTCGCGGTCGATGCGCGCGTCGAGGTTGCGGATTTTTCCCGTAAAAACCGCCGCTGCCGAGCGCGTCCACCTTGACCGTGACCGTCTCGTCGATGGCGAGATTGGCGTAATTCTGCTCGGGCGTCTGGAAGTCGATGAAGATCGGGTCGAGCTGCTGCAGCGACACCATGCGCCGCGCCGGGAGCGACATATTGGCCCGACGTCGACCTTACGGATGCCCAGCCGCCCGCTGAACGGCGCGACGATATTTTTCTGCGCGATCAGCGCGCGGGTGCGATCCACGGCGCCGGCGGCCTGGTCGCGCACCGCCTGCGCCAGGTCGAAATTGGACCGCGAGGCGATGCCGTTGGACGACGAGCATCTTCTGCCGCGCATAGGCGAGGTCGGCGTTCTTCAGCATGGCGACATTGGATCGCAGGTCCGCCTGGTCGGTCGAATCGTCGATGCGCGCCAGCAGCGCGCCCTTTTCGACGTCCGCGCCATTGGCGAAGCCGATTTCCGCGATGATGCCGCCGACCTGTCCAGCGACGTCGATGCCCGGCACCGCCTTGAACGTGCCGATCGCCTCGATGCGAGGCGTCCAGGTTTCCGCGCGGGCCGCTTCGACCGCGACGCCCGCGACCGGACGCGGCATGGAGGCCATGGCCGTCTTGATGATGCCCGGCTTGGCGACGAAATGGAACCAGTACAGGCCGCCGATCAGCACGGCCAGGATCACGAACACGCTCAGAAACACGGTTTTGCGCATCGAGTCGCCCATTTCCCGGAGCAGGCGCGGTCCCAGCAGCGGACCGCAGCCCGTCTCTTAACCCATGCCGAAGCAGACGGCAAACTCCGGTTCCGGCAACGAAATGCGGCACGCGCCCTGCGTCAAATGGGCCTACATGCCTAATTATTGGGCAATTCGCGTCCCGAATGTCGCCAATAGGGCAAAGATCGGGCGCAGCGCTTAAAGTTTGGACTGTAAAATAATACCAATGCCGCATTTAAGTTAGGTCAAGGCGGCGCCCTGAAAAGGCGATTCACACTGCTGAAAGAGAATCTCGGGCCCGGGACGGAGCCGGGAGAAGAAAAAAGGCGACAGAGCCGATGAGTTTGCCCTGTTTCAACGAGATGACGACGGACGCCGGGAGCGCCGCGCGCGCTTTATCGGCGCATCGCCGCGTGGCTGGAGAAATCGCCGCCCGGCCTGCTCGACTCCCGCCGCCAGCAGGCGGAAATGCTGTTTCGCCGCATCGGCATCACCTTCGCCGTCTATGGCGACAAGGAGGCCGCCGAGCGCCTGATCCCCTTCGACATCGTGCCGCGCCTGCTCGGCCGCGACGAATGGCGCAAGCTCGAGGCCGGCCTGGTCCAGCGCACCAAGGCGCTGAACATGTTCCTCACCGACGTCTACGGCGCGCAGGAAATTCTCCGCGCGGGCATCGTGCCCAACGACCTGGTATTCTGCGCAATCCCTGCTACCGCCCGGAAATGCAGGGCCATCCCGTGCCGCACAATATCTGGACGCATATCGCGGGCATCGACATCGTGCGTGTCGACGACCAGGATTTCTACGTCCTCGAAGACAATGTCCGCACGCCCTCCGGCGTGTCCTACATGCTGGAAAACCGCGAAATGATGATCCGGCTGGCGCCCGATCTCTTCGCCGACCACGCGGTGCTGCCGGTGGAGAACTACCCGGACGCGCTGCTGGCGTCGCTGCGCTCGGTCGCGCCGCCCAATTGCGCGGGCGAGCCGAACATCGTCATCCTCACGCCCGGCCAGTATAATTCGGCCTATTACGAGCATTCCTTCCTCGCCGACAAGCTGGGCGTGGAGCTGGTCGAGGGCCGCGACCTGACGGTCAAGGACGACGTCGTCTTCATGCGCACCACCGAAGGCCCGAAACGGGTGGACGTGATCTATCGCCGCGTCGACGACGATTACATCGATCCCCTCGTGTTCCGCCCGGAGTCGACCCTGGGCGCGGCCGGCCTGATGGGGGCCTATCTGAGCGGCAACGTGACGCTGGCCAATGCGGTCGGCGCCGGCGTCGCCGACGACAAGGCCATCTACACCTACATGCCCGAGATCACCCGCTTCTATCTCGGCGAGGAGCCGCTGCTGAAGAATGTCGCGACCTGGCGCTGCCGCGAGCCCGACGCGCTGAAATATGTGCTCGACCACCTGAGCGAACTGGTGGTGAAGGAGGTCAACGGCTCCGGCGGCTACGGCATGCTGGTCGGCCCGCACGCCTCCAAGGCGCAGATCGAGGAATTCCGCGCCAAGCTCCTGGCGGCGCCGGACAATTTCATCGCCCAGCCCACGCTGTCGCTCTCCGCCTGCCCCACCTCCTTCCCCGGCGGCGTCGCGCCGCGCCATGTCGATCTGCAGGCCTTTCGTGCTCTCGGGCGCCGACGGCGTGCGGGTCGTGCCCGGCGGCCTGACCCGCGTCGCGCTGAAGGAGGGCTCGCTGGTGGTCAATTCCAGCCAGGGCGGCGGCACCAAGGACACCTGGGTGCTCGAAACCGACGCGAATTCTTCTTGAATTTAGTCCCCGCGCGCCAGCGCGGCGTTGCATTCGCTCCTTGTCGCTTCGCTCCGGATCAGTTTTCTAGTCGCTCGCTTCCGGACAGGCCTTCGCAAGTTGGAAAACCATGCTTTCCCGCACCGCCGACAATCTCTACTGGGTCTCGCGCTATCTCGAACGCGCCGACTTCCTCGCCCGGCTGATCGAGGCCTCCAGCCGCATCGCCGCCCTGCCGAAGACCTATTCCGCCGCGCAGGACGAATGGCAGAGCGTGCTGATCGCCTCGGGCGCCGACGAGACTTTCTTCGAGCACCGCGAGGTCGCGGACGAGACCAATGTCGTCGCCTATCTCGCCTTCGACGAGCGCAATTTGTCCAGCATCCGCAACTGCATCGAATTCGCCCGAACCAACGCCCGCGCGGTGCGCACGGCGCTGACGGTGGAAATGTGGGAGAGCATCAACAGCGCCTGGCTGGAGCTGAAGAAATTCGACGCCACCTATCAGAAGCTCGGGCGCATCGACCGCGAGGACCTGATCCGCTTCCTGGAATTCGTCAAGACCACGTCCAGCCTCTACGATGGCTATGCCTATCGCACCATGCTGCGCAACGACGCCTATTATTTCTCGCGGCTGGGCGTCTACATCGAGCGCGCCGACAATACCGCCCGCGTGCTGGACGTGAAATATCACGTGCTGCTGCCGGAACAGGAAGCCGTTGGCGGCTCGGTCGATTATTTCCAGTGGACCGCGATCCTGCGCTCGGTTTCGGCGCTCACCGCCTATCATTGGGTCTATCGTGAAAGCATCAAGCCATGGAACGTCGCGGACCTGCTGATCCTGCGCCCGGAAATGCCGCGCTCCCTGCTCTCCTGCGCCGAAAACATCGTGCGCTTCCTCGATTCCATCGGCAATGAATATGGCCGCCACGGCGCCTCCCAGCGCAACGCCCGCCAGCTCAAGCGGCGGCTGGAAAACGCCTCGATCAAGGAAATTTTCCAGAACGGCCTGCATGAATTTGTCGAATCCTTCGTGACCGACAATAATCGGCTCGGATCGGAAATATCCGAGCAATATCTCATTGGATGAGCGTCGGGAGTCAGGCAGGCCATGCGCGCTTTCGTACGTTACGAGTTGCAGATCGATTTTCCCGAGCCCACGCGCGGGCTGACTCAGCTCTTGCGCCTGACGCCGCGCGGCTTCGACAGCCAGCACGTCCAGAACTGGTTTGTCGGCGTCGAGCCCGACGCCCGCCTGCGGCGAACCGAGGACGCCTTCGGCAATATCGCCCATTCCTGTTCGCATGAAGGACCGCTGGAGCGGGTGACCATTTCCGCCGAGGGCACGGTCGAGACCACCGATACGGCGGGCGTCGTCACCGGCCTGAGCGAAAGATTCCCGCTCGACCTCTACCTGCGCGACTCCGAGGCGACCCATGCGGGAGGGGAGCTGCGCGCCTTCGTCCGCGAGACCCTGGCCGCGGAATCCGATCCGCTCGGCCGGATGCACCTGCTGATGGGCGCCCTGCACGAGAAATGCGCCTTCGAGCCGGGCGAGACGCCGAGCCCGCGTCCGGCGAAAGAGGTGTTCGCCGCGGCCAAGGGGTCCGCGCGGGAGCTCGCGCAGGTTTTCGTCGCCGCCGCCCGCGCGGAAAATATTCCGGCGCGCTTCGTGTCCGGCTTTTTCCTTGGGGATTCCGAGGCTGGCGACGCCGGCGCCCATCACGCCTGGGCCGAAGTCCATGTCGAGCCGATCGGCTGGATCGGCTTCGACAGCGCGCTGGGCTATTGTCCGCGCGGGGAACATTTGCGCATCGCCCAGGGACTCGACCATTTCGGCGCCGCGCCCCGGCGCGGCTCGTCCTTCGGCTTTGCCCGCGAACAGGCGGAAACAAAGCTGACGCTGGACTTCGCCCGCCAGGCGAGCTGGCAGGCGCAGCAATAGGAGAGCGACCCCGCCGCCGAGGCGTGAAGCGAAAGTTTCGCCTTCTCGGCGCCAGCGGAAATTGCAAATCGCTCCATCCTAAATATAGGGACTTCGATTGCATTTATCTGCGCATCGCCTCTCATGTCTTAATGACGATTTAGGAAAGAGCAGATTTACTCAACGTCCGCGATCATCGGCGACGTTGGGCGTGCGGTCTTTTCGACTTCAGGAATTTCGCTGACGCCGGAGGCGTGAAAACGCGCGCCGGAATTGGCGCAGGGGTTTGCAATGACAATTTTCGTCCTGCTGCTTGGGCTGCTGGCATTGGTGGCGTTCAGCCGAGCCCAGGAGGCCGGCAACAATGTGATCCGCCTCGAAAAGCGCGTGAACGAACTGCTGCGCCAAGTCGATGCGCTGCGCCAGCTGGTGACGCTCGGCGATGCGCGACCGGCCGCGCCAGCCGCGGAGCTCGCCCGCCCCGCGCCGTGGTCGGAGACGGCGCCTGCTCCCGATGCAAATCCCTATTCCCCGCCCGACGCAAGCCCGCACGCCTCCGCTGCAATCGACTCGTCGGTTCCTGCGTTTGAAGAGGCCATCCACGAGCCTCCGAATGAAGAGCTCGACCTCGCAGCCCCAGTCGCGTTGAACGACGAAGAGCAGCCGACGACCGCCGCCGCGCCGGCGGAGGCGACCGTCGCCGACGAACCGACCTTCTTTCCGCCCCCGCCGCCGCCGCCGTTCACGCCGGCGCCGCCCAGGGCTGCGGCGCCGCGTCCGCCGTCCCGCGACGCCGAACAGGATTTCGCGACACGCTGGGCCGTCTGGATCGGCGGCGTGGCCCTGGCGATGGGCGGCCTGCTCATCGTGCGCTATTCCATCGAGGCCGGCTTCTTCGGTCCGGGCGTCCGGCTCGCCATGGGCGCGCTGTTCGCGCTGGCGCTGGCCGGCGGGGCGGAATTCCTGCGGCGCAAGGAACTCAAGATCGTCGTCGGCGCGCTGCCTTCCGAGGACATTCCCTCGGTTCTCGCCGGCGCCAGCGTCGCCAGCGGCTTCGGCGTCGTCTACGCCGCCCACGCCGTCTATGCGATGATCGGCGCGCCCCTGGCCTTCGGCTTGCTGGGCGCGATCGGCGTCACGGCGCTGGTGGTTTCCCTGATCTACGGGCGGGGGCTCGGGCTGCTCGGCCTGGTCGGCTCCTATGCGACGCCCTTCCTTGTCGGCGGCGCCGAGCCCAACGCCATGGCGCTGTCGCTGTTCGTCGCGGTGGTGACCAGCGTCGCCTTCGGCATCGACATCCGCCGTCGCTCGGCTTTGCTGCTCGGGAGCGCCATTGCCGGGCACGCCGGATGGACCGCGCTGATCGCCCTGGCGAACCCCGGGTCGCCCTGGATCGCCTTCATGCTGCTCGTCGCCGCGGTCATCGCGATCATCGACGTCGAATTCGCCGGCCGCGACGATACGCTCGCCGATTTTTCCGCGCGAACCGTCCGCTTCGCCGCCTTTGCGACGCCGCTGGTCGTCGCCGGCCTGCTGCTGATGCAGCAGGGCGATCATGCCGCCTTCCGTTTTGCGCTGATCGTGCTCGTCGCCGCCAATATCGTGGCTGCGGTTCGCAGTCCGGGCATGGCGCCGCTGGCGCCTCTCGCCGGAGCCGCCGCGACCGGCTTCGTGCTGCTGTGGCCGACGGCGTTCGGACCCGTCGGGATGGAGCCGCATCTGCTGCTCGACATGCTCCGGCTGAATATGGAGACGACGGTCGGCGCGGGTTTCCTCGCCGGCGCGCTCGTTTTCGGCGCGCTGGTCTCGCCGCCGCTGGCCTTTGCCCTGCTTCGCCGCTACCGCAACGGCGACGCCGATCCTTTCGCGCGCGGCTGTCTGGCGTTCGCTTCCGCCCTCGCCCCGCTCGGCATTGCGCTCGCCGCCTCGCTGCGCCTCAACGGCTTTGAACGCACGCCCGGCTTTGCGGCCATCGCCGCAGTTCTGACGCTGGCGCTGGCCGCGCTTTCGGAACTGCTGTTTCGCAGCGAGCGCTGCGAGCGTTCGCCCCAGGACGATCCGATGGCCTATGTCGGCTCCGCCGCCTACGCCGCGGGCGCGGCCATCGCGCTTGGCCTCGCCGTCGCCTTCGCGATGCGCGAAACCTGGCTCGTGGTCGGTTTCGCCGTCGCCTCCGCGGGCGTCGCGCTGGTTTCGCGCGCTCGGCCCATTCCCCTGCTGCGCACGATAGCCGCGAGTTTTGGCACGGCGACGCTGGCGCGCCTGGCCTGGCGGCCGATCCTGACCGATCTCGGCGGGACGCCCGTCTTCAATTGGCTGATCCTCGCCTACGGCGTTCCCGCCGCGGCTTTCGCGACCTCCGCCCTCGCCCTGTCGCGGCGTCGCGACCGCGCGCTGATGACGGCGGAAGCCCTGTTCGCAATCTTCATTTGCCTGTTCGTGCTGTTCGAAATCGCCCAGGCCTTTGTCGGCGGCGACCTGCGGGGGACGCTCGACATGCTCACCTGGCGCCTGAGACTCGATTATTCCACTGCGATCCAGCAGCGCGCGACCGGGCTTTACGCGCTGGCCGGCGTCGCCATGGCGCTGCTGGCGATCTTGTTCGCGCGGCTTGGCGACCGCCGCCAGAGCATCGTCTGCAGCGCCGCATCATCAGTCCTCGCGCTCGCGCTTGTCGGCGTCGGCGTCCTTGGCCTTGGCGTCGAGGCCAATCCGCTGCTGAGCGGCGCGCCGGTGTTCGAACCGCCGATCTTCAACCGCCTTCTGTTCGGCTATCTCGGAACCGCCGTGGCGTTCGGCATATTTTCGCGCCGGCTGTTTTCCGGGGGTGACGACAGCCTGTTGCGGCGGGTGCTCGAAGCCTTGTCCGTGCTGCTGGGCGCGCTGGGGGCGACGCTGGTCCTGCGCCATGTTTTCTCCGGGCCCGCGCTGACGGAATGGACCAGCGGCGCCGCCGCCTTTGCCCAGTCGGTGGCCATGATCCTGATCTGGCTGACCTGCGCGGCGATCGTCGCCCTGTGGCGGCGCCAGCGCGCGAGCGCCGTGCTCGACTGGGGCTTTTTCGCGCTCTGCGTCCTGGCGGGCGGCGGGGCGGCATGGACGCTCGGTTTTTTCCAGAACCCGTTGTTCGACGGCTCCGGCGTCGGCGGCCCGATCGTTTTCAACCGCATTCTCTGGGGCTATGCGCCGGTCGCGGCAGCTTTCTTCGTCGTCGCGCGGCTGGTCTGGGCAGGCGAGGCGCGGCTGGCGCACGCCCTGCGGATTGGCGGCGCGGCAACGCTCGGGCTGATGGCTTTCCTGCTGATCCGCCACGGCTTCCACGGGCGCTGGCTGCATTCGGCGTGGCCGGTGACGCTGGCCGAAGCCGGCGTCTACGGCTCGGCGGCGATCACGGCGGCATTTGTCGCGACATTCGGGCGCTCGGCCTCTGACGAAGAACCAGGTTTTTACGCGATAGTTGCGGTCGCCGTCGCCACCATTGCGCTCGCGATCGCCGTCGGCGGCGGCGCGCCGCTCTCGGGCTGGCCGCTCGTCAACAACGCCACGATGGGGGTGTTCGCGCCCACAGCCCTCGCCGCGGCCGTAGCACTTTGGCTGCGGCGATGGAATTTCGACCTCGCGGCGCAACGGACCTATGGCGCCGCGGCGATCGGCGGCGGCCTGTTCTGGCTGATGATGCAGGTGCGTCTGCTTTTCCCCGGCGCCGGCGATCTGCTGAGCGGCTGGTCGTCGAGCTCTGATCCGACCCGGTTCTACGCCTATTCGCTCGCGATCCTGCTGTTCGGGATCGTCGTGCTGGTCGCGGGATTGCGCATCAAGCATCGCGACATGCGCCTTGCGGCGCTCGGCGTGATCGCCCTCGCCATTTTCAAGGTCTTTCTGTTCGACCTGTCCGATCTCGAGGGGCTTTGGCGCGCGGCGTCATTCATCGGGCTTGGGGCAAGCCTGATCGGCATCGCCTATCTCTATCGCTGGCTGATGCCGCCGGATCGCGCAATTCCGTCCGACAGCGCGTCAAGCTGAAATAGGTTTTTGCTCGGCGGTCACAATTGCTGCAGCATCGCGGCTTGCACGCCGTGCGAGGCTTCCAGCGCCTCCCGCCACAGCAGGCGCGTCAATTCGCCGGCGTCCATCTCCCGCGCGAGGCCCGCGGCCTCGCCGGCCCAGAGCGGCGAGAAATCGTCGCGGCCCAGCGCCTCGGCCGCCGCCCTGAGCGGGCCCAAGGCGCCCGCCGCCGTCGGAAAGGCGGGGGCGTCGGGGTGAATTGCGCCGAGTTCGCGCATCAACCGGTTCACCATGCCGCGCGCCGGACGCCCGGTGAAGAGATTGGTGAGGCGGGTCGAATCGTCGCGCGCGGTCTTCAGCGCCTCGCGATGGACCCGCGAGGTCGCAGCCTGCGGCGTGCGCAAATAAGCCGTGCCGATCTGCACGGCGCTGGCGCCGAGCGCGAAACAGGCGGCGATCCCGCGCCCGTCGGCCACGCCCCCCGCCGCGACCACCGGGACCCGCACGGCGGAGACCACCTGCGGCAGCAAGGCGAACAGGCCGGGCTGCGCGGACATGTCGAGATCGAGAAAGACGCCGCGATGCCCGCCCGCCTCGGCGCCCTGCGCGATAATGGCGTCGACGCCGCGCTTTTCCAGCCACAGCGCCTCGGCGACGGTGGTGGCGCAGCCAAGGATCTTCGCGCCCGAAGCGCGCACGCGCTGCATCAGCGCCTCGCAGGGCAGGCCGAAATGGAAACTGACCACCTCAGGCCTGATGTCCTCGACCAAAGCGCAGAAATCGGCGTCGAACGGGGCGCGCGGCGCGGCCTTGACCGGCGCGGCGACATCAAGGCCATGTTCCGCATAATAAGGCGCGAGCTGGGCGCGCCAGAGCGTCTGCGCCAGTTCGTCCGGCTCGGGCGGGACATGGCAGAAGAAATTGACGTTGAAGGGCGCCCTCGTCGCGGCGCGGATCGCCTGCATTTCCGCCCGCGCCTGCTCCAGGCTCAGCGCGGCGCAGGGAAGCGAGCCGAGCCCGCCGGCCTCGCAGACGGCGATGGCCAGCGCCCTGCCTTGCGAGTTCGCCATCGGCGCCTGAATGATCGGAAGTTGCGAGGGAAGGAGCGACGTCATCGTCAGTGCGCCAGCATGTCGTTGAATTTTTCGACAAAAGTCCACTCATCGGGGCCGGGATTGTCACGCAGCATGCGCACGCGGTCGACCAGGACCTCGTCTTTGGCGTGGGCAAATTTTTCCATCGTCTCCTTGAGGAAGGCGTCGAGCGGCATGGCGCGCGGCTCGTCGCGGGCGCCATTGAGATCGGTCTGCACCCAGGGCGGCGCCACTTCCAGCACCTGGACCGAGGTTCCGCGCAGCCGGAAGCGCAAGGACATGGTCCAGGAGTGGATCGCCGCCTTGGTCGCCGAATAGACCGCGGAAATGGCCAGCGGCGTGAAGGCCAGGCCCGAGCTGACATTGACCACGGCCGCGTCCGGGCGGGTCTTGAAATGCTCGATCAGGGCGGAGGTCATGCGGATCGGGCCGAGCAGGTTGGTCTCGACCGTCGCAAGGGTCAGTTCGTCGTCCATGAAGCCGCCGGTCTGGTCCGAGGCCATGATCCCCGCATTGTTGATCAGGACGTTCACGTCCGGGTGGGTCATCACCAGCCAGTCCGCGACGTCGGCTATGTCCCGGGGATCGCGCATGTCGAGTTTACGGAACTCCATGCCCGGGCAGGCCGCGGCGGTTTCTTGCAAGGGCGCGACGCGGCGGCCTGATATGATGACCTTGTTGCCGAGGGCGTGGAAGGCCTTGGCGAGGCCCTGGCCTATGCCCGTGCCGCCGCCGGTGATGAAAATCGTGTTGCCGGACATTTTCATGGCTACCCCCTGTCGTCGCTCCGGCGCTAAGATCGTTCCTCGTCGGCCCGCTTGCAAGCGCCGAGGATTGGCTTTATCGCCGGACTGAAGCTGCACGGGAGCGCGCCTTGAACCTTTCTCCGGTCGAACAATTGAAACGCCACGCCGCCGAGCGCGCCGCCGCCCTGCTGCGCCCGGGCATGAGGCTCGGGCTCGGCACCGGCTCCACCGCCGCCCATTTCGTCGATTGCGTCGGCGAAAAAGCCCGCGACGGCCTGAACGTGATCTGCGTCCCCACCTCCGAGCGCACCCGCGCCCAGGCCGAGGGCTGGGGCCTGCGCCTCTCGACGCTGGACGAGACGCCGGAGCTCGACCTGACCGTGGACGGCGCCGACGAATTCGATGCGAAGCTGCGCCTGATCAAGGGCGGCGGCGGCGCGCTGCTGCGCGAAAAAATCGTCGCCGCCGCCTCGAAACGCATGGTGGTGATCACCGACGCCAGCAAGGAAGTGGCAAGAACTCGGCCGCTTCAAGCTGCCGGTCGAGGCCGACCGTTTCGGCCTCGCCGCCACCCGCCGCCATATCGAGGAGGTCTCGCGCAAGCTCGGCTGCTCCGGCGGAATCGCGCTGCGCAAGGTCGAGGACCGCGACTTCGTCACCGACGGCGGCCACGCCATCTTCGACTGCGATTTCGGCGTCATTCCCGACCCGGACGCGCTGGCGCTGGCGCTCAACGCCATTCCCGGCGTGGTCGAACACGGGTTGTTCATCGGCCTCGCCAGCGCGGTGATCGTCGCCGATCCCGCGGGCATAAGGGTGGTCGGCGAGCTGGAATGCTGAGGGAGGACCGCGTGCTCCGGCAAATCCCGTCAAGGATGGCGCTCTGCTTGCTGTTTGGCCTGCAAACTTCCGCCGTCTGGGCGCAAGCCGCGCCGGACGCGGAAACCGTCGCGCTGGCGCGGCGCGTCGTGGTCGACTCGGGCCTCGCCCGGTCCTTCCAGGGCCTCGCCGAACAAATGGCCGAGGACATCCGGTCGCGCGCGGCGGTGACGCGGCCGGCGCTCTCGACCGATCTCGACGCCGTCCTGAGCGAGCTGCAGCCGGAGTTCGACGCCGCCGCGCAAGCCATGATCGACCGCGCGGCGCAATTCTACGCCACGCGGCTGTCGCGCCGTGAGCTTGGCGACTGCGCGGTGTTTTTCGCGGGTCCGTCGGGCAAAGCCTATGTCGCGGCGCAGCCGGCGCTGATCGGCGACCTCGCCGCCGCCCTCGCGGACTGGCGGCGAACGGCCTCTGTAACCATGTTGACCCGGGTGCGCGAAAAAATGCGCGAAAAGGGCAGAGACTTCTGAACTCTTGATATAGGGAGCGCCGATGAGCGCCTATGAAGCCGATCTCTTCGTCATCGGCGCCGGCTCGGGCGGCGTGCGCGCGGCGCGAATCGCCGCGGGCCACGGCGCCAGATGCATGGTCGCCGAGGAATTCCGCATCGGCGGCACCTGCGTCATTCGCGGCTGCGTGCCGAAGAAACTCTATGTCTACGCCTCGCGCTTCCAGGAGGATTTCGTGCAGGCCGAAGCCTTCGGCTGGCGCCTGCCCAAGCCGCCGGAATTCGACTGGAACAGGCTCGTCGCCGCCAAGGAGGGCGAGATATCGCGCCTGTCCAGGATTTACGAGACCAACCTGCTCAAGGCCGGCGTCGAGGTTTTCGAGGAGCGCGCGGAAGTGGTGGGGCCGCATGAAGTGCGGCTGGTCAAGTCCGGCCGCGTGGTCACGGCCAAGCACATCCTGGTCGCCACCGGCGCCAGCCCGTCCATGCATCCGGCCGTCCCCGGCATCGAGCACGCCATCAGCTCGAACGAAATCTTCGACCTGAAGGACTTCCCGCGCCGGCTCGCCGTCATCGGCGGAGGCTATATCGCCGTGGAGTTCGCCAGCATTTTCGCGCGCCTCGGCGCCAAGGTCACCCTGCTCTTCCGCGCCAACAACATCTTGCGCGGCTTCGACGAGACCATGCGCGAGTCCTTGCGCGACGCGCTGGCGCTCGCCGGGATCGACCAGCGCTTCGGCGTGCTGCCGACCGAAATCCGCAAAGGCGACGGCGCGCTTTCGCTGCGCCTCTCCGACCATAGCGACCTCGACGTCGACCAGGCGCTCGTCGCCACCGGCCGCGCGCCGCACACCAAAGGGCTCGGCCTCGACAAGGCGGGCGTCACGCTCGACAGCGCAGGCGCGGTCAAGGTCGACGCCTTCAACACCACCAACGTCCCATCGATCCACGCGGTCGGCGACGTGACCAACCGCGTCGCCCTGACCCCCGTGGCGATCCGCGAGGGCCACCTGCTGGCCGACCGCCTGTTCGGCGGCGGCGCGCAACAGGTCGATTACGACCTGATCCCCACCGCCGTCTTCACCACCCCGGAACTCGGCACGGTCGGCATGAGCGAGACGGAGGCGAGAAAGACCCACGCCTGCGTGGACATCTACCAGACCAGCTTTCGCCCGATGAAGGCGACGCTTGCGGGCGGCTCCGAGCGCACCGTGATGAAGATCGTCGTCTGCGGCGAAAGCGACCGGGTGCTCGGCGTCCACATCCTCGGCGACGACGCCGGCGAAATGGCGCAACTTCTGGCGATTTCGCTGCGCATGGGCGCGAAAAAAGCCGATTTCGACGCCACCATGGCGCTGCATCCCTCGGCGGCGGAAGAACTGGTCACGCTGAGGACGCGCACCGCGCGGCATTTTCGCGAAAAGGTGGAATCATAGGCAAGCGCGGCCTGTGGCTCCAAATGACAGTGTTGAGGAGGAACCGCCAATGCTCCCGCAACCTGAATCCGCCTTCTTCGTCATAGCCGACATCTCCGGCTACACGACCTTCCTCGACACTGTCGAACTCGATCACGCGCAGGATATCGTCGCCGATCTGATGGAAACGGTCCTGAAGCGGCTGCGTCCGCCCTTCCGCCTCGCCAAGTTCGAAGGCGACGCGGCCTTCGTCTATCTGGCGAGCGACAAGGCCGACGGATCGGCTCTGCAGGATTCGGTCGAATCCGCTTATATCGCCTTCCGAAAGCGACTGCGGAACATCAAGCTCGCCACCGCCTGCGAATGCAGCGCCTGTCGCGAGATGGAGCGCCTCGACCTGAAGTTCGTGTGCCATCATGGGGTTTTCATCAAGCACCGGATCGGCGGTCGCGAGGAGCTGGTGGGCCGCGACGTGATCCTCGTCCACCGCTTGCTCAAGAATACGGTGAACGGGCGCTTTCGCGGCCGCGCCTATGCTTTGTTTTCCAGCGCCGCCGTGAGCGCGGCCGGCATTGATCCCGCCGACCAGGGGCTCGCCGAGCATGACGAGGCGATCGAGGTGATCGGCGCGACGACATGTTATCTGCGAGATCTCGAACAGGCCTGGCGCGACGACAACGACCGCCAGCGCAGCGAAGTTTCGCGCGACAAGGCGGCGGTTGTGCTCGAATTCGAAATCGAGGCTCCGCGCCCGATCGTCTGGGAACATTTCACCATGCCCGAGCATCGTCCGAAATGGCGGGCGCTGGACGAAGTGCGTGAAACGACGCAAGGCGCGCGCCGTGGCGCCGGTACGCTCAATCACTGCATGCATGGCGATAGCGCCATCATCGAGGAAGTGATGGACTGGCGACCATTCGATTACGTGACCTTCACGACGTTGCTGCCGATGCCCGGCGCGCCCAAGGTGCTGATGACCTACGCCTTCTCCGAAACCGAGGCCGGCGGCACGCATGTCGAGATCCGCCTGGCGAAGCCGAAACCCAGGGATCAAGCCTTCCTGGAGCAGGTCGCCCCGCCCTTCGCGGAGCGGATCACCAGGGAAGTCGGAACGCTGAGGCAGCTACTGTCGCAGCAAGAGCCGCCGCCGGGGCTGATTGACGAGCCGACGCTCGAGCCCCGGCGCCGGCGCGCCTCATGAGCCAATTGCGGCGGGCGTCCGGAAATTAAAGGCTGGCGAATGGCTCGATCCAGCGGAGGCGGGTCAATGCAGAATCTGTCGCCCGAGCAGGCGTTTGACGACCTTCTTGCGCATCTTCCGGTTGACGAGGCCGCCAAAGCGGAGCTGGCCGCGACGATGCGGTCGAAAAACCGGATTTATCACTCGTTCGAGCATCTCGGGATCTTGTGGAGCCGGCATCGTCTATATGGCGGTGGCGAGGGTCTGTGGACGCAGGAGCTCGACGCGCCGATCGCCTGCGCAATCGCCTACCACGATAGCGTCTACGACGCCGGTCGGTCGGACAACGAGCGCCGATCGGCCGAATTCTGGCTGCGGGCCAGCGTCGATTGCGGTGTGCGGAAAACCGACCGGGACTGGGTCGCCGACAGCATTGTGGCGACGCGCGATCATCTCGGATACCGCCCGGAAATCGAAATGTCCCATGACCTTGGCGAAAACGGCGCAGGACGCCTGCGCGAGCGGGCGCGCCTGTGGATCTTGGATCTCGATCTGACGCCGCTTGGCGAGCCGCCGGAAATCTTCGACCGGAACACGGCCGCGCTTCGACGGGAGTCTTCGCATCTTGGCGACGCCGAATGGGCGACGGCAAATCGCAAATTCCTCCGACGCCTTTTTGACGCGCCCCGCATTTTTCGCTCCGCGTCGCTGAACGCGATTTTCGAGGCTCCGGCGCGTCGCAATATTGCGCGCGCTCTGGGGGCGCAAACTCCATGACTGACGCCGCCGCCATCTCGGGGATTTTGCGATCGGGCGCTGCGGGCGCCATGGTTGGCGTCTGGTCGATCGTCAATGCCGTCGCCTTCGCCACGCTGGTGTTTTCCGGCCCGCTGGCGCCGCAGCTCGTGCTCGGGGTTTCCGCGGCGCTGCTCGGCTATGTCGTCAGCGCCGTGGCGCTTGCGCTCTTCAGCCGGCTGCCGGGCATGGCTTCCGGAATCATTGCTCCGTCGGTGGCCGTCTACGCCGCCTTCGCCGCGATCGTCGTCGATCATCTGGCCAGGAGCGGCGTTTCCGACCCCGTGGTCCAGGCCCAGTCGGTTCTTGTCGCCAACGCGCTCCTGACCTTGATCGCGGGCGTCATGCTGCTGCTGCTCGGCGTCCTGCGGCTCGGCGCCCTCGGCCGATGGCTGCCCTACCCTGTCGTCGTCGGCTTCAACGCCGGCGTCGGCTGGATATTTGTCCTGGGCGGATGGTCGCTGGCGACCGGCGCTTCTGTGACGCCCGAGTTCCTGCGTTCCATGACGCCCGGCGACCTGCTCAGGTCAGGCCTGGCCGTCGTGCTGGCGACGTCGTTGTTGCTCGCATCGAAGCGCATTCCGCACTGGTCCGTCACGCCGGGACTGCTGGTCGGAAGCGTGATCGCCTTTCATCTCTTTCGCGCCGCCGACGGTTTCGATCTGGCGGCTGCGCAGACGCAGCATTGGGTGTTCGGACCATTTCCGCCGGGCCGGTCGTTCGCCTTCGCCAATCCCTTTTCCGCCCACTGGCCGGACCTTGCTGGATCGAAGTTTCTTTCCTTCGCCGCAGCAAACGTTTTCCTCGCCGCCTTCACGCTGATTCTCAGTCTCGGCGGCCTTGAAACCGAATTGCGAAAAACGATAGCGCCGAGCCGCGAACTCGTGATCGCCGGATTCGGGAATATCCTTGCCGCGGCGACGGGCGGCTTCGCCACCGGCCAAAGCGCTTCGAACACGATCATTCTCTATCTCAATCATGCGGCGAACCGGGTGGGGACGCTGACGCCGGCGGCGATGGCGGCGGCCGTGATCTTCGCCGGGCCGACGGTGCTGACCACCCTGCCGCGCTTCGTCGTCGCCGCCTTGCTGATCAGCGTCGGCCTCGAACTCCTGGTGGTTCGCATCTGGCGGGCGTGCGCGCTGCTTCCCTGGCATGAAAGCGCGATCGCCGTCGCTGTCGCCCTGGCGATCGCGACCCTGGGCGTGATCGACGGGCTGGCCCTGGGCCTGCTGTCGACGGTCCTGTTCTTCGCCTGGAACTATCGCAAGGTTCCCGTTGTGCGCATGGCCTTGACGGGCGCCGCGTGCCGGTCGAGCTCCGTGCGATCGGCTGAAGCGGTGAAACGGCTCAGCGCCAGCGGCGCTGGTACGGCCATCTATCGGCTGCAGGGCTATCTCTTCTTCCTGAACGCGACGTCGCTGCGCGCGCAGATCGAAGACCGCATCGTCACCGCCCAGCCGCCGCTTCACCACCTCGTCCTCGATTTCAAGGACATCGTCGGCATGGACGGATCGGCGTTCGACGCCTTTGGCCGGATTTGCCAGATCGCCCAGGACCATGAGGTCGCCGTCTGCGCAGCGGAACTGTCGCCGGACTTGACCGAAAGATTCGCCAGCTGGAATCTTTTGGGAGCGGCGGCGCCGCAGATGCGGTCCTTCGCGACGCTGGATCACGCGCTGGAACAACTGGAAACCGAAATCCTCTCCGAACCTGGCCAGGGGCTGCAACCAAGAAAGGCCCGCCTGTCCGCAATGCTGGCCCCATTCCTTTCCGCCGACAGGCGCGCCGAGAACATCGAGCGTTACATCGACAGGCTGGAGCTCGAGCCGGGAACTTTTCTGGTCCGGCAGGGAGGACCGGCGGATGCGCTTTACTTCGTGGAATCGGGCGAAGTCGTGACCGAGCTCGAACGCCCGAATGCTCCGCCGCTCAGGCTGCAAAAGACCGAAGCCGGCGCCATTATCGGCGAAATCGCGGTTTATCGCGGTGGCCGTCGCACCGCTTCCGTTCGCGCCGAGACGCCGTGCGCGGTCGTTCGCATCGCGGTCGACGCGCTGGAGCGTATGAGGCGCGATGACCCTGATATCGCGCGAGCTCTCGAAGCCTTCATCATTGCGGAGCTTGCCGAAAAGCTCGCCGACACCAACCGGCGCTTGCAACAGGGCCAGCTTTGACGGCTCAATTCACGCGGCAGCGGCAAGAAGGGAAAAACGCTCCATCGCGGCAAGCGCGGGATCGCCTTCCACGCGCAACCGCTGGATTTCCTTCAAGCCCCATTCATAGGCCGATTGCGTCACCTCGGCGTGACGGTCCCAGTTCAGTTCGCTCGAGCCCGGAAATGGCGGCAGCCGAACGACCAGATCATGCGGACCGGCAGGGTCGGGTATCGCGCCGATCTTGCTGAAAACGCTTCGCATGATCACGGCCGCGGGATCCGGACACGCGGGGAGCGCCCGCTTTCGCGCCACGCTGCTGATCATCTGACCCAGCAGCTCCCGCCGGCCGGGGATCGTGGCATAGTCGAGGTCGAAGGCCAGATGATTGCGCGGCCGCAGGTCGACCACCAGATTGGGCCCGGTCTTGAGCGAATGCATCGCGGCGAGCGGCACGTTGTCGGCGACGCCGCCGTCGACAATCATGTGGCCCTGGTCGTCGAAGAACGGCGGCAACACCCCGGGGATGGAACAGGAGGCCCTGATCGCCTGCCACAAAGGACCCTTGCGCACCATGCGGATCGAAAAGGTCGACAAATCCGTCACGACGGCAAAATAGGGTTTCCACAGGTCTTCGATGGCGCCCAGGCCGAAGTTCAGTTGCAGCTCCAGGTCGAAAACCTTGTGATCCAGCAGGCCATACCGAGGAAACGTGTATCGCTTCAAGGCGCGCCGGCGCACGAATATTTCCTGGACCGCCGCCTGGATGTCGTCGGGCTCCTTCAACAGCGAAAAGGCGCCCGCCATGGCCGAGCCGACGCTGCTGCCGCCATGCATGTCGAACACGATCCCCTGCTCGCAGAACGCCCGGTAAATTCCGATATGGGCGGGTCCGAACGCGCCGCCTCCCCCCGCGACAAAGCCGATGGCCTGCCCGGTCAGGAACCGTCCGAGACTGTGAATGTCGAGCTCATCCTGCATCGAAACGTGATGCGTCATCATGACGTCCCGGTCGCGCAGCCATTCGACGCCCGGCGCGGCGAATCCCCCTCGGCTCCGATGCAATCGGATCATCCGGCGCCGGGCCATCGGAAACAGCTCCAGCGCCAAGGTCTCGACCGGGTTCAAAGGCGCAGGATCCCCGTGTGCGACCAGCACGACCTGGTCGGCCGAGCGCAATGCAATCTGCGTCCAGTCGGTCGGCGTCTCCTCGGCGACGCAAATGACCAGATCGTAGTTTTGCTCCAGGTCGGCCAGCCAATTGGCGGTGGCGTAGCGGTCGATATCGCGGCTGCCGAAATGCGCCACCGCGTCCTCTGCTGTGAGGAAACAGCAATGCGCCCGCATGGCGACCGCCTTGCGCAGGCGCCCGAGGAAGGCGTCGGGAAGGGCGCCCGATCCCGCTGCGACCAGGGTGGCGACGCGCAATCTGCCGAGACTCCGCCCCGATTCGCGATCGCGGGCGACGGTCGCCAATCCGGCCAGACGCGAGGCGAGCGCGCGCGTCACCGCGGCGAGGATCTCGGGGAAGCGCAGGACCAAGTCGTCGAAGTCCCGACGATTGATTTCGAGAACCTCGGAATCCCGCGCCGCGACAACGGAGGCGGTGCGTCGCTCGTTTGCAAAAAATCCGATTTCGCCGATCAGCTGGCCGGCCCCGACTTCGGCGACGACAACGCCATTGGCGGCGTTCAGCACTTCAAACAGGCCGAAATTGCAGATGAACAGCAATTCGGCCGGCGCGTCCTGCACGATGAGCGTCTCGCCACGCGCGACGCGCCGCACGCGCATCGCGCCGCGAAGCGCGGCCTGCGCCTCCTCATGCAATTCGCTCCAAAGGCCATGAGTGACGTGCGGGGGAGTGACGGGCGGCGGAGCCACGGGCGCGGGCGCGGTGACGGGCGCGGGGGCGGTCACCGGCGCAGGGACGTCAGGCATGCGAAGCTCCATACTCACGAGGCGAGGCCGTCGAGCAAAGCCTTGGCTTCCATCAAATCAGGCGTATCGAACCCTTCCGTGAACCGGCCGTAGACCGACGCCAGGACGTCGCGTCCCTGCAAACGGCTGTCCTGGTCGCGCGCCAGCCGCGCCAGCCGCGTCGCAGCCCGCAGTTCGTAGCTTCGCGCCTGTTGCGCCTGCGCGATTTCGAGCGCGCGGCGGAAGGAGGTCTCGGCGGCGTCGGGCGCTCGCTGTTTCAGCAAGATATCGCCCCGCACGCGGTGCGCCTCAGCCTCGCTCCAGCGGCAGCCCGTGCTCTCGATTTCGGCGATGGCGTCATCGATGGCCGCGAGCGCGAGCGCGGCGTCGTCCGCCTTGATCAAAGCCTCGGCAAGCAAAATCGAAAGCAGCGGCGAAAAGTTGCGAATGCCTTGTTCGCGGCAAAGCTCGATGCCGCGACGCATGGACTCGATGCCGTCGGCCGGGTCGCCCAGGCGGCATCGGGTCCAGCCGCGCACGAAGGCGCCAAAGGTCCGCCATTGCCGGAGGTCGTATTTCACGGCGATATCGCACAAGGCTTCGCCATTCGAGACCACATGATCGTCGCACACCCGCCGCATCATGTCGAAAGCGAGCCGTTGCCAGAGCGCCAGGGCGATCGTGTTGAGGCAGCCGCTGGCGCGCGCGCGTTCGACGGCGTCATCGGAGTAGGAAACGGCGCGCTTGACGTTGCCGAGTTGCCAGTGGGTCGAGGCAAGATAGTCCAGCGTGGCGACCGCGGGGGCCTGGCCTGAGGCGAGCGCGCCGCCAGACTTCGGATTGTCCAGCAGGCGCGCGCGTTCGATATGCTCTTGCGCGCGCGCGAATTCGCCCGCGAACCAGCAGGTGACGCCAAATGTCCGGTATCCGGCGGCGGCCTCGCAGGAATCCGGGCGATCCTCCGAATCGCGCAGGAAGGCCAGCGCGGTCCCGCGCATGGGCTCGAATTCGCCGCGCACGAAATGGCCGAGCCACAGCCCGTAATTGATCGCAAGCCGCGCCTCCAGGTCCTCGCTCCCGAGGTCGGCGGTCCCGGTCCTCAGCTCCACCGCCCGCGCGAAGGCCGCGCTCGCTTCACTTGCGCCATGGCCAAAGGCGGACATCAGCACGTAGCCATAAGTGATTTGCAGACGCAGCCGCTCCCGTCGTCGTTCGGGGCGATCGGGCTGGGCGTCGGCGAGTTCGATGGCCTTCTCGAAATGGGCGCGGGCCTCGGCGATGGCCGAGCGGCGCATGGCCTGTTCGCCCGCCTTGCGCCAGGCGTCCACCGCGGGGTCAGCGAGACCCGCCAGCATGAAGTGATGCGCGAGCATTTCCGGCTCGGCCTCGGCCTGTGCGGGGAAGCGGTCGCGCAACGCCTCGGCGACGCGGGCGTGCAGCGCCTGCCTTCGGCTCTTCAACAGGCCCTCATAGGCCGCGTCGCGGAGCAGCGCGTGCTTGAAGCGATAATGCGAATTCGGCGGTCGCCCGCCCATCTGGAGGAGGTCGGCGTCGACCAGCCGCTCCAGTCCCTCGCCGAGCGCGGCGTCATCGACGCCGGCCACCGCATGCAACAGCCCATAACAGAATTCGCGCCCGATCACCGCCGCGATTTGCGCGGTCTCGCGCGCCGGCCCCAGCCGGTCGAGCCGCGCCGCCAGTGAATGTTGCAAGGTCGGCGGGATCGTCTCCGCCCCTGCCTTGCCGGAGCGATCCAGCAGCAGCCGCGTCACCTCTTCGACAAACAGCGGCACGCCGCCGGCGCGCGCGGCGACGCCGTCGACGGTTTCTCGCGACAACGCGTGGCGGGCGGCGATATCGGCGACCATCTGCTTGACCTCGCCGTTATCCAGCGGCGCCAAAGCCAGCGCGGCATGATGCGGCCGCATGCTCCAGGGCGGCCTGAACTCCGGCCGGGCCGTCGCGAAGATCAGCAGCGGCGCATCGGCGCCGCGATGGGCGAGCCCGCGCATCATTTCCAGCGTGGTCGGATCGGCCCAATGCAGATCCTCGCAAATCAGGGCGAGCGGCTGCACGCGGGCGCCCGCCGTCACCCAGGCGATGATCGACTCCAGCTGGCGGCGGCGAAATTCCGCAGGCGTCAGGCCTTGCGGCATGCGCTCCGCGGGGAATGGAATATCGACCACCGGCGCCAGCAGCGGCAGGTGCTCGTCGGGATCGAGATCGAGCAGCTTCAGCGTCGCCTCGAGGTCGGCAAGCCGGCGCTCGGCGGGCTCCTCGGCGCTGAAGCGCTGGCGGCCCCATTCGGCGAGCGGGTGCAGCGCGGTGTTCTGCAACAGCTGCGAGCAGCTCCATTCGATCCAGGTATGCGGCGTATCGCCGAGACTGAGGCGGAACTCCTCGACCAGCCGCGACTTGCCGATGCCGGGGTCGCCGACGACCAGCAGCAATTGCCCTTCGCCCCGCTGCGCCCGCGCCCAGCGCCGGGCGATCGCGGCCGTCTCCTCCTCGCGCCCCACCAGCGACGTCAGCGCCCGCGCGCAGAGCCGTCGCCCGGCCCCGCTCTGGAGCCCCAGGCGGAACAGCGTCACCGGCTTCGGCACGCCCTTGAGTTCATGCGCGCCACGATCCTCCGCCATGAACAGGCCGGCGAGCTGACGCTGGACGTTGGCCGTGATCAGCACCGATCCCGGCTCGGCCAGAGCCTGGACCCGCGCCGCGACATTGGGCGCGTCGCCGAAGACTTCGCCGGTGGCGTCAACCACCACGGTTCCTGCGGCGATGCCGATGCGCGCGGCGAGTTCGGGCTTGCCGGCGCCCGCATTGGCGACGTTCAATTCAGCCAGCGCGCGCAGGATCGCCAGCGCGGCGCGCGCGGCGCGCTCGGAATCGTTTTCCTGCGCCGCGGGGTAGCCAAACAGCGCCATCAGCCCGTCGCCGAGTTTCTTGGCGACATGGCCGCCCATGCCGGTCACCGCCCTGGCGGCCGCGTCCAGATACGCATTGACGAGGTCGCGCCATTCCTCGGCGTCGAGCCGCGCGGAAATGCTGGTCGACCCCACGAGATCGCAGAACAGCACGGCGATATTGCGCCGCTCGGCGCCGTCCCAGGCCGACGGTTCGGACGGCGGGATCGCCGACGCCCCCGAATTGGCCGGCGGGGGCGCGCCGTTGGCGACCTCGAGGCCGGCGATCGCCTTCAACAGGCGCTTGCGGTGGCCAAGCGGGACGCCGAGCTTTTCGAGGTCGGCGTCGGTCAGTTCAGGCAAGACGTCCATGTCGATTGCGGCGTCACGAAACGCCGCCTCGTATTGCCCGAGGCCGAAGCCCCGCAACCACGCCACGACATCCATCGTTGCGCTCCGGGTTTGGCGCGCGATCACGGCGCCTGGTTTCCCCCCAAAGAAGTCCATATGGTACAGGAAAACGGTCTTTGCGATGAGCAGGAATTTCGCGGGCGCATCAAACGGATGTGATGTCTTGGCCTCAGGCGTTTCCAAGGTTCGCTCCAGCGCCGGAGCGTTCGCGCTCAGAGGGTCTTGAGATATTCGATGAGATCGAAGCGTTCCTCTTCGCTCAATTCGCGCCCGATCACGCCGTCGGGATAGTCGAGGCCAGGGCGCACTCGCCCTTCCAGCGAATGGCCAGGATTGCCATTGCCGTTGAACTCCCGTCCCCCGGCGTCTGTCGTCGAAAACAGGGTTTCACCCCTGGCGCAATCCGGTTTTCCGTCCTCGGGAGCGGGATAGCCGACAAGTCTCGGATCGAAGTCGCTGGCGCCGACGCAGAACTGTTTCGGGCGCTGCGCGGCGGGCTTGAGCATCCAGTAAAGCGAGGGAACCGAACCATTGTGCAAATAGGGCGCGGTCGCCCAGACCCCGTTGAGCGGCCGCGGGCGATAGACAGGTTCGGCGCCGGGATTGGGGCAGTTCTTGCGCGGTCCCATGATTTCCTGGCGATCGGAAGCGGCGACCTTGTTGTCGTCCATCCATTTTTCGATGACGTGACCGGCGACGTCCATCAAGGCCGGGGCGAAGGGCGTTTTTGGGCCGCGGTCAGCTGGAATGGCGTCCTGGCACCCCCAGATGTCGCGGAGATCGTTTTGCGGATCGATGCCCAGGGCGCCGCGAACATCGATCATGCGGGTCGCCAGCACATTGGCGCGCGCGGGGTCGACGCCCATGCCTGCGGCCGATTTCTGCTTGAGGTCGAGCACCTTTTCGCCACCGGGGCCTTCGGGGCGCCAATGATCCGAGGCCCAAAAGCTCTTGTCGGGATATTCTTGGTCGAACTGCGGGTCATTCACGGGGCCGAGGTGGCATTCGACACAGATTTCCGCATAGAGCGCGCGTCCCCTCGCGACGCGGTTTTCATCGATTTTCCAGGCCGCATCGCCAGGAAACAGCGCCTCGGGCCACTTTGGCGAGAGCAAACCCGCGAAGACCGGGCGGGCGTCAGATCCCGCGGCGAAAGGGTTCGGGCCGCGGAGCAAATTCTCCATCCGGACGAGATTTTCCAGTGGGACCGACGAACGAAACCGGGCGGCCGGGTCGCCGCCCTCAGCGAGCGTCACGCTGGCGCCGACCCCGAGCGCTTCGCTCAAATTACGAACCAGCGGCTGCTCGATGGAGGCGTCATATTGCGCCCACAGGAACCAGGGAGCCGTCCAGATCGGCGGGAAACTGACCGGCGCGTCCGGGACGCGAAGGTTTTGCGTGAGGTCCGCAACGTTTGACGTCGCGAGGTCAAAATAGAAGACGTCATTGCCGATGCGGTTGAGCGCATCCAGCCGGCCGAACCCTTCTTCGGGAACAAGCTCGCCCGGCGCCTTGGCGACGTTGGCGAACGCCTTTCGTCTCGCGACGATCCGGCTCCAGGTTTTCGCCAATTCGGATTTCAGGCTGGCCCTGTCGGCGTCGCTCGCCCCGGGACCGAGGACCCGATCAGCGAACCTGTGGAACCTTGGCGGCCAGTTCAAGGTGTAAAATACGGCCATGGCCGTCGCCTGCGCCAACTTGCCCAGGTCGATCATGGCCGGGCCGCCGTCGAACCTGATGCTCACGCCCTTGTATTCGATGTGTCCGGTGTGGCAACCGGAGCAGGTCAGCCCGATTTGATCGTGCGGCGCCGCTGTGACCGCGCGCGCAAAACCGACCGGCAAGCCGTCCGTGTTGTCGGCGGAGCCGGTTTGCGGGCTTGGAATAAAGCCGAAGCGAGACAGGTAGCCAGCGTCCTTGAGCAGGCCCGGCGCCTCGATCAAGCCGAAACCGGGCTGCTCCAATGCGACGAACCACGCGTAGGGCACAGGAAAGGTCGCTGTCCCCTGGCTGGCGTGATGGAACCAGAGCCTGTCTTCGTCGGTCCAGTTCTGCTCCAGCCAGTGAGCCGCGGCGGGAGGGCGAGGTTCGGGCAAGACCGGAGGCAGAAGGCTCCGGAGACCGCTTGGCGCGAAGGGAGGCAAGAACTCCGGAAAATCGACAAGCGCAACGATCGCGACCAAGGCGAAGATCGTGAGGACCGATAAAGCGCCTGCGACTTTCAGAATTGTCCGCATGACCGACTACCAACGGGACCGCGGTATAAACGCGGCACGGTCGCTGCAGTTCGCTGCGTGGCTGCGCGCAACGCGGCGGCAACCGGCGCGCGCTGTTCGCGCGAGCCAGGCTGAAAAATTTCGGGTCGAGCAGCCGCACGACTATTTGATTACCTCAGGAATGGTTCGTTCTGTAAAGTTGACCGCGACGGCGGCGCGTACAGGACAGTTTTGGAGCACCTCCATGGACGTCGGGAATTGGCCAAGGCTCGGTCTCCAGGACGAAGCGCGGCCGTCCGCAGCATCGCTTGCGGAGAAGGTCGCCACGAGGCGTGATGCGTCGCTCGACTATCTGCGCGCGTTCGTCACTCTGCTGGTGGTGGCGTACCACGCGGTGCTCGCCTACTCGCTCCTTGGCGCCACCTCGCCCCGTAGCCCGCTTTTTCCCTGGTTCTCCGCCGTTCCGATCGCAGACAGCCATAGCGCGATCGGCTTCGACCTGTTCGTGGTCTTCGACGCCGTCTTCTTCATGTCGCTGATGTTCTTCCTGTCGGGGCTGTTCGTCGGGCCGGCCCTGGCGCGAAAGGGCGCAGGAGACTTCCTGCGCGACCGCGCGCTGCGCCTGGGGGCGCCATTCGCCGTGATGGCGCTGCTGGCGCCACTCGCATACTATCCGGCCTATCTTGCGACGGCGGCCCCCGACCCGTTCGAATTCTGGCGCAAATGGCTGTCGCTCGGCATCTGGCCGATTGGCCCGCTGTGGTTCGTCGCGGTGTTGCTGGTCTACGATATCATCGCGGCGGCGTTGCGCTTGCTGGCGCCCGGACTGATCGAAAGGGTCGGCCGCCTGGCGTCGCAGGGACGCCAGCGTCCCGCGGCCGTGTTCGCGGCCTTGATCCTCGTCTCGGCCGCCGCCTATCTGCCGCTGTTTGCCGCGTTCGGGCCCGAGAAGTGGGTGAAGGTCGGCCCCATTTACCTGCAAGGCAGCCGCATCCTGCATTATCTGATTTATTTCCTGGCGGGCTTCGCCGTCGGTGAATGCGGAATCGACCAGGGCCTGCTGGCGCCCGACGGCCGGCTGGCGCAGCTCTGGTTGCGCTGGAGTTCTGGGCGCCCTGGGGATGTTCGCCGTCTTTCTGGCCCTCACCGTCCGGCTGGCGCAGGACCAGTCCGCCGGCGCGGCGACGCCGTTCGCGCTGCAAATGAGCCTCGGTCCAGCCTTCGTGCTGTGTTGCGGAGCGATTTCATTCGCCTTCCTGGCGGTCTTCCGGCGGTTCGCCACCGCCCGGTCCGCCGTGCTCGACAGCCTCAGCCGCAATGCCTACGGCATTTACCTGATCCACTACGGCTTCGTCATGTGCCTGCAATATGCGCTCTTGCCCCTGGCCATCCCGGTTGCCGCCAAAGCCGCCATCGTGTTGTGCGGCGCGCTCGCGGCCAGCTGGGCGGCGACCGCCGCCCTTCGCCAGATTCCCATCGTCGCCAGAGTGATCTGAAGCGCCGTTTCGCTCTTGAATTCGGCGTCGATCACGCCCAAGCTCACAAAATTCGTAAGGTGCGGTCTGGGAGGGCGCGTTGCGGAAAACTTCGGCCTTGCTGCTGGTCGCCGCCGCCGCCATCGCCGCCGCGTGGGGCTTCGCCCGGACGCCGACGGCGCCCCCCTTGCCCGAGGATCAGGCGGTCGAGGAAATCGCAGCCGCCGCGGTCGGCGAATTGGTCAAGGCTTATCCGCCGGGCGCGCCGCTGGTGCGCCGCGACGCCCACGCCAAGGCGCACGGCTGCGTCAAGGCCGTGTTCCAGGTCGATCCCGCCCTGCCCGAGGCGTTTCGGATCGGCACTTTCGCCAAGCCGGGCCAGCGATTCAAGGCGTGGATCCGCTTTTCCAACGGGCAGCTCAAGCCCGGTCCCGACCAAAGTCCCGATGGACGCGGCATGGCGGTCAAACTGATCGACGCCGATCCCGACCAGCCCGACAGCGCGCGCAAAAATCCGCCGCACGATATCCTGATGGTGAATTTTCCGGCCTTTTTTGTCGCCGATATCGGGGAATACCGGGTATTCATGGGGCTGGGCGCGCTGGGAGGCGGCTTCGAAAAAATCAAGGAGTATTTCGTCCCGGGCCTCAACCCCTTTGCCTGGCGCTGGCATGAGATTTCTGTCGCCTACCGGAATGCGACGCGCAAAACCGCTTCGCTCTTGCGCATGGATTATTATTCCATGTCGCCCTATCAATTTGGCCCCGGCGAGGCGATCAAATATGCGGCCAAGCCTTGTGCGCCGATCGAAGTTCCGCAGCCCTCGACTGACGATCCCGATTATCTGCGCCACGTCTTGCGCCGGGAGTTGCAAGCCGCGCCCGCCTGTTTCGAGCTTTTTGCGCAGAAGCGCACTGGCGATCTGAGCGTCGACGACCTGTCGCAGATCTGGCCGGAAACGCAGGCGCCGATGCAGCGGCTCGGCCGTCTGGCGCTCCCTGTCCAGGACACCGGCGCTGAGGGCCGCGACACGACATGCGAAAACATGAGCTTCAATCCCGGTCATGCGCCGGCCGAACAGGGACCGCTCGGAGGCCTGAACATCGCGCGCATAAAAATCTACGAGCGCATCCTCGCCTATCGCCTGGGCCGCAATGGCGCGATGCAGACAGATCCGGAAAAGGCCTGGGACAGTTTCGACCTGACCCCGAAAAAGTGATCGGCGCGCCGGGGCGCGCTGTGGGGATACGAAAATGTGCGGACGCTTCGCCATCACCTCTCCGCCCGAAGCGGTCCGCGCCTTCTTTCGCTATGCGGAACAGCCCAACTTCCCGCCGCGCTACAATATCGCGCCGACGCAGCCGATCCCCATCATCTCGGCGCGGCGTGAGGCGGGCGGCGTCGCCCGCCATTTCCATCTGGCGCGCTGGGGTTTTCTGCCCGGATTCGTCAAGGACCCGCAAAAATTCCCGCTGATCATCAACGGCCGCGCCGAGACGCTGGGGGAAAAGCCGAGCTTCCGCGCCGCGCTGCGGCGGCGGCGCTGCCTGGTCCCGGCCGACTGCTGGTATGAATGGCGCGCCAACCTCAGGGGACCGAAGACGCCGTTCCTGCTGCGCCGCGCCGACGGGCATCCGATGGCGTTCGCCGGCTTGTGGGAGACGTTCATGGACGCGTCCGGCGGCGAAATCGACACCGCCTGCATCGTCACCACCACGGCCAATGGCGCCACCGTGGCGATCCATGACCGCATGCCCGCCCTGATCGAACCGCAGGATTTCGACGCATGGCTCGACCCCGACGAGACCATCCCGCCGCCGCTCGGCCTGCTGCGTCCGGCTGCGGAGGACGCCATCGAATTCTTCGCCATCAGCCCGGCGGTCAATCGCGCGACCTATGATCGCCCTGAAATTCAGGCGCCCGCATAGCCATATCAAGGCGCCCGCTTAGCCTGGGCCGACCGCGTTTAAGCTTTTTCAACACCACAACCTTAGATTGTGGTTCAATCAGACGGAAAACGCCGCGATGGGCGTGTTTTCGCTTGCCGCGCCGGGCCCGGGCGGTTGAAATCCGCGCCTGGCCACATCTGCTCGTTGAGTCTTCCAGTTGGAAGCTCGACCAATCGAGGTTTGGAGTCGGGGTCATGGCGGGCATTGCCGAGGACAGGTTTCCCGATCTCGAACGCCGGCTGCGCGACACGCTGCAGCGCGAGACCCTCGAGGCGATCGCCCGGGGACGCCCGCTGAAACAGGTGATGACCGATCTCTGCCAGCGCGTCGAAATCATTGCGCCGGGCGTCATCTGCTCCATCCTGCGCGTCGAGGACGGACGCTTGCGGCCGCTCGCCAGCCCGAGCCTTCCGCAATTCTATTCCGACGCCCTCGAAGGCCTCGCGACCGGCCCGAAGGTCGGCTCCTGCGGAACCGCCGCCTATCTCGCCAAGCCCGTCGAGGTCGTCGACATCGCCGAAGATCCTCTTTGGGAAGATTACCGCGCCCTGGCTCTGCCGCTGGGGCTTCGGGCCTGCTGGTCGACGCCGATCATGAACGCCGAAAATCGCGTGGTCGGCACATTCGCCTTCTATTTCCGCGTCCCGCGCCGCGCCTCCATCGTCGAGCGCACCATTGTCGAGACCTGCGCCGATCTGTGCGCCATCGCGCTCGAGCAGGACGAGTCGAAGCGGCAGCTACATCACCTCGCCTTTCTCAATTCCGTCACGGGCATAGCCAATCGCGCCGCATTCCAGCAATTCGCCGCCGAGGCCATCGCCGGCGCCGGCCGGGAGCCAGGCGAGGCGGCGATCATTTCGATCGACCTCGACGATTTCAAGAGCGTCAACGACCTGTTCGGCCATGCCGCGGGAGACCAGTTGCTGGCGAAGGTCGGCGAACGCCTGTCCGCGCTCGTCCCTCCCGGGTCGATGATCGCGCGGATCGGCGGCGACGAATTCGCGGTGGTCCACAAGCTGCGCGAGGGCCGGGAAACCGAGGCTCTGGAAACCGAACCCCTTGCGCGCGACCTGCTCGCCGCCCTGAGCGCGCCCTTCGAACTCGACGGCCTGGCCCTCCAGATCGGCGGCAGCATCGGCATCGCCATGGCCCCCGCCGACGGCCGAGAGCTCGGCCTGCTGATGAAGAGCGCCGACGTGGCGCTTTACGACGCCAAGGGCGCCGGGCGGGGCCAATATCGCTTCTTCGATCCCGCCATGTTCGACCGGCTGATCGCCCGCCGCGAAATCGAGCGCGACTTGCGCGGCGCGCTGGCGAAGGCCGAATTCGAGGTCCATTACCAGCCGATCGTCGATCTCGCGACGCGCGCCACACGCAGCTTCGAGGCGCTCGTGCGCTGGCGGCGCCCCGGACACGGCCTCGTCCCCCCGGACGCCTTCATCCCCATCGCCGAGGAGACCGGCTTCATCGCCGCCCTTGGCGACTTCGTGCTGCGCGAGGCCTGCGCGCAGGCGGCCGGCTGGCCCGAGCCGCTCAGCGTATCGGTCAACCTGTCGGCGCCGCAATTGCTGGCGAGCGGCTATGTCGCGGGCGTCCGGCGCGCGCTCGAAGAAACAGGCCTGCCGCCGGAGCGGCTGGAGCTGGAGATCACCGAGACCATCCTGATGTCGCCGGATCCGGCGACGGCGTTCGCCCTGCGCGAGCTCAAGGACCTCGGCATCGCGATCGCGCTCGACGATTTCGGCACCGGCTATTCGGCCCTGTCCTACCTGCGGACCTTTCCGGTCGACCGCATCAAGATCGACAGGTCCTTTGTCGCGGAGCTCGACCGGGAATCCCACGCCCGCTCGATCATTCGCGCCATCCTGATGCTCGCGCGCGAGCTTGGCGTGAGGACGACCGCTGAAGGCGTCGAGACCGAGGCGCAGCGGCATTGGCTGCGTCAGGCGGGCTGCAATGACGCCCAGGGCTACCTGTTCAGCAAGGCCGTTCCCGCACATGATCTCGACGGCTATTTCGGCGCCCGACCGGTGGCCATTAACGGCGCCTGAGACGCGCTGCCCCCCGGCATTGACCGTCTTTGCCGAAGCGCGCATCATCCGGGGACTGCCCCAGGGAGACGCCGATGCGCCTGATCTTCTGTCTCGCAGCGTTACTGCCTATGCAAATCCTGTCCGGCGCCGCCAGAAGCGAGGCCATCGACCACGTGGTCACGGCCAATTTCGTCAATGACGGCGGCTTGGCCTCGAGCTGGACGTTTTCGGACCCGAGGCTGCATTGCAAGAACAGCAGGGAATGTCGCAAGGTGATCGACACCATCCGCATTCCCCGCGGCTATTACGCCTGCCGGGCCGAGTTGCGCCAATGGCCATGGCTGCGCGCGGAAAGCCAGGCGCGGGTGATCCTGAATGTGGCCCGAGGCCGCGGCGGTTTCGATGTCTACGCCGACCCCT
This sequence comes from uncultured Alphaproteobacteria bacterium, assembly GCA_963710275.1. Taxonomy (GTDB): domain Bacteria; phylum Pseudomonadota; class Alphaproteobacteria; order Rhizobiales; family Beijerinckiaceae; genus Rhodoblastus. The sequence continues at coordinate 280,429 of CAVPZS010000012.1, read as the reverse complement.
ATGACGCCCACGGGCCGATGCGGCTGGAGGCGCGCCTCACCCTGCGCCCCAGGGGCGCGGGCCTGGCCGGCTGCATGAAGGCGGCCCCCGTGTTCGACTGCCCGCAATATGGCTGCATGCCGGCCCAGCCCGGCGGGACCGCCTGGGAGCCCTGACGGTCGATATCTCGCACTTGGCGCGAGCCGATCGATGGCTCAAAATTTCGTTGAAAAAGTCCCCGCGTGAGCGGTGTGCGCTCCGTAGCGATCATTTTCTCTCGGTGATTGCGGCGGCGGCCGCTTGTTCGGGCGGCCTGATGGCCGCCGCGGGTGCGCCCTATGCCGCGATCGGCTGCATCTGTCCACTCATCGGACGCAGCTTCAAACAGCCGTCTCAAATTCTGCGCCGTCGCTGCGAGCAGGAGTTCATCCTTGGCTCCACAAGGGCCGCGCAACCGCAGACGGCTGAGACGGAAGATGCGCTTGAGATGAGCGAAGAGCATCTCGACCTTCTTTCGCCGGCGGCAGGCGGCCTCATATTCCTGCGTTCCGACTTGCGCGCGGGCCACATCGCGCGCGTCCTTGTCGACATCGCGCGGAATTTTTCGCGCCGCCATGTTGGGACAAAAACGGGGTTTGAGATCGCTCCGCTCGCAATGACGAGTTTTGTTTATCCAAGAATTTGGTTGCCCGGGAGAGCGCGCAACGCGAACCGGCGGCGAATGCGGGCTGCGCGGCGAGGCCTGCGGCGGGCCGTAAACCTCCTCGGCCTCAGCGTCAAAATCGTCCGAAAAATCATCGCCGCCCGATTGACTTGCTAATATGATAGTGATTAAACACTTAACATGTTAAAGAAGGGCGTCGGCCCTCAATCTGGGAGAACCGAAGGATGAGCTTCAGACATGCCTTGCTTGCCGCCGGAGCGCTGTTCGCAGCCCTGCCCGCCTGCGCCCAGGAAGTCGTCACGCTGAAAATTTCGCACTTTCTGCCGGCCGGCGCGCCGACCCAGCAGAAGGTGCTGGAGCCCTGGTGCGAGACGCTGAAAAAGGAATCCAACGGCCGCATCGGCTGCCAGTTCTATCCGGCGATGCAACTCGGCGGCACGCCGTCGCAGCTGGCCGACCAGGTCAAGAACGGCGTCGCCGACGTGGTCTGGACCGCGCCCGGCTATTCGGCCGGCCGCTTCCCGCGCATCGAGGCCTTCGAACTGCCCTTCGTCGTCACCGACGCCAAGTCAGGCTCCATAGCCCTTTGGAAATATTACGAAAAATATGCGAAGGAAGAATTCGCCGCCTATCACGTGCTGGCCTTCCACGTCGACGGCGGCCAGGCCGTCCACACCAGCACCCATGCCGTCGTCAGCGTCGACGATTTCAAGGGGCTGAAGCTTCGGACGTCCACGCGCCTCGGCGCGCGCATTCTCACCGCGCTCGGCGGAACGCCGGTGGCCATGCCGCCGTCGCAGCTGACGGAATCGATTTCCAAGGGCGTCGTCGACGGTGCGCTGGGGGCCTGGGAGCTGGTCGCGCCGCTCAAGCTGGACGAAGTCACGAAATTTCACGCCCAGCCGCCGAAGGGCAAGCCCTTTGTCTCCGCAACCATCCTCATGGTGCTGATGAACAAGGAAAAATACGAAGGCCTGCCGGCCGATCTCAAGGCCCTGATCGACAAGACGACGGGCTTGGCCATGTCGACGAGGCTCGGCGAGGTCTTCGTCGCCGAGACGGAAAGGGGCCGCAACATCGTGCTGTCGCATGGCGGCTCGATCAATGAGTTCACGCCCGAAATGATCGCGGCGATGAAAGCGGCCACCGCCGATGTCGAAGCCGAATGGATCAAGCAGGTCGCTGGCAAGGGCGTCGACGGCAAGCCGCTGGCCGACGCCGCCCGGTCGCTCGTGACCGAAACCCTCGCCGCGCAGAACTGATCCAGAGCCTTCGCGGGCGTCGGCTCCCTTCTCTCCGCTTGCGGGGAGAAGGGGCGGCCCCATCGGCCTGGTCATTATTCAGCATAGTAAAACCCCCATCTTCCTGGAGACTTTCATGAGCGCTCCCAAAGAAGGGCCGCCTGAGCATCATCACGGCCTGAGCCTCGTGCTGCTGCAGATCAGCAAGGGCTTTGCCCTGGCCGGCGGCGCGCTGTTTCTCGCCATGGTCTGCATGTCGGTCGTGTCCATCGTCGGACGCAAGCTCTGGAGCTCCCCGGTCTCGGGCGACCTGGAAATGCTGCAAATGGGCACGGGCGTCGCGGCGGCGGCCTTCTTTCCCTATTGCACCATGATGGGCGAACACCTCCGGGTCGAATTCTTCACCACCTGGATGTCCGAGCGCGGCCATTCCATCCTCGACGGCTTCGCCAATCTTCTCCTCGCCTCGGCGATGGCGTTGCTCGCCTGGCGCAGCACCATAGGCGCGCAGGAGCTCTATGAGGCTGGCGAAGAGACGGTGATGCGCAACATCCCCGTGTGGATCGCCGTCGCCTGCCTTGTCCCGAGCCTGGCGCTGACCGCCATTTGCGGCGTCAACCGCGCCCTCCACCATTTTTACGCACGCGGCGTCGCGCCAGCAGGGGCATCGAAATGAGCGGCATCACCATCGGCCTCGCCGGCTTTGGCTTCATGCTCGTGCTGATGGCGTTCCGCGTCCATATCGGCATGGCCATGTTCACCGCGGGCTCCGCCGTCTATCTCGCCGTGAACCACGGCAATGTGAACGCCTGGCTGTTCACCCTCAACGACCTCGCCTATGCGCGGCTTTCGAACTACAATCTATCGGTCATCCCGCTCTGCATGCTGATGGGACAGTTCGCCACCCATGGCGGACTGTCGAAGGCGCTGTTTCGCGCCGCCGGCACATTGATCGGCCACTGGAAGGGCGGCCTCGCCATGGCGAGCTCGCTCGCCTGCATCGGCTTCGGCGCCATTTCCGGCTCCTCGCTCGCCACCGCCGCCACCATGGGACAGGTGGCCCTGCCGGAACTGATGGAAAAGGGTTATTCGGGGCGCCTCGCCACCGCCACCATCGCGGCGAGCGGCACGCTCGGCATATTGGTTCCGCCTTCGGTGCCGCTGGTCGTCTATGCGGTGCTGACGCAGGAATCGATCGGCAAGCTGTTCGCGGCGGCGATCGTTCCCGGCCTGATCGCGCTCTGCGGCTATCTGCTGGTCATCCGCATCATCGTCACGCTGAAACCCGAAGCGGGTCCTGCCGCCGAGAAGGCGACCTGGCGCGAACGCATCGTCGCGCAGATCAAGGTGCTTCCGGTTCTCGGCCTCTTCCTCATCATCGTCGTCGGCATTTACGGCGGCTGGGCCAGCCCGACGGAGGCCACCTCGGTCGGCGCCGCAGGCAGCGGCATCATCGCCTTCCTGTCCGGCGGGCTGCGGATGAAGCAGCTGCTCCACAGCATCTACCGCACGGCCATCGCGACCGCGATGATCTTCCTCGTCCTGCTCGGCGCCGACCTGCTCAATTCGGCCCTGGCCCTGTCGCAAATGCCGGTCGAACTGTCGGAATGGGTGCGCGGCAGCGGCATGCCGCCGATCCTCGTGCTGTTCGCGGTGCTGGGCATCTACATCCTGCTCGGCTGCGTGATGGACTCGCTCGCCATGCTGTTCCTGACCATACCCATCTTCTATCCGATGATCATGAGCCTCGATTTCTACGGCATGAGCATGGTGGCGAAATCGGTCTGGTTCGGCATCCTCGTGCTGATGGTGGTCGAAATCGGCCTGGTGCATCCGCCGGTGGGCATGAACCTCTACATCATCAACAAGCTGGCGCGCGGCGTGCCGATGTCCGAGACGGCCTGGGGCGTCGCTCCCTTCCTCGCCTCGGATTTCATCCGCATCTTCCTGCTGGTGGCCTTCCCGATCATCCCCCTCTATCTCGTGCATCTCGGATGACGCGACCCAGCTGAGAGTGAGAAGAAACATGCATTACGGGGTCATTCTCAACGATACGCGCTCGCAGGCCAAAATTGGCCCGCTCGAGGACGCGCCTTACAAGGGCGCGCCCAAGGCGCCCGTGCTCTATCTCAAGCCCGCGAACACGCTGTCGGGGGCCGGCGCCGCCGTGTCCCTGCCCGCGGGCGCCTCGTCGGTCGAAATCGCCGCAACCATCGGCCTTGTCATCGGCCGGGCAAGCGCGCGCCTCACGCGCGAGAATGCGCTCGCCCACGTGTCTGAAATCGTGCTGGCCTGCGACTTGTCCCTGCCGCATGCGAGCTATTATCGTCCGCCGATCCGCGAGAAATGTTTCGATGGCTCGCTGGTGCTGGGACCGCGCGGCGCCCCGGCCGATCTCGCATCGCTGGTCCTGACGACCGAGATCGACGGCGCCGTGGTCGATCAATTCGCCCTGAAGGATCTGATCCGCGATCCCGCGCAGCTGCTGGTCGACGTCACCGAATTCATGACGCTGGGCGCAGGCGACGTCCTGCTGGTCGGCGTGCTCTATCGCGCCCCGGAGGCGCGGCCGGGGCAGAGCGTCACTGTTCACGCCGCCCAGCTGGGCGCGGTTCAATTTTCGATTGCGGGGAATGCCTGATGAAGACCGGCCGCATCGCCTATCAAGGCGCCATCCACGAGGTCAGCGAAACCAGGGAAGGCCGCGTCCGTCTCCCCGACGGCCGCGTGTTGCCGGACGAGGACTTCATCTGGCTGCCGCCGGTCGACGTCGGAACCGTCTTCGCGCTCGGCCTCAATTACGCCGACCATGCGAAAGAGCTCGCCTTCAAGCCGCCGGAAACGCCGCTGGTGTTCCTGAAGGGCCCCAATACGATCATCGGCCACAACGCCAGGACGCGCCGTCCGGCCGGCGTCGCCTACATGCATTACGAATGCGAACTGGCCGTGGTCATCGGCAAGGCGGGCAAGAATATCTCGAAGGAAAACGCCTACGACCATGTCGCCGGCTACACGGTGGCCAATGACTACGCCATCCGCGACTATCTCGAAAACTACTATCGGCCGAACCTGCGCGTGAAGAACCGCGACGGCTGCACGCCGCTCGGCCCCTGGCTGGTCGACCGCGCCGACATCGCCGATCCCATGGCCCTGCAACTGTCCACGCGGATCAACGGCAAGACCACCCAGACCGGCACGACCGCCGACATGATCTTCGATATCCCCACGTTGATCGCCTATCTGTCGTCGTTCATGACGCTCAATCCCGGCGACGTCATCCTGACCGGCACGCCGGAAGGGCTCGCGGACACCAAGCCCGGCGACGTCGTCGAAACCGAAATCGAAAACATCTGCTGTCTCGTCAGCACCATTGTCGACGATCCCAGCTTTTTCGCCACTACCGTCTGAAGGGCGTCCCATGATCTCCCACCTCATCAACGGCCAGAAAGTCGATAGCGCCGAGAGCTTTCAGACCCTGAATCCGGCCACCGGCAAGACAATCGCCGATGTCGCCCTGGGCGGCGCGGACGAGATCAATGCCGCTGTCGCCGCCGCCAAGGCCGCCTTCCCGAAATGGTCGGCCATGGCGGTCAAGGATCGCGCCCGGCTGATGCGCAATGTCGGCGATCTCATCCTCAAGCACGTGCCGGAATTGTCGGAGCTGGAGACCAACGACTGCGGCCAGGTCATCGGCCAGACCAAGAAGGCGCTGATCCCGCGCTCGGCTGATAATTTCTATTATTTCGCCGAACTCGCCCAGAGCCAGCATGGCGAGACCTATGACAGCGACACCGGCCACCTCAATTACACCCTGTGGCATCCGGTCGGCGTCTGCGCGCTGATTTCGCCATGGAATGTGCCGTTCATGACGGCGACCTGGAAGACCGCGCCCTGCCTCGCGCTGGGCAATACCGCGGTCATGAAGATGTCGGAACTGTCGCCCTTGACGGTATCAAGGCTGGGCGAACTGATTTTGGAGGCTGGCGTGCCCCCGGGCGTGTTCAACATCGTCCACGGCTATGGCGCCACCGCCGGCGACGCCCTGGTATCGCATCAAGACGTGCGCGCGATTTCCTTCACCGGCTCCACCGCCACCGGCAACCGCATCGTGAAGTCGGCAGGGCTGAAGAAATTCTCGATGGAGCTCGGCGGCAAGTCGCCCTTCATCATCTTCGACGACGCCGATTACGAGCGCGCGCTCGACGCCGCGCTGTTCATGATCTTCTCCAACAATGGCCAGCGCTGCACCGCCGGTTCCCGCATCATCGTGCAGAACACGATCTACGAGAAGTTCGTGGCGGATTTCGCCGCGCGCGCCGCGAAGCTCACCGTGGGCGACCCACTCGATCCCAACACCATCGTCGGGCCGATGATCTCGAAAGACCACTGGAAGAAGGTCACGGGCTATATCGAAATCGGCAAGAAAGAGGGCGCGCGCGTGGTCACTGGCGGCGGCCCTGTCGAGGTCGCCGACGCCTTCAAGGGCGGCAACTGGGTCGCGCCGACGGTGTTCGCCGACGTCGACAACAAGATGAAGATCGCCCAGGACGAAATCTTCGGGCCGGTGCCCTGCCTGATTCCGTTCAAGACGGAAGAGGACGCCATCCGCATCGCCAATGACACGGTCTACGGCCTGTCGTCTTACTTGTGGACCGAGAACACCGGCCGCGTGCTCCGCATGGCCAAGGCGATCGAAGCCGGCATGTGCTTCGTCAACAGCCAGAACGTCCGCGACCTGCGCCAACCCTTCGGCGGCGTCAAGGGTTCCGGCACCGGGCGCGAAGGCAACCATTATTCCTACGAGGTCTTCTGCGAGGCGAAGAACGTGGCCGTTTCCTACGGCAGCCACGCCATCCCGCGCTGGGGCGTCTGAAACAAGGCAAGGGAGAACTGTCATGGGCAAGCTCGCACTCGCCGCCAAGATCACCCACGTTCCCTCGATGTATCTCTCGGAGCAGGACGGTCCGCACAAGGGCTGCCGCCAGGCGGCCATTGACGGCCACAAGGAAATCTCCCGGCGCTGCCGCGAGGCGGGCGTCGACACGATCGTCGTGTTCGACACCCATTGGCTGGTCAATTCCGGCTATCACATCAATTGCTCGGCGCAGTGGGAGGGCATCTATACCTCCAACGAGCTGCCGCATTTCATCAAGAACCTGCCGTTCAAGCATTTCGGCAACCCGGGGCTCGGGCGCCTGATCGGCGAGCAGGCGACGGAAGACGGCGTCTTCACCCGCGTGCATGACGACACCAGCCTCGCGCCGGAATATGGCACGCTGGTGCCGATGCGCTACATGAACGCCGACAACGCCTTCAAGGTCGTGTCCGTCGCGGCGTTGCTGACCGTTCACAGCCTCGCCGATTCCGTGTCGCTCGGCCGCTCGGTGCGCAAGGCGATCGAGGAGAAATACGATGGCGTCGTGGCCGTGCTGGCCAGCGGCTCGCTGTCGCATCGCTTCGCCCAGAACGGCGTCGCCGAACAATACATGCACAAGGTCTGGAGCCCCTTCCTCGAAACCGTCGATCACACGGTCGTCGACATGTGGAAGCGGGGCGACTGGGAGACCTTCTGCGGCATGCTCGAGGAATATGCGGTGAAGTGTCATGGCGAAGGCATGATGCATGACACCGCCATGCTGATGGGCGTGCTCGGCGCCGAAACCTATCGCGGCAAGGTCGATGTCGTGACGCCCTATTTCGGCTCGTCCGGCACGGGGCAAATCAACGCCGTCTTTCCGATCTGACGGCGCCCTCGGCAACAAAGGATGGAGGAAATAGTCATGGGTGAAATTGTCATGGCGGTGAAGGCGACGCATGTGCCTTCCATGCTCGTCTCCGAAATGCCGGGTCCGGCGCACGGCTGCCGGCAGACGGCGATCGACGCCGAGCACGAAATCGGGCGCCGCGCCGCGGCCCTCGGCGTCGACACCTTTGTCGTGTTCGACACGCACTGGCTGGTCAACGCCGGTTATCACATCAACAATAATCCGGTCCACAAGGGCTGCTACACCAGCCACGAATTTCCGCATTTCATCCAGAATTTGAAATACGAGTTTCCGGGCAATGTTGCGCTCGGCCGCTCCATCGCGGAAGAGGCCTCGGCGCTCGGCGTCAAGACCCGCGCCCACGAAGTCGAAACGCTCGATCTCGAATATGGCACGATCCTGCCGATGCGCTACATGAACCCCGAAGGCAAATGCGCCGTCGTCTCCATCGCCGGCTGGAGCACCTATGGCTCACTGGAAGAATCGCGGCTGCTCGGCGAGGCGGTCGCCAAGGCCGTCGCCCGTAGCAACAACAAGGTGGCGCTGATCGCCTCGGGCTCGCTGTCGCACCAGATCTGGGAAAACCGGCTGGTCGAGGACGGCTTCAACACCATCAGCCGCGAATTCAACAAGCAGGTCGACCTGCGCGTGCTCCAGCTCTGGCAGGAAGGCGACTGGAAGACCTTCCTGAAGATGCTGCCCGAATATTCCAAATATTGCTCGGGCGAAGGCAATATGCACGACACCGCCATGCTGTTTGGCGCGCTCGGCTGGGACGGTTTCCAGGGCAAGGCCGAGATCGTCTGCCCCTATTTCGAAAGCTCGGGCACCGGCCAGATCGTGGCGCAATTGCCGGTCGCGGGCATCCCGCACAAATCGCTCGGCCTCGGCGTCGGCATGCCCGTCTCCTGACCCGAAAGAAGAAACCATGCCCCATCTGGTCTACGAATATACCGACAATCTGGGCGAGGAGGCCGACATCAAGGGCCTGCTGCGCAAGTCGAACGCGGTGCTCATAGCCCAGGGGGGCGTGTTTCCGATCGGCGGCATTCGCTCGCGCGCCGTGAAGCTAACGGATTATTGCGTCGCCGACGGCTCAGCCGACGACGCCTTCGTCCATGCCCATCTCAAGATCGGCGCGGGCCGCTCCCCCGGGGAGATCAAGAAAGCCTGCGACGAACTCTTCGCCATGATTTCGGATCACTTCGCCGACGCTTTCGCCCAGCGTGGCCTGGCCTTGTCGATGGAATTCTCGGAATTCAGCGAGGCCGGCACCTGGAAAAAGAACAATATCCACGCCCGCTACAGGAAGGCCTGAAATTCATGGACGACATTGCCATCAAGGCGGCGGCGCTGCGCCTGCGCGAGGCCGAAAGGAACCGGGTCGCCGTGCGCCAGATCTCGCTCGATCATCCCGAGATCACCATTGCCGACGCCTACGCCATCCAGCGCGCCGGCATCGAGCTGAAACTGGCCGAAGGGCGGAAGATCATCGGCCACAAGATCGGGCTGACCTCGCGCGCGATGCAGCAGTCGTCACAGATCGACGAGCCGGATTACGGCACGCTGCTCGATGACATGCTGTTCCAGGACGGCGGCGAATTGCCCTTCGAACAGTTCATCGACCCGATGGTCGAGGTTGAGCTCGCCTTCGTGCTGAAGGACCGGCTGGCGGGCGACAATGTCACCATGCTCGACGCGCTCTCGGCCACCGCCTATGTCCTGCCGGCCTTCGAGATCATCGACGCGCGCTGCCATCGCATCGATCCCGAGAGCAAGCGCCCGCGCAAGGTGATGGACACGATTTCCGACAATGCCGCCAATGTCGGCATCGTCCTCGGGGGGCGGCCGGTCAGGCCGCTCGACGTCGACCTGCGCTGGGTCTCGGCGCTGCTCTATCGCTCGGGGGTGATCGAGGAGACCGGCGTCGCCGCCGGCGTGCTCAACCATCCCGCGAACGGCATCGCCTGGCTGGCCAAGAAATTCGCGCCCTATGGCGTGGCGCTGGAGCCGGGCCAGATCATTCTCGGCGGCTCCTTCACCCGGCCGGTCAAGGTGCGCAAGGGCGACACTTTTCATGGCGATTACGGCCCGATGGGCTCGATCAGCTGCCGCTTCGTTTGAGGGATCGTTGCCATGGACATGCCGCTGAACCAGTTCAAGCGCGCGATCAAGGCGCGTGAAACGCAGATCGGGCTCTTCCTCGGCATGGCCGATGGCTATGCCGCCGAAATGGTGGCCACCGCCGGCTTCGACTGGCTGCTCATCGACGGCGAGCACGGCCCCAACGACCTGCGCTCCATCATCCGGCAATTGCAGGTTCTTGCCGCCTATCCCTCTCGCGCGGTGGTGCGCACCGTCGATCACGATCCCGCGCGGATCAAGCAATTGCTCGACGGCGGCGCGCAGACGCTGATGGTCCCGATGGTCGAGACCGCGGCGCAGGCCGAGGCGCTGGTGCGGGCGATGCGCTATCCGCCCTTCGGCATTCGCGGCGTCGGCACGGCCATGGCGCGCGCCGCGCGCTGGAATGGCGTCGATGGCTATTTCGCCAATGCCGACCAGGAAATGTGCCTGATCGTGCAGATCGAGTCGGTCGCGGGGCTTGCGGGCCTCGACCAGATTCTCCAAGTCGAGGGGGTCGACGCCGTATTCGTCGGGCCGTCGGATCTGGCGGCGGCGATGGGCCATCTCGGCCAGCCCGGCCATCCCGAGGTCAAGGCGGCGGTCGAGGGCGCGCTGCAGAAAATCGCCGCTTCCGGCAAGGCGGCGGGGGTGTTTTCGGCCGATCCCGCGCTCGCAGCGTCCTATCGCGAGATCGGCGCGAGCTTCCTCCTTGTCGGGGTCGACGCGCTGTTGCTGCGCAACGCCTCGGCGCAATTGCTCAAGCAGTTCAAGGCCGCGCCGGCGACAGCAGCCGGCGCCGCTTACTGAATTCGAAGGAAAGACGCCCATGCTGAAACTCACCGACTCCAACCTGCTGCGGCAGGCCTGCTACGTCGACGGCGCCTGGATCCAGGCCGACGACGGCTCATCCCACGCGGTGACCAATCCCGCTGACGGCGCCGAGATCGCGCGCACGCCGCGATGCGGCGCGGCGGAGACCGAACGCGCCGTCGCCGCGGCGGAAAAGGCGCTCGTAACATGGCGCGAAACCACGGCCGCCGAACGCTCGCGCATCCTGCGCCGCTGGTTCGACCTGCTGATGACGCATCAGGAGGACCTCGCCCAACTTATGACCGCCGAGCAGGGCAAGCCGCTCGCGGAAGCGCGCGGCGAAATCGCCTATGGCGCCGCCTATGTCGAATGGTTCGCCGAGGAAGCCAAGCGCGCCTATGGCGAAGTCATTCCCTCGCCGTTCAAGGATCGCCAGATCATCGTGGTCAAGGAGCCGGTCGGCGTCTGCGCGGCGATCACGCCGTGGAATTTCCCCTGCGCGATGATCACGCGCAAGGTCGCGCCGGCGCTCGCCGCCGGCTGCACCATCGTGCTGAAGCCCGCCGAGCAGACGCCCTTGTCCGCCCTGGCGCTAGCCGAACTTGCGCACCGGGCTGGCGTGCCCGCAGGCGTGTTCAACGTGATCACCGGCCAGGCCTCGGTGATCGGCGGCGTACTAACGGCGAGCCCCATCGTGCGCAAGCTGACCTTCACCGGTTCGACCGCCATCGGGCAATTGCTGATGCAGCAATGCGCGGGAACGGTGAAGAAACTGTCGCTCGAACTCGGCGGCAACGCGCCCTTCATCGTCTTCGACGACGCCGATCTCGACGCAGCGGTAACCGGGGCGCTCGCCTCGAAATACCGCAACGCCGGCCAGACCTGCGTCTGCTCCAACCGGTTCCTGGTGCAGTCAGGCGTCTACGACGCTTTCGCGCAAAAACTGGCGTCAGCCGTGCAGGCGCTGAAGGTCGGCAATGGCGTCGCGGAGGGCGTCACGCAGGGCCCGCTGATCGACGAGCCGGCGATCAAGAAGGTCGAGGAACTGGTGAAGGACGCGACGGGTAAGGGCGCCAAGGTCGTCTGCGGCGGCAAGCGCCACGCGCTCGGCGGCACCTGGTACGAGCCGACCATCCTCGCCGAGGTCACCTCGTCCATGGCGGTCGCGCGCGAGGAAATCTTCGGACCCGTGGCGCCGCTGTTTCGCTTCGAGACCGAGGCCGAGGCGGTGAAAATGGCCAATGACACCGAGTTTGGCCTCGCCGCCTATTTCTATTCGAAGGACAACGCCCGCGTCTGGCGCGTGGCGAAGAAACTCGATTACGGCATGGTCGGCATCAATACCGGCATCATCTCCACCGAAGTCGCGCCCTTCGGCGGCGTCAAATTCTCCGGCGTCGGCCGCGAAGGCTCCTCGCATGGCCTGGACGAATATATGGAGCTGAAATATCTCGCCCTCGGCGGGCTGTGACAGAGCGGCGGCGCCGGGGTTTCGGCGCCGCCTTCGTTTTGGAGTCTCGATGAGCTTTTCGCCAAATCGCTTTTTGCCAAATCGTTTGCCGCCGTCGGTTCGCGCGCTGGGCCACCCGCTGTTTCGCGCCTATTTTTTCGCCCAGGCGGTCTCGATCCTCGGCTCCTGGGTCCAGCAGGTCGCGCTGGCCTGGCTGGTCTATCGCCTGACTCATTCCAGCGCCTTGCTGGGCGTCACCGCCTTTTGCGCGCTGATCCCGCAATTGCTGGTCGGGCCCTTCGCCGGGGCGTGGATCGACAAGCACGACAAGCGCAAATGGGCGATCGGCACGCAATCCCTGATGAGCCTGCAGGCGGTGGTGCTGTCGGTCCTGACCTTGTCCGGCCTGATCGGTCCCGGGCTGATCATCGCCATGTCGCTGACCCTAGGCGTTCTCACGAGCTTCGATACGCCCTTGCGGCAGTCGCTCATTTCCAGCTTCATCAAGGGAGAGCGGGCGGATCTGGCCAATGCGCTGGCGCTCAACGCCATGGTGTTCAATCTCGGCCGGTTCATCGGGCCGCCGGTGGCGGGGCTGCTGCTCGGCCTGACCACCGAAGGCGTGTGCTTCGGGCTCAACGCCCTGTCCTATCTCTGGCTGATCGCGGTGCTGGTCGCCTCGCCGCCCCCCGGGGCCCCGCGGGCTCGGGGAAATGTCGGCGCCGTCTTCAAGGAAGGCGTGCTGTTCGCCTGGCGCAACATCCCCGTACGCGTGCAGATCGCGACGCTGATGATGGTCAATATCACCGCGTCCTGCTACGCCGTGCTGCTGCCGATCCTGGCCGGCGACCGCTTCGGCGGCGACGCCAGTCTGCTGGGCTGGCTATGGGGCGCGGCCGGCAGCGGCGCCCTGGCCGGCGCCATCCTGCTGGCGACCCACGGCGAGATCGCCTTGCGCTACGGTACGGTGATCATCGCCGCGACCATCAGCGCCCTTGCCGCGCTCGGCCTCGCCGTCGCGCCCGGGCCCTGGACCGCCATGCTGGCGCTCTGCGCGCTCGGCTTCGGCATCACCACCTGCAATGTCGGAACCAACATCATCCTGCAAAGTTCGACGCCCGACCAGTATCGCGGCCGCGTCGTTTCCTTCTTCACGTCCTCGCGCTTTGGATTCGACGCGCTTGGCGGCTTGCTCGCGGGCCTCGTCGCGGCGGAATTCGGCGTGGCGCGGACGCTGGCGGCCGAAGGCGCCGTCCTTGTGGTTTACTGCCTTGCCCTGCTGTTGCGCCGCCGCGGCCTTGAAGACGCGCTGGCGGCGCAACGAGCGAAGATTTGAGCAATGCTGGCTCGCAAGCTCCCCCGTGCCTACCCCGCTCACGCAACCCGCCACTCCATTTAGAGAGGGCCGCACTTTTCAGGCGCGGCAGGAAGCGGCGGATTGCGGAGGCCACGACACGGCAGGGAAATGGCCTGTCGCGTCCGCAAGTCCAAAGCCCTCATTCGAATGGTGGGGTGAAGCTCATGACTTTGCGGATCAATTCGCTTTGACGCGTGACGCCGGTTTTTAGGAAGAGGTTTTGCAAGTGCGCCTTGATGGTTCGCTGCGTCACCCCGAGATTATCAGCCGCCTCGGCAAGGGAATGGCCGACAAGCAGTTCCGCGAGCACGCGGGATTCCGAGTGAGTCAGGTTGAAGGCCTCGCGCAGCAGTGGGCCTGGCGGCGGGCGCGCCGTTTCCGACGCGGAGACCAGCACCATCGTCAAGCCGCCCGTAACGGAAGAGGGCGGAGTCACCGAGACGACGCAGGGACCGCGCGCGGTCTGGACCGTTTTCATGTCCGCGCTCGCGCCGGGTCGCGAAAGGAGGTGGGCGACCGCGCGTCCCGCCGGCGTTTCCGCCGCGCGCAACACTCGCGAATAGGAGGCGCGCAGGATTTCGCCTTCGGCGATCAGCGCTTCGGCCCGGGAATTGGCGTAAGCGATGCGTCCCTCGGCGTCGATGAGGATGGCCGCCGCCGCGAACCGTTCGACCAGAGCGGAAAGCGCCTGTCCGACGCCGGCGCGGGGATCGAACATGCGACCGAGTTCCACGGCGCGGCGGATATGGGGAGTCAAAAGCCGCAAATAGGCCAGTTGTTCCGGCTTGAACGCGCCATCGCGCTCCTTGCGCGCCACCGCGAGCATCGCGAGATTCGAATTCGAACGCGCGAGGATGGAGCCAACCCAGTCGCCCCAACCCTGCGGCTCCACCCACTCGCGGTAGAACCGGCTGCGACGGAAGGCCGGAACATCGACCGCTTCGACAAGGGAACGAGATTCGCCCTCGGCCATGTCGAACAGAACGACGCCGAACAGCGGATTGATGCGCGCGTAGCGTTCCAAGTAGGAGCGTGAAAATTCGGGAGAAGTCCCGTATTCATAAGCGAGTTCGGGCTGCCAGATGCGGCAGAGCGTGGGAATTCAGGCTGGCGGCGCAGCCGCCGGAACGTTCGCAAATCTGCTTGAGCGCGGGAACCCATTGACTGGGGTCGAAAGCGCTATCGTAAATGCGGTCGATGACATCGGCGATTTCGGCGTGAGCCGCCAGAACCGGGCTCACGCGCGGCTCATGCCGGTGTGTTGCTTCAACGTTTTGAGCAAAATTACTTTCATTTCCAGTGATCTGCCAATGAAGTCTGCATCGACTTTAATTTGCCGCATTCATTTCGCGCAAGCAAGTTTTTTGGGCCTATTTCAGATAAATGCGGCGCTTATTGTCCAAACGGACATTGACCATGCCTCTGGGGCATATGACGTTACGTCAATATGAGATCCGCCGGTCGTCGTCGTTTTGCAACAGAGCGCGGCTTTGTTCGCGTGCGGGGGCAACGAAAAAGGCGCCGGCGATCGTTCGTTAGAAATTTTCACTAGACAGGGGGCCGTGATGATGGACGTCAAGGTTTTGAAAAAAATGTGTCCGGGACGCGCGACGGCGGCGTTGCTTGGCCTTGTCCTCGGCCTGGCGCCGGCGGCGGCGCTGGCGGGCGGGTATCAGCCGCGACCCGGCGGCCGTTGTGGAATATGACAGCGCCGCCGGCGTCAAGAGCGGCGGCAACGCTTTCAGCCAATTATTCCTATACCGTGGGCACGCAGAATTTCAGCGGCGCCGGCTATCAATGCGCGGGAACCTGCACCTCGACGACGAATCTGACCGGCGATCACCTCGGTTTCCGTCGCCATCGACCAGGCCTGGGGCACTTACACCGGCGGCTACGATCTTGCGGAAATCGCTTATTATGTCGTCTACACGCCATCCTCCGGCTCTGCGCCGGGACGCGTGACCGTCAGCGCGAGCGCGGCTTTCACCGGCGATTTCAGCACCTATAACGGGGCCGGCCAAGTCTTTTTCGGCGTTGGTCTTAACGTTCCATCCAATGGCGTCGCCTATGAACTTCACAATGGCTTGCTGTGGGATTATTCCGGCGCCAATACGCTGCTGATGGAAACCGATTGCGCCTTCTCCTGCCTCACCGGGGTCGCCAATGCAAAGTCGGTTGGAACCTATAAGGTGACCATGGCGGCCGGCGTGCCCTATCTGGTCGTGGCTTTTGCCGATATTCAACCCTCGGAGCCGAATGGTCACAATGGCGTCCAATTGTCGGCGACGCTCGATCCGACCTTTTACTCGCCGACGGGAACCTTCAGCTTCAGCCCCGGCGTGATCACCGGCGTTCCGGAGCCCTCGACCTGGGCCATGATGCTGCTCGGCTTCGGCGGCCTCGGTTTCGCCCGCCGCCGGAGCTTGCGCCGCGCCGCCGCCGTCCAGGCCTAGCCTTTGCGCTGAAAAACGCCGCAATGCTCGACGCTTTGTCGGCAAACTGAAGGTCGCGTTCGCGCGCGGCCTTTTTCCTCGAATACGCCAGCTATAAGTTCGCAAGGCGGCTCTCCAGGGAGAGGCGATGGCGGTTGCGTGGCGTTTCGTTACCGCCGCCTCCGGCGCAACAGCCAATAGCCCAGCATCGACAGCGCCGAGGCGACGACGACCATCCATGCCATCGGCTGGCCCGTGCCGTTGTAGAAGAAGCTGACGCCCATGCTGGCGAGCGTGCCGAACAGGAATTGCGACGCGCCGAAAAAGGCGGAGGCCGCCCCGGCGTTGCGGGGATAGTTGCGCATCAGCAGGCCCACGCAATTGGCGCCCAAAGGGCCGATCATGCTGACGACCAGGAAAATCGCGCCCACCGCAACCAGGCCGTTCGCGAAGTCGACGAAAACCAGCAGCGCCAGCGCCGAGGCCAGCGCGATGGCGCAACTCAAGCCGATCAGCGCTTCGGCGCCGAAGCGCGGCAACAGCCGGCTGTTCAGGAAGCTCGCCAGGAAAATGCCGAAGGCGTTGGTCGCGAAGATCACGCTGTAGGCGGTCGGCGTGAAATGGCGCAGATGGATGAAATAGAAGGGTCCGCCGGTGATGTAAGCGAACATCGCGGCCATCGACATGCCGCCGATCAGCGCCAGGCTGACCGCGACCGGGTCGAGGCAGAGCGAGCCATAGGCGGCGAAGGCGCGCCCCAGCGAATGCTGGTTGCGCAATTCCGGGGGCAACGATTCCGGCAGGAACTTCGTCACCAGCGCGAGGCACAGCAGGCCCCAGACGAACAGGGCGCCGAAGGTTCCGCGCCATCCCGACAGCATCAGGATCAGGCTGCCCAGGAGCGGCGCGACCACCGGGGCCACCGCCATCACCATGCCCATCAGGGAAAGCTTCTGGATGGCCTCGGCGGGCTTGTAAACGTCCTGGACGACGGCGCGCGCCAGTACCGAAGCCGCGCCGCCGCCAATCGCCTGGATGAAGCGCGCAGCGATCAGATGCCCGACCGAATCCGTCGCCATGCAGCCCAGGCTCGCCAGCGTGAACAGGGCGATGCCGCCCTGCACGACGCGGCGCCGGCCGTAATGGTCGGAGATCGGGCCGTAGAACAGCATGCCGAGGGCGAAGCCCGCCAGAAACACCGTCACCGACGCCTCGACCGCCTCGGGCGTCGCGGCGAGGCCCGCCGCTATGCTCGGCAGCGCCGGAAGATAAAGATCGATCGCCAGCGGCCCGAAGGCGGTCAGCGAGGCCAGCAGGAGGATGAGCCGGCGGCTTTCCGCGGCGCTCATGCGGCGTCCGGATGGTCAAAGGCCGGATAAGCCGCGGCTGAGGTCAATCGCATTCCAATGGCCTGCCCGTTCTGTTTCGCCAATCAGGTTTGAAAGATTTTGCATCGCATTGCAACGCTTAGCTCTGCAATGGCTCGTTTGCGTCAGCACGCGAAGCCAATTCGCCTCGCGCATGGTCGTCATTCAAACCATTCATTTGACGCATGTTACACCGCACTTGCAAACTTCCTGAGCGCCTTGGCGGATGTCCGCGCGGTCTGTCGCCATTGCCGCTGGACAGCAGCGCCGCTCATCGCCACACTGGCGGCACAGGGTGGAAATTTCGGAATTCAACCGACCCCAATCGAGGATAAACCCGTGAGAGAAGCTGTCATCGTCTCCACCGCCCGCACGCCGATCGGCAAGGCCTTCCGCGGCGCCTTCAATGCGACGAAGTCGCCGACCTTGATGGGACATGCGCTCAAGCACGCCGTCGCGCGCGCCGGCGTCGAAGGCGGCGAAATCGAGGATGTCATCGTCGGCACGGTGCTGGCGGCCGGCACCGCCGGCATGAACATCGCCCGCAACGCCACGCTCGCCGCTGGCCTGCCCGTTGGCGTGGCGGCCCAGACCATGGATCGCCAATGCGCCTCGGGCCTGATGGCCATCGCCACCGCCGCCAAGCAGATCGTCATCGACGGCATGGAGATCGCCGCCGCCGGCGGCCAGGACAATATTTCCGCCGTGCAGGCGCGCTATTTCGAATGGGTGCAGGCCGAGAAGGACCCCAACGTCACGGCGCTTCGCGCCGCACGCCTATATGCCCATGCTGCAGACCGCCGAAATCGTCGCGCGCAAATATGGCGTCTCGCGCGCGGCGCAGGACGCCTTTGCGCTGGTGTCGCAGCAGCGCACCGCCGCCGCCCAGGCCGCCGGGCGCTTCGACGCGGAAATCGTTCCCTTGACCACGACCATGGCGGTGGTCGATCGCCAGACCAAGGAAGTCTCCTACAAGGAAGTCACCCTCAAGCAGGACGAAGGCAACCGTCCCGACACCACGGCGGAAAGCCTTGCGGCGCTTTCGCCGGTCATCGAAGGCGGCTCCTGCACCGCCGGCAATTCCAGCCAGCTCTCGGACGGCGCCTCCGCCGTCGTGCTGATGGAAGCCAAACGCGCGTCGCAGCGCGGCCTGGCGCCGCTTGGCCTTTATCGCGGCATGGCGGTCTGCGGCCTCGCGCCGGAAGAAATGGGCGTCGGCCCGATCCCTGCCGTGCAAAAGCTGTTGAAGCTGAACGGGCTCAAGGTCGGCGACATCGGCCTGTGGGAACTGAACGAAGCCTTCGCCTGCCAGGCGCTCTATTCCCGCGACCAGCTCGGGATCGATCCCGACATCTGCAATGTCGACGGCGGCGCCATTTCCGTCGGCCATCCCTATGGCATGACGGGCTCTCGGCTGGTCGGCCACGCCCTGATCGAAGGCAAGCGGCGCGGCGTCAAATATGCCGTCGTCACCATGTGCGTCGGCGGCGGCATGGGCGCGGCGGGGCTGTTCGAAGTGCTCTGAACCCGGATTATTTCGCCTCCCGGCTTTTCCTGACGGGCGCAGTGGCGGCGGCGCGTCCGGACCGGGACCCGGACAGGTTTTTCAGCAGCCGCGCCGCCGGGTGGTGATGGGCGTTCTCTTGCGACCCCTCGTAGGCGTGGCGCAAGTTCATGCGGGCGATTTCGATATGTTCGGTCGCGATCGCCTGGGCGCGCGCGCCTTCGCGACGTTCGATCGCCTCGACGATCGCATAGTGCTGATGCTGCGTTATCTGCAGCCACTTGAGCCCGTCTCCGGTTGACGCATGCATCGGAAGCGTGGCGCTCGCAGCCGCGAAGGGCAGGCGGTTGTTGAGCTCGATGGCGCGCATCAACGCCAGGTTGCCTGAATATTGGACGAGCAGCTCGTGAAAATGATCGTTCATCTCGACGTAGTCGGCGTAGGCGTCGATCGTCAGATCGGACGCGGTCAAAGCCTTGTCCCCGGCCGCGAGGCACTCGTGGAACGCGTCGGCCATCTGGCGCGTCATGCCGTTTTCAGCGAGCAATCGCGCCGCCATGCCTTCCAAAACCCCGCGCACGGCGATGGCGTCATCGAGCTCCTTCCGGTCGAAGGCGCGCATGGCGTATCCGCCGCCAGGAGACAACTGGATCAGGCCCTCCTGCTCGAGCGTCGCAAAGGCGAGGCGAACCGGCGTGCGTGAGGCGCCAAGGCGCTCCGCGATCGGAATTTCCGCGAGACGTTCGCCGGGCGCGAAATCGCCTTTGAGGATCAGGTCGCGCAACTGCACGAGAATACGGGATTGCTGAGACCGCATCGCTTCCTCCTCGCCGTTCCCTTTCGCATTCTATAGCCGAAAGCCCGATCCATCGCACATGTTTTGAACGCGATTGCATGCAATTATTGCACATTTGAGGGTCGGCTTGTTTTCTTCGCTCACGATTTTTCGCATAATTCTATGCATAAACCGATACTTGTGGCGATTCTGCCGCACCGCAGCTTTTAAATGACCGTTGACGCTGGATGCATGCCGTGAAAAACTGCATGCAATAAGAATGACCGCAAAATGCGCGCGGCGACCGAAGCAAGGGCGGAGCGACATGATCAGCGAAAAACAGAATGCCCTCTACACACGGGTCGGACCGGGGACGCCATGCGGCGAGCTGCTGCGGCATTATTGGCAGCCGGTCGCCCTGGTGGATGAGTTTGTGGGCCCCCGCCAGGTCAAGGGCGTCCGGCTGCTGGGCGAGAATTTCGTCCTTTTCCGCGATGCCGCCGGACGCTTTGGCATGCTCGACCGCGATTGCCCGCACCGCAACGCCGATCTGGCTTACGGCCGCCTGGAACACGGCGGCTTGCGCTGTCCGTTCCACGGCTGGCTGTTCGACGCCGACGGCCATTGCCTCGAGACGCCCGCCGAACCCGTCGAAAGCAACCTGTGCAAGAACATCCGCCAGCGGGCCTACAAGACCGTCGTGCGCTCAGGGATAGTCTTCGCCTATATCGGCAAGGGCGAGCCGCCGGCCTTTCCCGAGCTCGACTGTTTCGTCGCGCCGGAGACGCATACTTTCGCCTTCAAGGGCCTGTGGGAATGCAACTGGCTGCAATCGCTCGAAGTCGGCATGGATCCCGCCCACGCCTCCTTCCTGCATCGGTTCTTCGAGGACGAGGATCCCGCGGAAAGCTACGGCAAGCAGTTCCGCTCGACCACCAATGACGCGGAGCTGCCGATCACCAGGGTGCTGCGCGAATACGACCGGCCCGAGATCACCGTGACCAGCGAGAAGCACGGGCTGCGCCTGCGCTCGCTGCGCCGCATCGACGACGCGCAGACCCATGTCCGCGTCACCAATATCGTGTTTCCGCAGACCTTCGTCATCCCCATGAGCCCGCAGGTCACGATTTCGCAGTGGCATGTGCCGGTGGACGATTACAATAATTACTGGTTCACGATCTTCACCAGCTTCGACGCCCCGCTCGACAAGAAGACCATGCGCGACCAGCGCCTCGCGACCTATCCGGAGCCGGATTACCGGCCGAAGCAGAACCGCGCCAACCAATGGGGGTACAATCCCGAGGAGCAGGCGAAATCGACCTATCTCGGCATGGGCTTCGACATCAACGTCCACGACCAATGGGCGTGCGAGTTGCAGGGGCCGATCCAGGACCGCACGCGCGAGCATCTCGGCGCCAGCGACAAGGCGATTATCGCCTACCGTCGCCTGCTCGCCGCCGAAATCGAGAAGGCTCAGGCGGGGAATACGCCGCTCATGCGGCTCAGCGCCGATGAGGCGCCGAACTTTCGCGGCCCCGTGAGCTATGACGGCGTCGACCGCGCAGGCGACGTCGACCGCTACTGGCGCGACGGCGACGCAAAGCGTCGTCGAGCGGCGTCATGGCCCAGCGAGGTGGACGCGTGAACGCGGCCGACCTCGTCGGCGCCCTGGGACTTTGGACCGACGAACAGGAGCGCGCCGCCCTCAGGCTCGCCGAGGAAGTCGAAAAAGGCCGCATCGAGGTTGTCCGCTTCCTGTTCGCCGACCAGCACGGCGTGTTGCGCGGCAAGGCTCTCGTCGGCCGCCATGCCGTCAAGGCCATGCGCCGCGGCGTGACGATGACGACGACGCTGGTCGCAAAGGACAGCTCGCACAGGACCGTGTTTCCGGTCTTCACCGCCGGCGGCGGCTTTGACATGCCAGAAATGCAAGGCGCCGCGGATATGCTGATGATCCCGGATCCCAGCACATGGCGCGCGCTGCCATGGTCTCGCAACCAGGCCTGGATCCTGTGCGATCTCCATTACCTCGATGGCAAGCCCGTGCCGTTCTGCACGCGCCGGCTGGCGCGCAAGGCGCTCGCCGGCCTCGACTCGCTGGATTGCGTGTTCACCGCGGGCCTGGAGGTCGAATTCCATCTGTTTCGGGTTGAAGACCGGACGATCTCGCAGGAACAGTCGGGACAACCCGGCGCGCCGCCGGAATTCAGCCTGCTGTCGACCGGCGCCCAGTATCTCACCGAGATCACCTATGACTCGGTCGAGCCGATCATGGAGATCATGCGGCGCGACGTGCTCGCCCTTGGTCTTCCCCTTGTGTCGATGGAGGTCGAGTTCGGGCCGAGCCAGTTCGAATTCACCTTCGCGCCGACCAGCGGCCTCGACACTTGCGACAACATGGCGCTGTTTCGCACCGCATTGAAGGCGATCGCGCGGCGCAACGGGCTGCACGCGACCTTCATGTGTCGCCCGAAGATGCCCAATGTCGCGTCGAGCGGCTGGCACCTGCACCAATCGCTGTCCGCCCGCGACGGGAGCAACATGTTTACGCCGGCGCAAGACGAGGGCGACCTCTCCAAGCTGGGACGGCATTACCTCGGCGGCCTGCTCGAACACGGCTGCGGAGCTGCGATTTTCGCGGCGCCGACCATCAACGCCTACAAGCGTTACCGGCCCTACTCGCTGGCGCCCGATCGGGTCGTGTGGGCGAAAAACAACCGCGGCGCCATGCTTCGGGTGGTCGGCGGACCGGGCGACCCGGCGACCCGCGTGGAGAACCGGATCGGCGAGCCGGCGGCCAACCCCTATCTCTATATCGCCTCGCAGGTCCTTTCCGGCCTCGACGGCATTCGCCGGCAGCTGGATCCCGGACCAGGCGCCGACGCGCCCTACGAGGCGCCGGGGCGAACCTTGCCGGGAACGCTGGCGCGGGCGATCGAAGCGCTGCGCGAGGACCGGATTCTGGTCCGGGACATCGGAGAGGAATTCGTCGACTATTATTGCCACATCAAGGAGGCTGAAATCCGGCGGTTCGAAATGGAGGTCAGCGAGTGGGAGCACCGCGAATATTTCGAGCTTTTCTGAGTTGCGAGTTGTTCTGAATGCGAATTGTTCTGAATGAAGGGAACGCCTGTCCATGCCTGAAGTGACATTCATCCTGCGCGATGGCTCGACGCGCGTTGTCGACATTGCCGAGGGCATGTCCGTCATGCAGGCGGCTGTGCTCAACGATGTCGAGGGCATCGAGGGCGAATGCGGCGGCTGCTGCGCCTGCGCCACGTGCCACGTCTATGTCGAGAGCCTGGCGGCTGGAGAACTGCCCGCGATGAAAAACGACGAGGATGGCCTTCTCGACGGCGTCGATGAGCGCCGCGCCAACAGCCGGCTGGGCTGCCAGATCGTCATGGGCCCATCCCTGCGGGGACTGGTGGTCCGCATGACCGCGAGATAAGGATTCACCGGCGCGGGCCGACGCCCCATGGCTCCGGCGTCAGCGCGACGATGCGGCGATAGAACAGCCGGAACCATTCGCTGCTGGCCTGCTCGCCGCCCTGGAGCGGATCGTTGTTGGCGGCGAAGCCTTCGGCGACCGCCTTCCAGTCGTCCTCGTCCAGCGCCTCCGCGGCGCGCGGGAACACTTCCGTTTCTTCCTGCGCCAGGTGGCGGTGGTGGAAAGCGGCGTAGGTCGTCAGCCTTTGCCGAAATTCTTCCGCGGCGCCCGGAATCTCCGCCTCCCTGCGGCCGAGCCAGGTCTTCAGAGCCTGCAGGTAGGGAACGCCATTTTCGTGCTGGCGGCCGAGTTCGTCGAGCGTGTCGCCAAGTTCGGGGCAACGGGCGCGCACCCGGGGAAACAGGATGGTTTCCTCCTTGGGGTGATGCAGCCGGTCGGGAAACTCCTCGATGTAATAGAGGATCGACCAGGCGAGCTTGTAATCGAGCGTGAGCCTTCCCGCCGCCGCCTCGTCGACAACCTTGGTGAAGGCGTCGATCACCGCCGTCAGGGTCTGATGCTCGCGCTTGATGATGGCGAGCGCCTGTTGCCGGGCATTCATGAGTGATCTCCCTGCTGTGCGCCGACCCCGAGCCAGCGCTCCAGCGCTTGCGGATCGGATTCGAGCGCCTCGCTCGCTCCGGAATAGACCACGCGGCCGCGCTCCAGCACGAGCGCGTTGCGGGTGATCGGCAAGATCTGATGCGCGTGCTGTTCGACCAGGATGAAGGCCATGCCGCCCTCGCGGACCATGCGGCCGATGATGTCGAGCAATTCCTGCACGATCAGCGGCGCCAGGCCCTCCAGCGGCTCGTCGAGCAGCATCACCGCGCGGATTGAGCATCAGCGCGCGGCCGATGGCGAGCATCTGCTGTTCGCCGCCCGAGAGCTGGTTGCCCATGTTGGTCCGCCGCTCCTCGAGGCGCGGAAACATCTCGTAGATCTGCTTGAGACCGTAGGGTCCCTGGCGCGCCGCCGCGGTCAGATTCTCCTCGACGGAGAGCGAGGCGAAGATGTCGCGCTCCTGCGGCACCCAGCCGAGACCGGCGCGCGCACGCTCATGGCTCGCCACCCGGCTGATGTCGCGGCCATCGAACAGGATTTTGCCCGCGCGCATCCGCGTCGCGCCCATCAGGGTGGCGAGCAGCGTCGTCTTGCCCATGCCGTTGCGCCCGAGCAGCGCGAGGCTTTCGTCCGCGTCGAGCGAAAAGGAGATATCCTCCAGCGCCAGCGCGTCGCCATAGCCGGCATAGACCCCCGCGAATTCCAGCAGCGCCGCCATCACGCCGCTCCCAGATAGACCTGCCGCACGCGCGGGTCGTCGGCGATCTCGCCAGGCGCGCCCTCGGTCAGCACGGCGCCCATCACCAGCACCGAAATACGCTCGGCGAAGCGGAAGACCAGGTCCATGTCATGCTCGATCAGCACGATGGTGACATCGCGCGGCAATTGCGCGATGGTCTCGAACAATTCGCGGCTCTCGCGGTCGGCACGCCCGCCGCCGGTTCGTCGAGCAGCAGCACGCGCGGCTTGAGCGCCAGCGCCAGCGCGATTTCGATCAGGCGCTGCTGGCCATAGGCGAGGTCGCGCGTGCGCCGATAGGCGACGTCGACGATGCCGAGCTGCGCCAGCAGCGCCGCCGCCTCGTCCACCGCATCGCCATGGTGCGCCGACCGGACGCCAGAATCCGCCGCCGAGGCCCCGCCTTTCGCAGACGGCGAGAAGCACGGATTCGCAGCACGGTCAGGTCGGCGAACAGGCGGTTGATCTGGAAGGTGCGCGCAAGGCCCTTCTTCACGCGGGCGTTCTGCGCGGAGAAGTGACGTCCTCGCCGCGCAGGAAAACCTTGCCGGCCGTCGGCTTGAGAAAACCGGTCAGGAGATTGATCAGCGTGGTCTTGCCGGCGCCGTTCGGGCCGATCAGCGCATGGCGCGCTCCCTCGGCCACCTGTACGAACGTCGTTCGTCGCGCGAAAGCCGCCGAACTGCTTGCACAGGCTGCGTGTCGCCAGCGCGATCGTCATCAGGCGCCCTCCGAAGAAGCGCGCGTTGATCGTGCGCAACGCCGCCCATGACGCCATCGCGAGCGAACAGGACGATCATGATCAGAGGATGCCGAGCCAGAATTGCCAATATTGCGGATTGATATTCGACAGCAGGTGGTGCGCCGGTCATGAACACGATTGCGCCGAGCATGGCCGCCGTAGAGGCTGCCGGTTCCCGCCGAGGACCAGCATCAGCAGCAGTTCGGCCGAGCGCGGAAAGCCAGTTCGTCGATCGAGACGAATTGGGTCGTTTCCGTCAGCAGCGCGCCGGCGATCCCGGCCTAGGCCGCGGCAATGGCGTAGATGGCGACGAGGCGGCCATTGACCGGCGCGCCCAGCGCCGGCATGCGCGCGGCGTTCTGGCGGCAGCCCTGGAGCGAAAGGCCGAAAGGCGAATGGATCGATGCGGCGGGCATCCAGAACAGGACGAACACCACGGCGAGGCAATAGAGATAGGCGACATGGCCAGCGAGATCGAAATGCGAACAGGCCCAGCACCGGCTTGACCTCGATGCCTTGCAGGCCGTCGAGGCCGCCGGTGATGTCGGTGAGCTTGTTCGCCGCCACCCAGAGCATGGCGGCGACCGCCGCAGTCACCATCAGCCGGGTGAGATCGCCGCCGCGCAGCACCAGGATCCCGCGTGACAAGGCCGAACAGGCCGGAGCGACGCCGCCAGCGGCGAGGCCAAGCAGGGGGTCGCCCCAGCCGTGCCTGGGCCAGCAGGCCGCAGGCATAGGCGCCGATGCCGAAAAAGGCGGCGTGGCCGAGCGAAATGATGCCGGCGAAGCCCAGGATCAAATCGAGCGACAGCGCGAACAGCGCGGTGATCGCGATCTGCGACAGCAACGCCAGATTGTCGGGAAAGACAAAAAAGGCGGCGAGCGCCAGCAGCCAGAAGACAAGTTCAGAAGGGCGCCAGCGCGTGGTGGCGCGCAGCCGCGCGGGATCGAAGCCGATGGTGGTTGCGGGCTGGGCGTCGGCGGCGCTCATTTCGCGCCCGCCTTGCCGAACAGGCCTTCCGGCCTGAAGATCAGGGTCGCCGCCATCACCGCATAGATCATGAAGGCGCCGACCTGGGGAATGTAATATTTGCCTTCGACGTCGAACACGCCGAGGATCAGCGCCGCGATCAGCGAGCCCTTGATATTGCCGGCGCCGCCCATCGCCACGACGATCAGGAAATAGACGATGTAGGTCGTCGGATATTCCGGATTGAGCCCGAACATTTCAATGCCGAGCGCGCCGCCAAGGCCCGCCAGCGCCGAGCCCAGCGCGAAGGTCGGTGGTGAACACGCCGTCGACATTGATCCCGATGCCCTTGCGCGATGCGCGGATTGTCGACCGCGGCGCGCAATTGGGCGCCGAATTTCGTGCCATTGACCAGCGCCCGCAACGCCAGCGCCAGGACGAGGCCGAGGACGATCAGGAACAGCCGTAGACGCCGATATCGGCGCCCGCGACATGGAACTGGCCCGACAGGCTCGGGGGCAATTGCAGCGGCGGCTGGCTGTCGCCGAACAGGTAAGTCGCCGCCGAGACCGACATGAAGACGAGGCCGATCGAAAACAGCACCTGGTCGAGCGGCGGCGCGCCATAGAAGCGGCGATAGAGCAGCCGCTCGAGCACGACGCCGACCATCGCCGAGGCGGCGGCGGCGAGGGCGAGCGCGGCGAGGAAAGGCACGCCCAGGCGATTCAGCAGCACGATGAAGATATAGCCCCCCGCCATGGCGAAAGCGCCATGCGCGAGGTTGACGAAATTCATCAGTCCCATCGTCACCGACAGGCCGACGCTGATGAGGAACAGCAGCATGCCATCGGCCATTCCGTCGAACAAAACAGTCATTGCAGGTCTTTCGACAAGAGCGGCGGCGCCCTCGCGGGCGCCGCGCGAACTCATTCCTTGCCGGGGTCCTTGAAGTCTCGACCTTGTCGAACTCGACGTTCTCCAGCTTGCCGCCGACCCGTTCGACCTTGCGGATATAGATGTTCTGGATCATGTCGCGCGTGCGCGGGTCGATGCTGACGCGGACCGCGCGGGCTTTCCCAGTCAAACCCTTGGCGGCCTCGACGAATTTGTCCGCGTCGGCGTCGCCGCCGGTCTTGGTCAGCGACCTTGTCGATCAGCTGCATGCCGTCATAGCCGCCGACCGACATGAAGTTCGGCCGGTCTTGGGATAGGCCTTTTCGTAGGCCGCGACGTAAGCCTTGTTCATCGGCGACTGTGCGCATGGGAATAATGGAACGGCGGTGACGATGCCCAGGGCGGAATCGCCGAAACCGTCGAGCAGGTCCTCGTCGGTGATGTCGCCGGTGGCGATCAGCTTGATGCCGGCCTGCGGCAGGCCGCGCTCCACGAATTCCTTCATGAAGGCGATGGTGCCGGCGCCCGGCGGCAGGAACATGAAGAGGGCGTCCGGCTTGGCGTCCTTGATCCGCTGCAGGAACGGCGCCGAATTCGGGATTGCGGACCGGCGCGCGAACGTCGTCGACGATCTCGCCGCCGGCGGCGGGAAGGTCTTCTTGAATTGCGCCTCGGCGTCATAGCCGGGGCCGTAGTCGGCGACCAGCGATGAAGACTTTCTTGATGCCGTTCTTCGCCGCCCATTTGGCCATCGGCGCCGAATTCTGCGGCAGCGTCATGGAGGCGCGCACGATATAGGGCGACTTCGTCAGTGATCACCGAGGTGGCGGCGTTCATGATCACCATCGGCTTCTTCGCCTCGGTGGCGACCGGCGCGACGGCCAAGGCCGACGGCGTCAGGCCGAAGCCCGCCAGCATGTCGACCTTGTCCTTGACCACCAGTTCCTGGGCGAGGCGCTTGTCGACGTCGCCGGCCGTGCCGGGGTTGTCGTCCTTGACGATCAGCTCGACCTTGCGGCCCCCCGCCGTGTCCGCGTGCTGCGAGAGATAGAGTTTGACCCCGTGCTCGATCTGCTTGCCGTAGCCGGCGAACGGGCCGGACATCGGCAGGATCAGGCCGATCTTCAAAGGTTCGGCCGCCCATGCGGCGCCGCAAAGCAGCGCGGCCGCCGCGACGCCCGCCAAAAACACGTTCCCCAGCTTCATGTTTCACTCCCATTTTTTATGCGCCACCGGCGCTTGAACGGAAGCCTAGGATATGGAGCGGCAAAGGGAAAGAAAATTCACGCACCCGGTCGGAACCGCAGGCCCGGACCGTGGCGCACGACCCGGCCGACATGCGGCGCGGCGAAATGGCCGGGGATCAGCAGGTGGTTGCATTCGGCGCATTCCTCCAGCACCCGCTTGCGCGTGGCGCGGGCCGCCACGGGATCGGCGCAGGCGAAGCTGTTGCATTCGGGGACGGCGATCTGCAGGGGATGATGGACAATGTCGCCGGTGAACAGCCCGGTGGCGCCGCCGCTGCTCGCGCGCAGCAACTGATGGCCGGGCGAATGTCCCGGCGTCGGCTCGACCGACAGGTTGTCGTCGATGGCGAACTTGCCGTCGACCATTTGCGCCAGCCCCGCGTCGACCACGGGCAGGACGCTGTCCTCGAAGATGGGATCGCCGCGCTGGTCCTCCGGCAGGCCGCGCGGATCGAAGGCGTCGAAATCCTTCTGCGAGAAAAGGTAGCGGGCGTTGGGAAAGGTCGGAACCCAGCGGCCGTTCTCCAGCCGCGTGTTCCAGCCGACGTGGTCGATGTGCAAATGGGTGCACATGACGATATCGACGGCCTCCGGCGCGACGCCGGCGGCGCGCAGATTTTCGAGATAGGGGCCGTCGCGCATGCTCATGACCGGGAAATGCGGCCGCGGCTTGTGGTTGCCGGCGCAGGTGTCGACCAGGATGGTGTGATGCTTCGTCTGGATCACCCAGGACTGCATGTGGATGGCGATGCTTTTGTGCGCCTCGTCGTAGAAATTCGGCGCCAGCCAGTCGAGATTGCGGGCGATCGCGTCGTCCGGCAAGTCGGGGCAGCAGGAATTTCGGGGGCACATGAGGATCGACGAAATCCTCGACCCGGGTGACCTCGAGATCGCCGATCTTGAAATGCGCCATGCCTTCCTCCCGATTGTTTTTTCCGCGTCTTTTTTGTCTTTTTCAACGCAGCATGCGCCGCAGGATCTTTCCCGTCGTCGTCTTGGGCAATTCCTCGACGATCTCGATTTCGCGCGGAAACTTGTAGGTCGCGAGCCGTGTCTTGCACCACTGCGAGAGATCGTCGATCGAGGTCTCGTCGCCCGGCTTGAGGCAGACGACGGCCTTGACCGTTTCGCCGCGATAGGCGTCGGGGACGCCGATCACCGCCGCCTCGCGCACCGCCGGATGGGCGTAGAGCACGTCCTCGACTTCGCGCGGCCAGACCTTGAAGCCCGAGGCGATGATGACGTCCTTCTTGCGATCGACAAGATAGAACCAGCCCTTCTCGTCCATGAAGCCGACGTCGCCGGTGCGAAAACCGTCGGCGCGCATGGAGGCTGCGGTTTCCTCCGGCTTGTTCCAGTATCCCGGCGCCACCATCGGGCCGGTGACGACGATTTCTCCCGGCTCCCCGACCGCCGCCGGCTGGCCATGCTCGTCCGCAATCCACACTTTGACGTTGCAACAGGGCGCGCCGATCGCCAGCGCGCCGCTGTTGGGGTCGACCGGCGCTTCGCGCCCCTGCGGCACGGCGATGACGCCGGCGCAGGTCTCGGTGAGCCCGTAGCCGTTGTGGATGTAAAGCCCGGTCTTCTGGCGGAATTCCTCGACGACGCTGGGCGGGATCGGCGCGCCGCCGGAGACGATGTGGCGCAGGCTGGCGAAATGCTCGCGCGTCGCGCCCTTCGCATGGATCAGCGCGATGAAGGCGGTGATCGCGCTCACCGTATAAATCGGCTTGTGCTCGAGCAGCGCGTCGAGAACGACGCCCGGCTCGAAGCGGTAGCAAAGGATCAGGGGCGAAGCCATCGCCCAGGACCGGACGATCAGCGCGACCAGCCCGGTGACATGGAACAGGGGCGCAAGGCCGAGCAGCGGCGATCCGTCCGCCAGACCGTCCCACTTGGCGATGGTCTGGGCGTTGAAGGAGACATTGCCATGGGTGTTGGTCGACCCCTTGGGCAATCCGGTCGTCCCGGACGTGTAGACGATGAAGGCGATGTCCTCGGGTCTTGGCGGCGGCAGGGCCGGGGCGCCGCGCCGTCGTTGGCGGCAATGACCGCCAGCAGGTCTTCCACGCCGGGGGCGACCTCTTCGCGCCCGGGCAGCACGCGGGCGTCGTCGCGGCCTTGCAAGTCGCGCGCCGAGGTCGTCAGCACGATGGGCGGCAGCGAGGATTCCGGCGGCAGCGTGGCGATGACTTCATTGTAGAGCGTGTCGAGGCAGACCAGGGCGCGCGGCGTGCTGTCGCGGAATTGCAGCGTCAATTCGCGCTGGCGGTTCATCGGATTGATGGTGACGGCGCAGCCGCCCGCCTTCCAGGCCCCGAGCGCGGCGATCAGGAATTGCGGCATGTTCTGCATGTAGATGGCGAGCCGGTCGCCGGGAACAAACCCGCGCTGCGCCAGCGCCGCGGCCAGGGCGTCGGACCTGGCGTCGAGTTCGGCATAGGTCAGGCGTCCGTCGAAATAGATCAGCGCGGCTTGGTTCGGCGCGCGGGCGACGGCGGCCTTGAACACGCTCAGGCAGTCTTGCGCGGCAAATTCGATTTCGCCCTGCAACCCCTGGGTATAGAGCGCCAGCCAGGGACGGGAGGCATAGATTTCGGCGGCGTTGGTCATTCCGTTTCCTCGACGAATTTCAAGCGCTGGCGAGATAGGCGCTGTGCAGGATATCAGGATTGCGTTTCAGTTCCTCCGGCTCGCCGGAAAAGCCGATGCGCCCGCGCTCCATCACATAGACGTGTTGCGAAATCTGCAGCGCGAGATCGGTGAACTGCTCGATCAGCAGCACGCCGGCGCCGCGTTTCGCGAAATCGAGCAGGACGGGCATGAGCCGGGTGACGATGACCGGCGCCAGGCCGAAGGAAAGCTCGTCGGCGAGGATATAGGAGGGTTTGCTCACGATGGCCTGGGCGATCACCACCATCTGCTGCTGGCCGCCCGAGAGCGCGCCGGCGCGGGTCGTGCGCCGCTCCTGCAATTCAGGAAATGTCAGGTAAGCCTCGGCCACGGCCTTGTCCAATTCGCGCCGCGCCAGATGGGTCCCGGCGACGCGCAGGTTTTCCTCTATCGTCAATTCGCCGAGCACGCGATGTCCTTCGGGAATGGCGGCGACGCCGAGCCGACGGACGCGATGCGGGCGAAGATTCTGGATTTCGCGGCCGTCGCAGAGGATGCGGCCGCCCGCCGCGGGCAAGGCGCCCGCCAGCGACAGGACGAGGCTGCTTTTGCCCGCGCCATTGGCGCCCAGCAGCGCCGTCACGCGGCCCCGCTCGACGCGCAAGTCGACGCCATGAACCACCAGGCGGCCGCCGCGCTCGACGTCAAGTTTTTCGGCGGCGAGAAAACCGCTCATGCCGCCGCTCCTTCGACGACGCCGAGATAGGCGGCGCGCACGCGTCGATCGGCCAGAACCTCCGCGGTCGGCCCGAAGGCGATTTTCTGGCCGAAATCCAGCACGAGCGTCGACTGGCACACGGCGGAAATCAGCTCGACGTCGTGGTCGACCAGCAAGACCCGGGCGCCGCTGAAATCGGGAACGCCCGCGATCACCTTGCGCAAATGGTCGGATTCGCTCGCGGCGAGGCCCGCGCCAGGTTCGTCCATCATCAAGAGTTTCGGACGTCCGACGAGACAGCGCGCGATTTCGAGCAGGCGGCGCTCGCAAGCGTTGAGTTCGGCGCCGAGCCGGTCGCGGCCCGCGCCGAGACCGACATAATCCAGCACAGCTCCAATGGCCTTGCGGCGATCACGGAAGCCGCCGGGCTGGTGGTCCAGCGCCGCCGCGACATTGTCGTGAAGGCTCAGGGTTTCGACTGTCTGCTCGGTCTGGAAGGTGCGTCTCACGCCCGCTGCGGCGCGGCGATGCGAGGGCAGCGACAGAAGGTCTCGGCCGTCCAGCCGAATGCGGCCGGTAAAGGGCTTCACGAAGCCGCTGAAGACGTTGAGCAGGGTGGTCTTGCCGGCGCCGTTCGGTCCGATCAGGCCGGTCACCGGCGTCTCGATGACCGCATTCAGGTCGTTGAGGCCCTTGACGCCGCCAAACTGCACGGTGAGGCTGGAAATCTCGATCATGCGACAGCCGCCTCCTTGCGTCGGCGCAGCAGGCCGGAAAGCTTTCCGGCGAGCGCGGCGGCCTGGCCGGACATGCCCTCGGGCGCCGCGATCAGCGCATGCAGCAATCCCGCGCCATAGATCACCGAGGCGAGATTGCCGTCGACGCCGAGATCGAGCAACAGGCTCGGGAAGGCGCGCATCAGCAATCCCGCGAACAAGGGCCCGGACCAATGATAGGCGCCGGCGACGACCGCCAGGGCGAAAAGCAGGATCGAATCGCTGGCCGGGAAGGAAGTGGCGTCGAGAAAGCCGACACTGCCGGCCATGAGTCCGCCTGCGAGGCCCGCAAGCAGGCCGGCGATGGCGAAGGCCCAGACCTTGTAGGCGACAATGGGGACGCCGAGCGAAATGGCGCCCGCCTCGCCGCGCCGGATCAGCGCCCAGGAGCGCCCGGCCCGCGAGCGCCGATGGGCCTGAACCAGCAGGAAGCACAGCACGGTCGCCGTCAGGACATAGCGAAAATAGGAGGCGTCATCCTGGGCGAAGCCGGGTCGGGCAAGGGGAATCTGCCCGCCGCCGACGACCCGTCCGAAGAAGCCGGCGCCGCCGTCAGGAAAGCCGAACACCGTGATCAGCGTCTGGAAGGCCCCGGCGATCATCAGCGTCACCAGAGCGACATAGAGCCCGCGAAGGCGCAGCGCCGGCAGGCCGGCGAAGACGCCGAACAGGGCGGCGGCGACGGCCCCTTCCAAGAGCGAGACAGTGAAGGGCTGGCCGGTGGCGTGGGCGATGCGCAGGGTCACCCAGCCGCCGACGCCGACCAGCGCATATTGGCACAGAGAAACGATCCCGACCTGGGCGTAGAGCAGGCTGACGCTCAGCGCGGCTATGCCGAGGATCAGCACCGAGGTCAGGCTCTTCAGCCAATAGGCGGAAGCGGATTCCGGCAGAATGATCGCGACCAGCGCCGCCGCGGCCACGCCGATTCCGATCTCGCGCAAACCCTGGCGCGATTGCGGACCCGCCACCCGCGCCGTCACAGCCTGATCGGCCCGTCCGTCGGAGACGCCACGCCATTGCATGAACAGGAGAGCGGCGACGGCGACCAGGAAGGGCGCAGCGGAACGATAGGGGGCCAATTGCGCGAAGGGCGTGGCGAGCGACTCGACGACGCCGATCGTCAATCCGCCCGCCACCGTCAACGGCAGCGACCGCAGCCGTCCTACGATGGCCGCGGCTATCGCGGGGATGACCATGAAGGTGAGGAGCGAGGCCTGCAGCCTCACGAGATTGGCCAGCATCAGCCCGCTGACGCCCGCGAGCACGCCCGAGAGCAGCCACGCCCAGGCGTCGACGCTGGTCACGGGCACGCCCACCAGGGCGCTGATGTCGCGATCGTTGGCAAGCGCGCGCATCGACAGGCCCAAGCGGCTGCGCGCGAGAAACAGCATCACGCCGAGGGTGACGGCGAGGGCGAAAACGAAGGCGAGGCCGCGGGAATAGGTGACGCGCACGCCGCCCAGCTGCACCGCCATGGTATCGATGGGCAGGCGCAGGCTGCGCGGCCATTCGCCCCAGAAAAACTCCAGCGCGCCCAGCACGATCAAGGCGAAGCCCAGAGTTGCCACGGCGCGCACCGTCGGGTCGGCCGTGGCCAGGCTCGGCGCGACGATCCGGCCATAGAGCAGGGAGAGAAGAGCGGCGGCGGCGACGCCGCCGGACCAGGCGAGCCAGATCGGCAGTTCGGCGTCGACGAGGGTCCAGGCCGTCAGCGCGGCGAAGGCGCCGATCGCGCCCTGGGCGAAATTGAGCACGCCCGAAGCGCGATAGAGCACGACCAGGCCGACGCCGGAGAGGACGTAGACGGCGCCGGCGCAGAGGCCGGCGACGATGAAAGGCGTAAGATCAGGCATGCGCTCTCCGTCGAGGAAACAGGCCGCGCAAAGCGATTATTGCGCGAGGCCCAGCGCCGTCTCCTGCTTGACGGACTCGGCGATTTCCGGATCGTCGATGGCGATGCAGCTGGCCTGCGGCTTGAACCCGCCGTCGGCGACGACGGCGACCGAGCCGGTATGGTTGGCGGCGTGGGTCGCGCCGGGGCCGAAATACCAGGAGCCGCAGAGGATATCGCTCTTGAAGCCCTTGATCGCCCGGAAGGCCTCGGTGACCGAGACGCGGTCGATCCTGGCGGGATCCATCTTCAGCAGCGCTTCCGTCGCGGCGCGCGCCGCGAGATAGCCGCCCTGCGAGAAGGTGTCGCGGCGATCGGACTTCGCGCCGAATTTGTCGAGCACGGCCAGCCAGTTCAGATTATCCTTGGTCTGCGCGTCGATCGGCTGCAGTTCCTGCTCGACATAGATCCGATTGTTCCAGTAGGGGCCGACCGCCTTGGGGAAGCTGTAGTCGTAGAGGCTGGACGGACCGAACCATTTGTACTTGTCGCCGAGGTCCTGCTGTTCGGCCGCGGCGTAAATGGCGACCGCGGCCTCCATCGGCAGGTCGGTGACCATCGCGTCGGGCTTGAAGGACATGGCCTGGAGCAGGATCGAGGTGGCGTCGACGGAACGCAGGTCGACCAGAACGATGTCGACCTTCAGGCCGTGGGCCTTGCCCCAGTCTTCCATGCCGCCGCAGGACCATTGCCCGATGCCCGCGATGTTGCCGGCGATGCAGACGGCATGTTTCACGCCCAGCTTCTGCGCCATGTGGATGGCGCCGCCGAGCACGCTGAGGCGCGGTCCTTCGCCCATGGTGGCGATATTCTTGGAAAAGAAGCATTCGCGCGAGACGCCCTCGCCGGCGACGGCCAGCACGTTCTCGGAGTCGTAGAGCTTGGCGTTGACGGCGCAATCGACGAAACTGGAATTGCCCACCAGGGCGACGACATTCTTGTCCTTGACCAGTTGCGTGGCGACCTGGGAGGCCTGCTCGGGCTTCCAGCCGTCGTCGGCGATGGTGTAATTGATCCTGCGCCCGTTGACGCCGCCATTGGCGTTGACGCAGTCGAAATAGGCCTTGGCCGAACGCGCGGAGGCGCTGAAGTCGGCGGGGCCGGTCTTGCCGACCACGGCGCCGATTTCGATCGGAGCGCCGGTCGCCGGCTGGCCGTTGGCGAGCCCGCAGACGGGGCCGGATTCGGCGGCGAAAGCCGGACCGGCGGCGAGCGCGGCAGCGAAGGCGAGGGCGGAAACCGAGCCCCGTTTCGATTGAAGCAATGTCATTTTTCGATCCTCTCCCGATCGCGCATCGCGGCTCTTCGTCCGCTTCAAAGCCCTGGATTTGATGGCTTGCGATCCATTGCGCGATAGTGGAAGGCCGTGTACCATCAGTCAAATGAATGATCTTGATATGCGCGGATCGATTTTATGCATATTTCTCGACTTGACCTGAATCTCTTCGTTGTTTTCGAGGCCATCTACACGGAAGGCGGCGTGACCCGCGCCGGCAAGAGGCTCAATCTCACCCAGCCGGCGATCAGCCATTCGCTCGGGCGGTTGAGGGAAATCCTCGGCGATCCGCTGTTCCACCGCCAGGGGCATGACATGACGCCAACGCCGCTGGCGCGCTCGATCATCGAGCCGATTCGCCAGGCCCTGCGCACCATGGGCGCAGTGGTCGGCGACAGCGGCGTGTTCAATGCCGCCGCGTCGAAACGCGTCTTTACCGTGGGACTGCGCGACGTCATGGAATCCGTAGTCCTGACCCCGCTCATGCTCAGCCTCGCCGAAACCGCCGCCGGCGTCGGCATTTCCAGCGTCCGCATCAATCGCAGCGACCTCGGGCGCGAACTTGCTTCCGGCCAGCTCGACGCCGCCGTCGACATATTGATGCCGACGTCGCCGGACGTCAGGCATGCGCTGATCTCGACGGATGGACTGGCCGTCGTCGCCCGCCGCGACCATCCCGCGGTGCGCGAGGGGCTGACCATCGAGACCTATCTGGAGCAGGAACACATTTTGGTGACGTCGCGGCGCACCGGTTTCGGCCTCGCCGACCTCGAAGTCGCGCGCGGGGGGCGCTATCGCGACATCAAATTGCGCTGCCAGCAGAGTTTCGCGGCCTGCCGGGTGGTCAGCGAGACCGACCTCATCCTGACCATGCCGAACCGCTACGCGCGCATCGCCAACCTGCTGTTCGACAACCAGATCATCGCCGCGCCTTTCGACGGCCCGTCGCAGGACGTTTACCTCTATTGGCACGCGAACGCCGATCTCGATCCGGCCAATAAATGGCTGCGCGACCAGCTCTTCAGCGCTTTCGACATCGGCGCGCGGGAGACGCAGGCGGACAAGCGCGAGGCTGCATCAGCAATATGAATAGGGCTGCAAAGATTTAATTCATTTGACCGACCGGGGTCGAGTTCCTCTTCTGGCGCGCCACCGCCAGGAAATGATCAATGCCGCCGATTCCGACCGCCGATTTCGAAGGGCGCCTGATGCAGACAGGCGATGCGCAGGCCGCGCGGGCCTATCTGCGGCAGGCGCGCGAAACCGCCGACGCCCGTTTCAGCCGGACCGTCGCGCCGCTCGAGCGCGCGGCTGTGATCGGCGCCGGCGCCATGGGGCTCGGCATCGCCATGACCCTCGCCGACGCCGGACTGTCGGTTCAACTCCTCGACGCCGAGCCGCAAAGGCTGGCGCAGGCGCTGGCCGGCGCCGCCGCCGAATATGGCCGCGCCGTCGTAAAAGGCCGGATCACGCCCGCCGAAGCCGAGGCGCGTCTCGCACGCATCGTCGCGACAAGGACCCTGGCCGAGATCCGCCCGGTGGACATCGCCATCGAGGCGGTGTTCGAGGACATCGACCTCAAGCGGCGCATCATGGCCGAGCTCGACGCCATCCTGCCGGAAGGCGCGATCCTCGCCACCAATACCTCGACGCTGGACATCGATCGGATCGCCGCGGCGACGCGCCGGCCGCAGGACGTGGTCGGCGCGCATTTCTTCATCCCGGCCCAGGTGACGGGACTCATCGAAATCGTGCGCGGACAGGCGACCTCGGAGGCGACGCTGGACCGGATCGGGGCGCTGGCGAAGCGGCTGGGCAAGGCGGCGGTGGTCGCGCGCGTCTGCGACGGCTTCATCGGCAACCGCATGTTCGACCAGTTCTGGCGCCAGGCGATGTTCCTGGCCGAGACCGGCGCCAAGCCGCGCCAGGTCGACGCCGCGCTGGAAGCCTGGGGCTTCGCCATCGGCCCCTTCCGCACGCTCGACATGATCGGCAACGAACTGCCCTGGGGCACGATCCGCAAACGGGCCGGCGCAAAGTCAGTTGGCGTCCAGCCGCGCAGCTATGACCTGATCTGCGAGAGCGGGCGCTCGGGCCAGAAGGCGGGCAAAGGCTGGTATCGCTACGAACCGGGCGACAGGAAACCCATCGACGACCCGGATGTCGAAATGCTGATCGAACGCGCCGCCGTGGAGTTCGCATGTGGCGCGCCGCCCGGTGTCCGACGCGGAAATCGTCGGCCGCTGCGTCTTCGCCCTGGCCAACGAGGGCGCGCGACTGCTCGGCGAGGGCGTCGCCGCGAGGGAATCCGACGTCGACCTGATGTCGGTCGTCGCCTATGGTTTTCCAGCCGCGCGAGGCGGCCCGCTGTTCTTCGCGCGGCAGTTCGGCTTGCCGCTCATTCCCCTGTTGTTCGAGAGCTACGCCCTGGCGCATGGCGATCCCGATTTCTGGCGGCCGGCGCCGCTGCTGACGCCTCCATGCGTCAATTGAATTCAGCGGGATAACGAGCATTCATTTGACTGATGAGCCGCCCGCGATCACGATCGTCCCAAGCGCCCCCCTTCGAAGGCAATGACCCATGGATTTCGAGTATTCGCAAAAGACCAAGGACCTGCAGCAACGCCTGATCGCCTTCATGGACGAGCATGTCTATCCGAACGAGAAGCGTTTCAAGGACGAGGTCGCGACCGGCGACCGCTGGCAGCCGACCGAAATCGTCGAAATCCTCAAGCAGAAGGCCAAGGCTGCCGGTCTGTGGAACCTTTTCCTGCCGGAATTGGCGCTCGGGGCCGGCCTGACCAACATGGAATATGCGCCGCTGGCTGAAATCATGGGCCGGGTGATGTGGTGCTCGGAAGTGTTCAACTGCAGCGCGCCCGACACCGGCAACATGGAGACGCTCGTCCGTTATGGGTCGCAGGCGCAGAAGGACAGGTGGCTGACGCCCCTGCTGTCGGGCGAAATCCGCTCCGCCTTCGCCATGACCGAGCCCGCGGTCGCCTCCAGCGACGCCACCAATATCGCGGCCAGCATCGTCCGCGACGGCGACGACCTGGTGATCAATGGGCGGAAGTGGTGGACATCAGGCGCGCCGGATTCGCGCTGCAAGATCCTCGTCTTCATGGGCAAGACCAGCCCCGACAACGCCAATCGCCACCAGCAGCAATCCATGATCCTGGTTCCCATGGACACGCCCGGCGTCAAGGTCCTGCGCAGCCTGCCGGTCTATGGCTATGACGACGCGCCGCACGGCCATGGCGAAGTGCTGTTCGAGAATGTCCGCGTGCCCGTCGAAAACATCCTGCTCGGCGAAGGCCGCGGCTTCGAGATCGCGCAAGGACGTCTGGGCCCCGGCCGCATCCACCATTGCATGAGGATCATCGGCGCCGCCGAACGCGCGCTGGAAACCATGTGCAAGCGCGTGCTGTCGCGCACCGCCTTCGGGCGTCCGATCGCGGAGCATGGCGTGACGCTGGAGCGCATCGCCGACGCCCGCATCAACATCGATTCGGCGCGGCTCCTCGTGCTGCGCGCGGCCGACATGATGGACAAGGTCGGCAACAAGGCGGCGGCGAAGGAAATCGCCATGATCAAGGTGTCGGCGGCCAACATGGCCTGCCAGGTGCTTGACTGGGCGATCCAGTCCTGCGGCGGCGCCGGCGTCTCCGATGACTTCGGCCTCGCCCACCAATGGTCCTACGCGCGCTCGCTGCGTCTCGCCGACGGCCCGGACGAAGTGCATCGCAACTCCATCGCCAAGCTTGAACTGAGGCGCTACAAATGACCGACACGGCGGCAAATGCGAAAACCCTGTTCGACCTCACCGGCCGCATCGCCCTGATCACCGGCGGCTCGCGCGGCCTCGGCCTGCAAATGGCCGAGGGCCTGAGCGACATGGGCGCGAAGCTCGTCATCACCGCGCGCAAGCAGGGCGAACTCGACGAGGCCGCCGCGCATCTGCGCGCGCGCGGCGCGGAGGTGGCCACGCTCGCCTGCGACCTGGCCAAACTCGACGCCATTCCCGCCTTGGCCGAGCAGGCCCTGGCGGCGTTCGGAACCGTCGACCTGCTGGTCAACAACGCCGGCGCCACCTGGGGCGCCCCCGCCGAGGACTATCCGACCGAAGCCTGGCTGAAGATCATCAACCTCAACGTCAACGCGACCTTCGTGCTGACGCGGGAGATCGGACGCCGCGCGATGCTGCCGCGCCGGTCGGGCAAGATCCTCAATATCGCCTCGATCGCCGGCCTCGGCGGCAATTCGCCGCGGCTCGGGCTGCAGACCCTGGCCTATAACACCAGCAAGGCGGCGGTGATCAATTTCACCCGCACGCTGGCGGCCGAATGGGGCCCCCACGGCGTCAACGTCAATGCGATCTGCCCCGGCTGGTTTCCGTCGAAAATGTCTCGCGGCGTGCTGGAGCGGTTCGAGCAGCGCGCGCTGGAGGAAATCCCGCTCGGCCGCTACGGCGGCCCCGACGATCTGAAAGGCGCGGCGATCCTGCTGCTCTCAGAAGCAGGCCGCCACATCACCGGGCAATATCTCGCGGTCGACGGCGGCCAGACCGCCTAATGCCGCAGTCCGATCTCAATCTGGTCGCGGTCCCCGACCGCCATCGGCTGGACGAGGCTGCGCTCGCCGGCTGGCTGGCGGCGCATCTGCCCGGTTTCGCGCCCCCGCTGCGGATCAGGCAGTTCCAGGGCGGACAGTCCAATCCGACTTTTCTGCTGGAATTCGGCGGACGGCGGGTGGTCCTGCGCAAGAAACCGCCGGGCGCGCTATTGCCTTCAGCGCATAACATCGAGCGCGAATATCTGATCCTCGCCTCGCTGCGCGGCGCCGGCGTGCCGATCCCCGAGCCTCTGGCGCTCTGCGAGGACGCCTCGGTCGTCGGCACGTCCTTCTACCTGATGGATTTCGTCGACGGCGAGCTGCACGATTTTCCGAACATGCCCGGCGCGTCGCGCGAACAGAGACGCGCCGCCTATGCGGACATGATCGCGACCATGGCGCGGCTGCACGCGGTCGACTGGAAGGCTGTCGGGCTCGGCGGCTTGTCGCGCCCGGAAAATTTCCTCGCCCGCCAGATCGAGCGCTGGGGAAAGCAATATCGCGCCGCCGTAACGAACAATACCGATCCCGACTTGGCTCCCGACATGTCCTGGCTCGAAAGCTGGCTGACCGAACGCCGGCCGGCGGACGCGCCGCCGACCATCGTCCATGGCGATTTTCGCATCGGCAACCTGCTGTTCGCCCACGGCGAAGGCAAGGTCCTGGCGCTGCTGGACTGGGAGCTGACCACGCTCGGCGACCCGCTATCCGACCTCGCCTATAATTGCCTGCCCTACCATCTTCCGCCGCGCGAACGGGGCGTGCGCGGCATGAAGGGGATGGACATCAAGGCGCTGGGCATTCCCTCGGAAGAAGAGGTCCTCGCCGCCTATTGTCAAAACGCGGGCCGCGCCTCTATCCCCGACTGGACTTTCTATCTCGTGTTCGCGCTATTCAGGCTGTCCTCGATCACCCAGGGCATTTACGCCCGGGCCCTCGCCGGCAACGCCAGTTCCGCCGACGCCCTGGTCTTCGGCGCGGAGAGCCGCGATCTCGCGCGGACGGCCAAGGCGCTGGCCGTCCATGGCTGACGCCAAATGCACTGACGCTCAATGCACCGACGCTCAGCGCGCGGCCGGCCAACTCGCGAGCAAGGTCTTCAGCGCCGCGACGAAGGCCAGCGGCTGGTCGACCATGACGTGATGCCCGGCCTCGGGGATTTCGACGAAGGGCGACCCCTCGGGAAGGAGCGACATCATGTAGGCGGCGTCCTCGGGCAGCATCAGCCGGGACTTCGCGCCACGCAGCAGGGCGACAGGGCATTTCGCGGCGCGCAGCAGCGCGGTCGAATCCTCCATCCTGAGATCCCGCATCAGAACCGGATCGAAACGCCAGACCCAGCCGTCGTCGCCGTCGTCGCGCCGGACCGATTTCAGCGATTTCCTGGCGATATAGTCGGCAATGAACAAATGTTCGCAGGGCTGCGGCGGCGCGAAACGGAACCGCGCCAAGGCCTCCTCCAGGGTCGCATTGACGAAATGCGGCTTCAATTCGCGTTGGCGCGGCTTGTGTTCGGCCAAGCGGTTCGGCGCGAACACTGGCGGGTCGACGATGACCGACGCGGCGAAGGCGTCGCCGTGGGACGCCGCGATCATGATGGTCATCCGGCCGCCGAAGGAATGCCCCGCCACCACCGGCTTTGCGCCGTTTTCGAACAGTCCGCCCGCCTCGGCGACGGCCATCGCCTCGCGCACGAAACCTGAGCGCGGATAGGTTTCCCGCCAGTCGGAGCCGCCCATGCCCGACCAGGACATGGCGACGACCCGCCGTTCCGGCAGGAAGAAGGGGGCCAAGAAGGAATACCAGTCCGCGTGCGCGCCGGCGCCGTGCAGAAGCAGCAGGCCGGGGCGGCCGCGTTCGCCCCAGGCCAGCGTTTCGATGCGGGCGCCGTCGACCTCAAGCCATTGGCGTTCTGGCCGCTGATCGAGCGCGTGAAGAAACCAGCCGGGCGCCTCGGGGCTCGCGCCCGCCAGCGCCGCCAATGGCGTTGCGACCTGCTCTTCCATGAACGCTCCAGCCCCGCCCGCGGAATTCATTCCGCCGGAAAGATAATGTCCTCGTCCTTGCCGAGATAGAGACGATCCACATCAAAACTGCGCTTTTGCAGGATGGCGCGCGAATTCAGCGAGCCCTTGTCGGTCATCTCGCCAGTGTCGAGCGAGGGCGGGACCTCCATCACCATGGCCCGGGCGATCCGCTGCGACGCGCCGGAGGCGGTCTTGTTGTAAGCGCCCAGGATCCTGGCGATTTCGGCCCAATAATCCGGATCTTCCGGATCGCGCTCGGCCGGCGCGACGATGAGCAGGCCGAGGTCGTCGCGGTCGGGCGCCGCAACCACGACATTGGAGGCGAGGCCCGTCAACGCTTCGAGCGTCTTCTGCCTGATGTCGGCGACATTGACCCAGGTGCCCGTGAGCAGCTTGAAATCCTCGCTGACGCGGCCGTCGAAACGCATGCCGCGCCCGGGATGCGCTTCCGACGCAAAAAGCAGCGCGTCGGCGGTCTTGAAATAGCCGTCCAAATCGAAAGCGCCCTTGGTCGCCTCGGGCATTTTCCAATAGCCCGGCGTGATATTGGGACCGCGCACCCGCGCTTCCATCTTGCCGTGGTTGGGCAGGAGTTTCAGCTCCAGTCCGGGCATGGGCACGCCGACATTGCCGACCCCGGCATGGGCGCGATTGACGGTGGTGATGCCCGGCGCTGTTTCGGTGAGGCCCCAGCTCGTCAGCATGGGAATGTCGCGCCCGCTCACTTCCCGGCCGTAGCGCTCCAGCTTTTCCCAGATTGGGCCCGGCAGGCTGGCGCCCGCATAGAACATCGTGCGCAGGTTGGAGAAGAATTTCTTGCGCAGGTCCTCGTCCTTGTCGAGATCGGCGACCAGAAACTCATAGCCCTTGGGGACGCTCCAGTAATTGGTCGGGGCGATTTCGCGCAGGTTGCGCGCGGTCTTCCAGGCTTCCTTCGGCACCGGCTTGCCGTCGTCGATGTAAAAGGTCCCGCCGAAGCGCA
Source organism: uncultured Alphaproteobacteria bacterium (assembly GCA_963710275.1). GTDB lineage: Bacteria > Pseudomonadota > Alphaproteobacteria > Rhizobiales > Beijerinckiaceae > Rhodoblastus. The sequence goes on along the minus strand of CAVPZS010000012.1, from coordinate 237,410 downwards.
GCACCAGGTTGACCAGTTTCGATCCGCCGAACACGTGGCTCCACGGCAGCCAGTCGACGAAGACGAGCGGCTGCTCCTCGATGAAGGGCCAGGTGAGCCGGACCTGCTCGATGGAGGAGACCATCATCTTGTGGGTGGTGATCACGCCCTTGGGCACGCCGGTCGAGCCCGAAGTGAACAGGAATTTGGCGATGGTCTCGGAATTGATCGAGACGTCCAGGGCGTCGAGTTTTTCCAGCGATCCGCCGGAGCAGAGACTGTCGAGCGCGACGGCGCCCGGGACCTTGTCCACATTGGCGCCGAGGACGATTTCGCGCCCCTGCATTTCGGGAATGGCCAGCGCGCGGCCATAGATCGCGCCGTCGTCGGCATAGACGAGGCCGGGATCGAGCAGGGCGAAAATATGCCTGAGCTTGTCGAAATCGGCGCTGAGCGTCGAATAGGCCGAGGAAATCGGCGCATAGGGGACGCCCGCCATCATGGCGGCGAGGCCCAAGATGAAATGGTCGACCGAATTGCCTGACAATATGGCGATCGGCCGGTCGACGCTCAGCTCGCGCGTGACGAGATTGGCGGCGATGGCGCGCGCCTTGGCATAGGCCTGCGCATAGGTGAGGCCGGCGAAGGGCCCGTCCGGCGTCTTGCGCTCGGCGATCAACAGCCGGTCGGGAAAGCTTTCCGCATTGCGCCTGACGTAATCGTGCAGGCGCTCGTCGGGCGGCGTGAACGGCGTCTTCGCCTGCAGCACCATGACTCCGCCCGCGAGACGGCGGACGTCCACCTCGATCTCGCCGAAGCGAAGCGGCGCATTTCCAATGGTTGCGGCGGCGCTCATCGAACTTTCCTCCCTGCAGGAATTTTTGGATCGGCCCTGAAGCTCTTGTGGTTATATTTTATAACGGTATTGATATATAACAACCGAGGCGGCTGTCAATGCTCCCCGCGCGAACTCAGGCCTCCGCTTCGGGCTCCTCGGGCATCACCGCGCCCATATCCGCAATCGCCTGGAGCGGCGCGAACAGACGGGCGTATTCTTCCGCCCCGAGTCGATCGACGATGCGCTGTTCGTGGCTGGCGGCGACCTGGTGGAGGCTGGTCACCATGGCCGCGCCGGCTTCCGTCAGGAACAGGCCATAGAGCCGGCGGTCGGTTTCCGAGCGGACGCGCGCGATCAGTCCGCGCTTTTCGAACGCGTCGATGATGGCGACGAAATTGGTCTTCTTGATGCCGAGCGCCTCGGCCACCTGCGTCTGGCTGGCGCCCGGATTGGCCTCGACGACGGTCAGCAGCGAATATTGCGCGGGACGCACGTCATAGGCCTCGAACACCTTGAAGAAATCGCGGAACACCGCGAGCTGCGCCCGCCGCAAGGCGTAGCCGATCCGCTGGTTCAGAGGTCCGTAATCGAGCCCCGGCGCAGAGGCTGACGTTTTCTTCGCGCCCGTCCCGTTCTGGCCTTCCGGCTGGCTTTGAGTTTCGCTGGCGTTTTCCTGCATGGCGCGTCCTGAATTTCGAACCTGTCCGGCGCATCGCTAGCGCGCGAAGCCTCCCTGCGTCAAAAGTTTGGCTGGAGGGCTGTTGACATCATATAATGGTTATATATTATAACAATATAAATTTTGCGGGTGGGGAGAAACCGGCCCGAACCCTTGGGAGGAAAGACATCATGCGGATTTCGCTTCGCTTAGCCTTGACCGGCGCCTCGCTTCTGGCCGGCGCTTCAATTCCTTTGGTTCCCGCCCTGGCGCAGGTCCATGTCGGCGTCACCGTCTCCGAGACCGGCCCGGCCGCAGCCTTGGGCATCCCGCAAAAGAACACGGTGGCGCAACTGCCGAAGGAAATCGCCGGGCAAAAAGTCGACTATATCGTGCTCGACGACGCCACCGACCCGACCAAGGCGGTCGCCAATGCGCGCAAGATGATCGCCGAAGACAAGATCGACATTCTCATCGGATCCTCGGCGACGCCCGCAACCCTGGCGCTGATCGACGTCGCCGCCGAAACCAAGACGCCCTATTGCGGCATGGTGCCGACCAAGGCGCTCGTCAATCCGATGGACGACAAGCATCGCTGGGTGTTCAAGGCGCCGCAAGACGATGCGATCATGGCCGACGCTTTGGCCGACCACATGGCCGCCAATGGCGTGAAGTCCATTCCTTCATCGGCTATACCGACGGCTACGGCCAGGGCTGGCTCAACGAAGTGCAGAGGATCATGCCGGAAAAGGGCATCAAGATCCTCGACGTCGAACGCTTCCAGCGCAACGACACCAGCGTCGCCGCCCAGGTGCTGAAGATCGTCGCTTCCGACCCCGACGCGGTTCTGGTCGCGGCTTCCGGCACGGTCGCCGTGCTGCCGCAGAAAACACTGCGCGAACAGGGCTATACGAAGCAGATCTACCAGACCCACGGCGTCTCCACCATGGAGTTCGTGCGCGTCGGCGGCAAGGATGTCGAAGGCACGATCTTCCCCGCCGGCCCGGTCGTGGTCGCAAATCTCCTGCCGGATTCGCATCCGTCGAAAAAGGTCGGCATGGACTACATCAAGCAATATGAGGCCATCAACCATTCGCCCTTCGCCGGCTTCGGCGCCCATATGGCGGATTGCGCGACCATCATGCTTTCGGGCGTCAAGGGCGCCCTGGCCAAAGGCAAGCCCGGCACGGAAGAATTCCGTTCGGCTCTGCGCGACGAAGTCGAGAAGGCCAAGGAACTGGTCGCCGCGCATGGCGTCTATAACTTCTCGCCCACCGACCACGCCGGCCTCGACAAGCGGTCGCGCGTGCTGATCAAGGTCGTCAACGGCAAATGGACGCTCCTGCCCTGACGCGCTCCTGACGGCGCGAACTCGCGATCGCGATCGCGCCGCATTTCCGACAATCCGGTCCTTTTTTTGAAACTCGGCCCGAGCCCTTCCCGATCCGATGACATCGGATCGGGGCTCTGAATTCATCGTTTTAACGCGTTTTCTTCTCGCGAACCGGCATCCACTTCGCTTGAAAACGCTTTGAGTAAGGCGCGGTATCCATGAGCTCGACCATCATTCTGTTCCTGCTGCAGGACGGAATCGTCAATGGCGCGATTTACGCCCTGCTCGGCGTGACGCTGGTGCTGCTGTTCGCGGTGACCCGGGTGATTTTCATCCCGCAAGGCGAACTGGTCGCCTGGGGCGCGCTCACTTTCGCGGCGCTGGAATCCGGCAAGGCGCCGGGAACGGCGTGGCTGCTGGCGATCCTCGCCGTCAGCGCCTTCCTGTTCGATCTGGTCCGGCAGCGCAAGACGCTGGGCGCCAGGGATCTCGGCTGGATGTTCCTGCGCGATCTGGTGTTTCCTGTTGGCCTGCTGCTCGCCGTGCTCTGGCTGGCGCCGATGAAACTCGGACTTGCCGCCTATACGCTCATCACCCTGGCGGTCATCGCGCCGATGGGGCCGCTGGTCTATCGGCTGGCGTTCCAGCCCCTGGCAGACGCCTCGGTGCTGGCCCTGTTCATCGCCGCCGTCGGCGTGCATATCGCCATGCTCGGCCTGGGGCTGGTGTTCTTCGGCGCGGAGGGCGCGCGGGTTACGCCTTTCATCGACTGGTCGGTCCCGCTCGGCGTGCTGCGCCTCAAGGGCCAGAGCATCAGCGTGCTCGTCGTGACCTCGGCGCTGCTGCTCGGTCTTTATGTCTTCTTCGAGCGCACCCTCACGGGCAAGGCCCTGCGCGCGACCGCGATCAACCGGCTCGGCGCGCGGCTGGTCGGCATCCCCGTGAAATCAACAGGGCAATTCGCCTTCCTGCTCGCCGCCGCCATCGGCGCCCTGTCCGGCATCCTGTTCGGCGGCCTGACGACCATTTATTACGACACCGGCTTTATCGTCGGGTTGAAGGGTTTTGTCGCGGCGATCGTCGCCGGCCTCGTCAGCTATCCGTTGACGGCTGTCGCCGCCTTGGCGGTCGGCATACTCGAAGCCTTCTCGGCCTTCTACGCCAGCGCCTTCAAGGAGGTGATCGTCTTCCTGCTGATCATCCCCGTCCTGCTCTGGCGTTCGCTGGCGTCGCCTCATGCCGATGAGGAGGAATGATGCAGAGCCTGTCGAAATCCTGGGTCCTGCGCGGCGTCGCGCTGCTCGTCCTCGCGGTCTTCCCGCTGCTGCCGGTTCCCTCCTTCTGGATCAATCTGGCTGGATATGCGGGGTTGGCCTCGCTGGTCGCCATCGGTCTCGTCCTCTTGACCGGCGTCGGCGGCATGACCTCCTTCGGCCAGGCGGCCTTCGTCGGCTTCGGCGCCTATACCACCGCCGTCCTGACCACCAAATTCGGCTTCTCGCCCTGGGCCGCCCTGCCCTTCTCGCTGCTGACGACCGGCTTGATCGCATTCCTGTTCGGACTGGTGACCGTGCGTCTCTCCGGCCATTTCCTGCCGCTCGGCACCATCGCCTGGGGCATCAGCTGCTTCTACATTTTCGGCAACAGCGAATGGCTGGGCGGCTATGACGGCATCAGCGGCATTCCGCCGCTGAGCATCGGGAAAATCGAATTCATCGACGCGCGGCTGATGTTCTATCCGATCTGGATCAGCGTGCTGCTGGCCCTGGTTCTCAGCTCGAACCTGCTCGACAGCCGGATGGGCCGGGCGATGCGGGCGCTGCGCGGCGGCGCGCAGGCCGCCGAATCCGTCGGCGTCAACACGGCGCGGGTAAAGCTTTTCGTGTTCGTCTATGCGGCGCTGCTCGCCGCGCTCTCCGGCTGGCTTTACGCCCATATGCAGCGCGCGGTCAGTCCCTCGCCCTTCGGCCTTTCCGCCGGCATCGAATATCTGCTGATGGCCGTGCTCGGCGGCTCGGGCTATGTCATGGGCGGCGTGCTCGGCGCCATCCTCGTCGTGCTGCTCAAGGACCAGTTGCAGAGCCTGCTGCCGAAGCTGATCGGCTCCGACGGCAATTTCGAGACCATCGTCTTCGGCGTGCTGATGGTCGGCGTGCTGCAGGCTGCGCGCGAAGGGCTGTGGCCGCTGCTGACCAAATTCCTGCCGCAGCCCGCGCCGCGAAAGATCGCCGCCGACGCAGCAGCCCTGCCCTTGCGCGCCATGCCCAAGGCCGGCGCGCCGCTGCTCGACGCCGACAAGATGACAAAGCAGTTCGGCGGCCTCGTCGCTGTCAACGAGGTGAGCTTTTCCGTCCGCTCCGGCGAGATCGCCGGACTGATAGGCCCCAATGGCGCCGGCAAGAGCACGACCTTCAACCTGCTGACCGGCGTCGCCCGCCTGACCTTCGGCGCCGTCCGTTATCTCGGCGAGGACATCGGGCGGCTGTCGTCCCGACAGGTCGCCCAGCGCGGCGTGGCGCGCACCTTCCAGCATGTGAAGCTCGCCCCGCAAATGAGCGTGCTGGAGAATGTCGCCATCGGCGCGCATCTGCGCGGACGCGCCAGCGCTTTTCGCTCGCTGTTCCGGCTCGACCGGGCGGAGGAGGCGCGCATCTTCCGCGAGGCCGCCAGCCAGATCGAACGCGTGGGATTGACTGAGGACATGCACAAGCCGGCGGGATCCCTCGCGCTCGGCCAGCAGCGCGTCGCCGAAATCGCCCGCGCGCTCTGCCTCGATCCGGCGCTGCTGCTGCTCGACGAGCCGGCCGCCGGCCTGCGTTTCGCCGAAAAGGAGCGGCTTGCCGGGTTGCTGATGAAACTGCGCGAGACCGGCATGTCCGTGCTGCTGGTCGAGCATGACATGGACTTCGTGATGAAACTGACGGATCACCTGATCGTGCTCGATTTCGGCCAGAAGATCGCCGAGGGCGACCCCGCGTCGGTCAGCGCCAATCCCGCCGTGCTCGAAGCCTATCTGGGAGGCATCGAATGAGCGGGCCGATCCTGAAAGTGTCCTCGCTTCATGTCAGCTACGGCAAGGTCGAGGCCGTCCGCGACGTCTCCCTGGAAATAGCCCCGGGCGCCGCCGTCACCGTCATCGGCGCCAATGGCGCGGGCAAGTCGACCCTGCTCAACGCCATCATGGGCGTGCTGCCATCGACCGGCGACATCGCGCTCGACGGCCGGACGATGAAGGACCGTTCGGTCGAGGACCGCGTCGGCGACGGCCTGAGCCTCGTGCCGGAAAAGCGCGAGCTGTTCGCCAGCATGTCGGTTGGCGACAATCTGCGCCTCGGCGCCTACAAGCGCGGCGCGAAGACGGCGAAAGAGGAGCTGGAGAAGGTGTTCGCGCGCTTTCCGCGCCTGCAGGAGCGTTTTTCGCAAGCCGCCGGGACCATGTCGGGCGGCGAGCGCCAGATGCTGGCGATCGGCCGCGCGCTGATGGCGCGGCCGCGCGTGCTGATGCTCGACGAGCCGAGCCTTGGCCTCGCGCCGCGCATCGTCAAGGAAATCTTCCATATCCTGGCCGAATTGCGCGAAACCGGCGTCTCCATCCTGCTGGTCGAGCAGAACGCCCGCGCGGCGCTGCAATTCGCCGACTACGCCTATCTGATGGAGCTGGGCGAAATCAAGATGCACGGCAAGGCCGCCGAACTGGCCCGGGATCCGCGGGTCATCGAGGGCTATCTCGGCCTTGGCGGCCAGCACTGAATTTCAAGATCGAGGAGCGACGCATGTCAGAACTTTCTCTGCCCCCCACCATAAAATTCCGCCGCGACGGCGATATCGGCATCGTCACCCTGGCGCGCCAGGAAAAGCGCAACGCGCTGGACGACGACAGCGTGCGCGGCTTGCGCAGCGTATTTTCGCAGGTTCCCGAAGGCGTCGGCGCCATCGTGCTGCATGGCGAGGGCGATCATTTCTGCGCCGGCCTTGATCTTGGCGAAGTGGTCGACGCCTCCGACCTTTATCTCGGCATCATGCATTCGCAGATGTGGCATCGCGCCTTCCAGGAGATCCAGTTCGGGCGCGTTCCCGTGATCTCCGTCCTGCACGGCGCCTGCGTCGGCGGCGGACTGGAGCTTGCCGCCTCCACCCATATTCGCGTGGCGGAAAAATCCGCCTATTATGGCCTTCCCGAGGGCCAGCGCGGCATCTTCCTCGGCGGCGGCGGCTCGGTGCGCATTCCCCGCCTGATCGGCGTGCCGCGGGTGCAGACGATGATGCTGACCGGCCACACCTATTCCGCCGAAGAAGGCCAGGCCATCGGCATCAGCCAGTTCCTGGTCGAGAAGGGCGAGGGGCTCGCCAAGGCCGTCGAGCTGGCGAAAAAGGCCGCAAGCAATGCGCCCATGTCGAACTTCGCCGTCATCCACGCCCTGCCCCGCATCGCCGAAAGCGATCCGCAGACCGGCTTCTTCACCGAAAGCCTGATGGCCGCGGTCGCGGAGACCGCGCCCGAAGCCAAGCAGCGCCTGCGCGACTTCCTGGAGAAGCGCGCCGCCAAGGTCATTCATAAATAAGCCCTGCATAAATCTTGAGGAGCAGCAACATGAAGATCGACGAACTCGTCGCCATCGACGTGCACACCCATGCGGAAGTGTCCTGCCGCCAGCCGATGGACGCCTTCTGGGAGCCCTATGACGCGGCGGCGAGCAAATATTTCAAGGCCGGCAAGCGCCCGACCATCGCCGAGACCATCGCCTATTACCGCGAGCGGAAGATCGGCTTCATCATGTTCACGGTGGACTCGGAGTTCGAGATCGGCAATCGCCGCATCCCCAACGACGAGATCGCCGAAGCCGCCCGCGACAACGCCGACATCATGACCGCCTTCGCCAGCATCGATCCGCACAAGGGGATCATGGGCGTGCGCGAGGCGCGCGAACTGATCGAAGGCGGAATCGTGAAGGGCTTCAAGTTCCACCCGACCTGCCAGGGCTTCTTCCCCAATGACCGGATGGCCTACAAGCTTTACGAGCTGATCGCCGAACACAAGCTGCCCGCGATCTTCCACAGCGGCCATTCGGGCATCGGCACCGGCATGCGCGGCGGCGGCGGATTGCGGCTGAAATATTCGCAGCCGATCCACCTCGACGACGTGGCCGCGGACTTCCCCGACATGACCCTGATCATCGCCCATCCCTCCTGGCCCTGGACGGACGAGGCGCTGTCGATCGCCCTGCACAAGCCCAATGTCTACATCGACCTGTCGGGCTGGATGCCGAAATATTTCCCGCCGCAGGTGGTGCAATACGCCAATGGCCAGCTGAAGCACAAAATGCTGTTCGGTTCGGATTTCCCGCTGATCCAGCCCGACCGCTGGATCACCGAATTCAAGGCCGCCGGCTTCAAGCCGGAAGTGCACGACCTCATCCTGAAACAGAACGCCATCCGCGCGCTCAATCTCGCCTGAAGGGACCTCTCTCATGGACGCAAATGGACAGGCCGCAATCGTCACCGGCGGCGGCTCCGGACTGGGCGCCGCGGTCGCGGAACTGCTCGCCAAGGCCGGCGCTAAAGTGACGGCGCTCGACGTCAATGCCGACGCGGCGAAAGCCGTGGCCCAGCGTATCGGCGGACTGGGTCTCGCCTGCGACGTCACCAGCGAAGAGCAGGCCGTCGCCGCCCTGGCCAAGGCTGCGGAGGCGCATGGTCCCGCGCGCATCCTGGTCAACTGCGCCGGCATTGGCGTGGCCCGGCGCATCCTCGGCAAGGAAGGCCCGCACGGGCTCGAGGCTTTCGAGCGCGTGATCAAGGTCAACCTGATCGGCTCCTTCAACATGCTCCGGCTCGCCGCGGCGGAAATGGCGAAACTCGAACCCCTCGCGGACGGGGAACGCGGCGTGGTGATCTCCACCGCTTCCGTCGCCGCCTACGAAGGGCAGATCGGACAGGCCGCCTATGCCGCGTCCAAGGGCGGCATCGTCTCGATGACGCTTCCCGCCGCGCGCGAACTGGCGCAATTCGGCATTCGCGTGCTGGCCATCGCGCCGGGCCTGTTCCTGACGCCGCTGCTGCAAAATCTCCCCGCGGAGGCGCAGGCGAGCCTCGGCGCCTCGATCCCCTTTCCGAAACGCCTCGGCCTGCCCGCGGAATTCGCCGATCTCGTGCTGACCTGCGTGCGCAACCTCGCGCTCAACGGCGAAGTCATCCGCCTCGACGGCGCCCTTCGGCTGCCGCCGCGCTAGTCGGCGTGCTCTGCAGCCCCGCCCTTCAGGAGACTGTCATGGACTATTCAGCGCCGACCGCAGCGATGCGGTTCACCCTCGACCATATCGCCGATTTCGCCGACGATCTCGCCGCGGGATCGCATGGCGAACTCAGCCCGGACGACGTCGCCAGCATATTGGACGAGGCCGCGAAATTCGCGCGCGAGCGCGTCGCGCCGCTCAACCGGTCCGGCGACAAGATCGGCGCCCGCTGGGACAATGGCGTGGTGACGCAGCCGGACGGTTTCGTCGAACTCTACCGCGACTGGACCGCCGCCGGCTGGAACGGCGTCGACCTGCCCGCGGAATGGGGCGGCATGGGCCTGCCGATCCGCCTCGCCACCGCCTGCATGGAAATGTGGGCCAGCGCCTGCATGGGTTTTGCGACCTTGCCGACGCTGACCATGGGCGCGGCGGACACGCTGCTTCTCCACGCCGACGACGCGGTCAAGCAAACCTATCTCGCAAAAATGGTCGAAGGCGCCTGGACGGCGACCATGAACCTGACCGAGCCGCAGGCCGGCTCCGATCTCGGCGCCTTGCGCGCGAAGGCTGTCCCAGCGGGCGACGGCAGCTATCGCATCACCGGCCAGAAGATTTTCATCACCTACGGCGAGCACAGCCTCGCCGAAAACATCGTCCATCTCGTGCTGGCGCGGCTGCCTGACGCGCCTCCGGGAACCAAGGGCATTTCGCTGTTCGCCGTTCCGAAATTCCTGGTCAAAGCGGACGGATCGCTCGGCGCGCGCAATGACCTCGTCTGCGCCGGCGTCGAACACAAGCTGGGCATCCACGCCAGCCCGACCTGCACCATGGCGTTCGGCGACAAGGGCGGCGCCGTGGGCTGGCTGGTCGGTGAGGCGAACCGCGGTCTGAACTGCATGTTCACGATGATGAACAAGGCGCGGCTGTTCACCGGCCTGCAAGGCGTCTCCATCGCCGAGCGCGCCTGCCAGCAGGCGATTGCCTATGCCCAGACCCGCCGGCAAGGCCGAGCCGCCGGCGCGACGGGCTCCAGCCTGATCGTCGAGCATCCGGACGTGCGCCGCAACCTGATGACGATGAAGGCGCTGACAGCCGCCGCGCGCGCCATCGCCTATAATGCGGCGCGCGCCATCGATCTGGCGCACCACGCGGCAGACCCGCAAGCGCGCGCCAAGGCGGATGAACTGGCGGGGCTGCTGACGCCGGTCACCAAGGCCTTCTGCACCGACATCGGCGTCGAGGTCGCGTCGCTCAATGTGCAAGTCCACGGCGGCATGGGGTTCATCGAGGAAACCGGCGCGGCGCAGCATTACCGCGACGCCCGCATCGCGCCGATCTATGAGGGAACCAACGGCATCCAGGGCATCGATCTCGTCACGCGCAAGATTTTGCGAGCCGGTTCGACCGTCGCCGGGGAAACCATCGCCGGCTTCAGGCAGCTTGCCCGTGATGCGGAATCCTTGCCGGAGCTGGGAGCGCTGGGCGGGATCGTCAACGAGGCGGTCGAGGCGCTGGAAGGCGCCACCCATTGGCTGGCGCAAAAGGAGCGCACGACGGAGGAACTGCTGGCGGTGGCGACGCCTTATCTCAGATTGTTCGGCACGGTCGCGGGCGGCGCCTGGCTCGCCAAGGGCGCGGCGGCGGCCCTGCGCCTGCAAAAGACCGGCGCGAATGATCCCGTCCTCGCCGAGGCCCTCGCCTTGGCGCAGTTCTATGCCGAGAATATCGCGGTCATGGCGCCGTCGCTGGCGCGCGTGGTCGTCAAGAGCGCCGACAGCCTGCCTGCGGCAGGGTTTTCGGGGTTTTCGGCATAGGCGAGCGGCGCTGAAAGCCAGACGAGCAGGCTGCGAGGCGGGATCGCAACAAGTCACATCGTCAAGGCCGATTTTTTTCATCCGTGCGCCGGATTTCAGGCGCGCGCTCCAATTTTGAGCAAGCTGCACAATATGTTGCCAACTTATATGTTGTAAAAATACAACCAACACCAACGATTCATTTCATCATTGCTTTTTCTACAGTCGGCTATTGCATGTAATCACATTACATATCGTAATGATCAGCAATCACGGATGATGGATTCGAGCCGACGTTCGGCCAGGCCGTCGAAGGACTTCTGGCGTTCAGCCGAAACCCAAGTGAAAATTGCGCTCCACCGATGCCGGGGAGGCGCCGACATTACGAGAGGCCAAGATGAAAACTTTCCACGATCTCCTCCTCGGCGCCGTGGCGCGCCGCGCCCTGCGCTTGGCAATCGCCGCCGGCATATTGGCGCCCGTCGTCGCCCACGCCAGCGACGCCATGCCGATGATGGCGACGATGGATCACGGCTCGGTCATGAGCGATAGCGCGCCGCCGCCCCCAGCCACCCTGACCTGGGCGATGATGGCGCCCGCCGGGGAATTCATGCTCAATTACAACCCGACCTCTGGGGATGGCGGGCAATTACATCGGCGACAAAAAGGTTTCCGACGCCACCATCGCCACGACCGTTCCTTCTGGCATGACGCATGATGATGAAAGGCATGGGCGGCAAGATGATGCTCATGTCGGTCCCCGAGCGCGTGGTTCCCGAACTCGATGGACACGCAGATGCACATGTTCAACGTCATGTATGGCGTCACCGATTCGATCAATATCATGGCGATGACCGGCTACGTCGAAAAGTCGATGAGCATGACCACATACGCTTCGCCGATGATGTCCCCCTCGAACCCGGCGAAATATCTCGGCACAAGTTCCGGAACCTCCGAAGGCCTCAGCGACACGATGGTCGGCGCATCCTACAGGCTTTATCAAGACCCGATTAACCGCGTGATCATCGGCCTTAACCTGAGCCTGCCCACAGGATCGCAGACCCGCCAGATCACCATGCTCAGCCCGATGAATATGATTATGGCCATGCGCGCGCCTTATGGCATGCAGACCGGGACCGGCACCGTCGATCTGCTGCCGAGCATCGCCTACACCGGTCATCTCGACCTCTGGTCCTGGGGCCTCGGCTATCGAGGCCGTTTGGCGCTGGACAATAACGTCGAAGGCTATCGCTTTGGCGACCTGCACGAGTTGCATGGCTGGGGCGGCTACACGGTCTTTCCCGAATCACCACCACCCTGCATGTCGTCGGCAGCACGCAGGACCATATTCATGGAAGCGACCCGGTGATCGCCGCCATGCCCATGTCGCAAAACATGAACCCGAATTATTACGGCGGCCAGCGCATCACGCTGCTCGGCGGCATCGAGCTTTCCGGCGCGCTCTGGGGCTATTCCAAGTCCGCGCTGGCGCTGGAAGCAGGCGGCCCGATTTATCAAAACCTCAATGGACCGCAACTCGGCCAGTCCTGGCAGGTTTCGCTTTCCGGACGGCTGATGTTCTAGTGTGGCGACGCAGGCCGAAGGAACAAGCCATGTCCCTCAAAATTCCCGAAGCCGCGCCCCCTTTGTCTCGACGAGAGGCGCTCTCGGCTTTCGCTGGCGCCGGTCTCGCGGCGGCGAGCGGCGGCATGGTCGCGGCGCATCCGCTGGAAAATCTGGAAATTCTGGCGGCGCCGACCGGCGCCTCCATCACGCTGGCGCGCGCCGTCGATTCGGGCGCGCTCGCGCAGTCCGCGCCCGGCGCCACGTTCCGCCTGTGGCGCGATCCGGACGAGCTTCGCGCCGGCCTTGTCTCCGGCCATACGCTGCTGTTCACGACGCCGACCAACCTGCCCGCCAATCTCGCCAACCGTGGCATGCCGATCAAACTTCTGTGCACGCTTGGCCAGGGCCATCTGACGGTCGTCACCGCCGACCCCGGCATAAAGTCCTTCCACGATCTTGTCGGCAAGGACGTGCTGGGGTTCTTCCACAACGACATGCCCGACCTGGTCTTCCGCGCCTGCGCCCGGATGGAGGGCGTCGACCCGGACAAGGACATGAAGCTGTCCTATGTTCAAGACCACATGGCGTCAGCGCAAATGCTGGCGGCGGGCAAGGTGCAGACGGCGATCCTGGCGGAGCCCGCCGCGACCATGGCGATTTTCATGGCTGGACAGCAAGGGCGGACTTCTCACCCGCGTCATCAGCCTGCAAGACATATGGACCGCACACAACAAGGCCGTGCGGATGCCGATGGTCGGTCTCGCCGTCCACGCCAGACTTGTCGAGGAGGCGCCGGAAATCATCGCCGCCCTGCGCACGGCTTTGCCCGCGGCCAAGACCTGGGCGCTTGCCAACCACGACCAAGCCGCGGCGCTGGCCGGCAAGACCATGCAGATGCATCCCAGGATCTTCGCCGCCGCGATCGACCGCTTCAACATGGACATCGTTTCCGCGCGCGAAGCGAAACCCGATCTGGAAATATTCTACCGGAGCCTGCTCGACATCGCGCCGCAATCCCTGGGTGGAAAGCTGCCCGCGGATGATTTCTACCTCGACTTCTGACATGCGCGGCAAGTTCTTCCGCGCCGTTTCCAGTGTGTCCGGCCTGGCTGCGCTTGTCGGCGTCTGGGCGGCGCTCCACGCTGCATATGGCCCGCTGGTGCTGCCGCGGCCCGATCTCGCCGTGCGGGAGTTGCTGCGCCTGTTCCTGTCGGGCGAAGCGCAACTGGCCCTGAAGGCCACTCTTCTCCATTCGCTCGCAGGCTGGGCGAGCGGCAGTGTGCTTGGCCTGCTGCTCGCGCTTCTGGGCGGTTTCTGGCGGCCGGCCGGCCTGGCGCTCCGGCCGGTCGCCACCGTCCTCCTGGGAACGCCGCCCATAGCCTGGCTGGTGCTGGCGGCCTTGTGGTTCGGCGCCAACGGTTTTGACGCGGGTTTCACCGTCGCCGTGGTGATCCTGCCGATCGTCTTCGTCGCCGCGCTGCAAGGCCTGGACGCCCGAGACCCCGACCTCGACGAAATGTCCGCGGGATTTTCCGCGCCCGCCTGGCTGGAAATGACCGAAATTCTCGCGCCGCAAATGCTGTCGCATCTGCTGCCGGCGGCGGCGACGGCGCTGGGAATGGCGCTGAAAGTCTGCGTCATGTCCGAAGTCATGGCCAGCGGCGCGGGCATAGGCGGCCGCCTCGCCGCCGCGCGCTCCAATCTCGACCTGACCGAAACCCTCGCGTGGATCCTGCTGGTGGTCGCGCTCGTCCTCGGTCTGGACCTGCTGATGGTCGCGCCTTTTCGCAGATCGTTCCGGATCGAGCGCGCGTCGGAGAGCTTCAAGGCATGTTGAGCCTGAAGGCGCTTGGCAAGAATTTCGGATCGCAGCGGATTCTCGAGCATATCGATCTCGTGATTGCGCCGGGCGAGTTCGTGGTCGTGATCGGCGCTTCCGGTTGCGGCAAGACCACCCTGCTTCGGCTCGCGGCCGGCGCGTTGTCACCGACGACGGGATGCGTCGAAAATCACTATCTCCGCACGGCAAGCGTCTATCAGCAGCCGCGGCTGCTGCCCTGGAGCACGGCCGTCGACAATGCCGCCTTCGGCCTGAAGGCGCTGGGATGGGATCGCCGCCGGCGCCGCGCCGAAGCGGAAACGATCCTGGCTCGCCTTGGCCTCGGCGCCGACGATCTCGGCAAGCGGCCGCCCGCGCTGTCCGGCGGCATGGCCCAGCGCGTCGCCTTCGCCCGCGCGCTGGCGGTGGCGCCCGATCTGCTGCTGATGGATGAGCCTTTCGGCGCGCTGGACGTGGGCATGCGCAGATCGATGCAGGACCTGACGCGTGACGAACTCGAAAAGGCTGGAACGGCGGTGCTGTTCGTCACCCATGACATCCCCGAGGCGATGCGTCTCGCCAACAGGATCATCGTCCTCTCGCCCCGGCCGGGCAAAATCGTCGCCGATATCGCGCACACACCGCTTCGCGATCCCGCCGAGATTTTTCAAGCCGCCGCAACCTTGCTGAAACGCCCGGAAATCGAAGCCGCCCTGTTCAGCTAGCGTTTCCTTGCTGATTGCGGCGACTCCCCGGGAAAAAGCGCCTAACGAGCTTATCCCTCCGCCTCCGGGACGTATTTCGCCAGGATCATGTCGGCCAGCGACCGGTAATCCGAGACATCGCCTTCGCGGGCGTTGAGGCGGAGGTCGCCGATCTTCTGTTCCCATTCGGCGGTCGCGCGCGACATGGCGCCGCCGAAGCCGAGCAGTTCGACGGTCAGCGCCACTTCGCGCATTTCGGCGGCGCGGCGCACGCCATGGGTCATCGCGCGCTCGAGCATGTAGGCCGAGCGCTTCTTCCAGTCGAAGCCGGGATAGGTGTCGTCGAGCGAGGCCAGCACCAGTTCGTCGACGCCCGCCTTGCGACCCGCCAGCACGCATTCGCAGACCAGCGCCTCCAGCCCCTTCATCATCACCGAACGCACCATCTTGATCGCGGAGGACGAGCCGACCGGGCCGGACTGAACCGCCGGCGACATGTCGAGCGCGCGTAAAACCGGAACGGCGGCTTCCGCGCGCGGGCCGCTGATCAGCAAGCGGCGTGCGATGCAGGCGCGGATGGACCGGGGCCATGACCGCGACATCGACATAAGCGCCGCCCGCCTCCTCGACTATTGCCGCCGACTTGACCTTGGTCTGCGGCGCGCAGGAATTGCAGTCGAAGAACAACGCGCCGGGCGCCAGCGCCGGCAGGGCGGCCAGCGCCGCATGATGCGCCTGGTCGGCGGTCACGACCGAAAACATCTTATCCGCGCCCTCGACGGCTTGGGCCGCGCTTTCCGCGCCTTCGACGCCGGCCTCGGTATACTCAGCCAGTTTTTTCGCGCGCACCGCAGCGTCGTGCGAATCGGTCTTGATATCGAAGGCGACGACCTCTGCGGAGAAGGAAGCTTGTGAGCGCCAACCCTCGAGAAAGGCGCGAGCGGCTTCGCCGAAGCCGAGAAAGGCGATCTTGCCCGTCGCTGTATCAGTCATTTGTTCTCGTCCTGTTGCAGATGATCTCTAGCGTCGAATCCGTTTTCTTCTATACCTCGGCGGAGGCCTGCCGAATATGGTCGATCAGCAGCGCCTGCGTGGCCGTCGGTCGCCAGTCGCGCCGGAACGTCAGGCCGATCTGCCGCGCGCCGAAAGGGATCTTGTAGGGCACGACGGCCAGTTGCCCCTGCTCGATCTCGTAATAGGCCTGCCGCGCGGAAATGATGGTCAGCCGGTCGCTGCCGCACAGCACGCCGCGCAGCAGCACCAGCGAACTGGTCTCGATCATGCCTCCCGGCATGCGCGCAATATCCTGCGGCGTAAACAACTGCCTGAATACCGCGCGGGTCGGCGTTTCGGCCCCCGGGACCGCCCAGGGAAGGCCAGCAAATCCTCATGGTCGACCGGGCCGCGGCCGATCAGCGGATGGTCGCGCGCGGGCAATCACGGAGAGCGGGTCCTCGAACAGCGCTTCCTGCACGACGTCCTCGATCGGCGCGGGTTCACGCAAGGCGCCGAGCAGGAAATCGATGGCGCCATGGCGCAAATGGTCGAGCAGGTCGTCATAAGGCGCCGAGATCACCTTGACATGGGCGCGTGGACTTTTCCGCGCCAGGCCGTTCAGCGCGTCGGGCAGCAGCCGGGTGCGCACGAAAGGCATGGCGCCGACGACGATCGTTCCGGGATCGAGGCTGAGGCTGGCGGAGACCTCCGAAAAACCTTGCAGCAGCTCGGAATGGGCGAGCGCGGCGTAACGGGCGAAGCTCTTGGCGGTGGGCGTCAAATCGACGCCCTGGCGCGTGGCGACAAACAAATCGACGCCGATCAGCCGTTCGAGATCGCGCGCGGCGCGATGCACGGAAGGCTGCGACAGGCCAAGCTCACGCGCCGCGAGAGAGAAATTCCTGGTCTTGGCGATGGCCGCCAGCGCCCGCAATTGCGCGACGCTGACCAGCTGTTCGAAATGTTCGAAACCGCGGCGCCCCTCGCCGCGCTGCGACTCGCGGGCGCCCGCGGCGATCAAGTCGAAGGCCCGGTCGACGCGCTCGCCCAGCAGCCGGCCG
Source organism: uncultured Alphaproteobacteria bacterium (assembly GCA_963710275.1). Taxonomy (GTDB): domain Bacteria; phylum Pseudomonadota; class Alphaproteobacteria; order Rhizobiales; family Beijerinckiaceae; genus Rhodoblastus. The sequence continues at coordinate 220,427 of CAVPZS010000012.1, read as the reverse complement.
ATCTCCGTGGGGCCGAGCCCTTCGGCTCCGGCCTCCAGCAATGGCGCGCCGAGCCTTTGCTGGAGCTTGGCCAGTCCCTGGGTCAGCGCCGGCTGCGAAATATGGATCTTTCGCGCCGCCTGGCTCACGCCGCCGCAGTGCAGAACGCAGGAAAAGGCGCGCAAATGCCGCAAGTTGGGAATTTCGGTCCACATCGGAAAAATCCTGAATTCTGCCCTATCTATAGCAAAATCTTATGGCGGCGTCCCCTGTTCGAAGTGGCGGCCGGGCGCAATTCGGGCGATTGTGGACTCCACAAGATGGGAGGCCACGCGAGATGGCCAGGGCATCAGGGAAACCAGGAAACCTCCAAGGACATCCGGGATGACGCGGACATCGCAAACGGCCCTTCCGTGCCTGCTGTTTCGTGGCGGCACCTCCAAAGGTCCGTTCTTCAGGGAAAGCGACTTGCCGGCCGATGTCGCGACCCGCGACAAGGTTCTGCTCGCGGTGATGGGATCGCCGGACAAGCGGCAGATCGACGGGCTCGGCGGCGCGCATCCCCTGACCAGCAAGGTCGGCATCGTCAGGCCGAGCACGACGCCGGGCGTCGATCTCGACTTCCTGTTCGCGCAATTGCAGCCCGACAAGGACACGGTCGACACCACCCCGAATTGCGGCAACATGCTCGCGGCCGTCGTGCCTTTTGCGCTCGAAACCGGAATGGTCGCGGCCAGGGGCGATGTGTCGAGCTTTCGCGTGCTGACGCTGAATACCGACATGCAATGCGATATCACCGTCGAGAACTCCTGAGGGACTGGTGAATTACGAGGGCGACGCCAGGATCGACGGCGCGCCCGGGAGTTCCGCGCCGATCGCCATCAACTTCCTCGACACCGCGGGCTCTGTCTGCGCGGGGCTGCTGCCGACCGGCCAGGTCAAGGACCGCGTCACCGTGGAAGGCGACGGCTTCGCGCCTTTCACGCTCGACGTGACCTGCATCGACAACGGCATGCCGCTGGTGTTGTTCAAAGCGAGCGACCTCGGCCGCACCGGCTATGAAAGCGTCGCGGAGTTGAACGCAGACGCCGAGCTGAAAACCAGGATCGAGGCCCTGCGCCTGAAGATTTCCCAAAAAATGGGCCTCGGCGACGTCTCGAAAAAGAATTATCCGAAAATGACGCTGATCGCCGAACCGCGCACGGGCGGCGCGCTTTGCACCCGCAGCTTCATTCCGCATGTCTGCCATGACGCCATCGGCGTGCTCGCCGCCGTCACCGTCGCCACCGCCTGCGTGCTGCCCGGATCGGTTTGCGACGGCGTCGCGAAAGTGGCGGAAGGCGTCGCGAAAACGGTTTCGGTCGAGCATCCCTCGGGCGAATTCAGCGTGACCCTCGAAACCGACCCCGCCGACCCGACCAAGGTCACCAAGGCGGCGCTGCTGCGCACCGCGCGGCTGCTGATGCGCGGCGAGGCCATGGTCCCCGCCTCGATCTGGAAGGGCGCCTGAACTTCGGCGCCGCGATAAACAAGAACAAGGGGATGGAACATGCCTACGGCAGTCAACGGGACGCTCGACGTCCAGGAATTTCTTGACGGACACCGCTTCACCGGCTTCCAGTGGATGGTCTTCGGCCTTTGCATTTTCGTCGTGCTGCTCGACGGTTTCGACACTGCGGCGATCGGCTATATCGCGCCTTCGCTGATGGGCGAATGGCATGTCGCCAAGCCCGACCTCGCGCCGGTGCTGAGCGCCGCCCTGCTCGGCATCGCCTTCGGCGCTTTGGCCGCCGGTCCACTCGCCGACCGTTTCGGGCGCAAGATGGTGCTGATCGTGGCAGCGGTCGTGATGGGCGTCGCCAGCCTGATCGCCGCGGCTTCGGCGTCGCTCGACCCGCTGGTGATCTGGCGCTTCGTCACTGGCCTCGGCCTCGGCGCCGCCATGCCCAATGCCGTGACCATGACCTCCGAATATTGCCCGAGGGAGAAGCGGTCGATGCTCACCAGCGCCATGTTCTGCGGCTTTCCCGTGGGCGCGGCGTTCGGCGGCTTCATCGCCGCCTGGATGATCCCGCATTTCGGCTGGCGCAGCGTGCTCGTCCTCGGCGGCGCAGCGCCGCTGGCGCTGGCCGGCGTGATGCTGCTCGCCCTGCCGGAATCGCTTCGCCATCTCGTCGCCACGAGCGCGCCGGTCGAGCGCATCCGCAAGGTTCTCGCGCATATTTCGCCCGACGCCAGCCAGGCCGGAGCTTTCGTGCTGCGGGAAGCGCAGGCGCCGAAGGCCGCCGGCAAATCCGGCCTCGGCGCTGGTGTTTTCCGGTCCCTATGTCATCGGCTCGGCCATGCTGTGGATCGCCTATTTCATGGGCCTGGTGATCTTCTACGGGCTGATCAACTGGATGCCGATCCTGTTCAAGGAGACTGGCGTGCCGGCGCAGCAGGCGACCCTGATCGCGGCGCTGTTCCCCTTCGGCGGCTTCGGCGCCATCGGCGCGGGCTGGCTGATGGATCGCTTCAACGCCAACCGCATCGTCGCCGTCTGCTTCCTGCTGACGGCCGTGGGCGTCTATCTGATCGGCCAGACCGCCGGCAATGTCGGGCTGCTCGGCGTGACCGTGTTCATCGCCGGCGCGATCATGAACACGGCGCAGACCTCGCTGCCCGCGCTCGCCGCCATGTTCTATCCGACGCGGGCGCGCGCCAGCGGCGTGTCCTGGATGCTCGGCGTCGGCCGTTTCGGCGGCATTGTCGGCACCTTCCTGTTCGCCGAACTGTCGCGGCGCAAGCTCGGCTTCGCCGCAACCTTCCTCGTCATCGCCATTCCCGCGCTGATCGCCGCCGCCGCGCTGTTCGTCAAGCAGTTCACCCATCCGGAAGGCGAGAGCGACCACGTTCCCGTCAGCCAGCCCTTCACCCATTAAGTTCAGGTTCGACCATGATCATCGATTGCCACGGACATTACACCACGGCGCCCAAGCAGCTGGAAGCCTGGCGCAACCAGCAGATCGCCGGCATCAAGGACCCGGCGCAGAAGCCGAAGGTCGCCGACCTGAAGATCAGCGACGACGAGTTGCGCGAGACCATCGAGAGCCAACCAGTTGCGGCTGATGAAGCAGCGCGGCAGCGACCTGACGATCTTTTCGCCGCGCGCCAGCTTCATGGCGCATCACATCGGCGACTTCGAAGTGTCCTCGACCTGGGCCGCGATCTGCAACGAGCTGTGCTATCGCGTCGCGCAACTGTTCCCCGACCATTTCATCGGCGCGGCCATGCTGCCGCAAAGCCCGGGCGTCGATCCCAAGACCTGCGTCGCCGAACTGGAAAAATGCGTGCAGGGACTACGGCTTCGTCGGCATCAACCTCAATCCCGACCCTTCCGGCGGCCACTGGACCAGCCCGCCTTTGACCGACCGCCACTGGTATCCGATCTACGAGAAAATGGTCGAGCATGACATTCCCGCCATGGTCCATGTCTCCACCAGCTGCAACGCCTGTTTCCACACCACCGGCGCGCATTACATCAACGCCGACACCACCGCGATCATGCAGCTGATCCAGGGCGACCTGTTCAAGGATTTCCCGACGCTGCGCTTCATCATCCCGCATGGCGGCGGCGCGGCGCCCTATCACTGGGGCCGCTATCGCGGCCTCGCGCAGGAGATGAAGAAGCCGCTGCTGTCGGAGCATCTGCTGAAGAACGTGTTCTTCGACACCTGCGTCTATCACCAGCCCGGCATCGACTTGCTGACCAAGGTGATCCCGGTCGAAAACGTGCTGTTCGCTTCGGAAATGATCGGCGCGGTGCGCGGGATCGATCCCGAGACGGGCCATTATTACGACGACACCAAGCGCTATATCGAGGCGACGCTGAACCTCAGCGACGAAGAGCGCCACAAGATCTACGAAGGCAATGCGCGGCGCGTCTATCCGCGCCTCGACGCCGCCTTGAAAGCCAGGGGACTCTGACCATGACCGAACTGGGAATCGTCAAGCGCAACATCATCAGCGGCCGACAAGGCCGCCGTCGAGCGGATGGCCCAGCTCGGCGCGGCGACCGTGCATGAGGCCATGGGCCGCGTCGGCCTGATGAAGCCTTACATGCGCCCGATCTATCCGGGCGCGCAGGTGTCGGGAACCGCCGTCACGGTGCTGCTGCAGCCCGGCGACAACTGGATGATGCATGTCGCCGCCGAACAGATCCAGCCCGGCGACATTGTCGTGGCCGCGGTCACAGCCGAATGCACCGACGGCTATTTCGGCGACCTGCTCGCGACAAGCTTCATGGCGCGCGGCGCCCGGGCGCTGATCATCGACGCCGGCGTGCGCGACGTCAAAGTGCTGCACGAAATGGGCTTCCCGGTGTGGAGCAAGTGCCATCAGCGCCAAGGGCACGATCAAGGCGACGCTGGGCTCGGTCAACATCCCCGTGGTCTGCGCCGGCGCGCTGGTCAACCCCGGCGACGCCATCGTCGCCGACGATGACGGCGTCGTCGTGGTGCCCGCCGCCTGGGCGGAAAAGACCGCCGATGCCGCCGCAAAGCGCGAATCCTTCGAAGGCGAGAAGCGCGCCAAGCTGGCGTCGGGCATTCTCGGCCTCGACATGTACAATATGCGCGGGCCGCTTGAAAAAGCCGGCCTGAAATATATCGATTGAGCCGGGAGCGAAAAACATGTCCAAGCCGACGTCCGGCCCCTTCGAGAAGACCAACGACTGGCTCGACTGGTACGACGGGCCCGAGCAAGCCGCGTTTCCAGCTGCCTGCGGGCGCGTCGACGCGCATTGCCATGTGTTCGGCCCGGGCGGCGAGTTCCCCTTCGCGCCGGAGCGCAAATACACGCCTTGCGACGCCAGCAAGGCGCAACTCTTCGCGCTGCGCGACCGTCTCGGCTTTTCGCGCAATGTCATCGTGCAGGCGACCTGCCACGGCGCCGACAATCGCCGCCATGGTCGACGCCTGCATCGCGTCCGAACGGCCGCGCGCGCGGCGTCGCCACGGTGCGGCGCAGCGTGACCGACGAGGAATTGCAGCGCCTGCATGCGGCGGGCGTGCGCGGCGTGCGCTTCAATTTCGTCAAGCGGCTGGTCGATTTCACGCCCAAGGACGAGCTGCTGGAGATCGCCGGGCGCATTGCACAAACTCGGCTGGCATGTGGTGATCTATTTCGAGGCGGTCGACCTGCCGGAGCTGTGGGATTTCTTCACCGCGCTGCCGACCACCGTCGTCGTCGACCACATGGGCCGGCCCGATGTGACCAAGCCGATCGACGGGCCGGAGTTCGAGCCTGTTCCTCAAGTTCATGCGCGAGCACGCCAATGTCTGGAGCAAGGTGAGCTGCCCGGAGCGGCTGTCCGTCACGGGGCCGCAAAGCCCTGAACGGCGAGCAGAACGCCTACGCGACGTCGTTCCCTTCGCGCGCCGCGTCGTCGAGCAATTCCCCGATCGCGTGCTGTGGGGAACCGACTGGCCGCATCCCAATCTGAAGGACCACATGCCCGACGACGGCTTGCTGGTCGATTTCATTCCCGCATATCGCGACCATCAGCCGAACTGCGGCAAAAACTGCTGGTGGACAATCCGATGCGGCTCTACTGGCCCGAGCAAGGGAGAAGCTGACATGTCGCTGGAAAAACCCTATCTCGACGTGCCCGGCACGACGATCTTCGACGCGGAGCAATCGCGCAGGGGCTATTGGCTCAACCAGTTCTGCATGTCGCTGATGAAGGCGGAAAACCGCGCCCGCTTCAAGGCCAATGAGCGCGCCTATCTCGACGAATGGGCGATGACGCGAAGAGCAGAAGCAGGCGGTGCTGGCGCGCGATCTCAACCGCTGCATCGCGCTCGGCGGCAACATCTATTTCCTGGCCAAGATCGGCGCGACCGACGGCCTGAGCTTCCAGCAGATGGCGGGCAGCATGACCGGCATGACCGAGGACGAATATCGCGCCATGATGGTCGCGGGCGGCCGCTCGGTCGAAGGCAATCGCGACATCGGCGAAGACGGCGACGCGCAGGCCCATCGCCAGCCGCAAGGCGCGAAGAAGGGACAGGGCTGACATGGCCAGGATATCGGCATCCGTCTACACCTCGCATGTGCCCGCCATCGGCGCGGCGATCGATCTCGGCAAGACCGGCGAGCCCTATTGGCAGCCGCTGTTCAAGGGCTATGACTTCTCCAAGCAATGGATGAAGGAGCACAAGCCCGACGTGATCTTCCTCGTCTACAACGACCACGCCACGGCTTTCAGCCTCGACCTGATCCCGACCTTCGCCATCGGCACCGCGGCGGAATATGCGCCCGCCGACGAGGGCTGGGGCCCGCGCCCGGTGCCCAAGGTCATCGGCCATCCCGGAGCTCGCCGCGCATATCGCGCAGTCGGTGATCCAGCAGGATTTCGACCTCACCATCGTCAACAAGATGGACGTCGACCACGGCCTCACCGTGCCGCTGAGCCTGATGTGCGGCCAGCCGGCAGGCCTGGCCCTGCCCGGTGATCCCGTTCGCGGTCAATGTCGTGCAATATCCGGTGCCCTCGGGCGCGCGCTGCTTCGCGCTCGGGCAAGGCGATCCGCCGCGCGGTCGAAAGCTACGACGAGCCGCTCAACGTGCAGATCTGGGGCACCGGCGGCATGAGCCACCAGTTGCAGGGGCCGCGCGCCGGGCTGATCAACGCCGAATGGGACAACGCACTTCCTCGATCGGCTGATCGCCGACCCGAAGGGGCTCTCCACCATGCCGCATATCGACTATGTGCGCGAGGCCGGCAGCGAGGGCATCGAACTGGTGATGTGGCTGATCGCGCGCGGCGCCATGGCCGACGTCGCCGGCGGCCCGGCGCCGAAAGTCGCGCATCGCTTCTATCACGTGCCCGCCTCCAACACGGCGGTCGGCCATCTCATTCTTGAGAATTCGAACTGAGGACTAGCTCATGACCAGGACCATCAAAGTCGCGCTGGCCGGCGCCGGCGCCTTCGGCATCAAGCATCTCGACGGCATCAAGAACATCGATGGCGTCGAAGTCGTCTCGCTGGTCAGCCGCGAGCTCGACAAGACCAGGGAAGTCGCCGGCAAATACGGCATCGGCCATGTGACCACCGACCTCGCCGACAGCCTGGCGCTGCCGGAGCTCGACGCGGTGATCCTGTGCACGCCCGACCCAGATGCACGCCGCGCAGTCCATCGCCTGCCTGAAGGCCGGCAAGCACGTGCAGGTCGAGATCCCGCTGGCCGACAGCCTGAACGACGCCGCAGGCCGTCGTCGCCTTGCAGAAGGAGACCGGCCTCGTCGCCATGTGCGGCCACACCCGCCGCTTCAACCCCAGCCATCAATGGGTGCACAAGCGCATCACGGCGGGCGAGTTCAACATCCAGCAGATGGACGTGCAGACCTATTTCTTCCGCCGCACCAACATGAACGCGCTGGGCCAGCCGCGCAGCTGGACCGACCATCTGCTGTGGCACCACGCGGCGCATACGGTCGATCTGTTCGCCTACCAGGCGGCGCAGCCCGATCGTGAAGGCCAACGCGGTGCAGGGGCCGATCCATCCGACGCTCGGCATCGCCATGGACATGTCGATCCAGCTCAAGGCCGCGAACGGCGCGATCTGCACGCTCTGTCGCTGTCCTTCAACAATGACGGCCCGCTCGGCACGTTCTTCCGCTACATCGGCGACAGCGGCACCTACATCGCGCGCTACGACGACCTGTTCACCGGCAAGGACGAGAAGATCGACGTCACCAAGGTCGACGTGTCGATGAACGGCATCGAATTGCAGGACCGCGAGTTCTTCGCCGCGATCCGCGAGGGACGCGAGCCCAATTCCAGCGTCGCCCAGGTGCTGCCCTGCTATCAGGTGCTGCACGATCTGGAGCAGCAGCTGAAATAGTGCTATCCCCTCGGCGAGGCAGACGAGAGCGGCATGATGCAACAGCGAAAAATTGGTCCCTTCACCGTCAGCGCCATCGGCCTTGGCTGCATGAACCTGAGCCACGCCTATGGTCCGCCGGTTTCGGCGGAGCAGGGCGAGCGCGTGCTGCTCACGGCGCTCGACGGGGGCGTCACCCATTTCGACACCGCCACGCTCTATGGCTTCGGCGCCAATGAGGAGCTGGTCGGGCGCGTGTTGAAGAAACATCGCCACAGCTTCATGCTCGCCAGCAAATGCGGCATGTCCGGCGTGCCCGACGCGCAAGGCGTGAAAAAGAAGCATATCGACGGGCGTCCGGAGACGCTGCTGCGCCAATGCGAGGACAGCCTGCGCCGGCTGCAGACCGACGTCATCGATCTCTACTACCTGCATCGTTTCGACCGACAAGTGCCGATCGAGGAAAGCGTCGGCGCGCTGGGCGAAATGGTGCGCAAGGGCCATATCCGCGCCATCGGGCTCTCAGAGGTTTCCGCCACCACATTGAAGCGCGCCCACGCAGAATTTCCTGTTACTGCGGTGCAGACCGAATATTCGCTGTGGACGCGCAATCCTGAAATCGCGGTGCTCGAGGCGACGCGCGAAATCGGCGCCGCCTTCGTCGCCTTTTCGCCGCTGGCCCGCGCCTATCTCACCGGGAAGCTGACCGACGTTTCCACGTTCGACGCGCGCGACATCCGGCGCGCCATGCCGCGCTTCGAGCCGGACGCCTACGCGAAAAACCTCAAGCTGCTGGCGCCCTATGCGGCGCTGGCCGAGGAGGCCGGATGCACGCCGGCGCAACTGGCGCTGGCCTGGCTGCTGCACAAGGGTGAAAACATCATTCCGATTCCCGGAACGACCAGCCTCGCGCATCTCGAAGAGGATATCGGCGCCGCCAAGGTGTCGTTGAGCGCCGATCTCATCGGCCGCGTGGATGAGATCATCAACCAGCGCACCGTCGTCGGCCCGCGCTACAATGCGCAGGGCGAATCCGAAGTCGACACCGAGACCTTCGCCGCCTGATCAATCTCCCTCCAGCAGGCGAGCGCGAAAACGGCGCGGCGACACGCCGGTCGCTTGCGCGAAGACGCGGCTGAAATAGGCGGGGTCGTCAAAGCCCAGCGCGTAGGAAACGGCGGCGACGGAAAGATTGGTGTAGACGAGATGGCGACGCGCCTCCCGGATCACTCTTTCCTGGATGAGCTGCGACGCCGCCTGTCCGGTCGCGGAGCGCAGGACGCGACTGAGATGGGTCGGCGTCACCGCCAGGGCCCGCGCGTAATCGGCGACGCTCCAGTGATTGCTGAATTGCCTTTCCAGCAGCGCCTCGAACCTTTGCGGCAAGGCACCGCCTGGCGCCCGGCTCTCCAACGCAGGAGTTTCCTCGGCGCCCGCGCGGGCGACAAAACCGATCAGCACGCCGCAGAGCGAGCGCAGGATTTGCGCGCGGGCAAATCTCCGGCCCGCGAATTCGGCGAAGATCCGCTCCATGGTGGTCAAGACGTCCTGATGCGCCGGGGCGATGAAAGGCCGCGCCAGAGCCTGGCGAAGGCCCTCCTGCGGCGCGAGGCTTTCGTCCAACATTTCCGCCGCCAGGGTCACGATCCAGCCATTGCTCTCGGGCGTGAAGGAAAAGCCGTGCACGGCGCCGACCGGCACATTGACGAGGCGCATCGGCGCCAGCTCGTGGCGCCCGTCTTCCAGCAGCGCGCGGCCGCCGCCGTCGCTGACGACGAGAATCTGGTGCAGCCGCGCGTGGCGATGCGGCGTCAGCTCCCAGTCATGCAGCACGGCCCGCGTGAAAATCGCTTCGCAATGCACCACGTCCGGCAGATCGTGGGATTCGCCGAACAGATTGTAGTTGACGACGCGGGGCGCAGAAAAACTCATGTTGCATTTGTACAAGAAATTCTGCGCAAGCTCCATTCGGATCGCCGCAATCCTGGGTTAGAATTGCTCCAGAAATCATAAAAAAGGGAGGAATGCATGAAAGTCCAGGTTTGCATTATCGGCGGCGGCCCGTCGGGGCTGCTGCTCTCGCAATTGCTCCATCTCAAGGGCGTCGACACCATCGTGCTGGAGCGGCAAAGCCGCGAATATGTCCTCGCCCGCATTCGCGCCGGCGTGCTAGAGCACGGCTTCGCCGACCTGATGCGCGAGGCGCAATGCGGCGAGCGCATGGACCGCGAAGGCGAGATCCACCACGGTTTCTACATCGCCCATGACGGCGTGATGGATCGCGTGGACCTGCACAAATATTCCGGCGGCAATTCCGTCATCGTCTACGGCCAGACCGAACTCACCCGCGATCTCTATGATGTGCGTGACAAATCGGGCGCCAAGACCGTGTTCAACGTCGAGGACGTGGCGCTGCACGATCTCAAATCCGATGCGCCCCACGTCACCTATCGCGATGGCGACAAGGTCATCCGCATCGACTGCGACTATGTCGTCGGCGCCGACGGGTTCCACGGCGTCAGCCGGAAATCGATTCCCAAGGACGTGCTGCGCGAATATGAGCGCGTCTATCCGTTCGGATGGCTCGGCGTGCTGTCGCGCACCAAGCCGGTGTCGCCCGAACTGATCTATACCAAGCATGATCGCGGCTTCGCGCTGTGTTCGCTCCGCTCGCAGGTCCTCAGCCGCTATTACATCCAGGTTCCGCTGGAGGACAAGGTCGAGGACTGGTCGGATGACGCCTTCTGGGATGAGCTCAAGCGCCGGCTTCCGGCGGAGGTCGCGGGAAAGCTGGTCACCGGACCGTCGATCGAAAAGAGCATCGCGCCCTTGCGCAGCTTCGTCGCGGAGCCGATGAGCTATGGCCGGCTGTTCCTCGCGGGCGACGCCGCCCATATCGTGCCGCCGACCGGCGCGCGCGGCCTTAACAGCGCCGCCTCCGACATTTACTACCTCTACCACGCGATGATCGACCACTATCAGGGGGGCGACGACGCCGGCCTGGCGAATTACTCGCAGAAAGCCCTGGCGCGCGTGTGGAAGGCGCAGCGGTTCTCCTGGTGGATGACCAACATGCTGCACAAGTTCCCCGCCAACCTGGCCTATGACAACAAGTTGCAGGATACCGAACTCGCCTATCTGTTCTCCTCGGAAAAGGGGATGGGCTCGCTGGCGGAAAATTACGTCGGCCTTCCCTTCTGAATTTGCGGCCAGGACTCAGGAATTCAGGCGGCGAAGGTTTTCGCCGCCTTTTTTATTTTTACAGCGCATGGCCTGCATGTTTTGCAGGAAGTTGAAGGAGCAGGCCATGACCTATTCCGAGATTGGCGAACTGACCTCCAGCGAAAGCGACGCCCGGCAAAGGCAACGCTATGCCGGCCTGACCGCCGAAGATCTCGCCCTGATCGCCGACCTCTCGAACAAGGTCGGCAGCCTCGGGTGGCGGACGCCAAGCTAACGTGGGAACTCAAGCGGGCGGTATTATCGATGTTCGCGCCGTCCGAAGCGGCGTCCTCCCGATCAGCCGTCGCGCCGCTGGTCCGGGCGCGCCTTGCTGTCATTGCGCTTGTCGCCCTTGTCTTCCCTCTCCTGCGTTGGCGTGGCGCTCAGGCGCTGCTGTATTCCCTCGGCGCCGGGCGCCAGGGCTCCGCCGCGCTCCGGCGCGCCGACCGCCGGCGGAATCGACAAAGCGGCGACGGCCGTCAAGGCCAGCAAATTCATGCGCATTCTTGCCTCCCGATCGTCATTTTCAGGAACGGACAACAGGTGATCCATGAAATGGTTCCGGCACATTCTTGGGCTCTGCCTGGACGCGATGGAACGACAGGAAAATCAGAGCGTTTTATCGCTCAGCGCCGGAACGGCGCCGACCCATCGACGAGGCCGCCCATGCCAGCGCGCGCAAACTGGAAAGGTCATTTGCAGATCGCGGCTGTCACCTGCCCGGTCGCGCTCTATACCGCCGCGTCGTCTTCCGATCATATCGTCTTCAACACCATCAATCGCGCCAGCGGCGAACGCGTCCGGCGCGAATTCATCGACAGCGGCACGGGCGCCGTCGTCCCCAAGGAGGAACAGGTCAAGGGCTACGAATTCGACAAGGACCAATTCATCGCCTTCGAGCCGGAGGAGATCGAGGCGGCAATGGCCAGGAGCGACAAGACGCTGTCCGTCTCGGCCTTTGTCGGTTGCGGCGATATCGACCAGTGCTTTTTCGACAAGCCCTATTACCTGACGCCGGCGGACAGGAGCGGCGATGAGATTTTCGCGCTCATCCGCGACGGACTTCGCCGCCGCAATCTCGTCGCAGTCGCCCAGGCCGTGCTGTTTCGCCGTCTTCGCGCCGTCGCCATCCGGCCCTTCGAGGACGGGTTGATCGCGACGACGCTGCATTACGACTACGAAGTGCGCCCGGCGGCGGAAGTCTTCGCCGACGTGGCGAAATTGCAGATCAAGGGCGAAATGCTCGATCTCGCCCGCCATATCATCAAGACCAAGCAAGGCGCCTTCGACGCCTCCGAATTTGCGGATCATTACGAGACGGCGCTCGCCGAACTGGTCAAGGCCAAGATCGAGGGCCGGAGCGTTTCGCCGCCGAAGCAACGGGAAAGCCGCCGCGCTCCGGACCTGCTGCAGGCCCTGCGTGAAAGCGCCGGCGTGCGGCCGAAGACGGCCCGCCGGGAGACGACGGCGGCGAAAGCCCCCGCCTCCAGGAAGCCCGCCGCGAAACGGCCGCCGCGGCGCAAGGCGGGCTAGCCCATGGCGCTCGAAACCTATCGCAAGAAACGCAATTTCGCCGCCACCCCGGAACCGCGCGGCGGCGCCAGGCCTGCCGCCGAAAGCATGTTCGTCGTGCAGAAACATGACGCGCGACGGCTGCATTACGATCTGCGGCTGGAGCTCGACGGGGTGCTGAAAAGCTGGGCTGTCGCCAAGGGGCCCAGTCTCGTCCCCGGCGTCAAGCGCCTCGCGGTCGAAGTCGAGGACCATCCGCTCGAATATGGCGATTTCGAAGGGACGATCCCGAAGGGCGAATATGGCGGGGGGACGGTCCTCGTCTGGGATACTGGCGCGTGGCGGCCGGAGGGCTCGCCGCAAAAGGCGCTGGCCAAGGGCCACCTCGAATTCGAGCTTTTCGGCAAAAAGTTGCACGGCCGCTGGCGCCTCGTCCGCATGGCCAGGAAACGCGGCGACAAGCACGACAACTGGCTGCTGATCAAGGGTGAGGACGACGCCGCCCGCGCCCCAGACGAGGCCGACATTCTCGACGAGCAGCCCAATTCCGCCAAGTCGGGCCGCGCCATCGCCGCCGTCGCCACCGAGGCGCCCGGCTGGTCGTCGAAGCGCGGCAAGCTGCAGGCCGCCGTCTCGCTTCCCGGCGACGAAATTTCGAAAATCAAGGGCGCAAAAAAAGCGACGCTGCCGCGCTTCGTCGAACCGGCGCTGGCGTCGCTGGCCAAGGCGCCGCCCTCGGCTGCGCGCTGGCTGCATGAAATCAAGTTCGACGGCTACCGCATCCAGGCGCGCATCGAGGACGGAGAGGTGACGCTGCTCACCCGCAGCGGCCTCGACTGGACGGAAAAATTCGGCGACCCCATTGTCGCGGCGCTGCGCGCGCTGCCCCTCAAGAACGCCCTGCTCGACGGCGAGCTCGTCGTCGAAAACGCCGCCGGCGCCTCGGATTTTTCCGCCCTGCAGTCCGACCTCAGCGAAGGTCGCAGCGAGCGGTTCCTCTATTGCCTGTTCGATCTTCTTCATCTCGACGGCTACGATCTTCGCGACGCCCCGCTCATCGCGCGCAAGGAGTTGCTGGAACGCCTTCTGGCCGGCGCGCCAAAGCCATTGCGCTACAGCCGGCATTTCGACGAAGACGGCGCCCTGGTGCTGCGCCATGTCTGCCGCCTGAGTCTCGAAGGCGTCGTCTCGAAACTCCGCGATGCGCCCTACCGGTCGGGACGCGGCAAGAGCTGGATCAAGTCGAAATGTTCGGGACGACAGGAATTCGTCATCGGCGGCTTCGCGCCTTCCACGACCTCGCGCAAGGCGGTGGGATCGCTGGCGCTGGGCGTCCATGACAAGGGCGCGCTCGATTATGTCGGCCGGGTGGGGACCGGTTTTACCGAAAAAATGGCCGGCGAACTTTTCAGGCGGCTCGAACCTCTGGAAACCAGCGCGTCTCCCTTCGCGCAGAAACTTACCGCCGCCGAATTGCGCCAGCTTCATTTTGCGCGACCGGAGCTTGTCGCCGAGGTCGAGTTTCGCGCCTGGACCGCCGACGGCCACCTGCGCCACGCATCCTTTCGCGGCCTGCGCGACGACAAGCCGGCGACGTCGGTGATCCGCGAGACGCAGGCGCCGGATGCGCAGGCGAAAGCGCCGCGCAGCGCCGTGAAGCTGACCCATCCCGACCGTCTCTACTGGCCGGACGCCGGCGTCACCAAGCAGGGGCTCGCCGATTATTTTACCGAGGTCTGGCGCCACGCCGCGCCGTTCATCGTCGGCCGTCCCCTGGCCTTGCTGCGCTGTCCGAACGGATTTTCCGGCGAGCAGTTTTTCCAGAAGCATCTGTGGAAAGGCGCGGGACCGGCGATCCATTCGGTCACCGACCCGAAGGGCGAAGCGGCCATCGTCATCGAGGACCTCGACGGGCTGATTTCGCTCGCCCAGGGCGCCGCGCTCGAAATCCATCCCTGGGGCTCGACGATCGCCGACTGGGAGCGGCCGGATATCCTGATCATGGACCTCGATCCCGGCGAGGGCGTCGCCTGGGAAGCCGTGATCGCCGCCGCGCAGGAGACGCGCGAGCGGATGGAGCAGGCGGGCCTCGCCGCCTTTGTGAAGACATCCGGCGGCAAGGGCCTGCATGTCGCCGCGCCGCTGCTTCCGAAATCCGACTGGCCCGCTGTCAAGACCTTCGCCAAATCCTTCGCCGAGGCCATGGCGGCCGACAGCCCCGACAAATTTGTCTCGACCGTCGCCAAGGCGCGGCGGCGCGGCAAGATCCTGATCGATTATCTGCGCAACCAGCGCGGCGCGACAGCGGTGGCGCCCTACAGCCCGCGCGCGCGGGCTGGCGCGCCCGTTTCCATGCCGCTCGACTGGGAGGAATTGAGCCCGGCGCTCGGCCCCGCCCATTTCACCGTCGCGAATGCGCCCACGCGGCTGGCGTCGCTCGAAACCATTCCCTGGTCCTCGTTCCGCGACGCCGCGGCGCCGCTGCAGCAAGGCAGGAAATCGCAGCAGGTGATCATCGCTTCGATCGCTTCGCCTCAGCGCCGATGCTCTTGCGCAGCGCATCGAAGATATCGACGACATTTCCGCCCCTCGGCGCCGGTTCGTCGCGCGATTTCGCGGGGCGTTTCGCCAGCCCCTTGCGCTTGGCGGCGATCATGTCGCCCAGCTTGTCCTGCACGGGATCATGCGCGAGTTTCGCATCCCAGGACGCCGTCATTTTTTCCATCAGCTGGCCGACGAGGTCGAGCGCTTCCGGGTCCGCCTTTGCAGCGCCGATGTCGCCGAAATAATTCTTCGCGTCCCGCACCTCGTCGGCATAGCGCAAGGTCCAGACGACAATGCCATTCTCCTGCGGCTTCAGCAGCACCGGCCTCTCGCGCTGGAACAGCACGAGCCGCGACAGGCCGACCATGCCGGCGGCCTTCATCGCGTCGCGGATGACGGCGAAAGCCTCTTCGCCGACGGGATCGTTCGGCGTGAGATAATGCGGCCGGTCGTACCAGATCCAGTCGACATCGGCGTCGGAAACGAATTTTTCGATGTCGATGGTCGACGTGCTCTTCAGCGCCAGGCTTTTCAGTTCGTCGTCCTCGAACAGCACGTAATCGTTTTCGGCCTTGGCATAGCCCTTGACCAGATTGTCCTCCTCGACGGCGGCGCCGCTGCCCGCGTCGACATAGCGGCTCTCCACCGGGTTTCCGGTCCGGCGGTTGAGGATGTGGAACCGGATCCTGGCGTTTTCGCTGGTCGCGGGCGTCATCGCCACCGGACAGGTGACGAGCGAAAGCTTGAGATAGCCTTTCCAGAAGGGACGCGGCGCCATCGGGGCCTCCGTGATGATCCAGCTTGCTCAACCGGCCCGGAGCGGGGACGTTCCATCGCGATTCCCTCGCGCGGAACAATAAGTTGAGCCATTTGTTAGTCGGCGGTCCCGGAACGCGGCTGTCGCCAACGCCGTGTTCCACGCCACCGGCAAGCGCATCCGCGAATTGCCGATTCGCATCGACGACCTCGTCTAGCTGGAGCCGTCACACGTCCGAGGCCTGCTCGCGCATCGCGCCGCGCGCGGCAAGCTGATCGTCGGACAGGCGCGCGTCATAGATCGAGCGGATATCGATCATGCGGGCGACGGCGCTGGCCCCGGCGAGCGCCAGCAGCATGGGGACGATGAAGGCGCGGTCGCGTCCGGTCAGCTCGATCATCAGCACGGCGGCCGAAACCGGTCCCTGCGTCGTCGCCGCCAAGACCGCCCCCGCGCCGAGAATGGCGAAGACGCCCGAGGGAGCGCCGGGCCAGAGCGTTGACCATGCCGCGCCAAGCGCAGCGCCGAGCAGCGCGCCATAGGTCAGCGTGGGCGTGAAAAGGCCGCCGGGCGCGCCGCTGGCGAGACACAGGAAGGTGACGAAAGGCTTCAGCAGCAGCAAAGGCAGCACGAGGCCGATCGCGACGCCGCCGTCGAAGGTCAGCTGCGCCAGATCCTGGCCGTTGCCGAGAAGCTGCGGAAAGAACACGGCCAGCCCGCCAAGCGTCGCAAGGCCCAGGACCGGAGCGAGAAGCCGATAGGCGCCGCGCGGCCTGATGCGGTCTGCGAGCGCGATCATGCGCACATAAAGCACCGAGGCGAGGCCCAGGAGCGGCCCGAAAAGCAGCGCCCAGACCAGGACCGAGGCCGAATTGGCGTTGCCGGCAAAATGGTACACGGCCCTGTCCGGCAGGACGATCCACGCGGTGAGCGTCGCGAGGAAGGAGGTGGTCAGCGCCGGCAGGGCGAGCCGCAGGGAAAGCGCGCCGCGCAGCACTTCGAGCGCGAACAGGGCGCCGCCGACGGGCACGTCATAGACGGCCGCCATTCCGGCGCCCGCGCCGCAGGCCACGATCAGCTTGCGCTCCGCGTCGCCAAGTCCCGCGCGGTCGACGAGAAGGTTGCCGATGACCGCGCCGGCCTGTTTGGGGCCGCCCTCGCGCCCGAGCGAAGCGCCCATGGCGACGATCGCCTCCGAGAGAAGCGCGCTGCCGAGCGTACGCACGGCCGGCATCCGACCGGCGGAAAACCAAAGCGCAGTCGTCGTTTCTATGGCGTTGCCGGAGGTGAGGCGGCTCAGCGCCATCTGTCCGACCGCTGTGAGAACGCCCGCGCCCAGCAGGGCGAGCAGGATGCGCAAGGGCGAGGCGTGCTGCGCCGCCGCCAGGATGTCCGAGCCGGGAAAGGACCAGACCATGCGCTGGATCGCCAGCAAAGCCGAATTCAGGGCGGCGGCGGCGAGGCCGGCGCCGATCCCCGTCAGCAGCACGACCGTCCAGAATCGCGCCGCGCCCGGCTGGCGCAACGACCCCGGTATGGCGCCGGGCGCGGCGGTTCTTGCCTGGTTTTGCTCGTCCGCCATGTCCGCGCGCCGATCTTGTTCGCTGCGTGGCAACGCCCGAGAAAAGGGCGCGTTCCCGTGGCTTTCGCCGAGGCGCCGGACAAGATTGCGGTTTGAGCTTCGGCCGCGGGCTGTTGTCGGCTATATCTGGCCCTTCGACAGAACGCGCCCGGGAGGCGCAGGAAAGGGCGAAATGAAGCAGCCTTCGATTTGCGCAGCGGCGCTGCTGGCCTTGGCCGCGCTTCTGGCCTTGGCCTTGTCGATCGCGCCCGCCGGGGCGGAAAAGTCCGGAGGCAAGCCGGCGGAGGCGAAAGCCGTCCTGCCGCCCCCCGCCGTGACCGAGCAGAGCATCGACCTCGGCGGCCGCGCGCTAAGCTTCAAGGCGACGGTCGGGGCCATGCCGATCAAGGACGCCGCATCGGGCGAGGTGCTGGCGGAAGTCGTCACCACCGCTTACCTCGCCGAGGGCGGCCGGAGCCTGGCCCCTGCCGCCCCATCGTCTTCGCCTTCAACGGCGGTCCGGGCGCGAGTTCGGGCTGGCTCGACCTCGGCGCGCATCGGACCCTGGCGCGTCAAGCTCGCCGGCGCCATCCCCTCCACGCCGCCACAGGTTTCCGACAACCAGGAAAGCTGGCTCGATTTCGCCGATCTCGTGTTCATCGATCCGCCCGGGACCGGCTTTTCGCGCGTCGTCGGCGAGGCCGCGCGCAAGAGGATGTGGTCGGTCGACGGCGACATCGATACGCTGGCGCTGGTGGTGCGGCGCTGGCTGCAACAGGCCAGAAAACTCGGCTGCCCGATATATCTGGCCGGCGAAAGCTATGGCGGCTTCCGCGCGCCAAAAGTCGCGCGCGCCTTGCAGGACAAGGAGAATGTCGGCGTCGACGGGCTGATCCTGCTCTCCCCGGCGCTCGATTTCGGCTGGATGGAGGGCCGCAACAATCCGCTCGCCGACGCCGTGCTGCTGCCCTCGCTGGCGGCGAGCCATGCGAAAGCGAAAAGCCGCCCGGAGGTCGCTGCGGCCGAGACCTACGCCAGCGGCGACTATCTCGCGGACGTCCTGCGCGGCCCCGGCGACGCGGCGGCCCAGGAGCGCATCGCGGCAAAGGTCAGCGCCCTGACGGGGCTTTCCGCCGAGCGCGTGCGCCGCGCCCAGGGCCGCGTCGACTCCCGTGACTGGGCGTTCGACTCCGACCCGAGCGGGCGGTTCGTCACCAGCCTCTATGACGGCGCAACCCGTGGCGCCAATCCCTCGCCGGGACGGCGGCCGCACGAATGGTCCGATCCCACGCTCGACGCGATGCGCGCGCCGCTTGGCGAGGCGATGACGTCCCTGACCATCGAGCGGCTCAAGTGGCCGGTCGAGTCGGCGCGCTACGAGATCCTCAACAACCACGTCTCGGAAAGCTGGAACTGGGGGTCTGGGCGCCACAGCCTGGAGGCCCTGAGCGACCTTCGCCAGGCGCGCGCGCTCGACCCTCGCATGAAGGTCCTGGTCGCGCAGGGGCTCTACGACATGGTCACGCCCTATTACGGCAGCAAGCTCCTGCTCGACCTGACGCAAGATATCGCCGCGGCCAGTCCTGTCGGCTTTCTCGCCCTGCCCGGCGGCCACATGTTCTATGCCGTCGATTCCTCGCGCGCCGCCTTGCGCGACGCGGCGCGAAAATTGGTCGCCGGCGACTAGTTCAGACCACGACCGGACTGGCGGCGCCGTCCATCGATATGGTCACGCCGGTCAGGTAGGACGCCTTGTCCGAGGACAGGAACAGCACGGCGTTGGCGATGTCTTCGGGTTCGGCGAGCCTTCCCATGGGAATCCGCGCAATCGCCTGCGCCAGCGCCTCCTCCGGTGAGACGCCCCTGAGCGTCGCTTCCGCCTTCATGCCCTCGTTCACCCGGCTGGTCCGCGTCAGCCCGGGATTGAGGCCGAGCACGCGCACGCCGCTGGCCGCATAGGCTGTCGCCAGCCCCGCGGTCGCCAGCATCAGGGCGGCGTTGGCGGCGCCGCCCGCGATATGGGTGGGCGACGCGACCTTGCCGCCGCTGCCAATCACATTGACGATCACCCCCCGCCGCCGCGCGGCCATCCGCTTCACCAGGGGATCGATGACATTGATGTAGGTAAAGAATTTTGCGTCCATCGCCGCTTGCCATTTCGCCGGCGTCAGTTCGTCGGGCGGTGTGCGCGCGGCGGCGCCCGCCGAATTCACCAGCACGTCGATCGGGCCGAGCACTCGCTCCATTTCCTCGACCATCGCCAAGGCCGCGCCAGCCTGCGTCAGGTCGGCCGCGACGCCAAACAGGCCGGTCGCCCTGGCGCAGGCCCGCTCAATATTGTCCCGCGAGCGCGACGCGATCCCGACTTTCGCGCCCTCGGCCAGAAACGCCTGCGCGCAAGCGAAACCGATCCCCTTCGAGCCGCCGGTCACGACAACGATCTTTCCGCCAAGCGACAGTTCCATCGGCAAACCTCTTCTGAACGATATTGCTGGCAGCTTGCCCCCTGCCTGGCCGCGGAGGCAAGCGGCTTATGCATGGCGGCGCGGGGCGAGATTTTGTCGCGGATGGCTTGCCTCGCGCCACGCACAAGGCCAAAAGTGGGAAACACCGCCCCGCCGGGCTATGGGGCTAGCGCCCAAAGCCCGCAGCGTATCATCTAACAGGAATTCCATGGCCGCCCCCCGCCCCCCCGCCTTCGAGACGCTGAGCCTGCACGCCGGACAACATCCCGATCCGACCACCGGCTCGCGCGCCGTGCCCATCCACCAGACAACTTCCTTCGTGTTCGAGGACGCCGACCACGCCGCGGCCCTGTTCAACCT
Source organism: uncultured Alphaproteobacteria bacterium (assembly GCA_963710275.1). Lineage (GTDB taxonomy): Bacteria > Pseudomonadota > Alphaproteobacteria > Rhizobiales > Beijerinckiaceae > Rhodoblastus. The sequence continues at coordinate 200,161 of CAVPZS010000012.1, read as the reverse complement.
GGAGCGGGCCGGCCACATCTATTCGCGCATTTCCAACCCGACCGTCGCGGTGCTGGAAGAGCGGCTCGCCGCGCTCGAAAACGGCGTCGGCGCGGTCTGCGCGGCGAGCGGCATGGCGGCGATGCATCTGGCCATCGCCACCTTGCTCGGCGCCGGCGACCATATCGTCGCATCCTCCTCGCTCTATGGCGGCACGATCAACCTGCTGGCCCACACCCTGCCGCGTTTCGGCATCAGCACGACATTTGTGAAGCCGCGCGACCTCGAAGGGCTGCGCGCCGCCATCCGGCCGCAAACGCGCCTCGTCATCGGCGAGACCATCGGCAATCCCGGGCTGGAAGTCCTCGACATTCCCAAGGTCGCGGCGATCGCCCATGAGGCCGGCGTCCCCTTGCTGATCGACAATACCTTCGCCTCGCCCTTCCTCTGCCAGCCGCTCGAGCTCGGCGCCGACATCGTCATGCATTCCGTCACCAAATGGATCGGCGGCCATGGCGTCGCCATTGGCGGCGCGCTCATCGACGGCGGCCGCTTCGACTGGGAGGCCTCGGGCAAGTTTCCGACCCTGACCGAGCCTTATGCCGGCTATCACGGCCTGGTCTTCAGCGAGCAATTCGGGCCCGCCGCCTTCCTCATGCGGGCGCGAGTCGAGGGCCTGCGCGACTTCGGCGCCTGCCTGTCGCCGACCAACGCCTTCCACCTCCTGCAAGGCGTCGAAACCCTGGCGCTGCGCATGGCGCGCCATGTCGAGAACACGGCGGCGGTGCTGGAGTTTCTCGGCCAAGAACGAGGCGGTCGCCTGGGTCCTGCATCCGACGCTCGCCTCCCATCCAGATCACGAACTGGCCAAGCAATTGCTGCCGCGCGGCGCCGGCTCGATCGTCAGTTTCGGCGTCAAGGGCGGGCGTATCCAGGGGAAAAAATTCATCGAGGCGCTGAAGCTCGCGAGCCATCTCGCCAATGTCGGCGACGCCAAGACGCTGGTCATCCATCCCGCCAGCACCACCCATCAGCAGATGGACGCCGCCCAACTCGCCGCCGCCGGAATCGGCGAAGACATGGTGCGCCTCTCGGTCGGCATCGAGAACGCCCGCGACATCATCGCCGACCTTGCGCAGGCCCTGCGCGCTTCGCAGAAGGTTTGACCATGCGCATAGTCGTCGATGGCAATGAGGCTTTCGCGGCCACGGGAGGGCGGGATTTCAGCCGCGACCTGCCCGTCGTCGTCTTCATCCATGGCGCGGGGATGAACAGTTCGGTCTGGGCCCTGCACAGCCGATGGTTCGCCCATCACGGATGGTCGGCGCTGGCGGTCGACCTGCCGGGGCACGGCCGCTCCGGCGGCGCGCTCCTCCCGTCCATCGACGCCATGGCCGACTGGATCGTCAGGTTTCTGGACGCCGCCGGCGTCGCCAGGCCCGGCTCGATCGGCCATTCCATGGGCGCGCTGGTCGCGCTGGACGCGGCCGGGCGGCGCGGCGACCGGGTCTCCTCCATCGGGCTGATCGGCGCGGCGGGGCAAATGCCTGTCCATCAGGACCTGCTCGACGCGGCCTCGGCCAATTCGCGAGGCGCGATCGACATGGTCAATCTCTGGGGTCACGGCGCCCGCGCGACGCAGGGCGGGAGCCAGGCGCCGGGCCTGTGGATGATCGGCGCGGCGCAGCGCATCCTGCAAGCCGCCGGGCCCGGCGTGCTGCACAACGACCTCGCCGCCTGCAACGCCTATGCTGACGGCTTTGACGCCGCGTCGAAAATCGCCTGCCCGGCGACGCTGGTGCTTGGCCAGCGCGACATGATGACGCCGCTGGCGGCGGGAAAAAAGCTGGCGCGGCCATCGCCGGCGCCAGGCTCGCCGTGCTCCAGGGCGCCGGCCACATGCTCATGGCCGAGCGCCCCGACGAAGTGCTTGCAGCCCTGCGCGGCTGATTTGCAGCGATCCGCATTGACGGCGGAGGTCCGATGCGGAAATCTGGAGCGCAAAGGGAGGGAATGCGACCATGACCCGACTTGTCATCTATCCGGAAAGCGGCGCCGGAACCGCTTTCGAGAGTCACCCATGACCACGCCCGGATCGCCGCATTGCTGAAGGAAATCGGCATAGGCTTCGAGCATCGAGAGGCCTCGGTCGACCTGCCCGCCGACGCCGACCAGGCCATTGTGCTGGGCGCCTACAGGGAGTTCGTCGCCGAGCTGGAGCGAAAAGAAGGCTTCAGTTCGGTGGACGTGCTCCGGGTGAAGCCCGGCCGCCCGGATCAGGCGGCGCTACGCGGAAAATTCCTCGCCGAGCACACCCATGACGACGACGAGGTGCGTTTCTTCGCCGAGGGCGCCGCCACTTTTTTCCTGCGCGGGAACGGCCGGGTGTTCTCGCTCTATTGCGAGCGCGGCGATCTGATCAACGTGCCGGCCGGCGCCAGGCACTGGTTCGACACGGGCGAGCAGCCGGACTTCACCCTCATCCGCCTTTTCATCACCCCCGACGGCTGGCAGGCGAAATATACCGGCGACGCGATCGCCGAGAAATTCGTCCCGGCCTGAAGCAGGAAACTAGGCGTCTGCCTTCCACCGGCGCAGGATTTCCTCGACTGACGCATCCTCCTCGGTCGGCTGTATCCGCGCCGGAGTTCGCGAGAATCTCGGCGCGGGCGCCGGCTGGCGGTGGCCGTTGGCCTCGACATAAACCGACCGCGCCGCAAGGTGCGGATGATCGGGGGATTCTCTGCATCGACAAGATCGGCGTGACGCAGGCGTCGGTCCCTTCGAACAGCGCCGCCCACTCGTCCCTTGTCCGGGTCAGGAAAATCGCCGCCGCTTTCTCGCGCAAGCCCGGCCACGCCTCTCGATCGAGCTGCGCGTCGAATTCGGGATCCTCCAGGCCGGCGATCCCGCGCAACAGCGCATAGAACTGCGGCTCGATGGCGCCCACGGCGAGATGGCGCCCGTCGGCGCAGGCGTAGACGCCGTAATAATGCGCGCCGCCGTCGAGCGAATTGCTCCGCGGCCGGTCGCTCCATCGCCCCATCGCGCGCAAGCCCTGGAACATGGTCAGCATGTGGCTGACGCCGTCGCACATGGCCGCGTCCACCACCTGCCCCTGTCCGCTGCTCCGCGCCGCGATCACCCCGGCCAGCAAGCCGGCGACCAGATAGAGCGCGCCGCCGCCGTAATCGCCGACGAGATTGAGCGGCGGCGCCGGCGCGCCATCCGCCCCCGCGAAGGAGGCCAGCGCCCCGGTGATCGAAATATAGTTGATGTCGTGCCCGGCCGTCTTGGCCCAGGGCCCTTCCTGTCCCCAGCCGGTCATGCGGCCATAGACCAGCGCCGGATTGGCGGCGAGCGCCTGCTGCGGGCCGAGGCCCAGCCGCTCCATCACCCCGGGGCGGAATCCCTCGATCACGACATCGGCGTTCGCGGCCAGTTTCAGCGCGGCTTCGACATCGTCCGCGCGCTTCAGGTCGAGCTGGACGACCCGGCGCCCGCGCTGCACGAAATGGCGAGGGTCGCGCGGGCCGCCGTTGGGCCGCGCGATGGTGACGACTTCGGCGCCCATGTCGGAGAGCATCATGCTCGCGAAAGGCCCGGGACCGATGCTTTCGAACTCGACGACCCTGAGTCCTGCGAGCGGGCCGGAGGCGTTCTGATTCATGCGGGCGCCCAAAAAGTAAAACGTGATTTTATTGTTTGAAACGCTCTGCTGGCAAGACCAACCGCCGGAAATCGGGCGAAAGGCTTCTTTTGTCGGGAAAACAGCGGGTAAAACCGCTCTTTCCGGGGCGGCGACGGGTACCAATCCGGGCGGCTATATCATAGCATGGGCGGAAAATTTGATCCGGGAAAAGAAACCATGCCTTCGTTCAAGCCGGTGATCGCCCTGTCCCGCGGCCTGGAGATTCTCCGGGTCATCAACGAGGAGGGACGCTCCACGGTCCGCAGCCTGAACAAGGCGACGGGCCTCGACAAGGCGACCATCGTGCGCATGCTCGAGACGCTGGAGCATACCGGCTATGTCATGCGCGATCCCGACCAGGCGGTCTATGCGCCGACGGGGCGAACCCTCGTGCTGTCGCAGGGCTATGACCGCCATCTCTGGGTCGGCGCGATCGCCGAGCCGATTCTCGGAGAATTCCGCAGCCGGATCGGCTGGCCGTCGGATGTCGCGATCTGCGACCGCGACGCCATGGTGGTGGTGCGAACCTCGCGCGGCAACCTCGGCCCCTTGTCCTTCAACCGCAAGCCGGGCTTTCGCGCCTCGATCCTGATGACCTCGCTCGGCCGCGCCTATCTCGCCTTCTGCCCCCAGACTGAGCGCGAGCGCATCATCGCGCTGCTCGCGGCGACGCCGGGGTCCTGGAACGACCTCGCCCGCCAGCCGCGAAAATTGCAGTCCCTGCTGAACCAGGTCCGCGAAAGCGGCTACGCCATGATGGACGAGGCCTATAGCGAGCGCGAATATTACGGCGCCGTCTGGGCTTTCGCCGTTCCCGTGCGCCGCGGCGAGGAGGTCTTCGCCTCGATCAACATGATGATGTTGAAGACGGCGGTCGCTCCCAGCGAGGGCGTCGAACGTTTTTTGGCGCCGTTGCAGGAGACGGCCGCAAAACTCGCCGACGAGCTGGCGTTCAAGACGCCGCCCCAGCCCGCGATAGCCTAGAGGAAACGCGCCGGACCAGACCCATCAATCCCGTGGGCGAGGCCAGCACCACGGCGATCACCACGACGCCGTAGATGAAGCTGTGCAGGCCCGGAAAAGCGCCCCCAAGTTTTCCGCGCAGGATTTCGCCTAATGGAATCAGCAGCGCCGCGCCCAGCGCCGGGCCGGCGGCGCGGCCGAGGCCGCCTACCGTGGCGACCAGCACGATCTCCACCGTCAGCGCCGGCGAGGCCAGCAGGTAGGGATCGGCGAAGGTGAGCGAGCGGGCATAGGCCGTGCCGATCACCGAGGTGAGCATGGCCGAGATCACCATGGCCTCGGTCTTGTGGCGCAGCAGGTTGACGCCTATGGCGCTGGCCGCCGCCTCGTTGTCGCGGATGCTGCGCAGGTAATAACCGAGCGGCCTGGCGAGGATCGCCAGATTGGCCAGGATTGCGACCGCGGCGAGAAAGAGCATCACCCAATAGTCGCCGCGCATGCCGCCGAACTGGAAGGCGGCGAAATCTCCTGTATCCTTGGGCAGGAACAGGCCCGAGGCGCCGCCCAGCCAGTCCGAGCCGATGACGACGCTCTGGCCCATTTCGGCGAAAGCCAGGGTGATCAGGGCGAAGGACAGGTGGCCGAGGCGGAAGCGGTGGTCGATGAAGGCGATCAGCGCGCCGATCGCGCCCGAAACCAGAGCCGCGATCGCCATGCCGGCCCACATGTTGAGGCCCTGGCGCAGCAGCAGCGCGCTGGCGAGCATGGCGCCCGTCCCGACGAACAGGGAATGCGCCAGGGATATCTGCCCGCCGATGCCGCCGACGATGTTCCAGGCGGAGGCCAGCGCGACATAGACCAGGGTCAGGGTGGCGATGTGCAGGTAATAGCTCGGCAGGACAAAAGGCGCGGCGGCGAGCGCGGCCAGGAAGATCAGGAGCTGGAGCCAGGGAGTACGGGACATCGAAAATTCCTCACGCGGGCTTCAGGAGGCCCTGCGGCCGGAACAGCATGATCGCGACGAAGATCGCATAAGGCATGATCTCGCCCAGCGTGTCGCTCAGATAGATCGTCCCCATCGCCTCGGACACGCCGATCACCAGCCCGGCCAGCATGATGCCCAGAAAGTTGGTCATGCCGCCGAGCACCACGACGATCAGGGATATCACGGTGTAGCGCATGCCAAGGCTGGGATGGATTGGCGCGCCGGGAGCGATCAGCGCCGCGGCGATGGCGAGCAGGCCCATGCCCGCGGCGAAGGTGAGCATGCGCACGCGGCCGACGTCGATTCCCATCAGCGCCGCCGCGTGAGCGTTCTGGTGGATGGCGCGGATGGAGCGGCCGAGGTCGGTGGCCCGCAGCACGCCCCACAGCGCCAGGGCGATGGCGAAGGAGGCGGCGGCCGCGATCACATGCGGCGCCCGCGCCACCACCGGCCCCAGCATGATCAGCTTGGATTCCACCATCGACGGCACGCGGGCGTACTGGCCGCCGAACACCATCAGCAACCCGTTCTGCACCACCAGCGACAGGCCGAGCGTCAGCTGGATGACCATCAGCATGTGATGGCCGGCGATGGGCCGGATCAGCAATTGATAGACGACGGCGCCGACAATCATCATCACGGGAATGGTGACGAGCAGCGAGACATAGGGATCGAGCGCGAAGGCCGACGACAGCGCCAGGCAGAGATAAAGCCCGACGAGCACGAAGTCGCCATGCGCGAAATTCACCAGGCCGCTGACCGAATAAACCAGCCCCATGCCCAGGGCGAGCAGCCCGTATGTGCTGCCGACGAGAAGCCCCTGGGTCGAGCGCCTGAAGCAATTGATCCATTTTCGTCCCCGTCCCCTAAAGACCGAAATAGGCGCGCTTGGTGCGCGGGTTGTCGCGAACGACGTCCGAGCGGCCTTCCACGGCCACCGCGCCGCGCTCCAGCACATAGCAATAATCCGCGTGGCTCAGCGTCAGGTTGAGGTTCTGCTCCACCAGCAGGATGGTCAGCCCCTCCCGATGCAGATTGGCGATGATCTCGAACACATATTTGACGAACAGCGGCGACAGGCCGAGCGACGGCTCGTCCAGCATCAGCAGTTTCGCCCCCGCGACCAGGCCGCGCCCGATCGCCAGCATCTGCTGTTCGCCGCCCGACATGGTGCCGGCCGCCTGGCCCAGCCGCTCTTTCAGGCGGGGCAGCAGCGCCAGCGTCTTTTCGATGCGCTCAGCGCGGTATTTCCGGGCCGAGGCGTTGACGCCGCCGAGCATCAGGTTTTCCAGCACGCTCATTTGCGGAAAGATCAGGCGGCCCTCGGGAACCTGGATCATGCCGCGCTCGACCCGCGCCTTGGCGGAGAGACGGGTCACGTCCTCGCCGTCGAAGATGATCCGTCCGCCCCGCGCGGGAACGACGCCGGACAGGCAGTTGATCAGGGTGCTCTTGCCGGCGTTGTTCGCCCCGAGCAGTCCGACCATCTGGCCCTTTTCGATGCGCATCGCGACATGGGACAGAGCCTCGGCCTCGCCGTAACCGGCGGTCAGCTCGGTGATTTCAAGCATCCATGTCCGCTCCGAAATAGGCCTCGATCACGCGCTTGTCCTCGACGACTTCGGCGGGGGCGCCCTCGGCGATCTTCTGGCCGAAGTTTACCACCACCAGCCGCGTCGCGGCGCGCATGATGACCGGCATGACGTGCTCGACCATCACGATGGTCACGCCTTGCGCGTTGAGTTCGCGGATCACCGCCATCGGCGCTTCGGTCTCGTGGAGGGTGAGCCCCGCCATGACCTCGTCGAGCAGGATCAGGCGCGGTTCGGTGGCGATGCATTTCGCCACTTCGAGCAGCTTCTTGTCCTGCAGCGACAGCGAGGCCGGCGTCAGCTTTTCCTTTCCCGCGAGCCCGACCCGCGCGATGGAGAAGGCGGCGAATTCGATCGCCGCGCGCACCGGCCGGCGCGACAGCGCCGCCGTGGTCACCACGTCGAGCACGCTCATGTCCGCGAAGGTCTGGACGATCTGGAAACTGCGCGCCAGCCCGCGCCGCACCAGCACATGCGGCGGCTGCCCGACGATGGAGCGGCCGTCGAACAGGACGTCTCCTGATGTCGGCGGCAGGAAACCCGAGATCAGCGAAAACAGGGTGGTCTTGCCGGCGCCGTTGGGGCCGATGACGCCCAGAATCTCCCCGGCCTCGACCGAAAAGCTGACGCCATTGACGGCGGTCAGTCCGCCAAAGCTCTTGGTCAGCCCCTCGACGGCAAGAATGGCCACTCCGCGATCCTCAGTTTTAGTTTTTGCGCATTTTCTTCACGCGAACCGGCATCCACTTCGCTTAAAAACGCTTCAGCTGCGCGGACGCGGCGCGGTTTGCGCGAATTCGCTGGGATACACCACTTCCTGCGTCTGGTCGGGCCGCCACTGGATGAACATGGCCGAACCATCGGTGAGCATGCGGTCCGGCCCGAAGGCCAGTCCCTTGGGCTTGGCGACATAGAGGTCGGGATCCCCAGGGGGAATGCTCACTTTCGACAAGGCGGCGAGCAGCGCCGGACGCTCCAGCGAGCCGGCCGCCTCCAGCGTGCGCTGCAGGACGCGCGCCGCCTGAGCCGCCTGAATCGCGCCCTGGCCGATGGTCTTGATGGTCTTGACCCCGCGCAACTCCTGCACGATCGCCTGCATGGACGCAATTCTCGCGCCCGGCGAAAAGCCGGTCATGCCGAACAGGTTTTTGGTCAATACGGCTTTGCCGATCTCGGGGCCGAGATCGCGCCACAGCGACAGGTCGGAATAGCCGCCGGTGCCGCCGACGAACAGGCTGTCGTGATAGGAAAGATTGTAGCGGGCCTGGTGCAGCAGCAGGCCATCCCGCGGCGTGACGAGGCCCATGACGAGATCGGGCTTCATCGAGCGGATGCGGATCATTGCCGGAGTCTGGTCCTGCGCCTTGGTGTCGAGCGGCGCCTCGCCGATCACCTCGAAGCCGCCCGCCTTGAGTTTCTCCACCAGGAATTTATTGGTCTGCTGGCCCGCCTCATAGTTGGAATAGGCGGGAACCACGGTTTTCAGCGCAAAACCCTGCTTGTCGCGCAGCCACTCGACCATGTCGTACATGGATTGGGCGTAGCCGCGATCATAGGGAAAGCCGAGCGAAAAGAAGTAATTCGACCGGGAGCCGCCGGCCCAGATCGACAGGGTCGGGATCTGCAATTCGTCAATGACCGGCGTCACCGCCATCATCTGGCCGCTAAGCATCGAGCCGACCAGCATGACGCAGTTTTCCTCGGTCGCGAGGCGCCGGGCCTCGGCCGCGGTGCGCGCCGGCTGGCTGGCGTCGTCGGCGAGAACGATCTCGATCTTCGCGCCGCCCAGGCTCTTGACGCCCCCCGCGGCGTTGATTTTCTCGATCATGTAGTCGAAGGCCGGCTGTCCCTCCTGGGCATAGGCCGAATAGGCCCCGCTCATCGGCTGGATCATGCCCACGCGAACGACATTGCCCCCGGCGCGCGCGCCGGCCGGCAGCAGCGCCGCGGCCGAGAGGCCAAGCCCGAATTGACGACGTGTGACCATGAAGCCTCCCGACGGCGTGCGTCGCTTGTCCGCGCGCACATTCTTGTCTTGATGGCCGACGATACCAGCGCGTCCGGGGAGCGGCAAGACCCATTTCGCACGTTGAAACAAGGTTTCGCAGACTTGACCCGTTTCCCCCGATCATGAAACAGTGGACGGGAAAGAGACAGCGATGACCACAGCAAACGAAAATCGCCCGGCGCCGACCGCTATTCCGGGTTTCGCCGATTTCCTCGGCATTCGCGTCGTCGAATGGCCCGACGGCGCGCCTTATTTCACCCTTGCGGTGCGGCCGGAATTCCTCAACCGCAATGGCGCCGTGCATGGCGGCGTGATCCTGTCGCTGCTCGACACCGTCTGCTCGATTTCCTGCTGCCGGCTTGTCGACGGCGCCATTGTCGGCCGCGTCGTCGCCGTGTCGCTGACGACCAATTTCATCGCCCCCGCCCGCCACGGGACGCTGCACGCCAGGGCGAAGCCGCAAGGCGGCGGCAAGTCGCTTTGCATCGTCGAGGGCGAAGTCACCGATGACGCGGGACGCCTGATCGCCACCGCGACCGGCGTCGTCCGCCACATCCGCGAGGACTCGCCAAAGGAAACGACATGACCGTCGCAGCGCCGCCGGCCCCCGTCATGGAGGCGCCCTTCCGCACCCGGATCACCGGGCTGTTCGGCATTCGCCACCCGATCCTGGCCGGCGGCCTGCAATGGCTCGCCGATGCGAAATACGTCGCCGCGGCGGTCAATGGCGGGGCCATGGGCTTCATCACCGCCGCGAGTTTCCAGGACGACGCCGCGCTCGCCGCCGAGATCCGGCGCTGCCGCGACCTGACCGAAGGCCGCCCCTTCGGCGTCAACGTCTCCATGCTGCCCAAACTCGCCGCCCATGAGCGGGTCAACGAAATCATGAACGTGGTCGTTCGCGAGAGGGTCGCCTTTGTCGAGACCGCCGGCCGCTCGCCCGCCGAATACCTGCCCATGCTGCGCGACGCCGGCGTCAAGGTGATCCACAAGGTCCCCTCGGTGCGTTTCGCGGTCAGCGCCGAAGCCGCGGGCGTCGACGCCGTGTCGATCGTCGGCTATGAGTGCGGCGGCCATCCCGGACTGGAGCTGATCGGCAGCTTCGTGCAGGCGGCCACGGCGGCGCGAAAATTGACCATTCCCTATTGCATCGGCGGCGGCGTGGGCAGCGGCTCCCAGATCGCCGCAGCGCTCGCCATGGGCGCGGACGGCGTCGTCATCGGCACGCGGTTCCTGGTCGCCGAGGAGCTCTGGGCCCATCCCGACTTCAAGGCCCGCGTGGCCGCGGCGAAGGAAAGCGACACGATTCTGGTCATGCAGTCCCTGCGCAACACCATCCGCATCCTGCGCAACGACACCGCCGCCGAAGTCGCGGCGATCGAGGCGCGGGGCGAGGGTTCGCTCGAGACCATCCTACCGCTGGTCTCCGGAAAGATCGGCCGCGAAGCTTACCTCACCGGCGATGCGTCGCGCGGCGCGCTGGCCATGGGACAGGCGCTCGCCTTCGCCAACAAGGTCGAACCCCTCGCCGACATCATCGCGACCCTTGTAAGCGAGGCCGAGGAAGCCGTGCGCCGGCTGGAGGGCCTTGTCCGCCGTGCCCCCTGACGCCAAACCCGCTCATGTCGAAGGGCATGACCATGGACGCGTACCCGCGGCGGCCTGGTGCCTGCTCGCCCTGGCGCCGGCGGTCGACGCCCAGGCCCTGTTCGGCTGGAATTGGGCCGCCCTGCTCGCGACGCCCTTGCTGATCGGCTATTTCGTCCTGTGCTGGGACCGGATCACGCTCAACGCCAAGATCCTGCTGCTGCTCTGTCTCGCGCTTTGCGTCGTGGTTTTGACGCGCGTCGACGGCTTCGCCCTGCTCGCCAAGGCCATCGCCCGGATGAGCTTCTTTCCGGTTTTCGTCGCCATGCTCGGCCTTTTGCGCGCGGCGGCCGGGGCGTCCGACACGGCGTCGGCGGCCGGCGCGCTGCTCGCCCGCCAGCCGCCGAGCCGGCGCTATCTGGCGCTGACCGTCGGCGGCCATATCTTCGGCATCCTGCTCAACATCGGCGGGCTCGCTTTGCTGATCGACATGACCCAGCGCGCCAACACGCTGGAGGCCGGCAATGGCGATCCGCGCATCGTGGCGCTGCGCGAGCGCCGGATGACCCTCGCGGTCATGCGCGGCTTCGCCTGCATCGCCCTGTGGTCGCCGCTCGGACTGGCGCTCAATCTCCTGCTGGCCTCGATGCCCGATCTCCCCTGGATCGAGATTGCGCCCTATGGCTTCGCCGCCGCGCTCGGCTTCATGGCGCTCGGCTTCGTCTTCGACCGCTTCGAATTTCCCCGCCCGACCCGGCCCCGCGCCGTGGTCGACGATCCCAAGGGTCTTCCCGCGCTGTTCAAGCTGATCGGACACATCGGGGCGCTCTCGGGCCTTGCCATGCTGGCGGAAATGCTGACCGGCCGCCCGTTCCAGGCCATCCTGGTCAATCTCGTGCCTGTCTATGCCGCGCTCTGGCTGCTCGGCATCGCCGTCGGACAGAAGAAAGGCCACGTCTTCGCCTTCACCGTCAATCACTTGCGCCGGGACGGCGTGGCGCGCTGGCCCAATTTCGCCAATGAGATTTCGATCTTCGCGGCCTCGGGTTTCCTCGGCGTGGTGCTGGCGGCGCTGGCGCCGCGGCAGGCGCTTCAGGCCGCCTTCGCGGCCGCCGCGCTGCCGCCCGGCGTCATCGCCGCCGGCCTCACCTGCAGCGTCGTGGCGCTTGGGTTCCTGGGCCTCAATCCGATGATCTCCACCTCGATCCTCGCCGCGACCCTCTACTCGATCAGCGTGCCCGGATTATCCCACGCCCACGCGGTGCTGGCGCTGGCGCTGGGCTGGACCTGCGTCATCGGCGCGGCGCCGCTGATGTCGAGCCTGGTGATGACCGCTTCGCTGATCGGTCGCAGCTCAAGCGAGGTCGGCCTGGCCTGGAACGGCCGCTTCACCATCGCCGCCGTCCTGGTGTCGGCGGTCGTGGTCTTCTTCATCCCCCTGTGATTTCCGCCCAGCCATTGTCCAGCACCAGCAAATCACGCTCGACCGCCCAGGCGCGGAACGAAACGGTATCCTCATCGCGCCAGATCTCGGTGCGGATGGTTTCGCCCGGATAGACCGGCGCGGTGAAGCGGACTTTCAGCGATTTCAATCGCGCGGGATCATTGCCGCAGGTCGCGCGCAACACCGCGCGGCCGGCGACGGCGTAAGTGCACAGGCCATGCAGGATCGGGCGAGGGAAGCCGCCCGCCGCGGCGACATGCGGACTGGCGTGCAGGGGGTTGTAATCGCCCGAGAGCCGATAGATCAGCGCGGCGTTGGCGGCGGTCGGCAGGTCCAGCGACAGGTCGTGAGGCCGCTCGGGGATGGCGTGGGGACGCGGCGCCGGCGTCGCCTCGCCGCCGAACCCGCCGTCGCCGCGCAAAAAGGTGGTCGACGTGGTGGTGGCGAGCAGGTCGCCGGTCGCATGGTCGAAAATGTCGCGGGCGGAATAGAGCAGCGCGCCCTTGCCGGCGCCCTTGTCGATCAGGTTGGTGATCCTGGTCCGGCCGATCACCACGCCCGAGGTCGGCAGGGGCTTGTGCAGGATCAGGCCCTGCTCGCCATGCAGCAGGCGTTTCCAGTCCACGCCGGTCTCGGGGTCGCGCAGCCAGAAGCCGGGATAGCCGAGGATCACCGCCATGGTTGGCAGGGCGACGAGGCCTTCCTCGAACACGAATTTCAGGTCGCTCTCGTCGAGAGGATCGGCGCCCGCGCCGCAACCCAGCGCGTAAAGCATGGTGTCCCGCGCCTCGAAACGATGCTCCACCTCGGGAACACGCCAGGACAGCAATTTTTCCCTGTCGATCGCCACGTTTTGTCCTCCTCCCCGCTCTCGCCATCTTACAGGCTGCGAGCGACGATTTCCTTCATGATTTCGTTAGAGCCGGCGTAGATGCGGTGGACGCGGGCGTCCTCATAGGCGCGAGCGATGGGATACTCGCGCATGTAGCCATAGCCGCCAAAGAGCTGGAGGCACGTGTCCACGACCTTGCCTTCGAGATCCGACAGCCAGTATTTGCACATGGCGGCGGTGGGCACGTCGAGCTTGCCCTCGAGGTGCTTGCGGATGCAGGATTCGAGAAACGTCCGCGCCACCGTCACTTCGGTCTTCACCTCGGCCAGACGAAAGCGGGTGTTCTGCATGTCGATGAGCGGACGCCCGAAGGCCTTGCGATCGCGCGTATAGGCGATGGTCCATTCCAGCGCCGAGGTCATGACGGCCACCGAGGTGATGCCGACCAGCAGGCGCTCCTGCGGCAACTCGTTCATCAGGCAGGCGAAGCCGCCGCCTTCGCGGCCGAGCAGGTTTTCGACGGGGACCCGCACGTCCTCGAAGAACAGTTCCGAGGTGTCCTGCGCCTTCATGCCGATCTTTTCGAGATTGCGGCCGCGCGCAAAACCGGGGCGATCAGTTTCGACCAGAATCAGCGAGACGCCCTTGGCCCCGGCCGATTGATCGGTCTTGCAGGCGACGATCACCAGATCGGCAAGCTGGCCATTGGTGATGAAGGTCTTCTGGCCGTTGATGACAAAATGGTCGCCGTCGCGCCGCGCCGAGGTGCGAATGCCCTGCAGGTCGCTGCCGGCGCCGGGCTCGGTCATGGCGATGGCGGTGATCACCTCGCCCGTCGCCATTTTCGGCAGCCAGGCGCGCTTCTGCGCCTCCGCGCCATGGTGCAGGATATAGGGCGCGACAATGTCGGAGTGCAGCCGGAAGCCGGGACCGGAATACATCCCGCGCTGCATTTCCTCGACCATGATCACGCTGGTGAGGAAATCGGCGCCGCCGCCGCCATATTCCTCGGGGATCGCCGTCAGCAGCAGACCGGTTTCGCCCGCCTTGCGCCAGGCGTCGCGGCTGACCACGCCGTCCTTCTCCCATTGCGCGTGATAGGGCGCGATCTCGCGTTCGACGAAGCGGCGCGCGGTCTCGCGAAATTGCTCATGCTCTGGCTGCCAGGGCAGGTCCATGGCGTCCTCCGATCCTTCTTGTTTCGGCCAGAATGCAACGTCCCATCGTTTCGTCAAGTGAAATCTCGTTTTGAAATTATTGAACTCGAGAGCGTGCGTCTGCGAAGTTTGTCGGCAAAAGTCGAGGGGTTGGGAGCCTAGGGCATGAGCGAAACGCAGACGTTGCAGGGTCAATCTCTGAAGGGCAAATCCGTCGTCGTCACCGGAGCGGGACGCGGCATCGGCCGGGAGATCGCCCTTCTCGCCGCGCGCGAGGGCGCGAAAGTCGTCGTCAACGACCTCGGCGGCGCAGCCGACGGCGAGGGCGGCGCCAACGCCACGCCGGCCGAACAGGTGGTGGAGGAAATCCACGCCGCCGGCGGGGAGGCCGTCGCCAGCGCCGACAGCGTCGCGGAACCCGGCAGCGCCAAGCGCATTGTCGAGACGGCGGTGACCGCGTTCGGCCGCATCGACGGCATCGTCAACAATGCCGGCATCCTGCGCGACCGCATCTTCCACCGCATGAGCGTGGTCGACTTCGAACTGGTGATCCAGGTCCACCTGATGGGCTCGTTTTACATGTCCCATGCCGCCGCGCCCTATTTCAAGGAACAGGGCAGCGGCTCCTTCGTCCATTTCACCTCGACCTCGGGACTCGTCGGCAATTTCGGCCAGGCCAATTACGCCGCCGCCAAGATGGGCATTGTCGGCCTGTCGAAGTCCATCGCGCTGGACATGAATCGCTTCGGCGTGCGCTCCAATTGCGTGTCGCCTTTCGCCTGGAGCCGGCTGATCGGCACCATTCCCGCGGAAACCGAGGCTGAAAAACAGCGCGTCGCGCGCATGCAGGCGATGGGGCCCGAAAAGATCGCGCCGCTGACCGCATTCCTGCTGTCGGACGCGGCGCACGAGGTGACGGGGCAAATCTTCGCCGTGCGCATGAACGAGATTTTCCTGATGAGCCAGTCGCGCCCGGTGCGCTCGGTGCATCGCTCCGAAGGCTGGACCTGCGCCACGCTGGCCGAACACGGCATTCCCGCGCTGAAGCGCTCCTTCGTGCCGCTGGAGCGCTCGGCCGACGTATTTTCCTGGGACCCGATCTGATGACAAAGGGCATCTTGTCTTTCGGCGCCTATCTGCCGCGCCTCCGCCTGCAGCGCAAAGCCATCGCCGACGCCAACGGCTGGTTCAACGCCGCCTTGAAAGGCCAGGCCAAGGGCGAGCGCGCCATGGCCAATTGGGACGAAGACAGCGTCACCATGGCTGTGGAAGCCGCGCGCGACGCGCTCGGCGCCCGCCCGCGCGGCGAGATCGAGACGGTTCGTTTCGCCTCGACCACCTTTCCCTTCCTCGACCGGCTCAACGCCGGCATTGTCTGCGAGGCGCTGTCGCTCAAGGAGGGCGCCCGCGCCTTCGATACCGCCGCCAGCCAGCGCGGCGCGACTTCGGCGCTGCTCGACGCCCTGACCGGCGCCGGCAAGACCCTGGTCGTCGCCGCCGAGAAGCGGCCGACCTCCGCGGCGTCGCCCTATGAAATGACCAGTGGCGACGGCGCCGCCGCGATGATCGTCGGCGAGGGAGAACCGGTCGCCCGGCTGATCGGCGAGGCCACCCGCACCGCCGATTTCGTCGACCACTACCGCACCGAGGAGCATCCGACCGACTACCAGTGGGAGGAGCGCTGGATTCGCGACGCCGGCTATACCGCGCTCGTTCCGCCGGTCATCGCCGAATGCTTGAAGTCGGCCGGCCTCGGACCCGCCGACGTGACGCGCTTCCTGATGCCCTCGGCCCTGCCCCGCCTCGCCGGCTTCATGGCCAAGGCGGCCGGTCTTGCGGAAACCACGATCGCCGACAATCTGGCGGGGACATGCGGCGACACCGGCGCGGCCCATCCGCTGGTCATGCTGGCGGCGGCCCTTGAAAACGCGAAGCCCGGCGAAAGAATTCTGCTGGTCGGCTTCGGCCAGGGCGCCGACGCGCTGCTGTTCGAGACAATGCCCGCGATCGCGACCGCTGCGCGCGGGCTGGGCGTGACGGGTCACCTCGCCCGCAAACGCGCGGAGACGAATTATTCCAAATATGTCGCCTTCAACGACAGCCTGACTCTCGAACGCGGCATGCGTTCCGAAGCCGACAAGCAGACCGCGCTGTCGGCGCAATGGCGCAACCGCGCGGCGGTGACCTCTTTCATCGGCGGCGTCTGCTCCAAATGCGGCGCCCGGCAGTTCCCGAAGACGCGCATCTGCGTCGAGCCGAACTGCAACGCCATCGACACGCAGACGCCCGAGCCCTTCGCGGAAAAGATCGGCAAGGTGAATTCCTACACCGCCGACCGGCTGACCTATTCGCCCGATCCGCCGGCCTGTTACGGCATGATCCAGTTTCCCGGCGGCGGGCGCTGGATGATGGATTTCACCGACGTCGACGAAGCCGACCTCGAGGTCGGGCGGGACATGAAGATGATGTTCCGCATCAAGGATTTCGATTCGGCGCGCGGCTATCGCCGCTATTTCTGGAAGGCGGCGCCGGCCGCCATGAGGAGCTGATATGGCCAAGGGCATCCGCGACAAGGTCGCCATTCTCGGCATGGGCTGTTCGAAGTTCGGCGAACGCTGGGACATGAACGCCGAAGACCTGATGGTCGAGGCCTATGTCGAGGCGCTAGCGGACGCCGGCGTCGAGACCAAACAGATCGACGCCGCGTGGCTCGCCACGGCCATCGAGGAGCAGCATGTCGGCAAGTCCGCCGTGCCGCTCGCCATGGCCCTGCGCCTGCCCTATATCCCCGTGACCCGCGTGGAAAATTACTGCGCCTCGGGCACCGAGGCGTTTCGCGGCGCGGTCTATGCGGTGGCCTCGGGCGCCGCCGACATCGCCCTCGCGCTCGGCGTCGAAAAGCTCAAGGACACCGGCTATGGCGGCTTGCCGCAGCGCGGACGCGGCACGCTCAACAACATGACCTGGCCCAATTCCTCGGCGCCGGGCAATTTCGCCCAGCTCGCCGCCGCCTATCGCGCCAAGCACGCCGCGTCGCCCGAAGATCTGAAACGGGCCATGGCCCATATTTCGGTCAAGAGCCACGACAATGGCGCGCGCAATCCCAAGGCGCATCTGCGCAACCGCATCACCATCGACACGGTGCTTGAACGCGCCGACCGTCGCCGAGCCGCTCGGGCTTTACGATTGCTGCGGCGTGTCGGACGGCTCGGCCTGCGCCATCGTGACGACGCCCGAGATCGCCCGTTCGCTCGGCAAGCACGACCTCATCACCGTCAAGGCCCTGCAGGTCGCCGTCTCCAATGGCGTCGAGGCGCAGCATAACTCCTGGGACGGCAGCTATTTCGCCACCACCCGCATCGCCGCCTCGCGCGCCTATCGCGAAGCCGGGATCGCCGACCCCCGCAAAGAGGTCAACCTGATCGAAGTGCATGACTGTTTTTCCGTGACCGAACTGGTGACCATGGAAGACCTGCATATTTCCGCCGAGGGCCGCGCGATCTTCGACGTGCTCGACGGTTTCTACGACGCCGAGGGGACCCTGCCCTGCCAGATCGACGGCGGGCTGAAATGTTTCGGCCATCCTATCGGCGCGTCGGGGCTGCGGATGATCTACGAGATGTATCTGCAGTTGCAGGGCCGCGCCGGCGAGCGCCAGCGCAAGGAACTGCCGCGCATCGGGCTCACCCATAATCTCGGCGGCTTCCCGCATCAGAACGTGTGTTCGATTTCGATCGTCGGGCGCCTCGGAGACTGACGGCGCCCTTTGCAAGGCCTCAGATGTTCCGCCCCGTCGCGGCCCAATAGGGGTCGCGCAGGCGGCGCTTGAAAATCTTGCCGCTGTCCTCGCGCGGCAGGCCCGTGCGGATCTCAACCGTTTTCGGCACCTTGTAATGCGCGAGATGCAGGCCGAGATGCTTGCGGATCGCCTCGGGGTCGAGCACATACCCGTCGCGCGGCTCGACCATCGCCATCAGCGACTCGCCGAACTCCGCATCGGGAATGCCGAACACCGCGCAATCCAGCACCCCCGGCATGGCGTGCAGCACCGCCTCGATCTCGGCCGGATAGATGTTGACGCCGCCGGAAATCACCATGTCGCGCTTGCGGTCGCAGAGGAAGAGATAGCCGTCGGCGTCGAGATAGCCGACGTCGCCGCAGGTGATGAAGCCGTCGCGTTCGACCTCGCGCCGCTTGGCCGGATCATTGTGATAGGTGAAGTCGGGATAGGCGTCGAAGCGGGAAAAGATTTCGCCGACCTGGCCCTGCGGGACTTCGCGCCCTTCGTCGTCGAGGATGCGCAGTTCCGCCCCCGGCGTCACAGGGCCGACGGAGCCGGGCTTCTTCAGCGCGTCCTCGCTGGAGCAGAAGGACACAGGACCGGATTCGGTGCCGCCGTAAAACTCCCAGATCACCGGCCCCCACCAGTCGATCATCGCCCGCTTGACGTCTGCCGGACAGGGCGCGGCGGCATGGATGACATGGCGCAGCGACGACACGTCATAGCGCCGCCGAACGTCCTCCGGCAGTTTCAGCAGCCGGATGAACATGGTGGGCACCATGAACATGGTGTCGATCGCCTCCGCCTCGATCAGCTGCAGCAAATGCTCGGGATCGAAGCGCTCCATCAGCACCAGCGCTTCGCCGATCTTGCCGGCGCGCAGGCCGAAGCTGTTCGGCGCGGAATGATAGAGCGGCCCTGGCAACAGCGCGCGGACGCCGGGCTTCAGGCCGTAGACCGTCGCCCGCATCGCATCGAGCGTCGCCGCCGTTTCAGGCGTCGGGGCGTGGCGCTGCACGCCTTTGGGGCGGCCTGTGGTTCCCGAGGTGTAGATCATGCTCATCGGCGCGGCCTGGATGGGGCCGGCATGTTCGGCCTGCGCAGTGAGCCACGCCTCGTAGTCGATGGCCGTGGCTGAGCCTTTCGGCGCCCTGGTGACGAAGCAGGCAAGCCCCGGGTCCAGCTCCGCCGCGACGGCGTCAAAGAATTCGTCATGGGCGAACAGCGCCTTGGCGCCGCAATCGCCAAGGATGAAAACCACTTCCTCCGGCGCGAAATGCCAGTTGATCGGCACGGCATAGGCGCCGAGCCGCATCACCCCATAGGAGACTTCCAGAAAGGCGGCGTCGTTGCGCATCAGCAATGCGACGCAATCGCCTGCGCCGACGCCCATGGCCGCGAGGCCGCCGGCGATTTTGCGCGCCCGCTGTTCCAGCCTGTCGAAAGACAGGAAATCCGCGCCTGTGACGACGCCGCCCTTGTGCTTTTCACCCGACATTCCGTGACGCTCCCTGCCAAAACGGCCGCCGCAATTCGCTCTTCAGGATTTTGTTGGCCGCCGTCAGCGGCATCTCCTCACGGAACTCGACCGAGCGCGGCGCCTTGAAGGCGGCGAGACGGCGGCGGCAATGCGCTATGATCGTCTCGGCGTCGAGCTGAGCGCCGGCCCGCGGCACGACCACGGCGTGGACGGCCTCGCCCCAGACGGGAGAGGGAACGCCGACGACCGCGACCATCGCCACGTCGGGATGCTGGCGGATCGCCGATTTCGACCTCGACCGAATAGACATTCTCGCCGCCGGTGACGATCATGTCCTTCAGCCTGTCGAGCACGTAGAGGAATCCATCCTCGTCCATGCGGCCGATGTCGCCGGTGTGCATGTAGCCGCCCCGCAAGACTTCGCGCGTCAATTCCGGTTGTCGCCAGTATCCCTGCATGACAATGGGCCCGGCGACGGTGATTTCGCCGATTTCGCCCGTGGGCAGTTCGCGGTCCTGCGCATCGACGATGCGGATGTCGACGCCCACCGCCGGGCGGCCGCCGGAACTCAGCCAGTGGCGCTTCGCAGGATCGAGCGTGTGGTGGCGCGGCTCGAGATAGGTGCAGGCCGGCGACAATTCGGTCATGCCGTAGGCCTGGCCGAAGCGCACATGCGGCAGGCGCTCCATCAATTCGACGATCAGCGCCTCGGGCATGGGCGAGCCGCCATAGCCGATGACATCGAGGCTCGACAGGTCCGCGCCCTCGAACAAGGGATGGTGCAGCATCATCGACATCATCGTCGGCACCATCGAGGTCATGGTGATGCGATGCCGTGCGACGGCGTCGAACAGCGCTTCCGGCGTGAAGCGCGGGATGAAGACATGGGTCGCCGCGAGGATCGTGTTGGTGAAGATGCGCGAACCCGCGGCGAGGTGATAGAGCGGCCCCGCATGGAGATAGACCGTGCGGTCGTCGAACTGGAAATGGGCCATGCTCTGCATGGCGTTGGCGTAGATATTGGCGTGGCTGAGCATCACGCCCTTGCCTCGCGCCGTGGTGCCGCCGGTGAAGAAGATGGCGGCGAGATCGTCGCCGGCGCGCGCGGCGTCCTCGACCGGCGCCCGGCTGGCCAGCGCCGCCTCATAGTCGAGCAGACCGGCCGGCGTCGGGCCTTCGCCGAGATGGACCACGTGGCGAACGCTCGCGCGCAATTCCGGGACCATATTCAAGAAATCGTCGGAGACCAGCAACACCTCGGCTTCGACATCGGCGAGCGGGAGAAGAAGTTCTTGCGCGCTGGCCCGCGTGCTCAGCGGAACGATGACGCCGCCGGCCCAGAGGATGGCGAAGGCGCTCTCCAGCCAGCGGTCGCTCGAATGCGACAGGATCGCCGCGCGCGCGCCGTCATGGACGCCGAGATCGCGCAGGACGCCGGCGAGCCGCGCCACGCGCTCATGCAACTCGGCCCAGTTGCGGCGCCGCTCGCCGAAGATGGTGGCGGTCCGCGATCCGCAGATTTTTCGCGCGCGGGGGAGGGAAAGGGTCAGGCGCATGTCTGCCTCACATCTTGGCGCGCATCGCCGCCCAGGCGTCGGCCAGGGCGGCGCGGTCGCGCGAGTCGGCGAGGGCGATGATCGCTTCGGCGCGGGCGTCGAGGCCGAGATCGCGCAGGCGCGCGGCGCCGTTTTCGGTCGCCAGCGTGTCCATGTCGGCGCGGCCGAGGCTGACGACGTCACTGGCGAGCTTTGGGACGATACGGGGTTTTTCGCCGAAGCGCGATTGCAGCGCCACGATTGCGCGCCCCCCGGGCGACAGCCGCGCCGCCCGGGTGAAATCGACCGCGCCGCCAATGCCGCTGACCTGGCGGGCGCCGATGGCCTCGCTGTTGACCTGGCCGAACAGGTCGACCTCGATGGCGGAATTGATCGCGACAAATCGCGGGATCGCCGCGATGCGCCTGATGTCATGGGTGACGTCGACGCCATGGACCGCAACTTCCTCGCGGGCGGCAAGGCGGCGCACAGTCGCGCCGCCATGGGCTATGCCGGTCAGGATCGGCGCCGCGTCGCCCAGGGGATCGCCGGAAGAGCGCTCGGCGATGGCGCCGGCTTCGAACAGGGCGGCGACCTCGTCGGTGATCATGCCCGAATGAAACCGGAGGCGGCGGCGGTCGACGAGCTTTCGCAACACGCTCTCGGGCAGGCGCCCGATGCCGATCTGCAACGTGTCGCCATCCTCGACCAGACCGGCCACGGCGACGGCCAGACGGTCGAGCCGGGGATCATCGGGGTCCTCGACCTCCGGCGGCGGCGCGGTCTCCTCGATCTCGACCACGGCCTCGGCGTCGTCCGCATCGAGCGCCACGCCGCCGTGCGTAGAGGGCAGCGAGGGATCGACCAGCACGACGACGCGGCGGGCGAAGCGCAGCGCGCCCTCGGCGATGTCGCCGGCCACGCCGCACGAGAAGCGCCCGTTAAGCGCCGGCGGCAGATGCAGCAGCGCGAGGTCGACGGGAAAACGGCGCAAATGATCGGGAAAGGCCGAATAATGGATCGGCAGCAAATCGAGGCGCCCGGCCTCGAAGGTTTTTCGTGCGACGGCGGGGACGAACAGGCTTTCCACCCGGGTCGTGGCCGTCAGCGAGCCATAATCGAAGCTGTTGATGTGGGGGATGAACAGGCCGGTGAAGGTGACGTCCGCGGCATGTTCGGGCGCCGCGCGCAACGCTTGCCGGAGCGCGAGCGATTCCGCGGGGCCGGCGTGAAGAAGCACGCGCATGCCCGGCTTCAACAGCCCCAGAATCTGATCCAGCGTCGTATTTTTCGGCATTTCCCCGGTGACCTCTGAGGGGTCGCGCATTTCGTTTGATGAAATGTCCTTTCGCAATATCGCCTAACCGCTCATTTTCGTCTAGGCTTGTTTTCGCGATAGGCGCCGAGCAAAGGAGAGGGTCATGGCGGAGGTTTCGGTAAGGTTGGAAAGACGCGGCCGGGTCGGGATCGTGACCCTCAACGAGCCCTCGTCACTCAACGCCCTGTCGCAGGGCATCAAGGACGGCATGGCCAAGGCGGTGGCGACCTTGCTGCCCGATGCCGAGATCCGGGCGATCATGATCACGGGGAACGGCCGCGCCTTCTGCGCCGGCGGCGACCTGCGCACCATGGACGAGCATCGGACGGTCGCCGTGCGCCGCCGCATGCAGGCGACCCATGATTGGGTCAGCCGTCTGCTTTCCACGGAAAAGCCGGTCCTGACCGCCGTCAATGGCGTCGCCGCCGGAGCCGGCCTGTCGCTGGCGCTGATGGGCGACATTGTCTGCGCCGCGGCGGACGCCCGCTTCAAGGCGGGCTTTCCCGGCGTCGGCGCCGCGCCGGACCTCGCCGTGGTCCACACGCTGTCGCGCGCCGTGGGCGCCATTCGCGCCAAGGACATATTGCTGACCAACCGCGACGTCT
This sequence comes from uncultured Alphaproteobacteria bacterium, assembly GCA_963710275.1. GTDB lineage: Bacteria > Pseudomonadota > Alphaproteobacteria > Rhizobiales > Beijerinckiaceae > Rhodoblastus. Next base: position 177,204 of record CAVPZS010000012.1, on the reverse strand, counting down.
CCGCCGAAGAGGCTTTTCGGCTCGGCTTCGTCTCGCGGCTGTTCCCGCCCGAGGAATTGTTCGATCGCACGCTGGAGCTGGCGGAAAGCCTCGCCGCGGGTCCTTCGGTCTCGCTCGGCCTGACCAAGCGCCTGATCGCCCGCGCGCACGAGAACTCGCTCGAGGCGTTTCTGGAAGACGAGGCCCATGCCCAGACCGTGGCTTTCGGCTCGGAAGATTTCAAGGAAGGCGTCGCCGCCTTCCGCGCCAAGCGCAAGCCGGTGTTCAACGGCCACTAGAATTCAAAATCCGGCGATGGCGCCCCCAGCGACCAGTCTTTCGATCTCGGTTTGGCTCAAGCCGAGATCGGCCTCCAGCACCTCAAAAGTATGTTCGCCCAGGCGCGGCGGCGGCCGGCGATAATCGGCGCCGGTCACCGACAGGCGCGGCGGATAGCCGACGGTCGGAATATCCACGCCATCGTCGCGGGTGAAAAGGTGGACCACCTCGCGATGGCGCACCTGCGGGTCGGCGAAGACCTGGTCGACCCGGTTGATCGGTCCGGCCGGCACGCCGGCTGCGACCAGCTTCTCCGTGAGTTCGGCGGCGTCGAAGCGCACGATGGTCCCGCCCAGGTCCGCCTCCAGCACGTCGCGATGGGCGATGCGCAGGCTGTTGGTGAGGAAGCGCGGATCCTCCAGCAGATCCTTGCGGTCAAGCGCCCGGCACAGCGCGCGATATTGTCCGTCATTGCCGACCGCCACCACCATCGCACGATCGCGGGCGCGGAAAACGCGGTAGGGAACGACCGTCGGATGCCGATTGCCCATGCGCTCGCCGATCACCCCGCCGACCAGCCAGCTCATGCCCTGGTTGGCCAGCACCGCCACTTGCGTATCGAGCAGCGCGCAGTCGATGACCTGGCCCTCCCCGGTGCGCTCGGCGTGGCGCAACGCCGCCAGGATCGCCGTCGCCGCATAGACTCCGGTGAAGAGGTCGCAGACGGCGACGCCCGCCCGCAACGGCTCGCCGCCGGGCTCGTCGTCGGGAAGGCCGGTCACGCTCATCAGGCCGCCCATCGCCTGGACGACGAAATCATAGCCGCCCCGATCGGCATAGGGACCGTCCTGGCCAAAGCCGGTGATCGAGCAATAGACGAGACGCGGATTGATGGCGCGCAAACTGGCATGGTCGAGACCATATTTGGCGAGGCCGCCGACCTTGTAGTTCTCGATCACGACGTCGCAATTCTCCGCCAGCCGGCGGATCAGCGCGGCGCCCTCGGGGTTGGCGAAGTCCACGGCGATGGAGCGCTTGTTGCGGTTGGCGCCGAGATAATAGGCGCTTTCCCCGTGCGGGTTGCCGGTCTGCGGCGTCGCCGGAGGCAGGAAGGGCGGCCCCCAGGCGCGGGTGTCGTCGCCCCGCCCGGGCGATTCGACCTTGATCACGTCGGCGCCGAGATCGCCGAGCATCTGCGAGCACCAGGGACCGGCGAGCACCCGCGAGAGATCGAGCACACGCACGCCCTCGAGGGCGCGCTGTTTTTCGCGATCGTCGGTCATGCGCCGGCTCCCGCCGCCGCGACTTCCACCGGCCAAGCCATCGATTCTCCTGGATTTTATTTCATTGCTTGAAACTCTAATTCATGAAAATGCAAAACTCAATCGCCTTGCCGACCGCCTGGCGTGGGACGGGCGCGCACGTTGACGCCGGCTTTTTTGCGAAATATAGTTTCAGTCTTTGAAACGGTTAGCCAATGTTGCACGCTCCGCTCGACCATCAGGACATAAGGGACGCCGTCGCGCGGCTCTGCGCCGATTATCCCGGCGAATATTGGCGCGCCCTCGACGAGAAGATGGCGTATCCGACCGAATTCGTGCGGGCGCTCACTGAGGCCGGCTTTCTCTCCGCCCTGATCCCGGAAGATCATGGCGGCTCCGGTCTCGGCCTGTCGGCGGCCGCCGCGATCCTGGAGGAGGTCCAGCGCGCCGGCTGCAATGGCGGCGCCTGCCATGCGCAGATGTATGTGATGGGAACGGTGCTGCGGCACGGCAATCCCGAGCAGAAGGCGCGGATACTGCCGAGCGTCGCCTCCGGCGCCTTGCGCATGCAGGCTTTCGGCGTGACCGAGCCGGGGAGCGGCTCCGACACCTCGTCGATCACCACCTTCGCCCGCCGCGACGGCGACCATTATGTCGTCAAGGGTCAGAAGATCTGGACCAGCCGGGCAGAACATTCCGACCTCATGCTGCTGCTGGCCCGCACCACGCCGCGAGCCGACGTCGCCAAGCGCGCCGAAGGCAAGCGTACCGACGGATTGTCGGTGTTCATCGTCGACATGCGCGAGGCGCTGGGCCACGGCCTGACGATCCGCCCGATCCGGACGATGATGAACCACGCCACGACCGAAATTTTCTTCGACGACATGCGGGTGCCCGCCGAAAACCTTGTCGGCGAAGAGGGCAAGGGGTTTCGCTACATCCTCTCCGGCATGAACGCCGAACGGCTTCTCATCGCCGCCGAATGCGTCGGCGACGCCAAATGGTTCCTGCAGAAGGCTTCCGCCTATGCCTGCGAGCGCGAGGTCTTCGGCCGGCCGATCGGCCGAAACCAGGGCGTCCAGTTCCCGCTGGCGCGCGCCTACGCCAACATGCGCGCGGCGGAGCTGATGGTTCGCGAAGGCCTCGCGCTCTATGAGGCGGGCAAGGACTGCGGCGCCGAGGCCAACATGGCCAAGCTGCTGGCGGCGGACGCCTCCAACGAGGCGGCCAACGCCTGCATCCAGACCTTTGGAGGCTTCGGTTTTGCCGCCGACTACGACATCGAGCGCAAGTTCCGCGAGACCCGCCTCTATCAGGTGGCGCCGATCTCGACCAATCTCATCCTGTCCTATCTCGCCGAGCATCGCCTCGGCCTGCCGCGCGCCTATTGACGACGATCACTTCAACCCGAAATAGGCGCGGCGCAGGGCGCCGTCGGCATGCAGCGCCTCGACCGTTCCGGCAAAACCGATCCGCCCGCCCTCAAGCGTCGCGACGCGATCGGCAAGCGCCAGAAAATTCACGTTCTGCTCGGCGATGAGCAGCGACAAGCCGCCGCCGCGGAATTTCCCCAGCAGCGCGATCACCTCCTTGACCAGCAGCGGCGACAGGCCGGAAGAGGGCTCGTCCATCAGCAAAAGGCGCGGTTCGCCCGCCAGCGCCTTGGCGATGCCGAGCATCTTCCGCTGGCCGCCTGAAAGCGCGCCCGCCAGCGTCGAGCGGCGATTGGCCAGCGCCGGGAAGGTTTCGTAAAGCTCCTCCGTGCGCCGCCGCAAGGCGGAAGCCGCGACGAAATGACCGCCGATGCGGATATTTTCGTCGATGGTGAGCGTCGGGAAGCAGCCGATTTCCGACATGTAGGCCATGCCCGCGCGCACCCGCGCGTCGGTCCTGAGCGTCCTTATGTCGCGCCCCGCGAAATCGAGGCGGCTCGCCTTCGAGGGTATCAGCCCCATCAGCGCCTTGAGCAGAGTTGTCTTGCCGGCGCCGTTGGAGCCGAGCAGGACAAGGGTTTCGCCCTCCGGCAAACTGACGCCGGCGCCCCACAGCGCCTGAACGGCGCCATAGCTCGCCTCGACCCCTTCCGAGACGCAGAATCTCAGCCATGGTCGGCTCCGAGATAGACTTCGACCACCTGCGGATCCTGGACCGCGTCGGCGAGCACGCCCTCGAAAATCTCCTTGCCGGCGTTCATCACGATCACCCGGTCGGTCACCTGATCGATGAAACTCATCAAATGTTCGACCACCAGCATGGCGACGCCGCCGGCGGCGAGCGCGCGCAGCCGTTGCGCGACGGAATCGAGTTCGCCATGCGTCAGCCCCGCCGCCAGTTCGTCGACGCAGAGCAGGCGCGGGCCGGTCGCCAGCGCCCGGGCGAGATCGAGCATCTTCTGCTGCACGGAATTGAGTTCCGACGCCCGCTTGCCCGCCAGCCCGTCGAGTCCGACCGAGGCGAGCAGCGCGGCCATGTCCACCGGCGGTCCGCCGCCGTAAGTCGCGGCCACTTCGATGTTCTCGCGCGCGGTCAGCGTCATGAAGGGTTTGGGAACCTGGAAGGTGCGGGCCACGCCCAGATGGACCATCTTGTGCGACGGCAGGCCGCCGACGTCGCGCCCGTCGAAGATCACGCGGCCGGCCAAGGGCCGATAGAGGCCGGTGATGACATTGATGCAGGTGGTCTTGCCCGAGCCGTTGGGGCCAACCAGCCCCAGCACCTCCCCGGGCGCGACATGGAAACTTACGCCGGAAAGGGCGCGGAAGCCGCCGAAATTCTTGACCAGATTCTTGACGCGCAACAGCGCGGGGGGCTTAGGGGACATCGATCCCCCAGCGCTTGAAGATCGAAACCAGTCCCTCGGGCAGGAACAGCACCAGCCCCATGATCAGCAGGCCATAGATCAGCTGAAAATATTGCGGCGCGGAGATGCCGATGGCGTTATAGGCGCCATAGAGCAGGATCACCCCAAGGATCGGCCCGGTGATGGTCGCGACCCCGCCGAACAGCGCGAAGACGATGGCGAAGATGGAGAAATTCGAGGAGAACACGGTCTCGGGATAGAAAACCGAGACATACCAGGCGTAGACGCCCCCCGCGAGACCCGCGACCAGCGCCGAAAGCAGCCAGGACAGGGTGCGCAGCCGCACGACATTGACGCCAGCCATGCCCGCCGTCACCGCATCCTCGCGGATCGCCTGCAGCGCCAGGCCAAAGCGCGAATTGCGCAGGAAAATCACCAGCGCCAGGGTGAAGGCGAGGACGCCCAGCGCCACGCCATAGGCGAGGTCGGGGGCATAGACGCCGGAAAGCGACACGCCGTAGGGACCGCGGGTGATCTCCGTCAGGTCGGGGTTGGAGACGATCTGGAAGGCGGCCATGCCGGCGGCGAGGTTGGCGATGGCGAAATAGGCGCCCGACAGCCGCAGCAGCGGCGTGAGCAACATCCCGAGCATAACAGCGCACAGGGCGCCGACGGCCAGCGCCGGAAAGGCCGAGAAATGCAGATGCAGCACCGAAAGCGAGAAGCCATAGGCCCCGGCGCCGAAGAAGCCGACATAGCCGAAGGGCAGATAGCCGGTGAAGCCGTAGATGATGTTCACGCCCTGCGCGAGAATGAGGAAGACGATGAAATTGAACAGCAGCAGCTGGTTCGGATAGAGCCAGGGCGCCACAGTGAGCGCGCCGATCACGGGAACGAAGGTCAGCAGCGCGTGGCGCAAGAACCTAGGCATTCCGCGCCTGCCTTCCGAGCAAGCCGCTCGGCCGGATCAGCAGGATCGCGATCAGCAGCAGGTCGGGCAGCAGGTTCGCCCAGGAGCTGAGATATTTCTGCATCAGCATCAGCGCCACGCCATAGATCAGGCCGCCGAGCACGGCGCCGAGCGGATCGCCGAGCGAGCCGATGACGATGACGACAAAGGCCAGGATGTTGATGTCATGGCCCATCGACACATTGAACGAGCCGAACATGAATGGCGCCATGACGCCCGCCGCCGCCGCCAGCCCCAGGCTGACGCCGAAGGCGACGGCGGAGGCCCTGTGCACGTCGACGCCGGTCGCCAGCGCCTCGTCGCGCTGCGCCATGATCGCCCGCGTCACCTGGCCGAGCCGCGTCCGGTAAAGATACACATAGACACAGAAGACCAGCGCCGCGCCGACGCCGCCGGCGACCAGCCAGGCGCCCGGATAAGTCTGGCCGAGGAGATGCAGGGGGCCGACGCCGAGCGCCTTGCCGGGGATGGAGCGGTCGTTCGGCCCGAAGGCGATGCCGGCCAGCGCCTCGATGACCTGCGACAGGCCGAAGAACAGGATCAGCGACAGCATCTCCGGGTCTTTCGCGCGCAACAGTCGCGGAACAAGCAGGTAATAGACCGGCAAGCCCAGCAGCGTGAACACGATCAGCGCCACTGCGACGGAAGTGACCGGATTGACGCCATAGGACTTGAACAGCCAGGAGGCGAGGAAGGCGCCGAGCATCAGCACCCCGCCATGCGCCAGATTGACGATGCGCATGACGCCGAAGGCGAGATTGAGCCCCGAGCCCGACGAGGCTGAAATAGAGGCCGAACAGGACGCCGGCCGTAACAGCATATAACAGCATGCCCCGCCCAATCAGCCGCGATTCATTTCGGAGCAGGATAGACCGGCTTGCCTGTAGCCAGGTCCGGCGGATAGACGACGACGAATTTGGTCTCGCCCTTGTCGGCCTCGATCTGGCCGATCGGCGTGAGCATGCCGACCTGGGCGCCCTCTTCGTTCAGCTCGAACGGGCCAGCGAGAGTCGTCAGCTTGCCGGACTGCGCAAAAACGGCCTTGCGGATGTCGAGCTGGTCGAGGCTCGCCGTCGCCCCCAGCGCCTTCTCGATCACCAGTCCGGTATTGTAGCCGGCGACCGAATTGAAGCCGAATTCGACGTGTTTATCCGCAGTTTTCGACGTCCACAGCGCCTTGAAGTCGGCAAGCGGCAGGCCAAAATTCGGCTTGTAGGCCAGGGACGAGGACATGACATAGGTGAAGATATTCTCGAGCGCCTGCGCTCCGACATTCTTCTCCAGCAGTTCCGGCTCGATGCCGGGATAGAGGCAGAACAGGAACTTGAACTTCTCGCCGCTGTCCTGGAGATTGCGCAGGAACGTCGTGTCGTTTCCGGGATAGCCGAGTTCGATCACCGCGTCAGGCTCGGCGGCGCTGATATTGTTGATCAGCACCGAATAGTTGGTAGTGCTGGTCGGCACGCCCTCATCGTAGACGATCTCGAGCGGCGCGCCGCTGGCCTTGATCATGTTGCGGATCGTGGTCGCCTGAGTGCCGGTGAAATCGTTGGTGGCGTAGAGCAGCGCCACTTTCTTGATTCCCAGACCCGGACCCGCCTTGGTCAGGAACTCGCCAAGATAGCGCGGCCAGACGTTGGAGGCCGGAATCGACATCAAGGCGATATAGGGATTGTCCTTGGTGAAGAAGGCCGCGCCCGTGCCGGTCTGGTCGAACAGGAACATCTTGTGGTCGCGGGCGATCGGAACCGCCACCGAGGTCAGCACGGAGCCGGAATCGGCGACGAGAATATCGACCCTGTCCTGGGTGATCAGCTGGTTGTAGAGCGTCGCCGCCGTCGCCGTGTTCGACTGGTCGTCATAGGCCACGAGCTTGATCGGAATCTTCTTGTCGAACGGCTTGACGTAGACGCCGCCCTCCGCGTTCTTCTGCTCGATCCAGATCTTCAGGCCGAGATTAATGGTGGTGGAGATGCCGGCATAGGCGCCCGAAGAGGCGTAGAGCGTGCCGATCTTGATTTCGGAGGGCGCCTCGGCGGCTCTTGCCGGACCCGAAAACATCATCGCGGCGGCGGCGCATGCGGCGACCGCCAAAAGGACGCTCTTCCGAAACATTCCGTTCCTTCCCTGCCTGGCTGACGGCCTTGCGCCGCGCCCGTCGGTTTTCCCGATCATCGAGGGATTGTTCCCCCTCCCGAACACAAGGTCAATAGCGATTTCCTGTTTCAACGTCCTCTGGCGGGATTTCATTTTTTGAACTATCGTTTCACTCATTGAATTTTCTGGAGGCCATATGACATTTGACCCGGACGGAAACGGGATCACCGCCGTCGACGCCATAACAGGTCGCCGCAGCGTTCGGGCCTTTCTGCCCGAACCTGTCGATCTCCAGGTGATCAGGCGGATTCTGGAGATCGCCAGCCGGTCGCCGACCGGCTCCAATATCCAGCCATGGCGGGTCTTTGTCGCGGGGGGCGCGACGCGCGACAAGCTTTGCGCCCTGGTCCACGCGGCCTTCGAGAGCGGGAAGCCGGCGCCCGAGGAAGGCTATGTCTATTATCCCGAAGACATGTTCGAGCCGGCGCTGGGGATGCGGCGCAAGCAGGGCAAGGCCATGTTCACCCATCTCGGCATCCCCAGGGAAGACAAGGCCGGGATGCAGAGGCAGGGCGGGCGCAATTACCTGCTGTTCGGCGCGCCGGTCGGGCTGTTCTTCTCCATCGACCGCCGCCACGGCCAGTCGGCCTGGATCGACATCGGCGCCTTCCTGCAATCGGTTATGATCGCCGCGCGCGCCTTTGGCCTGGAAACCTGCCCGCAGCAGGCCTTTTCCAAATACCACGGCCTGATCCGGCAGGTGCTGCCGATCCCCGACGGCGACGTCATGGTCTGCGGCATGGCGATGGGCCGCATCGATCCGGACGCGCTGATCAACAGCTATGTCGCGGACCGCGAGCCGGTGGAAAGCTTTGCGACATTCTGCTGGGAGTGAGCGTCCGACGGGCCGCTCACTTAAGGGGGGCGCGTATTCCCAGTAACGGCAGGGATGGGCGGATTGTGGTCCTTGCGCGAAGCGCCGCAGTCGCTGACTACGATCGCATAACTCTCGGCAGAGGGATATCTGGGAAGAAAGTATTTATCAATTGTAACGCCACTGTCGCTTAGTCGAAAAGGGCGAGGTAATGCCTGGCTCAATCAGTCCTACGCTAGGCTGGACCTTTCAGAGCGGGCGTCGCTTTGCTCAAGCATTTTCTTCTCATACGCCCCTATCAATCGCCATTTGCCGCCTGGGTTTTGCGCTCCCTGTCGCATCCTGCCTTGGTATCGAAGATCAGATATTCAACACGATTGTCGTTTTTGCTGCATTTGACCGCGCTTTCACCCGACGCCGTGTTCTTGATCGGGGTGAGGTCGCAAACATATGGCTTCGCGCCGAACGTCCGCACCATATTTCCATTGATAGGCATGCATTTTGCCTTGCTAGGGTCCTGCAACCAGTTGAAACCATAGCGGCCAACCAGCGCGTTGAGTCCGTCGGCGACGGCCATGGTGGGCGTCAGGACCAGCAGACTTGCGAACATCCCCCGAAACGCGAGCGCCTTGTCAGTCATGACTTTCCCTTTACCTCAGATTTTCAGCTGGACGCCCAAAGGATCAGGTCAAGTTTGAAGCGATGACGCGAAATTGTCCAGTCCGGTCGAATTGCGGTTTTTCTCAAGAATTACGGGGACGCCATAAAATCACGGGGACGCCATGACCGCCACATCGACGGAATGCAATTGTCCCTCGCCGCCAACGTGAACACGAAGGTCTCAAATGAGCCGGACGCGAAATTCGCGGCGCTAACGGGCTTTGCCCCAAGCCTCTAAAACACAATCTTTTTAGCGGTCAGACCGCGCAACGCCAAGCGCGGCAAGCTCCAATCTTGCTGCGGCAAACTCAAGATAGTCTCCGGGACAATCCTTCGCAGCAGTCTTGAACCGCTCGACGGCTTCTTCCTTCGCCCCCGAGAGAAGCGCCTTTTCGCCGATGTACAGGTTGGCCTCGCAAACCTGGCCTCTTTTCTTGTCGAAATCGGCCGCTTCAGCGGCGGCCAGCAAGTCGTCCGACGATATCTGCCCCAGAAACATGTGTATGAGCGGAGCAGGCCAGAGATTCATATCCATCTTCGCCGTCTGCTCCCTCAGCGCGCCTGGCTGATCGCTGCGTTGCGCCACGATTTCTCGCCAGATCGCCGCATAGGCGTCCCTGGGCGCCAAAGCATCGAAATGGGTCAGCGCCTGCTTGACCTCGCCTCGGTAGAGTTCAGTGAGGGCCTGGTTGCGAAGCGCCGCGTCGAAGCGCGGATCGATCAGAACCGCCTTGGCGTAATTGGCGAGCGCCTGAGCAAGATCGCCGCGATCGCGATAAACATTGCCGCGACCGTCGAAAGCCAAAGCAAGGTTCGAATCCAGGCGGATCGCCCGCTCATATGCGTCAAGCGCGCGGTCGAGGTCGCCTTCCTCCAGATAGACGTTTCCGCGACCATTATAGGGATGGGCGAATTTGGGATCGAAGCGGATGGCAAAGTCGTAATCGGAGAGGGCAGGATCGATCTCACCCTTGTCCCAATGCACATTGCCGCGCCCGTTATAGGCGAAAGCATAGGTCGGATCGAGGCGGATCGCCTGCTCATAATCCGCGAGCGCATGATCGAGGTCGCGCTTGTCATCCCGGTAGGCGTTGCCGCGATTGTTGTATGCCCACGCTTTATTCCCCTGGGCTGCGTTGCCTTCAATGACGCGCGTGCAGGCAGCAATCCTTTTGTCCCCTCCGGCTTTGAAACAGATCTCGGCGGCTTCGGAATCGGCGCGGGGCTTGAACGTCTTCACGAGGGCGAAAAAGCCGATCGTGAAGACTGCGGCCAAGCCCAGGACAATGGCGAAGTCCCGAAAGCCGAAATTGAAAGCCTTGCGCGTTCCACTCGCAAATCTGGCGCGCGGCGTTTCGTATTTTCCCGTGTAATCCTCGAAGGGCCGGACATTATTCGACTCCACCGAAGTCCCGCGCGTCGCGGCGATCCAATCCGCGCAAGCCCGCGTGGCCAGCCACAGCGAGTATCCGGGCCTTTCCGTCAGGGCGAAGTCAACGTCGAAATATCGATCCGTGTCGTGTTTCGACTTCGCGGCAAGCTTCTGGTTCACGCTCGCTTCAAGCCAAGTCCCGCGATCGACGGCAGGTGGCGGCGTCAGGCTTTCGCGAAGGAAGATGCGCAGGATTTGTCGGTTGTCGTCATTCAACGCAGCGCAACCCGAGATGCATGACCAGGGAAGCATGGCGGCGCCGCCGGATTTCAGCAGATAAGTGAATCCATCGGCGTTCAAATTCATGCAGTCGCGGCGCGAAAAGCGCCTGATCAAGGCGCGAATCTCGCCAAATAGCCCCAAGACGCCGACCCCCAAACCGCCGAACAGGATGACCTGCAACCAGACCGGCATCGTGGGGCGATCCGTAGCCATCACCCCCAAAAGAAGCAGGTTCGGCGGAAGGCTGGACCCGGCGGCAAAAACCTTGCGGACAAGGGCGCGCAGCCTTTCCGATCCCTGGCAATTCACAATAACGGTGTCTTGGGGTTTGCCTTGCATGGCTGCTCATGGTCCAGGGATCAATTCGCGAGGAAAACAAATTCTCTTGCGGACCCTGCCTGCCGATGAAAGAGGTGACGCAAGCAATCGAATTCAAACGCGCGACAAACAGATAAATCGCCAAGATCCTAGGTCGTTTCGATTTCACGGCTGTTAACGCTGCTTCATTGCGCCGCGTCGGCATCGCAACGTAATAAATAGAGAGTGAAAGAAATTTGGAGATGACCAAGATAATGGCGGCGACTTCGCGATGATTATCGGCCGTGTGGTCCGAAACAAGATTACCGAATTTCATTGCGGTCGACGGACCGCAATCCTGCAAACGCGACAACCTGGTCTTCACCAATGTATCCACGGCGCTTGATCGTAATTTTGGGATCTGTTGCGATAAGCGGCGTCGGACGACGGTTCTGAAGACACCCCACGCGGTCTTGTCTTACTCCTGGCGACCTCGCCCGAACTGGAGCCGGCAAGCACCACCTTTGTGTTCTCCAGGCCATTCTCCCGCACCAGCTCATAAAGTATCGCGGCATTTTCAGGCGAGATACGCACGCAGCCATGCGATACGGGTTTGCCAAGGCTCTTCACCTCGAAGGTGCCGTGAATGGCATGGCCGTCCTTGATAAAGAAAACGGCATGGGGCATGGGGGCGTTGTCAAACTCTTTACTATACCAGATCTCGTTCATGGACGTTGCGGTATAGGTTCCCGATGGAGTTGAATATCCTGCTCGGCCCGTTGATACCGGCCATCGATATCTTTCTTCCCCATCCAAGGAAACCGTCATTTGTTGGCTGGTTTTGTCGATGTAGACGAGGATTACGGACTTATTGGCTCCGAAGAAGCCGGAGCGTGCGCGAGCCTTCACCGGAAAGAGGGCGAACGCCACATAAATGGCGGTCAATAAAAGCGAAATTCTCTTCAATTGATCAAAGGATTCGCGCATAGGCTCTCCCTTTCTCCCATGAATCGGCGCCACGGGTCCAATCGGAATGTTAGTGCAGTGACGGCCTCGGAGCTAGTGAGGATCATCGCTACTCTCTTCCCGACGAAGCAACAGATGAACAATCGCGGAAACGCGATGGCCTATCACTCGCCGGTGAAATTCGGCTTGCGTTTTCCCAGCATGGCGGCGACGGCTTCGCGGTGATCGGCGGTGGCGTGGGCCAGCGCCTGCATCGCCGCCGACATTTCCAGCAGCGTGTCGATGCGCACATGCCGCCCTTCGCGCAGCAGGCGCTTGGTCATCCGCACCGCATGCGGCGGATTGACCTTTATCCGCGCAGCCAGCGCGTTGGCCGCGGCAAGCAGTTCGGCGTCCGGCACGACCTTCGACACCAGCCCGCAGGCCAGCGCCTCCTCGGCGCCGATGGGGTCGCCGGTGAACGCCATTTCGCAGGCTTTCGAAAAGCCGACCACACGCGGCAGCAGCCACGCGCCGCCGTCGCCCGGCACGATGCCAACCTTGACAAAGCTTTCGGCGAACCGCGCGCTCTGCGAGGCGATGCGCATGTCGCACATGCAGGCGAGGTCACAGCCGGCGCCGATCGCCGGTCCGTTGACGGCGGCGATGATCGGCACTTCCACGCTTCGAACGCCAGCGGAATGCGCTGGATGCCGCGCTTGTAATTCGACCGCGTGCGCACGGGAAGCTTGTCGTTGAGGCCGCCGGCCTCGCCCATGGCCTTGCAGATTGCCGCCTGAGGAAAAGGCCGTGCCCGCGCCTGTCAGGATGATCACGCGCACGCCATCGTCATTGTCGGCTTTGGTCAGGGCCTCGATCAGCGCCTCGACCATTTCGGGATCGGAAATGGGGTTGCGCATCTCCGGCCGGTTCAGGGTCAGCGTGACGACGCCGTCGACATTTTCGTAAAGCACGGGATCGGACATGAAGCTGTTCTTCCTTTCAAGATTCAACGCAAGACCGAGCCCGCGGGCGATAATGCCGCGCAGGATCTCGCGCGTGCCGCCGCGCAGCGAAAAAGCCGGCGCGTTGACGACCATATGCGCCAGCACGGCGCAGAAGTCGCGCGTCGAGCGCAGCTCCGGCTCCTCGGCGACCAGCCGCCGGGCGATCTCGGGAATTTCCTGCTCGACGAGGGCGCCGAGGTCCTTGACCAGGGCCGCCTGCAACGCCGGATTCTCCCCGCGCTCCAGCATCCCCGCGACCGAACGCGACAGCCGTCGCAGCATGATCAGATGCGAGGTCAGCCGGCCCACGGCGACCGCCGCTTCGTCCCGGGGATCCGCGCCCAGCGCCTTGACCAGTTCGACCAGCAGGGTGAAGCACGACAGGAACCGTTCCGGCCCGCTGCGCTCGAAGGCCAGCTCGCTGGTGACCTGGTCCCAGCCGTCGCCGAGCTTTCCGAGCAGCGCGGAAGACGGCAGGAACACGTCCTCGAACACGACTTCGTTGAAATGATGTTCGCCGGCCATGGCGAGGACGGGACGCACGACAATGCCCGGCGTCTTCATGTCGACCAGGAACTGGCTGCAGCCCTTGTGGCGGTCCTCGGGGCCGCCGCTGGTGCGGCAGAACAGGATCATGTAGTCGGATTCATGCGCGAAGCTGGTCCAGAGCTTGGTGCCGTTGACGCGGAAGCCGCCATCGTCAGGCGTCGCGCGGGTGCGCGTCGACGCGAGATCGGAGCCGATGTCGGGCTCGCTCATGCCGATGCAGAAAAAGCTTTCGCCCGCGGCGATCCGCGGCAGCACGGCGATGCGCTGCTGCTCCGTGCCGAAACGCAGCAGCGTCGGGCCGCTCTGCCGGTCGGCGATCCAGTGCGCCGCGACCGGCGCCCCGGCCGCGAGCATTTCCTCGATCACCACATAACGATGAAAGGCGCCAATTCCTGGCCGCCGTATTTCTTCGGCCAGGTCATGCCGATCCAGCCGCGCGCGCCGAGTTTCTTGCTGAACTCACGCGAAAAGCCGCTCCACGACCAGGCGCGCTGCGCCGGCGTGCGCCCGGCGAGTTCCTCGGCGAGAAAGGCGCGGACCTCCAGGCGCAAGGCCTCGACTTCGGCGCTGGCGGGCGGGGGCGGCGGAAAGGCGAACTCCTGCATCTGCGTCATCCCGCCGCCGCGATCATCGGCCAGAGCCCGGCGCCGCCGGCGGCGAGCGCGCCGGCCCCGACCAGCCGGGCCCATTCCGTTTCATTGCCGAATTCGTCGCGCCAGGCCCATAGCCGCATGGTGAGAAAATGCAGCGCATGTTCGCGCGTAAACCCGATGGCGCCGTGGATCTGGTGGGCGATGGCCGCGGCGCTGGACGCCGCCTCGCCGGTCCGCATCTTGGCGACCGCCACGGGCAGGAGATCGCGCAAGCCCGCCGCCACGGCTTCCGCCGCGAGATCGGCGCCGCCGCCGGCCGCCGCCGCCTGCCCCGCCAGCACGGCGAGCGATTGCTGCACCGCCTGGAATTTGCCGATGGCGCGGCCGAATTGTACGCGCTCGTTGGCGTAGGTCACGGTGAGCGCCAGCACGCGCTCAAGCGCCCCGGCGATCCCCAAGCTGCGCATCGCGGCGCCGAGCGCGCGGCCATTTCGGGAGGTCAGTCCGTCGGGAAGCGGCGCGACGCGATCGGCGTCGATCCTGGTGTCGAAAGCAAGGTCGTCGCGCGGTTCGCCCGCGAGATTGCGGCATTCCGCGAGGACGGTCCACTGTCCCCGCCGCACATGCGCGACATGTCCGTCCTCGGTCACGACGGCGAGCGCTTGCGCCCGAGCGCCCCAGGGCGTTCGGCGCGCCGCTCCCGCCAGATGGCGCTTCGAGAGTTTGATGATCCCGGCAGGCCCCGACAGCGCAACCGACAGCGGCCCTTCGGGGACAGGCAACCCCGCTTGCGCGAAGAGCCATCCGGCCATCATGGTTTCGGCCAGAGGCAAGGGCAACGCATGAAATCCGGCGATGCGGACCAGTCCGAGCGCTTCAACGGGATCGACGCCGAAGCCGCCGGCTTTTTCCGGCAGCAAGGCCTTTGGCAGCCCCAGTTCGACCACCCGCGCCCAATCCTCATCAGGCCATTGGCCCGCCTCCGCGCGGCGCGTCGCCCCGGCGTCGTAAAATTCGGCGAACAGGCCATGGGCCATGTCGAAAAGCATGGATCCGCTGTCGCTCATTCGCCACGCCCTTGCGCCCGGCCCCGGAAAAGTGACGCGGCGCGTCACGTTTCTCTGAATGAAAGACCATTTCATTATTTCGCGCAAGCCTTTCGTCGACAGCCTTTCGTTGGCGCGCCCTCGGGTGCTAGGCTCGCCATGCCTTGATACGAACCCCGGCTCGCTTTATGCCCCTCGACAATGTCGCCTTCCTGCTGGCCCCCGGCGCCGGCGCGCCCTCGACCCATCCGCGCATGCAGGCCTTCGCGCGGCTGCTGGAAAAGCTCGGATCGGTCCATCCGTTCGACTATCCCTACAGGCTCGAGGGGCGAAAGGCGCCGGACCGGCTGCCGCGCCTGATCGAAGCCCATCGCGCCGCGCTCGAGGCGCTGCGATCGAGCCATGACGGCCCCATTGTGCTCGTCGGCAAGAGCATGGGCGGACGCGTCGGCTGCCATGTCGCGCTCGTCGAGCCCGTGGCGGCGGTCGTCTGTCTCGGCTATCCGCTCTGCGGCGGCGGCGACGCCACAAAACTCCGCGATCAGGTGTTGTTGGACCTCAAGACCTCGACGCTCTTCGTCCAGGGAACGCGCGACCGCCTCTGTCCGCTGGACCTGCTGGAAGGCGTGCGGAGGCGCATGTCGGCGCCGACCAGCCTCCATGTCGTCGAGGGCGGCGACCATTCGCTGCTGGCGTCGAAAACGGAGCTGAAGGCGCGCGGCGCCACCCAGGAAGACGTGGACCAAGCCATTGCCGAGGCCATCGAGGCTTTCCTGGTCAGGCGCTGAACGCCGCGAAGGTCAGCCATGCGCTGAAAACAGTGGCCGGGATCAACACCAGGCGGAAGCGCTGGGCGGAATCGAGAAAACTGTAAGAAGCCACCAGCATCGGCGGCGGCAGGGCCGTCAGCGCGAGGCCCTTGGCGAGCATCATCCAGCCGAGCACGGTCACCGCCACGGGCAGCGCGCCGCCGGACCAGACATTATGGCCGACGACCACGGCGACGCCGGCGGCCATGGTGAATATGCCCGAGACCAGCAGCAGCCCCGTGTCCTCGGCCATCGCCTTGGCGGCCTCGAGGATCGCCCTGGACCTGATCATGCAGACAAGACAGGTCAGGAAATAGGACAGGCCGAGGAACTTGCCCAGAAACAGGGTCAGGGGCGACATGCTGGTTGATCCTCCGCGTTGGGAGTCTCGCACGCGCCTGCCCGCCGCACAAGCTCATCCCGCGCCCATGTAGAACAGGCGATCCGTGAAGGTATAGGAGGATTCGAAGGCCATGACGCCGACGAACAGCAGCACGGCGATCGGCGGCGCCAATATGGCGTAGATCAGCGCCAGCCGCTCCCAGGCCATGTGCATGAACACCCCGACGATCAGGCCCGCCTTTACGACCATGAACAGCAGGATCAGGCTCCAGCGGGTGTAGCCGTGCAGCCCGAAATAGTCGACGAGATAGGAGCAGGCGCTGAGCACGAACAGCCACCCCCAGACCAGCAGGTAGAGTTTTATCGAGTGCTCCTGATGGTCTTGCTCGGCGAGATGATCCTGCGCGGCGGGATTTGCTGATGTCATGGCGTTCACCACAGGTAGAACAGCGCGAAGATGAAGACCCAGACCAGGTCGACGAAATGCCAGTAGAGGCCCATGATCTCGACGATTTCGTAACGCCCCTTGCGGCTGGTGAAGAAGCCCTTGCGCTCCACGTCGAAATCGCCGCGCCAGGTCTTGCGCGCCATGTTGAGCAGGAAGATCACGCCGAAGGTGACATGCGTGCCGTGGAAGCCGGTGATCATGAAGAAGGACGAGCCGAACTGCGGCGCGCCCCAGGGATTGTGCCAGGGCCGCACGCCCTCGAGGATCAGCTTGGTCCATTCGAAAGCCTGCATGCCGACGAAGCTGGCGCCGAAGGCCGCGGTGGCGAGCATGAGCGCCGCGGATTTCTTCCGGTCGCGGCGATAGCCGTAATTCACCGCCATCGCCATGGTTCCCGAACTGCTGATCAGGATGAAAGTCATGATGGCGATCAGCAGCAGCGGCACGCTGACGCCGCCGATCTTCAACGCGAAAACCTCGCTGGTGTCTGGCCAGGGATCCGTGGTCGACATGCGCACGGTCATGTAGGAAATGAGGAAGCAGGAGAAGATGAAGGTGTCGCTGAGCAGGAATATCCACATCATGGCCTTGCCCCACGACGCCGTCGTGAAGGCGCGCCGATCCGCCAGACCAGTCCGAGACAAAGCCGCCCCAGCCGGGTTGCCGCGTGAGTGACTCTTCCTGTTTGAGCGTCGTCTCGCTCGTCATGTTTCCGCCTCCGACCTCAGGTCACCAGACCACGGCAGATAAGGACAAAGCCGCCGGCCCAGCCCGCCAGCAGGGCGAACAGCAACAGCCAGACGACCAGGAGAAAGTGCCAGTAGATCGCGCAGAGCCTTATGCCCGACCGTGAGGCGACGATATTCGCCGCGGCCAGGGCGACGAGGCCGCCGAGCAGATGCGCGCCATGAACGCCGGTGAGCAGGTAGAAGAACGAATTGGCCGGATTGGTCGACAGGAAATAGCCTTCCCTCGCGAACTCCCTCCAGGCGGCCAACTGCCCGGCGAGGAAAACCATTGCGGTCAGCGCGCCCGCCATCAGGCAGAATCGCACGCGATGCGCGTCCTGACGGTCCGCGAAAAACACCGCCGCCTGCAAGGCCGCGCTGCTCAGGACGAGCACGCCGGTGTTGAACCAGAGCACTCTCGGCAGCGGCGTGTTTTGCCAGTCGGGCGAAACCGCGCGCATCACATAGGCGCTGGCCAGCAGGGCGAACAGCATGCCCGCGACCGCGAGGAAGACGCCAAGGCCGATCTTCGCCAGATTTGGCCGGCCTTCGTCGGCATCCCGGAGATCGCCGATCACGCCCTGTTCCAGCCACGGCTTGGCCGCAAGATTCTGGCCGGCCAGATACCAGACGGCGATCACCACAAGTGCGGAAACAAACACCATCACGATGATCATGCGGGCCCCGCTTCCGCCGCAGGAGGCTGGTTCTGCGGAATGAAATCCTCCCTGGCGCCGGGCACGCTGTAGTCATAGGCCCAGCGATAGACCACCGGCAGGGTCCGGCCCCAGTTGCCGTGGGTGGGCGGCACGTCCGGCGTCTGCCATTCCAGCGTCGTCGCCCGCCAGGGATTGTGTCCGGCTTCCCTGCCCATCCAGATGCTGGAGATCAGGTTGTAAATGAAGACGATCTGGGCGAAGCCGACGATCAGCGCGGCGATGGTGATGAACTCGTTCAGCGTCGCCGCCGAGGGGGGTATGAAGGCGGTTTCGCCCAGTTCGTAATAGCGCCGGGGCACGCCGATCAGCCCGAGGTAATGCATCGGGAAGAAGATGGCGTAGGTGCCGAGGAAGGTGATCCAGAAATGGAACTGGCCCATTTTCTCGTCGAGGAACCGGCCTGTGATCAACGGATACCAGTGATAGATGGCGCCGAAGATGACGAGGATCGGCGCGACGCCCATCACCATGTGGAAATGCGCGACGACGAACATGGTGCCGGAGAGCGGCACGTCCACCACGACATTGCCGAGGAACAGGCCGGTGACGCCGCCGATGACGAAGGTGACGATGAAGGCCAGGGCGAACAGCATGGGCAGGGTCAGGTGGATGTCGCCGCGCCACAATGTCAGCACCCAGTTATAGACCTTGATCGCCGTGGGCACGGCGATGATCAGCGTCGTGGTGGCGAAGAAGAAGCCGAAGCTCGGGTTCATGCCGCTGACATACATGTGGTGGCCCCAGACGCCGAAGCTGAGCGCGCCGATGATGACGATGGCCCAGACCATCATGCGGTAGCCGAAGATGTTCTTCCGCGCATGGGTGCTGATGAGATCGGAGACGATGCCGAACGCCGGCAGCGCGACGATATAGACTTCGGGATGGCCGAAGAACCAGAACAGGTGCTGGAACAGGATCGGGCTGCCGCCGGAATAGCCCAGATGCTGCCCGCTCTCGACAATCGACGGCATGAAGAAGCTGGTGCCGAGCAGACGGTCGAACAGCATCATGACCGAGGCGACGAAAAGGCCGGGAAAGGCCAGCAGCGCCATGACCGTCGCGGTGAAAATGCCCCAGACGGTCAGCGGCAGCCGCATCATGGTCATGCCCCTGGCGCGCAATTGCAGCACGGTGACCACGTAATTCAGGCCGCCCATGGTGAAGCCGATGATGAACAGGATCAGCGAGGCGAACATCAGGATGACGCCCCATTGCTGGCCGGGCGTGCCTGACAGCAGCGCCTGCGGCGGATAGAGAGTCCACCCGGCGCCCGTCGCGCCGCCGGGCGCGAAGAAGCTCGCGACCAGCACCAGCACCGCCAGCTGATAGACCCAGTAGCTCAGCATGTTGACATAGGGAAAGGCCATGTCGCGCGCGCCGATCATCAGCGGAATCAAATAATTGCCAAAGCCTCCGAGAAACAGCGCGGTCAGCAGGTACACGACCATGATCATGCCGTGCATGGTGATGAACTGGTAATAATTATTCTGGTCGATCAGCGAAAAATGGCCGGGAAAGCCCAGCTGCAGGCGCATCAGCCATGACAACACCAGCGCGACCAGGCCGATGGAAATGGCGGTCGCCGCATATTGCAGGGCGATGATCTTGGCGTCCTGCGAGAAGACATATTTCGTCAGCCAGCTTTTCGGATGATAGAGCTCGACGTCGTCGAAAGACGTGGGATGCAGCGGCTCCCCTTCGCCGGCGTGGATCTCGACCATGGGTCCTCCCTCCTGCCGCGGTCCTATCGCGCGTCGGCGTGGTGGCGCTCGATCGCGGCGGCCTTGCGCGTCTGCGCGAAGGTCGGCTGGGCCTGCAGCCATTTCTGGTAATCTTCAGTCGGTGTCGACGACGACATTGCCGCGCATGAACGGATGGCCGACGCCGCAGAAACCGGCGCAGAGGATCTCGAAGCTTCCGGTGCGCGTCGGCGTGATCCAGAAATAGGTTTCAATGCCGGGCATGAGGTCCATCTTGGCGCGGAACTCCGGCACGTAGAAATCATGCACGACGTCGATCGAGCGCAGCAGGAATTGCGCCGGCTTGTTGACCGGCAGATGCAGGTCGCCGCCGACCACCACGACATTGTCCTGCGAATGGGGGTCGAAGGGATTGAGCCCCAGCGGGTTGTCGCCGTCCACGAAGCGGGCGTCGGCGAGCCCCAGCCGCCCCTCCTTGCCGGGCAGCCGATAACTCCATTGCCATTGCTGGCCGACCACTTCGACCGTCGCGGCGTCGGCAGGCGGATTGATGAAACGGTTCCACACCACCAGCCCCGGCGCCAGCATGGCCGCGACGCCCACCGCGGTTCCCGCCATGAGCCAGGTCTCGAGCTTCCGGCTTTCGGGCTGATAGGCGGCGCGCCTTTCTTCCCCTCCCTGTGACGGAAGCGGAAGACGCAATAGGCCATGAAGGACACCACGGCGACGAAAACGAAGCCGGTGATCCAGAAGGTGATGATCATGGTGGCGTCGATCGTGCCCCAGTTCGAGGCGATCGGCGTCCACCACCACGGGCTCAGAAGGTGGAACGCCACCGAGCCGATGACCAGGGCAAGCAGGATCAGCGCGACATGCATCCGCACCCGCCCCGCCGGGGCGCCTCCGGGTTACGCGATGCGGCCGGGCGACAAACTTTGCCGAACCAGCCGCGCAAATCTCAACGCTTGAGCCAAGGGGCGGTTCCGACAACCCAGGCCGGCAAGACCGATATTTCCTCGCGATCGAACGCCCTAAGACAAAGCCTAAGCTATTGCCATATCAGTACTTTTTCGGATGACGCGGGAGCAGAGCAGGACTACATTGATCCACAAGCTCGCAGGAGCCGCTCGGCCCTCATGGGGTTGCGCCGCGACTGCTCGAATCGAAGGTTCGGGAGGATCATCCCATGTGGATCAAAAACCCCGCCGAATGGGGCGCCGTGCAGATTTCTTCGACCGGCCACGCCTTGCGCTCCCTGGGCCACGCGCTCATTCACACCGACATTGACAGCAGGCTGCCGCCGCCGCAGGTGCGACGCATTTCCTTCGCCGATCTGCGCGAGGCGCTCGCCAAGGGCGTGGAGGATTTCGGCGCCTTTCGCGACGACGTCCTCTTCATTTGCCTGATCTATCCGGCCGCGGGCTTCGCCCTGGCGCAGGTGATGTCCAATGTCGGCATGCTCCCCCTGGTCTTCCCGCTCTTCGCCGGCTTCGCCCTGATCGGGCCCTTCGCGGCGGTCTGGCTCTATGAAATGAGCCGGCGGCGCGAGGCCGGCGAGACCGTTTCCTGGATCGAAGGCTTCAAGATCTTCGGCTCCTCCTCGGCCGCCGCGATCTTCAAGCTGGGCTTGCTGCTGATCGTCATCTTCGGCCTGTGGCTGGCGACGGCGATGGTGATCTATGCGCATACCATCGGTCCGCAAATGCCGGCGTCGCCGGCGTCGTTCCTGCACGACGTCTTTGCCACCCCGGCCGGCTGGACGCTGATCGGCGTCGGCGTCACGACCGGGTTTTTCTTCGCCCTGGTGGTGCTGGCGATCAGCGCCGTGTCGTTCCCGCTGCTGCTCGACCGCCATGTTTCCGTCCGCACGGCCATTAGCGACCTCCGTTCGCGCCATGCGCGCCAATCCGGGGCCGATGCTGGCCTGGGGCTTCATCGTCGCGGCGAGCGTCGTGATCGGGATGATCCCGGTGCTGATCGGACTGGTCGTGGCGCTGCCGGTGCTCGGCCACGCGACCTGGTACTTGTACCGGAAGATCGTGGTCTGAGACGCGTGGCCCGCGCGGGCCTCAGCGCGGGCGGGCCCGCTCGATGATCGGCTGCAGGTCGAGGCCGGGCCGCAGCGCGCCATAATGATGCTGCCCGGCCACGCCGAGACGCGAGTCGCAGAAGGCGTCGGCGACGGCTGCTGGCGCATGTCGCACCAGCAGCGACGCCTGGAAGGCGGTCGCCATGGCGTCGACCAGATGGCGCGCGCGGGCCTCGAAATCCGAGAGATCGGCGAGGTCGGTCTTCAGCGCGTCGATGCGCCTGTCCAGCAGCGTATTGCCGCCACGCGCCAATTCGACCTCCTTGAAGAAACTCGCGAGCGTCTCGGGCGCCGTCTTCATGGCGCGAAGAACGTCGAGGCACTGGACATTGCCGCTGCCCTCCCAGATCGCGTTGATCGGGGCCTCCCGGTAGAGGCGCTGCATCGGCGATTCCTCCATCACGCCGCTGCCGCCGATACACTCCATCGCTTCCGCCGCATGGGCAGCGCCACGTTTGCAGATCCAGTACTTGCCCAGCGCCGAGCACAGCCGCGCGAGCGCGTCCTCATGCGCGTCGCCGCGATTGTCCAGCGCGCGGGCGACCCGAAAACTCATCGCGATCGCCGCCTCGGATTCGAGCGCCAGATCGGCGAGCACGTTGCGCATGATGGTCTGGTCGATCAGCTTTTTGCCGAAGGCGCTCCGCTGCGCGCAATGGTCGATCGCCTGGCTGGTCGCCATCCTCAAGCCCGAGGAGGAGCCGAGCATGCAGTCGAAGCGCGTCAGCGCGACCATTTCGATGATCGTCGCCACGCCCCGTCCTTCCGGCCCGACCATCCAGGCGAGGGCGCCGCGCAATTCGACTTCGGAGGAGGCGTTGGAGGCGTTGGCGCTCTTCTTCTTCAGCCGCACCACCTGCATCGGATTTTTTTCGCCGTCCGGGCGCCAGCGCGGCACGAGGAAGCAGGACAATCCGCGCGGCGCCTGCGCCAAAACGAGGAAAAGATCGCACATCGGCGCGGAGACGAAGAACTTGTGCCCGACCAGCTCATAGGCCTGGCCGGGGCCCTCGGGTCCCAGCGGAATGGCGCTGGTCGTGTTGGCGCGAACGTCCGAACCGCCCTGCTTTTCGGTCATGGCCATGCCGACCGTCAGCCCCTGCTTATCCTCGGCGGGAATGTTGCGCGGATCATAGACGCGGGCGGTGATTTTCGGCGCCCATTGCGCCGCCAGATCGGGCTGCGCCTGCAGGCAGCGCCAGGCGGCGAAGGTCATGGTGACAGGGCAGCCGTGGCCCGCCTCGACCTGCGAATGCATGAAGAACTTGCCGGCGCGGGCGACGTGGGCGCCGGGCGACGGGATCGGTCCAGGGCGATGAATGCAGCCCCTCCTCGATCGAGGTCCGCATCAGCTCGTGCCAGGAGGGATGAAAGCGGACCTGGTCGATCCGACGGCCGTAACGGTCATGCGTATCGAACTCGGGCAGATAATGGTTGGCGAGCGCGCCGAGCTCCAGATGCGCGGCTGCGCCGATTTTCGCGCCGAAGCGCTCGAGGTCTTCGACCGCCCATTGCGCGCCTTCCCTCGAGACCGCGTCCCGCAAGGCGGCGTCCGCCGAGAACAGGTTGTAATCCGCCAGTTCGCGCGGCTGATTGAGAACCTCATGCGTGGCCGCGTAATAGCGGTCCGCGGGCCGTTTCGATGAAGGTTGTGTCGATGAAGGCTCTGTCATGACGCGCCCCGCCCTGCCGCGTCCAGGCCGCGGCGCGGCCAATCGTTTCACCGGATCGGCCGCGCGTCAAATACCGGTCACTGCCCGTTGGGCTTGGCCCCTTCGTCAGCCGGCTTCGGCTTGTTCGCCTCATGATGGCCGACCGCACAGCCGGCCGCCGCGCCCATCTTGCCGTGTCCGGCCATGTGGCCGGCGACGCCGCCGACGATCGCGCCCTTGATGCATCCCTTGGCCATCGCCTGCCCCGACGCGAGCGACGCAACCAGGAGCAGCGCCAAGGGCATTCCACGAACTACTTTCATGAGACCTCCTGTTTCACCGGAGGGAAATGCGCGGCGCCGCGCATGGTTCCAGGCGGATTTCGGATGGTTCATGGCCCGTTTTCAGGCGGCCGCGAGCTGCTCTTCCGCGCGCAAAAGCTCCTGGATGTGGCGGCATTGGCGCACGATTTCCAGCAATTCGCGGACGAGGGACGCCGAGGCCGGATCGCGGGCGCATTGCTTGAGCACAGCCATGTCCCCATCGTCGAAAACGACATCCGTCAAATCAAGATCGTTGAACGCCTGTTCGAGCACCACGCCATCGTAGCGGGTGGCCAGGCGTTCGCAAAAGGCGATCGACGCGAGGGCGAGCGGCTCCCAGGCCAGGCAAAGCTCGTCGGTCACGCTGGAGGCCGCCAGTTCGCCGAGCGCCGCGGCATTGGCTTCGATGCGCTCCAGAAGATCATGCGCCCGCGGGATCATGCGAAAGTCGTCGAGCAGGCGGTTCGCGAGAGGGACGGGTTTTGCCGCGCCATTCATGGTCCAATCACCCATAAAAATTCGAATTGAACGCCTCCATACAAGAATTGCGCCCAGATCTGCAAACGTAGCCATTGAAACCGGACTTCCCCCTGCTCCGTACTTCGCATGTGTTCGGAGCCGTTCCGACGCTCAATCTGGTCCGACGCTCAATCTGGAGGTTTTACGATGATCAACCGTTCCATGGCCGTAGCTACGGTCGCCGCCGCCCTGAGCCTTGGCCTTGCCGCCGCATCGACAGCCAGTTTCGCGGAGAGCGCAATGTCCTCCGAAAAGACGGTTACGGTGGGCGGCGCCGCCATGTACCCCTCGCGGAACATCATCGAAAACGCCGTCAACTCGAAAGACCACACCACGCTCGTCGCCGCCGTCAAGGCCGCCGGCCTCGTCGACACGCTGTCCGGCGCCGGCCCGTTCACCGTCTTCGCGCCAACCAATGAAGCCTTCGGCAAGCTTCCGGCGGGCACGGTGAACAAGCTGGTGAAGCCCGAGAACAAGGCGGCCTTGACGAAAATCCTGACCTATCACGTGGTCGCCGGCAAACTCTCCGCCGCCGACATCGACCGGAAGATCAAGGACGGCGGCGGCAAGGCCATGCTGAAGACCGTCGAGGGCGACACGCTGACGGCGGAAATGCAGGGCGGGAAGCTGGTCCTGGTCGACGACAAGGGGGACAAGTCCACGGTCACCATCGCCGACGTCAATCAGTCGAACGGCGTCATCCACGTCGTGGACACCGTCGTCATGCCCGACTGATCCCTGATGGCAATGGCGCTTGCGCTACGACTTGGGCGCAAGCGCCTCGCCGATCTCCCTTGTTTCAACTGACACGGTCATATCAAGGGCGTCCGACGCGGCGCCGAAAAAGGAGCCATGCAAGGGGACGGCCTGGCGAGGATCGCGCGCCACCGCGACGCGGATCAAATTCCTGTTGCCGACAACGCCATTGGTCGGATCGAACTCGACCCATCCGGCGCCGGGCAGATAGACTTCGCACCAGGCGTGGGTATGGCCGCCGCCGTGGAAATGACCGGCGTGAAATTGGCCGCCGTGAAATTGGCCGCCGTCCTGGCGCGGCACATGGAGATAGCCCGTGACGAAGCGCGCCGCCAAACCCAGCGCGCGAACGGCCTCGATCATCAGCACGGCGAAATCGCGGCAAGTTCCGCGGCCGAGCGCCAGGGTTTCCGTCGGCGGCCGGGTCCCTCGCGCCAGCCGAGTTTCATAGATAAAACTTTCGCTGATCGCGGTGGTCAAGGTCATCAGCAATTCGCCGGTCTCGGTGGCGCGGCCCTGATGGAGGAAGCGCCGCACCCATTCGTCGACGACATGGTCGGGATCGAGATATTGCCGCTCGACCAGCCGGACGAGGTCAGGCGCCTCCTCGGCGCTATAGGCGAAGGGATAGGTCCGGGCATAGGATTCCAGCAGGAAATCAGGCGCGTGGGTCGGGTCGTGATCGAGCAGGATCCTGGCGTCGAAGGTCAGTTCCTGCGCTTCGCAGGCGAAATGGGCGACCGTGATGCAATTGCCGAAGGGGTCGTGCAGCCAGCGCAGCGTCTTGGCCTCGGGCGCGATATCCAGGCGGAAGTCGATCAGGCGCTGGTCGAAACTGTCGCGCGGGCGCACCATCAGCCGGTGCTCGCCGAAGCGCACGGGGACCTTGTAGGCGTAGCGCGTGACATGGCGAACCGACAGCAGGGTCATGGGCGTTCCAATAAGCGCATTCTGGACATATGGGCGCGCGCGCCGATTTTTGGATGCGGCCCCGCAAAGTCGGCTGCGCGTGCTGGAACATTGCAAGAACCGCCCTTCGCGGACCACCTTGGACAAGACGCGAACGCAGGAAAGTTCCAGCTGTAACGCGGCTCGAAGCGCATGACTCGGCGGCGGCTTCAGGCGGGCCGGCCGCGCCAAGAAATTCGGGAACTTTGCCACGGCAGGCTCGATGAGCATTTTCAGGCGGAAAACGTGGCGTCCCGGCCCTCGGAGCGTCGACGACCTGCCCGCCGCGATGACCTGATGTCGCCGTGATCACACTCTTGATTGGAATCCTGATAACCTTCGTCGTCGGCGCAATTCTCTTTATTGTGATCGACAAATTCTGTCCCGACGCCCGTCTCGCGCAACTTCTCAAGCTGCTCGTGGCCCTGGTCTGCCTGGGGTCGATCGTGGCGCGCGTCCTGCCGATGCTGGAAAGCCCGCCCACGCTTTAGCAATAATTTGCGTCTCGAGTTTGCGGCGGCTGCGAGATGAAAATTCCTGCGGCTTCAGCCCATGCTGTTGTTTACACTAATTTTTCTGATGAATGAATGTAAATACGACATTTACAGCGCGGACTGGCGTTCACTTTCGTCCCTATACGGGGAAAGCCTGGCGCAAGCGAAGTAGGAAAGCGTGAAGATCGGCAATTCTCCTTATCGGATTCCCTTCC
Source organism: uncultured Alphaproteobacteria bacterium (assembly GCA_963710275.1). Lineage (GTDB taxonomy): Bacteria > Pseudomonadota > Alphaproteobacteria > Rhizobiales > Beijerinckiaceae > Rhodoblastus. The sequence continues at coordinate 150,450 of CAVPZS010000012.1, read as the reverse complement.
ATGCCGCTTCGCGATCCCGCCTTCCATTTGAACGCTGTCAACGCCGACGAAAAGTTCAAGGACGCCCTGGACGAAGCGTCGAAGGCCGTCGAGGCGGAATTTCCGGCCATGGCGAAACTCTATTACGAGCGGCTCATCCATGCCCATCCGCAGCGGCTCGCCGACCTGATGGCGCGGGTTCCGCTGGAGCAATTGATCGAAGGCCGCGTCAAGCACCTTCGGCTGTTCTTCGGCAGCCGCCTCGACGGGCGTTATTTCGATAGCATCAATGTCATCGTGTCGCGAGCCCTGGCGGCGGAAGTCGGCATCGCCGTCGTCTGCGGCGCCAGCGTCGACGCGATGACCCTAGCCTACAACCGGCTGGCGCAAACCTTCAGGAAAAATCCAGCGACCATCGCCCGGCTTTGCTCCGCGCTCTCGCGCGCGCTGACCCTGGAGGCCAACATCTATGCGGAAGCCTATGCGGACGCGCTTGACGCCAAGATCGCGCAAGAACCGCCTCGATGTCGCGGATCGCCTGGCGGCCGACATCAAATCCATTGTCGGCAATCTCACGGCCATGAGCGTCGAGATCGAGACTAGGGCGGGCTCCATGACGGCCGCGGCGAATGACGTCAGCGACCGCGTCACCAAGGCGGCGATCGCGTCGCAGCACATCTCGACCAACGTGCTATCAGTCGCTTCGGCCGCCGAGGAGCTTTCGAATTCGATCAGGGAGATATCCGATCAGACCGCCTATTCGGTCAAGATCGCGAGCCACGGCGCCGAGGAAGCCGCGCGCACCGACACGACAGCGCAGGCTCTGGCCGGCGCGGCCGCCAGGATCGGCCATGTCGTTCAACTGATCGGCAATGTCGCTCAAAAAACCAACCTGCTGGCGCTCAACGCGACCATCGAAGCCGCGCGCGCCGGCGAAGCCGGACGCGGATTCGCCGTTGTCGCGTCGGAAGTGAAGACGCTCGCAAACCAGACGACGGCCGCAACCAAGGACATCAACGAGCAGATCGCCAAGATCCAGGAGGTCAGCGAGGAGACCCTGAGCATCGTTCGGGATATTTCGCGGACGATCGGAGAAATCAACGACTCGGCCCGGCAGGTTTCCCTGTCCGTCGACCAGCAAAGGGTCGCCACCGCCGAAATCACTCAATTTGCGCAAAGCACGGCCGCGGCGACGGAGGAGGGAACGCGCAATCTCGACCAGGCGAGCCAGGCGACCATCGAAAGCGGCGCGCAAGCCCAGGAAGTTCTTGCCCGGATCAAGGCGCTCGCCGGAAACGCCGCCGAGGTCGAACGCGTGATCGACGGTTTCGTCGATTCCCTGCGCAAGTCCGCCTGAGCGTTTTCGCCGCTTTCCTTCCGGGCAGTAAAGCGCTTATGTTTGGTCAAAACAAACATGGGAGGCTTTATGCGCGTGGATTTTCTTGTCGACGGCGCCGCCGTCGGAGCGGCGTCGGGCGCGACCTTCGAACGCCGCGATCCGGTCACCGGAAATATCGCGAGCACGACCGCCGCGGCCGATCTTGCGGACGTGGAAAAGGTCGTCGCCGCAGCCTCGGCGGCGTTTGACGCCTGGTCCGAGACAGCGCCGTCAGAGCGGCGCAAGCTGTTGCTCAGGGCGGCCGACCTGCTGGAAAGCCGGACGCCGGACTTCATCAGGCTGATGCTCGAGGAAATCGGCGCCACCGCCCCCTGGGCCGGCTTCAACTGCTTCCTTGCCGCGGAAATGCTGCGCGAGGCGGCAAGCCTGACGACCCAGATCACCGGCGACGTCATTCCGGCCAACAAGCCGGGAATCCTGGCTCTAGGCGTCCGCCAGCCCGTCGGCGTGGTGCTGGGCATCGCGCCCTGGAACGCCCCGGTCATACTCGGCGTGCGGGCGCTGGCCGCGCCGCTGGCCTGCGGCAACACCGTCATCCTGCGCTCATCCGAAATTTGTCCCGCGACCCATCATCTGATCGGCCAGACGCTGAACGACGCCGGCTTCCCGAAAGGCGTGGTCAACGTCATTTCCAACGCCCCGCAGGACGCGGCCAGGATCGTCGAAGCCTTGATCGCCCATCCCGCCGTGCGCCGGGTGAACTTCACCGGCTCGTCGAAAGTCGGCAAGATCATCGCCAGGCTGGCGGCGGAGCACCTCAAGCCTGTCCTGCTGGAACTCGGCGGCAAGGCGCCGTTCATCGTCCTCGACGACGCCGACATCGACCAGGCGGTCGAGGCCGCGGCCTTCGGCGCCTTCATGAACCAGGGCCAGATCTGCATGTCGACCGAACGCTTTGTCGTCGACGAAGCGGTGGCCGATGAATTCGTGCAAAAATTCGCCGCCAAGGCGTCGAAATTGCCGGCCGGCGACCCGCGCGGCCATGTCGTCCTCGGCTCGCTGGTGAGCGAGGCTTCCGCGGCGAGGATGGAGGAGCTGATCGCCGACGCCGTCGCGAAGGGCGGCGTGGTCGTCGCCGGCGGCAAGCGCAACGGCAGCGTGGTGGAGGCCACGGTCGTCGATCGCGTCACGCCGGACATGCGCCTTTACGCCGAGGAATCCTTCGGCCCGGTCAAGGGCGTCGTGCGGGTCAAGGGCGCCGACGAGGCGATCCGCATCGCCAATGACACCGAATATGGGCTTTCCTCGGCCATTTTCAGCAAGGACGTCAGTCGCGCGCTGCGGCTGTCGAAGAAGCTGCAGACCGGCATCTGCCATATCAACGGGCCCACGCTCGCCGACGAACCGCAAATGCCGTTCGGAGGCGTCAAGGATTCCGGCTATGGGCGCTTCGGGGGCAAGGCCGTCATCAACGAGTTCACGGAATTGCGCTGGATCACCATCGAGGGACCCCAGCACTATCCATTCTGAAGGGAGTGACACATGAGCGCCGATGAACAACCCTGGGCCGTCGTGGCCGGGGCGACGGGATCGCTTGGCGGCGCCATCGCCCGCAAGCTGGCGACCAAGGGCCTGAGAGTCCTGGCCGTCGCCCGGCGCGAGGCGGAACTCAAGACCCTGGTCGAAACAACGCCGGGGGTCACGGCGTGCGCCGCAGATCTCGGCGACAACGCAGCCATTGAAAAAATCAAGGCGGCCGTGGACGGACCGGTCAAAATCGCGGTCCAGGCCATCGGTCTGCCGATCCGACCGAAAGACCGGCCGTTCGATCCGACTTCGGTCGGAGTGGCCGCCAATATCAAGACAGGCGGACTGCTGCGGCTGACCAACGCTCTCGACGACCGTCTCGGAAGGGGCTCCCGGATCGTCGCCTTGGGCGGTTATCATGGATTCGAGCCCGATCCGACCGCCATCGCGCCCGGCATCGTCAACGCTGGCCTGGCCAATCTGATCCGCCAGCTATCCATGCTCTACGGCAAGCGCGGCGTCTCGGTCCATCTCGTGTCGCCCGGACCGGTGGATACGCCGCGAATCCGTCAACTTGCCGAGGACGGCGCGCGCCTCAGCGGCGAGCCCGCCGAATCCATTCTGGACGGCTGGCGCAAGGAATCCTCCTTCGGGCAGTTGATCACCGTCGACCAGGTCGCCTGGGCGGTGTCGCTGCTGCTCGACCCCGAGGCCGATTGCCTGCATGGCTCCGTGCTGCACATGGACGGCGGCCGTCGCAGGGGAATCGTCTAGGCCGCATCGTCCGAGGAGGCGCCATCATGCTCGTCAACGGCAAATGGACGCAAAACTGGCAGCCGGTTCAGGCGACCGACGCCAAGGGCGGCTTCGTGCGGCAGGTTTCCGGCTTCCGCAACTGGATCACCCCGGACGGCGCCCCGGGTCCATCGGGCGAAGGCGGTTTTCGGGCCGAGGCCGGACGCTATCATCTCTATGTGGCCCTGATCTGCCCCTGGGCCTCGCGGACGTTGATCGCGCGGAAACTCAAGGGGCTGGATGCGCTGATTTCGGTCTGCGTCGTCGAACCCGCCTTGACCGAGCAGGGCTGGCGCTTCGGCGACACTCCCGGCGCGGACCTGGATACGCTCAACGGCGCGACATATCTGCATGAAATCTACACCCGCGCCGACCCCGCCTATACCGGCCGCGCCACGGTGCCGGTGCTTTGGGACAAGAAGCAACAGACGATCGTCAACAACGAGTCCGCCGATATCCTGCGCATGCTCAATTCGGGGTTCGGCGCCCTCGCCGACGCTCGCATCGATTTATACCCTCGGGATTTACAAGGGGAGATCGACGCGCTCAACGACGACATCTACCCCCGTCTCAACAATGGCGTCTATCGCGCCGGTTTCGCCACCACTCAAGGCGCCTATGAAGAGGCTTTCGCCGACGTCTTCCTCATGCTCGAGGCGCTGGAAAAGCGCTTGGCCGTCCGAGGCCCCTTCCTGTTCGGCGACCGCCTCGTCGAAACCGACGTGCGGCTGTTCGTGACCCTGGTGCGCTTCGACGCCGCCTATCACGGGCTGTTCAAATGCAATCTCCGGCGCCTCAAGGACTATCCCGCGCTCAGCGCGTGGCTCCGGCGCATGCTGGCGGTTCCCGGCGTGCGCGAGACCGTCAGCCTCGACCATATCAAGCGCGGCTATTATTCGATCAAGGCGCTCAACCCAAACGGGATCACACCGCTTGGGCCGGATTTATCCGAGCTCGGGCTCTAGGGCCTCGATGGTCAAGCTGTAAGCGCTCTCGCAGACCAGATTGCCGAAATGTGCTGCGCGGCGATCGCTGTTCGAACCAAAATTGTCTCGATCAAGAAGCAAGGGAGAGGGAAATGAACGCATCAATGCCTGTCGGCAAAATGACGACCGACCCGCTGCGCGATCGTTTTTCAACGCATATTGTCGAGAACCAGTCGTCTCTGCCGATCGGGTTCAACGCGTTCTCCGACGATGTCGTTCTGAAAGCGGCGATCGAACGTGAAGCGCCCTGGGCGGCTGGTAAATGCGCGGCCGTGGGCAAACTGGCTGGCGACGAAAATATTCAGGAGCTCGCCCGGCTCGCCAATCGATATATTCCAGAATTGAAGACGCATGATCGCTTCGGCAACCGGATAGACTGGGTCGAGTTTCATCCTTCATGGCATCAATTGATGTCGCTGGCCTGGAGCCACGAAGTCCCAAATCTTGCGTGGACGGCGCGCGAAAAACATCCTCATTACGCCCGCGCCGTTCTCTCATATCTTTGGAACCAGGTCGAACAGGGAACGGGATGCCCGACGGGCATGGCCTATGCTGCGTACGCCGGTTTCATGCGTGAGCCCGCCCTGAAGATCTGGGCCGAAAAATCGCTGGGAACGGTCTACGAGAACAGCCGGCATGAGATTGCGGGCAAGCCCTCGGTCGTCGTCGGTTACGCAATGACCGAGAAACAAGGCGGCTCTGATCTGCGCCAGACGCAAACGACCGCGGTGTTTTCGCATTCCGAGGATTATCACGGCGCGACCGCCCACTGGTTTGAACTCACCGGCCACAAGTGGTTTTGCTCGGTCCCCCAATCGGATGGCTTCTTTACCCTCGCAAAAGTGAACGGCGCCGTCACCTGCTTCTTCCTGCCGCGCACCCTTCCCGATGGAAGCTATAATCGTTTCTTTATCCAGCGCCTCAAGGACAAGGCGGGCAACCGATCAAATGCGGGCAGTGAAGTCGAATTCAGCGGCACTCTTGCAATAAGGGTTGGTCAGGAAGGCAGCGGCATCAGGGAAATCATTTCCCATTCCCACCTGACGCGTCTCGACTTCGCCGTCGGATCGGCAGGGCTCATGCGCCAGGTTCTCACGCTCGCGCTGAATCACACAACGACGCGGCGCGGTTTTTCAACCGCTCTCGCGAAGCGTCCGATGATGGCGAATGTGCTCGCCGACATGGCGGTGGAAGTGGAGGCCGCCACGCTGATGGCGCTTCGTGTGGCAAAGGCGACCGACTACATCGACGCAGACCCGAAAGAACGGGCTTTCGCCCGCGTCACGACCGCAACGGCGAAATACTTCAATTGTTCACGGGTCGTCGCTGTCGCCAACGAGGCCCTTCAATGCTTCGGCGGCAACGGATTTGTCGAGGACGGCCCGATGGCGCGGCTCTACCGCGAAGCCCCTCTCAATAGTGTCTGGGAGGGCGCGGCCAATATGATGTGCATGGATGTTCGCCGGGCGCTGCTCAAGGACCCTGGTTGCCGTGACGCCCTGTTCGCCGAATTCGACGGCGTTCGCGGCCACGACGCCCGGTTCGACAGATATGTCAGCGACATGACGCCACTGCTCGACCAGATGCTCGAAGACGAGTTCCTGGCGCGACCGGCGACCGAAGCCATCGCGCGCGCCATCCAGGGCGCGGAGTTGCTGCGTCATTCGACGCCCGAGATCATCGATGTCTTCATGCATACCCGCATTGCCGGCCCGTCCAACAATTGGGGCGTGATGTTCGGGACCTTGGGACCAGGAGTGACGCAGGCGAAGGCCGACGCGATTGTCGAGCGAGCGCGGGTCATTCGATAAGGATCGCAGCCCGTTTACGAACTAACCACCCGGCCCAAGAGGCGCGGCGGTCGCGGCTCGATGGACGTCAACGCGGGAGGAATTCGATGACGGCGCTGAGGCGCCGGGGATTGCCGACGTTCGTCGTGTGTCGCCGGCTACGACAAAGACCATTGCTGGATCTTCGCCAATTCGGCGGGCGTCTCGACCGCGATTTCGCGCCTGCCCAGGGAAATCTCGCCCGTATCGCCGTCGAGAGCGATCCAGTCGCCAGCGCGCAATTCACGGTCGCCAAGCTTGGCGCTGGCCTGACCGTCGGCGAAGACCAGCGAGGCGCAGCCGACCAGACAGACCTTGCCCATTTGCCTGGCCACCACAGCGGCATGCGCCGTGCGCCCGCCGATCGCCGTCAGAATGCCGGCGGATACCGCAAATCCGGCAACGTCTTCGGTGGATGTGTCGCGCCGGACAAGGATCGCCGGCTCCGAGCGCGCCGTCTCCTTCGCCTGCTCGCTCGAAAAACAGATGCGCCCGCAAGCGACTCCGGGCGACGCCGGAATGGCCTTGGCCACAGCCGGCGCGGACCGGACGAAGCGCGCCGAACCGGCCTTGGCGGCGTCAATGCCGGCGACGCGCCGCAATGCCTCCTGCGCGATCGATCATTCCCTCTTCGACCAGATCGACGGCGATTTTCAACGCCGCGCGCGGCGTGCGCTTGGCGGCGCGCGTCTGCAGAAAGAACAGACGGCCGCGCTCCACCGTGAATTCGATGTCCTGGACGTCGCCGAAGGCTTTCTCCAGAGTTCTGGGCGCCTTCCGCCAGCGCGCGCGCGACACTGGGCATGCGCTGCGCCAGCAGAGCTTGCGTCGGAGGGCGTTCGCCGTCCCGAAACGACGTCCTCACCCTGCGCATCGATGAGGAAATCGACGTAGAGGCCCTTGGCGCCGGTCGCCGGATCGCGCGAGAAGGCCACGCCGGCGCCAGAATCGCCGCCCGAATTGCCGAAGACCATGGCCTGCACGGTGACCGCCGTGCCGTGGAGAGAGTCCAGCGCATTCAGCCGCCGGTATTCCCTCGCGCGGGGGCTTTCCCAGGATTTGTAGACGGCGCGCGAGGCCCGCATCAATTGCTCGATCGGATCGTCCGGCGGCGCGGCGGACAGGCGGGTGGCTATATCCAGAAATTGGCCGCCCAGGCGCTCCAACGCTTCGGGATCGAGTTCGGCTTCGTCGGCGACGTCCTCCGCATGGATCATTTGCGCCAGCGCAGCCTCGAACGGCGCCGCCGCGGCGCCGCCGACGACTTCTGCAAACGATTGGATGAAGCGTCGATAGGAGTCGAAAGCCAGCCGCGGATTGCCGGTCACGCGGATCTGTCCGTGCAGGCTGGTTTTGTTCATGCCAACGCCGAGGATCGTCTCAAGCATGCCGGGCATTGATTTTTCCGCGCCCGAGCGCACCGAAACGAAAAGAGGCGCGCGGCAATCGCCGAACTTTGGCGCCTGTCGCGGCCTGCAGCCATTCCACGCCGGCGGCGACGCCCTCGCGAAGGCGCGTCAACGCCGCCTCGTCGCCAGCGACAATGCCAGCGCAAAGGCCGGTCGGCAGCACGAAGGCCGGCGGCACATTGAGTCCCAGGCCGCTCATTCGCGCCAGCCCCGCAGCCTTGGATCCGACGATTGCGGGGGAAGGCGCCTCGGCCGATCCGCCGGAGCCGATCAGCCAGGGCGCGCAATGAGTTGAGATCATGCCGACAGCTCCTGCAACACCCGGTCGCGCAAAGACATCGCCGCATGCGCGAGCCGGTCGGTGGCTTCTTCCAGCGTGTGCGCGATTTCGAGGCCGAGCACGAGCGCGCGCGCGTCTGCAGGTCGGGGGGCGTCGCGCGGCGAACACCCCGGCGCCGCGGCGGGTCCGATCATGGCGCCAATCGCCGCGCGTTCGGCGACGTCGGCGTTCCGCTCGGCGTCAATCACCGCGTCCACGCATTGCAGAGCAAAGGTCGCGTCAACGCGCTTGCCGTCGGGGATGAGCAAAGCCGCTTCGACGGCGCGCACGAGATGGCCGACGCCTTCCCGGGCGATTTCGGCCAGCGCGGCCAGCGGCGCGCTCATGGCCTCCGCGCTTTCATGTTCGGAGGCCAAGCTAATCAGGAAGGCCGCCTCGTCGAAGCAATCGGTGGCGTTCTCGACCTGATCGACCAGCAGCAGCAGATCGTCGGCATTGCGCACGCGCGCAAAAATTTCCCGCGCGGCGACGGTGAGTTGGTCAGCCTTCTTCTCGATCTTCTTGGCGCGCTCGCACAGGCGCCTGCGTTCGGCCAGGCTGGCGAGGCCGTCCGGCCGAAACGCCGTCTCGATCATTCCGGCGAGCATGCGGGTCAGGCCGAGGTGGCGGAGGACGACCGCCAGCAATTCGCTTTCGGCGGTGTCGAGCCGCTGCGAAAGATCGGCATGGATTTCATCGCGGACGAGACGGGCCGATCGTCCGTCCTTCAGCCCTTCGCAGGCGACGTGCAAGACGTTCCGCAAGAAGGCCAGGCATTCCCTTTCGCCAAGCGCCTGATCGAGGCGCACGCCGTAAGCGATGCGTCCGCCTGCGGCGCGCCGCACAGCCTCGAAGATCAGATCGACGCCACCAAGCTCCAGAAAGGCGCGATGCCCCTCGTCGCTTGCGGCCGCCGCCGTCAAAAGCTCGATCGCCCCGCCCTTGCTGACGAAGGTCTGCAGCGCCTTGCGCGCCTTGTTCCAGTCAATGAGGAAAACAATGCGCGAGGCGAAAAAGCTCAGGAACCGATCGAGATCGGCCTCGTCCCGCGCCGAATAGACGCCAGTCAGCAAATAGAAGATTTCGCCCTCGGCGAGATCGCGCTTCTGTTTCTCGGCAAGCGGGCTCCACGCCGCGGCCTCGCCCTGAAACAAAGAGATGAAGAATTTTGCGCGGGCGCGGTGGACATCCGTGTAGGTCGCCGTCGCGGTCAAGCCTGCGACGTGGATGACCAGCACATGCGCGTCCGTCGTGCCGATATCGTTCTGGATGGTCAGTTTTTCGCCGACGCGTCCGGCGGTCGTCGCCAGGCCCGGATGACCGAAAGCCAGACCGGCCGTGCGATTGAGCCCGCGCATGAAGGCCTTGACGCGCATGCGTCCTGCATCATCGAGCCCGGCGCAATGCGCGCCATCCACAAGTTCGACCGCGGTCGCCGCGGCGATGCGATTGATCTCCTTGTGCAGATCCATCACCAGCAGATGCAGACTGTCGTTCCCGCCGCGCCGGGCGGCCGTAACATCCGCGACCTCGGCATGACTGACCCGGTCGCCGCGAAAATCGGGCAGTTTCTGCAAAATGGCCGCAATTCTGGCTTTCATGGATTCTGCGGCTGGGGCCGCGGCGACTTCCAGCGGCGCGAACATCGCGTCCAGATCCGCCGCCATCCCCTTGCCGAGGCGCTCGGCGCCGGGCGCGATGAACGTCCCGGAGTCGACGACCTGCGCGCCGAGAATTGTTGTGTCGAAGGCAGGATCATTCAGCCCGGCGGCGCGCCGCTCCGGCTCCAGCGAGAGCGAAGGGCGACCCGGTTGCGTCACATGGGCCGAGGCTTCCTGCAACATCGTCAATCGGATCTTCAGACGGTCATTGGCCGCCAGCGCCGCCTCGATCAACGCGGGAAGCAATATGGCGCGCTCGCCAAGCTCTTCGACGATTGCGATCTTGCCGACCATTTTCAGCGTCCCGTCACCTTGATCCTTCCCGCTTATAGTCGCAGTCGTCGTCGCAGAAAATGCGCTATGTCATTCATGAAACCGTCATAAGACTTCCAACCAGCCGCATTTTACACAAAAAAGCGCTGTCTTTCCTCTGTGATCGGGCGCAAGGCCAATAAGTGCTGACTCAGATCAAGGCTGGGCGTTTTCGCGCAGGCCAAGCTGCCAGGCATCCGTCGGAGGCTGCTATGAATTTCATGGCGAAAGATCAAAATTCCTCAAGCGCGCGATCAAAGGACCAATTGAAGTCGGACGCCGCGCTGGCGGATTACAGCCGGCTCGATCCCGATAGTTTTTGCGCGCGTTTCGAGTCTTCGCCTTCAGGGTTGTCGCAGGACGAGGCCGAGCGGCGCCTGATCCAATACGGGCCGAACCGCGTTACGCGCGAGCAAAAAGCGACCATTCTCCAGGAATTGTGGACACGGACGCGCAACCCGCTGAATGCGCTTCTGCTGACCCTGGCCGTCGTCTCCTATTTCCTGGGCGACATGCGGGCCGCCATCGTCATCGGCGCGATGGTCATTCTCGCGATCACCACGGCATTCATTCAGGAGCACCGGTCGAACGAGGCCGCCGCCCGTTTGCGCGCGATGGTGCATAGACACCGCCAGCGTCCAGCCGGACGCCACAGGTCCGATGGCAAGGACCTTCAGCGAAATCCCGATGGAGAAACTGGTGCCCGGCGACATCGTCCGCCTCTCGGCCGGCGACATGATTCCCGGCCGATCTGCGCCTGATCGAGGCCAAGGACCTGTTCATCAACCAGTCGGCGCTGACCGGCGAAGCCATGCCGGCGGAAAAATTCGCCCACGCCAGCGGCGACGCCTGCGAGCGATCCGTTCGATCTGCCCAATATCTGCTTCATGGGCGCCAACGTGGTCAGCGGCTACGCCGACGGGCGTCATCGTCCGCACCGGCGCACAACACGTTTTTCGGCGAACTTGGCCGACCAGATCGCCGGGCAGCAGGACGCCGACCGCCTTCGACCTCGGCATCAACCGCTTCACCTGGCTGATGATCCGCTTCATCATGGTGATGGCGCCCGCCGTGTTTCTGATCAACGGGCTGACCAAGCACGACTGGCTCGAGGCGCTGCTGTTCGCGGTGGCCGTCGCCGTCGGCCTGACGCCGGAAATGCTGCCGATGATCGTGACGGTCAATCTCGCCAAGGGCGCGATCGCCATGTCGCGCGAGAAAGTGATCGTCAAGCGCCTCAACGCCATCCAGAATTTCGGCGCGATGGACGTCTTGTGCACCGACAAGACCGGCACGCTGACGCAGGACCGCATCATCCTGAAGCGCCATCTCGACATCAACGGCGAGGAATCGGCGACGAGTCCTGCAATACGCCTATCTCAACAGCCATTTTCAGTCGGGGCTGAGAATCTGCTCGACGTCGCGGTGCTGGCCGCATGTCGACCTGCACAAGGCGCTCGGCATCGACAAGCGGCTTTACCAAGTCGACGAAATTCCGTTCGATTTTCTCGCGCCGCCGGCTCGTCCGTCGTGGTCGCGGCAGGACGACGGCAAGCATCTCTGATCTGCAAGGGCGCGGTCGAGGAAATCTTCGCCGTCTGCAGCCGCTATGAAGTCGACGGCGAGACCGGGCGCGCTCGACGCAAAGTCATTTCGACGCCGCCAAGACGCATGACGTCCGCAGCTGAATGACGACGGCTTCCGCGTCGTCGCCGTCGCCTACAAGGAAATGCCGCCCGCCAAGACGGCCTATTCGGTCGCCGACGAGACCGACCTGACGCTGCTCGGCTATATCGCCTTTCTCGATCCGCCCAAGGAAACGCGCGCGGCGAAGCGATCGCCGCGCTGGCCGCAAAGGCGTGCAGGTGAAGATCCTGACCGGCGACAACGAGGTGGTCACGCGCAAGATCTGCCACGAAGTCGGCCTCGACGCCGGCGACATCCTGCTCGGCGCGAAGATCGGCGCAATGACCGACGACGAACTCGCCGACATCGCCGAGCAGACCACGGTCTTCGCCAAACTCGACTCCCGCGCAGAAGGAACGGGTCGTCGCGCGCGCTGCACGCCAAGGGCCACGTCGTCGGCTTTCTCGGCGACGGCATCAACGACAGCCCGGCGCTGAAAGCCGCCGACGTCGGCATTTCGGTCGACACCGCCGTCGACATCGCCAAGGAATCCGCCGACATCATCCTGCTGGAGAAAAGCCTGCTGGTGCTGCAGAAGGGCGTGATCGAGGGGCGCAAGGTCTTCGGCAACATCACCAAATACATCAAGATGGGCGCGAGCTCGAATTTCGGCAACATGTTCAGCGTGCTCGGCGCCAGCATCTTCCTGCCCTTCCTGCCGATGGCGCCGATCCAGGTGCTGACCAACAACCTGCTCTACGATTTTTCGCAGACCGCCATTCCGACCGACAATGTCGACGAGGAATATCTCGCGTCGCCGCGCCGCTGGGACATCGGCAACATCTTCAAGTTCATGGTGTTCATCGGCCCGATCAGCTCGATCTTCGACTATGCGACCTACGCACCATGCTGTTACATTTTCGACGCCTGGACCAATCCGGCGCTGTTCCAGACCGGCTGGTTCGTGGAATCGCTCCTGACGCAGACCCTGATCATCCACATCATCCGGACGGCGAAGATTCCCTTCATCGAGAGCCGCGCCAGCCCGGCCCTGATCACGACGACGATCATCATCTGCGTGGTCGGAATCACGCTGCCGTCAACCTGGGTCGGCGCAGCGCTGGGCTTCGTTCCCCTGCCCTGGCTTTACTGGCCGATCGTCGCCGCCATGATGCTGAGCTATGCGGTTCTGACCCATCTCGTGAAGGTCTGGTTCGTCCGCAAATGGGGGCTGTGAGGGCGCCGCTCCGATCGCGCCGGAAAGCCGAGGCGACGGCGTCCGCGTAACAACCTCCGCAATTTGCGCGGGACCATGACGTCCCGCATCGACCATCGCTTGCAGGCGCATCGCAGATTTCGGCGGCAGAACAGGCGAAGGCCGCGTCGGGCGCCCCAAAAAGCTCGTTTGCTCCCAGCCGAACCGCTACCGCTACCTCGCCTGCAACAGCGCGACAGAAAAGGTCGTCACAACGAAAATGGACGTCAGGGAACCACTGCAAACACGAGGGGCTCTCCCCAAAAGCTCCCCAGATTCCATTTCTGGGGACAAAAAATGCTCACAACTTATTGATTTTATTGGCGCTCCCTAGGGGACTCGAACCCCTGTTTTCGCCGTGAGAGGGCGACGTCCTGGACCGCTAGACGAAGGGAGCAGCGCGGGAATCGTTCTATATCGGGGTCCGGCGCTCGCCGCAAGCCTCGCCGACGCCTATTTCGCGCGCGCCGCCGGCGTCAGCAGCCCGTTGAGCAGCATATCGACATGCGCGCGCGCGTAAATCTCCTCGTTCACTTCCAGCCGGTCGCCGAAAATCAAGCGCTGCAGGCTCAGGAAAACCGCCGGCGCCAGGACGATGTCGGCGCCCCATTTTGCGATCTCGGGGTTGAATTCGCCGCTTTCCGCGCCCGCCGCCAGCAGACCGCCGACCATGCGCATCGCCGGCGCGACGAAATCGGCGTAATGCGAATCCACCAGATCTGGAAAGGCCTTGCCCTCGGCAACCATGAAACGCAGCATTTCCCGCCCCACCCGATCCTGGGCGCAGCGGCGATAGACAAAGCCGATCAGCGCCCGCAGGCGATCGGCGCAGCTTCCGCGCGCCTGCGCCAGCATGGCGTCTGCGTCGGCGAGAACCATGCGCCCGTAATGACGCACCATTTCCTCGAACAACCGCTCTTTCGTCTCGTAATAAAGGTAGATCGTCCCCTTGCTGACTCCCGCCCGCGCCGCCACGTCCTCGAGGCGCGTCGCCGCGAAGCCCCGCTCGGCGAAGGCGTCGAACGCCGCTTCGAGAATTTCCCCAGGCCTCTCGGCCTTTCGCCGCGCCCGCAGCTTCATTGTCCCGCCCTGCCCACTCAAAAGATATTGACTTTCCAGTCAGTCATTTATAATCCTGCAAGAGGCAAAAACGCCAATGAAATTTTAGCCGTCCCCATTTCGAGGATCAAACATGAGGCTGCGCCCGCGTCTCCTGGCGCTTTTCCTGACCGCTTTGCCGCTCTTCGGCTGCGACGGCAAGTCGTCCTCGGTGGAAAGGCCCCCCTTCAAGGTCGTGGCGCAAAAGGTCGCGCCCCAATCCTATGAGAGCGACGTGATCCTGACCGGCGCGGTGCGCGCCCGCGTGCAGACCGAGCTTTCGTTTCGCGTCAGCGGCCGGGTGATCGAACGCACGGGCGAAGTCGGCCAGCATGTCGACGCCGACGCCATCCTCGCCCGGCTCGATCCCACCGAACAGCAGGCGGATCTCGACGCCGCCCAGGCCGGGCTGGCCGGGGCCGAGGCCACCATGCGCCAGACCGCCGCCGCCTTCGAGCGGCAGAAGACGCTGCTGGCCAGCGGCTTCACCACCCACGCCGCCTATGAAGCGGCCGACCGCTCGCAGCGCACCGCCGCACGGGTCGCTCGACGCGGCAAAGGCGCAAGTCGCCGCGGCGCAGGACGCGCTGTCCTATACCACTCTGCGCGCCGGCCATGCCGGCGTCATCACCGCGCGCAACATTGAGGCAGGCCAGGTGGCGCAGGCCGCGCAGCAGGCCTTCGGCTTCGCCGAGGACGGTCCGCGCGACGCCGTTTTCGCCGTCTATGAATCGATGTTCTCGCACCGGCCCGCCGAAGCAGGCGATCGATCTCACGCTGGTCTCCGATCCGAAGATCAAGGCGCCCGGACGCATTCGCGAAGTATCGCCGGTGGTCGACGAAAAATCGGGAACCGTGCAGATCAAGGTCGAGATCGGCGCCAGCGCGCGCCGCTCGCCATGCCGCTCGGCGCCGCCGTGACCGGCCGCTGCCGTCTGGCGGCTTGACGATGTCGTCGTGCTGCCCTGGACCGCGATGACCGAAAAGGACGGCCAGCCCGCGCTGTGGGTGGTCGATCCCGCCACCGGGGCGGTGAGCCTGCGCGTCGGTCGACAGTCGCGCTTTACGCGAGGGAGCAGATCGTCCTGCGCGACGGCGTCAAGCCCGGCGAACTCGTCGTGACCGAGGGCGGCAAGTTCCTGCGCGAGGGCCAGATCGTCGACGCGCAACCCGCGGGGCAATCATGAGGAAGGTTTCTTCCGCTAGTCGCGCCCTTGCTCTGCTCGCGACCCTGTCCGGCTGCGGCAAGAAGGAAGAGGCGCGGGAGGCCCCGCGCCCGGCCATGACCATGGTCGCGGCGCCCTCGCCGGCGCTCGATGTCGCGCTGTCGGGCACGGTGCAGCCGCAGGTGCAAAGCCCGTTCGGCTTTCGCGTCATGGGCCGGATGATCGCCCGTCCGGTCAAGGCCGGCGACCGCGTCGCGGCGGGGCAGATGCTCGCCGCCGTCGATCCACTGGCCCTGGAGCTGGCGGCGAAGTCGGCCGCGGCGAACCTGGCCAGCGCCCGCGCGCAATATGACCACGCCGCGCGCCAACGAAGCGCGCCAATCCGCCTTGCTCGCCAAGAAGACCGCGTCGCAGGCGACCTTCGACGCCGCCGAGCAGGAACGCGCCGCCGCCCAGGCCAACATGGCCCAGGCCGAGGCCAGCCTCGCCAAGGCCAGGGAGCAATTGTCCTATGCCGTGCTCAAGGCCGACATGGACGGCGTGGTGACCGCCACCGGCATGGAGGTCGGCCAGACCGTCGCGCCCGGGCAGGCCGTCGTCACCCTCGCCGAGCCTTCGCGGCGCGACGCCGTGATCGACGCGCCCGACAGCGTCGCCGAGGCGCTGTGGATCGGCGAGAAATTCAACGTCTGCATGCAGCTCGACCCGACGCGGAAGGTCACGGGCGTGGTGCGCGAAATCGCGCCGCAGGCCGACGCGGCCACGCGCACGCGGCGCATCAAGATCGCGCTGGACGATCCGCCCGACTCGTTCCGGCTCGGCGCGACCATTTCCGCGCGGATCGCGGCGGGCGCCGACAGTTTCATCCGCCTGCCCGATTCCGCCCTGCTGCGCGACGGGCGAGCGCGCCAGCGTCTGCATCGTCGATCCCAAGACCTTCGCCGTCGTCGCTGCGCGAGGTCCAGATCGCGCCGGACCGCGACGGCCGCTGGATCGTGCGCGCCGGCCTCGACCGAGGGCGAGCGCGTCGTCACGGCGGGCGTGCACAGGCTCAAGGAAGGCCAGGTCGTGAAGATCTATGGGGCCGACACGCCGTGAAGCGGTTCAACCTTTCCGACTGGGCGCTCGAGCACCGCTCGCTGCTCTGGTATTTCATGATCGTCTTCGCTGATCGCGGGCGTGTTCTCCTATCTCAACCTCGGGCGCGAGGAAGACCCGAACTTCACCATCAAGACCATGGTCATGCAGGCCAACTGGCCGGGCGCGACGGCCGAGGAAGTGACGCGGCAGGTCACCGACCGGATCGAGAAGAAGCTCGAGGAGCTGGAATCGCTCGACTACACCAAGATCGATCACCACCGCCGGCCAGACCATCGTCTTCGTCAATCTGCTGCCGACCACCAAGGCGCGCGACGTCGCTCCGACCTGGATGCGCGTGCGCAACATGATCGCCGACATCAAGGGCCAGTTTCCCGAGCGGCGTGCAGGGTCCGTTCTTCAACGACCGCTTCGGCGACGTCTACGGCAACATCTACGCCTTCACCGCGACGGCCTGACGCTATCGCCAGTTGCGCGACCGCGTCGAGGACGCGCGCGCGAAAGTCCTGACCGTGCCCAATGTCGGGCAGGTCGATCTCCTCGGCGCGCAGGACGAGGCGATCTATCTCGAATTCTCGACCCGCCAGATCGCGGCGCTCGGGCTCGACTTCCAGCAGGTCGATCGCGACGCTCGCAGCGCAGAACGCCGTCGCGCCCTCGGGCGTCGTCCAGGCCGGGCCGGAGCGCATCGCCATGCGCGTCAGCGGCCAGTTCACCTCCGAAGAGAGCCTGCGCGCGATCAACCTGCGCGTCAACGACCGCTTTTTCCCGCTGACCGATGTCGCGACCATCCGGCGCGGCTATGTCGATCCGCCGGCCAACCTGTTCCGCTTCAACGGCAAGCCGGCGATCGGGCTCGCCATCGGCATGAAGGCCGGCGCCAACCTGCTCGAATTCGGCGCGGCGCTCGACAAGGAGATGGACGAAGATCATCGCCGACCTGCCCATCGGCGTCGACGTCCACCGCGTCTCCGACCAGCCGGCCGTGGTCGAGGAGGCGGTGTCCGGCTTCACCGAGGCCTGTTCGAGGCGATCGCCATCGTGCTGGCGATCAGCTTCGTCAGCCTGGGCCTGCGCGCCGGGCTCGTCGTGGCGATCGCCATCCCGCTGGTGCTGGCGATCACCTTCCTGGTCATGCGCGATGACCGGCATTTCGCTGCAGCGCATTTCGCTCGGCGCGCTGATCATCGCGCTCGGCCTGCTGGTCGACGACGCCATGATCGCGGTCGAAATGATGGTGGCGCGGCTGGAAGCGGGCGACAACCTGCGCAAGGCCGCGACCCATGTCTACACCTCGACCGCCTTTCCGATGCTGACCGGCACGCTGGTGACGGTCGCCGGCTTCATCCCGATCGGCCTCAACTCCAGCGCGGCGGGCGAGTTCACCTTCACCCTGTTCGTCGTCATCGCGGTGTCGCTGGTCGTGTCCTGGATCGTCGCGGTGCTGTTCACGCCGCTGCTCGGCGTCACCCTGCTGCCGGAAACGATGAAAGGCCATCACGAGACCGGCAAGGGACTGGTTCGCCCGCGCCTTCGACCGCGCTGCTGCGCGCCTGCATGCGCTGGCGCTGGGTGACCATCGCGGCTGACGGTGGTCGCCTTCGCGCTGCGCGATCTACGGCATGGAGTTCGTCGCAGCAGCAGTTCTTTCCCAGTTCCGACCGGCCCGAGCTGATCGTCGACTGGAACCTGCCGCAGAACGCCTCGATCGCCGACACCAACGCCGCAGATGGCGCGGTTCGAGCAGGAGATGCTGGCCGGCGAATACGGACATCGACCACTGGTCGACCTATGTCGGCCAGGGCGCGCCGCGCTTCGTGCTGTCCTTCGACGTGCAGCCCGCCGATGCCGCCTTCGGCCAGACGGTCATCCTCACCAAGAGCATCGAGGTGCGCGACCGGCTGCGCGACCAAGCTGCCAGGACTATCTGACGCAAGACTTTCCCGGCACGGACGCGCTACGTCAATCTGCTCGACATCGGCCCGCCGGTCGGCCGTCCCGTGCAATATCGCGTCAGCGGCCCGGACATCCAGAAGGTGCGCGACCTCGCGCAGAAGCTCGCGCAGTGTCGTGGCGCACAATCCGCAATCTCGCCGACGTCGATCTTCGACTGGAGCGAGCCGGCGCGGGTGGTGCAAGGTCGATGTGCTGCAGGACAAGGCGCGCCAGCTCGGCGTGTCCTCGCAGGACATCGCCACGGCGCTCAACAGCGTCGTCACCGGCGCGCCGGTGACGCAGGTGCGCGACGACATCTATCTCGTCAACGTCATCGCCCGCGCCGCGGCCAGCGAGCGCGCCTCGATCGAGACGCTGCGGAACCTGCAATTGCCGGGCGCCAACGGACAGTCCGTGCCGCTCGCGGCGGTGGCGAAGCTTCGGCTACGGCCTGGAGCAGCCGACGATCTGGCGCCGCGTCGCGCCTGCCGACCATCACGGTGAAGGCCGGCGATGCGCGACGCCGTGCAGCCGGCGACCGTGGTCGACGCAGCTCGCGCCGGAGGTTGAAGAAATTCAACGCCGCCCTGCCGCGCGGCTATCACGGTCGAGGTCGGCGGCGCGGTCGAGGAAAGCGCGCAAGGCGCAGGGCCCGATCGCCGCCGTGGCGCCGCTGATGCTGTTCATCATGGCGACGATCCTGATGATCCAGTTGCAGAGCTTCCACCGGCTGTTCCTGGTGTTCGCCGTCGCGCCGCTGGCGCTGATCGGCGTCGTCGCCGCGCTGCTGCCGAGCCATGCGCCGCTGGGCTTCGTCGCCATCCTCGGCGTGCTCGCGCTGATCGGCATCCTCATCCGCAATTCGGTGATCCTGATCATCCAGATCGAGGACTCTGCGAAGCGAGGGCGAGCGCGCCCTGGGACGCGGTGCTCGAGGCGACCGAGCATCGCATGCGGCCGATCATGCTGACCGCGGCCGCCGCGACGCTGGCGCTGATCCCGATCTCGCGCGAGATTTTCTGGGGGCCGATGGCCTATGCGATGATGGGCGGCATCATCGTCGGCACGGTGCTGACGCTGCTGTTCCTGCCGGCGCTCTATGTCGCCTGGTTCCGCATTGCCGCGCCGGCCGGCGAGGCTGGACATTTGCCTGCGGCGCCGCCGACATAGAGCCATGAAACGGCGTTCCCGAGCGGAGCAAGCGCGGAAGAAGGCGCCTGAGACCGTTTAGGCCACGCTGATGGCGCAGGACAGGTTCTGGCTTTGGCTCGGCGGCGGGTTGGCCCTCGCGCTGGCGGGCTCGGCCTTCACCCTGTGGGCCTTGTACGGACCGCTGGTTTTCGTCAACGCCCTGACGACGATCTGGACCTGTTTTTGAGCATATTCCCGGAGGGCTGCAGGCCTTTCGGATAGAATATGCGCTAGCAAATCGAGACCGCCCAATGGCCGCCGACAAACCCTCGCCCGAACCGAAAACGCCCCGCGCGCTGCTGGGCGATTCTGGCCTTTGTCGCGCCTTCTGCTCGGCGCGCGGCGCCATCGGCTTTTGCGCGCTGGTCGACGAGCATCCAGGCGCCAAATCCGCCAGCGTCATCGGCGGACCGTTCCAGCTGAAAACCGGCGGCGGCAAGGCGGGCGCCGAACAAACCGTCACCGACGCCGATCTGCGCGGCGCGCCTTTCCTGGTGTTCTTCGGCTATACCCATTGCCCCGACGTCTGCCCGACCACGCTGTTCCAGCTGTCGGAAGTCTTCCGCGCCATGGGGCCCGACGCGAAGATCAAGGTCCTGTTCGTTACCGTCGACCCCGAGCGCGACACCCCGGAGCTGATGCAGGAATACGCCAGCAGTTTCGACCCGCGCATCATCGGCTTGTCGGGCGACCGCGCGGCCGTCGCCAAGGTCCTGGCCGAGTATCGCGTCTATTCGCGAAAGGAGCCGGGACAGAACGGCGAATACACGATGGACCATAGCGCGGTGATCTATCTGATGGACCGCGACGGCAAATTCGTCCGCGCCTTCAACCTGGAGCGCCCGCCACAGCAGGCGGCGGCGGAGCTGAAGCCGCTGCTC
Source organism: uncultured Alphaproteobacteria bacterium (assembly GCA_963710275.1). Classification (GTDB taxonomy): domain Bacteria; phylum Pseudomonadota; class Alphaproteobacteria; order Rhizobiales; family Beijerinckiaceae; genus Rhodoblastus. The sequence continues at coordinate 130,044 of CAVPZS010000012.1, read as the reverse complement.
TAGAGCGCCGTCCATCCCCTTCAATAAATCCCGATCGGGAAATATTTCAGGTAAAGCTCGGTCATCACGCCGCGCTCCTCCAGCCTTTGCAGGGCCCAGTTGAGCGTCTGGCGCAATTCGTCGTCTTCGGGCCGCACGGCCATGCCGACGCCTTCGCCGAAATAGTCCGGCTCCAGATAGGGGCCGCCCTGGAAGGCGCAGCACGCCCCCGATTGCGGGTCGTTCATCCAGATCGCGAGGGTGATCGCGTCGCCAAAGGCGAGATCGACCTTGCCCCCACGCAAATCCGCCGTCATCTGCGCCTGATCGGGATAGGGCTTGACCGTCGAGCGATTGAAAAAACGGTTCAGGAAAGCTTCGTGAGCGCTGCCGGCCACGACGCCGATCGTCCTGGCGCCCAGACCTTCGGGCGTGGCGTTGTAGTTCGACCGGCCGCCCGACAAGGCGATGAAACGCGCCGGGGTCAGGTAATAGGCGGAGGTGAAATGCGCCCTTTGCCGAATCGCCGCCGTGTCCTTCAGCGAGGCCGCCAGGACGTCGCCCTCCTTCGCTTCCAGGGCGTCGAGCAGATTGTCCCAGCGGCGCGGCTGGATGGTGCAGGCCGTGTTCTGCAACTCGTCGCAAATGGCCTTGGCGACATCGACATTATAGCCGGCAAGCGCGCCGTCGGGGCCAAGAAACTCGAATGGCGGATAATCGTCGGCGGTCAGGAAGCGGATCGGCTTCTTCGCGCTCGCCCCGGGCGCAACCGTGCGATTGTGCGGATCGAACAGGCTGGGAACAAAAACCCCGGCCTCTGACGGCTGCGCCTGCGCCATGCAACTCGCAGGTAGAAAAACCAAATAGATCCGCAAGATAAGCAGGATTACCTTGGACGGAGCCGGGATTTGGCGGATAAATTGCCTGCGTATCTGCCTTGTCACGTCCGGTCCCGTTTCCTTCATGAGTCCCGGCCCCTTATATCCGAACAACAGGACATTTGCAGCAGGCCGAGAGGCCGGTCGCGGGCAAGGCGAACATGATTTACCGCCGGAAATCGCCTTTCTCGCCCAAGCCGGCGTTCGCCCGCGACCTTCTCGGCCATGCCGCGCGGCGCGCGCGCAAAACTTGGCGTCGGCGCGGAGGAAGTGCTGATCGCCGAAGGCATTCTGACTGAGGATTTCTATTACCGGGCGCTGGCGGCGCGGCTGAACTGTCCCTTTCTCGACCGCGCCGTGGCGCTGGCCTCCGGCTTCGATTACCGCGCCGCCTTGCGCGCCGGCGTGGCCCGGACCGACCGGGCCAAGGAAGATTTCGACTGGATGCTGGCGCCGCGCGGCCCGCAGATCGTGGCGCTGCTGGGCCTTCGCGCCCGCGTCAGCGAAGACGCGAAAGACGTAAATAGCCGGATCGCCATTTGCGCGCCGAAATTCTTTTCCGCCCTCGCCCGCGCGAAGGGACGGCGGGCCTTGTCCGAGGACGCGAGTTTCGCCCTGTCGCGCGCCGACGCGCGGCTCAGCGCCAATGCGCCGGAAATCCGCCGCAGCAATCTCATCGGCGTCGCGCTGAGCGCGGTCATCCTCGCCGGATTGCTCGCGGCTTCGCCGTGCCTGCTGGAGGCCTACGTCGCTGTTGCTGTCGGCGCTGTTCCTCGGCGGCATTTACCTGCGCGCCTGCGCCATCGCCGCGACCCTGCTCAAGACGCAGCCCCCGCCGCCCGCGCTCGGCGACCGCGCCCTGCCTTTTTATACGATCATCGCGCCCATGTATCACGAGGCGGCGGTGGCCGCGCAATTTTTGGCGGCGCTCAAGGCCATGGACTATCCCCCGGCCAAGCTCGAGATCAAAATCGTGGTGGAGGCCGAGGATTATCGAGACCGCCGACGCGCTGCGCGAGGCCGGCCTCGCGCCCAACATGGAAATCGTCGTCGCGCCGCCCGGCGCGCCGAGAACAAAGCCGCGCGCGCTCAATGTGGCGCTGCCGCTGGCGCGCGGGGCAATTGCTGGCGATCTATGACGCCGAGGACCGGCCGGAGCCGGAGCAATTGCGGACGGCGGCGGCCGCCTTCGCCCGGGCCGGGCCACGGGTGGCCTGCCTCCAGGCGCGGCTCGCCATCGACAATGGCGGAGAATCCTGGCTCGCCTATTTCTTCGCCATGGGCTATGCGGCGCTGTTCGACGTCATCAATCCGGGCCTCGGCGCGCTCGGCATGCCCATGCCGCTGGGGGGCACGTCGAATCATTTCCGCACCGAGTTGCTGCGCCGGGTCCTTGGCTGGGACGCCTGGAACGTCACCGAGGACGCCGACCTCGGCCTGCGCTTCGCGCGTTTCGGCTATCTGGTCGAAGCGATCGATTCCGCGACCTATGAGGACGCGCCGATCGCGCTTTCCGACTGGATGGGGCAGCGTACGCGCTGGATGAAGGGCTGGATGCAGACCCTGGCCGTATTCCTGCGCACGCCGCGACGCCATATCCGGCGCATGGGCGTCTTCCCGGCGCTTGCAGCCTTCTGCGCCATGTCGAGCCTGATCGCCGGTCCGCTGTTCGGGCCTTTTTACGGCTTGCGGCTGGCCTATGACCTGGCTTGCGGCGACCTGCTCCACCCCTCGTCCTTCGGGCGGCTCATCCTCGCCAGCATCAGCCTCGCCGTCGCCCTGTTCGGGGCGCTGGCCTTCGTGCTGCCCAATCTCATGGGCATGCGGCGGCGGCGCCTTGCGCCATCATTCGTCCTGCTGCTGGCCCCCGCCTATCTGCTGCTGATGAGCTACGCCTCCTGGCGCGCCCTGTGGCAATGGACGCGCCAGCCATTTGTGTGGACCAAGACGGCGCACAAGCCCCGCCCGACAGGGGCTCACGCCAGCCGCGTCTGGCTTCAGGAATTTGCCGGCCAGCGCATCGGCGATCAGGGCGCGGGTGTTGTCGACGCCGTAAAGCGCGACGAAGGAGCCGAAGCGCGGGCCGCGATCCTCGCCCAGCAGCACCTGGTAGAGCATGTTGAACCAGTCGTTGGACACGCCCGGCCGCTCCGGCGTCGCGCCCTTGGCGGCCAGATTCTGGTAGCGCGGGATCGGCCGCGCCACGTCATAGAGCAGGGTCTGCGCCTCTTCGGCGCTGGCGTCGCGCGACAGGCTATCCAGCGCGGCGGAAAGTTTTTCCAACGCCTCGCGCTCGACCTCGTCGGCGGAGCGATAGCGCTTCTTCGGCCGCACGAAATCGCGGAAATAGACCACCGCATAGCCGATCATCCGATCAAGGCGCGGGAACTTTTCAGGGGACGCGTCCGGCGCATAGCGGCGCAGGAACCCCCAGAGCACCGAGGGGTCCTCGCTATTGGCCACCGCCGCCAGATTGAGCAGCATGCCGAAGGAAATCGCGGCCTTCTTTGCCTCGCCCGCGGGCTGGCCTTTCTCCCCTTCCTTGCCGTGGTGGATGAACTCCGGCGCCGGCGGCTCGCCTGCGTGGATATGCCAGGCGGGATTGCCGAGCCGCAATTTCCAGTCCTGGCGCGGATAGGCGTCGAGAAAAGCCAGATATTCGTCGACCGCGCGGGGGATCACGTCGAAATAGAGCTTTTTCGCCTCGCGCGGCTTCCAGTACATGAAGAAGGACAGGCTTTCGGGGCTGGCGTAGCGCAGCCATTCGTCGATGGTCAGGCCGTTGCCCCTGGACTTGGAAATCTTCTGGCCGTTCTCGTCCAGGAAGAGCTCGTAATTGAACCCTTCCGGCGGCGCGCCGTCCAGCGCGCGGGCGATCTCGCCGGAAAGCTTCACGCTGAATCGATCAGATCCTTGCCGGCCATTTCGTAATCGACGCCCAGCGCGCACCAGCGCATCGCCCAGTCCGGCTTCCATTGCAGCTTGCAATGCGCCGCCCGTCACCGGCGTCTCGAATTTTTCGCCCGTCTCGGGATCGCGCCAGGCCACGAGGCCCCGCGCGGAATCGATCTCGTCCAGCGCCACCTGCATCACGACGCCGGTGTGCGGATGGATCGGCAGGAAGGGCGCATAGGAGGCGGCGCGCTCGGCGCGCAGCGACGGCAGCATGATCGTTTGCACCGCCTCGTAGCGCGCCAGCATTTTCAGCAGCGTCGCGTCGAACCGGCCGGACTGGTAATATTCGGTCGAGGAGCCGAATTCGTAATCGAAGCCGAAATGCGTCGAGGAAGGCGCGCAGCCGCGCGTTGTTATGCGCGCCAAAGCTCGGATATTCGCCGAAGGGGTCGGGCACCTGGGTCAGCGGCTTGCCGAGATGGGCGACACCAGCTCCTTGTTGGGGATATTGTCGGGAACCTTGCGCAGCCCGTCGAGATCGTCGGAAAAGGCCAGCAGGCGCGTCGCGATCCGGCCTTCGGTCAGGGTCTCGAAGGCGTGGCGCACCATGGTGGTGCGCGCGACTTCGCCGAAGGTGCCGATATGCGGCAGGCCCGACGGCCCGTATCCCGTCTCGAACAGCACCTGTTTCTGCCCGGTGCGCTCGACCCTGGCCACGAGTTTCCTGCGCCTCCTCGAACGGCCAGGCGTTCGATTGGCGGGCGAAATCGGCAAGTTCGGTTCCGGTCATCAAAAAACTCTGTTTCGGTTGTGAGCCGTCGCTTTTAGCCCTTGAACGCCGGCAAGGCCAGCCGCCGGCGGACAGAAAAATCCCGCATTGCAGCAAAGCTCTTCTGGCGAATTGTGAGCAAAAGATGCTGTAAATCGGGGAATTCGGGGGCTTTGCTTGGCTTTGATCTATAAAATCGTGACGGCGGCGGCCTGGTCGGCGGCGGTCGCGCAGGGGCGGTTCGACGGCGCCGCCGTCGACCTTGCCGATGGCTATATTCATTTTTCCACGCGCGAACAGGTCGAGGAGACCGCGGCGAAACATTTCGCCGGGCAGGCCGGGCTGCTGCTGGTCGGCGTCGAGGCTGCAAGCCTCGGCGACGCGCTGGTTTACGAGCCCTCGCGCGGCGGCGCGCTTTTCCCGCATCTCTACGGCCCCCTTCCCACCGCGCTCGCCCGGTTCGCCGCGCCCCTGAATTTGCGCGCCGACGGCGCCCATGATTTCGCCGGACTCCTTCCATGATGGCTTTTTTCGATCATTTCGCCCTGCCCATGCTGCATTCCATGAATGCCGAGCGCGCGCATAACCTGACTGTTTTCGCGCTGGAGCATTTTCCGCTGCCGGCGGCGCCGGTCGACCACCCCGCTCTCGCCCTCAACGTCTTTGGCCTGGATTTCCCCAATCCGCTCGGCATGGCCGCCGGTTTCGACAAGGACGCCCGCGTCCCCAGCCGCGCTGCTGCAACTGGGCTTCGGCTTCACCGAGGTCGGCACGCTGACGCCGCGCCCGCAGCCGGGCAACGCCAAGCCGCGCCTGTTTCGCCTGCACGAGGATCGCGGCGTCATCAACCGCTTCGGCTTCAACAATGGCGGCCACGCCGCCGCGCGCGAAAGACTGCTGGCGCGTCACGCGCATGGCGGCGTCGTCGGCGTCAATATCGGCGCCAACAAGGACGCGACCGACCGCGCCGCCGATTATGTCGCGGGGATCGAGGCTTTCGCCGATCTCGCCTCCTATTTCACCGTCAATATCTCCTCGCCCAACACGCCCGGGCCTGCGCAACCTGCAACAGGCCTCGGCGCTCGACGACCTGCTGGCGCGGGTGATCGAAGCGCGCGACAAAATGTCGGAAAGCTGCCCGCTGCGGCCGGTGCTGCTGAAGATCGCGCCCGATCTGGCGCTCGGCGACCTCGACGACGTCGTGCGCGTCGCGCGCGACGCGCGGCGTCGACGGCATGATCGTCTCCAACACCACGATTTCGCGTCCCGAAACCCTGCGCGACGAAATCAGCGCCGAGGCCGGCGGCCTCTCCGGCGCGCCGCTGTTCGCGCTCTCGACCCACATGCTTGCCCAGACCTTTTTGCGCGTCGAAGGGCAGTTTCCGCTGATCGGCGTCGGCGGCGTCGACAGCCCGGAAGCCGCCTGGGCCAAGATCGAGGCCGGCGCGACCCTGGTGCAGCTCTATTCGGCGCTGGTCTATGAGGGCATGGGTTTGATCCAGCGCATCAAGGACGGCCTGGTGGCGCATCTGCGGGCGAGAGGCATGAACGGGATCGAGCAGGCGGTCGGGACGGCGGTGGGGGACTGGATTTAAAGGCGGAACCGCATGAAATATTTCCTTCTAGAAGGCGAACACCTCGCGCCCTTCGAGCAGCGCGACCCCTCGATGATCGCCGCGCATCGCGCCTTCTTGCAACAAGGCTATGACAGGGGCGACTTCCTTTTGTCGGGCCCGCATGTCCCGCCAAATGGCGGCTTTTTGCTGGCCCGAGCGCAATCCCGAGAGGAATTGGACAAAATGCTCGAGGCCGAGCCGTTCCTTCGCGCGAAAATGATGCGCTTCGTCCGCATCACCGAGTTCGACCCGGTGCAGCATCAGCCTTTCCTCGGAGAATGGTTCGGAAAGGTCTCATGATCTATCGGCTGGTGTTCGAGCTTCAGCCAGCGAAAGCATTCGCGAAGCACGATCGTCGATTCCGCCTGCGCCATGTTGCGGCCAAGTCGTATTTGCGCGCCGAAGCCGAAGGGATGGGAGTGGCGCGCCTGCTCGCGCGAGAGCGGGGGCGCCGGTCAACGACTGGATTTAGCTGACCGCCAAGCTCGCCAACACCCGACCCGCTTCCCATATCCCCGGCTTGCCAACCATACCGGGAGATCGACATGAATGTTCTGATGGTCCTGACCTCGCATGACCGGCTGGGCGACACCGGCCGGCGCACCGGCTTCTGGCTCGAGGAATTCGCCGCGCCCTATTATGTCTTCAAGGACGCCGGCGCGGCGATCACCCTGGCCTCTCCGGCGGGCGGACAGCCGCCGGTCGATCCCAAGAGCAGCGACGAACAGGCGCAGACCGAGGCGACCCGGCGCTTCAACGCCGACGCCGAGGCGAAGGCCGCGCTGGCCGCGACGAAAAAACTGTCGGAGCTGAAGGCCTCGGACTTCGACGTCCTGTTCTACCCCGGCGGCCATGGCCCGCTGTGGGACCTGGCGCAGGACCGCGATTCCATCCGGCTGATCGAGGAAATGACGGCGGCGCGAAAGCCGGTCGGCCTCGTCTGCCACGCGCCCGCCGCCCTGCGCAATGTCCGGACCGCCGATGGCGCCTCGCTGATCGAGGGAAAAAAGGTCACCGGCTTCAGCGACACCGAGGAAGCCGCCGTGGGCCTGACCAATGTCGTGCCCTTCCTGGTCGAGGACATGCTGCGCGAGAACGGCGGCAAATACAGCAAGGCCGGCGATTTTCAGCCCCATGTCGTCACCGATGGCCTGCTGGTCACCGGGCAGAACCCGCCCTCGTCCGCGCCCGCGGCGCAGGCGCTGCTCAATCTGACGCATAAGCTGGCGGCGGCGGAATAAAAGCCCTCAATGCGCGTCGGAGATGACCGGCGCGCTTCCCGGCTTCCTGAGCAGCGCCACCGCCAGCAGGCTGATCGTCAGGCCCACGCCGACGATGTAAAAACCGTCGGCATAGGCCATGACCGTGGCCTCGCGCCGCACCTGCGCGGCGAGCTGGGCGATGGCCTGGGATCGGGCCAGCAGCGGGATCGGCGACATGGGCGTGCAGCCCCGCGGCGAGCGCCGCGATCCGCTCCTGGGTGCGGACGGCGTTGACGGTGATGGCTTCGGCCAGAGCCGAAAAATGGATGTGCTCGCGGCGGTCGATCATGGTCGACAGCAAGGCGATGCCGATGGAGCCGCCGAGATTGCGCATCATGTTGGACAGGCCGAGGCGTCGGCCGTGTCGCGCGGCGAAAGGCCGGCGGTGGCGAGCTGGTTGAGCGGGATCGAGAACAGCGGCTGGCCGATGGCCCGCAACAGCTGCGGCAGGATCAGCTGGTCCATGCCGACGTCATGGGTCAGGCCGACATTGATCCAGCAGGAGGCGATGAAGAACAGCGTTCCCGTCACCACCAGCAGGCGCGCGTCGAAGGCGCGCATGATGAACGGCATGGCCGGGAACAGCAGCAGTTGCGGCAGGCCGCTCCACATCACGACATAGCCGATCTGCTGGGCGTTATAGCCCTGGATCTGCGCGCAATAGACGGGGATGAGATAGATCGAGCCGTAGGACACCGCGCCCAGCACGGCTCATCAGGAAGCAGGCGGCGCCGACCGAGCGGTTGCCCAGCACCCGCAGATTGATGAAGGGGCGCTCCGCCGTCAGTTCGCGGATGATGCAGCACGACGATCCCGGCGATGCCGATGATGGTCGCGTAAAGGATCGAGCGGCGAGCCGAACCAGTCCTTGCGCTGGCCTTCCTCGAGCACGAAGGTCAGCGAGCGGCAGGCCCAGCGGCCATGAAGCCGATGCCGATCCAGTCGCCCTTGAGCAGTTCGCGCCAGCGCGCCGGCGTCGCGTCGAAAGGCGGCGAGCTGGATCGCCACCGCGATCGGCCCGAACAGCAGGTTCAGGTAGAAGATGTAATGCCAGGAAAAATTGTCGGTGAGCCAGCCGCCCACCGTCGGCCCGATCGCCGGAGCGAAGGTGGCGGTGAGGCCGAACAGCGCGATGCCGATCATCTGCTGGTTTTTCGGCAGGCGGGTGCGGACGATGACGATCGCGGTCGGGATCAGCACGCCGCCGGTAAAGCCCTGTCCGGCGCGGAACAGGATCATCTCGGTCGAGATTGCTCGACATGGCGCAGGCGAGCGAGAAACCGGTGAACAGCAGGCGTGTTGGTCGCGAGATAGCGGCGCATGCCGATCACCGACGACAGCCAGCCGGTGAGCGGGATGACGATGATCTCCGCCATCAGATAGGCGGTCGAAATCCAGCTGCCCTCGTCGACGGCGGCGCCCAGCGCGCCCTCGATATTGGCGCAGCGACGAATTGGTGATCTGGATGTCGAGGATCGCGGTGAAGGCGCCGAGAATGGCGCCGAACACCGCGAGCCAGTCGCGCGACTCGAGGCTTTTTGCGCGGACCATCGCGTTCATCGGACGCGAGCGCCTCGGCGGCGCAGCGCGCCCGCCTTCGGTCGCGGCTGCCGATGCGCACCGTCGCGGTGACCGACAGGCCCGGACGCAGGCGCGCGAGCAGGGCGTCGTCGGCGTCGAGCGCGATCTTCACCGGCACGCGCTGCACGACCTTGGTGAAATTGCCGGTGGCGTTTTCCGGCGGCAGCAAGGCGAATTGCGATCCCGTGCCCGGGGGTGAAGCTGGCGATGCGGCCTTTGAATGTCTTGCCCGCCGAGGGCGTCGACGGTGAAGGTCGACCGGCTGGCCCGCCGCCATCTCGCCGACCTGCGTCTCCTTGAAATTGGCGACGAGATAGATGTCGCGGCCCATCGGCACGAGGGTCAGCAGGTTGGCGCCGACCGCGACATATTGGCCGGAACGCAAGGCGCGGTCGCCCACGACGCCGTCGATCGGCGCGGTGATCGTCGTATAGGAGAGATTGAGCCGCGCCTGCTCGAGCTTGGCCTCGGCGCCGGCGATGCTGGCCCTGCGCGCTCGCCTGCTCGCGCGTGCAAGATTGTCGACCTGCTTTTCGCGCCGCGTCGAGAACGGCCTTGGCCTTGTCATGCGCGGCGCGGCGCTGGCGCAGGTCGGCGTCGGCCTGCTGCTGGCGCTGCGCCGTGCCGGAGCCGCGCTGCATCAGGTCCTGATAGCGCGCCAGTTCCTGGCTCGAGAAGGTCAGGCCGGCTTCGGCGTTGGCGATATCGGCGCGCGCCTGTTCGATCTGCGCCGTCTGCTGGGCGATCGCGGCCTCGGCCTCGCGCAGGTCGGCCTTGTCCTTCTCGACCTCGGCCTGCGCCTGTTTGACCGACGACCACATATTCGCGGTCGTCGAGCCGCGCGATGACGTCGCCGGCCTTCGACCGGCTGGTTGTCGCGAACCAACACTTCCGCGACGACGCCGGCGATGCGCGGCGCGACGATCACCTTGTCGGACTTGCAGATAGGCGTCGTCGGTGGTCTCCAGGAATCGGCCGATCGTCCACCAGCTCCAGCCGACATAGCCCGGCGCCGACGAGAACGACGAGCGCCAACGCCGGAAGGATGGCGGCGTCATTTCTTGCCGGCGCATTCCGGCGCTTCGGGGAACTGCATCGGCGAGTTTGCGCGGCGGCGGTCGAAATTCTTTTGAATGGGGCGTTCATGCGGGCTGGCCATTAATAAAACGATACGGTATGGTTTTATTAACATCAGACGGCAGCCGGCACTGGCCAACAGGCATTGAGCAATGAACGGCCGGCCGTCGCACCGCCGCAGCGGGCGCCCCACCCGCGCGGCCGCCGAACTGCGCGACGCGCGGCTGATCGAGGTCGCCGCCGAGCTGTTCATGGAGCGCGGCTTCGAGGGCACCTCGATCGACGCGGTGGCTGAAGCCGCCCGGGTCAGCAAGCCGACCGTTTATGCGCGCTACCAGGACAAGGCGACCTGTTCAGGGCGGTGCTGCGAGCGCCATATCCGGCTTTGGCTGGAGCCGCTTTCGGCCGCGGCCGAGGCCAAGGCCCGCGCGGCGGCGTCGGAAAATGTCGAAGCCGCGCTGCACGACCTGAGCCGGACCTTGCTTGCCCTGTCCCTCAAGCACGGCGCGTCCGAGGTGAAGCGGATCATCGCCGCGCAGTCGCGCATTTCCCGGAACTGGCGCGTTTCGCCTATGAGGAGGGCTGGCTGCGCGCGATCCGCGCCGTAGCGAAGCTGCTGGCGAATTTTTCCGCGTCCGGCCAGATCGACATCGAGGACCCGGAAATCGCCGCGGACCTTTTCTTGAACCTCGTGCTCGGGCGCTCCTCGCAGGGCGCCCTCTACGGCATCGTCATCGATCCGGACATGCTGGAGCGGCGGCGCAAGGCCGCGGTGGAGCTGTTCCTGAACGGGGCGAGGCCGCGATAGCGACCGCCAGTCGTCCGGCGGGAGAGACGCGTTCGGCTAATAGGCAGAATAGCTCTTTTCTTCCACAAGGTTGCTTTTCGTCAGTATATTAAGCCTGTTCTTCAGCAAGGCCCGCTTGTCATTCGTGATATAGACGGATCTGGCGAGTTCGATGAATTCGGCGCCGAAGGTCTTGGCCCGCTCATGGGCGCGGATGTCGTCTTCGATCCGCCAGAGTTCGGCGTTCACCGCCTTGAGCTCCCGGCGCAGCCCGGCCACCGCCTGGCTCGCGCCGACCTCTGCGGGCATGGCGCCGGTCAAGGCGGCGTATTCGCGCGCGACATTGGCCCGCTTCGCTTCGTCTTCGATATTGTCGAGCTTGATTTCCAGGATGGTGATCTTGTCGATCAATTCGCCGACGGAAATTTCAACCAGAAGATTCATGGGCGCTCCGCTCCCGACGGGCGGCGCGCCTCGCGTCGCCTCGCGGCGACCCGGCTTTAAGGGAGATGAAGGGCGACCGCAACCCGCGCCAGCCTCAAGCCGATACGCGCTGCGACAGCGCGAGCCTGCGGGCGCGAAAAACATTGTCGATGAACATGCGGGCGCTTTCCGGCCAGGTGTAGCGCAGGGCGTGGGCGCGGCAGTCCTGCGCGCGACAGGCGTCAACGCGCCCAGGCAAGCGGCGCGCAAATCCTCGTCCAGCACGCCGATCCTGGTGTCGGTGACGACGTCGACGGGGCCGGGAACCGGGAAGGCCGCGACCGGCGCGCCGCAGGCCAGCGCCTCCAGCATGACATTGCCGAAAGTGTCGGTGCGGCTGGGGAAGACGAAGACATCGGCGGAGGAATAATAGGGCGCGAGTTCTCCGCGCGACTTCACGCCGGTAAAATGGGTTTTCGGGAATTTTTCCTGCAGGGGCGCGCGCGACGGGCCGTCGCCGACGACGATCTTCGAGCCCGGCAGGTCGAGCGCGAGAAAAGCCTCGATGTTCTTTTCCGGCGCCAGCCGGCCGCAATAGAGGAAGAACGGGCGCGGCAGATCCTGCAACTCGGCAGGAAGCTCATCGACCGGGCGGAACATGTCTTCGTCGACGCCGCGCGGCCACAGCATCGGCCGCTGGAAGCCCCGGGCGGAAAGGTCGTCGGACAGCGTCTGGGTCGCGACCATCAGGCCGGCGGCGCCCTCGTGGAACTTGCGCAGCGCCGCATAGCTCCACGCGGCGGGAATCGGCCAGCGCGCCTCGACATATTCGGGAAACCGGGTGTGATAGCTGGTGGTGAAGATTTCGCCGTTGCGCGGGCACCAATAGCTCGCAGCGACGCCGAGCGGCCCCTCGGTGGCGATGTGGATGTGATCGGGCTATTGGCGGCGGATCAATTCGCCGACCGCCTTGGGGCTGGTCAGGGCCAGGCGGATTTCAGGATAGGAGGGCGCGGCTATGGTGGCGAACTGGTCGGGCCCGATCGACCACGAATTCGTGCCCGAGCTTTTCCCCCGCCGCGATGAGATTGGCGAGGGTAATGGCGACGCCATTGACCTGGGGACGCCACGCGTCCGTCACGATGCAGATTTTCATGCCCCGCACAATTTCAGACCGATGTGACGGATTGATAAAATCTGCCGCCGACTGCGCCGCCTTGTCAGAAATCGGCAAGATTTGGCGAGAGCGCCGTTACGTCCAGATCGGAAATCTGCCGTTCAGTTCTTCGGCCGCATGTTCAGGAGGCGAAGCACCAGCCAGATCGGCACGACAATGGCCGCGCCCGCCGCGACATATTCGGCATATCGCGAATCGCGTCGAAGCCTGCGTCCCAGAAGCGCTGACCATATTGCGCAGGCCGATCAGCACGTCGATCGGGCGGATGTCGAGCCAGACCAGGAAAAAGCCGACGATCAGCGACAGGAACAGCAGCCGCACGAAGACCGAGGCCGGCGAGCCGCCGAGGAAACGCTCAAGGTCGCCCGATGGCCTCCGCGCGGCGGCGATGTCGGCGGGGCGCGGCTCGAAAGGGTGGCGCGCCGGGGTATTGTCTTCGGTCATGGGGAAATGAACTCCTGGGATTAAAGCGACGCCGGCGGCGGCTTGCCATTGGGATCGCGAAAGATCTGCATCATCCGCCGCATGAAGCGTTCGGCCCTGTCGAGCGCCCGGTCGAAACGGCGCTCTTCATCCGCCTCCGCCGTCGCGGGTCCCGATGGCAGGGGCTCGGAGGCCCTTTGCCCCTTCAGCGCGGCGTTTTCCTTGGCCAGACGGTCGATTTCCGCCTCCAGCGCGGCGCGTTCGTCGGCGCTGGCGCGACATTGCGCCTGGCCGGCGGTGATCGTGCAAAGCGAAACCTGGCCGTTTTGCGTGTCGAGCCGGAGGAATCCATCGGCGACCGGGGTCATGGTGAAACGGCCGTTGCCGGCGTCGCCCGGGATCGACGGCGGCGGCGACGGGGCCGGCTCGGCGCGGGCGGCCGAGGCGGCAAAGGCCACGGCGCCCAAAGCCGTCAGGCCGGCGCATAGTCGCAAAGCTGAAGCCATGGGATCGCCTTTTGCCCCGACGCGGAAACGTTGCGGCCTAAAGATAGGCCGGCGCGCGCCGAACGCCAGAGGCTGGAGGTCACATTCCCGACTGAAATCTGTTCAGTCGGCGGCGGCGCCGCCATTGGCGCCGCCCAGGGCTTCGATGCGCGCGGCGGCGATGACCGCCTGGGTGCGGCTTTCCACGCCGAGCTTTTGCAGGATGGCCGAGACATGCGCCTTGACCGTCGCCTCCGATACTGAAAGCTCGTAGGCGATCTGCTTGTTGAGCAGGCCTTCGGACAGCATCATCAGCACCCGCACCTGCTGCGGCGTCAGCGAGGCCAGCCGGCGCACGCTGTCCACGGCGTCGCGGTCGACCGGGCCGCTGAGATCGACGTCGGGGGGCACCCAGACGTCGCCGCCCAGGACCAGCGCGGATGGCGTCCTGCATGGTTTCCATGTCGGTGCTCTTGGGAATGAAGCCCGAGGCGCCGAAATCGATGCAGAGGCGGATGACGCTGCGCTCTTCCCTGCCGGAGACGACCACGACCGGCACGCTCGGGATGTTGAGCGCGTAAAACCATCAGGCCGGAAAAGCCGCGCACGCCGGGCATGGCGAGATCGAGCAGCACGAGATCGACGTCAGGATTGCCGTCCAGCGATCTGGTGACGTCTTCGAGACTGCCGCATTCGACGATTTCGGCGCCGGCGACGGCATTGGCGACCGCCTGTCGCAAGGCCCCACGCACCAGCGGATGATCGTCGGCGATCAATATGCGCGTCATCTGCTGTTCCACTCCATCCCCCATATCATCGGACACAGGCCGCGGCCGAAGCGACGCGGCCACGCGAATCAGATGCAATCCTTGTCAATCGTACTTCTTTCCTTTTCATACTCAAGTTGAATGCCGGCACCCATCGTCTTTTAACATTGCAGGGTTGCAAATTCGTCATGGACGCTGCGCGCCAGGGTCAGATGGCGAATTTCGGCGCTCTTTTCGCCCGAAGTCGCCAGATTGCGCCAGCGCGCCAGGGCAAGCAGCGGGAAATAGGCCTGGTAGCCGTGATATTGCAGGTAGAACATGCGCGGGAAGCCCGTGCCGGTATAGATCGCGTCGCGCCACAGCCCGTCTTCCTGCTGGTTGGCCAGCAACCAGGCGGCCGCGCGGCGGGCGCAGTCGGATTGTCCCTCCCCCGCCGCCGTCAGCGCCAGCAGCGCCCAGGCGGTCTGCGACGGCACGCTTTTGCCGGCCGGCGCATAGCGATGATAAATATAATCGTCGGTGGTCTCGCCGAAGCCGCCGTCCTGATTCTGGATCTGGCTCAGCCAGCGCAGGGCGCGGCGGATATAGGGCTGATCCGGCGATTCCCCGGCCATGTTCAGCGCGACCAGCGCCGACCACACGCCATAGATGTAATTGACGCCCCAGCGTCCGTACCACGAGCCGTCCGGCTCCTGCTCCGCCTTGATATAGCCGATCGTCCGCGCCAGCGCCGGATGGCCGGGGCGGTAGCCGCGCTGGGCGAGATAGCCGAGGCAGCGCGCGGAAACGTCGACGCAGTCGGGATCGAGCATGGCGCCGTGGTCGGCGAAGGGAATGCGGTTGAGATATTCCTTGTTGTTATCCTTGTCATAGGCCGCGAAACCGCCGGACGAGCCCTGCATGCCGAGGATCCAGCCGTCGGCGCGCTTGAGGGCGGCGTCGCGCGCGGCGTCATAGGCGCCTTCCAGCTTGTTGGCGCGGTCGAGCGCGCTCGCCACCATGGCGGTGTCGTCGAGGTCGGGATAACAGGGATTGTTGAACTGGAAGGCCCAGCCGCCCGAAACCACGCCCGGCGCGCGCTTGCGCCAGTCGCCCGGCGCGGAAATCTGCTTGGAGGCCAGCCAGTCGAGCGCGTCCTTGACCTCGGCGTGTTCAGCGCCCGCCTCCAGCAGCGCGTGCAGCGCGATGGCCGTGTCCCAGGTCGGCGACAGGCAGGGCTGGCAATAGACCTCGTCCCCCCGGTCATGCAGCAGCCGGTCGATCGACTTGCGGCACACCGCCTTGTTGGGATCGTCGTCCGGAAAGCCCAGCACGTGCATGGCCATCAGCGCATTGGCCATGGCCGGGAAAATGCCGTTGAGCCCGTCCTCGCCGTTCAGCCGCTCCAGCGTGAAGGCCAGGGCCGTGTCGATGGATTTCTGCCGCAGTTTCGCGGGGATATGGGGCTCGACCCAGTGCAGGGCCTTGTCCAGCAGGCCGAAAGCCCGGTCGACCAGGTTTTTCGGCTGGAAATAGGCGACGTCGGCCGGGTTGCTGGTTGAACAGCTCGGCCACGCCGATCTTGTAGGGGTTTTCCGCGATCGGCTTTTTCGCCAGCAGGATCAGCAGCGGCGCGATCACCGTCCGCGACCAGGTGGCGATATTATACATGTTGAAGGGGAACCACAGCGGCAGCAGGATGACTTCGGCCGGCATGGCGGGCAGCGCGCGATAGGGAATCTGGCCGAACATGGCCAGCATGATGCGCGTGAACATGTTGACCTTTTCGGCCCCGCCATGCGCCTTGATCCAGTCGCGCGCCTTCGCCAGCGCGGGATCGTTGACGTCGGCGCCGGCGATTTTCAGGGCGTAATAGGCCTTGACCGTGCAGCTCAGGTTGCCTTCGCCGTCGGGATAAAGCGGCCAGGAGCCGTCCTCGCCCTGGATGCGGCGGATATAGACGCAGATGCGGTCCTCCAGCGCCCGATCCGGCTTGCCGAGGAAATGCAGCAGCAGGATATATTCGGCGGGGATGGTGACGTCGGCCTCGAACTCGAAGCACCACCAGCCCTCCGGGGTCCTTTTTCGCCAGCAAGGCGGCTTTCGCGCGCGCGATGGCGGCGTCGAGCGCGTCCGGCTGGCCCAGCGGATTCTGCGCCAGTTCGTTGGGCGTGATCTTGGCGGCGTCCTGCAGCATGATGGATTCCTGGAAAGGGCTTGTGCATTGCGGCAAAAACAAGAGCTAATGCTTTTTTGCCCCCGCGCCAAGGGCGGCATCGGCGAGGTCGTGCGCCAGGGCGTCATTCCGCCGCCGTGCTGAGCCCGGAATACGCCCCTTCCAGCTGCCGCAGCTCCTCCTCCCGCTGCTTGATGTAGTCCCGCGTGATCGGCAGGGCGTCGATGCCGCTTGACCAGCTGGAACTGCAGCACGCAGCAGCCCTGGTGGCGGAAGCCGCACTCCGCGGCGGCGAGGTAATATTCCCACATGCGGCAGAAGCGCTCGCCATAGATCGCCTTGGCCTCGTCGCGCCGGCCCTTGAACCGAGCGCGCCAATGCTCCAGCGTCAGCGCATAATGATCGCGCAGGATTTCCAGGTCGGCGACCAGCAGCCCGGCCCTGGCCAGGGAGGGCGCGATCTCCATCAGGCCGGGAAGATAGCCGTCCGGGAAGATATATTTCGTCACCCAGGCGTTGGTCGGCGCCGGTTCGCCGAAATGGCCGATGGTGTGGATCAGCGCTACCCCGTCATCCTCGAGCATTTCAGCGACGCGGGCGAAATAGGCGTCATAATGCTTGCGCCCGACATGTTCGAACATGCCGACGGATACGATGCGGTCGAATCGGCCCTGGACCTGCCGGTAATCCTCGAGGCCGAAGCGGATCTTTCTGCGCCAGCCCGGCGCGCGCGGCGCGCTTTTGCGCCGCCTCCTGCTGCTCCCGCGCCAGCGTGACGCCGAAAACCTCGGCGTCGCAATACGCCGCCAGATAGAGCGCCAGCCCGCCCCAGCCGCAGCCGATATCGAGGACCTTCTGCCCCGGCCCGACCGCCAGCTTGGCTGCGATATGGCGCTTCTTCGCCTGTTGGGCCGCCTCCAGGTCCTGGGACGGCGTCTCGAAATAGGCGCAGGAATACTGGAAGTCGCTGTCGAGGAACAGTTTATAGAGCCGCGCGTCGAGATCGTAATGATGCGAGGCGTTGGCCTGCGCCTTGCGCGGCCGCACGCCGGGCCGCAACCGGCTGGCGATGCGGCGCAGTTCGCGCCACGCCGCGAGCCGGCGCGTCGGCGCGCCCGCCGGCGACATTCGAGGCCGCCAGCGCCAGCAGATCGTAGATTTCGCCTTGGACCATGCGCAGACGCCCGTCCATGTAGAGCTCGCCGAGCGCCTGCTCGGGATCGAGCGCCAAGGCGATTTCGGCGCGCCGATCGGCGAAAGCGATCGCGCAGGACGGAGGCGAACCGTCTCCCACCGTGAAGGGACGTCCTTGCGCCGGCTCGACCGCAAGAGCGCCGTTTCGGATCAGCTTCTCGAGAAATTTTTGCAGAAATGCGGACACGGCCGGCCCCCGCGAGTCGAATTGCAACGGTGCGTCAACCCCGGAACCCGGCTCCGGGTTCAATTCCCGGCGTCGCCGCGACGACGAAAACCCGCGGCGCACCGCCGCTTTTTCGACCGCGCGGCGCCAAGGTCGCAGGCAATCGCGCTTGCCATTGGCGAAAAAAACGCCAAGACTGATCCAGCGCAAGGAAAGCTTGCAGGCTTAGTGTTTTGTTGACCGTGCGCGCTGGGCCCGACGGGTGTCGCAAATGCGACAATTCGGCGCTCGCGGAGTCGCGCAAAAGCCTTTATAGAGGCTGTCGCGAGAGGATACGGTCCCGCCGGGCGGGGAAACCCGCAGGGTGCGTGGGCCAGAGGACAGAGAAATGCAGTATCGGCAGATTTTCGAAGACGCCATCGGCAAGCTGAAATCCGAACAACGCTACCGCGTCTTCGCCGATATCGAACGCGACGCCCAGCGTTTCCCGCACGCCATCTGGCGCGACGCCGACGGTTCGGCGCAGGACGTCACCATCTGGTGCTCCAACGACTATCTCGGCCTCGGCGTCCATCCCGACGTGATCGGGGCGATGAAGTCCGCCGCCAGCAAGCATGGCGCGGGCGCCGGCGGCACGCGCAACATTTCCGGCACCAGCCACCCGCTGGTTCAGCTCGAGGCCGAACTCGCCGACCTCCATGGCAAGGAGCAAGCCCTGGTCTTCACGTCGGGCTGGATTTCCAACCTCGCGGCGATCTCGACCATCGCCGATCTCCTGCCCAATTGCCTGATCCTCTCCGACGCGCTCAACCATAATTCGATGATCGAGGGCGTGCGCCGCTCCTCGGCCGAACGCCAGATCTGGCGCCATAACGACGTGGTCCATCTCGAAGAACTGCTCGCCGCCCAGCCGCTGGAGCGCGCCAAGCTGATCGTGTTCGAGAGCCTCTATTCGATGGACGGCGACATTTCCCCGATCAAGGACATCTGCGACCTCGCCGAAAAATACAACGCCATGACCTATATCGACGAGGTCCATGCGGTCGCCATGTATGGCGCGCGCGGCGGCGGCGTCGCCGAACGCGAGGGCCAGATGCACCGCATCGACGTGATCGAGGGCACGCTGGCCAAGGGCTTTGGCGTGATCGGCGGCTATATCGCGGCGGCCCCGGCGATTTGCGACGCGGTGCGCTCGTTTGCGCCCTCCTTCATCTTCTCGACCGCCCTGCCGCCGGCCGTCTGCGCCGCCGCCGCGCAATCGGTGCGCCTCGCCAAGACCCGGCCGGAAATGCGCATGGCGCACCAGCGCCAGGCCTGGCTGACCAAGCACGCCCTGATGCAGGCCGGGCTGCCCGTCCTGTCCAATCCGTCGCATATCGTGCCGGTGATGGTGCGCGACGCGCAGCTGTGCAAAGCGGCCAGCGACATGCTGCTGGAGCGCCACGGCATCTACATCCAGCCGATCAACTATCCGACCGTGGCGCGGGGAACCGAGCGCCTGCGCATCACGCCGACGCCACATCACGGCGACGCCCATATCGCCCATCTGGTCGAGTCGCTGGTCGACGTCTGGACGGCCCTGCGCATTCCCTTCGTGGAATCGAGCGACGTCGCCGCGCCCTTCGCCAATGACGCGCATTGCACCTATCCGTCGGTCACGATGAAGCGCGCCGCGGAATAAGATTCGCGATCTCGATATCAAGGCCCCGGTCCGACGCCCTCGGACCGGGGCTTTTTTGTTCAATTGCCCCGCATCGCCTCCAGCACGCCGCGCGACGGGAAACCGTCGGCCTTGGCAATGCCCGCGCGTCGTTGAAAAGCGTGGATGGCGAGGCGCGTCACCGGCCCGAATCGTCCGTCGATCTTGCCGTCGTAAAACCCGCGTTCGCTGAGGCCACGCTGGATCGCCTCGCGTTCAACCTGATTCAGCGGCTGCGCCTCCGCCGGCCAGGGCTGGCGCAGTCCCGGCCGCCCGGCGATCCGCTCCGCCAGCACCGACGCGCCGAAAGCGTAGGAATCGGAAAAATTATAGGCCTTCAGCACGAAGAAATTGTCGCTGAGCAGGAAGGCCGGCCCACCCGCGCCCACGGGAAAGAACAGCATGGCCGCGCCCGCTTTCGGGAGGCCGCCATCGGCGGCGACAAAGCCGGAACGGGCGAAATCGGCGAAATCCGCCTGCAGGGTCGCATAATCGAAATTTTGCGGGACGCGCGCCTCGATCAGGGGCGCGAGACCCGTACGCCAGCCGGATTCATGCAGGAAATTAGCGATGGAGGCCAGGGAATCCGGGCCGCTGCTCCAGATGTCGGGCGCGCCGGCGCCGGAAAAGCTTTTGGCGTATTTGAGATAGGCCGAGGGCATGAATTGCGGATCGCCCATCGCCCCAGCCCAGGAGCCGCGCAATTTTTCCCGCGCCACGCCCCTCTGGAGCAGCATCAGCCCGGCGACGAATTCCTGGGCGTAGACCGGATTGTCGCGATGCAGAAAGGCCAAGGTCGCCAGCGAGCGCAGAATATCCTGGCCGCCGCGCGAACCGCCGAAATCGCTCTCCATGCCCCAGAGCGCCAAGATCATTTCCGCAGGCGCGCCGTATTTTTGGGCGACCTGTCGCAGGGGCGCGGCGAATTTCTCGCGCATCGCCTTGCCCTTGGCGACCCGACCGGCGTTGGCTGCCTCATCGACATAGGTTTTCAGCGGCCGGACGAATTCACCCTGCGCCGCCCGCTTGCCGGCGAGCGATGGATCGAAGACCAGGGAAGCAGCGACAGAATCGAAGGTTTCGCGCGTGACGCCGGCCTCGCCCGCCGGAGCGCGCAAGCTCTCGACGAAGGCGGCGAAATCGCCCGCGTCCTGGGCCCAGACCCTTCGCGCCCCGAGCGGGACCACGAACAGCGCAGCAGCGCCCAGTAACTGACGACGATCCATCGCAAAAAAAACCTCTTGCAGCAAAGGGCGGAAATTCGGGCGCAATAGCCGCCTTCCGTCCGGACAAGCCAAACACCTGGCTCCAACTGCCGCGCGGTTTTAAGACTTTTTGCCCGACTCCGCCAGCGCGATGCCGCCAAGCCCCAGGGCCAGGGCGGCCGCGTGATAGGGATGAAACGGCTCGCCGAGCAAAATCACCGCGAAAAATGCGCCGAACAGAGGCGTCAGATTGGTGAAAATCCCCGCCCGCCCCGGGCCGATCAACTCCACCGCCCGCATGAAGAACAGCTGGCTGAGCAGCGACGGGCAGACCGCGACGAACACCACCAGCTCCCAGCCGCGAAGCGTCGGCCAGTAGGTCTTGCCCATCGCCAGCTCCGTGGCGAGGAAGGGCAGCGAGGCGAAAAAGGCGGCCGCGGCCATGCCGGCGAAAAACACCAGCGGCGGCAGATGCGGGCGTCCGCGCAAGGCCACGGTGTAGCCGGCATAAAGCGCGCAGGCGGCGATCAGCATGAGGTCGCCGACATTGAAGGACAGGGCGCCCAGATTCGAAAGGTCGCCGCGGGTGGCGATCAACCCGACGCCGATAAAGGACACGGCCATGCCGGCGAGCTGGAGACCCGTGACCCGCGCGCCCTTGAACAGCGCCGCGCCGGCCAGCACGAAAGGCGGAATACCCCCCTGCAGCAAGGTGATATTGACCGCGCTGGTCCAGTAGCCCGCGAGATAGAACAGGACGTTGAAACCGGTATAGCCGCAGAGCGCCATCAGCACGATGAAGCGACGGTTCTGGCGCAAAGCTTCGGCGTAGCGCGGCAAATCGCGCCGCACCAGCGGCGCCAGCACGGCGCACACCACCAGCCAGCGCAGGGTCACCATGACCATGGGCGAAATCTCGCCGACCGCCGCGCGGCTCACCACGCCATTCGCGCCCCACATGGCCGCCGTCAAGATCAGCAGGATCACGGCGCGATCGTTGAAGGCGCGCCCGGCGCGGCGAAAGATGTCGGTCAAGCGGCGCCTTTGCGATGCTCAGGGAGGGATGCGCGACCTTGGCCAAGTTTATTCCGCCGGTCCAGCGGCATATGCTTGCAAGGACAAAACGGCGCCCTTGCGTCCTGACCAGCGCCTCAGGCGCTCCGCCGCTCCACGGGCGCGATCCACAGCCTCCGCTTGTCGCTGCGCCTCAGGAAATCCACGGCGATGACGCGTTCGATCTTTTCCGCGTCGAGCTGGCGGACCAGATCGCCTGCGCCCAAGATCGGCGCGCCGTCGATGGCGATGATGGTGTCGGCGGTCATCAGGCCGGACTGATCTGCGGGGCCTCCCTTTTCGATATTGGTCAGGAGCGCGCCCGTGGGCTGGGTCAGTTCATGCCGCAGCGCCAGACGCCTTGGCAGGACATGCGTGGCCGCGCCGACGCCGATATGGGCGCGGCGCACCCGTCCGTGGCGGATGATCTCGCCGATGACGAATTGCGCCGTATTGGCGGCGACGGCGAAGCAGATGCCCTGCGCGCCCATGATCACCGCGGTGTTGACGCCGATCACCTCGCCGCGCGAGGACACCAGCGGGCCGCCGGAATTGCCGGGGTTCAAGCGCCGCGTCGGTCTGGATCACGTCTTCGATCAGGCGGCCGTTCTTCGCGCTGAGCGAGCGGCCCAGCGCCGAAACGATTCCCGCGGTCACGCTGGCGTCGAAGCCGAGCGGATTGCCGATCGCCACCACCAGCTGCCCGCGCCGCAGCAGCTTGGAATCGCCGAGCCGCGCCGCCGGCAGCGTGGCGTTTTCGTCGATGCGCGCCAGGGCGAGGTCGGTGTCGGGATCGCGCCCGAGCACGCGCGCGGAAAACTTCCTGCCGTCCAGCATCGAGACTTCGGCGGTTTTGGCGCTGTCGACGACATGGGCGTTGGTGACGATCAGGCCGTCGGGCGAAACGACGAAGCCCGAGCCGGTCCCGGCCCTCCGGCCGTCGGCGCGGCGAAGATCGAGCCGGACCACGCTCGGCCCGACTTCCTCGACGACTGATGTCACGGCGTCGGAATAGGCGTCGAGCAGGATTTTTTCGCGCGGCTCTTCTTGCGCGGACGCTCTCTCGCCGAGGGGATCTCCCTCGTCGAGGCTGAATTTCAGGGAAGTGTCGAACATGCCCAGCATATGGGCGGCGCGAAAGCGGCGCGCAAGACGCCGCTTTCCAGGCAGGCCGAGAGGCTCAGGCCTCGGCCATCACCTTGGCGACGCATTCGGCGACGTAATCGATATTCTTGGTGTTCAGCGCCGCGACGCAGATGCGGCCGCTGTCCAGCGCATAGACCGAATATTTCTCGCGCAGCGCAATCGCCTGCGGCGCGGTCAGGCGCGAATAGGAGAACATGCCGTTCTGGCGGACGATGTAGGAGAAATCTCGGCCCGGCATGCGCTCGGCCAGCTTTTCCGCCAGCAGGGCGCGCATTTGCTTGATGCGCACGCGCATGGCGCCGAGCTCCTCGTCCCATTGCTTGCGCAGGGCGGGATCGGCCAGCACCAGAGCCGCCGACGCCGCGCCATGGGCTGGCGGCGAGGAATAGATCGTGCGGACGATGCGCTTGAGCTGGCTCAGCACCCGGGCGCGCTCGCTCGGGTTCGCGGTCTGGCACGCTCAGGGCGCCGACGCGCTCGCCGTAAAGCGACAGCGACTTGGAAAAGGAAAAGGAGACGAACAGCGGGCCGCCATCGGCGGCGAACAGCCGCACCGAAAAGGCGTCGGCCTCCAGCCCCTCGGCAAAGCCCATGTAGGCGGTGTCGAGGAAGGGCGTGAGCCCGCGCTGCCGCACGATGGCCGCGACCTTCCGCCACTGGTCGGCGTCGAGGTCGAGGCCGGTCGGGTTGTGGCAGCAGGCGTGGAGCAGCACGATGTCGCCGGCCGGAATCTTCTCCAGCGTCGCGACCATGCCGGCGAAGTCCAGTTCGCCGTCGGCGCCGTAATAGGGGTAGGTTTCGACCTCGATGCCGGCGCCGCCAAACAGCGCGCGGTGGTTTTCCCAGCTCGGGATTGCTGAGCCAGACCTTGGCCTCGGGCGACGCGACCTTGCAGCATTTCCGCGCCGAGCTTCAGCGCGCCCGTGCCGCCGAGCGTCTGGACTGTGGCGATATTGGCGAGATCGGCCGAATCGGCGAAGACCATCTGCGCCACCACGGCGTCATAGGCCGGCAGGCCGTCGATCGGCACATAGGTATGCGGCGCGGCCTTGCCCAGCAAGGCTTCTTCCGCCTGCTTCACGCAAGCCAGCAAGGGCACCTTGCCGTTCTCGTCCTGATAGACGCCCACGCCGAGATTGACGCGATGAGGCGCCTTGTCGGCGAGAAATGTTTCCGTCATGCCCAGGATCGGGTCGCGGGGCTGCTCCTCGACATTTGCGAAAAGAGTGTTTTGCATGGATGCGCTGGACCTTTTGATGTCGGGCGGGTCTTATGACCTTGGGCGCTTGTTAGCCTATTTCTCCGGTAAAAAAAACCGCGAAGAAACGGCCAGGAAGAGATGCCGACAGTAAAGGCCAAGATGGCCGCCCGGCGCGCGGGAACCGCCGTGGGAGAGCCGGGTTACCAAAATGTAATCGGCCGGAAAGCTGTTTGCCCTCTTTCGGCCATGGTTTTTGGTCCCTATATGTTCCGTTCGACGGTCGGCTGAGGCGACCGTTGCGGGCGCGCCATCAAGGGCGTCCGGGTTCAGGAGGGTCTGATGGCTGCTGCGCTACCCATTCTCGCAGGCGAAAATGGCCTGTCGCGTTATCTGGATGAAATCCGGCGTTTCCCGATGCTGCAACCGCAGGAGGAATACATGCTGGCCAAAAGCTGGCGTGAACATTCCGACACGGCCGCCGCGCATCGACTCGTCACCTCCCATCTTCGTCTCGTCGCCAAGATAGCCATGGGCTATCGCGGTTACGGCCTGCCTATCGGCGAAGTGATCTCCGAAGGCAATATCGGCCTGATGCAGGCGGTGAAAAGGTTCGAGCCCGAGAAAGGCTTCCGCCTGGCTACCTATGCTATGTGGTGGATCCGCGCTTCAATTCAAGAATATATTTTGCGTTCGTGGAGCCTGGTCAAGATGGGCACCACGGCCAACCAGAAGAAGCTGTTCTTCAACCTGCGCAAGGCCAAGAGCCAGATCTCGGCCTTCGAGGAAGGCGACCTGCGCCCCGAGAACGTCAGCGCCATCGCCACGAAACTTGGCGTGTCGCACCAGGAAGTGATCGAGATGAACCGCCGGCTCGGCGGCGACGCTTCGCTCAACGCGCCGCTGCGCGAAGAAGGCGAGGGCGAATGGCAGGATTGGCTGGTGGACCAGTCGTCCAGCCAGGAAAGCATCCTGGCCGAAGCCGAGGAGACCGACAACCGCCGCGCGGCGCTGCTCCAGGCGCTGGGCGTGCTGAACGAACGCGAACGCCGGATTTTCGAGGCCCGCCGCCTGTCCGACGACCCGATCACGCTGGAGGACCTGTCCACGGAATTCAATATTTCGCGCGAACGGGTGCGGCAGATCGAGGTGCGCGCTTTCGAGAAGGTGCAACAGGCGGTGCGCGATCGCGTCGCCCGCGTCGAAGCGCTGCCGCGTCCGCCGCTGACGCTTCCGGCGCCCGCCAGGGCCTGAGCCGGCGATCCGAATTTGAAGAGGCCGTCGCTCAGACGGCCTTTTTTATTGCGCCTTCCACTCGGCCAGCACGTCGTTGAAGATCTTGTCGCCGGAGACGCCCTTCTCGAACGTCACCTTGGCGATCCGGCCATTGGCGAGGCTCATCGGCACGTCGAACCAATTGGTGGCGCGGATCGCCTCGAGATTCTGCTCTTCATTGGCCGAGGCCAGCCCGACCAGGAAGACGTTCGGCGCGATATCCACCGGCAGACCCAGCAAGGGCGTTCCCTTGGGCGCATCGTCGCGGCGCATTTCCGGCATGTTGATCGCGGAGACATTGCCGATCGGCGACTCCGGCCCCGGCTCGAAGCGCACGGTGATCGTGTGGCTGACGGAGAGCGCCGATTCGAAATTCTTCTCCATCACCACGGACATCTTGAAATGCGCGTCCGGCACGTCGACGTCGGCGCGGATCGCGCTGGCCAGCTGCTGGTTGGGACCACGGTTGGACGAATCCTTGCGCCAGACCACCGAGCCGACGAAGGTTTTGACTCCGCCCGGCTCGGAGGGCGCCTGCAGCAGCACCGCGGCGCGATAGCCGACCGGCACCTGCGCGCCCGCAGGCGCATTGCGCGCCTGTCCATTGTCCCCGACCCTTTCGCCGATCTTGCCGCCGGACTGATCGGCGATTTCCGGCGCGGGCGCCAGCTTGGCCAGATCCTCCGGGCGGTCGCGCAATTTCCACGCGGCGAAGCCGACGAGGGCGACGACCAGCGCGACGACGACCAGCATGAGGCCCAGCCGGCGCAGACCGCCCGACTCCAGTTCCTCCGGCTTGGGAGCGGCAGGGCGTTGGGTCTCGCGCTGAGGATCTCGCGGCGTCTCGTGTTGCGGGCCGCCGCGCCATTCGCTTTCGGCGGGTTCGGGCTTTTTCGTCTCCTGCGCCGCAGGCGAAACGAATGCCGGGGGCTGTTGGGGCGCGGCTTCGCTCTTTGGCTCGCCTTTGGGCGCTTGCCCGGGCGGCGGCATGGAAGCCAGGGTCTCGGCGACGGCGGGAGACTGGAAGAAGTCGAGTTCGAGCTCCAGTCGCGCGACAGCATCGTCGAGGGCCTGGGCCTCGCGCTCGATCGCGCTTTCGGGCGCCGGCGGCTGCATCGACCGCAATTGGCCGAGCAACGCCTTGCGCGCGCGTTCATAGATCGCGCGCCGCGCTTCCGGCGTCGATGTCTTCAGGCCGGATACGGCTTTGGCCAGGAGCGGATAATAGTCAGCCATCTTGCGCCTTCGCTTGTCCCCAGCGGAGCATGTCAGTCCCGGAAAGGATTATGCATCAAAATTGTGTCGTCGCGCTCCGGGCTTGTCGAGAGCAGAGCCACCGGCGCCTGGATCAATTCCTCGACCCGGCGCACATATTTGACCGCCTGCGCCGGCAATTGCGCCCAGGAGCGCGCGCCGCCGGTGGGCTCGCGCCAGCCTTCGATCGTCTCGTAGATCGGCTCGACGCGCGCCTGCGCGGCCTGGCTCGCCGGAAGATAGTCGATCGTCTCGCCGTCCAGCTTGTAGCCGACGCAGACCTTGACCTGTTCGAAGCCGTCGAGAATGTCCAGCTTGGTCAGGGCGATCCCGTCAATGCCGGAGGTTTTCACGGTCTGGCGCACCAGCACCGCGTCGAACCAGCCGCAGCGGCGGGCGCGGCCGGTCACGGTGCCGAATTCGCGGCCGCGCTCGCCGATGTTCCGGCCGATTTCGTCATGCAATTCGGTCGGGAAAGGCCCTTCGCCGACGCGCGTCGTGTAGGCTTTGGCGATGCCCAGCACATAGCCGATCGACTTCGGGCCGAGACCGGCGCCGGTCGCGGCGTTGGACGGCCACGGTGTTCGACGAGGTGACAAAGGGATAGGTGCCGTGGTCGATGTCGAGCAGCGCGCCTTGCGCGCCCTCGAACAGGATGCGCTTGCCGGCGCGGCGCAGGTCCTCGAGCAGCAGCCAGGTGCGGTCCATATAAGGCAGGACGTGCGGGGCGACTTCCTCCAGCTCGGCGCGAATGGTCCGCGGCGGCGATTTCCTCGAGGCCGAGGCCGCGGCGCAGCGCGTTGTGATGGGTCAGCAGCCGCTCGATCTTGCCGTCGAGCGTGGAGAGGTCGGCCAGGTCCATGACGCGGATGGCGCGGCGGCCGACCTTGTCCTCATAGGCGGGGCCGATGCCGCGCTTGGTCGTGCCGATCTTGGCGCCTTCGGCAGCGGCGTTCTCGCGCAGGGCGTCGAGTTCGCCGTGCAGGGAAAGGATCAGCGGCGCGTTTTCGGCGATGCGCAGGTTGTCGCGCGAGACCTCGACGCCCTTTTCGCGCAGGGCGGCGATTTCCTTGATGAGGTGGCGCGGATCGACCACGACGCCATTGCCGATCACGGAAAGTTTGCCCGGCCGCACGATGCCGGAGGGCAGCAGGGACAATTTATAGGTGACCCCGTCGATGACCAGGGTGTGCCCGGCGTTATGGCCGCCCTGATAGCGCACCACGACATCGGCCTCGACCGAAAGCCAGTCGACGATCTTGCCCTTGCCCTCGTCGCCCCATTGGGCGCCGACCACCACCACATTCGCCATTTCAAAGGCTCTTTCATCCCTGGAGCATTCCGCCGCGCCCGGTGGAGTGCTGCAACATAAATCCAACCCGCATATTCCCGTCCGAAAAGTCTGCGACCTCTCGGGAGTACGCTCTCGGCGCGCCGACGTCGAAGCCGACCGTCCGGCTTAATGCAAAAACCCCAGCGCAAGGCGCCGGGGCAATTGCGGCAAAGGCGTAGCGGATCATGACGATTTAGTAAAGCCGTCCCGGCGCGGCCCGGGCCGCCGCGCCACGGGAAAGCTCAAAAATCGCGGTTAAAGGTTAGGGTTAAGACCTATTTAAGTCTTTACTGGCAAGACTTGCCTTCGTGAACGCCAAGACGGTCGGCAGACTCCGCGCCATTTTGCGGAGGCCCTCCAGCCTGTCAGGCGCAGCGCAACCGATTATCGTCGTGCGAAACGCCATGCCGCGTTTCGGCGACAGGATTAACGAAGGGATTACGTCATGGGCAGCATCAAAGCCCTCTTCTATGCGAGCGTCGTCGCAGTGGGCGCCGTCCAGACCGCCCAGGCCGCCGATCTTCTGCCGCCCCCGCCGCCGATCGAAGCGCCGCAGCTGCGCGGGCCGGTCGAGGACCCGAACGGCTTCTACCTGCGCGCCGACGTCGGCGTCGGCATCAACAACAGCTATAATCTCCGTTCGACCTATGGCGACGGCTACTCGACCACGGCTTCGCTCGGAAGCTGGGAAGGCGGCGCCGGGCTCGGCGACAGCACGCTGATCGACCTCGGCGTCGGCTATCAGTTCAATTCCTGGCTCCGCGCCGACGTGACGGGCGAATATCGCTCGTCGGCGTCTTATAATTCCAAGGTCTTCTATCAATATACCGGCGGGGGCAGCAATTGCCCGGTGGGCGCGGGCGTTCCATGCGGCGACAATTACACGGCCCTTCTGCGTTCCGGTCTCTTCCTCGCCAACGGCTATCTCGACTTGGGCACATGGTACGGCATCACGCCCTATGTCGGCGCCGGCGTCGGCGTCCTTAGCTACGGCTTCAGCGGCCTGACAGACATAAGCATGAGCCAGCCCAATGGCTGGGGCGTCGCCCCCTCCAATTCAGGCGCCAATTTCGCTTACGCCCTCATGGCCGGCGTGGGCTACAATATCGCGCCAAACCTGAAACTCGACATCGGCTATCGCTATATGAACGCGGGCAGCCTGTCGACCGGCGCGATCATCTGCTCGGACACCTCACAGTGCCATTTCGAAACCCAGCATTTCAAGCTCGCGTCCAATGATCTTCGCGTCGGCCTGCGCTGGATGCTCGCCGGCCCCGTCTACGCCGACCCCTACGTCCGCGCCAAATATTGATCGGCTCAACATCAACAAACATCAGGCGGGAGCACAATGCTCCCGCCTTTTTTATTTGCCGCGCGCTCGATTTTTCACACGACGCCGGCATGCTTCCGTAAGGAGCGTATGTTTTTTTGGCGGCGATCCATTAAGGTTAAGTCGCAATTAACCCTCTTCCTTCACATTACCTCCACTATAGGCGCAGGACGCGCCGAGGCTGGCGAAGAGGTTTGACATGCTGAAAACGATCCGGGCGGCAGCCGTCGCCGTCATCGCCGCTCAGGCCGGCGGAACCGTCGCGGCGCGGGCCGCGGACATGAGCCTGCCGCCGCTTTACCAGCAAGAGCCGAGCCCCATGGTCGAACTGGGCGGGGGCTGGTATCTGCGCGGCGACGCCGCCTATTCGAACATGGGCTATCCGGCCACCGCCATCCTCCAGCCCGATCCCGTCACGGGCGCGACCAACGCGACGGGCCAGCAAATCCTGGGCTCCTCAACCAATCATTTCGGCGTTCTCGGCGCGAGCGGCGGCGTCGGCTATGTATTCAATAGCTGGTTTCGCATGGATTCGACCTTTGATTGGCGTCAGCAAATCAACAATGGCGTCGAGTTCGCAGGCAAGCTGCGACGGTCCCGCCTACAATATGACGACAACCTGCCTTCGCAGCGACACGACGAAGATCCAGAGCTGGACTGGCCTGCTCAACGCCTATGGCGATCTCGGAAACTGGGGCGGCCTCACTCCCTATATTGGCGCCGGCGTCGGCGTCACCCATCTCGAGGCCGTGGCTGAAGAAAAGTGGATGTGGAACAACGGGACGCCCTACGGCAACAGCGGCCCGAACAACTACTGTCCGAGTGGTTCGGACCCGCTGACAGGCGGCACTTATTGCTATTCGAAGGGTTATCCCGGCAATACCGGACCCTCTCAGACGCGCAACAATTTCTCGTGGGCGGCCATGGCCGGCGTGAGCTACGACGTTCTGCCGCGCATCAAGCTCGACCTCGGCTATCGCTTCCTGTATATGGGCGTTCTCGGGGCGACCAATGCGCAGGGACAGACCGTCCATCGCGCCGTCGACAGCCAGGAAGTTCGCCTGGGCATTCGTTTCACGCCCGACCTGTGAAACCCGCCCGAATTCAACGGGCCCACGATTGCTGAAAACCGCGGAGCGTCTTTCCAGGACAGGAAAGGCGCTCTTTCTTTTTGCCTTCACTCGTCTTCGTCCGGCTCGGTGGCGTCGGCGATGCGGGCGCCGATCGCAGCGGCGAGCCGACCCTCCGGGGAAACGCCGCGTTCCGAGAAGGTCAAGGCCGAAATGCTGGCGTTCAACGCCGCCTCGCGCCGCCGGTAGTCGATGATTTCATTGCCACGCGGAGGCGGCACGGCCTTGTCGTCGCAGCCGAACGAATCGAACCAGGCCAAATCGGCGGCGGCCAGTCCCGCCATCTGCAGACGTTCCTTCATTTCCGCATCCATGCCGGCGCTCCCCTCTCGACCCTGTGTTCGCTAACGCGGATCCTCGGCCCGGCGTTTCAGCCTGTTTTCCCGCCGCCGGCAGAACTTCGGTCGCCGAGGACGCGAGCGGAAAAGTCACTTCGACCAGCGTGCCTTCGTTCTTGCGGCTGCGAATTGCCAGTCCCGGCGTGATTGGCGTCGACCAGCGCCTTGGTCAGCGGCAGGCCGAGCCCGGTGCCGCCGGCGGCGCGCCCCGACGAGGCCTGGCCGAAGGGCTCCATCGCCTTGCGCAGATCGGCTTTCGCTCATGCCGACGCCCGTGTCCTTCACGCGCAAGACCGCGTGGCCCGAATCGCTCAGCGCGGTGGAGATGATCACCTGGCCGCCCGGTTCGTTGTAGCGCACGGCGTTGGCGAGCAGATTGAGCACGATCTGGCGCAGCGACCGCTCGTCGGCGACGATCGCGGGCAGGCGCGGCGCCAGCGCCAGCCGGGTGATGACCCTTTCGCGATTGGCCTGCGGCTGGATCAGCGCGACGCATTCGGCCACGACGCGGTTGGCGTCCACGTCGGCGAAATCCAGCTCCATCTTGCCCGCCTCGATCTTCGAGAGGTCGAGCAGGTCGTTGACCAGGCTCATCACATGCGAGCCGGAGGCGTGGATGTCCCGCAGATATTCCTTGTAGCGCTCGTTGCCGATCGGACCGAAGCGCTCGTCCATGATGACTTCGGCGAAGCCGAGGATGGCGTTGAGCGGCGTGCGGATCTCATGGCTGACCTTGGCCAGGAACTCCGATTTGGCCTGGCTGTCGCGCTGGGCCTGCGCCGCGCGCCTCTTCCAGCGCGCTCTCCGCCGACTTCCACTGGCTCATGTCGCGCAGGACGGCGCAATATTTGCCGCGGGGTCGTCTTGTCTCCGGACTTCCCGAGCCGGCCGAGAGTCACGGTCAGCGGAATCGCCGCCCCCTGCCGCGTGCGCCCGGTGACGTCGCGCGCGCCGGGCCGCTCGCCGCTCTTCAGCCGCGCGAAAGCCTCCAGCGCCGCCGCCTGCGATTCCCTCGCGAAGAGCTGGGCGAAACTCTCCCCTGCAATCTGGTCGCGGCCATAGCCGAGCAGTTTTTCAGCCGGCCGGTTGAGGCCGAGAATCACGCCGTCGCCATTGAGGAGAACGAAACCGTCGGCAGCGATGTCGAGAATGGCCAGGGTCTCGTCGGCCTCGGCCTCTCGCTGGCGCAACCCCGTCTCCAGCACGCTGACGCGCTGTTCGAGCGCCAGCGTCGAGGGGCGGGTCAGGGTCAGGCAATCCGCAGGCTCGCCCTCCCAGAGCGCGGAGCCGCGCGAGGCTTCGACTTCGAAGGCGTCGCCCGTGACCGGACGCAGGCTCACGGCTCGCCGTTCCGCTGGCGCGAGCTCCGGCGCGCCCTTGCAGGCGGCGCGCAGGCCGCCGGCGGCAAGGAAGGCGTCGAGGTTTTCGAAGCCGAGCCAGTCGAGCAGGCGGCGATTGGCGAAGAGGGTTTTTCCGCTGCGCGTCAGGACCAGGCCGACCGGCAGGGCGTCCGCAAAGGCGGGCAGGAAACCTGGAACAGAAGGCGGGGCTTTGACTGCGACCACGGGCTCGGGCTCTGGCGCCTGCGCTTCAACCGGCTCGGGCGTCCCCGACGCGCCGGCGCTGTCCCCGCCGCGCGCGCCAAGCGTCCGGGCGATTTCGCGGAAGGCGTTGCGTTCATGCGGCGACAGCGTGACGAGGACGGAATCCGCTTCCGCGTCGGGGCCGCCTTGCGGCGTCGCCTCGGCCTGCGGCGCGTCGCTCGTCCTGACTTCGGGCGGCGGCTCGGGCGGTTGCGTGGGGCGCGGCGCAAGCGGGCGCAAGGGCACGACGACGCCGGAATAGTCGCCGGAATAATCTTGCGGCGACGGGGTCGCCGGCAAGACTGGCGACGGGGTCGCCGGCAAGAGCGGGCGACGGGGTCGCCGGCAAAGCGGGCGACGGGGTCGCCGGCAAGACTGGCGGAGGGGTCAAGACTGGCGACGGCGCGGCGACGATGCGGTCGGCAACGTCGAAACTGTCGGAAAATTCCCGGGCGGAGGCTTCGCGCAGAGCGTCGAGATGGATCACGCCGAAACCGCGCCAGCCCTCGAAGCCACGGGCGCGGTCGAAAGCGGGCAGCGCGCCGAGCGTCACCGGCGCGGCGACGGCGGCGTTTTCGATCGGCCAGTCGAGATCGACGCGGCTGAAGGTGGCGCGTCCGGCCAGCGCCCGCGCCAGTTCGCCGCGCGGATCGAGGCCGAGCGCCGCGACCGCTGCGCCGAAATCGCGACCAATGAGCCTGGCGCAGCCGGGACCGACGATCTCGGCCAGGGGCGGCGTGATTTCGGTGACGACATTGGCGGCGTCGGTGCGCCACAGGAAGCGCGCCTGCGCCAGGCCAGGAAAACGCTTGTCCAGATCGGCCTTGACGGCGGCGAGCGTTTTCGCGGACGCCGCGACCGGCTCCGGCGGCGCCACGGACGCGGGGGCCGCGGCGGGAACTTCGGCGAGGATCGCCTTCGGCGGCGGGTTTGCGGAGGGCGGCTGGGTGCGCGACAGGCCCGCCCTCATGCCCAGTCCCGCCAGCACGAACAGCGGATCAGCGCCCGGCGTGCGCCGGCAGAGGATGGTGACCGTCTCCGGCAGGCCGTCGAATCGCAGGCTGATCCGCTCCAGCCTCGCCGCGGCGCCCGGCAAAATATATTGCGCGAGATGCGAAAGGCGGCGCGCCGCGGCGTCCTCGGAGCCGAACAGGCGATGCGTCAGGCCCTCGCAATCCGCGACGGCGAACAAGGCCAGCGCGGCGCGATTGGCATGGATCACGCGGGCCGGATCGCCTTCCGCCACGACGACCGGCGCGCCGGCGCGCGCCAGCGACGCGAAGGCCGTCTCCGCCAGGGCCGCCGTCACATCGGGCCGCGCCTGCATGTTCGCGATCTCGTCAACCATGGGGTCCATGCGCTCGTCTGGAGCCGGCGGGCGCGCCAGCGTGCTTAATCAAAACTTAATCACGTCCGCCCCCAAGAATCCATCTTTGATCCAGGACATTCCCAGGGACATCTGTTTATGATGAATTCTCCTTGTTTTCGGGCGCAAAAAGTTATGCTGCGCTGCACAACGGATATTGCAACGCAACGTAATCGGCGCTATAAACCGCTCGCAATGAAT
Source organism: uncultured Alphaproteobacteria bacterium (assembly GCA_963710275.1). Lineage (GTDB taxonomy): Bacteria > Pseudomonadota > Alphaproteobacteria > Rhizobiales > Beijerinckiaceae > Rhodoblastus. The sequence goes on along the minus strand of CAVPZS010000012.1, from coordinate 96,299 downwards.
TACAAGGCTCGGGGAGCGGGAGTTCAAGCCCGGGCGAACCCTAAAGGATGTTCCATGACCAACCTCAACCTCGAAGTCCCTGCCGAAGTCCGTGAATTCGCCGAGAAGACCGTCGACCAGGCCCGCAAGGCTTTCGACAGCTTCGTCGCCGCCGCCCAGAAGGCCTCCGCCCAGTCGGAAGCCGCCGCGGAAACCGTGACCTCGAACGTCAAGGAAGTTTCCTCCAAGGCCATCGGCTTCGCCGAAACCAACGTCAAGGCCGCCTTCGACCTCGTCGAGAAGCTGGTCCAGGCCAAGGACCCCAAGGAAATCCTGTCGATCCAGTCGGATTTCCTGAAGGCGCAGGTCGCCACCGTCCAGGCGCAGGCCAAGGCGCTCGGCGAAGCCGTTAAGGCCGCCGTCACTCCGGAAGCCAAGTAATGGCTGCCGGTCCGCGCAAAACCAAGGCCGCGCCCGTGAGCGCGCCGGTCGTCAAGCCGGCCGCCGTTGAGGTGAAGCCGGCTCCGAAACTCGCCGAGAAGCCTGTGGCCCCCGTCGCCAAGCCTGCGGCCCCCGTCGCCAAGCCTGCGCCTGTCGCAACGCCTGCGCCTGTCGCACGCCTGCGGCGCCTGTCGCTGCGGCGAAGCCCGCCGTTGCAGTCGCAAAGCCTGCGGCCGCTCCGGCCGTCGCCGAAGTGAAGAAGGCCCAGGAAGCGGCCAAGAAGGCCGCCGCCGAGACCGCCAGCGCGCTCGAAGGCTCCTTCGCCGCCGCCAGCAAGAGCCTGCAGGCCTTCTCCGCCAAGGCGGTCGAAGCCTATCAGGCCAACGCCGCCGCTTCGGTGCAGTATTACCAGTCCCTTTCCGGCGTGCGCACCGTCAGCGAGGCCATCGCGCTGCAGAGCGAGCATTTGCGCAAGCAATATGAAGCTCTGACCAGCCAGGCCAAGGAGCTGACCGCTCTCGCCCAGCAGGTCGCCGCCGACGCGGCCGGCCCGCTCAAGGAGCAGGTTGGCAAGGCCTTCAAGTCCTGACGCCCACGCCGCGCGCAAAAAAATTGCGCGCGGATCGTCAAAGCCTTGATTTTTGGGCGCGCGATGCTCTTGCATTCGCGCGCTCGTTTCTTTAGGTTCCGCCGACAAATCGGCCGCCATAGCTCAGTTGGTTAGAGCGCTAGATTGTGGATCTAGAGGTCCCCTGTTCAAGCCAGGGTGGCGGTACCATTCATCCAAATTCGATCTTCTTCGCAGCCGCGCAAGATTGCGCTTGCGCCCGGGCGGCATGTTTCCTATGCCGAATCGACCAATTCTCCGCGCGCTGGCCCCCCAATGTGTGAACTCCTTGGAATGAGCGCGAATGTCCCGACCGACATTCGCTTTTCCTTCGCCGGACTGGTCCGGCGCGGCGGAGACACCGGCCCGCACCGGGACGGCTGGGGCATTGCCTTCTACGAGGGACGGGCGGCCCGCGCCTTCCACGATCCCGAGCCCTGCGCCAAATCCGACATGGCCCGTTTCATCGGCTCGCACCCGATCAAGAGCCGCACGGTCATCGCCCATATCCGCCAGGCCAACCGCGGCCGCGTCGCGCTCGCCAACACCCATCCCTTTTCGCGCGAACTCTGGGGCCGCGTCTGGACCTTCGCCCATAACGGCCAGCTCCACGGGGTCAAGGCGCTGCCGCTTGATTTCTACACGCCCGTGGGAACGACCGACAGCGAACACGCCTTCTGCTGGATGCTCGACCAGATGCGCGCGCGCCACGAGTCGCTGCCCGCGCCGAAACGTGTCGACGAGGAAGTCGCCGCCTTGAGCATGCGGCTGGCGCGGATGGGCGTGTTCAACATGCTGATGACCGACGGCCGCTCGCTCTATGCTTATTGCGGCAAGAAACTCGCCTGCCTCACCCGCCGCGCGCCCTTCGGCCAGGCGACGCTGATCGACGAGGACCGCAAGGTGAATTTCGCCGAGGAGACCGGCCCGAACGACTGCGTCACCGTGGTCGCCACCGGCCCTCTGACCAGTGACGAGGTCTGGACCACGATCAAGCCCGGCGCCCTGCTGGCCTTGCGCGACGGCCTCGTCGCCGCCTCGATCTTCACCGAGACGCCGCCCGGCGCAAAAGCGCGGGCGGCAAGAAGGACCTGACCATGCTGATCAAGGGCAAGCCGAGCACGACCATCTGGCCGGACCCGGAAGGCGAAGGCGTGTTCATCATCGACCAGACCCGCCTGCCGCATGTGGTGGAAACCGTGCTTCTGCGCAATCTCGACGACGCGGCGAAAGCGATCAAGGACATGCTGGTGCGCGGCGCGCCGCTGATCGGCGTTTCCGCCGCCTTCGGCCTGGCGCTCGCGCTTCGCGAGGACGCTTCGGACGCGGGCCTGCGCCACGCGGCGGAAGTCCTCCGCGCCACGCGGCCGACCGCCGTCAATCTCGCAATGGGCGCTGGCGCGCATGGCCGGCTTCCTGGCCGCCCATGCCGGAGCACATGCGCCGCGACGCCGCTTTCGCCATGGCCAAGAACCTGCGCGAAAAGGACGTCGCCTGCAATGAGGCGATCGGCGAGCATGGGCTGAAACTGCTGCAGACGTCTGGCCGAAAAACGCGGCCGGATCACGAGGATCGGCCCTTTCGCGTCCTCACCCATTGCAACGCCGGCTGGCTCGCGACCGTCGACTGGGGCACGGCGACGGCGCCGATCTACAAGGCGCAGGCCGCCGGGATCGACCTTCATGTCTTCGTCGACGAGACGCGACCGCGCAACCAGGGCGCCTCGCTGACCGCCTTCGAACTCGGCCAGCAGCGCGTGCCGCATACGCTCATCGTCGACAATGCCGGCGGCCATCTGATGCAGCAGGGCGAGATCGACCTCGTCATCGTCGGCGCCGACCGCATCGCCGCCAACGGCGACGTCTGCAACAAGATCGGCACCTATCTGAAGGCGCTGGCGGCTCGGGATTGCGGCGTGCCCTTCTATGTCGCCGCGCCCTCCTCGACCTTCGATCTCGCGCTGGCCGAAGGCAAGCTGATCCCGATCGAGGAGCGCGGCGCGGAGGAAGTGACGCACATGACCGGCGTCGCGCCCGGCGGCGAGGTCGTCTCGGTGCGGATCGCGCCGAAAAACACCCCGGCGCGCAATCCCGCCTTCGACGTCACCCCGGCGCGGCTGGTGACGGGCATCATTACCGAAAGGGGCGTCTTTGACGCCAGCGCGGAGGCTTTGGCGACGCTCAATTCGCCGGCAAGGTGACCAGGGCGCAGAGAGCCGCGCCCGCCGACGTCGCCGCGCCAGAGCCGCGCCTCGATCAGCCTTGTCTCTCTGTCGGCGTCGGCAAGCTCGGAAACTCTCGCCGCGCGGCTCGACGCAGATCTCCGCCGGCTCACGCCGCAGCCCGAGGCCCAGCGCCTTCAGATAGGCTTCCTTGACCGTCCACAGGCGCAAGAACGCTTCCGCGCGCCGGTCGTCCGGCGCGGCGCGCAAAGCCGCCTTTTCCTTTGGATGCAGAACACTCCACGCGGGCTCGTCAGCCGTCAGCGCCTCCACGTCGACGCCGATTCTGTCGCGCGAAAAGCCGAAGAGGGCGATGTTTTCGCGCGACGACGAGGAAATGCGCCATTCACTCGGCGCCGCGTCGAGCATCAGGACCGGCGCGCCGAGCGCGTCATGCGCCAGGGCCAGCCGCGCCGCGGCCACGTTCAATTGCGCCGCGCAGAAATCGAGCAGGGCTGCGCGCCGCCCCGCGGCCCCGCCGGAGAATGCGCCGAGCCAGACGGCGGCGGCCACGCAGGCTTTCCCTTGCGCGGCGGTGATGGTTCGGGACGGATGCAACGCGTTCAATCCCCCCGCTCGGGCGCCAGCCAAATCTTGCCTTGATCCGCGCCATCAGCCCGTCGCGCACGGCGCGATAGGCCTCCAGTTTCTGCTCGCGGGCGCCCTCAATGGCGGTGGCGTCCAGGGTCGGCCAGTATTCCACGTCAAACCTGCCATGTCGCGCGAAAACTCCAGCGCCTTGTGATGGGCCTCCGGCGACAAGGTCACGATCAGGTCGAAGTCGAACTCCTCGATCTCCTCGAAGGTTCGCGGGCAAGTGGCGCATCAGGCTCATGCCGGCCTCGTCCATGACGGCCATGGCGAAACCGTCGGTCTCGCCCGCCTTCAGGCCCGCCGAGGCGACCCGCAGGGTCTTGCCGAACAGGAAGCGCGCCAGTTCCTCGGCCATGGGCGAGCGCGCCGCGTTCAGCGTACAGGCGAAGAGCACGGCGCGCGGAAGCGCGTCTCGGCGGCCATCGCGCCTTATCCCTTCCAGTGCAGGGCGGTGACGAGCGTGAAAATGCGGCGCGACGTGCCGAAATCGCATTCGATCTTGCCCTGCAGCCGCTCGCTCAGCAATTGCGCGCCTTCATTGTGCAGGCCGCGCCGGCCCATGTCGAGCGCCTCGATCTGCGACGGGCTGGCGGTGCGGATCGCGGCGAAATAGCTTTCGCAGATCATGAAATAATCTTTGAAGATCCGGCGAAAAGGCGTGAGCGACAGGATATGGACGACAACAGGCGACGCCCTCCTCGTCCAGGATGTTCAGCGCCAGCTTCGAAATCGTGCAGGCCGATGTGCAGCTGATAGGGGCCGCCATCATGTCCCGGCAGGGAGAATACTGTTGTCCTCGATCAGGTCGTAGATGGCGATGGCGCGCTCGTGCTCCTGATCGGGCGTGCCGCGTCCGATCGAGGCTTCGTCCAGCGTGACGCTGGTCAGGCGATCGGGCCGCGACAATTCGAGGTCATGCATGGCGTCAGGCCTGTTCAAGTCGCAGGGCGACGGAAAGCGCGTGGGCGTCGAGCCGCTCTGCCCGCCCGAGCGTCACCGCCGACGGCCCGATGACCCGCAGGCTTTCCGGCGAGCATTTCAGCAGCGACGTGCGCTTCATGAAATCCAGCACGTTGAGGCCCGAGGAAAAGCGCGCCGAACGCGCCGTCGGCAGCACGTGGTTGGAGCCGCCGACATAATCGCCGATGGCTTCGGGCGTATGGGCGCCGATGAAGATCGCGCCGGCGTTGCGCACCCGCGCCGCCAGGCTTTCGGCGTCGGCGGCCATGATTTCCAGATGCTCGGCGGCGATGCGGTCGGCGAGCGGCGCGGCCTGCTCCAGCTTTTCCACCACGATCACAGCGCCCAGCTCGCTCCAGCTCTTTTCCGCGATTTTCTTGCGCGGCAGGGTTTCGAGCCGCTTCGGCCACCGCCGCCTCGACCGCGTCGGCGAGAGCCGGCGTCGTCGGTGATGAGGATGGATTGCGCGGCTTGTCATGCTCGGCCTGGGCGAGCAGGTCGATGGCGATCCATTCGGGATTGGCGGTCGCCGTCGGCGAGGATCAGCACTTCCGAGGGGCCGGCGATCATGTCGATGCCGACCTGGCCGAACACCCGGCGCTTGGCCGCCGCGACATAGGCGTTGCCGGGGCCGACGATCTTGGCGACCGGCGGCGATGGTCGCGGTGCCATAAGCCAGCGCGGCCACCGCCTGCGCGCCGCCGACGCGATAGATTTCGTCGACGCCCGCCAGTCGCGCCGCCGCCAGCACCAGCGGATGCAGCTTGCCGTCGGGAGCAGGCGCCACCATGACCAGGCGTTCGACGCCCGCGACCTTGGCCGGAACGGCGTTCATCAGCACCGAGGACGGATAGGAGGCGGTGCCGCCGGGCACGTAGAGGCCCGACGGATTCAACCGCGCTCCAGCGCCAGCCGAGCTCCACCCCCGCCGCGTCGGTGAAGCGCAGGTCTTGCGGGCGCTGCCGTTCATGGAAAGCGACGATGCGGTCGCGCGCGAGTTCGAGCGCGTCGATCTGGTCGCGCGGGCAGGCGGCGACGGCGGCGTCGATCTCGTCGGCCGAAATGCGCAGATGTCTGCGGCGTCAGCTCGATCCGGTCGAAACGGCGCGAATAGTCGATCAGCGCGTCGTCGCCCCGCGCCACCACGTCGGCGATGATGTCGCGCACGATGTACGTCGACGTCTTCCGCCGTCTCGCGCTTCATGTGCAGCAGCTTTTCGAAACGCGCTGGCGAAATCGGCGGCGGCGGCGTCGAGCCGGAAAGGCATCGAAAATCTCCCAGTATATGCAGGCTAGCGGTCTGACGGCGGCGACCGTCTTTGTCAAGCGCCGCCAGTCCTTGGCGGCTGCGCCGACGGCGTGGCCAGGCGCATGGCGGGCGCGCCAGCGCGGGCCGAGATCGGCCATGCCGGCCTCAAGGCATTCGACCTCCAGCCGCAGCGCGCAGCCGCCGGAAAAGACCAGCCTCACCTCGCCGGCCGGCGCGTCGCCTTGCATGAAACTCGATGTCGAGCAGGTTCAGGATATCGTCCGGCCGGTCCTGGCGGAACCCCTGGAGGGCGACCTTGCTCACCCGGTCGAAATGCAGGCCGGCCTGCGCCCTTTGCGGCGCGCCGCCCGCAGCCGCGAGCCAGTCGAAGCGGTTCAGCGCCAGGATGAAGCGCCGCGTTCCCGGCTGGTAGAGCATGTCGCCGACGCGCAGGATGGAATCCTGCAAATGCGCGGCGAGCACCGCGAGATCCTCGGCGTCGAGCGCGATCAGCCGCAAGTTTCGATCCGGCGTCTCTGCGGGCGCTTCGCTGTTCTGGCCTGAAGACATGGGCTTTCCTCGTCGCCGTCTTGTTACAGGCGGGAACGAAAGGAGGCAACAATGGAGTCAATGCAGCGCGGCCGCAAAAGCAGAGCTTGTCAGGTTCAGGCCAAGCCGGGATACTGGCCAAAAACCAAAAAAAACCGGGAGGAAAACATGCAAGGCCTGATGCAAAGACGGGAATTGATGATTTCGTCGCTGATCACCCATGCCGCGCGGCACCACGCCAACGCCGAGGTGGTCTCCCGCCGCGACGACGGCCGGATCGTGCGCACGACCTACGCGGATATCGAGCGCCGCAGCCGCCGGCTTTCCGGCCTGCTGAGGCAAATGGGCGTCAAATTCGGCGACCGCGTCGGCACGCTGGCCATGAACAGCGACCGCCACCTCGAGCTCTACTACGCCATCTCCGGCATCGGCGCGATCTGCAACACCATCAACCCCCGCCTTGCGCCCGCCGACATCATCTACATCATCGGCCATGCCGAAGACGGCGTGCTCTTCGCCGACGCCTGCTTCATGCCAATCGTCGAGGCGATCGCGCCCAAACTGGCCGACATCCTGCGCGCCGTCGTGGTTCTGGCCGAGCCGGAGGAGATGAAGCCCTGGACCCTGCCCGCGAAAATTTCCCTGCATTGCTACGAAACCCTGATGGCCGGGGCAACCGAGGCGCCGGAATGGCCTGACTTCGACGAGGACGCCGCCGCCAGCCTTTGCTACACTTCGGGAACGACGGGCAAGCCGAGGGGCGTGCTCTATTCGCATCGTTCGACCCTGCTGCACGCCTTTGCGGCGAACATGGCCGACTCCATCGAAAATGCGCGCGACCGACCGCATCCTGCCTGTCGTGCCGATGTTCCACGCCAACGCCTGGGGCCTGCCCTATTCGGCGCCGATGGTCGGGGCGAGCCTGCTGATGCCGGGACGCCATCTCGATCCCGTCTCGCTGCTGGGAATGCTGAACGACGAGAGCGCCACCAGCTCGGTCGGCGTGCCGACCGTCTGGCTGGCGCTGATCGCCCATATGCGCCAGACCGGCGAGCGCTTCACCACGCTGAAACGCATCCTTTCGGGCGGCTCGGCCTTTCCGCGCGCGCTGAACGCCGAATTCGAAAAGCTGGGCGTCGAGTGCGCGCAGGGCTGGGGCATGACCGAAACCAGCCCCGTCGTCGCGGTGAACACGCCGAAGCCCGCAGTCGCCTCTCTCGAAGGCGAGGCGCTGCTCGACCACAAGACCAAGCAGGGCCGCGTCCTCTTCGGTTCGGACATAAAAATCGTCGGGCAGAACGGCGAGGAAGCGCCGTGGGACGGGGCGACGCCGGGCAATATCTTCTGCCGCGGCCACTGGGTCGCCAGCGCCTATTTTCGCCAGCCCGAAACGGCCGTTGGACCGGACGGATGGCTTCCCACCGGCGACGTCGGCGTGATCGATCCCGATGGCTATCTGCTGCTCACCGACCGCACCAAGGACCTGATCAAGTCCGGCGGCGAATGGATCAGCTCCATCGCCCTGGAAAACATCGCCATCGGGCATCCCGACGTCGCGGAGGCCGCGGCCATCGCCGTGCCCGACGCCAAATGGGGCGAGCGGCCGGTGGTGATCGTCGTCCCGCGCGCCGGCCACGCGCCCGACCCCGATGACATCAGGCAGTTCTTCACCGGCAAGACGGCGAGCTGGTCGGTCCCGGACCGGGTGATCGTGGCCGATGAACTGCCCCATGGGGCGACGGGCAAGATCCTGAAAACCGAACTGCGGCGGCTCTACGCCCGATGATCGGTCAGGAGATCGCGGCTTGCGCGTTGCGCGCGCGCGCCGATAATGGCCGCCAAAGACAAAAAACGGGAGAGAAACAATGCAAGGGCTGATGCAGAAGCGTGAATTGCTGATTTCGTCCATCATCGCCCATGCCGCGCGCCATCACGGCCAGGGCGAAGTCGTCTCGCGCCGCGAGGACGGGCGGATCGCCCGGACGACCTACGCGGCGGTGGAGAAACGCAGCCGCCGCCTGATGAGCCTGCTGCGGGAGATGGGCGTCGGCTTCAGCGACCGGGTCGCCACGCTGGCCATGAACAGCGACCGCCATCTCGAACTCTACTACGCGATTTCCGGCATGGGCGCGGTCTGCCACACCATCAATCCGCGCCTGTCCCATGACGACATCGCCTATATCGCCGATCACGCCGAAGACCGGCTGATCTTCGTCGACCCCTGCTTCCTGCCGGTCGTCGAGGCGATTGCGCCAAAACTCGCCGGCAAGGTGCGCGCCGTCGTCGTGCTGGGCGATCCGGACGAAGTCAAGCCCTGCGCCCTGCCCGCGGGCATGGAGCTTCACTGCTATGAGACCTTGCTCGCCAGCGCGACCGAAGCGGCGGAGTGGCCTGTCTTCGACGAGAACAGCGCCTCGGCGCTTTGCTACACCTCGGGCACCACGGGCCGGCCGAAGGGCGTGCTTTATTCGCATCGCTCGACTGTGCTCTATACGCTGGCGACCAATGCGGGCGACGTGCTCGGCCTGCGCGCGACCGACCGGGCCATGCCGGTCGTGCCCATGTTCCATGTCAACGCCTGGGGCTTTCCCTATGCCGCGCCCATGGTCGGGGCGGCGCTGCTCCTGCCCGGCCGCCATTGCGATCCCGCCTCGCTGCTCGACCTGATGAACAGCGAGCGCGCCACCCTCGGCGCCGGCGTGCCGACCGTCTGGCTCGGCGTGGTCTCCCATATGCGCGAGAAGGGAGAAAAGCTCGCGACGCTGACCCGCATCCTCTCCGGCGGCTCGGCCTTCCCGCGCGCGCTGATCGCCGAATACGCCAAATATGGCGTCACCCTCGGCCATGCCTGGGGCATGACCGAAAGCAGCCCGATCGCCACCTACAACAGCCCCAAGCCCTCCACGGCGCAACTCGACGCGGAGGCCTTGATCGACCAGCAGGCGAAACAGGGACGCACGGTCTATGGCGTGGACGTGCGGGCGGAAAACGATGAGGGCGAAGTGCCCTGGGACGGAAAGACACAGGGCAATCTCGTATTTCGCGGCCATTGGGTCGCCAGCCAGTATTACCGCCAGCCCGAGACGCAGGTCGGGCCGGAAGGATGGTTTCCCACAGGCGACGTCGGCGTGATCGACGCGGAAGGTTACGTTCAGCTGACCGACCGCACCAAGGACCTGATCAAGTCCGGCGGCGAATGGATCAGCTCCATTGCGCTGGAAAACATCGCCGTCGGCCATCCGGACGTGGCGGAGGCCGCCGCCATCGCCGCGCCGGACGATAAATGGGGCGAGCGGCCGCTGGTGATCGTGGTTCCGCGCGCCGGCCACGCGGCCGACCCCGAGGACATCAGGCATTTCTTCGCCGACAAGACGCCTAGCTGGTCGATTCCGGACCGGGTGATCGTCGCGGACGAATTGCCTCATGGCGCGACCGGCAAGATATTGAAGACGGAGCTCCGGCGTCTCTACGCCGGTGAGCGGAAATCGGGTTGATCGGGCTGGCCGCGTCGACTCCAGCCACGTTCGAGCAAAATTGCGCGCCAGGGAAAGGCTGACCGCGACAAGCAATGTTAACATAAGCTTAGGAACAGCCCGCTATTCTGCAACCTCAGATTGCAAAGCAACATTGAACGTGTCGGCGCAGCGATGGCGACGGCCGCGAGCGCGGGGCGTGGAATGAAGTCGCTTTCCTTCAGGAAAATCCTGTTCCTGCTGATGCTGCTGCCCATGGTGGCGGCGGCGGCGCTGGCCTCCTGGCTCACGCGAAGCGCCTTCGTCTCCTATGGCGACATGCGCGCAGCCGCGTCCTATGTCCGCCTCGGCCTGGCTGGCGGAAACCTCGCGCAGGCGCTCCCGGCGGAGGCTCTCGCCCCGGCGTCCAAACAGTCGGAGGCGAGGGCGCGCCTCGACGCCTCCCTCGAGCAGCTTTGGCGCGCCTATGGCGCAATCGAAAACCCTGACCCGCAAATCAGCGCTATTGTCGAACAAATCAAGCGTCGCAGCGGCTCTATCGCCGGCTACCGCAAGAGGTTCGACGCCGGCCGGGGCAACCTTCCACTCGCCATGGGCGTCTATCAGCCGATCGCCGCCGAAGGTTTCAAACTCGTCGATCGTTCCGCCGCCCTGCCCGACGACGCCGCCGCGGCGCGGGCGATCACCGGCTACCATGCGGCCCTGCAGGTTCGCGACGGCGGACTGATCGAAATGATCGTCGGCGGCGAGGCGATGCGCAATCCCGGGGCGCTGGCCATGGGCGAAAGCCTGAAGCTGTCGCCGGATTCGCTGGCCAAGCTGCTGCATGGCGTCGAATTGCAGGAAGACTACCTCGCCGGTTTCCGCAACTACGTCGATCCCGCGATCGTGTCGCGTTACGACGCCTTCCTGGCCGGCCCCACGGGCCAGGAAATCGAGGAACTGCGGTCGCTTGCCGTCGGCAACAGCGGCTACGCCAAGCCCGACGGCAGCGACCGCCGCTGGGCGGAGACGACGCAAAGTCGCGCCGAACTCACGCGACAGCTGGTCGAGGAAACGGCGGCGCAAATCGGCGCCATGACCGAGAGCAATCTCGCGGCGGCCAGGAACCGCGTTATTTTGCTGGCGTCGTTCACTATCGCCATTGTCGTCGGCGCGCTGGGTTTTTGCGCTTGGGCGATCGCGGCCCTGACCGGTCTTTTCGACGAACTGGCCGCGACCCTGCGCTCGCTGGCCGAGGATCGCCTCGATCTCGACGTGCCGCACACCGGGCGGCCCGATGTCGTCGGAACCATCGCCAAGGCGACCGCGTCATTCAAGCTCAGGTTGCTCGAACGGCGTGATCTCGAGGCGCAGGCGCGGGCGCGCGACGAAGCCGGCGCCGCGGAAAGGCATAAGCTCGTGCGGGAAATGGCGGACGGCTTTGAGTCCCGGGTCAGCGGACTGGTCGAAAACCTGTCGAGCGCCGCCAAGCGGATGGAGGCGGCGACGCACAGCATGGCGGAAGCTGCCGATGACGCGATGGGCAAGGCGGCGATCGTCCTTTCCGGTTCTGTCGAGACCTCGGAAAGCGTACGCGACGTGCAGGGCGCGACCGAAGGGCTGGCGGAGGCGGCCGAGGAAATCGGCCGGCGCGCCGACGCTTCCGCGCAAAAGGTCGAGCGCGCCGTTCAGCAGTCGCGCCATTCGGATGCGGTGGTCGAGCGGCTGTCGTCGCGTATCGCCAAGGTCGAGGAAGTCGTTTCGCTGATCAACCGGATCGCCGGGCAAACCAACCTTTTGGCGCTTAACGCCACCATTGAGGCGGCGCGCGCGGGCGAGGCCGGCAAGGGATTCGCGGTCGTCGCCAATGAGGTGAAGTCGCTCGCCAACCAGACAGCGCGCGCGACGGAAGAGATTTCCGCCTCGATCGCCGAAATCACCGCTGCGATGCGGGAAGCCGTCGCTTCGACCGCCTCCAGCGCCGGCGCCATCCACGAGTTGAACGAGATCGCCCTGGCGATCGCCGCGGCGGCGACGGAACAGATGACCTCGACCCAGACCATCGTCAGCTCGCTGCATTCGGCGACGAACGGCGCGAGGGAGGTCAAGGAGAATATCGGCGTCGTCAGCGATGTTGTTTCCCATGTGAGCAGCGCCGCCCACTCCAACATGGAATCGGCGGCCAGCCTTGTCCGCTCGGCGTCGAGTTTCAAGGAGGAATTGCAGGCGTTTCTGGCCACGGTGCGCGCGGCGTGAGCCTTCAGATCAGGCGCATGACGCTCATGACCAGGCAAAGCAAGGCGGCGCAGCCGATCGCGCCGACCGTCAGATACATGCCCCAGACGCGAATCCGGAAGTTTTCCTTCGCCTGCGAAACTCCGAAGGCGTGAAGCAGCCGTCCCGCGAGCAAGACGGCGCCAAGCAGGGCGACGAGCGGCGCCGGGGCGCGCAGGCTCTCGGAAAGGCCGATCAGGACGAGCGCCAGCGGCGCATATTCGGCGAAATTGGCCTGGACGCGCATCCGCCGGAACAATTCCGGATTGCCGCCGTCGCCCAGCGCCGTCCTTGTGCTGCCCCGAAGCGTGATCACGCGCCAGGAAAGGAAAAGAAACAGCGGCGCCAGCAGAGCGGCGAAGAGCGCGGTGATCGGCATGTCATCTTCTCCTGCAATCGCCCTTATTTCGTCGCCGCCGCCACGGCGACGGCCGGATAGGCCTGCTCCCAGCCGCCGCCCAGCGCCTTGAACAATTGCACCTGGTCCAGCGCGACATTGGTCGTGCTCTGCGCCCATTGCTGTTCGGCGGCCAGCGCCGTCCGCTCGGCGTCGAGCACGCTCAAGAATTCCGTCACGCCGTCGCGGTAGCGCGTCCGCGCGATGTCCAGAGCCTGGCGGGCATGGGAATATTGCGCCGCCAGCCGCGCCTGCCGACTCTGCTCGGAGCGATGCGCCACCAGCGCGTTGACCACGTCGTGCCAGGCCTGCAACACCGTGCGACGGTAGCGGATCGCCGCCTCCTGCTGCTGCGCCTTGCGCATTTCCACCATGTTTTGCAGCCGTCCGGCGTTGAAGATCGGCAGGCTGACGCTCGGTCCGAAATTATATTGCAGCGAACTGGCGCGCCAGAGCGTGGGAAGATTGAGCGAGTCGAGGCCGACCACGCCGTTCAGCTGCACGGTGGGATAGAAAGACGCGACCGCGACGCCGATATCCGCCGTCGCCGCATGCAGATTGGCTTCCGCCGCGCGGATGTCGGGACGCCGCCGCGCCAGTTCCGACGGCACTCCGACTGGCACAGCCGTCGGCGCCACCGGCATTTTCCGCGGCGAGCCCAGCTTATCCCGCAAGGCGCCCGGCGGCTGGTCGACGAGGAACGCCAGCGCGTTGATCAATTCGGATTCCTGCTGTTCGAGCGCCGGCAATTGCGCGCGCACCGCCTCGATCTGCGCGGCGGCGTTTTCGCTGTCGAGCGCGCTCTGCAGACCCTTGGCGCGCCGCTCGTCGGCAAGCCGCAACACGTCCTGGGCGATGTGGAGGTTGTCCTTGGCGATGCCGATCTGCACCTGGACGCCGCGCAGCGAAATATAGTCGCGCGCCGTTTCCGCCAAAGCCGAGACCAAGGCGTCGCGCGCCTGCTCCGCGGCGACGTCGACCTGCGCGTCGGCGGATTCGACCTGGCGGCGGACGTGGCCCCACAGGTCGAGCTCCCAGGAGGCGTCGAAGCCGGTGTAATATTCGGTGATAGGCGCGTCGATGAATTTCCCGGGAGGCGCCAGCGGCGAGATCAGGCTGATGAGGCCGTTCTGGCTGTAGAGCTCGCGATTGACCTTGGCGTCGCCGTTGATGCCGGGCAATTGCGCCGCCGCCGTGACGCCGCGCTGGAACCGGCTTTCGGCCAGGCGAATCGTCGCCGCGCGTATGTCGAGATTGGCCGAGGCGACCTGATGTTCCAGTCCGGTCAGCGTAGGGTCGTGGAACAGCGCCCACCAGTTCGGATCCGGCGGCGCGGTCAGGCGGGCGTCGGGGGCGGAAAAGGATTTTTCCGGCAGTCCGTTCTCGGGCGTCGACGAAGTCCGGCCCGACCGAGCAGCCTGAAAGCGCCAGGGCGGCGCCAAGGCCCCAGGCGACAAGAGGTCTTGTGAACACGCGTCCCGCCATCTTAATGCGCCGCCCCCGGACCGCCACTCGACTTTTTCGACGTCATCAGGAAACAGAAGGGAACGACGCAGAAGGCCACGATGGCGCAATAAACAAACGTGTCGCAATAGGCCATGATCGCCGATTGCGTACGGATCACCTGATAAGCCCTGCCGAGCGCCATGTTATGCGCCGCCGCCGCCGCATTGCCCGCCGCGCGCAGCGACTGTTCATAGACGCCCATCAGATTGTTGAACGGCTGGTGAAAGGGCGTGGCCCATTGCACCAGGAAATTCTGGTGCATCTGGGCGCGGTCGGCGACCGTCGCCGTGGAGAGCGAAATGCCGATCGAGCCGAACACGTTGCGGAACATGGCGAACAGCGCCACGCCATCGCCATTGCGCTCCCGCGGCAGCGTCATGTAGGCGACGGTGCTGATCGGCACGAACAGGAAGGCCAGCGCCGCCGTCTGGAACATGCGCATGATGACCAGGGTCTTGAAGCTGATGTTGGGAGTCAGATTGCCCGCATAAAGCAGCGCGAAGCCCATGATCGTGAAGCCGGTGGCGATCAGGTTGCGCGCCGGCGTCAGTTTCAGCAGCCGACCGACGATGGGAATGAGCACGATGACCGCCAGCCCCCCCGGCGACAGGATCAGCCCCGACCAGGTGGCGTCGTAATTCAGATATTGCTGCGCCATTTGCGGGATCATCACCGCGCCGGCATAGAGGATGCCGCCGGTCGCCGAGATCATGATGCAGGCGGTGGCGAAATTGCGATCCTTGAACACGTCGAGATGGACGATGGGCTTTTTCGCCACCTGCAGCCAGATGATCGCGCCGATGACGCCGAGAACGGCCAGCACGGCCATGGTCCGGATGAAGGGCGAGGCGAACCAGTCGGCGTCTTCGCCCCGGTCCATCATGATCTCCAGGCAGCCGAGGCCGACAATGATCAGCCCCAGGCCGATGAAATCCAGGCCGCGGCGCTTGCGGTTCTTCACCCAGGGCGGGTCCTCCACCAGGGTGGTGACCAGGAACACCGCGACGACGCCGACCGGCACGTTGAGGAAGAAGATCCAGCGCCAGGAGGCGACGTCGGTGATGTAGCCGCCGAGCGTCGGGCCGAGCACCGGCGCGACGATGGTCGCCATGGCCGCGACGCCGAAAGCCGCGCCGCGGCGCGCCGGCGGAAAGGTGTCGAGAATGATCGATTGCTGGTTCGGTTGCAGGCCGCCGCCGAAAAATCCCTGCGCCAGGCGGAAGATGATGAGCTGGCTCAGGCTGGTCGCCGCCCCGCACAGGAAGGAAAAGACCGTGAACATGGTGATGCAGATGACGAAATAGCGCTTGCGCCCCAGCAGGTCGCCCAGCCAGCCGGAGATCGTCAGCACGATGCCGTTGGCGACGAGATAGGAGGTCAGCGCCCAGGTCGCCTCGTCGACGCTGGACGACATGGTGCCGGCGATATGCGGCAAGGCGACATTGACGATGGTGGTGTCGAGCACCTCCATGAAGGTCGCCAGCGTCACCGACACCGCGATCAGCCAGGGATTGGCCTTGGGCTTCCAGGGCGCATGCGGCTCCTCGATCGGGACGTCGACCGTCGCGTCGGTCATTTCAGATAGACCTTGGGGTTCACCGAAATGCCCAGCGGCAGAGGCAGGCTGGGGTCGAGGCCGCTGTCGATGACGATCTTCACCGGCACGCGCTGCACCACCTTGACGAAATTGCCAGTGGCGTTTTCAGGCGGGAAGGCGGTGAATTTCGAACCCGAGCCCTGCTGGATGCTGTCGACATGGCCTTCGAGGTCGAGCGAGGGATAGGCGTCGACCTCGATCTTGACCTTCTGGCCGGGACGCATGCGGTCGAGCTGGTTCTCCTTGAAATTGGCGATGACCCAGCGTTCCTGCGCGACCAGCGCCAGAATCTGCTGGCCAGGCTGGACATAATTGCCCTTTTCGACATTGCGCTTGGTGATCCAGCCGTCCTGCGGCGCCTTGGCCACGGTCCAGGACAGGTTAAGATCGGCCTGGTCGAGCCGGGCCTGCGCCTGCTCCACCTGCCCCTGCAATTGCCCGACGGCCTTTTCGACCTCGCTGACGCGCTGCGGCACGGGCGAATTCTGCGTCACCTGGGCTTCCGCCAGGGCTTCCTGCGCCTTGGCCTGCAGCAGCGCGGCGTTGGCGGCGTCGATGTCCTGCTGCGAGGTCGCCTGCCGGCTCAGCGACTTCTGGCGGTCGTAGTCATTCTGCGCCTTGGTGAGCGTGGCCTTGGCCGCGGCGAGCTGCGCCTTCGACTGTTCCAGGATCGCGGGGAAATTCTTCTGGGCGACCTCGAAGCCATATTGCTGCCCGGCGGTCTGCGCCTTGGCGGAGACCAGCGCGCCCTCGGCCAGTTCGCGCGCGATCTGGTACTGGCGCGGATCGATGTGGATCAGCGGTTCGCCCTGCTTGACGAACTGGTTGTCGGCCACGTCGAGCGAGATCACCTCGCCCGCCACTTGCGGGGAAATGAGCACCGCGCGGCCGTCGGTATAGGCGTCGTCGGTGGTCTCGATATCGCGGCCGGAATACCAGAGCCAAACGCCGCCCAGCGCCAGGACCAGCAGAACCGCCAGACCGACCGGCTTGGCCGCGCCGCCGCGCTTTTGCGGCTCGTCGGCCGTCGCAGCGGGCGCCTCGCCCTTCGGCGTATCGGTCGATTGGTCCTGGCTCAACGAAAACTCTCCGCAGTATCAACTTTGCGGAGAAGGCATAGCTTAATCAATCCGGCTTGTCGCGGGTCTTGTCATAGATGCTAACAGCAAGCCGGGATTGCATAATCGCCAGCGCCGGAGTTCTCCGGCTCAGAAGGCCGTAAAGGCATAGAGCAGCAGGGTATTGTTGTCCTTGGCGTTGCGACAATTCGGGCAATTGACCGGATCGATATTGGTCGAGCTGCCGTCGAATCGCGTGAACAAGGTGTAGGACATGCCGATCCTCGTATTCACCCACGGCCAGGGCCCAGGCGCGCCGTGCGAGAACGGCAGATAGGCGACATCGAAGATCCAGCCCGCCGAATTGGGCGACGAGTTCACGTTGTTCATGTAGGTGAGGGCGTCCGGGCTCCCGGTAAGCTGGAAATAGGTCGCCGTCGCGCTATAGGTGTGATCGTAGACGTATTCGCCGCCGATTTTCAGGCTGCGCAAATAATCGGTCGGATTGGCCGCGCCGCCCACGTTCGGATTGGAGCTGGCGTTCAGAAGCTGCCTCTCGAAGATGTAATTGGCCCGCAGCGTGACCGCGTGCGTGTCGGTAATCCACTGATATTGCGAGTCGAAGGCGACATCAGTGTAATTATCCGCGCCGAAGCCAAAGGCGCCATTCGGAATGACATTGGTCGACATTCCGTAAGTTCCGATTTCCAACGAATGGTCGCCCCAGTTCTTTTCCACGGCGGCGCGCCAATAGGGGGCAACTCCGCTGATGGTGACGCCGCAGCAGGCGCCGAGCGTGCTCTGCAGGCGCTGCGAGAGCGAGCCGTAGCCGGCCGCTTCCAGGTAGAGCATGTCGTTGACGAAGACATAGGCGCCGGCGCCGAGCTGCTGGCTTGGGCCGAAGCTTTCGATCAAGGTGTTGGCGACGGGGGAAAGCGCGAAATTCGACGTGATGAAGGGGGAGCTCCATGCGGGCGTCGTATTCCAGGGGTCCTGTACCGTGGGATTGTTATTGACCGTCAGGCCGTAGAGGACGTCGAGGTCTCCGATTTTCGTCGTGTCGGCGTAGCGGACGTCGGTATTGTCGAGCCCGAAGACGCGGCCGTAATCATTCGCATAGGTCATCTGGATGAAGCCGCCGACATTGCCGTAGATCTTGCCGCCGTAGAACAGGCTCACCTGCTGGGTCAGATCGATATAATTATTGTTCGTGTCGAAGCCGCCGTTCGGCGAAGGCGGCGCATAAGTTCCCGCCGGAGCGGTCAGCGCGCGCCCGTAATTCGTATAGGTCGACTGCACCATCATCGCCAGCGGCGGTATCTGCAAGTCGCCGCCTTCCAGAGTATAGCCGCCGAGCTTGAAACGGCGGCCGAAAGGCGTGAGTTGCGGGAAGGCCGTATGACAGGCGGAGCAGGTCTGGCCGGTCTGGCGCGCGTAGCTCGGGAGCGCCGCCGCGGGATCGGCGGAAATGCCGGACAAGGTCAGAGCCCAGCAGCAGGCCCAGCGGAACGAACAGCCGAAGCGAACGCGAAAGCGCGGACGCTTGTCCGAAAAGTCCTGATACGATCAAAAAATCCGTGGTCATGTGACCGACCTCCTCGTTTTTCGTCCGCCGAATCGGGCGGTATTGTTTTTCTGTTGATTTTAATCGGACGGAATCATGCATCGCATTTGTGATAACATCGTTAATAATCAGAAAACCTCACTTGATTTAGATCAAATTCGACGACTCAATCATGGCAGTAATATGTATGCGAAAAAAGCAGACGTTCAAAAATATTGATGATGTCCATATAATTTTTTGCTGGAGATTTAAACTGACATTTTTGAAATTAATTTCCCGAAAACTGTCTCTGAATGCAGCCTTATTGCAATAATTACCCCGATTACCCAAGGATATTTTTGACCAGGATCAAGGCCGAATTCGACTGAAACGAGTGAATGTGCGATACACCATAGGGACGCGAGCCACAGTCGCCTGATTCGAGAGTAGATTGGGAGAGGACTGTATGAAGGACGATTGCAGCAAACTGAGCAAGCAATTGTCTCGCCGGACCGTGTTGGCGGCAGCCGCCGCTGCTGGGGCCGTCCCCGTCCTGATGATGGGCACGGATTCCGCCAATGCGAAGATGGCGCAGTCGGGGGTCGGCTACCAGGGCTCGCCGCATGGCTCATCCACCTGCGCTAATTGCAAATTGTTCATCGCGCCGTCGAGTTGCAAATCGGTCGCGGGCGAAGTTTCCGCCAACGGCTGGTGCAAGATCTGGGTCAAAGCCTGATCGCCAGAGCGGCTTGGAAGTCGGAGAAGCCCAACCCGGGCTTCTCCTTTTCTGTCCCCTGCCCCGCGTCTTAGGCCATTCCGCGCTACTCTGCGGCAGAGGGCAGCCGATCCTTCGCCGCGGCGATGACGACCATGGGCGGAAGGTCGAGGGCCGCGCGCATGTCCTGCAGCGCCTTGATGGTGCCCGGCTCCATTTCCTCGACCGCGCCGGCGATGAACTCCACGACTTCGATCGCCCGCCGGCGATCCGCCTTCTTGGCCAGCAGGTCGGGCAGCGTCGCGATGGCGCGATCCCGCGCGAATTCGACGATGATCGTCTGTTCGCGAATCAGGGCGGCGCGCTTTTCCGCGCCGAGCGAAGCGAAGGGCTGCTCCATGCGGAGCACGTGCGCCGAACGCTCCAGCCGGTCGCGCCGGACCGCGCCGCGCGCCCCGGCCAGCACGATCAGCATGCGGATCACCGCCTCCTCGAAGCCGCCGCGATCGACGCCGAGCAGGATGGCCTCGACTTCCGGCAGATGCTCCAGCTCGCTGGGATCGATCTGCTTGCGCTGATAGGCGTGGCTGGCGCCGATCCGCTGCATGGCCGGCGAACCGTAAAGGCCGAAGAAACTCAGCTCGCTTGAGGCGTCGCGAAGGTCGCGCCAGAAATCGAAGCTCTGGACCACCGCCTTGCGCCCAGATTTTTTCCAGCGGCGAGGAAGGGATTGGCCGGGTCGGCCGGTCGGCGTTTCGCGCTCACGCTTTTCGCCGCCTCGCGCACCATCGCCATGGCGGGATTGGCGTCGGCGAGCATGCGCCGGCTCACCCGCGACGGATGCGCCTTGCGCAAGGCCTCGGCCGCCTGGGCCGGAACCGCGGCCTGCACGAGGGGGCGAACGGTCAGGTCGTAGATTTCGGCGCCCAGCTCGGAGAGGCGAGAGACCGTGGCGAAATGCTTCTCTTCGCCGCGCTCGTCGTCGAAAGCCGCGAGATCGCTCATCTTGCGGTCGTGGAAGCTGACCAGGAACTGCGCGTCGTCGCCCTCCCCGACCTGTTCGTCGATTTTCATCTCGTACAGGCCGGGCGCCAGGGCCTCGATGGTCTTCAGCGTCGAGGCGACCTCGGAATGCTCCCTCTTCGCGATGGAGGAGGAGACGAAAATGCCGAGATGGCCGACCTTGTCGTGGATCATGTAGATGATCCGCTGACCGCGCACGCGGATTTCATGCTCGTCGACGAAGGTGTCGGCGATCCAGTTCAGCGCCTGCTGCGGCGGCGTGATATTGTCGCCCTTGCTGGCGAAGACGATGATCGGCGAGCGGATCGACTTGAAGTCGAGCCGGCGGCCGTGCTCGAGCTGGGCCTCGCCGCGCGACAGCCGGTTGCCGATGAAGATCTGCTCGACGATCCATTCGATCTCGGCGCTCGTTCATCAGATGGAAGCCGCCCCACCAGCGCTCGAAGTTGAGAAAGCTTTCGCGGGTCTTCTCGACGTCGGCGAAGAGGTCGTAATATTTGCCGAAGAAGTTGCGCCCGGGGTTGAGCGACTCGAAATTCGACACCAGATGGGCGCCGTCGAAAATGCCGCCGCCGAGATCGGAGGCCAGCATCGCCGGCAGGATGCCGCCGTGCAGGCCGCCGCTGTAGCGCATGGGGTTTTCGCCCTTGCGGCCGGACCAGGCGGCGACCGGCGCGCCATTGATGACGAGGGGCCCGGAAATGTCGGGATTGGCCGCTGCGAGGACCAGGGTCGCCCAGCCGCCCTGGCAATTTCCGACGATGATCGGCTTGGGGGCGTCGGGGTGGCGGCGGGCGATTTCGGCGACGAAGGCCGCCTCGGCGCGCATCACGTCCGCGATGGTCTGCCCCGGCTCCGGCTGCGGGCGGAACACCACGAAATAGACGGGATGGCGGCTGCGCAGGGCGACGCCGACCTGGCTGTCGGGCTTGAAGCCGCCGATGCCCGCGCCATGACCGGCGCGCGGATCGATGATCATGTAGGGCCGCTTCCAGTCGAGCGTCTCGACGCCCTCGGGCGGCGTGATCTTCAGCAGGAAATAATTGACGGGCCGTTCGAGATCGCGCCCGTCCAGCACGACCTCGTAATCATAGTCCAGCACCGGCGGCGTTCCCGCCGCCTCATGGGCCATATCATTGTTGCCGCGCTCGCGCAGGACGTCGAGCGTCAGCACCGCGCGCTCCCCGGCGTCGCGGGCGTAGTCGCGGAGCTCCCGCGCCCAGTTCGCCCTTGTGTCCCGACTGCTGGACGCGGCCGAGCAGCGGCTCGAGCTCCGCCCAGGTCTGTCGCAGCCTTTCGCCATGGCCGGCTGCGATCTTCTGCATGTGCATGGTGGCGATCAGCTTGAGGTCGCTGAATTGGGTCGTCTGCGTCGCGCGGTCTTCGGCAAGGCGGCGCAGGATGGTCTCGGGGCTGAGAAGGGGGTTCATGCTGTCTTTCATCAGGAAATCGCCGGGACGAGCGGCTGCTTCAGGCCAATGAGCTCGGCCGTGTGGGCCGCGATCATCCGCTCTTCGTCGGTCTTGAGGATCAGCGCCACGGTGGGCGATCCCTTTTCGGAAATGACGCGCTCGTTGCGCGCATTGGCTTCCGCATCGATCTGGATGCCGAACCATTCCATCTTCTCGAGAATGGCTTGCCGGACGCTGGCCGCGTTTTCGCCTATGCCGCCGGTCAGCACGATGCAGTCGAGGCCGCCCAGCACGGCCGAAAGGCCGCCGATGTCGCGGCGCACGCGCGAAACGAAATAGTCGATCGCATCCTTGGCCGACTGTTCGCCGGAGGCTTCGAGTTCGCGCATGTCGTTGGAAATGCCCGACATGCCCTTCAGGCCCGAATTCTTGTAGAGCAGGTCGGTGATCTCCGCCGCCGACATCTTCTTTTCGGCCATCAGGTACAGCACGACGCCGGGATCGAGCTGGCCGCAGCGCGTGCCCATCGGCACGCCGTCGAGCGCGGTGAAGCCCATGGTCGAACCGACCGACTTCCCGGCGTCGATCGCGCAGAGCGAGGCGCCGTTGCCGAGATGCGCGACGATGACTTTGCCGCGCGCCAGGACCGGCTCCTCGTGACGCAGGATGCGATGGATGAACTCGTAGGACAGGCCGTGGAAGCCGTAGCGCCGGATGCCCTCGTCATAAAAGCTGCGCGGCAGAGCGTAGGTGTCGGCGATATAGGGATGCTTGCGATGGAAAGCCGTGTCGAAGCACGCGACCTGCGCGGCTTTCGGAAAGGCGAGCAGCGCCGCCTCTATTCCCGCGATGTTAAAGGGCTGGTGCAGCGGCGCCAGGGGCTCCAGGGCCCGGAGGTTTTGCAGGTTTTCCGAATTGACGAGCAAGGGCTCGGAATAGTTGGGGCCGCCATGGACGACGCGATGGCCGACGCCGACCACGGCTCCGCCGAACTGCTCATGCTCCAGCCAGTCGAGCACCGCCGAAAGCGCCAGCTTGTGATCGACGGCGTGATGGCTCTGGTCCATCACGAACCCGGTTTTTTCGCCATCGCTTTTCTTCGCCGAAAAGCTGGCCTTGCCGCCGATCCCATCGATCAGGCCCAGGGCGAGCTGGCTCAGCTTGCCGTCGACGAGCTCGAAAGCCGAGAACTTCACCGACGAAGAGCCGGCGTTGATGGTCAGGATGATGTCGGCCATGTCCTAGCTTTGCCCCTTTCGGGTCGAATTTTCACGCACGGAACAAGGGAGGGGCTTATTCCGCCGCCAAAGCCTTGTCCGCGCCGGTGAAGGCGACGCCGTTCCGGCGCCAGAAGTCGTAGAGCTGCGCGAGCGCGCAGGAGGCGAGCCGGGCGCGGTCATTGTCGGCGCGGCTGGTGAGGATGACCGGCGCCAATGCGCCGAGAACCAGGCCGGCGGCCTCGGCATGGGCGACGAAGGTCAGCTCCTTGGCCATCATGTTGCCGGATTCGATATTCGGGGCGATCAGCACGTTGGCGTGGCCGGCGACCGCGGAGTTGATGCCCTTGGTGCGCGCCGCCGCCGTGTCGATGGCGTTGTCCATCGCCAGCGGGCCGTCGACGACGCCGCCGACGATCTGGCCGCGTTCCGCCATCTTCGACAGGACGGCGGCGTCGAGCGTCGAGGGAATATTGGTGTTGATCACCTCGACCGCCGAGAGCACGCCGACCTTGGGCGTGTCTATGCCACAGGCGCGCGCCAGGTCGATGGCGTTCTGGACGATGTCGACCTTGGTCGTCAGGTCCGGCGCGATATTGATCGCCGCATCGGAGATGAACAGCAATTCGTCGCGGCTTGGCACGTCCAGCGCGAAGACATGGCTGATGCGGCGGCGCAGGCGCAGGCCGCCGTCCTTCTTGACCACGGCGGCGAGAAGGTCGTCGGAATGCAGGTCGCCCTTCATGACCGCGCCCGCCTCGCCGGCCAGCACCAGGGCGACGGCGCGATCGGCGGCGAGGCGGTGGTTGGTTTCCGGAATGAGCCGCCAACAGGAGATGTCGGCCTCCAGTTCCTTGGCGGCGGCGGCGATCCGGGCGGGATCGCCGATCAGGATCGGCTCGATCAAGCCCTTGTCGGCCGAGAGCAGCGCGCCCCCGAGCGAATTATGGTCTTCCGGGCAGACAACGGCGGTCTTCAGCCGGGGCAGCTGCGCCGCAAGATGGATGAGATGACCAAAATGGTCCATTTCGTCCAGGATCAGGATCGGCAATTCGCGCGTCGACGTCTCGACATTGACCAGCGGCGCGTCGATCACAGCCTCGCCCTTGCACACGTCGGCGCCCTGCGAATCGGTGATGAGCGTATCGAAGACCACCGTCGGCTCAGCGCGCTTCTCTCGGCAGGTCACGGTGACGCGCAAGCGGTCGCCGACGTGGACGCGGCGGATGAATTCGAAATTTTGGGTGTGGTAGAGCGTGCCGGGGCCGGGCAGAATATTGCCGAGGACCGCCGAAATCAGCGAACCGATCCACATCGACGGCGCGATCGGGGCGACCGTCGGCTTGGCGCCATCCTCGCCCGGCAGCATCAGGGGATTCACGTTGCCGGAGACATGGGCGAACAGGAACAGGTCGCGCTGGGTGCAGATGCGCTCCAGCGAAGCGGTGTCGCCGACCTGCAACTGCGCCCAGGTCTTGTTGGATATGGTCCTGTTGGAAATGGTCTTGCTGGCGATGGTATTGCCGGGATTGGTGTTGGCCATGGTTATGGCTCGCCTCGCGATTGGATGGTTCCGAGCGGGAAAGGAAAGCCCCCGTCGCCGTCGATCATGGCGAAGCGGCTCGTTCGCCGGACGACTCTATCGCCGGCATTCGCCAATGGACGCTTCGTCTGCATCAGCTCTCCATCAGGTTGCGCCCGCCGAGGTCAGCAATCGACCGACACACCTTATGTCCTGCAGGAGTTAATCCAGAGTTGATGACAGATCAATGAATAAATTCTGTTGCAGTCCTGCCCCCGCGACAGCTTGACGCAAGCCCAGGCGCCTAAGGATAGGATCGCCGAAAATCATCCAGGCCGCTGTCAATGCAGAGAAAAATCAACCCGACCCAGAGAGAAGTCTTTTTCGACCGCGAGCATTTCATCGTCTCGAAGACTGACCTCAAGGGCCGGATCACCTATGTCAATCGCGCTTTCTGCAAGGTCGCGGGCTATGGCGAGGACGAATTGCTCGGCGCGCCGCACAGCGTCATCCGCCACCCGGACATGCCGCGCGCGGTGTTCAAGCTGCTGTGGGACCGGCTCGCCGAGGGCCACGAGGTCTTCGCCTATGTCAAGAACATGACGCGATCGGGCGATTTCTACTGGGTTTTCGCCCATGTCACCCCCTCCTACGACGGCGAGAGGCGCATGGTCGGCTTCCATTCCAATCGCCGCGCGCCCAACCGTCGCGTCATCGATGAAACCATCACCCCTCTCTACGCCGCCTTGAGACGAACCGAGGACGCCAGCGCCAACGCCAAGAACGGCCTGGTCTCCTCCTATCGGCAGCTCACTGAAATCGTCCTCGGCAAGGCAAGCTCGTATGATGAACTGGTCTTCTCTCTCTAAGGGGCAGGCTGCGCTCGCCCTGGGCGCCGCCTTCACCCTCGCCTGTCTTGCGCTCGCGGCCGGCGGCGCGCGTTCGCCGGCGCTGGTCTGCCTGCTGGCGGCGCTGGGCTGCAACGGCTACGCGCTCTCGGCGCTGTTCCGGGTGCAGCGCGTTTGCCGCGACGCCCATCGCGTCTGCAAGGCGCTGCAGGAGGGCGATCTCGAAACCCGCATCCTTCGCGTCCGCGAAGGCGGCGAGCTGGCGGAGATGCTTTATTCGATCAACGACATGGCCGACACGTTCGACGCCTTGATCCGCGAAGCGACGGCGTCGCTCGAAGCCATGCAGCACAATCGCTATTACCGGCGCATCCTGCCCGACGGCCTCAAGGGGGCGTTGCTGCATTCGGCGCTGACGATCAACGAAGCTGGCGACAGCATCGAGCAGCGCGTCGCTGCCTTCGACGTTTCGACCGAGGGCTTTTCGCGAGAGATCGGCGTCCTGATCGGGCAATTGGCCGAGGCGGCGGCGACCATCGACCTTATCGCCACGGCGGTCGGCGAAGGCAGCGCCGCCACCTCCGATCGGACAAAAACCCTGGGCGACGCCTCCGATGAGGCGACGGAAAGCGTCGAGGCGGTCAAGACCGCCGCCGACGAACTGTCGCGCTCGGCGCTGGACGTCGGCGCCTCGGTGCGCAGGACCGCCGAGATCGCCCGCGCCTCGGTGGAGGCGGCGCGCCACACCGGGCTGACGGTCGAAAGCCTGAGCGGCGCCGTCGCCCGGATCGGCGCCATCGCCGACATGATCAACAAGATCGCGGTCAAGACCAACCTGCTGGCGCTCAACGCCACCATCGAAGCCTCGCGCGCCGGTGAGGCCGGGCGCGGCTTCGCCGTGGTGGCGAATGAAGTGAAAGTCCTGGCCGAGCAGACCACCAGGGCTACAGGCGAAATCGGCGCGCTCATTGGCGAGGTCGAACAGGAAACGGCCGCCGCGGTCGCGTCGACTTCGGAAATCGGCGAACGCATCGCCACGATCGACACCTTGACCGACAAGACCCTGCCGGCGATCGAGAACCAGATCAACGCCATCGGCCGGATCGCCGAGCGCTTGCAGAACACGCTGACCCAGACGCGCCTCGTGACGGACGCGCTCGGCGGCATCCAGGCGACGGCCCGCGAGGGCGGCGGCATGGCGCGCAACGTGACGACAGCCGCCGGGGAAATCGTCGTCGACAGCCGAAAGCTCGATGACGCCGTCAAGGCCTTCCTGTCGAGCCTGCGCCAGGGCCCGCTCGACCGCCGCAACAACGGCGGCCGCTACCGGCTCGACCTGCCCATGCGCGTGATGACGCCACGGGGGACGGCCGAGACGCGCCTGCTGGACGTCAGCCGGGCCGGAGCGCGGATCGCCGGCGTCGCCGGGCTCAGGGAATGCGACGTCGTGACCATCCGCTTTCCCGACGGACTGGAGACGCCGGCCATCGTCAAGTGGCTGACGGCCGACGAGGCCGGGCTCGGCCTGCCCCCCGGCGCGCTCAGCAAGCCCATGCTCGACAGGCTGCTCGGGCGAGAGACTGCCGCCGCGTGACTCCGAGGATCCTAAGCATCGCCGGTCTTTTATTTCAGACCACCACCGTCAGCCTCTTCGCCGCCCGCGTCACCCCGGTATAGAGCCAGCGCTCGCGGTTCTCGCGAAAGGCCCAGCTTTCGTCGAACAGCACGACATCGTCCCATTGCGAGCCCTGCGCCTTGTGCACGGTCAGGGCGTAGCCAAAGTCGAATTCGTCGGATTCGCGCTTCTGCGCATAGGACAGGTTTTCCTCCGTCCCCTCGAAAAAGGCGGGCAGGACCCCGACGCGAATCGCCTTGGCGCTCGGCGCATCTTCGGACGCCAGCAACATGCGGAACCGCTTCTGGCGCATGCCCGAAGCCTTGGTCACGCGGAAGATCGCGCCGTTGAGCAGGCCCTTGGTCTTGTCATTGCGCAGGCAGACCAGCTTCTCGCCGACTTCCGGCATGACCTCCTTGAAGCCGAAAATCTCGCGCAACCGCTTGTTATAGGCGCGGCGGGTCTTGTTGAGGCCGACCAGAACCTGATCGGCGTTCTTTACCGCCTCGGTGTCGATGGCAGAACGGGGGATGACCCGCATCGCGCCGTGGTCGCCGATGCTCAGCCTCTCGCCGGCCCGCACCTGCATGGACAGGCGGACGATCGGGTTGTCCGCCGCCTGCCGGTGCACCTCGGTCAACATGCAATCCGGCTCATGCTCGGTGAAAAACCCGCCGCCCTTGACCGGCGGCAATTGCGCGGGATCGCCGAGCACCAGCACCTTCTTGCCGAAGGACAGCAGGTCGCGTCCCAGGTCCTCGTCGACCATGGAGCATTCGTCGATGACGATCAGGCTGGCCTTGGACGCCGGGCTGTCTTCATTCAGGACAAAGCTCGGCTCTTCGGTATCCATGTCCTTGGGTCGGTAGATCATGGAATGGATGGTGCGCGCCTCGCCGCAGCCTTTCGAGCGCAACACCAGCGCGGCCTTGCCCGTATAGGCGCCGAACTGCACGTCGCCCTCGACGTTTTCCGCAATATGGCGGGCGAGCGTGGTCTTGCCCGTGCCGGCGTAACCGAACAGCCGGAAAACCTGCGGCCCGCGCGGCTCGGCGATCCAGGCCGCCACCGTCCCCAGCGCCTTTTCCTGCTGCGCCGACCATTCCATGGAAAAGCTCCTCGTTTCCAAGGAGAACCTTTACAGAACATTTTTGCGGAAAGCGAGGCCGTCACGGCAAAAAGCGTGGGCCGCCAAGGCAACCAAATCTTGCGCCAGCGGTTTTACGAGCAAGCTTGGCCGAAGCTCGGAGGAGACGCCCATGACCGCCTATACGATCAAGCCGCTGGAAACCGCCGTCGCCCATTCGACCGGGGGCCGCAACGGCCATTCCGAAACCGAGGACGGATCGGTGAGCGTCAACCTGTCAGTGCGCAAGGGCATGGGCGGCCCCGGCCTGCCCAATACGACGACGCCCGAACATTTGTTCGCCGCCGGTTACGCCGCCTGTTTCGGCGGCGCGCTGGAGTTCGCGGCCTCGCAGCACAAGTTGAAGGTGAGTGACGCCGCCGTCACCTGCAAGGTTTCGGTCGGCCCGCGCGACGGCGGCGGCTTCGGCATCGCCGTCGAAATGAAAGTGGCCTCGCCGACGATGAAGACCGCCGAGTTGCGCAAGCTGGTGGAAGAGGCGCATGAGAACATCTGCCCCTACAGCCACGCGACACGCGGAAATATTGCGTTCCATCTGGACGTGCAGGGGGCGTAAATCCCGCCTTACTCCAGCTCCGCCGCCAGCCGCGCCCTCGCCCGCAGCTTTTCGGTCTCGCTCTTGAGCTGGCCGCAGGCGGCGAGGATGTCGCGGCCGCGCGGGGTGCGCACCGGGCTCGCGTAGCCGGCGTTGAAGACGATGTCGGAGAATTTCTCGATCGTCTCCCAGTCGGAACATTCATAGGGCGCGCCGGGCCAGGGATTGAAGGGGATCAGGTTGATCTTGGCCGGGATGCCCTTGAGCAGGCGCACCAGTTCGCGCGCCTCGGCGGGGCTGTCGTTGACGCCTTTCAGCATCACATATTCGAAGGTGATGCGCCGCGCATTGGAGGCGCCGGGATAGTCGCGGCAGGCCTGCAATAATTCGGCGATCGGATATTTCTTGTTCAGCGGCACCAGCGTGTTGCGCAGCTCGTCACGCACCGCATGGAGCGAAATCGCCAACGCCGCGCCGGCTTCCGCGCCAAGGCGCTCGATCTCCGGCACGACGCCGGAGGTCGAGACGGTGATGCGGCGCTTGGACAGCGAGAGTCCCTCGCCATCCGAGAGGATATCCACGGCGTCGCGGACATTCTCGAAATTATACAGCGGCTCGCCCATGCCCATGAAGACGATGTTGGACACGGCGCGCGCGCCCTCGCCCGAGGGTATCAGGCCATTGTCCGGCGGCGTCAGGCCGGGAAAATCGCCCAGCCTTTCGCGCGCCACCACCAGTTGGGCGACGATCTCCTGGGTGGTGAGGTTGCGCACCAGCTTTTGCGTGCCAGTGTGGCAGAAGGTGCAGTTCAGCGTGCAGCCGACCTGGCTCGAGACGCAGAGCGTGCCGCGGTCGCTTTCCGGAATATAGACGCATTCGACTTCCGCGCCCTTGTCGTGGCGGTCCACGGGCGCCATGCGGATCAGCCACTTGCGCGTGCCGTCGACGGAAATCTGCTCTTCCGCCACCTGCGGGCGATCAAGCGAATAATGTTCGGCCAGCTTCTGCCGCATCACTTTCGAGACATTCAGCATGACGTCGAAGTTTTGCGCGCCCTGGAAATAGATCCAGTGCCAGAGCTGCGCGACGCGCATGCGAATTTCGCGCTCGGGCGTGCCGATTCCGCGCAGGGCCTCCGCGAGGCCGCTGCGGGTCAGCCCCATCAGCGACGGCTTCGGCGCCTCGGACGAGGGCGGGAACGTATCATTTTCGGGCAGGCCTTGCGGCCCGGCCCCGACAGCCAGCGTCATGCGGCGTCCTTGAAGTGAATGGAAACGGGAAGTTTTTCTTCTAGCACGAAACAAGGCGGCGGAAAACCGGCGGCTTTTCCTTGCTTCCCTCGGGGATATTGGCGAAACAGGCGCATGAGCCCCTCCCTGCCGATCAAACGCCTCATCGCCGTCGCCGTCATCATCGCCGGCGGCATTTTTCTGCGCGGTTACGGCCCGGCGCACCACATTGCCCCGCTTCACCGTCAAATATGGCGGATCAGCGCTCTGGGCGGCGATGGTTTACTTCATCGTCGCGCTGCTGCTGCGCGAGCGGCCGCCACGGCAGATCCTGTTCATCGCCGCCCTGGTCTGCGCCCTGGTGGAAGTGTCGAAACTCATCCACACCCCGGCGCTCGACGTCTTTCGCCTGACGGCGGCCGGAAAGTGGCTGCTGGGCCGCTATTTTTCCGGCTGGGATTTTCTCGCCTATGCCGTCGGCCTCGCCTTGGCGCTGGGGCTCGACATCCTGCTCGCCGGCCTCTTGCCTAAACTTTGGCCGAAGAAATCACGCGCTCGGCGGCGCTGATTTTTTAGCCCGGGAACGGCGACGGTCCTTTTTCGCCCCGGCATCCCTGGCCTTTGTCTCAGGCGTGACGAGCCCGGCGGCCAGGGCCGCGCGATATTTGTCGAGCATGGCCGAAAAATCCTTCCGCAACCGCGTTTCGATCTCCGGCTTGTTTTCCAGCCCGGCGATCGCGACCGCCGCCGCCTCGATGGTCGAAAGCGCCTCGCGACGCGGCTCGCGCCGCAATTTGCCGTAAAGCGAGGGGTTCTGCGGGTTGAGCGCGAGCCGCTTGCCCTTGAGCACCCAGGCGTTGCGCCACCACAGCGTCTTGGCCTGCGCCCAGGAGCCGTCGAAGATCACCACGCCCTTGATCCCCTTCAAGGCGCGATCCTGGTCCGGCAGCGGCTCGCCTTTCTTGTCGAGCACGACCACGGCGCGGTCGCGGGGCAGGTCGGAGGCCTTGACGGTCCGCCGAGATGCAGGATGGCCCATTCGCCGGCGTCGGCCTCGCGCCCCAGCGCCTTGCCCAGGCTCGGCCAGGACAGGCCAATCTTCAGCACCGAATTCTTCAGCGCCCGATGGGCGAGCCGCGCCGTGCCAAGCTGGCGGTCCTGCTCCTGCGGGTGCTGCAAGATCAGCAGCCCGACTTTCGTGTCTCGCGGCTCGACCGAATCGCAGACGCACAAGAATTCCGGCTTGGCGCAATGGGGGCAGAGCGGCAATTCGATCGCCGGGGCCGGCGGGGCGGTTTCGGACACTGAAGATTCCTGCAACGATAAAAGGAAAACGATTTCTCCCTTGTAACCGGACAAACGCCATTTTTCCGGTTTTGTCACGCGACGGGCGTTTTTCGACGCCCGAATTTCAGTTCTCGGGGCCCGCCAGCCAGTCCAGCACGCCCGACCAGACATTTTTCATCGTCTGCGCGCCGACGAACAGGTGGATGTGGCCGCCGGGCGCGATCTTGCGTTTCAGCTGGGCGCGCGAAGTGCCGACCAGACGGGCGCAGGCGAGGGTCTGTTCCGGCGCCGTCGACGTCGTCGTCCCTGGCGGCGATCAGATAGAGCGGCCGGCGCATGCTCCTCAAGCGAAATCCGCTTGCCCAGGGCGACGAATTCCCCCTTCGCCAACTGGTTCTGTTTGTAGAATTTATCGACCACCTCGAGGTAATAGGCGCCCGGCAGGTCAAGCACGTCATCGGCCCAGGCCCGGAACGAGGCCATTTGCTCAAGAAAGCGCGGCGAATCCATGGGAAGGGCGCTTTGCAATGCATCGTGGATCTTTTCCGGGCTTTCGATATCGAAGCGCCAGAAATTGAGCGCCCGGGCCCCCAGCGCCCGGCCGTCGCCGAGATGGACCAGTTCCTGGAAAGTCTCGATCGGGGTGGTCTGCGCCAGGCTCGACAAGGGCGAGGCGGCCGCGTCTATATCGATGGGAGCGGCGGCGAGGACCAGTTTTCCGGCCTTTGCCGGGAAGCGCGCGGCAAAGATCAGGCTGAGCCAGCCGCCCTGGCACGGGCCGATGAAATCGCAGGCGCCGCCGATCTCGTCGACCATGACGTTGAGGTCGGCGAGATAATCGTCGATGCCGCGAAAGGCCTGGGCTGGCTTCGCCGACAGCCATTCGACCAGATAGAGCGGCGCGCCGGACGCGCGCAACGCCGCCATCAGGCTATGGCCCTCGCAGAGATCGACCAGGCGGGCGTCATGCAGGGCGTAAGGCGCGCAGACCAGGATCGGGCGGCGGCCGTCCTGCCCCGCCCCAGCCGAGAACCGGCGCAGGCGCGCCGCGCCAAGCTCCAGCGCCACCTCGTTTTCGCTCGCCCAGATTTTTTCAGCGGCGCGGGCGCGGGCGCGGCGGCGGAAGAAAAACCTTCCAGCATCTGACGCGCCAGATGGGCCCCCGCCTCGGCCGCAACCAGGCCCGGCCATAACAATGAGGTCCAATCGGCGCCGGTTTCGCTTCTGCGGGGCATAGCTCCTACCCCCAATCTCTGGTGAGCTTGCAACATAGTCCCCTTTGCCGCCTTGCGCATTGATCGGATGCAATTGGCCTAAGGCGCCGTCAGACGAGGATTGCCGCGCGGACGCGGGAGACGCTAGAATTCGGGCTGAAACAAAACTGATAAAGAAAAATGCGGCGTGGCCCGCGAGGGAGTCGTTTTGCGGAAAAGAACCTTGGCCCTGGCCTTTGGTGTCGCCGGAGCAATCCTTTGCGCTGCGCCCGCCTTGGCGCAGCAGGCGCCGAACAACCCGGCCTCGGAGCCATCGCCGGTCCGGCAGAAGATCACCATCGGCTATCTGCGGCGCGCGGAAAATCGTTCGGCCCTGTCCCGCCTGCAATTGCCTGCGGCCGATGACGGCGAGGCCGGCGCGCAGATCGGCGTGGACGACGACGCCGCAACCGGCGAGTTCCTCGGGCAGGATTTCCAGCTGGTGACCCGGAAGCTCAAGCCGGGAGAGGCGGCCGAGAGCGCCTTCGCGGAACTGGCCGGACAAGGTGTGAAATTCATCCTCGCCGACCTGCCGGCCGAGGCGCTGATCAAGGCCGCCGATATTCCGGAAGCGGCCAGGACCCTGATTTTCAACGTCGGCGCCACCGACGATTTGCTGCGCGAGGAATTCTGCCGCGGCAATGTCGTGCATGTCGCGCCAAGCCGCGCGATGCTGGCCGACGGGCTGGCGCAATATCTGGTCTGGAAACAATGGCGCAAATGGTTCCTCGTCCTCGGTTCGCACCCCTCGGACAAGTTCTGGGCGGAGGCGCTGAAAAGGTCTGCGGCGCGGTTCGGCGCGAAAATCGTCGAGGAGCGGATATTCGAGGATACGCGGCGGCGCGCGGCGCTCCGACTCCGGCGTGACCCTGATCCAGAAGCAGATCCCGGTCTTCACGCAGAACGCGCCGGCCTATGATGTGCTGGTGGCTGCTGATGAAAGCGCCGTTTTCGCCGATTACCTGCCCTTTCGCACCTGGGACCCGCGGCCGGTCGCCGGCTCCGCCGGTCTGGTCCCGACTTCGTGGGACCCGTCGAGCGAGCAATGGGGCGCGACGCAATTGCAGCAGCGCTTCGAGCGCAAGTTCCATCGCTTCATGACGCCCCTGGACATGCAGGCCTGGACCGCGGCGCGCATGATCGGCGAGGCTGCTTCGCGCGAATCCGCGGGAGATGCGGCGGTCATGAAAGCCTTCCTGCTGTCCAGGGATTTCGCCATCAACGCTTTCAAGGGCCAGAAACTGACGCTGCGCGACTGGAACCTGCAATTGCGCCAGCCCATCCTGCTGTCCGACGGCCGCAATGTCGTGTCGGTCTCGCCGCAGGAAGGTTTCATGCATCAATTTTCCGAACTGGACACGCTCGGAACCGATCGACCGGAGACCAAATGCCATTTCAAGTGAAGTTTGCCGCGGGGCTGCTGGCTGGCGCGCTTTTGGGCCCTGTTCTCGCCGGTCCCGCTTTCGCCGCCGACGCCTTCGTCAGCAACGAGAAGGGCAATAGCGTCACGGTGATCGACCTGGACACGCTGACGGTAAAAAAGACCATTCCGGTCGGCCAGCGCCCGCGCGGCATCATCGCCAGCCCCGATGGCAAGACCATCTATGTCGCGCTCGGCGACGATGACGCTGTCACGACGATCGACCCGCAAAGCCTGACGGTGACAGGAACCTTTCCCGCCGGACGCGACCCGGAGCGGCTCGATATCTCGCCTGATGGCAAGACGCTCTACACGTCCAACGAAGACAGCAATCTCCTGAGCTTTTTCGATCTCGTCACGAAGGAGTTGATCGGCGCGGTTCGCGTCGGCGTCGAGCCCGAAGGGCTCGCCGTGAGCCCCGACGGCAAGCTCGTGGTCTGCACGACCGAGACCACCAACATGGCGCATTTCGTCGATGCGCAAACGCGCAAGACCCTGGCCAATGTGCTGGTGGACACGCGGCCGCGCGCCGCCGCCTTCACCCCTGACGGCTCGGAAGTCTGGGTTTCCGCGGAAATCGGCGGCGACGTCGTGATCCTCGACGCAGCCACCCACAAGATCAAGGAGCATGTGAAATTCGAGGTTCCCGGCTTGCGGGCCGAGAATATCCAGCCGGTGGGCATCAATATTTCTCGTGACGGCAAGCTGGCCTTCGTTTCGCTTGGCCCGGCCAATCGCATGGCGGTGGTGGACGTGAAGAGCCGCGCTGTGGTCAAATATCTGCTGGTTGGCCAAAGGGTCTGGCACGCGGGCTTCAGCCCCGACGAAAAGCTTCTTTTGACCGCCAATGGCGTTTCCAATGACGTCTCGGTGATCGACGTCGCCGCCCTGAAGGTCGTCAAATCTGTGCAAACAGGGCAATCGCCCTGGGATCTCGTCATTGTCGGAGCGCCAAAGCCATGAGCGGTCTCGCGCCAGCCCTCGAGCTTGAGCATGTCAGCCACAGCTATGGCGCGCGGCTCGCGCTCGACGACGTCAGCTTTTGCGTGCCGCCGGGGACGTTTTGCGTGCTGCTGGGCCTCAACGGCGCCGGCAAGAGCACGATGTTTTCACTGATCACCCGGCTGTTCGCGCTTCGTCACGGCGTCATCCGCCTGCTTGGCCGCGACCTTTCCGTAACGCCCGGCGCGGCGCTGGCCGAACTCGGCGTCGTCTTCCAGTCGCGCACCCTCGACCTCGACCTGTCCGTCGCGCAGAATTTCCATTACCACGCCGCCCTGCACGGCATTGGCAAGCATGAGGCCGCCGAGCGTACGGCGACGCTGCTGGAGGCAGTAGGGCTGGCCGACCGCGCCAGGGACAAGGTGCGCAATCTCTCGGGCGGCCAGATGCGCCGGGTTGAAATCGCCCGCGCCCTGCTGCATCGCCCGCGCCTGCTGGTGCTGGACGAACCGACTGTCGGCCTCGATATCGGCGCCCGCGCCGACATCCTCAGGCTGGTGCGCGGCCTCATCGCCAGCGAAGGCATGAGCGTGTTGTGGGCGACCCATCTGACCGACGAAGTGGAAACCGGCGACGAGGTGGTCGTGCTGCACAAGGGCAAGATGCTGGCCTGCGGCGCCGTCGCGGCGCTGCTGCAGAAGACCGGCGCCGCCGACATGAAGGCCGCCTTCGTCGCCATGACCGCCGAAGGCGCGACAATGACCACGTCCGAAAAGAGCGTCGCATGACCATCCAAGCCGCTGCGCCGCGCCGCCTCACCTTCGCTGCTTACGTCATCTGCATGAAGGGTATCGTCTGGCGCGAGGGCCTGCGCTTCCTGCATCAGCGCGAGCGCTTCATCTCGGCCCTGGTGCGCCCTCTGGTCTGGCTGTTCATCTTCGCCGCCGGCTTCCGCCAGGTGCTCGGCATTTCGATCATCCCGCCCTACGACACCTATATCCTCTATGACGTCTACATCACGCCCGGCCTGATGGCGATGATCCAGCTTTTCAACGGCATGCAGTCGTCGCTGTCCATGGTCTATGATCGCGAGATGGGCAATATGCGGGTGCTGCTGCTGAGCCCCTTTCCGCGCGCTTACCTTCTGTTCGGGAAACTGATCGCGGGCACTTTCGTCTCGGTGCTGCAGGTTTACGCCTATCTGCTGATCGCCTGGTTCTGGGAGATCGAGCCGCCTCCATCAGGCTATCTCACCGTGCTGCCGGCGCTGGTGCTGGTCGGCCTGATGCTCGGCTCGCTCGGCATGGTGCTGTCGTCGCTGATCAAGCAGCTGGAGAATTTTTCCGGCGTGATGAACTTCGTCATCTTCCCGATGTTCTTCGCCTCGTCGGCGCTTTATCCGCTGTGGCGGGTGAAGGAAGGCAGCCCCGCGCTCTATTATGTCTGCCAGGCCAACCCGTTCACCCATGCGGTGGAGTTGATCCGCTTCGCGCTCTATGGCCAGGTCAATTGGCTGGCTCTGGCGGTGGTCGCGGGCTGTACGACGGTGTTCATGCTGACGGCGATCATCGCCTATGATCCCTCCCGCGGGCTCATGTCGTTGCGCGGCGCGCCCGGCGCGGGAGCGTGAAGAATATTTCTATCGTTTTAGTAGACAAATCGTCGCCGGTCGCTTTAGAGTTTCGGCCATGTCTGATTGGAACAGCGCGCTTTATCTGAAATTCGAGCGGGAGCGCGCGCAGGCGGCGCGCGACCTGATCGCCCGCATTCCCCCTCTGGCGCCTCGAAAAATCGTCGATCTCGGCTGCGGGCCCGGCAACAGTTCCGCCTTGCTCTCGCTCTATTATCGCGGAGCCGAAATCCTCGGCATCGACAGTTCGGAAAACATGCTGGCGGCGGCGCGAACGCGCCTGCCGGCGGCGCAATTCGTCCTCCAGGACCTGAACTTCTGGAAGCCGGAGGAGCCTGTTGACCTGATCTTCGCCAATGCCGCGCTGCATTTCGCGCCTGATCACCAGGAGCTTCTGACGAGGCTGATGTCCTGCCTCACGCCGGGCGGGGTGCTGGCCGTGCAAATGCCCAACGTGCTGCAAGACGCGGCCCATGCCCTGATGCGCATGGTGGCGGTGGACGGGCCCTGGGCGGAAAAGCTGGCGCCCGTCGCCAAGTCGCGCGCCGTGATCGGTTCGCTCGACGATTATTACGACTGGCTACAGCCATCGGCGCGCATGGTCGACCTCTGGCAGACGACCTACGTTCATCCCATGGAGGGTCCGGAAGCGATTGTCGACTGGTTCGTCGGTTCGGCCTTGCGGCCCTTTCTGGAAAAACTCGACGACGACGAGGCCGCCGCCTATCTGGCGCATTATCGCCGCGAACTCGAAATGGCCTATACGCCGCAGGCCGACGGCAAGCTGCTGCTGCTCTATCCCAGGCTGTTTTTCGTGGCGCAAAGATAAGCGCGGCGCGCGTTCAGCGCGTTTCGGCGTCGTCTACCGACAGCCGCAGGGCCCGCTCCACCGCTTCCAGCACCCCGGCCGTCGACAAGTCGCCGCCATCGGCCTGAAGTTGCGAATCCACCCCGCTTTTCGGCGCCTGAGCCGATTGAAGCCTCTGACGCGCCTTTCGGGCGGGGACCGCGAGCAGGATGGAAAATGCGCCCTGAAACAGGCTGTTGATCAGCATGATCGCGCCTCAAATCAATCATTTCTGGGGGGGCAGGCGAACGACGCGCCCGGGAAACTCGAAGACAAACAAAATGGATAATCGACAATGGTTAATATTCGCATAGCGCGTTAACCATAATTTAAGCGCGAGATCGCCACGATCGTCAAGGCGTCCCGACGAAAACCCGCGCCCCCGATCGGGACGCGCGTCATCAGCGCCGCCTTGCCAAGGCCATTTTTTCCCGGCAAAGACGCCGCCATGACCAAAGCTCTGCCGCGTCTTCTGTTTTTCGCCGCGCTCGCCGGGACCGGTTTCGGTCCGGCGCGGGCCGCGCTGCCGAAGCACCCGCCCTTGCCGCCTGTTCGCCCGGCGTTCGAAAGCGACGCCGCGCCAGCGGAGACGGCCGCACAAGAAACTCCGAACGCCCAGAACCCGGACCAGCAGCCAACCGCAGTGTCGGCCCCCCCGGCGGCGGCGGCGCAACCGGCGCAAGCGCCGGCCGCCGTCACCCTCCCGACGCCGTCGGAGGAGGAAGTTCCCGCCGGCTTCGCCCTCGCGGAGGAGGCCGGGCTGGCCGATCTCGCCCGCCAATACGCCCGCCAGCATGGCCTGCCGCTGTCCCTGCTCCATCGCATCATCATGCGCGAGAGCCGCTACCATCCGCATCTGGTCAACCGCCGCTATTACGGCCTGATGCAGATGACGCCGCAAACCGCGCGCTCGATGGGCTATCGCGGCTCGGCCAAGGGCCTGCTCGATGCGGAAACCAACCTGCGTTTCGGCGCGCCCTATCTCGCCAACGCCTGGGCGCTGGCCGGCGGCGACCAAGACCGCGCCGTGCGGCTCTATGCTTCCGGCTATTACTACACGGCGAAAAGCCGCAACATGCTGGGCCTGATGCGCACCGCGGATTCGCCGCCGGTGGCGCCGCAACCGCGGGCGGCTGTCGCGGAGCCGCCGCCTCAGCAGAAAAGTTTTTTTGACAGTTTTTTCTCTGATGCAGGACAGTAAACAGCCTGTTGTCAGAGCGCCCTCACCACAAAGCGATTTTGACATTAAGTGAATACAGCGTTAACCTTACGTTAATTGCGTTTGTTGGCGTTCTGTGGGGGCTGTCATGATTTCGCATCAATTCGTTCGCGTCGCCGCATTATTGCTCGCGTTGATCAGCGGCTCCACGTCCCAGGCCGGAACCGTTTTCCTGCCGCACAGCTATTGGGGTGGCGACGACACTTACAACGTCGGGGGCGGCCCGACGATCGGCGACTCCTATTTCAACATTTCCGGCGCCGATATTTCGCGCACGGGACCGCACGGAAATACGCTTGTGGTCACCATCGATACGCCCTTCGCCGGATATGCGGGACGGGAGGCGGGAACCGGCTATGGCGCACTGTTCATCACGCCTGGCTATAACGTATGGAACCCAACCGGTGTCGGCCCTACTTATTCCACTGACGTCTACACGCCCGGCGAGTGGCAATATGCGCTCACCATCCCGCAACTTCCTGCGGGCAATTCCGGGACCGGCGGCCTTTATCTGACGGGCGGCGGCGCGTTGAATACGCCGACATCAGACGGAACCATCGTCAGTTCGAATGTCTACGGCGATCCCATTTCCTATCCCTACACAGGAAACAACGGCTGGTATTTCCGTCAGGGACAGGCGGTGCAATTCATTCCTTCTTCGACGGCTACGCCGATCGCGCTCGATTCCTGGTCGATCGATCCGGGCGTCTCGATCACGTTTTCGGTCCAGGATAACGGCGTGTTGGGCGACAATTTCGCGATGTCCTGGGCGATGACCTGCGCCAATGGCGTGATCCAGGGCCAGGTCAACGGCCTCGGCGGAGTGGGCGGCGTTCCGGCCGTCCCGGAGCCCTCCACCTGGGCCATGATGCTGGCCGGCTTCGCGGGCCTCGGTTTTGTCGGATACCGGCGCGGCCGGCACGAGGCGCGCTCGTTTTTACCTCTTTCGCGCGCCGGAAATCGATGTTTCATCTTGACGCAAGGGAATGCGGGCGGTTAATTGGAGCAATTAAATTTTTCCTAGGAGTTCTTGTATGTTCAAGACGCCCCTGCGGCTCATTCTGGCGGCCGCCGCGATAGCGATGGCGCCGACCCTCGCACTCGCGACGCAAAATCTCGTGTCGGACGGCGATTTCAGCAGCCCGTCGGGCGGCATCTATGCGACTTATAGCGCTGGCTCGAGTATCGGCGCTTGGACGGTTACCGGCGACAGCGTCGACCTCATCGGAACCTACTGGGCGGCGCCGACCATCGGCGGCGGCAGCGTTGATTTGGACGGCAACAATCCCGGCGGCGTCCAGCAAACGCTGAACCTGACTGCTGGAACAGCCTATGATTTGACTTTCTATCTCTCGGGAAACCCCGATGGTGGGTTCCCGAAGAAAGTCGTGAACGTCTCCATTGGTGATTTTAGCCATAATTACACGTTCATCACCGGCGACAATAACCGTGGTAATATGGATTATAAGCTCGAAACCGTATGGTTCGTGGCGGACGCCACCAATACGCTGTCGTTCACTAGCTTGGATAAAAACGGTTCGCCTTGGGGTCCCGTTGTCGGCGGCGTCTCCGTCGCCGTTGCCGCCGTTCCCGAGCTTTCGACCTGGGCCATGATGATCGCCGGTTTCGCTTGCCTCGGTTTCGCGGGCTATCGCCGCAATCGTCCGGCGACCCTCGTCGCCTGACCGAACGGTTCCGATCACATTTGTTGAAGCCGCCCGGACGGGCGGCTTTTTCATTCGCAAGCCCGGATGAGCGGCGCGCGCACCGCTATCTCCGCCGCCCCTTGTGCCGCCAGCTCGCGCCCTTGGGCTTTTCCGCCTGGCGGGGGCGCGCCTCCCCGCCGCCGAAATTATGCGGGCCCATGTCGGCGTCGGTCGGCTTGTGCGCCCGCGAGGCCGGAAGATTGGCGGCGTCGCCATATTTCTTCTCGCCGCGAAAGCCACCCCCTCCGGACTCGACGTCGCTTTGCCGCGCCAGGGGATCGTCCGACACCGTCAACTCCACCGCCTGCAGCCGTTTGATCTCGTCGCGCATCCGCGCCGCGGTCTCGAAATCGAGATCGGCCGCCGCCGCGCGCATCTTCTTTTCCAGATCGCTGATCGTCGCCTGGAAATTATGGCCGATGGCCGGCGCGGCGAGGCCAGCGTCGACCGTCACATGGTCCTGCTCATAGACCGAGCCGAGAATGTCCTGGATGCCGCGCTTGATGCTGGCCGGGGTGATGCCGTGCTCGGTGTTGTAGGCGAGCTGTTTTTCGCGGCGGCGTGTCGTTTCCGCCATGGCCCGCTCCATCGAGCCGGTGATGCGGTCGGCATAGAGGATGACCTTGCCGTCGACATTGCGCGCGGCGCGGCCGATGGTCTGCACCAGCGAGGTCTCGCTGCGCAAAAACCCTTCCTTGTCGGCGTCGAGGATCGCGACCAGCGCGCATTCGGGGATGTCGAGGCCTTCGCGGAGAAGGTTGATGCCGACCAGCACGTCGAAGGCGCCCAGCCTGAGGTCGCGGATGATCTCGATGCGCTCGATGGTGTCGATGTCGGAATGCATGTAGCGCACCCGCACCCCGTTCTCGTGCAGATATTCGGTGAGGTCTTCCGCCATGCGCTTGGTCAGCACCGTCACGAGGGAGCGGTAGCCGGCGCGCGCCGCCTCGCGCGCTTCGCCAAGCAGGTCGTCGACCTGGCTTCGCGCCGAGCGCACCTCCACCGGCGGGTCGATCAGCCCCGTGGGGCGGATCACCTGTTCGACGAAGACGCCGCCGGTCTGGTTCATTTCCCAATCGCCCGGCGTCGCCGAGACATGCACGGTCTGCGGCCGCATCGCCTCCCATTCCTCGAAGCGCAGGGGGCGATTGTCGAGGCAGGAGGGCAGCCGGAAGCCATATTCCGCCAGTGTCGCCTTGCGGCGGAAGTCGCCGCGATACATGCCGCCGATCTGCGGCACGGTGACATGGCTTTCGTCGGTGAACACGATAGCGTTGTCCGGAAGGTATTCGAACAGGGTCGGCGGCGGCTCGCCGGGCTGGCGTCCCGTGAGATAGCGCGAATAATTCTCGATGCCGGCGCAGGAGCCGGTCGACTGCAGCATTTCCAGATCGAACAGCGTGCGCTGCTCCAGCCTTTGCGCCTCCAGCAGCCGTCCGGAGGCGTGAAGCTCCTCCAGCCGCTGGCGCAGCTCCGTCTTGATGGCGTCCGCCGCCTGCAACAGGGTCGGGCGCGGCGTCACGTAATGGGAATTGGCGTAGATCTTGACCAGTTCGAGGTCCTGGGTCTTCTTGCCGGTCAGGGGATCGAACTCGGCCAGCAACTCCACCTCGTCGCCGAAGAAGGTGATCCGCCAGGCGCGATCCTCATAGTGGGCCGGAAAGACTTCCACGGTGTCGCCGCGCACGCGGAACACGCCGCGCGAGAAATCCGGCGTGCGCTTGTATTGCAGGTCGACCAGGTCGCGCAGCAATTGCTTCTGGTCGAGCTTTTCGCCCAGCTTCACCGAAAAGGTCATGGCGGTATAGGTCTCGACCGAGCCTATGCCGTAGATGCAGGAAACCGAGGCGACGATGATGACGTCGTCGCGCTCCAGCAGGGCGCGGGTGGCGGCGTGGCGCATCCGGTCGATCTGCTCGTTGATCGAGGATTCCTTCTCGATGAAGGTGTCGGAGCGCGGCACATAGGCTTCCGGCTGGTAATAATCATAATAGGAAACGAAATACTCCACCGCGTTATTGGGGAAGAAGCTCTTGAACTCGCCATAGAGCTGAGCCGCCAGGGTCTTGTTCGGCGCCAGCACCAGGGCGGGGCGCTGGGTGCGGGAAACGACCTGCGCCATGGTGAAGGTCTTGCCGGAGCCGGTGACGCCGAGCAGCACCTGGTCGCGCTCCTGCGCCTCGATTCCCGCCACCAGCTCCTCGATGGCGTGCGGCTGGTCGCCCTGCGGCTGGTATTCGGAAACCAGCTCGAACCTGACGCCGCCCTCGGATTTTTCCGGCCGCGCGGGACGATGCGGCGTCCAGGGCTTGGTCGCGCGAAAATTCGGATCGCCCTTTTCCAGCAGATCCTGCAGGATATCCGCCGTCGCGCCGGAACTGACGAACTCCTCGCGCGGGGGCGGCCGGCGCTTGGGCTTTTCGCGCTGGATTTCAGGTTCCTGGCCCAGCCCCAGCCGCGCCGCCTCTTCGGCGTCCACGCGCTCGGGAATGAACGGCGAGGCGGCTTCCTGGAGCGCGTGCTGCCCCACCAGAGCCGGATTGAGCAGCGCGGCCAGATGATCGCCGAGCGGCAGGACATCGGGTTTCGACGCCTTGCCGCGCGACGGCGCGGGTTTTGAAGAAGGTTTTTTCGCCATGCCGGCAATAT
Source organism: uncultured Alphaproteobacteria bacterium (assembly GCA_963710275.1). Taxonomy (GTDB): domain Bacteria; phylum Pseudomonadota; class Alphaproteobacteria; order Rhizobiales; family Beijerinckiaceae; genus Rhodoblastus. The sequence continues at coordinate 53,653 of CAVPZS010000012.1, read as the reverse complement.
GGGACGGCTGCGGGTTTATGGGAAGGGCCGCGCCGCGGCCGCGCAAAATAAGGCCTTTGGCGGCCACACGGCGGCCAGAACGCCGCCTGCGTTTACCCGCGTAAACCCAAAGAGTGACGCCTTAATTTCGGAACCTTTCTGTAACAGTTTGATTTGCGAAAGGTGGGCAGACCTGACGGAAGGTAACCATCATGGCGCAGACCAAGCCGATTGTGTTCAAGCATGAGTCGTCCGTGGGCTTGTCCCGCCGAGCCAGAACGGCAATCCATCGCGGCCCCGCCTCGCCAGCGTTCCAGGCAAGACCGAAAAGGGCGAAATCAATGGAAGACCATTTGAAACGGGCGCTGATCGAAGTCTATTACGCCATAGCCGAATTCGATCAGGAGAAAGCCATGATGATCCGCAATGGCGACGCGAAACGCATCGAAGACCTGGAGACGGCGCTCGGCACGGCGCGCGCGGCGCTGGATGCTTCGCTTGAGCTGATGAAAGAGACCGAAGCCGCCAAGGCCTCGGCGTGACGGCTCAGGCCACGCGGCGGCCGGCCATCAGACGGTAGAACACCGCCGCGCCGGCGCCGGATAGCGCCGCGACGACCAGCCCCGGGCCTTCGCCGACCTCCAGCGTCGAGGTCAGGAGAATCAGGGCGAGATTCAGCACGGCCCCGATCAGGGCGACCGCCGGCAGCGAGCGCACGCCGAACAGACCGGCGATCATGTGCGTCAGCCATAAGGCGACGCCCAGATTGGAGCCGATCAGCAAGATCTCCTGGGCGAGTTCGGCGGGGCCAAGCCATCGGGCCGCCGGCGCCAGCACTGCCTGGGAATTGGGGTCCAGCGCCGCCATGACGGCCTTCATGGGATCGCCCGCCGGGTCGACCGAGGGGTCGGGCGTCTGGGAGCGGCCGATCACGGTGAAGCCCGCGACCGCGCAGGCGACGGCGAGACTGACGACAAATCCGATTCCGCGCCGCCAGGGGGGGCGACGTCCGCGCCCGCGCCTTTCTCCTGCGGCGGCGCCGAATGCGTCGCGCCCTCGAACAGCAGGGCGCGCATTTCCGGCGTCAGCTCGACCTCTTTCGGCGCCGACGCAGCCGACTGCGGCCTCGCCGGCGCGAAGGCGGCGCGTGTGTGGGCGCTGGCGGTCCGGCGACCGAAGGAGACGGACTTGTTCATGCCGGCACAATACCGCCGTTTGGTTGCCAAAATCTTGCCGTAACGTCCGCTCGCCTCGGATTGGCCGTAATCCGTTCATGTCTGTTTCAGACCATACGTGTTTCATTGCCACGGTAGCTCGCAGGAGAAGCGACCCCCATGGCCGTGAAAGATGAAAGACAGGGCTTTATCGCCTTGACCCGTTTCGGCTTCGGCCCGCGGGGCGACGGCGACCTCGCCGCGGCCAGCCTCGACGCCCGCGCCTTCCTGCGCGCCGAGCTGGACCAGCCCGGCGCCGCCCTGCTCTCCGGCCCCGGCCTGCCCGGCGCCAATGGCGCGGTCTTCGCCCTGTTCGCCCAGCAGGACGCGGACAAGGCGGCGCGCGAGATGGCCGCGCAGGCGCCGCAAGCCGCCGTCTCCCGCCATGAGCCCGGCGCGGGTCAAGCCATGGCTCCCGCCAGACGCCCGCAGCGACCTCCGCCATGCCCGGGCCGCCGCAGCCACCCAAGCCGCCGAGGGCCGAACAGTTCTTTTTCCGGGCCGACGCGCAGGCGCGCCTCAACCGCGCCTTCATCGCCCGCGCCGGACTGGTGGAGCGGCTGGTCGCCTTCTGGTCCAACCATTTCGCCATTTCCATCGCCAAGGGCGGCGTCACCCATGTCAGCGCCGGCGCCTTCGAGCGCGAGGCGATCCGCCCTTTCGTGCTCGGCAAGTTCGGCGACATGCTGCTGGCGGTGGAAAGCCATCCCGCCATGCTGTTCTATCTCGACAACCAGCAGAGCATCGGCCCGGATTCGCCCGACGGGCTCAAGCAACACCGCGGCCGCAATGAAAACCTCGGCCGCGAAATCCTCGAATTGCACACGCTCGGGGTCAATGGCGGCTACAGCCAGGGCGACGTCATCGCCCTGTCCAACATGCTTACCGGCTGGCGCTTCGCCGGCCGAGAGGGCAAGCTCGGGCCGCCCGGCTCCTTCATTTTCCAGGCCAATATCCACGAGCCCGGCGCGCAAAGACTGCTCGGCGGCGATTATCCGCAGGCCGGACAGGACCAGGCGCAGGCCGCCCTGCTCGCCATCGCCCGTCGACCGGAAACCGCAAGGCATCTCGCCTTCAAGCTGGCGAAGCATTTCGTCGCCGACGCCCCGCCGCAAGCCCTGGTCGACCGCCTCGCCGCGACCTTCCTGAAAACCGACGGCGATCTCCATGCGGTGACCCTGGCGCTGATCGATTCGCCCGAGGCTTTCGCGGCGCCGCCGACCAAGATGCGCATGCCCTGGGAATTCTGTCTCGGCGCCGCGCGCCTGCTCGGCCACGCGCCGGACGATCCCGGCCCGATTTTGGGCGCGCTCAACATGCTCGGCCAGCCCTTGTGGCGGCCGCCCGGCCCCGACGGCTTTCCCGACGACGCCGCCGCCTGGGCGTCGCCGGAAGGGTTGAAGATCCGCCTCGACTTTGCCGCGCAATGGGCCAATCGCCTGCGCGACCCGCCCGACCCGCGCGAGCTGATCGACGCCGCCTTCGGCGCCGCGGCCTCGGCGGAGACACGGCAGGCCGTGGCCCGCGCCGAAACGAGGCAGCAAGGCCTCGCACTCCTCCTGATGGCGCCGGAGGCGCAAAGACGATGAGCATTTCTCTTGACCGCCGCCGACTGCTGACCTGCTCCGCCAGCCTGTTCGTCGCCGCGGGGCTGCCGCGATGGGCGAGCGCCGCGACCCGCGATCCCCGCCTGATCGTCATCGTCCTGCGCGGCGCGCTCGACGGACTGGCCACGGTCGCGCCGACAGGCGATCCCGACTTTTTGCGCCAGCGCGGCGGCCTGGCGCTGCAGACCTCCGGCGACAAGCCGGCCCTGCCGCTGGATCCGCTGTTCGCGCTCAATCCGGCCATGCCGACCTTCAAGAAGCTCTATGACGGGAAGCAGGCGCTGTTCGTCCAGGCGGTGGCCACGCCCTATCGCGACCGCTCGCATTTCGACGGCCAGGACGTGCTGGAAAGCGGCCAGCCCGGCCCCGGCCTGACCCGCGACGGCTGGCTCAACCGTTTTATCGGGGCCTTGCCGAGGGGCGGGCGAGCGTCCGGCGAAGGATTGGGCGTCGGCGCGACGGCGCCGCTGATTCTGCGCGGCGCCGCCCCTGTCATGGGCTGGGCGCCGCAGAATATCGCCCCGGCTTCCGACGATCTCGCGGGACGCCTGATCGGGCTTTACAGCCAGCGCGATCCAATGTTGCAGAAGGCGCTGGCGGAAGGCTTGCGCGTCGAAGCCATGGCGCGCGACCAGGGCATGGGCGGCGACCAGCGCGCCAAGGGCGGACTCGATTCGCCCCCCGGCATGAGGCAGGCGGCGCAGGGCGCGGCGCGGCTGATGCGCGCGCCTGACGGGCCGCGCGTCGCCGTGCTGTCTTTTGAGGGCTGGGACACCCACGCCAACGAAGGCCCCGTTGGCGGCCAGCTTTTCAACCGGCTCGGCGGCCTCGACGGCGCGCTGGAGGATTTGCAGACCGGCCTCGGCGACATCTGGGGCTCGACGGTCGTGGTCGCGGTCACCGAATTCGGCCGCACCGTGCGCATCAACGGCACCTCAGGCGCCGATCATGGAACGGGGACGGTGGCGCTGCTGGCCGGCGGCGCGGTCAAGGGCGGGCGCGGGATCTATGACTGGCCAGGATTGGCGGATGCAAAACTCTACCAGAACCGCGACCTCGCCCCGACGACGGACCTGCGCGCCGTTTTGAAAGGCGTGCTGGCCGAGCATTTCGAGGCGCCGGCGGGACTGCTGGGGACTATGGTCTTCCCGGATAGCGCGGGGGTAAAGCCGATGACGGGGCTGGTGGCGTAGGGGGCCAGCCGCAATCATGTGCCGCCTGCCGCGCCATGGCCGGGCTTGTCCCGGCCATGGCGAACGGCGGTCTGCTCATTGAGGTGAAGCCTACAAATTCCGCCTTCCCTTTTTTCTGCGTCGCACTATGGTCCCGGGCCAAACGCAGCATGGACCCCGAAAAAATGGCCTTCATCGCCGACGCCCTTTCCCGTGTCAGACCCTCCGCCACCATCGCCGTCACGCAAAAGGCGCGCGAGTTGCGAAACCAGGGGCGCGAGATCATCGACCTTTCGGTCGGACAGCCGGATTTCGATACGCCCGACAATATCAAGAATGCGGCCATCGAGGCGATCCGGCGCGGCGAGACCAAATATGGCCCGGTCGCGGGAATCTTGCCGTTGCGCGAGGCCATTGCGCGAAAATTCAAGCGGGAGAACGGGCTGGATTACAGCCCCGCCAATTGCATCGTCGGCACCGGCGGCAAGCAGATCCTGTTCAACGCCCTGATGGCCAGCCTCAATCCCGGCGACGAAGTCATCATTTCCGCGCCCTACTGGGTGTCCTATCCGGAAATCGTCGCGCTCTGCGGCGGGACGGCGGTGATCGTCGAGACGCGGCTGGAAGAGAATTACAAGCTGCAGCCGGCGGAGCTCGAAAAGGCCATCACGTCAAGGACGAAATGGGTGATCCTGAATTCGCCCTCCAACCCCACCGGCGCCGCCTATGGCGAAGCCGAACTGAAGGCGCTGACCGAGGTTTTGTTGCGCCATCCCCATGTCTGGGTTCTCACCGACGACATGTACGAACATCTTGTTTACGGCGATTTCGCCTACAAGACGCCGGCGCAGGTCGAACCCGGCCTCTACGACCGCACGCTGACGATGAACGGCGTGTCGAAATCCTACGCCATGACCGGCTGGCGCATCGGCTATGCCGCCGGTCCCTCGCAGCTGATCAAGGCGATGGACATGATCCAGGGCCAGCAGACCTCCGGCGCCTGCTCCATCGCGCAATGGGCGGCGGTGGAGGCGCTGAACGGGCCGCAGGATTATGTCGTCGAAAGCCGGAAAGTTTTCGAGGGCCGGCGCGATCTGGTCGTCTCCATGCTCAACCAGGCGCGCCATCTTTCCGCGCCCTGCCCGGAAGGCGCATTCTACGTCTTTCCCTCCTGCGCGAACGCCCTCGGCAAGACTTCGGCGAGCGGGAAAAAGATCGCAACCGACGCGGATTTCGTCACCGCGCTGCTCGAAGAGCAGGGCGTGGCCGTGGTCCAGGGCTCGGCGTTCGGCATGGGCCCGAATTTCCGCGTCAGCTATGCGATTTCCGATCAAGCGCTGGAAAAAGCCTGTGCAAAGATCCAGGCTTTCTGCGCTTCCCTGACTTAAGTCGAAGATAGCGAAAGGCTTGACATGATCGCGAAAGGCAAAGGGCTTGTGACCCTTTTTGGCGGCCTCCTGCTGTTGGCAGGCGTATCGGCCGCCCTTGCGCAGGAGGGAGAGATCAGGTCCGGGCGCGCCTATGGCGAGTTGCGAGGCGCTCTGCTTCGGCAAGGCTGGAAGCCGGACGCCGGATATGGCCTGAAAATCGCGTCCGGCGCGCCGCTCTATCGCTTCCCCGAGGTGTTGTGCGGCCCGCAGATATGCAGGGCGAAATGGCGCGACCGCGCCGGCCAGACCCGCGCGATCATGCTGGTTCGCGGCCACGACGGCGCCGAACACCGCGTCGCCCCACAGCAATAGCGCCTATTCCGGCAATCGCCCGGCGCGCCCGCGCCTTGCGACAGCGCAAGAGCCAGTTTGCGGAGCGCGCCGACCAAAACGGCCGCCGCAGAAACGACATTAAATTACAGTCACATAACCCCTAGCGGGCATTTCCGTCCGTCGTCATTTGCCTCCTTGATGGAGGCTGTCATGGAAAATTCATGATGCGACGCACCAAAATGGCTTGACATTTTGTGCGACGCAACATAAATTGCATCCTGTAGCGCAGGCCTTGCCTGTGCTGCATGCCCTCCTTGGGCGTTTCCTCCCTAGACTTGGGCCGCTGGTTTTCCGGCGGCCTTTTTTTGCTCAAATTTCCAGTTGGGCGAGGCTTTTCAGGACGCGCGCAGGCGGCAAGTCCAAATATTCGTCGGGCGCGCCGGTCCGATTGACCCATTGCGCGTGAAAGCCGAATTTCACGGCGCCCGCGACGTCCCAACGGTTGGACGACTGGAAGGAAACCTGCTGCGGCGTGACGCCAAACGCTCGCAGACCATGTCATAAACGGCCGGCGCGGTCTTGAAGACACCGCAGGCCGTCGACCGACAGCGTCTCGTCCAGCAACATTTCCAGCCCCGCCGAACGGATGGCCCGCGCGAGGGCCGCCGGCGTCCCATTGGAGAGGATCGCCGTCCGCGCGCCCTGCGCCCGCAAGGCGGCGAGCGCCGGGGCGGCGTCCGCGTAGGCGTCGAGCGTCTCATAGGCCGCAAGCAAAGCGGTTTTCCGCGCCTCGTCCGTGACGCCGTCGCATCGCGCGGCGGCGAAATCGAGCGCGTCGCGCGTCAGGAAATCGAAATCACGGTAGGCGCCCATCAGCGAGCGCGTCCACGTATATTCCAGTTGCTTTTGCCGCCACAGCTCCGAAAGGCGGTCGGCCTGGGGACCGACCAGATCGCGGTGACGCGCGACGGCGGAATGCACGTCGAACAGGGTGCCATAGGCGTCGAAAACGTAGAGCGGAAAGGTCATTCAAGCCACGAAAAACAAGGGCAATTCCGACATCATCAGCGCGTCATTGCGAGCGAAGCGAAGCAATCCAAACTCAGCTTGCGGTTCTGGATTGCTTCGTCGCTTGCGTTCCTCGCAATGACGGCGTCGAGAGCGTCGGGCCGGCTATTGACGCTACAGGGCCACTGCGAATGTGGCTTCCGTCTTGGCCTTGATTTCCTCGACCGTGACGCCATCGGCCAGTTCGATCAGCTTCGCGCCGCCCGTCCCGTGCTTGTCGAGGGAGAACACGCCGAGATCGGTGATCAGCAGGTCGACCACCTTGGCGCCGGTCAGCGGCAGGTTGCAGGCGTGCAGGAACTTCGGGCCGTCCTTGGCGACATGCTCCATCACCACCACGACCTTTTTCACGCCCGCGACGAGGTCCATCGCGCCGCCCATGCCCTTGACCATCTTGCCGGGGATCATCCAGTTGGCGAGATCGCCGTTTTCCGCAACCTGCATGGCGCCGAGGATCGACAGGTCGATATGGCCGCCGCGGATCATGGCGAATGAATCCGCCGAAGAGAAATAGCTGGTGGTCGGCAATTCCGTGATCGTCTGCTTGCCGGCGTTGATGAGGTCGGGGTCTTCCTCGCCCTCATAGGGAAAGGGGCCCATGCCCAGCATGCCGTTCTCGCTCTGCAACTGCACGCTCATGCCCGGGGGAATGTAGTTCGAGACCAGCGTGGGGATGCCGATGCCGAGATTGACGTAAAAACCGTCCTTCAGCTCCTTGGCGGCGCGCGCCGCCATTTGATCGCGTGTCCAGGCCATCAGACTTCTCCTCCGGTCGCGGCAGGCGCGCTCGTGTGCTTGCGGGTCGTGCGCTGTTCAATGTGTTTTGTCGGGGTCACCTGCACGATGCGCTGCACATAGATGCCGGGCGTGTGGATCGTGTCGGGGTCGAGCTCGCCGGCCTCGAACAGATGCTCGACCTGGGCGACGGTGACTTTTCCCGCCGTCGCCATCATCGGGTTGAAATTGCGCGCGGTCTTGCGGAAGATCAAGATTGCCTTCGGTGTCGCCTTTCCAGGCGTGGACGATGGCGATATCGGCGACGAGGCCGGTCTCCATGATGTAATTCTCGCCGTTGAAGACGCGGGTTTCCTTGCCCTCGCCGATCAGCGTGCCATAGCCGGTCTTGGTGTAGAAGGCGGGAATGCCGGCGCCGCCGGCGCGGATGCGCTCGGCCAGCGTGCCCTGCGGATTGAACTCGATCTCCAGTTCGCCGCCGAGATATTGCTGGGCGAACAGCTTGTTCTCGCCGACATAGGACGAGATCATCTTCTTGACCTGCTTCGTCTCCAGCAGAACGCCGAGGCCGATGCCGTCCACGCCGGCGTTGTTGGAGATGAAGGTCAGGTTTTTCGCGCCGGATTCCTTCACCGCCTCGATCAGGAATCCTCAGGAATGCCGCAAAGGCCGAAGCCGCCGGCCATCAGGGTCATGCCATCCTTGACCAGCCCGGCCATGGCGGCCCTGGCGTCTGGAAAAACTTTCTTCATGAACCGAATCCCGTTTTCTGGAATTTCTTGCAGCGCAACCATAAGGCCGCAGATTGTCGATCCGGTCTGAGCGCCTCCGCAACAGAACGATCCAGCCGGGAACGTCGGCGCCGCGGTCCTTGCGCGTCGAGGCCGCGGTGATTTCCAGGGTCTCGAAACCGTTTCGCGCCGCGCAGGCGACCAGATAGTCGCGGCCATGCGAGAACCGAAGGTCTGCGCCGACGACAAAGCCTTCGCCGCCGTCATGGCTTTGCGCGGAAAAGGCCAGCAGGCCGCCGGGCGCGACGACGCGGGCGATGGCCGCAAGGACCGGATCGAGATCGCCGATATAGACGAAGACGTCCGCGGCGACGGCGAGATCGGCGCTGACGGCGGGCTCGCCGTGCAAGAAATCCACGAGGTCGGCGGCGGCGAGCCGGTCATAGATGCCTTTCGCGCGCGCCTGTTCGATCATCGCCGGCGACAGATCGACGCCGGCGAGCGACTTCGCCTTGTCGCGAAAGGCCGCGCCGGCGAGGCCCGCGCCGCAGCCGAGATCGAGCATCTGCGTGAAAACCCGGCCCGGCGCCGCCCTGTCCACCGCGTCCAGCAGGAGTTGCGGGCCGCGATAGGCGAGGCCCTCGACAAGGTGACGGTCGAACTTTGCCGCATATTGGTCGAACAGCGCCGTGACATAGGCGCGCGGCGCGGTTGCGGGTTGGCCGAGCGCCCCGAGATGGGCCAGCCTCAGGCCGGCGCCGAGCGTGTCGGCGCTCTCCAGCGCCAGCGTGCGGCGATAGGCGTCGACGGCCTCGTCGCGGCGGCCCAGCGCCTCCAGCGCCTGAGCCAGGGCGAACCAGCCGGGCGGCCAGTCGGGAGTGAGTTCGACGGCCTGGGCAAAAAGGTCGCACGCCCCCACGATATCGCCGCTCTCCGCGGCGCCCAGGCCCCATTGGTAGCGGCGGTCGGCGGCCAGATCTCCAGATGAACGCAAATCGCCGGATGAACGCAAATTGGTCATGATTTCCCGATATCCGCCCGTCCCGGCTTTACGGTTTGTAAAGCATGGCGTCGGAATGTTGAACCACTTTTGCCGCCAAAGGCTCAGCCGACGCGCAACCGCCGGGGAGGCATAATTCGTTCAGTTAGCGTTCAGGCGAACCGAAATATGGTGCTGGTCAAGCTGAATGGCGCGGAGAACAGCTTCGCAACAGGAATTCGATGATCGTTCAAAGGAGAAAACCATGACCATCTCGTTGAAAAAGACCGTGATCGGCGCCCTGGCGGCGCTCTCCCTGGGACTGGCCTTCTCTTCGCCGGCCAATGCGTGGGGCGGCGGCGGCTGGGGCTGGGGTCCCGGCGCCGTGGCCGCGGGCGTGGTGACCGGCGCCGTGGTCGGCGGGGCCATCGCCAACTCCGGCCAACGGCCCCTATTATGGCCCCGGCCCGGGCGGCGAATGCTGGCTCGAGCGCCGTCCGATCTATGACGAATACGGCAATGTCATCGGCCGCCGCCGCGTCCGCGTCTGCCGCTGATCTTACTAGCCAACAGCAAAAAGGCCCCGTTCGCGCGGGGCCTTTTTCGTTTGGCGCTTGCCACCACCGAAAAATCGCTCGGGTAAGTCAGCTGGCGGTGATTTCGAAAACCGGAACGGAGCGGACTTATGTCCGTGAGCGCCGAAGCGCAGAAATTGCCGTCAGATGGCCGCCCGAGCAGATTTTTCAATGAGAGAATGCGATCGGCAGCGTCATGTGCTTGAGCATGTAGCGCGAGCCGCTGCCGCGCGAAAACAGCGGATAGCCGCCACCGCCGAAGGCGCCGAGCACCAGCAGGTCCGCCCCATAATCGGCGGCGCGGTTGAGCAGCGCGTCCATCAGGCCGATTTCGCTCAGCGCCAGTTGCTCGGCCTTGGCCTCGACGCCATGGGCCGCGAGTTGCGCCACGGCGAGCCGCAGGGATTCCTTCTGGTAGTTGAGGACCGCTGTGTCGCCAGGCTTGGAGAGGCCGACGACCACGGCCTCGGCGCCCTTTTCGACCAGCAGGAGCCCGTCGGAAAAGCCGCGCGCCGAAGAGCGCGAATCAGACCAGGCGAAGACCGGCTGCTTGCCGACGTGCGGGAACTCGCCGACATAGGGGATCACGAGCACCGGGCGCCCGGAATGGACGATCAGTTCCTCGGGAAGGTCGGGCGGCGTCAGCTGGTTTTCGGTGCGGAACTGGCCGAGGACGGTCAGGTCGAAGTGGCGGGCCAGATCGACCATTTGCTGGTTGATCTCCGTGTCCACGCCGCGGTTGAGGTCCAGCCATTCCGCGTCTATGCCCTGCGTCGCCTCGGCGAAGGCCGCCCGGCTGGTTTCCGCCGCCTTGAGATATTCGGCCGACGGCCATTCCGGCACGACGCCGACCTTGTGCGACGCCGCGATGCGCGCGAAGACGCCAGTCAGGCGCGCATTGTTGCTGCGCGCCAGATCGGCCGCGATCCGCAGCCGCACAAGCGCTCTTTCATGATCGTTCAGATGAACCAGGATATTGCAGAGGGACATGTTGGCGCCACACTTTCTTGTGGCCCGAGCCGCGGGAAAAGCCGCGATCAGGCCTGTCGCTGGAGAAACGGATTATGCGCCCGCTCGGCTCCGATCGTGCTGATCGGGCCGTGGCCGCTGATAAAGGTCATCTTGTCGTCGAGGGTCATCAGTTTCGTGTCGATCGAACGCATCAAGGTCGCATGGTCGCCGCCCGGCAGGTCGGTGCGCCCGACCGAGCCTTCGAACAGCACGTCGCCGACCAGGCAGAACTGCATCGGCTGGTTGACGAAGACCACGCTGCCCGGAGTATGGCCGGGGCAATGCAGCACGTCCAGCGCCGCCTCGCCGAACGTCACCGTGTCGCCCTCCGCCAGCCAGCGGTCCGGCGCCACGTCGCGGCTGGCGAAGCCAAAACGCGCCGAGGCCGCTTCCAGGCTGTCGAGCAGGAACTTGTCGCCGGGGTGCGGGCCCTCGATGGGCGCGCCCAAGGTCTCGCGCAGTTCCGCCGCGCCGCCGGCGTGGTCGGCATGGCCATGGGTGAGCAGGATCTTTTCGACAGTCGCGCCCGTCTGTTCGATGGCGCGAAGGATGAGGGGCACGTCGCCGCCCGGATCGACCACCACCGCCTTGTTCGTCGCCTGGCAAATGAGAAGGGAACAATTCTGCTGAAAAGGCGTAACCGGAACAATGGCGACCTTGATTTGCGACATGTGACGCTCTCCCGCTGGAGGATCCGCGATAGCATTAACGCGCGGGAGGCTCCAGAGCTCTTGCCAATGCGGCGTTTTTTCGCGCACAGCCGGCGCAAGAATAAGCCGCCCGCGGCAAAACTTGCAAATCAAGACTGTCTTAACCTCGCCCGGCAATTTCGAGGGCCGCCTGACCTTTGGTCTGGGGGGCGCGTCAATTGCCGGTTGAAGTTTTATTCTCTAGCATGAGTAACCCCTCCCGGACCCAGAACCGGGCGGAGGCGCGAACGGCGCCTTTCCAGTGGGCGGCCGCAGGGTGCGAGGCAGCAACATGAACCGTTATGGGTATCAGTTCTTTGAGATGGCTCAATTGGCCATGGCCCCCGCGCGGGCCTTGTCCGACGTCACGCGCCTGACATTCAAGAACCCGGCCAATCCGATGACCTATACCTCGGTCGGCCGGAATCTCGCGGCCTCGGCCGAATTGTTCGAGCGCATGACCCGGCGCTATGGCAAGCCGGCCTTCGGACTGGACACGACCACCGTCAACGGCGTCGAAGTCGCGGTGGAGGAAGAGGTCGTCTGGCAGCGGCCGTTCTGCAGCCTGCTGCATTTCAAGCGCGACCTGCCCGAAAACGCCGCGCCGCAACCGCGCCTGCTGATCGTCGCGCCCATGTCCGGCCATTACGCGACGCTGCTGCGCGGCACGGTCGAAACCTTCATGCAGACCCACGACGTCTACATCACCGACTGGGTGGACGCGCGCATGGTCCCGCTGATCGAGACCTTCGATCTCGACGACTACGTCGATTACGTCATCGAAATGTGCGAGTTCCTCAGCATGGCGGGAGGGCCGCCCTTCCACATCCTCGCCGTCTGCCAGCCGTCCGTTCCGGTGCTTGCGGCGATGGCCGTGATGGAGGCGGCCGGCAGCCCGCACGCGCCCGCCTCGATGACGCTCAAGGGCGGTCCCATCGACACCCGCCGCAGCCCGACCGCGGTCAACCAGCTGGCGGAAAAACGCGGCCCGAAATGGTTCCGGCAGAATTGCATCCACACCGTGCCCTTCCCTTATCCGGGCATGGGCCGCAAGGTCTATCCGGGCTTCCTGCAGCTTTCCGGCTTCATGGCGATGAACCTCGACCGCCATGTCAACGCCCATCTCGACATGTTCAACCATCTCGTCGAGGGCGACGGCGATTCCGCCGAAAAGCACCGCGATTTCTACGACGAATATCTCGCGGTGATGGACCTGACCGCCGAATTCTACCTCCAGACGATCGATACCGTCTTTGTGCACCACGCCCTGCCGAAGGGCGAGATGAAGCATCGCGGCGCGCCGGTCGACCTCAAGGCTATTCGCCGGGTGGGCCTGATGACCGTGGAAGGCGAGAAGGACGATATTTCCGGCGTCGGCCAGACCCAGGCCGCGCAGGACCTCTGCGCCAATATCCCCGAGAACATGCGGCTGCACTACCTGCAGCATGACGTCGGGCATTACGGCGTGTTCAACGGTTCGCGCTTTCGCAACGAAATCGCCCCGCGCGTCTGCGGCTTCCAGGCCAGGGTCGAGGCCGCCCTCAAGAAGGCCTGATCCGCGCGACAAAGCCTCCTGTTCGGGACCAATCGGGTTCGGCGCGATGGCGCGCCGAACCCTTTTTTTGGCCGGATCGACGTCACTTTCGAGAACATCAATGTCTCAGTAAGCCAATTGTTAAGAGTTGCGTTCTAGGCTGATTGCAATCTGCAGTTGTTGTCGCCGGTCGCGGCGTAATTCCGCTTTCTCGCCCGAACCCCATGCCGCCCGGAATTTCAAGCTCGACAGGAAGGACGACGCCGCCGTCCGGAGCCAGGAACAGGAGTGCGGAGCCATGGAGCTGAAGCTGGTCTGCCGCGCCCGGGAGCCGGGGGATTTCCCCCACTGGACCTTTCCCACCCTCGACATCGACTATGACGCCGCCTCGCGCTCGTTCTGGATGTTCTACAAGGCGGACACGCCGCCCTGCTATACGCTGCAGACCATCAATGACATCATCGATGTCAGGGATTCCCTGCGCGCGCTGTTCCGCGCCGACGCGCCGGAAAAATTCCCTGTCCGCTATTTCGTCATGGCCTCGAAACGGCCGGGAATTTTCAATCTCGGCGGCGATCTCGCCACTTTCGCCGAATTCGCTGCGCAAGGGCAGCCGCGCCGCCTTCCGGCGCTATGGGCATGCCGCCATCGACGGCCTCTACGGACTGATGCAGGGCTTCGGCCTGCCCATCGTCACCATCGCCTTGGTCCAGGGCGACGCGCTCGGCGGCGGCCTCGAAGCAGCTTTGGCCGAGGATTTCCTGATCGCGGAGCGCAGCGCCAAGCTCGGCGTCCCCGAGGTCGCCTTCAACACCTTCCCGGGCATGGGCGCGTCCTCGACCCTGACGCGGCGCATGGGCGCGGCCTGGGCCGAGGAAGTGATGATGTCGGGTCGCGTGTTCTCCGGCGCCGAGATGCATGAGCATGGCCTGGTCGACGTGCTCGCCGAAGACGGCGACGGCGTGGCCTGCGCCTTCAAATGGCTATCGGGCGGCGATCGGCGTTTCGCCGACCTGCGCGCGATTGCCGAGGGACGGCGCGCCTGCCTGCCCATCTCCTACGAAGAACTTATCGCGGTGAACGACCAATGGGGCGAGTGCTGCTATTCGGTGGGCCCCGCCGACATTCGCCACATGGACCGGCTGGTCGCCGCGCAAAAGCGCAAGGTCCGATCGCAGGCGACCGGGACCGGGCCGACGAGCGGGAACAGCGATGCCTGATATCAGCACGGCGCCGAACGGCCTCCCCCGCGACACTTTTGCCGATCTGGTCGATACGCTGTTCGGCACGGTCGGCTCCTTCGCCGCGGGCGTGACCGGCGGATTGATCGCGCCGGCTGTGGCCTATGCGCGCACGGGACAGACGCTGTTCATCGGACTGGGCCTGGCGATGCTGATCGCCGCCGGTTTCCGCCTGACGATCATGGCCGCCTATCGGCTCAGCGACCCGGCCAGACGCAAGGCGAAGGCGGAGCGTTGGGAAAGCCTCTATGCGATCGGCGCCATTGTCTACATGGTGACGGTGGGCGTCACGGGCGCCGCCCTGTTTCGCGTCCACGCAGACCCCCTGAGCATTGTCTACGGCGTGGTGGTGGTGATGGGTTGCGTCGGCGCGGTCGCGGGACGCAACGCGGCGCGGCCGGCGATCGTGGTCGGCCAGGTCACGGCGCTCGTCACGCCTCTCTGCATCGTTTTCTGGCTCGAATTCGACGGCTGGCGCGCCGGCCTGTCCTTGCTTCTGGCCTTGACCCTCATTTCGGTGGTGTCGACGACCAAATTCCTCAACGCCCATCTGGTCAAGGCGCTGCTCAGCGGCCGGGAAGCCAAGATCCAGAAGGAGCGCTTCGACACCGCCTTGAACAACATGTCGCAGGGCCTGTGCATGGCCGACGACAAGGGCGTGCTGTCGGTGGTCAACAGCCATTTCCCCGCCATGTTCGGCGTCAAGGGCGACCTGGTCGGCAGGAGCCTGCGCGAACTGGCGGAAAGAATCGCCGCCGCGACGGCATTGCCCGACGACGAGGCCCAGGCGTTCGCCAGCGAGCTTCGAACGTCGCGTCGGCAAGCCCGAGGCCGGCGTCTTCACCACGACGCTGGGCGAGCGCATTTTCGATTTCAACTTCAATCCCATGGAAGGCGGCGGCCTTGTCGTCGTCGCCGAAGACGTGACGGAATCGCGCCTCGCGTCGCGCAAGATCGAACACATGGCCATGTTCGACACGCTGACCGGCCTGCCCAACCGCGCCCAGTTCCGCGACAGGATGCAGCTGGCCTTCGAGCAATCCGCCGACCATGGCCGAGGATTTTCCGTGCTCTGCGTCGATCTCGACATGTTCAAGGAGGTCAACGACACGCTCGGCCACCCGATGGGCGACAAGCTGCTTCGCGACGTCGCCAGACGCCTTGTCGCATCGGTGCGGGTCGGCGACCTGGTGGCGCGATTCGGCGGCGACGAATTCGTGATCCTGCTGGCGCCGTCGCGCCAGCAGGTCGATCTCGACGCCCTTTGCGAACGCATGATCGCCGCGATCAGCGCGCCTTACGACATCGACGGCCACACGATCGTCATCGGCGCCAGCGTCGGCGCCGCCACCGCGCCGCAGGATGGCGACGACGCCGACAAGCTCATCAAGAACGCTGACATGGCGCTCTATTTCGCCAAGGCGAACGCACGCGGCGCCTTCCGCCGCTTCGCGACCTCGATGGACGAACAGGCCCAGCGCAAGCGCCAGATCGAGAGCGATCTGCGCACGGCCATCGCCAATGGCGAACTCGAGGTCTTCTATCAGCCGATCGTCGACGCCCGCACCAACCGGGCCAACTGTTTCGAAGCCCTGGCGCGCTGGCGCCATCCGACGCGCGGCCTGGTTTCGCCGGGCCTGTTCATCCCGGTCGCCGAGGAAACCGGGCTGATCGTCGAGATCGGCGAGTGGGTGCTCAAGCGCGCCTGTCGCGACGCCGCGACCTGGCCGAGCCACATCCGCGTCGCGGTAAATTTTTCGGCCGTCCAGTTCCGCCGCACGCGGGTCGTCGACGTGGTGGCGCGGGCGCTGGCCGCCTCCGGGCCTCGCCGCAAATCGACTTGAGGTCGAAGTCACGGAAACCATCGTGATCCAGGATACGGAGGCGACCCTCGCCGTATTCCGCGAACTCGACGCCCTCGGCGTTCGCCTGGCGCTCGACGATTTCGGCTCGGGCTATTCCAGCCTGAGCTATCTTAACCGCTTTCCCTTCCACAAGATCAAGATCGACCAGGCCTTCGTCAGGGACATCCACGATCCCAAGTCGCTCGCGATCATCAACGCGGTGACCCATCTGGCGAGGGACATGGATCTCTCGCTCGTCGTCGAAGGCGTGGAGACGGCCGAACAACTGGCCATACTCGTCAGCCGCGGCGTCCACGAGATCCAGGGCTTTTACTTCAGCCCGCCGAAACCGCTCGCCGAGACCGTCGAGATGACCCGTGCGGCCAATCCACCCCCGCCTGCGCATTGTCGCCTGATCAGATCACAGCCGATCACGCGTTGCGGGCGCAGCGCACAAGCTCATAGGGAACCGGCATCACCAGCCGCTGCGCCCGGTACATGAAGGCCAGGGCGTTATGCCGGCGCAGGCTGCGCGCCAGGAAGGATTCGATGGCCTCGTCGCCGGCGCTATCCTGCTCTTCCACATGGCGGACGAGCAGCATGTCGCGCATCGCCGCGGCGTCGAGCACATCGCGGTCGAGCATGGCCCGCTCGGCGCGCGCGACGCCGATCTTGCGCGCCAGGAAGGAATAGGCGCTGCCATAGGGCGACAGGGCGAACCGCGCGCGGCGCTCGGCGGCGATCATCGAGCAGGACAAGGCGAACTCCAGATCCGCGCCCGCCATCTCGCCGCGCGCCCAGGCGACCGCCACCGCCGAGGAATGCGCGATCAGGTTGGCGTTGGCGTGGACCAGCGCGCAAAAATTGTCGGGAGCGGGCTCGTCATCGGCGGCGCCGGCGTAATGGGCGAAATCGAACACGATGAATTTCGGGTTCTCGTCCAGCGCTTCCTCGATGGCGTCGGAAAAGGCCTCCACCGCGGCCCTGCCGAAGCCCGCCGAAGGCTTCGAGACGATGACGGCGTCACAATGCTCAAGCTTTCGCACGGTGACGCCGGCTTCGGCAGAGGTGAGAATTTGCGCTCCGTCAATGTGCGGAGCCACGGCTTCAAATCCACGTTCCATAGCCAGCATGTCACGCCCCTCTTAGGTTAACGAGACATTAACAAAAGAGATGAAAATGGTCGCGTTGTTTTGTCATTTCCCCGCAATTCATCGCAAACATGGTTAATATTGAAATGATTACGCAATTTATACTTTACGCAGGTAAGCCCCGGGGTGGTCAGCGGCGATAGGCTGACGGAGGCGCATTGGGATAGGAAAGGGCGACGACCGCCATGCGGAGATGTTCGATTTCCACCCGGTCGAGCTCTCCCGTCGTGAACAGCTGCCGCGCCAGGCCCCTGATCCAGTCGGTCGCCATGGCCCGGATCGGCGAACCGGGGCGCACAATTTCGAGAATGATCGGGTCGTCCCGCAAAACGGACTTCAGATAGGCTTCCTTGTCTTCATTCCAGTCCGCGAATTCGTCATCCTCGATCATCGCGACCCGCCATGCGTAGGAATCATTCCCGCAGCGAAATCCTGTCCATCGGCCGCGCCCGGCTTCAGGACTTGTCGGCTGCGGCGGCGCCGACACGCTCGATCAGGCAGGCAGACGGCCTGAATCGCGCCACGCGTCGCGCGGTGATCGCCGCCGGCTCTCCGCTGCGGGGATTGCGGCCGACTCGTTCGGTTTTCGAGCGGACGTAAAACGCGCCGAAAGAGCGGATTTCGACACGTTCGCCGCGCACCAGGGCGCCCGCGATCTCCTCGATCGCCTGGTTCAGGATTAGGCGCGATTCGGCGCGCGACAGCCTTGAGCAGGCCTCGTAGACGGCGTCGAGCAACTCGATGCGCGTCAGCGTCTTTCCTTCCTGACGTCCGGTCTTGCGCCCTTGCTGGCGCGGCGATTCGATGCTCTTCCCCGCCTCGGATCGATCCGGGGATGTGCGGGTGGCGAGACAATCCTGTCTTTCCGCAATACGAATGTCCACAAACCCCTCCGGGACTGCTCAATGGCCCATGACCTTTGCGCGGCGAAGTCGCTTTCGCTGCGTCAAGGGATGAATCAAATTACAGTTTGACGAAAGGCCCTGGATTGGATTTTTACGACCGCGCTTTGTGATTTCACCTCACGGGCGCTGAAACTTCATCGAAAAATGCGTCTTCACTTTCGCGTGATCAGGTCGCGTCGGGCGCGACCGCCGCCTCGGCCCTGGCTACTCCAGGCGCGGCGGCGCGCCATTGCGCCAGCAGCGCCCGCAAGGTCGCCGGCTTCAAGGGCTTGTTGATCACCATCACGTCCTTCTCGAAGGCGCGCAGTCGCATCTCGTCGGAACGGTCGGCGGTGATCAGCGCCGCCGGCAGGTTGCGACCCGAACTTCCAGCGCAGGGCGACGATGGCGTCGACGCCGTCGCCCTCGTCGAGATGGAAATCGGCGAAAATCGCGTCGGGGACGCGTTTTTCCCGCGCCAGCTCGACCTTGGCCTCGCGCTGGCTGCGCGCCACGATCGGCTTGCAGCCCCACGCCGCCAGCAGCGCGCGCATGCCCTCGGCGATCTGCGGATCATTGTCGATCGCCACCACGACCATGTCGGCGAGCGGCGACTGCCGCGTCGCCGTCGCCGGCGCCCCGGCGACGAAGGGGGTTTGCGGCGGCGGCGCGGCCAGCGGCGCAGTCACCGCGAAGACCGAGCCCTTGCGCGGCTTCGATCCCAGCGTCACCGTATGGCCGAGCACGCGCGCCATGCGCTCGACGATCGAAAGGCCGAGACCCAGTCCCGGCGCCTCGCCGATGCCCGCGTCGAGCCGCTCGAATTCGCGGAACACCGCTTTCTGCTTGTCCGCGGGAATGCCGATGCCGGTATCCCAGACTTCCAGCCGCAGCTTGCCGCCACGCGCGCGGCGCACGCCGACGAGAACGCGGCCCCTGCGGC
The DNA here is from genome assembly GCA_963710275.1 of uncultured Alphaproteobacteria bacterium. Classification (GTDB taxonomy): domain Bacteria; phylum Pseudomonadota; class Alphaproteobacteria; order Rhizobiales; family Beijerinckiaceae; genus Rhodoblastus. The sequence continues at coordinate 34,593 of CAVPZS010000012.1, read as the reverse complement.
GTATATTTGATCGCGTTGGAAATCAGGTTCTGCAGCAGCCGGCGCAGCAGGCGGCGGTCCGAGCGAACGGCCAGAGAACAGGGCGCGAAGGTGAGCCCCAGTCCCTTCTTCTCCGCCGCGGCGCGAATTCGATCCGAAGCTGGCGAAACAATTCGTCGATGCGGAAATTGCTCAGCTCGACTTTCATGGCGCCGGCGTCGAGGCGTGACATTTCGAGCAGGGCGGAGAAAATATCCTCGACCGCCTCGAGAGCCGAATCGACATTGCGCGCCAGGGAGCCACGGTCTCCTCGCGCGGCGCGCCGGCCTCGGCGCGCTGGGTGAGCGAGGCCGCGTAAAGCCGCGCGGCGTTGAGCGGTTGAAGGATGTCGTGGCCCGCCGCCGCGAGGAAGCGCGTCTTGGAGATATTCGCCGTCTTCCGCCTCGCCTTTCGCGCGCGCCAGTTCGTCATTGAGCTGCATCAGTTGCTCGGTGCGCTCGCGCACCCGCCGCTCCAGCGATTCATTGGCCGCCTCCAGCGCCTGCTCGGCGGCGTATTGTTCGGTGACGTCGGTATAGGTGACGACAAGACCGCCATCGGGCATACGCGCGGCGCGCGTCTCGATGACCCGGCCGGTAGGTCGCCAGCGGCACGCGGAAAGGCTCGCTGTTGGTTAGCCGCTCCAGACGTCCGGCCACCAGCTCGTCGGTGGGGCCCGAGGCCGTAAAGGCCGCGTTCGGCGTTGAAACGCAGGATGTCGTCGAGCGCCACCCCGATGCGGGTGAAGCCGCCGGGCAGATCGAACATGTCGCGGAATTCGCGATTCCAGCAGGTCAGGCGCAGATCGGAGTCGAACACCGAAATGCCCTGGCGGGCGAAATCCAGCGCCGTTTGCAGCATGTCGCGGTTGTAGAGCAAAGCCGCCGAGGCGTCGTCGACCAATCGCAGCGCCGCGGCGCTGGAGACATTGCGCCGCCGCAGCAGCAGCGACAGCACGAGGCGCGAGGAGGCGGCGCCTATCGCCGAGGCGAGCATGTGTTCGGCGATGCGCAAAAGGTGGATGTCGGCTTCCGCCCGCGGATCGTAATTTTCAGGCCCCGCCCGGCAAAAAAGGTCTCGAAGGCCTCGTGGGTGCGCGGCGCGCCGAGATAGCGCGCGACCGTCGCCTCGACATCCGCGGCGGCGACGCTTGAGCGCCAGAGACGGAACGCCTGGCCCATCGGCGCTTCGTTCTTGCCGACAAAGATGTCGGCCTGCAGCCGCTCCATCGGGGTTGGCCTGCGCGCGAGGGAAAATACCACGTAAGCCAGCGCGTTGCCGAGCAGGCTCATGAACACGCCATGGGTCAGGCTGGATATCTGCAGGTTGAAGATGTCCGGCGCCGGCAGGTCCGGGCGTGGCGGAAATTGCGCCGCGGCGATGACCATCTGCATCATGCCGGCATCGAGCGAGGGCGCCAGCAGGCAATAGGCCCAGATCGCCAGCCCGGTGACGAGCCCGGCTATGGCGCCAAGCGCGGTGCCCCGCCGCCAGACCAGGGCGCCGACGAAAGCCGGGCCCAGTTGCGCGACGCAGGCGAAGGACAACATTCCGATCGAGGCGAGCATGGTCTCGCCGGACAACCGGTAATATCCATAGGCGAGGAGCACGACGACCAGGATGGCGACGCGGCGCACCAGCAGGATGCGCCGGCCCGCCTGTCGCGGATTCTCCGCGCCCATATCGCCGCCAGCGCCCGAAACGCAGCAGGAGCGGAATCACCAGGTCGTTCGACACCATGATCGACAGGGCGATGGATTCGACGACGACCATCGCGGTGGCGGCGGAGAGGCCCCCAAGCACGGCCGCGAGTCGTGATCGGTCCGTTTTCGGCCCAGATCGGCAGGGCCATCACGCCGATGTCGCGGTCCATCGCCTCCGGGAACATCATCAGCCCGGCGATCGCCATGGGTATGACGAAAAAATTGATCGCCAGCAGATAGAGCGGGAAGGTGAAGGCGGCGGCGCGGATATCGCTCTCGTCGTGGTTTTCGACCACGGCGACATGGAACTGGCGGGGCAGGAACAGCATGGCGCCGCTGGAGAGCAGGGTCAGCGTGGTCCAGACCGAAAAATCCGGCGGCGCCGCCAGGACCGCGCGAATGCGCGGGATGCTCGCCGCACGCCGGAACAGGTCGCCCAGCCCGTCGAACATGCCCCAGACGACAAAGGCGCCGACCGCGAGAAAGGCGAGAAGCTTGACCGCCGACTCGGCGGCGATGGTCAGCATCAAGCCGTTCTGGTGCTCGCCGGCGTCGACGCGTCGGGTGCCGAAGGCCATGGCGAAACCCGCGAGCAACAGGGCGACGACCAGCGACAAATGATCAGGCGCCTCGACCGTTCCGGACGTTTCGGTCAGCGGAACGAAGCCGAAGCCGGTCACCACCGTCGCCGAGATGGCCTTGAGCTGCAAGGCGATATAGGGCACGACGCCCAGCACGGAAATCAGCGCCACGGCGGCGGCCACCGCCTCGGACTTGCCATAGCGGGCGGCGAGGAAATCGGCGATGGACGTGGTGTTCTGCGCATGGGCGATGCGCGCGACTCGCGCCACCAGCGGCCAGCCAAAGCCGAACACCAGCATCGGGCCAATATAGATCGGCAGGAAATCCAGGCCGTTGGAGGAAGCCAGCCCCACCGAGCCGAAGAAAGTCCAGGAGGTGCAATAGATGCACAGGCCCAGCGCATAAATGATCTTGCGGGCGGGGCCCCGCAACAGGCGCGCGCCCTTGCGGTCGCCATAGGCGGCCAGAGCCAATAGCGCCAGAAAATACAACAGTGTCGCAGCAACCCCGATCCAACGCGCCAGTTTGAAGCTCCTTGTTGCCTAGGCCCTGCCGCATTTCCGGCGAATTGACCGTCATGCCTGTCCTGTCATAACGTTACGCACGCGCCTCGAATGCCGCGGCCAACGGAGATTTAAAGCATGTTAGAAGATTTCAAGAAATTCGTCATGCGCGGGAATGTGATGGACCTGGCGGTCGCCGTGATCATCGGCGCCGCCTTCAACAAAATCATCGGGTCACTGGTCGACGATCTGCTGATGCCGGTTATCGGCGCCGCTACCGGCGGCCTCGATTTCAGCAATTATTATATCGCGCTCAGCTCGAGCATCGTCGGCCATCCCGCTTACGCCGACGCCAAGAAAATGGGCGCCGTGCTCGGCTTTGGCTCCTTCATCACTGTCGTTATCAACTTCCTGATCGTCGCTTTCGTGATCTTCCTGATGATTCGCGCGATTGAACATCTGGCGCCCAAAAAAGCCGAAGAGGCGCCCGCCGCCCCGCCCGCTCCGCCGCGCGAAGAAGTGTTGCTGGAAGAAATCCGCGACCTGCTCGCGAAAAAATAAGGAAAGGCCCCGGGCCATCGAAGCCCGGGGCTTTCTTTCAGGCCAGGGAGGCGATCAGCTCCTTGTAGGCGGCCTCGTCGAGCAAGTCCGCCAACTGGCCCGAATCGGCGATCCTCAGCTTGAAGAACCAGCCCTTCCCGACAGCCTCTTCGTTGACCAGGGCCGGATTGCCCTCGAGTTCGCCATTGACCTCGATGACTTCGCCGGCGAGCGGCGCATAGACCTCGCTCGCCGCCTTGACGCTTTCGACCACCGCCGCCTGCTCGCCCTTCTTGCGGGCGGCGCCGACCTCCGGCAATTCGACGAAGACCACGTCGCCCAGCTGCCCCTGGGCGAAATCGGTGATGCCGACCACGCCGACGTCGCCATCGACGCGGATATATTCGTGATCCCTGGTGTAAAAAGTCTGGCTCATCGGAAACTCCGGAATTTTCAGGATTTGGAACGGAAGTAGCGGTTCGGGACGAAAGGCAGGGGCGCGACATGCGCCGCCAGCGGTTTTCCGCGCACGATCAGGGACAGCGCCATTCCGGGCGCAGCCAGCGCCGGCGGGACATAGCCCATGGCGATGGGGCGGCCGAGCGAAGGCGAAAAACCGCCCGAGGTCACACGCCCGACGATCGCGCCAACGTTCGTACCTTGTGCCTCGGCGATGTCAGCCCCCTCGCGCGCCGGCGCCTTGCCGTCGAGCGCCAGGCCGACCCGCTGCCGCGTCACGCCCTCGGCCAGCTCCCGCTGGACGCGGGCGGCGCCGGGAAAACCACCCTCGGCGCGGCGGCGCTTCGAGATCGACCAGGCAAGGGCCGCCTCGATCGGGCTGGTCGTGGCGTCGATGTCATGACCATAAAGGCACAGGCCCGCTTCGAGCCGCAGCGAATCGCGGGCGCCCAGGCCAATGGCCCGGACCTCGTCCAGGGACAGCAGGGCGTCGGCGAACTCGGCGGCCATCGACGCGGGAGCCGAAATCTCGTAGCCGTCCTCGCCGGTATAGCCCGAGCGGGTGACGAACAGGGCGACGCCGCGCCAGTCGAACACCCGCCAGGACATAAAGGCCATTGAGGATGCGCCGGCGATCTGGCCCTCCAGGGCGTTCGCCGCGCGTGGCCCCTGGAGGGCGAGCAGCGCGCGGTCGTCCAGGATCTCCAGCCGCAGATCGGGCAGGCGGGCCGCGAGATGCTCGAAATCCGCGGCCTTGCAGGCGGCGTTGACCACCAGGGACAGGCGTTCGCCTTGCGGCCCGGACGCAAGTTTCGTGACCATCAGGTCGTCGAGGATCCCGCCGTCCTCGTTGGTGAACTGGGTGTAGCGGATGCGGCCTTCAGCCAGGGCGCAGATATCGCCGGGAACCAGGCTTTCGAGGCGGCGCGCCGCGTCGGGGCCGGACAGGATCGCCTGCCCCATGTGCGAGACATCGAACAGGCCGGCCTTCTCGCGGGTGAACAGATGCTCGGCGATGATGCCGCCGCTGTAATTGACCGGCAATTGATAGCCAGCGAAAGGAACCATGCGGCCGCCCAGCGCCAGATGGCGCTCATAGAGCGGCGTGCGGGCGGCTTCGGAATTTTCGTGAGAAGCGTTGGTATCTTCGTGAGAAGTCATGCGGTCTCCAGACAAGGCGATTCGCCGCCGGAAAAACCAGCGCCGCGATTCGCCCCCTCTGTCCCGAGACCTGAAAGATTTCCCCGGCGCCTTGCCGGGTTGCCCCCTTCGGTGGGCGAGCCATGCGCATATCCTGAAAAACCTGAAGCTTTCCGGGATGATGCAGCGCGACACGCCGCTTTCCAGAGCGTCACCCCTTCGCGGTCCGTGGGCCTGAGCGTTTCCGGGGCGGTTGCGCCTTCGGCGCCGTCGCATGTCGCGACGGACTCTTCCGCGGAGGGTTTTTGTCTGACGGCGCCACCTTTCAGGAGCAAGGGGCGCGAGTCAAGCCGCTATCGGGCGCTGTTCACGGCAGCTTGTCGAAACCATCCTTGAACCCGTTGAGCGCCAGCGGAATGCCGATGCCTTCCTCCGGGGTCTGGAAAATGACAAAGGTGGCGTTGGTCGCGGCCTTCATCTGGTCGAGCAGCTTGTCTTCCATCACCACCTCGGCGACGCAGCCGGTCGGCAGGCAGCGCACGAAACCGGCGCGGCCGATGTCCGTCTGGTCGACCTTGAGGCCAAGCCCGGAAGGCAGCAGCACGCCGAGCGGCGCGATGACGCGCAACAGGCGGCTCTTGCCGTCCGCCGTCTTCAACACGATCACCACCAGATTGACGTTGGGCTTGTCTTCCGCGGCGACGCTCTGCATCAGAGCGCACTGGTCGCGGGAGGCGCCAGGCGGCGTCTCGCAGCGCATTTCCCAGTCCCCGAACTTGCCCTTCACCACGCCCTGGGCGGCGGCCGGCGCCGCGGCGAAGCCGAGCGCGGCCAGGAGAATGAGCAAAATTATCGAGCCAAGCTTGCCGGCTGCACGCGAGCCGTTGCGTTCGAACGCCATGAATCCTCCGAAGGCGCAGCCCTAGATTTGCCGCGGCCGCGGACCCCTGCCCGTTCAAGCCGCCAGACTGCCCCGGCAGCGACACGCGTATCAAAAGAGCCGCGCCTGTCAAGCGTTCCGCCGCCAGAGGCGAAATTAAGAGGCGAAAGCGTCGCCGCCCCACACAAGACATATTGATCTGGGTCAAACTTTGTGGTTGGCTCCAGTCAAGAGAAAGTCCGCGTCAAGCGGCCGCATAAACGTGGCTCACACGGGGCCGCGCCAGGGGAGTGGAAATCGCAATGCGCATTGAACGTCCGGATTCCGGCGAAAACCCGGCAATGTCTGCGCTTCGGCGCGTCTCTTCCCGCTCCCGCGGCCTGTTTTTCGGCCTGGCCTGTTCGGTTCTGCCGCTGACGGCCTTCGCCCAGGCGCCGGTCCAGCAGGCGCCCGGCGACGGCTATGCGGCGCCGGGCCAATTGGGCATGCAAATGGCCAATTCGCCGATCGCGGAGGAAATCCACTTCTTCCACAACGACATCCTGCTGCCGATCATCATCGTGATCTGCCTGTTCGTGCTGGCGCTGCTGATCTATGTCGTGGTCAAGTTCAACGACAAGGCCAACCCGACCCCGTCGCGCACCACCCATCACACGCTGCTGGAGGTCGCCTGGACGATACTTCCCGTGATGATCCTGGTGTTCATCGCCATTCCCTCCTTCCGCCTGCTCGGCCATCAGCTGATCATTCCCCAGCCCGACCTGACCATAAAGGTCACCGGCAACCAGTGGTACTGGTCCTACGCCTATCCCAAGGACCAGGGCGGCGGCTTCGGTTTTGATTCGCTATTGAAGCCGGACGCGCAGATCGACCCGTCCAAGGGCGACATCCGCCTGCTGAGCGTCGACAATGAGGCGGTGGTGCCGGTCGGCAAGAAGGTCCGCATCCAGGTCACCGCGTCCGACGTCATCCATTCCTTCACCGTTCCGGCCTTCGGCGTCCGCATCGACGCCGTGCCCGGCCGCCTGAACGAGGCCTGGTTCCAGGCGGAGCGCGTCGGCATGTATTACGGCCAGTGCTCGAAGATCTGCGGCAAGGACCACGCGTTCATGCCGATCGCCATCCGCGTGGTGAGCGAGCAGGACTACGCCGGCTGGCTGGCGCAGGCGCAGAAGAAATTCGCCGCCGTTCCCGCAGGGAACCAGTTCGCCGAAGCCGCTCCCCGTCATTGACGACCGCCGCCGGCGCCCGCCGCGCCCGGCCTCATCAGACCCGTTCTTTCGAGGAATGCCAAATGTCCGCCAGCGATTCCCTGCACGACTCCCACGCGCATGACGACGCGCCGAGCCATCCGACGGGCTGGCGCCGCTATGTCTATTCGACCAACCACAAGGACATCGGCACGCTCTATCTGATCTTCGCGGTGATCGCCGGCGTGATCGGCGGCCTGATGTCCATGGCGATCCGCGCCGAACTGATGGACCCGGGCATCCAGATCTTCCCGGCCCTCGCGCATCTGCTGCAAGGCGCCGACCCGGACATGGGCGTCGACGCCGGCAAGAACCTCTATAATGTCTTCATCACCGCCCATGGCGTGATCATGATCTTCTTCATGGTGATGCCGGCGCTGATCGGCGGCTTCGGCAACTGGTTCGTGCCGATCATGATCGGCGCGCCGGACATGGCCTTCCCGCGCATGAACAATGTGTCGTTCTGGCTGCTGCCCGCCTCCTTCTCGCTGCTGGTGATGTCGCTGTTCTTCGAGGGCTCGCCCGGCATGAAGGGCTTCGGCGGCGGCTGGGTGTTCTATCCGCCCTTCTCGTCAAACGCGGGCGCTCCCGGCCCGGCGATGGATTTCATCATCCTCTCGCTGCATCTCGCCGGCGCCTCCTCCATCCTCGGCGCGATCAACTTCATCACCACCATCTTCAACATGCGCGCGCCGGGCATGACCCTGCACAAGATGCCGCTGTTCGCCTGGTCGGTGCTGGTCACGGCCTTCCTGCTGGTGCTGTCGCTGCCGGTCCTCGCCGGCGCCATCACCATGCTGCTGACCGACCGCAATTTCGGCACCACCTTCTTCGATCCGGCCGGCGGCGGCGACCCGATCCTGTTCCAGCACCTGTTCTGGTTCTTCGGCCACCCGGAAGTCTACATCCTGATCCTGCCCGGCTTTGGCATCATCTCCCACATCATCTCGACCTTCTCCCGCAAGCCGATCTTCGGCTACCTGGGCATGGCCTACGCGATGGTGGCGATCGGCTTCGTCGGCTTCGTCGTCTGGGCGCATCACATGTACACGGTGGGCCTGTCGCTGAACACGCAGCGCTATTTCGTCTTCGCCACCATGGTCATCGCGGTGCCGACCGGCGTGAAGATCTTCTCCTGGATCGCCACCATGTGGGGCGGCTCGATCTCGCTGCGCGCCCCGATGGTCTGGGCGATCGGCTTCATCTTCCTGTTCACCGTCGGCGGCGTCACCGGCGTGGTGCTGTCCAATGCCGGCGTCGATCGCGCGCTGCACGAGACCTATTATGTCGTGGCGCATTTCCACTACACCATGTCGCTCGGCGCGGTGTTCGCCATTTTCGCGGGCTTCTACTACTGGTTCCCGAAAATGAGCGGCTACATGTATAATGAAACCATCGCCAAGGCGCATTTCTGGGTGATGTTCGTCGGCATCAACCTGACCTTCTTCCCGCAGCATTTCCTTGGCCTCGCCGGCATGCCGCGCCGCTATATCGACTATCCCGACGCCTACCACCTGTGGAACGAGGTCTCGTCGATCGGCTCCTTCATCGCCGGCGGCTCGATCCTGATCTTCTTCTACTGCGTGTTCGACGCCTTCAGCCGCAAGCAGGCGGCCGGCGACAATCCCTGGGGGCCCGGCGCGACGACGCTGGAATGGACCCTGTCGTCGCCGCCGCCCTTCCACCAGTTCAACGATCTGCCGCATTTCGTCGAAGACGCGGCGCATTGAGGCAAGCTTCGGGCGCGGTCCCGGAAAGTTGAAGAGCTTCCGGACAAGACCGCGCGTTTCATCAAACAGCCAGGGCATGGCCCGCTCCCCAGGGATCGAGCCGACGCCCCGGCCGGGCGGCGACGCTCCCCGAAGCCTGGAATCGAGTGAGTGCCACGCATGAGTCTCGTCAGCGAAAGCAAAATCGGCCTTGCCGCCTCCGGCGCCAGCCCCTCCGACTATCTCACGCTGCTGAAGCCGCGCGTCATGTCGCTGGTGGTCTTCACCGCGCTCGCCGGCCTGCTGCTTGCGCCGCACCCCGTGCATCCGGTGATCGGCCTGATCTCGCTGCTGGCGATCGCGGTCGGGGCCGGCGCCTCGGGCGCGCTGAACATGTGGTATGACGCCGACATCGACAAGCTGATGGCGCGCACCGCCGGCCGTCCCGTCCCCTCGGGACGCATGACCGGCGGCGAGGCCCTCGCCTTTGGCCTGGTGCTGTCGCTGTTCGCCGTGCCGGTGCTCGGCCTCGCCGCCAACTGGCTGGCCGCGGGACTGCTGGCCTTCACCATCTTCTACTATGTCGTCGTCTATACCATGTGGCTGAAGCGCTCGACGCCGCAGAACATCGTCATCGGCGGCGCGGCCGGGGCCTTGCCGCCCATGGTCGGCTATGCCGCCGCCACCGGCTCGATCAGCCTGTCGAGTCTCGTGCTCTTCGCCATCATCTTCATCTGGACGCCGCCGCATTTCTGGTCGTTGGCCCTGTGCAAATCGGCCGATTACGGCCGCGCCGGCGTCCCCATGGCCCCCAATGTCTGGGGGCCGGACGCGACCCGCCTGCAAATCCTGCTTTATTCCCTCGTGCTGGCGCCGGTGGGGATGCTGCCCTGGGCGCTGGGCTTCGCTGGCCCGGTCTATGGCGTCGCCGCGCTCGTCGGCGGCCTGGGCATGGTCTTCGGCGCCGCCGCGGTCTTCCGTTTTCGCCAGGGCGACCGGGCGCGAAAGATCGCCATGCGCAATTTCGGCTTTTCCATCCTTTACCTGTTCGTTCTTTTCGCCGTGCTGGTCGTGGAGCGGCTGACCGCGATCTGGACCGGAGGGGCCCTGTAATGCCGACGCAGATCGTCCTGAAGCCGCTGACGCCCGAACAGGAAAAGCGCCGCCGCCAGCGCAATATCGCCATTGCCCTCGCCGTGGCGGCCCTGGTGGTGATCTTCTACGCCATCACCATGGTCAAGCTCGGCCCCAACGTCTTCATCCGGCCGGAATGAGCCATGCCGGACCCGAACGCCCCAGCGGAAAACGCCAGGACGCCCAGCGCAAGACCGCCGTGGCGATCGGCCTTGTCGCGGCCCTCATGCTGGGCGCTCTCTTTCGCCGCCGTGCCGCTTTATCGCCTTTTCTGCGCCGCCACCGGCTATGGCGGCACGACCCAGACGGCGACGCGGGCGCCCGACGCGCGGGGACAGCGCAAGTTCGAGGTGCGTTTCGACACCAATGTGGCCCCCGGCCTCGACTGGCGGTTCGAGCCGGAAACGCCGGTCGTCCACGTCCGACCCGGCGAGACGACGACGGTTTTCTTCCGCGTCGAAGAACCTCTCGGATCAGCCGACCGTGGCGCAGGCGCGCTTCAATGTCCAGCCGGATCAGGCCGGCGCCTGGTTCGACAAGATTTCCTGCTTCTGTTTTACCGAGCAGAAGCTGGCGCCGCATGAAGAGGCGGAATGGCCCGTGGTTTTCTTCCTCGATCCGAAGCTGGATCAGGACGAGACCATGGACGCCATCGACGCGATCACCCTGTCCTATACTTTTTTTGCGTCGCCCAAGGCGGCGAAAGTGGGCGGCGAGGTTCCGGCCGCCGGCAAGAGCTGAGATCAAAGCCCGAACGGGCGACTGTTTAAACGCATAGGCTGATCCGAAAAATCTCCAACTTTTCGGAAAAAGCTCAGGGGAGAAATGGAAATGGCCGACGGTCACGCCAAGCCAAATCACGATTACCATCTGGTGCCGCCAAGCCCGTGGCCCTTCCTGGGCTCGCTCAGCGCCTTCATCACCGCCGTCGGCGCCATCTTCTGGATGAAGCATGTCGATGTCGGCGGGCTGAAGCTCGGCAGCATGATCTTCGGCTTCGGCTTCATCGGCCTGCTGTCGGTGTTCGCCTTCTGGTGGACCGACATCGTCCACGAGGCCGAAAGCGGCGACCATACCCTGGTCGTGCAGATCAGCCATCGCTATGGCATGGCGCTGTTCATCGCCTCGGAAGTGATGTTCTTCGTCGCCTGGTTCTGGGCCTTTTTCGACGCCAGCCTGTTCACGGGCGAAGCCATCCAATATTCCCGCGTCGCCTTCACCGGCGGCCATTGGCCGCCCAAGGGCATAGAGGCCATCGACCCCTGGCATTTCCCGCTGATCAACACCCTGATACTGCTGACCTCCGGCACGACCGTCACCTGGGCGCATCATTCGCTGCTGGAAGGCAATCGCGACGGATTGAAGAAGGGCCTGCTCGCGACCATCCTGCTCGGCATGCTGTTCACCTGCATCCAGGCCTATGAGTATATCCACGCGCCTTTCGCCTTCAAGAACTCGATCTTCGGCGCGACCTTCTTCATGGCGACCGGCTTCCACGGCTTCCATGTGATCGTCGGCACGATCTTCCTGATCGTTTGCCTGTTCCGCGCCAATGCCGGCCAGTTCACGCCCAAGCAGCATCTCGGCTTCGAATTCGCCGCCTGGTACTGGCATTTCGTCGACGTGGTCTGGCTGTTCCTGTTCTCCGCCATCTATGTCTGGGGCTCCTGGGGCGCGGCCATCGCCGGGGAGTGAGTTCCCCGTCGACGCTGATTTACCGCCGGCCCGAACCCAGTTCGGGCCGGTTTGTTTTACGGCGACGCCGCAAAGCTGCTAGGCTGTTGACGCATGAGTCACAAAACCCTTCCCCCTTCGCGCCGCGCTTCTCGGCAAATGCCCCAAATGCGGCGAGGGAAAACTGTTCGACGGTTTCCTGGAACTGGCGAGGGGCTGCGACGTCTGCGGCCTCGATTACGGCTTCGCCGACGCCGGCGACGGGCCGGCGGTGTTTCGTCATCCTGCTCGCCGGATTTCGTCGTGCTCGGCCTCGCGCTCTGGGTCGAGCTGACCTATGAGCCGCCCTTCTGGGTGCATCTGGTGATTTTCCTGCCGCTGACCGTCATCGTCTGCCTCGGCATGCTCAGGCCGTTAAAAAGCGTGATGGTCGCGGCGCAATTCCATCACAAGGCCGAGGAAGGCCGGCTGGAAAAGTGAGCTTTCTGCGCCGCAACGCCCTGCTGCTGCTCTGCGCCCTGATCGGCGTCGGCCTTCTTTCGGGCCTCGGCGTCTGGCAATTGCAGCGCCTCGCCTGGAAGGAAGCGGTGCTGGCGCAGATCGCCGCCCGCCGCGACGCGCCGCCGCAGGTTTTGCCGCCGCAGAAGGACTGGTCCACCCTCAAGCCCGACGATTACGACTACCGCCATGTGATCGTGCGCGGCGACTTTCGACCACGCGAGGGAATCCTATCTGTTCCGCGCCAGCGCCACCGGCGCGGCAGGCGAGGGCGCCGGCTATGAAGTCCTGACGCCGATGCGCCTCGCCGATGGCGGCGAAATCATCGTCAATCGCGGCTTCGTGCCCGCCGAATTGAAAGACCCCACGCGCCGCGCCGCCGGCCAGATCGCAGGCCAAGTCACGGTCGCCGGCCTGATGCGGCGGCCCGAAACGCGCAACAGCTTTACCCCCGCCGACGAGCCGGACAAGAATCTCTGGTTCACCCGCGACCCCGCCGCGCTCGCGGCGCATTGGGGCCTTGCGACGCCGCGCCCTTTTCCATCGACGCCGACGACACGCCCAATCCCGGCGGCTGGCCGAAAGGCGGCGCGACGGTGATGACGATCCCCAATAATCATCTGTCCTACGCGCTGACCTGGTTTGCGCTGGCGGCGACGCTGGCGGCGGTGACAACGGTTTTCATCGTCAAACGTGAGCAGGGCGACGGGCCGGGACATGACAGGCGGCCCTTAACGGGCTAAAAGCGCCGTTCGACTTGCCACGCCACCCTTCCAGCGGAACCAGCCAATAGTGCTCTATCTTTCCACCCGCGGCGAAGCGCCCAAGATTTCCTTCACCGAGGCCCTGCTCGCGGGGCTCGCCCCGGACGGCGGACTCTATGTGCCGGAAGCCATGCCGCGCCTGTCGCCGGAGACCCTGCGCGGCTTTGCCGGAAAATCCTATGTCGACGTCGCCCAGACGGTGATCTCGCCCTTCTTGGACGCCACCCTGCCGCAGGACGAGTTCCGCGCCATGCTGGAGGCGGCCTACAAGACCTTCCGGCACAAGGCGGTGACGCCCCTCGTCCAGATCGACGACAATCTGTTCGTGCTGGAGCTGTTCCACGGCCCGACGCTCGCCTTCAAGGACGTGGCGATGCAATTGCTCGGCCGCCTGATGGACAAGGCGTTGCGCGCGAGGGGTCAGCGCGCCACCATCGTCGGGGCCACGTCGGGCGACACCGGCGCCGCAGCGATCGAAGCCTTTCGCGGGCTGAGCCAGGTCGATGTCTTCATCCTCTATCCGCATGGCCGCGTCTCCGACGTGCAGCGCCGCCAGATGACCACGGTCGAGGCCGACAATATCCACGCCATCGCGCTGGAAGGCACGTTCGACGACGCGCAGGCCATGCTCAAGGGCTTCTTCCGCCACAAGGCGACCCGCGACGAGCTGGGGCTATCAGGCGTCAATTCGATCAATTTCGCCCGCGTCGCGGCGCAGATGGTCTATTATTTCACCGCCGCCGCTGTCCTCGGCGGTCCCGGGCGAAAAATCTCCTTCACCGTGCCGACCGGCAATTTCGGCGACATTCTCGCCGGCTACATGGCCGGACAGATGGGGCTGCCCATCGAAAAACTCATCGTCGCCACCAATTCCAACGATATCCTCGCCCGGGCGCTGGAAACCGGACGCTATGAAGTGCGCGGCGTCCACGCGACGCAATCGCCGTCGATGGATATCCAGGTGTCCTCCAATTTCGAGCGGCTGCTGTTCGACGCGGTGGGCCGCGACCCCGCGACCATCCGCGCGCTGATGGCCAATCTCGACCAGTCGGGCGCCTTCGACATTCCCTCGGCGGCCCTCGCCAAGATCCGCGCGAACTTCGCCGCCGGCGCCGCCAGCGAAGAGGATACTCAGGCCGAAATCGCCCGCGCCTGGCGCGAATGCGAAGTTCTGCTCGACCCGCATACGGCCGTCGCCGTCCATGTCGCCCGCAAGCGCCAGGCGCTGGACCCTGCAACCCCCATGGTGGCGCTCGGCACCGCCCATCCGGCGAAATTCCCCGACGCGGTGCGCAAGGCGACCGGCGTCTCCGCGCCCCTGCCGGCGCATCTTGCCGACCTGTTCTCGCGCAAGGAGCGTTTCGACGTCCTGCCGAACGAGGCCCCGGCAGTGCTGAATTTCATCCGCTCTCGCGCCCGCGCCGTGACTTTGGCCGCACATGGCGGTTGAGCTTACCGAACTTCCCTCCGGCCTGCGCGTCGTCACCGACGCCATGGACGGGCTGGAGACCGCGTCGCTGGGCGTCTATTTCGCCGCCGGCGCGCGCCATGAAAGCGAAGAGGAGCAGGGCCTCTCGCACCTGCTCGAACACATGGCCTTCAAGGGCACGGCGCGGCGCGACGCCCGCGCCATCGCCGAGGCCATCGAGTCCGCCGGCGGCGACCTCAATGCCGCGACATCAGTGGAATCCACCGCCTATTACGCCCGCGTGCTGCGCGAGGATTGCGGCCTGGCGATGGATGTTCTCGCGGACATTCTCACCGCCAGCCTGTTCGACCCCGCCGAACTCGAGCGCGAGAAAGGCGTGGTCCTGCAGGAAATCGCCGCCTTGCAGGATACGCCGGACGAATTGATCTTCGACCTGTTCAACGCCGCCGCCTTCCCCGGCCAGCCGATCGGCCGCGCCATTCTCGGCGAGCCCGAAGGCGTGCGCCGCTTCGACCGCGCGTCCATCCGCAACTATCTCGGACGGCATTACACGGCGAAAACCTGCATCGTGGCCGCCGCCGGAGCCGTCGATCACGTCAAGATCCGCGACGAGGCCGAGGCGCGTTTCGCCTCCCTGCCCGGCGCCGCGCCCGCGCCCCTGACGCCGGCGCGCTATGTCGGCGGCGAGAAGATCGTCGCCAGGAAACTGGAGCAGACCCAGGTCGTGATCGGTTTCGAGGGCCTGGCCTATGCCGATCCGCAAAATTACGCGGCGCATATTTTCGCCAATGCGGTCGGCGGCGGCATGGCCTCGAAACTGTTCCAGGAAGTCCGGGAAAAGCGCGGTCTCGCCTATTCCATCGCCGCCTTCCACTGGTCCTATCTCGATTCCGGCCTGTTCGGCTTCGAGGCGGCCACCGCCGGACGCGACCTGCCGGAACTGGTCCGCATCGGCCTGGACGTTCTGGCCGAGGCCGCCCATCGGCTGGAAGAGGCCGACATGGCCCGGGCGAAAGCGCAGACCAAGGTCGGCCTTCTGACAGCCTTGGAGAGTTCTTCTTCGCGCGCCGAGCAGATTGCGCGCCAATGCATGATCTTCGGCCGGGTCCTGACGCGCAAGGAGATGATCGACAAGATCGACGCCCTCGATATCGAGGACGTCCGGGCGACCGGCGCGCGGCTGCTGCGCACGGCGCCGACCGTCGCCATCCTCGGCGCCACGCGCAAGGCGCCCGGGGCCAGGGATATTTCCGCCGGACTCGCGGGGGTTTGATCCCTCCCGCGGTCGAAAACCGCAAAATCCTGTGCTAGGAAGGGCGATCTTCGCCCACGAGACCCCATGGAACTCTTTCGCATACCGCGCAAAAAAGCCGCGTCCAGCCGCATCGACGGCGAAGGAATCTATCTGCGTCCGGCGAAAAACAGCGATTTCGAGCAATGGCGGCTGCTTCGCGCGGCGAGCCGGACCTTCCTCACGCCGTGGGAGCCGGTCTGGCCGATCGACGATCTGACGAAACCCTCGTTCCAGCGCCGAATCCTGCGCCAGGATCGCGAACGCACCGAAGACCTCTCTTACGGCTTCCTGCTGTTTCGCTCCAGGGACGACGCGCTGCTCGGCGGCGCCACGCTCGGCAATATCCGGCGCGGCGTCGCCCAATGCGCCACGCTCGGCTACTGGATGGGCGAGAAACACGCCGGCCAGGGTTTCATGACCAAGGCCGTGCGGGCGCTTTTGCGCCATGCGTTTCTCGAAATGCGCCTGCATCGCATCGAGGCCGCCTGCGCTCCGAACAACGACCGTTCGCGCCGCCTGCTGGAAAGGCTGGGCTTCGAGCGCGAAGGCTTCGCCCGCGCCTATCTTCTGATCGACGGCGCCTGGCAGGACCATTTGCTGTTCGCCATGCTCGACCGCGATTTCCTGCGGGAAGAGCCTGCGGATGACGGGCCGAGCCCGCCATTGTGACCTTGGCCTCCCCTTGCCGCGCCAACGCGGGCCTCGTCGTCGAAAACCGGTTGAAAAGGACGGCTTTCCACTGGACGGCAGGGCTTTTGGGCAGCTATGCCTTTGAAAGACACAGTTCCGACACGAATGGAGCGCACGCGTCGCGCCTCATTACCTTCGCATCTTGCCCAAGCTCCTTCCTTCAAGGTCACGTGCGCCTGTCCCGGTTCGTTTTCCTGTTTTCGATTCTAGCCCTGGTCGCCGGCCTCCTGCCGGCGGGCGCGGTGGAATCGGCGCGCGTGCCGCCGGATGGCTCGACCCTCGATCTCACGCGCTGGGCGGAGAATTATTCCAACCAGGGCGATCGCATCCAGGTTTCGACCGCGCCCGGTTCGGATGGCATTGTCCGGCGCATCGAGGTCCACGCGCGCGAACAGAACGCCCATCCCTCGTGGATCGTCTTCGCGCTGACCAACGACACGGACGAGCAGATGGAGCGGCTGATCGTCGCGCCGCATTTCCGGCTGGTCGGCTCGGGCGTGATCTGGCCGGACCTCGGCTCGGAGCGCATCGCCGAGATCACCGCCAGCCAGGGCATAGCGCCGGAAAAGGAGGACGTCGCCGACGCCGACGTGTTCCGCCTGACGCTCGACCCAGGCGCAACCGTCACCTATGTCGCCGAATTGAAGACGCCGAAACTGCCGCAGCTCTATCTGTGGGAGCCGGACGCCTACAAGGACAAGAACACCAGCCTGACGCTCTACAAGGGCATCGTCATAGGCATCGCCGGCCTGCTGGCCCTGTTCCTGACCATTGTCTTCGTGGTCAAGGGCGCGGTGATCTTTCCAGCCGCCGCCGCGCTGGCCTGGGCGGTGCTGGCCTATATCTGCATCGACTTCGGCTTCTGGTCGAAGGTGTTCGGCACCGAAACCAACGCCGACCGCATCTGGCGCGCCGGCGCCGAAACCGTGCTCTCGGCGACCCTTGTGGTCTTCCTCTTCGCCTATCTCAACCTCAGCCGCTGGCACGTCCGCGCCTCCCATGTCGCGGGCATATGGCTGTTGTTCCTGCTGGCCCTGGCCGGCCTCGCGGTCTATGACGCGCCGGTCGCGGCGGGCGTGGCGCGCATTTCGCTCGCGACCATCGCCGCCGTCGGCTTCATCCTGGTGCTCTATCTCGCCACCCACGGCGTGGAGCGCGCGGTCATGCTCATCCCGACCTGGCTCCTGCTGGTGGTCTGGGTCTGCGCGGCCGGCTTCACCGTCAACGGCTCGCTCACCAACGACCTCGCCTCGCCGGCCCTGCTCGGCGGCCTGGTGCTGCTGGTGATGCTGATCGGCTTCACCATCATGCAGAGCGCCTTCGCCTCGGGCGGCGTCGCCCATGGCGCCATCACCGACGTCGAGCGCAAGGCCCTCGCGCTCACCGGCTCGAACGACATCATCTTCGACTGGGACGTCTTGAGCGACCAGATCTTCGTCAGCCCGGAGATCGAGGACCAGCTCGGCCTGCGGCGCGGCGAACTGGAAGGGCCGGCGTCCTCATGGCTGGGCCTGCTGCATCCGCTCGAGCGCGACCGCTATCGCGCCTGCCTCGACACCGTCCTGGAGCAGAGGCGCGGCCGGGTGTGCCAGGACTTCCGCCTCCACGCCACCGACGGGCATTATTTCTGGTTCCGGCTGCGCGCCCGTCCCGTGGTCGGCCCCGAGGGCGACGTGGTGCGGCTGGTCGGGACGCTCGCCGACGTCACCGACCAGAAGAATGCGCTGGAGCGCCTGCTGCACGACGCCGTCTATGACAATCTGACCGGGCTGCCCAACCGCGAAATCTTCTTCGACCGGCTGGAATTGGCGCTGGTCCAGGCGGAAAGCGCGCCAGAATTGCGGCCGACCGTGCTCTGCATCGACATCGACCGGTTCAAGAAGATCAACGAAACCGTCGGCGTCTCCGCCGGCGATTCCATCCTGCTGACGGTGGCGCGGCGGCTCGGCCGGCTGCTGCAGCCGCGCGACACGCTGGCGCGCATTTCCGGCGACCTCTTCGCCATTATCCTGGTCTCCCAGAACGCGACCGAAAACATCGTCAATCTCGCCGACCGCCTCCGCCGCACGGTTTCGACGCCGGTGACCTTCGCCAATCGCGAGATCGGGCTGAGCGTTTCCGTCGGCATCGCCCTGTTCGACCCGCAATGGCATCCCAAGCGCGAGGATATGCTCAAGGACGCCGAAATCGCCATGCGCACCGCCAAGCGCGAGGGCGGCGGCCGCATCGAAGTGTTCCGGCCGTCCATGCGCTCGCAGGGCTCGAACCGCCAGGCGCTGGAAAGCGAATTGCGCCGCGCGCTCGAGCGGGACGAGATCAAGCTGTTCTTCCAGCCGGTGGTGCGGCTGGAAGACCGCACCGTCGCCGGCTTCGACGCGCTGCTGCGCTGGCAGCATCCGCGCCTCGGCCGCATCGAGCCGACCGAATTCATCCCGCTGGCGGAGGAGACCGGACTGATCGGCGAGTTCGGCCTGTTCTCCTTGCAGCGCGCGGCGCGCGAGCTTTCCGCGTGGCAGAAGGCCCTCGACGTCAATCCGCCGATCTTCGTCAACGTCAACGTGTCCTCGCGGCAATTGCTGCGCCATGACCTGCTCTCCGACGTCAAGAACATCCTCGCGCGGGTGAACGTGCTGCCCTTCTCGCTAAAGCTGGAGCTGAGCGAAAGCCTGGTGATGGAAAACCCCGAATATGCGGCGCAGATCCTTGGCCGGCTCAAGGAGCTCGGCGCGGGCCTGGCGCTCGACGACTTCGGCGCCGGCTATTCGTCGCTTGCCTATCTGCAGCGCTTTCCCTTCGACACGATCAAAATCGACCGTTCCGTGACCCGCCAGGAAGGCGCGGGCGACCGGGTCTCCATGCTGCGCTCCATCGTGACCCTCGCCCATGACTTCGGCATGGAGGCGGTAGCCGAAGGCGCGGAAAGCGAGTTCGGACGTGATCGAGTTTTCCCAGATCGGCTGCGAATATGCGCAGGGGTTCGCCTTCGGCCATCCCCTGAGCGCGGCGGATGCGCGCAAGCTCGTGGGCGCGGCGGCCGAACCGGCGCTCTAGCTTCCCGCGCTGCCGCTTTTCTCGGCGCTATCGCGAGCGTCAATCGGGCTCAGGCGTGTCCGGCCTCATCGGAGAGGAAGCGCAAATCCACGCCGATCGCGCCCAGCGCCCGCTCATATTTGGTCTCATGGGCCTGGTCGAACAGCAGCTGCTCGTCGGCCGGGCAGACCATCCAGCTATTGGCGAGGATTTCCTTTTCAAGCTGGCCCGGCGACCAGCTCGAATAGCCCAGCGCCAGCACCGCCTGCTTTGGCCCCTCGCCCTGGGCGATCGCGCGCAGGACGTCGAGCGTGGCGGTCATGGCGACGAAATCGTCGATCATCATCGTCGCTTCCGCCGACTTGTAGTCGCGGGAATGCAGCACGAAGCCCCGGCTGGAGTCCACGGGGCCGCCGGTCAGCACGCGCCCCTCGCCGGCGCCGAACTTAAGGCCCGACTTTTCCTCCGCCTCGATCACCTTGAGCTGCAGCAGGAGATCGACGAAATTGACGCCCTCGGCGGGATGATTGACGATCAGGCCCATCGCCCCATCCTTGGAATGGGCGCAGATATAGACCACCGACCGCGCAAAAAAATCGTCGTGCAGGCTGGGCATGGCCACGAGGCATTTGCCTTCGAGATAGGAACTGGCTTCAACTGGCTTCACGATCGAGATGTCCTGTCCTCGTTTTCGTCGATCGGCCGGTCCGGCCGCTTCCACGATCTCCTGGCCGCCTCCAGCCTACTTAACTACGCGGCTTTTTTTTTGAAGAAAGGGAAAACCGCAATTTCGCGCCCGCTGGGGAAACATGCTAAAGGATGATCGTGCAAAGGGAAGCCCGGACTCCACGTAATTTTCGCTTAGATGCGTCTCAGACCGATCGGCGCCTGCGGGCCGGTCGTCGCGTGCGGTTCTTTTCCAGCCACATCGCCGCCAGGTTCCTGGCGCGGCCGCACTCTTGGGCGCGGGCGCAGGCATGAACGTCCGATGCGCCGTGGCAGCCGCTCCCGCGCCGCGGTCCCAGGCGGGGCTGATCGACGGCGGCTCCATCCACGGCGCCCGCTACGCCGGTCTGGCTATCCACCTGGAGGGCGCGGCAGTCACCTACTGGCGCAATCCCGGCGACGCCGGCGCGGCGCCGAAATTCGATTTCGCCCATTCCGAAAACGTCGCAGAGGCAGAAGCGCTTTATCCTCAACCCGAGCGCATCGACGAAGAGGGCGCGCAGGCCTTTGGCTATAGGCGCGACGTTGTTTTCCCCATACGCTTTGCGCTGCGCCAGAAGGACAAGCCCGCGGTCCTGGCGTTGAGCGTCGATTACGCCATCTGCGACAAGCTCTGCCTGCCGGCGCACGCAGATATGCGGCTTAATTTGCCTCCGGACGGCGACGCCTCATCTGGCGTGATGGACATGACCGAGGCTCTGGCGAAAATTCCCCGCCGCCTGCCCTCGGCCGAGGCCGGCGCCTTCGCCCAGGTCTCCGCCCGGCCGGGTACGCGCGACAAACCGCAATGGCTGCTGCGAATTCCGTCCGGCGTTGCTCAGGATGTTTTTATCGAGGCGCCGAAAGGCTTTTATGTCGAATCCGCCGCCGATCCGACGGGCGCCGGCGCCTTCCTGCTCACCCTGGTCGAACATCCCTCGCAGCAGCCCATGCCGGACGAACCGGTCCGCGTCACTGTCGCCGGCCCGTCGCCGGCCGAATTCGACCTTGCCCTTCCCAAGAACTGAACCCTCAAGGAACAGGCATGACCTCGGCTGGATTTCACGAGCCATCGTCTCTACGTGGACGCGTCGCTGACCGAGGACGCGCGCGTGGAGCTGACGCGCGAACAGGCCAATTATCTCGTCAATGTCCTTCGGCTCGGCGAGGGCGCAGGCTTGCTGGTTTTCAACGGCCGGGACGGCGAATGGCGCGCCACGCTCGGCGTTGCGAAGAAATCCGCCGCCTTGCGCGTCGAAACGTTTTCGCGCGCGCAGGACGATCTGCCCGACGTCGATTACCTGTTCGCGCCGCTCAAGCATGCGCGGCTCGACTATATGGCGCAGAAGGCCGTGGAAATGGGGGCGCGGCGGCTGCGGCCCGTCCTGACCCGCCGAACCCAGGCCAGCCGAATCAATCTGGAGCGGATGCGCGCCAATGTCGTCGAGGCGGCCGAGCAATGCGGCATGACCGCCCTTGCCGAGGTCGTCGCCGAGGAGAAGCTCGAAAGCGCTCTGGCGGCCTGGCCGCAGGACCGGTTGCTGATTTTTTGCGACGAGGCGGCCGAGATCGCCGAACCTTTCGCCGCCCTGCGCGCCGCCGGCGCCGGCTACGCCAAATTCGCCGTGCTGATCGGCCCCGAAGGCGGGTTCGACGAGCATGAGCGGCGCTTGCTCACGGGCTTGCCGAGCGCGGTTCGCATTTCGCTCGGGCCGCGCGTCCTGCGCGCAGACACGGCGGCGGTGGCGGCGCTGGCGCTGGCGCAGGCGGCGCTGGGCGACTGGCGAAACCAGGCGGAGGCGGGACGGAAGCTGTGCAGGACATGATCTCGCCATTATAATGCGATCTTAAGGCAGGCCCTGTTTCGGAGCCTGCGAATGGCCTCGCGAAAAATGTCGCATTCCCAAGTCGCCCTTCTTGCCCAAGTTCTTGTCCTCGCGGCCATTCTGGTTCTCGGCCTTCCGTCGGTCTGCCGAACCGCCGCGGCTCAGGACGCCGGCCATATCCGTGCGCCCTTGAGCCACGACAGCGCCTGGAGCGCCGGCCCGTCGCGCGCCGGGCCATCGACCGTGGAGACGCCGCGCAGCGGCCATGGCCTGGATCGCGCCGTCGAAACCGGGCCGCCTCGGGAGCGCCTGCGGCTGAAAGATCCGAGCCTTGACGGCATGTGACATCTTGACGCAAGGTTTTCCGCGCAAGGGACGCAAAGCAGAGATTGGATGGGGCCAACGAGCCGAAATTGATTTCCGTCATCCGCAACCTTGGCGGGGTCCTTGCGTTGTGGGTTATACGTATTGCGATTTCTCCATGACGGCGTTTCGCGCTATTGCTCGGGAAGCATCGTGAGTCACTACCAGCAATTATCGACGATCAGAGCGGCGCGAGCCACGACCGCAAGCGAACTGGAGGCGCAGGACGTGAGCAGCGGTCAGACCGTGCACATTATCGACGACGACGGCCTGGTGCGCCACTCGGTCGAGCTGTTTCTTGAAACCGCCGGGTTTCAGACCAAAAGCTATCGTTCGGCGCAGGATTTTCTCGGCGCGCTGGACAAGGCCACCGACGGCTGCGTCGTGACCGATGTGCGCATGCCCGATATCAACGGCATCGACCTGCTGATCAAGTTGCAGCAATTCGGCGTGACCTTGCCGGTCATCGTGATTTCGGGACATGCCGATGTCGCGCTCGCGGTGCATGCGATGAAGCAGGGCGCGGTCGATTTCATCGAGAAACCCTTCCACGCCGATTCGCTCATCGCCGCCGTCAAACGCGCCTTCGACCAGAACGCCGAGGCGGCCAAGGGCGCGCCGACGGCGAAGATGGCGGTCCTCAGCGCCCGCGAGAACGAGGTGCTCAACGGGCTGCTGCTTGGCAAGTCGAACAAGATCATCGGCCGGGAGCTGGGCATCAGCGAGCGGACGGTCGAATGTCACCGCGCCAATGTCATGCGCAAGACCGGCGCCGGAAGCATCGCCGAACTGGTGCGCATGTCGATCGCCGCCAAATAATTTTTCAAAAATTTCGTGATCCGGCCGCAGGACCCGTCCAAGCTCAAGTTTTCCGGAGGATTCAACTATTTACGTGGAACCACGTAGGGGCGTCCACGAATTGTCCCGTCTTTTTCGATCTGGTTATAGTCCGGCCCGTCAAAAGAACAGCTCGCGGCAAGTCGAGCGACCCACGTTGGGCTCCCAACGTCGGCATCACCGGAGAAAGCTCAATGTCGGACAATTTTCAATCGATCAACAAATTTGCCAGCAACCAGATCGACGCAATCAGTGCAATCGCTGGCGTATTCGCTCGCAGCGCCGAAAAGATCTTTGCAGAAACCAGGGATTATTCTGCTGAAACCTGTCGCAATCAATCGGCGCTGGTCTCGAAACTGATCTCCGCGAAGTCTTTGACTGAGGCGATTACGGCTTCGAGCGAACACGCCAAGGCGCATTACGACGCCTCGGTCGGCGAATCCAGGAAACTGCGGGAAATCTTCACCGACCTCGCCGCAGATACTGTCAAGACGGTGCTGAAGACCGCGCCCGCCGAGGCCCCCGCCAAGCCGAAGCCCGCGCAGGAACTCTTGAGCGCGCCAGTTCTCGACAAGCCGGCGCCAGGCGCCCAGAGCTTTGTCGCGCCGCAACCGGTCAAGGCCCATCCGCGTGTCGAGCGAGGCGCCGCGTGAGCTTCGGCGTGAACCTTTCCCCTGGCCGGAGCTTCCGCGGCTGGCGGCTTTTCGTCGCCCGCCATTTCTCGAGGCCGAGCCTCGCCGCGGCCCGCCTGCAAGCGGTCGTGACAGGTCTTCGGACCAGGAGGACGCCTGCGCCCTTGCGCGTCCAGGTCGCGCGAACCGGCTACGCCCGCCCGCGCTGACGAATCCAAATCTGATTGGGAGATCCCGATGACGCGTTATCAATTCGCGCTGCGCCGCAGTGACGACAGCGTCGCCATGGAAACTTCCGTGGCGCTCGAAAATCTCGCCGCCGCCTGGACCAAGGTCGGCGAACTCGCCAATGGCGAGACGGAAGCGGACGGGCGCATCCTTGTCAAGGACGACGAGGGGGAGGTGGTTATCCTCGTCGGCCTGGCCTCGGCCCGCGCCCTCGTCAGCGCGCCCAAGGCAAAATGGTCTCTTCCGCTCGCGGTCTAGAGCCCTTTCATAACAACAATCAGCCGGTCAACGGAAACTCGGCCGCCCCTGTCGCAAGACGGGGGCGGTTATTTGTTCAGAACACGCAATCCTCGAAAGCCCGCGTCACGTCGCCACGCCATTCGCCGTGGAAAAGCGCGAGACGCCGTTCGGCCAGGTTGGTCCCGGTCGCGGCGATCTCCTCCAGAGGCAGCAGATATTGCGCCTTCGTCCTCGCCGCCGGCGTCGAGGCGGCGGCGGCGCGCGAGGCCGGCGCGGGCCAGGGGCAAGACGTCGCGTGCGAGCTCGAGCAGGCTTCGCCCGCCGATTTTCGCCCGCAGCCCCAGCGTCGGCACATCCCGGCGCAGGGCCTGGCGCTCTTCCGCCGTCCAGTCCTTCACCAGATCCCAGGCGGCGGCGCCTGCCGCGTGGTCATAGAACAAGCCGGCGCAAAGCGCGGCGAGGGCGTGGACGTGGGCGCTCGGCCCGACATCGGCGCCGCGCATTTCGATATAGCGCTTCAGCCGCACTTCCGGGAACAGCGTCGAAAGATGGTTGGCCCAGTCGGACAGGGTAGCGAATTCGCCGGGCAATTGCGCCAGCTTCCCGGCCAGCAGGTCGCGGAACGAGGCGCCGGCCACGTCGTGGTAGAGATCGCCGCGCTTGACGAAATAGAGCGGCGCGTCGAGCGCATAATCGACATAGCGCTCAAAACCCATGCCCTCGTCGAACACGAAGGGGATCATGCCCGTGCGCGCCGGATCGGTATCCGTCCAGATCTGCGAGCGCATCGACTGGAAACCGTTGGGCTTGCCGTCGGTGAAGGGCGAATTGGCGAACAGCGCGGTGATCAGCGGCTGGAGGGACAGGGCCAGCCGCATCTTCGCGACCATGTCCGCTTCCGACGCGAAATCGAGATTGGTCTGCACCGTGGAGGTGCGAAACATCATGTCGAGGCCGAGCTTTCCGACCTTGGGCATATAGCGCGCCATGATCGCGTAGCGCTGCTTGGGCATGGCCGGCGTCTCGCTCGCGCGTCCACAGGGGGCTCATGCCGAGGTCGAGAAAGCCGACGCCCAAGTTCTTCGCTCAGCGGCGCCAGTGCGTCGAAATGGGCCTGCAGCTCGGCTTTGGTCTGGTGGACGGAATCGAAGCGGCGCGCCCGACAATTCGAACTGGCCGCCCGGCTCCAGCGAAATGGCGCCGCCGCCGCGCGGATCGAAAAGGCCGATGATTGCGCCCTCGTCCTCGATCGGCTCCCAGTTCTGGGAATCGCGCAGGCCTTCGAGCAGAGCCTTGACGCCGCCGCGCCCGAGATCGGGCTGTCCCTCATAGGGAACCGGGCGCAGATCGGCGCGGTAGAAGGGAATTTTCTCGTGTTCCGTCCCGATCAGGAACGGGCCCTGCGGCTTGCAGCCCGCTTCGAACCAGTCGGATCAAGTTCGTCGCGCGACGAGATCAGGGTTTCATCGACAACGTCGCGGGCCATGGTCGGCTTTCAATCAGGAACATAGGGAACGACGAGAGACAAGGGCGCCGGAAAGACGCCCTTCTCCCTCCGCCGGCTTCGCCCTAAATAAGGCGAAGCCGCGAAAGCCGCAATCTTTGCGCCGGACGAAAGCTCAGCGCTTCGCCAGGACCTGGCCCAGCACGCTCTGCAGGGCGCCGGAGCCCGGCCAGGACTGGAACAACCCGCTGAGGGCGTTCATGCCCGCCTGCATCAGGGCGGGGTCGAGGCCGCCGCCAGCCGCCGGGCGCCGCGCCGGTCGCGCCGGCCGCGCAGCGGCCTGGCCGCCGCCGAACAGCGAGCCCACCACGCTGCTGATCATTCCGCCGATGCCGCCGCCCTGGCCGCCCTGCGCCGCCGCAGGCGACCGAGCCGAGGATGGAGCCGAGACCGCCGCCCTGGCCGGCCCGCGCCGCCCAGTTGCGACAGCAGGCCGCCCATGCCGCTGTCCTGCAGGGTCTTGCCGACGCCGCCCGCCGCCATGGAGGCGACGACCGGCATGAGCTGGTTGAGCACGCTCGGGTCTGATGCCGGTTTCCGCGCCAATGTGCTGGGCGATCTGGCTGACGCCGCGCGCTGCCGAAGATCTGGCCCAGCAGGTCGCCGCCCGCGCTGGCCGCCGCCGGCGACTGCGCGGCGTTGGGATCGTCGAAGGTCGCCTGATGGGACGGGTCGGTCAGATGGCCGACGATCTGGCTGAGGCCTTCGCCGCTCTGAATGTGGTTTTGCAGACCTTGCGCCAGGGCCGGCGCGAGAGCGTTGATCGCGGCATTGGCCTGCTCGGGCGAAATACCGAATTGCGAAGCAATGCTGCCCACGGCGTCGCCGCCATGCGCGGCCTGGATGAGAGCGGAAAGATCCATTTTATCCTCTTTTCAAAATCGTGGGCGGACCGAAACAAGCGGGCTCCGGTTTCCCACGCGAAAATAGCGCAAGGCGCGCCGATTTGCGAGCGCATGCGCCGCCATATCAGGATTAAGACGGCGAGATCACGGTTTTCCGACAAAGGCTTGGCTTGAGCTTAATTCGCCGCATGGTCGGCCATCTGATCGGACAGATGATTGGCCGTGCGGTCGGCCATGTCGACGATATCCTGACTTTCCTTGGTCAGGCCCTGCGACTTGCCCGCAGGCTTGACCAGGGGCTCCGGCGCCAGCGCGGCGGCGCGCTGGGCTCGGTAGAAGGGAGGCGGCGGCGCGCCGCCCGCCTGCTGGATGGCGAGCCGGTCGCTGTCGAGCTGGCGCACATGGTCCACGACTTCCTGCGCCCGATCGGGATCGCCGCGCAATTCGACCAGCGCCGCGCCGCCGAACAGCAGCGCCGATTCCAGCGTTTCGCGGATCTGGTGGTCGACGCCGCGCTCCAGCAGGTCGATGGCGTGGATGCGGTCATAGGCGCGGGCGAAGACCTTGGCCATGGGGAAATTTTCCCGCGCGAGGTCGGCGATGGCGTTGGCGATCTTGCGGTCGCCGACGCAGATGGCGATGATGCGCGCCTCTCCCGCGCCGGCCGAACGCAGCACGTCGAGCCGGCAGCCGTCGCCGAAATAGACCTTGAAGCCGAATTTGCCGGCGTTGCGGATGCGCTCGACCGAGGTGTCGATCACGGTCACGTCGATGCGCTCGGACAGCAGCGGCTGCACCGCGATCTGGCCGAAGCGGCCAAAGCCGATCACCAGCACCTTGCCGCGCCTCTCCTTGGGAATGACGGGCGGCGGCGCCTGCAGCCGGCGCGCCTTCGGCTTGCGGCGCTCGAAGGCCCCGGCCAGCCGTTCCGTCGCCTTGGCGAAAAACGGCCCGGCGACCATGGTGATCGCCGCGAGCGCCGAAAGCAGGCTGGCCTGCTTCGCCGACATCAGATGCGCGGCGGCCGCGAGCGGGAAAATGGCGAAGGAAAATTCGCCCGCCGGCGTCAGCACCCCGGCAGCGGAAAGGCTTTCGCGCGACGAGGAGCCGGTCAGCCGGAACAGGACGAAGACCAGGACCATTTTCACCGCGAGGATGGCGAGCGCGGCTGCCGCGAGAAAGCCGAAATGGTCCGCGACCAGATGACGATCGACCGACATGCCGACCGACATGAAGAACAGGCCCATCAGCAGGCCGCGAAACGGCTCGATGTCGGCTTCGAGCTGATGACGGAAATTCGATTCCGACAGCAGGATGCCGGCAAGAAAGGCGCCGAGCGCCATGGACATGCCGACCGATTCCATCAGCACGGCCGCGCCGAGCACGATCAGCAGCGCGGCCGCGGTCAGGATTTCGCGCGCCCCGGCCCGCGCCAGCAGGCGAAACAGCGGATTGAGCGCGTAATGGCCGGCGACCAGGATGAAGGCCAGGGCCGCCGAAGCCTGCGACAAGCCGATCAGGGCGTTGTGCATCGAGCCTTTCGAGCGGATCGCCGCCGCGACAGCAGCGGCAGCAGCGCCAGCACCGGCGCGACGGCGATATCCTGCGCCAGCAGCACGGCGAAGGAGCGCCGGCCGTAGGCGGTCTGCGTCGTCGCCGCGCTCCTCCAGCAAGTTGCATGGCGATGGCGGTGGCGGAAAAGGCCAGCGCCATGCCCGCCGCCGCGCGCGGCGAAATGGCCGAGGCCCAGGAATCTGCCGCGCCGCATAGCCGATGACCGAGGCGGTGAACACCATCTGGCTGAGGCCGACCAGCGCAATGTCGCGCCGCATGGCGTGCAGGCCGCGCCGGCTTGAGCGCCAGCCCGATCAGGAACAGCAGCAGCACGACGCCGAGCTGGGAAATGTTCAGGGTCATGCGCGGATCGGCGATCAGGCCGAGGCCCGACGGACCGATCGCCATGCCGGCGACGAGATAGCCGATCACCGAGCCCAGGCCGATGAGCCGGAACAGGGGCGCGAAAACCACGCGCCGCGCCGAGAAGGATCAGGATCGGGACGAGAAAGCTCGTCTCGCTGGTCAGTTCAGACATGTCAGCCTTGCTTGCCTTCGCGATTGGGACGGCGGAGGCCCGCCGCCTGTCTTTTGACAAATCGCTGTTTTAAGCGTTGAATTTCAGCGTTGAAAGCCGGGCGGCTCGCAATGGCCGAGCTCTAACTTGCAAGTGAGGCGAAACCGCGGCGCGGGACTCGTCGACAGGCCGCAGGGTTGACAGGACGGACGCCCGCCCACTACTCCGCGCGAAAACGCGGCCCGCCGAGGGAACAGGATGCAAGCCAAGCCAAAGCCTGAACGTCTTTCTTTGCGCGCCGCGCGGGTTCTGCGCCGGCGTCGTGCGGGCCATCGACATCGTCGAACACGCCCTCAGGAAATTCGGCGCGCCGGTCTATGTGCGGCACGAAATCGTCCATAACCGCTATGTGGTCGACGGCCTGAAAGCGCAAGGGCGCGATCTTCGTCGAGGAATTGAGCGAAGTGCCGGACGACGGCGCGCCTGTGGTGTTTTCCGCGCATGGCGTGCCGAAAGCCGTGCCGGAAGAGGCCGAAGGGCGCGAGCTTGCTCGCCATCGACGCCACCTGCCCGCTGGTGACCAAGGTCCACCGCGAGGCGGAAATCCATTTCCGCCGCGACCGCAAGGTGGTGCTGGTCGGCCACAAGGGCCATCCCGAAGTGATCGGCACGATGGGGCAATTGCCCGACGGCGCGGTGACCCTGGTGGAAAGCGCCGAGGACGTCGAGCCCTGACCTTTGCGGCCGAGGACGCCCTGGCTTATGTCACCCAGACGACGCTGTCGGTCGACGACATGGCGGTGGTGGTCAACGCCCTGCGGGAACAAATATCCGGACATCGTCGGCCCCCACAAGCAGGACATCTGCTACGCCACGACCAACCGCCAGGAAGCGGTGAAGGAAATCGCGCACAAGGTCGACGCCTTCATCGTCGTCGGCTCGCCCAATTCCTCCAATTCGCAGCGCCTGAAGGAAGTGGCCGAGCGCAACGGCTGCCGCCATGCGCAGCTGGTGCTGCGCGCCACCGACATCGACTGGGCGCCGCTTGCAGGGCATCGAGTCGCTGGGCGTGACGGCGGGCGCCTCGGCCCCGGAAATCCTGGTCGAGGAAATTCTCGACGCCTTCGCCGAAAGATTCGACCTCGTTCTCGACACCGTGACCACCGCGACGGAGGACGTCTCCTTCCCCCTGCCGCGCAATCTGCGCGAAAAGGCGGAACTGGCGTAAACCCGCCTCGGGCGGGTCTGACCTATTGGCCGGGCGAATTGAAAACCCGCCGGATGCGCTCCGGCGGGTTTTGCATGTCGCGTCGAAGGATGTCAGCGGCGGCCGCGTCCGCCATGTCCCCAGCCGCCATGTCCCCAGCCGCCGCGGCCTCGCCAGCCGCCGCCCCAGCCCGGGCCGTAGCCGTAGCCGTAATAAGGGCCATAGCCCCAGGGAGCCCAATGGCAGCGATAGGGACCGCAAACCCAGCGGGCCTGTTCGATTTGCGCGCCGGCCTGACCGTCGCGGACGACGGCCGGATCGATGCCGGCGAGCGGCATGGCCGCGGCGGCAGTGGAGGCGGCGGGGAGGGACAGCCCGGCGGCGCCCACGACAAGCGCAACGCTCAGGGCCTTCTTGACGTTCAGCATGGCAAGCTCCTGTTTTCTCGTCGATTAACGACGAAAAACAGCATGGGCCCGCCACCATGAATAGGCGCTGAGCGGATCGTTCAGCAGGCGTTCATGCGGCTGGAACGTCGCCGGGCGCCGGCTCGTCCTGACGGCGGCAAAGGCCGCGCACGTCGGCTATGACCGTGACGCGCCGGGCGTGCCGCGACATCCACTTCTTCGCTTGGGCGAAGCTGATCGCCCGCCAGTCCTGCTTGCCTCCCGAATTGGAAAACAGGCCGAAATCATGGGGGGCGTCCTGGTAGAGAAGTTCGATGCGCCGGTGATCCACCTGTCCGTCGTAAAGTGCGGCTATCAACATGGGATCGCCTTTCTGACTGAAATTCGGGAAGGTTTTCGTCCCTTTCAGGACAAATGCGCGATGCTCTGGCGAATGCGTTCGGCGCGCGCGCGTAATTCGGACGTCTCGGCGCCGCCAGCCTGGATCAAGGCCTGTTCGATTTTCCTGAGTTCATTTTCAAGTTGTATAATATATTGTCGCCAAATAACGGGAACATTTTCCAACTTACGCATGAGCGCCCTCAATTTATACACGTTCGCAACGCCATGATGGTCACAAATAGGCCTCATAACGCTGCGCGATGCAGCGGACGGCCATCGATGCGACAAAATGAAATATCCGTGGTTTTGTTTTGAACTCAAATCACAATGGCGTTATCCCAAGAGGATGGCCGTAACCTATAAAAATCCTTGCCGAACATTTCGTTAACGGCGTTGAAAATCGCTGGCGCCGCGCTTCCGGCCTAGCCGCGCGAATAGCCGCAGCGCTTCGCCGTAACGCGGCTTTCCCAGCAGCCGGTCGACTGGCATTGCTGGTATATCCCCTGGCAAGTTCCAATACATCGCGGCGCGTTATTGTAATTTTTCTCGCAAAAGGCATGACAGACCCGCAATCGGCCGGAGCAACTTTCGGCATGAAGCGGCGCCGCCGTCATCAGCATGGCGGCAAGACATGAGAACAACAGCCGGATCGAACGAACGGACATGGGAGATCTCCGCAAAGCTTACGTCAGCGGCAAACGCGCGACAGTCTTTCGTGATTACCAGCTATTGCCTGGCAAAGCCGCAGCGTCTTGCGACGACCCTGCTTTCCCAGCATCCCGTGGATTTGCATTGCGCGAGGGAATCCTGACAATTGCCGAGGCAGATGGGCGAGTTCCCCTGAACTTTTTCGCAATAGGCCTGGCATACGCGAACTCGGCCGGAGCAGCTGTCCGCTAGCAGCGGCGATGTCCAGAGCATGATGAATCCGAAACTCGCCACCACCCCAAGGATCGTTCGGCGCATTGTAGCCTCCCCTCAGCGTTTCCTTTGCCATTATTGTAAGCCTCGCGCGGCCTTTCTCCAAACGCCAGGACCGCGATCGGCTTGGGGCTCCCGCAGCGCCGTCGCCCCTGCCCCTTTGCTTTCCCGCCAAATGTTCTATGACGTGGCGAAGGGCGATCATTTTTGCGTCGCTCAGAAATTCGCAGGCCCTAAAATGCTGAAAATCCCGTCCGCAGAACATCCCTTCGACGCCTTCCGCGCCCTCCTGGCCAACCTGCCGCCAGCTTCGGAAGCGGCCGTGGCCGAGGTCCGCGCGCGCGACGCGCAATTGACCAAGCCGCCGGGATCGCTGGGGCGCCTTGAGGAACTGGTGGAATGGCTCGCCGCGTGGCAGGACAAGGCAGAGCCGACCCTCGACCGTCCGACCGTGGTGGTGTTCGCGGGCAATCACGGCGTCGTCGCCCAGGGCGTGTCGCCCTATCCGGCCAGCGTCACCGCGCAGATGCTGAAGAATTTCTCCGCCGGCGGCGCCTCCGTCAACCAGATCTGCGCCGCCTATGGCGCGGGGCTGAAAGTGTTCGAACTGGCGCTGAACATTCCGACCAAGGACATTACCGAAGCGCCGGCGATGGAAGAGCGCGAATGCGCCGCCACCATCGCCTTCGGCATGGAGGCGATCGCGGGCGGCGCCGACCTGCTGGCGCTGGGCGAAATGGGCATAGGCAACACCACCATCGCCGCGGCCATTTATTATGCGCTCTATGGCGGCAAGGCCTCGGACTGGGTCGGCCGCGGCACCGGCGTCGACGATGAGGGTTTAAAACGCAAGGTCGACGCGGTGGAGCGGGCCGTGGCGCTGCACAAGGATCACCTCTCCGATCCGTTCGAGGTGCTCCGACGGCTTGGCGGTCGTGAGATCGCCGCCATGGCCGGGGCCATCCTCGCGGCGCGCACGGAACATGCGCCAGTGCTGCTCGACGGCTATGTCGTCTGCGCGGCGGCCGCCATCCTGCACGCGCTCGATCCCGCCAGCATCGACCATTGTGTCGCCGCCCATGTCTCGGCCGAAGGCGCCCACGCCAAGGTTCTGGAAAAGCTCGGCAAGAAACCGCTGCTGGATCTCGGCATGAGGCTGGGCGAAGGCTCCGGCGCGGCGCTGGCGATCGGCGTGGTCAAGGCGGCGCTGGCCTGCCACAAGGACATGGCGACTTTCGCTTCCGCAGGCGTGGACAACAAGGAAGCGTGACGGAGCGCCGTCACCGATGGACCACAAAACCCCGCTGCGGCGCCTCAGCGGGGTTTTCATTTCTGGACGTTCGGTCGCGAGATCGTGCCGCCAAGGGCGTGTGTCGCGGCTGTGGGGCTCTCCATCCGAAGGCGCAAAACGGCGGAAAGCGGAAGATTGCAGTCGTCGCAAGCAAGGGCCGCTCGGCGCTAAAATGCAGACGCTGGCGAAAATTTCCCCCGGTTTCTGCGCCAACCATGCCATGGATCATGGCGTGCTCGGCTTTTGGTCAAAAATACTTGATTTTTTCACGCCTGCACGACCGCGTTCAGCGCAAGCAGCTTCACGCAAGCTAAATTGATTTATTTTCAATAACATTAGTCCGATGAACGGGCTTGGCCGAATGCACGTCAATTTGCGCAAGTTCGCTCGCCGGAGGCTCAAATGTCTTTTAATACGCAACCCGATAATTCATTTCGATTGAAATTCCTGCAAATTGATCAGGAGACGCGGCAGGTTCTGGCCGCGTTTTGGAAAATTGCCCAACCCCGCATGCCCCAAATTCTCGACGGCTTTTACAATCACGTAGGGACTGTTCCTGCTCTCGCCAAGCTCGTCGGCGACGATTCGCCCCGCTTGAAAAACGCGCAGCATGCGCATTGGGAGCGCCTGTTTTCAGGACGTTTTGATGATGGTTACTTTTCCGGCGTGCGCGCCATCGGGCTCATCCACAATAAAATCGGGCTGGAGCCGCGCTGGTATATCGGCGGCTATAATTTCGTCCTGGCCAGGCTGACGGAGCTGGCGACGGAAACCTATCGCTGGTCGCCCGGCAAATTGAAAGAGGCGTTACTTGCGGTCAATAGCGCCGTCATGCTCGATATGGACGTCGCCATTTCGGTCTATCAGGAGGCGCTGCTGGAGCAAACGGCCCAACGTGGTGTAAAGCTCGCGGCCCTGCTCCAAGACTTCGACGGCAAGGCGCAGACGTCGCTCGGTTCGGTTGCCGCAGCCGGAACGCAAATGTACACGACGGCGCAAGCCATGTCGGCTATCGCCATGCAAACACGCGGACAATCGGCGGGTGTCGCATCCGCATCCGAGGAAGCCAGCGTCAATGTGCAAACCGTCGCGTCGGCCGCCGGACAATTGTCGCGCTCGATCGTGGAGGTCCTGCGCCACGTAGCGAATTCATCTGGCATGGCCGATCGAGCAGTCCAGGAAGCCCAGCAAACTAATGCGCTGATGCGAGCGCTGGTCGAAAACGCCGAAAAGATCAGCGCCGTCGTGCAATTGATTTAGGACATCGCCGGGCAGACAAATCTGCTGGCGCTGAACGCCACCATCGAGGCCGCTCGCGCCGGAGAGGCAGGCAAAGGCTTCGCCGTGGTCGCCAACGAAGTCAAAAGCCTCGCCAGCCAGACCGCCAAGGCGACCGAGGAAATCGCTCTTGCTGTCAACCAGATCCAAAGCGCTACCAAAAACGCCGACGCGGCGATCCATTCGATCAGCGCCACCATCGAGGAGCTCAGCAGCAATGCTGCGCTTATCGCCGACGGCGTCGAACAGCAGGGCGAAGCGACGAAGGAAATCGCCCGCAGCGTCCAGGAGGCTGCCGAAGGCACGCGAGTTGTCGCCGCCAGTATATTCGGCGTCAATCAGGCGGCCGACGAAACGGGCAAGGCCGCCAGCGAAGTGCTAGGCGCGGCCGAAAATTTGACCGGACATTCGGCGCAATTGAGCCAGGAAGTGAAAAGCTTCGTTCAATTAGCCAAGGCAGTCTGACCCGACTTGGCGCGTCGCTGCCGCCGTCACGGCAAAAGGCTTTTTGGCCGCCACAAACGAGACGGTCGTTGAACGGATCAGGATGGTCGGCAACG
>CAVPZS010000011.1:0-94275 GCA_963710275.1 uncultured Alphaproteobacteria bacterium | reverse complement strand
CCATCACGGATGCTGCGTGTCGCCGGCGGGCCGGCGACCGAAAGCCTCCATGGGAGGAAACCGCGGGACGTTGAGCTCGATGGTTGAGACGGCGATCTATGGGGATTACGGAAGGGGCGTCCTGGCTCTGAGGGCTGTCCGGCTGGCGAGAAGCTTTTGAAGGGATGGGCGCGGGGCGTTTTGACGGCGGCCGATGGCGGCTGTTGCGACGTTGAGTTTGATGAGACGCACGGTTCTTGCGCTTTGGGCGCTGATGCGACGAGATCGTCATCCGCGCGTTCTCGACGCAATGTCGGCAGCGTGCGGGCGGCCTTTGGTTTTGGTCATGAGGTGTCGAACCCCGCGCAATCGGTCTTGAAGCCGCGCGGCGTCGCGCCGCGCGCAAAAGTCTCGACGACGCGCATGCGCCCAGCGCAGCAAGGGCAGGCTTTGAGCGCCGTCGCCTCGGAAGGATCTGGCGTTATCGTTTGCGGCGCTTGGCTTGTCGCGCCGAGATCGAGCTGAGGTCTTTCGGCGTCCTCGGTCTTGGGAATGAGTTGGCGCAGGCGCGTGATATTTGCGGCGCGCCTCTGGCTGGCGAACAGCCCGTAGTGGCGGATGCGATGGAAGCCGCTGGGCAGGACGTGCATGAGAAAACGGCGGATGAACTCGTCCGCCGACAGCGACATCGACTTGATCCAGCTTCTGCCTGACGCCTTACCCCGGGCGCGATAATCTTTCCAGCGAAAGGTGACATTCCCGCCGTCGAAGCCAAGGAGGCGGCTGTTGGAGATCGCCACGCGGTGGGTGTAGCGCGAGAGATAGGCGAGCACGGCTTCTGGCCCGGCGAAGGGGCGCTTGGCGTAGACGATCCATTCCGATCGGCGCACCGGGGCGAGCGCGGCCGCGAAGGCCTCCTTGCCGGCGAGCGCGGCGAGATCGCCGAAAAAGGCCAGGCGGCCGGCATGGTGAAGCGCGGCAAGTCCTTCGAGGAAAAGCCGGCGGAACAAGCGCGACAGCACGCGCACTGGCAGGAAGAAGCCGGGCCTGCAGGCGATCCAGCGGGCGCCGTCCGGCGACAGGCCGCCGCCGGGGACGATCATGTGAATGTGCGGATGGTGGGTCATCGCCGAACCCCAGGTGTGGAGCACGGCGGTGATGCCGGCGCGGGCGCCAAGATGCTTGGGGTCGGCGGCGATGGTGATCAAAGTTTCGGCGGCGGCTTTGAACAGGAGGTCGTAGATCGCGGCCTTGTTCTGGAACGCGATGGCCGCGATCGGCGTCGGCAGCGTGAAGACGACATGATAGTAGGCGACCGGCAGCAACTCGGCCTGTCGTTCGGCGAGCCACTGCCGCGCCGCCGCGCCCTGGCATTTGGGGCAGTGGCGGTTGCGGCAGGAGTTGTAGGCGATCTCGACATGGCCGCAGTCGTCGCAGCGCGCGACATGACCGCCGAGCGTTGCGGTGCGGCAGGCCGTTATCGCCGACATGACCTTGAGCTGGCCGAGGCTGAGATGTCCTGCGTGGGCGCGCGCATAGGCGGCGCCGTGAACGCGCAGGATATCCGCGACCTCCAGGGAAGGCCGCGCCATGGCGTCGCCGTCAGGCGGGCGGCGCTTGCCCTGTCAGGTTTACGCACAGACGCTCCAGCGGGCTGGTGACGTCTCGGAGCGTGTTGACGGCGACGCGGGTGTAGAGCGCCGTCGTCTCCAGCTTGGCGTGGCCGAGCAGAACCTGGATCACGCGGATATCGACGTTGCGTTCGAGGAGATGGGTGGCGAAGCTGTGCCGAAGGGTATGGGCGACACGCGCTTGGCGATGCCGGCCTCCCGCGCAGTCTCGCGCACGACGCGGCTCAACTGACGGGCTGACATCGGGTTGACCGGGTTCATCCCTGGAAACAGCCAGGCCTGGGGTCGCGCTGCCCGCCACCAGTCGCGCAGCCATTCGAGCAGTTGCGGCGAGAGCATGACGTAGCGGTCCCGCTGGCCCTTTCCCTGTTCGACCCGCAAGGTCATCCGCGTGCTGTCGATGTCGGACACCTTCAGGGCCACGACCTCGGAGACGCGCAATCCCGCGCCGTAGGCGACGCCGAACGCGGCCTTGTACTTCAGGCCGGGCGCGGCTTCGAGGAGACGGGCCACTTCATCCTCGCTCAGCACGATCGGCGCCCTGCGCGGCTGATGCAAGGCCGTCAGAGGACGAGCCAGGTCAGGGCGATCGATCGTAACGTTGAAGAAGAAGCGCAGCGCCGCGACGGCGGCGTTGATGGTCGGTGCGCCGATGAGCTGCTTGGCCATGTGCAGCTGATAGAGCCGAACGTCTTCAGCCGTGGCGGCGTCCGGCGAACGGCCAAGAAAGACGGCAAAGTTCCGCACGTTGCGAAGGTAATCCTTCTGCACCTTCTCGGTGAAGCGGCGCGCCGTCATGTCTTCGATCATGCGCTGGCGCAACGGGCTGTTGGGATTGTCGATCATCGCGAAAGCTCCTGTCTCGCATGGGGTTGAACCCCATGATTTTGAGACAGGTCAGGCGCCGCGCATCAGCTATTCCAAGCCCACGATCTCGCCGCCGTTACCGCGAAGCGGTTTAGTCCCCTGACCCTTTCCGGTCATTCCCCGAAGTTATCCGGCGCGACCATCAACGCTTCAAAACAGCCCTTCGCGCTAGATTTTCCTGCAAAATACCTGCCGAGGACTCCAAGGATTCGCCTCGATTCTAGCTTGTCCGGCGCATGCTCGTGGCCGTCATGGTTCGGCGCGGGAAACATCTTTGTCTATTGAGCCAATAGCCTGTCCATAGTGGTCGGAAACTACGGCGATCGTGGCCGGACCGTTCGCTTCATCGCTGCCGCTGCCGCATTGATCTGCGCCCAATCGAACTGGCTCCGCTTTCAAGGCCGCAGCTTGGCCCGGCACGACGTAACCGTCATGGGCCATGCGATCAATGACCCAGTTGCGCCTTGTTTGGGCCGCATGCGGATGACGCAATGGATTATAGTGACTCGGCGCCTTGGGCAATCCTCCGAGAAACGCTGCTTCATCGATGGAAAGCTCAGCTACCGGCTTGCTGAAATAATTCAGCGACGCCTCCGTCACCCCGCGCGAGCGGCAGCCCAGATTGACCTCGTTCAGATAAATCTCAAGGATTCGGTCCTTCGACAGCAGGCGTTCGATCCGAAAAGCCAGGATCGCCTCTCTTATCTTGCGATGGATTGAGAGCTTGTCGCCGACGATCAGATTTTTCACGAGCTGCTGAGTGATCGTTGACGCGCCGAGGGGGCGGCGGCCCGAGTCAAAACGCAGAATATCGAGACCCATTGCACGTAACATCATGGGAAAATCGACGGCGCCGTGTCTGTAGAAGTCAACGTCTTCTGCGGCGAGGAAGGCATGAACCACGACTGTGGGAATCGCCGTCAAGGGAACAAAGACCTGGCCGACCGGCGAATGATATTCGACAATTCCGGAGATATCCGGCAGTCCGATTTCGAGCTCGCGGAACGCCAGCGCCAATCCTCCCGCAAAGATCATGACGGCTGTTATCGCGACAAGGAAAATAGGCCGCACGGCGCTGTGCCTCCCTTGCAGTCGACCTCCTTGGCGACGCGTTCAAAGTCGGCCATTTCAAGCGGTCCGCGTGGCGTCACAATCAATATGCCTTTAACCCGCAGCAGTTCGAAATAGAGCATGTCATTTCTCCAGAATTCAAAACCGACCTTGCCGGCATGGAGCAAATCGCGGCCGTCTGATTGCTGCCGATAGCCGCGCCAATCACGAAGTAGCCGAACAAAGCTAGTTTTGCGCGGGCTTGCAGGCCCATCCAAAAAGCACATCCTTTGCTTTCATTTCACTTCAGCGCGAACCTTGGACCAGGTCGCTGCAAGTTCGTCGGATGCTTTGTTGAAAGAGGCTTTCGCGCTTTCCCAATCCGCAGCGCGTGTCGTCTCCAGTTTGGCCGCCGCGTCGCTGGCCTTGGTCCAGGCCGCGTTCAAATCGTTGACGGCGGACTTCTGTGCTTCCTTAGAATCGACCTTGGCGTTCTCTTCGAACTTATCAAGCTTGATTCGCCATTCCTTAATATTGGATTGCGCCGTTTGCGCGCATGCGCCGCGGTTGGCGTTGTAAGCGCCGGCGTCGGCCATTTTCAAAAGAGTGGCAGGACCAGGCGCGCACGGGGCCTCGGCTGCGGCGGCGGGGAATGCCCCCGCCAAAACGAATGGCGCGATGACGAGAGCGTGAACAAGATGGTTCATGGCTTATTTCCTTCGATGCGTTGATTATCCGTCGTGCGTTTCGGCGTGGCGGCTTTCAGCCTTTCGCGGCAAAAGGCAGTTCAACTGGCGCCGACTTTTCAGCGCAAGGATGCACGTCGAGCCGTGTCGGATTGATCGAACTCAGGATGTCTTTCGCGCGAGTGATTTCGTCCGGCGTCCGGGCCATGACAAATCAATAATCAGTCTGCGGCGCGCGCCCGCCAACGCGCCTTTTCACATTGTGATTTACGAAGCTGTTTCGGTTTCGCAGTCGACGGGACTCCCGTCTTCCCTGACAACGTCGCCGGCGCACATAAGCGTCATGGTCGGCTGCAGGACGCATGACGTGACGGCCTCGTCCTGCCAAGGCGAATTGGCCCCGGTGGCGCCGAGCGCGGCAAAGCCGGTCTTGGCGGCAACCAGATCACGCGCCTCCCGTAGCGAGGGCGCGCACGCCCAAACGCAATCTTTTTCTTCCGAAAATTGCCAACATGAATGGCCGGGGACGATCGGATCTAGGCGATAGATATTCATTGTTTCACTCTCCTTCAGATCCTGGTTGCGCCAGGCGTGTCAACAGAATGGCGGGTCAGCAAAAGACGATCATGAAAATTGCCGGGGTCAAACGATTGCATCCAGGCATATCGCCGACCCCGATCAGCAGCGCTTTCAGGCTTCCGTTGAACCCGAAACCCATTTTCAATGGCGATCGGCGAGTTTTTATTTGCTCGTCGCCACGTCATCGACCACATCGAAGCGCTGGCTGGCTTGCACTTGGCGCAACTCCTGGCTTGCCTCGTAATATTTGCCGTCATTGATCATCGTCACCGCTTGATCCATTTTGTTGATGGTCTGTTCGACAGGCAAGACGGCCATGACGACGACAACCTTCACGTCGGCGAGCTTCAGCTTTTCCAAGGCTCCTTTGCGGTCGCCGTGCTCAAGGCTTTTATTGGCGCCGGCGACAGCCGCCGTCTTGGCGGCTTTGGTTGTATAGTCCTCGTTGATCAGAATGGATCCGTCGACGGGAAGCCACGCGATCGGCTTCTTCATCCGCTCTGTTTCGCTGGCGTCCGCAGGCGCGGCCACAGCTGCGCTTTTCTTGGCGGCTGCGTCCTTGTCTACGGGCGGCTTGAGTGCGGATTCGGCCTTGTTGAAAACCGTCTCGTCGGTTTTCGCTTTTTTGAAAGCTGCGTCGGCCTGTTTGGCGAATTTCTTCGCGTCGTCGATGCGGCCGTCGTAGATGGCAAGGCGCGCCATCGACAAATCCCGAAGGCCGCCCGAGCCGTCCGTTGAGAGCTTGCCGAAATCTTTGTCAGCCGAGATTTGCTGTGGCGTCATCTTTTTCTGATCGGGCGTCGGCTGGCTTTCCGCTCTGGCGCCCGCTGCCGCCATGAGCGCTGTGACCGTCAAAGCCGCGATAAGGGTATTGTTGATTTTACGCATAATTTTTCCTCTCCTGACGTTTCCAACTCACCCCAACGTCTATTGGCGGGAGGCCTGAGACGACAGAATCGGAATCTACTCAGAAGCCGTTTTTGGGACGCACAATTGTGTTTTTGACCGACATCGAGACCGCCATCTTGGCCAGCCTGAAACGCAGCCTTGATGCGTCGTCGCACTCCTTCGTGAGTATATTCCGATGCTTCGCCTAACGAGTTCACGCCGATAGTCTCGAACAATGCGCCAGACCAAGGGTTTCATGGGGTGATGAAATCGCCTGACGCTCCTGGACCGAGAGGCTCCCGCCATGATTGAGCAAGCGACCGGCGCATCACAGGCCAAAACTCGGCTTATCCTTCGTGCGGCCGGCGTCATCGCATTCGTTCTCGTCGCGGGACTGGTGGGCGGCTATTTGACGAAGGAAAGTCGCCCGGCGCCGGCGGATGCGAAATTGCAGGTCGCTTTGCAGGCTTTCCAAGCAGGCAATGATTCAACGGCGCGTTCTCTCCTCACGCCCCTCGCCGATTCGGGCAACGCCAAGGCGCAATACTGGCTCGCGGACATTTATGAAGACGACGATTCCGGTGTAAAAACCGACGTGGCGAAAGCGCAGGCCCTGCTCGAAAAATCTGCCGCGCAGGGATTCGTGCCTGCGGAGAGACGTCTAGGGCAGCTCTATCTGAGACGCGATGCAACGCTCCAGGATTTCGGCAAGGCCCAATCCTGGCTGCACAAGGCCGCGACCTCCGGCGACGCCAGAGCGCAAGAGCAGCTTGGCCATATTTACGCCTTGGGGCTCGGCGTCCCACGAGACAGGGCCCAAGCCTACGGCTGGTATGAAAATGCAGCGCTTCATGGCGACGGCCTGGCCGAGCGCATGCGGGACGACCTGCTCATGCGCATGGCGCCCACGGAAATCGACAAGGGCGAGCAGGCCGCCAAAGATATCGCTGCGAACATCAAGCCCGCAAAGCCGACGCCATGAAGGCTGGGCGTGGCGCAATCCGGTCGCCTTGGCGCCGTCGAAATTCGTCCTTCTGCAAGACACATCAAAGGGAGATGAACATGTTGAAAAAACTCGTTGCGGCTCTTGTGCTCATCTCGGCGGTCGCGCTCGCGCCGGTCGGCGCCTTTGCCGAAGACAAGATGTTGCACAAGGAAATGAATTTGGAAAAAAATCACGTGAAGCGAGAGCATCGGCATCACATGATGAGACATCACGGATTGATCCATCAACATCATCGTTAAGCTCCTCCGACGTCTGCCTCAAAACGGGCGGACGCCCAAGGCGGCAAATCCAGAAAGGGACAAAATGCTGA
The DNA here is from genome assembly GCA_963710275.1 of uncultured Alphaproteobacteria bacterium. Classification (GTDB taxonomy): domain Bacteria; phylum Pseudomonadota; class Alphaproteobacteria; order Rhizobiales; family Beijerinckiaceae; genus Rhodoblastus. Next base: position 87,279 of record CAVPZS010000011.1, on the reverse strand, counting down.
CGCTCGGATCGGCGTCGAGAGGCTACGCCATCGGCGCAAGCGACGGCAAAATCGGAAGCGTCGCCGATCTTCTGTTCGACGATCGGACCTGGCGCGTGCGTTGGCTGGTCATTGACACGGGAACGTGGCTGCCGGGGCGCAAAGTCTTGCTGCATCCGGGTTCCGTAGGCAGCGCCAACCGCGCGCTGCGGGAACTGCCTGCCGCGTTGACCAAGGCGTAGGTCGAGGCAAGCCCGGAACTTTCCGAACACGAGCCAATGTCCACGCAGATGGAGCGGCGGCTTTAGGACTACTATTATCCGGGGGGGACTTCGACTGGAAAAGCCTTCCTCACGAATCCGATCGTCCCACAAGATGAGGCAACAAGCTCGGAGCAGACGAATGGATCGGAATATCGGACGATGGAGCCGGATGATCCGGAGAGTCATCTGCGTAGCGTCGTTACCGTCACCGGCTATTCCATCCCCGGTGACGACGGCCCGATCGGCAAGGTCGAGGATTTCTTGATCGATGAACGCGCCTGGAGCGTGGCCAAAATTGTGGTCGAAACCGGATGCTGGTGGTCCCGCAAGTACGTGTCGATTTCGCCCGATTCGGTCCGGCAGATTTTGTGGAACGAGCGCCAATTGCGCCTTGTCATGACTGCTGAGCAGGTCAAGGCGAGCCCGTCCTGGACCCCCTTGGACGAAGGCGCTCGGGATTTGCCCGGGCGCCCAACCGCCTGATGCAATACTTTGTTGCCGGCAGCAGTGACATTGCGACTTACGCACGCACCATTCCGCCTTGAACGCCGGAAGCAGAAAATCGAGCGCTACGCCATCAGGCCCGTCCCAATCGGGGCGCCGTCGTGTACCGGTAGAACAAGACCTTGGTGACTTCGACGAGTCCAAGATATGCGGCTGTCGCGCCGACCAGGAAAACGAAGAACAGCGGCGGGGCGCCACAAACCCGAACCAGCGCCCCAACGGAACAAGGGGCAGGAGGACCGCAAGAGCGACGGCGCCGAGATTCATGGCGATCAGGAACCGGCCCGGCTTGCTGCGGAGGCTAAATCGGCGCGTCCGGATGCAGAAAACCACCAGCGTTTGCGTTGTCATCGACTCGATAAACCAGCCGGTCTGAAACAGCGCTTCGCCCGCGCCGAAAAAAACCAGCATGGCGTAAAACGTGATGAAGTCGAAGATAGAGCTGACCGGGCCGAAAACGAGCATGAAGCGCTCGATCAGCTTGATGTCCCATTTCACGGGCCTGACGACATCCTCGGGATCGACATGATCGAAGGGGATGGCGATTTCCGAAACATTGTAGATCAGGTTGTTCAGCAGGATCTGGATCGGCAGCATTGGCAGGAACGGCAGGATCAGCGTCGCGCCGGCCATGCTGAACATGTTGCCGAAGTTCGAGCTTGCCCCCATCAGCACGTATTTGGAAACGTTCCGGACCGTGGCGCGACCGCCGGCCACGGCGTCGGCGACCACCGACAGATCGTGTTCGAGCAGGATGATATCGGCCGCCGCACGCGCGACGTCCGCCGCGCCGTCGACGGATATGCCGACATCGGCCGCGTGCAGGGCCGGCGCGTCGTTGATGCCGTCGCCCAGGAAGCCGACGACATTGCCGAGCCGCTTCAGCGCCAGCAGGATTCGTAGCTTCTGCTGCGGACTGATCCGACAGAACAGGTTGATGCTGGACAGCTGTCCGATCAGCGCCTCCTCCGACATGACTTCCAGCGAGTCGCCCGTCAGCACGCCTGTGACGGGAATCCCGATCTCGGCGAAGACGTGGCGAGACACCAGTTCGTTGTCGCCGGTCAACACTTTCACCGCGATGCCGGCATCGGCCATTGACCGGATCGTGGCGCCGGCGCTCGCTTTCGGTGGATCCAGAAAGACGGCAAAGCCGGCAAAAACCAGATCGGTTTCGTCGGTGATTTCGGCGGTTTCGAAAGCGGACGTTTCGGGGGTTGAGCCTGCCAGCCGGCTGGCGATGCCCAGGGCACGAAATCCCTGCGCGCCTAGTCCGTCGAGGGTTGCCTGAAAAACCAGCCGCGTCGCCGGGTCTAGTTGCTTCACGACGCCATCGGCGTCCTGGTATTGCTTCGATAACCGCAGCAGGTCTTCCGGCGCCCCCTTGACGAACAGGCCCCGTTTCGAGCCGTGTTCCACCAGAACCGAAACCCGGCGACGCCCAAAATCAAACGGCGCTTCGTCGATCTTCTTGAAGCCGGTCATGTCGAATGGCCGGGCAGCCAGAATGGCTTCGTCCAGCGGGCTCTTCATGCCGGTCTCGAACTTGCTGTTGACGTAGGCATAGGCAAAGGCGTTCGCGCTGTCGGCTCCGTGGCCGTCGATCGTACGCAACAACCTGATTTTTGCTTCCGTCAAAGTGCCGGTCTTGTCGGTGCACAGCACGTTCATCGCGCCGAGGTCGTGGATCGCGGACAGGCGCTTGACGATCACCTTGCGCTTCGCCATCTGCATCGCCGACCGGGCCAGCGTCACTGTCACGATCATCGGCAGCAATTCGGGCGTCAGCCCGACGGCCAGTGCGACGGCGAACATCAGAGATTCCAGCATCGGCCGGGCGAAGACGATGTTCACGACAAGCACGAACAACACCATCAGGATGGTGAAGCGCATGATCAGCATGCCGAATCGGCGAATGCCCACGGTAAACGCGGTGGCCGGCGGTTTTTCGGCCAGGCTGGTGGCGAGGTGGCCGAGGGCCGTTCTGGCGCCAGTACGGCATACCAGGATCGTCGCGGTTCCACTGATGACCGAAGTGCCGGCAAAAACGGCATTCGACGCACCGGCCGGGTTTTCGGCGCCAGCCGCGCAATCGCCGCACTGCTTCTCGGCGGGATAGGGCTCGCCGGTCAGAAGCGCCTGGTTGACATAAAGATCGCGGCTTTCGAGCAGCCGCGAATCGGCGGGAACAAGATCGCCGGCGATGAGCTCCACGATGTCGCCGGGAACCAGTTGGCGGATCGGCGCCGAGACACTCTTGCCGTCACGTCGAACGGTCGCCTGAACCGCGACCGATTGGCGCAACGCCTCCACCGCGTTCTGGGCGCGGACTTCCTGAACAAAATCGAACACAATGCTCAGCATGACGATGCAAAAAATAATGACGAAGCTTGCGACATCGCCCGTCGTCGCGGAAACCGCGCTAGCGATCAGAAGGATAATGATCAGGGGATTGCTGAAGCGCGCAAGGAACTGGAGCCAGAGCGGCGTATGTTTGACGTTCGCGGCGTCGTTGGGTCCATAAGTCGTCAACCGCGACCGCGCCTCCGCCGTTTCCAGTCCCGCGGTTTTCGTTCTGAACATTGTCAAAAGCCGGTCAGCCGGCTCCTGCCAGAGCTGTTCCTGCTCCGGCCCGCCGTCGGGGGGAAGACTATGGGAAGTCCGGCCGAGGTTGCTTGAGTTGTCTTTCATCGCGAGAAGTCCCGTTGGCTAGCCTGATGCGCCGTAAAATCGCGGCTCGGCGCCCTCGGACGCGTTTCGCGCGAAAACGGGATGGTTTCCTCAGCGTTGACTTCGATAGCCCAACAGGCTGCGAATATAGTCGCCGCGTTCCTGCGCCTCCGCTCCGGGAACCTGGTGTTTCATCAATCCCTTGATCGCGCTCACCGATGCAAATCCGCGTTGGTTCAGCCAGGTCTCCAAATCGGCGACAAGGGTTCGCAGATATGCGGGGCCGTGGCGAAGCAGCGCGGAGGCGGTCATGACCGCGTCGGCTCCCGCCAGCAGATATTTGATGACCTCATCCGCCTTGTCCACGCCCGCGCCAGCGGCGAGCGCAGCGCGCGGCAGCCGACCGTTCAGCAATGAGATCCACAGCAGAGCCAGACGAATTTCCTTGGGGCTGCTGAGCGCGACATCATTGCTCCAGCACAGGCGCGCCAGATCGATATCAGGCTGATAAAGACGATTGAACAAGACCAGTCCATCGGCGCCGGCCGCGTCGAGGCTTTGGGCGAATGCGCCGAAAGCCGAGTAATAGGGATGCAATTTGACCGCCAGCGGCAGGCGGGTCTTGGCGCGGACGGCTTTGACCAGCGCGACACAATCCGCCTCCGCCTCGCCAATCTTCACCGAAGGACCGGATGCAATCCGGTAGATGTTGAGCTCAATGGCGCTGGCCCCGGCCTGTTCGATCTGGCTGGCGTGATCGATCCAGCCTGAGAGCGTCGAACCGTTCAGGCTGGCGATGATGGGGACATTCACGGCGGCTCGGGCCTTGGCGATCAGATCGAGATAGATTGCCGAGCCGGAATTATATTCGCTGGCGGCAGGAAAATACGAACTGGCCTCGGGCGAACTGTCCGCGCCGACGGTCGACAGCCATTCGGCCAGCTCCTGCTCCTGGCGAAGCTGCTCTTCAAACAGCGACGGCAGCACGATCGCGCCGGCGCCGCAATCCTCCAGCCGCCTGATCCCGTCGAGATCGCCTGATAGCGGCGAGGCCGATGCGATGATCGGATTGCGCAAGGAGAAGCCGAGATAATTCGTGCTGAGATCCATGTCGCTTCCTCAGGCGCTGTCGCCGCCAACCACTCGGGCGTCAGGATGGAACCTGCTGCCGTCGCGGCTGGCGAGCGCTTCATATTGTGCGTATTTTTCGGTCACCGCGGTTTGCGCCAGCGTGAGCAGTTCCGCGGCTTCTTCCGGACGGCTGCTGGCCAGGCTGCGATAACGCAACTCCTTATACGCATAGTCTTTCAGAGGAATCGTCGGACGCGGCGAATCCAGCCGGAACGGCGCCTCGCCGGCCTTGCGCATCGCCGGATTGAAGCGGAACAGAGGCCAGTAACCGCAGGCCGCGGCAAGATCCTGCTGGGCCATCCCGTAGCGCAGATCAAATCCATGCGCGATGCAATGGCTGTAGGCGAGGATCAGCGATGGTCCGGGCCAGGCCTCGGCTTCGCGCATCGCCAGCAGTGTCTGCTGCGGATTGGCGCCCATGGCGACCTGGGCGACATAGACATTGCCATAGGCGATTGCCTGCAGCGCCAGATCCTTGCGCGCCACGCGCTTGCCGGCCGCGGCGAATTTGGCGACGGCCCCGAGGGGCGTAGCCTTCGACGCCTGTCCCCCGGTATTGGAATAAACCTCGGTGTCGAGCACCAGAACATTGACGTCGCGAGAGGCGGCCAGCACATGGTCGAGGCCGCCGTAGCCGATGTCATAGGCCCAGCCGTCGCCGCCGACGAGCCAGATGCTGCGGCGAACCAGATGATCGGCCACCGAGAGCAGATTTTTTGCCTGGGGTTCGTCGCCCAGCTCGCGCAGGCGCCTTGTCAGTTCCGCGACACGACCGCGCTGCGCGAGAATTTCCGACTCGCGTATTTGTGGAGCGGCGAGAATCGCCTCGACCAGCGGCGCGCCGAGTTTCGGCGCCAGTTCGCGCGCCAGCCGCTCGGCGAGCGCCACATGCATGTCGGCGGCGAGCCTGAACCCCAAACCAAATTCGGCATTGTCCTCGAACAAGGAATTCGACCAGGCGGGCCCACGCCCCTGCTTGTCTTTGGTCCAGGGGGTGACGGGCAGGTTGCCGCCATAGATCGACGAGCATCCGGTGGCGTTGGCGATCTGCAGGCGATCGCCGAACAATTGCGACAACAGACGCAGATAGGGCGTCTCGCCGCAACCGCCGCAGGCGCCGGAAAATTCGAACAACGGGTCAAGAAACTGGATGCCACGCACGTTGGCGAAGTCGACACGGGCGCGATCGTTCACGGGCAGGGTCTCGAAAAAAGCGACGTTCTCGCGCTCCGAATCCAGCAGCGGCGCCTTGGCGGCCATGTTGATCGCCTTGGTCGCCGGCGCGCTTGGGCTGTGCGCAGGGCAGACCTCGACGCAAATGCCGCATCCCGTGCAATCCTCCACGTAAAATTGCAGGGTGAAGCGGCTATCGGGATAGCCGCGCGCGTTGACCTCAGCCGATTTGAAGTTTTGCGGCGCAGGCGCAGCCGGATCGGCCAGCCGGGCGGCGTCGTAGAAGCGGGCGCGAATGACCGAATGCGGGCAGGCGATGGCGCATTGGCCGCACTGGATACACAAGTCCGTCTCCCAGACCGGGACCTCGTCGGCGATATTGCGCTTTTCCCAGGCCGCTGTGCCAGACGGAAAGGTACCGTCGACCGGCATGGCGCTGACCGGCAGATCGTCGCCGCGCCCGGCCATGATTTCGGCCGTGAATTTTTGCACGAAATCCGGCGCCAGTGGCGAAACGATCGGCGGCCGTTCGGATTTGCTGGTCGCAACTTTGGGGATCTGGACTTCGCGCAGATGGGCCAATGTGTGGTCGACGGCGGCGAAATTCTGCGCGACGACGCTGGCGCCTTTGCGGCCATAGGATTTTTCGATCATGTGCTTTATGCGCGCGACGGCTTCGTCCCTCGGCAAGACGCCGGAGATCGCGAAAAAGCAGGTTTGCAGCACAGTGTTGATGCGGCCGGCAAGTCCGGTGTCGCGCGCGACCTTTGAGGCGTCGATCACAAACAGGCGGAGGTTCTTGTCGATGATTTGCTGCTGGACGGGGCGGAGGAGATGATCCCAGGCGACTTCAACCTCATAGGGGCAGTTGAGCAGGAAAATGGCGCCGGGAGCCGCGATCTTGAGCACGTCGATCTTGTCGAGAAAGGCGAACTGATGACAGGCGACAAAGCGCGCCGCCGCGATCAGATAGGGCGCGAGAATCGGTCTCGGGCCGAAGCGAAGGTGCGAGACCGTCTGGGCGCCGGACTTATGGGAATCATAGACGAAATAACCCTGGGCGTAGCGATCCGCATCTTCCGCCAGAATCTTGACGGTGTTCTTGTTGGCGCCGACCGTTCCATCGGAGCCGAGACCATAAAACACGGCCCGAAAAACATCGTCGGTTTCGATCATGAAATCCGGATCGACGGCCAGGCTGGAGCCGGAAACATCGTCATTGACGCCGACCGTAAAACTATTGGTGGGGTGCGGCCTGGCCAGTTCGTCGAACACGGCCTTGACCATGGCTGGCGTAAAGTCTTTCGAGGACAGGCCATAACGGCCGCCGATGACACGAGGCATGGTTTTCCGCGCGCCCTGAGCGACGGCTTGCGCCAGGGTCGCGACAACATCGAGATAGAGCGGCTCGCCGCTGGCGCCGGGCTCCTTCGTGCGGTCCAGCACGGCGATCGCGCCAACGCTTTCGGGCAAGGCAGCCAGAAAATGCGCGGCGGAAAACGGTCGGTAGAGCCGCACCTGCAGGACGCCGAGTTTTTGCCCCTGGACATCTGCGCGATTGAGAAATGCGGCTGTTTCGCGCGCTGTTTCCGCCGCCGAGCCGATCAGCACGATGACGCGGTCGGCGTCCATGGCGCCGTCATATTCGAACAATTTGTGGTTGCGGCCGGTTATTGCGGCGAAATCTTGCATCGCCCGTTCGACGATTTCCGGCGTACGGGCGTAAAACGGGTTGGCCGCCTCGCGCGCCTGGAAAAATGTGTCGGGATTTTGCGCCGTGCCGCGCACCACGGGACGCTCGGGCGTCAGCGCGCGGTCGCGGTGGGCGCGCACCAGATCGTCGCGGATCATCGCGCGAATTTCCTCGTCTGACAGAAGCGTCAGCTTGTTCACTTCGTGCGAGGTGCGGAATCCGTCGAAGAAATGCACGAAGGGAATCCGGCTCTCGAGCGTCGCTATCTGCGCGATCAAGGCCAGGTCATGCGCCTCCTGCACCGAGCCGGATGAGAGCAAGGCGAAGCCGCTGGAGCGGATCGCCATGACATCGGAATGATCGCCGAAGATCGAAAGGGCCTGCGTGGCGACGGAGCGCGCGGCGACGTGGAATACGGTCGAAGTCAGCTCGCCGGCGATCTTAAACATGTTGGGCAGCATCAGCAGCAGGCCCTGCGACGACGTGAAGGTCGTCGTCAGCGCGCCCGATTGCAGCGCGCCGTGGACGGCGCCCGAGGCGCCGCCCTCGCTCTGCATTTCCTGCACCACGGGTATGCTGCCAAAAATATTGCGGATATTTTTCGAGGCCCATTCGTCGGCCAGTTCCGCCATGGTCGAGGACGGCGTGATCGGATAGATGGCGCAGACTTCGTTGACGCGATAGGCGACATGGGCGGCGGCGGTATTGCCGTCGATCGTCGTCGTGGTGCGAACTATTGCCGCGCTCGTGTTAAGGGCGAGGTTCATGCTGATCGCTCCGTCGCGAGAGGCTCGGGACTCATCCCGATGGCGTGGCAGGGGCATTGCTCGAAACAGACCGCGCAGCCGGTGCAAAGCGCATAGTCGAACAGGTAGCGGCGGCCCGGTCCGAGCTTTATGATGGCCTCTTCCGGGCAGGCGGCGTAGCACTGGTCGCATTCGAAGCAATTGCCGCAGGAGAGGCAGCGCCGCGCTTCGTAGCGCGCCTCCGGCTCGCTCAAACCCGCCATTGTCTCGGCAAACCCGTCAGCCAGTCGTTCGGCTACCGACAATTCGCCTTGAATGGAAGGCGGCGCGTCGGCATAAATCGGCAGATGGAGCAGATCGAACGTCGCGATGGGATGTTTTAGAAGTTTTTGCTCCTTCGCGCCTTGCAAAAAGGCGTCGATGGCGCGCGCGGCCTTCTTGCCATGGCCGACGGCGGCGGTGACGCTTCGCTCACCCGGCGCCATGTCGCCGCCGGCGAAGACGCCTGGGCGGCCGGTCATCATTTGTGAATCGACGATCACCAGATCGTCCCGCGTAAAGGCGACGCCGGGCGCATTGCGCAAGAACCCGCAATCGCTTTGCTGGCCGAGCGCCAGCACCACCGAATCCGCCGCCAGGGTTTCGAACTCGCCGGTCGGCAGCGCCCGGCCGGACTTGTCGAGCCGCATCGTCTCGACCGTGAGCGTGCTCAAGCCGATGTCCTTGATCGTGCTCAACCACTTGATCTTGACGCCCTCAGACAGGGCTTCGTCGGCCTCGAAGGCCTGGGCTGGCATGTGGGCGCGGTCGCGGCGATAGACGATCAGCGTCTCCTCGGCGCCCAACCTTCGCGCCATGCGCGCCGCATCCATGGCGGTATTGCCGCCGCCGTAGACGATCACACGGCGGCCGAGGCGCGGCGCCTCGCCAGTCTCCACATCATGCAGCATCTTGATGGCGTCGATCACCTTTGCGGCGTCGCGCGCGGGAATGTCGATCTTCTTGCCGATCTGCGTGCCGATGGCGACGAACACGGCGTCGAAAGAGCCGGCGGCCTGTTCAGCGATGATATCCTCGACCTTGTGATTGAGGACGATCTTGACCCCCATGGCTTCGATGCGGGCGATTTCCTTCATCAGTTCTGCGCGCGGCAGGCGATAGGCGGGAATGCCGAAATGCAGCATGCCGCCAGGCAGGGGACCGGCTTCATGCACTTCGACCGCATGGCCGAGACGCGCCAGATGGTAGGCGGCGGATAATCCGCTCGGGCCGCCGCCGACGACAAGAATGCGCTTGCCGGTGGCCGCGGCGGCCTTGTCCGGCGTCCAGCCTTGCTCGGTCGCCATGTCGCCGAGGAAACGCTCGACGGCGTGGATGCTGATCGCGCTGTCGAGTTGGGCGCGGTTGCAACCGGTCTCGCAAGGATGATAGCAGACGCGCCCATGCACGGCGGGGAAGGGATTGTCGCGCAGGATGGTCCGCCAGGCTTCGCGGTAATTTCCGGCCTGGGCGAGATCGAGCCAGGCCTGCACATTCTCGCCCGCCGGGCACGCGTTGTTGCAGGGCGGAAGGAGATCGGCATAAAGGGGCCTTTTGTCGCGGACGGGCCCGGTTCCCTTTTCGCGCAGCAGGTCGATGACGGGCGTGAAGTCTGATTGTCTTGATGTCATTGGGGCGCTTGCTCCTGCGCTTGCGGGCCGCCCACGGGCGTCCGCCGCGCGCTCCCGGTCTCGCGCAGGAACAGCGTGAGAATGAGCGAAAGGACGATCGCCACGGCCCAGACGATGTCGGCCTCGCGGAAATTGGCCAGTGTCAGCGTCGCGCCGCCGGAAAGCCGCATCAGCACGAAGCCGAACAGCGGCGCGAGCAGGGCGCTCAGGCTGAACACCAGGAAATTCATGGCGCCGGTGGCGCTGCCCTTGACCTTGTCCGGATTGGCTTCCTTGATCATCGCATACGGGATCATCGCCGCGCCCGAGCCAATGCCGAAGACGAGGCCGCCGATATAATGCGGAATATAGGCGTCGAGAAAGGCGATGGCGCCGCCCGAAAGCAGCATGATCGCCATGCCCGCGATGAGCACCGGCTTGCGCAGGCCGATGCGGTCGGCGATGTAGCCGAGCAGCGGCGCGCCAATCACCCAGCCGAGCGGCGCCATCGAGGAGCGCATGACCGCCTGCGCCGCCGTGACCCCCAGTTCCAGCTTGAGATGCGGCACGCCCCAGATCATGTCGCCGATGGTGGTCGGCATGAACAGCAGGCCGCCGATGGCGCCGCAAATATAGGACTGGGGATTGGTCAAGACGATTTTGTAAGGCGCGAACATGGTCCGCAGCGGGCCGCTGGCCGGTTCATGCTGGCGCGGCGTCGCGACCAGCATCAGCAGCGCCAGTAGCGCGAGCGCGCCGCCCGCATAGATCCAGAACGAATGCCAGTCGATCACGCCATGGGTCAGCGGTCCTACGGCGAATTGTCCGGCAAAGCCGCCGAGCATGCCTGCCAGCTGAGTGAAGCCGACGGCGGTGGCCAGCCATTTTGCAGAAAATCCATGCACCGCGAGATAGACGGCGCCGGTGAAGGCGAAGGCCGATCCGGCGCCCTGCAACAGCCGTCCGCCTTCCGCCGCGCCGATCGAGCCCAGGCCAAACAGCCCGCTGCCCAGGGCGACGGTGAGGACGCCGACGAAGATCGGGAAATTTGCGCCAAAGCGGTCGAGCGACGCGCCGGCCACGATCGCGAAGCCGGCATAGGTGTAGTAGTAAAGCCCAAGCAGTGAGCTCACTCCAAGCGTGGTCAGGCTGAACGCTTTGGTCAGTTCGGGTATCATCACGCCAGGAGCCGAACGAAGCGCGTATTGCAGAAAATAGAAGACCAGGCACAGCGCCCATGCGGCCAGATAGGCGCTGCGCCGCGGGAATGGCTTCGTCGTCGCCGCCATGCGGATTGTCGCCTGCGCCAGGACGGCCGGAGCATTGAAGTCTGTCTGTGGCTGTTGCATGCGTCCCTCCGGGAGAGGCCGAGTAACGCAATCATAGAGGCCACATCCACGAAAGCGGCAGGTTCGGAAACTACTCACGTTGGCCCGGCAGGCGACTGCCTCCAAAGCGCCGGCGCGAAAAGAGTCGAAGCGGTTGAGCGCCAGCGCGGCAAGACGAGGCAGATCGTGGTCACCTCGTGATCCATCGTCGCGACCAGAGTCATCAATTCAGTCCAGCGTCTCGCGATAAAACCAGACCGCGACGGCGATGACGACAGACATGAACAGCGCGAGCGGCCACAGGTCGGGCGCGATCTCCGTCCAGCCATTTCCCTTCAGCATGATCCCGCGCACAATGCGCACCGCATGTGTGGTGGGCAGCAACTCGCCGACCCATTGCGCCCATGAGGGCATGCCGAGGAACGGAAACATGAATCCCGACAGCAGGAAGGATGGCATCAGCATGAATTGCGCCATCTGTGTCGCCTGCATCTGATTGCTCGCAATGGTCGAGAAAGTGACCCCCAGCGCCAGATTGCCGCCCATGAACAGCCCGAGCGCGAACAGCAGCAGCGGAATCGAGCCGCGAATGGGCATGCCGAAAAACAGCGACGAAGTGATGAGCACCAGCGCCAGCTGCACATAGCCGACGACCAGATAGGGCATGATCTTGGCCAGCATCACTTCGAGCGGCCGCACCGGCATCGCCAGCAGGTTTTCCATCGTTCCGCGCTCGCGTTCCTTGGTTATGGACAGCGTCGTCGCAAACAGCGTCGAAAAAATCAGGATCATGCAAACCAGGCCCGGCACGATGTTGAGCACGGTCAGCCGCTCGGGATTGTAGCGGGCGTGAATGACGAATTGGAAGGGCGCAGTCTGCGGCGGGTTCTGCCTGATGGAGGGCAGGTCGCGTTGCAGATCGGCGACCAGCGAGGTCAGCGCCGCCGTCGCATTGCCGATCGCCGAGGGGTCGGTCGCGTCGGCGTCGATGAGAACGGATGGAGATTCGCCGCGATCGACCGCCCGGTCGAATTCGGGCGGAATTTCGACGACGAACAGAAGTTCGCCGTCCGCCAACGCCTCATTGGCCTCGGCTTCGGTGGCAAGCGGAACGATATTGAAATAGCCGGAATTCTTCATCGCGGCGATGATCGTGCGCTCATATCTGGAATGAGCGGTCGAGAGCAGGCCGGTTGGCAAATTTTTTGGATCGGTGTTGATGGCGTAGCCGAACAAGAACAGTTGCATGATCGGGATGGCGATGAGGATGCGCAAGGTCATGGCGTCGCGGCGGACCTGGGTCCATTCCTTGCGCATCAGCGCGAACAGGCGCGGGAACGAAAAGCTCATCATCGCGGAGCGGCCTTGACTCTGAGCATGTGAATGAACGCATCCTCCAGCCGGGGTTCGACCTCGACCCAATTGAGGCCGTCGCCGACGGAATGGATGGCGCTGGTCAAATCCGTGCGGTCGGTTCCCGCCACATGCAGCGCGCGCCCGAACACCGCCGCTGCTTCGACCCCGTTGGCATGCCGCAAAGCGCGGGCGGCGGCGTCAATGCCTGCGCCGGTCGCGTCGAATGTGACGAGCCCGGCTTGGCGCGTGACTTCGTCGGCGCTGCCTTGCACCACGATATGTCCGTCGGCGAGATAGACGATGCGTTTGCAGCGCTCCGCTTCGTCCATGTAATGCGTCGAGACCAGGACGGTCAGCCCTTCGCTCGCCATGTCATTGATCAAGTCCCAGAATTCGCGGCGCGCCAAAGCGTCGACACCCGACGTCGGTTCATCGAGCAGCAGAAGTTCCGGCCGGTGCATCACACAGGCGGCGAGCGCCAGCCTTTGCTTCCAGCCGCCGGAAAGCTCGGCCGCCAATTGATCGCGCCGGTCCACCAAGCCCATCCGGACCATGATGTCTTCTATCGCCTGGGTTCGCGTGCTCATTTCATAGACGCGGGCGACGAAATCGAGATTCTCGAACACCGTGAGGTCGTCGTACAGGCTGAATTTCTGCGTCATGTAGCCGACATTGCGGCGGATCAGCGCGGCCTGGCCGATGATGTCCAGGCCGATGCATTGGCCGGAGCCGGAGTCGGGGACGAGAAGGCCGCAGAGCATGCGGATGGTGGTCGTCTTGCCGCTGCCGTTGGCGCCGAGAAAGCCGCAAATTTCGCCTCTGGCGACCTGCAGGGTCAACCCTTCGACAACCTTTCGGGCGCCGAAGCTCTTGTGCAGGTCGCGAACGTCGATGACGTGATCGCTCGTTTCTGCTGCGCTCACTTCTCCTGCCCTTGGACCTTGGGGCGTATCGATACCGGCTGGCCCGGATTGAGCAGTGGCGCGTCCCCCGGCCTCGAGCGCGCTTCCGCCAGAAATACGAACTTTGCACGTGTCGACTCGCTGTAGATGACGGGTGGCGTGTATTCGGCCTTGGGTGCGATGAATGAGATCGTCGCCGACATTTTTGGCGTGCAGGTATCGCAGAGAAGCCAGACTTCGTCGCCCTGATGAACCCGGGGCAAGTCCGCCTCGGGAATGAAGAAGCGCACGAAGATATTTTCGGGCGGCAGGATCGAAGCGACGGGCGCGTCGGCGGCGAGCGATTCGCCGGCGCGGGCCAGCACGTCGGCGACAACGCCTGAGACAGGCGACGCGACATGGCGCTGGTCGAGCCGCCAGCGCGCCATCGCCACGGCGGCTTTGGCGGCGCCGACCGTCGCGGTCTGCGCCTTGATGTCTCCGTCGCGCCCGTAATGCGCGCGCGCCTGGGCGAGCATGGCTTCCGGCGCAAGAACCTTGGAAATGGCGGAGCGGAGGTCAGCCTTTTCCTGGTCGACGATCTGCACGGTGGCCGCGCCGGTCTTGAGCAGAGCGACGTTGCGCGCAAGATCGTCCTGGATCTTGTCGCGCGCGGCCTGGGCGTCGGTCAGATTGGCTTCCGCTTGAAGAATTTCGGTGGGCTTGGACGGACTTTGCAAATTGACCAGCTGGTCCTCAGCTTGCGCCAGTTGCCGCGCCGCCTGATCGCTGGCGGCCAGATCGTCGGCGTCGTCCTGGTCGAACAAGGGGCGCGCCTTGACGATTCGATCACCGCGCATGACGTGAACCGCGGTCAGCAAGCCCTGTTGCGTCGGCCCGGCTTTGACGAAATCCGCTTCGGCATAGCCCTGCCATTCGATAACCGCGGGTTTTCGCGGGCGCAGGGATAACCACGCGCCGACGACCAGGCATGAGATCGCGACGATTGCAATGACGACGCGCGGCTTTGTGACTTCGGTCGATTCTATCAGCATGAGAAAATCGTGCGCCGGCGCGGGCGCAGCCGAAAGGTTCGGAAACTACTCAAACGCGTATCGTGGCGGATCGAGTTAGGTCGTGTCTTGCATGGGCGGGATAATCAGGACGTTCTCTATGCAGGTCGCCCGGACCATGACCGTTCCGACGCCAGAGATATCGAATTCCGAGGGGAGAGCCTCTCTCAGGCCGATGCGTAGTTTGAAGCCGTTTCCATCATCGCCGTCCATTCGACCGCCTGACAGAAATCGGCTCCGGATTGGACGACCAGCAACTGGGCGAGCCGGCGCCGTCCGCGATTGACGCGGCTTTTGACCGTGCCGACCGCGCAACAGCAGATCGTCGCCGCCTCTTCGTAGGAGTTGCCTGCCGCGCAGATCAGGATCAGCGCCTCGCGTTGATCGGCCGGCAAGCGCGCCAGGGCGGCCCGGAAGTCGAGCATGTCCATGTGAATGGCCTGCCCCGGCGCCACGGCGAGCCTGCCGGCGTAAAGGCCTTCGGTATCCGAAACTTCGTGTCGTCGTTGGCGATATTGCGAAAAGTAGACATTTCGCAGGATCGTGAAGAGCCAGGCGACAAGGTTGGTCCCCTCGATGAACGAGCCGATATGTCCCCAGGCCCTGACGAGAATCTCCTGGACAAGGTCGTCCGCCCGGTCGGCGTTCCCGCAGAGGGAGACGGCGAAGGCGCGCAATTGGGGAATTCGCGCAATGAGGTCGGCTCTCAATTGCTTGCTCGCAGGTGCGCTGAAAGTGGGCATGTCTGAACTCCTGCTCCAAGCTTAGGCATCAGCGGATCGTGGGAGCAAACTCGGAAACTACTCAGGCCTGTTCGGCCGGCTGTGGCTGAGGCGGCGCCGCGAGCCCTGGCCGGCGGCGACGCAGCCGATCAAGATAGATGTAAACCACCGGGGTGGTGAACAGGGTCAGGACCTGGGACACGACCAGGCCGGCGACGATGGCATAGCCGAGCGGCTGGCGAAACTCCGCGCCGGTGCCATTCATCAGGATCATCGGAACGCCGCCGAGGGCCGCGCAGGCGGTGGTCATCAGGATGGGCCGAAGACGCTGGCGCGACGCCTGGCGCACGGCCTCCTCGCCGGTGAGACTTCTGGTCGTGTTCGAGACGCAGCGCGACATCGACGATCATAATGCCGTTTTTCTTGACGATGCCGATCAGCAGAATGATGGCGATGATGCCGATCACATTGAGATTCTGGCCCACGGCGATCAGCGCCAGCAGCGCGCCGAGGCCCGCGGAGGGCAAGGTGGAGAGAATGGTCAGGGGGTGAATGAAACTCTCGTAGAGCACGCCGAGGATGACATAGACCGCCAGCAGGGCCGCGCCGATCAGGATGGGTTCGCCCGCCAGCGATTGCTGGAAGGCTTGGGCCGTCCCCTGAAAGGAGCCGCTGAGGGTCACGGGCGCGCCCAGTTTTTCGCGCGCGGATTGCACCGCCTGCGTCGCCTGGCTCAGCGCCACGCCCGGCGCGAGATTGAAGGATAGCGTCGCCGCCGGGTATTCGTCTTGATGGTTGACCGTCAGGCTGCTGGTCGCGGTGGGGTCGACCTTTACGAACAGCGACAGCGGAACGTTTTTCCCGGTGCTCGGCGAGAGCAGATAGATCGAATTGAAAAGGCTAGGCGTGGCCTGCAATCCTGGCGGCGCCTCCAGGATCACGTGATAGCTGTTTTGCTGCGTGTAATATTGGGCAATCTCATCCTGGCCAATCATTTCATAGATCGCGTGGTCGATGTCTGTTGGAGATATCCCGAAGCGCGCGGCGGCGTCGCGGTCGATTGTCAAGTTGACTGCGAGCCCTTGCGATTGCTGGTCGGAGCTGACGTCGGTCAGTTCCGGCGCGGTCTTCAGGGCCGCAAGCAGCCTCGGCGCCCAGGCGTTCAATTCCGTCAAGCCGGGATCCGACAGTGTGTATTGGTATTGCGCCTGTCCGGCGCGGCCGCCAACATTGATGTCCTGCGCCGCCTGAAGAAAGGTTTGCACGCCAACGAGCCCGGCCAGCCTCGGACGAAGTCTCGCGATCACCTGGTCGGCCGTGACGCTGCGTCCGTTTTCCTTGGGTTTGAGGGATATGCTGAGATGGGCCTGGTTGACGCTTGACGAGCCGATGAACATGGCGACGCTGGCGACCGCCGGATCCGCGCCCACGACCTTGGCGACATCCTGCAGCTTCTGTTTTGTCTTGACGAATGAGGCGTCCTGAGACGTGATCATCACGCCCATGAGGAAGCCTGTGTCCTGCTGGGGGAAGAAGCCGGTCGAGACGCTGGCGTAAAGCCAGACGGTCGCCATCATTGTCGCCAGGAAGACCGCCAGGGTTGCCGGCTTGCGGCGCAGGACCATGTCCAGGGCGCGCGCGTAATTGTCTTCGAGATTGCGAAAGCCTTTTTCCAGCATTCGGGTGACAGGATTTGACGGAGGCTGGGGGGCGCGCAAGAAACGGCTGCACAGCATCGGCGTCAGGGTCAGCGACAGGACGAGCGACAGAATCACCGCCGCGCTGAGAGTAACGGCGAACTCGCGCATCAGCAGGCCAACGACGCCGCCCATGAACATCAGCGGCGTGAACACAGCGATCAGCGAGATGGTGATTGTCAGAATGGTGAAGCTGATCTCGCTGGAGCCGGCAAGGGCCGCCTCCAGCGGGGCCTCGCCGGCCTCGATGCGCCGCCAGATCACTTCCACCATGACGATGGCGTCATCGACGACAAAACCCACGGCGATGGTCAGGGCCATCAGCGAGAGATTGTCGAGGCTGTAGGCGAACGGCAGCATTGCCGCCATGGTCGCCAGCAGGGCCAGAGGAATCACAGCGCTGGGAATGAGGGTCGCGCGCACGTTGCGCAAAAAGAGGAAAATGACCGCCACGACCAGCCCGATTGTGATGAGCAGGGTCGTCTTGACGTCCTTGACCGAAGCGCGAACGGTCTGTGTCCGGTCCGCCAGCACGTGAATGGCGATGGATGGCGGAATATTCGCCCGCAGGCCCGGCAAGGCCTTGGTGATCGCGTCTACGGTCTGAATGACATTGGCGCCAGGCGTCTTGTAGATGATCAACAGGATGCTCTGGCCGCCTTTCAGCGATGGATCGTCATCGGCCATGCCCGGAAAAGCCCACGCGCCGATCTGGCTGTTCTCCACGCCCTGCACGGCGCCGCCGAGATCCCTTACCCGAATCGCGGCGCCATCGTGATAGCCGACGACAAGCTCATTCCAATGCGCGGCGTCCAGAATCTGGTCGTTGGCGAAGACGGTGAGATTTTGCCGCGGCCCATTGATCGCGCCCTTTGGCGCGTTGAGCGTGCTGGCGACAATTTTCGCGCGGACATCGTCGAATTGCAGGCCGAGAGCCGCGGCCCTGCGCAGATCAAGCCGGATGCGAATGGCGGGCTTTTGCTCTCCGGCGATGGTGACGAGGCCCACCCCGGCGATTCGCGAGATTTTTTGCGACAGGATGACGTCGGCGTAATTGTCGACCTGGGCGAGCGTCAGCGCGTCGGAACTGAGCGAAAGGATCATGATCGGCGAATCCGACGGATTGACCTGGCGCAGCGTCGGAGCGCTCGGCAGGTTGGTCGGCAACTGGGCGCTCGCCGCCGTAATCGCCGCCTGTATCTGTTCGAAATCCGTGTCGATATTTTGCGTCAGCTCGAACTGCAGGGTGATGCTGGTCGAACCCAGCGAACTGACCGAGGTCATCTGGCTGATCCCGGGAATGAGCGAGAACTGGCGCTCAAGCGGGGTGGCGACGTTGGAGGCCATGGTTTCCGGACTGGCCCCGGGGAGAGCGACGCTGACCTGGACGGTCGGGAAGTCCACGTTGGGCAAAGCCGCCACGGGCAGCTTGATATAGCCGACACCCCCCACCAGCAGCATTGCGGCTGCGATCAGCGTGGTCGCAACCGGGCGATGGATGAAGGGACTGGCGAGACTCATGGGGCCGGCGCTGCTTTCGCAGCCGGCGCGATGATTTTGACGACCGACCCGGCGTTCAATGTCATCTGTCCGTCGGTGACCACGGTTTCTCCCGGCGTCAGGCCGGCAGAGACGACAGACGTCGCGCCCTCGGTCAAGCTGACCGTGATCGGCCGTAGCGAAACGATCTGGTCGGCTCCGACCACATAGGCGAAAGTTCCGTTTGGCCCGACATTCACCGCCGCCGCGGGAATGGTGGTGACATGCGCAAGGGTTTTCAGCGTCAATCGCACGTTGACGAGCTGGCCCGGCAACAGAAGGTCGCCCTTGTTGTCAAACCGAGCCTTCATTTTGACGGTTCCGGTCGCCGGATCGACCCGGTTGTCGGCGATCCGCAATTCGCCCGTGCCGAGCGAGGCCCCCGTGTCCTGGCTCAGCGCTTGCGTGGCAAGGGGCTTGCGAAAACTGTCGGACGCGTCCGACAACCGTTGATAGTCAGCCTGCGGAACGGCGAAAATCAAGGCGATCGGCTCGATCTGATTGACGATGACGATGCCGGTCGGGCCGGTCGTGGCGTCGCCGGTGGTGCTGCTGGCCCCGCCCATGGTGACGTAATTGCCGACATCGGCCATGCGCACGCCGACGCGTCCGTCGATCGGGGAGGTGATGCGGCACCAGTTGAGATTGACCTGCGCGGTGGCGACAACGCCTGTGTCGAGAAGGACGAGTCCCTCGTCCTGTTTGACCAGCGAGGCCTGGTCGTCAAAAGTCTGCCTGGCGACCGAGTCTTCTTTCAGCAGCTTGGCGAAGCGCTCCAGATCGACGCGCGCGCCGGCGAGCAAGGCCTGATCGCGCGCGAGCGTCCCCTGCGCCTTTGTGAGCGCCGCCTGATAAGGCGCAGGATCGACCTGCGCAAGCAGCTGGCCAGCCTTCACGGAGCTTCCCTCGACGAAGTCGATGCTGAGAAGGTTGCCGCTGACCTGGGCCAGGATCGTGTCGCTCGTCCATGCCTGCGCCGCGCCCAGTTCGGTCATGGAGACCGGAACGTCCTGCGTCAGCGAAATGGCCGTCGAAACGGCGACGGGTTGAGGCCCGGCGGGTTTGACCGGTTTGCGATGGAAGACGCCCCACGCGACGATGCCGGCGAAAACAACGCCAATGGTCCAAAAAAGCCAGTGGCGCCGCGCGTGTCGCGGCCCGCCCGAAAACGTGTCCTCGGGAGACTCCTTTTCGCGCTCGCGACCCTGCAAAGCCTCGATGAACGATGGCTTGAGTTCAGCTTGCGCGCCTGACTCTGGAAGCTTCATCCCCAACCATCCAATTCGAGTGACGTCGCTGCTGGGTAGAGTTCATACAGGCCGACTATTTGCGGAATTCTCGCGACGCGATAAAGCCGCCGACGAGCGCTAACACGACAAGGTCCATAGGCGTCGTTCTCCGGCCGATCTGGATCGCCGCCAAAAGACTTTTCTGGTCGCCGATGGCCCCCGTCGCCAGGAACGCCTCGAACAGCGAAGCCAGACTTTCTGGCGCAGCGCTGGGCGGCGTCATGCGGGCAGGTCGCAGTCGGGCTTTCCGTCGCCGCCATGCCGAGGCGCCCAGAATGGCGACAAAAATCGCTGCGGATGCCGCGCAAAGAAAAAACGCCGCGTCGGCCGCGCCAAATGAGGCGCTGAGGCGAAGATAGGCTGTGAATGCGCCAAATCCCAGACTGGCCAACCCGAACAGTGCTGCGAGCGCGTCCGTCGCGCAACGACGCTTGAATTCGCGCCGCCGCATCTCGATGCCCGACCCCAGCAACGCGAGTATCTTGTCGATCATGACCGCTCAGATCCTCGGCCGGTTGATCATGCCGAAACAAAGTCCTATCCCGAATGCGATGGCCATCGCCATCAGTGGATTGCGTTCGATGCTTGTTTCGAGGTTGTCGCCAGCGGCGCGAAACTGGACTTGCGCTTTCGCCGCGGAACTGGCGATTTTGTCCTGGGCGTCGCCGACAGCGTCGTTGAAGTGGTGGCCGGCGGCCTGCTTCCCATGCTGCGCCAGTTCCCCGATCGTTTCCGCCAGACGCGCCACGTCGGCGCGGAGCGCGGCCAGATCCACGATCACGTCTCCGGCGTCGCTCTCGGAATTCCTGGTCATGTTCGTCTCCGCTGCTCGCAAGCCATAAAAAAAGTCGTCATCGACAACCGCACAGTGACGCGATTGGCCCGAGAAAACAGGTTCGGAAAACACTCACGCCGGCCAGGCGCGGCGACGAAGAAATCGGTTGGCTCGGCGTCGTCAGCGCGTCGAACCGTCAACGCTTTTCAAGGGCGTCATGCAGCTTTTCGACTTCGTCCTCGACTTTCGAAATTCTTGAATTGGATTCGTCGGCGGCGGTTTTCAGGTCGGAGACCCGGCTCTCCAGCCGCGCGTTCCTGAGGTCGGAAACAGCCAATAAATCAAGCCTGTTAGCGAGTGCGCCGCTCAGGTCTCCAACCTCCTCCTCGATTTCAGAGACCCGAATATCGGCGGCCTCAGCCGCGGCTTTCAAAGCCTCGACGCCGGCTTCCAATTTCGAATTCAAAATTTCGGCGTCGGCCAAAAGACTGAGGATATATTGATCAAATAATTTTCGGCCACGTTCACTCATCTCAAAAAATCCTTCAAATTTTATCGCAGCGGCGCCCGATCCAAAACGCGGATTGCGCGGCCCGGGCGCTATCTCCGCAACGCGGGCCGCAGCCCGCGCTCTCCGCAAAGCGACGGAAATGCGACAAGTTGCGCTCGGTGCGAAATTCATTTCGGGGAGCCATTGAGCCGCGAAAATCGCGCGGGACGACAGGTTCGGAATTTACCTATGCGCGCACCAAAATGGCCTTTTATCCGGCGACGAGTTTAGCTGGAACATTCGCCAGCGCCAAAGACGTCGCAAAGACCGGTCTGGCGCGCAGCGCCCGGCGGCACGAACGCAACGCGCGCAAAAAACTCAGCATCCAGTTGCACGCGTCATGCTGGCGAACACGTTTCATGAGCACGCGATGGCGTTCGATGCGTTCATCCTTTCGCATCTCGATCGCCCGGCGCATGGCATGCGCTACCTCGTCGGTGTCATAGGGGTTGACGATCAAGGCCTCCTGGAGATCGTCGGCGGCGCCTGCAAATCGTGACAGGATCAGGACGCCGGGATCCGTCTCGTCCTGCGCGGCGATATATTCTTTCGCCACGAGATTCATGCCGTCGCGCAATGGCGTGACAAGGCAGATCCGGCTGGCGCGGTAATGAACGGCGAGGGTTTCTCGCGCCACCGGACGATGAATGTAGCGCAGTGGCGTCCAGTCGAAGTCGCCGAACTTGCCATTGATCTTGCCCGACAGCGCTTCAAGCTCGTGGCGGATTTCGATATAGGCCTTAAGATCGTCACGGGTCGGGGACGCAACCTGAATCAAGGTCACAGGCTTGCTGTTGTCGGGATAGGAGTTGAGAAGCCGCCTGAAGGCGCGAAATTTTTCCGGTAAGCCCTTGCTGTAATCCAGGCGATCGACGCCGATCGCATAAATTCGCTGTTTGCCGTGGCGCTCCGTTCGCTCAATTCTTCTTCTGGCGACTGGATCCTGCGCCATGGCGACAAAGGACTCGACATCAATGCCGACCGGAAAGACGCCCGCTTTCAGATATTTTCCCTTGACGCGCAACGTGTCCGCGGAAATCATTTCTCCGCCGAGAATTTCATAGACGAAACGGCAGAAATTGGCATGATCGGCGGCGGTTTGGAAACCGACCAGATCGTAGTCGAGCAGAGAATTCACCAGCCACTCGTACTCCGGCACGGCAGTGAGAACTTCGGGTGGCGGGAAGGGAATATGTAGGAAAAATCCAACCTCGTTGCCAACGCCGCGCTTGCGAAGTTCGGCGCCGAGCGGAATCAGATGGTAGTCGTGCACCCAGATGAGGTCGGAGCGGCGTAGATGAGGCGCTAAAACGTCGGCGAAGCGGCCGTTGACTCGTCTGTATCCCTCTGCGGCCTCAAGCGTGAAATGGGCGAGATCGAGGCGATAATGATGGATCGGCCACAAGACCTCATTCGAAAAGCCCAGGTAGTACTCGCGATGGTCGCGTTCGGTAAGCGGCATGGTCATCAGCGTGCAGCGACCATGCTTGACACAGGACGGAGCGATCTCGCCCTCGTCAGCGACGAGCTGGCCATTCCAGCCGAACCACAGCCCACCGCGATTGCGCATTGCATCAAGGAGGCATACGGCCAGCCCGCCGGACGCTTGACCGGCGCCGGGATCGGCGACGCGATTGGAGACGATGACGAGCCGTGTCATGTGACTGACTCCCAGGAGCGCGTAAGGCGCATGGCGCAATTGACGATGCCGACCATTGAATAGGTTTGCGGATAATTGCCCCACATTTCGCCGGTTCCTGGATCGACGTCCTCGGACATGAGGCCAAGCCGGTTGCGATGCTTGAGCAGCTCTTCAAAATATTCGCGGGCCTCCTCGACGCGGCCCATGCGCGCTAACGCGTCGATGCGCCAGAAAGAGCACGTATTGAACGCGGTTCCGGGCATGCCGAAATCGTCGGCCGCCTCATAGCGCATCATATGCGGACCACGCCCGAGGACCCGCTCCAATTGTTTTATGGTCGACGCCATGCGTGGGTCACTCGCGTCAATGAAGCCGACCTCGGTCATCAGCAACACGCCGGCGTCGAGATATTCCCCGTCGAAGGAGTCAACGAAAGCCTGTCGCTTGTTCGACCAGGCGCATTCGAGGATGACCTCCTTGATGTGGTCGGCGTCGGCGCGCCAATCCTGCGCGCGCTGCGCCTCGCCGATATGTCCGGCGATCCGCGCCAAACGATCGGCCGCCGCCCAGCACATCAGGCTCGATGTGGTGTGGACGCTGGCGCGCGTGCGATATTCCCACATGCCCGCGTCAGGCTTGTCATAGAGTTGCATCGCCTTGCGGCCCAATTGTTCGAGGCGCAGGAATTCCGCTTGGCCCGGCGGCGATAGCAGGCGCCGGTCGAGAAACATCTGCGCGACGCCGAGGATTACGTTGCCGCAATTGTCGTGCTGCAAATGCTCGTAGGCCTGGTTTCCGACTCGAACCGGTCCCATGCCGCGATAGCCGGGAAGGCCTGGAATGATCCGCTCCGAAAGGTCCCTTTCCAGGCCGATCCCATAGACCGGCTGAATATCCGTCTCATTCAGCGAGGCGACGACGTTCATCAGCCAGCGAAAGTAATTCTCCATTTTTCGCACGGCGGCGAGGCGGTTCAGTGCACGGACGACAAAATAGGAGTCGCGCAGCCAGCAAAAACGATAATCCCAGTTGCGCTGGGTGCCAGGCCCCTCCGGGATGCTCGTGGTCAGCGCGGCGACGATGGCGCCGGTCGGTTCATAAGTGCAAAGCTTGAGCGTCATCGCCGCTCGGATGACCGAATCCTGCCATTCAAAGGGTATCGCCAGCCGATGCGTCCAGTTCCGCCAGTAATCCCGCGTGCGCTCCTCCAATCTTGCCGCCGTTTCCGCGACGCCCTCTTGCAGCGTTTCGTCGGGACCAAGAATGAGGTCGACCTGGCCGCGCAGATTGAAAAAGGTTTCATCGCGAATGAAATCGATCGGCGCGTCGGTTGTCAGGCGCATTGTCGTGCTTGGGCCGATGTAGCGGATATGGTGTGAGCCGTAGGTGCGGACCGGAGCGGTGGCGCCATAGTCGAAACGCGGGCGCAGCCGAATTTTTATGCGGGGACTGCCTGATATTGGCGTGAGGCGACGCACGATCATCTGCGGATAGAACAGGCGGTCGCGCCAAAACAGGCGCGGAGCGAAATCCGTAATCCGAAGGGATCCCTGCTTCCCGTGCAATTCCGTCTCAAGCACCGCGGTATTCTCGACGTAACGTTGCTCGCTATGAATGCGATCTTCGAGGTCGATCGCGAAAAGGCCATCGTCCGGCGCTTCTGCAGGCGCTCCCAGCAAGGCATGGAAAACCGGGTCGCCATCAAAACGGGGCAGGCAATACCAGACGACCCGCGCGTCCTGGTCAATCAACGCCGCGACGGCGCAATTGCCAATGATGCCGAGATCAAGGTTGTTCATTGCATTCCGGCCGTTTTTGGCGGCGCGGCGACTTCGTTCGGAGAAGCCATTCGCCCATCGAGCCAGTTGCGCAATTCCAGAATGTTTGCGGCCCGGTATTTTGCGGCGGTGACGCCTTCCCCGATCTTGATGGAAATGCCATCGCAGGCGTTTACTGTGACAAATCCCGGCTCATCGGTCACGTCGTCACCGGCGAAAATAGGCTTTCGGCCTTTGAACGGACGCTCTTCGAGGAAAGTAGCGATGACGGCCCCTTTGTCATTTCCATGCAGCCGTATTTCGCAAACCATCTTCCCCTTGATCATGTGCAAGTCCGGTCGGTCGCGAACGATTTTGCGGGCAAGGGCGTGGCATTTCTTCTCGAAATCGGGACGCAGCCGGAAGTGGATGGCCACCGCGCCGGCTTTCCGTTCAATGACGACGCCCGGCTCAGAAAGGAAGGCGGCTTCCGCGCGGCCCGCTATGGCCTCGACAACGCTCTGGTCGATGACCGGCGTATGCAGCCGTCCCGCCGCATCGCGGCGCTGCAGGCCATGGACGCCGGCAACCGGCAAAACCAGCGGATAGAGCAGGCGGTCAATGACGTGGATGTCCCGGCCCGATACGAGCGCCAGCGCCCGCCCGACATTGTCGCGCAGCCTTTCAATGAAATTCAACGTCGCCGCGTCAATGCGCACGTCGTCGGGACGATCTTCGATCTCGACAAGCGTGCCGTCGAAGTCGAGGAAAACGCAATCGTGTTCGAGATCGTCGATTGACGGAAGCAGCTGCCGGGCTCCAATCGTCGCCAGAGTCTTGCCCCTCGCGGCGGTCGTTACCCTGCGGCTGCTTCTGGCGCCCTGCACGAACATGACCATCCTCCAGAATGTGACCTTCCGGCGTCAAGCGATGCGCCGCGTTCAAAACGCACGGCGAATGGAAAAATGCGGATCTTTCAGTCGACATCGCTGTTGGCGTGAACCGGTGTCGGATCTGCATGCGCGCTGCGCGAGGAAAACAACACTATCCATCTCCGATCCGGCCAAACAGGGTCGGAAACTACTCACGCCGTATTTCCCCCCGGGTTACCACGGGCAGAGGCGTCACTTCTGGGCGGTCATCCGGTCAGCGGCCTTGAAATAAGCGCGGGCGTGAGCGACCAGAACACCGTCGGCCGGATGATCGACGGTCTCGACCGCAGCAATACGCTCGAGCAATGCAGGATCGTGGCGGGCGATGTGCTTGACCAGAGCCGTCTTCGCGACGCCGGGGCCCGTGATCAAAATGGCCTTTGAGGCTCCAATCGCTTCGGCGACCGCCTGGAGAAAGGCCTTCTGTTCGGGCGCGTGGCCGTTCCCGACCGTATTCGCCTTGTGATGGATGTGAACATGCGGATCGTCAGGTCTCACGACAAGGCGATCCACTTCCTCCGCGCTGAAATGGAAGACGCGGGCCTCGCGATGATCGATCCAGATGACGCTATGGTTGTGTTCGGTCATGGACTTTCTCCGGTCCTATTGCGATCGCCCGGGAACGGCGGGCAAAGGCCCGCCGTCTCCTGTTCAATGGCGGATCAGTCGTGATTGCGATCACCATGATGATGGTGATGGTGATGGTGATGGTGATGGTGATGGTGATGGTGGTCGCGATCGCCATCGCGATGATGGTGGTGATGCTCCATCGGCGCGGATTCCGTCGGCGCCGCAACCGGCGCGGGTTCAGCCCATACGGCCATCGGCGCCACGGCAAGCGCGGAGGTCAGGACGGTCGCGGCAAAGAATTTCTTCAACATTTTGCATCCTTTTATAGAACCGCCCCACCCGGCGCGGGAGAGGCGTTCAGGCGTTTCGCTCGAAATGCCATCGAGCGGTCATCGGTCGGAAAAAAGCCTCTTGGCTCCTGTCGTCCGAAATTTTCATTCCGGCGCGGAAGCCGGCTTTTCCGTGATCGCGTCGAGCACGGATTGCGTGTCGAGGGCCCGGCCCATGGTTTCCGCCTCCGCATCGCGCCGGTCGTGAATATTGGGATTGTCACGACGTGATTCTTCCAGAAGCTGGATGACCTTTGCGATTTTTTGCTCGCTGAGAATGGCCAGCTCCAGAATGAGCATCTCCCGGTGATGCGCGAGTTGGTCCTCGCGTTCCTGCGAGACGAGGATCAAGACGACCATATATAGCGAGGTCAGCGAGACTGCCGACCCAAGCGATGGGAATGGCGGCCGATCGATCATGTGATGGCCAAGCGCGGCCAGGACCAGATTGAGGCCAATCCAGCCGGTGATGAGGATGCTGATCGCGCCAATGAATTGCGGTCGCCCGAAAAGCTTCACCATGCGCGCGACGAGCCGCTGGGGCGGCGTCGCATTTTCAAAATGCTCGGCGCGCAGTTTCGCAATCGAGGAGATGGTCTCGTCGATGTGGACAGGAGAAGTCTGCACCGCGCTGGTCAAGTCAACCAAAGTGCTCCTCGCTGACCGAAGTCCGCGCCGAGCCAACGCTAGCCTGTCCGGGTCGTTGGAGGCGCCTGTTGTGCGATGATCCATTTGGCGATCGCCGGCCAATGTTCCTTCAGCGTTCGGTGGCCCATGAATAATCCGATGTGGCCGCCGGGCACAGTTTTCTCCACGATGCGATTTTTTGGCGTGCCGATATATTTCGTGGCGTCGAGCACCTGTTCCGGCGTCGTGATGTCGTCGTCGGCGCCGGCGAGCAGGTAGGTTGGACAGGTGATGTCGCGCAGGTTGAGCTTTCGGCCGAGGCAGATAAATTCGCCCTTGGCGAGGCGGTTTTCCTGAAATATGTCCTGAATCACCTGGAGATACCAGCGGCCTGGAAGGTCGATCGGGTTTTCGTACCAGCTCTCGAAGGTTTCCTCCATCGTGAGCCAGCCCGGGTCGTCGATGTGTTCGTAGAGATCGATTTGATCCTGCATGTAATGCTGTTCCGGGTGCATGTTTTTCCACCCCTGGAGCATGAACTTGCCCTTCATCACGCCGCCGCCTAGCGCGACAAGCTCCTGATAGAATGAAAGCGGAGTTTCATGAGCCATGCGCTTGATCACGCCATCGCCGGCGCTGGCGTCGATTGGCGCGCCGGCGAGCACGAGGGCGTTGACCTTGTCAGGGAAGCGCGCCGCGATCATCGCCGCCATCCAGCCTCCCTGGCAAAGGCCGACGAGATTGACGCGACCGCCGAGATCGTCGATGGCGACGACCATATCGGCGAGATAATTGTCGATTTCAAAATCCTTCATGTCTTCGGTGGCCGATTTCCAGTCGGTCAGGGCGACATGGCCAACGCCATTGTCCAGCAGGGTCTGCACCAGGCTCTGATCCTTGTGGTAGTCGGCGATCATCGCCGTATGTCCGGCGTGCGGCGCGTCGATCAAAGTCGGCAGGCCGCCGGGCTTGCCGTAATCGCGCAGCGCCATGGTGCGCAGATCAAGGCGGAGCAGGTTGGGCGTCGCCAGGGTTGGTCGCAGGTCGTCGTGAATCTTGACCTCTTCATCGACGAATTCGAGATTCTTGGCATAAAGCTTGGCGCCATTCTTGAGCATCGAGGCCGCCATGGCCATGGGCCAGAACGCGGGCAGGCCCATCCAGGAGGGGGAGGCGGATTTCTTTGGCGCATGTTTGAGCATGACCGTTCCTTTTCTTGTCGACAACCAAAGAGCCGAGCGTCAGCCTATTTCATCAACCAGCCCGGCAGCTTCACCGTGCACACGCCGTCCACGACGACTTCACCTGTCTGCTTGGTCATGATCGTGGTGATCTTGGCGACGTGCTTGGGCAGAAGCGTCGAAATCGTGCAGACCAGGGTGACGGTGTCGTTGATGAAAACCGGCGCGTGGAAATTGACCAACTGGCTGAGATAGACCGTGCCAAGTCCCGGCATCTGTCCGCCGAGCACCTTGGAGATCATGCCGAACATGATGCCGCCATGGGCGATGCGGCGGCCGAATTTGGTTTTCTTGGCGAAAACGTCATCGACATGAATCTTGTTGTGGTCTCCTGTCAGATCGGCATAGCCGCGCACCAGCGCGTCATCGACGAGCTGGTGGTAGGTGCCGGTCTGGCCGACGAAATAATCGGAGGCGGGAACGGGTCTGGGGGACATGAACATTTGCAATGATCCTTTGCTGTGAGTCAGGCGACGTTGACGGCAATGAGCTCGTCGGGGAAATCGGAGGGCGCGTCGAGCAAGGTCGTTCCGGCGATGTCGCGGAACATCCGCGCCAGTGGGTAGGACCCGCTGATATGTTTGGGCACGACTTCGCTGATGCCCATGCCGCCCTCGATCTGGATGGCGTCGACCAGCATCTTCGAGCCGAGCCGGCCGACGAAGGCTTTGACCATCGCCGCTTCCGGTTCGAACGGGGCTTCTTCCTCGATCAACCGCGCCGCGTGCTGCACGCCAAGCCAGGCCATGTGAGAGTCCGTGGCGATGTCCGCCAGCAATGTCTGGATGGCCTGCAACCGAGCGATCGGATGACGGAATTGCACGCGATGCTTGGCATATTCGGCCGCATGCTTGACCGCGGCGCGCGCGATGCCGACGGTCTGCGCGGCCTCGGCCACGGAGCCGACCGACAAAAGCTGCGTGGCGATCACCGAGCCGCAGTTTTCAGTCCCCATGACATCGACTTCGGCGACGAAAACATTGTTGAATTCGAGATGGGCGATTGGGCAAGCCCTGAGGCCCATGGACTCCAGACGGGGACCGGTGGTCAGGCCATTGGAGCCGGCCTCGACGATAAAGCCTGTCAGCCCGTTGCCGTCATCAGCCAGTCGAATAGTCGCCAGCACCAGATAGACATCGGCGGCGCCGGCGTTGCGCACAAATGTCTTGACGCCGCTGAGCTGATATCCTCCCGCTACGTGCGTGGCGAACAGGGCGTCGGGACCAAGGCCCGGACCAGGACCATTTTCCATGATGGCGACAGCGCCGAGCTTTTCGCCCTTGGCCAGCGCGGACAGGTATTTCGTCTTCTGCGCCTTGCTGCCCCAATGGGCGAGGGCGTAGGCGAACAAGGCGTGGCTGTTGACGATGGACGCCACGCCCGCGCACGATTGCGACAACGCCTGAACCAATTCGATATGGCTGATGAACCCGGCGCCGGCCTCGGGCGATTGTTCCGGCAGCACGAGGCCCAGCAAATTATCGGCCGCCAATTGGCCGATCAGCGCCTTGGGAAACATCATGCCGCGGTCGAGGGAAATGACGATAGGCTCAAGATAGCCGTCGGCGAATTCATGGGCGCGTTGCGCGATGGCGCTTTGGGCTTCGGTTAGGGGATAGGTCATTTTGCGCCTGCTTTCATCGCGGCGGGAATGGCCGCCTTGGGCCGGGCGAGCACGGAACGCGCGATCACCAGGCGCTGGATTTGATTGGTTCCCTCGTAGATCTGCATGACCTTCGCGTCGCGCATGAACTTGCCGAACTCGGAGGTGAAGGCGTGCGATCCCATCAGGCGCATTGCCTGGGATGCGACGCTCATCGCCACATCGGTGCAAAGCGTCTTGGCGATGGCCGACTCCTTGGAGAAAGGCAGGCCCGCCTCACGCAGGGACATGGTGTGATGCTGCGCCTCGCGCGCGCTTTCGATCTGAATCTGCATGTCGGCGAGCTTGAATTGCAGGGTCTGCCCGGGATAGGTCTTTTCCGGAAAGCGCTGGTTGAGATGCTTTACGCATTCATCGAGGCAGCGCTGCGCCAGGCCAACGGCCAACGCGCCGATAGACGGGCGCGCCAGGTCCAGGGTCATCATCGCGATCTTCATGCCGTCGCCCTCCTTGCCCAGGAGATTCGCCGCAGGGACGCGGGCATCCTTAAGCAGGAAAAACACTGTGTTCGAGCTGCGCAGACCGAGTTTCTCTTCGCGGTCGCCCATGATGAGGCCCTGCTGGCCGCGCTCGACAATGAAGGCGCTGATGCCCTTGACGCCCTTGGTCGGATCGGTCGCCGCGAAAATAACGAAGACCGAGGCTTGGCCGCCATTGGTGATCCAGCATTTAGGACCATTCAGAATGTAGTCGCCGCCGTTCTTGACGGCGGACGCCTCTCCTGCGCCGGCGTCCGAGCCGGCCGCCGGTTCGGTCAAGGCGAAACAGCCAATTCCCGCTGTCAGCATCGGCTTGAAAAAGCGCCGCTTCTGCTCGTCGTTGCCGGCGATCAGCACGGATTCCATGCTCAGGATGCTGGCCGACAGGGTGGTGCCCATCGCCGCGCAGCCGTAGCCCCATTCCTCCAGGACAAGCGCTTGAGTCAAAGGACTGTAGCCCAGTCCGCCATATTCTTTCGGAACGGCCATGGCGAAAATATTGCTCGGCTTGGCTGCGTCGAGCAAATAGCTGTGAAACTCGCCGGACTTGTCGAATTCGGCGGCGCGCGGAATGATATTTTTGGCGACGAAATCTTTTGCCGCCTTCTGGATGTCACGTTGTTCTGGACTGATGGCGTTCATCGTTTCTACCTTCTCTGATTCAAACTTTGCGGACTGAAGCGTTTTCAAACGAAGTGGATGCCTGATCGCGTGAAGAAAGCGCGTGGAGGCAAAAACTAGTGCGCGTTCGGCGAACCGTTGATCGCCGAACGGACGTCAGGCGGCGGCAGGAAATTTCTTGCTGCTCTTCGACTTCGATGACGGCGCGGAGCCCGCCCCATTTCGGGCGGAAAAGACTGCTCGGCATGGGTTTCAGATTGGCCGAAACCTTCGGCTTGAAATCCATCAGCGCGAGGATATCCTTCTCGACATCGACGCCGGGCGCGACTTCGACCAAGTGAGGCTGCCGTCCTGCAGCTCGAATACCGCGCGTTCGGTGACGAACAGCACCTTCTGCTTGACCATGGTCGCATAGGCGCCGCTGGCGGTGATCTGCTCGACCGCGCCGACGAATTTTTTGTGTTTGCCTTCGCTTTCGATCGACAGCTTGCCGTCGGCGACGGCGACTTTCAGTCCGCCGGCTGTAAAGCTGCCGACATAGACGACCTTCTTGGCGTGCTGGGTGATGTCGATGAACCCGCCGCAACCGACCGACTTGCCGTTGAACTTGCTGACATTGACATTGGCGGCCGTATCGACCTGGGCAAAGCTCTCGAAGGCGATATCGAGGCCGCCGCCGCTGTACCAGTCGAACTGCACCTGCTGCTCGACGAAGGCGTCGGCGTCGCGCGACATGCCGAAGTCCTTGCCATCGGCCGGAATGCCGCCGATCGTTCCCGTTTCCGAGGTCATCGACAGCAGGTCGGAGACGCATTCGACGGCCGCAACCGATCCTATTCCCTGGGGGATGCCGACGCCGAGATTTATGGTGCAACCGGAGGACAGTTCCATCGCGGCGCGACGCGCAATGATGAGCCGTTCATTGAGCGCCATTGGCGGGACATCGACCATCGGCGACTTGGAGGCGCCGGAATAAGCCGGATTGAAGGGGGTGAGGGCGGACTGCCAATGATTTCCTGGAGCCGAGACTACGATATGGTCAATCAGGACGCCGGGCACGCGCACCGATTTTGGATTCAAGGTACCAGGCTCGGCGACATATTCGACTTCGGCGATGACAATGCCACCGCTGTTCTTTGTCGCCTGGGCCAATGGCAGGATTTCGAACAGGGCGCCTTCGTCGTCGACGGTCAGGTTGCCGTTCTCATCCGCGGTGGTGCCGCGTATGATGGCGACGTCAACGGGAAAGCTTGGATAGAACAGCCATTCCTCGCCCTCGAAGGCGATCACTTTGACCAGGTCTTTGGTCGAGATCGCGTTCATTTTGCCGCCCTCGATACGAGGGTCGACGAAAGTGCCGAGGCCGGTTTTGGTGATCAGCCCGGGACGATGACCGGCGATCTCTCGCCACAATTGCGCGATGACCCCTTGCGGCAGGTTATAGCCTTCGCAACCGCCGCTGAGGATCATCTTGGCGAAGTCTGGCGACAGGCCGCAATGGCCGCCGATCCAGCGCGCGACCATCCCGTCATGTGCGAAATGCTGCGTGCCTTTGGTCGCCCAGTCGCCGACGCCGGCGGCGTGGACGATCGTCAATTTGGCGGGATGGCCGGAGGCGAGAAAGCGCTTTTCCATGGCGATCGCGATTTCTTCCGGCCAGCCGGATATCGCGCAGGCCGCAGCGCCGACTGTAACGCCGTCCTTGATCAGCGCTATGGCGTCGCTGGCGGAAATGACTTTGGACATGAAACATCCTTTCGAACCGAAACGGCTGCAAGAGCGCCTGCTTGATTGGCCAGGGGATCAAGCGCCGCGACGCTTCGGAAAGACAGGTTCGGAATGTACTCACGCTGACGGATGCCGGCGCCGGACCGCAGGAGCGCAAGGGATGTGAGTAGATTCCGACGCTGGTTTTGTACGCCCGCGCCGATGAACTGCAAGATCGAGCGCAATCAATCGGAGCGGATCAGCATGAACGTCGCAGTCGAGCCCACGTCGGTCGCCAACGTCCTTTATGAATGCAAGGACGCGATCGCCATTATCACCATCAACCGGCCCAAGGTTCTCAATGCCCTTGATCAGGTCACATTGACGCAACTCCGGGAGGCTTTCGAGACCGCCCGGGAGGACGCTTCGGTCCTCGGGGTCATCCTCACCGGCGCCGCGGCTACAGAGCGTTCATCGCGGGGGCTGACATTGGCGAGCTTGCGCGGCTTAGCGTCGTCGAAGCCGAGGCCTATTCGCGCCAGGGCCAGGCTTTGCTCGATCTCATCGAGACGTTCGGCAAGCCGGTGATTGCGGCGGTGAATGGTTATGCTTTGGGCGGGGGATGCGAAGCCGCGATGGCTTCCACCATCCGGCTGGCGGCCGATAACGCGAAATTCGGTCAGCCCGAGGTCAAGCTTGGCCTCATTCCCGGTTTTGGCGGAACGCAGCGGCTGGCGCGTCTGGTTGGCAAGGGACGAGCTTTGCAGCTGATCCTGACGGGCGCGATGGTCGACGCTCAGGAATCCTACCGACTGGGCCTGGTCAACGAGATCGTTCCGCATGCCGATTTGATCGCGCGCGCCGAGACAATTCTACGGCAAATCGGAGCCAATGCGCCGCTTGCCATAAAATTTGCGATTGAAGCGGTGAACAAGGGAATGGAGACCAGTTTGCCGGAAGGTCTTGCGCTTGAAGGTTCGCTTTTTGCGATATGCGCCTCGACGGAAGACAAGGCGGAGGGAACGTCCGCTTTCCTCGCAAAACGCGCCCCGAGCTTCCAGGGCCATTGACGCGGAGCTTCGCTGCCGCCGAAACCACGAGCCTGCGTGAGTAGATTCCGAACCTGTCTCGGCTGCCGAAAGCGACTATTTTTCGGCGTCGGAAACAACCAGGCGAGTTCCGTGCATGTGTGTCACCATCCCAATGCGCATCACCAGCGTCGAAAACCATCGCGCGTGTTGTGAAGCCAGAGGAATCCGACGTGAAATCAGGCTTGACCTGCTCGACTGCCCCGTTGTCGTTGGCGATTATGTTCTCATCCATGCCGGCCATGCGCTTCAGGTCATGACCGAGGCGGACGCCTAGGCGACGTGGGCGCCTTTTCGACCAAATAACGTCCACGCTCGACCACGCCGACGCGGAAACATCAGGATGCGCAATAGTTTCGGCGACGCCTCCAAGGAAAAGAGCTGATGAACGACTGTCGTTGCTGTCCAAGCTCGAAAACAAGCTTGGCCGAACATGGCCGCGCGTACAGCGATGTTATCGTTCTCGGGCTTGGCAATATCCTGCTGTCGGATGACGGCGTTGGCGTGCATGTCGCGCGCAGCCTGGCAATGAATCCGGGCGCGCCGTCAGGACTGCGCGCCATCGACGGCGGGACGCTGGGGTTTCGC
This sequence comes from uncultured Alphaproteobacteria bacterium, assembly GCA_963710275.1. Classification (GTDB taxonomy): domain Bacteria; phylum Pseudomonadota; class Alphaproteobacteria; order Rhizobiales; family Beijerinckiaceae; genus Rhodoblastus. Next base: position 53,017 of record CAVPZS010000011.1, on the reverse strand, counting down.
CTGATGGAAACGCTCACCCAGTCGGATTTCGGTGCTCATCGTCGATGCGGCGCTGCTGGGCGAACAGGCGGGGGCGATGCGGCTGCTGGAGAGCCACGAACTCGACGACCATGTCAGCCGAAGCGGTCGCATCAGCGCCCATGAGGCTGGTCTTTCGGACATGCTGACTCTGGCGAAGCTTGAAGGCTGGTCGCCCAAGCATCTTGCCCTTCTGGCGATGCAGCCGCAGCTCGATCGATTGGGGCGACGCGCTCAGCGAAGCGCTGGCGCAATCGGTTCCCGTCGCCTGTCGGAAAGTCACCGAGAACGTTCTGGACTGGCTGGCGGCGGCATGACCAGATTTCAATTTCCTCGATGACGACAAATTGGTTGACGCATTGCTTGTCGAGGTCTCCGGGACTGCTGTTGCAGCTGATCGAGAAAGGCGAGGAAGGAGCGATTGATCTGCTGGGCCTGCCTTTGTCGCCGTTTTGTGTCGCGGAGCTCGAACGTCGTCTGGGTCGCGGCGAAATCAACGTCCGGGCTTGACGCCTTCGGGCTCAGCGAAATTCGTGAGACCCGTTTTCCCGGCGTGTGGTGGACGCAGCATGCCGACGAGTCGGGGCGAGTGATCGCGCGGCTCGATCGAGACGACCTATGTCCCGAAAATTATCCGGGCCGATGCGGAAGATGTGAAACGCGGCCGCAAGCTGCTGCTCGCCTCCGCAAATGTCACGTGTACAACCAGCAGATCGGCCGCCTGATGCAAGATGCACGAGACGACGACACGGAAACCCTGGGCGACATGCTCGCCTGGCTCGCGGCATCGGGCGACGAAGTCTTGCTCAAATTCGCCATCGCCATGGCCTCCAGTCTGGCTTTGCCGCCCGGCGTCGCGCCGCTGATGGCCGCCAATCTCGCCAAGGCGAAACGGCGCTCGGTCATCTGGCTTTCGTTCCAGGAATGCACGGGCTGCGTCGAGACGCTCCTGCGCTCGTCGAGCCCGACCATCGACCAGCTCATCTTCGATTTCATCTCGCTGGATTATCAGGAAGCGCTGATGGCGGCGGCGGGCGCTGCGGCGGAGAAAACCTTGCATGACGCCATCGCCGCCAACAAGGGCGAATATCTGCTGGCCATTGATGGGTCGATCCCGACCAAGGACAGCGGCGTTTATTCCCTGACCGGAGGGCGCAGCAATCTCAGCATGCTCCACGACGTCGCCGCCGACGCCAAAGCGATTCTGGCGATCGGCACTTGCGCGGCCTTTGGCGGCATACCGAAGGCCTTCCCCAATCCGACCGGAGCGGTCGGCGTCGAGGACCTCGTCTCGAACAAGCCGATCGTCAATATTCCCGGCTGCCCGCCGGTGCCGGAAGTGCTCAGCGGCGTGCTGGCCTATTTCATCAGCTTCGGCAAGCTGCCGGATCTCGACGAGCGCAAGCGTCCGCTCGCCTATTTCGGCGCCACCATCCACGATCAATGCTATCGCCGCGCCTTCTACGACCAGGGCAAGTTCGCGCATTCCTTCGACGACGAAGGCGCGCGCCAGGGCTGGTGCCTGTTCGAGCTCGGGTGCAAGGGACCTACAACCCACAACGCCTGCGCCAGTCTCAAATGGAATAACGGGACCAGCTTTCCAATTCAGTCGGGTCATGGCTGCATCGGCTGTTCCGAGCCGGAGTTCTGGGACGCGGGCGGTTTTTACACCTCGCTCGCCGGCGGCAGCGCCACTGGTTGGCGCAATGCCGGGCATCGCCGCCGCTGTCGGCGTCGCGGGAGGGGCCGCCGCGGCGCTGGCCGCGCGAAGCAAGGCGGAAAACCTGGATTCGCGTCCTGAACCGGAGGACAAGCCATGACCTTCCTGGACATGACCTTGCTGGAATTTGCGCGCGGGCCAGCCTGGCAGGCGTCGGTCCTGATCCTTATAGCCGGCGTCGCCTGGCGACTTGTCGCTTTAATCCTGCTGCGTCGTCGACCCCAATTCGCCGCGCCCAGGCATGGCCTCCCGGGACGCGTCGCAGGGGGCGCCAAGACGATCCTGACGCGATTTGTCCCCCGCCGCACGTTCTGGCAGAGGATCGCGGTCAGCGTCGTGCTCAGCGCAACCTTTCATATCGGGCTGGCGATCATCATCTTCGGAGGCGCGCCGCACATCCAGCTGATCCATCAATTCACCGGGCTGAGCTGGCCGGGCCTGCCGAAAGGCGTCATCGTGCTGGTCAGCGGCGTGACGCTTGCAAGCATGATCGCCTTGCTCATTCGCCGCATCAATCATCCGGTTTTGCGGCTGTTATCGACCGCGGACGATTACCTGAGCTGGCTGCTGGTGTTTCTTCCCGTCTTGACCGGAATTCTTCTGTCAGGAGAGACCATCGCCGGCTACGAAACTCTGCTTGCCCTGCACATCATCAGCGTCGAACTGATGTTGATCTGGCTGCCCTTCGGCAAGTTGATGCACGCCGGTCTCGTATTCGCCGGACGCGGACTCATGGGCATGAATTTCAGTCGTAAGGGCGCGGCCACATGAACATTGTCCCGACCCCGCCAGCGACTGGCGCGATCCGCCCCGATGATGCGCAGGTGGCCAAGGCCATGCGCGGTTTTCTTGCCGACATCGGGCCATCTTCGGCTCTGGCGCTGGATTCCTGCATCCATTGCGGGCGCTGCGCCGAGGCTTGCCAGTTCTATGTGCAGACCGGCGACCCACGCTATACGCCGATCCACAAGGTCGCGCCTTTCAAGCAGGCCTATGAGCGCGAGATGGGGCCCTTCGCCTTCGTCTACAAACTGCTCGGCCTGACGCCGAAGATCAGCGCTGACGAGCTGATGCAATGGCAGGAGCTGCTCTATGATTCCTGCAACATGTGCGGGCGCTGTTCGCTGATCTGCCCGATGGGAATCGATATCGCCGATCTCGTCGAACAGGCGCGGCACGGCATGTATGTCGCGGGCATGACGCCACCCGATTTCCTGGGCATTCTCGCCGAAAAGGAAAAAGCCACAGGCAGTCCGTTCGGGATGAGCACGCCGCAATTGCAGGATGCGCTGCATGACATTGGCGCGAAACATGGGGTCGTCATGCATGTCGACGAGGCGAGGGCGGAGATCGTCCCGACCATATCTTCCATCGACCTGAAGACTTATCCCTCTTCCATGGCGGCAATCGCCAAAATCCTCAATCACATGGGCGCATCCTGGTCCTTTCGCACCGATGGCTTCGACGCCGACAACGTCGCCTTGACGGCGGGCGACCGCGTGGGTCAGCGCAAAATCACGCTCGGCATTGTCAAGGCTGCCATCGCCTGCGGCGCCAAAACGGTTGTCATGCCGGAATGCGGCCATTCCTTGACCGAGATGCGCTGGGAGGCCGCCAATGCTTACGGAGGCGACCTGCCGTTCCGGATCGTGCAGATCACCGAGTTGCTCGCTGAAGGCCTCGCGGACGGAAAAATCCGCGTGAACAAGGCGCCGCAAACGGCGACCTATCACGACGCCTGCCAGCTGTCGCGGCGTGGGGGCGCCACCGCGGCGCCGCGAGCGATCCTTGAAAGTCTCGGGGTTGATTTGCACGAGATGGAGGACGCCGGCGAAGAAAACTGGTGCTGCGGCGGCGGCGGCGGCGTCGCCCTCATCAAGCGCGCGCAGCCCTTGCGCGACAAGGCGTTCGCAATCAAGCAGCGGCAGGTCGAGGCGACCGGCGCCGCCAAGGTGTTCACCTCCTGCTCAGGCTGTCGGCAAACGCTGGACCATGGCGGCAAGGCCGCAGGCTGGAACAAGGAAGTCGCCAGCCTGCTGGAACTGGTCGCCGATAACCTCAAGGATTAATTCATGACCACCCGGACCATCGTCGTCGATCCGATCACCCGGATCGAAGGGCATTTGCGGATCGAGGCCGAGATCGACGCCGCGGGAAATGTCGTCAGGGCGATCAGCGCGGGCACCCAGGTGCGCGGCATCGAGATCATATTGCGCGATCGCGATCCTCGCGACGCCTGGGCTTTCGCGCAGCGCATCTGCGGCGTCTGCACCCTGGTGCATGGGCTCGCCTCGGTGCGGGCGGTGGAGGATGCGCTCGCCATAAAAATTCCAGCGAATGCAGAACTGATCCGTAACCTGATGGTCGGCGCCCAGATGCTGCAGGATCATGTCATCCATTTCTATCATCTTCAGGCGCTGGATTGGGTCAATCCTCTCAATGCGCTGAAGGCCGACCCGCAGGCCGCCGCGCGAATCGCCGCCGGGCTCGGCTATCGCGACACGTCGGTCGCCTCGTTCGCCGCCGCGCAAGACCGGCTGAAGGGTTTTGTGAAGTCTGGGCAGCTGGGAATATTTTCCAACGGCTGGTGGGGTCATCCTGACTACAAGCTCGCGCCGGAAGTCGACCTGATCGCCCTGTCGCATTATTTTGAGGCCCTGGCCTGGCAACGGGAAATCGGCGAAGTCCTGACCATATTCGGCGGCAAGAATCCACATCCCAACGTCGCCGTCGGCGGCGCGCCTTGCGCCATCGCCATCGACGCCAAGCTTCCAGGCGGCGGCGACGCGACCGCGGTGTCGATGACCGGACTGATCCGGGTGCGTCAATTGATCGAGACCATGAGGAGTTTCGTCGAGGGCGTCTATCTTCCCGATCTGGTCGCCATCGGCGGCGGCTACAAGGACTGGTTTTCACGCGGAGAAGGCGTCGGCAATTTCATGACCTATGGCGATTTCGCCGGTCCGACGGCTGGCAATGGGTTTGGTGTGCCGCGCGGCGTCGTGCTCGGTCGCGATCTCACAAAAATCCTTCCCGTCGATCTTGAGGACCCGGAGCAGATCCAGGAATATGTCGCGCATTCCTGGTACAAATACGCCAAGGGCCAGAACGGGGCGCTGCATCCATTTGAGGGCGAAACGGCCCTCGACTATACCGGGCCGCCGCCACCGTTCGAACATCTCGATCCTGGCGGCGCCTATTCCTGGGTGAAGGCGCCGCGTTGGCGCGGCAAGCCGATGGAGGTCGGGCCACTGGCTCGACTGGCGCTGCTGCATGCCGCCGGAGACGCTCCCGCGAAGGCGCTGACGGCGGAAACGCTCGGGCGGCTGGGGTTACCCTTCGACGCCATTTATTCGACCTTGGGCCGCATCCTGGCGCGCGGAATCGAAAGCAAGTTGCTGGTCGACCGGATGGCCGGCTGGCACGACAGCCTGATGGCCAATATCGCGGCCGGCGATTTGCGGACGTTCAATGATGAAAAATGGGAGCCCGCGAGCTGGCCGAGACATGCCCAGGGCATTGGCACGATCGAGGGGCCGCGCGGGGCGCTGGGGCATTGGATCGTCATCGACGAGGGCAAGATCAAGAATTATCAGGCCGTCGTGCCGACGACATGGAACGCCGGTCCGCAAGACGACAGGGGGCAGCATGGCCCCTATGAGGCGGCGCTGATGGACGGACGCCATAAATTGGCGCTGGCGGACCAGCCCCTGGAAGTGCTGCGCACGATTCACAGTTTCGATCCCTGCATGGCCTGCGCCGCGCATGTGTTCGATCCCGCTGGCGTTGAGGTCGGGCAGGTGACGATCCGCTAATGAATCCAGCCGAGTTCGGCAGCGGCGTGGCCTCGATGGCTCCGGCGGCGCCGAACAGGGCTATGTTCTGGCGCGGCGGACTCGTGCCGGATGGCAAATATCTCTGCATCTTCGGAGTGTTCGCTGGTCGGCAAGACTAAATCCGACCCATCAGCAGCAAGATGACGACGATAAGAAGAGCGAGGCCAATGCCGCACTTGGGAAATAGCCCCAATTTGCGCTGTGAGGCCATGTCGGAAACGTGCTGACCAGGCGGCGCTGCGATTGAACGATTCAGGCTCAGCGCGCAGAAAAGCATTCAGTTTGTTCGCGGATATGACGGCGTTAAGGGCTCAACGTCCTGGCGCCCGGAGGGGAGCGCCAGGGCGATCTCGGCTTGCGCGGCCGCTTACTTTGCCAGGACTTCCTTCAGCGCGTCTTTCACGCCACCAATGACGTTCTGGGCCTTGCCAACGGCCACGTCGTTTTTGCCTTCGGCGACCAGCTTGGCGTCGCCGAGCGTTTTGCCGGCGGCCTCCTTGACGGCGCCGGCGGCCTGCTTGGCGATTCCGGCGAGACGATCCTTGTCCATGTGTATTTGACTCCTGTTGACCCTGATTTCGCGAATTTTATTTGAGCGCGAACCCGCGGACCGCACACGGTCGGCGGACGCAATGAAACAATCGCGATCACCATCTAATTCCAATGCAAGCTCAGCCGCCAGCGTCGGAATTTACTCAGAGCGCAAGAGGATTCAGATCTCCAGCCAGCGGGCATGAGCAGTTTCCAATGCAGCTTTGCGCACGATCAAGCAGCGGCAAGTCGGCCACTGGTTCGGTGCAGCGCCACGCCGCGTGATGTGCGGACGCTTGCGCCGCGCGCTCCAGCAATGAGGAGGTTTCGAACCTTCCTCGATGAAATGCCACGAGGCCAGCGCCATTTCGCAAATTTCCGAGGCGTAAGCAATTTGTTCGGCGGCCCAGTCGCGGAACGTCGAACGGAAGCCGTGTGTCGTGAGATCGTCCCGCCCCATGCGTCGCAGCGTCATCAAGAGCGCCATATTCGGCGCGCTGGTTGAATCGAAGCGTGATCAACCAGTCTCCACCAGGACGAGCGCGCGGGCGACCTCAGGGTGGTGAGGTCGGGCTCGGATTCACTCGGCAGCGCTGGGCTTCACGGGAACAGCAGACTTTTCAGGAGCGCTGGAATCCGCAATGCCTCGATAGGCCGTTACCGGCCAGGACAACGCTCTTGGCAGGTCTTCCAATGTGATCGCGACGAATTGCGACGCGGGGGCTGAGCTCCATTTTGCTTTGATCGTGGGCGCTAACGCGACGCCTACGCCGACGAAATAGGCAATCATCAACAAGCTGACAATCATACGCATCGTTTCCTCCTCCAGGGGCGGCTGGTTCTCGTCACGCCCGAAATCTTCCGATGCCGTCGCAATGCGCCGGCGCCGTTGAAACGACTGTCCAGGGGAACAGCCCGTCGCTGCCTCCGTACTGAGGAAAACGGGCGGACGGTCAGCTAGTTCTGGGCGATCATCCGTTGTCGGCTCGAATGGCCAACTGGCGGGATGGGCGCAGGGGCGCTTGGCGTCCGCTCGGGTTCGATCGTCACTGTCATGATCACGTGATCCTGCAGGTCGGAATGCCGGGCGGAATTCGCGGCGGCGCTATTGCTGTCGGAATTCCACGACGCAGCAATCACAAGAGCGCCGCCCAGGACTAAAACGATAAATAGTCGCCTGAACATTTTGCTTACCCCACCGAAACCATGCCTCACGCAGTCTTCAGGCGATGAACTATATGCGCCAGCAACAACGGCGACAGGATCGGAAAACACTCACGTTCGATTCAAGTGATACGGGGTCGGCGCGTTACGCACGCACAATTCCGCCTTGGACGCGCCGGATTCAGAAAATCGAGCGCTACGCCATCAGACGCGTCCAAATCGATGCGCCATCACGGACCGGCAGAACAAGACGCCGGCGCCTTCGACGAGTCCAAGATACGCGGCTGTTGCGCCTACCAGGAAAGCGAAGAACAGCAGCGGGGCGACCTCGCGCGCGAGAATTGAGACGACTTCAATTTGGTTCGATTGAGTAATTTCCGAGCCTGTCGTGCGCAGACCGAACGGCGCAGCGTGTCGGCCGTGGAGGGACAACCAAGCGTCTCCACCCCGTTCGCAATCACCAAGGCGCCAACGATGAACGCAATTGCCAAGCTGTCGACGATGAAAGCCCTTGTCTATCATGGGCCAGGAAAGAAGAAGTTCGAAGACCATGCGAAGCCGGAGGTCCTCGCCCCCACGGACGCGATCGTGAAGATCACCAAGACGACCATATGCGGTACGGATCTGCACATTCTCAAGGGCGATCTGCCGAGTTGCCAACCCGGCCGCATCCTTGGCCACGAAGGCGTCGGCGTCATAGATAGCGTCGGCTCTGCCGTCACGGCTTTCAAAGCAGGCGACCGTGTTCTGATTTCCTGCGTCACCGCCTGCGGCAAGTGTGAATATTGCCGTAAAGGCATATTTTCGCACTGCGCCACCGGCGGCTGGATTCTCGGAAATACGATCGATGGAACCCAGGCGGAGTTCGTGCGCACGCCCTATGCCGACACCAGCCTCTATCCGATTCCCGATGGCTCGGATGAAGAAGCGCTGGTGATGCTGAGCGACATCCTCCCGACCGGCTTCGAGTGCGGCGTGCTCAACGGCAAGGTTCAGCCCGGCGCCACACTGGCGATCGTCGGCTCGGGACCGATAGGTCTCGCCGCGTTGCTGACCGCCCAGTTTTATTCGCCGGGCGAGATCATCATCATCGACCTCGACGACAACCGGCTCGAAGTCGCCAGGCGCTTCGGCGCCACCAAAACCATCAACAGCGCTGACGGCAAGGCGGTCGAGACGCTGATGAAAATAACCGGCAATCGCGGCGTCGACACCGCCATCGAGGCGGTCGGCATCCCCGCGACCTTCGAGCTCTGCGAGCAGATCATCGCGCCGGGCGGTGTGATCGCCAATATCGGCGTGCATGGCGCGCCAGTGACGTTGCATCTGGAACATTTGTGGGATCGCAACATCAGCATCACCACGCGACTCGTTGACACCGCCAGCACACCGATGCTGCTCAAGGTCCTCAAAGCCCAGAAAATCGACCCGAAGCTGCTGATCACTCATCGATTCAAGCTGGACGATATCCTCCAGGCTTACGAAACCTTCGCAAACGCCGCCAAGACCAAGGCGCTCAAAGTGATCATCGAGGCTTAACTCGCTTCGCGAAGCAAACGAGGGTCGTGCGCGGCGGTCTTTCCTCCGACGTCGAGGCCAGTGAACCGCGCAGACGCTGGGAATGAAGTTCTATCCGCATTTTCATCAAGCAATCGCCGGATGGGAATACTCCCGTCAATCGGGGCTAGAGCCCCATCGAAAGGACCTGCATATGGCCTACCAAAGCTTCAATCCTGCCACCGGCAAGCTCATAAAGAACTTTGACCAACTGACCGACAAACAGCTCGATGCGAAGCTCGCCACAGCTGCGAAATGTTTCCTTAGCTGGAAACAGAAGAGCTATGCCGAGCGCGCGGTCGTCGTCGCCAAGGCGGCAGAAATCCTGCACGCCAGGGCCGATGAATTCGCCCAGATCGAGACTCTCGAAATGGGCAAGCGGATCGGCGAGGCGCGGGGCGAGGTAGAATTCAGCTCGAACATCCTCGCCTACTACGCCAAGAACGCGGAGCGTTTCCTGGCGCCGACAAAACTGCATCCTTCCATTGGCGAGGCCCACATGGAGAGCAGCCCGATCGGCGTGGTCTTCTGCGTGGAGCCCTGGAATTTCCCTTACTACCAGCTGGCGCGCGTCGCTGGCCCGCATCTGATGGCGGGCAACGTTCTGGTCGTGAAACACGCGGGCTGCGTCCCGCAATGCGCCATCGCCTTTGAAAAGCTCCTGCTCGATGCTGGAGCGCCCGTGGGGCTCTATACAAATCTGCTGATCTCGCACGCGCAATCGGACATCGTCATCGATGATCCCCGCATCAAGGGCGTTGCGCTCACCGGGAGCGTCCCGGCAGGCAGGGACATTGCCGCGCGCGCCGGCAAGAATCTCAAGCCATCATCCATGGAACTCGGCGGCAGCGACGCCTTCATCGTGCTCGAAGACGCCGACCTCGACCACACGATCAAGTGGGCCGTCTGGGGACGCATGTACAACACTGGACAGACCTGTTGCGCGGCGAAGCGATTCATCGTCGTCGACAAGCTCGCCGACAAGTTCCTGGAGCGGTTTTCGGCCGCGCTCAGCGCGCTTAAGGCGGGCGATCCGAAGGACGAGACGACGACGATGGGTCCGCTTTCCAGCGAAGCTGCCTTGCTGCAACTTCTCGAACAGGTCAAGCAGGCGGTCGCCCACGGCGCGAAAGTGCTGATCGGCGGCAAGCGGGTCGATCGTCCCGGCTCCTTCATGCAGCCGACGATCCTGACCGACATCAAGCCGGAAAATCCAGCCTTCCGCGACGAGTTCTTTGGTCCGGTGGCGCTGTTCTTCCGCGTGAAGGACGAAGAGGCGGCCATCGTCCTCGCCAACGATTCCGATTTCGGGCTCGGCGGCTCGGTGTTCACCAAGGATACCGCGCGAGGCAAGCGCGTGGCGAGCCGGATCGACACCGGCATGATGTTCATCAACAACATCAGCTGGTCGGACGCTGAACTACCGTTCGGCGGCGTCAAGGATTCCGGCTACGGGCGCGAACTCGGCGACATGGGCATCCAGCAATTCGTCAACAAGAAGCTGATCCGCACCGCCGTGCTCGAAGCACCCTTGTAAGGAATCCGGACCGGCTCCGGCCGGGACGATCAGGCGACGAGGCGCGCTGCTGTTTGGGCGCGCCTCGCCGGCCGCCTCAACGCCTTGCGCCGGTCCATCCATCCTGGAAGTCCGGCAGGAACCGGAGCCGCCATGTATGTCAATGTCGCCGTCCTCAAGGAAACCCATCCGCATGAACGGCGGGTCGCCTTGACGCCATCGGTCGCTCCGAAATTGATCAAGCTTGGCGCCAAGCTGCACATGCAGACGGGCGCCGCGGACGCGATAAAGTTGAGCGACGCGGCCTATGAGGGCGTCGTCTTTATCGCGAACCGCAAGGATCTGGTCGCCGACGCCGATGTGGTTCTCGCCGTCCAGCCGCCGGCGTTTGACGTCATCGACGCCATGAAGCCCGGCGCCATCCTGATCTGCTTCATTTACGCCGGCCAGCAGCCAACCCTGGTGCAGCGCCTGCTCGACAAGAAAGTCACTTGCTTCGCCATGGAGACGCTGCCGCGCATCACGCGGGCGCAATCGATGGACGCGCTGTCCAGCCAGTCGGCGCTCGCAGGCTATTACGCGGTTCAGCTCGGCGCCACGCATCTGCGCCGCGTGCTGCCGAAGATCACTTCGGCGGCAGGCGCCATCGGCCCGGCCAAAGTGCTGGTCATGGGGCTCGGCGTCGCCGGCCTCGAAGCCCTCGCCACCGCCCATCGCCTGGGCGCGGTGACCGAGGGCTATGACGTCCGCCCGGAAACTCAGGAACAGGCGCTGTCGCTTGGCGCAACATTTGTCGAGACCGGCGTCGACGCGCGCGGCAAGGGCGGCTACGCCCGCGAGCTGACGCCGGAGGAAAAGACCAAGGTCGCCGCCGTGCTGACGAAACACATCCAGAGTGCCGACCTCATCATAACCACGGCCGCGGTTCCCGGCCGCAAATCGCCGAAACTCATCAACAGGGCGCAGGTCGCCGGCATGAAGGCGGGCGCCGTGATTGTCGACCTCTCGGCCGAGGGCGGCGGCAATTGCGAGGATACGGTTCCCGGCGCGACCACGGAAATCGGCGCGGTGACGATCGTCGCGCCGCTCAACGTGCCGTCGCTGCTCGCCGAGGACGCAAGTGAACTCTACGCGAAAAACCAGTTCAACCTGCTGGCGCTGATGATGAAGGACAATGTCGTCATCATCGACTGGGACGACGAGATCCTCGCCAAAACCGCGCTCACCCATGACGGCAAGATGAAAAACGAAACGGTCAAGCCCGTCGCCAAAGTGGCGTGAGCCGAAGGAGATAATTGCCATGCATTTCGCAATATCGATCAACGGCTTTGTCGCGCTTTACATTTTCATGCTCGCCGCCTTCGCCGGCTGGGTCATCATCGGCCATGTGCCGGCGATCCTGCATACGCCGTTGATGTCGGGATCGAATTTTGTGCATGGCATCGTTGTCGTCGGCGGGATTTTTGCGCTGCTGAACGCCAGCTCGTCGCTGGAGCAGGCCATCGGATTTTTCGCGGTGCTGCTCGGCGCCGGCAATGCGGCGGGGGGCTTCGCGGTCACGGATCGCATGCTGGCGATGTTCCAGCTCGGCAGCCAAGACCCGAAACACCATGGCGCGAAACACGGCCACGCGCGCGCCGTCCATTCGAAAAAGCATTGAGGAGTCGCCATGCCGACCATCATCCCGCAACTCGTCATTGGCTCGGTCGATCTCGTCGCCGCGTTTCTGTTCATGTTTGGCCTCCAGCGCATGTCTTCGCCGGTGACGGCGCCTTCGGGAATCAAGGTCGCAGGCTTCGGCATGCTGGTCGCTGTCGCCGCGAGTTTTCTTTACGCCTTCGACGTTGACGCGGCCGCCAAACCATTTCTTCCAGTCAATTTCGCGCTCGCCGCCGTCGCGCTGATCATCGGCGGCGGCCTGGCCTGGTGGGTCGGTCGCAAGGTGGCGATGACCGCCATGCCGCAGATGGTGGCGATCTATAACGGCATGGGCGGCGGCGCAGCCGGCGCCATTGCCGCTGTCGAACTGTTCGGCTCCAAATACCAGGGGACCACGCAGCTGATGGTGACGCTGCTGGGCGCCTTGATCGGCGCCATCTCCTTGTCGGGGTCGCTGATCGCATGGGCGAAACTTGACGGCGTGCTCAACAAGCCGTTTCGCATGCGTGGCCAGCAGGTGCTGAACGGCGTGTTCATTCTGGCCTGTGTCTGCGTCGGCGGCGCCATCGTCTACGCGGCGCAGGGTGGCGTCCATTCACTCCTGGATATGCGCCAGCTGATCTACCTCTTCTTCGGACTTACCCTGCTCTTCGGCGTTCTGATGACGCTGCCGATCGGCGGCGCGGACATGCCCGTCGTCATATCCATCTATAACGCCTTCACCGGCCTGGCCGTCGGCCTTGAAGGCTTCGTCCTGCAAAACCCGGCGCTGATGATCGCCGGCATGGTGGTCGGCGCCGCGGGCATGCTTCTCACACTGTTGATGGCCAAGGCGATGAACCGCTCGGTGGCGAACGTCCTCTTCACCAATTTCGGCGTGGTCGCCAAGCACAAGCATGGAGACGTCAAGGGCGAACTCAAGCCGGTCGAAGCGGGCGACGCCGGCATTTTCATGCGCTACGCCAAAGAGGTGATCATTGTGCCGGGCTATGGCCTCGCCGTGGCGCAGGGGCAGCAAAAACTTTACGAACTGGTCAAGCTGCTGCATGCCGCCGGCGTCATCGTCAAATTCGCCATCCATCCGGTTGCCGGGCGCATGCCCGGCCAGATGGACGTGTTGCTCGCCGAAGCCGGCGTGCCCTATGACATGATTTTCCAGCTCGAAGACATCAATGACGAATTCGCCAGCGCCGATGTCGCGCTGGTCATCGGCGCCAATGACGTGGTGAATCCGGCAGCGCGCAGCGACAAATCCTCGCCGATTTTCGGCATGCCCATCCTCAACGCCGACAAGGCGAAACAGGTTTACGTGGTCAAGCGCGGCCAGGGCAAGGGCTACGCCGGGATCGTCAACGCGCTGTTCTATTCCGACAATTGCAACATGGTCTACGGCGACGCCTCGGCCGTGCTGACCAAGATGATCGAGGCGGTGCGCGGCCTCGGTTCGAAAGCCGCCGCTTGATCGACTTCATTCAAGGACATTTGAATTGAAACGCCAACACAAGAGAATATCGACGCGGCGGTGAAGCTCGAGCGCTACACGGTGTTGGGTGAGGCGCTGGGAAGGCTGAAGCATTTCGAAATCCTCGCGCGATCCGCGAAAGGAAAGGTCTTCGAATTTCATGTCGAACTGGATGGGGCAATCGACAAGAAGAAGCCTGCCGACATTCGCGAGCGCAAGTGGGCGTCGGCGATTCGCGAACGTTAACGAGAGTATCCGCGCCTTCGCCATCTGACTTGACCGCACTGCTGCGGTCGTGGCGGTTGCGTCCTCCCCGCAACCGCCGCCCATTTTTCCAGTTCTTCGCTGCAAAGGGCGACCTTCGCATTTACGCTCGCCTTGAGCGTCCTGAGAGCGGGCTTCGCCCCTGGGCGATTTGAAGGCGCCCGGTCCCCGTGCCATGAAGGACCGGTGGACGTTTCCACTGAAAAGGATCGCCGATGATCATGCATGACTGGACCGCCCGGCACTGGGTCGTTGCCGCTTTGATCATCGGACTCACGGTTGGCGCGTTTATCCTGCGTTGGGCGTAGAGCCGAAATACACGGGCGAGTCCGATGGCTGAATTTGCAGGCATGCCAAGTCCCACACGCTATTGGTCGGCGCTCGCGATCTGGCTGGCGCTGACCATGGCTGTGCTCGACGGGGCGATCGCCAATGTGGCGCTGCCCACGATCGCGCGAGAACTTTCCGCCATTCCCGCTTACGCTGTCTGGGTCGTGAACGCTTATCAGCTCGCGACCGTCGTTTCCCTGCTGCCACTGGCGGCGCTCGGCGAAGAAATCGGCTACCGCCGCATATTTCTGGGCGGGATCATCGCATTTACGGCCGCTTCGGCGGCTTGCGCTCTTGCTCAAAGCCTGCCGATGCTCATATTCACGCGCGTGATCCAGGGCTTTGGCGCGGCGGGAATCATGAGCGTCAACGGCGCGCTCTTGCGGTTTACCTATCCCCCGAATTTGCTGGGCCGGGGCGTCGGATTGAACGCGCTGGTCGTTTCGGCCGCCGCGGCCTTCGGGCCGACCGTCGCTTCGGGCGTGCTGGCGCTGGGGCCATGGGAATGGCTGTTTGCGATCAATGTGCCCATCGGGGTCGCAACCCTCTTCATAGGGCGCAAGACACTGCCGTCGAGCCCCAGGGAGGGGAAGTTCGATCTTGTCGGCGCCATCCTGAATGTCTTGACGTTTGGGCTCGGGTTTACCGGCATCGACGCCCTGACGCACGGGGGCGATGCCGGGCTCGGCGCCTCGGAACTCGTGCTGGCGACGCTGAGCGGCGTCGCCCTGGTTTTGCGATCCAATTCCCAGCCGAAGCCTTTGGCGCCGATCGACTTGTTGAAAAACAAGCTGTTCGCGATGTCGGTCGTCACCTCGATCGCCTCGTTCAGCGCCCAAATGCTGGCTTTCGTTTCGCTGCCCTTCTACCTGCAAGGCATTCTGCACCGGAGCCAGGTCGAGACCGGGCTGTTGATGACGCCCTGGCCCGTGGCGGCGGGCGTTGCGGCCTCGATCGCGGGGCGCCTGGCGGACAAATTTTCGGCCGCGATCCTCAGTGCGGCCGGGCTCGCGATTCTCGGGTTGGGACTGCTTGCGATGGGCCTTCTGCCGACGGAGACGACGCCGGTTGCGATAGCGGGATTGATGGCGATCTGCGGGCTGGGTTTCGGCTTCTTCCAGTCTCCGAACAATCGCACCATGCTTTCGGCGGCCCCGCTGTCGCGAAGCGGGGCGGCGGGGGGGATGCTCGCAACATCGAGGCTGACAGGTCAGACCATCGGCGCGACGATTGCGGCAATCACCTTTCGCCTTGCGGCTCGCGCCGAATTGGTCGCCCTGGTTGTCGCGGCCTTGTTCGCCTTCGCGGCCGCTGTGGCCAGCCTATCGCGCCTTCGCTACGAGCATGCAGTCGAGGCGCCTGAACGCGGGCCGGTTCCGGATGCGCCGTGAACGCGCGGCTCGGCCCGGTCACCGCGCTTGGCGCCAGACTGCGGCTTGGCCCGGTGACCGTTCCGACGCCGCAGATACCCCATAGTCCAGGACATAGTCGCGCAGGGCGATCGCGTCGCAGCGCGCGTTGTGCGGCGTTTCGCTCAATGTCTCGGAATGGAACAGCGGCAAGTCCAGCAGCTCAAATCTCAACCTTGGCAGAGCCAAACGCCGACCGGGGCTGGTCACCATCAACAGCGCCAGATGCGCGATGTCTTCCGGCCAATCGGAAATCACGACCGGCTCAGCGTCGCCGCGCAAATATTCGGCCAATTTTCTGGTCGCCTCGGGACGGGAAATCGGCGGCTTCTGCAGGACCGGGAGCACGCGTTCGATCACCCAGGGCTCGGGCTTCGCGCAAGGCAGCGCTTCGTAAAATGCGGCGGCCTGCCGGTCCTCGGGCGCCAGCGCGATGGAGATCAGATCGCCGCCAAAGCCATTGAACTCAGCATCAAGAAAATACCGCATGGTCGCCTCTTCGAGATGGCGGCGGCCATTGACGCCGGGGCCACAATTGCGGCGCGGATCAACAATCTTGCGCCCGAGCGGCATGTTGAGCGCCAACCCGCGGCAAGGAAAGGAACGGAATCTACTCATGCTCCCGCCGGAACGGTGGATTGCGGCGTCCATCGAATGGACGATTGACGCGACTGACGTGGGTATTTTCCGAGGCTGCCGCATTCCGCGCGCCGCACCTTAACCTGAAGCGCTTCCGCACTCGGAGACGGACAGGGCTGTCCGGCCTGGCCGCCATTGGGGGGCGACACACTGATCCTTACCGCCGGCGTTCCGGGACCCGATGCAGCCCGTCCAGCGTTGATGGAATTTCGTGGCCGTCGCCTTTGCCGGCGACGGTTCCGTCGACAGGATTTTTTCGCTCAACGAAGGAGATGAGACCATGTCCATGCAGCAACAAACGCAGAATTCCGGGCCGGCGGACACGCTTGTCCAGTCGGTTCATGATCGTTGGGGCCTGTTTCTGGCCGAGGGGATCATTTTATGCGTGCTCGGGGCCGGCGCCATCGTCGTTCCGCCGATCGCCGGACTGGCCACGACGGTCTTCCTGGGTTGGCTGTTCCTGGTCGCGGGACTGGTCGGCCTGTTTTTCACCCTTCGCGCCAGATCGGCGCCGGGGTTCGTCTGGGCGCTGCTGTCAGCTGCCGCCGCGGTCGTCGCCGGCGCCGTTCTGCTGTGGAATCCGTTTGAAGGTCTCGCGACGCTGACTCTCGTTCTGACTGCCTATTTCATCGTCGATGGCGTCGCGATCATTTTTCTCGCCATTGCCCATCGCCGTGAACTCACAGGCAAATGGGAATGGATGCTGGTGAACGGCGTCATGGATCTGATTCTCGCCGGCATCATCATCTCCGGATTTCCGGGGACGCTCGTCTGGGCGCTCGGACTCCTTGTCGGCATCGACCTGCTGTTCGGCGGCGCGGCGCTGATCGCCATGGCTTTGGACTGGCGCAAGGCGGGCAGATAGTCGATCGGATGAACGAGCCAGATCGCCCATCGATCGCCGCCGGGCCCCCTGAGTAAATTCCGACGCTGGCGGCGCAGACGTTTGGGGCGCATGGCTTCGCGCTTGTTTCATTCGCAGCTTGAAATCAGAACGGGGGCCACGACGTGCGCAAAAAGAAGGCGATGAAAGCAGGATTGCCGATGACAGGGCTTCGCATCCTCGTCGTTGATGACGACGCCGTGATCGGTGAATTGCTGGGAGAAATGCTTGAAGAGATGGGCCATTCCGTTTGCGCCGTCGCCGCCACCGAGCTCGACGCGGTGGCCGGCGCCGCCGAGCACAGGCCCGACCTGATGATGGTCGATGTGCGGTTGGGCCAGGGAAGCGGCATCGTCGCCATGGATGAAATCCTGCGCTCCGGGTTCGTCCTGCATTTTTTCATGAGCGGCAATGTCGCAAAATTCAGGGCGCTCAGGCCCGACGACTTCGTGCTCGAAAAGCCGTTCCAGGAAGCCGATCTCGGTTGCGCCATAACCCGGGCGCTGGAGTCGGCCGGCGCCCAACGCATCGCTCACGCCAGGGGGGCGCGCCTGTGAAAATTCTTTGACCGCGTCCGATCGGGCGGAAGAGGCTGTCCTGGAAGCGGGCGCTCTGCAGCGTGCGATTTTCAACAGCGCCAATTTCTCGAGCATCGCCACCGACGCGAAAGGCGTGATCCAGATCTTCAACGTCGGCGCCGAGCGCATGCTGGGCTATGCGGCCGCCGAAGTGGTGAACACGATCACCCCGGCCGACATTTCCGATCCCAAGGAGGTCATCGCCCGGGCCAAGACGCTGAGCTCGGAGCTCGGAACCATGATCACTCCGGGGTTCGAAGCCCTGGTTTTCAAGGCGTCCCGCGGCATCGAGGATATCTACGAACTGACCTATATCCGCAAGGATGGGAGTCGCTTCCCGGCGGTCGTGTCCGTCACGGCGTTACGTGACATGCAGAACGTCATCATCGGCTATCTGTTGATCGGCACCGACAATACCGCGCGCAAGCGGGTGGAAGCCGAACAGGCAAAGCTCGACCAGCGCCTTCGCGACCAGCAATTCTATACGCGCTCGCTGATTGAATTGAGCATCGACCCGCTGATCACCACGGACCCCGCCGGGTTCATCACCGACGTCAACAAGCAAATGGAGGCGCTGACGGGATGGACGCGCGACGAATTGATCGGCTCGCCGTTCAAGACCCATTTCACCGATCCCGAGCGGGCCGAAGCGGGAATCAAACTCGTGCTGACCGACAAGAAAGTCACCGACTTCGAGTTGACGGCCATCGACCGCAGCGGCAAGAAAACCGTCGTGTCCTATAACGCGACCACGATTTACGACCGGCAGCGCAAATTGCAGGGCGTTTTCGCAGCCGCGCGTGACATCACCGAAAGCAAGCTTGTCGAAGCGGAACTTCATCAAGCGAGAGCCGCTGCCGAAAGCGCCAGCGAGACCAAGTCGGATTTTCTGGCCAGCATGAGCCACGAAATCCGCACGCCGGTGAATTCGATCATCGGCGTCGCCGCACTGCTTGCGAAAACAACGCTCACATCAGAGCAAAGAAAATATGTGGAAATATTCAGTCGCGCCGGCGAAAACCTGCTCCTGCTCATCAACGACATTCTTGATCTGTCGAAAGTGGAAGCGTCGCAGCTGGATCTGGAGCGCACCGAATTCTCGCCGACCGAGCTGGTGGACAAAACCCTGGAAATGCTGGCGGTGCGCGCCGAACAAAAGGGCCTGGCCCTGGTCTGCGAGATCGCGCCGGGAACGCCAAAAAATATTGTCGGCGACCCCACCAGGGTGCAGCAGGTGCTCCTCAATCTGCTCGGCAACGCCATCAAGTTTACGGAAACCGGCGAAGTGTCGCTGCGCGTTTCGCCTGACGGGGTGTCGCCAACACTGCGCTTCACGATTGCGGACACCGGAATCGGAATTCCGGCGGAAAAGCTGGCGCATGTGTTCGAGCGCTTCACGCAGGCGGACTCATCCACCACGCGCCGATATGGGGGCACCGGACTGGGCCTGACGATTTCACGGCAGCTGGTGGAGTTGATGGGCGGACGCATCTGGGTCGAAAGCGAGCTTGGCAAGGGCAGCGTGTTTTCGTTCGCCGCGCCGTTTGAAATCCTGACGGGCGCCAAGCGGGAAACGGCCCCGCGCATCGGCGACAAGCCCGCGCCGCCGATACTGGCGCTGAACATCCTTCTCGTGGAGGATTATCCCGACAACCGCACGATCACGCTCGCCTATTTGCAGGATACGCCCTATCGGATCGAGATCGCGGAAAATGGGGCGATTGCGTTTGAAAAGTTCGTCCTGGGGCATTTCGATCTCGTCCTCATGGACCGGCAGATGCCGGTCATGGACGGGCTGACCGCGACGCGGGCGATCCGGACATGGGAAAAGGCCAACCACCGTCCGCCCACGCCGATCATCGCATTGACGGCCGCCGCCCTGAAAGGCGATCGCGAAAAATGCGAGGAAGCAGGCTGCACCGCTTATCTTACCAAGCCCATCAAGCAAGAGGTGCTGCTCCAGGCCATCAGGGACTACTCCCGGGCGCCGGGGCCGCCAGCGCTTGCGGTTGTCCGGGGACAGGACAGGGACAGCGGCGGGAGACGCGTAGAACGCAACGCCGAGTTCCTGCGAAACCGCAAGCGCGATGTCGCCACAATGCGCGGCGCCCTGGATCGCCAGGACTTCGCGACGGTAGCGCTGCTGTCGCACGGCATGCGCGGCGCCGGAGGAATGTTCGGATTTCCTGTCATCACCGAAATCGGAGCCGCCCTGGAAACTGCGGCGGACGACCTGGACGATGCGGTTTCCCATAAATGGGTCAATGAATTGTCCAGCTATCTGGATGGCGTCGAAGCGACGGCCATTTAGAGGGCCGCTCGGACTTGCCTTGTTCCCCCGTTCGATCCCGCCGGCGTCGAGGTCGGGCAGGTGACGATCCGCTGACGCGGCGTCGTGAGTAGATTCCGATCCTTCCGCGAGGTGGATCGCCGTGGCTATTCTGGAGAGTGTCTTGAGCTACGATTGTCGCGCCTGTTGCGCCCAGCTTCGCTGCTCCGACCGTGGCGGTCGTCGTTTCCTCCCCCGCGGCCGCCACTTTTTTTGCCCCGTCGTTCGAACGACGGCGAACATTGGAAGTCGGATCGAATGCTGCGCGAAAACGAACCGGAAATGCGGGGAATCAACACAGACAAGGTCTGTTTCGTGATCGCCAAGTCCCGCGAGCTCCTGTCCGAAGACATTGGCGCGCAGCGCGACGGCTCCAATCCCTCGGATGATCAGTTTGTCGCTGTCCTGACTGACTCCGGCGATCGCCCGGCGCGTCTGGAGCTGGTTGAATTCATCGACGCGCTTGACGTTGATGAAAGCGACGCGCTTGTCGCGCTCGCCTGGATCGGACGCGGCGACTTTGAACCTGCGGACTGGCGCGCGGCGGTCAAAAGCGCGGGAGAGCGGCGTGAGGGCAATCCCGCCAGATACCTGATGGAGATTCCCTTGCTTCCGGACTATCTGGCGGACGCTCTGTCCGCCTTCGATCAATCCTGTCGCGGTTTTGAGGAACGGGAAGAACCGGGAATCTGAACGTTGGAGAACGGCCCCGATGGCTCGTGGACCAATTCCAGCCCTCGGCCATCGCCCTGCGCATGCCGTGCAACTGATCCAGCAGGTGCAGGACCACCCCGACGCCCTCGGCGTTGACGCCAAGATCGTCGATCAGATCGCGGATCAATTTCGCCCGCGCCAGGTCCGCTTCGGAAAACGCGAGATCGTCGCCCATCCCGCCTGGAATCAGCCACTCCTCCTGGATCCAGATGTCGAGAGTCGCATGATCGAGACTGGCGCGCGTGAGAAAGTCCCGCTTGGTGATGATCATGACTGCATCCCCCGGCGCGGATCATAATTCGCGGGCGCCCAGGTCGCGAGAAACGCTTCCAGTTCGGGGTTCGGTCCCGTTGGCGCCATGATCTTAAGCTTGACCAGCAGGTCGCCGCGGCCGTCAGGGCGGGGAACGCCTTTTCCTTTCAGCCGGAGAACCGAACCGGTGTTGGAGCCTTTCGGCGCTGTAAGGATGACAGGTCCGGTCGGCGTCGGCGTCTTGATTTCGGCGCCGAGCACGGCTTCGGCGAAAGTGACCGGCAAATCGATATGAATATTATCGCCATGTCGGGAAAAGAACGGATGCGGATTGATCGAAACTTCCACTAGGACGTCGCCGGCTTCGCCTTCGCCAGGAGCGGCGGCGCCCTTGCCACGCAGCCGGAGGATCTGTCCATCGCGAATTCCCGGCGGAATGGTCACGTCGAGTGATCCGCCTTCCGGCAGGTTGATCCGCCTGGTTGCGCCATTGATCGCGTCGAGAAAGTCGACGGCAAGGCTGTAGCGCAAATCGGATCCGCGCGCCTGCCGGGCCTGCCGCCGGAAAATTTCCGCGAGGATGTCGTCCGTGTCGATGAAGTCCGCGTAGCCGGACTGGCTTTCATAAGGATTGCCTCCGGGGGCCTGGGCGGCGTAATCCCGGTAGAATTTTTCGCGCGGCGCCTCCGCCCCGGAGGCGTCGATCTCGCCGCTGTCGAACCGTCGCCTTTTCTCGGGATCCGAGAGAAGGTCGTAGGCGCTGGCGACCTCCTTGAACCGGCTTTCCGAATGCTTGTCGCCGGGATTGAGGTCCGGGTGCAGCTTCTTGGCCAGCCGGTGGTAGGCCTTGCGAATCTCTTCCGGCGCCGCGCCGCGCGCAACCCCGAGGATTTCGTATGGGTCCTTCATTGGCCCTCCGCTGCGAACGGCGCCGGAACAGGCTGCCGGGCAAAGCTCTGCCCGTCCAGGATGGCGCCGAAACGCATCGAACGGGAAGCGGTTTTTTTGCTGAGTAGTTTCCGAGCCTATCGCCGGGTGCGCCGGGCTGCCTATCGTGGCGGAAGATGAAACGCCGCGAAAGAATAGGTGGGGATGACGTCATGCTAAAGCTCGCATCGGCCCTGATGGGCTATGTCATAGAGGCAAGCGACGGCGAGATCGGAGCCGTGGCCGATGTCTTGTTTGACGACAGGACCTGGCTGGCGCGTTGGCTGGTCGTCGACACCGGCAAATGGCTGACGACCCGCAAGGTTCTGCTCCACCCCTCGACCATCGGCAAGGTGGACCACGAGCGCCGCGCGTTGTCCATCGCGCTGACTAGGGCGCAGGTTCAGGGCAGCCCGGAACTTTCCGAGCACGAGCCGGTGTCGATGCAGATGGAGCGTCACCTCTACGACTATTACGGATGGGAGCCGAATTCGCTCGAAAGCGGTTTCGGCGTCAATCCGATCGCCTCGCGTTATTCAGCGCCGCCGCTGTTCGTGTTCGCGCCGCAGGCGGAAACCACGAACCCCGAGACCGACTGCGATCCCCACTTGCGCAGCATCGATGCGATCAAAGGCTATCACATCCTCGCCATCGACGGCGCGATCGGCAAGGTCGAGGACATGCTGGTCGATGACGCCGGCTGGGGCATCCCTTATCTGGTCGCCGAGACGGGACACTGGTGGTCAGGCAAGCATGTCCTGATCTCGCGCCACGCAGTGAAGGACATCTCCTGGGCGGATCGGCAATTGAGCGCCGGCGTCAGCCGCGCTCAGGTCAAGGCCAGTCCCCCCTGGAGCCCTCTTGGGGACGTCGACCCGGCCTATGAAAAGGATCTTCACGACCACTACGATTGGCCCGGCCATAGATGACGGACCAGGCGCCTGTCTGAGGCGTCCCGGAACCTGTCCCGCCTGATTCCAGAATGGGCGTCGACATGTCGACCCCGGCGAAGCGCCGCTTCGCTTGGCAAAGACCGGCCGAAATTGCGTGCATGAGCACAGGCCGGAATCGCGTTTCAAAACCACATGGAGAACCTGAACATGACTCATATTTTCAAGCTTGGACGCACATTGCGCGGCGTGTTGATTCTGGCGGCGATGACGCCGGCAGCGGCCTTTGCCGGCGACCGGATCGGCGCGCTGGAATGTCATCTCTCCGGCAATGGCCCGAGCATATTGGTGGAGAACCAGACCGTCGACTGCGTCTTCGCCAGCGAGCGCGCAGGCGTCCGGCGCGATCATTACGTCGGCAAGCTCACCAAGATCGGCGCGGATATCGGCGCCAACGGCAAAGGCGACCTCGTCTGGGGTGTGGTCGCAGCAACGAGCCGGCATGGCCGTGGCGCGCTTGCCGGCGACTATGTCGGGCCTGAAGCCTCGGCGAAGGTCAGCGTCGGCGTCGGCGCTGCCGCTCTTGTCGGCGGATCGGACAAGACGTTTTCGCTTCAACCTCTCAATGTCGAAGGCGGAAAGGGAATTGGCTTCACCGCGGGCGTGGAAAGCCTGACGCTGGCTTATGTCGCGGACAGGCCCGCGCCGAAAATGCGCTACAGGCGTCACCGCAGCGAAGCGCGCGGCTGACGAAACCCATCACGGCGATCGCCGCAAATTGAAAAACCCCACTCTCCCGCGCAAGTCCGGCGCGGGAGAGTGGGGTTGATCATGTCTGGGCGTGAAGGCTCACGTCGTGAGCGGTGTTTATATGACGACGCCGCCAACGAGCCAGACCACCAGAAGAACGATGAGAACGGTACCGAGGACGCCGCCAAGTCCAGCGCCGCCGTAGCGGCTGTGGGCATAATATCCGCCCCCGCCGCCGAACAGGAAGATCAGAATGATGACAAGCAGTATCGTGCCCATTGGACGTCTCCAAGTTGCTTGAGCGCCGCGGGATTGCGGCGGTTGTAGTCAAACGGATAAGAAATCAGGTGATGGAGGAATCATCCGAGCCGAATTCCGCTTCGGTCCTGGCGGGAGACCAGAACATGTCGTGCAAATGTCTCATCAAGCCGGACTGTGGCCAGGCGCGCCAAGCATGCAGGCGGTCGGCGAGGCAAATCTGGCTGTCGGCGCTGGGATCGTCGAAGCCCAATTCGAAATCGCCGGGAGCCGCCATTTTCAAGCGGCAATGGCGGACGACCGCTTCTGTCATGGCGCTGGCGTCAATCAAGCCCGCCAGGTCGGCGACGCGATCCACGAAGCAGATTGCCGATCCATGCGCGACGGCCGCGACTGCGTCGTGCGGCCGGGCGTCGCGGGGCTCGTACACGCCAATTCTATGCAGGCCGACGCCATAGGTCTTCATGACGCTTCCTCCAGCCAGGCGGCTTGCGGAAGGCTCGGCATGTAGACACAGGTCTCGTTCTCGAACACCCCGCATCGCTCGCGAGGCGGCCCGAGCGCGATCGAGTTCGATCGCTTCGTCCAGGCTGGTGAAGGACAAGCCGGTGGGATGTCCGTTGACGCGAATGGAAAACGCGGAAGGACAAGCGCGGCTGTCCTTCTGTCGCGGCCGCGTCCACACGTATTGCCGCTCGATGGCGTCGTAGATCTCGAAGCTCAATCCGTCGACGCCTCTCGGCGGGATTGATCCCAGCGCTTCATGCAAGGTCGGAAACGCGGCGCCTTCGGCAAAGCCGTTGACCAGCACGCGAAATCGCGATGGCGGGGGAATCGTTGTTTCAGAGGCGGCTATTGTCATCCGTGTTCCCCGATTGAAGATCTACCGCGGGCTTCGACGAGATCGGCCAAGCCAAATGTTCGTCATGGCTTCATCGATTGCGCGTCGAACAATTCTTCGAGGTGGCCGAAGTCGCCGATCAATGCGTTGATGTCCCGTTCGATCTCGGCTTTCGTGGCCTCCCAGGCATAACCTTGATGCGCCGCTGCTTCGAGCCTTGCTTCAACGGCCGCGTGGCCTTTCAGGAGGCGTTCGCTGAATGCGGCATGCGTCGTCTCGAACGCGCCGCTCTCCTTGAACTCGCGTGTTCGCGCAGCCAGGCGCAGCGAAAAATCGTCGAACCGCTTTTTGAGCGCGTCGTAATCCTGGGTGCTCATGGTTATTCTCCCTCTCGATCTTCCGCTCAGGCTTGTCCGTGGACGCCAGGAGAAAAGGGCCGCGTCGCAATGGGAGCGGCCCCTTTTCTGGCTCGGGGGCCGGCCCTTACTCGATCACATCGACGATGCGATGGTCCCTCGGATCGACCAGAACGGTCCGATCATTGACGATCGCGTAGCGATAGTCGCGGACGCCATATTCGGGCGGCACATCGTAATAGGTCACGCCGCCGTCGGGCAGGATCGCGCCGACGGCGACAGCATGATCATAGGCATAGGAATCGTGGTGTTCGTGAATGGCATATTCCCGGAAGCGGGGGCGCTGATCGACACCGAGCAGACCGGCCACGCCGCCGCCAACGGCGCCGACAACGCCGCCGACGACGGCGCCTACCGGCCCTGCCGCGTGTTCGCCTTCATGCGCGCCTTCGTCAGCGCCGCGCACCACGCCCTGGGCGCAGGCGACAATTGGGAAGGCAAGGAACAAGGCGGCGGCGGCAAGGATCTTGATGTTCATATTGTGCTCCAAAATGCTGTAATATCCACGCGCGCCGACCCGGAATTGGGCGGCTGGCGCGTTGAATGGGTCGGGGAGGGCAGTCATTGCGCTCCATCGTGAGCCGGCGCGCGGCGCGCGGCCATTGTGACGTCGATTGATCGCAGCGAGCCATTGTGCAGGCGGGCTCGGTCTCCGACCCACTCGGCGATGTCGCCGAGCGTGGCGCCGACGGGCAGACCCAATGCAATCGACTTGTTGGCGAAGACGACCCGCAAGCGTGGCTCGCCCGCCAGCGCCGTATGATGGTATTGGATGTGGCTCCCCATGGTGTCGTTCCTCGATGGATCTTTCGGCCCGGACGCTTGTGTCTCGCCAATGGATCGAACGGTAGCCTTCGCTGCGAGCCGCCGTCAGCATCGGAAACTACTCAACGAGAGAAATTCTGCGCGGCGGCCGCGCGGCCGTCCTGAGCCGGAATGAGTATTTTCCGAACCTCCCGCCACGGCTCCGCCAACGCTAACAAGGATGAACGTCAGCCGGCCCGCAAAGCGGTTGATCCAGCCACTGCCGATTTCAATTCCTGGCGATGTGCGATTTCAGCGGATCGAGCGTCTCGGCGCTCATCCTCGCCGCTGGCGTTTGCGCGTTCCCGGCCGAGGCGTCAACGCGGTGGCGAAACGCATTTCAAAGGAGTGGCAAGAATGAAAACAACTTATCGCAAACTGTTCATGACCTGCGTTGCAGCGCTGAGCCTTGCAGCCTGTTCGACGACGGGCGAACGCATCGGCGGCGCTGGAACCGGCATCGTGGTCGGAGGCGCCGTGGCGGGACCGGTCGGGGCGGTCGTCGGCGGCGTCGCCGGCGCAATCGAGGGGCCCCGCGTGTCGAGCGAAATGGGCATTCCGCATCGCGGCCATTATCGCCATCATCGCCGCCATCACCGTTACGGCTGAGGATCAAGCGCAGGTTGTCGCCGCGAAACGTCTGGCAATCGCGTGAAGTCCTGAGCTCGTAAGTTTCGCGCCGGCCGCATGGAAAACGTGGGCCGGCGCGAAGACGCTTGTCAGGTCTCACGCGGCCGCGGCGGCGTCAAATGCGTGCTGGATGGCGCACGTGAGCTCACGCTCGAAATAGGGCTTCTGGATCACCGTGGCGCAAGGCCTGAGCGTGCGAATCCGCAAGGCGTCGCCGCTGACGAAGACATGCGCGATGGGCGCGCCGCCCTCGATCTGATCGACCGCGCCCAGGCCGCTGCCCTCGCGCAACTGGGCGTCGACAATCATCATGTCGGGCTTGAAACGCAGCGCAGCGGCGACCGCTGCGGCTTCGCTGGCGACGATGGCGCAGACGCTATGGCCCTGCATGACCAGCATCTCGGCCAGCGCCATGGCGACCATCGCGTCGTCTTCCACCACCAGGATGCGGAGCGCCTTCATCTTTTGACTTCGCCTCCCGCTCCGCCTTCATTCACCCAGGCGGCGATTTCTTCGGTCGTCTCCGGCGCGGCGAAGTGTTCACGGCTCTCCGCTAGTTCCAGCACGCGCGGTTCGCGCGCGCTGGAAGCTGGGGCGGTGGCGCCAACCTTCAGGTCAACGGTCGGGAGCTTGGTCATTGCGGAGTTCGCATGGGATTCCACCAGCCAGAGTTGCTGATCGACGCCGCGCGAGATTTCGGTGAACAGGTCGGCGGTCTCGGCGTCGCCATAGCTCGTGGCTTGAGTGATCGCTTCGCGCGTCGATTCGCCGAACGCGGCCAAGGCGCCGGAGACGGCGAAGATATGCACTTCCTCCTTGGCGACGCCAAACGGATAGCGCAGCAGGAATGTGCGCTCCGCAGCGTTCTGCACTGTGCCCTCCGCCGTCCCGCCGAGGCCGCCGGCCCGCTCGGCGAGAAGGTCGGCGTAGCCTGAAGCCTCGCCGGCGACCTTGTCGAACAAGGTGTGGATGGCGATGAAGCCCGGGCCGCGCACGTTCCAATGCGCCTGTTTCATCTGCGCCTGAAGATCGATCGCCGCCGCGAGGTGCCTGTTCAGGAGCCCCACGGATTGAGCGCGGATATTCTCGGATAAGGTGTTGCGGGTAGCGTACATGGGCAAGTCTCCAAATTGTTTCGTGATGACGCTCAATCGTAGATGTGATGCCGCCGCCCGCGACAGCTTCGGAAATTACTCAAACGCAAAGAGTTTCCGGACCGGCCGCTCAGGCGGCGTTCGCCGCGCCGCCGCCCCTCGGGCGTGAGTAGTTTCCGACGCTGTCGCGCAGGGTTGAACGGAGTCACGGTCAGAGTCCGAATTTCGTCCGGCCTCGATCGAGCGCATTGGCTCGATCTGCGCGAAAAGACATTGGACCATGGAGCGACAATGAACCCGATCACCCTTTTTGCGAGCATGGCCCTGCTTGCCGCCGGCGCGGCGGCGACCATGCTGGGAGCGCCTTACTTCGGCGCCGTCTTCTTCGTCGCCGCGCTCATCGTCGCCTCCGCTTTGAAGATGGC
This sequence comes from uncultured Alphaproteobacteria bacterium, assembly GCA_963710275.1. Taxonomy (GTDB): domain Bacteria; phylum Pseudomonadota; class Alphaproteobacteria; order Rhizobiales; family Beijerinckiaceae; genus Rhodoblastus. The sequence goes on along the minus strand of CAVPZS010000011.1, from coordinate 25,121 downwards.
CAACAACTGGGAAAAATTCGTCATCCTGCGCGCGGGCAAATTGCTCGGCGTCAAGGGGCCCGGGCTGTTCCTGATCATTCCCGTGATCGACAATGTCGTGGCGATCATCGACGAGCGCATTCAGACCACGGCCTTCTCCGCCGAAGAGGCGCTCACAAAGGATACCGTCCCGGTCAATGTCGACGCGATCATCTTCTGGTTCGTGCATGACGCGCAAAAGGCGGCGCTGAACATCACCAATTACCGCGAGGCGATCGATCGGGTTTCCCAGACCTCGCTGCGCGAGATGATCGGCTCGTCGATGCTGTCGGCGCTGCTGTCCGAACGCGACGCGGCCGACACATTGCTGCGCGATGAAATTGGCAGCAAGACCGCCGACTGGGGCATCTCCGTCAAGTCGGTCGAAATTCGCGACGTCGCGATCCCCGAGGCCTTGCAGGACGCCATGTCACGTCAGGCGCAAGCCGAACGCGAGAAGCAGGCGCGCGTGATCCTCGGTTCGGCGGAGGCGGCGATTGCCGGCAAGTTTGTCGAAGCCGCATCCATTTACGACGGTCATCCCGGGGCGCTGCAATTGCGGGCCATGAACATCATCTACGAGACCACCAAGGAGCGCGGCGCCACCATCCTAATTCCCTCATCCATGGTCGACAGCCTCAATCCGGTGGTCGCGCTCGCGCTGGCGGGCGGGGACGTCGTCGGCAAGGATCTCGCGGGCAAGGATTTGCCTGGCCAGGCGGCTGCGCCGAAAAAACTCAATGGCCCGCTCCCGCAGATCGCCGGCCCGCAGCTGTAGATGCGGCGTCGCCGTCAGGCCTCCGCCGTCGCCTTCAGCGCGGACTGGATGGCCAGGACCAGGTCGAGTTCGAAATAGGGCTTTTGCAGCACGGTCGCGACGGGCTTCAGCGTCCTGACTGCGGAGGCGTCGCCGGTGACGTAAATATGCGGAACGTGAGCTGAGCGCGTGATGGTTTCTACCGCGCTAACCCCGCTGCCGTCTCGCAATTGGGCGTCGACGATCATCAGGTCCGGCTTGGATCGTCCGGCGGCGGCGACCGCGCCGCTCTCGCTGGACTCGATGGCGCAGACCTCATGGCCGAAAGCTTCGATGAGTTCGGCGAGCAGGCCGGCGATCGATTGGTCGTCTTCCACGATCATCACGCGAAGCTTCTTCATGGCGTCACTCAAGGGTTTCGGCTCCGCCGGCGTGCGTTGATTTGCCGCAGCCGGCGGAGAATTGGTTCGAAACCCAGCATAGATTACGCGGGCGGAACGGCGGAGGGTCGGAAACTACTCACGCCCGCGCCGGACGAAAATGCGCCGCTGCTGGAAATAAAGTGCTAATCTCGCCGCGTCCTGGCAGCGCGGGCGAATTTCGAAGAAAGATTTCGCATGCGAGAAGTCAATTCGCGTCCGGCCAAATCGTCTAAGACAAAACCGGATGGACGGGCGCCAACGGCGATGGCCGCTGGAGAGAAAACACCTGGATTCCCGGTCGTGGCGATCGGAGCCTCGGCCGGCGGGCTCGACGCCTGCCGGATGCTGGTGGACGCCCTGCCGCTCGACGGCGGCCTCGCCTTCATCCTGGTCCAGCACCTCGATCCGACGCACGAGAGCATGCTGGTCGAGCTGCTGGCCGGGCACACGCCGATGAAGGTATGCCAGGCGACGGACGGCATGCCGGTCGAGCCGGAGCATCTCTATGTCATTCCGCCCGGGTCTTATCTGTCGGTCAAGGCCGGCGCCTTGCGGCTGTCGCAGCCGCAGGAACGTCACGGCGCGCGCCTGCCCTTCGATTTCCTGCTGCATTCCCTTGCGGAGGAATATTCCGCCCGCGCAATCTGCGTCATCCTCTCGGGCACCGGCGCCGACGGCAGTTCCGGGCTGAAGGCGGTGAAGGAAAAAGGTGGCCTGGTCATCGTGCAGGATCCGGAAGAGGCCGGATATGACGGGATGCCGCGCAATGCGATCCTGACCGGCGCGGTGGACCTGGTGCTGCCCGCCGCGAAGATTCCCGAAGCGATCGTCAATTATGCGGCGCGCACGCGCTCGCAGAAAAATGCGCCGCCGCAAGACTCCGCGCAAGGCTGGCTGGCGCAGATCATCGAGCTGTTGCGCACCAAGACGGCCCATGATTTCAGGATGTACAAGCCGGGCACGCTGCAACGCCGGATCGAGCGCCGGATGGCGCTCAAGGCCGACGACATGGACCTTTACCTGCAAAAGCTGCGCGCCGATCCCGCGGAGCTCGATCTCCTCGCCAAGGACCTGCTGATCAATGTCACCAGTTTCTTCCGCGACCCGAAAGTGTTCGAGTATCTGGCGGAACATGTCATTCCCGGCCTGGTCGGCAATCAGTCGGCGGACCAGCCGCTGCGCATCTGGATCGCCGGCTGCAGCACGGGCGAGGAAACCTATAGCCTCGCCATGCTTTTCCGCGAGGCGATCGCCGCCGCCGGAGGCCATGTCAAGCTGCAGGTCTTCGCTTCGGACATCGACTCCGACGCCGTGGCTCAGGCCCGGGAAGGCCTTTATCCCCCCACGATCGAGGCCGACGTCTCGGCTGGGCGGCTGACCCGCTTTTTCGTCAAGGAAGATCGCGGCTACAGGATCGCTCCTGATTTGCGTGGGGACGTGGTCTTCACCGTGCAGGACGTGCTGGCCGACCCGCCGTTCTCGCGTCTTGATTTCGTGTCCTGCCGCAATCTGCTGATCTACCTTGGCCCCGAGGCGCAGGCGCGGGTCATGGCCCTGTTCCATTTCGCCTTGCGCGAGGGCGGCATCCTGCTGCTTGGCGGCGCCGAGACGGTCGGCGAGCCCCAAGGCCGGTTCACGGCGATTTCCAAGAACGAGCGGATCTTTCGCCATACGGCGCGCGGACGGCCGGGCGATTTCAGTTTCCTGGCCGGCGATGGCGCGCGCGTTCCCGCGCGCCAGGGCCAGGGTCCCTCGCCGTCGCGGCAGACCGTGCTTGCCGAGCTTTGCCGGCGGCTGGTGCTTGAAAATTACGCGCCGGCGGCGGCGCTGATCAACCGCAACAACGAATGCCTGTTTTCGCTGGGGCCGACCGATCGCTACCTGTCGGTGCCGCCGGGCCAGCCGACCCACGATCTGCTGGCGATGGCGCGCAAGGGCGTGGGGTCGAAGCTCAGGTCGATCATCCAGCGGGTTTTTCACGAAAACGCGGCCGTCTCCGTCGGCGGCTGTCGCGTCGATCGCGACGGCGGCGCGCTGGGCTTCGGCATTTCGGCGCGGCCGGTCGTCAACGACGGCGAGGAGCTGGCGCTGATCTGTTTCCTTGAGGAAGCCAGGAAAGAGAGCCGGCAAGGCCGGGCCGGTTCGCCCGGCGACGTTTCCCATGTCGCGGAGCTTGAAAAGGAACTCGAAGCCACCCGCGCGGAACTGCAGGGCGCCATTCGCAATCTGGAAATCTCCAGCGAGGAGCAGAAGGCGATCAACGAGGAAGCCCTGTCGGTCAATGAGGAGTTCCAGTCGACCAACGAGGAGCTGCTCACCTCGAAGGAGGAGCTGCAATCGCTCAACGAGGAGCTGACGGCGCTCAACAACCAGCTGCAGGAGACGCTGGACCGCCAGCGCATCACCTCCGACGACTTGCAGAACGTGCTCTACAGCACCGATGTCGCGACCATCTTTCTCGACGTCAACCTCAAGATCCGGTTCTTCACGCCCGCGACCAGGCTGCTGTTCAACGTCATTCCGGGCGATATCGGGCGGCCGCTGGCCGACCTCTCCTCGCTCGCGGCGGACAGCGCGCTGCTGCCGGACGCCCGGGCCGTGCTGACGAAACATTTGCCGATCGAACGGGAAATCGAGGCGCGCAGCGGCGCCTGGTACATGCGGCGCATCCTGCCTTATCGGACGCAGCAGAACGGCGTGGAAGGCGTGGTCATCACCTTCGCCGACATCACCGACCGCAAAGGCGCCAGTGACGCCCTGGAGGCGGCCCGGCGGCGAGCGGAAACCGCCGACGTGGCGAAGTCGCGCTTCCTCGCCGCCGCCAGCCACGACCTGCGCCAGCCGCTGCAAACGCTGGCCCTCCTTCAGGGCCTGCTCACCCGGGCGGTGGCAAGCGAGCGCGAGCAGAAACTGGTGGCGCGGATCGGCGAGACCCTTGGCGCGATGACCGGCATGCTCAACGCGCTGCTGGACATCAACCAGATCGAAGCCGGCGCGGTCCATGCCGAACTGGCGCGCTTTCCGGTCAATGACCTGCTGGTGAAACTCTACGACGAATTCACCTATCAGGCGCATGCGAAAAACCTCGCCCTGCGCAGTGGTTCCCTGCAGCCTGACGATAACAAGCGACCCGCGCCTGCTCGAACAAATGGTGCGCAACCTCCTCTCGAATGCGCTGAAATATACGCGAAGCGGCAAAATCCTGCTTGGCTGTCGTCGGCGCGAGGGCATGTTGAGCATCGAGGTCTGGGACACCGGCATCGGCATCGCCGATGAAGAGGTTCACGCGATCTTCGAGGAATACCATCAGGTCGGCAATGAGGCGCGCGAGCGCAGCCTCGGCCTGGGCCTCGGCCTCTCGATCGTGCGGCGGATCGGCAATTTGCTGGGCCATCGGGTGCGCGTGCGTTCGCGTCATGGCGCCGGCTCGGTCTTCGCCATCGAAATCGCGCTGCCGGATATTGCGGTGTCGCCAAAAAGCCTGACCTCGCGCCAGGATCGCGATCCGGCGCGCGACAAGGACGCGGCTCGCAAGGGCGCGATCCTGGTTGTCGAGGACGACCCCGAACTGCGCGAATTGCTCGCCGTGTCGCTGAATGGCGAAGGGCATCGCGTGGCGCGCGCCTACGATGGCTCCGAGGCGATGCAACTGATCGAGCGGGAGGATTTTCGACCCGAGCTCATCCTCGCGGATTTCAATCTGCCGAACGGCATGAACGGGCTCGAAGTGGTCGCCAAGGTGCGCGAAAGGCTGCATCGCTTCATTCCGGTGATCATTCTGACCGGCGACATTTCCACGAAAACATTAAGCGCCATCGCCGCAGCAGACTGTGTGCTGCTCAACAAGCCGGTCAAACTGGATGATGTGTCGCTGACCGTTCAGAAAGCGCTGGCGTCAAAGCCTGCGGCGTCGCAGCCACTGCCGCGAGCGCCGGTCGAACCGTCGCCAATGTCCGGGCCCCCCGTCATTTTCGTCGTCGATGACGACAAGCGCATCCGTGAGGCGCTCCGCAGCGTGCTTGAGGACGACGGCCGCACCGTGGAAGATTTCGCGAGCTGCGAGGATTTTCTGGAAGCCTACCGTCCCGGCCGGCAATCCTGCCTGCTGATCGACGCCTATCTGCCGGGCATGAATGGGCTCGAATTGCTTCAGCGGTTGAGCGACGACGGCCATCGCATGCCCTCGGTGATGATCACCGGCAAGGCCGACGTGGGGATGGCGGTGCAGGCGATGAAGGCCGGCGCGTCCGACTTCATCGAGAAGCCGATCAGCCGCGAGGAGCTGCTTTCCTGCGTCGAGCGCGCCCTGGAGCATGCGCAGGACGCCAGCAAGCTGGTCGCCTGGCGCGAGGCCGCGGCGGGGCATTTCGAGGGCCTCACGCAGCGCCAGAAGCAGATCATGGAGCTGGTTCTCGCGGGCCATCCGAGCAAGAACATCGCCGCCGATCTCGGCATCAGCCAGCGCACGGTCGAAAATCATCGCGCCGCGATCATGAAGCGGACCGGCGTGAAATCGCTGCCGGCGCTCGCGCGGCTGGCGGTCGCGGCGAGCGATTGATCGGTTTTTCGCCAAGTTTATACCGTTCTGGCGAACGTCAGCTCTCCCAACGTTTATGGCCGGTCGACGCGGTCCTTGGTAACGTCGGGATGTGGCGCCGAGCGGGCCGCCGCCATTGATTTTGAATGACTGGAGTTGGGCGATTGGAGCGTCAGCGGCGCTTGCACGTTGTAACTTCTAACCCGGCATCGAGCGGGGCCGCGGAGGGAGAGCTCGATGTCGCAGTCTCAAATGTTGCGCAGCCGCTGGTTCGCCGCGTCGCGGTGTTATCCCGTTTCCAAAGTTCACTTTCATCCGAGCCGAATTAAGATCCGATGCGCGGCGCCGTCGTCGGCGAGTGACAGCCTCAGCGGCCGCTCCTTGACGTCTTCTCCGTCAATGGCGGCGAAAACGACGCCGCGTTCGACTCCAGCGGGATTTTCGACGCGGATCTCGTATCGCGACGCGCCGTGCCGAAGTGAGACCTCAAAGACCGGCCACGCCTTGGGGATGCACGGATCGACGCAGAGGCGATCTCCCTCCAGGCGTATTCCGAGAATGCTTTCCATGCCGGCGCGCTGCATCCACGCGGCGGAGCCCGTGTACCAGGTCCAGCCGCCGCGCCCGACATGAGGCGGCATGGCGTAGATATCGGCGGCGACGACATAGGGCTCGACCTTGTAGCGATGCACGTCCGCGCGCGTGCGGGCGTGATTGATCGGATTGAGTAGCGAAAACAGGCTCAAGGCCTTGTCGCCTTGACCGAGCTTGGCGAAGGCCATCACCGACCAGAGCGCGGCATGGGTATATTGCCCGCCATTCTCCCGGATGCCCGGTGGATAGCCTTTGACATATCCGGGATCGAGTGCTGTCTTGTCGAATGGCGGAGCGAACAAGGGCGCCAGCCCCTCCTGCAGGCGGATCAACTCCCGCTCGACCGAAGCCATCGCTTGCGCCGCCCGTTTCGGTGACGCCGCATCGGACAGCGCTGCCCAGGACTGCGCGATGCTGTCGATCCGGCATTCGTCGCTCTGGCTCGAACCAAGCGGCGTTCCATCATCGTAAAAACCCCGCCGATACCACTCGCCGTCCCAGCCCTCGCGCTCAAGCGCGGCCTGCAAGTCGATCGCATGCGCGCTCCATTTCTTGGCTCGCTCCGGCTCACCGCGGGTTTTGGCAATCGACGCAAACTTGTTCAGCGTCGTGAACAGCAGCCAGCCAAGCCACACGCTCTCGCCGGCGCCGCGCGCGCCGACGCGGTTCATGCCGTCGTTCCAGTCGCCGGCGCCGATCAGCGGCAATCCGTGGCCGCCCTGCGCCAGACTGCTGTCGAGCGCGCGGGCGCAATGTTCGAACAGGCTCGCCGTTTCTTCGCCGATCCCCGGGGTGAAAAAGCTGTCATGCTCTTGCGGCTCAAGCAGCCGCCCCTCAAGAAATGGAAGTTTTTCGTCAAGTATCGCGGCGGCGCCGGAAACCTCGACATATTGCGCGACCGTGAAGGCCAGCCAGGCGCGGTCGTCGGAGATGCGGGTGCGCACGCCCTGGCCCGAATGCGGCAGCCACCAATGCTGGACATCGCCCTCCGCAAACTGCCGCGCCGCGGCGCGCAAAATATGTTCGCGCGTCATCTCCGGACGCAAGGCGGAAAGCGCCATGCCGTCCTGAAGCTGGTCGCGAAAGCCATAGGCGCCGCTGGCCTGGTAGAATGCTGAGCGCGCCCAGAGGCGACAAGCAATGGTCTGGTAGAGCAGCCAGCCATTGAGCATGATGTCCATGGCCCGGTCCGGCGTCTTGACCGTGACGGCGCCCAGAATTCCGCTCCAGAAGTCCGCGACCGCGGTAAATTCGGCATCGAGATCGGCGCTGCGGTAGCGGTCGATCAGACGCCGCGCTTCCTGGGAATCCTCGGCGTCGCCGAGCAGGAAGGTGATGTCCACGCTCTCGCCGGGCGCGAGCACGAGGCTGGAGCGCAGCGCCGCACAGGGATCGAGGCCCGCGCCGAGGTTTTTTGACAACGCCGCGCCGCCAGCCAGAGCGGCGGGCGCGCCGAGCGTCCCGTTGCGGCCGATGAACTCCCGGCGGTCGCCCGTCCAGTCGGTCTGGCGACCGCTGAAATCGGCGAAGGCGATGCGCGAACCAAAGCCCGCGCTCCAACGATTTCGGGCGAAGATCGCGCCCGACCGGGAATCGAGCGCCGTCGTGACGAAATTGAGACCCGCCGAGCGCGATGGAGCGAGCGCCCATTCGACATAGGCCGTGAGGCTCAGATGACGGGCGCGTTCGGACAGATTGCGCAATTTCAACCGCGATATCTTGATCGAGCCGTCCTGCGGCGCGAATTGCAGCAAGTCCGACTCGATGCCGTGGCTCGTATGCTCGAACCGGCAATAGCCGCGACCAAAGCGGGCTTTATAGGTCGCTGCCTCGATGCGGATGGGAGACGCGGTCGGGCTCCACAAGGCGCCAGAATTCGTCGTCACGCAGGTAGAAAGCCTCGCCCGACCGGTCGGCGACGGGGTCGTTCGACCAGGGCGTGAGCTGGTTCTCGCGGCTGTTGACCGACCAAGTGTAGCCGCTGCCTTCGGTCGCCGCCTGGAAGCCGAAACGCTCGTTGGCGACGACATTGATCCACGGGGCGGGCGTCGCCTGGCCCGGTCCGAGGATCGTCACATATTCCTGGCCGTTTCTGGCGAAGCCGCCGAGGCCGTTGAAGAACTCCAGCGTCTCGGGCGCCGCCGCGGCGGCCGAGGGATCGGACGCGACATTGTCATTCGTCGACAGGTCGGCGGAGGATTTTGTCCGTGTTTGCGTCTCGACGATCCGGTCGAGCTGGGCGAACAGCCCGCCGCGCTCCGCTACCAGGACGACCCTTGCGATCGAGGCCAGCAGGGCCGAAGTCTCGGCAGGAATGAGGTCCCCGCGCAGCACGAAGACGCCGCCGGGCGAATCCTCGCCGCGGAGCCGCGGCCGCATCTGGCGGGTGCGAATGAGCGTTTCGAGCGCGATCTGGAGGTCCTGGACATAGGAGGATTGGCGCTCGTTGAGGATCACCAGATCGACGGCGAGTTGCTTCATCCGCCAATATTCGTGCGCTCCCAGCAGTTCGCGCGCGATATCGAGATCGTCGGCGTCGGCGATGCGCAAGAGCACGATCGGGAGATCGCCGGATACGCCCAACGGCCACAGCCCCGATTGCGCGCCGGCGCCGCGGAAAATCGTGTCGGACGGCGGGCGCAGGGTCGGATTGGCGTAAATCACATGACTTGCCAGGCGCTGGAACAGGCTGGCTTCGCCGGCGGTGACGCCAAGATGATGCAACTGTACCTGCGCCTGCGTCCAGGCGAGAGTCGTGGCGCGCGAATAGGCTGTGACGTCGCGATGCTTGTCGATGATGTCGAGCAAGGTCTCGCGCGTGGAAGCCGCCATTGTCCAGAAGGAGATGCGAGCCACGGCGCCCGGCGCGATCCGCACGCGGCGGCGCAGGGCGAAGATCGGGTCGAGAACGGCGCCGACGCTGTTTGACAACTTTCGGCCGTCGATCATGGCGATCGGCGTTCGGACGCTCTGGCCGCGTCCGATGAAGCGCGCCCGGTCGGTTTCGATTTCGGTATTGCCAACGATTTCGCCATCGACGACGGAGATCTGGCCAGCCCAGACTTCGGGCTCGCCCGGGTCGCGCCGGCGCCGCGTGGCGAGAAGCGCGCCTACATCGCCCAGAAATTCGGTCTCGACGAAGAGCTTTGAAAAGGCCGGATGCGCGACATCCGACGCCTGCGGCGCAAGCACCAGTTCGGCATAGGAGGTGATTTCGATTTCGCGAACGAGCGGGCCATTGTTGGTAATGGAAACACGCCGAACCTCGGCGTCGTCTTCCGATGAGACCACGACGTCCAATGTCGTTGTCAGTGTTCCGTCTTGGCGCGTGAATTCGGCGCGATCCTCGTTGAAGGCGACATGATAGGCGTCCGGTTCGCGACCGCTGGGCTGGAAGCCAGCCGACCAGACCTGATTGTTCTTGATATCGCGCAAAAAGATATAGGAGCCAGAATCGTCGCAGGCGCAATCCTCGCGCCAGCGGGTCACGGCGAGTTTTCCCCATCGGCTGTAGCCAGAGCCGGCGGCGGTCAACATGGTGGAATAGCTTCCGTTCGAAAGCAGCTGCGTCCCGGGCGTCGCATGATGGGGGGAGGAATAGCGCCGCCCGCCCAGGGGCTCCGCGTCGCGTCCCCTCTTGGCGGCGGATTTCATTTCCGCGGCCCAGTTATGGGCGACGGCGACGTCGCGCGGCATGCGTTCCTGCAACAGCAGTTCCGTCGCCTGAACCATGGGTTCGGCGTGGAAGCGCGCGCGCATTTTCGCGTCGAGCGCCGTATTGGCGATGGCGACGATGGTCATGCCCTGGTGATGGGCCATGAAGGCGCGCACGATGGCGCAATGATCGCCTTCCGGCACACGCGATGGCGTATAGTCCAGCGCTTCATAATAGCCGTAACGGCCGAGCGCGCCGACGTCCTTGAGCCGCTCCAGATTTTTTCGCGCGGCTTGCGGGTTGACCATGGCCGCGAGGCCCGTCGCATAGGGCGCGACCACGAAATTGTCGGCCAGTCCGCGTTTCAGCCCGAGGCCGGGAATGCCAAAGTTGGAATATTGGTAAGTCAATTCCAGATCGCGCGCATTATAGGCGGACTCTGAGACGCCCCAGGGCAAATTCTGCTTGTCCGCAAAGGCGATCTGACGCCCAACCACCAGGCGGCTTGTCGCTTCCAGCAGGCTTCCCGTCGGCGCCCGCATGACCAGCGAAGGCATCAGATATTCGAACATCGATCCCGACCAGGAAATCAGCGCGGCGCCATGGGCGACAGGGGTCGCCGTGCGGCCAAGATGAAACCAGTGGCGGGCGGGAATATCGCCCTTGGCGATGGCGAAAAAGCTCGCCAGCCGCGCTTCGGACGCCAGGAGGTCATAGCAATTGGGATCGAGCGTCCCCTCGCGCGCCAGATAGCCGATCGAAAGCAGATTACGCTTGCTGTCGATGAGAAAGCCGAACTCCATGGCCAGCGCCATCGACCGGCTCTTTGCCTCAAGAGTTTCCAGCCGCGTGCGCAAGTCGGCGGCGTCTTTGGCGTTACGGGCAAAATCGGCGCGATGCGCCACGATGGCGCTCACGCTGGCCTCCGCCCAGAAGACCATGTCTGCGCCGGCCTCGTCGCCGCGTTCGCTGGCCAGCGCCCTGGCCATGTCGAGCATCGTGTCGGCCTGCAGGCCGAGATTCGCCAGCCGCGCCCCAAAATCGTCCAGCGCGGGAAGAGGCTCCCGCGCGGCCATGGCGAGGGCGGACAGCGCGTTGTCGAGTTGTCGCCAGGTGACGGTCTGCGTCTTGCGGCCGTCACGCAGACGCGCCGCGTCTTCGCGGGCCAGATCGAGAGCGTCGGCGATCCCTTTCAGGCACGCCGTTTGGTCCAACGCCGCCGATTGCCACTCTCGGCAGGCATTGGCCAGGGCGATCAGGTGCCCGGCCAGGTTGCCGCTGTCGACCGACGAGACATATTTCGGATCGAGCGGGCGAAGGTCGCTGGTGTCGTACCAATTATAAAAATGGCCACGGAAACGCTCCATGCCGTCCATCGTCGCCAGTGTCGCCTCCAGGCGTTCGATCGCTTCTTGCGCGCCAATCCATCCGAAGTCGCGGGCGCTCGCCAGCGACAGGAGATAGAGGCCGAGATTGGTCGGAGACGTGCGATGCGCCAGGCGTGGATCGGGATCCTCCTGGAAATTGTCGGGCGGCAGCATGTTGTCGGCGCTGGTGACGAAGGTTTCGAAAAAGCGCCAGGTGCGCCGCGCGGTCAGGCGTAAGCTCTGCGCGTCGTCGCCGGACAAGGGTTTCCTGCTGGCGATGCGCGGCGGCAGGCTCACAGCCAAGGCGACGGCGGGAGAGGCGAGCCAGAGCGCCGCGAGAGCGCCCGACAGCAGCGCGATTCCGCCCCCACCGATCAGGCCCATGATCAGGGCGAGGGAGCCGATGGCCAGCGCGCCAGGCATGCGATGGTAGAAGCCGGGGAGGTCGAGACGTCGGGCGTCCGCCGCCTGCGCGGCGGGAACCCATTCGAGCAGATGCTTGCGGCTGACCGCGAGGCGATAGAGCGTCCGAATGATCGCGTCGCCCATCAGCCAGGCCTGGTCGGCGAGGAAAATGATGGTCAGCGCCGACAAGGTCAGCGCCAGCCTGAGATCGCCGCCCAGGGCGCGAAAATGGCTCGTTAGAGTGATGCCTGGGCGAAGCGGGGGAATCGCGGCGATGACCGGAATCATCGGCGGCAAGGCGATCGTCGCGAGCACGAAGCCAGTCCAGATCAGAGCCGCATGAAACGGTAGCGTCCAGCCGGCGAGAAGGGCGAGGATCGCGAGAGGCGCCGAGAGCGTGCGGCGCAGGTTGTCGAGCATTTTCCAGCGCCCGATGGCCGGGATGGCGTTGGAATGCCAGGTAGCCCCGGCGGCTTTTGGCCCGCGCCCAAAAATCCACGGCAGGAGCTGCCAGTCGCCGCGCGCCCAGCGATGGTGGCGCAAGGCGCCGACATCGTAGCGCGCCGGAAACTCCTCGACGACTTCGACATCCGAGGCGAGGCCGGCGCGGGCGAAAACGCCTTCGAACAGGTCATGGCTGAGCAAGGTGGAGTTGGGCGCGCGGCCCTCCAGCGCGGCCTCGAAGGCGTCGACGTCATAGATGCCCTTGCCGGCATAGGAGCCTTCGCCGAACATGTCCTGATAGACGTCGGAGACGGCCGACGCATAAGGATCGATGCCGCTCAGGCTGGAGAAGATGCGCTGGAACAGCGAGCCTTCGAGCCCCACCGGAAGCGAAGGGGTCACGCGCGGCTGCATCACGCCATAGCCTTCGACGATGCGCCTCGTCTCCGCGTCGAAACGCGGCCGGTTGAGCGGATGCGCCATCTTGCCGATCAGGCGGCGGACCGTTTCACGCGGCAAACGCGTGTCGGCGTCGAGCGTGACGACATAGCGGGTGTCGGGCAGCGCGAACGGCGGCGCGCCATCGATGTTGAGGAAGCCCGTATCATCGGCGCCGCGCAGAAAACGGTTCAGTTCGTGCAGTTTGCCGCGCTTGCGCTCCCACCCGATCCAGCGGGATTCGCTGGGGCTCCAGACGCGATGGCGATGCAGCAGCAGAAAGCGCGGGCCGCCAGGCGCGGGGCCATAGCGCGCGTTCAGCCGCGCCACGCCTTTGGCCGCGACCGCCAGCAGCGCCTCGTCGCCGTCGATGTTCTTGGCCGGGGCGTCCAGCCAGTCCGAGAGCAAGGCGAAATGCAGGTCTCCTTCGGGACTGGCGAGGTGATGGATTTCGAGGCGCTCGATCTGCTCTTCGATGGCGGCGGGCGTGGTCAGAAGCGTCGGCACGGCGACCAGCGTGCGCAAAGGCGAGGGAACGCCATTGGCCAGTTCCAGGGCCGGCAGCAGATGGGCGTGGAAGCCGAAGCTGACAGCGCGATTGATCAGCGCGACCGCCGCGTCAATGGCGGGGATCGCCCCCAACGCCGCAAGGAAGTACAGCGGCGCCGCGCCAGCGCCCGCGGCAGCGAGCGCGAAAAGCGCGGCGGCGAGAATGATCAAGGTGACGGCGCCGATGGCGCTGGCGTAAAAGCCAATTCCGGAGGCCCGATGGAGCCGCGCCCGCCATTTGTGCGCCCGCGGATGATAGCCGACCTCGTGTTCAAAACTCTGCCGGCCGCCGCCAATCAGATGATAGCCGGGATCGCTTTTTCGCGCGTCCGCCGGCACGAGCGCCGGAGCGCCGAAACGTCTGGGCCGTAGCGATGGCGCTGCGCGCAATGTCGAGTTCGGCGGCGTTCGATCCGCGCGCCAGTTCTTCGATGGCTGTGCGATAGAGGTTGCGCGTCGGGAAATCCATGTCCTTGAAGGCGCTGCCGGCCGCGAGCGCCTCGTCGACGAGGCTGACCTCCTCGAAAAGGTCTTTCCAGTCGACATCGGCGATCAGTCGCAGGCTGGTGATGATATTGCGGACGGTGACGCTGGTTGCGCCCTGCCGCCGGTGGACTTCGCGAACGACAATATCGGCGGACGTCTGCTGCGCGGCCAGACGCTGGTCCAGCCAATTCAGGGCCGGCGTGATCTTCGGGTCCTGGTCGCGCAGCCGGTGAATGAGCTGGACGGCGAAGGCTTCAGAGCGGGCCTTGTCCTCATGGTCGGCGAAGGCGACCTTCAGCCCTTCGGGATTGCTGACGGCCGCGTCGAGCAAACGGTCGGCGAGATGGTCGGCCGCATGCCGCGCGGCCCGGCCGTTGACGATCTGTTCTGCGAGGCGGCGCAGGTTTTCGATCATGACGATCCGCAGCGTGATCGACACCGCCCATAATTCGCCGATGGTCAGCGGCTGCACCTGTTGATAGGCGCGCATATAGCCAGTCAGCATTTCGCAGTCGAAGCGGCTGTCGGTATGCGCGACAAAAGCCCAGGCAAGGCCGAATACGCGCGGGTAGCCCGCAAACGGCCCACCGGAAAGCTTCGGCAATTGCCGGTAATAGCCCGGCGGCAGGTCCGAACGGATTTGCCGGATCTGCTTTTCAATGAGATGGTAATTGTCGATCAGCCATTCCGCCGCGGGCGTCACCGCGCGCCCCTCGTCGGATCCTTGCAACAGGCTCTTGTAGGCTGAGAGCAGGACGGCGCCGTTCTCCGCGAGGCGTCCCGCCAGCGGATGCCCCCTGGTCGGTCTTGCCGTCACTGTCTGGGCCGTCGCGAGGCTTCGCGCATGTTCCTCGATGCGTTCGGCGCTGAACAGTTCCTCCCGGACGGGTTCGGGATTATCCCAGGGCGAAGGCGCGCGTGCGAACGGGCTGTGCGAAAATAACGTCAACTGGGCCTCAAATCCGAAAGGTAGGGAATGATCTCAGGGCGGGTGTTCGGTCCGCGTGCGCAATCTGAGGCATGAAGAAGTGGCCGGGTCTGCCGCATCGACCCGAAGCGCGCGGTCAGCGATCGACCTTGTCTGCCGCCTGCGCCGAGGAAGGCGTGTCGGTCGGTCTCGCGTTCGAGTGATCCGTCTTCCTGAAAACGGAAACAAGCGCCAAGCTTAAAACCAGCACGATGATGATGGGAACGACGGGGCTCCAGTAGGGGGCGCCTTTTTGGAGCCTACGACGGGAAGGATCATTTTTTGCCGCGCGACAGGAAGGAGCGCGAAAAGTCGTTTGGCGATGGTCGCGCTATCCGCGCCGCTGCCAGCGGGGATCATGCGAGCCAATACATCAAGGGCGGCGTCTCCAGGCAATTTCGCAATGCGCGCGGCCTCTTTCCAGGGATCGGCGCCGGAGCGGGCGATCGCCGAAATGATCGTCAGCGGCATCCCGTTCCCTTCATTGCACATGACTGCGAAGAGAAAAGGCTCAAACTCCGCGCCTAATGGCGGAAAAGCTCGCGACACGCTCGCTCCAATCCTGTTTTTGTTGGCGCATGGTCGCCTTGCCCGAACTTGAGGTTCGCGTCAGGACCCATGCGCAGGGGGGATCCTGGTCCTCGGAGGCTCATTGACGCCAGTCGCCGGGCGCGGTCGTCGGTTGTGCCGTCACTTCCACACGGACGAAATCGTTCGTCGCCGGCAGCTTCGGATCTGAAAAGCGCAACGCAAGGAGCAGGCCCCCGTCGGTTTGCAATTGCAAGTCTTTGCAGCCAAACAAGGTCTTCAACGCGTCGGCCGGCAACTGGATTTCGCCACTGCCCGTGACGCCAGCCGAGGGACGAAAATAGCCGTCCAGGTCAAATTTTACCGGCGTGACGGCCTCTCCGTTCAGGATCACCGCGCCTTGCCCGGATATCCCACCGAGATAGCGCAGCCCCGTTGATTTAAAGGCCATGGTTTCACCCGTTCTCCTGGTCGGCCTTCAAGGCGGCGGCGAGGTCGTTCGCGTCGATCGGAATCATCTGGATCGGCCTGTTCGATGTCGCCAGAGACGGAAGGCGGAGACGGGTTCCCGTGCGGCGATAGGCAAGAACCGACACGCCCGGAATTTCCTCTTCATCGGTCACGAGCCGATAGGTTCCCGCGGGCTGAGGCCCCTCGAATTCGGGCAAAGTAAACGCACGATTGAACGTCACTGTTGTCTCGGTGGTTCGCATAGGCATCGGCTTTCCTTCAACGGGCGCCTTTTGGCGGCTTGATCGGGCTGAGGCTGCCCAGAGCCATTTTGGGCGGGCTTGCAGCAACCGCCGCCTTTACCGCCTTGGGCTTTTTCGCTTCACGATTGCCGTGTTTGCGTTCCTTTGACATGACATGCTCCTTCCGCCCGTTATCGAACGGTCATGAAAAAAGCCCGGCGCCTTTTTTCGGCGCAGGGCTTCGCTAGCTCCGGGCGGCGCTCCGCCATCTCTGCGTCGAATGCCCTTGACGCAAGCCACCATTACATCCGTGGTCGGCCTGCATTCCCGAGGGCGGAAGAGTCAGGTGACGATTTCGAGCTTGTCGGCAGACATCTTGCCGCTCTTGCGGTCGGCGACGAGTTCGAATGAAACCTTGTCGCCCTCGCGCAACTGGCTGAGGCCAGCCCGTTCGACGGCGCTGATATGGACAAAGGCGTCCTGACCGCCGCCATCGGGCGCGATGAAGCCAAAGCCTTTTTCGGAATTAAACCACTTTACGGTTCCCTGAGACATGGAAACCCCTTTCTGGATACGCTGGAAATGCGCAGCGTAGACGCTGCCGGTCGAAATCGCATTTTCGAGCAGACTTAGATTTAACGACATCGAGTAATTTCTGATTGAAATTATTTCTTCAAGTCGCCGATCGGCTTTCTAGATATGGGGTGATTTCATTGGAATACAATGGATACGCGATATTATATTCAAATTCGACAAACTGCCTTAGGATGTCGCGTCGAGATCTGCGAACCGCTACTATGCTCGCCCCTCGTTGGAGGCATTGTGTGATCACGTTTCGAATCCAGCACAAGACGACTTATCGATTTCGCAGGCCCGTCAGTCTCGGACCGCATCGCCTCATGCTGCGCCCGCGCGAAAGTCGGGATTTGCGTCTGGTTTCGAGCGAAGTCAAAATCTCTCCCGCGGCGTCGCTAACATATTCCCAGGACGTGATGGGAAATTCAGTCGCCGCCGCGGTTTTTGGCGCTCCGGCCGAGACGCTGGTGATCGACAGCGTCGCTCTCCTTCATCTCGACGCGGAGCCATGGCCGGTCTTCGATGTGGCTGCTTCGGCCATGGTCTATCCGTTTCAATACGCGGACGACGAGGGCGCTGATCTCGGCGCCCTGATGTTCCAGCAATATCCCGATCCTGCGAGGCGCTTGCAAAGCTGGGCCTGGGCGTTTGTGAGCGGCGTCCGGACGGACACGTTGGCGCTGCTCAAGGATCTTTGCGCAGGCGTTTCGCGATGGATCAACTATCAAAGCCGCGACGACGAGGGAGTCCAGTCGCCGATCGAAACGCTCGATCGCGGCTGGGGCTCATGCCGGGATTTCGCGGTGCTGTTCGTCGAGGCCGCGCGCTGCCTTGGCTTCGGCGCGAGGATAGTGTCGGGTTATCTTTTCGTTGCCGACGCGGCCACTATCGGGTCTGGCGACGCCGGTTCCACCCATGCCTGGGCGGAAGTCTATGTGCCGGGCGCGGGATGGGTCACCTTCGATCCCACCAATCGCAGCGTTGGCGGCTTCAATCTGATTCCGGTCGCGGTCGCGCGAGACATCAGGCAGGCGATGCCGGTGACCGGAAGTTTTAATGGCGCGCCCGACGATTTTCTCGGCATGTCGGTGGAGGTTCAGGTGAACGCTCTGGCGTAGGAGGCTGCCGGTGGCGAGGGTCTCATCGTGACCCAGCCGTCACCCGGCGGGTTTGGCTTCAGACTCGGCCTCGCTGCTTTTGGCGGCGTCGACTGCCGTGAGTTCGTCCTGCCGCTCGGGCGCGCTCTTCTTCGTGGCGCCGAGCCAGCGATAGGCGAGCAGCTTCAGCGGATCAGTGACGAGGAAACAGATCAGGGCGTAGCCCCAGACCAGCGCGACCCAGCCCCACCACAGCGGGGTCACGAGGAACCCGGAGACGCAAATCGCCGTCGCCAGCGCCTGCGTGCCGACGACCGCGATCACGAGGATGCGCGCCGGGCGAATCGACCACCAGGGTCCGCGCGTCCGGGTCTGAAAGATCGTCAGATGGCCCGCCACCGACAGCAGCAAATACATCATGGTCTGGAGCTGCGGCCGGTCGATGTGAAGGACATGACCGCCGAGAGTGAAGAGACCGAAGGCGGCGATCGGGCCGACCAGCCCAAGCACGGTGGCGATCGTCAGAACCGTCCGCATGTCCCATATTTCTGGCTGGTTGCGGTAGACGACATTGTCATAGGCGATCGACAGGATCGCGCCGTCGTTGAGCAGGGCGAGCATCACGATCATGATCGCGGTCAAAGGAAAGAAGTTGAAGACGACGATCGCCAGGGTCATGAACAGGAGCACGCGCAGCGTCTCCGCGATCCGGTAGATCGCGTAGCTGTTCATGCGCTGGAAAATCTCGCGGCTCTCCTTGATCGCGTCGAGGATCACGCCCAGTCCAGGCGTCACCAGCACGATGGAAGCGGCGGCGCGCGCCGCGTCGGTGGCGCCCGAAACCGCGAAGCCGCAGTCGGCTTTTTTCAGCGCCGGCGCATCATTGACGCCATCGCCGGTCATGCCGACGATGTGGCCGCGCTTCTGCAGCACATCGACGATATGGAACTTGTGCTCGGGAAACACCTGGGCGAAGCCATCGGCGTTCTCTATGGCCCTGGCTGCTGCCGGCGGTTCGCTGGTCGTGGAATCGCCAAGCGTCCCGCCGTCTAGGATGTTTGCGCCCATGCCCAGTGTCTTGGCCATCTCGCGCGCGATCGCGAGGGCGTCGCCGGTGACCATCTTGATGGTCACGCCCATTTTGGCGGCGGCCGGACGGTCGCCTTGGCGTCGACACGCGGCGGATCGAACAATGGCAACACGCCCAGCATCCGCCATTCGCCATCGTCGTCCGCCCGTGCGACGCCGAGCGCGCGAAAACCGCGGGCCGCGAAATCGTCGACCGCCTTGTCGACGGCGGCCTTGACTTCAGCCGCATTGGCCGCCAGCCCCACGATCACCTGCGGCGCGCCCTTGGTCACCTTGAACGACTTGCCGTCCGCCGTTTTCACCGTCGCCTCGGTGCGCTTGTGGACGGGATCGAACGGAATGAAATGCGTGACCTGATAGGACTTCAACGCGCCTTTGTCTTTCAGGCCGCCCAGCACCGCCTGATCGATCGTGTCGTCGTTCTCCTGCTTTGAGGCGAGCGCTCCTGCGAGGATGAGGTCGTCGGGGGTAATCCCGTCCAGGCAGAACGGCTCCCCCAAAGTCAGCTTGTTCTGCGTCAGCGTGCCCGTCTTGTCGGCGCAGAGCACGTCCACGCCGGCCAGTTCCTCGATGGCGACGAGTTTGCTCACGATCGCCTGTTTCTTCGCAAGCTTGCGCGCGCCCACCGCCATCGTCACCGACAACACCGTAGGCATCGCCACGGGAATGGCGGCCACCGTCAGCACCAGCGCGAATTGCAGCGTCGTGAGAATGGCTTCGCCGCGATAGATCGAAAGACCGATGATCACGGCCACCATGATCAGCGCAAGAATGATGAGATAGTTGCCAATCTTCAGCACGGCCTGCTGAAAATGGCTGACGGTGACCGCCGTCTCGACCAGCTCCGCCGTCTTGCCGAAATAGGTCTTGGCTCCGGTCGCGTAGACCAGCGCGTCGATCTCGCCGCGCCGGATGATCGACCCCGAAAAAATCGCGTCGCCGGTGTTGCGCGCAGCCGGCAGGGATTCTCCTGTCAGCGCCGACTGATCGACCGAGACTTCGTCGCCGTCCAGCAGACGCGCATCGGCGGGGACGATGTCGCCCAGGCGCAGGCGTATCGCGTCGCCGGGGACCAGATCCTTCGCGGGCGCCGTGATCCATTTGCCGCCGCGCCTGACGCGCGCCTCGATCGCGAGCCGGGCCTTCAGCGCCTCGATCGCATTTCCGGCTTGGCGCTCTTCAAGAAAGCCGACGGCGGCGTTGGCGACGAGCAGAACGAGAATGATGGAAAAGTCGGGCCAGTGGCGAACGACGGCGGAAAGAACCACCGCCACTTCGATCATCCAGGGAATAGGACCCCAGAAATAGCCGAGAAACTTGAGCAGCGCATTGGTGTTCTTCTCGGGGATCTCGTTGTGACCATAGTGCGCAAGGCGTTTCTCCGCCTCGGAAGCACTGAGCCCTTCTGGTGACGAGCCGAGGCGTTTCTCGGCCTCTGGAAGCGACAGTTTCTGCAGGTCGTCGCTGGCGGCAGGTTTCGCCGCAGGAGTCGCGTCGGGCGCTGTGGCGGGATTGGTGTGGGTCGACATCTGGGAGCTTCCTTTTTTGTCGTCCATTTCCGCTTTTCTCGGTGCAAGGACGCCGGGGATCCCGTTGCGCTGGAGCCGAGAAATGCGGGGATGAAATGGCGTCGTCGAGCGCGCTTCGGGAGCGGCTTCGCCCGCCGCCGGCACGACGGGCGCATCCTGAACCTCTCAGCGTTTGACCCGTTGCAGGGTCGGCTGCGATGAATGTCTATTGCGCGGCGATCCACCGGGCGATGGCCGGCCAATGCTCCTTGAGCGTACGGGCGCCCATGAACAGTCCGATATGTCCGCCGGGCACAGTTTCCTGCGCGATGCGGTCCTTTGGCGTCCCGATATATTTCGCGGCGTCGAGCACTTGCTCCGGCGTGGTGATGTCGTCGTCAGCGCCGGCGAGCAGATAGGTCGGGCAGGTGATCTTGCGCAGGTCGAGCTTTCTGCCAAGGCCGACGAATTCGCCCTTGGCGAGGTGGTTTTCCTTGAAGATCTGTTCGATCGCCTGGAGATACCAGCGGCCGGGAAGGTCGATCGGATTTTCGTACCAGCTTTCGAAGGTTTCCTCTTTGGCCAGCCAGGCGGGGTCGTCGATGTGCTCGTAGAGATCGATTTGATCCTGGATGTAATGCTGCTCCGGATGCATGTTTTTCCAGCCCTGCAACATCAGTTTACCCTGCATCAACCCGCCGCCGAGCGCGACAAGCTCCTGGTAAAACGAGAGCGGGGTCTTGTGCGCCATGCGCTTGATCGGCCCGTCGCCGGCGTCCGTGTCGATGGGCGCGCCCGCGAGCACGAGCGCGTTGACCTTGTCGGGGAAACGCGCGGCGATCATCGTCGCCAGCCAGCCGCCCTGGCAGAGGCCGACCAGGTTCACCCGCCCGCCGAGATCATCGATCGCCACGACCATATCGGCAAGGTAATTGTCGATTTCGAGATCTTTCATGTCCTCGGTCGCCGATTTCCAGTCGGTCAAGGCGACATGGCCGACGCCATTGTCCAGAAGCGTCTGCACCAGACTCTGACCTTTATGATAGTCGGCGATAACAGCGGTATGTCCGGCGTGGGGCGCATCGATCAGCGTCGGGAGACCGCCCGTCTTGCCGTAGTCGCGCAGCGCCATGGTCCGCAGATGAAGGCGCAACCGATTTGGCGTCGCCAGCTTTGGTCGCAACTCGCCGTGAATCCTGATATCTTCGTCGACGAATTCGAGGTTCTTGGCGTAGAGCGCATTGCCCTCCTTGAACAGCGTTTCCGTTCGGGCCGGGGGCCAGAATGCGGGAACGCTCATCCAGGCGGGGGAAGCGGATTTTTTCGGTGTCTGCTTGGGCATGTGAAAATTCTTTTCGTGCGACGATGAACGCATAGCGCCGCTCTTGCCTCTCATTTCACCTCCGCTTCAACCTTGGTCCAGGTCGCCGCGAGTTCGTCTGACGCCTTCCTGAAAGAAGCTTTCGCGCTCTCCCAATCCGTCGCGCCGACGGTTTCCAGCTTGGCTGAGGCCTCCTTGGCCTTGGTCCAGGCTTTGTTCAAATCATCCACAGCCACCTTCCGCGCTTCTTTGGTATCGACTTTGGCGCTCGCGCCAAAATCATCCAGCTTGACCCGCCAAGCCTGCAAATCGGCGCGGGCCTTTTTCGTGTAATCGTTGCGGTCGGCAGACGAAGTGTTGGCTTCGGCCATTTTGACCCGAGTGACGGGACGAGGCGCGGACGGCGTCAGGCCGGCGTTGGCGGGCAAAACGACCAATAAAGCGAACGGCGCGATAAGGATGGAGCGAACGAGCATATTCATGGCGAATGTCCTTGAGTTGCGCGCCGGTTGCGCGTCGTTTGTTTCAACTTGTCGGCGTTCAGCCGTTGGCGGCGACGCGTTGTTCCGCTGGCGCCGTCGTTTCGACGACTGGATGCGTGTCGAGGCGCAAGGGATTGATCGCAGTCAGCATGTCTTTCGCGCGCGCGATCTCTTCCGGCGTTCCACGCGCCATCACCAGGAAGCCGTCAGCCTTCACGTCGGTTTCGTATTTCAGGATGCTGTCCTTGGGGATGCCGATACTGTAGAGCGCCGCTCCGATCGCGCTGAGTCCGCCGACCAGCGCGGCGTTCTCGACGCCGGAAATCAGGACGGCGGCGAGATAGCCGAGCACGACGACATGACCGACAAGGGGAATGGTCAGGAACAGGCCGCCGAAGAACAGGCCCCAGAAGCCGCCCCAGAAGGCGCCGCGCGAGCCCCAGAATTTGACGCGATCGCCGATGTTGTAGAAGCCGGTGACTTTCTCGTCGGTATGATATCCCTTGCCGACCAGGCTGAGATCCTTGATGTCGAAGCCGCTGGCCGCCAGCTGTTTCACGGCGGATTCCGCTGCCTGATGCTCGGCGAAGACGGCGACGATTGTTTCGGTTTTCTGCATTTGAGGACCTTTCGGGACGCGAGCGGAGGGGATCCTCACGTCGAGCGTCGCCAATGAGCAAACGGTAACCGCTGCGATCTGACGCCGACAGGATCGGAAACTACTCACAGCTTCGACTTGCACGGAAAGCTTGATCGGCGCCGCGTCTCGCGCGGCCGGCGATTGATCGAACGCTCGGAAAAAGGCTCTTTTCATCAAGATGAGTAGTTTCCGAGGCTGCCTCGCCGCACGGCTCGATGGCTAAGCTCGACTGGTCAAAACAAGAATTTGTCCAAGGAGAATGAAATGAAAAAGGTGAGCAACTCGGCTCTGGTTGTCGCCATGGCGGCATTCACCCTGGCCCTTGGGCCGGCGCAAGCGTCGGAACATGGCGGCAGGCCCGGGAGCGAGGTCGAGCGCGTTTGCGCGGCGCATCCGGATCAGGCCGAGCACGAAGCCAAATTCGCGGACAGGTTGGCCGAACACCTGCATCTGAGCGACGCGCAGAAAGCGTCTTTCAAGGCGTTTCAGGAGGCGCGCGCCAAAGCCGTCGAGGCCGCTTCAACGAAGCTCTGCGCGAATAAGCCGGATCTCTCGACCTTCGAGGGGCGTCTCGCTTTCCACCAGGCGTTCCTTGAGGATCGGCTGGACTCTGTGAAGGCGGAAAATCCAAAGCTGATCGCCTTCTACAATAGCCTCGACGCCGAACAAAAAATGAAATTCGACAAATTACGCGAACATATGACGCGAAAAGAAGGCCGCTGAGGCCTCCGTCTACCGTTTACGCACACAGCGCGTTCATCGGACGCAAGGAGATCATATGAGTTTCATTCGAATGACTGCGATCGCAGCAGCCGCAACAATTCTCGCGACCGTGGCGGCGACGGCAGGTCCCATAAGCCTGTCCAGGCCGCAAGGGGCGAGCCCGGATCGGCAGATCGAGCAAGTTCGCTATCGCCACGGCGGAGCCTTTCCCGCTGCGATCATCGGCGGAATTCTCGGAGGCGCGCTGAGCGGCGGCTGCTACTTCAATGATTGCGGCTACGGCTACGACGGCGGCTACGGCTACGGCGGCGGCTACGGCGGCGGCGGCGGGCGCGGTGGTCATGGTGGACGCGGCGGCGGCGGTCATGGCGGAGGCCATGCAGGCGGCCACGCCGGCGGCGGTCATGGCGGCCATCGCTGAGCCGACGCGTCAGACCTGATGGCAGCGAAAATCCGGATCGACGCCCGCCGGTGGTCAAGTATTCGAATGCGCCGGCGGGCATGCCCAAGCGCCTTGAGTAGATTCCGAGCCTGCCGCTCGCCAAAAAGAACTGTCATCGTGACGACAATATCGACGGAATGGTCGACAGCTTTTTCAGCATAGCGAGGACATCATGTCAGGCGATGGACTGCTCATCTTGGTGTTGGTCGGGGTGATCGCCGGATGGCTGGCGGGCCATCTTGTGCAAGGCACTGGATTGGGCCTGATCGGCGATATGGTCATCGGCGTCGCAGGAGCCTTCATCGGAGGA
This sequence comes from uncultured Alphaproteobacteria bacterium, assembly GCA_963710275.1. Lineage (GTDB taxonomy): Bacteria > Pseudomonadota > Alphaproteobacteria > Rhizobiales > Beijerinckiaceae > Rhodoblastus. The sequence continues at coordinate 1,074 of CAVPZS010000011.1, read as the reverse complement.
TTGCTGCTGCCTCAGCTTGGCGTGCATCTGGGTTTCGGCATGGTCGCCGCGATTTTCAACGCCACGATTGGCGCGGTTCTGCTCCTCATCGTCATTCGAATGGTTCGAGGCGGCGGCGGATTGCGCAGCCGGTTCGGCGGCTATTTCGGCAGGCGCTGGTAAGGGCGTTGGCACGGTGTCTCGCCGCATGCTCGACGCTGTCGCGATGCAATGAATTTGGTTTCAAGCGGAGTATCAACCATGGCTCAACTCACGCGTTTCGGACGCCGCGTTCCGCTTCCGTCAACCGTTCAGATCGTCCACGACCTTCTCGTTATGCAGCAAAACGACAATGCGGCGCGAGCAAATACAGCAAAGGACGGGCGATCGAACATTGATCCTGAAATAGCGCCTCCCGCCCCAGAAATCCGCGTTCCGACTCAGGGCTGAGAGCCCCGTCCGTCGGCTGTCTGAATTCGAAATACAAGTCCGCAATCGCGGACTCCGAAATCAAGGAGTGAATGAAATGTCTGCATGGCTTACCCCTCCTTATGTCATCCCCGCTGCGCTGGTGCTGCTGGCTGTGGCAGGTTGGCTGGTTCGAACGCACGGGTAATGCGCCCAAGCGCGAACCTATTCAAAGTAGCAACGGCGACGACTTCATCGTGCGCCACACTGGGGATGTGACAATGACCAATTCTCTATTTATCGCCGTACTTCTTGCAGGCGTTGCCCTGGCAGGAGCCCCCGCGTCAGCTGGGGAGCGGCTCAATGATGGGCTTATGGGCGCAGGGGCTGGCGCCCTTGTCGGCGGACCCGTCGGGGCGGTCGCGGGAGGCGCCATTGGCTATGTGGAGGGGCCCAATATATCGCATGGATTCCATCATCGTCGCCATCGCCACCATATCCACCACTGATCCCACCGACGGCCGTGGGACCTCCATGTTCGCCAAGCAGGGCCGCCATTTGGCGGCCTTTCTTGTGCCAATGAAGACGGAATGGTTCGTAAGCGATGGCGCGCTGCGCCAAAATACCGATGACCGCTTCATGGCAAAAGACGCGAACGCTTTCGCCGCACGACAATTACCGGTTATG
>CAVPZS010000010.1:0-3881 GCA_963710275.1 uncultured Alphaproteobacteria bacterium | reverse complement strand
AGACCGCTCAGGCCATCGCCTTCTTCAGGTTCTCGTCGACCTTGTCGAGGAAGCCGGTGGTCGTGAGCCACTTCTGGTCGGGGCCGACCAGCAGCGCCAGATCCTTGGTCATGAAGCCGGCTTCGACCGTGTCGACGCAGACCTTTTCCAGCGGTCGGCGCGAACTTCGCGAGCTCCGCATTGTCGTCGAGCTTGGCGCGATGGGCGAGGCCGCGCGTCCAGGCGAAGATCGAGGCGATGGAGTTGGTCGAGGTCGCCTTGCCCTTCTGATGCTCGCGGTAATGGCGCGTCACCGTGCCATGCGCGGCTTCGGCTTCCACGGTCTTGCCGTCGGGCGTCATCAGCACCGAGGTCATCAGGCCCAGCGAGCCAAAGCCCTGCGCCACGGTGTCGGACTGCACGTCGCCGTCGTAGTTCTTGCAGGCCCAGACATAGCCGCCGGTCCATTTGAGCGCCGAGGCCACCATGTCGTCGATCAGGCGGTGCTCATAGGTGATGCTGGCCTCGTCGAATTTGGCGTGCGAACTCGTTCGTCGAAGACCTCCTGGAACAGGTCCTTGAAGCGGCCGTCATAGGCCTTGAGGATGGTGTTCTTGGTCGAGAGATAGACCGGATATTTGCGCAGCAAGCCGTAATTCATCGAGGCGCGGGCGAAATCGCGGATCGAATTCGTCGAGATTGTACATCGCCATGGCGCCACGCCGGCGCCCGGGAATTTGAACACTTCCTTGCTCGATCACCGTGCCGTCTTCGCCCTCGAACTTGATGGTCAGCGTGCCCTTGCCGGGAACGCGGAAATCGGTGGCGCGGTACTGGTCGCCAAAGGCATGGCGGCCGATGACGATGGGCTGGGTCCAGCCGGGCACCAGGCGCGGCACGTTCTTGCAGATGATCGGCTCGCGGAAAATCACGCCGCCCAGGATGTTGCGGATGGTGCCGTTGGGCGACTTCCACATTTTCTTGAGCTTGAATTCCTCGACGCGCGCCTCGTCGGGCGTGATGGTGGCGCATTTGACGCCGACGCCGTATTTCTTGATCGCCTCGGCGGCCTCGACCGTCACCTTGTCGTTGGTCGCGTCGCGGTTCTCGATCCGAGAGATCGTAATATTTCAGGTCGATGTCGAGATAGGGCAGGATCAGCTTCTCCTTGATGAACTGCCAGATGATGCGGGTCATCTCGTCGCCGTCCAGTTCGACGACCGGATTGGCGACCTTGATCTTGCTCATGCGCGGATCTCTCCCTGGGATTTGGGTATACCGGCGCGCCGGCGGGCGCCAAACTCGCCGCCCTATAGCATTGGGTCGCCCGCCCGCCTAGTAAGGCTTTTGGCGAGTGAGCCTTGCATCCGGACATCAAGCCGGCGCCGCCGCGTCGCCGAATGCTTTTTGGGAAAACGATCCGGAAGGTCGAGCCGACGATCGGGCGTCGAGGTCGCGGAAATGCAGCCAGCCGTGACGGCTGGCGATGGCCTTGCAGATCGCGAGGCCGATGCCGGTGCCGGGAACGTCGTTGCGGTCGTGCAGTCGGCGGAAGGGCTGGAAAATATCGTCGCGATGGGCGTTGGAGAAGCCAATGCCTTCGTCCTCGATCGCCAGACTGTCTTCGTTCGCTTGCTGGACCAGAACGATGCGAATACGCGGGCGCTGGTCCAGGCTTGTGATATTTGAGCGCATTGGAAACCAGGTTCTGCACCATCTGCGTCGCCTGCGACCTGTCGCCCTCGACAGAAAAATCTTCGCCCGAATCCGCGACATCGGCCGATTTCTCGGCGATGGTCAGCGAAAGATTGTCGAGCACGGCATAGATGGTCTCGCGCAGCGAAATGGTCTCGAGCGCATAGGCGCTGTTCATCGAGCGAGCCAGCGCCAGCACGTCGGCCACCATGCGGCGGGCGTGCTGGGCGGAGGACGACATCACATCGGCGGCGTAGCGCGCCTCCTCCGGGTTGTTTTGCGCCATGGCGGTGCGCAATATGTCCGCGAAAGCGGCGATTTTTCGCAATGGCTCCTGAATGTCATGCGAGGCGACATAGGCGAAACGCGACAGCCTGGCGTTGGCGCGCTCCAGTTCCGCCAACGAGATTTTCAGCGATTTTTCGGTTTCGAGCCGCGCTGTGATGTCGATGGCGAAAGCCACCACGCGCATTCCGAGTGGCGTCGCGACCGGCGTGAGGCCGATTTCGACCGGAAATTCGCTGCCATCGCGCCGCAGGGCGCGCAGGTCGCGTCCGACGCCCATCAGCCTCTTGCTCGGTTTTGCGATGAAATCCTTTCGCAAATTCTTGTGCCTGGGCCGCAATCCTGCCGGGATCAGGCGTTTCGACGCTCATGCCGATCATTTCGCCGCGCTCGAAACCGAAAATCTCTTCGCATTGCGCATTGACCAGTTCGATGCGTCCGTTGTGGTCCACCATGAACATCGCGGCGGGGGAGGCCTCGAAAGCGAGGCGCAGCATTTCGTTGAGGTCCTCGCCGCGTTTGGCCATCGACGTCTCCCCGGAATGAATTGCCCGCCTCGGGGGCAGAGGACGTTTGAATCTTATTGATTTTATGGCGAATTTATACTAGCAATTTCGATTGTACAGCTGTCATAATGTGCGTTGCAGCATACGACGACCACAATTTTGGATATTTTACTTTATTCAGCGCAGTTTTATGGCCAATTCAGGGATTTAGTCGATGTCATCAATGCGCGGAAGCGGACAGAAAAACTTGCCAGGTTCTCATCATCGAGGATGATCAGGATGACGCTTTTCTGCTCAAACGCGCCTTGAACGCCGCCGCTCTCGAAACTGGCGTTGCGCTTGGCGATGACGCATAACGTCAACGGACTGGACGCCCTGGGCTCGGTCGCGCGGAGCGACTTCCTGAGCCGGTTGCCGGCGGTGATCATCGTCGATCTGAACATGCCGGTTCTCGACGGCGGCCGGTTTCTCGCTTTCCTGCGCGCCGACATGCAGTTGCGCGCCGTGCCGGCGGTGGTGCTTGACCACCTCGACCGAAAAACCGGTCCACGCGCAGGCGCTGGCCTCGGGGGCCAACGCGGTGTTTTCCAAGCCCAATTCTCAATCCAAACTGTCGATACGCCAGGAAAATTCTGGATCGACGATCGCGCGGCGCGATCTTTCCGCGCATGGGCGGTCTGCGTCACGCCCCGCAGCTGCATCTTGCTTTAAAGTTCTTGTCTTCGGATGCCGTTTTTTCGGAAGGCCGAAGTCCCGGATATACCTGATCTCGGCGCGTCGAATTGAAGGGGACGCGTTTTGGTCGGATCTGGAACGGATAGAACGAAGCCCCTGTTCGAGGGCGGCCCGGCGATCGTGCTGGTGCGGCCGCAACTGGCGGTGAATATCGGCATGTGCGCGCGGGCCATGGCCAATTTCGGCCTGTCGGACCTGCGGCTGGTTTCCCCGCGCGAGGGTTGGCCGCGCACCGGCGCGCGACGCAAGGGCGCCTATGCCGCCGCCGCCGGCGCCGTGCATCTGCTGGAAAACGCCAAGGTTTTCGAGTCGCGTCGACGAGGCCATCGCCGACCTGAATTTCGTCTGGGCGACCACGGCGCGCGAGCGGGGCCAGCACAAGCGCATCGAGGTGTCCGGCGCTCGCCATGGCGGAGTCCGCCGCCGCCATGGATTTCGGGCGAAAAGCACGGCATTATTTTCGGCCCGGAGCGCACCGGACTGGACAATGACGATATCGCGCTGGCCAGCGCCATCCTGACCTTCCCGGTCAATCCGGCCTATGGCTCGCTCAATCTGGCGCAGGCCGTGCTGCTGTGCGGCTATGAATACTTCAAGGCGCGGCAGGGCGGGGCGATCCCCTTCGAGCGGCGGAGCGTTCGCCGCCGGCGCAGCGCGAAATGACCTTGTCGTTCTTTGGGT
>CAVPZS010000009.1:0-54061 GCA_963710275.1 uncultured Alphaproteobacteria bacterium | reverse complement strand
TGTGGAGCCGCACCGGTAACGACGGACATGGTCGCCCGTCAAGGGCTTGACTATAACGGAGCGGGGCCCTTTGCAGATCCAGGGTACGCATCCGACCAAGACCGCAGGCGCTTTCTGATTGGGCGACGGTTTTTGGCTAGGCCGGAGGCGCAGCGCTCTGCCGGGCCTTCCAATTCCAGGGCAGCAGTTCGTCGACCTTCTGCGCCGGATGATCGGGGAGACGCGCCAGGACATCGGCGAGCCAGGCTTGCGGATCGATATCGTTGAGTTTGCAAGTCTCAACCAGCGAATAGACAGCCGCCGCTCTTTGACCGCCGGCGTCTGAACCGGCGAATGTCCAATTCCGGCGCCCGACGGCTATGCCTCTCAGAGCGCGCTCGGCGGCATTGTTCGTCATGCAGATGCGGCCGTCATCGAGGAAACGCGTGAAGGCTTCCCATTGCTTCAGGCCGTAATTGATGTCCTTGGACAGATCGGTCTTGGTCGACAGCTTCGCGCGTTGTTCGGTCAGCCAATCGTGTAATTCGGTGGCAAGCGGCGCGATGACTTTCCTTCGGGCGTCGACACGCTCATCGGGAGGCTTACCGGTGATCGTCCGCTCCCAGGCGAAGATTTCATCCATGCGCCGCACCGCCTCGACCGCGATCGGCGCCTTGCCCGATTTGGCGTGATCAAAGAGTTTTCGCCGCCAGTGCGCCCAGCAGGCCGCCTCCTTGATCGGCGCAGGCTTCCACGTCGCTTCGTAAAGCGCGTTGTAGCCATCATAGGCGTCGGCCTGCATGATTCCGGTCCAACCGGCGAGATGCTTTTGCGGGTGTACGCCGGCGCGGTTGCGCGAATATTCGAAGAAAGCCGCCGGCGGCTCCTTGCCGCCAAACGGCCTGTCGTCGCGGACATAGGTCCATAACCGGCCAGTCGCCGTCTTGCCCTTGGCCAGAACCGGCACCGTGGTGTCGTCGGCATGAATGCGCTCGCCGCGCAGGACATGGGCTTTCAGCAACGCCAGGACCGGATCAATCGTGACCACGCAGCCGCCGACCCAATCAGCCAACGTCGACGTGTCGATCTCGACCCCCTCGCGGGCGTAAGTGGCGCTCTGGCGATTGAGCGGCTGATGCAGCAGGAACTTCGCCACCAGGATCATCGCCAGCAGGCTCGGACCGGCAAAGCCACGTGCGATCGGATGCGAGGGCGCCGGCGGTTCAGTGATCGCATCGCAGTCGCGGCAGGTGAATTTCTCGCGCACATGCTCGATGATTTTCCAGCGCCGGGGTTCGCTTTCCAGCGTCCGGGTCACGATCTCCCCGAGCTTGCGCAGCCGCGCGCCGCCGCATTTGCCGCAGGCGCAGGGGGCCGGCTCGACGACCCGCTCGACCGGCAGATCCTCGGGCAACTTGCGCGGCCCGCGCGGCGCGCGCCTGTGCTTTTCCTTTGTCGCTTCAGGCGCGGCTATTTCGGCTTTGGCCGCTTCGGCGCCCTGGGTTTCTTCGAGATCCTCGATGGCCAGTTCGAGCTGTTCGATCAGCAGCTTGCCACGCTCGGAGGATTGTCCGAACTTTTCGCGCCGGGCCTTGGCCAGTAAAAACTTCAGGCGCTCGATCTCCAGCCGGATGACCTTGGCTTCGCTCTGCGCCGCGATCTTTTCCGCCTGTTCCTGCGCCAGAAGTTCGCGCTGCGCGAGGATCATCGCGTGGGCGCTGGCGAGGTCGGAAGGAAGAGGATCAAAGGGGTTTTTCACGCCCCGATTGAACCATATTCGCTGCGGAAAATCGTCCAGAAAGAGCAGCCTGAGTCAATCCGCCGCAGCTTATCCAGCCGCCTCGGGACGCCATGTTTTCTGGGGCATTCGCCAGTCAATGCCGGAGAGCAAATAGGAGAGTTGCGCTACCGAAATCGTCACAGCGCCATCGGCCATCGACGGCCACAAGAAACGGCCTCGTTCAAGCCTTTTTGTGAACAGGCACGCTCCCTGGCCATCGTGCCAGATAATTTTCAAAAGATCGCCGCGGCGACCGCGAAAGACGAACAGATTGCCGTCGTGAGGATTGCGCTTCAGCGTCTCCTGCACGAGCAAAGCCAGCGAGCCGAAGCCTTTTCTCATGTCGGTATGGCCGGTCGCCAGCCAAACCCGGACGTCGCTCGACAGCCCGATCATCTCGGACCCAAGACCGTCATGATCCGCGCCAGGGCGGCGGGATCAATATCGGGCGCGACAACGATCCGCACTCCGCTTGGCAGAATGATCTCGGCCCTGGCGCATGGCCCGCTGGCCTTGGGCGCATCCTCTACGCGGACGCAAACCATCTGGGGCGCCACATCTGGCGTCCGTTTGGACTGAATGCGCAGTTCGCGCCGCCAGGTGAACAACTGCCCCGGCGAAATCCCGTAACGCCGCGCCGTCGCTGACGCCAAACGAGGACCCGACATGCTTTCGGTCACGATACGAAGCTTCTCGTCGTCGGACCAGCGCCGACGGCGCCCCGTCTCGACAACCGCCAACCGTTCGACACTGTGTGTATGACTATCCATACGTTCAGTGTCTTATCGATCCGCCAATCCAATCAAGGCGGTCGCTCTCGGATGCGTACGATCCAGGCTCGTGTCCGCCGGACCGGCCGCGCGAGCCAGACCCAGACCTTCGACACTGTCGCCGCCGCTGAGGCTGGGGGGATCAATATCCTCGACGGCTTCAACCGGAACACATTTGTCGATCGCCGGCAGGAGACACGCACTACTCTGGCGACCGTCTTCGAGAAATATCTCGACGACGGCATAGCGGCGCTGAAAGGCCAAATGCAGGCGCGCAGCCAGGTGGAGCAGCTGAAGAAAAGCTCGCTGGCGGAACGGTTCATTGGCGATATTACGGCCGCCGACATCATCGCCTGGCTCAGAAAACGGCGCTCGGAGAAAATTCGGCGCAAACGGCGTGACGACGAGGGTCGGGTTGTTCGGGTCAAGGACGGACGCCGTTTGATCGTGCAGTACGACGACGTTCCAATCGGCGACAAGACCGTTCTGAACGAACTGCTGAGGCTGTCGGCGGTGTTCGAGTTCGCCCGCGTCGAAGAAGACATGGCGGGTCTGCGGAATCCCGTCAAAGATCTTCCAAAAAAAGAAAAGCCGAAGCGTACCGAGCGTTCGCGCCGCTTGCGCGACGGCGAAGGAGAAAAGCTGCTTATCTCCTGCCAGGAAAGTCGTTGCCTGGTTTTGGCGCCGATCGTCGAACTCGCTTGGGAGACTGCGTGCCGTCGCAATGAGATCGTCAGCTTTCTACGGTGGGAGGAAATCGATCTCAAGGCAAGGATAGCTGTATTGAACGGCACAAAGTCTTCGGACGGGTCCTATCGCGAGCGAACTATAGGTCTTTCGGCGCGCGCCATCGAAATCCTCAATGGGCTTCCCAATTAGACAAGGGGACGCGTTTTTAATGTGCGCCCCGACAATGTCTCACGTAATTTCCGCGCGGCCTGCGAACGCGCGGGAATAGCTGATCTCACCTTGCATGATCAAAGGTCGGAAAGTGCGTCGCGTATGGCCGGCGACAAGGGGTTGGACATCGTCGAACTCGCGCAACAGGGGGGATGGAAAACGCTTCAGATGTTGAAAAAGTACTACAAGCCTGATCCCCGCAAAATTGCGGCTAAGCTTGACCCGAGACCGAACACCAACTGAAGGGTGACGGTGCGGGCTCTTGAAGTTGACTGTTTTTCGAAAGCGGTCATTGCGTCTGCGACCCTTTTTGACCCAAGGCGGTCAGTCGTGGGGTTGCCCGTGTTCTTCGTCCCGGGGCCTAAAGCGGTCGTTGCCGTGCGACCCTCAGGGCCGGCTCACTCGCCCCATACGCTTGTGCGACGGTCTTCCACTCTCTTGGCCTTGTGCGTGGCGCGAGGCAAGCTTTCAGCAGGCATAATCTCGACCTCGGCGCCGACGCCCGTGACGGATTTCAACTGGCGGGCGAAACGATAGGCAAGATCCTTGTCCTCGCCATTATAGCCGTGCTGGCGCTCGACCTGCACGGTAAGGTGATCCAGATGGTCGACGCGATCGACGATCAGCTTGTATTCGCCCGTGAGGTCGCGGTCCTTGCGCACGACCGCTTCGACATCGCTCGGAAAGATGTTGACGCCCTTGACGATCAGCATGTCGTCGAGCCGGCCGTGCACGCCCTCCATGCGCATTGACGTCCGGCCGCATTTGCATGGTTTTGTGGTGAAGCTGACGATATCGCTGGTGCGGAATCGGATCATCGGCCGGGCCGACTTCTTCAAGGTGGTGAGCACCATTTCTCCTCGCTCGCCTTCGCGGACGGGCTCCTGCGTGTCGGGGTCGAGCACTTCGACGAGGATATGGTCTTCCGCCCAATGCAGGCCGTGTTTCTCCTCGCACATCCCGGCGCAGGAGCCGAATATGTCGGAAAGGCCGTAATAATCATAGACCGAGGCGCCCCACAGCTCCTCGATGCGGTTGCGCGTTTCCGGGATCGAGCCGCCGGGCTCGCCGGCGACGAAAATGCGTTTGATGGCGAAATCCTTGCGGAGGTCGAGCCCTTCCTTGACAGCGGTTTCGCCGAGATACCAGGCGTAGGACGGCGTGGTCCAGATGACCGTCGCCTGGAACTGGCGGATGATCTGGAGCAGACGTTCGGAGGGCACTGTCCCCGCATGGATGGTCAGGGCACCGAGCTTTTGCGCGCCGAGCACGCAGGGGCCGCCGATGAACAGGGAGAAGTTGAGCGAATGACAGTAGCGGTCCTCGGGGCGCATCCCGGACGACCAGAACTGCCGCGCCTCGTAATCCATCCAGTCTTCGAAATCCTGCGTCGTGAAGGGCGAGGCGGTGGGAACGCCGGTCGAACCGGAGGAGGAGGAAATATAGACGATGTCGCGCTCGGGCACGGCGAGGAGGTCGCCGAAGGGAGGCGCAGCGATCTGCCGCTCGCGCAGGGTCTGCTTGGTGATGAATGGGAATTGCCTGATGTCGTCGAGGGTCTTGATCTGGTCGGGATGAGCGCCCGCGGCGGTGAAGGCCGCCCGGTAATAGGGCGAGTTCGCGAAGGCGTGCGCGACATGTGTCTTGAGCAAATTCAGTTTGAGGCGATCCCAGTCCGACCGGCTCTGCGTTTCCAGCCTCGCATCCCAATAAGCGGGTTCGCTGGCGGCGGCTCGCTCGACGCGTGAGCTCATTTTTTGGTCTCCACTTGCAAGAAATTTCAGATCAGCAGCTTCAGATGACCTGGAAATGGTGAGTTGCGTCGCGCGCCAACTGCTCGACCAGGCCGAACTCCCAATCGAGGTAGGCCTGCATCGCCTCGGCGCTGTTGTCGGCGCCCTCATAGGGGCGGCGATAGCGGTCGATGGGCGGGGACGCGAGATACGTCTCGCCAACTTCGAGCGGGCGCCCGCTCGCGGCCCAGGCGCGCGTGCCGCCTTCCAGCACGACGACGTCGACATCCGTCAACGCCTGGAATTCCTTGGCGACGAAATGCGCCAGCAGGCTCGACTGGCAGGTCAGGACATAGCGATCCGCCACGGGAAGGTTAGCCAGGGCCATGGAGAGTTGCGAGCGCAGAGCGAAACAAGCGCCGGGAATATGGCCACGGCAATATTGGGCGTGGGTGGTGAAATCGACGACGACCGGTGGGGTGGCCGAATGAAGTTGCGTGGCCAGTTCCTCGACCGAAATCCGTTTCGGTTGCGGCAGGGTCGGCAGCGGCGCCTGCCACGGCCCCTTTTCGCTCAGGTCGTCCGGCCCGATGCCGTCGAGCACGTAAACCTCCCAGGCCATTTGCGCCAGCCACGACGCGGTCATGTCGGCGCGCGAGCCGAGCGGGTCGGCCAGCACGATCCGCGCGCCGCGCACGGGCGCCAGCATTTCCGTCTCCTGCACCAGCTGCCCGCCCGGCGCCGGGCGGAAGCCGGGCAGATGGCCGGCCTCAAACTCCTCGGGCGCGCGAGGATCGAAAAAATAGGTCGTGCGTCCCTGCTGGCGAGCCCATTCCGCGAGTTCGCCCAGTTTCGCCCGCTTCACGCCGGCGCGGTCGGCCACGGCGCGGGCGCGTTGGGCGGCGACGCGCGCCGCGTCCGGCGATGTTTCCCCGTAGCGGCGAGCGGCGCCGGTTTCGAGTTGCTGGCCGGCCAATGTCCAGCCGATGGCGCCGTTGCGCAGCGCGGCGACGGGATTGGGCAGGCCGGCGTTGATCAGCGATTGCGCGCCGATGATCGAGCGGGTGCGCCCCGCGCAATTGACGATGATCCGCGTCTCCGGAGATGGCGCGAGGTCTGGAGCGCGTAACGCCAGTTCCGCGCCGGGCACGCTGACGCCGGTGGGAATGTTCATCGTTTGGTATTCGTCGAAGCGACGGGAATCGAGTATGACGATGTCGGCTTTTTCGTCGATCAGCGCCTTGACCTCCTGCGCGGAAAGCGACGGCGTATGCCGCCGCGCCTCGACCAGTTCTCCAAAAGCCTTGCTCGGCGCGTTGACGTCGCGAAAGACTTCGCCGCCCGCTTTGCGCCAGCCGTCGATGCCGCCGTCGAAGACGGCGACATTGGCATAGCCGAGGTCGATCAGGCGCTGCGCCGCGAGCTCCGCGTCACCTTCGCCAGCGTCGAAGGTGACGACGTCGACATCGCGGCGCGGCAGCTTGGCGTAGGCGTCGAGTTCGATGCGCGCAAGCGGCAGGTTGGCGGCGAAAAGCGGATGCGCAGCCGCGTGGGGATCCTCCTCGCGTACATCGAGCAAAGCGATTTCCCGCCGCTCCAGCAGGGCGGCGCGCACATGGGAATAATCGCGTCGCGGCAAATCGTCGGGCATGTTCATTTCCACAGGTTGGGGACGACGTCGGAGGCATAACCGGACACGAAGGTTTTGGCGGCGCCGGTCGCCTTGTCGAAGACATGGCGTTTAACCCGGCCGATATTGGCGCCATAGACATGGATGCTGATCGAGGCGCGGTCGTCGAGATCATTGGCCACTTCATGCACGTCGCCGATCGCAGGCGAAACCACGGTGGTCTCGCCTGCGTCCAGCACGCCCGACCCCGTTTGCGCATAGCCGCCGTCGGGTCGCCGCGCGTAAGTCGTCTCGCGTTCGCGCCCGCGCAGGCCCCCGACCAGACCCCAGGTGAGATGGTCGTGCAGGGGAGTCTTCTGGCCCGGGCCCCAGACGAAGCTGACCACCGAAAGCCGGTCGAGCGGATCGGCATAGAGCAGGTATTGCTGATAATGGTCGGGATGCGGCTTGGCGAAGGCGTCTGGCAGCCATTCGTCGCTCTCGACCAGTCTGGCTACCAGCGCGCGGCCGTCGGTCAGGATTCTCTCTTCGCTCGGCTTCGTATCGAGCAGGCGCGTCATATCCTGGACGAAGGTCAGCAGTTTTTCGGAACTCATGATCGGGTCTCCATCAGCGGGCAAGGTCCTTTTCGCGTTGGGCGCGCGCCAGGGCGCGGGCGGCCTCGGCTTCAGCGAAGAGGCGGTCGCGTTCTGATGGTAAGAGGCGCGCGACATTGGCGTAGTCGAGCTTCCAGTCGAGGGCGCCGTTCCACGAAAGCGGCGAGCGCCGCGTAACGCGCGGCTGCTCGGCTTCCTCAAGCAAGGCCAGCGCCTCGCGGGACGTGAATTCCTGCGACTCCGGATCATGCGGGCGCCCGGCGGCGTTGCCGAGCGGGAAGTCGCTGAACAGGAAGCGCGGGACGCCGCACCATTCGACGATGTCGCGGGCGCAGCCCATTACCACCGTCGCCACGCCCTCGGCCTCGAGATGACGCGCCGCAAGCGAAAGGCTTTGATGGCAAACAGGACAATTGGCGACGAGGATCGCCGCGTTCGCGCCGTCTTCGCGGACGCGGCGCAACAGCTCCGGCGCGTCGACCTCAAGTGTCCGCTGCTGGCTGCGGTTGGTCGGAAATCCGTGAAAGCGCGGCGTCAGTTCAAACGTTCCCTCGGCCGCGAGCCGCCGCAGCACCGGCAGAGGAAACCAGGTCCCGCTGTCCTCCATCGACGTATGCTTGCGGTCGATCGCGACATGGGCGATGCGCAGGTCGTGGTCGCGAGAGGTCTCGCCGGAATAGACCGACCAGAATTTGGCCGAGGCGTTATAGGGCGCGCCCGGACCTTGCTCGCCCTTGCCGGGCTGGTAAGGCGCCGCTGTGGTGACGAGGACGACGCGGGTTTGCGCCAGCGGTTTTGCAAGGCGATGGAAAGGCGCGTTGTCGTGTTGCGCCCAGCGATAGGGATTGTCATAGCCGAGCGCCCGATAATAGTCCCGCGTGCGCTTCATATAGGCGATTGGCGCGCTCATGACGGACGTCCGGCGATTTCGATCAGCTTCGTCTTGGCGCCGGTGCGCGGCAGCGAGCCGAAGGGCTCGATGGTCACCTGTGGCCGGAAGGTCAGCAATTCGCGAATGCGTTGCTCGATGGCGTGAGTGAGCGCGGGCCAGTCGGCCTCTCCCGTCGCCGGTCCGGCTTCGATCGTCATTTTCAGCGGCGGCTCGACTCGCGGCGGCGGCGCGTCGAGCCGGATGCGAAGCTCTCCGGAAACGGCGGGCTGGAACTGGCGCACCACATTCTGGATCGCGGCGGGATAGACCTTGACGCCCTTGATCGCCAGCATGTCGTCGACGCGGCCGACAACTTCCATGCGCACGCCGAAATGGCCGCAGCCCGGACATTCGCCGACGTGGAGCTTGAGGATGTCGCCGGTCGCATTGCGAAAGGCCGGAGCGGCTTCATATTCGAGCGCGGTGTGGATCGCTTCGCCGACGGCGCCGTCGCAAATTTCGATCGGCGCCTTGGTGTGCGGATCGACCAGATCATAGCGGAAGCAGTAATCCTCCGCCATGTAATGCATGCCATGCGACTCCGGGCTGTCGCAGGTGATGGTTCCATTGTGCCAGGCGCCGCCCATGGCGTCGAACACCTGCGCGCCAAAATGCTCCCGCACTTTCTGGCGAAACAGCGGCTGGCTGGCCCCCGACTCGCCCGAGCAGATGATGATTTTTATGCCGAGTTCGCCGACAGGGACCCCGATTTCCTGCGGCGCGCGCTCGATCAACTGGTTGACCATGGACGGGGTCGCAAACAGCGCACGGGGGCGAGTGATCTGGATATAGCGCAGGATTTTTGGCACGCCACCCTCGGCGCCAACCATGACTGGACGCGCGCCATAGGCTTCGAGCGCCTGCGCCCAGGTGACGCCCGCCAGCCAAAGCGACAGGCCGAAGGCGTGGAAGGCGGTGTCGCCCGGTTGGATCCCGGCCGCACGAAACATCCGCCCCAGCACACGATAGGTGATCTCCTGGTCCTTGCGGGTGAAGACGTAGAAGGTCGGCGTTCCCGTCGTGCCCGACGTGGCGGCGAGATGGATGGCCTTTTCCGGCGCCGTGGTCAGGTGCAGGCCGAGCGGATGGCCATAGCGCGCCAGCGACGCATCCTGCGACTCGCGGTGCCGGACCTTGTCGAGGAAGGACGGCAGGCGGCGGAAGTCGTCGAGGCTGCGAATGTCCTCCGGCGAAGCGACGCCCGCCTCGAGGAAGCGTGGGCGAAAATAATCCTCGTTGGTCCAGAGATAGCGGATCTGTTTCCTGATTTTCTCGAAGCGGAGCGCGTCCAGCGCCGCGAGATAGGCGGCCGGATCCCGGGTGGGCATATCGAGATAGGCGAGACGCTCGTTGACCGACATGGTTCAGCGTCCACTCCAGATCGGTTGCCTCTTTTCGAGGAAGGCGCCGATGCCTTCCTGGGCGTCCTGCGCCTGCAGGTTCTTCGCCATGACGTCCCCGGCAAAGGCGTAGGCGGTCGTCAGCGGCAGCTCCGCCTGCCGGTAGAAAGCCTCCTTGCCGATCGCGAGCGTCAAAGGCGATTTCGACGCCAGCTTCAATGCAAAGTCGAAGGTCCGCTCTTCCAGATCGTTGGCCGGCGCCAACTCGTTAACCAGGCCAAAGCGCAGGGCGGTCTCGGCGTCGATCAGGTCGCCCGACAGCAGCATCTGCATGGCGTGTTTCGGCGCGACATTGCGCGACAGCGCCACCATGGGCGTCGAGCAGAACAGGCCGATATTCACGCCCGGCGTGGCGAAGCGCGCATCCTCGGCGGCGAAGGCGATGTCGGCGCTGGCGACGAGCTGCGCCCCGGCGGCGGTGGCGACGCCATGGACGCGGGCGATTACGGGCTTCGGCAGGCGCACGATGGCCTGCATGACCTCGGCGCATTCGCGCGAAAAGCGCGTCGACATAGGCGGGATCGTAGTTCTTGCCGCGCAGTTCCTTAAGGTCGTGGCCGGCGCAAAAGGCCGGACCGGCGCCGGCGATGATGACGACGCGGACATCGGCGTCGGCGGCGATCTCGGCCAGCGCGGCTTTCAGCGCCTGCAACATGCCAAGCGACAGGCCGTTGCGGGACTGCGGGCGGTTCAGGGTCAGCGTGGCGATACCCAGGGTCGTCGTCGCGCAACAGGAAGGGAGCATCGGTCATGGCGGCGTCTCCTGGCGAAGGGATCATTGTTTGCGCAAGGCGCCGGTCTCGATCGACCTTGCGCAAATTGGCCAATTCGTCCGGCGTGGGCTCGGCGATGACCGTCGCGCCCGGCGCCGTTTTCAGCGTCCCAGCCCGTGTTGGCCTTGATTTCCTCGGGGCTGGAAAAGGGAAACCAGCCGTCGAGAACGAATTCGTTCGTTCCGGGTTCCGGGCGCAGCACGCCCAGGGTGGTGATGATGGCCGAGGGACCGCCGCCGACGAAGCCGTGGCGGCTGCGGGCGTCGCCGCCCTCGAGATAGCCGGGCGAGCTGATGTAGCTGACTTTCTCTGCGAAGCGCTTGGGCTCGTGGGTGACCATGATGATGAAGCGCTTGGCCCCGCAGGCGATGTCATTGGCGCCGCCGGCGCCGGGCAGCCGCGTCTTCGGCGGCCGGAAGCTCTTGCCGATCTCGCCGTCCCAGATTCCGGTCGTGTTGACATTGCCGAACTTGTCGACCTGCGCCGCGCCGATCACGCCGACGTCGCAGCGCCCGGAGGCGACGAGAAAGCCGAGCGCGTCCAGCGCCGAGGAAAAACAGGTGGCGTTGGAGGAAATGCGGTTGCATTCGATGCCCCAAGGCAGGCCGCCGACCGGCGTCGCGCCATAGACGCCGCCTTCGGTCATGCTGCGCAGATTGGGCGCGTGATTGGCGTGGGCGAAATAGCCCGCCAGCATCGACAGTCCCACGCCGAAAATCGCCAGTTCGCCGTCGCGGATTTCGCGGCCGGTGGCGATGGCCATCATTTCCTGGCGGCTGTAATCGAGAACTTCGCTCATGTCCGCGGACCTCCGCGACCTGTTCCGGCGCCAGGATCCATTGGCGATAGGGATCGAGCAGAAAGCTGGTGCTGCTCTGCGACAGCGCCGCGACCTTGTCGCGGCCGATCATGTCGAGATAGGAGTCGATATCGTCGAAAGCCGCTCGACGAAATCGCGGATATAGTCGGCCGTCCCCTGCTCGGTCGCCAGCGCCTTGTTCATGAATTTCATATGCGCCTCGTCGACGTCGTACATGCCGGGCGAGCTTTGCGGCCAGGCGGCAAAGGGCCAGTGGACCACCGCCTCGACGATGATGTCGGGAATGCGGACGAGATTGGGAAACTGCCGGATGCAGCCGGGATTGACGATGGCGTCGGCGATGATCACCACCTTCTTCGCGGCCCGGGACAGTTCGACGCGGCTCCATTCGCGTGCCGAGCAGGATCGAATTGCCTGATAGCATCCGCCAGGGTGACGTGGATGGCGGCGACATCCGGGCTGCAGCGGGCTGAAGGCGCCGATCTCGCGGCCCGGAAAAGGGATCGACGACGCTGGGGATCTTGTTGCGGCTGGGATAGTCGTCGGGCGCGAAGGCGCTGCGATATTGCATGTCCGAGCCGATATTGACCGTGGCCGGCACGAAGGGCCAGTTCAGTGCGCCGCCCAGCAAGCGCAGGGGCATGGCGAGATTGGAGTAATCCTCCAGCGCCAGCTGGCCGCTTTCGACGGCGCGGCGCAGGCCATTGGCGAAGCCGAACACTTCCAGCGCCGAAAAACCGCATTCCGCCTTGGTGACCGCCCCGGCCGCCGCCAGCAGGTTCAGCTGCTGGCTGTTGCAGTGGAAGATCGCGTGCAGGTCGCGCCGCCCCTGGCGCAACAGTTCGCGGCCGAAAATGATGGCGTCCGAGCCGACCGGCAGGGCGGCGCCGCTGGCATATTGCATGCCGTCCCAGCTGAAGCGGCGCACCGCCTCGGCGAGGGAGATCAATTTGGAGGACATGAGATTCTGTATTCCTTGACTTGATTTCGCGCCGCGGGCCTCGCGTCACCAGGAGGCGTCGAGCCCGAGCAGGCCGAGGATTTCGCGCCGCCGCGCCACGAGATCGGGATCGTCGCGATGACGCGGATAAGGCTTGTCGATGGCGATATCGGCCTTGATGGTCGCCGGGCGCTCGCTGAAGACGATGACCCGCGTCGCCATCAGCAGGGCTTCCTCGATGTCATGCGTCACCAGCAGCGCGGTAAAGCCGGCGCGGCGCCACAGGTTGACGATTTCCCCCTGCATGGAGAGGCGCGTCAGCGAGTCGAGCTTTCCCAGGGGCTCGTCGAGGATCAGCAGGTCGGGATCGTTGACCAGCGCCCGCGCCAGGGACACGCGTTGCGCCATGCCGCCTGAGAATTGATGCGGATAGGCCTTGGCGAAGCTGCTCCAGGCCGACGAGACGCAGGGTCTCCTCGATCCGCGCGCCGCGCGATTTCAAGAGGCCCTGAGCTTCCAGCCCCAGCGCGACATTGTCGCGCACATTGCGCCAGGGAAACAAGGTCGGGTCCTGGAACACCACGACGCGCGAGGGATCAGGTCCCGTGATCCCGGCGCCGTCGGCGGCGATCTCGCCTTCGCTCGGCGGCTCCAGCCCCGCGACAAGGCGCAGCAATGTCGACTTGCCACAGCCCGAGGGGCCGAGCAGGGCGACGAATTCGCCGCGCCCCGCCGTCAGGCTGATGCGGTCGAGCACCGGCAGCGGCGCGCCTTCCAGATCGAAGGCGTGGCTGACGTCCGCTGATGTCGATCTCGCAAGCCGGCGGCGCCTGTTGCGCCAAGGCGGAGGCTCCGGAGGCTCGGCTCACCATTGCACGTCCGCCTTCTGATAGGAGAGCAGGCGGTCGCGGACGCGAAACAGCAGGGTGATGAAGCCCGAGCACATCAGCGACATGACCAGCAGCGCGGCATACATGTTGGCATAGGCGGCCCAGCCCTGCGCCCATTGCAGGTAGAAGCCAAGGCCGGCCTTCACGCCCATCATTTCCGCCGTCACCAGCACGGCGAAGGAGGCGCCGAGCCCCATGAACAGGCCGACGAAGACATGCGGCAGGGCTGCGGGTATCGCTACCTTGAAGATGAGAAACGAAGGCTTGGCGCCGAGCGTGCGCGCGACGTCGTAATAGGCGGAGTTGACGCTCGCCACGCCCGACCAGGTCAGCACCGCGACGGGAAAGGCGGTGGTCAGGCCGATCAGGAAAATCGACGCGCTCCAGCTCGACGGAAAGGCGAAAAAGGCGATCGGCAGCCAAGCGATCGAGGGCAGCGGCCCGATCAGCCGCATGACCGGATGGACCCAATAGCCGAAGGCCCGCGACCAGCCGAGCAAAACGCCGATCACGAAACCCGCGACGGCCCCGGCGGCGAAGCCGAACAGTTCGAGTTTGATCGACGCAACGACGCTCGTTCCCAGCTTGCGCCAATCATCGATGAAGACTTCGAGCAATGCGTGCGGCGGGGGAAAGAAGGGCTGCGGCACGAGCGCGAATTTCGCCGTCGCCGCCTGCCAGATGCAAAAGAACAGCGCCGAGCGCCAGGAACCAGGGGGTCGAGCGCCGCAGCCGTTTCGCGCCGGCTTCCCAGAACGGGCCAATGGCGCCGCCGAGGACGAGCGCGCGCGCCGAAAACGCTGCGACGCAATGGCTAGTTCTTCGCCGCGCCCCCAGTCCCCGACATCGGGCCAATGCAGGGTGATGAAGGTGAGGAGCAGCCATGCGGCGCCGGCGGCGACCGGCGAGGGCCGTCCCCTCGATGGACGCTTTCGAAAGCGCGGTTCGCGCGGGAGCGGAAGCTTCCGCGACGGCCGGCGCTGCTTCCGTCGAAGCCAGGAGAGACATGGCGCCCTCCCTCAGCTCAGCACGTCGGCATAAATTCGTTCGGCATATTTCGCCGTATCCATCGCTGGCTTGAAGATCGAAATCAGCTTCAGCTCCTCCGCATAGGCCGCCAGTTCCTTCTTGAGATCGGCGCCGACGGGATGGTGATGGTGCGTGTGGTATTTCGCCAGCGTGACGAGATCGGCAAGCTCGACCTTGCCCGGCGCATAGGGCGCATAGGTCGCCGCGGCCTCCGCGGGGTTGTGGACGGCGAATTCCGAGGCTTCGATCAAGGCGCGCGTGATCGCCGCCGCCGTCGGCTTGTCGTCGCGCAGCAGGCTGCCGCGGACGCCGATGAGGCAGCAGACGCGAGTGGCGTATTCGCCGTCGAGATTGGACGACACTTCGTGGAAGGTTCCGTCCTTCTGGAACAGGAAGGTGTTGGGATCATTGTCGGCGAGCGCATGGGCTTCGCCCTTTTCGACGGCGACCCGCAGCAGGGGACCGGGGAACTGCCGGAACTCGACGTCGGCGTCAGGGTCGAGCCCAGCCTTCTTCAGCCGGATCGAGAAGAAATTCTTGCCGGGCGAATTCATGTCGCTCACCGCGATGGTTTTGCCCTTGAGGTCCTTCAGCTCTTTGATTTCCGACGCGGTGGGGGCAAAAGACGCAGGCAGCCGCCATGGGTGCTGCCGACGATCTTGACGTCAAAGCCCTGTTCCATGGGCTTCAGCCAGCGCAGCGCCATGCCGACGGCGGCGTCGGACTTGCCCGTCGCCAGGGTTTCGAGCAGCTGGTCAGTCGAGCCCGAGAAATTGACCAGGTCGACGTCGAGACCGTGTTTGGCGAAAATGCCCTTGTCCTTGGCGACGGTGACGCCGAGCAGGCAGGAAGCCCCGGCGTTCCAGGCGAGAGTGATCTTTTTCACGGGACCGGCGGCGGGAGCGGCGTCCGTCACCGCCGCGCGGCAGATCGGCAGGTCAGGACCAAACACAGGCGCCATGCGCGGCGTGGCGAAAACCCGGCCGGCCATGAGACCGAGCGGCGCGGCCGCGCCCGCCGCAGCGGCTCCCGCGAGAAACGCGCGGCGCGATCCCGTTTTCACGTGATTGTCCCTGTCGGTCATGGCTTTGCTCCTTTTTCGGCCGCGCCCGTTGGGCCGCGGAAGGGGCCGTATGCCGGCCCGGCTGCGAGGTGACATCGCCATATCGCAGCGCACCATTCATATAGTCTATTATTTTTATAGACAAGATTATTTTTTTCTGGCGCCGCCTGCGTTGGTTACAGCGCGGCCGCGGTCAAACGAGGTAATAAAGCTTTTGCTCCACGTCCGCTCCCGCCGGAAGCGGCGCCGCAATGCCGTTGGCGAGCGCGCCGCCGGCTTCCTGCGACCGCGCATAGGCGCAGCGCACGGCTTTCAGCGTCGCCGAAAATTCCTCGTCCTCCTCCAGAAAGACCTGGGAGGGCGGGAACCATGCGTCGAAACGGAGATTTTGAAGCGTGCGATGCAGGTCCGGGCGCACGCCTGCGAGAAAGACGGCGACGCCCTTCGCGCTCTCTTCGCGAAGGAAATGTTCGAGGCGCTCTATGCAGACGACATCGGGATTGCGCACGCGCTTCAACCGCAGCACGAGAAACCGGATGTGTTGCGTCGCCATTCGACTTTGCAGCGCCTCGAGATCGCGCTCGAAATCGGGCGCGGCGCCGAAAAACAGCTCGCCTTCGAAATCGCAGATGAGGAGCGAGGGATCGACGGCGTCGGTTGGTAACCGTTCGCGGATCACATGCTCGGGCGTGACGATCAATTCGGCGCTCTTCAGCTTGGCGGCGCGCGGGACGAAGAGCAGGATCGACAAGGCGACTCCAAGCAGGACCGAACTGTCCAGGTCGATGATCACTGCCGAGACGGCCGTCACCAGAACGAGAGCGGCGTCGTAGCGCGACGCGCGCAGCGCATAGGACAACCGTCTGAAATCGACGAGCCGCGCCGCGGTCACGAGCAACAGCCCGGCCAGCGCGGGCTGGGGAATATAGCGGAGCGCGGGAGCGAACAGCAGCACGAGGACCGAGACCGCGGCGGCGCTGATGACGCCCGAAAAGCGCGTCGCGGCGCCGGATTGGTAATTGACCGCCGAGCGCGACAGCGAGCCCGAACCGGGCATGCACTGGAAGAAGCCGCCGGCGAGATTGGCGAGGCCTTCGGCCAGGATCTGGCGGTTGTAATCTATTTTCTGCCGGGTTTCGTGGGCGATGGCCTTGGCGATCGACAAGGCTTCGATCAGGCCGACGAAGGCGACCGCGAGGGCGCCCTTCCGAGAGCTTGCCGAACGAGCCCGCGTCGAAGGCCGGAATATGCGGCGCCGGAAGACTAGACGGGATCTTGCCTGCGATCGCGACTGCCGTCCTGCCGTCGAGGCCGGGAATCGACCAGCCTGCGAACCACGCGAAAGAGGCGGTGATGACGAGAACCATCAGCATGTCGACCTGCGGCCATTTTTGCCGCCGCACGAGCATGCGCAGGGAAATGGCGAGGACGACCGCGGCGGCGCTGAGGAACAGCGCCCGCGGGTTGACAGGATCGCCGTGGAAGAGCGTAAGCCAGAGCCGGCGCAGCACCTGCATGTGACCGTCGCCCTTGCTGCGCAAGCCGAGCGCATTGCCGATCTGGCCGATGGCGAGCAGGAAGGACGCGCCGGCCATGAAGCCGATGATGACGGCTTCCGAGATGTAGCGGGTGAGATCGCCGAGCTTGAAGACGGAGATGAAGATCTGGATGGCGCCGACAAGCACGGCGAGCAGGAACAGCGCTTCATAGAGGACGGCGGTGTTTTCCGGGTCGAGGAAGGCGAGCGCGCTGAAGACCAGCAGCGAGATCGCGCTGGTCGGGCCGTTCACGAGGTGGGAGGAGGAGCCAAAGACCGAGGCGACCAGGGTCACTACGATCGCCGAATAGAGGCCGAATTTCGGGTCGACCCCGGCAATCAGCGCATAGGCCATGCCCTGCGGCAGGGAAATGGCGGCGACAGTGAGGCCGGCGACGAGATCGCGGCGCCCTTTATCCCGGTTGTAATCCAAGGCCAGGCTCATCTGTTTCCTCTCGGCCGAAGGAGCGTCGCGCCCAGCCAGGCCCGACCAATCTCAGTTGGTCTTGTTTCAGTTGGTCTTGGCCGGGGCGATCCGGTCCAGGACGCCATTGTCGGCGAAGAACTTTTCCTGGGCGTCGTCCCAGTCCCGGGCGATGGCGGTGATCGGGAAGAGCCTGATGTCCGGGAAGCGGTCGTGATGCCTGGCAAGGATTTCCGGCGCGACCGGACGATAGCCCGATCTCGCGATCGTCTCCTGAGCTGCATCGGTGAAGAGATATTCGAGATAGGCTTTCGCAAGCGGCGCCGTCTCGGCCGTCACATTGGCGTCGACCCAGGCGACGGCGGGCTCGGCGCGAATGCTGGCGTGCGGATAGACGATCTCCAGTTCGTCCCTGCTGGCGGCGACTTCGCGCGTCGCTTCGTTTTCCCAGGTCAGGTGGACGTCGCCGATCTTCGATGTGGTGAAGCTATTGGCGGCGCCTCGCGCGCCGGCGTCAAAGACGGCGACATGGTCATGCAGCGCCTTGAGATAGGCAAGCGCGTCCGTCTCGCTGCCACCAGAAGTCATGACCGCGCCCCACGCGGCGAGAATGCTCAATTTGCCGTTGCCGGACGTGCGCGGGTCGGGCGTGACGACGGCGACGTCCCCCCTGACGAGATCGGGCCAGTCGTGGACGTTCTTCGGATTGCCCTTGCGGACGACGAAGACAATCGTCGAGGTATAAGGCCCGGAATGTTTGGGCAGGCGATCGCGCCAGCCTTCCGCGATCAGGCCGCGCTTGCGCAGGGCGTCGACGTCGGTGACGAGCGCCAGCGTGACGACATCGGCCCTTTGCGTTCCGTCGATGACGCTGCGCGCCTGGCGCGACGAGCCGCCGTGGGATCGCCTGATCCGCAGCCTGACGCCGGTCTGCTTTTGATATTGGGCGGCGAAATCGTCGTCGAGCGCTGCGTAAAGTTCGCGCGTGGGATCGTAGGAGACGTTCAAAATTTCGTTCGACACGTCGCTGCGCGGATCGTGGACGCCGATCAGCGCGGCCGCGAGGATGACCGCAGCTATGGCGAAGATGTTGAGCCAAGGGTAGCGCTGCACAGATCGGTCTGGACCCAAGGAACTCCTCGTTTTATCCCGCATGGCAAGCCCCGCCAGGTTAAATTTGTCAACGCCGTCGTTTCAGTCCTGAAAATCCGGCGCGGCGCGCGGGACCGGCTTCGCGTGATAGGCGACGTCGCAACACCAGGCGAGGGCCGCGAGGGCGGCGAGAAGCGCGATCGCTGCGAAGGCGCGACGCGCCGGCGACAGCCGGAAAAATGAAGGCGGGGAATGATGGGCTGTTTCGAAGGCCATGATTTCCTCCTTTCAAGCGTCGTCCGCCGCCGCGGCCTTGGCCGCGAGTAGCGGCGCGGAGATGTCGGCGAGACCCATGCCGGCGGCCATGGCGAGGACGAAGACGAAAACGCGCGGATCAAGAAAGCCGAGATTGACGAGGGCTGGCCCGGGGCAAAGGCCGACCAGCCCCCAGCCGACGCCGAAAAGGGCCGCCCCGCCGAGCAGGCGCGCGTCGATCAGCTGCGACTCGGGCAATTGCAAGGGCCCGCCGGCCAATGTTTTCTCGCGAGTTTGCGCGATGCGGAAGGCGAAGAAAACGACGACGACAGCGCCGCCCATTACGAAAGCCAGGGAAGGGTCCCAGGAGCCCGCGAGGTCGAGGAAACCGAGCACCTTGCGCGGATCGATCATGCCCGACAGGCAAAGGCCGAGACCGAAAACAAGACCGGCGAAAAGCGGGGAAACGAGCTTCATCGGATCACCCCAGCACGTGACGGACGAGGAGGACGGTCAGGAAGCCGGTGGCCATGAAGGCGAGCGTGGCGGCCGCGGATCGGGGCGATAACCGCGCCAGGCCGCAAACGCCGTGTCCGCTGGTGCAGCCATTGGCGAGGCGCGTGCCCAAGCCGACCAGCAATCCGCCTGAAATCACGACCGGCCAGGAGGCGTCTATCCCGGGCGCCCGGCTTCCCAGCAGCGCCGTGGCCAGCCCCGCCGAAGCCACGAGCCCGATCAGCAGCGCCAGACGCCAGAGCCAGTCGCCGCGCAGAGGCCGCACAAGGCCGCCGAGCACGCCCGCCGCGCCGAGTATGCGCCCGTCAGACAGCAGCAGCCAGGCGGCGGCGAGGCCGATCAGGATTCCTCCTGAAAGCGCTGACCATGGCGTGAAATGCGGCCAGTCGATCTGCATGCCGATTCCTTCAATAAGCGAGGCTTCAATTGATTTGGTGAAGCCAGGGTGGGCGCGCCGCTGAATACCACCGTGGGGAGAGGTTGACGTTAGATAGATAATAAGTCCATAAAAATAGTCAACTAATTCCCGGGCGATCCGGTTCTGCGCTTGCTTTTGTGGCTGACAGCCCCCCTGCACTATTGCAGCCGCGGCCGAAAGCGCCCTGGCGTCGACGCCGGCGAGAATGCGGGTGAAATTGCCGACGCCGGATCCATCGTGGGCGCGGCGCAAAGATCACTCGCCCGATCTGGAATGACGGCCTTTCCATCGTGGTTCGAGCGGCATCATGGACCGAAGCTGCTCGTTGCGGCAGCGATCTATGCGAGCTGGCTATTGCCCCTCGCTTCGCATGAGTCTGTTCCTTGGTGGATCAAGGCTCCGCTGGCGGCCTTCGTCGTGCAGGAGCATTCCTCGTCGCAGCATGAGGCGATTCACAGCATGCGAGGGTTGCCTAGCGGCGCGCGCTCGTCTGGCCGCAGATCGGCGTCTGTTTTCCTTTCGAACTCTATCGCCGGTCCACACATGAATTCGCACCAGCGCCAACAAATGATAATGGACACACTTTAAGATCGATTATATCTATAGACTATGTATCTCGTTTTTGGAGGCTGTGGTGGCTCAATGGTTTGAGGACAATTCCCTTTCGGTGGGACATACGCCGCTCGTACGCCTCGATCGGATCATCGATCATGCGCCGGCGCTGGTTCTGGCGAAGGTGGAAGGCCGCAATCCCTCCTATTCGGTAAAATGCCGTATCGGCGCGGCGATGATCGAGGATGCCGAGCGTCGCGGGCTGCTCGGGCGCGGCAAGGAAATCATCGAGCCCACCAGCGGCAATACCGGGATCGCCCTGGCCTTCGTCGCGGCCGCGCGTGGTATCCCGCTGACCTTGACCATGCCGGAGACCATGAGCCTGGAGCGGCGCAAGCTGTTGATCGCCTTTGGCGCGAAGCTCGTCCTGACCGATGGCGCGCGCGGCATGGCGGGCGCTGTGGCCAAGGCGGAGGAGATCGCCGCCTCCGATCCGCATCGTTACGTCCTGTTGCAGCAGTTCAAGAACCCGGCCAATCCGGCGATCCACGAAAGAACCACCGGCCCGGAAATCTGGACGGATACGGACGGAGCGATCGACATTCTGGTGTCGGGCGTTGGAACGGGCGGGACGATCACTGGCGTCTCGCGATATATCAAGGGGACCAAAGGCAAGGCGATTCGCTCGGTCGCGGTAGAGCCCGCGTCCAGCCCGATCCTGACGCAGAAGCGCAATGGTCAGGAGATCAAGCCGGGCTCGCACAAGATCCAGGGGATCGGTCCGGGTTTTATCCCGGAGGTGCTGGATCTGTCGCTGATCGACGCAGTCGAGCAGGTCACGAGCGAGGAGGCCATCCTCTATGCGCGGCGACTGGCGCGCGAGGAGGGAATCCTCGCCGGGATTTCGAGCGGCGCGGCCGTCGCCGCTGCGGCGCGTCTCGCCAAGAATCCGGACAACGCCCACAAGACGATCGTCGTCATTCTGCCAGACTCGGGCGAACGTTATCTGAGCTCCGTGCTGTTCGAGGGCCTTTTCGACGCCAAGGGACAGGCTGCGTGAATCGACCCGAACCCGACATCGACGAGGCTGAGGTCGACATCGAGATTCACCGGATTGTCGGCGAATTGCGAGGCTTGCGCACGGCGTCGCAGATGCGGCGCTATCGCGGCGCGCCGCCAGAGTTGCCGTCGCGGGGAGCGACCATCGCCGTCGTCGACGGACTGGTCGCCGCGCTGTTTCCGCGCCATTTCGGTCCCTGTGGCCTTCGCGCGAAAGACCTCGACACGTTCGTCGAGCAGAAACTCATCGAAACCCTGGACTCCATGCAAAGGCAGGTGGAACTCGAATTGCGGCTCGCCGGCGAGCGCGACGGCCATCATCACGCCATCGCCCGTCACGCCAAGCGGATCGTCGCCTTCTTCGCCGCGCGACTTCCAAAGGTCCGCAGCCTTGTTGACGCGGACATTCGCGCGGCTTTTGTCGGCGATCCCTCAGCGAAGAGCATCGACGAAGTGGTGTTCTGCTTTCCCGGCGTGGCCGCGGTCACGCGCCACCGCATCGCCCACGAGCTTCACCTGCTTGGCGCGCCCATGTTGGCGCGCATCATCGCCGAAAACGCACATTCGCAGACCGGCATAGATATTCATCCCGGCGCGCAGATCGGCGGGGGCTTTTTCATTGATCACGGCACCGGCGTCGTCATCGGCGAAACCACGATCATTGGCGACAATGTCCGGCTCTATCAAGCCGTCACCCTCGGTGCGAAGCGCTTCGAGACCGATGGCGACGGGGGGCTGATGAAAAACTATCCGCGCCACCCGATCGTCGAGGACGATGTCGTGATCTATGCCGGCGCCACGGTGCTCGGACGAATCACCATCGGCAAGGGCTCGTCGATCGGCGGCAATGTCTGGCTGACGCATAGTGTCCCGCCGGGCAGTTCCGTGACCCAGGCGACAGCGCGTCAAGCCTCGGCGCCGGACGAGATTTTCGCCGACGGGTCGGGGATCTGACGGTGGGGGCCGAGTTTTTGATCGCCTTTTGCTCATAGAGAATGAGCTTTGATTTAGTTGACTAAATCGATAGATTAAAATACTATCAGCTTGGAAATCTTCCCGTCCCGACCCCTGCGCCCGCAGGGTGGACGTCGGGGCCACATCAATCGCCAGGGATGTCTGACATGGACCGGATCGACTTGCATATCCTGGAAATCCTTCAGGAAGACGCCTCGGCGACCGTTGCGGACATTGCCGCTCTCGTCGGACTCTCGGCGACGCCATGCTGGAAGCGCATCCAGAAACTGGAGGCGACCGGCGTGCTGCAGAAACGTGTGGCGATCCTGTCGCAGCAAAAGGTCGGCATCGGCTTGACCGTGCTGCTCACCATCCAGGCGGGCGACCATTCGGCCGAGTCGATCGAAGCCTTTGTGCGCGCGGTGGCCGCCATGCCCGAGGTCATGGAATTCAACCGCATGGCGGGGGAAGTGGATTACATCCTGCGGGTGGTCGCGTCGGACATCGCAGCCTACGACCGCTTCTACAAGCGCCTGACCGCCATTGTTCCGCTGCGCAGCGTGTCGTCGCATTTCGTCCTGCAAAACATCAAGGCGACCACTGCCCTCCCTTTGCATCTGTCGGAAAGCGCGGAGGGAAAGGCGCATGAATGCGACGCCGTGACGGAAAAACCCGTCTCTAGGTCGTCGCGTATCCTCGCCCTGCGCGCCGTCTGATTTCTCCGGGGCTCCGGCGGGAAAGAGCCGGCGCTGGTCGCCGAACCGGCTCGGTTAGATCGTGTAGGTGAAGGAATCGTAGGCAAGCTGGCTGAGAAGCTGGTTCATGTCGCGATAGGGCTCCGCCTGTTGCGAAACGCTGACGATCTTGGCCGGAACGCCCGCCACGGTGGTATGGGCGGGAACCGCTTGCAACACGACCGAACCTGCGGCGACGCGGGAATATTCCCCAACTTCGATATTGCCGAGAATTTTCGCGCCCGCGCCGATCATGACGCCGCGCCGCACCTTGGGATGGCGGTCGCCGCTTTCCTTGCCCGTGCCGCCCAGCGTGACATTCTGCAGGATGGAAACATCGTCGTCGATGGTGGCGGTCGCGCCGACGACAAACCCCGTGGCGTGGTCGAGGAAGACCCCTTTGCCAATGCGCGCAGCGGGGTGGATGTCGGTCTGGAATACGTCCGACGAGCGGCTTTGCAGATAGAGAGCGAAATCCTTGCGGTCTTGCGTCCAGAGCCAGTGGGCCAGCCTGTGGGTCTGGATGGCGTGATAGCCCTTGAAATAGAGGAAGGGTTCGATGAAGCGGTCGCAAGCGGGATCGCGATCGATGACTGAGCTGATGTCGGCGCGGAAAGACACGCCTATGCTTGGGTCGTCCTGAAGGGCCGCCTCGAAGGCGACGATAATCTGCTGCGCGCCGATGAGGTCGCTGGCCATGCGGTTAGCGACACGGTGAATCACCGCTTCTTCGAACGTGTCCCGGTCGAGGACGCTCCGCCGCAGCAAGGCGTGGAGGTTGGGTTCGCGTTGAAAGGCTTCATCGGCCTCTTCCAGCAGCTTGCGCCATAACGCATCCTTTTCGGCGGCGGGATGGGCGAGCGGGGCCGGGGCCTTGGCGGACGCGATCAGGGTGAGGTGACGGGGGTGCGGGGCCATTGCAGCGGTTTCCTCAGGGGGCCTTGGGTTCGAATCGTTGCTGGCGGACCGCCGCGCCGGCGCCCCCGCGCGTCTGCCGCGCCGCGCGCTCGGCTTGGAGCGGCGCTGCGAAGCTGCGGCCTTCCAGGCTTCGGAAGGCCGGATTGGACGCGAAAAAATGAAAGGCCTGCTCGGCGTGGTCGCGCGCGACAAGGCCGGCGGTCGTGCCTGCGATTTGGATGACGTAGGCGTTGGTCATGACGGGCTTCGTGTCCGGGGCCGGCGCGTTGCGCGAGACCACTGTTTACGTGAGCGAGAATATATTGTCTATCAAAATAGTCAACTAATCTCCAAGCGATACCAGCGCATCCCCGGCCTGACCTGACAACTTGCGCATGTCAGCGAGCATATGGTTGTCCAGCACATCGGCGACGGCGTTACGGGCCTTGATCATCATCAGCCGCACAGAACAGGCATGTTCGTCGCCGCAATCGGCGCATGACCGGTGGGCGGTGACGCTGGCGCATTGGATCGGCGCCAGCGGGCCGTCCAGGACCCGCACAATCTGGCCGACGCTGATGAGATGCGCGGGGCGCGCCAGGGCGTAACCGCCGCCCTTTCCCTTTTTGGAAAAGACCAGGCCGGCATTGCGCAGTTCCGACAGGATCTGGTCGAGAAACTTCTTCGGAATGGAATTGCTATTGGCCGTTTCTTGCACCTGAGCCAGATCGCCCGGCGCGAGGCCGGCGAAATGGACCATCGCCTTGAGGCCGTATTTTCCTTTTTTGGTCAGCATGATCCCAGTCCGTGGCGGGGGTGTCTGGCCAAAATAGCAGCATGCTGCAACAAAATTCCACTAAAACTATGGAAAAACAGAAAATCGTCGGCGCGAGGCCGGCGGATGCTCTGGAATCCAGGGCCCGCCGGCGCAACCGGTCAGTTGCGCCCTTGCAGTTTCATCAGCACGGCGACCAGCGCATCGACATCCTCGCAGGTATTGTAAAAGGCGAGCGAGGGCCGGACGGTCGCCTCCAGGCCGAAGCGACGCAGGATTGGCTGTGCGCAGTGGTGGCCGGCGCGCACCGCAATGCCCTCGGCGTCGAGCGCCTTGCCGATCTCGAACGTGTCCTTGCCCTCGATGATGAAGGAGAGAACGCTGGCCTTTTCCCGCGCCGTGCCGATCATCTTCAGCCGCGGCACAGCGAGCATCTTGCCCGTCGCATATTCGAGCAGGGAATGTTCGTAAGCCGCGATATTGGCCATGCCGAGCGCCTCGACATAATCCAGCGCCGCGCCAAGGCCGACCGCGTCGGCGATATTGCCGGTGCCCGCCTCGAACCGGTCCGGCGGCGCCTGGAACACGGTTTTCTCGAAGGTGACGTCGGCGATCATGTTGCCGCCGCCCTGCCACGGCGGGGTCTTCGCCAGAACCTCGTCGCGGCCGTAGACCGCGCCAATGCCGGTCGGCCCGAACACCTTGTGGCCGGAAAAGACGAAGAAGTCGCAGCCGATAGCCTTCACGTCGACGGGCATGTGCGACACCGACTGGGCGCCGTCGACCAGCACGCAGGCGCCGTGCTGATGCGCCAGCGCCGTCATTTCCGTCACCGGCGTCACGGTGCCCAGCGCGTTGGAGACCTGGGTGATGGAGACGATGCGCGTCTTGGGCCCGAGCAGCTGCTCGTATTTTTCCAGGATGATCTGGCCGGTGTCGTCAACCGGCGCGACCACCAGCTTGGCGCCGGTCTCGGCGCAAAGCTGCTGCCAGGGCACGATATTGGCGTGGTGTTCCAGATGGCTCACCAGGATCTCGTCGCCTGCCTTGACATTCGCCCGGCCCCAGGACTTGGCGACGAAGTTGATGCCTTCGGTCGTGCCGCGCACGAAGATGATATCGCGCACGGAGGGCGCGCCGAGGAAACGCCGCACTTTCTCGCGCGCCGCCTCGTAGGCGTCGGTGGCGCGGGCCGCCAGCGCATGCGCCGCGCGGTGGATGTTGGAGTTTTCGTGCTCGTAGAAGTACGAAATCCGGTCGATGACGGCCTGAGGCTTTTGCGTCGTCGCGGCGTTATCCAGCCAGATCAGTGGCTTGCCGCCATTGACCCGCTCCTGGAGGATCGGGAAATCCTTGCGGATCACATGGGGATCGAGCGGGAAGCCGACGGCGCCGCGCGCCGGCGCGGCGAGCGGGCGCAGGTCGAGCTCAAGGAAATTATAATGGCCCGTGGGGGCCGGGCTCACCGCGGGCGCCGCCTTTGGCGGCGCTGCGGGGGCGATCGCTTCCCGCGCAGGCGTGGGCGTCGGCGTCTGGGGCGCCTTGGCCGCGGCGGCGAAGGCGTCCGGCCGAGCGGAAGCCGCCATCGGCGTCTCGTTCAGGAAATAGGCGTCGCCCGGCGCCGGGGCGGCGACCGGAGGCAGCCCTTCATGAGGCTTGCCCTCGAAGGACTGGGCCTCATGGGACTTGCCGTCATAGGGATTGGCGAAATGGGCCGACGGAACCAGTTGCGTCGAATCGCCCAGATCGAAAGCGGCGTCGGCCGGCCAGGCGGCGTCGGAGGAGCGCAGGTCCGGAGCGTTCATTCCGGGCGCCGTCGCGACCGATGGCGTCGCCGGAGCGGCGAAGGGATCAAGCTTCTCGCCCGCCAGGGGCGCTTCGCCCAGGAAATAGCTGGCGCCCGGCGCCGGCAGGGGGGCGGCCGGCGATCCCTCATAGGGGTTGACGACATGGGCCGAGGGGATGAGCAGCGCCGCCGCGTCCTCCTCGAAGGGGGTGACGGTCGGACCGACGCTGCCGGCCGAGGCGCCGGGCATGGGCGGATCGCCAACGCCGGGATGGAGAGCGGACAAGGCCGGTGTCTGCGGCGCAGT
This sequence comes from uncultured Alphaproteobacteria bacterium, assembly GCA_963710275.1. Lineage (GTDB taxonomy): Bacteria > Pseudomonadota > Alphaproteobacteria > Rhizobiales > Beijerinckiaceae > Rhodoblastus. The sequence goes on along the minus strand of CAVPZS010000009.1, from coordinate 27,521 downwards.
GAGGTTGGGCGTCGGCACGGCGGCGGGAATGGTCGACGGCGGCAGATCGGGCGGCCCGAACCCCGGATTCGCGGGGAAATATGGCGCGGCCGCGGTCACGCCATTGGGCGCCGGGAAAAAGGTCGGGTTGGGAGGCGCGACCGGAATGCCGGGATCGCCCGAATTGGGCGCGGCCTGAAAATAGGCGTTGGCCATTTGCGCGATGATGGAAGTATCGGGCCAGGCGGAGGTCGGCGCGGGAACGGATTCCGGCGTGGCGCCGGCTTGCGGCGCGGATCCGGCTTGGTGCGGAGGAATCGTGGGCTCGGGCGCGGTGAGGCCAATCGGCATGTCGGACATTTCCCAAGATCATCCACGCCGGCCCGCTTCGTTGGGGCGCGGACGGCGCGCGAAAAGGCCGGCGGCGCGCGAGACGCACCGCCGGCCGGGGATCATTCGTAGTTGAACGGGTACTGGTGATACTTGCCGACGTCGACGTCATCGAGCACGGCCAGCGCGTCATAAGTCAGGATCGCGGTCGAGCAATAGAGCGAGATCAGATAGGAGGCGATGGCCTTGCGGTTGATGCCCATGAAGCGGACCGACAGGCTCGGCGCCACTTCGCCGGGCGTGCCCGGCTGGAACAGGCCGACCACGCCCTGACGCTTCTCGCCCGTGCGCAGCAGCAGGATCTTGGTCTTGCCGTTCTCGTCGATCGGCAGCTTGTCCGAGGGAACCAGCGGCAAGCCGCGCCAGGTGATAAAGCTCGCGCCGAACAGGGTGACGGTTGGCGGGGGCACCCCGCGACGGGTGCATTCGCGCCCGAAGGCCGCGATGGCGCGCGGATGGGCCAGGAAGAAGGCCGGCTCTTTCCACACTTTGGTGATGAGTTCGTCGAGATCGTCGGGCGTAGGCGCGCCGCCGCGGGTGGCGATGATCTGCGAGGGCGCGGCGTTGGCGATCAGGCCATAGTCGCGGTTGTTGATGATTTCGCTTTCCTGCTTCTCCTTCACCTTCTCGATCAGCAGGCGCAACTGCTCCTGAATCTGGTCATAGGGACGGTTGTAGAGATCGGAAACGCGGGTCTGCACGTCGAGAATGGTGGTGACGGCGTTGAGCGAATATTCGCGCGGCGCGTCCTCGTAATCGACGAAGGTTTCGGGAAGGTCTGCGTCGCGGTCGCGGGCCGGGCTGCATTCGACGTCGGCGTCGGCGAGCGCGGTCTCTTCACGGACGCGGTTCAGGCGATAGATGCCGGCTTCGACCGGCGTCCAGGGCAGGAAGGAAACGAGCCAGCGCGGCGTGATGCCGGACCAGTGCGCCCTGGTCTTTGTGGCGTTGGCAAGCTGCCTTGCGGCCGATTCGCTTAGCGTTCTACGGATTTCAGTGTCGTCGGCCATATGACCCTCGCATTGGATCGACAGAGGAAGGCGCCAGGAGAGAATAATTTTCTTCTGGCGTAGTATAAAATACTATACGGATACGATTGGCTCCGTTACATAAGGCCATAATCATCTTTCTGTTCGCTAACAAGGAAAAACTCGGCAGCAGAATGAAATATGAAATTCTGTATTGTTTACAGAATGACTAGTCTTGCCTCTCAGGCGCCTTGCGCGGCGCTGCCGAGGCCGCCCTTTTACTCGCGCGGAATGCGGGCGCAAGCGCGCTCGGCGATCATGATCGTCGGGGCCAGCTGTTGGTGCGCTCGCGGTCCCAACCCACCGGAACGCCCCGGGTTCGGGCGCCCGCCCTCGCAACCTTTGCTGGCGTTGCGCGCGCTCCTGTCTCTGCGTCAGGTTGTCTCGATCATGCTCGGGCGTCGGGCGGCGGTAATCAGGCGTTGGAAACCTTGGCCTGCGGCGTCCGCTTCAGGGCCTGCGTTGCGATCTTCGCCTGGGCGGTCAGGCGCAGACGTCTCCAGGCGATTACGGCGGCGCTGACGGCGAGGGCCAGGCCGAAGGACGCCCAGGTCAGCATCCAGACGGTCCAGACCGGACGCAGGGCGAACCAGCCGAAATCCCAGTGATGCAGGGCGTTGTAAAGCCAGCGATAGAGGCGGCGGCTGGAATCCAGTTTCAGCAGCACGCGGCCGTCGGCGGGATCGACATAGAGACGCGTCGCGCCGGGGTCGGCGATATCGATGCGCAAAACGGGCAGCGGGCGGTCCAGGGGGCCTTGCCGGCGGTTGCGGTAATAATAGGAATCATAGTTCGCAATTTCAGTCTGCCCGGCGACCGGCGCGTCGCCCGCCAGCCGCTGGGCCGCGAGGACGATCGCCTCGATCACGAAATGGTCTGAGACGCCGGGCAGGGCGAATCTCTGACCCTCATTGTCCCATTCGAAAACGATCGATTGATCGCCAACCCGGCGCCAGTCGAGTTCGACGGCGTCGTCAGCCGGTGAGATCGGCAGCTTTTCGTCCCTCAGCTTTTCGGCGCCGCCGACATATCGCGTGATCTCTTGCTTCGAAGCGCCGCCAGCCGAAAATATATCGCCGGGATTGCGGCTGATGAAACCGCTGGAGGCCCAAAGGAAGGCGAAGGTTCCGCCGATCAGGCCGGCCCAGAAATGCACGGCGAGCCAGAAAGGGCGATAGGGCTGCTTGCGGCCGCCCGAATAGGTCGGGCGGCCGAACAGTCCGGGCCGCCAGCGTTTCCAGCCGATGATCAGGCCGCTCAGGCTGGCGACGGCGGCGAGGCCGCCGGCCCAGGCGAGGACCGTGTCGCGCTTTTCGCCGAGGAAATCGAGCGGATGAAACAAGTGGATATAGCTGCTGGCGTAATAGAGGCCGCGGCGGACGGCGCTCGACTCCGCCAGCACTTCGCCGCTGCGCGAGGAGACAATGAGTTCGGAGCCCTGGCCATCCTCGACGGCGAGGCGATGAAACGGTCCGAGGCCCTGCGCATTGCGCAGATAGGCCGGCGCATCCCCCGTGTCGATAAAAAAGACTTTCGCGCCGGCGTCGGGGTTGCCTTCCGGCGTGGCCAGCCAGGCCGCCGCGATATCCTCCGCGTCGTCAGGCGAGAACTCGTGTCTGCTTCCGTCGCGCGCCGACAGGGCCACGACCGGCCCGGACGCAGGGCGGAACAGCCAGTAAGGCGCGTTGGCGATGCGCAGCAGGCGCGCTTCTCCGGGCAGCGCGCCTGCCCCGCCGCGCGACCAGGCCTCGGTCGCGCCGAGCCAATTGGCCTCGCGGGAGAGGATTCCGGCATGGGCGAGTTGTGCGGCGCGATCCAGGACGGGCGAGTCGGTCAACGTGATCACAAGGCCCGTGCCCAGCCACAGGGCCATGAACAGAGCCAAGGCGACGCCGATCCAGCGATGGACGATTATCAGCTTTGGCATGTTCACCCCCTTGCGGAACGGAAAAACGGTCAGCCCTGCAGGTGCGCCGGCGGCTGCGGATTGTTCGCCGGATTGGTGTCGTATCTGGCGAGCTTCTCGATCAGCGAGCCGCCGACCAGCGGCGCCAGGTCGGCCTCCAGCGCCTCGGCGGCCTCGCGAGGATAGACTTCCTTGCCGCCGACGTAGAAGGTCAGGATCTTGCGATGCTTAGCCGCCTTCGCGGGGTCGTCGATTGTCGCCTTGGTCCACTTGTAGAGCGGGTAGTGTTCGACGCCTTTTCTTTCCGCGTCAGCGACATAATGGGCGAAGGCGTCATACTGGCTGACGAGCAGGGCGTCGTGCCGGCTGGCGATCTCCGAGAGCGGCGCCAGAGCGGAATTGTCAGGCGCATGGCGCGCCAGTTCCGCCGCGGGATCAGTCAAAGTGGCCCGAATCTGATAGTCCCAGATTTCGTTGGTCTGCTCGCTCATTCCTCGTCTCCTGTTCGGCGCACGGCGACGCGCGAAGCGCATCGCCGTGCGAAAGAACCGTTACTTCACGCGCGCCTGGATTTTTTCCAGGCCGGCCTTGGCGTAGGCCTCATCCTTTTCCGAGCCGCGCGCGCCGCCGACGCCGATGGCGCCGATGATTTCGTCATTGACCTTGATGAGCACCGCGCCGGCGCGGGCGAGATAGTTGGGATTGGCGGCGATCTTGTCGGCCAGCTCCTTGTTGGAATTGACCTCTTCCGCGAGCCGGGCAGAGGGCTCCTTGAAGGCCAGGGCCGCCTGCGCCTTGAAATTGCTGTTCTGCACGGCGCGCGGGCCCGCGCCGTCGGAGACCAGCACGGCCTTCAGCACACCGGCGGAATCGATCACCGTGACGGCGACTTTCTGGTCGCCGGCCTTGGCGGCTTCGAGCGCGGTCTGCGCGGCCTCGACCACCAGTTCGAGAGCGGGGCCGCGCGCCGGCGGCGCCGGCGGATTCTGGGGCGCGGCCGCCGGGGCGGGCGCGCCTTGCGCGAATGCGGCGCCAGCGGAGGCGAGGAGGAGCAGGGCGGAGGCGGTAAGTTTTTTCATCAGGTTTTTCTTTCGTTGAGTGAAGCGTAATCAGGGTTTGACGACAGCCGGCGCGGCGGCGACGACGGGCGTGGGTTCTGCTGCGCCCCAATGGTAGGAAAGTCCGACCCGAACCGTGCTTTCGCTGGGCTTTTCGGTGAAGAGCCTGGTCGAGGCCGCATAGGCGTTGGTGTTGGCGGCATATTGGTAATAGCGATATTCGAGCAAGCCCGACCATTTCGGCGTGAAGGCGTATTCGACGCCGCCGCCGATGTCGTAGCCGTTCAGGCTGTTGGTGCGGCCGGCGACCTGGGATCCGTTGGTGGTGATGGAGGTGGTGTTGTCGCTGAAGGCATAGCCGCCGATGGCGTAGACCAGGTAATTCTTGACCGCATAGCCGATCCGCGCGTCGGCTGAGGCGAACCAGTCGTGGTGCGAAGCGCCGGTAAAGACAGCCGGCGCGAAAGTCGTGTTATCCGTGCCGCTTCCCTTGTCGTCCTGGACGTCGAATTCGCCCTGGACGCCGACGACCAACTGCTGGATCTGGTAATTATAGCCAAAGTGGCCGCCGCCGAAGACCCCGCTGTTGCCCCAGTTTTTCTGGTAGCCGGAGGCAGGGAGGGAAAATGCGGTCTGGCCGAAGTCTCCGCCCGCCTGAACGCCGCCGTAAAAGCCGGTCCAGACGAAAGCCGGAATGGGCGGGGGCGCTTCCGGCGCCTTCTGCGATGGCAGGTCCGCCGCGACGGCGGCGCCGGTGAGCGCGGTAAAGGCGAGAAGGGAGAGCGCGATTCTTTTCATGACCCGATCCTGGATTGTGTTGCCGTGGCGCATGAATTTTCAGCCGCGCCAATCATCAGACTAATCCTATCAAAATAATATTATTAAAGGCAAGTCGAAATCTTTCGATAAAGCGCGGTCAAAGGCGAAGCAAAGACCGGCGCGCGCCTCAGGGCTGCGCGTTTGCTGCCGAATGGCGTTGCTGCGCCAGGTGATCCGCGGGTTGTGCATGATAGGCGACATCGCAGCGCCAGATCAGTCCGGCCAGAGCGGCGAGAAGGCCGATCGCCGCAAGCCCCCGCACGGGTGACAGGTTGGCGTGGGATAGCAGGGGTTCGCTGGTCTCAAAGGCCATGTCTCGGTCCTTTCAGCTCATGTACGTCGCTCGTTGCGACAGCCGAAGCGGCGCAGGGGGCCGCAAATTTGCCAGATATATCAGTTTGTATATAAAAATAGTCAAAATATGCCGTACGGGCATATCCGCAGCCGGCCCGCTTGACGGCGATCATTTTATAAGTCTATAAAAATGGTGTGATTATCGAAAGGTACAAGATGCGCTGTCGCTCTCTCTCCCTCGTTTTCGGCCTGCTGCTGTCGACTTCGCTCGGCGCCATCGCCGCCAATGCCGCTTCGCTCGAAGGCGCAGCGGAAAAGCTCGGCGCGCAAAAAGCCTCGACGCTCGAATTTTCCGGCGCGGGCCAGTGGTTCCAGTTCGGCCAGGCTCCGGTTCCCGGCGGTCCGTGGCCGCAGTTCGACGTCAGCCGCTACATCGCCGCGATCAATTTCGACACCGGAGCCGAACATGTCCTGCTCGCTCGCCTGCAAACCGTCGATCCCGCCCGCGCACGTCCGGCGCCGGTCGAGCAGAAGGTCGACGCCTGGATCAGCGGCGGCAAGGCCTGGAATGTCGCTCTGCCGCCGAACGCGGCGCCCGACGTTGCGCCTGTGGCGACGCCGGCCTTCGCCTCTGTCGACGAACGCAACGCCGAGATACTGTCGACGCCGCAAGGTTTTGTGAAAGCCGCGCTGGCTCATCAGGCCAAGGCGGAAGCCGTGAGCGGGGGGCTGGATGTTTCCTTCGCGCTTGGCGGCCATAAATACGAGGGCAGGATCGACGCCGAAGACCGCGTCGAATGGATCAAGACCTGGATTGATACGCCTGTGCTCGGCGATACGCTTGGTTGAAACGCAATTCAAGGATTACAAGGATTTCGGCGGGGTCCTCTTCCCCGCCGAGGTCCTTCGCAGCGAGGGCGGCTATCCGGTGCTGCATCTCGCGGTCGCCTCGGCGAAGCTGAATGGACCGGTCGACGCCGGCGTGCCGGCCAATATCGCCAGCGCGACGCCGCAACCAGTCAAGTCAATTGCGCCAAGATCGGAGAAGGCGTGCTCTATCTGACCGGCGGCACGCATCACAGCGTCGCCGTGATCGAGTCGGATCATATTGTGCTCATCGAGGCGCCCCTGAACGAGGAGCGCTCGCTGGCCCTGCTCAAGAAGCTCGCCGAAGTCGTTCCGGGCAAACCGGTCAAATATGTCGTCAACAGCCATGTCCATTTCGACCACGCGGGGGGGCTGCGCACCTTCGTCAATCAGGGTGCGACGATCGTGACCCACGAATTGGACAAGCCCTATTATGAAAAGGCCTGGGCCAATCCGCGCCGGCTGAACGCCGACCTGCTGGCGGCCTCGCAAAGGCCTGCGAAGTTCGAGACCTACAAGGATGAGTTGAGCCTGGGCGAAGGCGACGGACTGATCCGGATCCACCGGCTCGCCGGCAGCGGCCACAGCGACGATCTCGCGCTGATCTATCTGCCCAAGCAGAAGATCGCGATCGAAGCCGACGCCTACTCGCCGCCCGCTGCCGACGCGCCCTCGCCCAAGGCGCCGAACCCCTACGCGGTCAATCTCTACGAGAATATCCAGAAGCTCGGTCTCGATGTGGAGAAGATCGCGGGATTGCACGGCGCCCGCGTCGCCAGCCTCGACGATCTCCGCGCCTATATCGGCCAGAAGCAGGCGGCGAAATGAAGGTCCCGCGCGACGGCGCCAAATGGGCGCTCCTGGCGGCGGTCGCGATCGCAGCCGCCACACCCGCGAGCGCCCAGGACAAGCCCGCGGCGCCGGCGGATTTCGTCTATCTCGCGCCGGAACAGGTTCATTTCAAGAGCCCGCTCGGCGTCGGCCCGGAGCAGGCGGTGATATCAGGCGATCCGTCCAAGCCGGGCGTCTATGTCATTCGCGTGCGCTTTCCGCCGGGCTTCCATTCCGAGCCGCATTTCCATTCGCAGGACCGCCACGCCACGGTCATCAAGGGCGTGTGGTGGAACGGGCAGGGCGAAGAGCTGGACTTCAACAAGGCCAAGCCGATTGCAGCCGGCTCCTATGTGTTCCACCCTGCGGGCAGGGTCCACTGGGACGGCGCCGGTGACGAGGAAACCATCATCCAGATCGTCGGCGTCGGCCCGGTCATAACCACGCAGGTCGGCTCGCGCGATCCGTCCCGCGACAATCATTGGCCGAAGCCGAAATAAAGCTCGGACAAGCCGGTCGCTTCTCGATCGGCTCCCTCTTCCTCTAGACGAATTCTTGGGAAACCGGTGACGAAATGACAGATACGACACTCCCGCAAGCGGCCCTTGGCCGCCCCGTCCTGAACGAGGATTGGCTGGCGCTGGTTCTCGGCCTCCTGGTCTTCGCCCTGGCGGTCGGCTCGTTTTTCGGCTCCGACCTTCTGGGCTGGGCGGTGACGACCTCGGTATGGACCGACGCCTCCCGGGCCTTGGCGCCCGCGACCAAGGCCTATGCGTCGCTCGGCGGCCTTGGCGCGCTCGCGGCCACCTTTGTCGTCCTGCTCGTCGTGCTCACCGCGGGCGCCTGGACGCTCGGCGCCAATGTAAAAAACTTCGCGCTTCGCCTTCGCAGTGGTCTTCCTCCTCGCCTATGCGAGCTGGTTTGTCGGCTCCTATGCCAATCTGGCGGTGGTGACGCCGGCCGACCAGGCGAAATTCGGCGTGAGCTGGTCGCTCAAGCTCACCAATGAAGGCGGCTTCATTGTCGCGCTCATCGTCGGCCTGATCATCGCCAATTTCTTCCCGCGTTTCGCCGACTGGCTGAAGGAGGCGGTGCGGCCCGAACTCTACATCAAGATCGCCATCGTCATCCTCGGCGCCTTCATCGCGGTGACGGCGGCGGGAAAACTCCATCTCGCCTCCTCGCTGTTGTTTCGCGGCGTGGCGGCGATCGTCGAGGCCTATCTGATCTACTGGTCGGTGGTCTATTTCATCGCCCGCAAATGGTTCGGCTTCTCGCGTGAATGGGCGGCGCCGCTCGCTTCCGGCATTTCGATCTGCGGCGTCGCCGCGGCCATCGCCACCGGCGGCGCCATTCGCGCCCGGCCGCAAGTGCCGGTGCTGGTGTCCTCGCTGGTGGTGATTTTCGCGGTCATCGAAGTGCTGATCCTGCCTTTTGTCGCCCAGACCTTTCTCTCGCATGAGCCGCTGGTCGCTGCCGCCTGGCTCGGCCTCGCGGTCAAGACCGACGGCGCGGCTGTGGCCGCCGGCGGCATCACGGAATCGCTGATCCTTGCCAAGTCTGCCGCCGAGGGAATCAATTATCAGCCCGGCTGGATTCTCGCGACGACCGCGACGGTCAAAGTCTTCATCGACGTATTCATCGGCGTCTGGGCCTTCATTCTCGCCTATATCTGGACCAACCACATCAATGTGGCGGGCGGCGGCGAGAAAGCCAAAGCGTCGGAAATCTGGGCGCGCTTTCCGAAGTTCATCCTCGGCTTCCTCGCGACTTTCGCGATCGGCCTGGCGCTGGCGCTGCACGGCGACGCTTCGAGCGCGCCCAAGCTGACTGCGGCGATCGGCGAAGCCAACAATTTCCGGGTGATCTTCTTCATCCTGACATTCTTCTCGATCGGCGTGCTGTCGAACTTCCGGAAGCTTTGGGAAGAGGGGCTGGGCAAGCTGGCGGCGGTCTATCTCGTCGCGCTGTTCGGTTTCGTGGTCTGGGTCGGCCTGGCGATTTCCTGGCTGTTTTTCGCCGGCGTCAAGCCGCCGCTCGCCGGTTGAGGAGGAAGTGAAATGTCGCAACAAACGGATCAGGACAAACTCAAGGCGGAAATCGCCAATCCCGTCGAGCCATTGCTGCCGATCGAGAAAAAGCTGATCGGCTGGAGTTTTGGGACCGGCGTCGTGCTGCTGGTTATCCTGCTGCTGGCAAACCGGTTTTTCCCGGTGAGCTGAGCGATTTCGGGGGGGGGCGCCGATCCGAAAATCGGCGCCCATAGGCGTGACTTAAGGCGTCATTTCAGCTGTTCGGCCACTTTTTCGATGCCGGCCTTGGCGCAGGCCTCATCCTTGTCGCCTCCAGGCGCCCCGGAAACGCCGACGGCGCCGATGACCTCGTCGCCGATCTTGATCGGAAGGGCGCCCTGCGCCGCGATGACGCCCGCGAGATGGATGGCTCCCGTGGTCGGGTTGTCCTTCACGCGCTGGGCGAAATCGCCCGACGGTCCGCGAAAGGTGCGCGCAGTATAGGCTTTGCGCTGGCTGTTCTCGAAGGTGTGGGGCGAGGAGCCTTCGCCGCGCAGCGCGACAATGACCTGGCCCTCGTCGCCGACGACATGCACCGAGACGTGAAAACCCTGCTGGACGCAGGCGTCATATGCGGTTTCGGCAATGACGGCGGCGAGTTTGGCGGGAAGTATCTTCTTCACCGGCAGTTCGGCGTGGGCTGGCAAGATGCCGGCGAGCGCCAGCGCCAGGACGGGCAGGCATCTGGCGGGAGACAGGGGTTTGCTCAACATTTCAGGACGATCCTCGTTGATGGAATGCGCTGCGCGCCTCCGGATCATAGAGGATTTAATCATATAAAAAAGATAGGAATAATATAAATTAGCGAAGCGGCGCCGGCGCGCGTCCGCGTGCGCGCATCGCGGCGATCGACGTGCGGTCGAGGATCAGCGCCATGGAATCGCGGACGTCCAGCATCACATTGCGAATGGCGCAGGCGGCTTCGTCGGGACAGTCCGGGCAGGGGCGATAGGCGGTTCGGCTGGCGCAGGCGATCGGCGCCAGCGGCCCGTCGAGAATGCGGATGATCTGCCCGGCGGTGATCGAATCGGCGGGCCGCGCCAGTTGGTAGCCGCCGCCCTTGCCTTTCTTGCTGCTGAGAATGCCGGCCTTGGTGAGTTCAAGCAGGATAGCGTCGAGAAATTTGCGGGGAATCTGGTTTTCCTCCGCGATATTCGCCGCGAGATTGACGCCTTCGTGGCCGGCAAGATGGATCAGCGCCTTCAGTCCATATTTTGCTTTATTCGATAACATGGCAATCCAGATCGGTTTGGAGGTTTTATCAACAGGCGCGCGCATTTGCGCCTGAGTGTTTCATTTAGCGCAGATTACCGCGCCTGGGTAGGTTAAGACAAAATTTTTGCGCGTTTTGCAGGACAAACGGAAAAATTTCCTGTGGCTGTCTGCTCCTGGCCCGCGCGTCGCGGCGCTCGCGGCGAACCGCGGCCTCTCCGCGAGAGAAAAATATTGCGATTAAATCCGATCGATTATATAGGTATATAAATTCATTCGTCCGTCTTCCGAGGTGCAGCGATGACAGTAGCTTTCGCGCCGGGGTATCTTCCCGGGTCCGGCGCCGCCAGAGACGCGGTGGCTTCGGCGCTTCCGGGCGTGCAGAACCTGCTCACCCTCAAGCGCGCGCGCCAACTCTATCTGGCGGAAGCTGGCGCCGTCGCCATTTACGCTCTGGTCCTGTTCGGCGCGCTGTCCTACACGACCAAACCGCAGGAGGCGCCGCCGGAAGAGCCGATGGAGCTGGTGATGGAGACGCCTCCTGCGCCCCCGGTGGAGCCGCCCAAGCCTCCGGAGGCGGTCAAGCCGCCGCCGCCGGTCGAAGAGCCGCCGCCGCCTCCGCCCCAGGCGGTCGAACCGGCCGTTGCGCCCGTCAAACCGCCGCCGCCCAAGCCTGTCGTGAAGGTGAAGCCAAAGCCCGCGCCCAAGCCTGTCGCCAAGCCACAGCCGGAAAGGGTCGTCGAGAGGCCGCGTCCGGCGATAGCGGCGCCGGTTCACGCTCCTCCAGCGCCGGCGGGGGCGACGACCTCGGTCATCGTCAACCAGATCCATAGCTGCCTGGCCCGCGCCGGCGCCAACCTCTATCCGGAATCGCAGCGGCCCCGTTCGGCCACCGTCAGTTACCGCGCGAATATCAGCGCTACCGGTTCGGTGTCCTACAGCTGGGGGTCGTCGGGCAATCCCGCCTTCGATTCCGCCGCCCAGAGGGCCGGCTCGCGCTGCGGGTCCGTCCAGGCGCCGGGCCGGCCCGCGGCGGCGTCAGGATCGATCAGCTTCCGGTCCTGACCAACACTTCCACCCTTTCTTCAACAGCACGGAAAGTCGCCTATGTCTGATCCCGCAACTCCCGCCATCGCACACGGCCTTTCGCCGGTCGATCTCTTCCTGCAAGCCGATACGGTCGTCAAAGTGGTGATGGTGCTGCTCGTCCTGGCCTCGGCCTGGGGCTGGGCCGTTATCCTCGACAAGGAAATCCGCCTGATCATCCTGAATTCGCGGGCGACAAGGCTGATCAAGAGCATCCAATCGGAACTGCCGCTATCGCATCTGGCGCCGCTTTTCGCCAAGACCTCGCCCAATGATCCCCTCGTTCAGGTCTACCAAGCCGCTACGGACGAATTCGCCCGTTCGGTCGATCTCATCGCCACCGAAGCGCAGCGCGACGCCGTGCAGGAGCGGGTGCATCGGGCCGCCAATCTCGCCAGCGCCTCGGCCATCGGTCATCTTCAGTCGCGCCTGGGAAGCCTCGCCACCATTGGCGCGGTCTCCCCCTTCGTCGGGCTGTTCGGCACCGTCTGGGGCATCATGACCTCGTTCCAGGGCATCGCCGCCTCCAACAACACCAGCTTGGCGGTCGTCGCGCCTGGAATCGCGGAAGCCCTGTTCGCCACGGCGCTGGGCCTCGTCGCCGCCATTCCCGCGGTGATCTTCTACAACCGCATCGGCACGGATATCACCGGCTACGCCAAGAAAGTAGCGAGCTTCATCGGCGTGTTCGAAATCGAATTGTCGCGTCAATTGTCGAAAAAGGGAGAGCGCAGTGGCCTTCGCGTTGCGTAATCAAGATTCGGGCTCCGACGTCGCGCCCATGGCCGACATGAATGTCACGCCGCTGGTCGACGTGATGCTGGTCCTGCTGATCGTGTTCATGGTCGCCGCGCCCTTGATGGCGGTCGGCGTCCCGGTCGACCTTCCCAAGGCGCAGGCCAAGCAGCTCAACGACCAGAAGCCGCCGATCGTCGTCAGCGTCGATTCCCTCGGCGCCTATTTCATCGATCAGCACGAGGTCCCCAAGGACTCCCTGCTCACCGAACTCTCCACCGATTCGGAGAACAACAAGGACCGGCGCATCCATGTGCGCGCCGATCGCAACGTCAATTACGGCGCGGTCATGGAAGTGATGGGTGCCATCAACAGCGCCGGCTTCACCAAGGTTGCCCTGGTGTCGGAAGCGCCGGGGAGCGCGTCTCCGAGCGCGTCGGCCCCGGCTGCAGCCAAATAGCTCCTCCCGCTGAGGAAAACTTGAAAGCCGGAAGCTTGCGCCTCCGGCTTTTTTTTATGGCGAAAATGCGCCGAGTTCAGGCGTTGCGGAAGTCCTCATAAGCGAGGACGAGATGCGCGGTCGCCTCGCCCTCGCCGATGTTGCGATAGGAATGAGGCACGTCGGCGTCGAAATGGATGGCGTCGCCTTTATTCAGCGGATAGGGCGGCTCGCGCCCGGTGACGATTTCCACCGCGCCATGCGTGATCACAAGATATTCCGATGTTCCCGGCGCATGGGCTTGCGACTGTTCGACATGGTCGGGGGCCAGGGTCAGTTCGTAGATCTCGACGCGCGGACTTCGGCCGAAAGCGGTGAGGGAGCGCGACTTGAAGGCGCCGCCGCTGGAAACCAGCACATTGTCTTCGCTCTTGCGGATGACCACGGCGCCGGATCGGCGAGGGGTGGCGATCAGACTGCCGAAGGGGACGCCAAGGGCGTTGGCGATCTTCCACAAGAGATCAATGCTCGGCGCGCGTTCGCCGCGGGCGATGGCGTTGAGAAGATCCGGCTCGACGCCGGCAAAATCAGCGAGCCTTTCCAGCGTGCCGCCGTCCTGCGTCGCTTTTGCGCGCAGCCGCGCGGCGATCACTACGGTGAGGTCGTGTTCGGTGACCGGAGGCCCCTCGACATGCTTGGATTTCATTTTGTTACCGGCCTTGTATATCAAGTAAAACTATGGATTATATGTAATATGGTCGTCAAGCCTGATTTCATTCCATGGCGCGCGGTCCCGACAGATAATTGGCGAGGGCGTCGATTTCCGCATCCTTCAGGCTCTGCGCGACGCCATTCATGACATCGCCGGGACTGTTGCGCCGGTCCCCTACCTTCCAGGCATAGAGCTGGTTCGCCAGATAGGACTCGCGTTGTCCCCCGACGGCGGGGATCGGCGCCTCGCCGGCGCCGCCGCCCTTCTCGCCATGGCACGCGGCGCAGGCAGGCAGGCCGCGCGCCGTGTCGCCGTTTTGGTAAAGCGACTGTCCCAGGGCGTTGAAATTGGCTTCCTCGCCGGTCCAGCGCGCCGAGCCGGAAAAATAGGCGGCGATGTCGGCAATGTCCTGTTTCGACAGGGCGGCGGCCATGGCCGTCATGATCTCGTTCTTGCGCGCGCCGGACTGGAAATCATCGAGCTGCTTGCGGATATAACCTGCCCATTGTCCCGCGAGCTTGGGGTAATGTTCCGCCGTGCCGAGTCCGGCCTCGCCGTGGCATTCCTGGCATTGTTCGGCCTTGGAGCGGATTTTTCCGCGCGCGGCGTCGCCCAGAGTTTCCTGCGCCGCGCCAGTGGGCGGCGACGCAAAAAGCAAGGCGGAAATGAGCAGGAGTGCGGCGGGGCGGCGCATGAAATAGTCCAAAAAAAGACCGGCGCCGATGTCGCGGCGTCGGCCAGTTCGGGAGGAGATCTGGATCAGAACTTAGTGCGGAAGGTCACGCCGACGGTGAGCGGATCGATCCATTGCAAGACGCCCGGCGCGTTGCCGGCGCTGGCCGATAACGCCAGGTTCTGGAAGGCCTGGCGGTTGAACAGGTTTTTGGCCCAGACGACGATGTCATATTTGTTGTCGGTGCTCTTGAAGCCGAAGCCGGCGTTGAAGACAGAATAAGACCCCTGTTTCAGCACGGAATTGGTATAGGAAGCGTCGAGCGAGAACAGGGTCGTGCTCTTGAAGAACTGGTTGCCGTAGACATAGCCTTTCCAATTCTGGCCGAGGTACGAGCCCGCCGCATATTCGTAATTGGCGCCAATAGTGAAGGTGTAAGGCGCCACGTTGGGCACGCGCGCGCCGGACAGGTTGACCGACTTGTAGGCGGCGCCAGACGCGACATAATCGGCAGGCGGCGGCGCGTCGGGAAAGCTCACATACCAGGCGCCATTATAGGCGCCAGCGAAATTGATCCACAAATTATCGATAGGCGAATAGCGACCTTCGAGTTCGAAGCCGGCAAGCCGCACTTGCGGAACATTGCCCAGATAATTCTTGGTCGCGTAGGCCGTGCTGCCGGAGCTCGTGGTGTAGGGGAGATAGTCGACCAGAGTCGCCTGGAAATTATAGATGTCATTCCAGTAGGCGTTGCCGTTGACCTGGAAATGATTGTCGAGCCAGTTGGACTTGAAGCCAAGTTCATAGTCGAGGGAAGTTTCCGGCTTGGTGATCGGGTTCATTTCGCCGAGTTGGCCATAGGCGGCGTATCCGTTCGCCGCCGTCGGCGCGATGGCGGTGTTGAAGTAAGGCACGGCTGTCGTGTTCGCCGCGCCCGATTTCACGCCCCGCGCGACATCGAGATAGGCGGTGATGTTGTCGTTGAACTTGTAAGATGGATTGATCAGGAAGGAGATCGAATCGGTGCGCTGCACGCCATTGATATCGAAATCCGTGCCGGTGATTTCGCTGATGACATAATCTTTGCGCAAATTCTGCGCCTGCTGCGCGGTTAGCGAGCCCAGCCCGTTGGCCAACGACGCGCCGCCAAAGTAATAGCCATTGTCTGACGAAGAGCGGATTTCGTAGGAATTGCGCAGGCCGAGGGTCAGCGCGGCGTGCTCGTCATAATGATACGTGCCCTGGATGAACTGCGCGATGGTGGTGATGGCGGCCGTGCCATAGAGATCGGCCTCGACGCCGTTGAGCAGAGCGGATTGGCTGGCGCCGGTTCCAGTCGCGTTCAGATTGAGCAGCGATACGGCGTTCGGCCCGAACTGCATGCGGTCGTCGGATTTGATCATTTCGCGCAGGAAATAATTGCCGGCGGTCCATTCGAATTTTTCGCCGGTCGGCGACGAGAGGCGAATTTCCTGAGAATATTGGTTCACGCCGACATCATAGCCGGAGATATTGTTGTCGATCGCCTGGATGCCGAAATTGCCGTCCGAATTGTTGGGATGGAAATCGAAATGCCGCCACGCGGAAACCGAGGTCAGCGTGTAGTCGCCGAGGCGCAGGTTGGCTTCGTTTGACAGGCCGTTGGTATGGGTCTGAATCGACCCGATATTCGTATAGGGGTCCGACCAGGCATTGTAATTCATGTTATTTTTATATTGCGGATAAAGAAATCGAAGCGCCGAAAGCGGATTGTTGAAAGTCTGCTTCACGCCGGCGGAGTCGGTGGCGTTGATGCTGCGCGCCGTACCATTGAAATCGGTCACCCAACCGTCGTTGAACGTGCCCCAGGTATTGTTGGTTTCGTTGGTCGCGGCATGTTCGAAGATGAAGCGATCGGTGAGGTCGCCGAAGGTCCCGAGCAATTGCCCGCGCGCGCCCCAGCGGTCGACGTCCTGGCCCTTGGGCGCGGCGGGATCGAGCTGGTTGTTGATGAAGCCATCCTGCTTGGCGCCGAACATGGAGAGCCGATAGGCGACTTCGTCGGGAACCAGCGTGCCGGTGGTGGTGAATTTTTCCTCGATCAGGCGGCGGCTGCCGAGCGTGGTTTCGGTGGTCGTCTGCGGCTCGAAGCTGGGCTGGTTGGTATTGATGATGATGGCGCCGGTGGTGGTGTTCTTGCCGAGCAGGGTGCCCTGCGGGCCGCGCGCGATCTGCACCGAATCGATGTCATATTGCGTCAGCCAGGAAAAGCCGATGTGGGTGTAGAACACATTGTCGACGATCAGGCCGACGTCGCCTTCCGAGCCGTCCGCGCCGCCGGAAATGCCCGTGACGCCGCGCAACCCATTGGCGCCCGTCCGAGGGTTGGCCACCGCGGGCGTAAAACTCGGGACGCGCTGCACGATATCCTTCCAGTTTTCGACATGTTCGCGGTCGGCGGCTTTCTTGCCGATGGCGGAAATGGGCAGCGGCACGTCCTGCGCCTTTTCGGCGCGGTCGCGCGCCGTGATCGTTACTTCCTCGACCTGCGCGTCTTCCGCATGCGCGGCTGAGAGAAGCCCGGCCGAAGGCAGCGCGGCGAGGCCGCCGAGCAGCGCGATCGGAAAAGCCCGAACGCTGGACAGCAGAGCCTGTCGCAGCTGACCTATTGAATGACGCATTATCAAACCCCCAATTCACGTGTTTTCCGTGATCCATGTCGCGCGAGACCTGCTTGCGTCTCGTCATGGATATTTATCCTATAGTTTTAGTATGATTTTAGCGCGAGCCTCGAGTTAATCGGCTGGGGGAGAAAAAGATCATTAATGAAAGATGAACGGAATTGGTGTTGCGAAAAAATCACAGACCATTTTTCGCGGCGGAACTGGCGGATCTCCGCCGGAGAGCGCCGAAATGGAGAAAATATCTCATATTATTTATGCAAATGAGGCCGTGCTCCGTTCCTCGTCCCTACCGGAGAAAAAGAGTTCCCGCAGCGTTGTTGGCGACCGAACGTCGCAGGATGAGCTTCTGAAGCGTGCTCGCAAAAAGCGACATGGACATGAAAAACGCATTGTCAAAAAGCCAAAATCCATTTATTCCTATCGAAGTTATAGGTTTATGGTTCGTGTTCTTCCTGCTGCCCTGAGCGCCAATTCCGCATTGGGTCGACGCCGGGAGGGCGCGGGTTCCGCCGGAAACGACTCGGCCCATCCCGTGGACGCCATTTCATCTTGTGGGGAAAATCTAATGAGAACAGTGCGATCAAAAGCTTATGCGGCAGCCTTGCTTGGTTTCGTGTCTTTCGCAGCCATCGCGACGGCCGAGCGTAGTTCGGCGCAAAGCGCGTCCGGCGCCGCGCCGGCCGCTCCCGCGCAGCAATCGGCCGGCGGCTTCACGCCGGAAGCGCGCGCCGCTTCGATCAAGGCGCTCGCCGCCACCGCCGACGCGCTGGCCGCCCTGGCAAAGACGCTTACGCCTCCCGCGCCCGCCCAGCCTGTGGCCTCGGCCGCGCAGGCCGCCGCGCCTGCTGCAGGCGTTCAGCCTGCTGCGTCTGCCCAGGCCGCCGATCGGGCGGCTGCGGCCGTCGCCGCCGTCGCCGCGGCTGTCGCCGCCAACGGCGAGAAGATCCCGGCGAAGGCTGTCCCCCACGTAGCAGCCGCGGTCGACGCGGCGGCCGCCGCAATCGCCGCCAACGCGCCGCATGCCGCGGCCGCCGCCTCCGCGTCGGTTGCGCCTCCGGCGCAGCGGGCTGCGACCCCGGCCCCCGCGCAAGTTCTCTCCCCTGCGCCGCAAGCCGCCTCGGTCCCGGCGGTTCCCGCGGCGCCGCACTGGTCCTATGTTCCTGTCTCGGCGCCGGCGATTCCTGCCGTGCAGCAGAAGGACTGGGTGCGTCGTCCCCTCGACGCCTTCATTCTCGCCAAGCTCGAATCGAAAGGCTTGAAACCGGCGCCGGAAGCCGACCGCGCCACCTTCATCCGCCGCGCCACGCTCGACGTCTGGGGCCTGTTGCCGACGCCGGAAGAAGTCTCGGCCTTTGTCAGCGATTCCTCGCCCGACGCCTATGAAAAGCTGGCCGACCGCCTGCTCGCCTCGCCGAATTACGGCGAGCGCCAGACGCGCCGCTGGCTCGACCTCGCCCGCTATTCCGATTCCGCGGGCTTCCAGGGCGACGCCACGCGCAACAATACCTATCGCTACCGCGATTACGTCATCAACGCCTTCAACAGCGACAAGCCGTTCGACCGCTTCATCCGCGAGCAGATCGCCGGCGACGAAATCGCTCCTGACAGCCAGGAGGCCCTGGTCGCCACCGGCTTCCTCACCCAGTACCCGGACAATCCCAACTCGCGCGATATGATCCAGCGCAAGTATCAGATCACCACGGACATGACGGATACGGTGGGTTCGGTCTTCCTCGGCAGCACGGTGGGCTGCGCGCGGTGCCACAACCACAAGACCGACAAGATCACGATGAAGGACTATTATTCGCTGCAGTCCTTCTTCGCCAACACCTCGACGACAGAGGATTTCCAGGCGGCCAAGGGCTTCGCCGAAACGGCCTTCGAGAAGGACGTGGCGGACTACGAGGCCAAGATCAAGGCGATCACTGACGAAAAGCATCCGCTGATCGAGAAGTACCGCGACAAGGCCTTCATCTATCACAAGGAGCGCTATCTCACCGACACGCGCGAAGCGATCTTCAAGGACGAGAAGGACTGGACCCCGGTCGACCGCTGGGTCAATCACCGCCTGCACAACAAGAATGTGACCAATGACGACCTGATCGTCGGCGCCTATCTCCGCTATCTCGCCGATGACAAGGAAGCGCCCGGCTATGGCCCGGAATCCAAGGCCGATCTCGAACATTGGCTGAAGATCACGCAGAAGCTGCAGCAGTTCAACAAGGAAAAGCCGGAAAAGGGCTCGGACACCATCACCCGCGTCGAGGAACTTGGCCACAGTGACGCGCCGAAGAGCTTCATCTTTTTCGGCGGCAACCATGAGCGTCCGCTCGACGAGGTGAAGCCGGCCTTCCCGGAAGCCATCTCCACCCAGGATCCGGGGATCGTTCCGACGGCGACCTCGTCCGGCCGCCGCGCGGCGCTCGCCAACTGGCTCGCCTCCCCGGATAATCCGCTGACCGCCCGCGTCTTCGTCAACCGTGTCTGGTCGAACTATTTCGTCAAGGGCATCGTCGCGACCACTTATGACTTCGGCAAGGCCGGAGACCGGCCATCGAACCAGGAACTGCTCGACTATCTCGCCAGCGACTTCACATCGCATGGCTGGAGCATCAAGCATCTGCACCGCGAAATCCTGCTGTCGGCGGCTTATCGCCAATCCTCCGACGAGCGCCCCGAGGTCGCCAAGGTCGATCCGGACAACCGACTCTATGCGGTCTTCCCGCGTCAGCGCCTGGAGGCCGAAGTGATCCGCGACATCTGGCTGCAGGCTTCCGGCAAGCTCGTCGAGAAGGTCGGCGGACCCTCCGTCCTGCCGCCGCTGCCGAAGAACGTCAACTATGGCCAGCTGTGGCAGGTCGCGAAGGACAAGGAGGACTGGTATCGCCGGTCGGTCTATATCTTCACCCGCCGCTCCAATGCCTATCCGTTGCTCGAAGTGTTCAACACGCCGAACACGCAGCTGAGCCACGCGGCGCGTGAGGTCACGACCACGCCGCTCCAGGCTCTGGCGCTGCTGAACAACGATCAGGTGGAAGAATATGCGCAGGGGCTGGCCGGGCGCATCCTGAAGGAAGCGGGCGACGACTCCGGCCGCATCGACCGCCTCTATCAGGTGCTGTTCTCGCGCTCTCCGGATGAATTCGAAAAGAACGCGCTGCTCGCCTATCTCGACAACCACGCCAAGGTTCTCGAGGAAAAGGCGGACAATAATGGCCGCCTGCTGGTCGCAACCCCGATCGGCTTCAAGCTCAGCGAATCCAAAATTGATCCGCTGCGCGCCGCCGCCTTCGTCGACCTCGTCCATGTCGTCGGCAATTCCAACGATTTCATCTACCGTTTCTGATCTGAAGGACCGAAAATTATGGCAAATGTCATCACCTCCCGCCGCGAAGCTCTGTTCAAACTGGGCTGGGGAACCGCCGGCCTGATGCTGGGAACCTCGCTGTCCGGCGGCGGCTTCATGGCCGCCGAGGCCGCCAATCTCGTCGATCCGCTCGCGCCGAAGGAGCCGCATTTCCCGGCCAAGGCCAAGACGGTCATCTGGCTGCACATGGACGGCGCGCCCTCCACGCTCGACCTGTACGACTACAAGCCCGAACTGATCCGTCTCAACGGCCAGGAGACCCCGGCCTCCTTCCTGCAGGGCATCAAGACCTCGACCCAGGGCGGCGTCGGCAAGCTCTTCGCATCCAAGCGCGAATGGAAGCAATATGGCCAGTCGGGCGCCTGGTTCTCCGATCTGGTTCCCAATATCGCCGAACACGCCGACAAGATCACCTTCATCAAGAATTCGGTGACGGTGGGCGCCACCCACGACATTTCCATCCTGAAGCTCAACACCGGCGACGTGCAGCCGGGCCGCCCCTCCCTCGGCGCCTGGGTCACCTATGCGCTCGGTTCGGCCAATCCCGACTTGCCGGCCTATGTCGTGCTCTATGACGGCAATCGCGAGCCGACAGGCGGTTCGGTCAACTGGTCGTCCGGCTTCCTGCCAGCGGTCTACCAGGGCACGGCCTTCCGGCCAGGCGATGCGCCGATCATTTCGCTCGACCGCCTGGATGTCGAGGGCAACCGCCAGCAGCAGGACGATCTGGCGCTGCTCAAGAAGATCAACGATCACCGCGCGGCCCTGCGTCCCGAGGATTCCGAGCTCCAGGCGCGCATCCGCTCCTTCGATCTCGCCTACCGCATGCAGAAGTCGGCGCCGGAAGCCGTCGACATCTCCAAGGAGAGCGACGCCATCAAGGCGGCTTACGGGCTCGACGATCCGGTCTCGCGCGCCTATGGCACCAACCTTCTGCGCGCCCGCCGGCTCACCGAACGCGGCGTTCGCTTTATCCACGTCGTGTCCGGCCCGGCGGGTGATGGCGTCGGCGACGTGCGCAACTGGGACGCGCACCAGAAGCTGGAGGATAACCATCGTCCGCACGCCCGCGCGGTGGACAAGCCCATCGCCGGCCTGCTGGCCGACCTCGCCCAGCGCGGCCTGCTCGACTCGACCATCGTTGTCTGGACCTCGGAATTTGGCCGCACGTCCTATGGCCAGTCCGGCGACGGCCGCGACCACAATCCCTGGGGCTACACCCAGTGGATCGCGGGCGGCGGTTTCAAGGCGGGCTACACCCATGGCGCGACCGACGACATCGGTCTGCGCGCGACCGACAAGGGCGTGGACACTTATGACGTCCACGCCACCGTGCTCAACCAGCTTGGCCTCGACCATCTCAAGACGACATTTTTGCGCGCGGGTCGGCGGGAACGACCGACGGTGGTTTATGGCGGCGTGGTCAAGGAGCTGGTTGTCTGACGCAGGCTCCGTCGATCAAAACACATCCGCCCGGAGCCGAGCTCCGGGCTTTTCCATGGGGGCCGAAAGGGAAGTGGAATGAGGTTGGGAAAGGTGAAACTGGATTTGATCGCTCTGGCGTTGCTGGGCGCGGCGATCGGCGTCGTCGGCGCCGTGGCGGAGCCGTCGAAAAGCGAATATGCCGATTACGACGACGACCTGATGAAGGACCTCGACAGGACGATCAAATATTTCGAGCCGGACATCACCGGCGGCAATGAGTCCGGGATCGCAGACGACCTCGCGGTGCTGCGCCAGGGATTCCAGTACACCGAGAAATATTTCGCGCATCGCGGCAATGCGCCGGATGCCGTGAAAATATCGCAGGACGGCCTCACGGCGCTCGACGATGTGCAACAGGCGCTGACGGACAAGAATGTTGACGCCGCCGCCGCGAAGGCCCGCGAAGCCACAGACGCATGCAAGGCCTGCCATGACGTCTACAAGCCAAAGCAGGCGCGCGGGTGATCGTTCAGACCGATGCGGCCCGGACCAGCGCGCGGTCGAACCTTTCGGCGATGTCGTCACCGGTATAATCGGCTTCCCAGCGCGGCGCTTCGGAGAAAATCCGGATCGCCGTGAAATCCGGGCGCAGGCCGGCGTCGAACCAATGTTTGACGCCCTTCGGCACGACCAGCAGGTCGCCTTTTTCGCAGGCGATTTCCGCGACGACCTGGTCGAGATGGATGAAGAACACCCCGGCGCCCGCCGCAAACAGCCGAACTTCGTCGTCATGATGGACATGTTCGCGCAGGAAGACCGCGCGCAGGCGGTCATTGTCGGGATTGTCCGGCGCCATCCGCGCCACGTCTGCGGCGGCATAGCCGCGCAGGCTCTTGAGCCCGTGGATCAGAGGCGCATAAGCGGCGAGCAGATCGCGCTCCTCGCGCGGTTCGCTTTCGAGCGCCCAATGATCGTAAAATGCGCCATGGGCCGCCAGCGCCGCGGCGATGGCGGCCCGCGCCGAGGTCCGCGACAGGATCTGTGCGGGATCATCCGCCGAACGAAGGGTCAGGCTGGTCATGGCGGCGAACTCCTCACATCAGGGCCGAAATGAGTTGCAGTTCGACATCCGCGCAGGCGCGTTGCAAGCGCCATCAGCTCATTTCGGCTTGGGCCAGTGGTCGTGGTCCGGATCGGGTTTGGCGACCTGGGTGGTTTCCACCGGGCCAACGCCGATGATCTGCACGATTGTGTCCTCGTCGCCGGCGCCGGCCCAATGCACGCCGCCGGCGGGATGGAAGACATAGGAGCCGGCCTCGACCGGCCTGGCCTTGTCGAAGTCGAGGTTCTCGCCCGTTCCGTTCCACCAGGTCCCCTTGATCACCACGGCGTGGCGATCCTGCGAGTGGAAATGAGGATAGGAATGAAACCCGGGCGGAAAATGCACGCGGATGACATAGACGCCGGGCTTGGAGGGATCGCCGAAAAAGACGGCCTGTTCCGGGCCGACGAGCGCGCTCTTGAATTGCACCTCTTCCGGCGGCAGGTAGATGAAGTCCTTCGCCGTCTGGGCGACGGCCGGCGAGACGCCGATCAGGGCGGCGGCGGCGAACAGGCGCGGGAGGCGAAGGAATTCCATGGTTTCGCTCCCTTGAAAGAAGCCGGTGGTCAATAGTCCCCGTCGAGCGCCGCCGGGGGCGCAGTCGCGATGATCCAGTAGAGCAAGGCGATCACGCCGCCGGCGATCGGCGCCGCCAGCCAGAGCCGGGACGACGCGATCGCCTCGTCCGACGCTGCGTCGGCCTTGCGTCCGGTGACCATGGCGGCGACCAGGTCTTCGCCCTTGAAAATCCTGTGCGCGATCACCGCAAGCACGTGAAGGGCGATGGCGCCGAGCAGCACGTAGAACAGCCGTCGATGCAGCGACGTCAGGACCAGGCTGAACTCCTTGGTCACGAGCCCGTAAAGCGGCCCGACATTGAAGATCTCGTCGTTTGCGAAGAGCCCGAGCGCCGCCTGGGTTGCGGCGCCGGCGAGCAAGGCCAGCACCATCAGGGCGCCGGCGGGATTATGGCCGGCGTAATGGGAGCCGTTGGCGGCAAAAAGATTGCGCGCATAGGCGAGGATTTCGCGCGGGCCGCGGAGAAAATTCAAAAACAGCGCGTGGCGCGTGCCGACGAAGCCCCAGACGACGCGAAACGAGGCGAGGATGAGCACGGCATAGCCGGACCAGATATGATACTTGAAATAGCGGACGCCGAGCTTGTTGGTGACGAAAGCGGAGATGAAGGCCGCCACGAGCCCCCAGTGGAAAATCCGCACCGGCAAATCCCAGACCAGCCGTCCGGGCGCGATGGCCTCGGGCGCGGCGACGACGGTTTCACTCGTTTGCTCAAGGGCGGTCATCGGTCTGGTCCCGAATGCTTTCGACTGACTAAAAAACCGGACAGGCATGCAAAACGGGGCTGGAGAAGCATGCCCGTCCGGGGTCCGGCCCTGAGCGGTCAGGGCGCGTTCAAGAGACTACTTGAGCTTGTAATCGTCGTGGCAGCCCTTGCAGTCGCCGGCGACCGTGGTCAGCGCGGTCTTGAAGGGCTCGGTCAGTCCTTTTTCCTTTTCGTTGACCTCCGCGAGCGTCGCGAGATGGTCCTGGAAATCCTTCAGCTTCTTGTCGAAGTCGGCGCGCTTGCTCCAGACTTCCGGCTTGGCCTTGCTGTCGGGCTCGCCGAGATTGGAGGCGTCCGAAAAAACTTCGGGCAACAGCCAGGAAATGAAGACCTCGCGGCCGATCCGCTTCTTCACCTCGGCGGCGTCATATTGGCCGCCGTCCTTGAGCAGCGCGCCGAGCGGCCGAAAATTGGCGCCGAGCAGCTTGAACGCGGCGCGGCGTTCCTCGACGGCCGCGCGACCCGCGCCGGGAGCGTTCTGCGCCTGGGCGACGAGCACGCCGCCAAGGCTGAGCGCCGCAAGGGCGATGACGGCGCGCCGCCGGGATTTCTGCGAGATCATGCGAAAAAGACTCCTGGTTGGATGGAAGTTCGGGTGGGTTCAGCCGCGCAGCACGCGGTTGAAGAGGGCGAGCGTGCGCTCCCAGGCCAGCTTGGCGGCGGCCTCGTCGAAACGCGGCGTGGTGTCGTTGTTGAAGCCGTGTTCGACGCCGGGATAGACGTAGGCTTGGTATTTGACCTTGGCCGCCTCCAGCGCCGCCTCATAGGGCGGCCAGGCGCCGTTGATGCGTTCGTCCTTGCCGGCGAAATGCAGCAGGAGTTCCGCCTTGATGTCGGCGACCTTGTCGAGCGGCGGCGCGGCCCCGTAGAAGGGCGCGCCGGCGGCGAGCGACGGCACGCGTTCCGCGAGGAGATTGACGATGCCGCCGCCATAGCAGAAGCCGACCGCGCCGAGCTTGCCATTGCCCCCGGGAAGCGCCTGCGCATAAAGCGCAGCGGCGACGAGATCCTCGTGGGTCTTGGCTTGGTCGAGCTTGGCGAAAGCTTCCCGCGCCTTGTCCTCGTCGCCGGGATAGCCGCCGAGCGGGAACAGGGCGTCGGGCGCGAAAGCGATGAAATTATCTACCGCCAGGCGCCGCGCAATATCCTCGATATGCGGATTGAGGCCGCGGTTTTCGTGGATGACAAGGACGACGGGCAGCTTGGCTTCCGCCTTGGCCGGGCGCGCGAGAAGCCCGCGCGCCTTGCGGTAGCCTTGCGGAGAGTCGATCTCGACGAACTCGGTCTTGATCCGCGCGTCGGTCGACGCGACTTTCTGCGCCGCGGCGAAACGCGGATTGAGCGCGTCGAGCAATTCGACGGCGGTCGCTCCCGCGAGCGCCGCGAAGGCGCCGGCGCCTTGCAGGAACCCGCGCCGGGGGAGAAGCCCGTGAACATACTGGTCGAACAGGCGCAGCACTTCCGGGGGGAAGTCGCTGGCTTTCTTGAAGGATTTCTTGTCGGTCATGGGCGTCCGCCGCTTGCGTCTGGCGATCAGTTCTTGGTGGCAGGCGCGGCTTCGGAAGTCGCGGCCTGACGCGGCGGCGGGGCCACGATCTTCACGATGGTTCCGCCTTCATCTTCGTAATGTTGCGATCCGACCGCGCCGACGACGTTGAAACCTTTTTCGGAGAGGAAATCGGCGGCCTTGCCGGCGCGCGCCGCATGGTTCGAAACCGTGACGATCTTGCGGTCCTTCGGGATGAAGGCGACGTCCTTTTCGAGATCAGCGAGCTGGATGTTCAGATAGACCGGGAAGGTGCCGATCTTGGAAATCTCGTCGGGACGGCGCAGGTCGACGAACAGCACATGGCTCGGATCGGCCAGCAGGGCGTCGATGGCGGCGCGATGGAGTTCGGGAGTCTTGAAATTATAAACAAAAGCCTGCCTCGGGGCGGCCGCGGGAGCGGCTGCAGGGGCGGCGGCAGGCGCGGCCGGGGCCTGCGCCAGCGCGGGGGAGGCGAGGGCTGTTGTGAGGGCCAGCAGGGTCAGAAGCTTACGCATTTTTCATGATCCACGAGAGAGGAGTATGACGATAAATCCTATCGACTATATAGTATTAATACGCACATTTTTGTGTTGCGCAAGCCCGTTTCACGCATCTTCGCCCAATTTCAGGATTTATGCTGGTCGCGCCAACGACGCACGGCGGCCAGCGTGTTTTCGATATGTTTTTCCGGCGCGGAATCCTGGAATGAATAGATGATCTTGCCGGTTGGGGCGATCACATAGGAAATCCGGTCGGAGACGACGGCGCCATTGGGGCCGGGCTTGGTGCGCAGCGAATCATCGGCCTTGATCACCGAGGCGTCGGGATCGGCGGCGACCGGGAACTTGTCGCGGCACTCCTTGCCGGAAAAATCGATCTGTGTTTCGACCGTGTCGGCGGAAAGGCCGATCAGCGTAGCGCCGGCGGCGGCGAAGTTGTCGGCGTTGTCGGCAAAATCATGCGCCTCGATGGTGCAGCCCTTGGTGAATGATTTCGGATAGAAATAGAGCACGACAGGACCCTTCTTCAGCGCTTCCGCAAGGGAGAAGGGGAAGCTCTTGCCACCAACGGCGGCTTGCAGGGTGAAATCCGGGGCTTGGTCTCCTTCCTTAAGGGCGGCCCTGCCAGCCGTGGAAACGAGGGCGCATAACAAAGCGGCAGCCAAAAGACGTTTCATCATGCGCTCCTTCGAAGTGACCCGGTCGAGATGGGCGAGGAAAGGCGTAACTTCAAGCGAGCGCCGACCCGCTTGTCAATATTAACCGACTAAAAAAGTAGGATGTTTTGCGATGCCGACGGTCGCCCGAGAGCGGGGTCAGATCGGATGGCCGCTTTCCGCCGAAATCGCGGATTGGTTCGTCCGCCAACAAATTACCGTTTCAGTGACCCAAACCGGTCGAGTACCAAACTTGTCCGGCGCGTTCATCGAAGGCTGATAACGGACCTTCATTGGGTCGACATCAAGAAGCATGATTGTTTCTGAAGCGCTTATCGCATCGTTATCGTCAACTTTGTGAATAACGAAGGCAGGTGCACGGCTATGACGGACCGCCCCCGCAGAAGTCACTCTTAGGACCTTGAGGCCGGGCCGCAATCGCGGACAGACCTTGTTTTCATGCTTCCGGATCGGACCTTATCCGCCTGACGCCAGCGGGCGTCTTTGCCTCTTATGAGTCGGAAACGACGCCCCTTTCCTACCGGCGCGTCGCAGGCTGCGGCTATTTGACGCAATAAATTGTATTGTATGCAAAATAAAGCCATACAAAATTGACAATGTATGTTTTTTAGGAAAGATAGTCCGGCGAATGGCGCTGAGATCCGGTGCTGCCTATCGAGGTCCCAGACCGGGGGCAAACTCCCACGGGGCCTGTCGCAGCCTTTGCTCGCGCCGCCGTCAAGCCAATTGAAGGGGGCCAGGAGCCATGACCATCGAGAATCCGCTCTATCTGGAAAGCGAGGACAGGCTTTTTGTCTCGCCCGAGAAAATCGT
>CAVPZS010000008.1:0-1691828 GCA_963710275.1 uncultured Alphaproteobacteria bacterium | reverse complement strand
ACCTGAAAGGGTCAATTTGAGACGACCGAGGGTGAACCAGGAAGGTCGGCTATTGAGTTGTTTGTAGTAGCGCCCAAGGACGGGGACTGCCCGAATAGTTTTTCTCCTAATTTGCATGTCTAAAGATTTTGTTCGGAAGATATTTTCATGCTGAGGGCAAGCCTAAGGGCAAATCCCAAAAAATCAAAAACAAAGACCGGCGCTTGAGCGCCTAACGATATCTTTCGGGATCCAACAACAATGACATGTCAAACCATTTCACCGGCTCCGCCAGGAGACGGGGCGCTGGCGCGCGCCGCAGTTGCGTCGGCGCCGCCGACGCTGACGCTGCGCGCGCTCATCGACGACGTCGCCAGCGCGGTGCGGACCGGCGTCCCGCACGAGGCCTGGGTGGATGCCGCCGTTGTCAGCGTCCGCCGCCGTGGCGGCGGCTATTCGGTGGAGCTCGGAGAAAACGACGCCAATCTTTCCCCATCTGGCGCGCGTCTCGAAGCCTATCTGCCGGAGCGCAATCTCGGCGCGATAAGCGATAAGCTTGGCTTGAGCGACTTCGATCCGACGGATCTCGAGAAATCGAGCGTCATCGTTCGACTGACCCTGAATTTCAATCCACGCTTCCATCTGCAGGGCGTGATCCAGGACCTCAACCCCGCGATCGGCGCATCGCTCCTGGCCAGGCACCTCGAACGCATCCGCGCGGGCCTGCACAGGGATGGGCTTCTCCACGCGCAATCGTGTTTGCCCACGCCGACAGACATCCGACGGCTCGCCGTCATTCATCCCCTGGGCGCGGCGGCGTGGGCCGATGTCGCCATGGAATTGGAGCGTCTCCAAAAAGCAGGCGTCCTCGACGTCTTCGACATCGCCGCGACGTTTGAAGGGCCGGCCGCGGTTGCAAGCATTCTGGCGGCGCTGGGGACAGTCGCCGACCTGCCTTCCGTCGACGCGGTGATGCTTGTGCGCGGCGGCGGCGCGAGCAGCGGCCTTGCGGTTCTCGCCAACGAGGATCTCGCGCGGGCGATCTGCGCGGCGCCGGTTCCGATCGTCACTGGAATTGGTCACGCTTCGGATCGCGGTCTGTTGGATGAGGTCGCCTGGCGCGCGGCGGATACGCCTTCCAAGGCGCTCCGGCTCGTCCTCGACCTGATCGCCAAGCCCGCCAGCCAGGCGCGGGAGAATTTCGCCGCAATCGCACGGCTGGCCCATGCCACGGCTTCGACAAAACGGCGTGGCCTCGACGATCTGTTGGACGCCGCGGCAGCCAACAGCCTAAAGCGATTTTCCGAAGCGGACTTGGCGCTGGAACGCGGACTATCGGAACTTCGCATCCGGGTCGCGGCGATCCGAACCGGTCTCGACCACCAGGTTCTTGAACTCGAACGCCTCTATCGCGACCTGATCGCCTGCGCGCCACGGGCGCTCGCGCTCCACGATGCGCAAACGAGCGCGGCGATAGGCGAAGGCGCGCTTTCGGCGCAATCGCAGCTGGCCGGCCTCGCCAAGGTATTACAGGGGCCGCATCAAATCGGCGGCGCGGTCATCGACTTGATCGACGGCCAGTCGAACGGGCTCGAAACGCAGGGCGAAACCTTTTTCGCTCATTGCCGGCGGCGTCTCGAAGCCGACGACACTCGGTTAGCCGAGCTCGAGAGAAGCCTTCGGTCGTTGAGCGTTCAAGACACGCTCTCGCGTGGCTTCGTTCTGGTCACCTCGGAAAACGACGGCGCGTGTGTCGCCACAGCGGCCGAAGCAAAAAAGCTGAAAAATCTCGTCCTCCATTTCAACGACGGAGTCGTGGCGGTTCGTCTTTGATTTCTTCGCCCAAGCGCCACACCCACAACACCAAAAAGGACCTGCTATGACCAATATACCAGAAACGCCTCACGATGATCCCTTCCCGGTGCACGCTGCTCCTGCCGTCGATTACGCCGCCAATTACAAGCGCCTTCAGGACATCGTCGACCGTCTGAAACGCGGCGGCCCCGCTGACATCGACGGGCTGGTCGAGAGCTTCCGCTCCGGCGTCGCCGCCTACGAGGCTTGCCGCAGCCGGCTCGACGCGATCCGGGCCGAAATCGATGGCGAAATCGCCCGTCTGGCGCCGGCGGCGGAGATTTCTTGACTGCAGCAAAATACAGAAACGCCAACCCTCGGCCCCGCGATTTTCGCGGGGCTTTTTCATACCTGGACGCGAGTAAGCCTGATGATCATAAATTCTCTCCCCAATAAAAGCGCCAATCCGCGGCGGCAAAAACAAGCGCCGACATTGGCCGCGTCGCCGCAGATTGCCCTGTTCGACCATTCCGCCGCCTTCGCGGAATGGCAGCGTCTCCAAGACGATTTCGCTGATGACGGCGCCTTTGGCGACTACGCCGACGCCAAGCGAAAAAAGGTCCTGGAGGCTATTGTCCAGGACCCGCGCGGCACGATGCGCAACCTGATCGTCGGCGACGATGAGATAACGAGCCGGATCGCCGCGCTGAATTTCGAGACACCGAATTTCGCCAGCCCGATCGCCGTCATACTTGGCGCCCTTCGCGCGTCGCAGCGAGGCGCCGTCCCATTTGGCCTGCCGCCGCTCCTCTTCGCCGGACCGCCGGGGATCGGCAAGACCTATTTCGTCAACGCGCTCGCCGGGGCCTTGCAGACGACCGCAAGATCGATCCCACTCAATCTCCTCGACGATACCGGCGCGCTGGTCGGACATTCCTCGTCATGGCGCTCCGCGCGCACCGGCGTCATCGCACAGACGCTGCTTGCCAGCGCGACGGCGTCGCCGATCTTCATTGGCGACGAACTCGACAAGATTCCGCGTGTCAGTCACGACGAGCGGCCGATCGACATCTTTCATACGCTGCTCGAAAAGGAAAACGCGAAGGTTTTCCGCGATCAATTTCTCGATTTTCCGATGCGCGCGGATTGCGCGATCTGGGCCTTCACGGCCAACGAACTCGAAAAAATCCCCGCCTCGATCCTCGATCGGCTGTTTATATTCGAGATCGCCGCGTTGGATGACGAACAGCGACGAGAGTTTATCCGGCGCGCCATCAAAGACGCGCTGGTCAAATGGGGCAGCAAAGCCAGGCCCAGCCTGGATGGAAAGACCTTTGACCAGCTGACGCGCCTTCCGACCCGGCAAATGTTCCGCCTGATCGACGTCGCGATTGGCGTCGCCGCCACCGCGGGGCGCGATCGGCCGTCGGCGCGCGATTTCGAGGAAGCGGAAAAACTGGTCGCTCAGTCCGTGCGCACGACCCGGGTCGGCTTTCTCTAGGCAGAGCGCCAATGTTGAAGCGGCGCCAACGTGTAATGCTCAAAGCGACAATCCATTGAAGTGACGGGAGGGGCGCGCGCAAACGGCAGCGTGCGCCGACCACTGACAGACCATGATAGGCTTGCAAACGATGACATCCAGAGACCGCAAACGCCAACGCGCCTTCCGCGCCACGGCACGCAACGCCGATCGGCTCGGCAAACGGCCGCCGCGTTCGTTTGACCGGCGCGCTAATCGGGCCGACCATGCAGCGCTGGCGCGATGGGGCAAAAAGCAGCGGGAGAAACGTCGCGCCGAAATCGCGGCGATCGCACGGCGCGAGCTAACGCCGGCGAGGAAGCGCGACGGCGGCAACCACGATTTCGGCCAGCGGTTGGCGGGGCTCGATGGCTCCATCCCACGCGATGTCGACCTCGACATCGACAGCGACGTTTCCGACGCCGCAGTCGAAAAATCGATGCTCGTCAGGGAGATGCTCGAACTGCTGCGCGACAGCGGGCGCGCGGACATACGATGGTTTCGCAAGGCGATGCCGGCCTTTGGGCTCGACGCGCGCAACCTCGATCTATTGAAAAGGTCGGCGACCAAAACGATGTCGCCTCACACACTGACCGCCATCCCGGACCGGTCTATCACCAATCGCCGGATTTTCCGTCTCGCCCTGCAAACCTTCGGCTCCAATGCGAACGTGCGCCGCTGGCTCATTCAGCCCGGCAGCTGGGCGATCGACTACCAAATCCCCGCCGTCCTCCTGAAGACTCCGCAGGGGCTGAAAATGCTCGAGGATTTCCTGATGCGTCTGGAATATGGAGTCTAACAGTGAGAATTCCAAAAAAACGCAACATTCACCCGAGCGCGTAGGCTCACTTTGCGCGCGCCACATCGATTAGCCACCCGGCTAAAATTACCCGAAATCACGGCGTTTCGCAGATTGCAGGCGTTACCATGCGCTCAGAACCTGCCAAAAGCCCCACGGTGAGTGATGTCGGTAGCGAATTGCATCAAAGCGCCGTTCGGGATATGTTGTCTCGTCCATTAGACCCTACCGTTCATACCCTATCTTAAAACGACGCATCACCACGACCCATCGGCGCGCCATTACCCATAGCGCCACCAACGCGGCATCGCGCGCCAAGGACATAGCGCGGCCCGCGACGGATGGTCGCTGTGTCGAGGAAAAAGTGTCGGAAAAAAGATAAGCGGGGCAATCAACAGGCCCAAAGAGCGGTGCAAAGCCAGTTGATGATTCCTGGGACGGCGCTGCCTGCCGAAATCGCCCTCCTTTTGCGGTGGTGCGGTGACCTTGTGCCATCCCCCTCGTCATTGCCGTG
This sequence comes from uncultured Alphaproteobacteria bacterium, assembly GCA_963710275.1. Lineage (GTDB taxonomy): Bacteria > Pseudomonadota > Alphaproteobacteria > Rhizobiales > Beijerinckiaceae > Rhodoblastus. The sequence goes on along the minus strand of CAVPZS010000008.1, from coordinate 1,687,223 downwards.
CGCCGAACGTGAGCTCGAAGGAAACTCATGATGGCAAAAGTTTTACTCAAAGCGGCAACGCCAAAAAAACGCGCGCTTGCCTATTTACGGGTGAGCACCCTTCGACAAGCTCAACACCTGGTTTCGCTTGAAGAGCAATCAAACAAGGCGATCGCCTGCGCCGTAAACAATAACGCTGCGATTGTTCAATCATTCGAAGAAAGAGGAAGGACAGGCCGGCTAGAAGACCGTCCCGAATTCAAGAAAATGATGGCATTCGCTTGCGATCCAGCAAATCGCATCGACATGGTCGTCGTTTACGCCATCAGCCGCTTTTTCCGTAATGTCCGACACTATTTGAATTTCAAAGATGTTCTTGAAAAAGCTGGTGTCGAGCTGATTTCGGCGACGCAAGATATCCCATCCGGACCGGCCGGGAGATTGATGGGAACCATGATCGCTGCTTTCGACGAACATGCTTCTGAAGTTAATGCAGAGACCGTTCGCGATGTGATGGCGAACAATGCCGAAGCTGGATTTTGGAACGGCGCCGCCGCTCCATTCGGATACAAGATCGCTGTTGCATGCATGATGGGCAAAAAGGAGAAGAAGTCGCTTGTTATCGATGTAGTGGAAGCAAGTGACGTAACATTGATTTTTAATCTATACTTAGAAAGGCAAAATTCCAAGCCTGCCATGGGTATAAAACAAATTGCGTCATATTTGAATCAGCGCGGACGCTAGCATCGGCAAGGTGTATTTCATGCCAGCGCGGTCGAAAATATTTTAAAACGTACTACATACAAGGGTGAACATTATTACAATAAGACAGATTCGAGAACAAAAAAAACCAGACCGGATAACGAATGGATCCAGGTTTCTGTTCCAGAAATTATTCCAACAGAAATTTTCGACGCCGTACAACGAAAACTGCAAGCCAGCCGGCCGACCGTAACGGCTCCGCGCGTAGTCAACGGCCCCAATCTTCTGATTGGCTTAGCCCATTGCGAGCTTTGTGGCGGCGCCATGATGCTCCGGACCGGCAAATCCGGCCAATATCGTTACCTAACCTGCGCCGCTCAGGCGACTCGCGGTAAAATGATATGCTCTGGACAAACGATTTGCATGGACGTGGCCGATGAGGCCGTCATTGCAGAAGTGGAAGGCCAGGTTTTTCAGCCCGACAGGCTAAATTCGATCCTCGGCGAAATGGTGGAACACTCGCAGTCTGGTCGGGCCCGGCTTGAACAAGAAATTGTGACGGAAAGGGCCCGCGCTTCATCAGCATCCAAGCAGCTGGCCAACCTCTACGATTTTGTCGCGAAGGGTTTGACGGACATAGATGACCCGATTCTTAAGCAGAAGATTGACGGCATTAAGCTGCAAAAGAGCGAAGCTGAAAGCACGATTGTGTCTCTGAAACATCGGCTCTCGTATCAGCCGATCGAGCTTACCCCAACGGCTCTGAAGGAATTTTCAGTCGGCGTAAAGGAACGACTTCGAAGCGCCGACCCAGCTTTTCGTCGCGACTGGCTCAGACTTTTCGTCGACCGGGTCATCGTAGGGCCGAACGAAATTAAAGATTCTCGGCCCCAAAAAGGCTTTATTTGCGGGCGCCGCATCTGGAGATGCATTGACCACAATACCGGTGCCCAGCTTTGCACGAGAATGGCGCGCCCGAAAGGATTTCGAACCTCTGACCCCTGAGATTCGTAGTCTAGTGCTCTATCCAGCTGAGCTACGGGCGCGTTGCGCGGCGCGGATGGCGTCGCGGCAGGGGCGCTGTTTAGCCGCTCTCGCTCGCCTTGGCAATAGCCCTATCAAAGCAAAATCGCCCGCGCCGGCTTTTTTCGCCGCGCCCGTTGCCAACGGCAAAGCCGCGCTCGGGTTTCGCTTCCGAATTCCACGCCGAATTCCATTCCGGGATTCCTGCCGGCTTCGCGTTGACTTTTCCTGGGCCATGCCTTTATAAGGCCGCTCGCGATTTCGGCTTCGCGCCGACGTCGTTTTTCGTCATTGGCGATGAAAAAGCGGCGAAGCGTGAACCCTTTGTAATAAGCGCGCGCGTCCAGGTCTCCCTGTCGACGCGCCAAGGCAAACCGGAGCATACCCGTGAAGCGGACCTATCAACCCTCCAAGCTCGTGCGCAAGCGTCGCCACGGTTTTCGCGCCCGCATGGCCACCGTCGGCGGCCGCAAGGTCATCGCCGCCCGTCGCGCGCGTGGCCGCAAGCGCCTTTCGGCCTGATGTCGAGGCGCCGGAAGTCGTTCTGGCGCGCCCGGCCATGACCCGTCCCGGCGACGGCGAAATTCCACCCGCTTTCGCGGCTCAAGGCGTGCGGCCACCGGTCGCGCGCCTTAAAAAGCGCGCCGACTTCCTTGCCGCCGCCAAGGGGCGCCGCCAGCACCAGCGCTGTTTCGTGCTGCAGGGGCGCCAGCGCGAGGTTGCGGGGGAAGCCTCGGAAAACGCGGACGCGCCGCGTTTCGGCTTCACCGTCACCAAGAAAGTCGGCAATTCCGTCGTCCGCAACCGCATCCGCCGCCGTTTGCGTGAAGCGGTGCGGCTGGCCGACGGCGCGCTGCCCAAGCCCCGCCATGATTATGTGCTGGTTGCGCGCATCGAGGCGCTGACCGCCCCCTTCGAGGACTTGACCCGCGAAATCGCCCGCGCCCTCGTCCGAATCCACGAGACCAAAATCCGCCAGTCCGGCCCAGACAGCCGGCCTCCCGCCTCATCGGCCGCCGATTGCAAGCAAGACCATTGAACATGCAGCAGCAGGATCCCAAGAACCTCATCCTCGCCATGGCCCTTTCGCTCCTGGTCATCGTCGGCTGGAACCATTTTTACGGCGCGCCGAAGGTGAAACAGGCCCGCCAGACCGAGAGCCAGCTCGAGCAGATCAATCCTGCCAGCCAGGCGAAACCGGGCAATCCGGCGGAATCGGCGGCCGCGGGCGCTCCCGGCGCGGCCAATCCGGTCGCGCCCGACCAGCCGCTCAATCGCGCCGACGCCCTGCTGCAGAGCCCGCGCATCGTCATCGACACCAAGAGCATGTTCGGCACCATCGCCCTCAAAGGCGCGCGGCTCGATGACATCGAACTGAAGAACTATCGCGAGACAACCGACCCCAACAGCCCGAACATCGTGCTGCTGTCGCCCTCCGGCGCGCCAGACGGCTATTTCATCGACATCAACTATATCGCGCCGCGCGGCGTCAGCCTCGACCTGCCCAAATCCGATTCGCTGTGGACCGCCGACGGCGCAAAGCTCACGGAGAACTCGCCGGTCACGCTGAGCTATGACAACCACAAGGGCCTGGTTTTCAAGCGCAAGATCTCGGTCGACGAATTCTACATGTTCACCGTCGCCGACACGGTGGAGAATACGGGCAAGGAGCCGGTCACGCTCTACCCCGATGCGACGGATACGCGACAGGGCCAGCCGAAGACGTCCGGCTACGCGGTGCTGCACGAAGGTTTCATCGGCGTGATCGGCGCGGACAGCCCGTCCACCGAACTGACCTATGCGGCGATCAAGAAGGAAACCAATCAGGCCAAGGTGATGCCGGTCGACAGCTTCGCTCAGGGCGGCTGGCTTGGCTATACCGACAAATATTGGGCCACGGCGATCATTCCCGATCAGTCCGAGAGCTACAAGGGCTGGTTCCGTGAATTTTCCGGCGCGCAGCCGCAATACCAGACCGACGTCTTCGCCGAGGCCAAGACCATTGCGCCCGGCGCCAGTCTCGCCATGACTACCCGCGTCTTCGCCGGCGCGAAGGAGTCGAAGGTGCTCGACCATTACCAGAACGATCTCGGCGTCAAGAAATTCGACATGCTGATCGACTGGGGCTATTTCCACTTCATCACCCGGCCGATGTTCTGGCTGCTGGAGACGATCTACAAGATCGTCGGCAATTTCGGCGTCGCCATCCTGGTCATCACGCTGCTCGTCAAGGCCCTGTTCTTCCCGCTGGCCAGCAAGTCCTACTTGTCCATGGCCAAGATGAAGACGGTTCAGCCCAAGATGAAGGCGATCCAGGAGCAATATGCCGACGACAAGGCGAAGCAGCAGCAGGAGATCATGGAGCTCTACAAGCGGGAGAAGATCAATCCCGTGTCGGGCTGCCTGCCGGTCGTGCTGCAGATCCCCGTGTTCTTCTCGCTTTACAAGGTGCTGTTCGTCGCCATCGAAATGCGCCAGGCGCCCTTCTTCGGCTGGATCAAGGATCTGGCCTCGCCCGATCCGACCAATGTTTTCACCCTGTTCGGCCTGTTGCACTACGATCCGACGCAAATGCCGATGGTCGGGCACCTGCTGCATCTCGGCATCTGGCCGCTCGTCATGGGCGTGACCATGTGGGTGCAGATGAAGATGAACCCCGAGCCGGCCGACCCCGTGCAGAAGACCATGTTCGCCTGGATGCCGGTGATCTTCACCTTCATGCTCGGCTCCTTCCCGGCGGGCCTGGTGATCTACTGGTCGTGGAACAACTTCCTTTCCGTGGCGCAGCAGACGCTGATCATGAAGAAGGCCGGCGTGAAGGTCGAACTGTTCGACAATCTGAAAAAGACGTTTGCGCGCAAGGCGACGTGATCGCGTTCACAGTGGGTCGTCATTGCGAGGAGAGAAGCGACGAAGCTATTCACACGGCTTCGTTCCGCACGCAATGACGGGCGCGGATTAAGAGGTATGCACCCATGACCGACGCCGACCAGGAACTGGACTTCGCGGAAATCGGCCGAAAGCTGTTCGCGCAGGCTTGCGACTTCATTTGGGCGGCGGACAAGATCGACGGCCTGCCGCCGATGGGGCCGCCGGAAATCGCCTTCGCCGGCCGCTCCAATGTCGGCAAGTCCTCCCTGCTCAATGCGTTGACCGCCCGCAAGACGCTGGCCCGCGTCGCCCATACGCCGGGACGCACCCAGCAGCTGAACTTCTTCAACCTCGGCCCCGACCCGGAAAAGCCTTTGCTGCGCCTGGTCGACATGCCCGGCTATGGCTATGCCGCGGTCTCCAAGGAAAAGATCGCCAACTGGACGCGGCTGATGAAGGAGTTCCTGCGCGGACGGGCGCCGCTCGCCCGCGTTTTCGTGCTGATCGACGGACGGCACGGCCTCAAGGACGTCGACCATGACATGCTCAAGCAGCTCGACCAGGCGGCTCTGTCCTATCAGATCGTCCTGACCAAGCGCGATGAAGTGAAGCTGTCGCAGATCGAGAAGACGATCGCCGACGCCCAGGCCGCGCTGCGCGGGCATCCGGCTGCCCATCCCGAGGTCCTGTTCGTGTCATCGCACAAGGGCGATGGCATGTCGGAGCTTCGCGAAACCATCGCGAGACTGCTGTTCGAGCGCGACAAGACGGTTTTCGACCGGGCGTAAATCGGCTAGACAGGCCGCGCCCTCCCGGTTTTGCAAAGGCGCCACAGATGAGCGAAGCCTCCCGCCCCCTTGACCAGGCCGCGGCCATAGATCAGGCCAAGATCCTGATGCAGGCCCTGCCGCACATGCTCCATTACGACGACACCATCGTCGTGGTGAAATATGGCGGCCACGCCATGGGCGACGAATTGGTGGCGCGCGATTTCGCCCGCGACATGGTTTTGCTCGAACAATCCGGCGTGAACCCGGTTGTGGTCCACGGCGGCGGACCGCAGATCGGCGCCATGCTCGGAAAACTCGGCATCAAGTCCGAATTCGCCGACGGCTTGCGCGTGACCGACAAGGCCACGGTCGAAGTGGTCGAAATGGTGCTGGCCGGCGCCATCAACAAGCAGATCGTCGGCTTCATCAACAATGAGGGCGGCCGCGCCATCGGGCTCTGCGGCAAGGACGGCAACATGGTCACCGCCGCGAAAGTGGTGAAGGCCGAGCAGGACGGCAAGACCGCGGTCGATCTCGGCTTCGTTGGCGAGCCCTCGAAAGTCGATTCCACCGTGCTGGAGCAGGTGCTCGGCCGCGAGCTGATTCCTGTGCTCGCCCCCATCGCCCAGGGGGCGGCCGGCGAGACCTTCAACGTCAACGCCGACACCTTTGCCGGCGCCATCGCCGGGGCGCTCGGCGCCAAGCGGCTGCTGCTGCTGACCGATGTGCCGGGCGTGCTCGACAAGGACAAGAACCTGATCAAGCAATTGCGCATTGGCGAGATTCCCGGCCTCATCGCGGACGGCACCATCACCGGCGGCATGATCCCGAAAGTCGAAACCTGCATCTACGCGATCGAGAAGGGCGTGGAGGGCGTGGTTATCCTCGACGGCAAGATTCCCCATGCCGTTCTGATCGAACTTTTGACCGATCACGGCGCCGGCACGCTGATCACGCGGTGACCCAGGGCGCGGCCGATCTTCCCCACGACCTGGCGGCCTTCCGCCGGGTCGACACCTGGGTGTTCGACCTCGACAACACGCTCTATCCGCCCGACAGCGACCTCTGGCCGCTGATCGACGCGCGTATCACCGCCTATCTGATTGCGCTTTTCGGGTTGGACGGCATCTCGTCCCGCGCGCTCCAGAAATATTATTATCAGCGTTTTGGTACGACCCTGTCAGGGCTCATCCACGAATATGGCATTGCGCCAGAAGAGTTCCTGCATTTCGTCCATGACATCGACCGCTCCTCGCTGGCGCCCAATCCGGCGCTGGCGCGCGCGATCGAGGCGCTGCCAGGGCGCAAGCTGATCCTCACCAACGGCTCGCACGCCCACGCGCTGGCCACGGCGAAACAGCTGGGCATCGACCATCTGTTCGAGGACGTGTTCGGCATCGAGGCGGCGGACTACCTGCCGAAACCCGCCTTGCAGACTTTTACGCGCTTTTTCGAGCGGCACGCGGTCGATCCCTCGCGCGCGGCGATGTTCGAGGATATCGTCCATAATCTTGAGGCGCCGCACGAGCAGGGCATGCTGACGGTGCTAGTCCGGCCGCCCCACGGGGCGACCGACCATCGCGAGGACTGGGAAAAGCACGACCACACCCCGCCGCACGTGGATTTCGTGACGCAGGATCTGACCGGCTTTCTGCAGAGCGTTGTTTCTTGAGACACGCCCTGCCGGCCTGCGCTCAGAAGGCGTAATTCGCCGAAGCGCGGATTCTCTGCGCCAGCAGCTGATTGTCGATTCCGCCGGTGAGGAGATATTCGAGCTCCAGCGTCAGCAGGTCATTGGTCTGGGCGCGCAGCGTGACGCCGCCGGTGAGCGCGTCGCGGGCGATCGCGGACCCCGGCAGGACGTAGCCAGGGCTGCCCGCCAGATCGGCGTAATTCAGACCCTGCGCATAGCCGCCCTCGAAAGCGTGGCGGTATTCGAGCCGCGCCATCGGCGTCAGCAGCCCCCATGCGGTCGGGATTTTGTAGGCGACGCGTGCGCCGAGGACGCCCGAGACGGTCGTCTCGTCCAGCGTATTGTAGTTCAAGGCCCAGATGCTCGAACCGGTTTCGGTATAGCCGTCGAGCATCGTCCGGATGATGTCGACCCGGCCATAGGGCGAGAACTTCAGGCCCTCCCATTTGATTTCCTGGGTGAAGGCGATCGAACCGAAGGCGTTGGCGCCGTCGCGGACGCCATTGAGCATGACGTCGCCGTCCGTCGACCAGCGCGCAAGATTATAGCGCAGCCCGCCATAACCGGCGGTCAGGTCGATGAAGGAATGGGGCATGATGCGATAATCGGCGTAAACCATGGCGTTGAAGGTCGAGGCGTCGACCTTGGTTCCGTCGGTTCCGATCGCCGAGTGGTCCGCGCCAAAGCCGAGCGCGACGCCGGCCTTGAGCTTATCGGCGACACGGCCGTCGAAGCCGAGCGTCATGCCCGAGGTGGCGAAATGGTTGTCGGCGCTCCCGTCGGCCTTGAGCCGGCCGAAGTCGATCGACCCCGCCATCCAGACATGGAACGGCAGGACATTGGCCTTGTCGAGCGACGCGACGGCCATGGGCAGGCCGCCGGCCAGAGCCTGGATCGCGCGCTCGGAATCATTGGTCTTCGCCAGGCCGTTGGCGCGCGGGTCGTCGGCGGAATAGGCCAGGAATTGCCCCGGAGGCGGCGGAGAAAAGCCTTGCGCCGCCGGGAAGCCGCTGGCCGCGGCCAGCGTGGCGCCGCCGCCGGCCGGATTGGCGGCGCTCGCCGAGCCGCCGCCGGCCAGGGCGGACAGGCCGCCCGATCCGCCGCCGCCGAAAGCGGACGGCCCGAAGGCGCGCCCCTGGCCTTGCGGCTGGACATTCGGCGTGAAATCCTCGTCGTCCTCGTCATGCCATTGCTCGAAGCGGCGGGCGGTATTGTCGATCTGGGTCTGGCCAAAGCGGGTGGCCGTGGAGACCTGGGCGGCGACAAGGCCGATGACGTCGGAATTCGCGGCGGGATTGGGCCGGGCGTTGACGCTGATCGTCGCCACGCCGGAGGTCGCCGCCGGGTTGTTGGCGTCGCCGCCATAGGCCGCGACAATCGAATGGACGCCGGCGGCCAGCGACGAGACGGTGAGGCGCGCGGTCGAACCGGACAGTGCGACTTTTCCAAGCACGGTCGATCCGTCCTGGAAGGTGACGGCGCCGGTCGGCGACAGGCCGCCGGAAACGGTCGCGGTCAGGGTCACGGGAGCGCCGAAATAGACCGAGGGCGACGACGCCGACAAGGCCACAGTCGGCGGCGCGGCCGGCACGTATGTGTAAGGGAAGGTGAAGCCGATGCCGCCGCCCTCAACGTAGAGGATCACCGGTCCGGCGGCGTGCGCCGGCGCCGTGACCGTGATGCTCGTTCCCTGCGGGTTGACAGTGAAGGGCGTGCCGACGCCGATGCCGAAACTGATCGCCGTGACGCGGGACAAATTCGTTCCGGTGATCGTCACCACGTTTCCGCCGGTCGTCGGGCCGGCGGCGGGCGAAACCTGGGTCACCATGGGCGCCGTCGTGCTGGCGTAGGTAAACTGATCGGCCGAGGAGGGCGTCGAGGTTCCGCCCACCGTCGTCACGGTGACATCCACTGGACCGGCGCCGGTCGCCGCTGGAGCGGTGGCCGTGATCTGGGTCGTGCTGATCACGTTGACGTTCGTGGCGGCGACGCCGCCAAACTTGACCGCCAAGACGCCAGCGAAATTCGTTCCGGTGATCGTCACTGCCGTTCCGCCGGCCATCGGGCCGGTAATGGGCGATATCGCGGTGACAGCCGGTTGGAGTGGAATGGAAAAGGTCGCATTTGACGGCTGAACGGCGCCCGACAAGTTTACGTTGATTGACTGCGGCGAAGTGGCGCCCGGACTGACGCTGACGCTGAGGCTGACCGGCGGAATCGCAGCGCCGGGCTGGATCGGGCTCGTCGACGTGCAGGTCGTTACCGAGCAGGACCAGATAGCGCCGCCGGCCGAGTTCAGGGTCAGGCCCGGCGACAGCGTAAAACTCATGACCAAGGAGGAAATCGGAGCGGTCGCGCCATTGACTTGGGGCGTGATGGCGACTGTCATGGGCGCGCCCGGCGTCAGGGTGAACTGGAGGCCTGTCTGCGGCAGAACGGCATAGGTGAACTGATCGGCCGAAGACGTCGTCGAGGTTCCGCCCGGCGTCTTCACGGTGACATCCACCGGGCCGGCGCCGGTCGCCGGAGAGACCGCCGTGATCTGGGTCGCGCTGACGACGGTGACGTTCGTGGCGGCGACGTTGCCAAAATTGACGGCCGTGGCGCCAGACAGAATTCGTTCCGGTGATCGTCACTGACGTTCCGCCGGTCGTCGGGCCGGTATTGGGCGAAATCCCGGTCACCGTGGGCGCGGCGGCGGGGTTCACGGTGAGGGTCGCGCTGACAGTCGAGGTGAAGCTGCCGACCTCATTCGTCGAACCCGAGCCCACCGAGTAGGTCATCGGGCCCGACGCGGTCGTGGCCGCGGTGACCGTGCCATTGATTTGGCACGTTGCGCCGGCGCCGAGTGCGCCTCCGGTCCATGAAATCGAGGAATTGCTTACTGTCTGCGCCCCGGAGCACGACGAAGTGCCGGTTATCGTCAGGCCCGCAGGAAAACTGCTCGAAAGGGTAATGCCCGTCAAAGCCACGGCGTTGTTATTGGTGATCGTGACGGTGAGGGTCGACGTTCCGCCGGCATTGATTGTGGAGGGATTGAAAGAAGCGGCGATGGTCGGCGGCGCCGGTGCAGTTATGGTCTCGTTCAAGATGGCGGACGTACTGCCGTTAAAATTGCTGTCTCCGTTGTAAACGGCGGTGATCGGCCCGCCGCCGGCCAGCGGCACAGGAACAGAGGCCACGCCGCCGACCAGCGGAGAGGTCACGGTACCAACGCCAATGCCCGGCACGGTGAAGGTCACCGTGCCTGTCGGCGTTCCCGACCCGGGAGAGGCCGCCGTCACGGTCGCGGTGAAGGTGACGGTTTGGCCAACGGGCGCAGGGTTTTGCGACGATGACACGGTGGTCGTCGTGCTGGCCTGGGCCACGTTCAGGTTAACAGGCGTGGCATTACTACCGACGAAATTGCCGTATCCGTTAAAAGCGGCGGCGACCTGATAGGCGCCGGGCGACAGCGCCGGCGGCGGTATCTGAGCCGAGGCCACGCCGCTGGCATCCACGGGAGCGGTGAAGCTCGTACCGCCTACGGAGAAGGTCACAGAGCCCGTCGGCGTTCCAGACGGGGAGGATACGGTCGCCGTGAGGGTGACGGATTGGCCGTAGACCAATCCGCCGGCAGGCTGCGCCAAGCTCGTCGTTGTGGAATAATTAAGCGTCTGAGCATGCGCCATTCCCGCCGAGGCGAGGGCGAGCAGCAGGCAGGCGAGGGCCGCCGCCCCGGCGCGAACCGCCAGCAGGCGCCGGAAACCGTCAAGGAATTTCGAGCCGAAAATCGCTTTGGCCGGCGCGCCGGCGCGCCTGGTTTCAGTGATGCAAGACACGGCCGTCATTCCCCCGGAAAACACCTTAGTCGAAATCGTCGCGCCTTCGGCCAAGTCGTCTCCGCGCCGCCTCAACGCCGGGGCACGCTATCCGATCTGGTCCGGGCCGATACTACGTATAAATTCGGAGGCAGGCGCCGCCGGAAGCCGGCAGGCCCCCCCGGGTTCCAAAAAAACAATCGAAATCAGCGGCCAAGATATTGTTGCGGAATTGTCACGATGGAAGCAATTGTCATGTTTGCAGACGGGCGCGAAACGGGATGCGGGATGCAAACCACGGCCGACACGCGCTCATTCGCGCATGGAGGCGGCGCTGTCCTTCGCGCCTACCGCCTCGCGGCGCCACGCCCCCGGGCTTTTCGAGGTCCATTTGCGGAAGGCGCGATAAAACGCCGAGGGTTCGGCAAAGCCAAGCTCCAGCGCGATTTCGCCCATGTTGCGCTCGCCCTCGAGCAGCAGGGCCATGGCGAGGTCGCGGCGGACCTCCTCCTTGATCTCGGCATAGCCCTGGCCCTCCTGCCCGAGCCGGTGGCGCAGCGTGGAGTTGGGCATGCGCAGGGTTCGCGCCATCGCCTCGAACTCCAGGCCATTCCGCCGGTTTTTGGCGCCTCAGCCGGTCGCGGATATTGGCGGCGACGCCGGCGTCGTAGCGATGGCGCACCAGCAGATTTGCCGGGGCGCCCTGCAAAAACTGCTTCAGGGCCCGCTCCGAACGCGCAATGGGCAGGTCGAGGAAGCTTTCGTCGAAGGCCAGCCGGCTCGCCTCCTGGCCGAAGCGCACCGGCGCGCCGAAGAACAGGCGATGGTCGGCGCCGCGCGCCGGCTCCGGGCAGCGGAAATCGACCAATCGCAAAGGAATGCGCCGCCCGACCAGCCAGCAGGCCAGCCCGTGCAGCATGATCCATAGAGTGCGGTAGGCGAAGGCGGAGCGGGGCGCGCCCGCGTCGCGCAATACGATCTGCGCCAGGCCATTGGCGACCAGGAACGCGCCGGAGGGATCTGTGACGGTCACGTTCAGGAAGCGCAGGGCGCGGGGCAGGGCCTTGCGCAGGCTCCCGGCGTGCAGCACCGCATGGCCCATCAGGGTGAAGGAGCCGGGGATCATCGCCCGCCCGCCGAGCCCGAAGAATTCGTCGCCCATGCGGTCGGTGATGGCGCGCCACAGCGCCCCATAGGTTTCCGCGGAGATCGGCGCCTCGACTCTGGCAGGCAGTCCCATCGACGCCAGCAGGTCGTCGGCGGGCATGTCCTTGCGGCGGAGACAGTCGAGCGCCTCCTCGACGAAGATCGGCGCGATCATCCGCCGTTCCGCCGCGAGAGCTTCCGCTGTCATGGTCTCCGCCGCCGGCAATTCCGGACCGCGGGGCGCGTCGGCAATGGCTCGCGCGCGCCGGTGTGGTAAAATAGCCAAGAAATTTTTCTCGATCGGGGCATATGCGGCCAGTCTGTTCTGTCGTCCAATGGCCGTCAAGGAGGCTTAACCTCCACATCGAGAATACATCCGGAGGAATTTAGAATGAGCGCCGAATCCCGGTCGATCCCCGCCTATGACGAGCGCATGGCTTCGTTCAGCTTCGAGTCCGCGGCCGCGCATCTGAGCGGCGATCTCGACAAGGGCGTCAACGCCTGCGTCGAATGCTGCGACCGCCATATCTCGCCGGGCAAGGTCGCCCTCGACTGGGAGAGCGCCGACGGGCGCAAGGCCAGCTACACCTTTGAACAGCTGCGCGACCTCTCGGCCCGCTTCGCCAATTACCTCCAGTCGCGCGGCGTCGGGCCGGGCGACGTGATCGCGGGGCTGCTGCCGCGCACGCCGGAACTGGTGGTGGTGATCCTGGGCGCCTGGCGCATCGGCGCGATTTACCAGCCGCTGTTCACCGCCTTCGGCTCCAAGGCCGTCGAACACCGCCTGCAGTCGAGCGGCTGCAAGCTTGTCGTGACCGATCCGGCCAATCGCTCCAAGCTCGACGACGTCAAGTCGCCGATCACGATCGCCATGGTGGCGCGCGCCGACAAGGGGGAGACGGTTCCCGTCGGCGACGACGATTTCCACGCCCGGATGGACGCCATGAGCCCGGCGTTCACTCCGGTGATGCGCCGCGGCGACGACGGCATGATGATGATGTTCACTTCGGGCACGACGGGCCTGCCCAAGGGCGTCGTCGTGCCGATCAAGGCGCTGCTGAATTTCTGGATCTACATGGTCGACGCGGTCGACCTGCGCCCCGAGGACAAGTTCTGGAACATTGCCGATCCCGGCTGGGCCTACGGGCTCTATTACGCCATTACCGGGCCGCTGCTGCTGGGCCACGCCACCACGCTCTATGACGGGCCGTTCACGGTCGAGAGCGCCTATCGCGTCATCGACGAGCACAAGATCACCAATCTCGCCGGCGCCCCGACCGCCTATCGCCTGCTGATCGCCGCCGGCTCCGAGGCCGCGGCGCGGGTCAAGGGCAAGCTGCGCGTCGTCTCCAGCGCGGGCGAGCCGCTCAATCCCGAGGTCATCAGGTGGTTCGCCTCCGAGCTCGGCGCAACCATCCACGACCATTACGGGCAGACCGAGCTCGGCATGTTCGTCAACAACCATCACGCCCTCGACCACAAGGTGCACGCCGGCTCCGCGGGCCTGGCCATGGCCGGGTTCAAGGTCGTCGTCATCGATCCCGACGGCAAGGAGCTGCCGCCCAACGAAACCGGCGAACTGGCCGTGGAGATCGCCGCCTCGCCGCTGTTCTGGTTCGCCGGCTATCACAACCAGCCCACGCCCTCCATCGCCAAGGGTTTTTACCGCACCGGCGACATGGTCGAGCGCGAGGAAGACGGCGCGATCAGCTTTGTCGGCCGCAACGACGACGTCATCACCTCGGCCGGCTACCGGATCGGGCCTTTCGACGTCGAAAGCGCGCTGCTCGAACACCCTGCCGTCGTCGAGACGGCGGTGGTCGGCAAGCCCGATCTGGAGCGCACCGAAATCGTCAAGGCTTTCGTCGTCCTGCAGAAAGGTTTCGAGGCTTCCGACGAACTGGCCGAGGAATTGCGGCAATATGTCCGCAAGCGGCTCTCGGCCCATGCCTATCCGCGCGAAATCGCCTTCACGCCCGCCCTGCCAAAAACGCCGAGCGGCAAGCTGCAAAGGTTCATCCTGCGCAACCAGGAAAAGGCCGAGGCCGAAGGCAAGGCGTCCTCCTGATCGTCCCTTCATTTGCGGAAGAAAACATGCAAATTCGCGATAAAGTCTTCATCGTCACCGGCGCCGCTTCTGGGCTTGGCGCCGCCGTGGCCCGGCAATTGATCGCCGACGGCGCCAGGGTCGTCATCGCCGACCTCAATGTGGCCGGCGCGGCGCTGGCCAAGGAATTGGGCGACAACGCGCGCTTCGTCGCCACCGACGTGACCAGCGACGAGCAGGGCCAGGCTGCGGTCGCCACCGCCGTCAACGCGTTCGGCGGCCTGCATGGGCTGGTCAATTGCGCGGGCGTCGCGCCGGGCGAGAAGATTCTGGGCCGCGACGGCCCGCATCATCTTGCGTCCTTCGCCAAGGCCATCAATATCAACCTCGTCGGCACGTTCAACATGATGCGTCTCGCGGCCTCCGCCATCGCCAAGGGCGAGCCCGGCGCGGACGGCGAGCGCGGCGTGATCGTCAATACGGCTTCGGTCGCGGCCTTCGACGGGCAGATCGGCCAGGCCGCCTATGGCGCGTCCAAGGCGGGCGTGGTCGGCCTGACCCTGCCGGCGGCGCGCGAACTGGCGCGGCACGGCATTCGCGTCGTGACCATCGCGCCGGGGATTTTCGAGACGCCGATGATGGCGGGCATGCCGCAAGATGTGCAGGAACTCGCTGGGCAAGAGCGTGCCGTTCCCCTCGCGCCTCGGGCGCCCCGCGGAATATGCGGCGCTGGTGAAGCACATTTGCGAAAACACGATGCTGAACGGCGAAGTCATCCGCCTCGACGGCGCCCTGCGCATGGGCGCGCGCTGAAGTTCACGCGATCCGGTGACCACTTCGCTTGAAAACGCTTTGCAATTCCAGGAGCACAACATGCCCTCATCAGACCCCATCGTCATCGTCGGCTCGGCCCGCACCCCCATGGGCGGATTCCAGGGCGATCTGAAAGACCTCCCCGCGTCGGCGCTCGGCGCGACGGCGATCAAGGCGTCGCTGGAGCGCGCCGGGGTCGCGCCCGACCAGATCGACGAAGTCGTGTTCGGCTGCGTGCTGCCCGCGGGGCAGGGCCAGGCGCCCGCGCGCCAGGCGGCGCTCGGCGCGGGACTGCCCACGGCCGCCGGCGCCACCACGGTCAACAAGATGTGCGGCTCCGGCATGAAGGCCGCGATGTTCGCCCATGACCTGATCCTCGCCGGCAGCGCCAAAATCGCGGTGGCGGGCGGCATGGAGAGCATGACCAACGCGCCCTATCTGCTCGACCGCGCGCGCGGCGGCTACCGGCTCGGCCATGGCAAGGTCATCGACCACATGTTCCTCGACGGGCTCGAAGACGCCTATGACAAGGGCCGCCTGATGGGAACCTTCGCCGAGGATTGCGCCCAGACCTACCAGTTCACCCGCGAGGCCCAGGACGATTATGCGCTGGCCTCGCTGACAAGGGCGCAAAAGGCCATCGGCGACGGCAGCTTCGCCGGCGAGATCGCGCCCGTCAGCGTGCGCGTGGGAAAATCCGAAATTTCGGTCGCCCAGGACGAACAGCCGGGCAAGGCGAAGCCTGGAAAAAATCCGCGGCTTGAAACCCGCCTTCCGCGACGGCGGCACGGTGACCGCCGCCAATTCCAGCTCGATTTCCGACGGCGCGGCGGCGCTGGTGCTGATGCGCGCGCTCCGAGGCCGAGGCGCGCGGGCTGCGTCCGCTGGCGAAAATCGCGGGCCACGCCACCCATGCGCAGGAGCCGCATCTCTTCGCCACCGCGCCGATCTTCGCCATCCGCAAGCTGGCCGAAAAGACCGGCTGGGCGCTGGGCGAGGTCGACCTGTTCGAGATCAACGAGGCTTTCGCCGTGGTCGCCATGGCGGCGATGCGCGATCTCGACCTGCCGCATGACAAGGTCAATATCCACGGCGGCGCCTGCGCGCTCGGCCATCCGATCGGCGCCTCGGGCGCGCGCATCCTCGTCACCCTGCTCGCGGCCTTGCAGAAGAACGGGCTGAAGCGCGGCGTCGCCTCGCTGTGCATCGGCGGCGGCGAAGCCACCGCCATGGCCGTCGAACTCCTGTCCTGAAGGACCAGCCATGCTGTTGAACGAAACGCAAAGCGAAATCCGCGAGATGGCGCGCGGTTTCGCCCGCGACAAACTGGCCCCGACCGCCGCCGACCGCGACCGGGAGCATCGCTTCCCGGGAAACGAACTCAAGGCGATGGGGGAGCTCGGCTTCCTCGGCATGACGACCCCGGAAGCCTATGGCGGCTCCGACATAGGCGCAGTCGCCTATGCCTGCGTGCTGGAGGAAATCGCCGCGGGCGACGGCGCCTGCTCGACCATCGTCAGCGTGCATAATTCGGTCGCCTGCGGGCCGATCGTCAAATTCGGCACGGAAGAGCAGAAGCAGCGCTTCCTGCCCAAACTCGCCAGCGGCGAATGGATCGGCGGCTTCGCCCTGACCGAGCCGCAAGCCGGCTCCGACGCCTCCAGCCTGCTGACCCGCGCCCGGCGCGACGGCGACCATTACGTCCTCACGGGGACCAAGCAATTCATCACCTCGGGCAAGAACGGCCAAGTGATCATCACTTTCGCCGTTACCGATCCCTCGGCTGGAAAGAAGGGCATTTCCGCCTTTATCGCGCCGACCGACACGCCCGGCTACAAGGTGGTGCGGGTCGAGGAAAAGCTCGGGCAGCATAGCTCCGACACCTGCCAGATCGCCTTTGACGAGATGCGGCTCCCCGCCGACCTTCGTCTGGGAGAGGAGGGCGAGGGCTATCGCATCGCGCTGTCCAATCTCGAGGGCGGCCGCGTCGGCATCGCCTCGCAATCGGTCGGCATGGCGCGCGCGGCCTTCGAGGCCGCCCGCGACTACGCCCGCGAACGCGTCACCTTTGGCAAGCCGATCTTCGAGCATCAGGCGGTGGCCTTCCGGCTCGCCTCCATGGCGACGGAAATCGAGGCCGCGCGCCAACTGGTTCTGCACGCCGCGCAATTGCGCGAGGCCGGACTGCCCTGCCTGACCGAAGCCTCGATGGCCAAGCTGTTCGCCTCGGAAATGGCCGAGCGCGTCTGCTCGCAGGCGATCCAGATTTTCGGCGGCGCCGGCTACATGCGCGACTATCCCGTGGAGCGCATCTATCGCGACGTGCGCGTCTGCCAGATCTACGAAGGCGCCAGCGACATTCAGCGCATGGTCATTGCGCGGGGGCTTTGAATGGGACCGCTGGCGGGAATAAGGATCGTCGAAATCGCGGGGATCGGACCCGGGCCGATGTGCGGCATGCTGCTCGCCGATCTCGGCGCGGAAGTGATCTGCGTCGAACGTCCTGGCGGCGCCGAAGTCGGCCTGCCGCTGGCGCGCGAACTGGATTTCGTCGCGCGCGGGCGGCGCTCCATCGCGCTCGATCTCAAGCAGCCCGAAGCCGTCGAGGTCGTATTGCGGCTGGTCGAAAAAGCCGATGGGTTGATCGAGGGTTTTCGCCCTGGAGTCACCGAACGTCTCGGCCTCGGGCCGGAAGCTTGCCACAAGCGCAACCCGCGCCTCGTCTATGGCCGGATCACCGGCTTTGGCCAGAGCGGGCCGCTGGCGCGCGCCGCCGGCCATGACATCAATTACATCGCCTTGGGCGGCGCGCTTGCGGCCATCGGGCGCAAGGGCGAAAAACCGGTCCCGCCGCTCAATCTCGTCGGCGATTACGCCGGCGGCGCGCTGTATCTGGCTCTCGGCATGCTCGCCGGCATCTTGCGCGCCCGCGCGACGGGGGAGGGCGACGTGGTCGATGCGGCCATGGTCGACGGCGTCGCCTCGCTGATGGCGATGAATTGTTCCCTGCGCGCCGGAGGGATCGCCTCGGCGGAGCGCGGCGAAAACATCCTCGACAGCGGCGCGCCCTGGTACGACACCTACGAGACCGCGGACGGCTCTTTCCTCGCCGTCGGCGCCATCGAGCCGAAGTTTTTCGCCGTGCTGGCGGAAAAGATCGGCCTCTCGGCAGAGGACGCGCGCCGGCAATATGACCGTGCGGCCTGGCCGTCCCTGCGCGAAAAGCTGACGGCGATCTTCTTGAGCCGCAGCCGCGAGGAATGGGCGGAGCTGCTGGAGCAGACCGACGCCTGCGTATCCCCCGTTCTCGACCTCGCCGAAGCCGCCCGCCACCCCCACATGGCCGCGCGGAAAAATTTCGTTGCGGCGGGCGGTTTCGTCCAGCCGGCGCCGGCGCCGCGCTTCGCCAACGCTCATTGCGCGCCGCCGGCGCCGCCGCAGGAAATCGGCGCCCAGACGGACGCGCTGCTCGCCGAATGCGGTTACTCCGCAGAGGAAATCGAGGGGCTGAAAATCAAGGGCGTCGCGATCGCGCGCTAGAAAATTTCTTTTGTTTTTTGTTTAGCCGAGCCGCGCCAGCACGGCCGCGCCCCAGAGCGCGCCGGCCATGCCGATGGCGCAGAACACCGCGGCCGAGCCCATGTCCTTGATGATCTTGATCTGCGGATCGAGTTGCGGCGTGGTGTGATCGCACAATTTCTCGATGCTGGTGTTGAGCAGTTCGACGGCCAGCAACGCCAGCAGGCAGGCGATCAGTTCCGCCCGGCGGAAAAAGTCCGGCGTCAGCGCGAAGGCGGCGGGAACGGCCACGGCGAGCAGGACGACTTCCTGCCGAAAGGAGCGCTCCGAGCGCAAGGCCGCCTTGAGGCCTTCGAACGAGGCCAGCGTGGCGCGGAGGAGAGGATGCTGGCTCAAGATCGGACCCGGGTTCGATGGCTGTGGCGCGGTTTCCCGACCATCGCAGAAATTCGTTTCCGCTCTCTCTACCCCTTCCCGGCCGGCCGTCACGGCGCAATCCTGTCGCAGGCGGCAGGGGAAACGAACAGCGCATTCAGCATTTTTTTCACGCTTGCGCAGACGCTGTCGTAATAATTGACATACTGCTCGCGCATCAGTTCGGCGGCGGGTTCGACCGTCTCGGGATGAGCGGCGAGTTCCAGGATTCGCCCGCTCAGGGACGCGATATCCGCGTGGCCGAGATCGGGATGGATATGTTCGAGCCCGGCGCCGCCCGAGCGGGTGGACAACGTCAGGCGGCCGTAGGCAAGCGCCTCGACCGTCTTGATCTTCAATCCGGTGCCGCCGATCATAGGATTGACGACGAAATCCATCATTTCATAGGCGTCCTGGACGTCATCGACCATGCCCATCGGCTGGAACGCGCGCAGATTCGACGCGGCGCGCGAAACGGAGCCGAATAGCAGCAGGCGCGGCCTTTGCTCAGGCGGCAAACTCTCCAATTTCGGCGCGATGTCGGCGTCGAAGATTTCGACGCTTTTGACATTCCAGGGATTTGACGAACCCAGGTAGCCAATGGTCAGCGGGCGGCCATTCCTGGGCGGCAGGAAGCGGGGCGCGATCGCATATTCGATCACGGAAACCGGGGTATCCGCGATCTTGGAGAAATACGCCCCTTCGTCGGCCTGGATGGCGACGACCATGTCCGCGCGCGCCAGCCCTTTGGCCTCCTCCTCGATCGTGGTGTAAAACCAGTGCGGATCGAGATTGCTGGCGCGGGCGAGCTTGTGCCGTTCGCCGAAGGCGTCGTGTGTGTCGAGAACCCGCACGGTTTCGGCGCCGTCAAACAAGGTCAGCAACAGCGAGCACCAGACGTAATTGACGACGACGATGTCGTAATGGACGGTGGAGGCCAGGTGCCTGGTCGCCTCGAGCGCGGACGGGCTGATCCAGTCGTCCAGGCCCCAGACCGCTGCGAATGAACGACGGGGACGGAAGCCCTGGGTGGGGATGATGTGCACTGCGTCCCAAGTGTCGCGCATCAGGTCGACGCCGTCGGGGTCCAGTCCGTCGAGCGCGAAGTAAAGCAATTCCACCGTGGCGCCGCTCGCCTTCAACGCCGAAGCCATCTGCAGGACGCGGACGCGATTGCCTTGCGTGGTCGGATGGGTGGGCGTGGGCGTGATGACCAGGGCTCTCAACTCAACAACTCCACCGCGACCTTGTGCAAGGCATAGCCGATCTGGCGCGACCGGTCGTCGGTCATGACCGTGCGCGCCTGCCGCAGCTCCACCCGCAGGCAGCAATGAGCGGGCGGCGCCGGCAAGTCGGCCTCGATCTTCAGCTCATCCTGATAATGGCGCGCGGTCGTTTTTTCGCCTTCGACCCAGAGCTGGATGTGGTCTGCGTCCACCGGCGTCCGCGCGCCGAAGAAGAAGACGGTCAGTCTCAGGCGGCTGGCGCCGTTCGAGGGAACCAGGAAGGAGGCCAGCGTTCCCGGGCCGGTCCATGCCCAGGAATAGAACGTGTCCCTTTCGACCGGGGCGACGCCGCGATCCATGACGAGGTCTTCGACCTCATGGACGATTTTTCGGAGATTGCGCCGCCGTCGCACCGTCCGGTCGAAAGCCAGGAACGCCGTGTCCAACGCCTGGGCGCCGGCGCTGTTGGCCAGGAGAACCGTCTTGCCCAATCCCCATGCCCGCGTGTCGACCCTGGGCGCATAAGGCGCGGCCTGCAGGCTCGCGTGCAAGCCATCCAGGCGGAGGTCGCCCGGGAGCCAGACGACATCCGGATGGTAAAGCGCGGCGACCTTCTCGACATGATCCGGATTGGCCGTTTCTCCGGCGAGCAGCATGCGAACCGGGCGCAGGTCTGACAGCAAGGCGGCCAGGGGCGGCGAGCTTTCCTCGAGCGTCGTCGTCGACGTGAGGGAACTCGTCGCCATGAAACTTGTGGCCCTGGGCAGCAGGGTGGTCAGGCCCAGCCGCGGCGGCGCGCAAACCGCGGCAAGTTCGCAGCCGCCGTTCAACTGGGTGAGCGTGAGGCAGCGCGCGTCGCCGGCCAGAGATCGCGCGACGAAACGGGCGGCGTCGGCCGACGGGTTCAACTCGACCAGATTGCGGATCTGCGGCGGGCCTTCCAGGCTCATAGGAAGCGTCCCTGCTGCAGGACGAGCTCGGCATATCGCGCCGCGATCCTCTCGGGATTGAGCGCGGTCCGCGCATAATGGATCGCGGCGTCACGCCGTTGCGCGATCTTTTCGGCTTCTTCCATGGAGGCTTCGATCAGTCGGGCGATTTCGCGAATCGGATCCGGCTTGGCGGGGAGCTTGAAGCAGACGTCGTCGGGCAATTCGCAGTAAGACCCGGCATCCGTCACCGCCAGCGCACAGCCCAGGCCAAGTCCGCGGGCGACCGAGCCGGAACTTTCACCGAATGTGGGATAGCGGAGATTGAAGACCAGGTCGCTCGCGAGCAGGACGTCTTCCATTTCCGCTTCGCTGCAAAATCCCGCCAGTACGACCCTGTCCCCGATCCCGCTCTGCCCGATGGCCCGCTCGATATGATATTCCCCCGGCCGGATTTCTCCCGCGACGATGTATTTGACGCGCCCCCGCGCGGCCGCCGGCAATTGTCCGATCGCCCTGAGTATTTCGCCATATTGCTTGTTCGCGGTCACAAATCCCAGCGTCGACAACAGGAAGACATTGTCGTCGATCTTCAGCCTCTGCCGCGCCGCCAGTCTTCTTTTGGCGAGCTGCGAGGCGCTTGCGTGCGTCTCGTAGGCGAAATGCGGGATAATCTCGATCTTGCTGTGCGGAAAATAGGAGCCGATGGCGCGCGCCGCATAGTGCGAATGGACGATGACCTGCGGGGCGCTTTTCAGCCAGGACAGAAGCTTGATTTCGCGATGTTCGACCCCTCTCTTCTGGCCGGTGCGCCGCCACAGCGTCTCGAACGCCGAGGCCAGTTCCGGCAGTTCGGCGCGCAATTGCGCCGCGAGGAACCCGGGCATGGTCCGGTCGATGAGTTCGGCCAGATAGTGCAGGCTCGTGTCGTGGATCACGACCGATCCCGGGCGGCTCAGGAACAAGCGCGCCGCGAAGGCGTGATCGGGATTATTGCCGAAGTGGTAAAGGATCGGGGCCGAGTTCGAGCGCCGCGAGGGCGTCGCGATCCGTCTCGTAGAGAATGCGGACCTGGTCGCCGCAGGGCCGTGGGTTCAGCGAGCGCGTGACGATCGTCTGCGGCGTGCTCGAACACTTGGCGATTTCATAGGCGTAATCGGCGATGCCATTCCTTTGCGGCGGCCATGGCGAGACGACGTTAAACACGGCCGAACTCCAGCGCCCTGGAGCGTCGCCCCGACATCGAAACCGTCGATCCTACTCATCGACGATTTCCGCTTCACGGAATGCCGCCGACAGGACGCGCGAATTCGTCGCCGAGGAAACGCCGCCAGGGAATTCGATCCGCGCGATCATCGCACGGTCCGGGCGCGTTGGGCGCCGATAAAGCGGGAAAAACACCTCGTTGAGCCCAGGCGCAGCGCGGAACGTCGGCTGGACTTCAACGCCGTCAATCGTCCCCCGCAAGAGCCCGACGTCGACACCGGCGGCGACCTGGGAAAAGCTCAGCCTGAGCTGGCGCGCCCCAGGCTTAATATCCTTGAAGATCAGGGTGACCTTGGGCCCGAACCAGCGCCACTCTCCGGACCCGCTGCTTTCGAGATTGTGGAAGCCGACACCCTCGATCTCCGAGGGGGCGTAGCGCCTGCTGCCGCCCGGGGGAGGCGGAGTTTCGACGGCTTCGCCGGCCGGGGGGGCAATCATGGCGTGGATCGACTTCATTTCGCGATCGAGCCGATCGCTCATGAGGAAGTAATAGAGGTCGAGCCGATCGAGAAAGAATTTCTCGTTGGTGACGCTCGCCAGGACTTCCAGCCGCGACCGCAATTCTTCGCCCTGCGCGATCGCCTTCTTGACGTCCTTGCGCAGGCTTCGCATTTCCGAGAGCACGGGACCCATCAGGCTCAGCCATGTGATCGTCATCGCCAGAATGACAGTGCTCGTCATTTGCTCGACGATTTCGATGTAATCGCTGTCACGTAGAATGGCGGCAAGGTCGAAATCGAGCTTGTGCCTGACGACCGTCGCCCGGTTTTCATGCTTGCCGGGGACGGACATCGCGGCGGCCGCCCGCACATTGTTGACGAACAGCACGAATTCGCGGGGATAGGACGGCAGGGTCTCGATGTCGACCTCGCAGCGAAGCCGGTCGGGCTGGACGCCGACGATCTGGGCTGAGGCGCGAGTTGGCCCGACCTGCTTCAGCAGGTCCTCGAAGCTTTCGATCACCGCAATCGGCTGCTCCTCGTTCCTGTCGCGGATCACGCCGCGAAAGACCGCCGGAAACGTCAACGAAGGAAGGGAATGGAGCCCGATCCGGGCCGAGGCTTCGCCTGTTTGCTCGTCCAGCAGCACCATTTCAGAGCCGACCAGATAATCGTCCACAAAAACGTCTATGGCGTCAACGCCGCTGAATCCATGACCGACAGGGAAGCCGTAGATCAGCTGGCCGCCCTCGATACGAACTTGCTCCGACACGAAACCAGGACCTTTCCTTCGTGCGCGCCAACAGATCGAGGATCAGAATGGCAGGCTGTGTTTAACCACGTAGCGGGGAACGCTTTGCGGTCCGTGACGATCCTGATAGCGATTGTCGTCCAGAAAATACTTGATCGTCGCAGGAAGCCCCTGCTTTACCAGAACATTGAGGGGCCCGGCAACCCAGCCGACATCAGCGAGTTCGACATTGAAGAACGTCGACAGCAGGTTGCGCACCAGTTCGTTCGGCGTTTCGTTGACGACGAAACTGTTTATGAATTCGTCACAGACATAAAAATCGTAAATCAGCTCGGTGAGCGTCTGCTCGTTATTGGTGATGATATTGTAGTAATGTTTGTAGCCCTCGGGGTCGCCGTTCCGGTGGAGGATGTTGCCATACAAGAGGCCGGCGATGCGGGAGGCGGTTTCGCTGGTCATCAAGGAGCTCAAGGCGGCCCTCCAAACAGATCGCTATTTTTGATAACGACCTGTTAACATGAGGCTTAGCTTGCCGTAAAGGCATGCAACGCAGCTGCTGCCACTTTATTGAATGTGTCATGTAGAGATTTACGTCCACGGGCGGTTCGGCGAAGCGCTGCAGCATCGACATTTAGAGGTATTATTTCAATATGCAGTGCCTTCAAAATGCCTTGCAGCCATCTGGATCGCCACGAAACGCCTTCTAAAGTCGTCGGCGGTGAACCCCATTTTCTTCGCGTCCAGGATATCTGCCTCCGTCGCGAAATGGAGCACCGGCGAACAAATGCAGGTGATGGCGCCCGGCCACTTCGCCAGAGCAAAACAGGCGTACCAGTTATATTCCCATGGCGCTATTTTCAGGCAAGAATAAAAGTCCATCCCGCGCTCAGCCAGGAAATTCGAAAATTTCTCGAGGATTCTCTGAGTGAAACAGCTGTGACGGCTGAAAAGCCAGCTGCGGGGCGGCGAACAGGTCGTTGATGATATGGCCTTTTTCGTCCGGCTTCTTCTTGTCGATTTCGTCGAATTTATCGAGCACGACGGCCAGGCGATCGTCGAAGCCATCCAACCGGCCGGCGGCGCTAATTGGCGCGTCCGAAGACCCTTGCCTTAGATAGCCGATGAGCCGATCGTTGGCGGCGAAAAATTTCGTGAAAACGGAGGAGGCCACGATGTGCCCCTGGTTGCAATGGTCGACGAGCCGGCGTGCATCGTCGATAAAATAAGTATCGCTGTCGATCATGACGTAGGATTTGGCGAAATTCGTCCTGTAGACCGAAAGTTTACAAACCTGCTGTTGCAGCCATCCGTACTGGAACGGCGTTCCCGGAATGACGTAAGACTCATCGGTGACGATGTGAGCCTGCTGAGAAGGGCCGACAATCGACTTCAGCAACTCCAGGTCGTTTTCCGGAACGGAAATCAAGACAGGGAGATCAACTTTTTGTGCGGCTACGCTGGACAAGAGTAGTTTAAGTCTGTCAAAGTCGTCGCGAAATGATTTGCAAAATATTGCAGCGTCATGTTTATACACGATTATCTTACTCCGAATTGCTGCGGCCTGCCGGAAAACCACATTTCCTCGCAAGTCAAATCCTTACACGTCCGGTTGCATTGCGTCCAGCGCTTCGCGATATCGGAGGGCGGCGACCCGTGCGGTCCATCAGCAATGGGTCACGATGCCGTTGCTCACCGCGAACGAGGCGGAAGGCGGACCGTCGCAGGACACGCCCGCCCTCGCGCCGCTGAAGAAGCCGGCGGCCGCCCGCACATGACCCGCGACATCGACTTCGTCCAGCCTCACGCTGCCGAAAAAGCTGGTCTTCATCGACGCGGGGTCATTGGCGAGGGCGATCGTCGCGCTGGCGCCTGGAACGAAGTTGGGCGCGAGCACCTGGATATTGCAACTCCCCGCCGGGCCGTTGCAATGGACGCCATAGTTCGGCTTGGCTCCGCCGGAACTATTGCCGGCGAAATCCGGCGCGACCAGCGTCGCCTTCCCCCCGGCGGCCACGGCGAGGTCGGCGAAACCTCCATTGGACGACAGGCTGTTCGAATTGAATGATATGTTCGAAAATGTGCGCGTTCCGTTGTCGTGCAGGCTGGTAGGTCCGGCGGTCTCAATGCCGTCGGTTGCGCTGGCGCCGATCTGCGTTCCAATCACGCTGACCTGGTTGACGCTCGCGCCGATCGCCAGCGCGACATTATTGCTCCACATCGCGCCGTTGTTGATCTGGTATTGCGTCCCTTCGCCGATATAAAGGCCATAGCCAGTCGAGCTTGCGATCTGGGGATTGTCGACAATCGTATCGTAACCATTCAACAAAATCTGCGCGTCTTGTTTCGTCTTGCCGCTTCCCAGCGCCCACACGTTCTGAAGATAGACGCCGCCTCGCCCTGTGCCCACGTAATAGGCGCCATTGTAGCCGCCCGACAGCACCACGTCGAACAACGAAAGGCCGCTCTCTCTTTTTGGGGAAACGTAATCCTCGGAGCAAATGGTATACAGCAGGTTGCCGCAAGCGTTCGCGGCGTTGCCAGTCTGATGGCCCTGATTGCCGTCGATTTCCAGGTTGCGAAGCGAGGATATTGCGGCGTTCTTGCGATGGTAGACAGCCGGGACGTTCATGCCGTCGCCGAGATAGAGCCGGACGCGTTTTTTGAACGTCGTATCCTCGAGATCGACGGCATAGGCGTCGCCGACAAGGTTCACGGCGTCGGAGCTCGCGCCATCGCCAATGACGATTGCGGCCAGGCCCGTAGCGTCCTTGGTCAACAGAAGATAGTCGTTCAGGCAGGCGGTGAGATGGACTTCGGATTGCCCTGTGGCGACGGCGGCGGCTATCGCCGCCCGGATTCCCGCCGCGTCATCGTGGACGCCGTCACATCGGGCTCCGAAAGCGCCGGCATAAATGATGGGCGGCGTCGAAACCGGCTCGGCGAATGAAGGAAATCCCGCCAGGGCCAACAGGATGGCGACGCCGAAAGTCTTCATTCCCGCCATGTTTCAGCGCCCCCGCGAGCAGTCCCTCTAACCGGGTTATGACGTATGGTCAACTCGTCAAAGCAGAGGTCGAAACCCGTCGGTAAAAAGCAGCTTTTCCCATTCTCTGACGGCGTCGATCAGGCGCGGGCTCTCGAACAGGGCGGCGCGGTTGGTAAATTGTTCGGACGGAAAGGCCGACGAGACTTTCTGGAGCTTGGTGACGGGCATGGCGGACAACGCCGGCAGGCCCAACGCGGCCAGGATCGCCGACAGGAAGTGAAATCTCTTGTAGGTGAAATCTTCGTAGAAGATCGTCCTGATCTCGACGCCAAGGCCCTGCAGCTCGCGCAGCAAGGCGACGCGCGCCTTTTCCTCCGCCAGTCGCTGCTCCAGCAGGTTGAAATATTTGTCCAGGTCGACTTCGACTTTGGTCATGCGGTAACGAAAAAGGATCTTTTGGCGCTCTTCTTCCGTCTCTGCGTCCCGCAGCATGAATTGGGGTGAATTATATTCGCCGTAGACGAGGTCCGATAGATATAGGCTGCCGATGAACTCGATGATATCGGCGCGGGTGAGGTTGAAAACGAGCACGTCGTGGCGTTTCAAGACGGAGGCGAGGGCCGCCATGTCGCCCCAGACCCGCCACTTGAAACCCACAGAAAAACTGCTCGCGGGCCGGCCGTCGCGGTCGTCGGAATAGATGCCGGCGACATTGTCATGAATGTTGGCGTGGTTGATCCGGCCAAGTTCGTCATTTGCTTCCAAAGACCAGAAATCGAGTTCTTCGAAGACCGGGACCACGACATTTGGCACGAGCTTCAGATGATCGATCAGCGCGGTCGAGCCGACGCGGCCGCTGTAGGTGATCAGGAAATTTCGATAGGCCATTCAGTCGGTCCTTGGGGGCGCTTTACGGCGCGGCGGCTGGGTGCGCCATTTGCGAGGCTTGTAACTTCGCGCAATCAAATTGTCACAATTGCCCGATTTGGCAGCTTTAATACGCAACGCCCCGATTTAATAGCCAAAATAGGCCTGGCCGCCCGTCTGGGTCGAGCCAAGTAAGGGGGCGCGGCGAAAATCCTGTGAACGCCGGTCAGACAGGCGCCTTTCCCGGCGCCGGGCATGCTATCTCCTCCGTCGCGCCAGCAACAGGGGAGTCGAAGAAGAGCGGATGGGAGCGGGCATTGACATTGGCTTGACCGGCGCGGGCTCACCGGCGGTGATCGATCTCGAGGAATTGCTCGCCACGCGCCTGCTGGTGCAGGGCAACTCCGGTTCGGGGAAATCGCATCTGCTGCGTCGCCTGCTGGAGCAGAGCGCGCGCCTCGTCCAGCAAATCGTCATCGATCCCGAGGGCGACTTCGTGTCGCTGGCTGAGGGTTACGGCCATCTCGCCCTCGACGCCGCCGAATGCGGGGGCGATCTCGGCGCCGTCGCCGCGCGCGTGCGCCGCCATCGCGTCTCCGTGGTGCTCAATCTCGAAAACCTGGAAGTGGACGGGCAATTGCGCTGCGCCGCGCAATTCCTCAACGCCCTGTTCGAGGCCGAGCGGGAGTACTGGTTTCCGGCGCTGGTGGTGGTGGACGAGGCGCAGCTCTTCGCCCCCGCCGCCGCGGCCGACGCCTCGGACGAAGCGCGCCGCATGAGCCTCGCCGCCATGACCAACCTGATGTGCCGCGGCCGCAAGCGCGGCCTCGCGGGCGTCATCGCCACCCAGCGCCTGGCCAAGCTCGCCAAGAATGTCGCGGCCGAAGCGTCCAACTTCCTGATGGGCCGCACCTTCCTCGACATCGACATGGCCCGCGCCGCCGACCTGCTCGGCATGGAGCGGCGGCAGGCCGAAGCGTTCCGGGATCTCGAGCGCGGCGCCTTCATCGGCCTCGGCCCGGCCATCGCCCGGCGTCCGGCGCCCATGCGGATCGGCCCCGTGGCGACGGCGGATCGCGCCAGCGCGCCAGGGCTCCTGCCCTTGCCTGCAACGCCCGATGGCGACGACTTGCAGAGCCTGATTTTTTTCCCGCAGACCGAGGCGGCTGAACCGCCGCGGCCTCGCGCGCCCGTGTCGGCGCAGGCGATCTTCGCCCGGATCGAGCAGGCGGCGCCGCCGGACTATGTCGCCGCCCCGCCGCCCGAACTCAGCGACGGCGAGCGCGAGGAGGCGATCGACGAGATCATCCGCCAGATGCTGGCCGACGCCAATGCGGCCTTCCAGCCCGCCGCGGCGCTGCATCGCGATTTCCTGCTGCGCTGCCGCATCCGCCGCCTCGGCGCCGGCGCGCCGGATCTTGCCGATTTCAGCCGCCGCCTGACGATTTTTCGCGCCCGCGCCGCATTCCCCGCCAATGCCGACGAAAGCCTCTGGGCGCGGGCGGTCGAACTCGCGCAGCGGCTGCCCAATGATCTGCGCGGCGTGTTCCTGCTCCTGAGCCGCGCCGCCGTCACCGGCCAACCGTGCCCCGGGGACGACGAAATCGCGCGCTTCTTCGGCAGCCATTCGCCCAGCCGCGCGCGGCGCATGCTCGGCCAGATGGAGCAGATCGAGCTGATCGTCGTCCGCGCCGATTTCCGGCAAAGGCGCATCATCGCCTTTCCGGAGCTCGGTTGCGAAACCGCCGCCGTGGCGGAGGCCGAAGCGGCGGCGACGTGACGACGCGCGGAGCCCGCCCGCGGCCTTTGTTTATGAGCGCATCATGAAGACGGGAATTTCGGCTTCGGCGAGGACGTCGCGGGTGACGCCGCCAAGCAGGGCTTCCCAAAGCGAACTATGTTTGAAGGCGCCGATCAGCAGGCAATCGCCGCCGCGTTCCCGGGCCTCGTCAAGCAATTGCCGGCCGACGTGGCGCTCGTCGCGTCCCAGGCCGACGATCTCCGCGTCGACGCCCAGATGCGCGAAAAAGTCGCGGGCGCTCTGGCGGTAGGCATCGGCTCCGGACGCCTCGGCGCCTGTCTTGGCCACACAGAGGACGGTGATCTTTTCGGCGCGCCGCAGCCAGGGCAGGGCGGCCTCGATCGTGCGCCTGGTGGCGTCGCCGGGCTTCCACCCGACGATGACATGGCGACCGATGGTCGCGCCTTGGTCCGGCGCGTCGCGCGGCGCCAGCAGCAGCAGGCGGCGGACGTCGAACAGCGCGCTATGCAGGGCGTCGGCGGCGTCCATGTGGATGGGATGGCTGATGACGAGAAGATTCGCGCCGCAGGCCTCGTTGACGATGCTGGCGCAAATGTCGCCCTCGTCATTGCGCCACTGGATCGCCTGTTCGCCTGGAGTTGCAGCGCGAAAGGCTTCGAAGGCGGACCTGACCCGCGCGAGCCGAGCCGCGGCGCTGCCTTCGTAGATGTCCCGCAATTGCTGGATCTCCATCTCCTCGGCCGACACCAGGGCATGGCTCGAGTCAAAGCCGACGTGGACGGCGCAGATCTCGTGGTCGAAGCCGCGCGCCGCCGCCACCGCGCATTGCAATGCGGAAATCACGGTTTCGGCCTCCGGCAGCAGGACGCAAATTTTCAGCGTCGCCGGGGCGGCCGAATCTGCGCCGGCGCACGCGCGCGCTTCTGGCGGAGAGGCTACGGGTCCGGTCATCACGTCATCTCCTCTGCCGCAACTCATACACCCATTTGGCGGGCGGGCGTTAGGCAATCGTGAGCTTGTGCGGCGCTCTGGAATCGGCTCCTAATGGAACTCGGAGACCAAATTGTGAAAAACAGACAAAGGATTGCGGCCCTCGCCCTGGCGACCGCCGCTACTGTGGCGCCCTCGATGGCCGCCGAGACCATTATCTTCGTTCGACATGGCGAAAAGCCGGCGGAGGGCCTCGGGCAACTGTCGTGCCGGGGGTTGAATCGCGCCGTCGCCTTGCCCGGGGCTCTGGCCTCCTTCGGCAAGCCCGCCGCGATCTTCGCCCCCAATCCGGCGGACCGCAAGCTCGATCACGGCAAAGCCTATGACTACGTGCGTCCGCTCGCGACCATCGAGCCGACGGCGATCGCGCTGGGCATGCCAGTCGACACGCGCTTCGGCGTCTCCGGCCTGGAGGGCTTGCGGCGGTCGCTGACGAGGCCGGCATATCGCGAGGCGACCGTGCTGGTCGGTTGGGAGCACAAACAGATCGTGATCCTCGCCCGACGCCTGCTCGAAACCCATGGCGGCGACCCGAAAACCGTGCCGCCCTGGCGCGATGACGATTTCGATTCGATTTACGTCGTCACGCTGGACGGGGGCGGCGCCAGGCCGGCCTCCGCGCTCAGCATCGGCCATGAAGGTCTCGACGGGCTTCCCGAACAGTGTCCGCATGGCGCAACAGCCCGTACGCCGTGAAAGTGGGCGTACTTCATTCGGTCAGGTTGCGGAAGAAGACTTGCCATGAGTTAATATAGAACAAGGAAAGCCGGGGCGAGGGGCGCGCAGCCGGGCTTGCTGTACGCCAACGTGTATTTGGAGTGGGGGAATCTCTTTTTTCTGAACAAAAAAGGATTCCTGTCATGTCAAAGCTGATCCATCTGTCTGTTTTGCTCGCGTTATCCCTTGCCGCCGATCGTGCGACGGCGGCCAGTCCTTACGCCCCTAATCCCAAAGCGGTAACGAATACGGCGAGCGCCGTGCTCGAGCGCGAAGACCAGCGCAGCTTCTTCTATGTCACTCGCCGTGGTCCTATTCGCGTCGGCCCCGGCATCGATTTCCATTTCGGCCACGAAAGCGGCTCCGTGCTGAGCCCCAAGTGAACGCGCGAGGATGAACGCGCGAGATGAACGCGCGGAGACGACATCTCAGACGGGCGCTCAGGGCAGACGCATGACGGCGGCCTCGGCGTCGGCGACGCCGGCGCCGGCGTCCCGCGCGCCGGCGAGCGCCTTTGCCGTGTCCTGAAGCAGCCGCCGCAATGCCGGCCCGTCGAGGTCGGGATGTTTTTCCAGCAATAGCGCGGCGACGCCGCTGACTTCGGCGCAAGCCACCGAGGTCCCCGTCGACAGGTCATAGGCGGCGCTCGGCGCTGCGACCAGCACATCGACACCAGGCGCGGCGAGGGCGACATAGGGACCGCGATTGGCGTTGGCGTAGACCTGAGAGCTGGCGTCGACGGCGCTGACAGCGATGACATTGGGATCCGCGCCGGGATAGAGCGGCGCGGCGTCCGGGCCGTCATTCCCGGCGGCCGCGATCAGCACGATCCCCTTTTTGGCCGCGGCTGCGAGCATTTTTTCGAGCAGCGGATCGGCCGGGCCGGCGAAACTCATATTGATGACCTGCGCCTTTTGCGCCGCCGCCCAGTCTATGCCGGAGAGGATATCCAGACCGACCGCGCGAGCGGAGGCGCCGGCGCCGTCAAACGCGCGCACGGCGAGAATTTGCGCGCCCGGCGCGGCGCCGGCGATCTGGCGATGACCTGTGATGGCGCCGGCCATGCCAGTTCCATGGGGCTGGGGCCGGATGTCGGGGCCGCCGAGCGGATCGAAACTTCCCGCCACCGATCCGACGATTTCGGGATGGGCGGCGTCGATCAGGGAATCGATCACCGCGATGCGCACGCCATGGCCGGTGACGATCCTGTGCGCCGCGTCCAGGCGCAGGAGGGCGGCGGCATAGGAGGGCGAAGGCTCCGGCTTTTCCTCGACCGGCGGCTCCGGCTTCTTTTTCGCCGCCGGGGGCGCCTGTTCTTTCGCGGCTGGCGGCGCCCGTTTTCCTGCGGCTGGCGGCGCCGGGCTTTCTATGGAAGGCGGCGCCTGCGTCTCGGCATTCGTGGCCTCGTCCTGCAAGGCATAGATATAATGGGGCTCGACCAGGGTCACCTGCGGCAATCGTGAAAATTCCGTCATCACCTCCCGAAGCGGGCGTCTGTCGGCGAAGCGCAGCCGATCGATGCGCAGGCCGATCAGGGTCAGGTCGCGGGATTGCGCCAACTCCAGATGATGACGGCGGGCGAGGGCGGCGATCCGGCGCTCGCTCGTCCCAGTGCGGAAGGCGACGAGTATTTCATTGACGAGAAAGCGCTTTTCCGCGGCAGGGGGCAGCAGGAGGCCCGGATTGGCCGCTGGGGCGGCGGCGCGTGCGACGCTCGTCCGTGCGATGGTTGGCTTGGGGCGGGAAACATGAACCCGCGCGATGACGGGTCTGGGGGCGAGGACGCGCGCCAGATGCGGCGGCGGAACGGGTTTGCGCGGCCGATGCGGACGCCGCACGATCGGCGGCTCGTCGTCGATCGGCTGGGGCGCCGCGCGCGCGCCGGCGGCGATGGCGGGCAGCAGCAATCCCGGCAGCAAACCGAAACCGCGTCCGCCAAATCCTCGCGCGCCAAATCCCCGCGCGCCAAAACCGCGCCCGCCAGAGGCGCGGCCATGAAATCCGCCGCCTCGCTGCCGGAAGCCGCCGTCGCCGCCGCGAGTCACGCCGCGCCCGGCGCCCTGGCCGACCCCGTCGCCGTTCAGATATTGCGCGGGGGCCTGAGTCGCCAATGCGCTCAGGGCGAGGACGAGGAGACAAAACCTCAGGAAGCGCATGGCGTTGTCTCCTCAAGGGCTGGGGGCGGCGAAGCGGACCGCGGCGGTCGCCTGCCGCAAAACGTCGAGTTGGCGTTGCGCGTCCGAGGGCGCTATGTCTGGGCCGCCGAGGCGGATGCGATAAAAGCCGTTTGCGCGCGGTCCTTCCACGATTTGCGCGCCGGCCTGGGTCAAGACGGCGCCGATGGCTTCGGCGCTGGCGTTTGGCGCGAAGGCGACGAGGGCGAAGAACCCGGCGCCGTGCGCCGTCTCGTGCGGCCGCGAGGCGGTGGCGAAACCGGCGAATGGCGCCGAAGCCTGCCGGGTCGCCAATAGTCCGCCTTCGACGCAGACGAGCAGGCAGGCGGCAGCAGCAGTCCAGCCCAGCGCCCGTGGCGAGAACAGGCCGGCGAGGGTCGCGCCGAGGTCGAGCTTCCGCCACAGGCCGGATTTTCTCCCCGGCTCGGCGTCGATGCGGGCGAACAGCGCGTCCATCGCGCCGGACGAGGGCGCCGGCAGGGCCTCGTTGAGCGCCACGACCTCTTCGCGTTCGGCGCGCGCCGCGGCGACATTTCGGGCCAGTTCGGCGTCCTCCGCCATGGCGGCTTCGAACCGGGCCTTCTCTTCAGGCGTCAGCGTGCCCGCGACGTAAAATGGCGCGAGTTCCGCGAGCGCCTCGTATTCGGAACGCATTGTCATGGCCAGCCTCGATCCACCCCGGCGCGCTTGAGAATTTCGGACAGTTTCTGGCGCGCATAGAACAGGCGCGTCTTGACGGTGGCTACGGGTACGCCGACGATTCCAGCGACCTCGTCGACCGATTTCTCATGATAATAGACAAGGTCGATGATCTCACGATGCTCGACCGACAGTTTTTCCAGGCATTGCCGAAGGGCCGCGCCCTTGTCGCGTTTTGCGAGGTCGATTTCCGGGTTGTCCGCTTCATCGACGATGCCGGCGGCATATTCCTCGTCGAGCGGCGATTCGGACCGCTGACGGACGCGCGACAGCGCCTTGAAACGGGCGATCGACAACAGCCAGGTCGACACGCTGGAGCGTCCTTCGAATTTACCGGCCTGCCGCCAGACGTCCAGGAAAACCTCGGCCAGCACATCCTCGGCGCCGAACTCGTCGCGAACGAAGCGCAGCACGAAGCGAAACACGCGGAGGCGATGGCGGCCGAACAGAACCTGCATCGCCAAACGGTCGCCGCGCCCGATCCGTTCGATCAGGTCTGCGTCCTCGGAACCATCCTGTTTCATGCGACCTTCGGGAGAACAAGGCGTTAGCAGGAAGGTTCCCGCCGGACGCCCCAAAGGTCAAGCCCCATCTCCCGCGTTTCGCGGCGATCAGCCCATTTCGGGAGGATCGCCGCGCCCCACGCCGGGCCGTCACCAGGTGCGGCAGACCCGCGCGCGGCCGAGATAGTTGCCGTCGTCGTCGAACTGACGTTCCCACCGGCAGACCCGCGGGGCGTCGTAGGCGTCATAGGCGACCGCGCCGAGAAGACCAAGCCCGAGGCCGATGCCGGCGCCGCGTCCCCAGCCATGGCCAAACCCATGGCCGCCATGGCCAAAGTGTCCGCCGCCGTGGCCGCCGACGCCATGGGCCTGAGCGCCGGTCGAACCGGCGAGGGCGGCGCCTACAATTGCGCCGCCGATCACAAGGACGCTCAGCCCACGGCGGATCATCGAAAGGGTGGAAGAGGTCTGGTTGAAAGAGGTCTTGGTCATCGTCTTTGCTCCTGAGTTGAAGCCGTCTCTTCGGCTTGCATCCATGGGTCGTGACGAGCGCGGAAAAGGTTCAAAAGAATTTTCAAAAATTTTCGCAGGGCTTTTGGCGATCCAGCGACTGCCGTTCGATGGCGCATACCGATCTGAAAGGATCGCATTTTCCTGTCATGGGGTATAATGGGGCGCTCAAGAGGCCCATCCCACTGGCGAACCGAGAAAACATTGAAGAAAAATCCTGAGCCCCGCGAAGAATCGCCGCAAATTCCCAGCCCCCCCGATCCGCAAGAACGCCGCGAACCGCTGCCCTGGACCCACCCCAAGCCCGCCGAGGAAGACCCTGGCGCGCCGGAGCGCGTGAAAAAAATCCTGCAATCGCCGTCCTATCGGCCCGCGGTCGAGGACCTGGAGTTTCTCGAGGGCGTCAACACGCGCGGCCTCCGGCTGCAGATGGATTACCTGAAACCCGAATTGTCGCTGCGCCGCCAGGATGTGGGCCGGACCATCGTGGTGTTCGGCTCGACGCGCATTTGCGAGCCCTCGGAAGCGAGGCGCCGCGTCGAGATCGCGCGCGCAAAACTCGTCGCCGACAACGGCGCGCACGACTCCTTCGTACTGGAGCGCAAGCTCGCGGTGGCGGAACGGATCCTGGCCAAGAGCCGCTATTACGAGGTGGCGCGGGAATTCGGCAAACTCGTCGGCGCCGCCAATCTCACCAGCGACAACAAGACCACGCTGATCGTCACCGGCGGCGGCCCGGGCATCATGGAGGCCGCCAATCGCGGCGCCTTCGACGTCGGAGCGAAAAGCATCGGCCTCAACATCAGCCTTCCGCACGAGCAATATCCCAATCCCTATGTCACGCCGGAGCTCTGCTTCCAGTTCCGCTATTTCGCACTGCGCAAATTGCATTTCCTGCAACGGGCGCGGGCTCTGGTCGCCTTCCCCGGCGGCTATGGCACCTGCGACGAATTGTTCGAAGTGCTCACGCTGGTGCAGACGCGCAAGAAGCGGCCGATCCCCATCGTGCTGGTCGGCGAGGCGTTCTGGCGCAAGGCGATCGATTTCGATTTTCTCGCCGAAGAGGGGGTGATCGATCTCGAAGACCGCGAACTCTTCTGGTTCGCCGAAACGGCGCAGGACATTTTTGACGGCGTGCAGAAACTGGGAGCGCAAGGCGCCGAGCGAAATGAAGTCTCAGGAGCAAAACGCATGAAATTATCCTTTCACGGCGCGGATCGCGGCGTCACCGGCTCATGTCATCTGCTCGAAGCGGGCGGCAAGAAAATCCTCGTCGATTGCGGCCTGTTCCAGGGAAGCCGGCGGATCGACGAGGAAAACGCCGCGGCCTTCGGCTTCGACGCCGCAAACATCGATTTCGTGCTGCTGACCCATGCCCATCTCGACCATTGCGGCCGCCTGCCGCTGCTCGCCCGGCGCGGTTTTTCGGGCGAAATCGTCTCCACCGCAGCCACGCGCGACCTGACCCGCCTGGTGCTGCTCGACGCCGCGCATCTGCAGGAGGAGGAGGCGAAATATCACGCCCGCCTCAGCGAGCGGCGCGGCGAGAAGGACGGCAAGAGCGAACCGCTCTATTCCCTGCTCGACGCACTGGACGTGTTCGACCGTTTCGGCCGCAACGCCGTCTATGGCAAGCCGATGGAACTGGCGCCGGGGCTGCGCGCGACTTTTTTCGACGCTGGCCATATCCTCGGCTCGGCCAGCGTGCTGGTCGAAGCGGAAGGAAAGAGACTTCTGTTTTCCGGCGATATCGGCAATTACGGCCGCCCGCTGCTGGGCAATCCGGCGCCGCCAGAAAATGTCGACGCCGTGGTGATGGAGACCACCTATGGCGACCGGCTGCACCGCTCGCTGGATTCGTCCATCGATGAGTTCTACGAGGCGCTGAATGCCAGTTTCCGTCGCGGCGGCAATGTCATCATTCCGACCTTCGCGCTGGAGCGGGCGCAGGAGCTTTTGTTTTACCTGCGCGAGGGGATCGAGCAGAACAAGTTGCCCGCTTCGCTGCCGGTCTTCCTCGATTTGCCGATGGCGATATCGGCGACGGAGATTTTTCGCAAGCATCCCGAGTGCTACGGGCCGGAGACCGCGCAGCTCTTCGCGCGCAAGATTGACCCCTTCGGGCCGCCCGGCCTGCATTTCTGCCGCGAGACCGCGGAATCCATCGCGCTCAACACGATCCGCGGCGGGGCGGTGATCATGGCCGGCGCCGGCATGTGTTCAGGCGGCCGCGTGCGCCATCACCTGCGCCATAATCTCGGCCGGGCGGATTGCAGCGTCATCTTCGTCGGCTTCGCGGCGGAGGGCACGCTGGGCCGCCAGATCGTCGACGGGGCGAAGCATGTGACCATCTTCGGCGAGCCCATCGCCGTGCGGGCGCATATCATTACCATCAACGGTTTTTCCGCCCATGCCGACCAGGCCGAACTTCTCGCCTGGCGCAAGGCTGTCAACCCGCGCCGCACTTTCCTGGTGCATGGCGAAGAGGCGTCGATGCAAGCCTTCGCGGAAAAGCTCGGAAGTGCGCTTGTGGACATGCCGGCGCTGGGACAAGCGTTCGAACTCTAGCGCCTATTCGTAGTTTTGGCGCTTGCGCCAGAACGCCGTATTTTCCAGAAATGGGGGCCGGGTTCGCGTCATTCGCCGGGCTTGATGGACGACGGCAGCGCAAACACGAGGCAGGTCGTCGTGCCATGCGCGAGCAGGCGGTTGTTTGCGTCGACCAGCCGTCCCTCGGCGGTCGCGGTCTGGCGTCCGACATGGATGACCTTGCCCTCCGCCCGGATCGGGCCGGTCTTTTCCGACAGCGCCTTGACGAAATTGACCTTGAGTTCGAGGGTCGTGTACGCCTGCCCGGCTTCGAGCATGGAGTGGATGGCGCAGCCCATGCAGGAATCGAGCAGCGTGCTGACATAGCCGCCATGCACAGTTCCCAGCGGATTGTAATGGCTCGCGCTCGGTTCGGCGGCGAAGACGACGCGACCGCTTTCGAGTTCGACGGGCTTGAAGTCAAGCAGCGCCGCGATCGGCGCGCGAGGAAAACGCCCATCGCGAAGGCCTTCGAGGAACTGCAGCCCGGTCAGCGTCCGCAGGACGTCATGCGGGGTGACGCCGGGGCCTTGGCGCGATGCAGTATCCGTCATCTTGACCTCGCTTGGTTTCGTCGCCGAACAAGGCAAGCATTGCCGTCTGGTCGCGTCAAGGGATCCGGAGAGGAAAAGCATAGCGCGAAGCTCGCCGTTTTCGGGCTCCGCGAAATCCATGATGGTATTATTAGCTAGAACAATACATTAGCGGGAGGCGGGGTCCATGGTCAGGCTTGGCGCGGTCCTTTTGGCCTTCATTTTGGTGATTGTCGGCTCGGCCCTGGCGCAGCAGGCGCGGGTGACGTGCAGACCAGCTATGGACAGATCCGCATCCCCATGGACTCCGTGCGCCAGATCGAAATGCTCGACGCCAGCGCCGCATGGCCTGCCGCAGGCGGAACGCCTTTGCCGCCTGCCGCTCGGGCGTCATGCGCGGCGACGACAAGTCCGGCGCCCTTGACACGTTCAAATCGCTGGTGCTCCATCTTCAGACCGGGCCTCCATCGCCGTCACAAGCGCCAGGGTCTAAAGGAGCGCCCGGACAAAGATCGCCATATTTGCACGCGTCTCCATGGGCGCGGATCGCCCTTGACGGCCCATGTCATTCTAAATATTGGCAAATTCGCGGCGATCACAGGGCGGCCGGCTCATTTGCGGCCTATGGCGCCCTTATGGCCACACGACCCTTTCCATATGGAAGCCTTGCGTCCATCGGCGCTAACACAATGTTAAACACTGGTTACCCAGGGAGGTGGTCGTGGTCGGGCGGAGATACTATCCAGCCGGCGCGGTTCGCGCGCCGGCGGCGCATATCGAGGCGCATCGTCATGCGCATTTTCAGGCCCTTCGCACGGCGGCGGAAATCGCGCTGCTGGTCTCGGGCCTGGTTGTTCTGGGCCTGCTGTCGACCCATCCGCTCAAGGCGCGCAACTGGGACGCCGCGGGCGCGGATCGGTGTGTCTTCCTGGGCCGCGCCGGATCGTCCTGCGACGCGCATGGCGACAAGGCCCCGGCAAAATCGGATCAGCGCCGCGATTGCGAATTTCTTGGCCGCGCCGGCCGTTATTGTCCCGACGCAGGCCGCTGACGCCGGCGTCCCTGCAAGTCGTTCACACCTCCCTGCGAGTTGGAGTGGCAAGACTTCGTTATCGTTACTGTCGGTTTCCGCCAGGTCCAGGTGAATCGATGGCATTTTAAGGAAGTCTCGCCGGACGAAGCAAAACAATCTTATCTTTTTCAGTCCTAGGGTGGTCCGTCCTGAAACGCCGAACTTTCGGCACGAGGAGCGAAGCCCCCATGACGCCGGATATTTCTGTCATCATCCCGACCTTCCGCCGGCCAGACCAGTTGCGCGAGACGATCGAGAGCGTTCTGAGCCAGAAAGGCGTGACGTGCGAAATTCGCGTGATCGACGATTGTCCCGAGGGCAGCGCCGAAGAGGTCGCCGTTGTTTTCGGCAACCGCGGCGTGGTCTATTCCCGCTCGCCCTCGCCCTCCGGCGGCCGGCCGGCGCAAGTGCGCAATCTCGGCTGGGCCGACGCCAAGGCTGAAATTCTCCATTTTCTCGATGACGACGATCTGGTGCCGGAAGGCTATTACGCCGACGCGCTGGAGGTCTTCCGGCAGCGTCCCGACATCGGCGTGGTGTTCGGCAAGGTCGAGCCTTTTGGAAAGACCGACATTTCGAGCGAGCGCGACTATTTCGACGCCGCCCATCGCCGCGCCAGGAAATATCGCCGCATGGGGCCGAAGCTCGGCTTTTCCGCCGCCATGTTTTTTCAGGACACGCTGCTGGTGTGCAGCGCCGCCATGATCCGCAAGCGCTGCGTCGCCGAGATCAACGGTTTCGACGATCGCCCGGCGCTCGCCGAGGACGTGGACTTCTATGCCCGCGCGATCAGGCGCTTCGGCGCCGTGCTGCTTGATCGCACCTCGATCTACTATCGCATCGGCCCCTCGCTGATGCGCTTGCCGGACCGTCAGCCGCTGATCGAATCCTCCTACCGCGACATTCACTCGCGATACCGCGAAGAACATGGCGCGGCGGATTTCTACGCGATGAAAACCTTCGCCAAGATTCTCGGCAAGTTCGATGAAAGAAATTGAAACGCTGACGACGGTCGCCGAACTTGAGGCGCTGGAACCGGAATGGCGCGCGCTGCTGAAGGCGACGTCGTTGCGCACCCCGTCCAAGTCGCCGCTGTGGCAAATGACCTGGTGGCGGCATTTCGGCCAACGCCGCACCGCGGCCTGCCGCCATGAAATGCGGGTCTTCGTGCTGCGCGACGATGCGAACGCGCTCGTCGCCGTCGCGCCGATGACGCTCACCCATCGGCCGGGTTTCGGACCCAGCCTGTGCCGCGAATTGCAGTTCTTCGGCGCCGATCCCTATGTGACGCAATTGCGCGGCCCCGTCTGTGCGCGCGCGCGTCTGGCCGAGGTGACGGAACGCCTTGTCGCCCATGTGCGGACGCGCGGCGAACATGACTTCGCGCAATGGCGCGGCATGGCCCCGGGTTTCGGCGACCGCAGCGAAAACATCCGCCAGCCGCGCCTCGACGACATCGATATCGTCCTGCCCGTGGGCGAAAGCTGGGACGCGTTCCACGCGGCGCTGCCGAAGAAGACGCGCAAGCATTTGCGCAAGAGCCAGAACGACATCAAGGCGGCCAACATCGCCTATGCCTTCCATGTGGCGACCTCGCCGGAGGAGACGGCGGCGGGCCTGCGGCGCTTCTATGAATTGCATTCGCAACGCGCGGCGATGAAGGACGTCATTCCTCATCCCGATATTTTCGCCGACGCCGTATCGCGCGCCTTCCTTGACGACTACTGCGGGCTGATGGCGCGCAATGGCGACCTGCGCCTGTTCCAGATTTCGGTCGACGGCCGCATCGTCGCGATCCGTCTCGGTTTTGTCCTGGACGATGAACTCTATCTCTATTTTTCCGGCTTCGACCCGGAATTCGGCCGCTACAGCATCATGACCACGCTGATCGCCGAAACGCTGAAATGGGCGCATGAGAACGGCGTCGCCCTGGTCAACCTGTCGTCGGGCGTCGACCGCTCGAAGACGCGGTTCCGGCCGCAGATGATCGCTGCCGAAGGGTTTTATTCGATCGGGCGTCCGCTCGGGCGGCTGGCCTTGCCGCTGATGCAGAGGCTGCGCTACGGCAAGGCGGCGCCGCAGGCGGCGGAAGCCGCGGAAGAGGCCGACGGCGAACTCGCCGAAGCTTGAAGGGGCGAACGGATGCGTTTCAGGGCGCTGGACGGACTACGCGGTCTCTGCGCCCTGACGGTCGCCCTGCTGCATCTCTACAATCACATGCATGTGGCGGCGCCCGATTCATCGAAAACTCATGGGCGCTGGTCGATTTCTTCTTCGTCCTCAGCGGCTTCGTCCTCGCTCACGCTTTTTTCGAGGATCTCGCCGCCAATGGCGGCTCCGGCCCGTTCATGCTGCGCCGCATCGGCAGGCTCTATCCGCTGCATCTTTTCATCCTGATGATGTTCCTGGCGATGGAGATCGTCAAATATGTCGCCTGGCGCGAAGGCGCGTCCATGGCGGCGCTGCCTTTCGCCAGCGAGACCTCGCCGTCGTCGCTGGTCTCGAACCTGCTGCTGCTGCAATCGCTGGGCCTGCACGATCGCCTCACCTGGAACTTCCCGAGCTGGAGCATCAGCGTCGAGTTCTACGTCAACCTGCTGTTCGCCTTGGTCATGGTCTGGCCTGCGCGCCGCGGGGCGCCGCTCGACGGGATCAGGCGCGAAAAGACCGCGATCGCCGCGGCACTGGTGGTCCTGTTCGGCCTGCTCACCGTGCTGGCGGCGTCGCGCGGCCGGGTGATGACCTATGACGACGGCTTCATCCGCTGCGTCTACGGCTTTTTCTGCGGCGTCCTGACTCAAAGGCTGCGGGCCTCGGGCCTGGATCCCCTGCGGAATCTATCGCCGCGCGCGGTGGCCGCGCTGGAGCTTGGTCTGACATTCTCGGCGATCGCCTTCATCCTCTACGGCGGGCAGCTCTGGGTGTTCGCATTGGCGGCTCCGCTCTTCAGTCTCCTCACCCTGGCCTATGCCCGCGAGCAGGGGTTTTTCGCGCGCCTGCTGCTGACGCCGCCCTTCCACGCCATCGGCGAATGGTCCTACTCGATCTACATGGTCCACTACTTCCTGCTCGTCCATGTCCTTGGCCGTCTCGCCGTGCTGGCCGGCCGGCGCGGGTTTTTCGGCCTGGACCCGCATTCCCCACTGGACGGCGGCGCCACGCTCGGCGCGCTCTACGCCAGAAGCCCGCTGTGGACGGCGATCGTGCTGACGGCCTTCATCGCTGCGGTGCTGGCGGTCTCGAGCCTCACCTATCGCTTTGTCGAAAAGCCGGCGCGCCGCTGGTTCAACGATCTCGCGGCGAAAAAAGCCGCCGCGCAACGCCGCGCGCCGGACGAGCCGTCGCTGGCCCCGCACAGGATATGAGAGGCTTTACGCGGGAACATGGTTTTCAGGCTTGAGGCGTTTTTCGCCAAAGGGTTCGTTCGGCTGGAGGCGATCTTCCACCACGGGATTTTCATCGCGTCCACCGACGCCTGGAGAGGATCCGGGTCCGCAACTCAATGGGCTGAGGTCGCCGGGCTGCTCGCGATCGCGAGCGCCCTTGTCGCGCTCGTCCTGCGGCGGCGGCGGAAGAACTGGCGCCATTGCGCGGCGGCGTCCCTGGCGCTGGCGACAGTCTGCGCGGGCGCGGCGGGCGCCAGAGCCTGGCTGCGCGCAGCCGTCGGCCCCGAGCGCCTCGCCGTCCTCGATGCGATGGCCCGGCGTCCGAGCGATCCATGGCCGCGCGGCGCAGATCATGTTCCCCTCGGCGCGGTCGGCGCCACGGAGATGGACAAGGGCTATCTCGAAACCGGCGGCAGCTTCA
Organism: uncultured Alphaproteobacteria bacterium; assembly: GCA_963710275.1. GTDB lineage: Bacteria > Pseudomonadota > Alphaproteobacteria > Rhizobiales > Beijerinckiaceae > Rhodoblastus. The sequence continues at coordinate 1,644,625 of CAVPZS010000008.1, read as the reverse complement.
GCCCCTGGTTCGGCAGTTTCGGCCTTTCCTTCTGGATCGTGGGCGATGATGGCCAGTTGATCGCGACCAGCGACGGGACAGGCGGCGCGCAAAGCTACCGGGCGGGTCCGAAGGGCGAGCCCGGCGTCGTCAGCGTCACTGACGCCTATGAGGCGAAGGTGACGATCCTCGCCGACGGCCGGCGCACGCTCGACATCGAGAGCCGGCTCCCGAGGGGCCGGCACCTCGAAGTCGCCCTGCGCGGCGTCGGCCCCGCCGGCGGCGCGCTGAACGAAATTCTTGTCGATGGCAAGATGCTGACCTTGAACCGGCGCTTCAGCGTCGGTCTCGACCAGGCCCCGGACCTCGCCTTCGTCGGCGAAGAGGGGACGAAAGACTGGCTCTCGCCGATGAAAGACGCCCCGTCCCGGACGCTGAGCGCGACGGGCTGGGCGCACGCCCGTTTCCGCCTTCCCGCGTCCGGGCGCCTTTCCCTGACGATCGCCGATCCGCAAAGGCGGCCGCCTGCGACGGCTTTGCCGTTGGGCCCTTCGCCGAAGCTCACGGGGACCGATCCGCGCTTCGCCGAATCCTTGCGCGCGCAGATCGAGACTTTGAACCAGAGCCTGGTCGGAATGCAAACCCGCCCGGGCGATCCTGCGGCCTATCCGCTTGAGTGGCAACGCGACGGCGCCTTCGTCCTGGTGGCGCTGGCGCGGTCGGGCGAACGCGATCTGGCGCGAAGCCTTGCGCCGCCTTTTGCGCAACGTGACTTTTTCGGCGGCTATGGAGCTGAGGCGGACGCCCCCGGTCTCGCTCTCTGGGCTCTGGGCGAAGTTTCCGCCGCGATCGGGGACCCCGCCTTCGAACACGACATCTGGCCCGATATCGAGCGAAAGGCCGGCCTGATCCTGGACATGCTGCAGGCGAACGACGATGTCCGGCGCGATTTCCAGGGCCCGCTCCTGCCCAGGCTGGCGGCCGGCGACTATGACGGGAAGAGAGTCGCGCTGCCGGCGCGCGACGGCCTGATCTCCGGAACCATGGATTTCACCCAGCCGGTGTTCTACGTGAACGCCGTCAGCCACTCAGGCCTGGCCGCCGCGGCGCGGATGGCGCGACGAACAGGCCATGACAAACAAGCCGAGGCCTGGGAGCGGGAGGCGCGGGCGTTGCAAGCCGCCTGGCGTCGCGCCTTCGCGCAGGACACGGCGGGGCCGGGCCAGGTCGAGGACGACCACACCTTCATCTTCTCCCTCTGGCCCGCGGAGCTCGCGCCGCCGGAAGCCTATCAACGATTGCTGGAGCGCCGCTGGGCGGACCGACGCGATGCGGCCGGCGGCTTCCGGGCCAAACCCGCCGGGCACTTATTTCGATCTCGCCGAGGCCCATCAATGGCTGAGGCTGGGACAGCCGGACCGGGTGTGGTCGACGCTGGAATGGTTCTGGGATCACCAGTCGGCCCCAGGGCTCTATACGCTGTGGGAGGGCGCCGGCGAAGAGAACACCTTCGACATGTGGCGAGGCGTGCGGGGCTGGGTCGCTCCCGACCATGTCACGCCGCACTACTGGTCCGCCGCGGAAATGCTGCTGCTGCAACTGGCGATGCTGGCTGAAGTCCACGGCGAACAGGGGGCGCAGACCCTTGTCGTCGGCGCCGGCGCTCCCGGGGAATGGCTTGGTCGGAAGCTGGATTTTTCGGGAGTGTGGACGTCCGCGGGCATGGTCGGCTGGAGCTGGGATGGCGCCGAGGTCACCGTGACCCTGACGGAAGCGGCAGGGTCCCTGCCGATCCGGCTTGGCCCCGCCTTTCCTCCGGGAACACCGGTTCGCAGGCTCGTCGTCCCGGCGCGCGGCTAAGCGCGGTTCACTTCTTTTCCGGCGGCGCCGCGATCTTGACCTCCTGGCCGTCAGCCAGATCGACCATCGGGTTGAGCACCACTTTTTCGCCCGCGGCCACGCCCGAATCCGCCTCGACGCTGGAGCCGAAATCTCTTGTCACGCCGACCTTGCGCAATTGCGCCTTGCCGTCCGCCACCACGGCCACCTGCTGGCCGTTGCGGTTGAAGATCAGCGCCTCCGCGGGGATGATCGTCGATGTCGTCTTGCGCGGGATATGCAGATCCATCAGGCAATAGGCGCCGGCCTTCAGCTCGCCGTCGGGATTGGGCACGTCGGCTTCGGCCAGCAGCGTCCGCGTGCCCTGCTGCAGGGCTTCGGAGATGCGGGTGATCTTGCCGGGGAAGGAGCGGCCGGGAAGCTCCGGCACATGCACCGAAACCTCGACGCCTGGGGACACGCCATCGGCCTGGTCCTGCGGCACATAGACCTGGACGCGGATCAGGTCGGTCTGCTGCAGGTTGAACATCAGGGTCGCGCCGGACTGCACCAGCGCGCCGGCGTCCACCGCGCGCTGGGTGACGACGCCGTCGAAAGGCGCCACGACGGTCAGGTAATCCCGGTCCTGCTTCAGGACCTTGATGGCGTTGTCGAGCGCGACGTCGTTATATTCCGCCGCCTGCTGCGCCGCCTGCTGCGCCGCCAGCGAGAACCGGTCCTGGTCGCCCTGCTGCTTCGTCACCCAGCCCTGGCGCACCAGGACGGCGCTGCGCGCATTGGTGACTTTCGCCAGCTCCTGGTTGGCGATGCTCTGCTGCACCGAAGCCTTGGCCTGGGCCTTGGCGGCGACCGCCTGCGCGATCTGGTGGTCGAGTTCCGGGGCGGTCAGAATCGCGAGCACGTCGCCCGTCTTCACATGATCGCCGATGTCGACATTGCGCTTTTCGACATAGCCGTTGGCGCGGGCGTAGATATCGGCCGCCTGAAAGGCCAGCGTTGCGCCGGGCAGGGTGACGTCCATGGTCGCCGGCGTGGCCCTGACGTCGGCGACGCGCACGATGGGCGTGGTCTCGCGATAGTCGGCCTTGGCCGCTTCCGCCGCGGCGCGCGCGGCGCGGTCATGGACGAAGCCCCAGACCAGTCCGACGGCGAGCAGCACGGCGACGCCCAGACCCACCCGCTTGCGCTGGACCGCGCGGGCTCTGGCCAAGGGGCAATCGGCCTCCGGCGGCTCCGGCGGCTTCCAGCTGCATTCCATGTCGGAATGGCGGGCGGGGGTCGCGCCATCGGGCGAAAAGGGCTTGTTCTCGTTCATTCCGGAACCTCGTCAAAGACGCCATGGGCCGTCTTGCCGTCGTTCCCACGACGAAGCACGGCGAAAAGATAGGGGACGATCAAAAGCGTGGTCGGCGTCGCGAATAATAGCCCACCGATCACCGCGCGCGCCAGCACCGCGTTCTGCTCCTCGCCGGCGCCGCCTATGGCCATGGGAATCATGCCGACAATCATCGCCGCCGCCGTCATCAGCACCGGGCGGATGCGGGTATGTCCGGCTTCGACCGCCGCCACGAAGGAACTCGCGCCTTCGAGTTGCCGTTCCCGCGCGAAAGTCACCAGCAGGATGGAGTTGGCCGAGGCGACGCCGATGGCCATGATCGCGCCCATCAGCGAGGGCACCGACAGGCTCGTTCCCGTGACGAACAGCATGGTGAGAATGCCGCAGAAGGTCGCGGGCAGGGCGAGGATCACCACCAGCGGATCGCCGAAGTTCTGGTAATTCACCACCATCAGGAAATAGACCAGCACGGAGGCGAACAGCAGGCCGAGGCCGAGATTGCGGAAGCTGTCGCGCATCGACTGGATCTGGCCGACCACCTGGATGCGGTTGCCCGGCTTGAGTTGCGGCGAGAGGTCGGCCACCACCTTGTCGAGCACGCGTGAGGCCGAGCCCAGGTCGACGCCCTGGAGGCTGGCGAAGACTTCGTAGACCGGCTGGATGTTGCTCTGGTTGGAGTTGGTCGGGATGGTGTCGCGCTTGAGGGTCGCGACATTGGACAGAAGGCCCGGCACCTGGGCGCCATTGACGCCGGTGAGCGTGCTCGTCACGGGTATGTTGCGCAGGTCGTTGAGCGAGGCGATGCGCGGCTCCGGCGTCTGCACCGCGAAGAAATAGGGAATGCCGCTTGACGGATCGGTCCAGAAATTAGGCGAAACCTGTTCCGACGAACTCAGCGCGACATTCAGGTTGTTGGCGATCGTGCTGGCGGACAAGCCGAATTGCTGGGCGCGGAAACGGTCGACCGTGGCGTAGAAAGCCGGGGCGTCGACCTCCTGCTGCAGATGCGCGTCGGCAAAGCCCGGCTCGGCGGCGAGGCGGCGCTGGATTTCGCGCGCGACCTTCAGGTTGTTGGCGCGGTCGTAGCCGACGGTGCGGATGTCGATCTGCGCGGGCAAGCCGAAGTTGAGGATCTGCGTCACCATGTCGGCGGCCTGGAAATAGAAGGTCGCCTGCGGAAAATCCTTGCGCAGGTCGAGGCGCAGCTTGTCGATATAGCCTTGCGTCGGCGCGTGGCCATCCTTCAGCGCCACGATGATCACGCCATCATTGACGCCGATGACCGAGCCGTCGGCGAAAGCCAGGTTATAGGTGCGCGCCGGCAGGCCGATATTGTCGACGATGCGCTCGCGCTCCAAATCCGGCACGACCTGGCGGATTTTGTCCTCCACCTGCTGGAACAGGGCTTCGGTGGCCTCGATGCGCATGCCGGCGGGGCCGCGCACATGCAGCTGGATCTGGCCGCTGTCGATGTTCGGGAAGAAGTCGCGCCCGACCATCATGAACATGGCCCCCAGCAGCGTCAGGATCAGGACACAGGCCACCGGAATGATAGCGCGATGCGCCAGCAACGATTGCAGCAGCTCGATATAGCTGGCGCGCAGCTTTTCGAAGCCATCCTCGAAGGCGTGGCTGAAACGGGCGAAAATATTTTTCGGCGGCCCGGCGTCGTGCGTCTCGTAGCGCAGCAGCATGCCGATGGTGATCGGCGTCAGCGTCCGCGACAGGGTGTAGGAGGCCAGCATGGCGAAGACCACGGCGAGGCCGAGCGGCGTAAACAGATATTTCGCGGGACCGTCGAGGAAGACCACGGAGGTGAAGACGCAGCAGATGGCGATGGTCGAGACCAGCGTCGGTATGGCGATGCCCGCCGCGCCGTGCAGGGTCGCCTGGGGCAGGGGTTGGCGCTCTTCGGTCAGCAGGCGATGGGTGTTCTCGATGGTGACGGTGGAATCGTCGACGAGGATGCCGACGGCCAGCGCCAGGCCGCCGAGGGTCATGGTGTTCAGCGTGTGGCCCAGCGCCTGGAGGCAGACCAGGGAGGCGAGGATCGACAAGGGTATCGAGATCATCACCACCAGGGTCGAGCGCCAGGAGCCGAGAAACAGCAGGATCATCAGCGCGGTCAGGCCGGCGGCGATCAGGCCTTCGCGCGCCACGCCCTGCACGGCTTCGCGCACGAACACCGACTGGTCGAGCAATTCGCCGATCTGGAGGCCGGGCGGCGCCGCCGCGCGCAGGGTTTTGAGCGCCTCCCGTACGCCGTTGACGACCGCCAGCGTCGACGCGTTGCCGTTCTTGAGCACGCTGATCAGGACCGAGCGCTTGCCGTCCTCGCGAACGATGTTCTGCTGCACCAGCCAGCCGTCATGCACCTGCCCGACGTCACGAACGAAAACCATCGCGCCGTTGACGCTCTTGATCGGAATATTGTTCAGGTCGTCGAGCTTTGGCGGCGTGGCGTTGGTGCGCACGACATATTGCAGGTCGCCGAGCTTCGCGGTGCCCGATGGCAGGGTCAGGTTCTGCGCATTGACCGCGTTGACCACGTCGAGTGGGGTCATCCCCTTGGCGGACAGCTTGTTGGGATCGATGTCGACCATGATCTGGCGGTATTTGCCGCCCGAGGGCGTGAGGAGCGTCACGCCGGGAACCGGCGCCAGGCCCTGGCGGACGCGGTAGATCCCATAGTCGTAGAGCTGCTGCTCGCTCATCGAATCGGAACTCAGGCTGAGCTGGAGGACCGGCACGGACGAGGCGTTGAATTGGACGACGACGGGCGACTGGATGCCGGCGGGCATGAGCACACGGATGAAATTGGTCGCGGAAATGATTTGCGAAATGGCGAGGTCGAGATTGACGTCCTGCTGGAAATAAATTTTCTGCACCGAGAGGCCATCGAGGGTCTGCGCCTCCATGTTCTTGATGCCATTGACGTTCGAGCTGATCGCAAACTGACTGTAAGTGGTGACGCGTTGCTCCATTTCCGGAGTCTGAAAGACCGGTATATTGCCAGATTACCGTAACCACGGGAATTTTAATCTCTGGAAAAATATCGGCGGGCATGGTTTTGATGGCGATGCCGCCAAGAAACACCAGCAGGGCCGCGAACACATAGAATGTATGCGGAAAGCGCAAGGCGAAACGGACTATGCCCATGAATCGACGCCAATGTTCAGTTGAAGCCGACGCGCGGAGGCGTCGAGGACCGATAAAAACCGAGGCGCTTGGGCGTCTCGGCGGATGCGTTAGGATTTTTCGCGCAGTGCGGATTTTACGCAATTGATTTGGCGGCTTGACCTTGCATTTCCAGCCCTCCAGGCTGCAAACCGCGCCTTGCGTCCGCGCATGGACGCCGGCGGCGCGCTGGCGGTTGCGCTGGCTCTGCGCGCTGGCGTGGGCGGCGCCTGTGCGCGCGGACGACTTGCGCGGCGACGTCTGCCGCATGATCGAATCCGCTTCGAGCCGCCACGGCCTGCCGCCCTCCTTCCTGACCCGGCTCATCTGGCAGGAAAGCTCGTTCCGCCCGCAAGTGGTGAGCGGCGCCGGCGCGCAGGGCATCGCCCAGTTCATGCCGGGCACCGCAAACGAGCGCGGGCTGGACAATCCCTTCGATCCCGAGCAGGCCATTCCCAAGGCGGCGGAGTTCCTGGCCGAGCTGCGCCAGAGATTCGGCAATCTCGGACTGGCGGCTGCCGCCTATAATGGCGGGCCGCAGCGGGTCGCCAACTGGCTGGCCGGAACGGGCGGCCTGCCTTACGAAACCCGCGACTATGTCGAGATCATCACCCGCCATCCGGCCGAGGACTGGAAGGACGGGGCGGCGGCTGCGGGCAAGGAGGCGGAATTTGTCAAGGACGGCTCCTGCCTGCAGACGGCGGCGCAATATCCACGTCGCATGAGCCGCGACGCTTCGCCGGATCGACGCTTGACCGCCCCCTGGGGCGTGCAGATCTCCGGCGCGTTCAAGAAAGGCGTGGCTTTGGCGGCCTTCGCCCGCACCCGCAGGAATTTGCCGGGACTGCTGGGCAAGGTCGAGCCCATGGTGATCGGCCGTCGCGCGCCCGGGCGCGGCTTCGCCCGCTTCTTCGCCGTGCGCGTCCCCGCTCAGAGCCGCGCCCAGGCCGAAGCGCTCTGCGGCAAGATCGAGCATGCAGGAGGCGCTTGCGCCGTTTTGAGGACGTGACGGCGCTTGCGCCGTTTTGAGGACGTGACGCTTGCGTCTATTTTGCGAACCTGACGGCGCCTTGGCCCTGCCGGAAACTTGACCGGCAGGGCGGTGACTATTTGGCCTTTACAAAAGAAGACATAATTCGCAAATAGTCTCGTTAACGCTGTTTATTGCATTTGCGAAGGGAATGGAGCGCCATGTCTCCGAAGACACCGCCCAAGAGAAATTTTCGGCTCGTTCTGGCCAGCCTGCTGCTGATGGCGGCGGCGCCGCAGGCCCGGGCGCAATTCTGGCTGCCCCAGCCGGCGGCGCCCGATCCGCGCCCGGAAAGGCCAGTCAGGCCGGTCAAGCCCAAGCCCAAGCCGAAGCCCGTGGCGGTGGTCCGCCCGTCGATGGAGGCGCGTGAGAATGACGGCGTCCTCGACCTTTCCGGCCGCAATTCTCTTTATGACGTCGATGGGACCGAGACGCGCCGGCGCGGCGTCTCCGAGCCAAGCTATGCGGCGATCCCCGCCGACGCGGACCCGAATTATTCGACGCCGGTCGACCTCGATTCGTCGGTCAACTACAAGCAAAAGACCCAGCACGTCGTTTCCGACCCGACCGGCGAGCCCGCGGGCACGCTGACCATCAACACCAAATTACGCAAGCTCTACTATTCGCTCGGCGACGGCTCGGCGGTGGAATATGGCATCGCCGTGGGCAAGGCCGGTTTCGCCTGGAAGGGCGAGGCCACCGTCGGCCGCAAGTCTTTCTGGCCCGGCTGGACGCCGCCGCCGGAAATGCTCGAGCGCCGGCCGGAACTGCCCGAGCATATGGACGGCAGCCTGTCCAATCCGCTCGGCGCCAGGGCGCTCTATCTTTTCCAGGGCAGGACCGACACGCTGTTTCGCATTCACGGCACCAATGAGCCCTCGTCGATCGGGCACGCGGCCTCGTCGGGCTGCATCCGCATGCATAACGCGGATGTGATCGACCTTTATAATCGTGTGTCCAAGGGCGCGCGCGTCGTCGTGATGTAAGCTCGCTCGACCCAATTACGTCTCATTCCGCCCTGCCGGACGCAGCGGGAGGTCTCATGGCCTTCCGCCGTGACGCCTTTGATTCGCCTTGGCGCGGGCACGATTCGCTCGTCCGTGAAAAATGCCTGGAGCGACGGTGCAACCTTCGCCGCATTTGTTTGTTAGCAATAGCAAATAGTCGGCGGCTGCCCTAATGCCTCGTCCCGGCAGGCCGACCGGCAAAAACGTCCAGGACAGTATTCCCTTCAGGACGTCGGGCTCCAGTGGGGCGGTTGTCGCAAGACGAGGCAATGCTCATGGACAATGGAGCGCTGCTATGTGCGACTATCGTCTTGAAATGTATGCGTCACGGCCGGCCAAGGCGTCGGAAATCTATGTCACGACACGCTTCCCAAGCGGTTCGATCGGTCTGGCGGCGCCAGGCGATTGCACCACGGCGGTGTGCATGACTTACGGGGCCCGGCTGATGCGTCGAAAACCTGCCGAGCGACTTCCAGGCGACCTTTGGCGTTCAGGCGCAGGAAGAAGTGATTTTCACGCGTCTGGAAGAAGGCCTGCATCATGATGGCGTGAAATTCGCCAATGGCAGCGAAATGCCGCTTCATCGCTTGGGAATCGGCGTGATGGTCAGCTTGGCTGAGGTCGAGAAGATCGTCCCTCCGGAAAAGAAGGCCGAAGAGGCCGCGGAAATCCCGGTGGAAGCTCTCGAGCCGGCCGAATAAGGACCGAACGCGCAACAGTTTGCGCCGCCGCCACGGCGACGGCGTCGAGACCATCGGCTCGAATTCAGCTTTGCCCGGGTTTGAGCCGATAAAATACGTGTTTTCCGATGACGTCGGTTTTGGTCAACGCCCGCGCCCAGCGCGGCCGGACGTAATTGGCGTGGTAATGGGTGGCGTCGCCGACATCGGCCAGCCATGTCCTGCCGCCAAGCACGTCATCGGCGATGCGCGTCGCTGCTGCCCAGGCTTCTGATTCGCGCACCTGCAGCGCATGGCCGTCGCAGGCGAAGGAAAACTGGCAGGCGTGTCGATGCCGCCGGTTCTGGAACACCACTCCGCAAATCGTTTGGGGATACAGGCCGGAGGTCATGCGGTTGAGGATGACCTGCGCCACGGCGGCCTGTCCCGCTTCGGGTTCGCTGCGCGCCTCGAAATAGATCGCCTGGGCGAGGCAGCGCTTTTCCTGCGGCAATTTCTCCGAGGGGATCATCGCGAGATAATCGGTCTTGTCGCCGTTGCGCGGGACAAGGTGTCACGCCCGCAGCCGCGCGAGGCCCAAGCGCCAGCGACGCGATTGGCGTCTGGTCGACGTCGAAGGGCGTCGTCGACGACAAGGCGACGGCGCTGGGCGTGACCCTGGCGTCGCGCCCTGTCCGGCGCGATCCGCCATGGCGGCTGGGCGGGTCGTGGCGACCGAGGAACTGTTGGGCGAAGCGTCGGACGCCGATTGGGGCGCGGGGCTGTCAGCCTCAGGCCAGGCCTCGAAACGCGCGACGAAATCGGGGCCGGGCGCGTCGCCGTCGCTCGGCGCAAAGGTGGAGGCGAGGCCGCTTTCGTCCTGTCCGAAAGCCAGGGCATCGGCGCGAATTTTCGCCAGCCCGCCCTTGTGGCGCAGGTTGCCCTCGATGCTGGGGCGCAGTCCCACGGCGGGGTCGCCGCGATGGCTGCGGTCGATTTCGGGGAAGATCTTGCTGTTATGCTTCAGGTCTGCGCGGGGTTCGACCTCGTCAGGGCGGCCTTCAAGTTGCTCCGGGCGCGCCGAGGATGAGCCGGGCCTCATGCAGCATGCCGCGCCCGAAGGAGTCGCCGAAAGAAGAGGCCATGGCGTGGGGCGCGGGTACGAGATTTCGCGGCATGACGGCCGCGGTGGAGGTTTGCAGGGCGGCCGAGGCGCCGGAAGGGACCTCCTGCCCGGCGTCGGCGGTGAAGGAGACGAGCATGCCGCCCGCGAGGCACCAGGGCGCCACCACTCCCACCGCCCAAGTCAGGTGCGCTTGACGCCGCGCCTTCCGCATACGCGCTCCTTGCTCTACGAACGAAGCGACTGACGCCGCCACCACCAACCGGCCCGCGCGCAAGAGGCGAGGGCGACGATTTTATGGTTATCGCTCGTTAGGCTTGAGAGCCGGTTACCGGCAGGGCGCGCGGTATCGTCCCGGAATGGGACGGACCATTATCAGAAGGCAGTGAGGCGGCGCGTCCCGACCCTTGCCTTAGGCGCCGCCGACCTTGGAGAAATCAGCGACCAGACGCATGGCGCGGCGCAATTGCGCCAGCAATTGCAGGCGGTTTCGGCGCAGATCGGCGTTGTCCGCATTGACGGTCACTTCGTCGAAGAAGGCGTCCACGGGCGCGCGCAGTTTCGCCAGGGCATGCAAGGCGCCGTCGAAATCCTCGACCTTCAGCTTCTCGCCGACCTCGTTCTGGGCGCGGTCGAGCGCCGCCGCCAGCGCGTGTTCCTGCGGTTCGATGCGCAGATTGGCTTCCGGGTGCTTCTCGAATGCTCCGGCGCCGTCCTTCTTTTCCTCGGCCTTGAGGATGTTGGCGGCGCGCTTGTAGCCGGCGAGCAGGCTTGCGCCGTCCTCTGTCGCCGAGGAATTTTTCCAGGGCGGCGATGCGTGCGACGATCATGACAAGGTCGTCCTCTCCCAGGGCGAAAACCGCGTCCAGCAGATCGTGGCGGGCGCCGCGATCCCTCAGATAGATTTTCAGGCGGTCGGCGAAAAAGCCGAGAAGGTCCTGGGCTTTCGCGAGCAGGTCCTCCGCGTGGCCGTGACTGGCGTCATTGCGCGCGATCATCGCCTCGGTGACGAACCTGTCTTCGGTCTGCTTCGAAATATGGCCAGCCGTCGTGGCGCCCAGCGTGTCTGGTCGAGCAGGCCGAGCGTCGCGCGCCTTTGGTTCTCGCTGGAGATCTTGGCGATCTGGCTGGCGACGACATTTTGCAGGCGCAGGCGGATGTTGTTCTCCAGGATGATCCGGATCACGCCCAGGGCCGCGCGGCGCAACGCGAAGGGGTCCTTGCTGCCCGTCGGCTTCTCGTCGATCGCCCAGAAGCCGACCAGCGTGTCGAGTTTGTCGGCGAGCGCGACGGCGATGGAGACCGGGGCGTCGGGAACGCGGTCGCCGGGACCCTGCGGCTTGTAATGATCCTCGATCGCCGCGGCCACCGCCGCATCTTCGCCCTGCAATTCGGCATAGCGGCGGCCCATCAGACCCTTGAGTTTCCGGGAATTCGCCGACGACCTCTGTGACGAGATCGGCCTTGGCCAGTTCCGCCGCGCGCGAAACGGCGTCCGGATCGGCGCCGACCTTCGACGCCAGTTCGCGCGCCAGGGCGACGATGCGGTCCACGCGTTCGCCCTGCGTGCCGAGCTTTTGATGGAACACGATGTTCAGCGCCCTGAGTTTCGCGAGCCGCTGGTCGAGCGGTTTGCCCTTGTCGGCATAGTCGGGCAGGGCGCCCTGATCGGTCTTCCAGAAATAAAGCGCGTCGGAGAGGCGCGCCCGCACCACCCTTCCATTGCCGGCGGCGATGGCCTTGCCGCCGTCGCTGGCCAGAATGTTCGACACCAGCAGGAACTTGTTCGCCAGCTTTCCGGTGGCCGGATCGCGCAACACGAAACATTTCTGGTTGGCGCGGATGGTGGCGCGGATCACCTCGCCGGGAATGTCGAGAAAACTGGCGTCGAACTCGCCCATCAGGACCACAGGCCATTCGACGAGGCCCGCGACCTCCTGCAGCAGCCCCTCGTCCTCGACCAGCTCCAGCCCCTGCGCGAAGGCCAGGTCCTTGCAGTCATGCAGGATGATGTCGCGGCGCCGCGCCGGATCGAGCACGACCTTGGCCTTTTCCAGCGCCGGCAGGTAGTCGTCGAACCGCCGCACTTTTATGGGCTGCGGCGCCATGAAACGGTGGCCGAAGGTGGTGTTGCCGGCCTGGATGCCGCCGACTTCGAAAGGCACGATGTCCGGGTCTTCCGTCTCCGGCCCGAAACTCGCGACGACCGAGTGCAGCGGGCGCACCCAGCGCAGCGCGCTCGGCTCGGCGGAGGCTGCGCCCCAGCGCATGGCCTTGGGCCAGGGGAAAGTCTTGATGATCGCGGGGAGGATTTCCGCCAGCACGTCGAGCGTGGCCGCGCCCTTGCGCTCGATGACGGCGACGTAGAACTGGCCGCCTTTCTTGTCGGTCTCGATCTTCGCCTGGTCCAGCGAGGCGAGGCCGGCGCTCTTGAGAAACCCCTGCGCAGCGGCCTCGGGCGCGCCAACGCGCGGGCCCTTCTTCTCCTCGCGCTGGTCGGGCTGGCGCGTGGGCAGGCCCACGATGTTCAGCGCAAGCCGGCGCGGCGTGGCGAAAGACGTCGCCGCCTCATAGGTCAGGCCGCGCTCGACCAGCGCGTCGGTGACGAGCTTTTTCAGGTCGGCGCTCGCCTGCGCCTGCATGCGGGCCGGGATTTCCTCGGAGAAGAGTTCGAGCAGAAGATCGGACATGATGGTCTTTCGGAAAATTCGGACCGGTTCGAAGAACCGTTGGAGCGAGGCGACGCCGTGTTGTTGCGTGTCAGGCGCCGCCGCCCTCGGTTTTCATCCAGGCGGCGCCGCAGGCCTTGGCCAGTTCGCGAACGCGCAGAATATAGCTCTGGCGCTCGGTCACCGAAATGACGCCGCGCGCATCGAGCAGGTTGAAGGCGTGGCTGGCCTTGATGCACTGGTCATAGGCCGGCAGCACCATCTTGTGGTGCTCGTCGTCCGCCTGTTCGCCGAAAGCCAGCAGCGCCTTGCATTCCGCCTCGGCGTCCTGGAAATGCCGGAACAGCGCGTCGACATTGGCGGCCTCGAAATTGTGCCGGGAATATTCCTGCTCGGCCTGGAGAAAGACGTCGCCGTAGGAGATGCGCTGCGACGCCGTCGAGGCCGTTGAAATTGAGGTCATAGACGTTTTCGACGCCCTGCACGTACATGGCGAGGCGCTCCAGCCCATAGGTCAGTTCGCCCGAGACCGGCGCGCATTCGATGCCGGCCACCTGCTGGAAGTAGGTGAATTGCGAGACTTCCATGCCGTCGCACCAGCATTCCCATCCCAGGCCCCAGGCGCCGAGCGTCGGGCTCTCCCAGTCATCCTCGACGAAGCGGATGTCATGCAGGGCGGAATCGACGCCGATGGCTTCGAGCGATTGCAGGTAAAGGTCCTGGAGATTGGCCGGGCTCGGCTTCAGGATCACCTGGAACTGGTAATAATGCTGGAGACGGTTGGGGTTTTCGCCGTAGCGGCCGTCCTTGGGGCGGCGCGAGGGCTGCACATAGGCGGCCTTCCACGGCTTTTTGCCGAGGGAGCGCAAGGTCGTGGCCGGATGGAAGGTGCCGGCGCCGACCTCCATGTCATAGGGCTGCAGGATCACCGCGCCCTGTCGCGCCCAGAATTGCTGCAAGGTCAGGATCAACCCCTGGAAAGAGGTCTTGGGGTCGAGCGCGGACAATCTGGATGTGGCGTCTGCTTGGGTCATGGGCCGTTCATCGGTCGGAAGTTGCGGCGGGCAACCTAGAGCGGCGGGCGAAAAAGGGAAAGCCGGTTTCTCGCAATTCGCGTTGCGAGGCCGCCATCGCCCGCCCGAGAGCTCGGACAGGCGCGAAAATCCCGCCGGCCACAGGCGTTGCGGCGCGGTTTTCTAAATTATTTTTCGTTTCGGAACAAACCCCTAGATAGGCCGTTCGATCCACACGAGGGCGAGGCCCCGCAGTCGTTTCCATTTCCTTGATTAGAGGAGGAAATCTCAATGTTGCGTTCGAGCGGTATTGTGAAAGTTGGACTTCTTGCAGCGGCCCTGGCGGCCGGCTCACTGTCGCTTTCGGCTCCGGCCCTCGCCCGCGGCGGCGGTGGCGGCCGGCGGCCATGGCGGCGGCGGTTTCGGCGGCGGCGGGCATGGCGGCTTTGGCGGCGGTGGTTTCGGTGGGCATGGCGGCTTTGGCGGCGGCGGTTTCGGCGGTCATGGCGGGTTTGGCGGCGGCGGCCATGGCGGCTTTGGCGGCCACGGCTTTGCTGGACGCGGCTTTGGTCGCGGCGGCTATGGCTATGGCGGCTGGGGTTATGGCTGGGGTCCGGGCTGGTGGGGCGACGACTACGCCTGGGATTATCCCTACGACTACGACAACGGTTACTACGGCAACTATTGCTCCATCAGCAGGGTCGCACGTGCGCACGGCCTACGGCTGGCAATGGCGCAGCTACCAATATTGCTGACGCCGGGCCCGCCCGGTGAATGGAAACAGACGATCCGGCTCCCTCAGGCGATGGGAGCCGGATCTTTTTTATGAAAACTATGCGGTTGTGTTCAGCTTAGGTTCAGGAGTGGAGCGCTAGGAACGAAAATATCTGATCCTTTCGAGGAGTCTTGGCTATGGCGCTTTCGTCCCGAATTTTCAGAAGCGCGGCCCTGGTCGCGGTCGTTGCGGCCGCCGCGCTCACATCTTCGCCGGCCCGCTTTCACCCGCGGCGGCGGCGGCGGTCATGGCGGCGGCGGGTTCCATGGCGGCGGCTGGGGTGGTCGCGGCTGGGGCTACGGCGGCTGGGGCGGTTATGGCTGGGCTGGTTATGGCTGGGGCTATCCCGGCTATTACGGGTACGGCCCTTATTACGGAGGCGACTATTATGACGACGATTATCCGGTCGTCGTTCATCGCCGTCCTGTCGTCGTGCAGAGCTATCGCGTCGTCCATCACGATTGCATCGTGCGGCGCGTGCATGTGCATACCTGCTGCGGCTATGCCTGGCGCAAGGTGCGTTACTGCGCTCGCTGACCTTCCTTGTCCAAACGGCAGAAACCGGCCCTCAGCGGGCCGGTTTTTTTTTGCTCGAACAGATGCCCGCCGCGCCGGTGAACTCCTCCGCTTGCGGCGTAAACCCGCCGCCGGCCTCGTGCAGAACCAGGCCCGGCAGCAGCGCCAGCGGCGTCTTGACGCCCTTGCGCCCGCGCAGGATCACCCGCGTCGCTTTTTCGCCCTGTTTCGGGAAAGACAGGAAAATCTCCAGGCCGCCGAGCCGTCCCTCCAGCGCCGCAAGCAAGGTCGCGAGCGCATCGGCGCGGTGGATCAGGGCGAAACGACCGCCGGGCCGCAGCAAGGCCAGACTGGCGCTGCATCCATTTTCCGACGCCGCCCTCGTCCAGCACATGCGCCTGGCGCGGGCGGAATCGGGCGAGGCCCGGGATTCGCCAGGATTCAGATAGGGCGGATTGGTGACGACCAGATCGGCCGCCTCGACGAGCCGCTCGGCCTTGCGCGAAAAGACGTCGAACAGGTCGGCCTCGACGACGCGCGTCCGCTCGGCCAGCCCATTGGCGCGATGTTTTGTTGGGCACGCTTCGGCCGCGCGATGATTTTTCTCCAGCAGGACCACGCCATGGCGCCCGGATTGGCTTGCGCCAGGGCGAGGCCCACCGCGCCGGCGCCCGCGCCGACGTCGACGATCAGGCCCGGCGCCAGCGGCGGCGGCGCGGCGGCGAGCAGGACGGCGTCGGTGCCGATGCGATGGCCATCGTCCGGCTGATGCAGGATCAGACGGCCGTCGAACAGGCGGTCCGCGGCAGTTTGATCGTCTCAGTTATTCGGCAGTTCGTCGGCCGAAGCCCGCCTCCAGAAGCAGGGTCCGCGCCAGTTCGACCTGATCCTCCGGCACGCAGAGGCGGCGCGGCAGAAAGCCCGCCGAGCCTTCCAGCACGCTCATGTTCTGGTCGGCGACGAAGAGGAAGATCCCCTCGTCGCGCAACAGCGCTTCGATGGCCGAAATCAGCACGACATCATTGGTGCGCAGCAATTCGATCATGGCTCGATTGTAGAGGGGCGGCGCCGTCCCTGACAATGCGCGGCCCGTGCCCGGCGCCCATGGTCGGTCTACGTTGCATCGCAAAAACCGGCTTTCCCTTTTTCGCCGGCCGCACTATGGTCGCGCGCGCAAATTGCATGAAAGGTTTTCGCCTTGGGTCTGGTCATACCGTTCGATGAAAAAGCCGGCGACCCTGGCCTCGAGGCGCTGGTCGCGCTGGTGGCGCGGGATATGAACCGGGTCAACCAGACCATTCTGGCGCGCACGGGCTCGGACGTGGCGATGATTCCGGAAGTCGCCAACCATCTGATTTCCTCGGGCGGCAAGAGGCTGCGCCCGATGATGGTGCTGGCCGCGGCCGGCCTCGCCGGCTACCAGGGCGACGGCCACGTCAAACTGGCGGCGGCGGTCGAGTTCATGCACACCGCGACCCTGCTGCACGACGATGTGGTGGACCAGAGCGACCTGCGGCGCGGCAAACTGGCCGCGCGAATGCTATGGGGCAACGAGGCCAGCGTGCTGGTCGGCGATTTCCTGCTTGGCCAGGCCTTCCGCATGATGGTGGAGGTTGGCTCGCTGGCCTGTCTCGACGTGCTTTCGGTGGCCGCGACCGTGATCGCCGAAGGCGAGGTCATGCAGCTCTCCGCGGCCAAGGACACTGAAACGACTGAAGACGCCTATCTCGCGGTGATCCGCGCCAAGACCGCGGCGCTGTTCGCCTCCGCCGCCGAGGTCGGGCCGACAGTCGCCAACCGCCCGAAGGCCGAAATCGCCGCCTGCCGCGCCTATGGCATGAACCTCGGCATCGCCTTCCAATTGATTGATGACGCGCTGGATTACGGCGGCCAGGCGGCAAAGCTCGGCAAGAATGTCGGCGACGATTTCCGCGAGGGAAAGATCACCCTGCCGGTGGTGCTGTCCTTCCGGCGCGGCAACGAGGCCGAACGGGCGTTCTGGAAGCGCGTGCTGGAGAAGGGCGAGATCGCCGACGGCGATCTCGAGGCGGCGCTGGCGACGATGAAGAAGCATCGCGCGCTGGAAGACACGATCGAGCGGGCGCGCCATTACGGCGCCATGGCCCGCGACGCGCTGGAGCTTTTCGCGGATAGTCCCTGGAAGCGGGCTCTGCTGGAAACCGTAGATTTCTGCATCAGCCGCGCGCACTGACGGTTTTCAGGCGGTTCGCAGCGCCGGACGCGAAATTGCCGCCGCCAGCCTTGCGCGAGACCTTCGCATCGGCCTTCGGTTGGCGCAGGAGCGAATTGCGACAGGATGGCGCATGGCGTCGGAACGGGCGTCGTCGACCGCCTGCCGCTGTTTGCGGCGCGCGACTTCATCGCCGCATCGACGCGGGGGTGGAGGCAAGGCCGTTCTGCCGCCTTGGGCGGCTTGACCTAATTGGAAGTCTAACCAGCGCGCGTTGCGGCGGCCAACAGCATTGCGCCAGATCATTGCGCCGATCATGGTGAGGAAATACTTTAATTTGTGAAGGAATCCGTGAGGGATGAGGGGAAAATCCAATCCACGCGGGAGGGGGCCATGTCATATACCGCCGCTTCAATCATGAATCGAAATGTCATCGCCATAGACCGGGACGCGCCTGCGCTCCGCATCGCCGAACTGCTGATCGACAGCGGGATGGGCGTGGCGCCGGTCTGCGCCAAGGATGGGGCCCTGCTCGGCGTCGTCGACGAAGAGCATTTGCTGCGTCCGCTCGGCGCCGTTTCCGCGCTGCACCTCGTGTGGTGGCTCAACCGCAACGGCAACGAGCTGGGGTGCGGGCCGAACTGTCTGCGCCATATCCGCCTCGACCATGCCAAAGCCTGGGAAGTGATGAACAGGAGCGTCGTCACCGCACAGGACTCCATGCCTCTGGCCGCGCTGGTGAAGCTCTGGGCCGCCCAGCGCGGACGTCCGCTTCCGATCCTGCGGGACGGCCGCTATGTCGGACTTGTCGGCAGCGCCGAAGTGGCGGCCGCGCTCGCGCTGCTGGCTGACGAGGACTGCGCGACCGCGTCCAAAGGCGGCGCCGACCGCGAAACCACGGCCGTCGCCGACCGCGAAACCAGGAACGCCGCTTGAGTTCGGGCGCGTCGAAAAAGGCTTCGGCTAAATTTCCGTCGCGCGGAGGATCGCGTCGTCGCGCTCCCGCCAGTTCTCGTCATCAGGGGCGTTGAAGGGCGTTTCCTCGTGATCCCGGGCGACGCCGCTTCCTCCTGCTCCTGCTGCTGGCGCCGCCACAGGCTGGCATAGGCGCCGCCCTGCGCCAGCAGGGTCTCGTGGCTCCCCCGCTCCACAACCCGGCCCTTGTCCAGCACCAGGATCTCGTCGGCATTGACGACAGTCGACAGCCGGTGGGCGATGACGACGGTTGTGCGCCCGCGCGAGGCGGCCTCCAGCGCTCCCTGGATTTCGCGCTCGGTCAGCGTGTCGAGGGCGCTGGTCGCTTCGTCCAGCACCAGGATCGGCGGGGCTTTCAACAACGTCCGGGCGATGGCGACGCGTTGCTTTTCGCCGCCCGACAGTTTCAGGCCGCGCTCGCCCACTTGCGCGTCATAGCCGCCGGGGGCGCCGGAAATGAAGTGATCGATCCGCGCCTGCCGCGCCGCCGCGCGCATTTCGTCCTCCCCGGCGTCGGGGCGCCCGTAAAGGATGTTGTAGCGGATGCTGTCGTTGAACAGCACATTGTCCTGGGGCGCCATGCCGAGGTTTTTCCGCAGGCTGGCTAGCGAAACCCGGGAAATATCCTGGCCGTCGATGGTGATGCGGCCCTGCTGCGGTTCGAAGAAGCGGAAGATCAGCCTTGAGATCGTCGACTTGCCGGCGCCCGAGGCGCCGACAATGGCGAGCGTATGCCCCGCAGGGACTTCGAAATCGACCCCGCGCAAGATTTCGCGGGCGGGGTCATAAGCGAAATGCACGTTCTCGAAGCGTAGCGTTCCCCCTGATACGTCCAGCGCCGGGGCGTCCGGCGCCTCGGCGATCTCGTTGGGCTGGTGCAGGATCTCGAACATCATGTCGATGTCGATCACCGCCTGGCGCACCTCCCGGTAGAGCATGCCCATGAAGTTGAGCGGCTGGTAGAGCTGGATCAGCATGGCGTTGAGCATGACGAAATCGCCGACCGTATTGCGTCCGGCGCGGATGCCGGACACGCAGAGCGCCATGATCGCGACCATGCCGAGGGTGAAGATGAAGACCTGTCCGAAGTTCAGCACGGCCAGCGAGACATAGCTTTTGACGCTGTTGCGCTCGTAGCGCGCCATGGCGCGGTCGTAGCGCTCGGATTCGCGCTGTTCGGCGTTGAAATACTTGACCGTCTCGTAGTTGAGCAGGGAGTCGATGGCCTTGGCGTTGGCGTCGGAATCGCTTTCGTTCATCGAGCGGCGGATGCCGATGCGCCAGTTGGTGGCCATCGCCGTATAGGCGAGGTAGAGGGCGATGGTGACCACGGTGATCGCCGCATAGAGCCAGCCGAACTGCACGATCATGACCACGAGGATGAGGACGAATTCCAGAGCCGTCGGCATGGCGTTGAGCACGGCCATGCGGGTGAGGGTCTCGATGGCGTTGCGGCCGCGCTCCAGCACGCGGGTCAGGGCGCCGGTCTTGCGTTCGAGGTGAAAGCGCATCGACAGCGCGTGGAGATGGACGAAGACGTCTGTCGCGAGCCGCCGCACCGCATTCATCGCCACGGCGGCGAACAGAGCGTCGCGCGCCTGGGTCAGGCCGGCCATGACGATGCGCAAGCCGCCGTAGAGCAGCGTCAGCGCGACGGGCGCGGCGAAAACCGAGACGGGAACCGCGCCGTCGCGCATTTGCGCCAGGGCGTCGGTCGCCCATTTGAAAGCGTAGGGAACCGCGATGGTCGCGAGCTTGGCGAGCACCAGCAGGACCAGCGAGGCGTACACGCGCCGTCGCAGGTCAAGGCGCCGGCTCGGCCATATATAGGGCCAGAGCTGTCGCAGCACGGGTCCCAGCCGCGCATCGCGTCGAGGGACGTTCGAAGGGGCGTCCAGAATCGTCTTCCTGTCCTTGGGCGAAAAATTATTCTACGCCCATATAGGCGAACGAAGGCCGCGCGCCAATCGCCTGGAGATCATCCGGCCTGTTCGTGCAGTCCGGGCGCTTCCGAAAGGGCGGGAACGGGGAGCGCGCGCGGTTTGCGCCGGCCATATTCGCCCTTGAACGCCGTCCGCCAGATATTCAGCGCCTCTTCCGCGCTGGCGGCCGTGACGAAGCGCGGCGCGGTGACCGGGAGGTCTTCGCGGTCGAAACAGGCGACGAGATAGAGCCCGAGATGTTTGGGATTGGCTGCTTTCGCCTCCTTGAACAGATCGGCGGCGTCGCAAATGGCGTCCTGCAGCTGGATCAGCTCCGAGCGGACCGGTTCGGGCGCGGTTTCGATCGCCGAGGCCCAGAGGGCGAGGCTGGCCGACTGGTAAAGGTCGCCGGCGAGTTTTCGCGCGCGGGCCATGGGCACATGCAAGGCCAGCGCGGCGGCTGCGCGCTTCTTGCCGGCCTTGGCCGCAGCCGGAGCGCTTTTCCTGATTCCGCTTTTCCCGGCCACGCTCTTCTTGCCAGGTTCGGCCTTCTTGCCAGCGCCTGCGCGGGCGGCTTTCGCCGCGTCCTTCCTGGTCAGCGCCTGCTCGGGATCGGTTGCGACAAGTTGTACGCGTCGCGTTTTACTTTTTTTCGCCATGGCGCAAGTTGATCCCGATTTGGAAATGAAAGCTCCGAGGCGGAGTTTCGCACATTCGCCGCCGATTGTGGACCGGAAAAGGGCGCAAGCTGTGCTGCAGCGCTGCATATGGAACGTTAGCCGGAACAATGGCTTCGCGCGCTCGTATTTGCGGACCTACCTTTCGTAGGGCGCGGTATAAGCTAATGAAATTGTTTCTTTAATCAAGTAAATAACCATTCGTTAATTGAATGTTGCGCATCGTATATACGGAAACGCAACAATTTACGCGTTATTCGATGTTGAATTCCATTGGATGCTATTTTTGCGAGGTCACATGTCCACGAGTGAGCAATTGAAAGGAGCGAGCGGCGCCAGCCAGGCCAAGGCTCGCGGCATTTCCGCTTTTTCGACGGACGCCAGGGGCTCCGTGCTGACCATGGCCGCGGTTCTGGTTCCCGCGGTTCTGCTGATGGTCGGCGCGGCGATTGACTACGGCCGGTTGTCGAACGCCAAGCAATCGATGCAAAAAGCCGTGGATTCCGCAGCTCTGACCATCGGCCAGGATTCGATCACCAATAGCGCCAGCACCCCATCGACCCGCACGACCCTGGCGAGCAACTTCGTCAAGGCCAATAGCAGCGCCCTCACGGACGCCACGGCGCAGAATTTGTCCGTCAGCGAAAGCGAGCCGGCCGCCGGCGAGTTCAAGGTCACCGCGACGGTGAATTATCCGCTGGTGATATGGAAGGCGATGGGACCGGTGACCATTTCGGCCACCGCCACCTCCTCGACCGGTGGCGTGGTCGCCTCCAACAAAACCCTGGAGATGGCGCTGGCGCTCGACAACACGGGCTCGATGACCTCCGACATGCAGAACCTGCAGAACGCAGCGACTTCGCTGGTCAATACGGTGATGGGCGCCGGCAACGGCAGCAACGTAAAGGTCAGCGTCGTGCCCTATGTGGCGGTCGTCAACCCGGGCATCATGTCGACAAGCACCACCGCTACCTCAACCGACATGACGATGGTCGACACCACCGCGACCACCTATTTCAACGCCTCCTGGTTCCGCAATTCGTGGATCGCCTATAATACCGGTTGCGTTCAGAGCTGGAGTGGGTCCAACCCGAATTCCGGCACCAGCAACAGCGGCGACGCCGGCGACGCCAGCGATTTCATGGAGCTGATCAGCCCCTTCCGCCGGGTCGCGCAGGAATTGTTCGGCGTTTCCTCGGCGCACGCCCAGGTCGCCACGCCTGCGGTCGTCACGCCGGCCTCGGGGCCGACCTTGTCGGGCTTCACCACCTATTCCTGGAGCAACAGCGGCAAGACCTACAAAATACCAACCTCGTTCCAGGGCATTGGCCTCAACGGGACCAGCACGGGATGGTGCACCTGGCTGTCAAATCCGTCGACGGTCAGTAATTACGACCTGTTTGCGCGCACGCTCGACACCAGCGGCAATCCCGTGAAGTGGAAGGGCTGCGTCGAGGCGCGCGCCGGCGCGGCTGAAGTCAAGCAATATACCGGCTCCTCCACGACCGCGAAGTCCGATTATGACGTGACCGACTATCCGCCGACCGCGGGCGATCAATATTCCTTGTTCATCCCCTATTTCGCTCCGGACGAGGCAGATTACGTTCCCTCGACCTGGGCCTATAACGCGCCCGGCGCCTTCAACTCGTCGGTCGGCGGCTACGCCAACAATTACCACGCCGACGGCGCGCCCGTGTCGAGCTGGGGCTGGACCCTCAACCAATGGAGCGGCGGCGAATTGCTCCTGACTTATGACAGCGCGACCAAATCGGCGATCATCAGCGAGACGGGCAACGCCTGGACCTATGGCCCCAACGCCTATTGCCCTGATCCGGTGCTGCGGCTGACCGCCAGCCAGACCTCGGTCACCAGCAAGATCTCCAACCTCAGCTACTGGACCGGCGGCGGCACCATCATCTCGGAAGGGCTGATGTGGGCATGGCGCTCGTTGTCGCCCAGCAAGCCTTACGCCGACGGCAAGGCCTATGGGACCGCCAACAACCAGAAGGTGATCGTGCTGATGACCGACGGCGTCAACGGCCTGGCCCAGAACGGCAGCCTGGCGACGGGAGCGACGGCTTCGGATTACTCGGCCTATGGCTATCTCGGCGGCTGGCGCGCCGGCAACACCATGTCGGTCGCGGCGACGCCGGCGGTGCCGAGCCTGCCCTCCGACGTGACCCTGCCGCTGGCCGTGGGTTCGATCACCAATTTCGACGCCCTGGCGACCTTCTTCGACAGCCGCCTGCTGACCGCCTGCGCCAACGCCAAGGCGCAAGGCATCACCATCTATACGGTGATGTTCAACCACAACGGCTTCCTCAACGCGGCGGAACAGGCGCATTCCCTGTCGCTGCTGCAGACCTGCGCCACCAGCCCGAGCTATACCTATCTGGCGACGGACACTGCCGCGCTGAACGCCGCTTTCGCCGGCATCGGCGCCTCGGTCACCTCCGCCAAGGTGCACCTGAAACTGTAAGGCGCGGCCGCTCCCTGGCGCCGGACGTCTCCGATACCCCCAGGGGGATCGGGGCGTCTTGGCGTCAGGTTCTGGCGTCAAAAGGCGCGCGACAGGAATTCGGCGATCTGCGGGCCGGCGTCGGCGATGCGCATGATGCCGTTGTAATGGCCGTAGGGGCCGTTAATTTTCCCCGTCTCCGCGATGACGCCGTTGGCCCGCAGCAGGGCCGCCGCCGCCTCGATCCATTCGGCAAGGAAGACCTGGTCCTCGGGGGCATAGAGCATCAGCGCCGGCGCCTTGATCCGCGCCAGCCCGTCCTCGACCGAGGTTGCGCCAGCGCCTTCGCCCGGGACAAAGCGCTGGTTGGCGCGCGCCAGATAGAGCAGATGGTTGGCGTCGGCGTTCTGCGCCCGCAGGCTGGCGGCCTCGGCGAGGGTCTGCTCGATGGCGAAGGGACAGGAGGCGATGTCGCCGGCGTTCGCGCCGGGCGCAAGCGTCCGCCCGCCGGCGCCATCGGCCCAATGGCTGTGCAGGGCGTGCAGGGTGATGATCCGCAGCGCCGCCTCGAGGCCGGCGCGCGGGCCCGCGCCGCCGTAATAGTCGCCGCCCTTCCAGGCGGGATCGAGCTTGATCGGCTGCGTCCACATCGACAGCCACGCCGTCAGCCAGCCGCCGAAATTGGGCGCCGCGATCACCGGGATGATGCGGCTGACGACATCGGGATAGGAAGCCGCCCATTCAAAACTCTGCAGGCCGCCCATGGACGGCCCCATCACCGCACGCAGGCGCCTGATGCCGAAAGAGTCGACCAGCGCCTTCTGCACCCGCACGAAATCGCCGATGGCGACGGGGGGAAAGCTCAGGCCATAGGGCTTTCCGGTGGCGGGATCGAGGCTTGCCGGGCCTGTGGTGACGACATGGGTGTCGTTGGCGCTGAGATTGACCAAGGTGTCGGAGGAAATCACGAACTAGCGGTTGGTGTCCACCGCCTTGCCCGGCCCGATGATCGCGTCCCAATAGCCGGGCTGCGCGTCTTCGGGCGCGTAACGGCCCGCCGCATGGCTCGTGCCGGAGAAAAAATGGGCGATCAATATGGCGTTGTCGCGCGCCGCGTTGAGTTCGCCATAGGTTTCGTAGCCGATTGCGACGTTTGCAAGGGTCGCTCCGCCCAAGGTCTGCAATTCCGGCAGTTCGAAACGGCGTTTGGCGACGAGAAGATCTTCGGGCATTTGGCGCAGTTCCCCCTGCGGCGCTTTTTGTCGCTGCGCCGCGCATGCTGTACGATATTAGCCGCGGAACCGCGTCCACAAGCGGAAACGGGCCTTTTGCGCGAACTGCATGCAACTTTCAGCATCACATTGACTTGAAAGGGATAAAATAATGCCGCATTTGACATGGCAGAAAGTACAATAGCGTGAGGGAAGGGTATGCTGCATTGCAGCATACGGAATGATCGAAATTCGTCGCCGCGCCATTCACGCCGACCGAAGGTTCGAAAATAAATGACGGCCAAGAACAGTCACGGCCTGAGCGCGTCGTCCAAGGGGCGGGCGGCTGGCCATGCGCCTTTGCATCCGGTCTTCGCCCCCGAGGCCGCGCTGCGCGTGCAGCCGGCGGAGACGCCCGCGAAAGATCGCGCAGCCGACGTCGCGCCCGCGTCGCTGTTCGCCCGCCAGGCGCGCATGGCGTTTGACCTGCTGCAGACGGCCATCGAGGAGGCCGGCGACACGGTCGGATGCAACAATGCGAAGATCGCCGCCGAACTCGAGGATCTGCAGGCGCGGGCGCTGCGCTCGATCCAGGACAGCGCCGTGGCGACGATCGACCTGTTCGAGGCCATCGGCGCCGCGCAGACGCCGGGCGAACTCGCCAGCCGGCAATTGGAGCTGGCGCGGCGGCAGCGCGAAAACGTCAGGGAGCGCCTGGGCGAATTCTTCGAATCGGCGCGCAGCATGGTCACGATGTTGACCGATCCGCTGAACCGGCAGATGCGCGCGCTGTCGGGCGCGATCGCCACGGAGCGCGGCCCGAGCGAGGCCGGCGACAGCATTCTCGCGCGGCTGAACAAGCTCACGGCGCGGCAGAAGCGGGTCCTGCAGCTGCTGGCCGAGGGCCTGCCGAACAAGGTGATCGCGCATGAACTCGGCATCAGCGAGACCACGGTCAAGGCCCATGTCGGCGAAATCCTGCGCAAGCTGAAAGTCTACAACCGCGCCCGCGCCATCGTCATGCTGGCGCAATTCGACATGAGCCAGATCCGCGACCTGCCGGCGGCGGAGGGCGACGCGGCCTAGGTTTCGCGAGGGCCGGCCTCAACCGCCCTTCAGCGAGCGCGTCGCCGTCTCGACCTGATCCGCCGCCGCCTCGAACTCGGCGGCGGTCTCCTCGGCCCATTCCTGCTGGCGTAGCTTCGAACAGCGCGATTCTCGTCCCGGGCCCGGGCCAGGGCCTCGGCCTGCAGCGCCGCCTCCCGCCTTGCGACCGAAAGCTCGTCGGCGATGGTCAGGGCGGCCATGACGACGATGCGCTGGTCGCCGATCTCGCCGAAGGCGCCGCGCAATTCGCCGATCTTGGCGTCGACCTGCTGCGCCAGCTATTCGATATGCGCCTCCTCGCCCTCGTCGCAATTCATGCGATAGGTGCGCCCGGCTATGGTGACGACGGCCTGGGCCATTAAATTCCTCCGCGCGGAGCTGTCGGCGGCGAGCACGGCGCGGACGGCGGCGCCGGCGCGCTCCACCCGCAGCAGGGCCTCGCCGCTCGCGGTTTCCAGCGCGCGCAGCCGCGCCGTCGCGGCGTCGATTTCCTGCGCGAGGCGGGAGCGGTCCTCCTGCATGGCCGAAAATTCGGCGGCCTGGTCGGCCTGCTCCTGCATCCGCTCGGCATGGAGGCTCAAGGCCTGGTCCAGGTCGGCCAGCGCGGCGCGCAGCCTCTTGCGCGCCGACGACAGCCGGGCCTCGGAGGCGGGCGTTGCGGGTTCTGGCGCTGGAAAGGACAAGGGCGGGGGCTTTCTGGTCGCGGAGTCGGCAGGGTCATTGTAGCAAGGCCACTGTAGCAAAGTCGCGGCCATCGCCAAGGGCGGACATGGGGCGATCGCCGTCTTTTCCAAGCTAAAGCGTTGGAAGGTGCGGGTTGGCGTCCCGGCGTGGGCGCGTTGACTCGCGGGCGCGACCTGTTATCAACCCCGGGAAATGGCCGAAGGGCTGAAAACCGAGGTCTTCATGAACGATATCAGCCACGCCGCAATGGCCAACGCCGTCCGGGCGCTCGCGATGGACGCGGTCGAAAAGGCCAAGTCCGGCCATCCCGGCCTGCCGCTCGGCGCCGCCGACGTCGCGACGGTGCTTGTTCTCCCGCGCGCTGAAGTATAACGCCGCCGACCCGTCCTGGCCCGACCGCGACCGTTTCGTGCTGTCCGCTGGCCACGGCTCCATGCTGCTCTACGCCCTGCTGCATCTCAGTCAGGCGAAAAGAGCATGACGCTCGACGAGATCCGCAATTTCCGCCAGTTCGGCTCGAAAACCCCTGGCCATCCCGAATTCGGCCATACCGCCGGCGTCGAAATCACCACCGGCCCGCTCGGGCCAGGGCCTGGCGACTTCGGTCGGCATGTGCCCTTGGCCGAACGCATGCTGGCGGCGGAATTCGGCGATATCGTCGATCACCGCACCTATGTGCTGGCCTCCGACGGCGACCTGATGGAAGGCGTGTCGCAGGAAGCCATCGCCATCGCCGGCCATTTGAAGCTGAACCGGCTGATCGTGCTCTGGGACGACAACGGCATTTCCATCGACGGGCCGCTGTCGGTCGCCGATTCGGTCGACCAGCTCAAGCGTTTCGAGGCCTGCGGCTGGAACGCCACGCGCATCGACGGCCATGATCCCGCCGCCATCTTCGCCGCGCATCGAAGCGGCGCAGACGTCCGACAAGCCCTCGCTGATCGCCTGCCGGACGATCATCGGCTATCGGCGCGCCCAAGCGCGCCGGCACGGCCAAGGCCCATGGCGAGCCGCTGGGCGCGGAAGAAATCGCGGGAACCCGCGCCGCGCTCAACTGGCCCTATGCGCCGTTCGAAATTCCCGAGGACATCCGCGCCGCCTGGCTCAAGGCCGGCGCGCGCGGCGAGAAGGCGCAAGGCCGAGTGGCAGGCGAAGCTGGCGGCGATGGCGCCGGACAGGCGCGCCGAATTCGAACGCCGTCTCGCCGGCGTCATGCCC
The DNA here is from genome assembly GCA_963710275.1 of uncultured Alphaproteobacteria bacterium. Taxonomy (GTDB): domain Bacteria; phylum Pseudomonadota; class Alphaproteobacteria; order Rhizobiales; family Beijerinckiaceae; genus Rhodoblastus. The sequence goes on along the minus strand of CAVPZS010000008.1, from coordinate 1,617,059 downwards.
GCGGCGCTCGACGAGGCCGTGGCCGCCGAGAAAAAGGTCCTTGCCGCCTCGGACGTCAGCTGTCGCCACGAGAAAAGCCTCGGAAGCGGCGCTGAAGGTGCTGGCTCCCGCCGTCCCCGAACTCATCACCGGCTCGGCCGACCTCACCGGCTCCAACAATACCAAGGTCGAGGCGACCCCCGCGATCTCGCCCGGCCATTACGCCGGCCGCTATATCCACTGGGGCATTCGCGAACATGGCATGGCCGCGGCCATCAACGGCATGACGCTGCATGGCGGCTTCATCCCCTCGGGCGCGACCTTCCTCGCTTTCGCCGATTATTGCCGCCCGGCCCTGCGCCTCGCGGCGCTGATGGGCGTCGGCTCGATCGAAGTCTTCACCCATGATTCCATCGGCCTCGGCGAGGACGGCCCGACCCATCAGCCGGTCGAGCACCTGGCTTCGCTGCGCGCCATCCCCAACCTGCTGGTGTTCCGCCCGGCCGACGCCACGGAGACCCTGGAATGCTGGCAGGCGGCGATCGAGGAGCGCAAGACCCCCTCCGTCATGGCTTTGACCCGGCAAAACCTCGCCCCCGCGCGCAAAACCTATGTCGCGGAAAACCTGTCGGCCCGGGGCGCCTATGAGCTGTCGCCGGCTTCCGGTCCGGCCAAGGTCTCTCTGTTCGCCTCCGGCTCGGAAGTCGAGATCGCGCTGGCCGCGCAAAAGGCGCTCGAATCCGAGGGAACTGCGACGCGCGTCGTCTCGGTTCCCTGCTTCGAGCTTTTCCTGCGCCAGGACGAGGCCGCGCAAAAAGAAGTGATCGGCGCGGCGCCCGTGCGCGTCGCCGTCGAGGCGGGCCTGGCCATGGGCTGGGACCTGTTCCTCGGGCGCGAAGGCGACTTTGTCGGCATGACCGGCTTTGGCGCCAGCGCGCCCTATAAAAAACTTTACGAACATTTCGGCATCACCGCCGACGCCGTTGCGCAGGCGGCGCGAAAAGGATTAAACCGCCTTTGACCGATATCAGGGCGCGACGTCCCGGCGGCGTCTATGACGGACGGTAAAGGACGACATCTTTCCAAGGAGCGAAGTGCAATGACCGTGAAAGTCTTCATCAACGGCTTCGGCCGCATTGGCCGCAACGTCCTGCGCGCCATCGTCGAATCCGGCCGCACCGACATTCAGGTCGTCGGCGTCAACGACCTGGGTCCGGTCGAAACCAACGCCCATCTGCTTGCGCTATGATTCCGTGCATGGCCGCTTCCCGGCCAAGGTCACCGTGTCGGGCGACACGATCGATGTGGGTTACGGCCCGATCAAGGTCACGGCGATCAAGGACCCCTCGGCCCTGCCGCTCGGCGCGCTCGGCGTCGACGTCGCGATGGAATGCACCGGCATCTTCACCGCCCGCGACAAGGCCGCGACCCTGCTCGCCGCCGGCGCCAAGCGCGTGCTGGTCTCCGCCCCGTCCGACGGCGCGGACCTGACCGTGGTCTATGGCGTCAACCACGGCAAGCTGACGAAAGAGCATCTGGTCGTCTCCAACGCCTCCTGCACCACAAACTGCCTCGCCCCGGTCGCCAAGGTCGCTCAATGACGCCATCGGCATCGACAAGGGCATCATGACGACCATCCACTCCTATACCGGCGACCAGCCGACGCTCGACACGATGCACAAGGATCTCTATCGCGGTCGCGCGGCGGCCCTGTCGATGATCCCGACCTCGACCGGCGCCGCCAAGGCGGTGGGTCTGGTCCTGCCGGAACTCAACGGCAAGCTCGACGGCTTCGCCCTGCGCGTGCCGACCCCGAACGTCTCGGTGGTCGACCTGAAGTTCATCGCCAAGCGCGCCACGACCAAGGACGAGGTCAACGCCGCGATCAAGGCGGCGGCGGAAGGCCCGCTCAAGGGCATTCTCGGCTACACCGACGAGAAGCTGGTCTCCATCGACTTCAACCACGACCCCCATTCCTCGATCTTCCACATGGACCAGACCAAGGTGATGGACGGAACGCATGGTTTCGATCCTGTCCTGGTATGACAATGAGTGGGGCTTCTCCAACCGCATGGCCGACACTGCGGTCGCGCTGGCCAAGCTGATCTGATTTTCTGAAGGCGCGCTCCAAGGGAGCGCGCCTTTTTCCTGTCCCTGAAATCCTTTTTCCGCGAGGCCGCCATGTCCGGTTTCCACACCCTCGATTCCGCCGAGCTCAAGGGCAAGCGCGTGCTGACCCGCGTCGATCTCAACGTTCCCATGGAAAACGGCAAGGTCAGCGACGCCACCCGCATCGACCGGATACTGCCGACCCTGCGCGAAATCTCCGGCAAGGGCGGCAAGGTCATCCTGCTCGCTCATTTCGGCCGCCCGAAGAACGGCCCCGACGCCGCCAATTCGCTGAAGCCCGTCGCGGCCGCGCTGGCGCAGCATCTGGGCAAGCCGGTCGCCTTCGCCGCCGATTGCGTCGGTCCGGTCGCCGCGGAAGCCATCGCCAAAATGGCGGAAGGCGACGTGCTGCTGCTCGAGAACACCCGCTTCCACAAGGGCGAGGAAAAGAACGATCCGGAGCTGGTCGCGCAGATGGCTGCGCTCGGCGACGTCTATGTCAATGACGCCTTTTCCGCCGCCCATCGCGCCCATGCCTCGACCGAGGGCCTGGCGAAAAAGCTTCCGGCCTATGCCGGCCGCACCATGCAGGCCGAGATCGAGGCCCTGTCCAAGGCGCTGGAAAAGCCCGCGCGCCCTGTCGGAGCGGTGGTCGGCGGCGCCAAGGTGTCGTCGAAGCTCGAATTGCTCGGCAATCTGACCAAAAAGGTCGATTTCCTGATCATCGGCGGCGGCATGGCCAATACGTTTCTCGCCGCGCAGGGCAAGAAGGTCGGCAAGTCGCTGTGCGAGCACGACATGCTCGACACGGCGCGCGAAATCCTGAAAACCGCCGCGCGAAAACAAGTGCCAGATCGTGCTGCCGACCGACGCGGTGGTGGCGACCGAGTTCAAGGCCCATGCGCCGTCGCATGTCGTCAGCGTCGACCATGTCGGCGAGGCCGAGATGATCCTGGACGCCGGCCCGCGTTCGGTGGCCGAGGTCGAGGCCGTGCTGACGGCGATCAAGACGCTGGTCTGGAACGGGCCGTTCGGCGCCTTCGAGCTGGAGCCCTTCGACGCCGCCACCAATGCCGTGGCCAAGGTCGCGGCGCGGCTGACCCAGGAAGGCAAGCTGCTGTCGGTGGCCGGCGGCGGCGACACGGTTTCGGCGCTCAACCACGCCGGCGTGGCGGAGCAATTCACCTATGTCTCGACGGCCGGCGGCGCCTTCCTCGAATGGCTCGAGGGCAAGGTGTTGCCGGGAGTCGAAGCGCTGCGCGCCTGAACGATATCAAAACCGATCAAGGGAGAATTTTATGGCCCGCATCACCCTTCGCCAGTTGCTTGACCACGCCGCCGAGCACGATTACGGCGTTCCTGCCTTCAATATCAACAATATGGAGCAGGCGCTGGCGATCATGGCGGCCGCGGCCTCCGTCGACGCGCCGGTCATCATCCAGGCCTCGCGCGGCGCCCGCCAATACGCCAATGACATCATGCTCAAGCACATGATGGACGCGCTGGTCGAAATCTATCCGCAGAATCCGATCTGCGTGCATCTCGACCATGGCAACGGCCCCTCGACCTGCTTCACCGCCATGCAGGCCGGCTTCACCTCGGTGATGATGGACGGCTCGCTCAAGGAAGACGGCAAGACCCCGGCCGACTGGACCTATAATGTCAACACGACCAAATATGTCGCGGACATGGCCCATCTCGGCGGCATTTCGGTCGAAGGCGAATTCGGCGTGCTCGGCTCGCTGGAAACCGGCGAGGGCGAAAAGGAAGACGGCCACGGTTTTGAAGGCAAGCTGTCGCATGACCAGCTGCTGACCAACCCCGACGAAGCCGTGAAATTCGTGAAGGCGACCAAGGTCGACGCGCTGGCCATCGCCATGGGCACCTCGCATGGCGCGTACAAGTTCTACCCGCAAGCCCGACGGCGCCATCCTCGCGATGAACGTCATCGAGGAAATCCACCAGAAGATGCCGGGCCTGCACATGGTCATGCACGGCTCCTCCTCGGTGCCGCAGGACCTGCAGGACATCATCAACCAGTATGGCGGCAAGATGCCGCAGACCTGGGGCGTCCCGGTCGAGGAAATCCAGCGCGGCATCAAGAACGGCGTGCGCAAGATCAATATCGACACCGACAACCGCATGGCGATCACCGGCCAGATCAGAAAAGTGTTCGCCGAGCATCCCGGCGAATTCGACCCGCGCAAATATCTGAAGCCCGCGCAGGAAGCCATGACCAAGCTCTGCCGCCAGCGGCTGGAAGAGTTCGACACGGCCGGCAAGGCGTCGAAGATCAAGCGCGTGCTGACCCTGGCTGAAATGGCCAAGCGCTATTCTTCGGGCGAGCTGGACCCGGCTTCGGCCTGAGCCTTTTCGCACGACGGGCGTGTGTCACCTTATGGGGTCGCGGCTTGCCGCGGCCCCATTTTTGCCGTTCAATCCGGCCAATCGTGCGCCTCTGACGAGCCGGACGGCCGGGAACGGCAAGAAAACCGATCGAGGCAATGAAAAACGAGCCATGCAGGATTTCATCAAACCGCGCCTCTACCTGATCACGCCGCCCGTCGACGACGGCGAGGCTTTCGCGCCAAAGCTCGAAGCGGCGCTGGGCGCGGGCGACGTCGCCTGCGTGCTTCTGCGTTTCGCGCCGCCGGACGAGGGGACGCGGAAAAAGATCGCCAAAAGGCTCGCGCCGATCGTGTGGGATCATGAGGCGGCGCTGCTGCTGCCCGACGATGCGCAACTCGCCGCGCGCGCCGGCGCCGATGGCGCGCATGTGACGGGCATCGGCGAAAAGCTCGATGCGGCGCTCGACAGCCTGAAACCCGAGCGCATCGTCGGGGTCGGCGGCCTCGCCGACACGCGACCAGGCGATGAGCGCCGGCGAACTCGATATCGACTATGTCATGTTCGGCGATCTCGATCCGGGCGGGGAGAGCGCTGAAAGCGTGCTGGAGCGCGCCTCCTGGTGGGCCGAAATTTTCAACGTGCCCTGCATCGGCGTGGCGCATGATCTGAGCGAAGTCGACGCGCTCGCGAAGTCCGGCGCCGAATTCGTGGCGCTGGGCGCGAGCATCTTCGACGATCCGCGCGGCCCCGCGGCGGCGGTGGCGCAGGCGCAAGCCGCGCTCGACCGGGCGGAGGCCGAGGCTTGAAGTCTGCTTCCGCGCTGCAGCCCGGCTTTGCTTGTCGTCCTGCTGGCCGCGGCGGGACCGGCGCGCGCGAAGCTGGCGGCGGACGCTCCCGACCTCGCCTTCGGCGCCTATCAGCGCGGCTTCTACCAGACCGCCTTCCAGGAGGCGATGAAACGCATCGACGCCGACAAGCACGACGGCGCCGCTATGACGCTGGTCGCCGAACTGGAGGACCAGGGCCTCGGCGTGAAGCAGGATCCGGCCGAGGCCATGCGCTGGTATCGGCTCGCTGCGAACGAGGGCGACATGAACGCGCAGTTCGCGCTGGCCATGGCCGCCCTCGCCGGCAAGGATGCGCCCGGGATGTCGCCGCGGCTTCGGCCCTGTTCACGAAGGCGGCGGCGCAGGGACATGCGGGCGCCTGGTACAATCTCGGCGTCATGGCGCTGGAAGGCAACGGCGTCACCTCGGATTTCGCGAGGGCGGCGGCCGATTTCCGCAAGGCGGCCGATCTCGGCTTTCCCGACGCCGCCTATTCGCTGGCGCTGTTGTACCGCGAGGGACGGGGCGTCGGGAAAGACATGAAGCAGGCGGCGTTCTGGCTGCTCCGCGCGGCGCAGGGGGATTATCTCGCCGCGGAGGTCGAATATGGCATCATGCTGTTCAATGGCGCCGACGGCGTTCCCGCTGACGAGCCGGGCGGCGCCAAATGGCTGTTGCGCGCCGCCAATCGCGACAATCCGCTGGCGCAGAACCGCGTCTCGCGCCTGCTCTTCGCGGGGCGCGGGCTGAAGCAGGACCGCGTCGAAGCGGCGAAGTGGAATATTCTTGCGGGGACTGCGGGCGTCCGCGACGCGTGGCTCGACGACGAATCGGCCAAGCTCACCCCCATCGAGCGGCTGAAAGTCCAAGAGGCCGTGCGCGCCTATCTGGGCAAGTGAGCTTTTTCCCGCTACATCAGCCGCAACCCTTTATCGCCAACGGCCTGACGTCCTTGCGACGCGGCCCGGGAGCCCGCCATGATCAATTCCGCCCTGATGAATGTGATGACCGCCGCCGCCTTGAAAGCGGGGCGCGGGCTGAAGCGCGATTTCGGCGAGGTCGAAAATCTCCAGGTTTCGGTCAAGGGACCCGGCGACTTCGTCACCATCGCCGACAAGAAGTCGGAAAAGACCGTCTTCGAGGAGCTTTCGCGCGCCCGCCCTGGCTATGGTTTCATTCTCGAAGAAGGCGGCGTCGTCGAAGGCGCCGACAAGAGCCATACCTGGCATGTCGATCCGCTCGACGGCACCACGAATTTCCTGCATGGCCTGCCGATCTTCGCGGTGTCCATCGGCCTCGAGCGCGAAGGCCAGATGGTCGCGGGCGTCGTCTACAACCCCGCCAACGACGACATCTTCATCGCCGAAAAGGGGCAGGGCGCCTATTACAACAACCGCCGCATCCGCGTCGCGGCGCGGCGCGACATGGCGGAAGGGCTGCTCGCCACCGGCATTCCGCCGCTGGCCAACGCCAGGATCCATCCGCAGTTCAAGGCGGAGCTGGCCAGCGTGATGACCCGGGCGGGCGGCGTGCGCCGGCTCGGCGCCGCTTCGCTCGACCTGGCTTTCCTCGCCGCCGGCCGCTTCGACGGCTATTGGGAGCGCGGCCTGAAAAGCTGGGACATGGCGGCGGGACTGGTGCTGGTGCGCGAGGCGGGCGGCTACGTCACCGACGCCGACGGCGGCGCGGACATGCTGACCAAGGGCTCGGTCTGCTGCGGCAATGAATATATCCAGAAGCAATTGCTCGACCTTTTGAAGAAGGCGGGCTGAGCCTGCGCACTCGTGCGGCCGCCAGGCCGGGCGCACGATCAGGGCGGACGCACGATAAAATGTCTTGAATTCGTCATGGGCTTGCGCTCATCCTTGATTTCCGCGCGGCAATCCGGGAGAGCGCCTGATCCATGCCTGCCACCGACTCCTACCGCCTGTCCTCGCCGGCCATTTTCCTGCTGCGCATGGCGGTGTTCCTCATCCTCGTCGGCTTTGTCGCGGTGATCCTGTACAAGCAGATCGAAACCGCCTTCATGGCCAATCCCGGCCTCAACGGCCTGATCCTGCTGGTCGAGCTGTTCGGAATCGTCCTGGCGATCAACCAGGTGGCGCGGCTGTTCCGCGAAATCACCTGGGTCAATGCGCGCGACGCCGCCGCGCCCGCCCGGCCGCCGGTGCTGCTGGCCCCCATGCAGAAATTCATCGGCGGCGCGGACGACAAGGCGCTTTCGCCGCAAATGCTGCGGCTGGTGCTGGATTCGCTCGGGACGCGGCTCGACGAATCGCGCGAGACTTCGCGCTATCTGACGGGGCTCCTGGTGTTCCTCGGCCTGCTCGGCACCTTCTGGGGCCTTTTGGAGACGGTCCGCTCGATCGGCGGCGTCATCGCCTCGTTGCAGGGCGGCTCGGAGACGGCCTCGCTCTTCAACGATCTGAAATCCGGACTGGCGAGCCCGCTCGCCGGCATGAGCCTCGCCTTCACCTCCTCGCTGTTCGGCCTTGCGGGTTCGCTGGTGCTGGGCTTTCTCGATCTCCAGGCCGGACAGGCGCAGAACCGTTTCTACACCGAGCTCGAGGACAAGCTATCCGCCGACGTCGAGGCCGAACGCGGTTCAATCGCCGCGCCCGGTGAGCCGGGGGAAGCGATCGACCATCTCGCCGCCGGGGTGCAGGCGCTGGTGCGCAACATGCGCCACGAGCAGCAACTGGTCCGCGACTGGATCGAGGCCCAGGCCGACCGGCAGGAGCGCCTGCAGTCGGCGCTGGAAAACCTGATCATCGCCAAGGACATTGGCGCGAAAGATCTGGAGCGGCGCTGATGGCTCTCGCGCGAGGCCGCCGGCGGCCGGAGCCGATGAATTACTGGCCGGGCTTCGTCGACGCGCTGTCGACCCTGCTGCTGGTCTTCACCTTCCTGCTCTCCGTCTTCGTCATGGCGCAATATTTCCTTTCGCGCGACGTCGGCGGCAAGGACGCGGCGCTGAAACAGCTCAACCGGGAAATCGAGGAGCTGACCTCGCTGCTTGTCGCTGGAAAAGGGCGGCAAGGCCGAGGCGCAGCAATCGCTGGCGGCGTTGAGCGCCACGCTGGAGCAGACGCGGCGCGAGCGCGACGCCCTGAAGCAGGAGATGACGCTGGGCGCCGGGACGGCGGCGGCGGGGCTGGAGGCGGAAAAGCAGCTTTCGGCCAAGGCGCAATCGCAGGTCGAGCTGCTCAACCAGCAGATCGCGGCGCTGCGCAGCCAGCTGGCCGCGGTGGAAGAGGCGCTGGCGGCGCAGGAGAGCCAAGGACAAGGACAGCCAGGCGCGCATCGCCGATCTCGGCTCGCGGCTCAATGTCGCCCTGGCGCAGAAGGTGCAGGAACTGGCGCGCTATCGCTCGGACTTCTTCGGCCGCCTGCGGGAAATCCTGGCCGACCGGCCGGACGTCAAGGTGGTGGGCGACCGTTTCGTCCTGCCTTCCGAAGTCCTGTTCGAGACCGGGCAGGCCAGCCTCACCCCGGAGGGCAAGGCGGAGATCGACAAGATTTCCATCGCGCTGTCGGAGGTCGCAAAGGAAATCCCGCCGGAAATTCCCTGGGTGCTGCGCGTCGACGGCCATACCGACAAGCGCCCGATCGCTTCGCCGCAATTCAGATCGAACTGGGAGCTTTCCGCCGGCCGGGCTATCGCCGTGGTGCAGTATCTGGTCGGCAAGGGGTTTTCGCCGCAACACCTGCTCGCCGGCGCCTTTGGCGAATTCCAGCCCCTCGACGAAGGCGACAGCGAAGAGGCCCTGCGCCGCAACCGCCGCATCGAGTTGAAGATCACCGAGCGATGAGATTCTCCCTGCGTCCCTATGCGCATGCGGACTGGCCGGCCCTGCTGGCGCTGTGGATCGAAGCCTGGACGAAGACGCGGCCCGATATCGATTTCGTCGCGCGCGGGCCCTGGCTGGAATCGCTTTTCGCCGATTCCCTCGCCAAGGACGCGCATGTCGTCGTCGCCGAGGACAAGCACGGCCTGCTCGGCTCTCGTGCTCTTCGAGCCGGCGCGGCAATGGCTGGAGCAGATCGCGGTGGCCCCGCGCGGCTTCGGCTCCGGCGCGGCCCAGGCCTTGATCGCACGGGCTAAGGAAGTCTGTTCGGCCGGGTTTTCGCTCGACGTCAACGCCGACAACAAGCGGGCGCTGGCTTTTTATGCCTGCGAGGGTTTTGTCAGGACCGGGGAGGGGTGCAACCCGCTCTCCGGCTCGCCGACGGTGATGCTGCGATGGTCGCCCGAGGGCGCGGTGAAATGACTGACACTCCAAGCGCGCAACCCATTCGCCTGCTTCTGGTGGGCGCGACCGGCGTCGTCGGGCGGGCGGTCCTTGACGCCGCCCTCGCGGATGCGCGCATCCGCGAAGTGGTGGCTCTCACCCGCCGCCCGCTGCCGCCCCGGCCCCGGCTTTCGAACGTTGTCGCCGACTTTGCCGCCCTGCCGGATGACGCCGCCCTTTGGGCTGTCGACGCCGTGGTGTGCGCGCTCGGTACGACGATCAAGACCGCGGGCTCCCAGCCGCGCTTCGCGGCGGTCGATCGCGACCTCCCCATCCTCGTCGCGCAACGCGCGTTGCAAGCGGACGCCACGAGTTTCGCCCTGTGCTCCTCGCTGGGCGCCGATCCCTCGTCCGGAAATTTCTATTTGCGCACCAAGGGTGAAGCGGAACAGGGCATTCGCCGCCTCGGCTATTCGAAGCTGACTTTCGTGCGCCCCTCCCTGATCGACGCTGATCGGGGAGAGCCGCGCGCGGGCGAACGGGTAGCCATTCTCGCGGGACGATTGTTGCGGCCGCTGATACCGCCGCGCTACCGGCCAGTGAATGCGGGAGCTATCGCCCGGGCGCTGCTTTCCGGCGCCATGCGCGCCGGCGCCGGCGAGCAAATCGTCGAATCCGACGCGCTCGATCAGTAGCGCTTGCAGTAGCGCTTGCAGTAGCGCTTGCAGCCGCCGGGCGGCTTCATCTTGAGCTAGTCTAGTCGACTTCGCTCAGCCCCTTGGCGCCGGCCTCGAACTGCAGCCGCGCCAGCCTTGCGTAAAGCCCGTCCTTGGCGATGAGTTGCAGATGCGTGCCCTGTTCGACGATTTTTCCTCCGTCCATGACCAGGATGCGATCCGCCGCCATGCACGGTCGCGAGGCGGTGGGCGATGATCAGGGTCGTGCGCCCCCGCATCACCTCGTCCAGCGCCTGCTGCACCAGAATTTCGTTTTCGGCGTCGAGCGCCGAGGTCGCTTCATCCAGCAGCAGGATCGGCGCGTCCTTCAGGATCGCGCGGGCGATGGCGAGCCGTTGGCGCTGGCCGCCGGACAGCGTCACGCCGCGCTCGCCGAGTTTCGTGGCGAACCCCTCGGGCATGGCCGCGACGAAGCTCCTGGCCGCGGCGCGCTCCGCCGCCGCCTCGATCGCGGCTTCGTCCGCGTCCGGAGCGCCATAGGCGATATTGTCGGCCACCGGTCGCGGCGAAAATCACCGCGTCCTGCGGCACCAGCGCGATGCGGCGGCGCAGCGCCGCCGGATCGGCCAGCGAGGCGTCGACGCCGTCGACCAGGACGCGCCCCTTGTCCGGATCATAAAAACGCATCAGCAGCTGGAACAGCGTCGACTTGCCGGCGCCGGATGGCCCGACGATGGCGACCTTTTCGCCGCGGCGAGATGGTGAAAAGCTGAGGCCGTCGAACACCGGTTCGATCCGGCCGGCTCGGATAGGCGAAGCCGACCCCCTCGAAGGCGATTTCGCCGCGTCCCGGCTGAGGCAGCGTGGCCGGCGACGCCGGGGCGGCGATCAGCGGTTTGGTCCGCAGGATTTCGGAGAGGCGGCCGGCCGCGCCGGCGGCGGCGGAAATCTCGCTCCAGACTTCCGACAATTGCCCGAGCGCGCTGGCGCCGAGCACGGCATAGAGGACGAATTGCGAGAGCTGCCCGGCCGTCATGCGTCCCGGCGAGCACGTCGCTGGGCGCCGAGCCACAAAACGCCGACCACGCTGGCGAAGGCGAAGAAAGATGGCGAAGGCGGTCAGGATCGACCGCGCCTTGGTCGCCGCGCGGGCGGCCTGATAGGCCCCTTCCGCCGCATGCCGGCAAACGTTCGCGGGTGATTTTTTCGGCGCCGAAGGCCTGCATGGTCCGCACCGCGCCGAGGTTTTCCGCGGCGAAAGCGCTGGCTTCGGCGAGCGTGTCCTGCGCGTCGCGCGAACGCCCGCGCACCGAGCGTCCGGAGGCGAACAGCGGCAGCACGACGATCGGAATCGCGATCAGCGACCAGGCCCGAGAGTTTGGCGCTGGTATAGACCATCAGGCCGATGGCGCCGATGAACAGGAACAGATTGCGCAGGGCGATGGAGGCGGAAGAGCCGAAGGTCGACTTGATCTGGGTGGTGTCGGCGGTCAGGCGCGAGACCAGTTCGCCGGTCTGCGCGGAGTCGAAAAAGGCGGGGTCGAGCCTGGTCAGATGGGTGAAAACGTCGTCGCGAAGATCGGCGACGATGCGCTCGCCCAGCGTCATGACCAGGAAATAGCGGACGGCCGAGGCTGCGGCCAGCAGGCCGACGACGCCGATCAGCGCCAGGAAATAGGAATTGACGACGGCGGCGTGGTCGGCGGCGAAGCCCCGGTCGATCATGCCGCGCACGGCGAGGGGCATGGCCAGCGTCGCCGCGGAGGCGACGGTCAGCGCGCCAGGCGCCGAAAGCGCCCAGGCCTTCCGCTTGCGGGCGAAGGGCAGGATGGGGGCCAGGGCCCTCAGGGAGTCGACGGGCGAGCGGGATTTGGGCGTGGCGCGCGGGGCGGCGGATTTCGGCGGTGCTTCGGTCATGCGCCTATATAGGAGTCTTGCCGGCGAAAATCACATCGCCAAAGACTCTGCTTTTGCGGCGCGCCTTGCCGGAATGCGCCGTCTGGTTTATAGAGCGCGCTCCCACTTTTCCGGCGCCTTTTCGCGCCGCTTTTCAGGTTCCAAGGCGGCGATCCGTCACGGGCCGCGGGCGTATTCCCGGGAAGTTGCAGACTTTTCGGATATGCCTCTAACAAACCGCAAGGTCGAAGCCATGAAGTCCGACATCCATCCCGATTACCACATGATCAAGGTCGTCATGACCAACGGGACCGAGTTCCAGACCCGCTCGACCTATGGGAAAGAGGGCGACACGCTCAATCTCGACATCGATCCCAACACTCATCCGGCCTGGACCGGCGGTTCGCAGCAGCTGCTCGACCGCGGCGGCCGCCTGTCGCGTTTCAACTCGCGCTTTGGCGGCATGTCCTTCGGCAAGAAGTAACCCGGACGATCGTTCACGCGTTCACGAAAAAGGGCGGCTCACGGGCCGCCCTTTTTCGTTGGTCGTGGTCGCAAATTTACTGTTTCATCACCAGGCGCCCGTCGGCGTTCTGGAAGCTGGACAGTTTTTTCAGGAAACTCATGCCGAGCAAGGACATCCACAAGGTTCCCGGCTGATGGACCACCGCATCGACGTCATAGACTGTTATGTCGCCGACGCGGGCCTGCCGCAGATGGACCGGCGCTGCGAAAGCCGCGCCATTGGCAGTGGACATGCGCATCGTATAGGCCGAGGGCGGCGGATCGATGTTCAGGGCCCTGGCGTCCTCGGCGGTCAGCGCAACAAAGGTCGCGCCGGTGTCGACCAGGGCGTGAATGCGCACGCCGTTGATTTCGACCTCGGTCTGATATTGCGCGTTGGCGTCGGGCGAGATTTCCATCGTGCCCCAGGACGGATGCGGAGCGCGCGGCGCCGATGTCGCGGTCGTCGCGTAATTGAGAGCGTAATTCGGTCCTGCTGCGCCGGGCGGCCGGCGCCGCGCCAGCGCGCGGGGCCATCAGGACCTGAACAGCCGCGCCGCCGCGCTCGAACCAGTGGTTCTGCATGCCGGCGGCGGCCAGCACGGCGATCACGCCGATGAAAAAAGCCATTTTGGCGAAGTCGTTGAACATGTTTTCGCTCGCAGGGCAGCGTTCTTCTTCCGCAGGGAAGAAGGGAGATCCGCCCATTGTTGTCGGAAAAGTCTGACGGAGCGTTAAGAACAAACCTAAAATCAGGTCCCGCGCGGTTTGGCGCGCGTCGTGGGGACTGCCGAGCCGGGGTCCTCCGGCCAGAGGTGGCGCGGATAGCGTCCCTTCATATCCGCCCTGGCCGAGGCCCAGGAGCCTTTCCAGAAACCGGGCAGATCGCGGGTGATCTGGATCGGGCGATGGGCCGGCGACAGCAGATGCAGGGTGAGCGGCGCGCGGCCGCCGGCCAGGCTCGGATGGGTCGAAAGGCCGTAGAATTCCTGCACCCGCGCCGCGAGGACCGGCCCTTCGGCGCTGGAATAATCGAGCGCGATGCTCGATCCCGCCGGAGTGACGAAATGGGTCGGCGCCTCTTCGTCCAGCCGTTCGGACAGGTCCCAGGGGATGATCGCCGCGAGCGCGGCGCCGAGATCTGTCCGGGCCGATCTCGGCGAGGCGCTGCCACCCAAGGATGAAAGGCGCGAGCCAGATTTCCGGCGCCTGGCTCAGCCCGGCCTCGGTCAGGTCGGGCCAGGATTATCGCCATTTCGCAACCTCGCCGCAGGAAGGCGACGCGCTCGCGCGTCTGCCTCTGCGCTTTGCTCCAGTCGAGCCGGTCGATTCCTGAAGAGGCGGCGCCGCGCGCGAGCAGCGCCGCGTTTTCCGGCGTGGCCTCTACGGGCAGGTTTTGTTCGGCCAGGGTCAAGGCGCCGAATCGGCGGCTCGCGCGCCGCCGCAGGGCGCCGCTCGGCCGCGTCGAACCGGGTTTCGTCCCTCGCTCTCGATCTGCCCCGCGAAAAGGGTCTCGAACGTCGCTTCGTCCAATTCGGCGGCGGCGAGGATGCGGCTGGCCCCGGCGCGGCCGGCGACTTCGGCGACGGCCAGGAATTTCGCCCGCGCCAGCGCCAGATGCGGCTCGACGCTGGCGGCGCGGCCGTTGGCCATCAGGAAATCGCCGGCCTTGCCGCGCGCCCGCGCCACGCGGTCGGGATAGGCCAGCGCCACCAGCCCGCCGGGCGACAGCGGCAGCGCCGCCGGCCGTTTCCCCCAGTTCCCGGACCGAATGCGCGCAATTGCCGCGAAAACCCTGCGCCAGCCGGCGCGCATCCTTGCCCCGCGGCGAGAAGTCGCTTCTCGAACCGGTCGAGCCGATCGCCGAGATCGGGCTCGAATCGCCGCCGAGGCCGCGTTCGGTGAGAGCAGGCGAGGTCGCAGGCCTCTGCGCCCGCGCCATGGAGCTCCGCCTGCAAGACCATGCGGGACGAGGCGCGGCGGCAGGGCAGCCCGCGCATGGCTTTTCCGCGCAGCGGTGATCGCGCCTTCCGCGTCCAGCGCGCCCAGACTCGCTGAACAGCGCGCGGGCCTCGGTCACGGCGGCGACGGGCGGCGGATCGAGCCAGGCCAGTTGCGCGGGATCGCGCGCGCCCCAGGCGGCGAGGTCGAGCAGCAGCCCGGACAGGTCGGCGGCGAGGATTTCCGGCTGGGCGAAGGCGGGCAGGGACCCTGTCGCCGCCTCTTCCCACAGGCGGTAGCAGACGCCCGGCGCGGTGCGGCCGGCGCGGCCGCGCCGCTGGTCGGCGGCCGCGCGCGAGACGCGCAGGGTTTCGAGCCGCGTCAGGCCGAGGTCGGGCTCGAAACGCGGCGCGCGGACGAGGCCGCTGTCGATCACCACCCGCACGCCGTCGATGGTGATCGAGGTTTCGGCGATGGAGGTCGCCAGCACGATCTTGCGCCGTCCCGCCGCCGCCGGCTTTATCGCCCGGTCCTGCGCCGCCCGGTCCATCGCGCCGTAGAGCGGGCAGATATCGACGGCTGGCGATCGCGCAATTTTTCGCCAAGCTGCGCCGCCAGCGCGGGTGATTTCCGCCTGGCCGGGCAAGAAACACCAGGATCGAGCCGGTTCTCCTCGGCCAAAGCCCGCAAGCATCGGCGCGAACAGTGGCGTCGTCGATCCGCTCGCGCGGATCGCGGCCGAGGTAAACGCGTTTCGACCGGGAAGGCGCGGCCCTGCGACTCGATCACCGGCGCATCGTGCATCAGGCCGCGACGCGCGCGCCGTCGAGCGTCGCCGACATCACCAGCAGATCGCAGGTCCGGCCGCAAGGCGGCCTGCGCGTCGAGCGCCAGCGCCAGCCCAAGATCGGCGTCGAGCGAACGCTCGTGGAATTCGTCGAACAGCACGGCGGCCATGCCTTCCAGCGAGGGATCGTCGAGGATCATGCGGGCGAACACGCCCTCGGTCACCACCTCGATGCGGGTTTTCGGCCCGATCGACGATGTGTCCATGCGCACGCGCAGGCCGATGTTTTCCCCAAGACTTTCGCCGAGCAGGCCGGCCATGCGCTCGGCGGCGGCGCGGGCGGCGAGGCGGCGCGGCTCCAGCACGATGATCTTGCCGTCGCCGCGCCAGCGGCGTCGAGCAATGCCAAGGGAACGCGGGTGGTTTTGCCCGCTCCGGGCGGCGCAACCAATACGGCGCGGGAAGAGGCCGCCAGCGCGGCCGCCAAGCGCGGCAAAACCTCGTCGATCGGCAAGGCGCCGGCGTTGCCTTGGGCGAAGATCGTCAAATACCATGCCGCTTCTCATGAGCCGTTTCCTGCCAGCAATTTCTGCGCCGCCGCAATCCGGGAAGCAAGCGCCCTGCATCGCCAGACGAGCCCCTTCTCGGGCCTTTGGGAAAGGTCTATAGGCGCCTCGGTGGGCCCTTTCAGGCCTTCAGCCAGGAAACATTCATGTCGCAAGACGCACATCAATTCCGCCCGCCGCGCCCAAGTCCGCGCAGGAACCTCCTCTCTACAGCCCCCCGCCGCCCCCGAACATCAGCAGGAAGGTTTCTGGACCATGCTGCTCGGGTCGATGGGCGTCGTCTTCGGCGACATCGGCACCAGCCCGCTTTACGCGCTGAAGGCGGCGCTCGACCACATGAAGGCCGACGGCGTGGTCGAATCCGAGGTGATCGGCATCGTTTCGCTGCTGATCTGGGCCCTGTTCATGACCGTCACGCTCAAATACGTGTTCTTCCTGATGCGCGCCGACAACAAGGGCGAGGGCGGCACCCTGTCGCTGATGGCCCTGGCGCAGAACGCGCTCGGCCGGCGCTCGCAAGATCATCTTCCTGCTCGGCGTTGCCGGCGCGGCGCTGTTTTCCGGCGACGCGATCATCACGCCGGCGATTTCGGTGCTTTCGGCGGTCGAGGGCCTGAACACCGCCTCCAGCGCCTTCCAGCCCTACGTGCTGCCAATCGCCGTGGTGATCCTCGTCACGCCTTTTCTTCGTGCAGAGCAGCGGCACGGCGAAGGTCGCCACCTTCTTCGGCCCGATCATGGTGGTGTTCTTCGGCCTGATCGGCGTTCGTCGGCGTCGTGCCATTTCGCCGACGCGCCGCGCATCCTGCACGCCTTCAACCCGCTCACCGGCCTGGTCTTCCTGTTCGGGCAACGGCTCGACGGGCTTCGTCACCCTCGGCCTGGTGTTCCTGGCGGTCACCGGCGCCGAGGCGCTTTACGCCGACATGGGCCATTTCGGCCGCAAGCCGATCCAGATCGCCTGGCTGTTCTTCGTCCTGCCGTCGCTGATCTGCAATTATCTCGGCCAGGGCGCGCTGGTGCTCAACGATCCGACTCGCCGGTGAACGACCCCTTCTATCTGATGGCCCCGCCCTGGGCGCTGATCCCCTTCGTCATTCTCGCCACGGTCGCCACGGTCATCGCCAGCCAGGCGGTCATCACCGGCGCCTTTTCGCTGTCGCGCCAGGCGATCCAGCTCGGCCTGCTGCCGCGCCTCGAAATCCAGCACAAGTCGGCGACGACGGAAGGCCAGATCTTTGTCCCGCGCGTCAATCGCACCCTGCTGATCGGCGTGCTGATGCTGGTCTTCCTGTTCCGCTCCTCGGACAATCTCGCCAACGCCTATGGCATCGCCGTCACCGGCACCATGGTGGTGACGACCGCGCTGGCCTTCTTCGTGGTCTATAAACTTGTGGCACTGGCCGCTTTGGGCCGCGATTCCCTTCATCGGCTTCTTCCTTACGCATCGACCTCGCCTTCCTCGCCGCAAACCTGGTCAAGGTGCTGGAAGGCGGCTGGGTGCCGCTCAGCCTCGGCGTGCTGTCGATGATCGTGATGTGGACCTGGGTGCGCGGCACCGACCTGCTGGCGAAAAAGACCCATCGCGACTTCGATCCCGACCGCCGACCTCATCCGCATGCTGGAGAAGTCCAAGCCGACGCGCGTGCCGGGCACGGCGGTGTTCCTGACCGGCGACCCCAATGTCGCGCCGTCGGCGCTGATGCATAATCTCAAGCACAACAAGGTGCTGCACGAGCGGGTGGTGATCATGAACGTGCTCACCGAACCAACGCCGCGCGTGCCGGAAGCCGAACCGCTTCGAGATCGAGAAGCTGTCGAACGAATTCATGAGGGTGACGCTGCACTACGGCTACATGGAGAGCCCGCGCGTACCCGCCGCCATGGCGCTGATGCGCAAGCAGAGCGTGAAATTCGACATCATGACGACGTCCTTCTTCCTCGGCAAAAGGACGCTGAAATGCTCGCCGGCCTCGGGCATGCCGCATTGGCAGGACAAGCTCTATGTCGGCCTGTCGAAACAGGCGACCAACGCCACGGATTTCTTCTCCATTCCCTCGGACCGCGTGGTGGAGCTGGGCGCGCAGGTAACGATCTAAGCGCCGGCCGCCTCACGCCCCCTCGTAGCCTGCACAAAATGCGCTAATGCGTCGCCTCCGGGCTGTTTTCCTGGATGAAATGCAGGGCGGCGACCGAGCTCTCCTGCTGGTTCGGCCACGTACGGCAAAATTCGCGAGCCCTCCGTCAGCCCTCTGGAACCCTGTTGTTCGGGATCATTTCGATTGCGTTCTCGAACCCGAACCGCCGGACCGCCGTTTAGTTCAATTGCGCGGCGTTTTCAGGGATTTGGCCATGGCTCAGCTTTCATCGGCGCAGCTTCCAGCGACAACCGACATCCTTATCGCAGGCGCCGGCCCCGCCGGCCTGGCGCTGGCTGCGGAATTACGGCGACTGAACATCGACGCCGTCCTGATCGACAACCAGGCCGAAGGCGCCAACACCTCGCGCGCCGCCGTCGTCCACGCCCGCACGCTGGAGGTGCTGGAGCCTCTGGGCGTGGTCCCGGAAATGCTGGCCCGGGGCCTGGTCGTCCCGATCTTCCGGGCGAGAAACCGCGACCGCGCGTTGATGGAGGTCGATTTCCGCCATCTGCCGACCCGCTACGCCTTCACCCTGATGTGTCCGCAAAACCTCACCGAGGCGATCCTGCTGGCGCGCCTTGGGGAACTCGGAGGCGCGGTCTTGCGGCCGATGCGGCTCGCCGGCCTGCGCGCCGACGGCGACGGCGTCGCGGCGCAGATCGAGGACGCCGATGGGCTCCACGACGTCAGCGCGAAATGGCTCGTCGGCTGCGACGGGGCGCACAGCACGGTTCGCTCCGCCGCGGCCTTCCCCTTCGAAGGCGGCGCCTACGCGGAAGGCTTCGCCCTCGCCGACATCAGGATGGATTGGCCGCTCGGCCGCGAGGAAATCAGCCTGTTCCTCTCGCCGGCGGGCCTGATGCTGGTCGCGCCGCTTCCGGACGACCGGTTCCGTATCGTGGCGACGGCGGATGGCGCGCCCGAAAAACCCGATGTCGCCTATATGCAGCGGATCGTCGAGGCGCGCGGCCCGACCCTGGGCGAGCACCGCGTTCGCGAGATCGTCTGGAGTTCGCGCTTCCATGTTCAGCACAAGCTGGTTTCCGCCTTCCGGGCCGGACGGGTCCTGCTTTGCGGCGACGCCGCTCATCTGCACAGTCCCGCGGGCGGCCAGGGCATGAACACCGGCATCCAGGACGCGATCTCCCTGGCCGCGCCCCTGATCCGCGCCGTGAAGGACGGGGACGACGGCGCGCTCGACGGCTGGGCCGCGCGCAGGCGCGAAATCGCCAAGTCGGTCATCACCATGACTGACCGGATGACCCGCGCGGCGACGCTGAAGTCCAGGCCGGCGGAGCTGTTGCGCAACGCCGCCATCAGCCTCGTCGGCCATATCCCCGGCGCGGCCGACAAGGTGGCGCGGCGGCTGGCGGAGCTGGACAACCGCTGAACGCCGAAAGCTTTCCTGGCGGAGGAATTCAGCAAGTTTTAAGCTTGTTCGGCAAATTGTGGAGCAGGCGCGCTTTGATCCGTCTGCCAAAAGCGCGTCTTAGAAAGTTTTCAACCACTGCCGGCCCAGAATGGCTGGTCTCGAAATCAATTCGGGCCGACCGCCGCTCAGCCTCCCTTGAAGCGCGGCGCCGCCATGACGGCGGAACGAGGCGCCGGCGCCCGGCCATGCCGAAATGTTTCGCCTGCGACGGATCGCTTTTGCGGAAGGGGTCGTCGCCATGACCATGTCCCTCTCTGCGGGCGCTCTGCGGCCTGCGGTCGAAAAATGCGGCGGAAATCGCCGGTACAGCCGCATATCGTCGTGATGTTCGCGATCTCGCTCGTCGCGATCTGCTGCTCCTTTTACGGATCCTGGCTCCTGAAGCAGGAACGCGAGGTGGCGCAGGCGAAGCGCGCCCAGGAACAGTCGATTTTCGAGCATATGCTGAAGCTTGAGGACATGCGCGACCAGCTGAATCTCGACGTGGTCCAGGTCCAGCAATTCATCAGCGACTATGCGGCGACCCGTGGCCAGGACGGGTTGGCGGACGGACTTGTCGAGGCGGAGCGCTACGAGGCGAGCTTCCGGCATGACGTCATCGTGGCCGGGAAACTGGCCGGCGCCGCCGATGAGGCCGAATTGCGGCGCGTTTTCTCGGAAGCGGAAGGCGCGTTCGGCGATTTTTATGGCAAAGGCGTGCGGATGGCGAAAGCCTATGCCGAACAGGGAACGCAAGCCGGAAACAAGCTGATGCGGGGCTTCGACGAGGCCAGCGACCGGGAGCAGGCGATCTTCGCAAATCTCTCGGCCATGCTCGACAAGCGCCGCATCGACTGCTGGCGCAGCGTCGACGCCGCCAACCAGCAGATCAACACGCTGCGCGACCGTCTCGAAACCGCCGCGCTGCTCAACATGGCCTTCATTCTCGTCGCCTGCCTGACCGCCATGGGGCTGGTGAAGCACCAGATAGGCCAGATCCAGGCCATCGCCGCGCAGATGCGGCAGGCGCGCGACGAGGCCCAGTCCGCCAACCGGGCGAAATCCGATTTCCTGGCGACGATGAGCCATGAAATCCGGACGCCGATGAACGGCATCGTCGCCATGGCGGATCACCTGCTCGAAACGCCGCTGAACAGCGAACAGATCGATTCGGTGAACATCATCGAGAGGTCGTCGCGGCACCTGCTCGAGATCATCAACGACATTCTCGACTACTCGAAGCTCGAGGCGCGCAAGGTCGATTTCGAGCGGCGCCCCTTCCAGATCCGGGCGCTGGTCCAAAGCGCCATCGACCTGTTCGGCGCTGCGGCTCAGGCCAAGGATGTGGCGCTGGATTTCGCGATCGCCCCGGAAGCGGACCTCTGGGTCCTCGGCGATGAGGCGAGGGTCAAGCAGATCCTGTTCAACCTCGTCTCCAACGCCGTGAAATTCACCAAAAAGGGCGGCGTCCGCATCGCGGCCGTTCCGGCCTCGGATGCGGGCGACGGCATTGGGATCAGTTTCGTGGTCCGCGACAGCGGCGCCGGCATAAGCCCGGATGGGCTCAAGAACCTGTTCGATGAGTTCTGGCAGGCCGACAACTCCATCTCGCGCCAATATGGCGGGACCGGACTGGGTCTGGCCATCAGCCAGAGGCTGGCGAAGCAGATGGGCGGGTCGATCCGCGTCGAAAGCCGGGTCGGCCAGGGCAGCGCCTTCACGCTCGTTCTTCCCTTCAAGCGCCCGGACCCGGCCGACGTCGCCGCACTCAAGACCGGCGCGCGCTACGATCAGGCGATCGGCTATGATTTTTCCGGGCGGCGGATCCTGCTGGTCGAGGACCACGTCACCAACCAGCAGATCGCCAGGAAAATCCTGAACAAGACATCGGCGGCCGTCGATATCGCCAATGACGGGATCGAGGCGGTCGCCGCCGCCTCCGCGGGGGATTACGACCTGATCCTGATGGACGTGCACATGCCCCGGATGAATGGGCTGGAGGCGACGAAGATCATCCGCGCGCTGCCGGGCACACGGGGAACGGTCCCCATCCTCGCGCTCAGCGCCAGCGCATTCCAGGAGGATCGCGCGCGCTGCCTGGAGGCGGGCATGGACGGCATGTTGTCCAAACCCTTCCGCGCCGACGGGCTGCGGCAGGAGGTGGGAAAACATCTGCGCCGGGCTTAGCTTGTTCTATTCCGTGAACACGATGGTCTTGGAGCCGTTGATCACCACGCGGCTCTCCACATGCAGGCGCACCGCGCGCGCGAGCACCCTTCGCTCGATGTCGCGGCCCTTGCGCACCAGATCGTCCGGCGTGTGGTGATGGGAAATGCGTTCGACGTCCTGCTCGATGATCGGGCCTTCGTCGAGATCGGAGGTCACGTAATGGGCGGTGGCGCCGATGACCTTCACGCCCCGCGCGTGGGCCTGGTGGTAGGGCCGGGCGCCCTTGAAGCCGGGCAGGAACGAGTGGTGGATGTTGATGCAGCGCCCGGCGAGCTTGGCCGTCAGTCCGTCGGAGAGAATCTGCATGTAGCGGGCGAGCACCACGAGTTCCGAGCCGGTCGATTTGACCAGCGACCAGATCTGCGCCTCCTGCTCCATCTTGGTTTCGCGGGTGACGGGCAGGTAGTGGAAGGGAATCGGGCCGAAATCGAGATGCGGATAGGTTTCGCGGGGATAATTGGCGACGATGGCGGCGATGTCGATCGGCAATTCGCCGATCCGCCAGCGATAGAGCAGGTCGGCCAGGCAATGGTCGAATTTCGAAACCAGGATCATCACCCGCGGGCGCCGGGATTCGGCGCTTAGCGACCAGTTCATGCCGAATTCCCGCGCCAGATCGGCAAAACTCGTCTTCCAGGCGTCGATGTCGGCGTCGGGGCGCACCGGATTGATCTCGATGCGCATGAAGAACTGGTTGCTTTCGACTTCGTCGAACTGCCTGGAATCCGCGAGGTTGAAGCCGGCCTCGAAAATATGGCCGGCGACGCGGGCGACGATGCCCGGTTGATTCTGGCAGGCGAGCAGCAGGCGGTAATGGTCCCCGTCACGCAGGGCGTCGGCGATCGCGGGCTTCTTTGCGGGCTTGCTCTGGGGTTTCGCGGCCATGGCGGACTTTCACTGGGGAATTCGCCGCCTCTTTAGTCTCAAAGCCGTAAAAAGTCGACAATAAGGCTGCGATTCAGGCCGCCGCGCCAGATTTCAGGCGCGGCCGCCGCGCATTTTGGCCAGCGCATAGGCCGGCAGGAACACCGGCGCCGGCGTCCCGCCGCCGTGGCCGGTTTCCGTCTCTTCCACCGGCAGCAGCATGACGGCGGTGGCGCAGACCACGCCGCCGAAGGTGAAGCCGAAGCCGCCGAACAGCAGGGCCAGCCCCTGCAGCATGAATTCCGACTTGAACATCAGCACTCGGATGCCGCCGACATTGGAGAGCAGGACGGCGCTCGCGCAGGCCCAGCCGATCGCCCAGCCGAAAATCCAGTTCATGACCATCAGACGGACCAGACGGCCAGCGTTCTTCTGTGTGCGCGTTTGCGCCATGGCGCGTCTCCCGGGCGAAGGCGTGAGTTTGACGCCACTGTAGCGCAAATCCAGGCAGGCGAAACAAATAAATCGAGCCTCACTCCAACCGCAGGATTTGCGCGGCGCCGCCCAGCTGCCTTTGTGCGATCTCGACGATATGGGCGTGATGGGTGAACAGGATCGGCTGGAGGAAGGCGCTCGCCTCGCCCAGGGTCTGCAGCCCGGCGGCGACGCGGCGGTCGTCGAAACTGGCGAAGAGGTCGTCGCCGATGAAGGGCGGCGCCTCGGAGCGCTGGGCGTAGTCCTCGAGAAAGGCGAGACGCAGGGCGAGATAAAGCTGATCCTGCGTGGCTTCGCTCAAGGCGCCGAGCGGCAAGTCGTCGCCCTTGGCGCGGCGGGCCCGCAAATGCAGGGAATCGTCCTCTCCAAAAGCCTGGTCGAGGCCGCAATAGCGGCCATTCGTCAGGCTGGCGAACAGGGCGCCGGCGCGAGCCAGCAGCGGATCCTTGCGCCGGTCGCGGCTGCGCTCCAGCCCGGCGTCGACCAGCAGCGACGCCAGTTTCAGCACCGCCCAGCGGCGCGACTCCTGCGCGATCTCGGCGCGGGCGTTCTCCTTGGCCTGGATGGCGGCTTCCGCGCCGAGGCTGGTTTGCAGCCGGTCGAGTTCGCCTTCGGCGAAGCGGAGGCGCGCGTGGATTTCCAGCTTGCGCTCGTCCTCCGCCTTCAGCTGACGCTCGATTTCATCGAGTTTTATGCGCGCAACGTCGGCGTTGAAATCCTGAGCCTCGGCGGCCAGCGCAGCCTCGTCATAGCCGTCGGCGACGAGAAAGAGCAGGTCACGCTCGCCCTTGATCGCGGCTTCGAGCTTTTGCCGCTCTTCGATCCGGCGCAGCAGGAGTTCGGGCTCGGCGTCGAGGCCGCATCGCGCGGCGGCGGCGCGGAAATCCTGCAGGGCCTGTTTCGCCTCGACGAAATCGGCCTCCGCCTTTTCCGCCGCCGCCGCCGCCAAGGCGAGCCGCTCCTGCGCCTTGCCCCGCAAGGCGAGTTTTTCCCGCGCCCGCGACAGGCGGTCGCGCAATTGCGCCACCGCGGCCTCGACCGGCCGGGAAGGGACATCACGGGCGCAGAGCGCCAGGAGGTCGTCGAGGTTCTGCTCGAATTCGGCGATATCCGCTGCGATCTTCTGCGCGCGCGTCAGTTTCTCCGCCTCGTCCTCCCAGGCGACGGGCAGCGACCGCCACAGCGCGATGCGTTTTTGCGCCTCCTCGAAGGACGCGTCTTCGTCGAGCCGCAACCGGGCCAGCATAAGCAGCCAATGCGCGCGCCAGAGCCTTTGCTCCTCGCCCAATTGCGCCAGCCGCTGTTCCAGCCGGGCGATGCGGATCGGCGCGTCGGCGATTTTCGCCTGCGCCTCGCGGGCGGCGTCGCGCGCCTTGTCGATCTCGGCCAGACGCGCCTCGATCCGCCGCGCCAGCGCCGCGGCGCCGAGGCTTTGCAGGCGGGGCAGGCCGCATTCGTCTGACAGGCTCTCGAGATTCGGCCGCGCATGATCGAGCAGCAACTCCCATTCGCGCGCCTTCATTCCTTGCCGCAGCAGGTTTTCCCGGGCGTCGAGCAGGGCGTCGGCGCGGCTGCGCCAGGGGATCATGTCGCGCGGCGGCAAGGGGGTAACGCCGCAGGCTTTCCAGGCTTCCGTCCATTCGCGCATCCGCTCTGCGCGGGCCTCCGCGAGTTCGGCCAGAGCCTTTTCAGCCTCCGCCGCCTCCCGCCGGGCCTGGGCGATCTTCTCGCGCGCCGCATCGGCTGCGGCCACGCGCGCGGCGTCGGCGAGCAGGGCGTCGGCGCTGCGGTCGGCCTGGACGACCAAAGCCTCGAATTGCCGCGCCTTTTCGGGCCAGAAAGCCTCTCCGGGGGCGGGAGCAGGCCGCTCGTTCAGCAACAGGGCGCGCAGGTGAAACCATTCGGCGTCGCGGTGGGCGCGGGCCTGGCGCATGGCGTCGACGCTGGCGACCGCGCCCTGCCGCTCCAGCTGCGCGAGGCTTGCTTCCGCCGCGGCGAGCGCCGTTCGCGCCTCCTGGGCCTGGCGCCGCGCCGCGCCGCCGCTCGCGTCCAGCTCGTCGAATGCTCGCGCCGCCTGTTCGATCGCCGCCGCGTCGGGACTGGGCGATTTGGCGAATAGCTCGAGATCGGCGAGCGGCGGCGCCAGGCGCGCGCATTTCTCCGCCAGCGCCCGCGATTTTTCATCGACGTCGAAGGAAGCCTCGCGCCAGGCGGCGTCCCAATGCGCCACAGCGCCCAAGGCGTTGAGTTTTTCCCGCAGCGCCAATGAATCCTGCTCCGGCGCTGCGGCCTGCTCGGCCCGCAGGCGGGCGAAAAGCGCCTGCTCCTCCGCCAGCGCCCGGCGCGGGTCTTCGAAACGCCGCTCCAGTTCGCGGCCATTGGCGCAAAGCTTTTCGGCTTCCTTCAGCGCGGCGGCGTCGGGCGCCTCTGCTTTCAGGCTCTCGACGTCGGGCAGGCCACAGTCCTGCGCGCGCCGCAACAGGATTTGCCGCGCCTCGCGCAGCGCCGCCTCGCGGCGCGGCAGGTCGGCGGCGGCCTTGTCATAGGCGCCGCTGGCGCGGATCAGGTCCTCGATTTTTTCGGCCTGCGCCAGCAGGGTCTCGTCGACCCCGGTCTCCTCGGCGTCCCGGCGCGCGGCGTCATGGGTCTCCCGCGTGACCGCGGCGGCCTCGCCCGCAGCCTGCCGCGCCGTCAGGACCCTGGCGACCTGCGGCGCCCAATCCTGGGGCAGGGCGGCGAGATCGTCGTAATGCGCGAATTCCGCGCGCAGGCGGACCAGGTTTCGCACGACGGGCGCGGTCTTCAGCAGCCGGTCGAGGCGCTGCCGCTCAGTTTGCGCCAGCCTGCGGCCGTTTTCGATTTCGGCGATCTTTTCGCCCGCGCCGCCGATGTCGCCCTGCAGGGTCTTCAGCGTGGAATCGCTCAGGGTGGCCGCGCGCTCGGCCGCGCGCGCGGCGTCGTAGCGCTCCAGCGCCTGGTAGAAGCTGCGATGGCCGGCCTTGCGCTCGCCGAAGATCGCGTCGGCCTTGCCGTCGAATTCCTTGCGCAGGTCGATCAGGCCGCGCAGGCCGGAGGCCGCGGCAAACAGGCTCGCGCCAATCTCGCCGTCGGCGCGCAGCATGTCCGCGCCGCCCTTGCGCAGGTTGGCGGCGTCAAGGCCGAAGGCGCGTTCGAAGATTTCGCGCGACGCCGCGCCGAGGAAGGGCGCCAGCGCGTCGTCGGGCAGGACCGCGCCCGCCGCGTCGAGCAAGGTGTTCCTGTCGCCGCGGCGGCGGGTGAATTGCAGGATCTGGCCGTTGCGGCCGCGAAGCGTCGCGCCGATGCGCATATCCTTCGGGCGCAGGAAGCCGATTTCGGCGCGGCGCGGCGCGCCGTAGAAAAGGTCGCCGAGGGCTGAAAGCGCGCTGGTCTTGCCCGCCTCGTTGGGGCCATAGACAATATGCGCCTTAACCTGCGGATCGAAGCTCAGACGCAGGTTTTCGAAAGGACCGTAGCAGTCCAGGGCGAGTTCGAGCAGCCTCATGCGCCGCCCGCCTTCTCGTCCCCTTGCGCCCTGAACAGGGCGAGGTCGCGAGCCTCGGCGAGCAGGGCGTCGATATCCTCAGCCAACGGCGCGGGGCCCGCGGGAATGCGCCCCTGGATCGTCGCCAGCGCGGCAAGGGCCTGCTGCGCGCAAGCCCGCGTCGGCAAGGCATTCGTCGAGCAGGGCCGAAAAATCGAAATCCTCGCCGCCGGCGACGCGAAGGCTTGCTGCGGGCGGCCGGGTCTCGATCAGCAGGCGCTCCAGCCTTATGTCCTCCTGCGCGCGCTGGGCGGCTGCCTCCGCCTCCAGTCGCCAATGGACGGGATCGGCGGCGAGTTTTCCATGCAGGGAGCTCTGGCCGGTCAGGCGAAGGCGCAGGGCGAGCAACCGGCCCTCCGCCTCGGACGCCAGCGCGCGCGCGCGCTCCTCGACGGCGCGAAGCAGGCTGGGCGCGTCGTCATGCGGGCCCGCGTCGATCTCGGCTTCCGCGAAGCGCACGCGGTCGACGACCAGCCGCCGCACGCCGGCGACGCGGCCGTCGGCGACATCGACCAGCACGGCCCCCTTGGCGCCCTTTTCCCTGATGCTGCGGCCCTGGAGATTGCCGGGATAGACGACAAAGGGATCAGTGGCGACGATTTCATGGGCGTGGACATGGCCGAGCGCCCAGTAATCGTAATTTTTGGCGCGAAGATCCTCGAGAACGCAGGGCGCATAGGCTGCGTGTCCGGCGCGGCCGTCGAGCGATGTGTGCAGCACGCCGATGTTGAACCAGCCGGGCTGGGGCGCGGGATAGGCGCGGGCGAGGTTTTCCGTCTCGGCGCGATGGGAAAAGCCGCGTCCATGCAGGGCGACGCGCAGCTCGGGCAGCTCGAACGTACCCGGCTTGCTGGTCGGGAAGTTCTGCGCCAGGTCGGGAAGAACAAGGCTTTTGGTCACCACGCTGTCGGCGTCGTGGTTGCCCTTGAGCAGGTAACTGGGGACGCCGGCCTTGGCCAGCCGCGCGATCTGGCGGTTGAAGAACAGGGCGATGGCGGAATCGCGCCAGTCGCCGTCGAAAATGTCGCCGGCGAAAATAGCGAAGGCGATTTTCTCCTCCAGCGCGCGGTCGACCAGTTCCTGGAAAGCCTCGCGGCTGGCGCCGGCGAGCCGCTCGCCCAGAAACTCGTCGCGCAGGCCAAGGCCCTGGAGCGGGCTGCCCAGATGCAGGTCGGCGGCATGGAGAAAGGTGAAACGCATCAAGGGTTCCCGTGGCGATTTGCGGGGCGATTCTAGCAGGCTGCGAAAAAATGCGTGAGCTTGATCCCCGCGCGCGGCGACGAACGCCAAGACGCTTGTTTTACGGCGCCAAACTTGCTCTCTTGACGGGAGACTCTGCGGGGACCCCATGAAAACCTGCGTCATTCAAATGAATTCGACCTCCGACAAGGCCGCCAACCTCGCCCAGGCGCGCGACCTGATCGAGGCGGCGGTGGCCGAGGAAAAACCCGACTGGATCGGCCTGCCGGAAGTGTTCGACTTCCTCGGCGGCTCGCGCGCGGAAAAATTCGCCGCCGCCGAGACCCTGCGCGAAGGCCCCGCCTATGAGATGTGCCGCGAACTGGCGGAAAAGCACGGCGTCTTCATCCACGCCGGCTCCATTCTGGAAAAGAACCCCGGGGGCGAAACCCTGTCCAACACCACCGTGGTGTTCGACCGCAAGGGCGAGGAAATCGCGCTTTATCGCAAGATCCACATGTTCGACGTGACGACGCCGGACGGCGCCAGCTATCGTGAAAGCGCGGTGTTCAAGCCCGGCGCCGATGTCGCGACCTACGTTTGCGAAGGCGTGACCTTCGGCTGCGCCATCTGCTACGACTTGCGTTTTCCCGCCCTGTTCCAGGCCTTGGCGCCGCGCGTGCAGGCGCTGGTCCTGCCCGCCGCCTTCACGATGCAAACCGGCAAGGACCATTGGGAGGTGCTGTGTCGCGCCCGGGCGATCGAAACTCAATGCTATTTCCTCGCCCCGGCGCAGGTTGGGGCGCATGTCGTCAATAACGAGACGCGGCTGACCTACGGCCATTCGCTGATCTGCGACCCCTGGGGGCACAAGATCGCCATGGTCTCGGATGGTCCCGGCTTTGCTGCCGCGCGGATCGATCCGGCGCTTGTCGCCAGGGTGCGCGCGGCCATTCCAGTGGCGGCGCAGCGGCGCCCCTTCGCATGAACCCCGGCTTTTCCTTCAACGCCGAGCAGATCGACGCGATTCTCCTGAGCCTGCGGGTCGGCTTCGCCGCGACCCTGTGCGGCCTGCCTTTCGCTGTTATCGTGGCCTATGGCCTGGCGCGCTGGCGTTTTCCCGGCAAGATGCTGGTCGACGCCGTGGTGCACCTGCCACTCGTCCTGCCGCCGGTGGTCACCGGGCTGGCGCTGCTGCTGACCTTCGGCCGCCGCGCTCCGATCGGGGCTTTTTTCGCCGATCATTTCGGGCTGGTCTTCGCCTTTCGCTGGACCGGCGCGGCGCTCGCGTCAGGCGTCATGGGTTTTCCCTTGATGGTGCGCGCCATCCGCCTGTCGATCGAGGCGATCGACCCCCGGCTGGAGCGGGCCGCCGCGACGCTGGGCGCGCCGCCTTTCGCCGTGTTCCTCGTCGTCACCCTGCCGCTGGCGGCGCCGGGCCTGATCGCCGGCGCGGTGCTGGGCTTCGCCAAGGCGCTGGGGGAATTCGGCGCGACCATCACCTTCGTTTCCAACATTCCCGGCGAAACCCGCACCATTCCAGCCGAAATCTACGTGCTGACGCAATCGCCGGGCGGCGATTCCGCGGCGCTCTCGATGTCGCTGGTGTCGGCGGCGCTGGCCGTCGGCGCTTTGGTCGCCTCGGAGCTGCTGGCGCAACGCATGCGCCCGCGCCTGCGGGGCGCTTCATGATCGAGGTCGATGTTGCGCTGCGCCGGGGCGATTTTTCTCTCCGCGCCGCCTTTTCCAGCGACGCCGGCGTCACCGCCCTGTTCGGCCCCTCAGGCTCCGGCAAGTCGACGCTGATCGATCTCATCGCCGGACTGGCGCGGCCGGACGCCGGCCGGATCGCGGTCGGCGGCCGGGTGCTCGCCGACGTGCGGCAAAGATTGTTCCTGCCGACGCGCAAACGCCGTGTTGGCCTGGTGTTCCAGGATTCACTGCTGTTTCCGCATTTCAGCGTGGCGCAGAACCTGCGCTTCGGCGCCTTTTTCGCGCCGCGCAAGGCGCGCCATCTGCCGCTGGGCAAAGTGGTGGACACGCTCGGCATTGGCGCGCTGATGGATCGCCGTCCCGCCGAGCTTTCGGGCGGCGAGCGCCAGCGCGTCGGCATGGCGCGGGCCTTGATGGCGGCGCCGGATATTCTGCTGATGGACGAGCCCTTCGCTTCGCTCGACGTCGCCCGCAGGCAGAAGGCGATGGGGCTGGTGGAACAGGCGCGCGACGAGTTCGGCGTGCCCATCGTGCTGGTCTCGCACCAGATCGACGAGGTCATGCGGCTCGCCGGCCGGATTGTCGTTCTGGAGCGCGGGCAGGTGCGCGAAACCGGAACGCCGGAAGACATTTTCGCCAGCGCGCGGCCCGAAAATCCGGCCGAGCGCTTCGAAGTCGGCGCCAGTATCGGTTGCGAGGTCGCCGGCTATGATGCGGCTTACGGGCTGACCCGGTTGCGCCATCCTGCGGGGGAGGTTTTCCTGCCGGGCCGCGCGTCGGCCTCCGGCGAAAAATTGCACGTCTACATCAAGGCGGTAGACGTGGCGCTGGCCTGCGCGCCGCCGCCGGACATGTCGATCCGAACCATCCTCGCGGGTCGCATCGAGCGCATCGCCGTCGGCGATGGGCCTCTGGCCATCGCCATCCTCGAACTTCACGGCGGCGAAAAGCTTTACGCCAGCCTGACCCGCATGGCGGTCGACGCGCTGCATCTCGCGCCCGGGAGGGAAATCTTCGCCATGGTCAAGGCGGCGGCGGTCGACGAGCGGCAAGTCGACAAAATTTGACGCTACGCCCGGCTCGGCTACGGCCTGCTTCGGCTAACTATTTGAAATAAAGATAGTAAAAATCATGTTTAAAACGATTTCGCGATTGCGGCGGCAACCGTGAATATTTGCCGCCGCGGCGGAATATGGCTATGATTGCACAAGAAGGTTTGCCGTGAATGTTCGGCCTTTTCAAGCGGAGCGGCGCGATGTCGGAACTTCTGCTCAAATGCGCGAAATGTGGCGCGTCCTGTCCTTCGGATGCGAAATTCTGCTCGGCCTGCGGCAATCCCTTTGCTGTCCAGTTACCGCCGCAAGCTCCGCCACAAGCTTCTGCGCCGCCACAAGCTCCTGCGGCGTCCGGCTTCGGCGGCGCGGGCGGGGCGGCGTTTTCATCGGGTTTTGGCGCCAGCAACAGCGCCAGCGCGCGAAGCGTTCATGTTCCGCTCGACGCCAACGCCGCCTTTGCGGCTTTCGGCCAGGCGATCGTCGATCTCGGCGGCGAGATCCGCTTCCAGAGCGCGCCGCAGCAATTGCGTTTTGTCCTGCCTTACAAGGACCTCTGGCTGACCGGCAATTTTCCCGTCAAGTTCGTCGGACAGGTCTCGCTCGCGCCTGACGCCAATGGCGGGACCAATGTTGCGACGGAAGCGTCGATCGACGGCGGTTCGCTGGCGCCGCTCATCGCCGTCACTTTCCTCCTCTTCCTTTTCATGGTGGGCTATGGCCTGATCTCGGGCTATTACATCCCTCTCCTCGCCGTCGCGACGGCCTATGGCTATTTCAAACTGAACGGCGACAAGGCCGAGGAGTTGACGCGGTCGCTTGTCGCGCGGGCCCAGGCCGTCGCAGCGGCGCGATAAAAGGCTGCTCCCGGCGCGCCTCGCCTGTTTACAGGCCTTCTTGGCGCGCCTAAACCAGCGCTCCCTCTCAAAGGAGCGCGCATGGGCCGGGCCGCTTTCGCCGCCGACGTCTTTCTCGCCAGCATCGGCGAAAAACCGCTGGTCATGGGCATTCTGAACGTCACGCCGGACAGCTTTTCCGACGGCGGCCAGTTCGCCGACGTCGAGCGCGCCCTGGCCCATGCCCAGGAGATGGCGCAGGCTGGCGCAGATGTTCTCGACATTGGCGCGGAATTCGACGCGGCCCGGCTTCACCCCGGTCGAAGCGGAGGAGGAATGGGCGCGGCTCGAACCCGTGCTCGGCCCTTTGCTCGCCAGGGGGCTTCCGCTGTCGGTCGACACCAGCAAGGCTTCGGTCGCGCGCCGCGCCACGGCGCTCGGCGCCGCAATCATCAATGACGTCACCGGCCTCAGGGGCGATCCGGCGATGGCCGGGGTCGCCGCCGAAAGCGGCGCGGCATCTGGTCGTGATGCACAATCGCGCGGAAATCGACCCGGCCCTCGACATCGTCGAGGACATGGTCGCCTTTTTCGAAACCTCGCTCGCCCTCGCCGAAAAGGCCGGCGTCCGGCGCGGAAAAATCATCCTCGATCCCGGCATAGGCTTCGGCAAGAGCCTGCAGCAGAATCTCCGGGCGCTGGCCTCGACGGCGGTTCTGCGCGAGGCCTTCGCCCTGCCCATCCTGGTCGGCGTCTCACGCAAGAGTTTTCTCGGGCGCCTGACGGGCGCGCCGACGCAGGACCGGCTCGTACCGACGCTTGCCGCCAATCTCGATGCGCGCGCGCGGGGCGCTGCGATTTTTCGCGTGCATGACGTGGCCGAACATGTCGCCGCCTTGAAAATCTGGAGCGAAATTGCCCAAGCCTGAATGTTTCAAGCCTGAAAATTTGCGGCGCGTCGGCCTGGGGTTCGGGGCCAATCTCGGCGATCCCCCCGCCAACCTGCGCCGCGCCGTCGATCTTTTGCGCGAGGCCGGGCTGGAGTTCGAGGCGATCTCTTCGCTCTATCGCACCAAACCCTGGGGCGTCGCCGACCAGCCGGAATTCGTCAACGCCTGCGCGCTGGCGCGCACGGAGCTCGCGCCGCTGGAGCTGCTCGACCTCGTCCAGGCGACGGAAAAAGCGATGGGCCGGCGGCCGACCTTGCGCTGGGGGCCGCGCCCGATCGACATCGACATACTCTTCTACGACGATTTGTCCTGGCGCGACGAACGCCTGACTTTGCCGCATGAGGGGCTGCTGGAGCGCGCCTTCGTGCTGCTGCCGCTGAGCGAGATCGCTCCGGATCTGGCGATCGGCGGCTCGCGGCTGGCGGACGTCGCCGACAGGATCGACCGCAGCGGCGTCAGCCTGATCGGAGCCTTCTAGCGCCCAGCGATTATCTCGTCTCGCAGCGCCAGGTTTCGCGGGATCGGGTGGGGCGGGGCATTTCCAGTCCCTCCCAGCCGGGAACCGCGACCATTCCATATTTAGCGCATTCCCTCTGCGCCTTGCGTTCAAACTCCGCGGAGCTGCTGACGCCCGGATAGTAATAAAAGGTAATGTATCGATCGGCGCAGCCGGAACACATCAGCGCCAGCGCGATCACCAAGCATTTTTTCATTTCCGTCCCCGCGCCCAGTCCGCACCCATGCCGAAATCTCCCGAATTGCCGCGGGATTTGGGGCGCAATTTGCCCCGTTCCCAAGCTCAAGGCAAGCGGGCCGGCCCGGCTGCTCCCTTTTAGGCGCGCTCCGTTGTTTTCATGACACGGCCCTCGCGTGCGGCGATCTACGCCTGGGGTTGCGCCGAGGTCACGTTAAGAAAATACAAAAACAAATTGGAACAATTACTTAATTAAATTGACTTATAATCATCATTCCGGAGCGTTATCCGGGGCGGTGAATTCAATTCAGCCCGACTGATGGAAACTTCGTCCTGCAAATAAGACATCCTGGGCTTTCCACCGCGCCTCGCGGTCGAGCAAACTTTGGGGATGCTCCGGCGAAAAATGAGCCGGGTACGCCTATGTCACTGATTGTTATTGTCGACGACCGGAGCACCAACCGGACGATTTATTCCAAGCTAGCCCTGTCCATCGGCGAAGGAGTCAAGGTTCGCGCTTTCGCCGAGCCGGCCGAGGCGCTGAAATGGCTGGAGCGCAACCGGCCCGATCTCATCGTCACCGATTATGACATGCCGCAAATGGACGGCGAGGAATTCATTTCCCGCTTCCGCGGGCTGCCGCAATCCGTGGGCGTGCCGATCATGATGATCACGGTCAACGACCAGCGCAAGTTGCGGCTGCGGGCGCTGGAAAGCGGCGCCACGGATTTCCTCAACACGCCGATCGACCACTGTGAATTCCTGATGCGGGCGCGCAACCTGCTCAAGCTCAGCCATGACGCCGCGCGGGCCGAAGAATCACGGCTGCAAGTGGCGAAACGCGCGCCCGAAACCGGAGAGGTCGCGACCGCGCGACCCATCCCCGAGGCGGACAGGACCGCGGACGTGAAGGCCTTCCTGACGCAAGGAGCGGACGCGGGCGCCTATGCCATGCATGTCGTGGCGCTCGACCGCTCGGGCGACGCGGAGGCGATCGCCGGGCTGCTGCGCCGGCAATTGCGTGAGGGCGACGTTCTCGCGCGCATCGCCGACGACCGTTTCGCCCTGCTGCAACGAAAAGTCCTCGCTCCGGCCGAGGCGGCGGCCTGCGCCCGCCGCCTGTCCGGCCTGTGCGCGCCGCCCCTGCATGTCGGGACGGCTTTGCCGCAAGCAGACGGCTTGGCGCCGACGGCCGCGGCTGCCGCCTGCCTGGAGGCGGCGACCGGTCTGGCCTTGCGCCGCGCCGCGCCGGGCGTCCCTGACGATGACGGCGCAAGCGTTCGCTTCCTGCCGCGCATCGACCTGAATTCGGGCGCGGTCGTCGGCGCGCAGATCCTCTATCGCGGCGCGCCGGCGGAAGCCGGCGATTTCAAGGCGTTGCACGCCGCGCTCGGCTGCATAGCGTCGCTGCGGTTTCCGCAGCGCCATGAGGCGCGCTTCAGCCTGCGCCTGGCCTTGAGCGCCGGCGCCATTCCCTTCGCGCTGCGGCTCGCGCCCCAGCTGACCGAAGCGCGGGTCGCGCCGTCGCGGCTCGACCTGCAGATTTGCGCGCGCGAGGCGCTGGTCGAGCCGGCGCGCGCGCAATCGGAGGCGCGCGCGGCCAGGGCGCTTGGCATGTCAATCACACTCGACCTGGCGGCGCTGGGGCCGCAGGACCTGCGCGCCCGCGATCAATGGGCGGCGCTGCTCGCCGCCTTCATCGACGCTTGGCGCCCGGCGCTCAAATTTCCTTGCGGCGATCGTCGCGCCGTCGCCGTCGCGCGCCTGCTGCGCGCCGTGGTCGCGCGCCGCGCCGGATGCGCGCCGACGCTGCTCGCCGATGGCGTCCCCTCGCCGGATCGCCTCGCGCCCCTGCGCAAGGCGGGCGTGAGCCTGGCGCAGGGCGCCTGTTTCGGAGGCGCGTTCAGGCCCGGCGACCTGCGGGCGCTCCTCATCGCGCAGTCCCGCGCGCATGCCACGCGCCCGAGTTCAGCCTCGACCTCGGCGCGCCGCGCATGAGGCTTTCTTCATTTCGCGCCCGTGGCGATGGCAATCGCGGCAACCTGCTGGTTTCCGCGGCGCGCCGTCTTTTCCGCACCGAGGAATTCGGCGAACAGGCGATCATGATCAATCGCCTGCTGCTGGCGTTCGCCGTGCTGGCGGCCGCCGCCCTGCGCGCCCATGGCGGGACGGCGTCGGCGCAGGAGTTCTACCGGGAGGGCATGCCGTGGTTGCAGGCCTATCTGCTGGCGGCGGCGGCGATCCAGGCGCATATCCTGCTGCGCCCGGCTGCAAACGCGGTGCGGCAGGGACTGGCGATCGCCTGCGATGCGTCGGTGATCTCCTTCGGCCTCCACCAGGGCGACGGCGCCGCGGCCTGGTTGTTTCCGCTCTATTTCTGGATGATCCTCGGCAATGGGGTGCGGCTTGGCGGGACATACATGGGCCTGGCCGTCGTCAGCTCCGCAGTCGGGTTCGCCGCGACCGTCGCCTCGACGCCCTTCTGGCGCGACAATGCGGGGCTCTCGGCAGGTCTGTTCCTGTCCCTTGTCATCATTCCCGTCTATGGCGCCAGCCTGCTGCGGCGGGCTGCGGAGGCGAGCGCCGAAGCGGAACGCGCCAACCACGCGAAGACCCTGCTGCTCGCAAGCGTCAGCCATGAGTTGCGGACGCCGTTGACCGCCATCGTCGGCCTTGGCGCTCTGCTTCAAAAGACCGCGCTCGACGACGAACAGCGCGAAATGGCGAAAACCCTGAGCGGCGCCGGCGGGATCATGATGCGCC
This sequence comes from uncultured Alphaproteobacteria bacterium, assembly GCA_963710275.1. GTDB lineage: Bacteria > Pseudomonadota > Alphaproteobacteria > Rhizobiales > Beijerinckiaceae > Rhodoblastus. The sequence goes on along the minus strand of CAVPZS010000008.1, from coordinate 1,581,303 downwards.
ATATCGAAGCGCTGCTCACGGTTTCGCGGGATGAGATCGGCCCCAGGCTGCTCGCGCCCGAGCGCATCGACCTGTTGGCCATGCTGACGAGCCTGCGGGCGCTGCTGGCGGTGGAGGCGGACAAGAAGGGCGTGCGCCTGGGCGTCTGCCTGGACGCGGAAACGCCGTCCCACATCCTGGCCGATCCGGGCGTGCTGCTCGACGTGCTGCAGAACCTCGGCGGCAATGCGGTGAAGTTCACCTCGGCGGGCGCGGTGGCCATCCAGGTCAAGGTCATCAGGCGCAGCTCTGATTCTGTCGATTTGCGGATCGAAGTCCATGACACGGGCATCGGCGTGGCAAAGGCGGCCCAAGGCCGGATTTTCGAGAGTTTCAGCCAGGCTGGTCCGGAAATATCAAGGCGTTTCGGCGGCAGCGGCCTGGGACTGGCGATCGCGCGGCGGCGGCTGGAAGCCTGTGGCGGCCGCATCGGCGTCAAAAGCGAAATCGGCGCGGGCGCGCTGTTCTGGTTCGAACTGACTGTCGGCGTGGATGCGGACAGGGAGTGCAGCTCCGCAGGTTTCGCGACGCCGGCTGTCCCAAGCGACGAAAAGCCGCCACGCCTGGAGGATCTGGACGCGGATCTGGACGCGGAGGGTTGACGGCCTGGGGGCCCCAGATCGCCGAGCCGCTTTGCCTCGCGGCGGCGGCGCCCGTCGACGCCCTGGCGCTGGCGCGCCGTTTCGCGCTGGCCGCAGTGGCGCGTGAGGACAGGCCGGATAGTTTTGCCCGCGCGCGAAAAATCGTCGCGAGACTGAGAGCGCTTGCGGCCGGCGCCGGGGAGGCTGCGCCAGAGCCGCCGAGGGCGCTGAAAATCCTGCTGGCGGAGGATAATGGCGTCAATCGCATGGTGCTCGACAAGATCCTCACCCAGGCCGGCCATACGACCGCGCTGGCCGTCGACGGCGAGGCCGCGCTGAAGGCCATGGTCAACGAGACGTTCGACCTGATCCTGCTGGATGTGAACATGCCTGGAGTCAGCGGCGTCGAGGCGGCGCGGCTTTATCGTTTCGCCGTTCCCCCGCAGGCCCGCGCGCCGATCCTCGCCCTCACGGCCGACGCCAGTCCGGCGTGCCGCGCGCAATGCGCCCAGGCGGGCATGGCCGACTGCCTGACCAAACCGATCGCGCCGGACGAATTGCTGGAAGCCGTCGCCGCCGCCGTTCGCCAGGCGGAGTTTTCGCGTGGCTTTCCGGCCGTCGCGCCGCCGCCGACAACAAAGGTCAAGCCAGAGCCGGCAGGCGGCGCGCTGGACCTCGCCGCGCTCGACGCGCTGGCGGTCCTGGGCGGCGAGGATTTCCTGCGCGACCTGATTCTCAACTTCGTCGCCGAGGGCGCCGTCATCGTCGAGCGGATGATCATTGCGGTGGAGCAGGGCGACCAGGCGGCGTTTCAGCATGAGGCCCACGCGCTGTCCAGCAGCGCCGGCAATCTCGGGGCGACGGAGCTGGCGAAGCTGTGCCGGTCCTGGCGCGACCTCGGCCCTGACCGGATCCTCTGCGACGGCGACGATTATCTGGACGATCTGCGCCGCGAATGGTCTTTCGCCGGGCTGGCGCTGGCCAGGGTCCTGGCCGGACGCGCTGCCGGCGGCTCGCGCCGACGCAAGAAACGGCGCGACGACGCGGCGGCGTGAGAGGGAGCGCCTGGGGCGGATTAGCCGCGGATTTTCTGGCGTTTCCAGGCCGTTAGGAGGTTGGAGTAACGCGGATTTACCGTGAAGCCATTGGCGCAGGGCATCCTTTCGGCGCAGAGTTGGGCCCGACTTGACCCAACAATGTGCTCAGGAAAGCGTCAGGGATGGAAGGACATTTGCAGCGGGCGCTGATCGAGGTGCTCTTCGCGATCGCGGCGCATGACGAATACCGCTCCCAAACGGCTTCGGACTCCGGCGCGATCGGCAACGATACGGTGGGCGACCTCCTGAAGGCTACCCGGGATAGCCTGGAGCTGCTTCTGCGCGACGGTTTCGCCGACGCGGCTTCCTTGTTGGCGACGGTCTAGCGCCGGTCACGCTTTTGTGATCGCCGGAGAAATACTTGCTGCGACCGTCGCTTGTGGAGCGTCTGGCGAAGGCGCGATTTTCCGGACCACGCGGTTTTTTGTGGAGCTTCGCGGTGGATACAGCTTGGTCTTGAGCTTGGGCGACGGTCGGTCCACGAGGGCGCGAACGGTAACGTGGCGACTGAAATTCATTTGCTGATTTAAACCCATGCGGTGAAAGAAATTGATCTGCCGCAAGGCCCATGTTAGGCGGGCTCTCCTATCTCGACATTGATTGGATCGCGTGAAACCTGGGCGCAGCCTGTTTAGCCTGCCGGTCCGGTTCTTGGTCGCGACATTTCTTTTTTAATCGCCGGGCGGAGCGCCGATGACATCCAGTTTGCCGGAAGCGCCGGCTCCCGCCGAAATCGAAGCGGCCTTGCGGAAAGTCCTCGCCGATACGGAATTCCTGAAGAACCGCAATTCCGCACAATTCCTGAAATTTGTCGTCGACGAGACCTTGGCTGGCAGGGGACCGCGTCTCAAGGCTTTCACCATCGCCGTCGCCGCCCTGAATCGCGACGACAGTTTCGACGCGCAGAACAATTCCATCGTGCGCGTCCAGGCGACCCGCCTGCGCCAGCTGCTGCAGAATTATTATGCCGGTCCGGGCGCCGAAGACCCTGTTCGCATCACAATGCCGCTCGGCACGTATATGGCGACGTTCGAGCGCTGTCCGGCGCCGGCCGCCGAGCCGATCGAAAAGCCGGCGGCTGAGGTCGAGCCGACGCGCGCATCTTCCACGCCGCGTGAACCCTCCGCGACGCCCGCTTCCCGCGCGCGCAAGCGCGCCATCGCCGCCCTCGCGGCGTCCATCGCCTTGGCGCTGGTTGGATGGATGCTGCTTTCGCTTCGCGAACAGCCTGGTCTGCAAACCCAGGCGCAGGCGGAGGACAGTTCCTATCGGCCGGTGGTCATTGTCGAGGAGATCGAAACCGAGGCGCAGCCAGCCGAGCTCCGGGTGTTCACCACGCGCATGCTCGACCAGATCGAAAGCGGGCTCAGCGCCTATGACGCCGTGGTCGTCCGCGAACCGAAGAAGGCCCTCTCGCAGGCGCCGGACGTCAGCTACCTCCTACTCACACGTGTCAGTCCGGCGTCGGGCGGCCGCTATGACTTCTCCTTCCGGCTGACGCATCGCGCCTCGGGCGAAATCGTCTGGTCGAGGATCTTTGGGAATGTCGAACCGGGCGAGGAGGCCCTTCGCGAGATCAGCCGCACCGTTGTCGCATCGGTCGGCGACGTCTATGGCGCGATCTCGGTCGACGTGCTCAGGAGGATCACGCCCTGGCCGGACAAGCCGCGCGGCTATCTCTGCATCCTCTCGGCCTTCGATTACCTGAAGACCCGGTTGCCGGAGCGCCGCCAGCCGACGCGCGATTGCCTGGAGGCCGAAATCGCCGGCAATCCGCGGGACGCCCGGGCCTCGGCCATGCTCGCCGCCTTTCTGGTCCGCGGCTATCTCGACGCCGCCGCCGACAGCCGCGGCAAGGAAGACTTGCGCCGCGCCCTGGAGCTGGCGCGCCGCGCCTATGAAAACGATCCCCTGCGCGTCAGGCCGCAGCATATGGTATTCCTCACCCGTTTCTATTCCGGGCGTTTCAACGAGGCCTTCGCGGCCGCCGACAAGGCGCTGGAAAGCAATCCCAATGTGAGCGTCATCTCGGCGCAGATCGGCGCGGCCTATATATCGCGCGGAGACTATGACAGGGGCGAAGCCTTGCTGGAGCCTTTGGTCAGGATGGAGTTGCCGGCGCCGCGCTACCTGATCGCCTATGCCGCGCTGGCCGCCCACATGCGCGGCGACGACGAGAAATTCCGACGCCTCGGGGAGACCACGAGCATGACGGCCAGCGCGATCGGCCTGGTCATGCGGATCATCGTCTGCCACGAGAAACAGGACGCCGCTTGCGTCAATGGCGCGTCGGACGCGCTGCGCCGCGATTATCCCGGGTTCGCCGCCGACCTGCGCGCCGCCTTCGACCGCTACGAATTCACCGAGGCGATCAAGATCAGGCTTCTGGCCGATCTCGACGCCGCTGGATTTTTCATCGGACATTGAACGTGGCCAGCCTCGCGCACGTCAGGCCAAAGGCATAATTATTGTTTTATATCAAAATGATACTTCGCGGCAACGGTTGCTGTCCTCCGGTTCGCATGCTAGACCGCCTGAGCATTTTGCCGCGATGAGGTTCCCGTATTGCTTTCGAGCGCAAGTGTCGACGTCGCGCCCCCCTGCTCGAGCCGGCGGCAATGACGCCGATACCGAACGATCCCCCGACGCCCGACGAAGTCCAGGCCGTTTTGCAGCGGCTGCTCGCCGATCCCGAGTTCGAGAAGAACCGCAACTCCCGGAACTTCGTGAAATATGTCGTCGAGGAGACGCTGGCGGGACGCGGATCGCGGCTCAAGGCCTTTTCGATCGCCGTCTCGGCGCTGAACCGCAGTCCGGATTTCGACGCGCAGAGCAATTCGATCGTGCGCGTGCAAGCGTCGCGGGTGCGCCAGTTGCTGCAGAATTATTACGGCGGTCCCGGCGCCGAAGACCCGATCCGCATCTGCCTGGCCCTGGGAAGCTATGTGCCGACCTTCGAGCGGGTCGCCGTGGCGGAAGCGACGCCCGGACCGCCGAAGCTGGCGCCGCCGCGGGCGGCAGCCGATGGGCTGAGCGCGCGAACACGGGTCCTCTCGGCCTTTGGCGGCCTGCTGTTGCTGTTCCTGCTCGGATGGGCCGTTGGTCCGCAATCGCTCGCGCTGCTGCTGGAATCGGCGCAGGCCGACATCTATTCCTCTGTGCCGGCGGTGACGGTCGAACGGGTCGATATCGGATCGTCGGCTGAAATTGCCGTCTTTGCGACGCGATTGGGCGACCAGATCGAAAACGGCTTGAGCGCCACCGACGATCTCGTCGTGCGACGGCCGGGAAAGTTTGCGCTCGAGGGGCAAGGGTCGAGCTACCAATTGCTGAACAGCGTCACCCCCGTCGCGAACGGGCAATATGATTTTTCGTTCAAGCTGGTCCGTCAGGTCTCAGGCGACATTATCTGGTCGAGGATTTTCGAAAAGGTCGCGCCTGATGATGTCGCCTTGCTCGAGATGAGCCGGGCCGTCGTGCAATCGGTCGGCGACGTGCAGGGCGCGGTGGTCTCGGACACGATCAAGCGCGTGGTCTCCTGGCCGGAGAAGCCACGCGGCTATCTCTGCAGGCTGACCGCCCTCGAATATCTGAAGACCCGGTCGGCGGGGCGGGGCCGGCAGGCGCGCAATTGCCTGGAGGCCGAGGTCGCCTCCAACCCGGACAACGCCAGGGCTTCGGCCCTGCTCGCCGCCTTCCTCACGCGGGCCTGGCTCGACGCCGTTCCCGGAAGCCTTGGCAAGGACGACCTTCGGCGGGCGCGCGAGCTGGCGCGCCGCGCCCATGACGAGGACCCGCGCAACGTCCGGACCAATTACATGATGTTCCTCACGCGGTTTTATTCGGGTGATTTCGACGAGGCCTTCGACGACGGCCGCCTGGCGATCAAGGCCGATCCCTTTATGGCCATTGTCGCGGCGCAGATCGGCGCCGCCTATGTTTCGCGCGGCGCCTACGACCAGGGCTCGGCCTTGCTGGCTCCACTGGAAAAACAGGATTCGCCCGTGCCGAGATTCCTGTTCGCCTGGTCCTGGCTCGCCGCCTACATGAAGGGGGAGGACGCGAATTTCATCGGCGCGGCGGCAAGGTCGAGCATCAATCCTGGTTCGATCAGCCTGGTCATGCGAATCGTCGCTTGCGGCCGGAAGAAGGACGCTGACTGCGTCGCCGAGGCATCCGAGGTTCTGCGCCGGGATTTCCCTGGCTTCGCCGCCGACGTCGCCGCCGCCTTCGATCGCTACCAGTTCACCGACGCCATCAAGTCGCGGCTGATGGCGGATCTGGGCGCCGTCGGCTTTTTCGGCGGCCGCTGACCGCTGGCGCTGGCCGGCGTTAATCGCCCGTGTAACGCCAGGATTATCCGTCACGCCGGGCTCTGGCGGGCAAAATCAAGCTTCAGGCAAGGCGGCTGGCGCGACCTTGAATCCAACATGCCCGGGCTCTTGCTTTCGGGTCGCCCGTCCTTCCTGGAGCCGCCCGATGAATTTCGTTCCCTCTTTCATTTCCCAACGCCAGCCGTCGCGGGACGGCCGGTCGCAGAAATCCCTGCTTGCAACGCTCAAGCCTTATTTCGATGGCGTGCTCAACCAATTCTATGCCGAGGCGCAGCGCGACCCGGCCCGGGCGACGATCCTGGCGAAAGGCCCGGGAGTCGATGCGTTGAAGCGGGCGCAGGTCGCCCATTGGGAGGCTATGCTGGAGTCCGGGCGCTCGGACGAGCTGCGCGAACGAAGCAGGCGCATCGGCGAGGCGCATGTGCGCGTCGGCCTGACGCCGGACTATTACATCGAATCAGTACTGTTTCTTCTTCAAGGCCTTCGCCGGCCTGCTGCTGGCGAGGGCGCCGAGGGAAGCCGAGCTACTGACGGGCCTGGCGGACGCCATTTTCTTCGACATGAACGTCGCCCTCTCCGCCTTCAACCAGAGCCACGAGAGCGCAGCGCGCCGCCAGGAGGCGGCGGCCATGGCGGAGTCGATCGAAAGCGAGATGAAGAACTCGAAACAGGCGGTGGAGGGAAAATCGGCGGAGCTGCAGCGCATGGCGTCCGAACTGACCCAGGCGCTGGACGGCGTGAAACAGGGCGTCGGCATGGTCAACGGCGGCGCGGAAGCCGCGACCTCGGGCATCCAGGCGGTGGCGGCCGCAATCTACGAGCTCCACGCCAGCAGCCAGGAAGTCGGGCGCCGGGCCGAGGACGCTTCCAGGCTGGTGATCGACGCCGTCGGCCGTGCCGACGAGGCCGGCGAGAAAATGGCCCGATTGTCGGACATCGCCCGCCAGGTCACCGAAGCCGCGCAATTGATCGCCGGCATTTCCAGCCAGACCAACCTGCTCGCCCTGAACGCGACCATAGAGGCGGCGCGTGCGGGGGAGGCCGGGCGCGGCTTTTCGGTCGTCGCCGGCGAGGTCAAACAATTGTCCTTGCGCACCAGCCGGGCTGCGGAAGAGATTTCCGCGCGGCTGCAGCTGATCGATGCGGCGACCCAGGAGACGGTCGCGGTCATGCAGGACGCTCGCAAGAAGATCCGCGGCATCGAGGAGATCGCCGGGGCGGTCGCGTCGAGTTCGCGTCAGCAGATCGGGGCGTTGCAGGAGATCGGCGCCAGCGCCAAATCGGCGGCCATGGGCGCCGACAGCCTGAAGGTCAGCGTTGGGCTGTTCACCGGCGCGGTCTCCGACGCCGACAAGGTGGCGGCGGGCGTCTTCGGACTGGCCGAAGACGTCAGTTCCATGTTCGCGCGGCTGGACAAGCGCATTGTCGTGACCGTCCATTCCTTCGCCAGCCTCGACCGCCGCAACCATGTCCGCATGCCGACCCGGCTTCCCGCCACGCTGAGCTTTCCCGGAGGATCGGCGCAGGCCATGATCGTCGAGATTTCCGAAGGCGGCGTCCTGGTCGTCGACGCGCCCTCGACGATCGCGGACGGCGCCATGCTCGAGGTCCAAGCCGATAGCGTCGGATTGCTGCGGGCCCAGGTCAAGGGCCGCAACAGCCTCGGCTTGCGGTTGCAGATCGTCGACCCGGCCCCGCAGGTCAAGGCAGCGCTGGCGGCGCAATTGCAGCGCCTGCTGGACGGCGAGGCGGCGTTGAAAACCATGCTGAAAGAGCGGCGCGCCCTTACGGAAAACATGCTGGAGGAAGCGCTTCGCAAGGGCGAAATCAGCTCCGAACTGCTGTTCGACGACAATTACAACGGCATCCCCGGGACCAACCCGGCGCAATTCCGCACCGCCTCGCTCGACTTCCTGGAGCGGACGCTGCCGGCGATTCTCGAGCCCGCAATGGCCGCCGACCCGAACGTGGTGTTCTGCATTGCGGTGGATCGCAATGGCTATGCGCCCGTTCATAACAGGGACTATTCTCAGGAACAGGGAGCCGACAGCGTCTGGAACGAGGCCCACTGCCGCAACCGGCGCATTTTCGACGACGGTGTTGGCCTGGCGGCGGCGCGCAACGCCCGGGAGTTTCTGGTCCAGACTTACCCGCGCGAGATGGGCGACGGGAAGATCCATCTCGTCAAGGACATTTCGACGCCGCTCATGGTCGGAGGGAAGCCGTGGGCGCCCTGAGGCTCGGCGTGAAAGTGGGCTGACGCCGCTCCTGACCGCCCCTGTCAGAATTTTCCCTGGCGGTAATCCTCGTAAGCCTGCATCAGTTCGGCGCGGGTGTTCATGACGAACGGGCCGCTCCAGGCCACCGGCTCGCCCAGCGGCCGCGCCGCGAGCAGCAGCGCGCGGGCGCCCTGGGGACCGGCGGTCAGTTCCGCGCTCTCTCCTTCGCCGAGCGCGACGAGGCTCAGGGCTTCGATCTGCTGCGCGCCCGCGGTCGCCGCGCCTTCATAGACGACGAAAAAGGCGGTGTGCTCCGGCGGCAGGCGTTCGACGAAGCGGCCGCCCGGCGCGAGCTCGATGTCGAAATAACGTGCGTCGACATGCGGCGCGCGCACCGGCCCGGCCACGCCGCCGCCGCTGGTCCCGGCGATGATTTTTACGCGCGCGCCGTCGCGCTCTTCCACCGGAATTTGCGCGGCGGGGACTTCCTGATAGGCCGGCGCGGCCATTTTCTCGGTGGCAGGCAAATTGATCCACAGCTGGAAGCCGCGCATCAGCCCGTGGTCCTGCTCGGGCATTTCCGAATGGATCAGGCCGCGTCCCGCCTTCATCCATTGCACGTCGCCCGCGGCGATCACGCCGGAATGGCCGTGGTTGTCCCAATGGCGCATCCGCCCCGCCAGCATGTAGGTCACGGTTTCGAAGCCGCGATGCGGATGGTCGGGAAAGCCGCCGAGATAGTCGCTCGCCTCTTCCGAGCCGAAAAAGTCCAGCATCAGGAAGGGATCGAGCGGCTGTTGCGCGCGGGAGCCGATCAGGCGGATCATCTTCACGCCGGCGCCGTCGGAGGTCGCCTCGCCATGGGTGACCGCGACGATCTGTCGCGGGCGAATTTCGGTCGAAACGGTCATCTGGTGGGCTCCTTCGCCGCCTAGATCGGCGCCCGGGCCTTCCGGCGCAAGGGCCATGACAAAGCAGCTTGCATGTCTGCAAGCTGGTCAGCAGCTCTTGACGGGGCAAAACGTTTCGTAGAGCACGCCGAGCAGTCGTTCCGCCCGGGCGTCCGACAGCGCGTAATGAATGGTCTGGCCGTCGCGGCGCGGACGCACCAGCCCGTCCTTGCGCAACAGGGCAAGATGCTGAGAAATCAGGCTTTGCCGGGAGCCGAGCTTTTCGGCTATGTCGCCGACCGGCGTTTCGCCCTGGACCAGCAGGCAGAGAATGCGCAGGCGAACAGGATTGGCGAGGGACTTCAGGAATTCGCTGGCCTGATCCGCGGCCTTCGCCAAGGCTTCGGGATCGGCCTCGAAGCTCGATGCGGGCGAGGACTTGGATTCGGGTGCGGTGGACATGGCCGCCATGCTTTCCGACGCGGAGCCGTCTGTCAATTCGGCGAGGGCCGGGCTTTGGCCTTTATTCGAATATATCTTATCCACAAGGCCTGTTTTGACGCTCGCCGCTCCAGGCGGTACAAGCGCGCCCCCGTTCGCATATGGCATGGAGTCGCCCGTGGTTTCGATTGCTCGCCAGATCGCCCTGGAGCTGAAGGTCGAGGAGCGGCAGGTTTCCGCCGCCGTCGAATTGCTGGACGCCGGTTCGACCGTGCCTTTCATCGCCCGCTACCGCAAGGAGGCGACCGGCGCGCTCGACGACACGCAATTGCGCAACCTGGAAGAGCGCCTGCGCTATCTGCGCGAGCTGGAGGATCGGCGCGGCGCGATCCTCGAATCGATCCGCTCGCAGGACAAGCTGACCCCGCAACTGGAGGCGGCCGTCCTTGGCGCGGATTCCAAGGCGAAGCTCGAAGATATTTATCTGCCTTACAAGCCCAAGCGCCGCACCAAGGCGACCATTGCCCGCGAGGCGGGCCTTGGCCCGCTCGCCGCCGACCTGCTGGCCGATCCGACCACCGACCCGCGCACGCGGGCGGAAAAATTCGTCGATGCGGAAAAAGGCGTGAAGACGCCGGAGGAGGCGCTGGACGGCGCGCGCGCCATTCTGGTCGAGCAGTTTTCCGAAAAGGCCGAGTTGATCGGCGTCCTGCGCGAGAATTTCTGGACGCGCGGGCGGATCGTCTCGAAACTGCGCGACGGGAAGGGTCAGGAGGGCGCGAAGTTCTCGGATTATTTCGATTTCTTCGAGCCCTTGGCCAAACTTCCCTCGCATCGCATCCTCGCGCTGTTTCGCGGCGAGAAGGAGGAGATTCTCGACCTCGCGCTGGAGCCGGAAAGCGCCGCCGAGGCGGAGGCAAATGGCGAGGCGGCCTATGAACGCGCCATTGCCACCAGTTTCGGCGTCGCCGATCGCGGGCGTCCCGGCGACAAATGGCTGACCGATTGCGTGCGCTGGGCCTGGCGCACGCGGATCAAGATTTCGCTCGTCGTCGACCTGCGCGCCCGCCTCTGGCAGAACGCCGAGGATCAGGCGGTCAAGGTCTTCGCCGGCAATCTGCGCGACCTGCTGCTCGCCGCGCCCGCCGGCCCGCGCGCGACGCTCGGCCTCGATCCGGGCTTTCGCACCGGCGTCAAGGTCGCGGTGGTCGACGCCACCGGCAAGGTGGTCGATACCGGGGTAATCTATCCCCACGAGCCGCAGAGGCGCTGGGACGAGGCGCTGATGGCGCTCGGCCGTCTCTGCCGCCAGCACAAGGTCGATCTGATCGCCATTGGCAATGGCACGGCCTCGCGCGAGACCGACAAGCTGGCGGGCGAGCTGATCGCGAAAATGCCGGAGGCCAAGCTGACCAAGATCGTGGTGTCGGAAGCCGGCGCCTCGGTCTACTCGGCCTCTGCTTTCGCGGCGGCCGAGTTGCCCGATCTCGACGTGACGCTGCGCGGCGCCGTCTCCATCGCCCGGCGTCTGCAGGACCCGCTGGCCGAACTGGTCAAGATCGACCCGAAATCCATCGGCGTCGGCCAGTACCAGCACGATCTCGCCGAGTTCAAGCTGTCGCGCTCGCTCGACGCCGTGGTGGAGGATTGCGTCAACGCGGTCGGCGTCGATCTCAACACCGCCTCGGCGCCGCTGCTGGCGCGCGTGTCGGGCGTCGGCGCCGGGCTGGCCTCGGGCATTGTCGCCTATCGCGACGCCAACGGCCGCTTCCGCTCGCGCAACGAATTGAAGAAGGTGGCGCGGCTCGGCGCCAAGGCTTTCGAGCAATGCGCCGGATTCCTGCGCATCCGCGACGGCGACGACCCGCTCGACGCCTCGGGCGTGCATCCCGAAGCCTATCCGCTGGTGCGCAAGATACTCGCGGCGACCAAGAGCGATATCCACGTTCTGATTGGCGACGCGAAAACCATCCGCGGCCTGTCGCCGAAGAGTTTCGTCGACGAGCAATTCGGCGCCCTGACCGTGACCGACGTGCTGAAGGAGCTGGAAAAGCCCGGCCGCGACCCGCGTCCCGAGTTCAAGACCGCCACCTTCCAGGAAGGCGTGGAGAAGATCACCGATCTGCGGCCCGGCATGGTGCTGGAAGGCGTGGTGACCAATGTCGCGGCCTTCGGCGCCTTTGTCGACGTCGGCGTCCACCAGGACGGGTTGGTGCATATTTCCGCGATGTCGAAGACGTTCATCAAGGACCCGCGCGAGGCGGCCAAGCCCGGCGACGTGGTCAAGGTGAAGGTGCTGGAGGTCGATGCGCCGCGCGAAAGCGCGTCGCGCTCACGATGCGCCTCGACGACGCCTTTGACCCAAAGGCTTCGAGGCGGAATCGGCTCCGGGGCGAGAATCGGCTTCGAGGCCATCGGCTTCGAGGCAGGAATCGACGCCTCGCAAGGATCAGGACTTCCGAAGGGAGCCGGCCCGTCCAGCCAGCGGCAACGCCTTCGCCGAGGCTTTCGCCAGGGCCAACGCCGGACCGGCGAAGAAGCCCCGGTAAGGGCGGCCAATCGCGCGCACATCGCCGAAGAGGGATCCCGCAGTTCGTCGGTCGCCGGCAATTCGTCACCGGTCGGCGGCCATAAATCCGGACGGGTGAGCGGGGTCGGAATGGTTCAAGAACCGTTTCCTTCCGGCCACACCCTCAGTTTTTCGTCTTCCGCGGGCCCGCCATTGGGCTGACTTTCAGCGATTTTGCCGCTAATCCCTGACCGATGAAAGCCGCCGCCGGATTGGCCCTCGCCCTGGGCCTCTGTCTCTTCGCAGGACTGACCCTTTATGAAGGCGCGGGCGATGTCGCGCGGGCCTTCGCGTCGGTCGGCTTCGGCGTGTTGTGGATCGCGCTGATTCGCCTGGCGCAGACGGGGCTTTCCGGCTTCGCCTGGGCGCCCCTGATCGCGGCGCCGCGTCCGAACATCTGGACCTTCTGCAAATTGCGCTGGGTGCGCGAATCGATCAACACCCTGCTGCCGGTGGCGCAGGTCGGCGGCGACCTGTTTGGCGCGCGGCTGCTCCGTAACCAGGGGGTATCAGGCGGCGTCGCCGCCGCCAGTGTCCTGGTCGACCTGCTGGCGCAGACCGCGACCCAGGTCATCTTCACCCTGATCGGCGTGATCCTGCTGCTGCGAAGCGAGGCGCCAAGGGAAGCTCATGGCGATCTGGCGCTCACCGCCGGCTTCGGCGTGCTGGTCATGGCGCCGGCCCTGGCCGGCTTCTGGCTCGCGCCCCGCCTGCTCGGCATGCCCTGGCTCGACCGTCTCGCGGAAAAACTCGAAACGAGCGGCGGCTGGGTCTCGCTCGCCGGCCTTCCGGTCCTGCGCGCGGCGCTCGACGGCGTCCTGCGCCGACGCAACGGCCTGGCGCTTGCCCTGGCCCTGCACATGGGCATCTGGTTCGTCGGCGTGCTGGAGGTCTGGGTCGCCCTGTCGCTGCTGGGCGAACCGCGCTCCTTCGCTGCGGCGGTGACCATCGAGGCCATCGGCCATGCGATCAAGGCGGCGGGCTTCCTCATCCCCGGCGCCTGGGGCGTGCAGGAGGGCGGCTATATCGCGCTCTGCGCCGCCTTCGGCATCGGTTCGCCGACAGCCATCGCCCTGTCGCTGGTCAAGCGCATCCCCGATTTCGTCTGCGGCGCCCCCGGCCTGTGGCTATGGCGGCGGATGGAGGGCCGGGGCCTGCCGGATTTCCTGCGTGTGAAGCCGGTCGCGGAGCAAGACATTCCCGCGGAGCAGCCGCATGGCCTTTAGCCGCCGCGCCCTCCTGATCGCGGCCGCGCTGCTGCCGGCGCTGGGCGCCGCCCGGGCCGAGGGGGCTCTGGACCGTGATCCCGTGACCTTGGTCAGGAGCCTGCAGGACGGCCAGCTCGGCGTCGTCAGGCGGGCGGCGCAGATGAGCGTCGCCCAGCGATTCGACGCCTTGCGCCCCGCCATCGCCGCGAGCTTCGACCTGGCCGCCGTGGCGAAGATCTGTTACGGCCCCGGCTGGGACGGCCTGAGCGAAGCCCAGCGTGACGAGTGGTCGCAAGCCCTCGGCGATTACGTCGCCGCTTCCTATGCCGCGCGCCTTGGCGGCCTGAACGTCACCGGCTTCGGCGCGGCGGAACTGGTCACGCGCGGCGAAGCCCAGGTCGTGTCGTCCTCGATGCTGGTCGCCGACGGACCGGGCGCGCCGATCGATTATGTGGTGCGCAAGACCGCAAAAGGCTGGCGTATCGGCGACGTTTTAGCTAATGGCTCATTGAGCGAGCTGGCGCAATGGCGTCGTTCGCTGCGCGGGCCGGCCGGCGGCGGCGATTTTGCAACGTCTTTGGCGACCCTTCGCCAGCGGCGCGAACTCATTCTTGACGCCATGAAGTTCTGGAACGGAGTGATGGAAGAATTCTTGAGCGATATCCTGAACGATATCATCAACTCGCCCCTCGAGTCGCTGCTCTACGCGCTGTCGATCCTCGCTTGTCTCTATACGCTTTTCTCGATCTTCAGCCTGCGCCGCTTTCCCCGGGCGCGGACGAACGCCCCGCTGCGCATCGCGCCCGGCGTGACCATCCTCAAGCCGCTCTATGGCGCGGAAGTCGGCCTGTTCGACCATCTCGCCAGCTTTTGCCGTCAGAATTACGCTGGGCCGGTGCAGATCATCTTCGGCGTCCACGATGCCGATGACGCGGCGGCGGGGGTGGCGCGCAAGCTCGTCGCGGCGCTGCGCTCCGGCGCGCTCGAGGGCGCGCCCGCCGGCCTGACCGCGGAACTGGTGGTCGATCCCACGCCGCATGGCGCCAATGGCAAGGTCGCCAACCTGATCAACATGTCGCGCCGCATCGTCCACGACATCGTGGTTCTGGCCGACAGCGACATCATCGTCGCGCCCGACTATCTGTCCCGGCTGGCGGTGGGCCTGGACCGCCCCGGCGTCGGCCTCGTCACCTGCCTCTATCGCGGCGTTCCCATGGCCGGCCTGTGGTCGGGCCTCGGCGCCATGGGCGTCGACTACGGGTTCCTCCCCAATGTCGTCGCTGGCCTCACGCTGAAGCTCGCCCGGCCCTGCATCGGCGCGACCATCGCGCTGCGCCGCTCGACGCTGGAGGCGGTCGGCGGCTTCGAGATCGTCAAGGGGCAGTTGGCCGACGATTACATGCTCGGCGCCGCCGTGCGCGGCCTCGGCCTCAAGGTCGCCGTCGCCGATTTCGCCGTCGGCCACGCCCATGGCGAGAAGTCCTTCGTCGATCTCTGGCGCCAGGACATGCGCTGGGCGCGCACCATCCGCTCGCTCGATCCGGCCGGCTATTTCGGCCTGGCGCTGACCTTCCCCCTGGCCTGGGCGCTGCTCGCCATGCTGGTCGACGGGTTCGATCCGGCCGGCGTGCTGCTGAGCTTCGCGGCGCTGCTATGCCGGCTGACGCTGCAGGACGAAGTCGACGAGCGTTTCGCCGGCCGGCATCACGCGCTCTGGCTGTCGCCCCTGCGCGATCTCCTGAGCTTTGCGATCTATGTCGCGAGCTACCTTCCCGGCCAGATATTCTGGCGCGGCCATGCCTTTTCGGTGGCGACGGATGGCGCGATCGCGCCGGTCGAAGGCGAGGAAACCGAAGCCGAGGCGGCGTGACGGCCCGGCGCCGCGAGCCTCGCCTCTAGTTGATGAAAAATTTCTTCGCCGCGGGAGCGTGTGTCGCGTCGCCGGCGGCCGGGTCGCCCTTGTGATCCGCGGCGGCTGCGGCCTGGGCGCGGACGTTGGCGAGCATGGGGTTCAGCGCTTCATGGGCGCGTTTCAGCCCCTCGGCCAGGATTTCCGGCGTGACGTCAGATACCGCGATGTTCAGTTTCGAGCGCACCGCGCTTTCGATCAGGTTGATGTCGTCACGATGCATCCCCGCGACGAGTTCGGCGCAGAGGAGTCTCACCAAGTTGGCGAGCGCCGCTATGGCGACCTGATCGGCTGTCCGCATCTGCACTCATCCCGAGGGGCCACTTCTCAAGCCTGCATTCTGCCTGACGCGGCCAAATGCTTGATGAGAATTTTAATTAAAATGCTCCGCAGCCAGGACAATATCCACTGAAAAAACCGTGAGATGAACAATTTTTATAACAACAAAGCGTTTACGTCGAAACCAACACGCAACTTGACGCAATGTTCTCTACTGCGTCGCGGCAATCTTGCCGCGACGCAGTAGCGGCAGGCGTTCTCAGGTTTCCAGATAAAGCTTGCCGCCCTTTTCCAGGAACTCGGCGCTTTTCTCGGCCATGCCCTTTTCCGCGTCCGCCTGGGCCATGGCGGCGGCTTCCACGCGCAAATCCTGGGTGATCCGCATCGAGCAGAATTTCGGCCCGCACATGGAGCAGAAATGCGCCACCTTGTGCGCCTCCTTGGGCAGGGTCTCGTCGTGGAATTTCTGCGCCGTGTCGGGATCGAGCCCGATGTGGAACTGGTCCTGCCAGCGGAAGTCGAACCGCGCCCGGCTCATGGCGTCGTCGCGCGCCCGCGCGCCGGGATGGCCCTTGGCGAGGTCGGCGGCGTGGGCGGCGATGCGATAGGTGATGACGCCGGTCTTGACGTCGTCGCGGTCGGGCAGGCCCAGATGCTCCTTGGGCGTGACATAGCAGAGCATGGCGGTGCCGAACCAGCCGATCATCGCCGCGCCGATCGCCGAGGTGATGTGGTCGTAGCCGGGCGCGATGTCGGTGGTCAGCGGTCCCAGCGTGTAGAAGGGCGCCTCGCCGCATTCGCGCAGCTGCTTGTCCATGTTGTCCTTGATCTTGTGCATCGGCACATGGCCGGGGCCTTCGATCATCACCTGGCAGCCTTTGTCCCAGGCTATTTTGGTCAGTTCGCCCAGCGTCTCCAGCTCGGCGAATTGCGCCGCGTCATTGGCGTCGGCGTTGCAGCCGGGGCGCAGGCCGTCGCCGAGCGAGAAGGAGACGTCATATTTGCGCATGATGTCGCAAATCTCGTCGAAGCGCTCGTAGAGAAAACTCTCGCGGTGCTTCGACAGGCACCAGCGCGCCATGATCGAGCCGCCGCGCGAGACGATGCCGGTGACGCGGCTGGCGGTCAGCGGCACATAGGCGAGGCGCACGCCGGCATGGATGGTGAAATAATCCACGCCCTGCTCGGCCTGCTCGATCAAGGTGTCCTTGAACACCTCCCAGTCGAGTTTCAGCGCGTCGCCGCCGACCTTTTCCAGCGCCTGATAGATCGGCACCGTGCCGATCGGCACCGGCGCGTTGCGCAGGATCCAGTCGCGGATGTTGTGGATGTTGCGCCCGGTGGAGAGGTCCATCACCGTATCCGCGCCCCAGCGGATCGACCAGACCATTTTTTCGACTTCTTCCGCCACCGAGGAGGTGACGGCGGAATTGCCGATGTTGGAATTGATCTTCACCAGGAAATTGCGGCCGATGATCATCGGCTCGACTTCGACGTGGTTGATGTTGGCGGGAATGATCGCCCGTCCGCGCGCGATTTCCGAACGCACGAATTCCGGCGTCACGAACTCGGGGATTTCCGCGCCAAAGGATTCGCCGTCCTTGATCCGCGCCGCCGCCTCGGCCAGCGCGGCCTCGCGGCCGAGATTTTCGCGATGGGCGACATAGATCATTTCTTCGGTGATGATCCCGGCGCGGGCGAATTCGAGCTGCGTCACCGGAGCGCCGTCGAGGCCGCGGCGCAGGGTGCGCTGGGCCGGGCAGGGCTCGACCAGCGCCTCGGCGGAGACATTGCCATTGTCCTCGGCTTTGACCGCGCGGCCCTGATAGGCTTCGAGCCCCTTGCGCGCGGCGAGCCAGGGCTTTCGCGAATGGCCGGCAGGCCCGCAGCGAGATTGATCTGCGGCGCGGATTCGGTATAGGGGCCGGAGGAGTCGTAGACGCGCAGGTTCGGCTCGTTGGCCGAGGGGTCGAGCAGGATTTCGCGCACCGGCACGCGCATGCCCGGCGCACAGGCGGGCTCGAGATAGAGTTTGCGCGAGCCGGGCAGGGGGCCGGTGGTGACGGTTGTCGGGGTGGCGGACATTTTTCGATGGACGTTCATCACGCGCTCTCCCGTTTGCTGCCATTGATAAGCAAGAAAAGAGAATGCGGTTCCGCCGCATGCCTTCCCTGCGCTGGCATTATCCAGATCAGGTCGATGGGTCTGTTCTCAGCCGCGCTCTCAGTGAGGCAGCACCCCATGGCTCGAATTTTTGAAGATAGCAGGGGAGGAGGCAGGCGGCAAGACGACGGGCTATGCCGCGCGCCGGAGGCGTCGTGACCGGGCTGGTTCCGGTCAGCATTGTGGCGGGGTCGCGGCGTGAGTGCCCGGCACACGGCCGGTCATGACGGCTGTCGAGGGACGAGCAACCCATTCTTCGCCGCAAATTCTCTTTCCGCCACGTTCATGCTAGCGTCATGTCCGGCGGCGCAAAAAGCGTCGGCGCAATTTCGCGCCGGCCTAAGCGATACACTTGGGATCGCGGGGCTGCGAAAAGACAGGGAGCTGATTATGGGCATTGAAGATTTTGTCGAAAAAGCCGCCGGCGCCTATGCCGCCGTGAAGGCGCTGGAGACCGCCAATCCGGAAGCGGGCGGACTGGCCAAGGCCGTCGCCGCCGTCGCCGGTTTTGAAGGTGTCGGCGCGATCAAGGATCGCCTCGAGCAGCAGGCCGAGCCGGCCCCGGCCGACGTCGCCGCGCAACCGACCGACGATTCGCAAAGCGGCTGAGGCAGCCGTTCGCCGTGGGATTGCTGCGGAGCGGGGATGACCTCGCCGCTCCGCGGCGCCTGACGGCCCGCCAAATATTTGCCGCGCCGCCCCTTGGCTTTGCTGTTGCGCGTCCCGACATTGCAGCCCGAGCCGCCGCACTTCCGGACAGGCCGAACCCTTCGGGCGCCCGATGACGCTGTTCGACACTTTTGCCTCCGCCCTCGCCTCCAACCAGCTTCTGGCTGGCGGGATCGGCACGCTGGCCTTTGGCGGCGTCGTCTACGTCCTGCGCGCCGTGCCGCAGAAATTGCTTGAAATGGTCGAGAAGACGGCGTGGACCCGGGTCTTCGTCGAAAGCCTGTCCAACGACTATCGCGACGTCGACGCCTTCATCGAGGGCAAGCGGCTCAATTTCTTCAGCCGCTCGCTGGAGATGAAGGACGGCGACCTGAAGACCGGCTTCGGCTCCGGTTTCGGCCTCTACGAAGGCGTGCTGTTTCGATATTCCAAGACCAAGACCCAACAGGCCGTCGCCCATATGGAGACCATCACGATCTCCTTTCTCACCCGCGACCGCGCCGTGGTCGAGCGCTTCTTGCGCGACTGCCGGCCCGAAGATCACAGGAACTCGATCCAGGTCACCCTCGTATTCCGCCACCGGCGCCGATGGCGGCCTGCGCCGGCGCAAGAGGGGGCTCGATACGGTTTTCGTCGATCCGCAGATCAAGAACCGGCTGGTCGAGCGTTTCAGATGGTTCGACGGCGCGCAGGAGTGGCATTCCCGGCGCGGCATTCCCTGGAAGCTCGGGGTGGTGCTGTATGGGCCGCCGGGAACCGGCAAGACCAGCCTGATCCACGCCCTGGCCTCGGATTTCGGCTACAACATCAAATATGTCAGGTCCCTGCACGGCATGGCCGCAGCCTTCAGGACGGGCGCCAAAAACGATCTGTTCGTCATCGAGGACATTGACGCGCTATCCGGGTCGCTCAACCGCGACGACGCCAAAAATCGCGACGACGGGCCGGCGCCGCGCTCGCCGCTGCACGAAATCCTCAACAGCATGGACGGCATGCTGACGCCGGACGGGTTGAAATTCGTCGTCACCACCAATCATCTCGACCGGCTCGATCCGGCCATCGTCCGTCCCGGCCGCATTGACGAAGTGCTCGAAGTGGGGCCGCTGCCCGTGGAGTGCGCGCGCGAAATGTTTTTCGCCTTTTACGGACGCGAGGGCGTCGCGGCCTATGTTCCGCGCACGGGCGCCGACCTCCAGCGCATCTTCTCGACGCTGCCGGCTGAAGAGGCGGAAGCAGAACTGGCGCGGGGCCCCGTGGCTCTGCATACCGTCCGCGCCGAGGCGATTTGAGGCCGGCGCCCTCTCAGGGCGACATGATCACGGGCGTCCCGATGCTCACGCGATCATAAAGATCGATCACGTCCTCATTGCGCATCCTGATGCAGCCATGCGAAACGGCGCCGCCGATGGAGGCGCGCATCCGCTGCGTCGAGCCGTGGATGGCGACTTCGGAGCGATCCAGCGTGATGGCGCGGGCGCCCATCGGATTGTTCGGCGCGCCGCCGCGCACGCGCAGGGGCAGGTTCGGCTCTTCGACCCTCACTGAATCAGGCGGAATCCAGTCGGGGCTCACATATTTGCCGTTCACATAGGCGCTGCCCGACCATTCCCAGCCGCGCTTGGGCACGCCGACCGGATAGGCGAGCGCCTGGCCGTTGCCGAGGACGAGAAAAAGTTTCCGCCGCGCGGCGTCGATGACGATGGTTCCGCGCCAGGCGTCGGTTTGATAGCGCACGACTTCCCGCGCCAGCGCCGCGCGCGGCGGCGCCAGCGTGGCGAAGAGCACAGCGATGACAAGGACAACACGCTTCATTTTGCGGCGCCTCCCTTTAGCGCCTTGTCCAAGCGTGACATTTTTCGAAAGCGCTGTCATCGTCCAGTTGAAGTAAGGGTAAAGCGCAACCGTATCCTCGCCGGACGCCGCTTGCGCAAAGCCCGGTCGCGCCCCAGATTGAGAATAAACAACCGGAGATCGGGGAGCCGATGAAATCTTGCGCTCGATATTTCGCCGGACCCCTGACCCTGGTTTTTCTGGCCTGTTCGGGCGGAACAGGCGTGGCCGGGGAGGCGGCGCTGGAAGGCGTCAAGGACATCGCCCTGCATACGCGGGACGGCAAGACGCTTGTCATCGGGACGGTCGCGTTCACTCCAAAAGGCGACGGCGCCACGTTCAAGATCGCCTTCGACGACAAGAAATTCACGCAATATTTCCTGTCGATGCGCGAGTTCAAATGCGTCGAGGGCGAGGACGTGCTGTGCCACGTGCCCTACCCCTATCCCAGTCCGGGAAGCGCGACGGCAAACGACCTGTCATGGCTCGAACACGCCCTGATTTTCTTCTACAAGCGGCCCAACGACTATGGCGCGAACATGGCCAACGGCCTGCTTTATACGCTGAAAATCACGCCGGACGGTCTGGTCGGAACGCCCCAATCCATCGACCTCAACGAGATCGCCATGCCGCCGGACGACCGCTCGGTCGCCTATTACGACGCCGCCCATCGCTATGACATTGAACCGGGCGCGCGCTGGATCATCAGCCTGACCATGGAAAACCATCGATAGCGAGCCTGTCATGCGCACCATTGACGACACCCCCTCATCCATGCCCGACATCAATCCCGAAAAGGTCTGCTTCGTCGTGACCAAGGCGCGGGAGCTGCTGAGCGAGGAGGAGGGCGCCCAGCCGGACGCCTCCAACGCCGCCGACGATGGCGAGCGTTCGATCCTCACCGACGCCGCCTATGGCCCTGTTCGCGCCGAACTGGTGCAGTTCGTCGAGGATCTCGACGTCGACGAGGCCACGGCGCTGGTCGCCATGCTGTGGATCGGCCGCGGCGACTACGAGCCCAAGGACTGGGAAGAAGCTGTGGCGCAGGCGCGCGAGCGCAGTTCGACCCCCGTCGTCCATTATCTGCTCGGCGAGCCGCTGCTGCCCGACTATCTCGAGGACGCGCTGGCCGCCTTCGGCCATTCCTGCCGCGACTTCGACAATCCCCCGAGCGGCGACGTCTGAGCAAATGCCTGTTTTTACGGCATGAAGCGTCCGTGGCTTTTTGAACACGCCGCGTGGGAAAACGCGCCTCGGCCGCCGCCGCGCCTTGTTCCACGGCCCCGCCCATGCAGAATGGCGCGCAGTCGAACACAGCGAGCGTTCCCGATGAATTTTCCGAAACTTCTGCCGATCGCCTTTTGCCTCGCCTTGGGCGCCTGCGCCGCGCCGACCGCGCCAAGCATCGTCGCGGTCGCGCCCGAAAGCGTCACCGACAAGAATTTCGCCAGGGACGACGCCATGTGCCGCGCCCGCGCGCAGGAAGTCACCGACAGGGAATCCGCCGAAGGCTCGATCGCCAACCTGCAGAACCACTACAACCAGATCTATGCCGGCTGCATGACCGACAAGGGCTACAACATCGAATCGCGCGGCCCGCGCTATTACGGCGGCCCCGGCTATTATGGTCCCGGTTATTATGGTCCCGGCCCCTATTACGGTCCGGGCTTTTATTATGGCGGCGGCTGGGGTTACGGCCGCCGCTGGTAAGTTCGGCAGCGCGACAAAAACCCGCGAGACCGGCCGGTCTCGCGGGTTTTTTCTTGTCGCGGGTTTTTCCTGGCCCCGGAAGGCCGCCTCCGGCTAGATCCCGTCGCCGTCGCCCAGCGCCTCCTGCCGCGCGGCTTCGCGCGCCGCCGCGCGGCGATCCGCGTTGGCGCGGTAATCGCCGTAAAGCGTGCGGGCCAGCGGACGCAGCGCCGCGTCGGCCAGGCCGAGCAGCAGGCCGGTCACGGGCGGCGCGCCGAGAATCACCGCGCCCAGGCCGACCAGCACGCCCGAGATCAGCGCCGGCGCCAGTCTGGTCCGCACATTGTTCCACAATTCCGATTGCGCCTTGACCGCCTCCACCTCGTCGCCCAGCGCGGCTTCGAGCGGCGCCGGCACGGACGACTGCAGGTCGATCAGGCCAAAGGCCACGGTCTCGTTGGTGATCCGGTCGATCAGGATGAAGCCGCCGAGATCGCGATTGTCGCGGTAGTCGGCGAGAATCATCGGGCGGTCGAAACTCAAGGAGGCCAGGCCGATTTCGTTGAGGCCAAGCTCATGAGCCGGCGCCTGTTCGAAGGTGTGGATGTCGACGAGGTGATGCAGCGTCTCGATCGAGACGTTGGCGGTGCGCGCGCCGAGCTTGGCGATGTAGGAGGCGCCGCGGTGCATGTTGGTTTCCGCCGTCCACAACAGCCGGGCTTTGACCCGCGTTGCGGTGAGAGGCTTGGCGTCGACGGAGACCAGAACGTCGCCGCGCGAGGCGTCGATCTCGTCTTCCAGCGTCAGGGTTACCGACTGCCCCGCCACCGCGCGCGGCAGATCGCCGTCCTGGGTCACGATGCTCTTGACGCGGCTGGTGCGGCCCGAGGGCATGGAGGCGACGGCGTCGCCCACGCAAACCACGCCGCTGGCGACCCAGCCGGAGAAACCGCGGAAATCGAGATTGGGGCGGTTGACCCATTGCACGGGAAAGCGGAACGCCGCTTCCGCCAGTTCGGCCCCGGACGCTTCCACCGTCTCCAGATAGGGCAGCAGCGGCGCGCCCTGGAACCAGGGGGTATTTTCCGAAAGCGTGGTGATGTTGTCGCCGGCGAGCGCCGAAATCGGCAGGGCTGAGATGCTGCGGAAGTTCAGGCCCTGCGCCATCTCACGATAGGCGGCGACGATCTCGTTGAAGCGCGCCTCGCTGTAGTCGACGAGGTCCATCTTGTTGATCGCCACCACCACGTCGCGCACGCCGAGCATGGAGACGATGAAGGAGTGCCGGCGGGTCTGCGGCAAGATGCCCCGGCGCGCGTCGACCAGGATCACCGCGAGGTCGGCGGTCGAGGCGCCGGTCGCCATGTTGCGGGTATATTGCTCGTGGCCGGGGGTGTCGGCGACGATGAAGGCGCGGCTGTCGGTCTTGAAATAGCGATAGGCGACGTCGATGGTGATGCCCTGCTCGCGCTCGGCGGCGAGGCCGTCGACCAGCAGCGCGAAATCGAGATTGCCGCCCTGGGTGCCGAATTTCTTCGAGTCGCGGTCGAGCGCCTCCAGCTGGTCCTCGGGGATGATGCTGGAATCATAGAGCAGCCGGCCGATCAGGGTCGACTTGCCGTCGTCGACCGAGCCGCAGGTGATGAAGCGCAGCAGCGCCTTTTCCTTCACGTGCGGCGCGACTTCTTTGACCTGCGCCGCCTGCGCGGCGCTGGTTTCGGGCTGGAAGGAAACTTCGGCCTTCGCGAGAGCCTGGGCCATCAAAAATATCCTTCCTGCTTCTTCTGCTCCATCGAGGCGGAGCCGTCGTGATCGATGATGCGGCCTTCGCGCTCCGAGGTTTTCGAATGGCGCATTTCCGAGATGATGTCCGGCAGGGTCGCGGCATGGCTTTCGACAGCGCCGGTAAGCGGATAACAACCCAGCGTGCGGAAGCGGACGGAAAGGTTTTCCACCTGTTCGCCCGGACGCAGTTTCATGCGGTCGTCGTCGCGCATGATCAGCGCGCCGTCGCGGCGCACCACCGGCCGCTCCTTGGCGAAATAGAGGGGCACCACGGGAATGTTTTCCTTGGCGATATAGTCCCACACGTCGGCCTCCGTCCAGTTGGACAGCGGGAAGACGCGGAAGCTTTCGCCCGGCCGCTTGCGCGTGTTGTAGAGCCGCCAGGGTTCCGGGCGCTGGTTCTTGGGGTCCCAGCGATGCTCGGCCGAGCGCAGCGAAAAAACGCGCTCCTTGGCGCGGGATTTTTCCTCGTCGCGGCGCGCGCCGCCAAAGGCGGCGTCGAACTTGTATTTGTCCAGCGCCTGCTTCAGCCCCTGCGTCTTCATCACGTCGGTATGCAGGCGCGAGCCTGAATCGAAGGGGTTCACGCCCGCGGCGACGCCGTCCTGGTTGATGTGGACGATGAGATCGAGGCCCAGCTCCTTGACGCGCTGGTCGCGGAATTCGATCATCTCGCGGAACTTCCAGCCGGTGTCGACATGCAGCAGCTGGAAGGGCGGCTTTGACGGATAGAACGCCTTCATCGCCAGATGCAGCAGGACGGCCGAATCCTTGCCGATCGAATACAGGAACACCGGCCGCTCGCATTCCGCCGCGACCTCGCGGAAGATGTGGATGCTTTCGGCTTCGAGCTTTTGCAGATGGGTGAGCTGGATCATTCCGCCAGTTCCTTCACGCGCACGATCTTGCCGTCGGCGCCGATGTGCAGGCCGCATTCCTTCTTCTCTTCGTCTTCCCACCACCAGCGTCCCGCGCGCTCCGGCTCGCCCGGCGCGATGGCGCGGGTGCAGGGCGCGCAGCCGATGGAGACGAATCCCTTGCCGTGCAGCGCATTGACCGGAACGTCATGAGCAGCGCAGTAGGCGACTACGTCGTCGCGCGAAAAGTCGAGCAGCGGGCTGGCCTTGATCAGCTGGCGCGCGTCATCGAATTCGACGAAGCGAAGGTTGGCGCGATGGTCCGACTGGTCGCCGCGCAGGCCCGCGACCCAGGCTTGCGCGCCGCTCAGGGCGCGCGCCAGGGGCTCGACCTTGCGGACGTTGCAGCAGGCTTTGCGCGCTTCGAGCGAATGGTAGAAACCGTTGATCCCCTGATCGGCGACAAGCTTCTGCACGGCCTCGGCCTGCGGAGAGAAACCGGCGATGCTGACGCCGTATTTCGCTTCGCTGGCCGCCCAGACGTCATAGCTCTCCGGAAACAGCCGGCCGGTGTCGAGCGTGGCGAAAGCGATGTCGAGCTTTGCCGAGGCGATGGCGTGGGTCAGGGCCTGATCCTCGATGCCGAGGCTGGTGGTGAAGACGATCTTCCCGGCGATCTTTTCGCGCAACAGGCGCAGACGACCTGCGAGGTCGGTCGCGGCGAAGGCGTCGTTCAATTCATCGGCCAGTTGGTTGGTGACGGCGCGCGAGGCGTCAGACATCTTCGTTTTCTCCTGCGAGCCGCGCGCGGCGGCGCTGGTCCAGAATATTTTCCGCCCAGCCGTAATCGCGCTGGTAGGTCAGGCTGATGCGATTCGCAGCGGCCAGCCATTGCTCGACCGGCTGGCGGGCGGCGTTGGCGTCGGGAATCTCCACTTCGGTGAAACCGCAGGCCAGCGCCTGCGGGAACTGGTCGGAAAACAGCGGCCCCGAGGCGCGCAGCGCGCCTTTGAAGCCGAGCTGGCGCAGGCGCCGCGCCAGCGAAAATCCGCGCCCGTCCGTTCCCGCGGGAAAGACGATGGCGATCAGGTCGAGTTTGCTGAAAAACGGCGAGAGCGTCTCGGCCTTCACCGCGTTCTCGATCAAGACGCCGACGCGGCGATTGCCGCCTTGCGCGACCAGAGCGTCGAGCAGGGCGAGCGGCGCCAGCACATGCTCGCCGGTCGCCTCTTCGACGCTGGCGATGCGCGTGTAGCTTTCTTCCTTCGCGCCCTGGCGATCAAGCAAAAGCATCGGCGACTTCCTTGAATGCGGCCTTGAACGGCGCGAGGCCGAGACGGCGATAGGTTTCGATGAAACTCTCGCCCTGATGCCGCTGGCGCGAGATAGACGCCGACGACTTTTTCGATGGCTTCCGGCACGTTCGCGGCCGGCAGGCCGGGTCCCAGGAGTTCGCCGAGGGCGTAATTCTCGCCGGCGTCGCCGCCAATGGTGATCTGGTAGGATTCGGCGCCCTTCTTCTCCAGCCCCAGGATGCCGATATTGCCGACATGGTGGTGGCCGCAGGCGTTGATGCAGCCGGAAATCTTGATGCTGAGGTCGCCGATCTCCTTTTGCCGCGCGGGATCGGCGAAATGCTGCGCCAGTTCCTGCGCGATCGGGATCGAACGGGCGGTTGCCAGCGCGCAATAGTCGAGGCCGGGGCAGCTCAGGATGTCGGTGATGAGCCCGACATTGCCCTCGGCCAAATCGTTCGCGCGCAGAAGCGCGAAAATTTCCGCGACGTCATCGAGCCGCACATGCGGCAGGACGATGTTCTGCATGTGGCGTGACGCGCAGCTCGTCGAAGGAATATTTCTCCGCGAGATCGGCGATGACGCGCATCTGCGCCGAGGTCGCGTCGCCCGGCGCGTGGCCGATCTTCTTCAGCGAAATCGTCAGGGCGGCATAGCCCTTCTGCTTGTGGCGATAGAGATTATGCTCGACGAAACGCGCGAACTCCGCGTCCCGCGCTTGCGCCTGCGCCTCTTCCAGCCTGCGCGAGACGCCGGGCAGGTTTTCATAGGCCGGCGGCGCAAAGCAGGACTTTATCCGCGCGAACTCGACTTCATCAACGTTGTTCTCGGCCAGATCGACTCGGGCGAATTCCTCTTCCACCAGGGCGCGGAATTTTTCGATGCCGAGTTCATGCACGAGGATCTTGATGCGCGCCTTGAACTTGTTGTCGCGGCGCCCCTCGAGATTATAGACGCGCAGCACGGCTTCGAGATAGGCGAGCAATTTTTCAGCCGGCAGGAATTCGCGCAGGACCTTGCCTTCCATCGGGGTGCGCCCGAGGCCGCCGCCCGCGAGGATCTGGTAGCCGATCTGCCGGGTCGCGGGATCGCGCAAGATCTGTACGCCGACGTCATGCGATTTCAGCACCGCCCGGTCATGGGGCGCGCCGGAGACGGCGATCTTGAACTTGCGGCCGAGCCAGTCGAATTCCGGATGCAGGGTCGACCATTGCCGTATCAGTTCGGCGATCGGACGCGGATCCTCGATCTCGTCATAGGCGACGCCTGCGAAATGATCGGCGGTGACATTGCGAATGCAATTGCCGGAGGTCTGGATGCAATGCATCTCGACGTCGGCGAGCAGGCCGAGGATGGCCGGGACGTCCTTCAGCTTCGGCCAGTTATATTGCAGGTTCTGCCGCGTGGTGAAATGGCCGTAGCCGCGATCGTAGGTGTCGGCGATCAGGGCGAGCTGGCGCAATTGACGGGCGTTGAGCGTGCCATAGGGGACGGCGACGCGCAGCATATAGGCGTGCAACTGCAGATAGAGGCCATTCTTCAGGCGCAGCGGGCGGAATTCTTCTTCGCTCAGCGAGCCGTCGATGCGACGCTCCACCTGGCTGGCGAATTGCGCCACGCGTTCGCGCACTAGGCGCTCGTCGAATTCATCATAGCGATACATGGATCAGCCTTGAGCTCAAATCTGGAATTCAGATTGCTTGCCGAGATCGCGGCGGTTGCTCGGGCCGAGCGTGCGCAGCAATTCGCGGTAATGGCGTGGGACGGGCGCGCCCTCGGCGTTCACGAGGACGTCGACCAGATAGGGATCGACGATTCTGGAGCGCTTGTATTCGGCGGCGGCGAACTGCTCCAGCGCTTGCGCGGCCGCCTCGTCATGCGCGACCCTGGCCTCGCGCGAGTCGCGGGTCCAGCCCTCCTCGGCGGCGAACAGAACTTCGCCCTCCAGCAGGTCGTTGGCGACGAGTATCACCGGCAAAGGCGGTCGCTTGTCGGCGGCCATGATTGAATATCCTCGAATGGGCCGCGTCGGCGCGGCGATTTGCCTCCCTCCTTGTGAAGGAGAGGTCTCCGAAACAAGATAAATTCGCGGCGATCCCGTTGCAATGCGGCAGGAAAGAAAGATTTTTCTTAATTCCAGCATTAAGGAGATGAAATTTCCTGCGTCTCGCGACATCAGCGCCCTGAAAAGAGAATATCATGCTTTTTTAACCAAAAATAGGGCCGAAGCGGAGCCATTGGCGCATTTCGGCGTTCTGGCCAGGGGCGAGCCATGTTAGGACGGCGCGTCAGGATTTTTCGCAGGAAAGAAGCATGGGTTCGACCGCAAAAACGCTCGTCACCGGGGCGACCGGCTTCGTCGGCGCGGCGGTCGCCCGCGCCCTGATCGCGCGCGGCGAGCGGGTGACGCTGCTGGCGCGCAAAAGCTCGCCGCGCGGCAATGTCGAGGGGCTGGACGCCGAGGTCGTCATTGGCGACCTGCGCGACGCCGCCTCCCTGCAACCCGCGCTGCGCGGAGTCGAAAAACTCTATCACGTCGCCGCCGACTATCGTTTCTGGGCGCCCGATCCCAATGAGATCATCGAGGCCAACCGGCTGGGAGCCGGCAATATCATGGCCGAGGCGCTGCGCGCCAATGTCAGTCGCATCGTCTATTGCTCGTCCGTGGCGACGCTGAAGCTCAACACCGAGGGCCTGCCGGTGGACGAGACTTCGCCGGCGACGCCGGAACAGGCCATCGGCGCCTACAAGAAGAGCAAGACCATCGCGGAACGGCTGGTCGAGAAGATGATCGCGGAACAGGGTCTGCCGGCGGTGATCGTCAATCCCTCGACGCCCATCGGGCCGCGCGACATCAAGCCGACCCCGACGGGCCGGGTGATCGTCGAGGCGGCCAACGGCAAGATGCCCGCCTATGTCGACACCGGCCTCAATCTCGTCCATGTCGACGACGTCGCCGCCGGCCATCTGCTGGCGATGGAGAAGGGCCGCATCGGCGAGCGCTATATTCTCGGCGGCCAGGATACGCCTTTCGCGACCATGCTGGCCGAGATCGCGCGGCTTTCCGGGCGCAAGCCGCCAGCCCTGGCGATCCCGCGCGCGCCACTGTTCCCGCTGGCCTATGCCGCCGAGTTCATCGCCTCGTTCACCGAGAAAGAGCCCTTCATCACCGCCGACGCGCTGCGCATGGCGAAATACCGCATGTATTTCACCAGCGCCAAGGCCGAGCGCGAACTGGGCTACTCGGCGCGCCCCTGGACCCAGGCCGTGGCCGACGCCATGACCTGGTTCCGCGAAAAAGGCATGATCGCGTGAGCGCGCTCGGGTTTTTGGTTCTGGCGGCATGGCTGTTCCTGGCGTTGGGCCGAGGCGGATTCTGGCTGTGCCGCGACCGCGACGATGCGTCCACGCCGCCCGCGCCGCAAATCTGGCCCCAGGTCGTCGCCGTGATCCCCGCGCGCGACGAGGCCGACGTCATCGCGCAAAGCATCGGCTCGCTGCTGGCGCAGGATTATCCGGGCGATTTCCGCATCGTGCTGGTCGACGACCAGAGCGGCGACGGCACGGCGCAGGCCGCCCGCGCCTGCGCCGCCGCCTCGCCGCATGGCGACCGCCTGACCGTGCTCGCCGGCGCGCGCCTTGCCGCAGGGCTGGGCGGGAAAGCTCTGGGCGGCGTCGCAAGGCGTCGCCTTCGCGCGAAGAAATTTCGCGCCCAAATATCTCCTGCTCACCGACGCCGATATCGCGCACGCGCCGGAAAATCTTCGCGCTCTGGTCGCGAGGGCGGAGCAGGGCGGCTACGGCCTCGTCTCGCTGATGGCGCTGCTTCGCTGCGACAGCGCGGCCGAAAAGTGGCTTGTCCCCGCCTTCGTTTATTTCTTCCAGATGCTCTACCCCTTCCGCTTCGTTTCTGATGCGAAGTACAGAACAGCGGCTGCCGCGGGCGGCTGCATGCTGGCCAATGCCGAAGTTTTGGCTGAGGGTCGGGGGCGTCGAATCCATCGCCGGCGCCTTGATCGACGATTGCGCCCTGGGCGCGCGGATGAAACAGGCCGGGCCGATCTGGCTGGGCCTGACCCGGCGCGTGGTCAGCCTGCGGCCCTATCCAGGGTTTGACGACATTCGCCGGATGGTCGCGCGCTCGGCCTATGCGCAATTGCATTATTCTCCGTGGCTCCTCACGGGGGCGCTGCTTGGCATGGTCCTGACCTATTTCGTTCCGGTCTGGCTGGCGCTGTTCGGCCCTGGCGTCGCTCGAGCCTTCGGATTGGCGGCATTCATCCTGATGAGCTTCAGTTTTCTTCCGATCCAGCGTTTCTACGGGCTGTCTCCCCTCCGCGCCCTGACCTTGCCGCTTATCGCCGCGCTTTATATGGGCTATACGCTCGATTCAGCCTGGGCCTTTGCGCGCGGGCGCGGCGGCATGTGGAAAGGCCGGGCGCAGGCGCATCACTCGGAGACCGCATGAACACGGCCTCGAAAACGACCGCGGAAAGCCTGCGCTCCGGCAAGAGCGGGAAGGACGAGAATTTTCCCGTCGCCTCGCTGCTGATCGCCGCGCCCCTGCGTCCGGTGATCTTCGCCTTTTACGATTTTGTGCGCTCCGGCGACGATGTCGCCGATCATCCGACCCTGCCGCCTGACCAGAAACGCGCGCTGCTCGACCAGCTCGACCAGAGCCTGCTCGGCGAGAGCGACGAGGAGCCGCTAGGCGTGGCCCTGCGCGGAAAACTGGCCGAGCGCGGACTGACCAACCAGCACGCGCGTGACCTGCTCGACGCCTTCCGCCAGGACGTGGACAAGAACCGCTATGCGAGCTGGGACGAGCTGATCGGCTATTGCCGGCTGTCCGCCATGCCGGTCGGGCGTTTCATGCTCGACGTCCATGGCGAGAGCGAAAAGCTCTGGCCGGCTTCCGACGCGATTTGCGCCGCCTTGCAGATCAACAATCATTTGCAGGATTGCCAGAAGGATTATCTGGCGCTTGACCGTGTCTATGTCCCGGGCGACGCCCTCCTGGCGGCGGGCGCCGATGTCGCCGACCTGCGCGCGCAGAAGGCGTCGCCGCCTCTTCGCGCGTGCCTGCGCGATCTCGCGGTGAAAAACCGCGACTTGCTCGAGCAGGGCGCGAGCCTGCCCGGGGACATCAAGGATTTCCGCCTCGGCCTGGAAATCGCCGTCATCGTCCACCATGCGCGCAAGATCGCCGATCTCCTGGTTGCGCGCGATCCCCTGAGCGAATGCGTGAAGCTGAGCAAGTCGCAAATGCTGTTCGGCGCCCTGGCCGCTGCGGGCGGCGGCGGGCTGCGTCATGTCCTCGGGAGAGCGGCATGACTGATCAGGAGACGGCGGAGGAAGCCCGGCAGCGGGCGAGGAAAAGCTCGTTCTATCGCGCCATGGCGATCCTGCCGCGCGAAAAGCGCGACGCCATGTTCGAGATCTATTCCTTTTGCCGCGCGGTGGACGACATCGCCGACGAGGGCGGCGACATCAAGACGAAAGGCGCGGGACTCGACGCCTGGCGTCGCGACATAGACGCGCTTTATGCGGGCGAGCCTGCGGGGCTCGCGGCGGGCCTCGCCGAGCCCCTGAACCGTTTCGGCTTCAAGCGCGAGGATTTCCACGCCGTCATCGACGGCATGCAGATGGACGTCGACGCCGACATTGTCGCGCCCGACGCCGCGACGCTCGACCTCTATTGCGACCGTGTCGCCAGCGCCGTGGGGCGGCTGTCGGTGCGCGTGTTCGGCCTGCCCGAGGCCGAAGGCGTGGCGCTGGCCCACCATCTCGGCCGCGCGCTGCAACTCACCAATATCCTGCGCGACATCGACGAGGATGCGGGCATCGGCCGTCTCTATCTCCCGCGCGAGAATTTCGAAGCCGCCGGCGTCGCCGATCCCACGCCGGAAAAAATCGTGGCGCTCCCCGACCTCGGCGCGGTCTGCGCGCCGCTGCTGGCGAGGGCGCGCGACCATTTCGCCGCGGCTGACGCCATCATGGCCACCCAGCCGCGCGAAAAGATCAAGGCGCCGAAGATCATGAGCCTTGCCTATGCCGCCATCTGGCGCCGGCTTTCCGCACGAGGCTTTGCGGCTCCGCGCGAAAAGATCAGGACGCCGAAACTGGCGCTGCTCGGCGCCATCCTCCGTTACGGGATCTTTTGATGCGCGTGCATGTGATTGGCGCCGGTCTGGCGGGGCTTTCGGCGGCCGTCGAGCTGTGCGGGAGCTCCGACGTCAGCCTTTACGAGGCTGCGCCTCAGGCGGGCGGGCGCTGCCGCTCCTATTTCGATTCCAGCCTGAACATGACCATCGACAACGGCAATCATCTGCTGTTGTCGGGCAATGACGCGGCTCTGGCCTACGCCAGGAAGATCGGCGGCGACAACAAGCTTGCCGGCCCGGAGGAGGCCGCCTTCGACTTCTGCGACCTCGGCCGCCGCCAGCGCTGGCGGCTGCGTCCCAATGGCGGCCGGCTGCCGTGGTGGATTCTCGCGCCCGACCGCCGCGTGCCCGATACGGCGGGGCTGGATTATCTCGCGCTCATCAAACTGCTGCTCGCCAAGCCGGAGCAAACGCTTCGGCCGATGCTCGGCAAGGGTGAACTCGCGCGCAAACTCTGGGACCCCCTCTTCGTTTCGGCGCTGAACACCGATCCCGAGGAAGCCTCGGCCTTCCTCGCCGGCGCCATCGTCCGCGAAACCTTCGCCCGCGGCGGCGACGCCTGCCGCCCGCTCGTTGCAGTCGAGGGCTTGAGCGCGGCCTTCATCGATCCAGCGCTCGATTTCCTGCGCGGCAAGGGCGCGCAAATCCGTTTCGGCGCCAAGCTGCGCGCTGTAGACTTCGCGGACAGCCGCGCGGCGGCGCTGGATTTTGGCGACGAAAAAATTCCGCTTGCCGAGGGCGACCGCGTCATCCTCGCGATTCCCGCGCCCAACGCCGTGGCGATCTTGCCTGGCCTGAAGGCGCCGGACGACTTCCGCGCCATCGTCAACGCCCATTACGCGTTTCCCGCGCCCGAGGGCTTGCCGCTGCTGACCGGGGTGATCGGCGGCGCCAGCGAATGGCTGTTCGGCTTTTCCGACCGGCTGTCAGTGACGATTTCCGCCGCCGAGCGGTTCCTGGCCACGCCGCGCGAAGAATTGGCGGCGACGATCTGGGAAGAGGTCCAGGCGGTGGCGGGGTTCAAGGCGCCCTTGCCGGCCTGGCAGGTTCTCAAGGAGAAGCGCGCCACCTTCGCCGCCACGCCGGCGCAGGACGCGCTGCGGCCCTCGGCCGAAACGCAATGGCGCAACCTGGTCCTTGCCGGCGACTGGACCCAGACCGGCTTGCCGGCGACCATCGAGGGCGCGATCCGCTCGGGCGTTCGCGCGGCGAGCCTGAGCGCGGCCTGACAATGTTGCGCCAATGTGTCATTCCCGCGAATTCTCTGCCTGGAACAACCGCAACGGGCAAAAAGCGCCGTTTGTGATTTGACTTGCAGCCGGCATGTTTTATGCGAGGGATTTGTTGCGCTGCGAATGGTTCCATTCGTCAGGGCAATTTTTTGTGGCCATCGGTTCAAAGGCTGCGCTTGTGAATCTCTCCCCGCTCAAGACCAATCCCCGCATCGCCATTGTCGTCGGCATGAGGGCGGAAGGCCGCATCGCCAATGTCGGCCATGACCTGACCATCATCGGCGGCGGCTCGGCCGCGCAGGTCGAGGCCCGCCTGACCCTGGCGATGAATCAGGCCAAGGCGCAGGGCCGCCCGTTGCAGGGTGTCGTCAGCTTTGGCGTGGCGGGAGGACTGGCGTCGAATCTGCGGCCCGGCGACATCGTCCTGCCTCACGCCGTGCACGCGGGGGGCGACGCCTATCCCTGCCATCGCGTCTGGGTCAGCCATCTGTCGCGGCATTTGCCGGGGGCGCATAGCGGCGCGCTGGTGGGCGTCGATGCGCCCGTCGGGACGGCGGAGGCCAAGCGCAAGCTGCACAAAAAGCACGGCGCGCTGGCGGTGGACATGGAATCCCATGGCGCCGCGCGTTTCGCCAAGGCCCATAGCCTGCCATTCGTCGCCTTGCGCGCAATCGCCGATCCACACCACCGATCTCTGCCCGCAGCTGCGCTGGTGGGCATGAAAGCCGACGGCTCGGCGGACGTCAGGGCGGTGCTGAAAGCGCTCGCCCGAAGCCCGGCGCAATTGCGCGGCCTGATTCAGACCGCTTTCGACTGCCGGGCGGGCATGGCCGCCTTACTCGGCAGCCGCCGCCTGCTTGGCGCTCACTTCGGCTTCGAGGATCTCGTTTAGCTTTTCCTCGACATGGGCCGAATAGGCGTATTCGGCCGGGCGCTCCTTATCGAGCGGAATATCCGGCGCAAACGGCTTTTCGGTCTCGACGCCGAACAGCGCGACCTTCAGCGCGGCCAGCGGATTTTTCACCGCATGGGTGACGGCGCTGGGCTCGAAGCCGCAATGCACCATGCAATCCCGCGCATTTCTCGTAATTGCCGACGCCATAGGAGTCCCAGTCCGTGGTCTCCATCAGCTCCTTGAAGGTCTTCGCGTAGCCCTCATTCAGCAGATAGCAGGGGCGCTGCCAGCCGAACACGGTGCGCAGCGGATTGCCCCAGGGCGTGCAATGGTAGTTCTGGTTGCCGGCCAGAAAGTCCAGGAACAGCGAGGACTGGAAGAAATCCCATTTCCGCCCCTTGTCGCCGCGGCGGAAGATGGCGCGGAACAATTCCTTGGTCTTGGTGCGGTTGAGGAAATGCTGCTGGTCCGGCGCGCGCTCATAGGCATAGCCGGGCGAAACCGTGGCGCTGTCCACGCCCATGCCCCTGAGCGTGTCGAGGAAAGCCGCGACCCGCGCGGGATCGGCGTCATTGAACAGGGTGCAATTGATGGTGACCTTGAAACCCTTGGCGCGGGCGGCCTTGATTGCCGCGACGGCGCGGTCGTAGACGCCGGCCTGGCACACGGACTTGTCGTGCATCTCGCGGTCGCCGTCGAGATGGACGGAGAAGTTGAAGGCCGAGCTCGGCTTGAACTCGTCCATTTTCTTTTCGAGCAGCAGGGCGTTGGTGCACAGCGTGACGAATTTGCCGCGATCGAGCGCGCCGCGAACGATCTTGCCGATCTCCTTGTGCAGCAGCGGCTCGCCGCCGGCGATCACCACGACAGGCGCGCCGCATTCGTCGATCGCTTCCATGCAATCCTCAAAGGGCAGGCGCTGGTTGAGGATCTTGTCGGGATAGTCGATCTTGCCGCAACCGGCGCAGGCGAGATTGCAGCGGAACAGGGGCTCCAGCATCAGAACGAGGGGATAGCGCTTGCGGCCGAGCAAATGCTGCTTGACGATATAGGCGCCGATACGCGCGCCCTCCAGGACCGGAATTCCCAAATTGCAGCTCCTGATCTGTCGGGCGCGGGCGCGCCGCTCGTCTCGTTTTTCAACGGAGCAATAGGCCGAAGCTGCGGCCTATCGCAAGCGAAAACCCGCGACGGCGCCAAGGGTTGCATCGAAAGTTCCCGAAAAGTTCCCTTCGACGGTTTCCTTTTGCTGCGAAATATCGCATTTTCCGGCCGCCGCAATCGCCGACCGAAGGCCTTATGCTCAAGCCTGTCGAGCCGCATTTCCACCCGCCTGCCGAGGAAATCGGTCCCATCGCCCGGATTGTCGCCGCCTGCGCGGCGCGCAAATTCGTCACCCTGGCCCTGGCGCTGGTGGTTGTCGCCGTTGCCGCCGTTTACGCGGCCGGACATTTTTCCATCTCCACCGATCTCAACCGGCTGATCAGCACCGATCTGCCCTGGCGCCAGCGCGAAATCGCGCTGGACAAAGCGTTTCCGCAACGCGCAGACACCATTCTGGCCGTGCTCGACGCGGAAAATCCCGATGTCGCCAATGAGGCCGCGCGTGCGCTCGAAGCGGCGCTGACGCCGCAAAAAGCCTTTTTCCAGAGCGCCCATTGCCTCGAGGCCAGCGATTTTTTCCGCCGGGAGGGGCTGCTTTTCCTGCCTATGCCGGAAGTTGAGGCGCGGGTGGAGCAGTTGATCGCGGCGCAGCCTTTTCTCGGCGGACTGGCGCAGGATCCGTCGCTGCGCGGGCTTGCCGGGGTGCTGGGCCTGATGGCGCAAGGCGGCGGCGAAACCAGGGATTTCGCCGGTCCGCTCGAAAGCCTGGCCGGCGCGATCGACAAGGCCGTCGCCGGGGAAAAGACAGACTCTGCGTCTTCGTTTTCCTGGACGGCGCTATTCTCGGGCGCCCCGCCGACGATCCAGGACAGGCGGCGCTTCATCCAGGTCAAGCCCGTGCTGGACTATTCCGCGCTGGAGCCGGGCGCCGAGGCCGCGGATCGCTCTGCGCGCCACCGCCGCGGAACTCGGACTGACGCCTGAAAAAGGCTTCAGGCTGCGCCTGACCGGCGACATCGCCTTGCAGGACGAGGAATTCGGCACGCTGGCCGAGGGCGCGGCGCTGAACAATTCGCTGATGGTCGCCGCGGTGCTTTTCATCCTGTGGCGCGCCTTGCGCTGGGGCCGGCTGATCCTCGCGGTGGCGCTCAACACCGTGGCGGGTCTGGCGCTGACGGCGGCGACCGGCCTGGCGCTGGTCGGCTCGCTCAATCCGATTTCAGTGGCTTTCGCCATTCTCTTCGTCGGCATCGGCGTCGATTTCGGCATCCAGTTCACCGTGCGCTATCAGGGAGGAGCGGTTTCGCGACGACAATCCGCTGAAGGCCCTGAACGCCGCGGGCGAAAAAGCCAGCATGCCACTGGCCTTGGCGGCGGCGGCGACGGCAGCGGGCTTTTACGCCTTCATGCCCACCGATTATCGCGGCGTGTCGGAACTGGGGCTGATCGCGGGCACCGGCATGATCCTGGCCTTTCTCACCAGCATCACCCTTTTGCCGGCGCTGCTTGCCTTGCTGGGCGCCCCGGCGGAGCTGGCGCCGGTCGGCTATGCCTTCCTGGCGCCGGTGGACGAATTCCAGACCCGCCATCGCCGCGCCATCGTTGTCGGCGTGCTCGGTCTGGCCCTCGCCGGCGCGCCGCTGCTGACAAAATTGCGTTTCGATTTCAATCCGCTGAACCTGCGCAGCGCCAAGGCGGAATCGGTTTCGACCCTGCTCGACCTGATGCAGGACCCGCGGACCTCGCCGAATATCATCGAGATCCTGCAGCCGTCGCTGGCCGACGCCCAGGCCCTCGCGGCCCGCTTGCGCGCCTTGCCGGAGGTCGAGAGCGCGGCCACGCTCGCCGATTTCGTCCCCGCCGACCAGGCGTCCAAGCTGGCGGCGATCCACGAGGCGCGCGACCTGCTCGTCACCAGCCTCACCCCGGCCAAGGCGCCCGTCGCGCCCAGCGACGCCGAAGACGTCGAGGCGCTGGCCCTGGCGGGGGCGCGGCTGCAAAAGGCGAGAGGCGACAACGCAGCCTTGGCGCATCTGGGCGCGGCGCTGACCCGGCTATCCCGAGCCCCCGAAGCTTCGCGCGCAAAAACCCGGACGAG
Source organism: uncultured Alphaproteobacteria bacterium (assembly GCA_963710275.1). Taxonomy (GTDB): domain Bacteria; phylum Pseudomonadota; class Alphaproteobacteria; order Rhizobiales; family Beijerinckiaceae; genus Rhodoblastus. The sequence continues at coordinate 1,543,956 of CAVPZS010000008.1, read as the reverse complement.
CCTGATCGCGCCGATGCAGGCGCTGCTGGCCGATACCGCGCTGGCGTTGCAGGCCGAGGCGGTCACGCTGGACAGCTTGCCGGCGGAGCTTCGCCGAGACTGGCTCGCGCCGGACGGGCGCGCCCGGATGGAAGTCGCGCCGCGCGGCGACAAGAACGACAATGACAACCTCCGCCGCTTCACCGACGCCGTGCGGATAATCGCGCCGGACGCCTCGGGCGCGCCGATTTCGATCCTGGAATCCGGCGACACCGTGGTGCGCGCCTTTTTTCAAGCCGGGATCATGGCGCTGATCTCGATTTCGGCGCTGCTCTGGCTCGCCCTGCGCCGGATCGGCGACGTGGCGCTGACGCTCGCGCCGCTGCTGCTGGCGGGCGTGATGACCATGGAAATCTGCGTGCTGATCGACCTGCCGCTGAATTTCGCCAATATCATCGCCCTGCCGCTGCTGCTGGGCCTGGGCGTGGCCTTCAAGATCTATTATGTCATGGCCTGGCGGGCGGGTTCGGCGCATCTGTTGCAGACCAGCCTGACGCGGGCGATCTTCTTTTCCGCGATGACTACGGCGACGGCTTTCGGCAGCCTGTGGATGTCCAATCACCCGGGCACGTCGAGCATGGGCAAGCTGCTGGCCCTTTCTCTCGCGACGACCTTGTGCGCGGCGGTGTTCTTTCAGCCGGCGCTGATGGGGCCGCCGAGGAAGGCGCAAAATTGAAATATGGCCGCTCGTCCCTCCATGACGTAATGCGCAATCCCGCTGCGCAGCGCCGACTATTGCGCTAAGAAGTGTGCAGCAAGGGAATCACCATGTCCGCACCTCCCGCCAAAATCGGCGTCCTCACCATTTCCGACCGCGCCAGCGCCGGCGTCTATGAGGATATTTCCGGGCCCGCCATCGCCGCCTGGCTGAAACAGGCGCTCAACGTTCCCTACAGCCTGGACTCCCGCGTCATTCCCGACGGTTTTGACTCCGTCCGCGACACGCTGATCGACATGGCCGACAACGCCGGTTGCTGCCTTGTCCTCACCACCGGCGGCACCGGGCCAGCCCCGCGCGACCTCACGCCCGAGGCGACGCTCGCGGCGAGCAACCGCGAAATGCCCGGCTTCGGCGAGTTGATGCGCGCCAAAAGCCTGGAGCAGACGCCGACCGCGATCCTGTCGCGGCAGACCGCGGCCCATCGCGGCCCCTGCCTGATCGTCAATCTGCCCGGCAGCCCGCGCTCCATCGACCTCTGCCTGAAGGCGGTCTTTCCCGCCATTCCTTATTGCGTCGAGCTGATCGGCGGCGCCTGGCTCGACACCGATCCGTCCTTCGTGCAGACGATCCGCCCAAAAAAATGAAAAATATGAACTGTGTCCTAAAACCCTCGCCCACAGAATTTTATCCCCGGCCACTTCCTTATTGCGCTGCAACCACTACCTTGGAAAACCGCGCGGTTTCGCGCCACAAAATATTCAGCCTGAGGGGGCACCACTGGGAGCCGCGCCGCAAAACGCCGCAAGCGCCAAGGCAAGGCGCTTGATCGAGATGACGGCCGCCTATCGGCCGCTCGAGGGCGTGCCGGACGAGTTCATCGCCGCGGACGGGCGCCCGCGCGGCCATTGGCTGGAATTCTTCGACAAGATGGCCGGGCTCGGCGCCGATGACGTCGCCCGCCGCTTCGAGACCATCGAGCGCAATATCCGCGAACAGGGCGTGTCCTACCGCGCCTATGGCGAAACCTTCGATCGCTCCTGGCCGCTTGAGCCACATGCCCCTGCTCATTTCCGAGAAGGATTGGGCGGTGATCGAGGCCGGCGTCACCCAGCGCGCCGAAGTCTTCGAAGCGCCTGCTGTCCGACCTCTACGGCAAGGCCGACCTGGTCAGCCAGGGCGTGTTGCCCGCCGCCGCCGTGACCGGCAGCGCCGACTTCCTGCAGCCCCTGATCGGCGTCGAGCCGCGCGGCGGGCGCTATCTCAATCTCTACGCAGCCGACCTCGGCCGCGGTCCCGACGGGCAATGGTGGGTGCTGAACGACCGCGCCCAGGCGCCCTCGGGCCTCGGCTATGCGCTGGAAAACCGGTTGAACCTGTCGCGCGCCTTCCAGTCGATCTATCGCGACATGAACGTCCGGCGGCTCGCGCCCTTCTTCCAGGATTTCCGCGCGGGCCTCGCCGCCATGGCGACGCGCTCCGATCCGCGCATCTGCCTGCACACGCCCGGCCCCTATAGCGAAACCTATTACGAGCAGGCCTATCTCGCCCGCTATCTCGGCTTCGTGCTGGTCGAGGGCGCCGATCTCGTCGCCCGCGATGGCCTCGCCCATGTGCGCACCATCGCGGGACTGAAGCGCGCCGACGTGATCTGGCGGCGCATCGACGCCGATTTCGCCGATCCGCTGGAGCTGAAGGGCGGCTCGCATCTCGGCGTGCCCGGCCTGGTCGAGGCGATCCGCCAGGGCAATGTCGCCGTGGCCAACGCGCTGGGCGCGGGCGTCGCGGAAACCCCGGCGCTGCTCGGCTTCATGCCCAGCCTGTCGCGCCGCCTGCTCGGCGAAAAGCTGATCCTGCCGACCATCGCCACCTGGTGGTGCGGCCAGGAGACGGAGCGCGAATACGTGCTCGACCGCCTGCAGGACATGGCGATATCCCCGGCCTTCGGCGCCATCGACGACCAAGCAGCTTCCTCGGCCGCTCGGTGATCGCCGGCGAATTGTCGGAGAAGCAGCGCGGGCAGCTCGCCAACGCCATCCGCGAGCGCGGGGCCGATTTTGTCGGCCAGGAGCAGGTGCGCCTTTCGACCACGCCGGTCTGGGTCGACGACCGGCTCGAGGCGCGGCCCTTCGTGCTGCGCGTCTTTGCGGCGCTGGGGCCGGACGGCAAATATCAGGTCATGCCCGGCGGCTTCTGCCGCATCTCCGACCGCCCGGATTTGCGCGCCGTGGCCATGGGGCAGGGGACGCAGACCTCCGATGTCTGGATCGTCGCCAATCGCCCGGTCGAGCCGATGACCCTGCTGCCGGCGACCGAATCCGTCGCCATCCGCCGCATCATGGGCAATCTGCCGAGCCGCGCCGCCGACAACCTGTTCTGGCTCGGCCGCTATCTGGAGCGCGCCGAGGCGACCTTGCGGCTGATCCGCTGCCTGGCGCGGCGCACCATCGAAAACGAGGACATGTCGCAGGATGGCGCGGCGACCACCCAGCGCCTGCGCAAATTGCTCGTCCGACTGGGGCGCGGTTCCGCAAAAACCCAAGACAGCGCCGACGCCGCAGGGCTTTCTCAACGCCGCCATGTTCAATGTCGACGAATATGGCTCGGCGGTGTCGCTGGCGCGCGTCCTCGCAGCGCACGGCCTCGGTCATCCGCGAGCGCCTGTCGGGCGACACCTGGCGCATCATCGTCGAATTGCGCCAGCAGCTCGAGAACGGGCTGGACATGGCAAGGATCTTGGACGCGGCCCGCTGGACGAGCCGGAAATCCTGGAGCGCGCCGACATCGCTCTGCAGGCCATCGCCAGCATTTCGGGCCTGGCGCAGGAGAACATGAACCGCGTCGCCGGCTGGCGCTTCCTGGAAATCGGGCGCAGGCTGGAGCGCGGCGTCAACGCCTGCCGCATCGTGCGCCATTTCGGCATGGAGCAGGCCCGCGTCACCGATTTCGACGTGCTGCTCGACCTGATCGATTCGCAGATCACCTATCGCTCGCGCTACCTCGTCGGCGTCGCGCCCTATCCGGTGCGCGACATGGCCCTGCTCGATCCCTACAACCCGCGCTCGGCCGCCTTCCAGACCGCGCGGCTGGCCGAACACATCGCCACCCTGCCAGTGCTGAAGCTCGACGGCATGCTGGAGCCGCCGAACCGCATCGCCATCGAGACTCAACGCCGATCTCACGACCAAGGCCGCGTCCGGCGTCACCACCGAATTCGTTCTCTCCGTCGAGCGCCGCCTGCTCGGCCTCGCCGACGCCATAGCCGCGCGCTATTTCCTCCAGGGCGCCAATGACGCGCGGTCGGAAAAGCAGATAGGACTTGCGTGATCTACGACATTCGCCACGTCACGACCTATACCTATGACGCGCCGGTCGCCTATTCGCTCTGCGCGCTGCGGCTGAGCCCGACCAGCCGCACCGGCCAGCGCGTGCTCGACGTGCAGATCGACATCGACCCGCCCGCGGCCAAACGCGTTCAGCGCACCTGTTTTTTCGGCAATGATTTCGAGATCGTCCGCATCGAGGCGGAACACCGCGAACTGACGGTCTCCGCGAAGGCGCGCATCGCCGTGGCGCGGCCTGTGCCGCCGCTGGTCACGCCGAGCTGGGAGGACGTGCGCCAGCTCGCCTTCAGCATCAACGACCTCGGCCCGAAATCGCCGGCGCATTTCATCTACGCCAGCCGCGTCGATCACGCTGGACGAGCCTGTCGTCGACTATGCGCGCGAGAGTTTTCCGCAAGGAGCGCCAGGCGCTGGAAGGCGCAATCGAGCCTGATGGCGCGCATCTGGGACGATTTCGACTACGATCCCAAGGCGACGCTGGTTTCGACGCCGCTCGGCGAGGCTTTCGCGAAAAAGCGCGGCGTGTGCCAGGATTTCGCCCATATCATGATTGCGGGCCTGCGCGGCGTGGGCCTGCCGGCGCGCTATGTCAGCGGCTATCTGCGCACCGTGCCGCCTGCGGGCAAGGAAAGGCTGGAAGGCGCCGACGCGACTCACGCCTGGGTGTCGATCTGGTGCGGGCCGCTCGACGGCTGGGTGGGGCTCGATCCGACCAACAACATGCCCGTCGGCGACGACCACATCATTCTGGCGGAGGGCCGGGACTATGCCGACGTCGCGCCGATCAACGGGGTCATCCTGGGCTCGGGCGAGCAGGACATCGACGTCGCCGTGGATGTGATCCCGATCAAATCGGAAGACGCGCCGCCGACCTTCGCGTGAACGACGGCGCTCTCCCCGCAGACGGGTGCTGGGGAGAGGGAGAGGCGTGGCGTCAATCCGTTTTGCTCCGATCGCGTGCCCGGCGCAGTCCGCCAGGTCCGCGGCCACCGGACGCTGCGTCGCTCCGCCTTCCGGGCGGAGTTTTCGGTTCAGCGGCCGCGCCTCGGGCTCCGATATGATCGATGGTGGCGGCGCGGCGGCGGGGCGGGCTGGTCCTGTCGCCACCACGGGGCCGTTGATGAAGTTGAAAGGCGGCGGCGAAGCGGGGGCGTCCGTGTAGTTCGGGCCATCGGTGATGAAATTGAACGGCGCCGCATAGCCTGCGCCTGCGGCCATGAGCGAGGCGGCCAGCGCGCCCGTCTTCAAAATGGTCGATTTCATGCTTTTCTCCCTTAGCGCGGCTCGAAGGGCGCGACCGCGACCCTTGCATTCGAGCTCTCGTGGAGACCATGCCCCAACGAATGGACACGAACGCCTGGTCCGCGTTCGGGTTCCGACAGACGCGCCCAAGCCAGCCGGCAAATGCCTTTTTTTCGTGCACTTCGCTCTCCGCTGCGACGATAAGCCACCTTTTCGGACGTGACAGGGCGCCGGTTCAGGCGGCATATACGGACACGTGTCTAAAGCGCGGAAAAATCCGCCGAAAAGAGAGGCGCAAGCCGCTATGGCCATTCTCGCCAAACTGCATCATTCGACCCGCTACACCTATGATCGCCCGGTCGCGCTTGGGCCGCAGATCATCCGGCTGCGCCCCGCGCCGCACTGCCGCACCCCCGTTCCCGCCTATTCGCTGAAGGTGACGCCGGAAAACCATTTCGTGAACTGGCAGCAAGACCCGCACGGCAACTGGCTGGCGCGCCTGGTCTTCCCGGAAAAGACCGAGGAATTCTCGATCACCGTCGATCTGATCGCCGAGCTCGCGGTCTACAACCCCTTCGACTTCTTCATCGAGGATTATGCGCAGACGGCGCCCTTCAAATACGCCGATGCGCTGGCCAAGGACATCGCCGCCTATATCGGCGCCGAGCCGGCCGGGCCGCTGCTGGCGGATTATCTGGCGACCCTGCCGAAGGAGGAAACGGCCACGGTCGATTTCCTGGTCGCGCTGAACGCCGGCCTGCAGCAGAAAATCCGCTATGTCGTGCGCATGGAGCCGGGCGTGCAGACGCCCGAGGAGACGCTGCGACTCTGCTCGGGCTCCTGCCGCGACACCGGCTGGCTGCTGGTGCAGATCCTGCGGCAGCTCGGCTTCGCCGCGCGCTTCGTTTCCGGCTATCTGATCCAGCTCAAGCCCGATCTGCAGGCGCTCGATGGCCCCTCCGGCACGGACCACGATTTTACCGACCTGCACGCCTGGGCCGAAGTCTATATTCCCGGCGCCGGCTGGATCGGGCTCGATCCCACCTCCGGCCTGTTCGCCGGCGAAGGCCATCTGCCGCTCGCCGCCACGCCGCATTATTCCTCCGCCGCGCCGATCGAAGGCTTGGTCGAGCCGGCGCAATGCGAATTCGGCTTCGAGATGAGGGTGGAGCGGCTCGATGAAAAGCCGCGCGTCACCTTGCCTTTCTCAGGCGAGTCGTGGCTGGCGCTGGACGCGCTGGGCAAGAAGGTCGACCAGGACCTGAACGCCCAGGACGTGCGCCTGACCATGGGCGGCGAGCCGACTTTCGTGTCCATCGACGATTACCAGTCGGCGGAATGGAACACCGACGCGGTCGGGCCCGACCAAGCGCGGCCTCGCCGACGACCTGATCCGCCGGCTGCGCGACGCCTTCGCCCCCAATGGCTTCCTGCATTACGGCCAGGGCAAATGGTATCCGGGCGAAAGCCTGCCGCGCTGGACCTTCTCGCTCTACTGGCGCAAGGACGGCGAGCCGATCTGGCGCGACGCCAATCTGATCGCCCGTGAAAAGCCGGCGGTCGCCGCGACGGCGCCCGACGCCAAGGCCCTGATCGAGGCGGTGGCCGGGCGGCTGGAGCTGGCCAAGGCGTTCGTCGTTCCGGCGTATGAAGACCCGGGCGAGTGGATTCTCAAGGAAGCCGACCTGCCGTTCAACGTCACGCCTGGCGATTCCAAGCTGGCGGAGCCCGAGGAGCGCGCCCGCTTCGCCCGCGTCTTCGATCGCGGGCTCGACGTCCCCTCGGGCTATGTGCTGCCGGTGCAGCGCTGGAACGCCGCGCCGCGCAAAACGAGCTGGATCAGCCAGAAATGGCCGTTGCGCCGCGGCGCCCTGTTCCTCAAGCCGGGCGATTCCCCGGTCGGCTACCGCCTGCCGCTGGCGTCGCTTCCCTATGTCGCGCCCGCGTCCTATCCCTATATCGTGGAGTCCGACCCGACCGAATGGCGCGGTCCGCTGCCGAGCGCCGAGGCCATCGCGCAGAAATACCGGCGCGGCGCCCAGGAGCCCGACCACGAGCTCCAGAACGAACAGACCCTCGGCTTCACCACCGACGTTCGCACCGCCCTGGCGATCGAGCCGCGCGACGGCCGCCTGCATGTGTTCATGCCGCCGACCGAGCGGATCGAGGATTATCTGGAATTGCTGACCGCGATCGAGGTCAGCGCCGAGGAATGCGGCCTGCCCGTGCATATCGAGGGCTATCCGCCGCCGCTCGACACCCGGCTCAACGTCATCCGCGTCGCGCCCGATCCCGGCGTCATCGAGGTCAATGTCCATCCCGCCTCCGACTGGGACGAACTCGCCTCCATCTATCGCCAGACTTACGAACTGGCGCGGCAGTGCCGGCTGGGCACGGAAAAATTCATGATCGACGGGCGCCATGTCGGCACCGGCGGCGGCAATCACGTGGTGGTCGGCGGCGCGACCCCGGCGGATTCGCCGTTCCTGCGTCGTCCCGACCTGCTGAAAAGCCTGATCATCTACTGGCAGCGCCACCCGGCGCTGTCCTATCTGTTCTCGGGTCTGTTCATCGGGCCGACCTCGCAGGCGCCGCGCATCGACGAGGCGCGCCATGACGCGCTCTACGAACTGGAGATCGCGCTGGCGATGACGCCGCCCCCGGGCGAGGGCCAGGCGCCGCCGCCATGGCTGGTCGACCGGCTCTATCGCAACCTGCTCACCGACGTCACCGGCAACACCCATCGCTCGGAAATCTGCATCGACAAGCTCTATTCGCCCGCCGGTCCGACCGGCCGGCTCGGCCTGGTCGAGTTCCGCGGCTTCGAGATGCCGCCGGACGCGCGCATGTCGCTGGCGCAGCAACTGCTGCTGCGCGCGATGATCGCCTGGTTCTGGCGGGAGCCGCAAGACGGCGAACTGGCGCGCTGGGGGTCAAGTCTTCATGATCGCTTCATGCTGCCGCATTATGTGTGGCAGGATTTCTTAGGCATCCTCGACGACCTGAAGCGCGCCGGCTACGACTTCGACCCCGAATGGTTCAAGGCGCAGTTCGAGTTCCGCTTCCCCTATTACGGCCTGGTCGAACATTCGGGCGTAAAGCTCGAGATACGGCAGGCGCTGGAGCCCTGGCATGTCATGGGCGAGGAGGGCGCGGTCGGCGGCACGGTGCGTTTCGTCGATTCCTCGGTCGAACGCATGCAGATCCGCGTCGAAGGCTTCAACGAAGCCCGCCATATCGTCACCTGCAATGGGCGCCGGCTGCCGATGGGCTCGACCGGCGTGCGCGGCGAGGCGGTGGCGGGCGTCCGCTTCAAGGCCTGGCAGCCCTATTCGGGCCTGCATCCGACCATCGGGGCGCAGACGCCGCTGACCTTCGACATCATCGACAAGTGGAGCAAGCGCTCGCTGGGCGGCTGCGTCTATCACGCCGCGCATCCGGGCGGCCGCAATTACGTGACCTTCCCGGTCAACAGCTACGAGGCCGAGGCCCGCCGCCTCGCCCGCTTCCAGGACCACGGCCACACGCCCGGTTCGATTCTGGCTGCCGCCGGAGGAAGTGACGGGCGAGTTCCCGACCACGCTGGATCTGAGACGGCCGAGAGGGGTTTAGGCTGGGTGGTTGGCGGCTCCTCTTCCTGCGCGCGGCGGCGGCAAGCCCTTCATCCGCTGCGTCGCGCGCCGCGACCATGGCGTTACCGAGCCTCAGTCACACGTAAACCTCACTACACGCGCGAGCCCGGTCTGCTTCACCAGGCTGTCCTGGAGGTCGCCCAGAAAATAATCGCCCGCGGGGCTGATCGACGCCGTGGTCGCCACTATCGGGGCGCCGAAATCTTCGGCGTTGCCCGGTCTTGAATTCATGGTGGTCAGGCGCTTGGCGCCGGAGCCGTCGAGGCGCATCGCCCAGAAATCCGTGCCCAGCATGATATGCCAGGGACGCCGCTGCACGCCCTTCGTGCTCATGTAGATGATCCAGTCGCCGGTGGGGGTCTTCACCACATTGGGGTGCTCGTTATAGGCGCGGCCCTCGGTCAGGCGCGTGCTTTTCCCGGTCGCGAGGTCGAGCGAGTAGATCTGGCTGGCCCAGAAACTGTGCGTCCCGTCGTCGGTCGAATAAATCAGGGAGCGGCTGTCGGAGGAGAAGCCGCCGGGCTCGAAATACTTGCCTTCGCCCGGCCGCAAGGAAACGATGTGCGACAGGTGCGGCTCGGGCGCCTCGCTGAAATCGGCGATGTTGAGGAAATAGGACTTGTCCGGCTGGCGCCAGCCCCAGGCCACCTTGCGGCCGTCGGGCGAGAACACAGGCATCAGCTCGCCTTCCCGCCTGGTATTGGGATCGTCGGTGAGTTTCCACGCGGCCGAGCCGTCCGCCCTGGCGATCCAGATGTCGTCATGGGTTCCCCAGCCCGGCAGCGCGCCATAGGCGGGAACGCCAAACAATTTGATGTCCTTCCAGTCGGGTTTCTGCGCTGTGAACATCAGGTAGCGCCCCAGGGGCTGCCAGTAGACCGAACCCCGATGTCCCCCGGGCAGGCCCGGCGGTTTGAATTCCGCCCGTCCCGAGCCGTCGGGTTTGATTGTGTAGATGCGGTAAAAGCCGCTCGCATCCGGCTGCATGAAGGCGATGAGGCCGGTCGCGAAATTCCAGCGGCCGCCATAACCGTGTGTCAGGAAGGGCGCGCGGTCGATGGTCGTGCCGGTCGCGCGATCCACCGTGCAGACTCCTGCGCGGGCCGGGGCGGCCGCCGCCAAAGCCGCGATGCAGGACGCCGCCCAAAGCCATCGCGCCATGATCGAGCTCCTTGCCCCCGCGATTTCAGGTCCCATTTAACCCTAAAAAAAGGCTGCCGGTCTAAGATTACACGGACCTCCGTTCGCAGGGAAATCCGCATGTCCGTTCTGTCCCGAGCCGCGCCGCCAGACGTCACGCCGCCCGACGCCTTGCGCCTGCGGGCCCTTCGCAAGAGTTTCGGCAAGGCCGCGGTGGACGGCCTCGACCTGACGATCAAGCCCGGCGAATTCTACGCGCTTCTCGGCGCCAATGGCGCAGGCAAGACCACGACCCTGCGCATGGTCGCAGGGCTCCTGCAGCCCGACAGCGGCGAAATCTCCATTTGCGGCATCGACGCGCGGCGCGATGCGCTTCACGCCAAGCAACTCACCGCCTGGCTGCCCGACGAGCCGCTGCTCTATGACAAGCTGGCGCCCCTGGAATATCTCGAATTCGTCGCGGGACTGTGGGGCATGGACGAAACGCGGGCCTCCGCCCGGGCCGAAGAGCTGTTGCGCCGCCTTGGCCTCTGGGAGCAGCGCCATCAGCGCTGCGAGGGTTTCTCGCGGGGCATGCGGCAGAAGACGGCGCTGGCCGGCGCGCTGATCCACGAGCCGCGCCTGCTGATGCTGGATGAGCCCCTGACCGGGCTCGACGCCGGCGCCGCCCGGCAGGTCAAGGACATGCTCACCGAGCAGGCGGCAAACGGCGTCGCCATCGTGCTCACCACCCATATCCTCGAAGTGGCGGAAAAGCTCGCGGACCGCATCGGCATCATCGCCCATGGCAAGCTGATCGCCGAGGGCGACCTGGCGCAATTGCGCGACATGGGCGCCGGCGCCGGGGCGAGCCTTGAAGACGTCTTCCTCGAACTCACCGCGCGCGGAGAGGCGGCGTGAGCGGCCGTTCAATGACGCTCGGGCGGCTGCTGCGCCATGACCTCACCATTTCCTGGCGCCGCACCTGCGCTTTCCTGCGGGTGAAAACCACGGCGCGGGCGCTGCTGGTGGTCGGCCTGATCTTCATCGGCCTGCATGTCTTCGCATGGCCGTTCGGCCTCGCCCTCGCCGCCCGTTCGGCGCGCGACGAGGCGATGCCGATCCTGGGCGCGGGGGTGGTCATCGTCCTGCCCTGGATGATCTCGCAGGGCCTGACCGGCGCGACCCGCGCGCTTTATTCGCGCGGCGACCTCGACCTCCTGCTTTCCGCGCCGCTGCCGCCGCACAAGATCCTGGCGTCGCGGGCGCTGGCCGTGGCCATCGAGGCCTTTGGCGCCGTCGGCCTGTTCCTGCTGCCGGTGATCGACGCCGCCGCCTTGCAGGGCGGTCCGCGCTGGCTTGCCGTCTATCCGGCGCTCGCCGCCCTGGTGCTGGCGGGGACCGGCATCAGCCTCGCCCTGACGCTTGGCTTTTTCCGCCTGCTGGGGCCGAAGCGCACCCGCGCGGCGACCCAGGTGCTCGCCACCCTGGTCGGCGCGTGGTTCGTCATTTGCGCGCAAATCTTCAATTTCCTCCCCGTCGCGACCAAGGACGCGCTGCATGCCGCGCTGGCCCACCCGGTCCCGGGAAGCTGGGCCGACACCGGAACGCTGCTGTGGCTCCCGGCCCGCGCGGCCTTCGGGGATTTGGATGCGCTGCTTTCATGGAGCGGCTTCGGCCTCATCGTTTTCGGCCTCGCCATTCTCACCTTGGCGCAGGCGTTCGCCCATGGCGCGCTGATTGCGGCCGGCGCGCCCGCGTCAGCCGCGCGGAAGACTTCGCAGAAAAGCTTTCGCTGCGACCGCGCCGGGGCGCTCAGGCGCAAGGAATGGCGGTTGCTGGCGCGCGATCCCTATCTGGTTTCGCAGGTGCTGCTGCAATCGCTCTACACCCTGCCGGTGGCCTTGGTCATCTGGAAGACCCTCGGCTCCAACGGGTCGCTGGCGCTGTCGATCTGCCCGGCTCTGGTGGCGATCGCCGCGCAGCTTGCCGCGGCGCTCGCCTTTCTCGCGGCGTCGAGCGAGGACGCCGGCGACTTCGTCGCCACCGCGCCGGTTCCGCGCCCGGAAATGCTGCGGCGCAAGCTCGAAGCCATCGCCGCGCCGGTCGCGCTCTTTCTCGCCCTGCCGGCTCTGGGCGTGACGATCGCCAACCCGCGGATCGGCTTGCTGACCTGCGGTTTTGCGGTGCTGGCCGCCGCCTCGACCGCCAGCCTGAACTTCTGGAAGCCGCTGCAAAACCGTCGCGGCGACCTGATAAAGACCCATGCCCAGAACAAGCTGGTCGGGCTGGTCGAGCACGGCCTGTCGGTCTGCTGGGCGCTCGCCGCCTTCCTGGTCTGCCTTGGCGAATGGGAAATGGCGCTGGCGCCGGCCGCCGGCGCGCTGGTCCTGCTCTGGCTCAACGCGCCGCGGCGCCCCGGAAGCGGCGCCAGATTGCTCCGCCGTCCGCAATTCGGCGCATCGTAGGACTCCATTAACCATTTCGGCGCTTTCCGCCGCCATGTAAATCGCCGCCACGGACTTGCGCGGCGCAAGTCCGTGGCGGAATTGTTTCGGTCCTGGCGAAGCGGATGACCGCTGCTTTTCGACAATCGCCCTTACTATCAGCGCGTTCGGCAACAGATTACGTACGTAAATCACATTACGCGCGTAAATACTCGAATTAATCTTGGATAATCTGCGCCTTGGGCGCCGTTTAAAGCGATTTTTACATTCGCATCCTAGTTTGACCCGGCCCTTATGACGAGGGCGCCAAACAGGAGCAGAGCATGAAGCTCGCAGTTTATACCACGACCGGCGCGCCGGCCGTTCCCCCACGATTGACTCCGCAAAACCCTCGTTCCGGGCCTGCCGCGCCCTGTTGCGCCATCAGCCGGAAAGGGTCGCAGCCCTGCTCGGACGCCTCCTCGGCGCCGCGGACAAGGCGATCCGCAACGACGCGTCCGATAAATTCCTGCGCGCGAGACGGCTTGAAGAGGCCGTCTGCTATGTGGCGGGGCTTCGTCCCGCGCATGCGGAATCGCAAGCGTTGCTGATCAGCGTCACACGCCAGCTGCACGAGGCCTTCGCCACGCCGGAATGGCGCGCGCCCTTCATCGCCGGGCTGCGCCTGGATGCGGTCAGGGATTGAGGGGCGTCAGCTCCGCGACATCATGAACAAGAGTTGAGTGTCGAACGCCGGGACCTTTTCCGCGCCCAGCGCGCGCAGGGCCAGCGGCGCTTCGACATCGACGACCGAATAGCCTTCGGCCGCGCTTTTCTCGAGCAATTCACTGGTCTCCAGCGCAAAGGCCTTGGCCGGATCGAGCGTGGTGGGGAGATCCTGCGGCGACCACTTGGCCGCCCAGCCCCAAAGCGTGTCATGACCCGCCGGCAGGTTCCTGGAAATGAAGTCCTGAGGGATGGAATCCCCCAAACGAAGAGTGGTCATCTGTTTCCTCCCGCGTAGTCTGCAAGACGCAAGACTTTACGCACGGCCCCTGTGCCAACTTCCTTGGCGCGCGATCGATTCTGGTTAGGAAGGGAAAGGCGCCTGCGCCGCTTGAACGCGGCTTATGAATTGTCGTAGCACATTCCAGCGCGGTTTTTAACACTTCGATTGCAAATGTGAATTGACCCAGCGCAAATTATGCCTTGGGCTTGGCTGCTATTTCGTTGTTTCCATACCGGGAATTCGGTAGGCGGAGGTCGACTTGACCCGCTCCATGGCGAAGCGCGAGGTGACCTTTTTCAGCGGCACGGCGGCGATGAGACGCTGGTAGAAGGCGTCATAGGCGGCCGTATCGGGGACCACCACGCGCAAGAGGTAATCGACGTCGCCGGCCATGCGGTAAATGTCCATCACCTCGGGAAAGGCGGAGACGGCGGCGGCGAAGCGCGCCAGCCAGGGCTGCGAATGGTCCTCGGTCTCGACCGAGACGAAGACGGTCAGGCCGAGGCCGATCTTTTGCGGATCGACCAGAGCGACGCGGCCGAGGATGACTTTCGCGCTTTCGAGCTTTTGCACCCGCTTCCAGCAGGGCGTCGGCGACAGTCCCACCGCCTTGGCGAGATCGGCGATGGCGATCGAGGCGTCCTCCTGCAAGCAGGCGAGAATCTTGCGGTCGATCGCGTCCATGCCTGCTCTCCCCGCAGCGGATTTAAAATCGGCGCGTATCTAGATCCCTCCCCGCTCCACTTGAAGCGGGGAGGGCTCTAGATTCCTTTGAAAACGCATATCCTTTTCGCAAAACCGGCGTCCACTTTTGCGGGATAGGCTCTAGCGCTTCAACATCCGCGCCATGATCGCGTCGAGCTTTTTCAGCAACTCCGGATCCCAGCAGTCGCGCGCCGTGACCAGAGCGTAGTCCAGCGCCCGGTCGGAGCCAAGCGGGCAGGGCGAATGCTCGGCCGGGAAGTCCTGCAGCAGCCGCGCAAGCAGCCGCGAGGCCTTTTCGGCGTTCGACTTCACCACGGCGAGGATGTCATGCACTTCCACGGCGGCGATATCGTCGCGCCAGCAATCGTAGTCGGTGACCATGGCGAGCGTGGCGTAGGACATTTCCGCCTCGCGGGCGAGCTTGGCCTCGGGCAGGGCGGTCATGCCGATCACGTGATAGCCGGCGGCCTTGTAGCCTAACGATTCCGCGCGGGAGGAGAATTGCGGTCCCTCCATGCAGACATAGGTTCCGCCCTTGACGATGTCGATGTCCTCCGCATGGGCGGCGGCGATGATGCGCTGCTGCAGCAGCGGCGCGACCGGATGCGCCATCGAGACATGGGCGACGCAGCCATTGCCGAAGAAGGAGGTTTCCCGCCCGAACGTGCGGTCGACGAACTGGTCCACCGCGACGAACCGGCCGGGCGGCAATTCCTCGCGGAAGGAGCCGCAGGCCGAGACCGAGATGATGTCGGTGACGCCGACGCGCTTCAGCGCGTCGATATTGGCGCGGTAGTTGATGCCGGAAGGCGAAAGGCGATGGCCGCGCCCGTGCCGCGGCAGGAAGACCGCCTCGGTCCCGTTGATGCGGCCAAAGCGCAGCGCGTCGGAAGGCTCGCCCCAGGGCGAGGCCACGATCTCTTCGCGCACGTCCTCGAGGCCGGGAAGGTGGTAGACGCCGGAGCCGCCGATAATGCCGAGAAGCGCTTTGGTCATGGTCTTTGAATCCTTGTGCGCGCGCAAATTGGCGCAAGCTGCGCCCTGGAGCAAGCCCGCGCAGCGCAAAAAAGCAAGCCCGCGCAGCGCAAAAAAACCCGCTTTTGATATAAAAAAAACGGACGCCGAAGCGTCCGTTGTGCCCGCATCAAAGCGGAGCAAAGTTTTGCCACGCGAAACGGAATGGGGAGGATCATCCGCTCGCTTCGTGGTGTGACCCTTCTATGCCGTAACGATCCTCCTACGACAAATGTCTTATGTCGTGATCAGCCATGCATTTTTGCATGGCTTATTTGGCTGGCTCCTCTCTTGCTGCGCGCGAAAGCTCCGCGTAAGCGGACGCATCGGCGCAGTTTTGGGGGCAATAATGGGTCTGGCGGCTTTCGAGGATTTCATTCCCGGCGATATCAGGCGGTTCGGCGATTACAAGTTCACCGCGGAAGAGATCGTGACCTTCGCCTCGGCGTTTGACGCGCAACCCTTCCATGTCGACGCCGAAAAGGCGAAGGGCGCGGGCTTCGGCGGCCTGATCGCGTCGGGGTGGCACACCTGTTCGGCGTTGATGCGGATGAACGTCGACAACTGGCTGCTGGAAACCACGGGGATCGCCGGGGTGGGCGTCGAGGATAACCGCTGGCTTGCCCCCGTGCGCCCCGGCGACCGGATCTCCGCGGAGATGACCACGGTGGAAAAGGTCGACCTGCGGTCTCGTCCCGACGCGGGAATCATCAGATTCGCCATTTCCTTGCGCAACCAGACGGGGCAGGAGGTCATGGCGCAAAAATGCTCCATGCTGTTCGGCCGCCGCGAACCGCTGGCTGAAGCTGCGCCGGCGCCGCAGAAGCCGGGCAACCCGTCACAAGCGCAAGTGCTTCCCGAACGCCTCGACGACCCTCTTGCCGCCCTGCCCGACGACTACGCGAGGGTGCGGGTCGGCGCCTATGCCGAATTGGGCGAAACCCTGTTCACCGCCGAGGCCATCAAAGACTACGCCAGGGCCTATGATCCCTTGCCCTTCCACCTCGACGACGACACGGCCAACGCGCATCTGCTCGGCGGCCTGTCGGCGGCAGGTTTCCACACCGGCTGCTGCTGGATGCAGCACATGATCGCCGCGCGCCAGCGCATCGCGGGCGACGCCGACCTGCCGAACCGCCTTTCGCCGGGATTCGAGAAACTGCTCTGGCGCAAGCCGGTGCTGGTCGGCGACCGCATCACCTTCACGACCCAGGTCATGAGCAAGCGTCCGACGTCAAAACCCGGCCTTGGTCTGATCCGCAACCGCAATTGCGGCGTCAACCAGAACGGCGAGACGGTGTTCGAGTTCTATGCCTCGGGCTTCGCGCCCATCGAGGCCGAATAGGCTTTATTTCGACGGCCAGCTGAAATCGTCGGCGCGGCCCGGCTGCGGCGCCGCGGCGGAGGGCGGTGTCTGCGGCGGCGGATTGGGCTGGGCGAGGCCGGCCAGGGCGCCGCCCGGCGAAAGGGCGGGCGCCGTCAAAGCCTGGACCTTGCCCGCGATCGGCTTGGGCGGCGGCGCTTCCGGGGCGGCTGCTTCCGGCGCCGGTTGCGGCGCCTCGCCGCCGGGGGCGGGCGCTGTTGAGGGGGCCGCCGCAGGCGGCAGGGCGGCGACGGGCGCGCCTTCGGCAGGGGCGGGCGCGGGCGCGTTTTCCGCGGGCGGCGTCGGCTGCAGCCGCGCCTCCAGCGCATGGCGGATTTCGGGTTCGACGAAATGCGCCGCCTTGCGGGCGCCGACCTTGTTGAAATGCACGCCATCGGCCGCGCGCAGCCGCACGATGGCGCCGTTCACGTCCGGGCCGGTCGCCTTGTAGACCGAGTTGATGTCGGTGAAAGGCTCCCACAGGTCGACGAAATGGGCGCCGGCCGCGCCGCCGTACTGGCGGTCGATGTCATTGAACACCAGCGCGGCGTTCGACAGGGATTCGCTGCGCATGATCGGCAGGCCGACCCAGACCAGGGGCACGTTCTTGTCGCGGAAGGCGGCGGCGATCTCCTGCGACCCGGCTGGCGTAAATCTCGTTGAACGGCTTCGAGAGGGGATCGAGGACATTGCCGCCGTCATGCAGCTTCTGGTTGTCGTTGATGCCGATCTGGATCACCGCCAAGTCGATATGCTGAGGGCCGTCGAGCAGCTCTTTTACCGCCCGCCGCCAATCGTAGAAATCCTCGCGCACAAGGCCGGTGTCCTCGCGCGCCTTGTTGATGACGCCGACGCGCGGATCGTCGGCGAAGGCTTCCGTCAGCCCCTGGGCCAGCATGGCCGCCTCGCTGTCGCCGACCACGGCCACGAAGAAGCTCGGCGGGGGACGATCCGCGGGCGGAGCGGCGGGTTTGGCCTCGGCGGCAGGCGCGCTCGCTGCGGCAGGCGCGCCGCCTGAGGGCGTGGTTACGATGTGGTGAGGCTTGTGGCGCCTGGGAGCGCGAACTTCGATCGGCTTGGGCTGCGGCGCGCGGCGCGGCGCGAACAGCGATCCGAAAAAATCGGCGATGCCACCCTGCGCCGATGCGGGCGCGGGGAGCGCCGCCAGCGCGGTCAGCATCAGCGCCGGCGCCAGAAATCTGGTCGCGCGCGAAATCTTCGGTAGGAGGGGGCTGAGGGACGGCATGGGCCAAACATTAGCTCATCCCGTCGCCGAGCGCGAGGGCCGGCGTCAGCTCCGCGAGGGTTGAGCGGCGTGGATCGCCTCTTCCGCCCGCGCCCGGGAGGACGAAAGGGAGAAGGAAACGAACAGGCCGCCGACCGCGACCAGCGCCACGAGGCGCAGCAGTTGTCGCCATTGGCAGGGCGCGGGGCTCTTGCTGCGGACGCGGCAGGCGCGGGAAAATTCCTGGCCGTTGATGGGCTCTAGAATCATGGCTCGATCTCTCCGATCCGCAAGATCGCTTTTGCGAAGATCGCTCTTGCGGAGCTTTGGAGGAGATTAGGCCCGAGTCGTTAAGGGAGCGTTAACCAAAGAGGCGACCCTCATTCCGCCTTCTTGGTGAAGCTGTTGGCGCTGAGCTGCACGGCTTTCGAGTTAAAACCGGTCTGGAGGCTGCGCGCGGGCGCCTGAGCGGCGAAGGGGTCGAGCTTTGCCGCCGCGCGAAGGGCCGGCGCGACGCCGGCGCCCGTGTGCGAGGGCGCGCGCGCTTGCGAGGCGGGCGCGACCATGGCCTGGAGCGCGGCGCGGCCGACGCGGGCCGGCGCCATCTGCCCGGCGGCGAGCTTCGCCGCGCGGGCGCCTGCGGCCTTGTCCTCGGCCGCGGCGCGCAAGGCGAGGCCCGCGGGACGCGGCGGCGGCAGGGGAACGGACGCGGGCTCGGGCTTTGGCGCGGGAGCGGTTTTCAAGGCCGAGGCGGCATAGGCGAGCGGGGCCTCGGCGCCGCCTGGGCGAAGGCCCAGGGTCGAAGGCGAAGCCGAGGCCAGCGGAATGCCGCGCGTGATGACGTCGGGCAGCCGGGCGAATTCCTGCGGGCGCGGCGGCGGCAGCGGCGCCACGAAGGCGGTCGCCAGGTCGTCGGGGCGGCGAGGCGGCAAAGGCGCGTTGAGGGCCGGCTTGGCGGCGGCCTGCGCGTCCGCCTCGGGCGCCGGCTTTTCAGCTTCGGCGGCGGGCTCTTCCATGGGCGTGGGCTTGTCTGACGGTCCTGCCCAAGGTGTTGGCGGCGGGCAGGGTCGGCGTGGGCGCCAGGGCGGCGACTTGCAGGCGGCCCGGCGCGGGAGCGGCGGCCTGGCCGGAGCTGGGCGCCATATAGGTTTCGCCGCGCGGCAGGTCGGCTTCGGCGGTCGCCACCATCTTCCGCGCCGCGCTGGCGGTCTCGGGATCTTGCGACGGATTGGCGCGCGCGACCCGGGTCGGACGCGCGACCGGCGCCGACTTCGCGGATTTCCTCCTCGTCCTCGCCGCCGCCGCCAAAAAGCCTGGCGAAGAAGCCGCCGATGCCGCCGCCGGCATTGGCTTCGGCCACGGAAATGGTTTCGCCGCCGCGCGCCTCGATTTCGGCCTTGGCCTCATCATAGCCCGCGAGAGGCTTGCCATTGGAGGGAAGATGCACGGTCTTGCCGTCCGGGAACAGCCGGACGAGCTGGTCGTAGTTCATCCGCGGCCAGGAGCGCACGCCGCCCACGTCGATATGGACGAAGGGCACGTTGGGATAATAGCCGACGCCGCCGCGCTGCAGGCGCATGGCGACCTCGCGCAGCTTTTCCATCGACAGGCCGGGCATGGTTGAATCCATCGCCTTGCCCAGCATGTGCTGCGAATGTTCGGCCACGGCGCGCGAACGGCGGCGCAGCATGGCGTTGGTGGCGGGACAGCGATAAGCTGACAGCACCGTGATCGGGTCGTCCGGGCCGGTGTTGCGGCCGGCCGAGCGATAGGCTTCCCATACCGCGTCAAACAACCTCGGGTCCATCTTGGTCGGTTCGTCATTGCGCCAGTCGCGCAGGAACCAGTTCAGCTTTTCCAGCGTCTCCCCGTCATAATGGCCGTTGACGCGGAAGGTCGCGGCGATCGTGTCCTTGCGGTGCGCGTGGTAGAGATAGATCGTGCGGGTGTCGCCGTTGGCCGCAGCCGATTCCAGGGCGTTGGGCGCGAAAGAGGCGGCCACCGCGACAAGGGCGGCGCCGATTCGCACACAATGCCTCCACCGGCTTCTCAAGTTGCGAGGGGTGGAAGCGGCGGCGGGGCTTCGCAAAATCAAACGCGCTCCTGGTGGCCCGGCGGCGGGGGACGACAAGTTTCCGGACCATTGACGATTTTCGTTAACGGACCGTTGCCATGTAAATCGGCGCGTTTCATACACCATCTGTCACAGGAAAGCCACAGCTTGGCAAAATACGAAATTATGCCGCGCTTTTATGTCGCACCGCGGGACCTTGGCCGTTAAGGGATCAAGGCTGGCGATAATTTTCCGCAATCTGATTTCGGGAGGGCTTCGGACGATTCGGGGCCTGCGTCAGCCGCCCAGTCCGAGCAATTCGCGCGCCTTGCCGGCATAGCCGTAAATATCCTCGAACCGCCGAAGCTGACCGTTTTCGTCCACCGCCAGGGTGAAATAGCCGATATGGATCGGCATCGGCGTGGCCAGCGGCACGCGCCGCTCGTACTTGCCAAGCAGCTTTTCCAGCCGCGCCTCGCTCCAGCCGCGCTCGGGCCCGAGCAGGGTCACAGCCAGCTTGAACGGCTGGTCGACGCGCACGCAGCCATGGCTGAAGGCTCGGCGCGAAGCCGCGAAAAGGCTGCGCGAGGGGGTGTCGTGCAGGTAGACCGCGTAATCGTTGGGGAAGATGAACTTGATCCGGCCCAGCGCGTTTTTCTCGCCCGGCGGCTGGCGGACATGCAGGCGCCCATCCTTCCATTCGACGTCATAGCCCTCGCGCCGCAGCGATTCGAGTTTTGACGCCATCTCGTTCTTGATGATGGATTGCGGCACGTTCCACGAGGGATTGATAATCAGATATTCGATTCGGTTGGAAAACAGCGGCGTCGCCTTGTCCGGCTTGCCGACGATGACGCGTGTGCTGAGGTCGACCGTGTCGCCCCGATAAAGCCGGGCGGTGAATTCGGGAATATTGACCATCAGCCGGTCGTGGCCGAGATCGCGCGGCATCCAGCGCCAGAATTCCATGTTGACGAGAAGCTCGGACTCGAGCGCCGCCTTGCCGCGCGGCGAAAGGGTCGTCACGGCGTCGCTCGCCCGATGGCGGGCTTCGGCCGCCGCGAGGCGCGTCAGGGGCGCCTGAACCTGCGGCGCGTCGATCTGCGCGGGGCTGGCGCGCAATTGCGCCAGCTTGGCGCGCAAGGCCAGATAGGCGGATTGATCCGGATTATAGGATTTCAGCACGCCGCCGGCGTCGGTCGCCCCGGACGTCTCCTCCAGCGCCTGCGCCGCCGGGACGACCGGCGCGCGGGCGCCAATCAGGCGGGAGATGCGCGAGGGATCGACCCGGCCGCCGCTGGCCTGGAAGGCATAGGCGGCGACCGCCTCGGACAGGGCGACGTCGGCGAGCGCCAACGAGGCTTCCGGCCCCTGGCCCAGCGCAAAGACACGATAGGCCCGCAGGTCGAGGCCGTCGTCGGGGGCCGTCTGCAAGGTCTGGAAAACGGCCTGGGCGGCCGGCGTCCACTGCCCCTTGTCGAGCCAGACCGGCGCGTCGCTGCGGTTGGCGTAAGCGGCGTCGACCGCCTTGCGCAGGGCGCGAATCTCCGGCGGCTGGCCCCTGGCCTCGGCGGCGGCGCGGATCAGGGCGGCGCGGATGGCCTGGTTGGCGGAGGGTTTTGCCGGCGCCTGGAGCTCGCCGAGAACGACGGGCGGCTTAGGCGCTTCAGCGGCTGACGGCGGCGGCGACTGGTTTTCGGCCGGAGCAGCAAGGACAGGCGCGACGTCTTGCGCCGGCGGCGCAGCCTGCGCCCAGCCGGGGGCGGACGCGACGAGCGCGGCCAGGGCGATCGACAACGTTCCGACCGCGAGAGTTCGCAAAGGCGGGACGGTCGAGCCAAGCGAAAACATGCCGAAACCTTTCACGCCGCGAGGCCCCGCGGCAAGCTCGTCTTGTCCGCATGTCCCGATGTCGCCCGGTCATCTTAAACGCTGGCGCCAAGACATATGAAGAGACGACGACCGTTAAAATCAATCGGCGGGGCTTGCGCAAGGACCGCCTGACGCAAAATATCGTGTGTCGCCTTCCGGCCACATGTCTTTGGTCACGCGCGCCTTCGTCATGCCTTCGTCAGGCGGCGTTGGCGCCGTCCGCGCTTTCGTCGAGCCCGTAGTCCTTCATCTTGCGGTAGAGCGTCGAGCGGCCGATGCCGAGCTTGCGCGCCATTTCCGACATCTGGCCGCGATAATGCGAAAGAGCGAAGCGGATCGCCTCTTCCTCCAGCGATTCCAGCTTGCGGACGTCGCCATTTTCGTCGAGCAGGCGCAGGACGTTGGGATCGCGCACCTCGATGCGCACGATCTCGCGATGGGCGTCGCGGGCGCCGACCGGCGGCGGCGCCGGCGGCACGCGGACGTCGAAGCCCTGGACATGGGCGGCGATCTGCGGAAATTCGGCGACGGTCAGCTCGTCGCCGTCGGAAAGGACGACGGCGCGGAAAACGGCGTTTTCCAGCTGGCGGACATTGCCCGGCCAGTCATAGGCCGTGAGCAAGGCCAGGGTCTCGGAAGAAAGGCCGCGCAGCCGCTTGCCTTCCTCGGCGGCGAAGCGGGCGAGGAACCGGCGGGCGAGGTCGGGAACGTCGGCGCGCCGCACCCGCAGGGGCGGAATGGTGATGGGGAAGACGTTCAGGCGGTAATAGAGGTCTTCGCGGAAGCGGCCGCCTTTCACCAGTTCGATCAGGTTCTGGTTGGTCGCCGAAATCAGCCGCACGTCCACGCGCACCGGCTTGCGGGCGCCGACGGGGTCGATTTCGCCCTCCTGCAGGGCGCGCAGCAGCTTGACCTGGGTCTCCAGCGGCAATTCCCCGACCTCGTCGAGGAACAGGGTGCCGCCGCTGGCCTCGACGAACTTGCCGACATGCTTCTCGGACGCGCCGGTGAAGGCGCCCTTTTCATGGCCGAACAGGATGGATTCCACCAGGTTTTGCGGCAGCGCGCCGCAATTGACGGTGACGAAGGACTTGCCGCGCCGGTCGGAGGCGCCCTGGATGGCGCGGGCCATCAATTCCTTGCCGACGCCGGATTCGCCTTCGATCAGCACGGGAATGTTGGATTTGGCGGCGCGCTCGCCGAGACGGATCGCCCGGGCCATGTCCTCGCCGCGCGAAAATATGTCCTTGAAGGTGAGGTTGCCCGAAGCCTTGCGGCCGATGCGGCGGATCTCGTCCTCCAGCGCGTCGAAGCGCAGGGCGTTCTTGATCGATATCTGCAGCCTTTCGGCGCCGACCGGCTTGACCACGAAATCCAGCGCGCCGGCGCGCATGGCCGAAATCACCGCCTCGATCGAGCCATGGGCGGTCTGGACGATGACCGGCGTGGTGATCTTGCGCTCGCGCATGCGCTCGAGCACGCACATGCCGTCGAGATCGGGCATGACGAGATCGAGGATCAGCAGGTCGACATTGGCCTTGTCGGCAGCCTGCAGGCGCGCCAAAGCCGCCTCGCCGCCGTCCACGGTCTCCGTCTCGTAGCCGAAACGTCGCACCATGGCTTCGAGAAGCCGGCGTTGCACGGGGTCGTCGTCGGCGATCAAAACGGTCGAGATCATCATTGTTCTTTCGCGCGGGCGTGTTGTCCGCTTCAGCCCATGCTGCGCGATTACGGTAAATGCGATGTTAATGCCCGGTTCCCGGGCCTTGCAAAGGTTGCGCGCGGCCCTTCCGCAGCGAATCTCGCCCACCGGCCCCGGTTGAACGGCGACGATTGCGCGTCCATATGCTTGATTGCGATTCTGCGGCGATTCTTTTTGAAGGCTTGGCGTCCATGGTCTTTACAACGCGGTTCTCCCCTCGACTGGTCCGCCATCCGCAAGCGTCCGGCGCGCAAAGGCTCGCCGCGCAAGGGGAGGATCTGCCGCGGTGGCGGCTCGACGATCTTTATTCCGGCCTGGACAGCCCGCAATACGCCGAGGATCTCGCCAAGACAGCGCGCGAATGCAAAGAGTTCGCCGAAACCTATCGCGGGCGGCTGGCGGAGCTCCTCGCCGGGCCCGACGCGGCGCAAAGGCTTTTTGACGCCATCGCCCGCTATGAGGCGATCGACGACCTGATCACCAGGATCATGTCCTTCGCCGGCCTCTCCTACGCCGAGGACACGGTCGACCCGGCCCGGGCGAAATTCTATGGCGACGCGCAGGAAAAGATCACCGCCGCCTCGACCGACCTGCTGTTCTTCCAGCTCGAACTCAACCGGCTCGACGACGCCGCGCTGGAGAAGGCGCTCGACCGGCAGCCTCTGGCGCATTACCGCCCGTGGATCGAGGACTTGCGCAAGGAAAAGCCGTTCCAGCTCGAAGACCGCCTCGAGCAATTGTTCCACGAAAAATCCGTCACCGGCCACGCCGCCTGGAACCGGTTGTTCGACGAGACCATCGCCTCGCTGCGCTTCACCGTCGACGGCAATGAACTGACGCTTGAGCCGGTGCTGAACCTGTTCCAGGACCCCGACCCGGCGATGCGCGAAAAGGCTTCGGACGCCATCGGCGTGACGCTCAAGGCGAATTTGCGGGTTTTTTCCCTGATTTCCAACGTCCTGGCCAAGGACAAGGATATTTCCGACCAATGGCGCGGCTTCAAGGATGTGGCGCAGTCGCGCCATCTCTCCAACCGCGTCGAGCCCGAAGTGGTGGAGGCCATGGTCGCGGCGGTGCGCGCCGCCTATCCGCGGCTGTCGCATCGCTATTACCGCCTCAAGGCGCGCTGGTTCGGCAAGGACAGGCTGAAGCACTGGGACCGCAACGCGCCGCTGCCCGACGCGCCGCAGAAAACCTATGACTGGACGCAGGCGCGCGCCGCCGTGCTGGGCGCCTATGACGGGTTCTCGCCGCGGATGGCGGAAATCGCCAAAAAATTCTTCGACAAGAGCTGGATCGACGCCCCGGTGCGGCCGGGCAAGGCGCCGGGGGCCTTCGCCCATCCGACCTCGACCTCGGTCCACCCTTACGTGCTGCTCAATTATCAGGGCAAGCCGCGCGACGTGATGACGCTCGCCCATGAACTCGGCCATGGCGTGCACCAGGTCCTGGCCGCGCCGAACGGGCCGCTGATGGCCTCGACGCCGCTGACGCTCGCCGAGACAGCCTCGGTGTTCGGCGAGATGCTGACCTTCCGCGCCCTGCTGGCGGAGGCGCAGGGGCCGCAGGAACGCCGCGCCATGCTGGCCTCGAAGGTCGAGGACATGCTCAATACGGTGGTGCGCCAGATCGCCTTCTACTCCTTCGAGCGCAAGCTGCACGAGGAGCGCAAGCAGGGCGAGCTGACGGCCGACAAGATCTGCGAATTGTGGATGAGCGTGCAGGCCGAAAGCCTGGGCCCGGCGATCGAACTTGGCGCTGGCTATGAGACCTTCTGGGCCTATATCCCGCACTTCATCCATTCGCCCTTCTATGTCTACGCCTATGCTTTCGGCGATTGCCTGGTGAATTCGCTCTATGGCGTCTACCAGAAGGCCGAGCCAGGCTTCGTCGAGAAATATTTCGCCTTGCTTTCGGCGGGCGGCTCCAAGCATTACAGCGAATTGCTGGCGCCTTTCGGCCTCGACGCGCGCGACCCCGCCTTCTGGGACATCGGGCTGTCGATGATCGAAGGGCTGATCGACGAACTGGAGCAGATCGGCGCTTGACCCCGGAAAGGTCCGGGCGGAAGCTTGCCGCGGTTTTCGCGCGGCCGGGGGCCGATGGAATGGAGCTGCAAGGCAAGACGGCTGTGATCACCGGGGCGGGGAACGGCATAGGCCGGGCGCTGGCCCTTGCGCTGGCGCGGCGCAAATGTGCTGTCGCCGTGGTCGACATCGACCGGGACGGGCTGGCGGAAACCAAGCGCCTCCTGGCCGAGAACGGCGCCCAGATCAGCGCGCACCTGCTCGACGTCGCCGACCGCGCCGCGGTGGCCGCCCTGCCGCAGGCCATCCTGGACGCGCAGGGAAAAGTCGACATTCTCGCCAATAACGCGGGCGTTGCGCTCGGCGGGACCTTCGAAGAGGTGAGCGAAGCCGATTTCGACTGGCTGTTCGAGATCAATTTCCACGCGCTGGTGCGGATGACCCGCGCCTTCCTGCCGCTGCTGCGCGCCCGTCCCGAAGCGCAGATCGTCAACCTGTCCAGCCTGTTCGGGCTGGTTTCGCTTCCCGGACAGGCCGCCTATTGCGCCAGCAAGTTCGCAGTGCGCGGCTTTTCCAACGCCTTGCGCGCCGAACTGGAGGGAACTTCGGTCGGCGTCACCGTGGTTCATCCCGGCGGCGTCGCCACCGCCATCGCGCGACACGCCCGCGTCCCGGCCGGCGCCGACCCCGCCGAAGTCGCGGCGAGGGTGGCGGAATTCGAGAAAAAGCTGAAAATGTCGCCGGACAAGGCGGCGGAAAACATTGTCGCGGCGTTGCAAAAGCGGCGGCCACGCGTGATCGTCGGCTCGGACGCCGTCATCGTGGCGGCGCTGGAGCGGATCTTTCCGGTCTTCTACCAGAATATTCTCGCCAGGCTCGATTGAGCGGCGATCGTTTGAGGAAACGCCCATGCTTGACGTCGCCGCACAAGCGGCCATCGAATCGTCGGAAAAAGCCGAACCCCTCGACGTCCTCATCGTCGGCGCCGGCCTCGCCGGGATCGGCGCGGCGCGGGATTTGCGCAAGCGCGCGCCGCAGCTGCGCTTCAAGCTTCTCGAAGCGCGCAAGACCCTCGGCGGCACCTGGGACCTGTTTCGCTATCCGGGCGTGCGATCGGATTCCGACCTGCAAACCCTCGGCTATGCCGACATGCCCATCAACAATGGCCGCCTTACCGCCGAGGGCGGCGACGTCCTCGCCTATATCAAGGCAGCAGCAAGAGAGCGCGGGATCGAAAAGGACATCCTGTTCGAACATCGGGTCGTCGCCGCCGATTTCGACAGCGCGGAGGGCCTGTGGCGGGTCGAGGTCGCAATCGGCCCGGAAAAGGCGGCGGGGACGTTCTTTTCCCGCATGATCTATTGCTGCAGCGGCTATTACGATTATGCCGGCGGCTATATGCCGGAATTTTCTGGCGCGGCCGAGTTCAAGGGGCCCATCCTGCATCCGCAGAACTGGCCGGCCGATTTCGACGCCCGCGGCAAGCGCATCCTGGTGATCGGCAGCGGCGCCACCGCGGTGTCCATGGTCCCGGCTTTGGCGGCGCAGGCGCGCCATGTCGTCGTCGTGCAGCGCTCCCCAACCTATATCGTCGCCTTGCCCGGCAATGATGTGATGGCCCGGGCGCTGGCGAAATTGCTGCCGGCCCGGCTCGCCTTCGCCCTCACCCGCGGGCGCAATATCCTGTTCAGCTTCTATATCTACCAGATGTCGCGGCGCAAGCCTGAGTGGCTGAAACAGCGGATTCTCGGCGCGGTTCGCAAGAAGCTGGCGCTCGAC
Source organism: uncultured Alphaproteobacteria bacterium (assembly GCA_963710275.1). GTDB lineage: Bacteria > Pseudomonadota > Alphaproteobacteria > Rhizobiales > Beijerinckiaceae > Rhodoblastus. The sequence goes on along the minus strand of CAVPZS010000008.1, from coordinate 1,516,747 downwards.
GACGAGGCGATGAAGAATTTCACGCCGCGCTACAATCCCTGGGACCAGCGCCTCTGCCTCGACCCTGACGGCGCTTTTTTCGACTGCCTGCTGAACGGCTCGGCCAGTCTCGTTACCGGCGAGATCGATTGCCTGACGCCTGACGGGCTGCGCCTGCGCGACGGCGAGACTTTCAGCGCCGACGCGATCGTCGCGGCGACCGGGCTGAAATTGCAAGTGTTCGGCGGGGCGAAGCTCAGCGTCGACGGCAAGCCGTTCGAGAGCGGCGACCTCGTGACCTACAAGGGCTGCATGTTTTCAGGCGTGCCCAATTTCGTCGCGGGGATCGGCTACGTCAACGCTTCCTGGATGCTGAAGGTCGAACTGACCACTCGCTATCTGCTGCGCCTGATGGCGGCGATGACAGCGAAAAACGCCAAATGGGCGGTCCCGCAGCAGCCGCCCCCCAGTGTCGGCACGGTCATGGAGCTGACATCGAATTATGTGCAAAGGGCGAAGGACATCCTGCCAAAGCAGGGCGCGGGCGCGCCCTGGCGCTATAATGTCAATTATTTTCGCGACGTGCTCGCGATGCGCTATGCCCCGGTCGACGACGGCGCGCTTCATTTCGAACGGAAGTGACCATGTTTCTGTTTTCCCTGTTCGGACTGGTTTTTTTCATAGTCCTTGCCGTCGTCGCGCTGATCCTGTTCAACTTCGCCCTCGGCCGTTTCTTCGAGGGCCTGGCGCCGCCGCAGGGCCGGTTCATCGAGGTCGACGGCTTGCGCCTGCATGTCGTCGACAGCGGCGAAAGTCCGGGGCAGAGCGCGCCGCCGCTGTTCCTGGTTCATGGCATGCTCGGCCAGCTCAATCATTTCACCTATGCTTTGGCCGCGCTCTTCCCCGAGCGCCGCGTGGTCATGATGGACCGGCCCGGCTCCGGCTATTCGCAGGCGGCCAGGTCGCAGGGAGTGAAGGCGCAGGCCGAGATCGCGGCGAAGGTCATCGACCAGCTGGGGCTGAAAAAGCCGCTGGCTGTCGGTCATTCGCTCGGCGGCGCCGTCGTCCTGGCCCTGGCGCTCGGCCATGGCGAGAAGCTCGGCGGCCTGGCGCTGATCGCGCCCTTGACCCATCCTGTCCCGTCGCCGTTCAAGGCGGCCCTGATGAAATCCAGGCTGGCGCTCTGGCTGATGGCCTGGACTTTCGGGCCGCTCGTTTCCCTGCTGCAGGCGGCCAATGTGGGAGACAGGGTTTTTGCGCCCGATCCGACGCCGTTGCGATTCTGGAACCGCGCCGGCGGGCTGCTGGCGACCCGCCCCTCGGCGATCATCGCCGCCACGCGCGAATTGTCGGAGGTTCCGCCCGAGATGCGCGAGATGTCCGCTCGATACGCCGCGCTGGCGATGCCGGTCGGCGTCCTGTTCGGCAAGGGCGACGTCGTGATCGACCCCAAGGCGCAGGGCCTGGATTTTTGCGCCAAGGCGCCTGAGGCGAATCTGACCATGGTCGACGGCGGCCATATGTTGCCGGTGACCCAGCCGAAAGTGGTCGAGGATTTCATCCGGAAAATGATCGGCCGCATCCAGGGAGGCGTCCAATGACAAGATCCTTGCAATCCTGGTTTTTGACAACGGCGCTGGTCGCGGCGTCGGCTGCAAGCGCTTTTTCGTTCGAGCTGACCAGCCCCGATATCGCCGATGGCGGGACGATCGCCAGCAAACATGTCTACAACCAGCATGGCTGCGACGGCTTGAACCTGTCGCCGGCCCTGCACTGGTCGGCGCCGCCCGCGGGCGCGAAAAGCTTCGCCGTTCTGGTGCATGACCCCGACGCGCGCGGCGGCTTGGGATTCTGGCACTGGTTTGTCTATGACCTGCCCGCAACGACCGAAGGATTGCCCGAGGAAGTTGGCGCGCATGGCGAGAGCCTGCCCGCAGGCGCGGCGCAGATCGCGACCGATTTCGGCGTCGCAGCCTATGGCGGACCTTGTCCGCCGAAGGGCGACAAGCCGCATCACTATCATTTCACCGTCTATGCGCTGAAAAGCGCCAGGGTCGACATGCCCTCCAACGCCACCGCCGCGCAAGCGGAGGCGATCGTCGCCAGGAACGCGCTCGACAAGGCCGGTTTTATCGCGACCTACGGGCGCTGACGGCCGGCCCCTGGCGGCCCGGCCAGGAGCGAAGCCGACGCCGGGCCGATGCGAGGGGTTTTAAAAAATGAAGGATGATGAAGCCAACCGCTTTTCCGCCCGCGCCGCGCGCTATCTGGCGGTGGGGGCGCAGGCGGGCGGTTTCGCCGCGCGCCTCGCCGGCGGCCGCCTGTTCGGCCGGGGTTTTGGGAACGGCGGCGACGGCGACGCCCTGGCGCTGGCCCGCGCGCTCGGCGGGCTGAAGGGACCATTGATGAAGGCGGCGCAGCTCATCGCCACGATTCCCGAGGCGCTCCCCGCCGATTACGCGGAGGCGCTGGCCACTCTGCAAAGCGAGGCCCCGCCGATGGGAGCAAGCTTCGTCAAGCGCCGGATGGTCGCCGAACTCGGCGCGGACTGGCGGACGAAATTCTCGGTCTTCGACCTGCATCCCGCCGCCGCCGCTTCGCTCGGGCAGGTCCATCGCGCCACGACGCTGCAAGGCGTCGACGTCGCCTGCAAGCTGCAATATCCCGATATGGCCTCGGCGGTGGAGGCCGATCTGGCCCAGCTCGATTTCGCGCTGTCGCTGCATCGCCGGCTCGATCCGGCGATCGACGCCGGCGACGCAGCGCAGGAGGTCGCGGACCGGCTGCGCGAGGAGCTGGACTATGAGCGCGAGGCCCGCCACGCCGCGCTTTACAGGCTCATGCTGGCGGAGCGCCCCGAAGTGCGCGTCCCCGCCGTCCATGCAAACCTGTCGACCGGGCGGCTTCTGACCCTCGACTGGCTCGACGGCGGCAAGGTGCTCGATCTCGTCGGCGCGCCGGAGGCGGAGCGCAACGCGGTCGCCAGGGCGATCTTCAACGCCTGGTGGGCGCCTTTCGCGCGCTTTGGCGTCATCCACGGCGATCCGCATCTCGGCAATTATACGGTTTTTCGCGAAGGCGGCGTCGCCTCGGGGATCAACCTGCTCGATTACGGCTGCATCCGCATCTTTCCCGCGGGTTTTGTCGGAGGCGTGGTCCAGCTTTATCGGGGCTTGCTGCGGGAAAATCGCGACGAGGTCGCGCAGGCCTTCGAGATCTGGGGCTTTCGCGGCCTCACCCGCGACCTGGTCGAGGTCCTGACGCTATGGGCGCGCTTCATCCTCGGGCCCTTGCTCGACGACCGGACCCGCACCATCGCCGACGGCGTTTCCGCCGGCGCCTATGGCCGGGCGGAGGCCGCGGAGGTCCACCGTCAATTGCGCGCCAAGGGGCCGGTGCGGATTCCGCGCGAATTCGTGTTCATGGACCGCGCGGCGATCGGCCTCGGCGGCGCCTTCCTGCATCTGGCGGCGCGGCTGAATTTCCACCGGCTGTTCGAACAGGCGCTGGAGGATTTCGAGGTTGACGCCCTGGCGGCGCGCCAGCGCGACATTCTGGCGCAGGTGGGGCTTTAGGAGCGTTTTCAAGCGATGCAAATTCGGTTTCGCGTGAAAAACGCGCTGGAGATCACATTTCCATGAGCCTGCGCGCGTTCGCGGCGGGAATGTGCCATAAATCGGTCCGGAAGCGCCGTCGAGACCGATTTTGCCGAAAGGGAGGCTCAAGCGAGGTCTCGACCTTATAACACTTGCCTTGGGCCTGACCTTTTGGGAAAAAGGAAAACAAGGCCCGAAAAACCAAAGGGGCCCGGAAGCGATGGAGAGGGACATGTCGACGGATCAGATGACTGCGGATAACCAGGGGCTTGGCCATCCCGACATGGACTATGAGGCGCATCTCGCGACCTACCACCTGTTTACCTCGCTCCTCAAATGGGGAACGATCTCGGTCATTCTGGCTGTCCTGCTTCTGGCCTTCCTCACGCTCTGATCCCCCGCAAATAGCGCGCCCGCGCGCAACCTCGAACCCGCGCGCCGCGCGGGCTGCCTGGAGTTTTTCATGCGCATTGCCGTTCCCACTGAGACAGCCGCCAATGAAGCGCGCGTCGCGGCGACGCCGGAGACCGTCAAGAAGCTGACGGCGCTCGGCGGCGAGGTCGTCGTCCAAGCCGGCGCCGGCAAGGGCTCCGGCCTGACCGACGCCGATTTCGAGAAGGCCGGCGCGACCATCGCGCCCGACGCCGCCGCCACCGTGGCCGGCGCCGAGGTGGTGCTGGCGGTCCGCCGTCCCGATCCCGCCGCGTTGGCCGGCGTCGCTCCGGGCGCCGCCGTGCTCGCCATCATGGACCCCTATGGCCAGCACGAGGCGCTGCAATCCCTGGCGGGCGCGGGCGTCAGGGCCTTCGCCATGGAGCTGATGCCGCGCATCACCCGCGCGCAGGTGATGGACGTGCTGTCGTCGCAGGCCAATCTCGCCGGCTACCGCGCCGTGCTCGAAGCCGCGGCCGAATATGGCCGCGCCATTCCGATGATGATGACGGCGGCGGGCACGGTGCCCGCGGCGAAGATCTTCATCATGGGCGTCGGCGTCGCCGGCCTGCAGGCCATTGCGACGGCGCGCCGCCTCGGCGGCGTCGTCACCGCCACCGACGTGCGCCCGGCCACCAAGGAACAGGTCGAATCGCTCGGCGCGAAATTTTTGGCCGTCGAGGACGACGAGTTCAAGCAGGCGCAGACCGCGGGCGGCTACGCGAAGGAAATGTCCAAGGAGTATCAGGCCAAGCAGGCGGCGCTGACGGCGTCGCATATCGCCAAGCAGGACATCGTCGTCACCACGGCGCTGATCCCGGGCCGTCCGGCGCCGCAGCTGATTTCGGCAGAAATGGTCGCCTCCATGCGTCCCGGTTCGGTGATCATCGATCTGGCGGTCGAGCGCGGCGGCAATTGCGCCCTGTCGAAGCCGGGCGAGGTCGTGACCACCGAAAACGACGTGAAGATCATCGGCCATCTCAATGTCGCCGGCCGTCTCGCGGCCACTGCGTCGCAGCTTTACGCGAAAAACCTGTTCGCCTTCCTCGAGACCATGATCGACAAGGACACGAAGTCCCTCAAGATCGATCCCGAGGACGAACTGGTCAAGGCGACGCTGCTGACCCGCGACGGAGCGGTCGTCCACCCGAATTTCCAGCCGGCCTGACAAGGCTCTCCCAAACCTTTTGAAGAGCCCATGAGAGGGGCGTTTTCCATGGCTACTGACGCACAAACTCTGGTCGATCGGGCCCAGGCCGCAGCAGCGGCCGCGCGCGCCGCCGCCGACGCCGCACAGAATTACGCCGACCAGGTCGCGACCGCGGCAGGCGCCGCGGCCCATACGGCCTCGGGCGGCGCGATCGATCCCTTCGTGTTCCGCCTCGCGATTTTCGTGCTGGCGATCTTCGTGGGCTATTACGTGGTCTGGTCGGTGACGCCGGCCCTGCACACGCCGCTGATGTCGGTCACCAACGCGATTTCCTCGGTCATCGTCGTCGGCGCGCTGCTCTCGGTCGGCGTCGACGGCGCCGGGGCGCTGGACAGCGGGCCGGCCTGGGCGCGCATTTTCGGCTTCATCGCCCTGGTCCTGGCCTCGGTGAACATTTTTGGCGGCTTCCTCGTCACCGAGCGCATGCTGGCCATGTACAAGAAGAAGGGCTGAGGTCCATGAACGTCAATCTCGCGGCCCTTCTCTATCTCGTCTCCGGCGTGCTGTTCATCTTCGCGCTGCGCGGCCTGTCGCATCCCACCACGTCGCGTCAGGGCAACCTGTTCGGCATGATCGGCATGGCGATCGCCATCGTCACGACGCTGGCGCTGAAGGCGCCGTCCGGCTTCGGCGGCTGGCTGCTGGTGATCTTCGGCGTCGGCATCGGCGGCGGCTTCGGCGCCGTGCTGGCGCGGCGCATCGAAATGACCAAGATGCCGCAGCTGGTGGCCTTCTTCCACTCGCTGGTCGGCCTCGCCGCCGTGCTGGTGGCGGCGGGCGCGCTATTCGCGCCGCAGGCCTTCGGCATCGGCGAGCCGGGCCATATCCACCAGGCCAGCCTGATCGAGATGTCGCTCGGCGCGGCGATCGGCGCGCTCACCTTCACCGGCTCGATCATCGCGTTCCTGAAGCTCGACGGCCGCATGTCGGGCAAGCCGATCATGCTGCCGCAGCGCCATGCGATCAACATCGCCCTCGCCGTGGCGCTGGTGCTGTTCATCGCAGGCTTTTACGGCACGGGATCGTCCTTCCTGTTCCTGCTGATCGTGCTGGTGTCGCTGGCGCTCGGCGTGCTGCTGATCGTGCCGATCGGCGGCGCCGACATGCCGGTGGTCATCTCGATGCTGAACTCCTATTCCGGATGGGCGGCGGCGGGCATCGGCTTCACGCTCGGCAATCTGGCCCTGATCATCACCGGGGCGCTGGTCGGCTCCTCGGGCGCGATCCTGTCCTACATCATGTGCAAGGGCATGAACCGCTCCTTCATCTCCGTCATCCTCGGCGGCTTCGGCGGCGAGACCTCGGCGGTCGCCGGCGCGGTCGAGACGCGGCCCGTCAAGCAGGGCTCGCCCGACGACGCCGCCTACATCCTGCAGAACAGCTCAAAAGTCATCATCGTGCCGGGCTATGGCATGGCGGTGGCGCAGGCCCAGCACGCGCTGCGAGAAATGGCCGACATGCTCAAGAAGGAAGGCGTCGACGTCAAATACGCCATCCATCCGGTGGCGGGCCGCATGCCCGGCCACATGAACGTGCTGCTGGCGGAAGCCAATGTCCCGTATGACGAAGTGTTCGAACTCGAGGACATCAATTCCGAATTCGCCCAGGCCGACGTGGCCTTCGTGATCGGCGCCAATGACGTGACCAACCCGGCGGCCAAGACCGACAAGGCCTCGCCGATCTACGGCATGCCGGTGCTCGACGTCGAAAAGGCCAAGACCGTGATGTTCATCAAGCGCGGCATGAGCTCCGGCTATGCCGGCGTGGAAAACGAGCTGTTCTTCCGCGACAATACGATGATGCTGTTCGGCGACGCCAAGAAGGTGGTGGAAAACATCCTCAAGGCCTCGTCGCACTGAGCGTGGCGCTTGCCGCCTTCAAAAGCTATCCTGCAGGGCGCGGCGGCTGGCCGCGCCCTTTTTCTTTAGAGACTGTCTCATGGCCGGGCCACATCCCACCTTCGATCAATTGCAGGTCATGCTTGCCGTGGTCGAGGAGGGCAGTTTTTCCGGCGCGGCGCGCCGGCTCAACCGCGCGCAATCGGCGGTGACCTATGCGGTGCAACGGCTGGAGGAACAGCTTGGCGCCGAACTGTTCGACCGGGGCGCCTATCGCGCCAGCCTGACCGAGGCCGGCCGCAGCCTGCTGCCCCGCGCGCGGCTGATCGCCGAGGAGTTGCGGCTGTTCTGCGACCAGGCGCAGGGGATCGCCGAGGGGCTGGAGCCGGAGCTGACCCTGGTGGTCGACGCCTTGTTTCCGATGGACGTGCTGATGGAGGCGCTGCGGGCCTTCGGCGCGCAATTTCCTACTGTGCCGCCGCGCCTTTATGTGGAATCGCTGGGCGCCGCCACCGAAATGGTGCTGGAGGGCGTCTGCGCCTTCGGGCTGCTGATAGCGCAGACCAGCCAGTTCGAGCCCTTGATCCTGATGAACCTGCTCGACATCAGGCTGATCCATGTGGCCGCGCCCTGCCACGCCCTCGCGCAACTGCCGCAGCCGGTGACGCGCGAGGATCTGCGCAGCCAGGTTCAGCTCGTCGTCACCGACCGCTCGACCCTCACCGGCGACCGCGACTATGGCGTGCTCTCCGCCCAGACCTGGCGCCTCGCCGATCTCGGCGCCAAGCACGCCATGCTGAAGGCCGGGCTCGGCTGGGGGAGCATGCCCGAGCATCTGGTCGCCGAGGATTTGCAGGCGGGGCGGCTGCAGCGGATTTTCACCCCGGTCGACGGCCCCGCTTCCGATGATTCCATCGCCCTGCCGCTCTGCGCCGCCTACAGGCGCGTCACGCCGCCGGGGCCGGCGGGACGCTGGCTGCTGCAGCACCTGCGCGAGACGACCGCGCGAAAGCCTGCGCGCTGAGGGACGAGCGTCACAGCTTGCCGAACGCCACGCGCGTATCGCAAATCAGGTCGTGCAGGCCGGTCTTCTCCCCGGTCCAGCCGATCATCATGAAGCCGATCAGGAAAGGCAGGCCGGAAATAATATAGCAGAGGTAGCGGCCGAGGCCGAGCCCGGCCGAAATGCGCGCGCCATCGGTGCGGACGATATAAATGCCGAGCAGGCGCTTGCCCGGCGTCGCCTGCCATTTTCCCTGGGTAAAATAGACATAATAGGCGACGGCGAGGACAAAGCCGACAAGGCCGCCGACTACGGGATCGAGGACCCTTCCGGTGGCGACGACCGCAACGAGGCCAAGGACGAAGCCGACCATGCCGGAGCCCACGGAGAGAATCACCGCGTCGAGCAGATAGGCGGCGAGGCGCAGCCAGAATCCCGCGTAGAGCCGGACGGCGCCGGTCGCGACGGGTTGCGGGCCTGCGTATTGCGGACCTGCGTATTGCGGGCCGGCGTACTGCGGGCCGGGGGCCGCGGGCGGGCGCAGCAGGGCGGCGAAGACGGGAACCGCGCCGAGAGCGGTCCATTGAGTGTCGCCGACCTTCGCGACCAGCGTTTGCGCATCGGCGGCGCCGCTCTCGATCATCGCTTTGACGGCGAAGCCGTTGATTGGTCCGGCATTGCCGCCGGCGCCATGCAGATAATAAAACGCGTCGAGAGGACCAGGCGGCGGCGCCGGCGAAGGCTGGTTCGGGAGGGGCGTGTCGGTCAAGGCGCAATCCATAGGTCAAAAAAGCATAAATCCAGCCTTGATCCTGCCCGATCCTCACGCCGGGCGCAAGGCGGCCGCTCGGCTGCGCGTCGGGCGGAATTCGCGTCGCCGCGGGATTTGGGCCCTTTATCCAGAGCCCTTCTGTTGTTAGAACGCGCCATGACCACTCGCGCCCCCTGCTTCATCAGGCGAATTATCGGCCCGGTCCGCGCCTGAGCCTTGGGTAACCACCCCTGGGCCAGCCGCGCGCCGGGATGCTCCGCTTGGCGGAAACGTTTGCCGCCGCCTCCGATTCCGGGCCGCAGGGTCCATCGCCTTCGAGTTTTCCCATGACCGAAAAAACAGGTCCCGACTATTCCGCCACGCTCTATCTGCCGCGGACCGATTTCCCGATGCGCGCCGGCTTGCCGAAGAAAGAGCCGGAACTGCTCGCCCACTGGAGCGCCATCGGCCTCACCGAGAAAATGCGCGAGGCCGGCGCGGGCAAGCCGAAATTCGTGCTGCATGACGGCCCGCCCTACGCCAATGGCAACATCCATATCGGCCATGCGCTCAACAAGATCCTGAAGGATCTCGTCGTCCGCTCGCAGCGGATGATGGGCAAGGACGCCCATTACGTGCCGGGCTGGGACTGCCACGGCCTGCCGATCGAATGGAAGATCGAGGAGCAATATCGCGCCAAGGGCAAGAACAAGGACGAAGTGCCCGTGGTGGAGTTCCGCCGGGAATGCCGCGCCTTCGCCGAGCATTGGCTCGACGTGCAGCGCGAGGAGTTCCAGCGCCTCGGCGTCGCGGGCGACTGGGCCGGGCGCTACGCCACCATGGATTACGCCGCCGAAAGCATCATCGCGCGCGAGATCATGAAATTCGCCGCCAATGGCCTGCTCTATCGCGGCTCCAAGCCGGTGATGTGGTCGGTGGTGGAGAAGACCGCGCTGGCCGAGGCGGAAGTGGAATATGAGGACCACACCTCGGATTGGGTTTATGTGGCCTTCCCGATCCGGGGGCAGGACGCCAAGGTCGTCATCTGGACGACGACGCCCTGGACCCTTCCGGGCAATCGCGCCATCTCCTTCTCGCGCCGGATCGCCTACGGGCTTTATCGCGTGACCCAGTCGCCCGAAGGCAATTGGGCGCAAGCGGGGGAGACCTATGTGCTGGCGGACAAGCTGGCGGAAGGCGTGTTCCAGGCGGCCAAGGTCGAGGCTTTCGAGCGGCTGCGCGACGTGCCGGCCTCCGAGCTGACCCATATGACCTGCGCCCATCCGCTGGCAAAACTCGGCTACACGTTCGACGTGCCTTTGCTCGACGGCGACCATGTCACCGACGACGCAGGCGCGGGCTTCGTCCATACCGCGCCAGGCCATGGCCGCGAAGACTTTGACATCTGGATGGCTTCGGGACGCCTGCTGCATGAGCGCGGCATCGATCCGCGCATCCCCTACACGGTCGACGCCGACGGCTTCTATACCAAGGATGTCCCGGGCTTCGAGGGCGCCCGCGTCATCGACGACAAGGGCGCCAAGGGCGACGCCAACGACCGGGTCATCAAGGCTTTGGTCGAGGCGGGGGCGCTGCTCGCGCGCGGACGGCTGAAGCACTCTTATCCGCATAGCTGGCGCTCGAAGAAGCCGGTCATCTTCCGCAATACGCCGCAATGGTTCATCGCCATGGACCAGCCTTTCGCCGTGGCGCTCGACGCGACCGCCGCCAAGGGGCTCGGCGCCTCCGCCTCAAACCAGCCGACACTGCGCGAAGTGGCGCTGGAAGAAATCGCCCGCACCAGATGGGTGCCCTCAGCGGGCGAGAACCGCATCACCGGCATGATCGCCAACCGCCCGGACTGGGTGGTGTCGCGCCAGCGCGCCTGGGGCGTGCCCATCGCGGTGTTCGTGAAAAAGGGTGGCCACGAAATTCTGGTCGACGAGAGGGTCAACGCCCGCATCGTCGCGGCCTTCGCCGAGGAAGGCGCCGACTCCTGGTATCAGGAGGGCGCCGCGGCGCGATTCCTGTCGCGAGATCACGACCCGGCCGATTATGAAAAGATCGACGACGTGCTCGACGTCTGGTTCGATTCCGGCTCGACCCACGCCTTCACCCTCGAAGACCCGGTCCATTTCCCGGGCCTCGCGAATATCCGGCGCCGCCACGACGGCGGCCCGGACGAGGTGATGTATCTCGAAGGCTCCGACCAGCATCGCGGCTGGTTCCACTCGTCGCTGCTGGAAAGCTGCGGCACGCGCGGCCGCGCGCCCTATGACAGCGTCCTCACGCACGGCTTCGTCCTCGACGAGAAGGGCCGGAAAATGTCGAAATCGACAGGCAATGTCGTGGCGCCGCAGAGCGTGATCAAGGATTCCGGCGCCGACATCTTGCGGCTCTGGGTCGCCGCCTCGGATTATTCCGACGACCTGCGCATCGGCAAGGAAATCCTCTCCACCTTTTCGGAAACCTATCGCAAGCTGCGCAACACCTTGCGTTGGATGCTCGGCGCCCTCGCGCATTTCGACCCCGCCGACGCCGTGGCGAAGGACGACATGCCCGAACTGGAGCGGGCGATCCTGCATCGCCTCGCCGAGATCGACGGCCAGGTCCGGGAGGCCTACCAGCAATTCGACTACAAGAAGGTGGTGGCTTCGCTTTCGGCCTTCATGACCGGCGACCTCTCGGCCTTCTATTTCGATATCCGCAAGGACTGCCTCTATTGCGACCCGCCGTCCAGCGTCGCCCGCAAGGCCTCGCTGACGACCATCGACATCCTGTGCGACGCGCTGGTCAAATGGCTCGCGCCCATCCTCTGCTTCACCGCGGAAGAGTCCTGGCTCGCCTTCCGGCCCGACGCCGGCTCGGTCCATCTGGCCCAGTTCCCGGAAAAGCTCGACATCTGGCGCGACGAGCCGCTGGCGGCCAAGTGGCGGACCATCCGCCGCATCCGCGCCGTGGTCACCGGCGCGCTGGAAATCGAGCGGGCGCAAAAGACCATCGGCTCCTCGCTCGAGGCCGACCCCACGGTCTTCATCGCGGACGCCGGTCTCCGCGCGGCGCTGGAGGGCGTCGATTTCGCCGACGTCTGCATCACCTCAAGCCTGGAGATCGTCGCCGGCGAACCGCCGGAAGGCGCCTTCACCCTTGCCGGAAACGCCCGGCGTCGGCGTCGTCATCCGCCGCGCGCAGGGACGCAAATGCGCGCGGTCCTGGCGCATTTCGCCGCTGGTCGGGACCGACGCCGAATTCCCCGATGTGACGCCGCGTGACGCGCAGGCCCTGCGCGAATTGCGGGCGGCGGGCCTTTGGTCGTGAGCCTTTCCGCGGAGGCGCGGCGGCGGCTGCTGGGGCTTGCCGCCGCGGTCCTGGTGCTGGCGCTGGACCAGGCGAGCAAGGCCTGGGCGATTTCCCTGCTCGATGGCCCAAGCCATCCGGTCATCGCGCTGACGCCCTTCCTCGCCCTGACCATGAGCTGGAATCGCGGCATCGCCTACACCATGCTGCGCTCGGACGGCGATCTCGGCCGCTATGCGCTGGCCGGCCTGGCTCTGGTCGCGGCCTGTTTTCTGGCGGCCTGGCTGTGGCGGGGGCGGGGTTTCGCCCGCACGTTGGGGCTCGGCTGCCTGATCGGCGGGGCGCTGGGCAACGCCAGCGACCGGCTGGTGCATGGCGCGGTGGCGGATTTCCTTTATTTCCACACGCCGATCTCGCTTGGGCCTTTGTCCAATTACGTCTTCAACGGCGCCGACGCCGGCATATTTGCCGGCGTCATGCTTCTGCTATATGACTCCCTCGCAACGCCGGACGCCCGCGCGGCCTGAGCCGAGCCAGCGCCACCGATGCAATATTTTCAAGGATTTGCCATGGCCCGGACGGACAAGACCAAGAGTTTGAAAGCGGCGCTTCCTTTCGCGGCCGGATTGCTGGTCGCGCTTCTGCGCAGCCCCGGCGCTGGCGCAGGCGCCCTCCCAGCAAGCTCCTGCCCAGCAAGCTCCTGCCCAGCAATTCCTGCCCAGGAGCAGGACGGCTATCACACCATGCCGAAACATTTCTGCTGAACAGGTGGATCAGCCCTTCCGAGGAAACGAAGAGGACGCTCCAGGAAGAGGCCAAGGAGCAGGTCGAGCAGAAGCAGGCCGAAGAGGTCCGCGCGCAGACGGGCGAAAGCGTCTACGGACAGACCGCGCCCAACCAGTATCTGGTCAATCGCTTCTTCGGTTCGGGCAACAAGTAAGTTTCGGGAAGCATGACCGCGCGGCGGCTTCCGCCAAGAAATCGCCTTGAATTCGGCGCTAACTCATCGCGGTTCAAGCTATGGCGACAGCATTCGAGGAATTCGCATGTCCCTGACCAAATTTGCGACGCGCGTGAAAATTGCGGACCTTGTCCGCATGTCTCTCGTGTCCTGTTCTCTCGCGTCCTGCGTCCTTTTCGCCGTCGCGCCAGCGCGCGCGCAGGAGCCGAACCTGTGGGACAAGGCCTTGGGCTCGGTCGGCCTCGGCGCCAAGCCGGACACCGCCGGCCAGCAGCCGCCGGCCGCGCCGCAGCAGGCGGTCCAGACGCCGCAGGTTCGTCAATCTTCCCAAGCGCCGCAGGCTCCGCAGGCCGCTCAAGCGCCGCAGGCCGCTCAGGCCCCTCAGGAGCCGGGAATGTGGGAAAAGGTGACGAACACGGTCGGCCTCGGCAAGAAGCCCGAGGCCTCCACCATCGATTACAGCGAGCGCCCCAAGCTCAACGTGCCGCAACAGCGCGACCTGCCGCGACCAAGCCCCATGCCGGAACGCCAGGTCACCAACAGGGCGGGCCAGGAAGAGGCTTTGACCCGGCCGCCGGGCGATTACAGCGAAAAGATCAAGGGCGCCGACGGCAAGGTCGAGGGCCTGCGCGAAGGCGACGTCGCCAAGGAGAAGAAGTTCCTGAACTTCTTCTAGCAGCTGATCGCAAGTTCACCTCGGGGGCCATCCGGCCGCGCGAAGACGCGCTTCCGGCGTTCACGGGCGTCAAGTCCGCTCCCGAAATCACCGCTAGACCCACCCGAGCGAAGTTCCGGTCAGCCTGAACCGCGCAAGTCCGGGGGAATTTTCGAGGCCGGGGCTGTTGTTCCGGCCTTTGAGTTCTATATTGGCTGGACCGGGTTCCTTCACACACGAGGATGACGCACGTGGCTGTTTCCGCTTCCTTCCCTCCGTTTCCTGGGCCGAACGAGACGCCGTCGACCCAAGCCGGGGAGGGGCGCGAAGGCCACGCCGGCCCGCGGGTCAATCATTTCAAGCTCGACAATGGCATGGACGTGGTGGTCATTCCCGACCATCGCGCGCCGGTCGTCACCCACATGGTGTGGTATCGCAACGGCTCCGCCGACGATCCTCACGGCAAGAGCGGCATCGCCCATTTCCTCGAACATCTGATGTTCAAGGGCACGCACAAGCACAAGCAGGGCGAGTTCTCCCATCTCGTCGCCGAGCTCGGCGGCCAGGAAAACGCCTTCACCTCCTATGACTACACCGCCTATTTCCAGCGCGTGGCGCGCGAGCATCTGGGCGTGGTGATGGAGTTCGAGGCCGACCGCATGACCGGCCTGACCCTGACCGACGAGATCGTGGCGCCGGAGCGCGACGTGGTGCGCGAGGAGCGCCGCATGCGCTCCGACACCGACCCCGCCGCGCAGCTCGACGAGGCGATGAGCGCCGCGCTGTTCACCCATCATTCCTATGGCGTGCCGATCATCGGCTGGGGCCACGAGATCGAGACGCTCGACCGTGAGGACGCGCTCGCCTATTACCGCCGCTTCTACACGCCGGAAAACGCCATTCTGGTGGTCGCCGGCGATATCGAGGCCCCCGAGGTCGAGCTGCTGGCCCGCGACACCTATGGCAAGATTCCCGCGCGCGGCGAGGCGCCGGCGCGCAACCGTCCGCGCGAGCCGGAGCCCCGCGCCGAACGCGTGGTCAAGCTGGCCGACCCCAAGGTCGAGCAGCCCACCTTCGAGCGCATCTATCTCGTGCCCTCGGCGCGCACGGCGGCCAAAGGCGAGGCGGAAGCCCTCGACGTGTTCGCCCACCATCTCGGCGGCGGCCAGACCAGCCTGCTCTATCGCCGGCTGGTGCTGGAGAAGCAGCTGGCGGTAATGGCCGGGGCCTATTATTTCGGCGACGCGCTCGACGCCAGCCGCTTCGTCCTCTACGCCGTCCCTGTGGAAGGCGTTTCGCTGGAAGATCTGGAGCGGGCGATCGACGCCGTGCTCGACGAGGTCAAGCGCGACGGCGTCAGCCCCGAAGACGTGGCCCGCGCCTCGACCCGGCTGGTCGCCGACGCCGTCTACGCCCAGGACAACCAGGCCTCGCTGGCGCGCTGGTTCGGCGCGGCGCTCGCCAATGGCGAAACGGTCGAGGACGTCCTGTCCTGGAGCTCCCGCATCGAGGCGACGACGGCTGAAGACGTCGCCAAGGCGTTGAAGTGGCTGGAGCGGCGCCGCTCCGTCTCCGGCTTCCTGGTCAAGGACGAGACCGCCGCCGCCTCCGCCGCCTGAAATAGACAGAAAGATCACGAGATGAACGCTCCCGCCAAAGTCGCCTCTCGCGCCGAGCGCGTGCAGCATGTCGTCAGCCCCGGCGGCGTCGCTGCCTGGCTGGTCGAGGATTACGCCGTGCCGCTGGTCGCGATGGAGTTTTCCTTTTCCGGCGGCGCGGCGCAGGACCCGCAGGGCAAGGCGGGCGCGGCCTCCATGCTCGCCGGACTGCTCGACGAGGGCGCGGGCGATCTCGACGCCGAGGCTTTTCACCGCGCGCTCGACGATCACGCGATACGCCTGAGCTTCGGCGCCGAGCGCGACGATTTCAACGGCCATTTGCAAACCCTGACGCGCCATGTCGACAAGGCCTTCGAACTGCTGGCCCTGGCGGTGAACGCGCCGCGTTTCGACGCCGCGCCGCTGGAGCGGGTGCGCGGCCAGATCAACGCCATGCTCAAGCATGAATCGAAGGATCCCGACTCGATGGCGGCGCAGGCCTGGCGGCGGGCCGCCTGGCCCGGCCATCCCTATGCGCGCGCCGCGCGCGGCGAACTGGGCGAGATCGACGCCGTGAGCGCGCGACGACCTCGTCGCCCTGCACAGGAACATGCTGGCGCGCGACACGCTGAAGATCGCGGTGGTCGGCGCCATCGACGCCGCGACTCTCGCGGCCCATCTCGACAAGGTCTTCGCCGGCTTGCCGGCCAAGGCGGAGCTGGCGCCGGTTCCCGCAGTCGAGGTCGCCGGGCTCGGACGCCGCGTCCTCGTCGATTTCGACGTGCCGCAGGCCAATATCCGCTTCGGCCGGCCGGGTCTCGCCCGCGCGCGACAAGGACTATATCGCCGCCATGGTGGTCAACCACATTCTCGGCGGCGGCGCCTTCACCTCGCGGCTGTTCCAGGAAGTGCGCGAAAAGCGCGGCCTGACCTATTCGGTCTATTCGGCCCTGACGACCGCCGACGCCAGCCCGGCGCTGATCGGCGCGACCTCGACCAAGAACGAAAGCGCCGGCGAGGCGCTGGGCGTGATCGAGGCCGAATGCGCGCGTCTCGCCGAGGAGGGGCCGAGCGCGGAAGAGCTGGAAAAGGCGAAGAAATTCCTGGTCGGCTCCTATGCCCTGCGTTTCGACACCTCGACCAAGATCGCGGGCCATCTGCTGCAATTGCAGCGCGAGGGCTTCGGCGCCGATTATCTCGACCGCCGCAATGCGGAGGTCGAGGCGGTGACGCTGGACGACGCGCGCCGCGTGGCCAAGCGCCTGATCGGCGACGCCGCCCTGCTGGTGGCGATCGTCGGCCGCCCCGAAGGGCTGGGCCACGCGCCGGGCGCCTAGGGCGGGATGCGAAAGGTGGAAGCCGGTTTTTCGAAAAAATCCCGCGTTTTCAAGGAAGCTGGACCATGATGCGTTTCCGTGGAAACGCATCATGGTCCAGCGTCATTCGCGTGACCAATGACGAGGTTTTCAATAACCTGGATGGCGCGCGCGCGACGATTCGCGCCGCCGCCTTCGCCGCGCCAATGACGGGAACTGAAATTTGCCTCGCCTCCCGAAAAGCAGCGTCCTGATCCGGGAGAGGGGACGACGCCCGTGACCATCCGCCGGCTCGATCCAATCCTGGCCGACCGCATCGCCGCCGGCGAGGTGGTCGAGCGGCCGAGCGCCGCCGTCAAGGAACTGGTCGAGAATGCGCTGGACGCCGGCGCGACACGCATCGAGGTCGCCATCGAGGGCGGCGGCCAGAAGCTCATCCGCGTCATCGACGACGGCTGCGGCATGGATCCGGCCGATCTGGCGCTGTGCATCGAGCGCCACGCCACGTCGAAAATTCCCGATGGCGACCTGACCAATATCGCCACGCTCGGCTTCCGCGGCGAGGCCCTGCCGTCCATCGCCTCGGTGGCGCGGCTGGAAATCCTGTCGCGCACGCGCGAGGCCGCAGCATGGCTGGGGGCTGCGGGTGGAGTTCGGCGCGGCGAGCGCGCCGGCCCCGGCCTCCTTGCCGCCGGGAACCCGGATCGAGGTCCGCGACCTCTTCGCCGCCACGCCGGCGCGGCTGAAATTCCTGAAAAGCGAGCGCGCCGAGGCGCAGGCCGTGGCCGATGTGGTCAAGCGCCTCGCCATGGCCCATCCCGACGTGCGCTTTTCCCTCGGCGGCGAGGGCCTGGCCGGCTTCGACTACCAGGCCTGCGTCACCGGCCATGACAGGACCCTGACCCGGCTGACCCAGGTGCTCGGCCGCGAATTCCGCGACAACGCCCTGCCGGTCGAGGGCGAGCGCGAGGGGCTGCATGTCTGGGGCTTCGCCGGCCTGCCGACCTGGCATCGCGCCAATGCGCTGGCGCAATATGTCTTCGTCAACGGCCGTCCGGTGCGCGACCGCCAGATCGCCGGGGCGATCCGCGCCGCCTATATGGATTATCTCAGCTCCGACCGGCATCCGAGCCTGGCGCTGTTCGTCGACTGCCCGCCGCAGATGGTGGACGTCAATGTCCATCCGGCCAAGGCGGAAGTGCGCTTCTCCGATCCCGGCCTGCTGCGCGGCCTGGTCATCGGCGCGCTGAAACAGGCGCTGGCCGGCGCCCTGCATCGCGCCACGCCGAGCCATGCTGCGGCGGCTGCGCAGAAATTCGCCTTTGCGTCGCAAGCCAGCCTGCTCATCCGGCCGGCGCCGGCGCGCCCCTGGGACTGGCGCGCATTCGCCCGCCGCGCCAAGACCTTCGGAGAGCCTTGCGGAGAGCCTTTCTGAGCCTGGCATGGCAGAGGACGCGCCAACGTTATACCGCTGCCCGCCGCCGACGCGCGGGCGCATGAGGCGGCGGCTTCGCCCGACGATCTCGCGGCGCCGCTCGGCGCGGCGCGGGCGCAGATCCACGAAACCTATATCGTCGCCCAGACCAGGGACGGGCTGGTGCTGGTCGACCAGCACGCCGCGCATGAGCGGCTGGTCTATGAGCGGCTCAAGCGCGAGCGGGCGCAGAGCGGCGTCGCGCGCCAGGCGTTGCTGTCGCCGGTGGTGGTCGACATGGATCAGGCCGATGTCGGGCGGCTGGTCGAGGCGGCGCCTCTGCTCGGCGAACTCGGGCTGGCGCTGGAGCCTTTCGGCCCCGGCGCCGTGGCGGTGCACGAGGCGCCGGCCGAACTGAAGCCCGGCGCCATCGAGCCGCTCTTGCGCGATCTCGCGGATTCGCTCGCCGAGGACGGCGACGCGGCGCCGCTGGCGAAAAAACTCGACCATGTGCTGGCGACGATGGCCTGCCATTATTCGGTGCGCTCGGGCCGCCGCCTCGCGCCGGAGGAAATGAACGCGCTGCTGCGCGAAATGGAGCGCACGCCGGGCGCCGGCCAATGCAACCATGGCCGCCCGACCTATGTCGAACTCAAGCTCGCCGATATCGAGAAGCTGTTCGGGCGGCGCTGAAAGGAATGGCGAAAATGACCGACACGGGCGATAGCGCGCGGATCGACGCGCTGGAGGCGCATTGCGCCCATCAAGATCTCGCCATCACCGAATTGAGCGATGCGGTCGCCGCGCAATGGAAGCAGATCGACGCGCTGAAACGCGAGGTCCTGCGACTGCGCGACGAGATGCAATCGATGGCGCCCGCGCGGACCGCGCCGGAGCCGCCGCCGCCGCACTACTGATTGTTGCTTTACTCAAAATATACGTCTTGCATGCAGGAATAGGGGGAGATTTATTTTTCGCGGGGTCGCGTCATGAATATTCCTTTCGGTCATCGTGTCGCCGACGAAGGCATTGCCGCCCTGCGGCGCCAGATTTACGCCAAGGACAAGGTTTCCCGCGCCGAATTCGAACTGGCGCTCGCCCATGACGGCGCCGGCCCGGAATTTGCGCAACTGCTCTGCGATATCGCCATCGACCTGCTGGTCAACCAGGCCGATCCGCCGGAATATATTCAGGCCGCCGACGCCGACTGGCTGATCGCGGCGGTGCGCGGGCGCAAACTCCCCGTCACGGTCGAGTTCCAGCTCTTGACCCAGGTGATGCGCTATGCGGTCTCGACGCCGCCGGCGCTCTCCGCCTTCTGCCTCGCCGAACTCGAGAAGGCGATCGTCGAGGGCGCGCCGGACCATCCCGCGGGCGTCATCCGGCCAGCCGACACCGAGGCCCTGCGCGAAGCGGTGTTCGCCACCGACGAAGGCTCGTCGCAGCATGTGACCCGCGACGAGGCCGAAGCCCTGTTCCGCATCGCCCACGCCACCTCAGGACATGGGAACGACCCTGAATTCGACGGGTTTTTCGCCAAGGCCGTGGGCAATTACCTGATGGGGATCGCCTTCCACGGCACGCCCAGCGTCGCCGACGAGTTGCAGCTGGAAAAGTTCGAAGACGAAAAGCCGGAGGGATTCGGCGGCTTCCTCCACTCCATGTTCAGCAATCTCGCCATTCCCAGCCCCGAGGATCTGGCAAGCGTCGACGAGCGTTGCGACGCCCGCATCGAGGCCGAATTGCAGGCCGACGAGCGCGAAAGGGCCTCCGCCGAGCAGATCGACGCGGGCGAGACGGCCTGGCTCGTCGCCCATCTCACGCGCGACGGCGCCCTGACCCCGCCCGAGCGCGCCTTGGCGGCTTTCCTGAAGCAGGAGGTCGCCGCGCCGCCCGCGGCCCTGCGCGAGCTGTTCACCAAGGCGGAACTCTGATGCCGGTCTGAATGCTCGCAAGGGGGCAGGTTCGCTGGGGCAGGCTCGAAGCGTGACTTTGCCGTGATTTTGCGCCATAAGAAGCGCGCAATATCGCTCCCAGCACGAGTGCCCAGTCCCCATGTCGATCTTCAACTCGATCCGCAAGCAGATCACCCCCATCCATCCCGAAGGCTATATCTTCATAGCCCTTTTCGCGATCGTCGCGCTGGTTCTGCACTGGGTCTGGGAGCCGCTTGGCTGGCTCGGCGGCTTCGCCACATTGTGGTGCGCCTATTTCTTCCGCGATCCCGCGCGCGTCACGCCGGTGCTCGACGGGCTGGTGGTCTCGCCGGCCGACGGCGTCATCTGCTCCATCGGAAATTTCGCGCCGCCGGCCGAGCTCGGCCTCGGCGCCGAGCCGATGACGCGCGTCTGCGTCTTCATGAATGTCTTCGACTGCCATGTGAACCGCGCGCCGGTGACCGGCCGCATTTCGCGCATCGCCTACAAGCCGGGCCTGTTCGTCAACGCCGACCTCGACAAGGCGAGCGAGGACAATGAGCGCAACGGCATGATCATCGATTCCGCCCTCGGGCGCTTCGGCGTGGTGCAGATCGCCGGCCTGATCGCGCGGCGCATCGTCTCCTTCGTGCAGGAAGGCCAGAGCCTCGGCGTCGGCGAACGTTTCGGCCTCATCCGCTTCGGCTCGCGGGTCGACGTCTACATGCCCGCAGGCGCCCGCATCCTCGTCGGCCTGGGCACGCGGACCATCGCGGGCGAAACCGTGCTGGCCGATTTCCGCGCCGGGGAGCCTGAGCGCCATTACAAGGTCGGCTGAGATGGACGACCAGCCCGTCCCGTCCGCGCCAAGTTCAAGCCGCGCGGCCTGCGCGGCCTGCCCTTGCGCTTCGTCGTCCCCAATGTCGTGACTCTGCTGGCGCTTTGCGCGGGCCTGACGGCGATCCGCTTCGCCATCGAAGGCAAGTTCGAGATCGCGGTCCTGGCCATTGTCGTCGCCGCCGTGCTCGACGGGATCGACGGCCGCATCGCGCGGGCGCTGAAGGGCTCGTCGCGTTTCGGCGCCGAGCTCGATTCGCTGGCCGATTTCATCGATTTCGGCGTCGCGCCCGGCCTTGTGCTCTATCTCTGGTCGCTGAGCGTGCTGAAGACGTTCGGCTGGGTGGCGGTGCTGTTCTTCGCCATCGCCGCGGCGCTGCGGCTGGCGCGCTTCAACGTGATGATCGACGATCCCGACAAGCCCGCCTGGATGGGGAAATTCTTCACCGGCATGCCGGCGCCCGCCGGCGCCATTGTCGTGCTGCTGCCGCTCTATCTGCACATGACGCTGGACGCGCCGGTCACGCCGCGCCTCGCCACGCTGGAGGCGATCTACGTCATCGCCGTCGCGCTGCTGATGGCGAGCCGCATTCCGCATTATTCGGGCAAGAGCATCGGCCGGGTTCCGCGCGAGAAATTCATCCTCGTGCTGTTCGCCGTCGCCTCGGTGCTGGTGCTGCTGGCCTCCTTCCCGATGCAGATGCTGATTGCGCTCAGCCTGCTCTATCTCGGCGATGATCCCCTTCTCGATCCGCGCCTTCAACCGCCTGTCGGCGCAGGACGCCGCGGCAAAAGCCGCCGCGCCTCCCGAAGATACGGCGTGATGCGTCTCGCCTATCACAGGCTCGACGTCTTCACCGAACGCGCTCTGGCGGGCAATCCGCTCGCCGTCGTTCCCGAGGCCGACGGCCTTGCCCCCGAGCGCATGCAGGCCATTGCGCGCGAATTCAACCTGTCGGAGACGGTCTTCGTCCTCAGGCCGCGCGACCCCGCGCATACCGCGCGGCTGCGCATCTTCACGCCTGCGATGGAGCTGCCTTTCGCCGGCCATCCCGACGGTGGGCGCCGCCTGCCTGATCGCGCAATTGCGCGCGCCGGACATGATCGGCCGCCAGCCCCTGCGCGTCGTGCTGGAGGAAGAGATCGGGCCGGTCTGCTGCGAGGTGTCGCATTACCAGGGCGCGCTGCGCGCCCATTTCATCGCCCCGAATCTGCCCGAACTGGGCGCGGCTCCTCAAGCGCCGGAAAAAATCGCCGCAGCGCTTGGCCTGGCGCCCGGGGACATCGGCTTTGGCGCGCATCGGCCGGTGGTCGCCCAGGCGGGCTTGCCCTTCGGCTTCGTCCCCGTGGCCAATCTCGCCGCCCTTCATCGCCTCGCGCCCGATCTCCAGGCCCTGGGCGCGATTTTCCGCTTGGAGCGCGCCGCGGTCTGCGTCTACACGCGCGAAACCGCCGACCCCGCGCATCACGTTTCCGCGCGCGTCTTCGTGCCCGGCCTCGGGGCCGGCGAGGACCCCGCGACGGGCTCGGCGGCCTGCGCCTTCGCGGCCGTCGCCTGCGCCTACGAGCGGCCCGATGACGGCGAGCACACCATCGTCATCGAACAGGGCTTTGCGATGGGCCGCCCGAGCCTGATCGCGCTGACCCTGCATGTCGCCGGCGGCGAATTGACCCAGGCCGGCGTCGGCGGCGCCTGCGTCAGGGTCGGCGAGGGGTTTTTGACGATCTAGTGTTCAAAAGCAAATGATTGGCGCTCTGGGGCCATTCCCGGCTTCGATTGAATGCGTAATATGACACTCTCCGGCCGTTGGTCGGATTTGTCAGGCGCCATTGCCGACGGCTCAAAGCCGCCATTCGCAGGTCGTTCGAGGCAGAACAGCCTGGATCGCCTCAAAACTGTACCTCGAACCGGCCCTTGACGCCGTTGTCCGCGCCTTGCCCGCTGAGCGCGCCGGAGTAGTAGCAGGCCGAGCGACACCTGGCCCGATCACGCGCCAGTCGAGGCCGGCCTCGATCATCGCCGCGTCGCGATAGACGGCCGCGCCGGCGACCGAGAACAAGGTCGAGGGCGCGCTGGCGAAAGCCAGGACAGACGTCGGCGTCGCGTCGCCAAATACATGCCGCCAGCCGATCAGGCCACGCGCCGTCAGGGGCAGGCTGTCCGACAATCCGAATTCGTAACGCATTCCCAGGGTTGTCGCGCCGAAGCCATAAGAGGATGACGAGCCGATGAGCGCCGCCGCGCCGCCGGTCTCAGTGAAAGCATTGGTGTGGATCAATTCCGCCATCACACCGACGAAGGGCTCGACAAAGCTCGGCCGGACGAAATTGGCCATGGCCAGACGCCAGCCGGCCTCGCCGAAGGCCTGGAAGGTTCCGCCGCCATAGGCGGAACTGTCGGCGTCGTAGAGGCCGGGGAAGGCGGGGGTCCGGCTGGTTTCGAAGCGGTTGAAGGCATAGAGCGCGCCGCCGCGCAACTGGAGGGCGTCGAACGTCGCGCCGCCGTAGAGGCCGACGAAGGAGCTGTAGAGCGAGCCGCTGGAGGCCCGCGCAGGAAGGCTCAGGCCCGACTGGGTGTAGCCTCCGGTCAGGCCGAAGCGGTAGCGATTGTCGAGGCTCTGATCGACGCCGAGAATGAAGCCGCCGAGCGAGCGGTTGAGGTCGGCGGCGTTGCCGTCGCCGTTGACATGGCCGCTCGCGCCGAAGAATTGCCCCCAGGCGGTCAGAAGATTGCCGGACAGCGGGTCGGAGACCGGCGCGGTCGAGGCGACGAAGCCGGCGGCGCTCGACGGCGGCGCGCCATAGGGATCGGCGAGCCGGCCGAGCACGGCTTCGCGCGGCAGGCGGGAGTCGTCGAAGGCGGCTGGAGGCGGCGCTAGCGTGGATTTCGCCCGACAGCGCGTCGAAGGCGGCGCGCGCGCCGGCGCCGGTCTGGCCGATCAGGGCGTTATAGAGCGGCGAGCCGATCGGCTGCGCTTGCAGCGCGGCGGCGGTGGCGATCTGGTTCGGCGTTTGCGCCGCCGACGCGAAATTCGCGATCTGCTTGAAGCGCAGGTCGACGTCATCGGCGTCATAGCTCAGATAGGGCGACAGGAAGGCGAGGCTTGCCGGCGTCGAAAGCGACGCGAAAGTCCCGGAGACCCCGCCCGCCGCCGTGATCAGCGTGTAGCTGGTCAGAGGCGAATAGGCGCCCGCCGCCGCCGCGACCGCGACGGTTCCGCCGTTCAGCGTCGCCGCGCCGGATGTCGCCAGCTTGTCGCTCTGCCCGGCGGCGTTGATGTTGACGAGGAAGGTCGAACCGGCGTTGAAGGTCAGCGGCGCCGGTGGAGGACAGGGTCGAGAACGGGGTCAGGACGCCGGGGGCTACGGTCGCCCCGCCGAGCGCATTGATCGCGCCGACCGTTCCCGAGCCGCCGAGCGTCGCGCCGCTGTCGACCTTGACGGCCGAACCGGCGAGCGAGCCGTTGACGACCAGCGTTCCGACGGAGACTTCGGTCGGGCCGTTATAGGTCGGGCTTTGGCCGGTCAGGATCAGTGCGCCGGAGCCGATCTTGGTCAGAGGGGCTGAGCCGGTGAAGACGCCCGACATGGTTTCGGTGAAGGCGCCCGTATCGATCGTCGGTTCGACGCCGCCGACGAGTTCGACATTATTGGCGAGATTGAGATTGGGCGCGGTGAATTGCAGCGTCGTGCCGGTCGCCATGATCAGCTGGCCCGTGCCCAGCGATTGGCTGTTGCCGACTTCGAGTGTCAGGCCGACCGTGTCGAGTTGGACGCCGCCGGAAAATGTGTTGGCGTTCGGCAGGATCAAATTGCCCGTTCCATTGACGACCAGCGCGCCGGAACCCGAAATCAGACCCGAAAGCGTTCCCGTAGAGGCGCCGGTCTGGATATATTCCGCGCCGGACGCCAAGGTGATGGCGTTGGCGAGACTGACGTTCGATTGGAATTGCAGTTGCGTTTCGGACACCATGGCCAGCGTCCCCGCGCCAAGCGCCGCATTATTGCCGACGCCGATCGTGCCGGCGTGAATGTTGGTTCCGCCGGAATAGGTGTTGGCGCCGGTCAGGATCAGCGTGCCCGTGCCGTATTTGTCGAGCACGCCGCCATTGCCGGAGATGACGCCCGAAATCGTTTCGGTATTGGCGCCGGTGTCGATGTTCGGGCCGCCAACGCCGAATGCGATGGCGTTGGCGAGCGTGAGGCCCGGCGCGGTAAATTGCAGCGTCGTGCCGTTCGCCATGTTCAGCGCGCCCGCGCCAAGCGCCAGGCTGTTACCGACGGCGAGGGTTCCGCTTGTCAGCGCGGTTCCGCCGGCATAGCTGTTGGCGCCGGTCAGGGTCAGCGTTCCCGGACCGTTGACGATAAGCGTGAGCGCGCCGGCCAGCGTTCCGTTGAAGGTCTGAGCGGTCGCGGCCGAAGACACCAGGGCCGTCACAGCCCCGGTATCGGTGATCGTTCCCGCGCTGGCGCTGGTGACGGCGTTGAGCGAGGCGTTGAAGCCGTTGAGGTCCACGGTTCCGCCGGCGTTGATCGTCACCGGCAGCGCTGTCGTGGTGGGGAGATAGGCCGCCCCGGCGAAAGCGCTGCCGATCTTCAGCACGCCGCCGTCGATCGACACGGCGCCGCCCGACGCGACGCTTCCGAGGACATATTGGCGACGACGGTTCCGGCATCGGTCGCCGAACCGAAATGCAGAATCGTACCGGCGCCGCCGTTGTAATTGAACGCGCCGTTCAGCGTCAGCGTCTGGCCCGCCTGCGCGCCAAGCGTCGCCGAGACGCCGGTATTGACATTGATCGTATTGGCCAGCGTTCCGGTGACGCTGAAATCAAGCACGCCCGTCCCGGTGAACGTGATCGCGCCGGCGCCCAAGGCGTCGATGGCGCCGGCTGTGGAATGGGCGACGGTCAGCGTTCCCGCAGATATCGCCGTGCCGCCGGAATAGTGTTGGCCCCATCGAGAGTGAGCGTTCCGAGATCAGTCTTGACCAGTTGGGTCGAGCCGGTCAGCGTCGAGCCGATGGTTGCGGAATAATTGGCGCCGGCCGCGGAGCCGTCACCGACGCGGATGGTCGTCTGGCCGGCAGAGCCATCGAGGGTGATCGGCGCGCCATTGACGCTCCAGCCCGTCCCAATGAACTGCATGCCAGTCGTCGAAACCCCTCCGGCGCTTGCGTCGACCGTGACGGCGGCTCCGCTTGCGGCCTGGAACACTGCGAAATTGCCGGCCCAGGCGCTGGAGGTCGCGCCGGCGGAATCGGTCCAGTTGGTCGCCGGGCCGGCGGTCCAGGTTCCCGCGCCGCCAACGATCGTCCCCGTCGGGGAGGTGGTCGCGCCATTCCAGAACTAAATCGTCGGCGCAACATAGGCAGAGACGACGAGATTGACCTGATTGGCGACGGAGGTCTGGATCACACCGACATCGCCAGCGGGCAAAGCGGCGACAGACATGCCATTATTGGTGAGAATTCCTCCGTAATCGAACAGGCTGTAAACGCCAAAGCCATAACCGGCGGCGGCGGCGACGTTCAGCGTTCCCCCCAGCGTGAGGTTGCCCGCGACTTGAAACAGGGGCGGCGACGAAGGGGCGCCCAGAGTTACGTCGACAATGGCGCCGCTGTTCAAGTTCAGCGAACCCAGGCCAAGTCCTGGCCCGTCGCGCCGATCAGCGCGCCGCCGTTCGCCACCGTGACCGCGCCGGCGATCGAGCCGGAACCGCCCAAGGCGCCGCCGCTATTGACCGTGGTCGTCGGGCTCGCCAGGGAGCCATTCACGAGCAGGGTTCCGGTGTTGACCGTCGTCGCGCCGGCATAAGTGTTGGCGGCGGTGAGGGTCACGCTGTTTGCGCCGCCGTTGACGGCGACCGCGCCGGCGCCGGAAATGACGTTGCCATAGGAGGCAGAACTTGCCCCGGTCGCGGTCTGGTCGAAAGTCAGCGAACCGGCAGCGATATTGATGCCGCCAGTCAGCGCGCCGGAGCCCAATGTCGTCAATGTGTTGGCGCCCCCGGTGAAGGCCAGCGCCGCCGACCGGGTCACGCCGTCGCCAGCCAGACCGCCCGCGATGGTTCCGGAATTGACGATGGTCGCGTCGGAGCCGGTGACGCCCGCGCCGCCAAGGCCGACGGTCCCCGCAGCGCCTGCGGGACCATAGGTGGCGTTGCTGCCCGCGCCGCCCGAGCCTGCGGCGCCCGCGCCGCCGCCGGCGCCGCCGGCGATCTTTCCGCTGTTGGTCAGTGTTGCGCTGGCGACATTGACGCCTGAGCCGCCCAGGCCGCCCACTCCACCCTGGCCTCCGGGCCCGCCCAAGCCGCTCGTGTTGTAGCCGCCATTGCCGCCTGCGCCGCCTGCGCCGCCCGCGCCGCCGACGATAGAACCGCTATTGCTGGCGGTTCCGCCATTCAAGGTCGCGCCGTTTCCGCCGGCCCCGCCCGTTCCGCCAAGGCCGCCCGGATTTGAGGTCGCGAAGTACGCCGTGCCGCCCGTGCCGGCGGCGCCGCCGGCGCCGCCGGTGATCGACGCGGCGTTCGTCAATGTGCTGCTGGTCAGCGCGACGCCGTCGCCGCCTGCGCCACCCGCCCCTCCCTGCGTCGCCGGAACCGGAGAGTTGTAGTAGGGGCCGTACGCCCCAACGCCGCCAGCGCCGCCGGTGATCGTCGGCGCCGCCATTGTTGGACACAGTCGTCAACACGCCCTGAACGCCGGCTCCGCCACCGCCGACCGAAATCCCGGCGCTAAAGGCGGATGCGGAAGCGCCGCCGGCGACTGCGCCGGAATTGTCCAGCGCGCCGCCAATGATCTGCACGCCGATGCCACCCGAGCCGGTGTCGCCGCCGTAGCCCCAACCGCTGGCGCCGCCTTTGATCGTGGCGCCGGCCAGGTTGTGATCGTTGCTGCGCCGCCCCAGACAAAAAGTCCGATGCCTCCCGCGCCGCCGCCGCCGCCGCCATTGGTGCCATTGGCGAGGACCGGCGGAGCCGTCGAGACGTTCCCGCCAGCGCCGCCGGTCAGCGTCCCACTGTTGGAGAGCGTGATTGCCGCAGAGACGGAAGCGCCGGTTCCACCGGCGCCGCCGCCGCCCGCGTCAGTGCCGGAGCCATCATTGGCGCCACCCTTCCCGCCTGCGCCTCCGGTCACGGTCCCGTTGATTGTCGCGCCTGTCGTGTAGTTGGAGCCGCTCGTACCCGCCGCTCCTCCGGCGCCGGCTCCAGTTCCGACCCCGGCGGAGCCCGCCCCTGGCTTTCCGCATACCACGGAGCCGCCGGCTCCGCCCGTGCTTCCGGCTCCGGCGCCGCCGGCGACACCCGACACTCCCGCAGCACAAACCGCCCATGCGGGACCCGCGAGCGTCACACCGACAAAGGCGGTCCCAGCGAGAAGCACACGACGGAACCGGTTCAGCGCGAAAAGACGATCAGCGTATGAAGGAGTTTTTGAAGAAATCATGGTGGGCGCCTCAGCCGAAAAAACATTTCTGCGGCAAGCCTAGACGCCTATCCTCTGGAGCCCGCTATCGAAACCGATAGGAAAACAACGATTTTAGCGGATTTGCAGTGAAAACTTCCCCTCGCTGTGCCAATTCGGCAACAGAGACCAAAGTCAAAGATGCACATAACCTTGCGCCACCGCGAGCGCCGCCAAGTGGGTGCGCGACAGCGCCGTAAATTTTTCTCTCGTTATACCAAGATGATAGCGGACAGTTGCTTCGTTAATGCCTAAAAGCTCGCCAATCTGGCGATCCGAATGGCCGCGCACCAGCAGGGTCAGGCATTCGATTTCGCGCGGCCCGAGAATCGGCGCCGCCTTGCCGCCATCGCCGTCAGAATCGATCCGTTCGGCCGACTCGAAGGCCTCGCGCGCCAATAGGGCGAGAAAGGCCTGTTCGGACGGGCGCAATGCGCCGCGCGCGCCGCCGAAGGCGACAAGCCCGAGCGAATTGTCGGCCGAGCGCATCGGCACCGCCATCCCCTCGGTGAAGCCGAAGCGCGCGGCGGCTTCAATCGCATGGCGTCCGCGATCCTTGGGCGGCAGACGCCGGAAAAGTTCGCTCCAGGCGATGGGCGTCCCGCAATTGCGCGCCCAGCGGACCAGAGGATCGACCGGCAGGAATTCCTCCGCCATGTAATGGGCGCGCCAGTCCTCCGGCCAATTGGTGAAATGAAAGATTTTTGACGAGGCGGCGCGCGGTCCCGACACGAAGCCGCTGGCGGCGGCGGTCATGCCGAGCGGCTCGATCTCCCGTTGCAGCGCGGCGGCGAGCTCGGCCATGGCGCCGAGCGAGCGGGCCTTGGACGCGAAGGCCATGGCGCGAGCGCCCAATTCGGAATCGGCAATAATCTGCGCCTCCCCAGTCGAAGGATCATCGGACCGATCAGGCCGGCGCCTGACTGCGAAGCCCATGCTGTCACAGCGGGCGCGGCGCGGATAGTCCGGGCGAATGCGGAGGCCGACAACGAGGCGCCTTCAGCGCGGTCGGATCAACATACGCCGCGCCCAAGGCGGAGGGCGGCCACATTCGATGTCGCGTCCGCCCGGCAAAACATCGATGGACGATTTCGCCGAGGCGGATGAATGACCGCAGTCAGTCGAACGGGCCGTTTCGTTCCGCCGACACGCAATGGCCGAATTTGGCGCGAGCGGTCGACGCAGCGCGTCTCTCAACGGCTGCGTCCGGAATGTCGCCATCGCGTCTGGCGATTGCCACGGCGTCCGCAAGATTGCGCGCCCAGGTTGCGTCGCTTTTTGCGCCAGACTGCAATGGAAAAAACGCGGAAAACGAGAAAAAAAGCGCGAATTCTTGCGGTTTTCCTGCGAAAACGCGCTTGTTTTGGCTCGAATTCCGACCTTTTGAAGGCGCTCAACCCACAGGTTGCGCCCTCGCGCGATTGGCGCGGCGCCGGCGAATGGGCCGGAAAACTCCACGATTTCAACGGGAACGCGTAAACTGTTTCACATGGAACAAAGCAAGAACAATTTTTCGCCTAAATCAAGCCGCGGAAAAACGCCCTTCTCGCATTTGGCCAAAGATTCCTGCGCTGATTTTACCCGCCCGAGGTGACCGCGCCCTTGTGATTCGCCAGCGCGCCCTCCTGCAGGGCGCAATGCAGCAGGCGGCCGGGGTCGACAGGGCCGGGCAGCAGGATCTGGCCGAAGGGCGTGCGCGAAAAACCCATCCGCTCGTAGAAGGGCGGATCGCCGACCAGGATGACGAAGCTGTGGCCGGCGGCCTTGGCCGCCTGCAGCGACTTCTGCGCCAGCGCCTCGCCCAGTCCTCTGGCGCGAAAAGCCTCTTCCACGGTCAGGGGGCCGAGCAGCAGGGCGGGGGCGCCGCCGATGGCGATGCGTGTCATGGTGTTGGCCCCGACCAGCATGCCGCCGATCCGCGCGACATAGGACAGGCTCCAGTCGGGCGCCGCGCCCTCGCGCAGCCGATAGGCGGTCTTGGCGAAACGGCCGGGACCGAAGGCGCGCTCCTCCAGCTTGCGGATGGCGGGCAGGTCGGCGGGGGTTTGCAGGGCGTAATCGAGCGAAAGTTCGGTCATGCGCCGCTCTTTAAGCGTTTCGCACGTGAGGGGAAAGACAAAGGTGAGGGAAAAGACAAAAAAGCCGGCCGCGAGGCGCGGCCGGCGGTCAGGCCCGAAGACCTGAAAAACCTGCTTTGACAAGCTTACTTGGAGCCGTCGGCCTTGAACTGGGAGATATAGGCCCAGACGTTGTCGCGGTCGGCTTCGTTCGGCAGGCCGGGGAAGGTCATCTTGGTGCCCGGAACCACCTTCTGCGGCGCGGCGATATATTCCTTGAACTTCGCCTCGTCCCAGGTAATGCCGGAATTCTTGTTGGCGTCGGAATAGGCGTAGCCCTCAGCCGTGCCGCTCTTGCGGCCGTTGAGTCCGTTGAGTTCGGGGCCGACGGCGTTCTTGGCGCCGGGGCCGATCTTGTGGCAGGCGGCGCATTTGTTGAACACCTTGGCGCCCGCATCGGGATCGCCCGCGGCGAAGGCGGTCGAGGAGACAAGCGCGAGGGCGGCCGCGGCCGACAGGGCGTGGATCAGTTTCATACGGTGTTTCCTTCCTTACGCTCGGGACGACTGGCCCGAATCGGTGCAAAATAATGGCGCGCGCCGTGCCGCCGCGCGATGCCAATCTAGGCTGTAGACCTGTTCATGACAATGAGGCAAGCCCCTTTCACGCACTCGACTTTGGCGCCCTGCGGCAACGCGAATGCCGGCGGTTTGAGCGGCCTGCGCCATGGCTGACCTCGACGCCGCCAGGACAATTCTGCGTGATGGCTTCGGATATGACGACTTCCTGCCGGGCCAGGCTGAACCGATCGGCGCGGCTCTCGACGGCGGCGACCTGTTCGTGATCTGGCCGACGGGCGGCGGCAAGTCGCTGATCTACCAGCTTCCGGCCATCGCGCGCCCCGGCCTGACCCTCGTCGTTTCGCCGCTGATCGCCCTGATGCGCGACCAGACGCGGAAATTGCAGGCCCGCGGCCTGCCTGTGGCGGCGCTCCACGCCGACCTGGACGCGGACGCTTACGGGAAGATCCGCGACAGCCTGGAGCGGCGGCGGTTGCGCCTGCTCTATCTCTCGCCCGAACGGCTGGCCCATGAAGAAACCCTGGCCCTGCTGCGCGAGGCCGGCGTCCGCCTGCTGGCGGTCGACGAGGCGCATTGCGTCTCGCAATGGGGCCATGATTTCCGGCCCGACTATCGCCGTATCGCCTCGGCGTCCGAGGCGCTGGGGTTTCCGCAGATGCTGGCGGCGACCGCGACCGCCGGCCCGCGCACCCGTGACGACATTGTCGAAAGCCTGTTCCACCGGCCGCCAGAGATTTTTGTCGGATCGTTCCGCCGCAAGGCGATCGCGCTTTCGGCCCTGCCGCAAGAGGGCGATCCGACGCGCCGGATCCTGGATCTGGTCGAAGCGCGCAAAGGCCGGAGCGGCATCATCTATTGCGGCGCGCGGAAAACCGCGGACGCGCTGGCGCAGACCCTTGCCGAGGCCGGCCACAAGGCCGGCGCCTTTCACGCGGGCCTGCCGACGAAGACGCGAGAGGAGCGCCAGGACGATTTTCTGGCGGCCTCCGATCGCGTCATGGTCGCGACCATCGCCTTCGGGCTTGGGGTGGACAAGCCCGACGTGCGCTATGTGATCCATCGCGACGCGCCCGATCATCTTGAAACGCTCTATCAGGAAACGGGCCGGGCGGGCCGTGACGGCCGGCCGGCGGAGGCCATCGCCTTCTACGCGCCGCGCAAGCTCGCGGCGCTGCGCGCGGCGCGCTTCGATATCGCGAGGGTCGACGCCGCGGCGGCGCAACGGGCGAAGATCGTGGCGGATTATTTCACCACGGTCGAATGTCGCGAGCAGCTTCTGCTGGCGGCGCTGGGCGAAACGGCGCCGCCCTGCGGCCAATGCGACAATTGCCGGCGCGGCTTTCGCGGGCTGCGGCGCATGGCGGGACTTGCGCGCGTCGCCCCGTTGGAGGCGCGGGCTTTCGCCGCAAGGCTGGTCCACGCCGTTTTCGCCGGGGATGCCTGGCTTGACCCGCCGGAGCCGGAACAGCCGTTGCAAGGGCAAGCGGGTGATGATCCGCGCCCGCCCGCGCGGCCGCTGAACGTCGAGGAGACGCGACGCCTCGGCCGGCTGCGAGCGGCGCGATTGCAGCTGGCGCGGACAACCGGCGTGGCCCCTGCGCGGCTGATCAGCGACGACGGCCTGAACGGCCTGGTCGCAAATCCGCCGGCCGATCTCGAAGCGCTGGTCGCGGCCTGCGGCGACGAATCAGGGCTGCTGGCGCGGTACGGAGCGTTCGCTCGTCGCGCGCGCGCAACGGGAGGAATTTTGACCCAAGGTCATGAAAGAACAAAGCAAGTCATTGTTTTGGGCAAGGCTTCTTGCATTGTATTTTTTTAACAATTTCCTTTACCTATGGCGCCAGCGTAACATTTGGTCTGGTTAATTTTTGTTAGCTTTTTGAGCGCGGCAATAAGCGGCGCATGGCGTCAATGCCCGCCTGGAACGTCCAAGCCATGATGCAGTCAATCGATTTTTCGTCTCTGCCTTCCGCGCTGCCCATTCAGAGCCCCTTGGCCGATCCGCAGCGCTCGCGAGTCGAGCCGGATGGCGCGCCTCTGCCCCTCTGTCTCGAATTCCTCATCAAGCCGCGCCGTATGCTGGACGTGCGTTTCGACCCCGTCACAAAGACGGTGTGGTGTTCGATGCGCCATGAACATACGGTCAGCTGGAGCCTGCCGCTGCTGCGTGAGCTCAATGCCCTCAACGCCGACATCCGGGCCCTTTACGAGGGTCGCGCCTTCGAGGAGCCGCCGATAAAATTCTTCGTCGGCGGCTCGCTGCGGCCGGGCGTCTTCAACATGGGCGGCGACCTCCCCTTCTTCCTTGACCGCGTGCGCGCCCGTGACAGCGAAGGGCTGCGGCAATACGCCTATGCCTGCGTGGACGCCATCTACAATAATTACCACGGCTTCAACTCGCCGACCGTCACCATGGCCCTGCTCGAGGGCGACGCGCTGGGCGGCGGGCTGGAGGCAGCGCTGAGCTGCCAGTTCGTCATCGCCGAACGCGGCGTCAACCTTGGCTTTCCAGAGGCGCTGTTCCACACTTTCCCCGGCATGGGCGCTTATAGCCTGCTCTCACGCCGGCTCGACGCCGCGCGCGCCGAAAAACTGATCATGAGCGGCCGCATGTACAAGGCCGAGGACTTCTTCGAAATGGGCCTGATCGACATTCTGGCCGAGAAGGGCGAGGGGCCGGCGCGGGCGCGGGCCTTCATCGCGGAAAACGGCAAGCGTCATCGGCTTCTCGGGGCCGTCGGCCAGGTCAGGCGGCGTATTTCGCCGCTGGAATTGCAGGAATTGCGCGACATTACCGACATCTGGGTCGAATTGGTGATGGG
This sequence comes from uncultured Alphaproteobacteria bacterium, assembly GCA_963710275.1. Classification (GTDB taxonomy): domain Bacteria; phylum Pseudomonadota; class Alphaproteobacteria; order Rhizobiales; family Beijerinckiaceae; genus Rhodoblastus. The sequence goes on along the minus strand of CAVPZS010000008.1, from coordinate 1,483,019 downwards.
CTTGGCGCCGATCAACCTGCGCAAGATGGAAATGCTCGGCATGTCCCAGGATCGCTTGTTCCAGCAGAGCGCCAGCCTCCGCTTCAAACGACCGGCCTGAAGCCGCCTCTGAAATTGAAAGATTGAAAAAAGAGCGCATTTGGAGAAACTCCAAACGCGCTCGAATTGCCGTTGCGCCGGCAAGAACGAAGCTGGACCGGGAGGGCGCCCGCTTCGTAGGAAAAGATGCTTCGCAAGTCTGGCGAAGAAGGGCTTTGAGAATGCAGGACCGGGCGCGCGCCGCGTGTCTTACCAGACCGCGACGAGAATAACCGTCATGAAGGCGAAGGCGGCGCAGATCGACAATATCTCGACTTTGATTGCGGTCGTCATGTTCGAAGCCTCCACGGTGTTCGGAAGAACGCTCAGGATCCGGAAACGAACTCGTCCTGTGATCAGTTCATCCTCAAAGCATTAATGAATTGTAAATTTTGCTACAAAATCAAACAATTCCAAAAGGCGGGCAAATGGGTCGGAACTTTGTGCATTATGGCGATTTTTGCTCAAAAGAAAGGCATGCCTTCCTGTGCGCTGCCGATTTGCCCGCTGCACAAGATTGCGGTGGGACATGAAATGCGCGATGACCGCCGTGCGCCGCGCGATGCATGGCGCCAGGGCAGGGAACAGGAACGCCGATGAGCCCCGAAACGGATGAATGCGGCAGGCTGGGCGGGAAGGGGCGTGGCTACCATCATGGCCGGCTACGCCAGGCGCTGCTTGCGGCGGCGCGGGCGCTGATTTCCGAGCGCGGACCGGCCGGCTTCACCCTGGCGGAAGCGGCGAAGCGGGTGGGCGTCACCGGCGCCGCGCCCTATCGCCATTTCGCCGACCGCAATGCGCTGGTCACGGCCTTGGCGCAGCAGGGTTTCGAGAATTTCAACGAACAGCTCGGCCGCGCCTGGGACAATGGGCGCCCTGATCCGATCTCGGCGCTACGACGGCGCGGCGCCGCCTACCTGGCCTTCGCCAAAACCGAACCAGGACTTTACAAGGCCATGTTCGGTGACGCCGGCTTCCTTTCACAGCCGACCGCCGGCGGCCCGGCGCAAAAGGCTTTCGACGAACTTGTCCGCACCACGGTCGCGGTGCTGCGCCATTTCTATGCTCCCGAAACCAAAGCCAAAATGCTCGCCATGCAGATCTGGGCCATGACCCATGGCGTCGCCGAACTCATGCTGGCGGGCCAATTCCGCGACCAGCAGGTCGAAGCCGCGGCTCTGCTGGAGTCCGGCGTCGCGGCGCTGATCGAGACGGCGGTCCGCGAGGCGCTCGGCGTCAAGGGTGTGATGCCCCCGCAAAAGTGATCACGGAAATTTTTCGCTGATCGCCCTTTAAAAGACAAAAATGTAAATGTACATTACATTCACATCGAGGGGCGATCGTCCCTTCGATGAAGGGAGCTTTTCTCATGAGCTGTGCACATCACGCCCGGGCCTATCGCGCGCATTGCGGACGCATGCGTTTCAAGCCCATTGAACTGATGGCGATCATTCTGGCTTTCATCCTTTTCTGGCCAATCGGGCTCGCGATGCTCGGATGGAAGATCTATCAGGCGAAAACCGACTATGCCGGGGACTTCGGCCAGTTCGCCCATGAAAAATGGGGCGGCTTCGAGCAGCGGAGCGGTCTCGGCGGTATGGCCCGCCATTTTGCCGGCGAGGGCTGGGCGTCGAGCGGCAACACCGCCTTCGACGACTGGCGCAAAACGGAAATGGCCCGCCTCGAAGAGGAAAGGCGCAGGATTTTCGAGGCCGAAAAGGCGTTTACCGAATATCTCGAAGGCCTGCGCCACGCCAAGGACCGGGAGGAATTCGAACGCTTCATGGCCAGTCGCGCCTCGCAGGGCCCAGAGTCGACGCACCTGACATTCCGACGGCGGCTTTCGGGCCGCCGTTTCCTTGATTGACGGAGACCGGCATGCGCGCCTCCATTGCCGCCAACATCGGCCTTTTGCCTTTTTTCCTGTTCTGGGCGCTGACGCCTGCTGCCCCTTTCGCTGCGATCCTCACGAGCTTGATCCTGTCCCTGGCGCTCAACGCCTGGCGCTGGCGGCAGGGCGCGATGCGGCCGATGGAATTCGCCGGACTGCCGCTCTTCGCGGTGCTGGCCGCGCTCTCGGCAGTGGTCCCGGACTACGTTCTGGCCCATGGCGTGGCGCTGTCCTTTTTCGTCCTGGCCCTGGCGGCCTTTGTGTCGCTCGGCCGCGGAAAGCCTTGGACGGCGGATTATTCCGCGGCCGACCAGCCGCAATTGCGGGACAGTCCTGTTTTCATCGGCGTCAACAAGGCGATTTCCACGCTTTGGATGGTGATTTTCCTGGCGTCCGGCGTGCTGGTCTGGCTTCGCGTTAATCCGCTCGTCGGCGCGGCGCTGACCTTGTCGGGCATCCTGCTCTCTATCGTCGGTCCCAACCTGCTGGTGCGGGCGATCCTGACAAAGCAGATCAAGGCGCAGCAGGATTTCGACTGGCCGGCGCCGCGTTTCGACGCGCCGCGTCCGGCAGGCGAGGTCGATGTCGTCATCATCGGCGCCGGGATTGGCGGCCTGACCGCCGCAGCCCTGCTCGCCGCGACCGGACTGAAGGTCAAGCTCTTCGAGCAACATGTGCTGCCCGGCGGCTTCTGCCATTCCTGGTTGCGAAAACTCCGCCATGGCGGCGAGGCGCGCGTTTTCCGCTTCGATGCGGGGCCGCATGACTTTTCCGGCGCCTATGCGGGCGGAACGCTGGACCGCCTGCTGCGCCGCCTCGGCTGCGCCGACAAGATCGACTGGCTGCGTCTCGACTATCGCATGATCCAGGACGGCGAGGCTTTCGACCCGCCGCGCGACGGACGCGCGCACGCCGAGGCGCTTGGGCGGCTCCATCCCGAGGATGCGGTTGGCATAGCCGCCGTTTTCGAGACGATGCAGGCGATCAATGACGCGCAACGCAAGACCGCCGGATACAACGGCTTTTCGGGGCCTTTGCGCACCGTCGACGACATGCTGGCCTTCGCCAAGGACCACCCGCTCTATGTGCGATGGGCGCAGGTCCCTTTTGTCGACCTTGTCGCTGGCCATGTGCGCGGGGAGGCGGCGCGGCGGCGACTGACGGCCATGACCGGCTATGTCAGCGACACGCCGCAGGCGCCGACCAGCGCCCAGATGGCGCCGATCTTCGGCTATTATTTCAACGGCGGTTTTTATCCCAAGGGCGGGACCAGCCGGTTCTCGGAAGTCCTCGCCCAGGCGATCACAGACAGGGGCGGGGAGATTTTCTACCGGACCGGCGTGCGAAAAATCCTGGTCGAACAGGGGCGCGCCGCAGGCGTGGTCCTGCAGAACGGGGAGACGGTCCGCGCCCGCGCCATTGTCGCCAACAGCGATCCGCGCCGGACTTTCCTGGAGATGCTCGAACCGGGGCATCTGCCGGAAAAATTCCTCCAAAATCTCGCGGCGGCGGCGCCGGCCGCCTCGGGTTTCGCCGTGCATCTCGGCGTCACGGGCGAGCCCGAAGGCAAGCCGCTGATCTTCGTCTCGGACCCGGCCGCGGGCGGCTGCCTGGTCGCCCAGCCCGGTCTGGTCGATCCGACCGACGCGCCGCAGGGCTATGCGGCGATAGATATCTTTACCCTGATGAGCGCCGAGCAGGCGGCGAAATGGTTCCCGCCGGAGAGCGACTTCGCCGAAGACGATTGGCGCGAGCACCGTCGTTCCGAAGATTATCTCGCCCGCAAGAAAGCCTTGGCCGACGATCTGATCGCCCGCGCGGAAAAGGCGCTGCCCGGGTTGCGCGAAAGAATTATCCTGCGCTTTGAGGCTAGCCCCATCACCTATGCGCGCTATGACTGGTCGAGCGCCGGCGCGATTTATGGCGTCGCGCCACAGGGACGGATGAAGGGTTCGAAGAGCCCGATTCCCGGATTGGTTGTCGCTGGATCCATGAATTTCGGGCCCGGCGTGGAGGCGGCGGTCTTGTCCGGCGCATGGGCGGCGGAAGCGATCGCGCCCGGCCTGCTGAAAAGCGGCGCCGAAAATTCCGGCGCGAAGGCGACGAAATCGGCTGAGGAAACCGCTCCGGCTTTCGGATGAGGGACCTTTCGCGCTGACGCCCAATGAAAATTTTGTCGTTAACTATTTTGCTTTAGCGCCGCTTAACGCGCCGGTTGCAGGAATCGCAACATGGCGCATTCCCCCGCGATCCCTCTCCTGCTCCTGTTAGGCATCGGCGCGCTCGCCGGATGCTCGAAGTGGGAGCGCGCCGAACGCCCGGCCTGGCGCGCGCGCGCGGAAAACGCCTGCCTCGCCGAAAAACGCGTCCCCTTCTCGGCCTACGTTCAGCCGGCGGCCCATGAAATCGACGGCCCGTCGATCTGCGGCCTGACCCAACCGCTGAAGGTCACGGCCTTGCAGGGCGGGGCGGTGCTGTTCAATTCAACCCAGACGCTCGACTGCTCCATGGTCGCCGAACTCGACGCCTGGCTCGCCGAGGTGGTGCAGCCGGCGGCGCAGGCGCGTTTCGGCCAGCCGGTGGCGCAGATCGATTCGCATGGGCTCTTATAATTGCCGCGGCATGAACAACCAGATCGGGCGCGAAACTGTCCGAACATTCCTTCGGCAACGCCCTTGATGTCGGCGGCTTCCGGCTCGCCGACGGGCGCAAGATCACCCTGGTCCACGACTGGACGCGCGGCGATCCCGAAACCCAGGCTTTCCTGCACGACGTCCATAATGGCGCCTGCGGCCATTTCACCACCGTGCTGAGCCCCGGCTCGAATCCGTTCCATTACAATCACATCCATGTCGATCTCGCCATGCATGGCATGACCTCGACGGGGCCGCGCCGGATCTGCAAGCCGGCGCCGCAAATGACCGAACCGCCGTCACGCAAGGACAGTCTGCCCGACGCGCCGGAGATCGACGACGATCTCGATATCGCCCAGGCCGGCGCCGCCGCGCGAGAACCGCGCCTATGCGATGCATTCCGGTCCTGATCTGGCGCTGGCCGCCGCCGCCATCGCCGCCGCCGATCCGGCGCGCCGCCAGAGCCAGCCGCCGCCTGCGCCGCCGCGCCGCCCGGCCGTCGCGCAAAATCCTTCTGGCGCCCTCGCGCTGCATGCGCCGAAGCCGGATGAAACGCCGGCCGCCCCGCAAGGCGGCGCGATGCGGGAGGATGGGGTTTTCGAGCCTGAAGGCGCTCCGGCGGATTTCGACTTGCCGACCTCCAAAGTCACACGCTGATTTCTGCGCTTCTGCCTCGATGACTTTGCGGCAAATTCTGCAACCATTGCTGAGTAGCCGCAAAGGTATGCACGTTTTCCGGCAGTTTTTACGCCGAATTAACCATGCTGGGAGAATAGTTTCTGCAGCTCGACCAGCGCTTTTCGTATGACAGGAACGCAAGCGTGACGTCTCGATGGCGTCAATTGTCCGGGCTTGGCCTCAGGAGGGTCACGTGGCGGACATCGTACTTAATCTGGTTACCCCCAATGCCCAGTCCGGCCAGCAGGCCATCACGATCAGTCTCGACCTCACGATCGGCAATACTGCGAATTCCGACGGCTCCTATACGGTCTCCGCTGCGTCCGGAACCTATACGTCCACTGACGCAACGGGCGCGGTCCAGACCCTGACCATGGGCCTGGCGCCAGGGAGCATCGACGGCGCCGACAACAAGCTTTTCCTCGACGGCGGCCCGCTGTTCGATCTCGGCGGCATAACATTCGCCACCAACGGCTCCCCGGAAGCAGCCTCTTATGCGGGCAGTTCTCCTGCAGCCTACCCGCAGGACGTCAATCTCTTCTATACAGGCTCTACGACGTCGCTCGGCAACGAGGCGTTCGTCACGGATCTCTATGGAATCGACACGGCGCCGGTCACCTATCTGACCGAGCCCAACGTGAGCAATATCGTGGCGAACGGGACTGCATCGGACCCGAGCAGCGTGCTGATCGAAAACGCCATCACACTCGGAGCCATCGAGGCGGAAGGACCGACGCCAACCAACGGAAGCGTCGACGCAACAGTGACAGTCGGCGCGACGACCCTCACCGGGGTGTTGCTTGAAGCGCAGGGCGCGGCTCTCATCGACGTTCAGGCCGGCGCCACGGTCGTCGATTCGACGGCGGAAATCGCCAATGGCGGCACAATTCAGTTCGAGACCGCATTTTCGGGGCCGGTGACGTTTCTCGGCACGGGGAACACGCTGGTTCTATCGCAATCCGGCGACATTGGTCCGATCTCCGGTTTCGCCGCCACCGATACGATAAACCTCGCCAACTTCAATCTCGTGAGTGAGACCGTCACGGCATCGGGCGGGAACACCTTGGTCAGCGTCACGGGCGCGGACGAAGGCCAAACCGTGACTGAAAGCCTGACCTTCATGGGCGCTTTGTCCGCCAATGAGTTTCAGTTTAATGACCCTCCTGATGGGAGCCTTGATATCCAGGTTGACCCGGCTTGTTTCTGCCGGGGCACGCGGATTCGCACGCCCGAGGGCGATGTTCCCGTCGAGACGCTGTCGCGTGGCGACCTGGTGATGACGCTCGCCGGCGAGGCCAGGCCGGTCGCATGGATCGGGTTGCGCACGGTTTTGGCGCGTTTCGCCGATCCGGTGCGCTGCTGGCCGATCAGGGTGAGGGCAGGCGCGCTGGGCGAGAACGTTCCGGCGCGCGATTTGCTGCTTTCGCCCGATCACGCCCTGCTTGTCGATCATGTGCTGATCCACGCGGGGGCGCTGGTCAACGGGACGTCGATCTTGCGCGAAACCGAGGTCCCCCCCGTCTTCGTCTATTACCACGTCGAACTCGAGGACCACGCGCTGATCCTCGCCGAGAACGCGCCGGCGGAGACGTTCATCGACAATGTCGATCGCCTGGGTTTCGATAATTGGGCCGAGCACGAAGCGCTCTATCCGGACGGAGCGCCAATTTCGGAAATGCCCTATCCGCGGGCCAAGGCGCGGCGGCAGGTTCCGAAGGACATTCGCGCCGCGCTGGATGCGCGAGCGAAAATCATCGCCGTCGTCGAAGCGGCAAAGGCCGCCTGACGACGGACGAAACGTCCAAAATTACTCGTCGTCCTCGAAATCCTCGTCGTCGTCGAGTTCGATGACCGCCAGGGCGATGGCGGGAATGGTGGACGTGCGGATGGAATTCGTCGTTTTCAGCGTACCAGATCACGTCGACATCGGTCTTGTTCTGCCGGACCACCGTCATGGCGCGGCCGCCGGACTTGAGTTGCACGATTTCGCCGGGTTTGAAGTCCATCGCAATGCTCGCTTCTTTCGAGGGGAGTTGATGCCTTGGCTGGCGCATTCCTATAGCGTGTTCATGGCCATTTCACTATGGGGGGCATCGAGGAAAGGATCGAATCCACGTTGCCTCCGGTCTTCAGTCCGAAGATCGTGCCGCGATCGTAGAGCAGGTTGAACTCCACATAGCGGCCGCGGCGGACCAGCTGCTCCTCGCGTTGCGCTTTCGTCCATGTCTTGCCCATGTTGGCTTCGACGATCCGCGGATAAACGCCGTCGAAAGCCAGTCCGACATCGCGGGTGAAGGCGAAGGCCGGATCGAAGGCGGGAAGGCCGGCCTCGAGATTATCGTAAAAAATTCCGCCGATGCCGCGCGGCTCGCTGCGATGCGCCAGCCAGAAATAATCGTCGCACCATTTCTTGTAGCGTGTGATAGTCGGCGACGGGATGGGCGGCGCAGGCGGCCCGCATGGCCGCATGGAAAGCCAGCGAATCGGGATCCTCCTGGCGTGCGCCGGGCATCGAGCACGGGGGTCAGGTCGGCGCCGCCGCCGAACCAGCATTGGCTCGTCACCACCATCCGCGTGTTCATGTGCACGGCGGGGACATTCGGATTCCAGGGATGGGCGATCAGCGAGACGCCCGCAGCCCAGAAACGCGGGTCTTCCGCCGCGCCGGGCATGTTTTTGGCGAATTCCGGCGCGAAGGTTCCGTGCACCGCCGAGCAATGGACGCCCGCCTTTTCGAACACCCGCCCCTTGAGCAGACCCATGCGGCCGCCGCCGCCGGGCGCGCCGTCGTGGTTGGTCCGCTGCCAAGGGGTAAGCGCGAAAACGCCCGGCTGCGCGCTCGGGCGCAGCAAGACGGCGTCCTCGCGTCGCTCCAGCGCCTCGAAGGAGGCGATGATCCGCGATTGCAGGGATTCGAACCATGCCGCCGCCGCCTGTTTGCGGCCGTCAAGCTCCGATGTCTGCAGTTCCGATCAGCCATTTGCCTCCCGCGTTGAATCCGATTGTCTGCCGCAGAGCCTCGCCCAAAGACCATGGCCGCCGCCACCGCGACGTTCAGCGAACGCAGACCGGCGCGCACCGGAATGAGCAGGCGCGCCTGCGCGGCGCCGATGGACCTCTTCCGGAACGCCGGCCGATTCGCGCCCGACCATGCAGGATGTCGCCGGGCTCGGAAAGCGAATTCGGTGTAGGGCATGGCGCCGCGGGTGGTCAAGAGCGCCAGCCTGCGGCCTGTCTGTCGCACGCCAGTCCTCGAAAGCCCGCCAGGACCTGTGCCGCTCGATCCGCACATGGTCGAGATAATCCATGCCGGCGCGGCGGAAATGGCGGTCGCGATATGGGAAAGCCGGCGGGCTCGATCAAGGCCGCGTCGACGCCCAGACAGGCGCAAAGGCGCAGCATCGTGCCGGCGTTCTGCGGGATGTCGGGCTGAACAGAGCGCAGACAGAAGGGGGCGCTTGATGGCATGAGAGCTCGATAGCATCGTCGCATCGGCGCGCGCAAGATCTTAACGCACCGCGCGCAACTTGCCTAGGATCAGGCGCTCCGTGCCGCGCCTATAGGCTTGGCGGCGAAATGCCGGCTGCTCGGAAAAAAGCCATCGCATTTACGCCTTTCTGTTAAGGCGGACTATGGACAAGGCCGCAGAACGATGCCAAATAACGGCGCTTGTCTGAACAGGCTCCGCCAAGATTCCGCCATTGCGCCCGTCTCTCCGGGTCTGCGCGCGCGGGAGTGGCGGATCTGTATTTTTCGCCGCGCGCGCGCCTGGATCTGCCGGATGCGCGTGCAACGTCAACAGCTTCGCCGGCAGTCGGCGAAGCGAGCCGCCGGCGCCGCAGGGCTCCGGTCGCGCTGAAACCGATTGGGGACGCAACACTTGGCCACCGCATCGACGGTCGAACCGACCCGCAGAGATTTTCTGTATATCGCCACGGGGGCCGTCGCCGCCGTCGGAGCCGCCGCGGTCGTCTGGCCGCTCATCAACCAGATGAGCCCCGACGCCTCGACGCTGGCCATGGCCTCGACCGAAGTCGATATCGGCGCCATTCCCGAAGGCCAGATCGTCACGATCAAATGGCGCGGCAAGCCGGTGTTCATCCGCCACCGCACGGCCAAGGAAATCGACGAAGCCGCCGAGGACGTCGATCGTGTCGACCCTGCCGGACCCGCAGGCCGACTCCGCCCGCGTGCAGAAGCCGCAATGGCTGATCGTGGTCGGCGTCTGCACCCATCTCGGCTGCATCCCGCTCGGCCACGCCGGGCGATTATGGCGGCTGGTTCTGCCCCTGCCATGGCTCGGTCTACGACACCTCGGGCCGCATCCGCAAAGGCCCGGCGCCGCGCAATCTGCTGGTTCCCGGCTACGCCTTCCTGACCGACACCAAGGTCAAGATCGGCTGAGCCGCCGCCCGGCGCAGCCGGGCTCTCCGACCGTCCCGAATGAATTTGCGAAGAGATCAAACATGCACGGACTCTCGACCTTTGAGCCGAAGAACGGCGCGGTGAAGTGGCTCGAAGCCCGCCTGCCGATCCTCAGCTTCATGCACGGCTCCTTCGTCGCCTTCCCACGCCGAGGAACCTGAACTACTGGTGGACCTTCGGCGGCATCCTCTCCTTCTGCTGGTCGCGCAGATCGTCACCGGCGTCGTGCTGGCCATGCATTATACGCCCGAATGTCGACGCTGGCCTTCGCCTCGGTCGAAAGATCATGCGCGACGTCAACTAGGGCTGGATGCTGCGCTACGCCCATGCCAACGGCGCGTCCATGTTCTTCTTCGCCGTCTATATCCACATGTTCCGCGGCATTTATTACGGCTCCTACAAGGCGCCGCGCGAAGTGCTTGTGGATCCTCGGCGTGATCATCTTCCTGCTGATGATGGCCACCGGCTTCATGGGCTATGTGCTGCCCTGGGGCCAGATGTCCTTCTGGGGCGCCACCGTCATCACCAACCTGTTCTCGGCCATTCCGCTGGTCGGCGACGACATCACCGCCTGGCTGTGGGGCGGCTTTTCGGTCGACAATCCGACCCTGAACCGCTTCTTCGCCCTGCATTACCTGCTGCCCTTCGTCATCGTCGCGGTGGTCGGCTTGCACGTCTGGGCGCTGCATGTGCCCGGCAAGAACAATCCCGACGGCGTCGACGTCAAGGACGTCGAGAAGGACACCGTGCCCTTCACGCCCCATGCGACGGTGAAGGACGCCTTCGGCATCGCCGTGCTTCCTGATCCTCTATCGCTGGTTCATTTTCTACGTCCCGAACTTCTCGGCGACGCGGACAACTACATCCAGGCCAATCCGATGAAGACGCCGCCGCATATCGTGCCGGAATGGTATTTCCTGCCCTTTTACGCGATCCTGCGCTCGATCCCGAACAAGCTGGCTCGGCGTTATCGCCATGTTCGGCGCCATCGCCGTGCTGGCCTTCCTGCCCTGGCTCGACACCTCGAAAGTGCGTTCGGCCAAATACCGCCCGATCTACAAGATTTTCTTCTGGGTCTTCGTGGTCTGCGGCGTCGGCCTCGGCTATCTCGGCGCCATGCCTCCGGAAGGCGGCTATGTGCTGGCGGCGCGCATCCTGGGCGTGGCTTATTTCGCCTTCTTCCTGATCGTCCTGCCTCTGCTCGGCCTGTTCGAGAAGACCAAGCCGGTCCCGGCCTCCATCGCCGACGCGGTGCTCGCCAAGGGCGGGTCCGCCTCATCGGTCGCGGCGAGCGCCGCGCCCGCTCCGCAGACCAAGGGCTGATCGGCCGATTTCGAGGAAACAGAAAAATGGCTTTCACCAAGAAACTCGGATTTGCCGCGGCGGCCGTGCTCGGCGCCGTCGCCTTCTCCACCCTCGCGCTGCGGGCTGAAGACAAGGCTGCGGAAAAGGCTCCGCGCCGACGCGAAGCCCAGGAACAGCCCAATCCGGCGCGCCAGAGCTGGTCCTTCGCCGGCTTCACTCGGAACCTACGACCAGGCGCAATTGCAGCGCGGCTTCAAGATCTACAAGGAAGTCTGCTCCAATTGCCACGAGCTGCACATTCCGATCCGCACCCTCGGCCAGCCCGGCGGTCCGGACTTCACGGAAGCGCAGGTCAAGGACCTCGCGGCGACCTATACGGTCCATGACGGTCCGAATACTGGCGGGCGAGATGTTCGACCGTCCCGGCCGTCCGTCCGACTATTTCCCGCCGCCCTTCCCCAATCCGGAAGCCGCCGCCGCCGCGCTCGGCAATGCGCCGCCGGACATGTCGCTGCTCGCCAAGGCGCGCAAATACGAGCGCGGCTTCCCCGCCTTCGTGTGGGACGCCCTGCCGATTCCGGGCGTCGGCATGTATCAGGAGCTGGGGCCGGATTATATCTACGCCATCCTCAACGGCTACACGAAGGATGACGACGCGAACTGGAACCTCTATTTCCCCGGCCACAAGATCGCCATGGGCAAGCCCCTGAACGAGGCCAGGTGGAGTATACCGACGGCAACGCCGACGACGCTTCCGCAATACGCGAAGGACGTTTCGCAGCTTCCTGTATTGGGCGGCCGAGCCGACCCTGGAGCAGCGCAAGCGCGTCGGCTTGCGCGTCATCCTGTTCCTGATCGTGCTCGCGGGCCTGCTCTATACACCAAGAAGCGCATCTGGTCCGACGTGGCCACTGAGTTACGCAAAAGACCCGAAACGTAAAAGAGGCCCTCGTCGGGGCCTCTTTTTTGTTTGGAGATTCGCTCTCCCGCCGTCGACCCCCCGGTTCGCGCGGCGTGTGCGCAGCAGGGACGCTCTACCGCGTCTTACCTGTGCCCGGTCTCGTCGACGGCGTGCGCGGCGCGACCGCCCTTGCGGCCTGCGTTCTTCGCCAGATCCTTGTCGCGGGCGAAACTCCGATTGGTCGGGCTGACGCTCTTGCCACCCTTGCGGCCGGCCTGCGCCGCCAATTCGGCGTTCTGCGAAAAACTTCTCTTCTCGCGAGGCACGCTTTCGCCGCCTTTGCGAGCGATAGCGCGCTGCTTTTCGGGATCCATCGATGCGAAGCCGCGCTTCGGCTTTTTGACTGGCTCGTTCATCAAACATCCTCTTGGCGGCGTGAAACGACGGGGGAATCACCCACGCGTGTAGGATTTAAACTCACGACTGCCGGTAAGGCTGCGTTTTTTTGCATTGCGGTCGCATCACCAATTCGTGAAGATCTAACCAAGCGACACGTCGGGAATTGCGCGCGCGTTTCATTGGAAACGGAGGCGTAGCTTGACGAAATTTCGCAGGGAGCTGGACACATTCGGCCCGATTGACGTGGCCGAGCGATCGGCTGTGGGGCGCGCAAACCGCAACGCGCGCTGGAAAATTTCGCGATCGGCGCCCAGACTCATGCCGCGCGAAATCATCCACGCGCTGGCGCAGGGCAAGAAGGCCGCGGCCAAGGTCAATGCGGAAATGGGGCGGCTCGACAGCAAGTTGGCGGCGGCCATCGCCGAGGCGGCCGACGAGATCGCCTCCGGCCGGCTCGACGATCATTTTCCGCTGAAAGTCTGGCAGACCGGGCTCGGGCACGCAGTCCCACATGAATGTCAACGAGGTGATCGCCAATCGCGCCAATGAAAGTCTTTGGCGCGCCGCGCGGCGACGATGGCGCCGGTTCATCCCAACGATCATGTCAACCTCGGCCAGTCCTCGAACGATTCCTTCCCGACCGCCATGCATGTCGCGGCCGCGAGCGTCCTGACGCACAATCTCCTGCCGGCGCTGCATCAGCTCGAGGCGAGCCTCCTCGCCAAGGCGCGAAGAATTCGCCGAGACTGCTGAAGATCGGCCGCACCCATATGCAGGACGCGACGCCGATCACGCTCGGCCAGGAGTTTTCCGGCTATGCCGCGCGATGCTCGCGCTCGCGGTCGAGCGGATCGAGGCCGCTCTGCCCGGGCTGTATTTCTGGCGCAGGGCGGCACGGCGGTCGGCACCGGGCTCAATGCGCGCAAGGGCTTTGCGGAAAAATTCGCCCAGGAACTGGCGCGGGAGACCGGCCTGCCGTTCAAGCCGGCGGAAAATTTCTTCGAGGCGCTTGGCCAGCCACGACGCGCTGGTCTTCGTCCATGGCGCGCTGGAGGCGGCGGCGACCGGCCTTTTCAAGATCGCCAGCGATATCAGGCTGGCGGGCAGCGGTCCGCGCGCGGGGCTTGGCGAGTTGCTCTTGCCGCAAAACGAGCCGGGGTCGTCGATCATGCCGGGAAAGGTCAATCCCGACCCAGGTCGAGGCGCTGACCATGGTCTGCGCCCGGGTGTTCGGCAATCAGGCCACCATCGCCTTCGCCGCCTCGCAGGGGCAGTTCGAGCTCAATGTCTACAAGCCGGTGATCGCCTTTGCCTTTCTCGAAAGCGCCCGCCTGCTGGCGGATGCGGCGCGCAGCTTCGCTGTCCATTGCATTGACGGGATCTCGGCCAATGCGGCGCGTCTGGAGGAAACGATGCGCCGGTCGCTGATGCTGGTGACGGCGCTGACGCCGAAGATCGGCTATGACAAGGCGGCGCAGATCGCCAAGGCGGCGCACGCCAATGGGACGAGTCTGCGCGAGGAGGCCCTGCGCCTGGGCTTCGTCAGCGGGGAGGAATTCGACGCTATGGTGCGGCCGGAGGACATGCTGGCGCCGAAGGCTTGATCACTTCACAGCTTCAGCATAGCAGGCGACGGCCTCGTCATGCGCCTCGGCCTTTTTGCCGCGGCGTTCATGCGGTCCCGCGCCATGTCTTCCCAAAAACCTTGCGCTTTCGCACGGTCGATGAGGCAGGCGCAGGATTTTTCGCAAAGGCCGGCCTCCACGCCCTGGTTGACGCAATTCACCGCGCATTCGCGCAGGAAGACGCCGGCGTCGATCGGCGGCGCGGCGAAGAGGCTGAGCGCGGTGAAGCAGCCGAACAGGATCGGCTGGTGGATCAGATAGAACGCCAGGGAATGCCGCCCGAAAAAAGCGAAAATTCCCATCCCGGAGCGAGCTGATACAGGCTGCGGTTGACGATCTGAAGGGAAGGCGGACGCCGCCGACCATCCATTTCCCAAGGGCGACGCCGAGCAGAACAAACGCCAGCCACGGCAGCAGCGGCGCATAGTCATTGCTCGGCGGCTGGAAACTCGACAAGCCGGTCCACCAGAAAATCTTGCCGTCGAAGGCCGTCGAGCGAAAAAACGCGGCGCCAGCAGGCACGCCGCGGCGAGGGCGCCCACCAGCGCGAGCGGCGCGTCGAGCAGGGGCAGCGCGAGCAAAGTGGCGAGCGCGATGCAATGCAGGATGCCGAAAAAAATCGGCGTTTCCGGAAACAGCCAGAAGGAAACCGCGCTGATCGCGGCGGCGGCGGCGACGATGGTCGACCAGCGCCGCCAGAAGGCGCCGCTGCGCCACAGCGGTCCGGAGCGGCGCGCCAGCACCAGGCTGACGCCGACCAGCAGCAGAAAACACGCGGCGATGGCGTGGCCGAACCAGCGGAATTCCGGCGCGAAAACCGCGTCGCGCTCGATCCAGCCGAATTGCGCCAGATCCCAGACGAGATGGAAGACGAACATCGCCCACAGGGCGAATCCTCGCGCCGCATCGACGGAGGGGAGACGCGCGGGCAGAGCCTTTCCCAATCCGATTTCATCGGATTGGGGCTCTGTCTCTCCGTTTTGAGGCGTATTCGCCAACGCGGCCGTCCGGGTCTTCACGCGAACCGCTATCCACTTCGCTTGAAAACGCTTCTCGGCCGTCATGGCCGGAAGTGCGAGAAATCCATGTCCGGCGCGGACAGGTTATGGCGCGACGGCGTTTTCCGTCCCGCCCAGATTTCCGTGACCGGCGCGCCGGAGAAGGCGAGGATGGGCTGTTCGCTCCAACCCTTGCCGTCCTTTTCGCGCCAGGCGACCGAGGCCACGTCGGAGTTGCCTTCGCTGGCGTACATGGAGCGCAAGGCGGCGAAGGGCAGCTTGTCCGGCATGGCGCCGGAATAATCGACGTCGAGCGCGATATGGTCCTGATCGATCGTCCTGATCGTCACCGTCGCCGAGCCGCCGCGCTTGAAATTCAGAGTGAAAGCTTTTTTGGCGGGATCGAAGGCGATATCCTTGATCGCGACGACAGGCCGTCCGCCCTGGTTTTCCAGCGGCCCGATCTGGAATGACGAGCCATAGGCCGTCCAGCGCATGTCGCCGAAGGGCAGGGGGCGGATGCGCCAGTTGCCGTCCGACGGATAGAGGACGAGAACCTCCTCGGCGCGCTCGCGCACCAGCATCCACAGCTGGATATAATTGAAGCCCGGCTCGACACGGTCGCCGACGCGGATGGACACGTCCGCCGGGCGCCAGAAGTCGGGATCGGTCAAGCCGGTGAGCCACAGGGTCGGGAACTCGTAAAAAGTCTTGCGCGGGAGGGCGCCTTCGGCATGGGGGATGTTGCAGGCGGAGAAATCCGGCGCCCAGCGGTCGGTGTTGATCATGCCGATATAGGCGGGATGGGTCGCCTGGACTTCCATGTGCCGGACATCAGGCGAGACGAAATCGAGTTCGACATTGTCACGCTCGGCGCAGAGCTCCGGGGTCGAGTGGTTGACGACGCTGACCGCCAGTTCGTTGACAAGGCCCGATGAGCCCGCGGCGAAAGCCGGCGCGGAGAGCCAGAGCAAGGCGAAAGCGAGGGTGACAAGGCGCATGGAGCAATCCGGCAAAAGACGTCCAGCGCGTTTAAGCCGGCCCGGTCCGGAAGGCAAGCAGGGGGCTTCCCGCGCGCGCCCTCAGCAAAAAACTGGTTCTGGCGGCGTTGAAGCATTATGTAGGGTCGAACGCGCATGCGGCGGGAACAGGAGCTCTCCCCTCTTATGGCTGATATTTCTGGTCTTTTCCCTTCGCTGGAGGCCTCGGGCGCTGTTGCGGCGGAGCGCGCGGTGGCGGAATTGCGCGCCGGACGGCCCATTGTGCTCAGCGAAGGCGCGACGCGGTTGCTGGTCTTTCCGGCCGAAAGCCTCGACCAGGTCACCGCGGCGGCGCTGGAGACGCTGGCGCCCGGGCGGGCCAACCTGATCCTGTCGGCGCAACGGCTGCGGCGTCTCGGCGTCGAGCGAACGGCGCCCGGCCTGGTGGCGCTGCCGAAAATCGATCTCGACCGCATCGAGGCGCTGCTGGCCAGAGAGGACGCCCGCATCGACGCGCCGGTGAAGTCGCCCGGCCCGGCGGAAGAAGCGGCGCTCGACGTGCTGCGCCTCGCCCATCTGCTGCCCGGCGCCGTGCTCGCGCCGCTCGAAAAGCCGGCGCCTGAATTGCTCGAGGTCACTGGCAGCGACATCCGCGCCTTTCGCGCGCGCAAAATTCTTTCGCTTCACATGATCGGTCGCGCGCCAGTGCCGCTGGAAGGCGCGCCGCATTCGGAGATCGCGGTGTTTCGCGGCGGCGAAGGCCTTCGCGACCAGGCGGCGGTGATCGTTGGCAAGCCTGATCTCGCCGAGCCCGTGCACGTGCGGCTGCACTCCGCCTGCCTGACCGGCGACCTGTTCGGATCGCTGAAATGCGATTGCGGCGACCAGTTGCGCCATACCGCCCGCTACATGGCCGAAAACGGCGGCGGCGTGATCCTCTATCTGGACCAGGAAGGCCGCGGCAACGGCCTCGCCAACAAGATTCGAGCCTATGAGCTCCAGGCCCGGGGTCACGACACCTATGACGCCGACGAAATCCTGGGGTTTGGCCTGGACCAGCGCCGCTTTGGCTATGCCGCGCGCATGCTCGACCTGCTCGGCGTGACGCGGGTGCGGCTGATGACCAATAACCCGGCAAAAATCGAGGCATTGCGCGCCGCCGGCCTGGACGTCACCGACCAGCGCATCCAGGGCCGTCCGACGCCGCAGAACATTCACTATCTCGCCACCAAACGCGACAGAGCGGGCCATTTTCTTGATGTCGACCTTCCCCCGCCCGCCGGCGCCTGAATCCACCACGGTCTTTCGCTTCTCCCTTCTGCTTTTCGTCCTCGCCAGCGTCTACCTGGCCTGGCCGTGGCTGTCAGGCGAAGTGACGATCCCCTGGGACTCCAAGGCCCATTTCCAGCCGCAGCTCGCCTTTCTCTCCCATGCGCTGCACAGCGGACAGGCGCCGTTCTGGACGCCCAACGTTTTCGCCGGCATGCCACAGATAGCCGATCCGCAGTCGCTGATCTTCTCTCCGCCCTACCTTCTGCTGGCGGCGCTCGATCCGGCGCCGTCCTTCCAGGAGGCGGACGCCGTCGCCTATGCCATGCTGACGCTTGGCGGCTTCGGCTGGATGCTTTATTTCCGCGACCGTGGCTGGCGCGCCGCAGGCGGGCTGGTCGCGGCGCTCGCCTTTGCCTATGGCGGCTCGGCGGCCTGGCGCATCCAGCACACGGGACAAATTCTCTCCCTGTCCTGGTTTCCGCTGACCTTCTGGGCGCTCAATCGCGCGCTGGACCGCGCCTCCTTCGCCTGGGGCATGCTGGCGGGCCTGTTCGCCGCCTTCATGGTGCTCGGCCGCGATCAGATCGCCTGGCTTTTCGTGCTGACCCTGACCATTTTCGTCGCCTGGCGGCTGCTTTCGCCGTCCGAGATCGACGAAAACGGCTTTGCCCGGCGGCTGCTTCGCATGATCAAGCCGCTCGGCGGCGGGCTGGTCGTCGGCCTGGTCGTCGCCGGTCCGCCGCTGCTTTGGACCATCGCGCTGGCGCAGCAATCCAATCGCTCCGAAATCACCCTCGACGGCGCGCTGCGCGGCTCGCTGCATCCGGCTTCGCTGTTGACGGCTCTGGCCGCCAATCTTTATGACGTTCACGGCCCGCAATCGGGCTATTGGGGGCCGCCATCGCCGGGCTGGGGCGAGACCGGCCTCTATATCGCCCGCAATATGGCCGAAATCTATTTCGGCGCCCTGCCGTTGATCGCTCTGTTGGTTCTTGGGGTCGCACAGGGAAAAATCCTTGACCGGCCGATGCGTTTCTTCACCGCCGTGTCGGTCGCCATGGTGATCTACGCCTTCGGCAAATACACCCCCGTCTTCAGTGCGCTGTTCGACGTTCCCGGCGCCAACCTGTTCCGCCGTCCGGCCGACGCGACCTTTACCTTCTGCGCCTTCGGCGCGGTGATCGGCGGCTATTGCGTCAGCCGCGCCTTTGATGGGAGGAGCCCGAAAAGGCCCTGGGCCGGCTTGGCGCTGGTCGGCGCGCTTTATCTCGTTTGCCTGGGGGTCGCCGTCGCCAAGGGCCATTTGCGCGGCGCGCTGCCGTCGGTGGGTTTTTCCGCCGTCTTCGCCGGCCTGTCGCTGCTGCTGCTCCATGCGGCGCCGAAGTGGGCGGGAAAGCCGACGCTTGGGCTCCTGTTGGGCGGCCTGCTGCTGACTGTCGACCTGTCGCTCAACAACGCGCCAAACCAGTCTACCGGCCTGCCGCCGCAGCTTTATGACGTGTTGCGCGAAAACACGAAGAACGAAACGATCAATTTCATCAAGGCAAGGCTGGCGGAAAACCGGGAGCCGGACCGGCGGGACCGGGCCGAGCTGGCGGGGATCGATTTCCATTGGCCCAATGCCGGGCTGGTCCATGGCTTTGACGTGGACCTCGGCTATAACCCGATCAGACTGACCCTGTTCGTCGACGTCACTCACGCCAACGACCACGTGGCGATCCCGGAGCAGCGGGTGTTCTCCCCGGCCTTCCCCTCGTACAAGTCGCCCATGGCCAATCTCATGGGGCTGCGCTGGATCGCTACCGGCGTGCCGGCGGAGGAGATCGACAGGACCCTGAAACCGGGCGACCTGCCATTGCTCAAGCAGACCTCCGACGCCTATATCTACGAGAACAAGGACGCGCTTCCTCGCGTATTGGCGCCCGCGCGCGCCGTGGCTGCGGATTTTGCGAAAATCATCCGGGACGGCGGCATGCCGGATATCGACTACCGTTCGAGCGTGCTGTTCGACCGCGACACCTGCGAGGCGCAGCCGGAATTGCATTGCGCCGCCGCGGCAGGCGGCAAGGTCGAGGCCGGCAAGGAAGACACTGGTCGTGCGAAGATCCTGCGCTATGACAACACGCTGATCGACATCGAGGCGCAGGCGCCGGCCCAGGGCGGCTTCCTGGTTCTCAACGACGTCTGGCAAGATTGGCAAAGCGCCAGTGTGGACGGCCAGCCCGCGCCGATCCTGCGGGCCAACCTGATGTTCCGCGCCGTGGCGCTCTCGCCCGGCCCGCATCGCGTGCGCTTCCGTTTCGAGCCATTGAAGGGGCTGATGCAGTTTGCGCCACAGTTTCTCTCCATTGGGCCGGGGCGTTAGCTTCGACCCGACAAATCCCTGTCGGCAGCGCGACGCGGCCGGTCGCGTTTGTGCCCCTTTTGCGCCAGCTGCAACATCTTGTCCGGGCGCGGACAGACGGGGCTACCCGCAACGCATTGAAGAACATCAATTTAAAAGGGCATGGCTCTTGCTGCCGCTTGAAACCGGAGCAACGCGGCTCCGAATTCCCCGGGAGCAACATCAATGGCCAATGTGACCTTCATCTCGCCCTCGTTGTCGCGCGATGTCACCGTCTATGCGGTGGCGGGCGATCGCGGCACGCTTCTCTCCCTCGCCAAGGCGAACAAGATTCCGATTCCCTTCGACTGTCAGGATGGCGAATGCGGCTCCTGTCTGGTTGAGGTGTCGATCCTGAAAAAAATCCCGCACGCCATTTCCTTGACGGACAAGGAAAAGGAAATGCTCAAGCAACTCGGAAAAATCTCCAGGACCGAGATCGCCGACGCCGAGGTCAATGACATGCCGCCTCATTTCCGTCTGGCCTGCCAGTACATCATCCGCGACGAGGACATCGTGGTGAAATTCGCCGGCGACGAAACCATTCCCGCCAAGCCTCACAAAACGGGCGTAAAGATCAACGACTAGGCGGGAGGAAAGCGCGCAAGGCAGGCCGCGGCCCCAACGACAGCTTGCCGAAAGGGGGGATGGCGTCGTAAATGGGCCAAAATGTCCGGCGCGCGACCGGACTGGCGGCATGGACGGCGATGGATTTGATGGGGAGCGAGCAAGAGCGCGAAGCCGAGGCGACTGAATCGTCGCCTGCGCCCGCCCTCAAATCGAAGCGCCGGGAAGTCAGCGAAAAGGCCGCCAGGCGCCGCAAGCTCGCGACGCAGCTCGGGGCGGGCGCCAGCATTGTCCTCGTCGCCATCGCCCTCTTCGTGCTCTCCCGCACAATCGCCAGTCTCAACCTCGGCGAATTGCGCGGGGCTTTCGCCGCGACTTCGTGGCGGCAGATCGGGCTCGGCCTGGTCTTCACCGCCTGCTCCTATCTGATGCTGACCGGCTATGACGCCCTTGCCCTGCACCAGCTCAAGCTGCGCGTGCCCTACCGTACCACGGCGCTTGGCTCCTTCGCCTCCTATGCCGTCTCCTTCACCCTGGGCTTTCCGATCTTCACCGGCGGTACGGTGCGCTACTGGATCTATTCGCGCGCCGGCGTGAGGCCGGGCAAGATCGCCAGCCTGACCGTGGTCGCCGGCGTGACCTTCTGGCTCGGCATGGCCGTGGTGATCGCGCTCGGCCTGTTGATCGAGGCGGAACCGCTGTCGGAAATCAACCACCTCGCCGTCAATCTCAACCGGCTGATCGGCCTTGGCGTACTGGGGACCTTCTTCTTCTATCTCATCTGGGTCTCGCTTCGGCCGCGCCGCGCCCGCTGGCAGGGATTGCATCTCGAATTGCCTGGGCTTGGCCTGACCCTCGGCCAGATGGCGCTGGGCGTGCTGGACCTGTGCAGCGCCGCGGGCGTTCTTTACGTTCTGCTGCCGAGCCACGCCGGGCTCGATTTCTTCACCTTCGCTTCGGTTTATGTGTTCGCCTGCCTGCTCGGGATCGCCAGCCACGCCCCGGGCGGCATAGGCGTGTTCGAGGCGACCATGCTCAAGGTCCTGCCCGCGCCCTCGCAGGAGGCGCTGCTGGCCTCGCTGTTGATGTTCCGCATTCTTTATTATGTCATACCCTTCGTATTGGCTTTGACGCTCCTCGGCGCGAATGAAGGCGGCCGCCGTTGGGACGCCTTGCGTGAGGCGATGAACCGCGCGCAGGCGGACAGAGACGCCGACACCTGATTTCTGGCCTGATTTTCAAGGATCGAGAGCCGCATGAACGAAACGCTCGACGCGGCGGGAACGCTGGTCGCCAGCCTGATCGAAGCCATGCCGGAGCCGGTGCTGGTGGTGAGCGAATCGGTGCGCCTCATCGCCGCGAACGAGCCTGCGCGCATGCTGTTCCCGCATCTGCGGCTGTCCTCGCCGCTCGCCTCCAGCCTGCGGGCGGTCGACCTGCATGACGCAATCGGGCGGGTTCTGGCTTCGGGCCAGCCGGAAAACGTGTCCTGGCTCGATCGCGTGCCGGTCGAGCGGCTGTTCCAGATCCACGTCGCCGGATTTTATGCGCCAGACGCTCGCTTTGTCGCGCTGACCCTGCACGACGCCACCGAATCTCGCCGCCTCGAGCAGATGCGGGTCGATTTCGTCGCCAACGCCAGCCATGAATTGCGCACGCCGCTTGCCTCATTGCTCGGCTTCATCGAGACACTGCAAGGTCCGGCGCGCGGCGACGCCGAGGCGCGGGCGCGATTCCTGCCGATCATGCTGGAACAGGCCCGCCGCATGGCGCGCCTCGTCGACGATCTGCTGTCGCTGTCGCGCATCGAGCAGACCCTGCATGTGCGGCCGCGCGCGGCGATCGATTTCGCGGCGCTGGCGCGCCATGTGCGCGACGCGCTGACGCCGCTGGCCCAGGACAATCGCATCAGGCTCGAACTCGAATTCGAGCCGTCGCTGGTCCGCGGCGACCGTGACGAACTGCTGCGCGTGGCGGAAAACCTGATCGAGAACGCCATCAAGTACAGCGCGCCCGAAAAGGACGAGCCGGATCGGACCGTCTGGATCGACGTGCGGCCGCGCGACGGTTTCGGGGTGCTTTCGGTGCGCGACGAGGGGCTGGGCATCGCGCCGGAGAATATTCCGCGCCTGACCGAACGCTTCTATCGCGTGGACGTCGGCCAGAGCCGCGCCAAGGGCGGAACCGGCCTTGGCCTGGCCCTCGTCAAGCACGTGCTGGCGCGCCATCGCGGCCGGCTCGGCGTGCGTTCGGAACTTGGCAAGGGCGCGACGTTTTCCGCCTCGGTGCCGCTTTACGAATCGTGAAGCCTCGGATCTTGTCATGTATTTGTCATCGAAGCGTCTTAGATGACGCGTGGGCACAAGCCCCGACCGGCAAAGCTTGCTGTCGCGAACTCGCCGGTTCGGTTTTTTTGTTGCGTCCCGGGCCGATCCGCCTGCGAACCCATTCAACCTCCCATGAGGTCCCGCATGTCCAAACTCCTTTTGCGCACCGCCGTCGTGGCGGCCGTCGTCGGCCTTGCTGCGTCGGCTCTCGCCGTCGATATCTCCGGCGCCGGCGCCACCTTCCCCTATCCGGTTTATTCGAAATGGGCGGATTCCTATAAAAAGGAAACCGGCAACAGCCTGAACTACCAGTCGATCGGTTCCGGCGGCGGCATCAAGCAGATCATCGCCAATACGGTGACTTTCGGCGCCAGCGACAAGCCGCTCAAGGCCGAGGATCTCGAAAAGAATGGCCTGGTGCAATGGCCGCAGGTGATGGGCGGCATCGTGCCCGTCATCAATCTCGACGGCGTCGCCGCGGGCGATCTGACCATCGACGGGCCGACGCTGGCGAAGATCTTCCTTGGCGAGATCAAGGCCTGGAATGATCCGGCAATCGTCAAGCTTAATCCTTCGGTCAAGCTGACCGACGCGGCCATCGCCGTCGTCCATCGCTCCGACGGTTCGGGCACCACCTTCAACTTCACCGACTATCTCGCCAAGGTCTCGGCCGACTGGAAGTCCAAGGTCGGCTCCGACGCAGCGGTCGAATGGCCGGTGGGTCTCGCCGCCAAGGGCAATGAAGGCGTCGCCAACACGGTCGCGAACACCAAGGGTTCGATCGGCTATGTCGAATACGCCTACGCCATGCAGAACAAGATGACCTTCACCAAGATGGTCAACCACGACGGCAAGACCGTCGCGCCCGCGACCCCGAGCTTCCAGGCCGCCGCCGCCAACGCCGACTGGGCGCACGCTCCCGGTTTTTACCAGATCCTGACCGACCAGCCGGGCGCCGCCTCCTGGCCGATCACCGCCGCGACCTTCATCCTCGTGCACAAGCAGCCGCAGGACGCCGCCGTCGACGGGCGAGGCGCTGAAGTTCTTCTCCTGGGCCTTCGCCAATGGCGCCAAGGAAGCCGAAGCGCTCGACTACATTCCGATGCCCGACAATGTCGTCGGCATGATCAAGAAGACCTGGGCCGCCGAGATCAAGACCGCCGACGGCAAGCTGGTCTACGAAGGCAAGTAAGCGCTTGAAAAATACGGGCCGGGGCAATTTCCCCGGTCCGTTTCATGGCTTCGAGGTGCGGCGATGGCGGAGGTTTATTTGAGTTCGGTGGCAAAAACAGCGGCCCACAGCGGGTTACGCGGAAAAGTCCTGCGCCGGTTCGATCTGGGCGACAACGCTTTCCGCATCCTGACCCAGAGCTGCGCGGTCGCGGTGCTCCTGCTGCTCGGCGGCGTCATCGTATCCCTGGTCCATGGATCCGCGCCGGCGCTGGCGCAATATGGCTTCGGCTTCCTGACCTCCTCAGTCCTGGAATCCGGTCACCGAGAAATTCGGCGCCCTCCCGGCCATCTACGGCACGCTTGTCACCTCGCTGCTCGCGCTGTTCGTCGCCGTTCCGATCGGCCTCGGCATCGCCGTCTTCCTCACCGAACTCTGCCCTCATGCCCTGCGCCGCCCGATCGGCATCGCCGTCGAACTGCTGGCCGGCATTCCCTCGATCATCTACGGCATCTGGGGCATGTTCATCCTCGCGCCCTTCCTGCAGGCCAATGTTCAGCCGGCGCTGATCTCGACCTTCGCCGGCGTCCCCTGGCTGTCCGACGTCTTCTCCGGGCCGCCCTATGGCATCGGCATCGCGACGGCGTCGCTCATCCTCGCCATCATGATCCTGCCGCTGATCAGCTCGATCTCGCGCGACGTTTTCAACACCGTGCCCGCCGTGCTGAAGGAAGCCGCCTTCGGCGTCGGCTGCACCCGCTGGGAAGTGATGCGCCGCATCGTCGCGCCCTATACCGGCGTCGGCCTCGTCGGCGGCGTCATGCTGGCGCTCGGCCGCGCGCTCGGCGAAACCATGGCGGTCACCTTCGTCATCGGCAACGCCCACAAGATTTCGCCGTCGATCCTCGGCCCGGGCACGACGATCTCGGCGACCATCGCCAATGAATTCACCGAGGCGGACGGCGCGCTCTATACGTCGTCGCTGATCGCGCTCGGCCTGCTGCTGTTCGTCATCACTTTCATCGTGCTGGCCTTCGCGCGGCTGCTGCTGATGCGCATCGAACAGCAGGGAGCGCGCTGACATGGCCAAGTCATCAACGGCATCGTCCCTTCAGACTTCGCGCCAGTTGCGCAGCGCCATCGTCATGGGGCTCTGCGTGGCCTCGGCGGCGCTCGGCCTGCTTGCCCTGGCGCTGATCCTGTTCGCCCTGCTGTGGAACGGCTTCGCGGGCCTGTCGTCGACGCGTCTTCACCCAGATGACGCCGCCGCCCGGCTCCGCCGGCGGCCTGCTCAACGCCATCGTACGGCTCGCTGGTCATGACCTTTCTCGGCGTGCTGATCGGCGCGCCGCTCGGCCTGTTCGCCGGCACCTACATGGCCGAATACGGCAAGCATTCCAAGCTCGCCTCATGTCGTGCGCTTCATCAACGACATGCTGCTGTCGGCGCCCTCCATCGTCATCGGCCTGTTCGTCTATGAGATCACGGTGGTGCAGATGGGGCATTTCTCGGCCTTCGCCGGCGCCATCGCGCTGGCGCTGCTGGTGATCCCCGTGGTGGTGCGCACCACCGAGGACATGCTGCAATCTCGTGCCCGGCCCGTTGCGGGAGGCGGCGTCCGCGCTCGGCTTGCCGCGTTCCCTGGTCATCCGCCACGTCGCCTACAAGGCGGCGCGCGCCGGCCTGATCACCGGCCTGCTGCTGGCGGTGGCCCGCGTCAGCGGCGAAACCGCGCCGCTGCTGTTCACGGCGCTGAACAACCAGTTCTTGAGCACGAATCTCAACGCGCCCATGGCCAGCCTGCCGGTGGTGATCTTCCAGTTCGCCCTGTCGCCCTACAAGGACTGGCAGAGCCTCGCCTGGACCGGCGCCCTGATCATCACCATGGCCGTGCTCGCCCTGTCGATCACCGCGCGCGTCCTCGGCGCGCAAAGGACCCCAGCAAATGACCAACGCAGATGCCTCGGACGCCGCTTCGACGACGCCGCGCGAAAACCGGCCCGAAAAATGTCGGTGCGCAATCTCGATTTCTTCTACGGCGACAACAAGGCGCTGAAGATCGGTCAACGTGCCGCTCTACGCCAACCAGGTGACGGCCTTCATCGGGCCGTCGGGCTGCGGCAAATCGACGCTGCTGCGCGTCCTCAACCGCATGTACGACCTCTATCCCGGCCAGCGCGCCGAAGGCGAGGTGCTGCTCGACGGCGAGAACATCCTGGCCCCGGCCAGGACCTCAACGTCCTGCGCGCCGCGCGTCGGCATGGTGTTCCAGAAGCCGACGCCCTTCCCGATGTCGATCTACGAGAACATCGCCTTCGGCGTCCGCCTCTACGAGAAGCTCGGCCGGGCCGAGATGGACGAGCGGGTGGAGAAGGCGCTGCGCGGCGCGGCGATCTGGGACGAAGTGAAGGACAAGCTGCAGCGCCAGCGGCCTCAGCCTTTCCGGCGGCCAGCAGCAGCGCCTGTGCATCGCCCGCACCGTGGCGATCCAGCCGGAAGTGATCCTGTTCGACGAGCCCTGCTCGGCGCTCGATCCGATCTCCACCGCCAAGGTCGAGGAACTGATCGACGAATTGCGCCGCGATTACACCATCGCCATCGTCACCCATAACATGCAGCAGGCGGTGCGCGTGTCGCAATACACCGCCTTCATGTATCTCGGCGAGATGGTGGAGTTCGGCCAGACCGACAATGTCTTCACCATGCCGCGCGAACGCCGCACCCAGGATTACATCACCGGCCGTTTCGGCTGAGCCGTCATAGCGCACATATTTTTCGACGAGTCGCCCCGTTTCTGGAACAAGCTCTCGCCGGTCACACAGGAAATTTGGACATGATCGATCATACCGTCAAATCCTTCGACGCCGATCTGGAATTCGCTCGACCGGCACATCGCGGAAATGGGCGGCATCGCCGAAAAAATGCTCGCCGACGCCATGGACGCGCTGGCCGGCATGAACGCCGACCTGGCGCAGAAGGTGATCGCCGCCGATCCGCGCCTCGACGCGCTGCAGAGCGAGCGTCGAGGATCAGGCCATCCGCACCATCGCCCGCCGCCAGCCCCTGGCGGTCGACCTGCGCGAGATCGTCGGCGCCATCCGCATATCAGCCGATATCGAGCGGATCGGCGACCTCGCCAAGAACATCGCCAAGCGCGCCACCAAGATCGCCGGGAAGTCGCGCATCCCGCGCGCGGTCGTCGGGCTCAAGTCCATGCATGACGTCGCCGCCATGCAGCTGAAGGACGTGCTCGACGCCTATGCGCAGCGCGATCCGGAGCGCGCCAAGGCGGTGTGGAACGCACGATGTCGAACTCGACGCTCTGGAGGATTCCGTGTTCCGCGACCTCCTCACCTTCATGATGGAAGACCCGCGCAACATCACCTTCTGCACGCATCTCCTGTTCTGCTCGAAGAACCTGGAGCGCGTCGGCGACCACACCACCAATATCGCCGAAACCGTGGTCTATATCGTCACCGGCGAATCGCTTGCCGATGGAGCGGCCGCGCGGCATCGATTCCACCACCCTGCCGTGAAACGAGAGCTCAGTCAGACATGAACGAGACGCGCGCATCGGTCGATCGGAGCGGCTTCGCCCGGCGGCGCGCCCCGCATCCTGGTCGTCGAGGACGAGGCGGCGCTGTCGCTTCTTCTCGCCTATAATCTCGAAGCGGAAGGCTATGTCGTCGAGCGCGTCGAACGCGGCGACGAAGCCGAGTTGCGGCTCGAGGAATCCGCGCCCGACCTCGTCATTCTCGACTGGATGCTGCCCGGCGTTTCGGGCCTGGAAATCTGCCGCCGCCTGCGCGCCCGCGAACTCACCCGCACCTTGCCGGTGATCATGCTGACGGCGCGCGGCGAGGAGGGCGAGCGCGTGCGCGGCCTGTCGGTCGGCGCCGACGATTATGTCGTCAAGCCCTTTTCGGTGCCGGAACTGATGGCGCGCGTGCGCGCGCTGCTGCGCCGGGCGCGTCCGGAGCGCGTGGCGGTGAAATTGCTCGCCGGCGATCTGGAGCTCGATCGCGAGACCCGCCGCGTGCGCCGCTCTGGCCGTGACATCCACCTCGGCCCGACGGAATTCCGCCTGTTGGAATATTTGATGGAAAAGCCGGGCCGCGTCTTCGCCCGCTCGCAATTGCTCGACAGCGTCTGGGGTTTTTCCGCCGAGATCGACGAACGCACGGTGGATGTCCACGTAGGCCGCCTGCGCAAGGCGCTGAGCCAGGAGAGCGAGGACGATCCGATCCGCACCGTGCGCGGCTCCGGCTATGCGTTCGACGAGACGTTCGGACGGAACTGAAGCTTGGGAACCGTCGGCATCGGCGCCCTCGTACCCCGCCGGCGAAAAAAAAAGCGGGCGGCGGCGAGCGGCGGATGGGTTGGCTGCAATGTCGTTTTTCAGGAATAAAAATCAGCTTCGCGGCTGATCAACCGGGCGCCGACCCTCTCCCCGCAAGCGGGAAGAGGGGATATCCGGGATTGCCCGACTACCTGGCCGCACGTGCGCGGTCGCGGCGGCGATCCTGCGCGGGCTGGTAGGCGATGCGTGCGTGATGGGCGCAATAGGGGCCGAGACCGATCTGCATCTTGGCGCCGCAATAGCGGAACTCGGAGCTCGCCGGGTCGCCGAGCGGCCATCGGCACATGGATTCCCGCAGCTCCATGATGCTCACGCGCTCGCAGATCGGAATGACCACGTCGTCACCGCCTGAGCGCGGCGTCGGAGCCGGCGCGGGCCGGGCCTCCGCCGCAAGAGCGAGATTGCCGTGGCTCATCGGAATGGAGGGACTGCGGGTCTCTTCTTCGGCGCGGGTTTTCGGGCGCGGGCGGGCCGGGGCCGGCGCGGGCGACTTGACCCTGCCCGACAGGCCGAGCCGATGCACCTTGCCGATGACGGCGTTGCGGGTAATGCCATTCGAAAGCTCGTTGGCGATCTGGCTGGCGCTCAAGCCATCAAGCCACATCTTTTTCAGCTGCTCGACGCGATCATCGGTCCAGGACATCGAATTGGCCTCCAAACATTTCCATCGCTTCCACGCAGGCCCAAAGCCGGCGCGCAAGCCCCCCACAAGATGCGGCTGACGCAGGACCTGCGAAGCCGTAGTCCGTTGGCGTTCTCCCCCCAATAGGAGGGGATTTTGCGCTCTGCCCTGTTCGGCCCGCCCGTCTCGCGTCCATTCCCTCAAAGGCCGCGCATCATTCTGGAAAAACGTTTTCCTCCCCACGGTCGCGACAGCAACCGACGGATAACGCTTCGACTGATACGAAGACTGACGAAATTGGCGCCGCAAGCGCGCGCCACACGAGATGTCGTAGCCGACGAAAGGAAGATTACACTATTCGTTGAATCCGGCGCAAGAGTCAGAGCCGGGCGCGCAGGGTTTTCAACAGCCGATTGCGCGACCGTGGCCATTGCATGCTCGACATCAGAAAAATTGCAGTATTTGACCTTGTCTGCCGGATTTTCTAAATTGAGCCTGCCGACGCCGTCCCGGGGGGACGGCGCTTTCATTTTCAGCTTCGCCAAGTGGCGGACAAAATTATGTGATCGGCGGCTGATGGGAGTTCATGACGTGACTTCGGCGCTTCTTCCGACTTATGCGCGCTATAATCTGGCTTTCGAAAGCGGCGAGGGGGTCTGGCTCACCGCGACGACCGGCGAGAAATACCTTGATTTCGGCGCGGCCATCGCCGTGTCAAGCCTCGGCTACAGCCACCCGCACCTCGTCAAGGCTTTGACCGACCAGGCGCAAAAGCTCTGGCTGACCTCCAACCTTTTCCAGATTCCCGAGGCTGAAACCTTCGCGACGCGCCTCACCGAGGCCAGCTTCGCCGACCTGGTGTTCTTCACCAATTCCGGCGCCGAGGCGGTCGAACTGACGATCAAGATGGCGCGCAAGTGGAATAGCGCCAATGGCGCGCCCGAGCGCTATCGCATGATCGCTTTCGACGGCGCTTTCCACGGCCGTACGCTCGCGACCATCGCCGCCGGCGGCAATCCGAAATATCTGGAAGGCTTCGGGCCCCCGGTCGATGGATTCGACCACGTCCCCTTCGGCGATCTCGAGGCGGTCAAGGCGGCGATCGGGCCGCAGACCGGCGCGGTCCTGGTCGAGCCGATCCAGGGCGAGGGCGGCGTCCGCGTCGGCGACCGGGACTTCATCCGCGGCCTGCGCCAGATTTGCGACGAGCGCGGCCTCGCGCTGTGTTTTGACGAAGTGCAATGCGGCATGGGGCGGAGCGGCAAGCTTTACGCCTATGAACTCTATGGCGTCGCGCCGGACATTCTGGCTTCGGCAAAGGGCATCGGCGGCGGCTTCCCGCTCGGCGCGGTCCTCGCCACCGCCGAGGCGGCCAAGGGCATGACGGTGGGCACGCACGGCACCACTTATGGCGGCAATCCCTTGGCCATGGCCTGCGGCAACGCCGTGCTCGACGTCCTGCTGGCCCGGGGTTTCCTGGATGAGGTCGCGCGCAAGGGGCTTTTGCTGCGCCAGTCGCTGGCGGCGCTGGCGGCCGGCCATCCGCATGTCGTCGAGGAAATCCGCGGCGAAGGATTGATGCAGGGAATCAAGCTTCGCGTTCCCAACGGCGAATTCGCCGCCGCGGCGCGGGCGCAGAAACTGATCGTCATTCCGGCGGGCGAAAATGTCGTTCGCGTCATTCCGCCTCTCGTGATCAGCGACGAGGAGCTTAAAGAGGGCGTGCGCCGCCTCGAGGCCGCCTGTGGCGCCTTCGAACGCAAGGACGGAGCGGGAGCATGAACGCGCCGATAATAGACGCGACCCGGCGCTGTTTCCTGGATCTCGAGGATTTCCCGGTCGAGCAGTTGCGGGCCATCCTCGACCTCGCCAATGACATCAAGGCGAAGCGCCGCAAGGGGCGTCCGTCATTGGAAAAGCCGCTGGCGGGCCGCACGCTGGCGATGATCTTCGACAAACCCTCCACCCGCACCCGCGTCTCCTTCGACGTCGGCATGCGGGAGCTGGGCGGCGAGACGCTGATGCTGACCGGCGCGGAAATGCAGCTTGGCCGCGGCGAGACCATCGCCGATACGGCGCGCGTGCTGTCGCGTTTCGTCGACATCATCATGATCCGGATTCTCAGCCACGAGCATCTGATGGAAATGGCGGCTTACGCGACCGTGCCCGTCGTCAACGGCCTGACCAAAAAGACCCATCCCTGCCAGGTCATGGCCGACCTGATGACTTTCGAGGAGCACAGGGGCAAGATCGAGGGCGCGCGCGTGGCCTGGGTTGGCGACGCCTGCAACGTGCTGACCAGCTGGATCCAGGCGGCGGTGAAGTTCGGCTTCACCCTGGACATCGCTTCGCCCGAGGAATTCGCGCCGCGCAGCGAATTGATCGCCCAGGCGCGGGCGCAGGGCGGCGTCGTCAATGTCATGCGCGATCCCTATGAGGCGGTGCGCGGGGCCGATTGCGTGCTGACCGATTGCTGGGTTTCGATGGGCGACAAGGACGAAAAAATGCGTCACGCCTTGCTCGCGCCTTATCAGGTCAATAGCAAGCTGATGCGCGCTGCGGCGAAGGATGCTGTGTTCATGCACTGCCTGCCGGCGCATCGAGGCGAGGAAGTCACCGACGCGGTGATAGATGGCCCGCAATCCCTGGTGTTCGACGAAGCGGAAAACCGGCTGCACGCGCAAAAGGGCGTCCTGGCCTGGTGTCTGGAGGAAAATCGATGACTGCTTCCGCGCAGCGTGGCGTTTTCGCGGCGGATGATGCGGCGGACGACGCCGTGTTGCCTTTCGCCGTCGAGGCGCTCGACATGCGCGGGCGGCTGGCCCGGCTCGGCCCGGCGCTTGACGCCATCCTGACCCGCCACGCCTATCCCGAGCCGGTCGCGCGCCTGCTTGGCGAGGCGGCGGCGCTGACCGTGCTGCTGGGCACGGCGCTTAAGATCGAGGGCCGCTTCCAGTTGCAGACCCGCACCGACGGCGTTGTCGACATGCTCGTGGTGGATTTCGACGCGCCGGACCGGCTGCGCGCCTTCGCCCGGTTTGACGAGGCGCGTCTGGCGGCGCGCCCCGCCCTGACGCAGGTCGAACGATCGGCGCTGCTGGGCCGCGGGCATCTCGCCTTCACCATAGAACAGGGAGCCGAGAGCGCCCGCTACCAGGGCGTTGCGCCGATCGAGGGCGGCTCGCTCGAACAGGCGGCCCGGCTCTATTTCCAGCAATCGGAACAGATTCCGACTTTCATTCGTCTGGCGGCCGGACAAATGCTCACCCCGACCGGCGCAAGCTGGCGGGCCGGCGGGTTGCTGGCGCAATTCCTGCCCCATTCGCCGGAGCGCAGGCGGACAGCCGACCTTCACCCCGGCGACGCGCCGGAGGGCCATGTGTCGCCAGAGTGGACCGAGGACGAGAACTGGACCGAGGCCCAGGCCCTGGCGGCCACGGTCGAGGATCATGAATTGCTCGATCCCGGCCTGTCGAGCGCCGACCTCGCCTATCGACTTTTCCACGAGCGCGGCGTGATGGCCTTCCCGGCCCAGTCCTTGCGAGAGGCCTGCCGCTGCTCCGACGAGCGGATCGAGACCATGCTGCGCAATTTCTCTCAAGCCGAGCGCGACGACATGGTTGGCGATGATGGGCTGATCGGCGTGACCTGCGAGTTCTGCTCGACACTGCGCCGCTATAAGCCGGGCGATTTCAGCGCCGGATAGGCGGGCGGCGAAAATTGCGTTCGGGACGCAACCTTTGCCGCATTATCGCGTTACGTCGGCACGGCTTTCGGGCATTTTGACCTAGCGTTAATGCTAATCCGCCGGCTTTGCCCAATGCCCGAAAAAAACGGTCGTTTGAGCGATAAGATCGTATTAAGCTTGGCCTGAGGGGACGCGACTCCGTGCGATTGCCCCTTGGAGGCCTCCGTTCATGCGGTCGGATGGCGAGCACATTGGGAGAAACATAATGTTGCGCAATTTGGCATTGGCCTTGGCCGTCGCCTCGGCTCTCGCAATTCCCCAGGACGCTTTCGCTCATGGCGGCGGGGGGCATGGCGGCGGCGGTCATGGCGGCTACCATGGCGGCGGCGGACATGGCGGCTACCATGGCGGTGGCGGTCGTGGTTTCCGGGGCGGCGGCGGTCGCGGCCACTTCTGGGGTGGTCGCTGGTACGGCTATGGCGTCGGCCCCTGCTGGCGCTGGAACCCCTTCTTCGGCCAATGGATCTGGATCTGCGGCTGATCGCAATCAAGGGCGCGAGGGCGCTAGTCGCCCTCGGTTCCCGCGCAAGAACAAAAGCGCCGTCCTCACGGGCGGCGTTTTTATTTTGTCGGCGCGCCCTGCCTCAGCCTTGATATTCCGCCCAGCACATGGGCGTCTCGAACACCGTGACGGCGACCAGTTGCGGCAGCGCCGGTTTGACGCGCGCAAAAATCCAGATGGCGATATTTTCGGCGGTCGGATTTTCCAGCCCTTCGACGTCGTTGAGCAGAAAATGGTCGAGGCGTTGCAGCAAGGGCTGGAAAGCGCCTTCCACGTCGAAGAAGTCGACGACAAAACCGGTTGAGGGGTCCACCTTGCCGGCAAGCTTAAGCTCGACGCGATAGGAATGGCCGTGCAGGCGCCGGCAACGATGCGTTTCCGGTACATGCGGCAGATGATGCGCCGCCTCGAATGTGAAGGCCTGGGTGATGGTCATGGACATGCGCGGGTTCTAGAGCGTTTTCGCGCGAAGGGAAACCCGGTTCGTCGCGCTCATGCGCCGAGTTGCGCATCGGCGCGACAAAGGATTACCGCAGAGCTTTCCAGGGCCGCCTGTTCGCTGGCGTCGAGATGCAATTCGAGAATGGCTTCGACGCCGCGTTTTCCCACGACCGGCGTGGCGCGTGCTGGCCAGGAGTTCGTCGGGGGAGGGAAGAGCGCTGGTCCCGGCGCCTAAATAAAACTCACTCGAAGGCGACGTCGCGCCGCCGGAAAACAAGATGTTCGCCGCCGTCGATCGGCAGCATCTGGCCGGGCAGGTCTGGATGGGCGAGAAAGAACTGCATCAGCGCGCAAATGTCGGCGGCGGCGGTGGCGTGGCCGGTCGGAATTTTCCGCGCATCCTCGGCAAAGCGCTCCGATGATTGCGGGCCGGAAGGAAACATCAGTCCGGGCAGCAGGCCGAACACCCTCAGGTCCGGTCTTTCAGCTCTCTGCCAAAGGTCTGTCAGCGCCATGAGCGCACTCTTTCCCAGCGTATAGGAATAATAATCCGGGTTGGGATTGAGCAGCTTCTGGTCGAGGATATTAAAAACGGTGAGGGGCTGGTCGGGCCTTTTCGCCTCCGCCGCCGCCTCGACGATCATGAAGGGCGCCATGACATGGACGGCGAGGCTTGCCGCAAGTTTCTCCGCATCGGCGCGGCCGGGGAAATCGTGCTGGAACACCGAGGCGTTGTTGACGATGACGTCGGGCGCGCCGAAACGCCCGGTCAATTCGGCGCAGAAACGACCGATCGCCGCCTTGTCGGCGAAGTCGGCGGTCAGAATCTCGACTTGCGCGCCTTGCTGCGCGAGGCTTTGCGCCAGAATCTTCGCCGCCTCCTGCGACGCGTTGACGTGCAGCAACACGCGGTCGTCTTGTTGCGCGAAAAACCGCGAGACATGGGCGCCGAGCCGGCTGGTCGCGCCGGTGATCAGCGCCGTCCTCACTTTTGCGCGCTCCAGCGGGCGCGGGTGCGGAAGAGGTCGATGCCGGCGCCACGGCTTTCATTGTAAATGTCCGGCTTGCGGATGGTCAGGGCGCAGGCGACCACGCGGTCGTTGGCGAAACAGGCGTCGACGATGCGGTCGGCAATGGTCTCCAGCAAGTCGATATGGCCTTCGCCTTCGAGCGACAGGATGCGTTTGCGGACCACATCATAGTCGATGATTGGCGCATCGGCCGCGCGCGGCGTGGTCAGGGGCGCGTAAAGCCTTGCGGAAATCAGCAGGCGCGTGGGGCGCTCGGGATGGCGCTCCCAGGGATGCAGGCCGCAGGAAATATTCACGCAGACCTCGTCGAGCGCCACGACGATATGATCCTCGGCCGAAAACAAGTCCTTCATGCCCTTCACAAGCCCTTCAATCCGATGCGGTCGCACGACGCCTGCATAGGACTTCGCTCCTCCCGGCACAATCGTCTTGGGCGACCTATCGCCCATCGCATCGCCGAATGGCGACGCGCCAGATCAGCGCCAGCAGGACGAGTTGCAAGGGCAGTCGCCAGAACAGCAAGGTGAGCGAAACGGCAGGGAACAGCTCTGGGTGGGCATACATGTAAATATTCGCCGGGGTGACGGCGATGGTCAGCAGGAACAGCCCGATACCCGCGGCGCGGCGGCTGCACGGAAGGCACAGGCCCAGCGCGCCAAGGATTTCGCAAAAGCCGCTGACGAGAACGGCGTCCTTGCGCAGGGGCAGGTCGGGCGGAACGATCGACAGGTAGGTTTCGGTCGCAACGAAATGCAGCACGCCGCTGGCCGCGAACAGAACGATGAGAAAAACCTGACCGGCGAGACGCGCCGAAATTCCTGGCATCACGACCCGTTTCGGAAAAGGATGGCGGCGCGCACGCCCGGCGTTCCTGATCTCTTACGTAAAACGGCAAGTGAAGTTTCATCGCGCGCGAAAGGCCCTATTTGGCTTTCATCTCGCCGTTGGCGTCGAACTGCGCGATATAGGCGATGACGTCGTCGATGTCGTCCTGGCTGGTCAGGCCCGAAAAGGTCATATAGGTCCGGGGAACGTCGTGTTGGGGCTGCCTCAGGTAGGAAGCGAGGGTGGGGATGTCCCAGACCTTGCCGGAATGCTTGTTGGCTTCCGAATATTTATAGCCGGGCGCGGAGCCGGCCGGACGGTTGACGAGGCCGTTCAGCATGGGGCCGTAAAAATTGGTCGCGCCGGGTCCGATGTGATGGCACTGGCGGCACTTGTTGAAGACGATTTCGCCCGCCTTGATGTCGGCCGCCTGCGCTCCGCCAGCGAAGCCGGCCAAGACAGCGACGAAAAGAATAAGACCCCTGGCTTGCATGATCTCTGCTCCGCTGGCGACGCCCCTGTTTTCGCTTATCCGACAAACCGGGGCGCTCCGACATGATGCAGCGCAAACGCAAGGCGCGACGCCAAGCGTCGCCAACCATTGCAAAGCGTCGCCAACCATTGCAAGGCGTCGCCAACAAGAGACCGCCGGCCTCCGGCTGGCGGTTCCCGATGGCGTTACGCGCTAGCGAGGGGGCGGAGCGTCCTACTTCGGCTTCTTGCCGCCGCTGCTGTCAAACTGCGAGATATAGGCGATGACGTCCTCGACGTCCTTGTCGTTTTTCAGACCCTTGAAGGTCATGTCGGTTTCCGGAATGTCATGCTGGGGCTGTTTCAAGTAGGACGTGAGGGTCGGCACGTCCCAGACCTTGCCGGAATTGATGGTGGCCTCCGAAAATTTATAGCCGCGCTGCGTGCCCGCCTTGCGGCCGATGAGACCGTTCAGCGAGGGACCGTAGAAATTGGTCGCGCCGCGACCGATGCGATGGCACTGCTTGCACTTGTTGAAAACATGCGCGCCTGCCTTGATGTCGGCCGCCTGCGCGCCTGCGACGAGACCGGCCAGAAGGGCGGCGGAAAGAATGAGAACCCTGGCTTGCATAACCTCTTGCTCCGCTGGAGCGTATTCCCGTAAAGCGGCCACTCCCCGGTCGGGAATACGCGTTGAATAAGACGCCTGCCCGCGTTCGGCGCGCAAGCATATGAGACAGGACAAACTGCCGCGCATGCCTGCTCGACCCCTATTTGCGCTGTTATCGGGCAAAGGAGCGCGTGGCGACATGATGCAGAGCAATTAGATCATGTCGCAGGCGCCGTTTCGCCCGTCATAAAGTCCTATTTTCAAGTCAGTAGAAATGACAGCAACGATCGCAGTTCGGCGGGCCTGACCGGCTTGCGCAGCATCTCCAGACCGTGGCGCCTTGCTTCTTCTTCGGCCTTGGCGGAATGGTCGGCGGTGACCAGCAGGGCCGGGACGTCCTCGCCGAAGGCGTTCCGCACGGCCTGGATCGCCTGGGGCCCGAGTTCGCCATTGTTGAGATGCAGGTCGGCGATGACGACCTGCGGCGGAATGCCCAGAGCTTTCACCTTTTCGACCGCCTCGGCGCCGGATGTGGCGGCGGCTACGTCGCAGCCCCACCGCTCCAGTAGCAGGATCATCGCCTCGGTCACCGCGGCCTCGTTTTCGATCAGCAGCACCTTGGCGCCGGCGATGATGTTCGGCCAGGCGCGCATCGGCGTGATCGCGACGGGCGGCGGCGGGGCCTCGTTGCTCAGCGGCAGCAGCACGGAAAAGGTCGAGCCGCGTCCGACATTCGAGGAGAGCGTCACCGGATGGTTGAGCGCCCGGGCGAATCGCCTGACGATGGCGAGGCCGAGGCCGAAGCCGGTCTGACCTGGCGTGTCGCTATGTTCGCGCTGGAATTCCTGGAAAATCGCCTCGCGCCGGTCCTCGGCTATGCCGGGGCCGGTGTCGCAGACCTGCACCAGGATATTATCGCCGCGCTTTCGGGCGCCTACCAGCACGCCGCCGCGCGAGGTGTAGCGCAAGGCGTTGGCCAGCAGGTTCTGCAGGATCCGCCTGAGCATCAGGGGATCGGAGCGCACCAGGCGGCGGGAGGCGGAAATGCGCAGCTTCAACCCGCGTTTCTGGGCAAAATAGGCAAAATCCCGCGCGAGCGGCTCCATGACGTCGGTGAGTTCGAAGCTGTGGATGTCCGGGCGCATCACTCCGGCGTCGAGTTTCGACAGGTCGAGCAGGGTGCGGATCAATTCCTCCAGCGTCGACAGGCAGCGGTCCACCTGTTCGACCAGCACGCCAGCCCCCGGTTCCGCCTGAAATTCGCCGAGCGCCGACAGCGCCAGCCGCGCCGCGTTGAGCGGCTGCAAAAGGTCGTGGCCGACGGAGGTGACGAAAGTGGTCTTCAGTGAGCTGGCCGCCTCGGCCTGCCGCTTGGCCTTCTCGATCGAACGCATCGCCTGCTGCAATTCCTGGGTGCGGCGGCGCACCTGGTGATCGAGGGCAATGGCGGTTTCGAACAGGGAAAAGGCGTTGAACTGGCTGTCGACGGAGCGCTCCACGCGCGACATCAAGGCGCCATTGATCTTTTCCAGCTTGGCGATCTTGCGCTTGAGGTCGTCGACTTCCGATTTCGTCTCCAGGGTCATGGCGTTTCCGGCGTTTCCGGACGGCGATAGCCCAGGGCTATGCCGGTAAAGGTCTGGTTGACGTGCATGGAGCGGTATTGCTCGCCATAGGTGTTGAAGCCGACAACCTTGTTGCGGCGGTAGAGCTCCGAGAGGCGATGCGACAATTGCTGACGCTCGGCGCTGAGCCGGCGAAGGATGCAGTCGAAGCCGATATAAAGCGAGACTTCGCCGAGTTCAGCCTCGATGCGGTCGAAGGTGGCTTGCGTCGATTCGAAGGGATCAAGCAGTTTTGCGACGGTCAGCACGAGGCCCTCGTCGATGGCGCAGAAAAAGCTCAGCGAGCCATCGGCGTTCACTTTGCCGATAGAGCGGGCGTAATATTGGCCGCCGACTCCGACCAGCACCGGATGGGCGGCGAATGAAAAGCTGTCGAGGCTGCTCTCGATCACGCCGACATTGCGGGCATATTCCGCAGCCGCCGGTTCGGCGTTGAGCTCGCGCACGATCCGCAATTCGGTATCCGCGTCGGTCACCACCATTTTCTGCGCGGTGGGTTCGAAATAATCGCACTTGAACGGGCTGAACGGCAGATCGGTGTGGAACAGCAGCAGCAGCGCCGAGTCGCGGAAGATCGCGCCGTCGCGGATCAGCCAGGTCTTTTCGAAATTCATGCTGTCGCCGGCCGAGCCGCCAACCACGGGAATGTCGTCGAGAGCCGAATAGAGCGCCGAAATCACAGCTTCCTCGCGGCGGCACAGGCCATCGATCAGCAGCAGGCCGAAACATTGCTCCGGCTCCACCTCGGGGCCGCTGGCCATCAGCGCCGCGCGCGCTTCGGCCGCGGACGCCCGGCCTTCCTCGACGCCAAAATGCGACAGGTCCTCCATCATATGGGCGACGAGGTTGAAGTGCCGGCGCAGGAAGCCGAGCGCGACCACCGAATGCGAGGTCCAGCCCTCGGGCGACAACTCGCCGGCGGTGGTGCAGCCGAAAATGGGCGCGCCAGGCAGGGCGGCCTGGATTTCGCTGGCGAAGCGCGCCGTGTCGTAGCTGGCGCAAACGAAACAGATCAGGCCGGCCAAGGCTTCGGCCGGATGTTCCCCCGATGCCGCCAGCTGGCGAGCGATGCTCGCGGCGATCTCCTTCGCCGCGGCTTCGGCGCTGGATGCGCTGGTCGAGGCGATGATCACGCCTTCGGCGCGGTCAGCCCGCCGTTCGCCCATCTGCACTGCTTCAGACCCTCCCGGTTCTGGGTGCGCCGCAATTTCCGCAGCGCGGCTTTTGGCCCTTGCACCGTCGTTGCGGCCTCGCGGAGGATCGCCAAGCTCTCCTCCGCGCAATTGGGCCAAAGTACTATAGGCGATATTTTCCGCCTAACACAACCTGTTGGCGGGAGAAGAAAATGCCAGGGAAATGGGCTGCTGTTCTGCGGGCCGGCGGAGCGTTATTCCGTCGCGCGGCTTTGCCGGCGGCCGCGTTGTGGATGCTGCTTTTCTGCGGCGCGCCGGCGCCGGCGCCGGCGTCGTCGCTGGACCGCGAAGCGATGCGAATCCTGTTTCCGGCGCCTTTCGTCGTCGGCGAGCGCGATGCGACCCTACCGGTCTGGCCGATCTTCAAGCAGAGCTACAATGGCGACGAGATGGTCGCATTCGCCTTCGAATCCGTCGACTTCGAGCCGATCCCCGGCTTTTCCGGCACGCCGGTCGATCTCCTCGTCGCGGTCAAGCCCTCGGGCGAATTCCTCGACGTGCGGGTCCTGACCCAGCACGAGCCGGTTTTCGTCGACGGGCTCGGCCCCGAACCGCTGATGGATTTCGTGCGGCAATATGCGGGAAAAAGCCTGCGCCAGTCGATCAAGATCGTCGCGCCGGGGACCCGCGACCCGCAGGCCAATAGCGTCGCCGCAGAGATCAACGGCGTCGCCAAGGCGACCGCCTCGGTGCGCATCATCAACGAGACGATCATCAATTCGGCGCTGCAGGTGGCGCGGTCTCGAATGGGCTTTTCCAGAGGTCGCGACCCCAATCGCGCCGCCCACGCCAAGCCCGAGCTTTTCGAGCGGCTGAGCTTCGCGCAAATGCTCGACCGCGGCATGATCCGCCATCTTCACCTTGGCAATGAGGACGTGGAGAAGGCTTTCGCGGGCACGGCGGCCGAAGGCGTCGACGAGGCGGGGCTCGCCGATCCCAAGGGCGGGCTCACCGATATCTACATTGCGGAAGTCGACGTGCCGATCATCGGGCGCAACCTGCTCGGCGAGGCCAACTGGCGCAAGCTGATGGGGCAACTCGATGGCGCGCCGGCCATGCTCGTGCTCTCGAGCGGCCGCTGGACTTTCATGCCTGATAATTTCGTGCCGGGATCGACACCCGACCTGATCGGCCTGACCCAGGCCGAGGCGCCGGTCGCCTGGCGCGATTTCGTATGGCGCGACCGGCTCGACCTGCCTGTTCCCGCCGGGCTCGACCTCACCAAAAGCGATGTCGCCATCATGCGCATCGCGCCGCAGGCCGCCTTCGATCCGGCCTCGCCGTCGGAGTTTTCGCTTCGCGTGATCCGCGAGAAGGGGCAGATTTTCCCGGAAAAGGTGACGAAGGATTTCGCACTCGGCTATTCGTTGCCAAAGGAGCTGTTCGACCTGCCGCCTTCGGACGACGGCACTGGACTAGGCTCGATCTGGGCCAGTCGCATCGCCCATGTTTCCGTTCTCTGCGCCGGCTTGATCGTCCTCGCGGTCGCCCTGGCGCGGCAGCAGGCGCTGACCCGCTCGTCGCGCAATTTCCGGATATTCCGGCTGGCCTTCCTCGCCTTCACGCTCGTTTTCATCGGCTGGATCGCGCAGGCGCAACTGTCCATCGTCTGGCTGTTCGGCCTGGTCAAGGCGATCAAGGGCGAAGGAAGTTTTGTCTTCTTCCTCTGGGACCCGCCGACCCTCCTCGTCACCCTGTTCGGCGTGGTCGCGCTGTTCATCTGGGGACGCGGGACGTTTTGCGGCTGGCTTTGCCCCTTCGGCGCCTTGCAGGAATTCGCCGGCGAGCTGGCTCGCGTGTTGCGGTTGCGTCAGATCGGCCTGCCGCAGCGCTATGAGCGCTTGTCGCGCGTCCCGAAATTCCTCGTGCTGTCGGCGATCCTCGTCACCGCCGTGTTTTTCACCGCGCAGGCGGAAAAGGTCGCGGAAGTCGAGCCGTTCAAGACCTCGATCACGCTGGTCTTCATGCGCTCCGCGCCCTTCGTGCTCTACGCCGTGGCGCTGCTCATCCTCGGCATGTTCCACTACAAGTTCTTCTGCCGCTACCTCTGCCCGCTCGGCGCCGCCTTTTCGGCCCTGAGTTTCGTGCGCCGCTGGAACTGGATTCCGCGCCGCAGCGGAATGCGGGACGCCCTGCCAGATGTGCCGGGTCAAATGCCGCTATGGCGCGATCGAGAAGAGCGGCGCGATCGTCTATTCCGAATGTTTCCAGTGCATGGATTGCCTCGTGATCCATGACGATCCCGCGAAATGCGTGCCGCTGGTGCTGGAGGCGAAACGCGCCCGCCGGGCGCAGCGCAAGGAATTGGAGGCGGCGCAATGACGACAGCACGAAAGCCCGACAGGCGGCAGATGCTGCAACTGGCGTTGATTGGCGCCGGGCTGGGCGCCACGGGCGTTATCGGCGGCCGGGCCCTGACCGATGCCCCGACCTTCCGCCGTCTGGGCGTGGCCTTCGACACCACCGTCGGGCTGACCGTGGCTGGTCTGGAGGAGCGCGACGCACAGGCGGCGCTGGACGCCGGCTTTGCCGAAATCCGCCGGCTGGAGCGCGTCGCCGGCCTGTCCACGCCGGGCAGCGACATCCGCAAGCTCAACGCGACGGGACGGCTGGCCAAGCCAGATCCGGCGCTGCTCGACATGCTGACCGTCGCTGAGGAGATGCATGGGGCTACCGGCGGCGCCTTTGACGTGACCGTGCAGCCACTTTGGATTTTCTACGATTCCTGCGCCAGGCGCGGGAACTGGCCGACGGAGGAGGAGGCCGCGCCGCTACGGCGGCTGATCGGCCAGAACCATGTG
Source organism: uncultured Alphaproteobacteria bacterium (assembly GCA_963710275.1). Lineage (GTDB taxonomy): Bacteria > Pseudomonadota > Alphaproteobacteria > Rhizobiales > Beijerinckiaceae > Rhodoblastus. Next base: position 1,441,157 of record CAVPZS010000008.1, on the reverse strand, counting down.
CGCTTCGACGACGACGAGATCGTTTTTGGGCGTCCCGGCATGGGGATTACCTTGAATAGCCTGACCCATGGCTATGCCGCGGACCGCGTAGCGCAGGTTTTGGCCGAACACGGCGTGAAACAGGCTTTCGTCGACACCGGCGAAATGGAGGCGCTGGGGCGTAACGCCCGGGGACGCGACTGGACGGCGGCGCTGAAACATCCGCGAGCATGCCGAGGCCATGCTGGGCACGGCGCCGCTCACCGGCTGCATGGCGACGGCGGGCGACTATGCCTATACGTGGTCGGCGGATTATTCCCGCCACCATATCCTTGATCCGCGCACGGGGTCTTCGCCGGCCTCCTTTGCCTGCGTTTCGGTGATCGCGGAAAAGGCTGTGCTGGCCGACGCGCTCTCCACCGCCGTGTCCGTGGTCGGTCCCGATGAGGGAATGCGGCTGCTCGACCGTTTCAAGGCAGAGGCTTATGGCGTGACCAAGCGGGGGACAGTCTGGGCAAGCCCTGGTTTCCCGAGGCAAAATCTCGCGTAATTCTCGCTTGGGCATGGAAGAGCGAGGAAAAAGCGCCGTATTTCGCGTATTGCCACGCCAGGCCGCCGGGCATAGTTATTCCCTATGCTGCGGTCCGCTCCAAGGCCGCGCGAAAGGGCGATTTAATGAAAATTTCCGCACGCAATGTTTTCGACGGCAACATCGTCGAAGTCAAAATGGGCGTCACCACGGCGCATGTCATGATTGACGTCAAAGGTCAGGTCGTCACCGCGTCGATCACCGATGAAGCGGTCGAAGACCTCGGCCTCACCATCGGCAAGGCGGTCAAGGTGGTGATCAAGTCCTCCGACGTGCTCGTCGCCGTCGCCGAAAATCTGAAAATTTCCGCGCGCAACGTCTTCGACGGCAAGATCGCCGAGATCAAGCTGGGCGCGACCACATCGCATGTCGTCATCGACGCCAAGGGCCATGTCGTCACGGCCTCGATCACCAACGAAGCCGTCCAGGAACTGGGACTCAAGGTCGGGCAGGCGGTGAAGGCGGTGATCAAGTCTTCGGACGTGCTCGTCGGCTTCGCCTGAAATCCTACTTCGCGCCGTTGAAATGCACGGCGCCGAAGCCGGCGAGGTCATAGCCCCCCAGGGCCTTGGCTTTGTCGGCGAATTTTTCTGAATGCGCCAACGCCAGCAGCTTCTGGAACGGCGGATCGAAAAAGGCTTTGCGCCAGACCAGCAGGTCGAAACGCTCGACGACCAGCGGAACGAAATCCAGCTTGAACTGTCGCGCCCCCGCCTCGATGCCGAGGCCGACATCGGCGCGCCCGTCCGCCAGCGCCATGGCGAGGTCGGTTTCGCTGCGCTCCACCGCCTCGATCAGATGCAGGTCGGCGCGGGTCATCTTCTCCGCCGCCAGCAGGCGCTCCAGCACCAGTTCGCTGCCCGCAAGGGATTGCCGCGCCTGAAAGCGCAGGCCGCGCGTCGCCTTGAGCGTCTCCGGTTTTTTGTTCAGGCCTGGCCGCAGGATGAGGCCGCGCCGCCGCTTCGCCCATTCGATCAGCACCCAGGGCGCGTCCGCGAATTTTTCCGTCACGGCCTTGACGTTCCAGCCGCCCTCTTCGGGAATATGCAGGCCGGCGACCATGCAGGTTCCTTCCTCGGCGCGGCGCAACCCGTCCAGCGCGCCGTCGAAGAAGCCGGCGATTTCCGATTGCGATTCGCGCAGCGCCCAATCCAGCAGGGGATCGTGGCCGCCGGTTGCGACCGGCGGCGGATCGTCGGGAACGGTTTTCGCGCGGAGCGCCGGAGTCTCTGACCCTTCCAGCCAGAGCGAGATTTCGTCGCGCGGAAACAACAGCTTGCCCGTGACCTTGCGAACGGGCAGGGCGCCCTGGGCGACGAGATCGTAGATCTTGCGCTGCTTGACCCGCAGCAGCGCCGCCAGTTCCCCGGTGGTGTAGAATTCCGTCATGCCGCCCCGTAGTCTCGCTTTCCGGAAAAAATGACACGAAACGCACGAAAACGCACGGGAAACAGGAGCTACAAAAAAGCCGGAGCGAAACGCCCCGGCTTCTTGATTGCGGAATATTTCAGCGGCTCAGCGCGGCAGGTCGCTTGAACCCGTCAGGAACACATCGACTGCGCGCGCGGCCTGGCGGCCTTCGCGGATCGCCCAGACTACCAGCGACTGGCCGCGCCGCATGTCGCCGGCGACGAAGATCTTGTCGACGCTGGTGCGGTAGGCTTCCGTGTCGGCGAGGACATTGCCGCGGCTGTCCAGGGTCACGCCCAGCTCCTGCAACATGCCTTCATGCACGGGCGACACAAAGCCCATCGCCAGCAGGACAAGATCGGCGCGCAGCTCGAATTCGCTGCCGGGAATTTCCTGCATCTTGGTATCGACGCGCACGCAGCGGACCGCCTTGACCGCGCCATTGTCGCCGATGATTTCCTTGGTCATGACCGCGAAATCGCGATCCGCGCCTTCCTGGTGCGAGGAGGAGGTGCGCAGCTTCAGCGGCCAGTAGGGCCAGGTCGTCAGCTTGTCTTCCATTTCCGGCGGCTTGGGCATGATTTCGAGCTGCATCACCGACAGCGCGCCCTGGCGCACCGAAGTGCCGATGCAGTCGGAGCCGGTGTCGCCGCCGCCGATCACCACCACATGCTTGCCGGCGGCGAGGATCGGCTCTTCCGGCCCGGCGTTTTCGCGCGAGACGCGGCGGTTCTGCTGCGGCAGGAAATCCATGGCGAAATGCACGCCCGACAGTTCGCGGCCGGGAACGGGCAGGTCGCGCGGCTTTTCCGAGCCGCCGGTCAGGATCACCGCGTCATGGCCGGCGACGAGGTCTTTCGCGGGAATGTCGACGCCGACATTGACGCCATAATGGAAGACCACGCCTTCGGCCTCCATCTGCGCGACGCGGCGGTCGATCAGCGATTTTTCCATCTTGAAGTCGGGGATGCCGTAGCGCAGCAAGCCGCCGGCCTTGGCGTTGCGCTCATAGAGATGGACCTCGTGGCCGGCGCGCGCCAGTTGCTGGGCGGCCGCCATGCCCGCCGGTCCCGAGCCGACCACGGCCGACATGCTTGCCGGACTTCTTCGCCGGCGGCTCGGGGCGCAGCCAGCCGTTTTCCCAGGCGCGGTCGACGATGGCGCATTCGATCGTCTTGATCGTGACCGGGAGTATTTTCCAGGTTCAGCGTGCAGGCCGCCTCGCAGGGCGCCGGGCACACGCGGCCGGTGAATTCCGGAAAGTTGTTGGTGGAGTGCAGGTTGCGCGACGCCTCTTCCCAGTCGGCCGCGATAGACCAGATCGTTCCAGTCGGGGATCTGGTTATTCACCGGACAGCCGTTGTGGCAGAAGGGAATGCCGCAATTCATGCAGCGCGCGGCCTGGTCGCGCGTCGCCTCTTCCGACAGGGGAATGACGAACTCATGATAATGGCGGATGCGGTCGGCGGCCGGCTTGTATTTGCGGTCCTGCCGGTCGATTTCGAGAAATCCGGTCACCTTGCCCATGTCATTCCCCCGCGACGGCCTGAGGCCGCGTTTCGGTTTGCGTCATCAGTTCGGCAAGGGCGCGGCGATATTCGACCGGCATGACCTTGCGGAACTTCGGCTTGTAGTCGTCCCAATTGTCCAGGATTTCCCGGGCGCGCGACGAGCCGGTATATTGCAGATGGCTGGAGATGAGCTGGCGCAGGCGCTCGGCGTCGAAGCGCGTCATGTCGCTCATCACGTCGACGCGGCCATGGCCGGCGAGATCGCCGCCCTGGTGCATTGATGCGCTGGTTGAGGTCTTCCTCTTCCTCCACCGGCTCCAGATCGACCATGGCCATGTTGCAGCGCGACTGGAAGTCCGCCGATTCGTCGAGCACATAGGCGATGCCGCCCGACATGCCCGCCGCGAAATTGCGGCCGGTCGGGCCGAGCACCACGACAATGCCGCCGGTCATGTATTCGCAGCCATGATCGCCGACGCCCTCGACCACCGCAATGGCGCCGGAGTTGCGCACCGCGAAACGCTCGCCGGCGACGCCGCGGAAATAGACCTCGCCGGAGATCGCGCCATAGAGCACGGTATTGCCGACGATGATCGACTGTTCCGGCACGATCTGAGTGGCCTCGCGCGGCGGGTAGATCACGATGCGGCCGCCCGACAGGCCCTTGCCGACATAGTCATTGCCTTCGCCTTCGAGCTCCAGCGTCACGCCATGGGCCAGCCAGGCGCCGAAGCTCTGGCCGGCCGTGCCCTTGGCGCGGATGTGGATGGTGTTGTCCGGCAGGCCGGCATAGCCGTAGATGCGCGCGACCTCGCCCGACAGCATGGCGCCGACGGTGCGATTGACGCTGCGCACCTCGGTCTCCAGCCGCACCGGGGCGCCGCGCTCCAGCGCCGCGGTCGAGCGCGCGATCAGCTGCTGGTCGAGCGCCTTGTCGAGATTGTGCTCCTGCGCCTCGGAGCGATAGATGGTCTGGCCGTCGAGCGGCTGCGGCTTGTGGAACAGCTTGGCGAAGTCGAGCCCGTTGGCCTTCCAGTGCTGGATCGCCTTTTCGCGGTCGAGCATCTGCATCTGGCCGATCATCTCGTTGAAATTGCGATAGCCGAGCTTGGCCATCAATTCGCGCACTTCCTCGGCGACGAAGAAGAAATAATTGATGACATGCTCGGGCTGGCCGACGAAGCGCTTGCGCAGCACCGGATCCTGCGTCGCCACGCCGACGGGGCAGGTGTTGAGGTGGCATTTGCGCATCATGATGCAGCCGGCCGCGATCAGCGGCGCGGTGGCGAAGCCGAATTCATCGGCGCCGAGCAGGGCGCCGACGATCGACGTCGCGGCCGGTGCGCAATCCGCCGTCCACCTGCACGACGATGCGCGAGCGCAGGCGGTTCAGCACCAGGGTCTGGTGCGTTTCGGCGAGGCCGATTTCCCATGGGCTGCCGGCATGCTTGATCGAGGTCAGCGGCGAGGCGCCGGTGCCGCCCTCGAAGCCGGAAATGGTGACATGGTCGGCGCGGCCCTTGGACACGCCCGCGGCGACCGTGCCGACGCCGACTTCCGACACCAGCTTGACCGAAATATTGGCCCGCGGATTGACGTTCTTGAGGTCGTAGATCAGCTGCGCCAGGTCTTCGATCGAGTAGATGTCGTGATGCGGCGGCGGCGAGATCAGGCCGACGCCCTGCGTCGAATGGCGCACCTTGGCGATGACCGCATCGACCTTGTGGCCGGGCAACTGCCCGCCTTCGCCGGGCTTGGCGCCCTGGGCCATCTTGATCTGGATCATGTCGGAATTGACGAGATATTCCGCCGTCACGCCGAAACGGCCCGACGCGACCTGCTTGATCGCCGAGCGCATGGAATCGCCGTTGGGCAAGCGGCTTGAAACGGTCGGATTCCTCGCCGCCCTCGCCGGTGTTGGACTTGCCGCCGATGCGGTTCATCGCGATGGCGAGAGTGGTGTGCGCCTCGCGCGAGATCGAGCCGAAGGACATGGCGCCGGTGGCGAAGCGCTTGACGATTTCGATTGCCGGCTCGACCTCGTCCAGCGGAACCGGCTGGCGGCCGTCCTCGCCGGCGTCCTTGATGCGGAACAGGCCGCGAATGGTCAGCAGGCGCTCGGACTGGTCGTTGAGCAGCTTGGCGTAGGCGCGGTATTTTTCCAGCGAGTTGCCGCGCACCGCATGCTGCAGCAGCGCGACGGTGTCCGGGGTCCAGTTATGCGCCTCGCCGCGCATGCGGAAGGCATAGTCGCCGCCGACGTCGAGCGCATTGCGATAGACCGGCGCGTCGCCGAAGGCGAGGCGATGCCGTTCCGCCGTCTCGCGGGCGATTTCGTCGAGTCCGACGCCCTCGATCGGGGTCGCCGTGCCGGTGAAATAGGCGCTCACCAGCTCCCTGGAGAGGCCGATGGCGTCGAAAATCTGCGCGCCGCAATAGGACTGGTAGGTCGAAATGCCCATTTTCGACATGACCTTGAGCAGGCCCTTGTCGATCGACTTGATGTAGCGCTTGCACCGCCTCGTAACCATCGACTTCCGCCGGGAATTCGTCGGCCATGTCGGCCAGCGTCTCGAAGGCCAGATAAGGATTGATCGCCTCGGCGCCATAGCCGGCGAGCAGCGCGAAATGATGCACCTCGCGCGCTTCGCCGGTCTCGACCACCAGGCCGACGGAGGTGCGCAGGCCCTTGCGGATCAGGTGGTGATGCACGGCGGCGGTGGCCAGCAACGAGGGGATCGGGATGCGGTCGGGGCCGACCATGCGGTCGGACAGGACGATGATGTTATAGCCGCCGGAGACGGCCTGCTCCGCGCGGTCGCAGAGACGGTCGAGCATGGGCTTCATGCCTTCGGCGCCGAGCGCGGCGTCATAGGTGAAGTCGAGCGTCTTGGTGTCGAAGCTGTCCTCGAAATGGCCGATGGAGCGGATCTTTTCGAGATCCGCGTCGGTCAGGATCGGCTGGCGCACCTCCAGCCGCTTCTTCTTCGCTGTGCCCTCGTGGTCGAGGATGTTCGGACGCGGGCCGATGAAGGAGACGAGGCTCATCACCAGTTCTTCGCGGATCGGATCGATCGGCGGATTGGTGACCTGGGCGAAGTTCTGCTTGAAATAGCTGAACAGCGACTTGGAGCGCGACGACATCGCCGAAATCGGCGTGTCCGTGCCCATGGCGCCGATCGCCTCCTGGCCGGTGACGGCCATGGGCGCCATCAGGAAGGTCGTATCCTCCTGGCTGTAGCCAAAGGCCTGCTGGCGGTCGAGCAGCGACACATCCATGCGCGAACTGCGGGATTCGACGGGCTTGAGATCCTCCAGCACGATCTGGGTGCGCTTCAGCCATTCCTTGTAGGGATGCGACTGGGAGAGCGTCGTCTTGGTCTCGTCGTCGGAAATGATGCGACCCTGCTCCAGGTCGACCAGCAACATGCGGCCGGGCTGAAGCCGCCACTTGGTGACGATTTTTTCTTCCGGAATCGGCAGCACGCCCATTTCCGAGGCCATGACCACGAGGCCGTCCTCGGTGACGAGATAGCGGGCCGGGCGCAGGCCGTTGCGGTCGAGCGTCGCGCCGATCTGGCGGCCGTCGGTGAAGGCCACGGCGGCGGGGCCGTCCCACGGCTCCATCAGCGCGGCGTGATATTCGTAGAAGGCGCGGCGCTCCTCGTCCATCAGCGGATTGCCCGCCCAGGCTTCGGGGATCAGCATCATCATGGCGTGGGCCATGGAATAGCCGCCCTGCACCAGGAATTCGAGCGCATTGTCGAAACAGGCGGTGTCCGACTGTCCCTCATAGGAGATCGGCCAGAGCTTTGAAATCTCGTCGCCGAACAGCGGAGAGGCCACCGAGGCCTGGCGCGCCGCCATCCAGTTCACATTGCCGCGCAGCGTGTTGATCTCGCCGTTATGGGCCACCATGCGATAGGGATGGGCGAGTTGCCAGGACGGGAAAGTGTTGGTGGAGAAGCGCTGGTGCACCAGGGCGACGGCGGTTTCGACGCGCTCGTCGCGCAGATCCAGGAAATAATCGCCGAGCTGCGTCGCGAGCAAGAGGCCCTTGTAAACGATGGTGCGCGAGGACAACGAGACGGGATACCACCCCCTGGTGCGCTCGTCCTTGAGCCCGTAAATGGCGTTGGAGACGCGCTTGCGGATCAGGAACAGCTGGCGCTCGAAGGATTCCTGGTCCGGCGTGTCGGCGCCGCGGCCAATGAAGATCTGGCGGTGGACCGGCTCGGTCGGCTTGACCGTCTCGCCGAGGCCGCTCGGATCGACCGGGACGTCGCGCCAGCCCAGCAGTTTCTGGCCCTGTTCGGCGATGATGCGCTCGAAAGCTTCTTCGGCGATCTTGCGGCCGGCGGGGTCGCGGGGCAGGAACAGCGCGCCGGCGGCGTAAAGGCCGGGCTCGGGAAGGGAAAAGCCGAGGCGCGCCGCTTCTTCCGCAAAGAAGCGATGCGGGATCTGCATCAGCATGCCGCAGCCGTCGCCGGCCTTGGGGTCGGCGCCCACGGCCCCGCGATGGTCGAGGTTGAGCAGGATCTGCAGGCCCATGCGCACGAGATCGTGCGACTTGGCGTTATGCATGTTGGCGACGAAGCCGACGCCGCAGGCGTCATGCTCGTTGCGAGGGTCGTAAAGGCCCTGCGCCTGGGGCATTCCATAGGGCGTTGCGAAATCCATGGCGTGATCCATCGAGGAAACTTCGGGCATCGAGGAAACTTCGGAGGCGGCGGCGGTCAGGGCGCGCATCGACAAAGCCTCTCCCTGCAAGATTTCTTGCATTGGCGCTGCGCGAAAATGCCTGGTCTGCTCGTTCATGACCTGTCCTGCCCGTTCAATCTGGTAGCATCCCCTGGCCAGATTCTTTCCAACCTGTTTTCGCCGATGCGCCGGCCCTCTGTCCGGCGCCGGGCAGCGTCCGCCGCCAAAAGTGGGCGGCGGTGCTGGACCGCTTGGATGTTGGGCTGGCAAATGGTCAGCAAGGCTGTCCTATTTATCGGCGCGCGACATTGCCAGATAAGGACCGGCCACACAAGTCGGCATGGTGGCGCAAACCGGACACAAAGCAAAAGTTTTTTCGCCGTTTTTCGATGAGAAGGCGAGGGGCGCCCACGCGCTGGGCTTTCCCCCGCATTGGGCGCCTGTTTTTTCAGCGTTATCTAAACCTTGGCGGGACAATTGGTCGCATGGACAGGGCGCCGCTTCGCGGGGCGCCGCAATTTCCGCCCACGGGTCGATTAGCGTATAAAATCTGGGTCGATTCGGAGACTGAAATGGCTTTCGCGCGCATTCGTTTTTCTCTCTGGGCGCCGGCTCTGATTGGTCTGGGCCTGGCCTTCGGCTCCGTCGCGCCTGCGGGCGCGCAATATTTTTTCCCCTGGGACCAGCCGCCGCCGCCGCGCCGCATGCCCGAGGCGCAGCTGTCCGCCCGGACGGTGCGCGCGATCCTGGCGCGGGAAGGGCTGCAGATGACGGGTCAGCCGCGCGCGAGGGGCGACGAGATCATCGCCATGGGCATCGACCCGGAAGGGCAGCGCCAGAGGGTCACCCTCGACGCGGTCAGCGGCGAAGTTCTCGAAGTCATCGAGGTCGGACCGTCGGCGCGTCGCCAGCGCCTGGAAGAGGAAAGGCGGCGGGACAGCCTGGAGCGGGAGGCGCCGCCCCGCGCGCCCATGCCGCCGCCGGTCCACCCGGCGGTCGAAGAGCCGCCGGAGGGTCCACCGTCGACGCCCAAAAAAGCTCAAAGCTCGCCCTCTGCCCCCAAGCCGGCGCAGGCCGCGCAGAAGCCGGACGCTCCCAGGATGGATGCTCCCAGACAAGATCCTGCCGATGACGCGCTCAGCCCGATCCGGCCAATGAAGCCGGCCGGCGCCCCCAAGGTCGAGCCGCTGCCGCAATAAAGCGCCGCAACAAAAAAACGGGCGCAAAGCTGCGCCCGTCCAGACTGCTGACGAACTTTGGGCTGTTCTTCCCTTGTCAGGCGGCTTTCGCCGGATCGACGGCCCGCGGACCGGGCGTCCCGATCGGAATCTGACGGGGACGCTGGGTTTCCGGAATTTCGCGAACCAGATCCACGTGCAGCAGGCCGTTTTCCAGGCGGGCGCCCGTCACGAGGACGTGGTCGGCCAGCTGGAACCGGCGTTCGAAAGCACGCGCGGCAATGCCCTGATAGAGCATCTCCGCTGACGCCCCCTCCTTGCGCGCCTCCTTGGCGCCCTTGATGGTGAGGGTGTTCTCGCGCGACTCGATCGACAATTCGCTCTCGCCGAAGCCCGCCACCGCGAGGGTCAGGCGGTAGGCGTTATCGCCGGTCCGCTCGATATTGTAGGGCGGGTAGGCGACGGCGGCGCTTTCCTGGCCGCCAGCCTGGTCGAGCAGCGAAAACAGCCGGTCGAAACCGATGGTTGATCGATAAAGGGGAGACAGATCAAATTGACGCATGGCATATCCTCCATTTGAGCGACATGCGGCCGACCAGACCGAATTCCTGGCCGCGCCGTCAGCGCGTCCGACATCGGCCCGCGCTGAACGGGAAATAGGCGCCCGCATCGGCTTTTCAAGATTTTAAGCGTGAGGATTTTATGTGTAATGTGAGCGGATGGAACTGATCGACACTCCCGCCAATCCCTGTCCGCCCGGCGCCAATATCGTCGGCCTGCGCGCCCGGGACGGCCTGCAGCTGCGCGCCGCCTACTGGCGCCCGGAAGGAATTCCGCGCGGCACGGTGGCCTTGGTCCAGGGACGCGCCGAATTTATCGAGAAATATTACGAGGTGATTTCCGAGCTTCTGGCGCGCGGCTTCGTCGTCGCGGCTTTCGACTGGCGCGGCCAGGGCCTGTCGCAGCGCCTGCTGCGCGACCGCGCCAAGGGCCATGTCGGCCGCTCCACCGACTATCGGCTCGATCTCGACGCGTTCCTGCGGCAGCTGCTGGCGCCGGATTGTCCGCAACCCTGGTTCGCCCTGGCCCATTCCATGGGCGCGGCGGCCCTGCTCGACCACGCCGCCGCCAGCCTCGGCGTCTCGCCCTTCGCGCGCATTGTCGGCACGGCGCCGATGCTCGGCCTGTTCGGTTGGCCGGACTCCACGGCGGCGCGACGCACCGCCGCTTCGCTGCACGGCCTCGGGATGGGGCGGCTGTTCGTGCCCGGCGGCGGCCCGAAAACGCTGCTGCGAAAGCCTTTCGCCGGCAATATCCTGACAGGCGATCGTCGGCGTTACGAACGCGCGGCGCAGGTGCTGGCGAGCGCGCCGTTGCTGGGCATCGGCGATCCGACCATCGGCTGGCTCCAGGCCGCCTATGCGCTGATGGACCGGCTGAATTCCGATGGCTTCGCGGAGAAGATCAAGGCGCCCACGCTGTTCCTGGCGGCGGGCCACGAACAGCTGGTCTCGACGCCGGCGATCGAGCGTTTCGCGCTGCGGCTGAAAAACGCGGCCACGCTCGTGCTTCCCGAGGCCGAGCATGAGATCATGATGGAGCGCGCCGAAATCAGGACAAAATTCTGGGCCGCGTTCGACGCCTTCATTCCCGGAGAGCCGTTCCTGCACAAGGCGCAAGTCATGCAGGACGCGGGGTAAGAGTTTCAGGCCGCCGCGTTCAGCGCCGCCAGCGCCTGCTCATGCAGTCGCTTGTCGCCTGCGGCGACGATGGCGCCGCCTTTCGAGGGATCGCCACCGTCCCAGGTCGTGACCACGCCGCCGGCGCCTTCGATGATCGGGATCAGAGCGACAATGTCGTAGGCGTTGAGCCCCGCCTCGACCACGAGGTCGACATGTCCCGCCGCCAGCATGCAATAGGCGTAGCAATCGCCGCCATAGCGGGTCAGTCGCGCCTGCTGCTCCAGCGCCTCGTAGCGTGGCCGTAGCGCCTCGGGAATGAGCTTGGGCGAGGTGGTCATCAAGGTTGCGCGGTCGAGTTTATCGCAGGCGCGGGTCCTCAGCTTGCGGCTTGTCGGGGCGCCGTCGGGCCCGCGTCCCTCCCAATGCGCGCCGCGGCCGTCGCCGAAGAATTTTTCTCTCGTGAAAGGCTGGTGCATCAGGCCGTAGCAAGGCGCGCCTCTGTGGAGCAGCCCGATCAGCGTCCCCCAGAGCGGCAGGCCGGAAATGAAGCTCTTGGTGCCGTCGATCGGGTCAAGCACCCAGACATACTCGGCCTCTTTGGCAAGTTCGCCGAATTCCTCGCCGATCACTCCGTGGCTGGGAAAGGTTTCCGCTATCAGCCGGCGCATCGCGGTTTCAGCGGCGCGGTCGGCCTCGGTCACCGGATCGAACACGCCGCCGCGCGACTTGTCCTCCATGGCGAAGGAGGTGCGGAAGAAGGGCATGATTGTTTCGCCCGAGATTTTCGCCAGGCGTTCCACGAAAGGGACGAAATCGACCGCCGTCATGCCTGCTGCTCCCGAATTTCGCCCAGATGCCGCAGTTCGCCGCCGCAGCGACATCCACAGGACTTGAATGCCACGTTCCCAGCGCGAATAATCCACGATCCAACCGGCAAAGCTTGTTGCAATCGCGCAACAGTCACGGAAAAAGCACAAAATTGCCGCGTGCCGGCTTAGCTTTCCGGCGTCGTATTCTTTGTAAATTCATGATGTTGATGTCGATGAAGCATTTTCCTGAATTTCTTGCTTTTTGTGCGCCGCGGAAGCATAATCATGCGGTGCGGTAATCGCTTTACCGCGCATGCCCTCCTTGGGCGTTTCCTCCCTAGACTTGGGCCGCCGACCTTTTGGTTTGGCGGTCTTTTTTTGCCCAGGCCGTAGTTACTGGCCGCAATTATTCCGCCGCTTGCCGCCAGTTGGCGCCGAGGAAGTCGCGCGCCGGCGCGATCTCGCCAATCAGCCGGGTCATGTCCTCCTTGACCCGCGCGTAGTCCGGCCCTGGCTCCAGCGTCTTCTCGTCGAGATAAAGCGCGCGGTTGATCTCGATCTGCAGCGCGTGACGATGGTTTGCGCGGGTGGCGTAATTCTCGGTGATGAAGCCCCCGGCATAGGGCTTGTTGCGGGCGACGCGATAGCCGAGGCCCGAGAGTATCCTGTGCACGCGATGGGCGAATCCAGCATCGCAGCTCGCGCCATAGCGGTCGCCGATGACGATGTCGGCGTTGACGGGTTCGTAGGGGCGGCGGGTGTCGCCGGTCGGCATGCGCGAGGGCATGGAATGGCAGTCGATCAGCACGGCGACGCCGAATTTCTGCGTGGCGCGCGCCATCAGCGCCTCCAGCATGGCGTGATAGGGCTTGTAGAGGGTCTCGATCCTCTCGAGCCCCTCGGCGAGCGGAATGCGGTTGGCGTAGATTGCCTTGCCCTCGGAAACCACGCGGGGAACGGCGCCAAGTCCGGCGGCCACGCGCAGCGAGCGCGTATTGGCGTAGGAGGGCGGCGCCTCGTCGAACAGCTTGGGGTCGAGTTCGTAGGGCTCGCGATTGGCGTCGAGCAGGGCGCGCGGGAAATGCGCGCGCAGCAGCGGCGCGCCATGGAGCGGGGCGGCGGAGAAGAGATCGTCGACCGCCACGTCTTCCGAGGAGCGCAGCAGCCGCAGGTCGAGCTGCGAGGTGGCGAGAAATTCCGGCGGATAGGCGCGTCCCGAATGGGGGGATGAGAAGACCAGCGGCGAATCACAGACGCTCCGGCTCGATGGTCTCGCACGGCGGCGCTTTCCGCTGTTCGCCTGAAAGTTCCATGGCCGGCGCCGGTCTCCCAATGATATCAGGCGTCAAGCCCAAGCCGGGATCCAACTGGCCCTATTGCCGCGTTTTCACCCCGGACTTATAACAATGACGCGGGCGCGGAAATTTGTCCACAGGCGCCCCGCGCGGGTTCGCGCCGCCGCGGCAGCGTATTCTATTAACTCCATTCGTATTTTAGCGAATTTTCACCTGTTTTTTACCACGATGGGTCTTTATCGAGATCAGACCAATGAGGGCGTCATGAACGAACACATAGATCAATCGGTAAAAATCCTGCTGGCGGAAGACGATAACGACATGCGTCGCTTCCTGGTCAAGGCCCTGCAGAACGCCGGCTATTCGGTGGTGTCCTTCGATAATGGACTGGCGGCCTATAATCGCCTGCGCGAAGAACCGTTCGAATTGCTTCTGACCGATATCGTCATGCCGGAAATGGACGGCATCGAACTGGCGCGCCGCGCCACCGAACTCGACCCCGACATCAAGGTGATGTTCATTACCGGCTTCGCCGCCGTAGCGCTGAACCCCGACAACCAGGCGCCGCGCCAAGCCAAGATCCTGTCCAAACCCTTCCATTTGAAGGATCTGGTGAACGAAGTGACCCGTCTGCTGGCGGCGTGAGCTTCGGCGCGACTTTTCTGTCCGGCATGGGTTGCGCGTCGCGGTTCGAATTGATATACACCCTCCACCCTTGACGGGCCGGCGGGAAAGTTTCTTCGCCGGTTTCGGGCGCGTAGCTCAGCGGGAGAGCACTACGTTGACATCGTAGGGGTCACAGGTTCGATCCCTGTCGCGCCCACCATTTCGAAAGCCCTGAGATTGCTGGATAGACCAGCGCTCAGGGCTTTCGCTTTTCCGGGGGCGAAACTTCGTTGCGGCAGTCAGGCGGCAGTGCGCGTAGGTAAATCGGATTAAACTCCGGAAACTGCGGTGGCTAAAACCGAGCCGGATGTTGAAAGCCACAGCAGTTTTCCACCCTATGCCGCGTCTAATCACGAATGATGACTTTGCATCTGCCAAAGAAGCGAAGGCGTTTTTCGATCGAAAAGTGTCCAGCGCGAAAAAGGACGCAGCACAAAAATTCGAACCGGCTGACTCTGAAACCTGTCGGATCATAGGGCGATATGTGGACGCCACTCGGGAACGCGAAGGTGTTTCGGTCGGGATCACCACTAGGGCGACAATTCTCGGGTCCATCATCGAAACCGAAAACGCCTTTGCATTTTCAATCGTCGCGGCGCTTCGGGCCCAGGGCGAGCAGGGGCAGGTTTCCATTCCCATCGCGAGCGCGGTGGCGTGGACACGCCGAGCAAAACAAATCACAGAGGTTTCGGCCATGTCCCCGTTCCAGCGAGGCCAAAGCATTGCATCCGGAAATAAGACCTCGATCGAATGGGTCAAGGCGATTTGTTGGCGAAACGCCCCGCGCCCCTTTTCAAAAACTCCCAGCGCCAATCGCCGTGGCGGAACGAATGCGCGACGACCTTTACTTCATCGGCTTCGCCAAGATTTCGAGCGCGGTTCGCGATTCCAGGCCTAGCTTGGGTAACTTCAGACAACACAACACCGGCAGCAAGCCGTTTTTTGGGGCGGATTTCGAAAAAACGAAACCGCTATCGACGAATTTGGCGCCAGCATTACCAAATGCGATTCCAGCTTTTGTCGGCGGAAGCGGAACCGGCGACAGGGCGACTGGATTTCTTCGCAACAGCCATTTCGCAAAGCTGGAGCCCGAAAGGGCACGGACCGGCTGCGCGATCGGATGATTAGAATCAGACTGACATGTGGCCAGCGGTCGCCGCGGCGGCTGCTAGCGTGCGTCGTTCGATGGACTTCAACGCGGGAGGAATTCGATGACGGCGACCATGAGTGAATTGACCTTGGCGACGACCGCATGCGTGGCTTGTCTGGCTTGGCTGCCGATGGCGGGAGCGGCGCTCGCGCAAGCGGGATCCTGTCGGACGGTTCCCGACCGAAATTCCGGCGATCTTATCCTTCAATGCGGGCCGAACCTTAAGGTCAGACCTGCGCCGGGGACGCTTTACCACGCGTCCGATGGCTCGCCTCCGCGCGCCTTGACGCTCGACGGCGGCGCGCTCCTGATCGAGTTCCATCCAAGCGCCCGCCAGCGCACATTCGAGATCCTGACGCCGATGGCGGTCGCGGCGGTGCGCGGCACCAGATGGGCGGTTGAAACCCAGTCCGACCAGACTTCGGTGTTGACCCTCAGCGGAGCCGTCGCGGTCCGGCGTTCGAATGCGTCGGAGGCCGTCGTCCTGCACGCTGGAGAAGGCGTCGATGTGGACTTTCATCCCGGCGCGCTCCAGGTGAAGCGATGGAAGCCGGAAAGAGTCAGGGCGCTGCTGGCGCGCTTCCATTAATGAGACTGATCCGCCGCCCGTCGGCCGTCGCGGCGCTGACCCTGGGCTTCGCGACCCTCGCCGGGGTATGGGGCCAATTGCTCGGCGCGCAGCATGTGGCGGCGCTGGCTTCCTCGCTCGATCGAATCGAAATGGTGGCGCTCGACTGGCGCTATCGTCTGGTCGGCCCGCGCGCGCCTCCCCGCGGGGTGGTGATCGCCGCGATCGACGACGAAACAGTGAGGCTGGCGGGATCGTTTCCCCTGCCGCGCGGTTTTCTGGCGCAGATCGTGCGCGGCCTCGCCGCGAAAAACCCGCAGGTTGTCGCAGTCGATATCCTGTTGCTCGACCCCGGACCTCCCGACGCGGACCAGGAGCTGGCCGACGCGCTGAAATCGACTCGCGCCGTCATCGGCGGTCTCGCGATATTTGGCTCGAACGCCATAGCCTGGAACGACGAACTCGTGTCACGCGGTGGCTATGCGGCGGCCATTCCGCGCCCGACGCGCATCCTTTGGCCGCAGGAAAAATTCAGCGCCGTCACCCGAACGGGCTTGTCGAATATTTCGACCGACGACTCGGGCGTGCCGCGGTTCGTTCCGATGCTGTTCGCGTCCGGCGGCGATCTCGAGCCGTCATTCGCCCTGATCAGCGCGGCGGCCGCGCTCAACACTGATCCCGTGATCGGCAAGAATTCGATCAGCTTGGGTCCGCGGGCTGTTTCCCTCGATTTTGGCTACCATTTGCCGCTGCGTTTTTATGGCCCGGAAGGGAGCATACGAACCTTCAGCGCGGCCGACGTCGTCGCCGGCAAAGTGAACGACGAGGATCTGGCCGGCCAAACGGTCGTGCTAGGCGTCACGGCGGCAGGCGCCGGAGACCGCTTCGCCACGTCGTTCGATCGCTCCACGCCAGGGGTGGAGATCTTCGCAACGGCGGTCGACAATCTTCTGGCTGGCGACGGTCTGGTGCGCGGCGAACAGACCCGCCGCATCGACGCCGGCGTCGCCGTCGCGCTGGCGGTGGGAAGCGTGCTGTTGCTGTCGATCCCGCGCGTTTCGCTGGCGCTCGGCGCAACCCTCGCGCTGCTCGCGGCTTGGTTGGCTGCGAATGTCGCAGCCTTTCAGCAGGGCTTTTGGTTCAACATCGCTGTTCCTGCCGCGGCGGTGGCGCCCGCCGCCGTCGTCTATGGGTTCGCGCGGCTGTGGCTGGCGCAACGCGACGCCAGGCGATATTCCGCGCAGAGCGAAACGCTGCGGCATTTCCACGCGCCCGGCATGACCGATCTGCTTACCCGCAACCCGGATTTCCTCACGCATCCGGTCTCGCAGAACGCCGCGGTCGTGTTTGTCGACTTGTCGAATTTCACCGGTGTGACGGAATTGCTCGGTCCTGTCTGGACGCGGGAGCTGCTGGCGGCGCTGCACGACCTGATCGAGAAGGCTGCGGGCGATCACCAGGGCTATGTCGCCGGCTTCATGGGCGACGGCGCGATGCTCGTGTTCGGCCTTCCCAAACCTCGACCGGACGATGCGTGTCGAGCGTTGAGAGCCGTCGCGCAGCTTTACGCCGCGACTTCGAATTGGATCGCCAGCTTGCCGCCGATCGCCAAGGAGCGGCTCAGGGCGCGGGTGGGCGCCCATTCGGGCCAGTCGTTTTGTCCCGCCTTGGCGCCGCCACGCATCAGCACATCACGGCGACCGGCGACACGGTCAATGTCGCAAGCCGCCTGCTGGAAGTCGCGAAAGAACGCAAGGCCGGAATCGTCGTGAGCGAAGATCTGGCGAGCGCCGCGGCGCCGGGGGCATGCGGCGCTTTGGACCTCGGCGAAGTGACGACCGCCGAAGCGGTCATTCGCGGACGCGCCCACCCGCTCGCCGTGCGGTGCTGGGAGGCGCGGATTTAGCGATCCGCGCGCGATCCCGATTTGTTTTTTCGCGCTCTGTGGCGACCGCCACAACATCGGAGGGCTCAAACTGCTGAACTATCGGCCAGGTCGCCTCCATCTCAGGCCGGACCGCTATCGAAACCGACATCAGGCAAAACAGGAAAGGAACTCGCGATGACCGCAATGACAAAGACTGGCGCTGGCGATCTTCCGCCGCCCGAGTTCACGATCAGTATCGATCCCGATAGATCCTTCGTCGTGCGCGATAAGCGTGGGCGCAGCGGCGGCGTATTCGCTGAACTTTCGAGCGCGATCCTTTTCGTCCGTGAACAGTGTCGCGCGCATGGATGCGCGCCGCTCATGAAGTTCGACCAGAACCTTGCCTTCATTCGCGCTGCGGGATGATCTTTGCGAGACGGCCCGGCGTTGCTCAGGGCGACGCCGGCAAGGTCCTGCGCCTCGCGTCCGATCCATCCACTCATTAGCGATCATGATTGTTTTTCTCGAACTGTGACGGCCGCCACAGCCCTGGACAGCTGCAACTGCTGAACTGCCAGCAGGGTCCGACCACGCGTCGAGGCCCTCCCGGAACGCCGCGCGTCGTGGCGAAGGGGCATAAAACAGGAGTCTCGCATGCGCACATATCTGGCACTCGCCCTCTTGGCGGTCGCGCTGGCCAGCGCCGTCGCGGCTGCAGGCGGCGTCGCTGCTTTCGTCAGCGTGGAAACGCAGACCGGGATTGCTTGCGCCGACGCTGGCTGCTGATCTCGCAATGAAATCCTTGCCCTCGCCGCCTTGCTGATGCGTCGAGGACATGACCTTTGAAACCACGAGCTTGAGCGCTTATCGCAGTCGCGCGTCGTCCGCTGACAAAATACGGCTTTAGCCGCCCCGGTCGTTGATCGATTCCGAAGTCCGAGCGTTACAAGCCAAGTCAAGGCGACAAGATCAAGAGGCTTGCGATGTCCGGGCTTCCCCAGCAACTTCCGACGTTCTGGCTCAGTCTCGCCGTCATTCTCTTCCTCGCAAAACACGTGATCGCGGACTTTCTCGTTCAATCGAACTGGATGGCTGAAGGCAAGAGTCGGGAGACGCAATGGGTCTTGCCGCTGTCGGTTCATTCCGGAATTCACGCATTCGGCACGCTGGCCATCTGTCTTGCGCTCACGCCCGCGCTTTCCTGGCTCGCCATCGTCGACTTCATCGTCCATTTCATGCTTGACCGGGCCAAAAGCTTGCTGGCCCGCCACGTCTCGGCCACGCCCGGACAATCGATATTCTGGTTGTTGTTCGGGCTGGACCAAAGTCTGCACCAACTGACGCATTTCATCTTCGCCTTGTTGATCGCGGCGGCCCACGGGCAGACGTGAACCCGGGTAATGCGCCGGCATGAATGGAGGGCGATCATATGGCTGCCAGCATCATCCAGTGCGTCGAATTCATCGTCCATCAAACCACGGCGTATATGTCGCTTTTATACGTGATTGCCGCGGTCGCCTGGCTGCAAACTCTGGCCGCCGTCCTTTCCACGTTTTCCAAGACGATGATCCGTCTGCGCGTCGCGTCGATCCTGGCCAACCTTTTCGGCCTTGTTGTCTCTGTCGCCACCGTCAATCCGGCGACGCCGCTTCGTCATATCGTCATTCTTCCAATCGACCTCATTCGCTTGCGCCAGATGCGAAAGCTGATCGCCAACGTCAAGAACGCCTCGAACGGCGATCTCAATGTCGAATGGCTCAAGCCGTTCATGCGCTCTCGTCGCTTCGGCCGCGGCGAGATTATTTTTCGTAAAGGCGACGCGGCGCACGAAGCGTTCCTGCTGGTGAACGGCGAGATCGAACTTCCCGAACCCGGCTCGACCCTCAGGCCTGGCGTCCTGTTTGGCGAACTGGCGCTGTTCACGCCGGAGCGCACGCGCACGGCGACCGCATTGTGTCGGACCGATATCCTCCTGCTTTCGATTACCTATGATGAGTTCGAGCAGCTGTATTTTCAAAATCCCGAATTTGGAATTTATCTTTTGAGACTGATCGTTGGTCGACTTCGGTCTGATATAGCGAAGCTGGAGGACGCAAAATGCGTCCTCGAAATTTGATCAGCTTCGTCGCGTCACTTTTCGCGGAATGCGAGCCCGAGCTTGTCGGTCAGCGGCTGGGTGAGGTAGGCGATCACGCGCCGCGCTTCGCCGCGAACCAGAACTTCGGCGGGCATGCCCGGGAACAGCTCCTTGCCCTGCAGCTTTGTCGCCTGGTCCGGCGGGAACGTCGATCTTCACCATGAAATAGCCTTGGCCGGTGCGCTCGTCCTTCAACTGGTCCGGAGAAACGCTGGCGACCGTGCCCGTCGAGTTCCGGCGGCGTGGCAAGCTTCAGCGAGCTGAGCCGCACGGTCGCGGGCTGGCCCGGATGGACCTCGTCGATCTCGTCCGGGCAGATCCTCGCCGTGACCAGCAGCGGGTCGCCCGTTGGGGATGATGGACATCACGGTCTGTCCCGGGGCGATCACGCCGCCGACCGTGTGGACGGCGAGTTCGTTGACGTAGCCCGCGCGCGGAGCCTTGATCTCCAGGCGCTGCAATCGGTCGAGCGAGGCGGCGCGCTCCTGCTCCGCCTGGGCGATTTTCTCGACGACGGACTGCAGCTGGGTCGAGGATGTCCGACTGGCCGCTCTTTCCTCGTCTCGGCGATCTTGAAATCGGTCTCCGCTCAGCTGGGAGCGGGCGCTTGCGATCCGCGCTTCGGTGTCGCCGATCTGCCCTTGCAGGCGGCTGACTTCCCGCTCTGTCTGGCGCAGGACCGGGCGGCGCATGAACCCCTTCTTGTCGAGCGCCCGCTGGTCCGCGAGATCGCCGGCGGCCTGCTCCATCTCGCCATGCGTGGCCGTGAGCTGCTCGGAAAGCCCGTGGATCTGGGTCTCGATCTGCGTATGGCGTTCGGCGAGCTGCGCCAGCTGGCTCGACCGCGCCGAGCGCTTGTCGTCCAGCAGATTTTGCTGGGCCTTGATGCTCGTCCGCAGCGTCTCCAGCGCCTTGCGCGGAGGCGACGGGCGGCGTCGGAATGGCGATCGTGGCCGAGTCCTGTTGCTCCGCCTCGAGCCGTGCGCGCTCGGCGACGAGGTCGATGAGCCTGCGCTCGAGGATGCTGCTGTCGCTGCCGACCTTCGCCGCGTCGAGGCGGACGAGGACCTGGCCCTCCTTCACCAGCTCCCCCTCGTGGACGAAGATGGCTCCGACGACGCCGCCCTCCGGGTGCTGGATGGTCTGGGCGTTCGACTTCACTGCGAAGGCTTCCCGCGACGACGACCGCGCTGTCGATCTTGGTCGTCGCAGCCCATCCGACGACGCCGCCGCCCACGAGCGCCACGCTCGCCAGGAAGGCGCGCATCAGATTGCGGATGGAATGTTCATTGGCTGCAAGGTCGGCGCTGAAATCGGTCATCTCGGTCTCCTGTTCGGCGGCGGCAAGCGGAGCTTCGCCGCCATGTTCGATTGGGATCATGCCCGCTGGGCGGCCGTCGCCGCAGTGAACCCGGTCACAGCGCGACGCCCCTTGCGCTTGCGCCCGCGTCAACCTGCGCACGCGGCTGATTCCGAGACTGTTCCCGTCGCCACGGCGCCATCGCCGCCGCGGAGCGTCACGACGCTGGCCGCCTGGGACTGAGCCGGCGCGTGCTGCGCGCTCTCGCCGCCGTTCACCACTTCCGCCGGCTTGTGCGGCTGGCCGGCGCGCGGGAACAGCGCCGCGAGGACATGCTTCTTGCTTCCGAACATTTCCGCGCGGCCGTTGCGCAAGGACAATATCTTGTTCGCCGCGAAGATGGCGCTGGGACGATGGGCGACGATCACGACGATCTGGCCCTTCAAGCGCATGCGCTGGATCGCCTCGTTCAGCGACTGCTCGCCGACCGGGTCGAGGTTCGAGTTCGGCTCGTCGAGCACGACAAGGAACGGATTGCCGAAAACGGCGCGCGCAAGCCCGATGCGCTGGCGCTGGCCGCCCGATAGCGTCATGCCGCCTTCGCCCACCGGGGTTGTCATAGCCCGCCGGGAAGGACAGGATCATCTCGTGCACGCCGGCGAGCCGGGCGGCCTCGACAACATCGTTGGTGGTCGCTTCCTTGCGGAAGCGCGCGATATTTTCGGCGATCGTCCCGTCGAACAGCTCGATCGTCTGCGGCAGATGGCCGATGGCGTCTGCCAGGGTCTCGGCCGAGTAGTGCGAGATCATCGCCTCGTCGAAGCGGATTTCTCCGCGCGCCGTCTGCCAGGCCCCGACGAGGGCGCGCACCAGGGTCGACTTGCCGCAGCCGCTCGGTCCGATGATGCCGAGCGCATCGCCTGATTCGAGCTCGAAGGACACGCCCGCCACCGTCGCCGTCGCGCAGCCTGGCGGCGCAATGACGATGTCGCGCACGGTGAGCGACTTGCGAGGACGGGGCATGCCGTGCTGCTGCGCCTGGACCTTGGGAAGGGCCGCCGACAGGGCCCGCAGACGCTTGAGGGCGTGCCAGGCCGCAGCCGTGCCGCGGGAATAGGCGATCACCTGGTCGATGGGGCCGAGCGCGCGGGCAAGGACGATCGAGCAAGCCATCATCCCCCCGGGCGACATGTTCGCGTCGATGACGAGGTAGGCGCCCAGCGCCAGGATCCCCGATTGCAACACCAGTCGCGCCGATTTGGAGATGGCGCCGAAGATGCTGGCCTGGTCGGCGAGGTCGCGGGCGTGAGATATGGCGTGCACGTAGCCGCCGCCCCAGCGCTTGCAGAGATCGTCGCCCATGCTCATCGCCGCGGCGGCCTCGGAGTTGCGGCGCGCGTCCATGAGCAGGCTCATCGTCGCCGTCGCCGACTGGGTCACGTTGTGCGAGCCGGCCTTGGTGGCCATCTGGTTCACGACGCTGAGCAGCACGAGCAGGAGCGCTCCTGTGATCGCCATGGCCGCGAGCGCCGGATGCACGACATAGAGGATGGCGAAGTAGAGGGGTATCCAGGGCAGATCCAGCAGCGCCGACGGACCAGAGCCCATCAGGAAATTGCGGATCGTCGCAAGGTCCTGCAACGGATCATGCTGGCGGGCGTGCGGCCCGAAATGCAGAGGCAACCGCAGCGTCGCCACAAACAGCGAGGGGGCGAGCCTGTGGTCGAAGGTGATGCCTACGCGGGCCATGAGCTTTCCGCGCAACCCCTCGAGGAAGCCGTAAAAGCAGTAGAGCAGCAGCGCCAGCAGACAGAGCGCAACCAGCGTCGGCACGCTCTTGCTGGTCAGGACCTTGTTATAGACCAGCATCATGAACAAAGGGCCAGTCAGCATCAGCACGTTGCCGAGGCAGCTGATGCCGCTGAGGCTCAGCAATGGCGCGCGCAGGCCGCGGATAGCCTGGCGTACCTGCTGGTCGGGGCTTTGGCTCGTCTTGGCCGTGCTGGAATGCGTTTTCATGGCGGTCGATCCTCTCGATTTTCAGGGCGGCGGCGCGCCTCTTGTTGTGCAGCATCGTCGAGAACGAGTTCCTGCGCTGTGAGCTGAGCCACATGGGCTCGGGCGATGCGCGTCGGCGACCGCGCGACGCGAAACGGCCCCGCCTGTTTGGGGCAGGGCCGTGGTATATTTTTAGGGCCGGATCAGTGGTGAACGGGGTGGTCTGCGACGTGCTGCAGGCCGCTGGCGTCGACGTTGCCGCCGATGAAGTTGCTGACGCCATTGGCCGCGATGACGGTTGGCGTGGTGACGGCCACATTGACGCCGCCGAAGGGCGTCGCCGCGTGGATCGCGTGGTCGCCGACATCCTGACCGCCGAGCGCCGATACCGAGCCACCGATCACGTTGCCGACGCCGTTGCCGGCCACGACGGTCGGCACGTCCACGCCGATGTTGATTGGCCCCAATCCGTTGAAATGGCCGCTATCGCCGATCTGCTGTTCTCCGGCGGCGACGACCGAGCCGCCGACGCTGTTGCCGAGGCCGTTGCCGACCACCGCGGTCGGAACGTCGACGCCGATATTAAGTCCGGCGCCGAATGCATTGAGCCAAGCATCAGTCATGATGATCTCCTTCGTTTTGCGGGCGCGCGAGGATGGCGCCGCCCGGATTCCGCCATCGCTTTCTGGCGTGTTCGCAGAATGATCGAACGGCTCGCTGCGCGCTGTGAGGTGGGCCACAGGGCGCCGCGGCTTCATTTGACATGAAACGGCCCCGCCTTTTCGGGCGGGGCCGGGAATGAAGGCGTTCGCCGGCTCTTCCGTTAGTGGAAGGCGTGGAGGGCCAGGCCGTGGTCGCCGACGCTCTGGTGCCCATCGGTCACGACGCTGCCGCCGATGAAGTTGCTGACGCCATTGGCTACCGTCGAGGCGACGCTCTGGGACCCGATGTGCTCGCTGCCGAAGCCGAACGGGGAAAGGCCGTGCCCGCCGACGTTCTGGCTGCCTTCGGTCAACACGCTGCCGCCGACGGCGTTGCCGACGCCATTGGCCACGGTCGAGCTGACGTTCTGGGACCCGATGTTCTCGCTGCCGCCGAAGCCGAACGGGGACAGGCCGTGCCCGCCGACGTTCTGGCTGCCTTCGGTAATGACGCTGCCGCCGATGAAGTTGCCTTCGCCATTGCCCACGGTCGACGAGACGTTCTGGGACCCGATGTTCTCGCTGCCGAAGGGGCTCGCGAAGCCGTGGCCGCCAACGCTCTGCGAGCCCTCGGTAATGACGTTGCCGCCGATGACGTTGCCCACGCCATTGCCCACGGTCGACGAGACCGACTGCGAGGCGTTGTTGAGTTCGGCGCCGAAGGCGTTGAAGAAGTCGAGGTCAGACATTTGAATACTCCTTGAGTTGGACTACGGGGTCAGGTTCGGTTTGGGTGCATCGGGTCGCGTTCATCTCGATCACCGATGGGCAGACTTTGCCCTGAATGAAGACGCCGCGCTGTGAGCTGCGCCACACGAGATTTTTTCCTGGAAAATAGTTCGGACGCCTGCGCCACACGCCCACCCAGAAACACGAAGGCCCCGCACAGGGCGGGGCCTTCGCAACATCGCAGGGCCGGGTCAGTGGTGAACGGGGTGGTCTGCGACGTGCTGCAGGCCGCTGGCGTCGACGTTGCCGCCGATGAAGTTGCTGACGCCATTGGCCGCGACGACGGTTGGCGTGGTGACGGCCACATTGACGCCGCCGAAGGGCGTCGCCGCGTGGATCGCGTGGTCGCCGACATCCTGGCCGCCGAGCGCCGACACCGAGCCGCCGATCACGTTGCCGACACCGTTGCCGGCCACGACGGTCGGCACGTCCACGCCGATGTTGATTGGCCCCAATCCGTTGAAATGGCCGCTGTCGCCGATCTGCTGTTCTCCGGCGGCGACGACCGAGCCGCCGACGCTGTTGCCAAGGCCGTTGCCGACCACCGCGGTTGGAACGTCGACGCCGATATTGAGTCCGGCGCCGAATGCATTGAGCCAAGCATCAGTCATGATGATCTCCTTCGTTTTGCAGGCGCGCGCGGATGGCGCCGCCCGGATTCCGCCATCGCTTTACTGGCGTGTTCGCAGAATGATCGAGCCGCCCGCTGCGCGCTGTGAGGTGGGCCACAGGGCGCCGCGGCTTCATTTGACATGAAACGGCCCCGCCTTTTCGGGCGGGGCCGGGAATGAAGGCGTTCGCCGGCTCTTCCGTTAGTGGAAGGCGTGGAGGGCCAGGCCGTGGTCGCCGACGCTCTGGTGCCCATCGGTCACGACGCTGCCGCCGATGAAGTTGCTGACGCCATTGGCTACCGTCGAGGCGACGCTCTGGGACCCGATGTGCTCGCTGCCGAAGCCGAACGGGGAAAGGCCGTGCCCGCCGACGTTCTGGCTGCCTTCGGTCAACACGCTGCCGCCGACGGCGTTGCCGATGCCATTGGCCACGGTCGAGCTGACGTTCTGGGACCCCATGTTCTCGCTGCCGCTGCCGAAGCCGAACGGGGAAAGGCCGTGCCCGCCGACGTTCTGGCTGCCTTCGGTAATGACGCTGCCGCCGACGGCGTTGCCGACGCCATTGGCCACGGTCGAGCTGACGTTCTGGGACCCGATGTTCTCGCTGCCGAAGGGGCTCGCGAAGCCGTGGCCGCCAACGCTCTGCGAGCCCTCGGTAATGACGTTGCCGCCGATGACGTTGCCCACGCCATTGCCCACGGTCGACGAGACCGACTGCGAGGCGTTGTTGAGTTCGGCGCCGAAGGCGTTGAAGAAGTCGAGGTCAGACATTTGAATACTCCTTGAGTTGGACTACGGGGTCAGGTTCGGTTTGGGTGCATCGGGTCGCGTTCATCTCGATCACCGATGGGCAGACTTTGCCCTGAATGAAGACGCCGCGCTGTGAGCTGCGCCACACGAGATTTTTTCCTGAAAAATAGTTCGGACGCTTGGCCACGCACTCTCCCAGAAACACGAAGGCCCCGCACAGGGCGGGGCCTTCGCAACATCGCAGGGCCTGATCAGGCGCTCAGGCGAAGTGCCCGGCCGCATGCGGTTCGAAGTGGGTTTGCTGCGCCGACGCGGCCTCGACGTTGCCTCCAACGTCGATCGCGCCGCCGGTAGCAACGTTGAAGATGATGTTCGTCGTGTCGACCTGTGCGTTTTGCAGGAGGCCGCCGATCGCGTGCGACTGGCTCCCGGTCAGCGCCGTCGCCTGGTTTCCCAGGGCTTCCACGTTGCCGCCGACATCGATCGCGCCGCCGCTCGCGACATTGAAGATGATGTCCGTCGTCTCGACCTGCGTGTTGTGCAACAGGCTGCCGAAGCCGCCGTGCGATTGGCCGCCGTTCAGCGCCGCGGATTGATTTCCCAGGGCCTCGACACTGCCGCCGATGTCGATCGTTCCGCCGCTCGCCACATTGAAGATGATGTCGGTCGTCTCGACCTGCGTGTTGTGCAGCAGGCTGCCGAAGCCGCCGTGCGATTGGCCTGCGTTCAGCGCCGTGGATTGATTTCCCAGGGCTTCGACACTGCCGCCGATGTCAATCGTTCCGCCGCTCGCCACATTGAAGATGATGTCGGTTGTCTCGACCTGCGCGCTATGCGCCAGGCCGCCGAAATCGTGCGTCGAGGCTGCGTTGAAAGACGTCGACTGGTTTCCGATGGCTTCGACATTGCCGCCGATATCGAGCGTGCCGCCAGGACCTGTATTGAAGGTAATGTTGGCTGTGTTGAATTGATCGACCGGGCCGACGATGGGCGGCGCGGCCACGCCGCCGCCGAGCACATGCTCGAAACCGCCGGCCTCGCTCCATTCCGACGGCCCCCAGCCAAGGCCGCCGTGCTCGAGCGGAGCTTGCGGGTGGGCGCTGTCATGCGGTCCCTCCCGCCACCATCCATCGTGGCCAAGACTTGAAAAAGATTGGGATTGCAGATGCCGCCCAAATAAATCTTCGGGCGGCGCGGGGCCTTCGTCTCCGTCTTCGACCATGCTCATGGCGGCGCTCCTTTTCCGGGTCGAAATGCATTCGGGAGCATGAAGGGGAAATAAACCCGATGCTGTGATCCACTTCACAGCCGGGATCGGCGAGTGGATAATTACGCGTCATTTTTGCTGCGTCCTGTCCTTACCTTTTTCGCTTTCGAACGTTTTCTGGCTGCAGGCTCGATGTGCGGGCTGCGTCAGGAGCGTCACTTGACTGACAAGTCCACCGAGCTGGAATCCCCGCGCCTGGAGGAACTGGAGATCTTTCAGGACGTCGCTCCCCAGGCAATGGAGCAGGTGCGTCGTCGGGCGCTGCGCCGGACGTTGCAAAAAGGCGAGCTGCTCTTCAACCTCGGCGATCCCTCCGACGCGCTCTATGTCGTCGCGTCGGGGCGAATGCGAATCTGGACGGTCTCGGCGGCTGGCGTCGAGGTGACGTTGAACGTGCAAATCGCCGGCGCCATTTTCGGCGAGATCGGCATGCTCGACGGCAGCGTGCGGACGGCAGGCGCTTCCGCCATGGCGCCGACGGAGCTCATCAGCATATCACGCAATGTTTTTTTCGGCGCGCTGGACATGGATTCCCAGCTGGCCCGCAATGTCATCGGATTGCTTTGCCGGAGATTGCGCTGGACAACGGCCCGGATGGAGGACGCCGTCCTGCGCCCGGCGCCGCAACGACTTGCCCGGATCCTGGGGTACCTGGTCCAGGACCACAGCCGACGGACGTCGCGGGGTCAGGAGATCACCATCAAGCTGACCCAGGGCGAGCTCGCCCAGTGGACGGCCATGTCGCGCGAAAGTTTGAACAAACTGCTCAATCGCTGGATCGACGAGGGCGTCGTCTTCCAGGACAAGGGCGTGTTGACAATCTGCAAACCCGATTTGTTGGAGGATCTCGCGGAGTCCGCCGAGTGACGGTCAGTGCGGTCCCGACAATACGGCCTTGGCGCCTGTGAGAAACTTCAGCCGCTCCCGTTCCGAGGGAATTTCCTGCGCAAGAATCTGAATGAGCTGCGTTGCGTCAAGGCGCTCCTCCGCCTCGCGGAGAACAAGCACCCTGGCGACCGGTCCGATGTAGCTCGTGAGAAGTTGGGCGAGCCTGCCGAGACTCGCATCGTCAAGGCCAGCGGCCAACGCCTGTTCAGATGGCGGCGAGGCGACAGGCGGCATTGCGACAGGCTCCGTGGCGCCGGCGGGCTTGGCAGGAGGCTCCTTCGCCCTGGCCAATGTCTCGGACGGCAGCTCCAGCTGCGTCGCCCTGGGCAACCGAGCGGTCGCGGGCGACTTGGCGAGATTCGGACGCGCCGCAGGCTCCCGCAATTCGCCCCGTTTGGGCGTGACCGTGCGGTCGAGCAAGGCGGCGGCTGGAGCCGGCTCGCCTTCGGGCGGCAGAGGCAGGACCCGGAACGTTTCGATCCGCCTCGGGCTATGCTTGAGCGTGGGGACGCCGCACTCCACGAAGGTTGCCGCGACGTGGGAGGCGACCGAATCCATGACGGAGGCCGAGACGAGGATGCCGCCCGGCTCCGCCAGGCTTTCGAGCCGGGCGGCGATGACCAGCGCCTCGCCGAAGGGAAGCTCGTCATGGAACAGCACTTCCCCCAGATGCACGCCGATGCGCAATTTGAGCGCGTAGAGCTTCGGCGATTCCGCCAGTCGGGACTGGATTCGCAGTGCGCAACGCACGGCGTCCACCGTGCTCTCGAACAGCGCGAAGACGCCATCGCCCGGCATGCCAAAAAGCCACCCACCGTGGATCGCGAGCTCCTCGGTCGCAACGCGACGCGTAGCCCAGAGCGCATCGAGCGTCATGGTCTCGTCGATGCTCACGAGGCCGCCGAAATTGGCGATGTCGGCGGCGAAAACGGCCCGCAGCCGGCGGCGACGGGCCGCGACGGCCCCGGCGGGGCGCGGGTCGGGAGCGGGCGGATCGGAAACGGCGGGGTCTGGAACGCCCGCGGCCGGAATGCCTTTGCCGGTGCTCATCGCGGCTGTTCCCACATTCGAGTGCGTCTACGAGACCGCATTCAGCGAACCGCCGCTCAACGAATGCGGTCCAGCCTTTTGTTTTTACGCTTTTTTTTCAGAAAACAGAACCACTTCTCGGGAAAATGCGCTAGCGCGTCCTGTTTCCCGCCGACCGCTCTCGGAGCGCGAGGAAGCGCTCTCTCGCGCGCTCGTCGGGAATCTCGTCGGCGAGCCGGCGGTAAAAGTCGTCCCGGCCGACAGCCGTCCGCGCCTGGCTGGTGACGAGGCGCCTGGCGATGGGGCCGATTTCGCATATTAACGCATCGATCGCGTTTTTGATTTCGGTATCGGAAATCGTCTCGCGGGCCCGCGCTGATGCGATCTCGAAATCCTCGCGAAGCAATTTCTCGGCGGCTTGGCGGAACAGAGCGATTTCAGCGTCGGTCTTGATCTGCTGGCTGAGCGACGCCAGCAGCGCTTCGGCGTCAGTCGTCTCCTGCAACGCTTGTTTGACGACGAAGCGGGCGATCGGTCCCAGCCAGCGCGCCAGAGTGCGACTTAGTCCGTCGATGGCTCCGATCGACAGTTGGTCGGCCATGGTCCTGCTCAGATTTGTCGGGGCGGCGCTGACCGGCGTCTCCGGGACTGCGGTCCGCGACAGCTTGGTCAGATCGACGGGGAGAAGATTGTCATTGGTTCGAGCCTCCATCGCCGCGTTCAACGCGTCCACGAAATGCTCTGCGGTCTGGAACCGGTCTTCCGGGTTTCGGGCGAGGGCCTTTTGAACGACAGCATCCATCTCAGCCCACATTGCGGGCCGCAAAGTCATGATCGACGGCGGATGTTCATGGAGGAGTTTTTGCATGAGCTCAGGCAGCTCGATGGCGACGAATGGTTTCGCGCCCGTGAGCAACTGGAACAGGATCACGCCGGCCGCGAACAGGTCGGTCCTGGCGTCTGCGGGACGCCCCAGGAAGCGTTCCGGCGCCATATAGTTAGGGGTGCCCACGGCTCCGAGGCCGTTTGGCGTCGTCAGGTCGAGCGAGTCGAGCCTCGCCACGCCGAAATCGGCGACCTTGATCGACGCCGCCGATGGACAGAGGATGTTGGCCGGCTTGACGTCGCGGTGGAGGACGCCCTTGGAATGGGCGTGATCCAGGGCGAGCAGGATCTGAGCCATGATCTCTCCCACCTGCCGGATGGGGACGAGGGCTCCAGTCTGGATCACGGTCTCCAGAGTGCCGGCATTGACATACTCCATCACGATGTACGGCCGTTTTTCATGCTCAACAAGGTCGAACACAGTCACAATGTTGGGATGCAGGCAGCGCGCCGCCGCCTGCGCCTCGGTGGTGAAACGCTTGAGAAAGCCATCGGAATCGTCGACGTCGTCGAAGATTTCAGGACGCAGGGTCTTGATGGCGAGGGGCCGGTCGATCTGTTCGTCATAGCCCTTGTAGACAATGCCGATCGCCCCACGCCCGATGACATGGTCGATGCGATACTTCCCCACCCGCTTGGGAACTGCCTCGCCGTTCATCGCGGTGCGTCTCTGGTCTGAGGCTCCTTTTTGGCGCGTTCAGCGGCCCGCGCGCTGTCTGATGGACCAGCCCCTTTGTCGAGCAACTTCATCGCGCTGTCGAGGCTGCGGCGCATCCGGTTGAAGGAGCGGGAAAGCGAGGCCACTTCATCGGCGCCCGGATATTCGAACTCGGAGACCGAAGTCTCGCCCATGCTGTAAGCTTCCGCGATCTTGGCCATCCGGTTCACCGGCGAAATCACGAAGCGGTCGAGCAGGACGTTGAGCAGACCGAGCAACGCGAGAAAAATGACGCTGGATACGCCCACGAAGAAGATCATGTTACGCCAAACTCTCGCGTCTGTGGCGCTCATGGGTATCGAGATGATCTGCGCGACCACGGTCTGGTTCAGCTTCCAGCCGAAGCCATTCTTGGCGCCGTAAAGAGCGACCATCGACGGCGGAGCCCTTTCGGGAGTCGAGTGGCACGCCAGGCAGCTCTCGTCCTTGACCGTCATCGGATAGGTCACCGTATACTGCGGTCCCGTGTCGGTCTCGCGGATGGTGATGTCCTTGTCGAGTCCTGGGTTGGCAGTGAATTTCTCTACGAGATCCTGCTCCCAATCGTGCGCCAGGTTGGCCGGGTTCGTCGGGTTGAGCGCGGCTTCCTTGTAAAAAAACTGCGGGTAGAAGTTTCGAAAGTTTGCGAACACGGCCCGCGCCGAGAACGCTGGAATTGTCTGTGGGAGAAACTGGATTGCCGAGGGATCGGCCAGCAAGGGCTGCACTTCGTCGCTGGTGTATTTGCGCACCGCCAGCGCTTGCGCCCGCAGCACATCGACCTGCGATTGTAATTGCTCGACCGCCTCGCGGCGGGACAGTTTGTAGAATGGCCACAGGCAAAGACAAAGCCCGAGCACGTAGCAGGCCGCAAGGATGATATTGAAGCGGAGTCTCAGTCCCATTTCAACACCACGCTGACGAAAACTAGTTCGCGACCGTGAAACCAAGGTCGACCGTTGCTGGTTTCGTCGACATTGAAAAAAGTATCCGCTGAAATCGGGAGGCGCCAATTGCCTTGATGGATAGTCTGGCGGCGAGCCGTGGCATGAACATGGCGCGGGGCCGAGCGGTCGCATTTTTCACGCAAATGTGTGGCGTTGCGGACTCATCCGACGGGGAGGCTGACCTGTCGTCGCCCGACC
Source organism: uncultured Alphaproteobacteria bacterium (assembly GCA_963710275.1). GTDB lineage: Bacteria > Pseudomonadota > Alphaproteobacteria > Rhizobiales > Beijerinckiaceae > Rhodoblastus. The sequence goes on along the minus strand of CAVPZS010000008.1, from coordinate 1,409,615 downwards.
ACAACCGAAACGAACGCGGCGACCGCCACCGCGAGGCGCCGCCAAAACTCCTTCGGGTTGGCGGAGCCGACAAACGAAACCAGGAGGCCAGCGCTATGGAGTTTTTTCATTTGGGGATTACTCAGTCCCTCGAAAGGAAATGCCTCGCAACGGCTCGGGTGGCGGACGCTCGTGGGTTTCGGCGAAGGATCGTCGCCGCCGCGCTGGCGGCGATGGCTCCGTTGACGGCCTCTTGGCAGGCTGAGGCGGCGGGTAGAGTGGCGCTGGTGATTGTCGGCGAGCACTACCTGAAGCTCGGGCAGTCGAGCATAGGAACCAGGCGCGCGAACGCCATAGCCGAGGCGCTGCAGGCGAAAGGGTTCGACGTCCTCCTTGGCGCCGATACCGTCAACTCCCGGACGAGAGCGATCCTCCTTGACTTCGCCCAGAAGGCCAACGGCGCCGACCTTGCCGTTGCGTTCCTCATCGGCCACGTCACCGCGGCGGGCGGACAGAGTTATTTCTTGCCGGTGAACACGGAACTGAGCGTCGCCACCGACCTCTTCTCGCGTGGCATCGCCATCGCCTCCGTCGCGCAAATCGTGAGCAAGGCCGGGGCAGGCGCGGTGATCGTGCTGATGACGAAACCAAATTTCGAGCCCGCGGTCCCGGGTTTGGACACGCGCCCCGAATACGCCACCGAAAACCCGACATCGGTGGTCACCGTTTTCTCGTCCTCGGCTAAGCTACCCGTGTCCCGCATCGACGCGGTGAGCGAGCAGACGGCGGACGCCATCGCGAAACTATTGCAGCAGCCGGCGCCCAGTCTCAAGGACGTGGTCAAAGCGGCTTCGGCGGATGTCGGCGCGGTCTTTGGCGCGTCAGCCGACGTCAGTCTTGCCAAGGCAGTCCCGCCGCCCGAAAATGCGGCGGCCTCCGGCCCTCCGATCAGGCCCGCGACCGACTCCGGAGCTGGCTCGCAGCGACGCCCCAAAGAGGACAGCGCACAGACAGAGGCCGCCCAGCTCCAGTTGCAGCAGGCGAGGACGGAACTGGAAAGGGCGAGGCTGGAGACACAAAAGGCGCAAGCCGAGGCTTCGCGCGCTTCGGCTGACGCCGAAAAGGCCAAGGCCGAGGCGCAAGCCGAAATCGCCCGGACGCAAACCGGGACGTCGCCCGGGAGGGCTGCGGTTGAAGCCGTGTCGCCGATCGACGAGAAGCTGATCGGCACGGCCCAGCGCCGAAGGATCCAGGAACGACTGAGGGATATGAGCCTTTACACAGGCCCGATCAACTCCGTCATGGGTCCGCTCACGCGCGAGGCGATCATGGGTTACCAGCGCAGCAAGGGCGCCCCGGTAACGGGCTATCTCACGCCCCAGCAATTTCAGGCCCTTTTGCCTGAGGGAAATTGAGCCAGGACGGCGTGACTGTATGCCGGGCTTTCGCGCCGATGGGAACAGGGAACGGAATCAAGTCTCCGGAGCGGAGTGCATGGTTATCAGCTCGCCCGACCTTAAGGCATTTTTGGTCTCGACCCCTTTCTTCGGCGGCCTCGCCGACGCAAGTCTCGATCGCCTGGTCTCGATGCTGGTCGAGCGGAGGTTCGACGTCGGCGCCACTGTCGTCTCGGAAGGAGAACCGGGGCGCTCGATGTATATCGTTCATGCCGGCGAACTCGCAGTGAGCAAGCTCGGGAGTTCGGGGAATGTGATTCCGATGGCGCGTCTCGGGCCGGGCGATTTTTTCGGCGAAATGACGCTTATAGAAATGCAGAATCGCTCGGTGACCGTCGTCTCCGAGCGACCAACCGTGCTTTACGAGCTCACGGCGCGGAACCTCTATGCCTATTACAAGGCTGACATCCACGCCTATGTTTTGGTCCTGCTGAACATCAATCGCGAGCTTTGTCGGCGGCTCCGCCGCGCCGACAATCGCATCGCCGAGTTGGCGACTGCTTCACGCCAGTAAATGGCGCGCGAGTGATTGGCGGGTTGTAAAGAAAACGCGAAACTCAATATCCGCGTCGCCGAAGCCGCCGACTAACTGACCCGCCTCGGCGCCGGACATGTCTGGAATAGGCGCGAACGGACCTCGATAAAATTGGAGTGCAGTCTCGAGCCGACCTTTCCAGAAAAACAATTGGTTAATCGGGCGGCGGCGGGCCGAAAGTTTTCCTTACGCCGTCGTGTTCAAACGATCCTTATCTGGACGCTTTCTTCGCCCGAGGGATCGACGACATGCACGGCGCAGGCGATGCAGGGGTCGAAGCTGTGGATGGTGCGCTGGATTTCCAGCGGCTGGGTCGGGACGGCGAGGGAATGGCGGTCCTGGAGCGCTGCCTCATAGGCGCCGCTCAACCCCTGCGGATCGCGCGGGCCGGCATTCCATGTGCTCGGCACGACCGCCTGGTAATTGTCGATCTTTCCGTCCTTGATCACCACCCAATGCGCCAGGGCGCCGCGCGGGGCCTCCATGGGGCCGACGCCGCGAGCGTCCTTCGGCCAGGTCGCAGGATCCCATTTGACATTATTGTGGACGCTGACCTCGCCTTTGTTGATGTTGGCGAACAGCGTATCCAGCCAGCCGTCCATCTGGTCGGCGATGATCTTGGTCTCCAGCGTGCGCGCCGCCGTGCGGCCCATTGTCGAGAACATCGCGGTGATCGGCAGGTCGAGTTTTTTTAGCGCGTAGCCGGCGAGCTCCTTCGTCGGCTCATGGCCCTTGGCGTAAAGCATAAGCACGCGCGCGAGCGGGCCGACTTCCACCGGCTTGCCGCGCCAGCGCGGCGATTTGAGCCAGGAATAGCCGGTCTCGACGTCAAGCTGTTCGTAGGGCGGCTTCGGCCCGTTATAGGCGAGCGTCGTCTCGCCGGCATAGGGGTGGAGCCCCCGGGCCTTGCCGACGCTGTAATCGTACCAGCTATGCGAGGCGAATTCCTGGATCTGCTCGGGGTCGTTCGAGGTCGACTGGCTCGATATGGCTGAGGTCGCGATTGAGAATGACGCCGGAGGGGATCAGCATGTTTTTGGAGTTGGCGAGCCCGTCGGCGGGGAAGTCGCCATAGGTCATGAAATTGCCGAGGCCCTCGCCGCGGGCGAACCAATCCTTGTAAAAACCCGCGATGGCCAGGGTGTCAGGGACATAGACCTGATCGACGAAATCGCGCATCGACTTGATGATGGCGCGGACGTTGTTGAGCGTCACGATATTGACCGTCGTGGAGGCGCTGCCGTCGCCCGCTGTTCCCGGACCGGCGCTGAGCGGCGCCGCAATGCCGCCGACGAGGAAATTCGGATGGGGGTTCTTGCCGCCGAAAATGGCGTGCAGTTGCACGACCTCGCGCTGCCAGGCGAGGGCTTCCAGATAATGCGCCACGGCCATCAGATTGGCTTCGGGCGGCAGCTTGTAGCCCGGGTGGCCCCAGAACCCGTTGGCGAAAATGCCGAGCTGGCCGCCTTCGACAAATCCTTTCAGCCGTTTCTGCACGTCGGCGAAATAGCCGGGGCTGGACTTGGCATAGGAGGAAATGCTCTGGGCCAGTTCCGACGTCGCCTTGGGATCGGCCTTCAGCGCCGAAACGACATCGACCCAGTCCAGCGCATGCAGGTGATAGAAATGCATGACATGGTCATGCACATATTGCGCTGAGATCATCAGGTTGCGGATCAGCTGCGCGTTGGGCGGAATGTCGTAGCCGAGCGCGTTTTCGACAGCCCGCACCGAGGCGATGCCGTGCACCAGCGTGCAGACGCCGCAGATGCGCTGCGCGAAGGCCCAGGCTTCGCGCGGATCGCGTCCCCTGAGGATCAGCTCGATTCCGCGCACCATGGTGCCGGACGAATAGGCGTTCTTGATCGCGCCGCCTTCGGCGAGTTCCGCTTCGATCCTGAGATGTCCCTCGATCCGGGTGATGGGATCCACGACAATGCGCTTGGTCATCGGATTTTCCTTTATTGCGTTTTGATCGCGACTTGTCGCGATCAATGACCCCTCGCATCAGCTCGGCGTCGCATTCGCTCCTGGCCGCTTCGCGGCGTTTCCAAATCAATCCGCGAGATTGTCGGCGACCAGCTCCAGCAGGCTCTCGACCTTCTGGTCCCATTTGAATTTCTTGGCGCCGAGCGTCAGGGTGATGCGGCATTGGCCGCAGGCGGTGACGAAATGCTTCGCGCCAGTGTCCTCGACCTGTTTCTTCTTCAGCTCGAAGGCTTTGAAACGCAGGGGATCGGCGCGCGCATTGGACACGACGCCGCCGCCGCCGCCGCAACACCAGCCCAGCGAGCCGTGATCTTGCAATTCCTTGAGGTCGAGGCCGAGCGCCTTGAGCACGTCGCGCGGCGCCTCCGTGACGCCGCCGCGCCGCACCAGCTGGCAGGGATCGTGGAAGGTGGTCGTCTCGCCGATCGCCTTAAGCTTGATCTTGCCGGAATTGACGATCTCGCCGAGAAACTCGGTCATGTGGATGATGCGCAGCGGAATCGGCTTGCCGTACCAGCGCGCGGCCTCCCAGCGCGCCGCGCCATAGGCGTGGCCGCATTCCGGCAGGATGAGCGTATGCGCGCCAATCTTGATCGCGTTGTCGATCATCTTGCGCGTCATCTTCTCCTGCAGTTCGAGATCGCCGTTGATATAGCCGATGTTGGAGGCCTCAAACCCTTCGGTGGAATAGGTCCAGCTGACGCCGAGCTTGTTGAGAATCTTTGCGATATCGGTCAGCGCCTTGGTGTGCTCGGTCAGTTCGGCCGGCGCGGTGGTCACGACGTAGTCGGCCTTGGGCAGGTCGACATTGACGGGCACGCCGTTTTCCTCTCCAGCTTCGCGGATGATGTCGGCGAAGTCGTCGGCCGGCGTCGCCGGGCTACCCCATGCTTTCGCCGTGCGGTCCATCAGCTCCAGGCGGTCGGGAACCAGGCCCGCCTTGTACATGCCGTGACGCGCTTCCTTGATCAGTTCGGCGATATCTATGCCCATCGGGCAGGCGAGCGTGCAGCGTCCACACAGGCTGCAGGCGTCGTAAAGCAGCGCCTCCCATTCCTGCAGCATGTCGATGCCGACATTGGATCCGATCCCGAACAGCCGGTACAGCGGCGCGAAAGGTCCGACATGGTGGTGATAGGCCTGCTCGAACGGCTTCAGCTTGTTGATCGGCGTATATTTGGGATCGCCGGTGGTGACATAGAACTGGCAGGCCGTGGCGCACATGCCGCAGCGCACGCAAAACTCCATGTGAACAGCGGCGGTCTTGGCGAAATCACGGACAAAGGCCTGCATGGCCGCGTCGCACCGCACAAGGTCGGGCTTGTCGCCCTGTGCGTCATAGGCGACGCCGGAAGTCGACGTTTTCGCAGTCATAGCTGCGCTCCTCTGTGGCTGAACCGCACGCCGGTTGCGCCGCGCGAAAAGACGAACAGGAAGGCGTGCATGAGCTTTCCGAACGGGAACCAGATCAGGAAGACGCAAATGCTGAGGATATGCACCGCCAGCAGCGTCTCGTAGCGCGCGCCGATATGGCTGGCGGCGGCCAGTCCCGTGAGCACCGGCAGGAAGGTCAGCGCCCAGCTGACATAGTCGTTCGCCCGCGAGATCATCTTCAACACCGGACTGGTCAGGCGATAGACCAGGGCCGCGATCAGCGACCCGGCGGTGAGCGCTCCTACCGCGAAGACCAGCCCGTTGGGCAACGCCGGCCAGGACAGGCCGAACAGGCTCTTCAGGAACAGGATATGCGGCGCGAAGGCGAAGACGCAGATCGCCAGACCGATATGGAAGACATAGCCGTTCACAATGGTGAACATGCCGTCTTTCAGAAACGTCTTGTGCGGGATCATCTTGCCGAAGATCGCCTGGAGCGCGCCAAGCCAGGCCGGCGGCGCCCCTTCGCGCGCCGGAGAGTTGTCGCGCCAGGCCGGCAGCGACAGGACACCGACGAGGCGCCATAGCGCGCCGACGACGAAAATAGCCATCGAAACGGTGAGGGCGGGGCCGCGTGCAAAGCTGAGAAGATCCATCGCTCAATTCTCCCCGATTTTGTCTTGAGTCCTGGTCGCGGCGAGCATGTCGTTCTGATGCGCGCGCGCGAGTTGCGAGGCGCCGAGGCCGAGCGCTGCGCCGGTGATCGCCGCGCCCGCGAGCATCGGCCCCATGGCGCCGAGCGGAGTGGGCAGCGGCCGGTAGAAGCCGCCCTGGTCCCAGAAGTCGGGCTCCGAGCAGCCGAGGCAGCCGTGGCCGGACTGGATCGGGAACGAGACACCGCCGTTCCATTTCAGCGTGGCGCAGGAATTATATGTGACCGGCCCCTTGCAGCCGACCTTGTAGAGGCAGTAGCCCTGTCGCGCCCCTTCGTCGTCGAAGCCTTCGGCGAACAGGCCCCGCTCATAGAAGGGCCGGCGGTAGCAGCGGTCGTGGATGGTTTCGCCGAAAAAGGCCTTGGGACGTCCGAGGTGATCGAGCTCCGGCAATTTTCCGAAGGAGAGCACATAGGACAGCGCGCCGGTCATGGCTTCGGGAATGGGCGGGCACCCCGAAATATTGATGATCGGCTTGCCCCCGGCGAGTTCGGAAATCGCGACGGCGCCGGTCGGGTTGGGATGCGCCTTCGGAATGCCTCCGAACGCCGCGCAGGTCCCGACCGCCACCACGGCGAAGGCGTCCTTCAGCGTCTCCTCCAGCATCTGCAGGTTGCTGACGCCGGCGATGGTCGAGTAGACGCCGCCGTCCTTCGTCGGAACCGAGCCGTCGACCACGACGATATACTTGCCCTTGTTGGCCTCCATCGCCGATTTGCGCGCAGCCTCCGCCGCTTCGCCGGACACCGCCATCAGGGTGTGATGATAGTCGAGCGAGATGAAGTCGAAGATCAGGTTTTCCAGGGTCGGGCTGTGCGAGCGCGTGATCGATTCGGTGCACCCGGTGCATTCCTGGAACGACAGCCAGATCACCGATTGCCGTTTCGCCTTGGCGAGGCCTTCGGCCATGGCGGTCGCGGCTGAAGGCGGCAGCGCCATTATCGAGGCGATATAGGAAGCGTATTTCAGGAAGGCCCGGCGTGAGACGCCACGCTCCTCCATCAGCGCCCCAAGGCTCTGGACATTTTTCATGCGTCGTCTCCGTTAGAGCCGAATTTTCTTTCCTTCAGGCGCGAAGCCAGTCGCCTGGCCGCTGCCGCCGCATCCTTCCGGTCCGTCTTCAGGATTTCGGGAATTTCCGTGATCTCGATGAGTTCGGACGCGATGGCGTCGCCGCCCCGGTGGCGGACCCACCACACGCCGGACCAGGCGGTCTCCCAGATCTCCGAGCGACCGGCCACGTCGAGCGTGGCCTCGACTTCGCCGCGGCCGAGACAGGTTTCGAGCGCCTCGCGGTCCGCGCGGGTCAGGGGCATGCCCGAGAGGTCGATCGCGCCGCCGTCGCCTGTCGCGGCGAAAGCTTCGAGCAGCGTCGCGACCTCGCGCAGCACGGCTTCGGCCATACCGGTCTGTCCCGAAGACTTGGGTGGGGCGACAGGGATTTCAGAGCAGGGAACCGTCATCCGGCCCACCTTTCGACCAGGTCGCGCGCGGTGGCGAGCACCTGCGGCAAGGCGGCGGCGACCGTGTCGGTGGGCATGAGGCCCCAGTCTATGCTCTCCGGCTGCACGCCGATCAGCGCGCGCCGGGCCGGCTTGGCGCCCATGAATTCCGCCGCCGCAAGAAGATCGGCCAGCGCCAGCTCATGCACCGAATGTCTCGCGCCCAGAAGCTGCCGATCCATCTCGGCGCCTTCGAAGGTTTTGACGGTCCCGGGCGCGCCGCCGAAATTGGTCGCGTCCACCACGATCAGGGAATCGCTGTCCTCTACCTCGGGCAGCAGCGAGAGCCCGAGCGTTCCGCCATCGCGCGTGCGAACGATGACGCCGGGATAAGACCGCGGCCAAGGCTCGAGCGCCTGCAGCGCATGGACGCCAATGCCGTCATCCCGCATCAGGATATTGCCCAGACCCAGCAGGAGAATGGTGCGCTCTGCGGACATATTAAATCCTTGAATTCGAATGTCGAGATATGATGGCGCCTAAGCGCTGCCTGACGCGTTGATCTGGATTAAATCCGGCGGCCGCATCGCCAGTCTGTGTCCTTCGCAAGGATGCAGGGCGCAGCAGATCCATGCAATTGCATGAGCTTGCAACTGGATATCTTGGGAGGAGCAATCATGGCCGGGAGCATTGGCGTCAAGGGGTTCTTCGATCCCGCGACCAATACGGTAAGCTATCTGGCAATCGATCCGGCCACCCAGCGCGCCGCGGTGATCGACCCCGTGCTCGACTATGACCCGAAATCGGGACGCGCTTCGGTCCGATCCATCGATGCGCTGCTGTCCGCCGCCGACGAAGCGCAGGCGAAGATCGATTGGGTCCTGGAAACCCATGTCCATGCCGATCATCTGTCCGCTGCGTCCTATGTCAAGTATCGTACCGGCGCCAGGGTCGGGATCGGCGAGCATGTGCGCGACGTGCAAAAGATTTTCCGCGCCGTTTTCAATGCGCAGGACGTGTCGCTCAGCGGCGCGGAATTCGACCACCTCTTCAAGGACGGCGAGCAATTCGCCATCGGTTCGCTGGAGGTGGAAGTCCTGCATACGCCGGGACATACGCCGGCCTGCGTCGCCTATCGGATCGGCGACGCAATCTTTGTCGGCGACACCCTGTTCATGCCCGATTACGGCACGGCGCGCGCCGATTTTCCGGGCGGCGATGCGCGAACCCTGTTCCGCTCGATCCGGAAGCTGCTGTCGCTTCCGCCGGAAACGCGGATTTTCGTTGGCCATGACTACAAAGCGCCCGGCCGGGACCGATACGCTTGGGAGACGACGGTCGCCGAAGAACGCCGGGGCAATCCGCACGTCCATGACGGCGTCGGGGAGGATGAATTCGTCAGGCTCCGCGAAGCGCGCGACGCGGGATTATCCACGCCGATGCTCTTGCTGCCTTCGATCCAGGCCAACATGCGGGCGGGGCATTTGCCGCCCGCCGACGCCAATGGCGTGCGCTATTTCAAGATTCCCGTGAGTCTCGATCCGCCGTTGACGGGCGGAATATGACGCTTTCGCCAATAGAAAACCGCGGCCCGGTTTCCCAGGCCGCGGTTGGCGGCTACGTCGGTTCGCGGGAGCGAAATCAGTATTTCGCGATCACCGCCGGCGGCGGGACGTCGAAGTGATAGGTATAGCCCAGCGTCACCTGCAGTTCCGACAGGCGGATGTCGATGTTGGAGCCGGGGACGACGCCCGGGCCGCCAATGACCGTCGGCAGATATTCGGGGCCGCTCACGGTGGTGCGCGGCGCATAGACCACGGCGAAGTCAATCGCCGAGTTGCGGTTGCAGCTATAGGTGAAGCCGCCGCTGATGTGATTGGTCACGACGCCGGGCGCCAGGATGTTGAGCATGACGTTGGCGCTGGTGACCGGCTGCGTGTTGTAGGAATATCCGGCGCGCAAGGTCAGCGCGGGGGTGTACTTCCATTCCATGCCCACCGCGATGACATCGACGTCTCGCCAGCCGAAGCCGGGACCATTGGCCGCTCCCATAGTGGAGAACCCGATTGGCATCATCTGGTCGCCGATCGACTTCACGTCGGAATAGAAGATGTGCTTCCAGTCGAGCATGAGGGCGAGAGTGGGGAAGGCCCTGTAGGACAGGCCCGCGCCGATTTCAGCCGGGATGTCGAAGCTGCCGCCGCCGGCGAAAAGACCGCTGTAACTGGAAAATTTACTCATCCACATCGGCGTTGCGCCGTCGATGGCGAACGCAAGCTGATCATTGAAGTGATAGAGCGCGCCGGCCCGCACGCCGCCGCCGACCGAATAGTTGGGCGAATGGTCGCTGACTTCCGCCTTGTTCGACGAGAGGCCGAAATCGCCGAAAGCGCCAAGGCCATAACCTGAGAACGTCTGCACGGCCAGGGTCGGCGCGATGCCGATCGACAGATTGCCGAAGCGCTGGGCGTAGCCTAGCGAAATCAGGCCCTGGTTGAGATCGACGCCGGCGCGGCCGCCGCAGAACACGCCCTGCTGCGGCAGATGATAGTAGCCGCACATGGGATTGTAGGTATTGCCGGCATAGGTCGTGTTCATGCCGCCATTACCGGTCATGGACAGGCCAAAGGCCGAATCGCCGCTGAGCGGCTGCGAATAGCCGAGCGTCGGAATGACGAAGACGTCGCGAAAGCTGTTGACGTTTCCGGGCGCCGTCAGAAACGTGCCCGACGCGTCATAGCCGCGGGTCGGGGCGAACAACGAAAGCGCGCCATTGAACTGGCGCCCGACGTCGACCAGGCCGGCCGGGTTGTTCGCCGTGGTCAGCGCGTCCGCGGGATTGGCCATGCCGGCGCCGCCCAGCGCCTGCTCGCGCGCGCTCACGCCTTCGACGAAATAGCCGTCCGTCGCATGGGCCACGCTGATCGCGCCCGCGCTCAAGGCCATCGCGCTCAGTCCGGCGCATAATGCGCGTTTGAAACTCGAATTCATTTTTCCAGCCCTCTTGATCCGCGGCGTCATCTGCGCTGACGTTATATTGTCGTCACAAATATCATCAGATATGAATTCGTGAACGCAAAGTCTTTTGTCGACGGAAGTGCTTGAATTTCGTTGAGTGAAGCATTCCGGCCACAGGTAAATCGACCCAGTCGATGGGTTCTGTCGCCGGCTGTGCTATGCAGCATGGGAACGCATTGGTCCCCCCGAGGATCCGCGCCCGGGCGGATCGTCAATCAGCGAGATAAATGAATGTCATGCACAATGACGGACGTCTGGGAAGCCCGGCGCCTGAGGCCGGAAGACGCTGACCTTTACTGCGACCATCTCCTGCGGCTCGAACTCGAGGACCGGAGGTTTCGTTTTTTTGGCGAACTTCCTGATTTCCTGGTCGCGCTGCACGCTGGAGCGGCCGTGGCCGACGGGCGATTCGTGATCGCTTGCGAAAACGGAGGAGAAATCCGTGGCGCCGGCGAACTTCTGCCGGACGTGAATGAGCCCAAAAGGGGCGAACTGGCTTTCAGCGTCGAAAGCAAATGGCGTCGACGCGGCTTCGGCGGGGCGTTGATGCGGCTGATGCTCGACGAGGCCAGAAGTCGCGGCATGGTCGAGTTGCGCCTTGAGATCATGGCCGACAATGTTGCGATGCAGAAACTCGCCCGGCGCTTCACCGCCAATTTGCATCGCGTCGAGGGGAGCATCGTCGCCACAATCGCGGTCGACCTCGCAAGCTGAGGTGGCGCGAAATTTGTTGGCGCAAAGGTAACCAAATGATTTTGAACAATATAAATGTGAAAACGCCATATCGATATATCTGAAAAAATGTCATTGGAGCCCTTTACGTTCGCACCAATTGATAATATCTCTCGATTAAGCGATTGTGCAGATGCGAACGAGCTGACCATGGCCTTGCCTAAACTGAACAATATCGGCGCCTCGGAGCCCCTCGAGCAGATGGTGGTCAACGCTCAGGACGCCAGCGCAATGTTGAAGGCGCTGGCGCATGAGTTGCGGTTGATGATTCTCTGTATCCTGGCTGAAGGCGAAAAGTCGGTCGGCGATCTCGAGACATTGCTCGCGCAGCGGCAATCGACCGTGTCGCAACAACTTGCGCGCCTGCGCCTCGACGGTCTGGTCGGCACGCGCCGGGACGGCAAACTGGTCTATTACAGTCTCGCCAATGAAGACGTGCGCACCATTTTGCAGGCCGTCTACCAGGTGTTTTGCCACAAGCGCAAGGCGAAGCGCAGACGCTGAAGCGTCGAGAAAGCGCCAAAAGCTTCCACGCGACAAAAGCTTCCACGCGCCAAGGGTTTCCGAAAGGTCTCTTCAGCGCGAAAGGCCCTTGGACATGAGGTCTTGCAGGTGCAGCGCCCAGATCCGCTCGCGGCCGGCGCCGATCTCGTAAAGATAATCCCACGTATAAATTCCGCTGGCGTGCTGGTCGTCGAAAGCGATCTGCACCGCATAATTGCCGACCGGCACGAGGCCGGTCACCGCGATGTCGCGTTTGCCGGCGACGGTCCGTTTCTGGTCCGGCGCATGCCCCTGGACTTCGGCGCTGGGACTGACGACGCGCAAATATTCGGCGGCCAACTCGAAAGTTTCGCCCGATTCGAAGGCGATGCACAGCACTTTGCCCTGCTCGGTCAGTTTCAGTTCCGTCGGCCAATGCGGCTTCACCATGTCATGCCTCTTGTCTTCGTGGGGATGTGCGAACGGGGCTCGGTTCGGCGGCTTGACCGCCAGAGCAATCCCGGACATTGAATTCAAATATTGCTATGTGAGTTCCCGGGTTTGACGCGTTTCGCGGAAGCGCGTCACCGACAGGCGGCTGCAGGCCCTGGCGCATTTTTGTGGAGTTGAAGGTCATGGGCCTGTCGATGGATGTGCTGGCTTTGCTCTCCGGCGTGCTGGTCGGCTTTGTCCTCGGCTTGATCGGTGGCGGCGGCTCGGTTTTCGCCGCTCCCCTCCTGGTCTATTTCGTCGGCGTTTCCGACCCCCATGTCGCCATTGGCACCAGCGCCCTGGCGGTCGCGGCCAACGCCTTGATCAACCTGCTCGGCCATGCCCGCGCCGGTCATGTGAAATGGCCATGCGCCCTGGTTTTCGCCGCTTCGGGCGTCATGGGCGCCATGATCGGCTCAACCCTCGGAAAGCAGTTCGACGGCCAGAAGCTCTTGTTGCTGTTCGGCTTACTGATGATCGCCATTGCGGCCCAGATGTTTCTCAAAAAGCAGACCGCGGCCGGCGGCGCGGTCGAATTGAACGCCGGGACGGCGCGCAGAATGGCGCCTCCTCTGGTGGCCTATGGGTTGGGCGTCGGCGCGGCCTCGGGCTTTTTCGGCATTGGCGGCGGCTTCCTGGTCGTGCCCGGCATGTTGGCGGCGACCGGCATGCCGATCATTTCAGCCATCGGTTCGTCGCTGGTGTCGGTTACCGCTTTCGGCGCGACGACGGCGGCCAATTACGCCTTTTCCGGCATGATCGACTGGCGTATCGCCGGGTTTCTGCTGGCGGGCGGGGTAGCCGGCGGCGTTGGCGGCGGCTTGCTTGCGGGGCGTCTGGCCGTTCGCAAACAACTCCTGTCGAAAGTTTTCGCCGTGCTCGTCGCCGGGGTCGGCTGCTATGTGGTTGCTCGCGGCGCCCTCGTCCTGCTGGGACATTGACGGCGCCGCGCAACAGAGGTCAGGCTAGGAGGTCAGGCGACGTGCTTGATCAGGAAACGGTACACCCCATTGTCGGCTGTGGATTCGACCAGTTCGTTGCCGGTCGTGCGGCAGAATGCGGCAAAGTCGGCGACGGAGCCGGGGTCGGTGGCCAGAACCTCCAGCGTGCCGCCGGCGGGAACTTCCTTGAGTGACTTCTTGGCCCGCAAAATGGGCAACGGGCAGTTGAGGCCCTTGGCGTCGAGTGTCTTGTCAGCCATGAGTGAAATTTTCCTTCAGCTGGTTTCAGATGAACAGGTTGATGTCGGATTTCAGCGCTTTTTCCATATAGGTCGCCGCGCCGCCCAGGGTGACGCCGTCGATCAGGTCGGATGACTTGTATTCGAACAAGTCGAGCGTCATCTGGCAGGCGATGAGCTTGATGTCGGATTCGATCGCCGCCTCGCGCAGGTCCTCGATCGAGGCGACGCCCTTTTTCTTGATCAGGTTCTTCATCATCACCGTGGCGCCGGCGTCGACGCCGGGCAGCATGTTGACGATGTTCGGCATGGACATGTGCATGCCGGCCAAAGGCATCTTCATCGCGGCGTTGCCGAATGCCGTCACCTGCAGGTCGAGCTTCTTCTTCAGGAGTTCGAGGCCGTAGAAGGTGAAGAACATGGTGACGTCGACGCCCATCGCCGCCGCGGTGGTGCCGAGAATGAAGGGCGGATAGGCCCAGTCCAGGGATCCCTTGGTGACGATGATCGTCATGCTTTTGGCGTTGGCGCCGTCAGTATCGCTCACTTTTTCTCTCCCGCGACTGCGTCGCTTGCTGGAAGACCTGATCGAAAACCAAAAGGGGGTGGCGTCGCGAGGCCGCGCGCGCCCTCAGTCGGTGGTGACTTTCTTGAGCTTGCCGATCCCCAGCATGCTCAGGGCCGCCTGCTCGTAGAAGGGTTCGCTCTCGCCCTTGCGCATCTTGCGGATGAAATATTTCTCGAAGCCGATCTTGGCCGCATGCACCCATTTGCCCGAAGAAGACCAGTTGACGTTGCGCGGCGGAATCTGCGGCTGGGCGACGAAGGCGATGCCGGAATCGCCGAAGTCGGCGAGGCAGACGGCGTTCCAGGTGCCCTGGTGCGTCGGCGCCTTGCCGCGCAGCATCTGGCCGATGTTCATCGCCGTGGCGGTGACCATGGATTCGATCATGAAGCCGGTTTTCGGTACGCCACAGGGCACGGGTGTCGGACCCATCGGCGGAATGGCGACGCAGACGCCCACCGAAAACACATTCTTGTATTTCGGATTTTGCTGATGCTTGTCGACAATGACGAAACCGCGTGGATTGACCAGACCGTCGATGCCGCGCAGCGGCTTGATGCCGCGGAAGGCGGGCAACATCATCGAGAAGCCGAAAGGCAGTTCCCGCGCCGCCTTGACCGAGCCGTCCTCGTTGACTTCCTCGAAATGAAGCTTGCCGCTCTCGACCCTGGTCACGCGCGAATTGGTGAACCACTTGATGTGCTTCTCGCGCAGGGCGCTTTCGAGCAGGCCCTTGGTGTCGCCGACGCCATCGAGTCCGATATGGCCAATATAGGGTTCGGAGGTCACGAAGGTCATGGGCACCTTGTCGCGGATCTGGCGGCGACGCAGTTCCGTCTCCAAAATGAAGGTGAATTCATAGGCAGGGCCGAAACAGGACGCGCCCTGGACGGCGCCGGTGACGATCGGGCGCGGATTCTTGCAGAATTCCTCGAAGCTCACCGAGGCCTTGCTGGCGTGGTCGACATGGCAGATGGATTCGGTGAAGCCGTTCGGGCCGAGACCCTCGATTTCGTCGAAGGCCAGTTCGGGGCCGGTGGCGATGATCAGATAGTCATAGGGGATGATCGAGCCGTCTTCCAGTTCGATGCGGTTGGCCTCCGGATCGACCTTGGAAACGGGAACCGCCTTGAAGGCGATGTCGCGCTTGGCCATCACCGGGGCCAGATCGATCTCCACATCCTCCTTTGAGCGCCAGCCCACGGCAACCCAGGGATTGGAGGGCACGAAATGATAGATCGGGTCCTTGGTGACGACCGTGAGCCTGTCCTCCGGCCGCATCTGGTCCTTCATTTCATAGGCCATAATGGCGCCGCCGAGGCCTGCGCCCATGATCACGATCTCAGCCATTTTTTTCCTCTCCCACGATGTCGAGGGCGCCTTCGTGGGCGCGCTCCCATTATTCTTCATCATTATATTCGTGTATTCAAATTTGTCTAATCAAACATCCGGGCGAATGACCGGATTTTTACACTTCCTTCGCGTCCCCCGCCGCCGCTGTTGACCATTGGCTCATGATTTCGCCCCACTGCGACGCGGTGGGAGCGTCGATCTCGAGAATGGTGAAGCGCGAGCCTTCGCGAATGGTCACGCGCAGCATCTTCATGCCGCTTTCGTGGACCAGTTCGTCAAGCCGCACCCGCCGCCCGTAAGGGGCCTCGATCTGCGCGAGTTCACGCTTGGCGGCCGTCATTTCCGCGCGCTTTCGGCGCGATAGAATGCAAGCTCGAGCTGCTGCTCCCATTTGCGCGGCGTATCAGGATATTCCGGCTTGAGGTCGAAATAGAGATGGATTTCGCCCTGGCGCGCCGCTTCGGCCACCAGCTCTTCCAGTCCGGCGAAGCTGGCGACTTCGGGATGGGCGATGATGAGGTCGCTGATGTGCGCCATGCTCCGAACTCCGAAAAAAGGGCGTCAATAACGGGCGTCGGCGGGCTTATCGCCCTTCGGCCAGTCATTGACTTTCTCCGCGAAATCCGGACGCGGCTGATGCGTGAAATATTCAGCCACGTCCACTACATCCTGGTCGGAAAGCCCGCCTTGACCCTGCGCAAAACTGGACCCGTGGGCGATGGGCATATTGGCCTTCACGAAGTTCGCAGCCTTGTAGGTCCTGGCGATGCCGGCGCCGACGTTGAAGGACTCCGGTCCCCAGAGCGGCGGGAAAATCCATTTACTGTCGCCGCGTTTCTGGCCTTCGCCATGCTCGCCGTGACAGACCGCGCATTGCGCCTGGTAGACCTTTTCGCCATGGACAGGATCGGGAACGAGCGTCGTGGCGACCTTGCCCATTCCGCGTCCCTCGATCTTGTCGCTCATCCTGGCGTCGCCCTTCATCCATTCCATGTAGGCGACCATGGCCTGCATTTCCTTGGAATCCTTGCGCAACGGCGCGCCGTTCATCGAACGCTTGAAGCAGCCGTTGATGCGCTCCTCCACGGTGATGACACGCCCGGCGCGCGCGCCGTAGGAGGGGAATTGCGCGGTCAGGCCGAAGAAGGGCGAGGCTTTGGCGAGCGTGCCGCCGTTCAGGTGACAGGACGTGCAATTCAGCGCGTCGCCAACATTCTTCGGCAGCATGTTCAGGGTTTCTGTCATCAGGCGCATGCCCAGGAGCAACTGTTCGGAATTGGGTTGGATGAGAAGGTCGGCGAAGCGCGGGGTAAGCGCAGTCTTCGGCGCTGGTTGCGGCAGGCCCAGTTCCTCGCGCATCGCCTTGATCTGGGTGGCTGTGACTGGGCTGGCCTGGTTGCCCCAGGAGGTGCGCACGAAGGTCAGGATCTCCGCGATTTCGTCGTCCGCCAGCGTCGCAAAGCTCGGCATGGTGAACACATGCGGCGAATGCTGGGTTTCGGACGAGGTCCCTCCGGTCAGGACGAGATGGACGACGGAGGTCGGATCGTTCGACAGGGTCGAGCGATTGCGCGCCAGGGCCGAAATCGTCCTGTCGGCGCCCAGTCCGTCGCGCTGGTGGCAGGAGGCGCAGAACTGAGCATATCCCAGCCCACCGCGCGACCCATACAACACCTTCTCGTCGACAGGGGTAGCCGGGGGCAGTTCCGCGCTTCCGGCAGGCGCCAGCGACGCTATGTAATGCGCCACGGCGTGGAGGTCATCGTCGGTGAAATGCTGCGTGCTGTAATGGATGACTTCGGTCATTGGCCCGAAAGCCAGTTCGCGCTGGGTGCTCCCGGTCTTGAGCATCTCCGCGATTTCGGATTCGGAAGTCAGATTGCGAAGGGTGAGGGAGCGCCAGGGCGAAAGCGTCGAGCCGGAAAGGAAATACTTGCCGTCGTCGGAAGTGGCCTTCTCCTGCATGCCAAAGCCGCGCGGCGTATGGCAGGTCCCGCAATGGGCGAGGCCTTCGACGATATAAGCTCCGCGATTCCAGGCCGCGTCCTTGTCGGGGCGCGGGGCGAAGACCGTCTTGTCGAGGAAGGCAAAGTCCCAAAAAAACATGGCGAAACGGATATTGAAAGGAAACCGCATTTCGCTGGGCCTGTTGGCCTGCTCGACCGGTTTCACCCCGTTCATCACATAGGCGTAAAGAGCTTCGATATCCGCGTCGGTCGTCTTGGCGAAGGAGGGGAAGGGCATGGCCGGATAGAGACGATGACCGTCGGCCGCCACGCCGTGGCGAACCGCCGTCGAAAATTGTTCGACGCTGTAATCGCCAATCCCACTTTTCTTGTCCGGCGTGATGTTGGTGGAATAGATGGTCCCGGTCGGCGTCTTGAACGCCAGTCCTCCCGCCATGAATCCTCCGCCCTCGGACGTGTGGCAGGCGCCGCAATCGCCAAGTCGGGCCAGGTATTCGCCGCGCTTGACCAGCTCATCGTCGGCCGACGCCGCGAAAGCGGTTGCGCTGGATAACATCAAGGCCGCGCCGAAAATTGCACGGAATCCGCCCAGCGACATTCTTTTCTCCCCGATTATTCGCGCCTCTGAGGCGCAGTTTTTTTGTTGCGCGATTTTTCGCGTTTAATTTGCGCCGGCGCGACGCTCGATCCATATGAAGGCCGCGACCCCGGCGGCGCCGACCACGGCGAACCAGGCCAGGTCGGGAACGCGGGTCAGGTCAGGCAGCCGGACCTTGCCCAGGGCCCAGACATTCAGAATATGGGCCTTGATCCAGGCGTAGCTGAAGGCATAGAGAATCGCCCCCGCAACCATGCCCAACACGCCGGCGAGCGCGTGCAGGCTGCCCGTTCCGACTGCCGCCAGGCCCGTACCGGGACACAGGCCGTAGAAAACGATGGCCGCGCCGAACATCGCGCCGCCCAGGATGACCGCCAGCAGGTTGGCGTCCTTGATGTGGTAATGGGCCGCGCCCGCATGCGTCAGCGCCAGCACGCCCAGGCCCCCGACGACCATGGCCGGGAGCATCACCTTGATCATGGTGAAGTCGCACAGGCAGAACTGCCCTTCGATGACATTGCTGTCGGTCACGCGCGCCCGGTGAAGCAGGACGCCGAACACGAAACCCATCGTCAGCGGAAGCAAAAAGCTCATCGTCGCCCCCTTCGGCCAAAGACCAGACGTGAGGTGATCAAGGCGCTGGCGAACAGCACGATGAGAAAGACCCAACTCGACAGGGCGAGCTGCAGCGTTCCCGAAATGCCGTGACCGCTTGTGCATCCGCCCGCCAAGCGCGCGCCGAACATCATCGCCGCGCCACCGAGGAAGGCGCCAAGAAATCTTTTGGCTACCGAGCCGCCGAAGCGCTCGCGCCAGAAATGCGGCACGGCCTCGATGCGGAAGGTTCCCGTCGCCAGGGACGCGGCGAAGGCGCCGGCGACGACTCCGGCCAGGAACAGCACGCCGTAATCCCAGGCGAAAGGCATCGGCGCCCAATAGGGATTTCGCGCAACGGCGTCGGACCCGAAAATCGACGCCGCGACGGGCGCAGCAGTTCGCGACAGGGCGGAGGTGATGCCGAGCGGCTCATTGGCGAAAGCAAAGGCCGCCCAGCTCAGCACGCCAATGCCGGTCCCGATCAGATAGGGTTCGAAATCGATCCTGCGCGCGGTTGCGCCGTGTTGTGCAGAAAACTCCGTCGAAGCCGACATTTTGCCCTCACCTGCCCGCATAGGGCTTGAATCCGTAGCTTTCGAAAATGCTCAGCCCGTCCTTCGAGCGGATAAAATCGAGCCAGAGCCTCGCCGCCTCGGGATGCGGCGCGCCCTTGACGACCGCGCCCGCGTAGATCGCGGTGCTGTTCAAGGCCTCGGGAATGTCCACATGCTCGATCGGGTGGCCTGCCTGCTCCTGGAACATGGCCTCCGACTGCCAGGTGACGCCGGCCTGCGCGCGGCCTTGCATCAGATAGAGCGGCGACTGGCGATGGTGGATGTGGGTCAGGATCGTCGAACCCGCGGCGACCTTGGCCTCATACACCGCCTTGACCAGATCCTCGCCGCCGGCCTTGGCGAGCGACGCCTTGATCTGCCGACCAATGCCCTCATAGGCCGGGTTGGGCATGACCAGCTTCACCTCGGGCTTCGCGAGATCGGCGAGGCCGGCAATCTTAGCTGGATTGCCCTTGGGGATCATGATGGTCAGGGTGTTGGTCGCGTAGGGAACAGCCGGCTCGTCGAGCAGCCCTTCGCCGACGAACTGCTTCACCTTCATCAGTCCGGCGAAATAGGCGTCGGGCTTGACGGTCCAGGTCATGTTGCCGACTGTGATCGTGCCGCTCGCCTTGATCTGGGTGACCAGAAGGCCAGGAGGAATGGTCTCCCAATAGATCCTGCCTTTGAATTCCGGATGCAGCTCTTCGAATTTGTGGACCAGCTGCGCCATGGCGAAGAAATAATTGCCGCCGACGAACAGCGACAATTTTGGATCGATCGGGTTGCCGTGGAAATCGGCGAGATTGTCGGCGTCGGGCTCGGTGAAATCCAGTCCCCGCTCCTTCACGTCATTATTGGCGCCGCCCTGCCATGGCGGCGCGAAGTCTGGACGTAGCTTGGCCGGGCTTTCCGCGTGGGCGGCGCCCGAAAAGCAGGTGAAAAGCGTCGCGGCGACAAGCAGCGCCGCGCGGGAAAGGACTTTCATCTTCCGGCCTCGATTATCGGACGTAGGAGAAACCGGCCGCGGCGAGCTCCGGCAGCGTGGCGACGATGCCAGGAGTCAGCACGACGCCGGGAATGATGTGATTGGTCAGCTCCGCCGCCATCTGCTCGTGGGACAGCTTGTCGGGATTGACGCCAGCCTTCATCAGCTTTTCGCTCACTTCCCACATGGTGTTGTGACAGGCGAGGAAAACCAGGCCACGTCGCATCAGCGCCGGAATGGACAGGTTATGCCCGGAATAGACGCCGTCATCCTTCTGGATGTCCCTGAGGTCGGCGGTAGCGCCCGGCTGCTCGCCAATCAGAGTGTTGGTCGGGAACTTGTCGCCGGCAAGCTTGGACAACTGGTATTTCTCCCACATCGCTTGGTCGAGCACTGCAAGATGGGCCGCTCCATGGGTGGCCGAGACGACAAGGAAATTGGGGTGCTTGAAGGCGAAAACCTGGGCGTTGAGCGAATTGCGCATACCGTTGATCCAGGGGCCGGCAATGTCGGTATTGTCCCAGACCTGCTTGGGTCCGCCGCGATAGGCAACGACCTCCGCCAGGGCCTCATGGTCCCAAAAGTCCTTTTCGGTGAGAATCATAGGGACGGTCTTGAAGTCGCGGCGGCGAGGCGCCTTGGCTAGTCGCGCGGTCAGGTCTTCCAGCGCTGTCGCGCCCGTCGGCTCTTTGGCCGCCTGTGCGCCGGTCGCGGCGAGGCCGCCCGCCGCCAGGACGACGCCTGCCGTCAACAGGGCGGCGCGCCGCCCGATCTCTATATCGTTCATGATCTCTCCCCACTGCGATTTGTTCTTTTTCGTTTTCGGGCTTTACGCTAGAGCGTCGCCGATAAAATCTTATATTCGCATCTTTTCATATGATGAAAATAAGTCAAGCTCATCAGGCGCGCTCCCTGTTCTCGATAATCTGGATCAGCGCCCGGGCGGCCTGTTGCAGGTAAAGTTCCCGGCGCCGCAACAGGAAGAAGCGCCGCGGCGGCAGCTTGAGCGGTACGACGACCAGCGCGCCCGATCCAATCGCGGCGTGCGCAACCAGTCGCGACATCACCGCCAGCCCCGCGCCGGCCGCGGCCGCCCCTCCGACCGCTTCGTTGGACGGAAGCTCAAGAACGATGCGCCGTTTGGACGTTTCGACGCCGAAATCCGACATCGCCGTTTCGAAGGCCCCGCGCGTGCCCGAGCCTTTTTCGCGGACCACCCACGGGGCGCCGGCGAGCCAGTCGGCGTTGCCGTTGCGCAACCTCTCCAGCAAATGCGGCGCAGTCACGACGACCAGTTCGTCCTCGCCAATCGGAGTGATGGCGAGAGCGCCGTCTTCAACTTCGCCTTCGACGAAGCCAAGGTCGATTTCACCGGCGGCGGCCATGGCGGCGACGCTTTCCGTATTGCCGATCTGGAGTTTTACCGACAAGCTGGAATAGGTTTCGACGAAAACCTTGAGCAAGGGCGGCAGCCAGTAGTTGCCGATGGTCTGACTCGCAGCCAGGGACACGGCGCCGGTCCTCAGCCCGGACAGATCGGCCAAGGCGCGCTCGATGGCGCAGCTCTGCGACAGCAAGGCCCGGGCCTCGCCAAGTAGGATCTTTCCCGCGGCGGTCAGGACGATCCGCCGGCCCAGCCGGTCGAACAGCTGCACGCCATGGCGTGCTTCGAGCGCGGCGACGGCCGAACTCGTCGCCGATTGGGTCAGGTTGAGCGCTTGCGCCGCCTGGGTCACATGTTCGCGTTCGGCGACGGCGACGAAGATGCGCAATTGCTCGAGCGTCAATCGCGATCGTTCGGGCGGCGGGTTTCCCGCCGAGACGGGCTCCCTGGCGACGGGCCGGACGCGCAGGGGAGGTTCGTTATTGATCCGGGCGACCTGCGAATTCTTGGCCAAGAGGTTAGACATCCGCATTTCGCCTTTCAAACAAAATCGGTCAGCGTTTGCGATCACATGGTCAACTTCACCAGCGCCAGCACCAGCAGGCTGATGAAGGCCGAGGCGAAGAGGCCGAGCGCCAGCGGCCTGACGCCGGCCGAGAAGACGTGGCGCAGATTGGTGTGCAGGCCCATCGCCGCCATGGCCATGGAGAGCAGGAAGGTCGTCGCCGCGCGAACGGGGTCGCTCACGCTGTGCGGTATGGCGATGAGGCTGTTGATCGCGGCCATGGCGAGAAAGCCCAGCAGGAACCAGGGAAACGGCGGCTTGCCGCGGGCGCCGTCGCCGGCGACGCCCAGGCGCACGCTCAATTCGCCCAGCACGATGATCACCGGCGCCATCATGGCGACGCGGGTGAGCTTGGCGATGGTGCCGACATAGAGCGATTCGGGTCCGCCCTGGGCGGAAGCGAACACCGCCTGCGCGACTTCGTGCACCGAGGAGCCCACCCACAGGCCGTAGGCCGAGTTGCTCAGATGCAGGACGCCCTGCAGTGAGGGGTAGAGGAACATGGCGATGGTGCCGAACAGGGTGACGCCGGCCACGGCATAGGCCGCGTCGTCGTCCTCGCCGCCGGTCGCGGTCTTGGCGGCGACGATCGCCGAGGCGCCGCAGATCGAGGTGCCGACGCCGATCAGCAGCGCCAGCCCGCTCTTGATGCCGAGCAACCGGCCCATCAGCATGGTGGCGGCGAGCGTGGACAGGAGGCCGGTCGCGATGATGGCGATGCCGCCGAAGCCGACTTCGGCCGCCTGCTGGGCGGTGATCTGCAAGCCGATCAGGATGATCGAGAAACGCAGGATGCGGCGCAGCGAAAACTGGATGCCCGCGACGGCCGGCGCCGGATTGCCCACGGTGTTGTGAATCACGGCGCCGATCAGGATCGTGAGGATCATCGGGCTGAGTTTGTCCACACCGGGTATGTAGCGAAGGCCATAGGCGACGAGCGTTATGCCGGCGGTCAAGACGAGGCCCGGCGCAAGGCCGAGGATGGGATGGGTGTTTACGCGCCCGGCGACGGGGGCGGCGACGTTCGCCATGAAAGGGTCTCCATTTTCGAATTGTTATGATCGCTGCTTGCCGGAAACCGATCCAACGCATTATTCCAATCGTTATAATCGAATATATCGATTAATCCGGCTGCTGGCCAACCCGGCCATGGAAGCGGATGCGATAGAGCAGACGGGCGGCGTCCGCCCCGTCCGCGAAGGCGCTGCGGTCATGCAGGACATTGTTGCAGATCAGGCCCTGGCCGGCCTGCAGGCGGACGCTGCGCGCCAGAGGCTCCGATTCGATCAGGTCGAGCAGTAGATCGGCGGCCGCCCTGGTGGCGGCGTCGCGGTAGGAGATGAATTTCTTTCGCGCCGAATAGCGCATGCCGAGGCGACTTCCAGGTCCGGGCGTCATATAGAAGACGGGTCCGACATTGGCCGGCCGCACCCGTCCGTTGCTCTCGACGCTTTCCGGAATGGTCATGGCTTGCGGATGCATGAGTAGCCGCAAGGCTTCGGGGTCGCGGTCGCGCAGCCGCAGCCAGGCGATCTCATGGTCGAGCACGCGATTCGCGCCGCCCTCCGCGGCCGTTCGACCGCAGTGCAGGATCATCGCCTGGACGCAGCGCCCCGGCCCATGGAAATTGTAGTAGCCGTCGGTATGCCAGGAGATCGGGCGGTCCGTATAAGGAATATAGCCGGCCCTTCCTCCGTCCCCGACGACTTCGATTCGCACCACGCCATTGCGATTCGCGGAACGGTGGTCCTCCAGCGCCCGAAGCCCGAAAGCCCGGCCGAGGCCAAGCAGCAGCGCGTCCGCCGCGGCGTCGTCCTGCGTCCCCGCGGGCGACGTATATAGAGCCATGTTGGTCTTTTCCACGCGCTCCATGATCGCCGCGCGCTCGGCGTCCGTTGGCGCGGCCAGATCGACGACTGGCATCATCAGCTCATTGACGGCCGCCTCGTATTGCGAGAGCTTTTTATCGCGCCAGTGGCGGTAGGCGCCCGCGTCATCGAGCCAAAGGCGCTCCGTCACGGACGGGCCGCGCTTTGCGATATCCGAGGCTTCGGCTGCATGTCCCATTGCGTTGGCGCCATTCGTATGAGAGCCGGATTAAGTTTCATTCCAGTCGAATTTAACTATTCTCATATTCGCATTTCCTGTTATAATCGCAACAATCAAAAAATGAGCGAGGTTGGCGCCGGCTCAAAAACGGCGCGCCTCGCAAGGTCTAGGGAAGAGCCGAGCCAAAACGCATCGGCCACGCGTCGCTCTTGCGCGCGTCTGCTCAGAGGGAGAATCCATGTCGCACGATGAGTCACGCCCGGAATCCGCGCAGCATCCGACGCCGCTGCTCGACCAGCTCGAGGCCGGTCCCTGGCCCAGCTTCGTCACCGGCCTGAAGCGCCTTCGCGACAACGCCGACGCGCAATATGCGCCGATGATGAACGACCTTCTCGGCCAGCTCGAGCATTCCTACGAGGAGCGCAAGGGCTTCTGGAAAGGCGGCACGGTTTCGGTGTTCGGCTATGGCGGCGGCGTCATTCCCCGCTTCTCGGAAGTCGCCGACAAATACCCGGCGTCGAAGGAATTTCATACCCTGCGCGTGCAGCCGCCGGCGGGCATGCATTACACCACCGACGTGCTGCGCCAGCTCTGCGACGTCTGGGAGCGCCACGGCTCCGGCCTGATCGCCTTCCACGGCCAGAGCGGCGACATCATGTTCCAGGGCTGCTCGACCGAGAACGTGCAAAAGGCCTTCGACGAATTCAACGAGATCGGCTTCGATCTCGGCGGCGCCGGTCCCGCGCTGCGCACCTCGATGAGTTGCGTCGGCCACGCCCGCTGCGAAATGTCCTGCTACGACGAAGTGAAGGCGCATCGCTCGGTCATCAACGAATTCCTCGACGAGATGCATCGCCCGGCGCTGCCCTACAAGTTCAAGTTCAAGTTCTCCGGCTGCGGCAATGATTGCGTCAACGCCATTCATCGCGCCGATTTCGCGGTCATCGGCACCTGGCGCGACGACATGAAGGTCAACCAGGACGAGGTGAAGGCCTATGTCGCCCGCGTCGGCCGCAAATACACCATCGACCAGGTCATCACCCGCTGCCCGACCAGGGCGCTGAGCCTCAATGACGACGACACGCTCGATGTCGACAACAAGTCCTGCGTGCGCTGCATGCATTGCCTGAACGTGATGAACAAGGCGCTGGCGCCCGGCGACGACAAGGGCGCCTCGATCCTGATCGGCGGCAAGCGCTCGCTCAAGGTCGGCGACCTCATGGGCACGATGATGGTGCCCTTCATGAAGCTCGACACTGACGAGGATTTCGAAAAGCTGGTGGCGTTCGCCCGCAACCTGCTCGACTTCTTCGCCGACAACGCGCTGGAGCATGAGCGCATCGGCGAGACCATCGACCGCATCGGACTGCCCTTCTTCCTGGAGGCGGTCGGCCTCGATCCGGACCCGAACATGGTCAACCATCCGCGCACCTCGAGCTATGTCCGCACCGACGACTTCGACGAGGAGGCGGCCAAGTATTTCGAGCGCAAGGCGCGCGAGGCCGGCCTGAACGTGGCCGCCGACTGAAAGCGCGGCCCCGAGGCGTCAGCCGCTCTCGGGGCGGGTCCTTGGTCAGCCGTCAAGAAATGAAAATTCTGGGGAGAATTGCATGAATACCGTCGCTGCGCCGCGCCGTCCCGTCGAGACCGGCGTTCCCGATCCTTTCCCGTACATGCATCCGCTGATGCAGAAGAATTATGGCAATTGGGCCTGGCATGACCGTCCGCGCCCCGGCGTGCTGCATCATGTCGCCAAGAGCGGCGACGAAATCTGGACGGTGCGCGCCGGCACCCAGCGCCAGATGGACGTATTCACGATCCGCAAGCTCTGCGACATCGCCGACCGCTTCGCCGAGGGACACGTGCGCTTCACCACGCGCTCCAACATCGAGTTCATGATCGCCGACCAGGCCAAGGTGGCCCCGCTGATCGAGGCGTTGAATGCGGAAGGCTTCCCGATCGGCGGCACCGGCAATTCGGTGTCGATGATCTCGCATACCCAGGGCTGGCTGCATTGCGACATTCCCGGCACCGACGCCTCCGGCGTGGTGAAGAGCCTGATGGACATGATGCATCAGGAATTCATCCGGGAGGAAATGCCCAATCGCGTGCGCATCACCACCTCCTGCTGCCAGATCAACTGTGGCGGCCAGGGCGACATTTCGATCAACGTGCAATACACCAAGCCGCCCAAGATCAATCACGACCTGGTGTCCAAGGTGTGCGAACGTCCGGCCGTCGTGGCGCGCTGCCCGGTGGCGGCCATTCGTCCGGCCATGGTCGACGGCAAGCCGTCGCTCGAAGTGGACGAGAGCAAATGCGTGTGCTGCGGCGCCTGCTATCCGCCTTGCCCGCCCATGCAGATCAATGGCGCGGATTCGACCAAGATCGCCATCTGGGTCGGCGGCAAGCATTCGAACGCCCGCTCCAAGCCGACCTTCCACAAGCTGGTCGTCGCCAACCTGCCGAACAATCCGCCGCGCTGGCCGGAAGTCGAGGCGGTGGTGAAGAAAATCCTCTACGCCTACAAGGACAACGCCCGCGATTACGAGCGCATGGGCGAGTGGATCGAGCGGATCGGCTGGCCGCGGTTCTTCGAACTGACCGGCTTCGCCTTCACCAAGCACCATCTCGACACCTGGGTCGGCGCGCGGAAGACGATGAACCTGTCCGCTCACGTCCACTTCTGATCAAGGCGCAGGATCGGGCGTCCGCCAGGGCGCCCACCGGACTTTGTCCTGGGTCATTGCCTTCCCCGTAAATATTCAAATATTCGGGTTTATGAGCTGAACCCGGACATTCAACCAGTGAGGTCGCGCTTTGCGTTTCGCACTTCAGATCAATGAAGGCCCCTACACCCATCAGGCGTCGGACACGGCCTATCAATTCGCCAAGGCCGTCCTGGAGAAGGGGCACGAGATCTTTCGCGTGTTCTTCTATCATGACGGCGTCAACAACGGCACCCGCTACACGGTCCCGCCGCAGGACGACCGCAACCTGCAGAAGCTTTGGAGCGACCTCGCCGAGGCGCACAAGCTCGACCTCGTCGTCTGCATCGCGGCGGCGCAGCGTCGCGGCATCCTCGACGCCAACGAGGCCAAGAGGCAGGGCAAGGACGGCGACAACATCGCGCCGGGCTTCCGCATCTCGGGCCTCGGCCAGTTGATCGAAGCCGGCATCCAGGCCGACCGCCTGGTCGTGTTTGGCGATTGAGGAGAGAGAAATGACCGACGCGCAGGCGAAAAAGAAGTTTCTCTATCTCAACCGCAAGGCGCCCGTGGGCACGATCTATGCCCTCGAGTCGCTCGAGGTCGTGCTGATCGGCGCCGCCTTCGAACAGGACGTCAGCCTCGCCTTCATCGATGACGGCGTCTTCCAGCTGATGAACGGCCAGGACACCGCCGGCGTCGGCATGAAGAATTTCTCGAAGACCTATCGCGCGCTCGGCGACTACGAGGTGCGCAAGCTCTATGTCGAGAAGGAATCGCTGGAATTGCGCGGCCTGACGCTCGATGACCTGATGCCCATCACCTATGAGGACGAAGACGACGATTACGCCGAAAAGCCGTCGATCATTCCGGTCAGCCGCGCGGAAATGGCCGGTCTGATTTCAGATCATGACGTCATCTTGAGTTTTTGAGGTTGTCCATGTCGACGCTGCACACCGTCAACAAATCTCCCTTCGAGCGCAACGCGCTCAAGAGCTGTCTCGACCACGCCAGTTCGGGCGACGCCATCCTCCTGATCGAGGATGGCGTGCTTGGCGCCCGCAAGGGCGGCAGCTTTGCGAAGGCGCTGAAGGAAATGAAATCTTCCTGCGCCCTTTTCGCCCTTGGCCCTGATCTCGCCGCGCGCGGCATCAAGGCGGAAGATCTGGCCGAAGGAATCCAGCTCGTCGATTATGCCGGCTTCGTCGATCTGGCGGCCGCGGCCACGCGCGTCTGCGCGTGGCTTTGAAACATGCGTTTTGAAAAATATTCCCAACCCATCCAGGAGAACATGATGTCGGGTTACGAAGTAAATGGTTCGGTGGTCGAACATGACGAGGAAGGCTATCTCACTGACATCGGTCAGTGGAACAAGGATATCGCCCAGGTGATCGCCAAGGCGGAACAGATCGACATGACCGACGAGCATTGGGACGTCGTCAACTTCCTGCGCGACTATTACGAAGAATATCAGATCGCCCCGGCCGTCCGCATTCTCGTGAAGGAAATGACCAAGAAATACGGCAAGGAAAAGGGCGACCAGAAGGCGCTCTACGCCCTGTTCCCCTACGGCCCGGCCAAGCAGGCGTGCAAGATCGCCGGCCTGCCCAAGCCGACCGGCTGCGTCTGATCTAGAACTCGTCCCAAGGGCCGGAAGAGCTTGGGGACCGGGAGGAAACAATGCTGACGACAATTTACGCGACGGCGTTTTACGCGGCGTCGCTGCTGATGGTCTTTGCCCTTTCGAGGCGCGTCTGGCTCTACGCAGCGACCCCCGCTCCACTGAAAATCCCGACCACGCCCGCGCCGACCACCAGAACCGGCGTGGTCTTCCGGATGTTCCGCGAAGTCGCGTTCTTCGAAAGCCTGTTCAAGGCCAACAAGTGGATCTGGCTGTTCGGCTGGATGTTCCACGTCGCGCTGGCCGCCGTGCTCGTTCGCCACCTGCGCTATTTCATCCAGCCGGTTCCCGTTGCTGGTCGAGCTGATCCAGCCGATCGGCATCCTCGCCGCCTTCGCCATGGTCGCAGGGCTTCTGGCGCTGCTGGCGCGACGCATCGTCGTCGAGCGCATCCGCTATATCAGCGGCCCCTCCGATCATCTGATGCTGGCGCTGATCCTCGCGATCGGCCTGAGCGGCCTCGGGATGAAATTCCTCGCGCGCACCGACATCGTCGGCGTCAAGGAGTTCTTCCTCGGGCTGATCTATTTCGATCCGCGTCCGCTGCCGGCCGACCCGGCGCTGATCGTCCATCTGACCCTGGTGCTGACGCTGATGGTCGTCTTCCCCTTCTCCAAGCTGCTGCATGCGCCGGGCGTCTTCTTCAGCCCCTCGCGCAACCAGGCCGATAACTCGCGCGAGCGGCGCCACGTTCCGCCCGCGCGACTTGAATCGACCGCGCGTCGCGCTTGAGGATTTTTGCAAATGGCCGAAGCGAAAAGCGATTTCAACCCCAAGGAAAAGGTCAACGGCGATCCGCTCGAGATCGCCGCGCCTTGCCTGCGGCGCCATGGCGGATTCCAAGCCGTACAAGGCGGCGCCGCAATCACATGCAGCCGCTCGGATTCCCGGGCGAGCTGGTGGAAGACTGGCATGACAAGGCGATCGCCCGGCTCGGCGAACTGGTCGATGGCTCCCGAGCGTTGCGCGTCTATCTCGATTCCTGCGTCAAATGCGGCGCCTGCACCGACAAGTGCCATTATTTCCTCGGCACCGGCGACCCGAAAAATATGCCGGTCGCGCGCCAGGACCTGCTGCGCAAAGTCTACCGCCGCCATTTCACCTTCGCGGGAAAATATTTTCCGTCGCTGGTCGGGGCCGAAGACCTCACCAAGGAGGTGCTCGAAGACTGGTACAGCTATTTCCACCAATGCTCCGAATGCCGGCGCTGCTCGGTGTTTTGTCCCTATGGGATCGACACGGCCGAAATCACCATGGCCGGCCGCGACATCATGGACACGATCGGCATCGGCAACAAATACTCCAACGAGATCATCGGCAAGGTGTTCAGCGTCGGCAACAATCTCGGCCTGCCGCCCAAGGCGCTGAAGAACACGCTGGAAGGGCTGGAAGAGGATATCGAGGAGGAGACCGGCGTGCCCGTGCGGCTGCCGCTCGACGAAAAGGGCGCCGACATCCTGCTTGTGACGCCGTCAGCCGACTTCTTCGCCTCGCCGCACATGGAGGGCCTGATCGGCTACGCCAAGGTCTTCCATGAAGCGGGCGTGTCCTGGACGCTCTCCACCCATGCGGCGGAAGCCGCCAATTTCGGCATGTTCATCGGCTCGCAAGAGAACATGCAGAAGATTTCGCTGCGCATCCGCGACGCCGCCAAGGACCTCGGCGTGAAACGCATCGTCTTCGGCGAATGCGGCCATGCCTGGCGCGTCGCCTACAGTTTCCTGGACACGCTCGCTGGTCCGTTCGACTTCCTCGACCCAAACTATCCGATCCCGCAGCATATCTGCGAATTCACCTATGACCTGATCCAGAAGGGCAAGCTGAAATTCGACAAATCGAAGAACGACGAGTTCCGCCTCACCTTCCACGATTCCTGCAACGTCGCGCGCGCCTCGCGCATGGGCGATGCGCCGGGCGGACAGTTCGAACTGCCGCGCGCCGTGCTGCGCGCCGTCTGCAACCATTATTTCGACATGGCGCCGGAAACGATCCGCGAGCAGACCTTCTGCTGCGGCGGCGGCGGCGGTCTGCTGACCGACGACATCATGGACGTCCGCACCAAGGGCGCGATGCCGCGGATGCGCGCGCTCAAGGAGGTCGCGGACGAGCACGGCGTGACTCACATGGCGGCGATCTGCGCCATCTGCAAGGCGCAGTTCTCGAAAGTCCTGCCGCAATACGGCTTCGATCGGGAAGCCATCGTCAGCGTGCATCAGATGGTGTCGAACGCGATCCTGCTGACGGGTTCGAATCCAGGCGAAGGAATTTGAGGAGAACAGCCATGAACGAAGCGGCCCCCAAGAAAAACCTCACGTTCCGCCGCTACAAGACCGGCGAGACCATGTGGGACTGGCCGGACCTGACGGAAAAGATCTTCCAGCAGGACAAGAGCTACAAATGCCCGACCTATGTCCATCGCGCCCCGCCGTGCCAGGGCTCCTGCCCATCGGGCCATGATATCAGCGGCTGGCTGGCGATCGCCCGCGGCATGGACAAGCCGCCGGTCCCCGGCATGGCATGGCAGGAATACGCCTTCCAGCGCATGGTCGAGGCCAATCCTTTCCCGGCCTCGATGGGCCGCGTCTGCCCGGCGCCCTGCGAAGACGGCTGCAACCGCAACGAGGTCGACGATTTCGTCGGCATCAACGGCGTCGAGCAATATGTCGGCGACTGGGCGATCGAGAACAAGCTGCCGCTGCCGACGCCGCCGGCCCTGTCGGGCAAAAAGGTCGCCGTGATCGGCGGCGGCCCCGGCGGACTCTCCGCCGCATGGTTCCTGCGCCGCAGCGGCCATGCGGTCACGATCTTCGAAGCGCACGAAAAGCTCGGCGGCATGATGCGCTTCGGCATTCCCGGCTATCGCACGCCGCGCGACATGCTCGACGCCGAAATCGAACGCATCGTCTCGCTGGACGGCGTCACGGCCAAGACCGGCGTGCGCGTCGGCAAGGACCTTTCGATGGAGGCGCTCGACGCGCAATATGACGCGGTCTTCTGGGCGATCGGCGCGCAAAAGGGCCGCCCCTTGCCCGTGCCGGGCGCGGATGCGCCCAATTGCATCACCGGCGTCGAGTTCCTCGACGCGTTCAATCGCGGCTGGCTGTTCTCGACGGCGAAGAAGATCGTCGTGGTCGGCGGCGGCGACACCTCCATCGACGTCGCCTCGGTGGCGCGGCGTCTTGGCCACATCACCCACATGCACCCGCATGACGCGGCCTCCGCCGATTCCGGCGGTCTTGGCTATACCGCGCATGACGTCGCCGGCGCGCTCAAGCGCGAGGGCGTCTCCGCCGTGCTCACCAGCCTGTTCCCGGTCGAGAAGATGACGGCCGCCGAGCGCGAGCGCGAGGACGCCAAGCGCGAAGGCATCGACATCCAGGGCGGCGTCATGCCGCTGGAGGTCCTGCGTGACGCCGAAGGCAAGGCGGTCGGCCTGCGCATGTGCCAATGCGCGATGAAGGGCATGGCGCCGCAGCCGATCGAGGGCACGGAATACGTGCTCGAATGCGACATGATCATCTCGGCCATCGGCCAGATGGCGGACCTTTCGGAAGGACTGGAAAAGCTCGACAGCGGGCGCGGCGCCATTGCGGTGGACGGGGTCTACAAGGTCCGCAACATGGACAAGCATTTCGCCGGCGGCGACGCCATCCGCCCGCATCTGCTGACCACGGCGATCGGCCACGGCCGCATCGCCGCCGAAACCATCTCGCATTTCCTCGGCGGCGCCCTGGAAGACAAGCGTCCCAAGGTCGACGTCCACCAGTTCAACCTGCTGGAGGAGTTGCACACGCGGGGCCTCGATCCCGCCCCCTACGACCACGCGCAGACGCGCGGCACCGCGGCGACGAAATTCGCCATCCACAATTACGAGGATCGCGGCGCGACCCAGATCATCCCGCACAAGGCGCTGTTCAAGGGACATTTCTCCTATGTCGCGCGCTCGACCCGCGACGAGCGTCATGTCGAAGCCGAGCACGTGCTGGGCGATTTCGAAGAGCGCATCGTCGGCTTCAGCGAGGAGCAGGCGAAGAAGGAAGGCGAGCGCTGCATGTCCTGCGGCATGTGCTTCGAATGCGACAATTGCGTGATCTACTGCCCGCAGACGGCGGTGGCGCGCGTGCCGAAGAAGGAGCGCGCCATCGGGCGCTACGTCTAGACCGATTACAAGAAATGCATCGGCTGCCACATCTGCATGGACGTCTGCCCGACCGGCTACATCCAGATGGGCCTCGGGGAGTAGTCGATGCAGCGCGGGTGGAGGAATTTCTTTGCGGTGGCGCTGCTGGTCGGCGCTCTGGCGCCCGCTCTCGCCGACGATGGCGCGGGACGGATTCCTGCTCCGCATCCGCCGAAAGGCCAGGGCGACCATTGCGTCGCCGATACGGCGTTCATGCGCCGTTATCACATGACGATGCTGGTCGACCAGCGCAAGGAAGCGGTGCATCAGGGCGTGCGGACGCCGCAATACAGCCTCGCCGGCTGCGTCTCCTGCCATGCCGTGAAAGCGGACGACGGCAAGCCGGTCTCCTTCGCCAGCGAAAAGCATTTCTGCCGTTCGTGCCATGCCTATGCGGCGGTGAAGATCGACTGTTTCGAATGCCACGCCTCCCGCCCGGAAGCGCCCGCCAAGGCGGCGGACGGCGCCGCGCGCGACGAAGATGCAAAAGCAATGGCGGCGTTTCTGCGTGAGGTCAAACCATGAGCGGGGATTGCTGCAAGAACGAAGCTCCCGATTCCGGCAGGCGGAATTTCCTCCAGGCCGCCGGCGCCTTCGCGGCGACGGCGCTGGCGCCCGGCGTCACGCTCTACGCCTTCGGCGAGGGCGAGGCGCAGGCCCGCGCGCCCGGCGAGGCGGCTTCCGCGAAGGTGCGCTGGGGCCTGCTGATCGACCTCAACAAATGCGAACCGGGCTGCAACGCCTGCGTGACCGCCTGCAACGACGAAAACGGCCTGAAAAGCTCCGGGCGGCCGGAAATCGACGCGCAATGGATTCGCAAGGTCACGCTGAGAGATCCCGCGACCGGCGTCGTTCGCTTGGCCCCGGTGATGTGCCAGCATTGCGAAGCGCCGCCCTGCGTCGACGTCTGCCCGACCGGCGCCTCGTTCAAGCGCGCCGACGGGATCGTGCTGGTCGACAAGCACATCTGCATCGGCTGCCGCTATTGCAT
Organism: uncultured Alphaproteobacteria bacterium; assembly: GCA_963710275.1. GTDB lineage: Bacteria > Pseudomonadota > Alphaproteobacteria > Rhizobiales > Beijerinckiaceae > Rhodoblastus. The sequence goes on along the minus strand of CAVPZS010000008.1, from coordinate 1,376,041 downwards.
GATGGCCTGTCCCTACAAGGCGCGCTCCTTCGTGCACGAGGAGCACGACGACCAGAAGACCGCGGCGCCGCGCGGCAAAGGCACGGTCGAGGGCTGCACCATGTGCGTCCACCGCATCGACGCCGGACGCCAGCCGGCCTGCGTCGAGGGCTGCGCCAGGGAGGGCGGGGCGATGATGTTCGGCGACCTCAACGATCCCGACAGCGACATCGCCAGGGCGCTGCGCAAGCAGCCGGCGGCCACGCTGCGCGCCGACCTCGATCTGCAGCCCGGCGTGCACTACGCCAATCTCAAATGACCGTCAGGAGAGCTGGAATGGCGCAGCAGAAATATCACCGGCTGACCTCGCATAGCGGATTTTCTGGACGCTCATCTGCCTCCATCTCGCCGTCGTGGCGGCGGGTCTCGGCGCAGCTCTGTTCATGGAAACCAACGGCCATGCCGTGACCGGCATGAACAACCAGGTCGTCTGGGGCCTGCCGCATGTTTTCGCCGTGTTCCTGATCGTTTCGGCTTCGGGCGCGCTCAATGTCGCCTCGGTTTCGTCGGTGTTCCACCGGTTGGCCTACAAGCCTTTCGCGCGCCTTTCCGGCATTCTGGCGATTGCCTTGCTGGCGGGCGGACTGGCGGTGCTGGTGCTCGACCTCGGCCGGCCCGAGCGCGTCTTCGTCGCGATGACCCACAACAACTTCAAATCGATCTTCGCCTGGAACATCTATCTCTATTCCGGCTTCGTCGCTGTTGTCGTCGCCTATCTCTTCTCGATGATGGACCGGCGGGTGTCGCAGATCCAGTGGGTGAACACGGCCTTCGGCTGGGCCGCGTTCTCCTGGCGTCTGATCCTGACCACCGGCACCGGCTCCATCTTCGGCTTTCTGGTCGCCCGCGACGCGGTTTCGGGCGCGATCATGGCGCCGCTCTTCATCGCCTCCTCGCTGGTCTATGGCCTCGCCTTCACGGTGCTGGTGATGATCATCATGTCCTTCGAGACCAGCGAGGCGATCTGCTCGCCCGAAATGATCGCCAAGTTCCGCGGCCTGCTCGCCATTTTCGCCGCGGCGACGCTTTTCCTGACGGTCATCGCCCACGCCAGCAAGCTCTACGCGTCGCCGACCCATGGCGTCGAACTCTTCCTGCTCAGGGACGGCAGCGGCTTCCCTGTGGTGTTCTGGTTCGGCCAGATCGTCCTCGGCACATTGGCCCCGCTGGCCTTGCTGGCCGTCATGAAGAACGGAGCCGACGGCGCGAGCGAACTCGCCGGCGCGTCCATTCTCTTCCTCATCGGCGGCTTGTGCCAGATGTATACGACCATCATCGGTTCGCAGGCCTATCCGCTGTCCATTTTTCCCGGCTTCGAGGCGTCCAGCTCCTTCTTCGACGGCGCGATCAATGTGTACGCGCCAAGCGGGCCCGAATTGCTGCTGGGCGTCAGCGGCGTTTCGCTGGCCATGCTGATCGTCGCCTTCGCCATGCGCCTGCTGCCCTTCCTGCCGCAGTCGCCTGTCAAGAGCGGGGCCTGACGCGATGATGCGTTTCTTCGTCTCGGCGATCCACAAGTCCTCCGGCAAGACGACGATCTCGATCGGCCTCGCCGCGGCGCTTTCCGTCCGGGGACTGGCCGTTCAGACCTTCAAGAAGGGCCCTGACTATATCGATCCCATGTGGCTCGCCCGAGCCAGCGGGCGGGCCTGCTACAACCTCGATTTCAACACCCAGACCCAGGCCGAGATCCTCTCCACAGCCGTGCGCTGCGCGGCGCAGGCCGATTGCGCGCTGATCGAGGGCAATAAGGGGCTGCATGACGGCGTCGATCCGCGCGGAAGCGATTCCAGCGCCGCGCTCGCAAAACTGCTCGACGCGCCGGTCGTGCTGGTCGTCGATGTCGCGGGCATGGCGAGGGGCATCGCGCCTCTGATGCTCGGCTACAAGGCTTTCGATCCGGATGTGCGGATCGCCGGCGTGATCCTGAACAAGGTCGGCGCCGCGCGCCAGGAAACGAAGCTGCGGCAGGCGCTCGAAACCTATACCGATCTGCGCGTGCTCGGCGCGATAGGCCGGGAGGAGGGGCTCAACGTCGACGAGCGTCACCTTGGCCTGACCCCGCCGGGCGAAGCGCCTCACGCCGACGCCCTGGTCGCGCGGTCGCGCGAGGCCGTGGAGAGGGGGTCGATCTCGACGCCGTACTGGCGGCCGCGAGTCGCTCGGAGCTGGCCGCCGCGCCGATCCTGCGCCGCGTGGAGAGGCAGGACGTGACCATCGCGGTGGCGCGGGACGCGGCCTTCGGCTTTTACTATGCCGACGATTTTCCGGCGCTGGAGCGGGCCGGCGCGCGGCTTGTGTTTTTCGACGCGCTGCGCGATCGCGAACTGCCGCCCTGCGACGGCCTGTTCATCGGCGGCGGCTTTCCCGAAACGCAGGCCGCCGCGCTCGAAGCCAATGCCGGCCCTGCGCGAAACATCCGCGCGGCCATCGCCGGGGGCTTGCCCACCTACGCCGAATGCGGCGGCCTGATGTATCTGTCACGCTCGATCGAATGGAACGGACGGCGCCACGCCATGGTCGGCGCCGTTGCCGCCGATGCGGTCGATGGGCGCCAGGCCGCAGGGGCGGGGACTGGTCAAGCTCGAAGCGACGGCCGATTTTCCCTGGCCGGGCGCGGCCATCGACGGCGTCGTGAACGCGCATGAATTTCATTATGCGAGGCTGGAAAATATCGATCCGGACTTGCGTTTCGCCTGGCGCGTCAAACGCGGCCATGGCGTGGACGGCGCCCGCGACGGGATCGTGGCCGGCAATCTCATGGCGAGTTTCGCCCATTTGCGCGACACCTCGCGCTGCCGCTGGACCGAGCGCTTCGTCGCCTTCGTCCGCCGCCGCGCGCAAGGCGCGAACGCCGGCGCTTTGCCTGCGCCGCGGGATTGCGGACGGCAGGCCGAAGACCGGGTGGCGTGAGCGGGCTTGGGCCGGAAATCGTTGCTATCAAGAGTGAGGGATCATGTTCAACAGTGATGACATCCGCGCGGCCCTGGTCGCCGTGAAGGGCCCGGACGGCGTCACGCCGCTGCCGGAATTGGGCGCCCTGTCGGGCGTCAATATCCGCGACGGCAAGGTTTACGTGACGATCGCCATTGCGCCGGAGCAGGCGGCGGCGGCCGAACCGATGCGGCGGGCGGCCGAACAGGCGATCAAGGCCATTCCCGGCGTCGGCGTGGTGATGGTGGCGCTGACTTCCGAGCGGCCGGCGAGCGGAGCGGACAGCCATCGGGAGGCGCAGCCTTCCGCCCCGGCGTCTGGACTGGACCGCGTGAAGAAGGTCATCGCCGTGGCTTCGGGCAAGGGCGGCGTCGGCAAGTCGACGACGGCGGCCAATCTGGCGCTGGGCCTGGCGCGGCTCGGCCTCAAGGTCGGCCTGCTCGACGCCGACGTGTTCGGGCCCTCGCTGCCGCGCCTGTTCGGCGTTTCCACGAAGCCGGATATGGCTGAGGACGGCCGCATGCTGGCGCCGCTGGAAAAATTCGGGATCAACCTGATGTCGATCGGCTTCCTGGTGGAAGACGACGCCGCCATCGTCTGGCGCGGGCCGATGGTCATGTCCGCGATGACGCAGCTGCTGCGCGACGTGGCCTGGGGCGATCTCGACGTGCTGGTCGTGGACATGCCGCCCGGCACGGGCGACGTGCAGCTGACCATGGCGCAGAACGCCTCGCTGGCCGGCGCGGTGATCGTCTCGACGCCGCAGGATCTGGCGCTGATCGACGCGCGGCGCGGCGTCGCCATGTTCAAGCAGGTGCATGTGCCGATCCTGGGCCTGTTCGAGAACATGAGCTATTTCCTCTGTCCTCATTGCGGCGGACGATCGGAGATTTTCGCCCATGGCGGCGCTCGCGCGGAGGCGGCGAAGCTGGGCGCGCCTTTCCTCGGCGAGGCGCCGCTCGACATGGTCATTCGCGAAGGTTCGGACAGCGGCTTGCCGATCGTGGCCGGAGCGCCGGAGTTCGGAGCAGGCCCGGCCCTACCTGGCGCTGGCGGAGCAGGTCGCGAAGGCGCTGGCGCAGGAGGCGCCCGAGGCGCGGCGCCGGCCAAAAATCGTCGTGGGCTGAGTTGCAATCGCTAGGGGAGGCAGGAATGGGCTATCAGTTCGAAGGCAGGGAAATCGAGACCACCGCCAGCGGCTATCTGGTCGACCCCGAGGATTGGAGCCGGGAGCTGGCCCAGCATATCGCTGGCCTCGATGGCATCGAGCTCGGGCCCCGCCACTGGGACGTGCTCGACTATCTGCGCGAGGAATATTTCGACAACAACGAAAGCACGCCGAACACGCGCGCCATCATCAAGGCGATGGGCGAGAAATGGAACGAGCGCGTCGAGCAGAAGACGCTTTACGACCTGTTCCCGCTCGACCCGTCGAAACAGGGCGGCAAGATCGCCGGGGTCGCCGAGAGCCGCCGCAAGGGAGGGTATTGATTTGGCGCACTGGTGAAACAGGCGCCCCGGGTATATGTTTTCTCCGTCCCGCCGCTGCATCCGGCGGGCGGACGGTGGAAATGCGCCTTACCAGCTATTCGAATTACGCCTTGAGAATCCTGATGGTTGCGGCCGTGCGACGCGGCGAACTGGTTACCGTGCAGGACGTCGCAGAAAGTTTCGGGATCTCCAAGGCGCATCTCGTCAAATGCGTGCATCAGCTGGGCCTATGGGGCTATCTCGACAATGTGCGCGGCCGCAATGGCGGCTTTCGGCTGGCGAAGGCCGCGAGCCGGATCACGGTCGGCGAAATCATCCGCAAGACAGAGGACGATCTCGATCTGGTCGAGTGTTTCGCCCGCGAAACCAACACTTGCCCGCTGATCGACGTCTGCCGGATCAGCACCGCGTTCAAGCAGGCATGCAGGGCCTTTCTCGACGTGCTCGACGGTATCACCATCGCCGATATCGCAGCCAATCGCGACGAGGTCCTTTCCGCGCTGAACAGCGAATGGGCAGGTCCGACTCACGCGCCGCGACGCCTCGGCGCGCTCTGAACGGCCCTCTGGATTATTTTCGTATATTCGTATATGTAGATTCGTTAGCTCCATGACTTGAGGTGAGGTTGGCATGTTTGGTTGGTTTGGCTCCGGCGACAAGTTCAAGACGCTGACACCCGGCGAAGTTCGAGACATGTTGGCGGAAAAAGACGGCGTCTATATCTTGGTCGACGTTCGCGAGGACAACGAATGGGCCAATGGCCGCATCCCCGGCGCCATCCATGCGCCGCTGTCGCGCTTCGCCGAATGCGTCAGGCGCATTCCAAGGGATAAGCAGCTCATCTTCTACTGCGCCTCCGGCATGCGCTCCAAGACGGCCCTGCGCCGCGCCAAGGATCACGGCCTGCTGGCCGACGCGCATCTCGGCGGCGGCATCTCCGCCTGGCGGCGATACGACTTTCCAGTCACCCGTTGAATTCGGGCGCCGCGATCCGGTTCGACGGCTCGCGGCGATATATTCGTAAATGCGAATGCGAATTGATCTAGATCAATTGCTATATTTCTCATATAAGTTTTTATGGCCCTGTCAAGGCGGCGCGTTTGCTGCCGGGAGGGCGCATCATGTTGAAAGTCGCAGCAGTTCTCTGGATCATCCTGGGCGCAACCCTGGCCGGAATCGGCCTGACGATCGTCGTCGCCACGCCATCGCTGGTAGATCAATCCATGAAGCTCATTCCCTGGGCGGCGCTGGCCGGCTTTGTCATCGCCATTCCGCTGTCCTGGCTGCTCGCCACGCAGATCGCCGGCGCGCGCTCCCGCTGATTTCGGCATTCAAGGCGCCGCCGTTGCCAAGCAGCGGCGGCTTCTTCTTTTCGTCCGCGCGCAGAAAGCAAGCCCGATGAACCAGATCGACAAACCCGACACCTACATCGAGGGCCCGCTGTACCAGTCGCGGACAAAGGTCTATCCGCAGGCGGTGTCCGGCCGCTTTCGCCGGATCAAATGGGGCTTCATGGCCTTCGCCCTGGGGCTTTATTACCTTCTGCCCTTCATGCGCTGGGATCGCGGGCCCGGCGCGCCAAACCAGGCGGTGCTCGTCGATCTGCCGCACCGCCGTTTCTATTTCTTCTTCATCGAGCTCTGGCCGCAGGAAGTCTATTATTTTACCGGCTTGCTGATCATCGCCTCGCTCACCCTGTTCCTGATGAACGCCGTGGCGGGCCGCGTCTGGTGCGGCTACATGTGTCCGCAGACAGTGTGGACAGACCTGTTCTACGCCATTGAACGCTGGGTCGAAGGCGACCGCCGCGACCGCATGCGCAAGGACCGGGCGGGACTGACCGCCAGGCGCGTCTGGGAGCTCGGCTCCAAGCATGCCCTCTGGCTGGCGGTCGCCTGGTGGACAGGCGGCGCCTGGGTGCTCTATTTCGACGACGCCCCGACCCTGGTCCGGCAATTGCTGACCTTCCAGGCGCCGATGGCCGCCTATGCCTGGATCGCCATCCTGACCGCCTCGACCTATCTTCTCGCCGGCTACATGCGGGAGCAGGTCTGTGTCTACATGTGCCCGTGGCCGCGCATCCAGGCGGCGCTCACCGACGAATGGGCGCTCAATGTCATGTATCGCGGCGACCGCGGCGAGCCGCGCATATCCGCGAAAAAGGCCGCGGCGTTGCGGGCGAAGGGCGAGCCGGCCGGCGATTGCGTCGATTGCCGCCAATGCGTCGCCGTCTGCCCGACCGGCGTCGACATTCGCGACGGCGCGCAACTGGGCTGCATCCAGTGCGGCCTGTGCATCGACGCCTGCGACAATATCATGCGCGATCTCGGCCGCCCCAGCGGCTTGATCGCCTATGACAATGACATGAACGCGGATCGCCGCCGCGCCGGACTTCCGCGAGGTCTACAGCCTGGTGCGGCCGCGGACCATTCTCTACGTCGTGCTGATCGTCGCCATCGGCGCCTTCATGGCCTATGTGCTGGCCAACAAGAAATGGTCGCGGCGTCAACGTGCTGCACGACCGCAATCCACTGGCGGTGCAATTGTCGGACGGCTCGGTGCGCAACGGCTACACGGTGCGCCTGCTCAACAAGAACAGCGACGCGCGGACCTTTCAGCTCCACGTCGAGGGATTGGCCGCCCATGTCCAGATCGCCGGCGAGCGCGGCGGCGCGACGGACGAGCCGAGCATCGAAGTCGGTCCCGACCAGACGCTCGAACTGCGCGTGTTCGTGGTTGCGAACCCGGACAATGTGCCGCAGGCGTCAACCAGTGTCGTGTTCGTCGCCAAGGACATGACGTCCGGCGTCGCCGCCACCGCCAAGGACCATTTCTTCCCGCGTTGACGCGGGCGAAAGATCCGGCGTCAGTGGGCGCCGGATCTGGAGATGGGGCGCCGATGCGTCTGACGAAAATCGCCGGCCTCGCGACTGGCGAAGCCGCCCCTCAGTTGCGCGTCCAGTTTTCCGCGTCGCACATGGACTGGCCGATGGCGCAGCCCTTGATCGACAGGCCGGAGCCCGTTGTCGTCACCGTACCGTTGAAAGTCATCACGCCCGGCATGGAAGGGTGTTTCATGTTCGCCCCCTGCCAGCTGTTGGCGCCGGTCTTCTCCATGCCATGGCACATTTCAAATCCGGCCTGCTTGCCGGAGGTGATCTTGCAGTAAAGCTTGCCGCCGTTGACCGAGACGCGGGCTTCGTCGCCGTTCGGCCGCCTGTAGTCGCCTGCGATCTCCGTCGCCCGGGCGGGCAGGGCGGAATAGCCCAATGCGAAAACGCCGACAAGGGCGAACGCCGCCCGATAAATCCCGATCATGTCTTTCTCCCCATCCGGCTATTATGTGATTGGGCGAGCGCCCTTTTGGCGCCGGATTATGAATTGTCACATTCGCATATATAAATATCAATAGGCATCGCCAAAATCGTTTTGGCTGGAAACAATTCCAAAAATCGAATATATAAAAACAAGATCGAGAAAGGGAGGATTTCGAATGACGGTCAACAGTGCGGTCATGGCGCTTGCGGGGGCGATGGTATTGATTTCTCTGACGCTAGCCTGGCTCATTTCACCCTGGTTCCTGGCGCTGACGACCTTTGTGGGTTTGAACCTCTTCCAGTCCGCCTTCACCGGCTTCTGCCCCGCGGCGATCATTTTCCGCAAGTGCGGGCTGAAGTAGGAGAGCGAAGTCCGGAAGGCTGTCAACGAGCGCCTGATCAAGTCCGGCCGGGAAGGGCATCTGCACGCCTTCCCAGCTCAGCCGGTGCTCCAAATGCGTGGACGGCGCATGCCCGCCAGCTTGCAAGCCTGCCCCGGATAACCATAAGGGAATAATTCGAAAAGCCGATTCCGGGGCGCGTTTCGCGTCTCACTCAGGTAGCGCATGACGAAACGCGCATCCGGAGCGACTTGATGTTCCTCGAAATAGCCGCGCATGAAACGCAACACGTCCCAATGTTCTTCAGTCATCTCGATCTGCATGGCCACGGCCGTGGCCCGCGCCCATTCGACGCTCCAGTTGGTCGGGTCCACCAGGTAACCTTCGGCGTCAATCTCTGGGAACGGCATCGTTCTAGCGCCTCCGTCGCAAACACTTTGCACGACGACGAGAATGACAGAAACCGTCGTCTATTTCTTGCTCTGGCGCAAGTTCATGGCTCTCGTGCGCCCGCTCCGGTCAACATGAAAAAGTTCGGGCGTCAGATCGAGGTCAGCGGTCCATTGGCGGCTTTCCAGGCGGCCATGCCGCCAGCTAAATTCTTGACATCGGAGTAGCCCATGTCGATCAGCGTCTTGGCCGCGAGCGTGGAGCGGCCGCCGCTGGCGCAGTAAACGATCAAACGTGTCGCTCGAGCCAGTTCCGGCTTGTGCATCGGCGAATCCGGATCGGCGAGAAATTCCAGAAAACCCCGCGGCGCATGAAAAGCGCCCGGCGCAACGCCCCCGGCAATCTCGGTCGTTTCACGCACATCGACGAAGAGCGCGGCGGGGTCGCCGAGCAAAGCCAGGGCGTCATGGACAGATATGGTTTCGATCGCCGCATTGGCTTCGGCGAGCATCTGCTTGAACCCCTTTTTGAGCGGTCTGGTCAGGGACATTTGTTTCTCCTTCGGGAGGGCGTGGAAACGTCAGGCGACGACGTCTGGCTTTCGCTCCGGCAGAACGTTTCCGCCAAGGTTGCAACGATCCTGCCGACCTTGGCGTCAGCCAGAGTGTAAAAGATTGTCTGATTTTCGCGCCGCGTCTTGACGATGTGATCTTTGCGCAACAGCGCCAGATGACGCGATACGAGGGACATGGATGCGCCCGTGGCGGCGGCGAGCGTGGTCACCGAACATTCCCGCGCGACCAAGGCGCAGATAATGCGCAGTCGCGTCGGGTTCGCCAGCGATCCCATGAAATCGCTCACTTCCAGGACTGCTTGATCGAACCGCTTGACATCCATATGCGAATATTTGCATATTCGTGCATAAATGTAAATCCTGTCCAGCTTCCGAGGCAGCCATGCGCATGCTGACACGACGCCCACCAATTCGTCGAATAAACCTGACGTTCGCGGCGCTGCTATTGTCATTTTTCGCGCTGCCGGCGCAATCCGCCGAATTCCCGGTCAAGAAGCAGACCATTCCCGACATAAAGGCCATGTTCGGGCAGGTTGAGAGCCGTGACGTCGCCCCGGCGCGCACCCGGATCGGAGGCACCATCGTCAGCCGAAAAGTCGACGAGGGAGCGCAGGTCAAGGCGGGCGACGTCATCGCGACGGTCGCCGACCAGAAGCTTGCGCTGCAGGCGCAGTCGCTCGACGGCCAGCTCGCCGCGCTCTCCTCGCAGCTCGACAACGCCAATGTCGCCTTTCAACGGGCCGCCGATCTTTTGCCGCGTGGCTTCACCACCAAGGCCGCCTACGACCAGGCCAAGACCAATGTCGACGTTCTGAAGAGCCAGATCGACTCCATGCGTTCGCAGCGCGCCGTCATTGCGCAGCAGACGAGCGAAGGCGACGTGCTCGCGCCCAGGGATGGTCGCGTCCTGACCATGTCGGCCATTCCCGGCTCCGTGGTCCTGCCGGGCGAGAGCATCGCCCGCATCGCCGCCGGCGCGCTGTTCCTGCGCCTGAGCCTCCCGGAACGTCATGCCGCGCTGCTGCAGATGGGCGCGCCGGTTTCCGTCGCCCCGCGCGGTGTCGATCCGATCGGAGTCGCAACCGACGGCGACCGGACGGGCCGTATCGTGAAAATCTACCCCGAGATCGACAACGGCCGCGTCATCGCCGACGCGGAAGTGAAAGGCCTCGACGCCTATTTTGTCGGCGAACGCGTGCAGGTTTCGGCGCCGGTCGGCCGCCGCGAAGCCCTGATCATTCCGCGCGCCGCGGTGACGACGCGTTCGGGCGTCGATTTCGTCCAGGTCGCGCGTCCCGAAGGCTGGCTCGACGTCGCCATCGTTTTCGCCGAATCCACGGAGCGCAATCAAGTCGAAGTGCTGAGCGGACTCGAGGACGGCGACAAGGTTCTCGTCCCATGAACGGCCAGACCGACATGCAACCCGCCGAGAAGAGCCTCGGAATAGCCGGATTCCTGACGCGCGCCTTCATCGGCTCGCCGCTGACGCCGCTGCTGCTGATCGCCGCGCTGGCGCTCGGCCTGATCGCGCTCGTCACCTTGCCGCGCGAAGAGGAGCCGCAGATCGCCGTTCCCATGGTCGACATCATTGCCCCGGCCAACGGATTGAAGGCAGAGGACGCCGTCAAGCTCGTCACTGAACCGCTCGAGACGATCGTCAAGGGCATCAATGACGTCGAGCATGTCTATTCGAAAACCTACGACGACCAGACCGTGGTCACGGTGCGCTTTCTCGTCGGCACGTCGACTGACGCCGCGATCCTGCGCGTGCATGACAAGGTTCGCGCCAATCTCGACAAGATACCCGCAGGCATTCCCGAGCCGCTGATCGTTGGACGCGGCATCGACGACGTGGCCATCGTCGTCCTGACTCTGACGCCAAAGCCCGAGGCGGCGGCGCGCTGGAGCGCAGACCAGATCACCGCCGTCGCGCGCGAATTGCGCACCGAACTCGCCAAATTGCAGGATGTCGGCCTGACCTATCTTGTCGGCGACCAACCGGACGAAATTCGCGTCGAGCCCGACCCCGAAGCGCTGGCCAAGTATGGCGTCACCCTGCAGCAGCTCGCCGCGAAAGTGCAGGGCGCCAACAGCGCCTTCCGCGCCGGGCTGATCCGCGACGGCGGTCTCGAAATCGAGACTGTCGCGGGGCGAACCCTGCAGACCCTGCCCGAAATCGACAATCTGCTGCTGACGACGCGCGACAATCGCCCCGTCTATCTCCGCGACGTCGCCAAGGTCACGATGACAGGCGATCCCAACGACAGCAGGGTGTCCCATTTCGCCAAGGACGGGAAGGGCGCCATGACCTCGGCGCCGGCGGTTTCCATCGCCATAGCCAAGCGCGCCGGCGCCAACGCCGTGGTCATTTCCGAGCGAATCGTCCAGCAGCTCGCGACCTTGAAGTCCGTCGTCCCCGAGGACATCAATGTGCAGGTGACGCGCAATTACGGCGAAACGGCCAACGAGAAGGCCAACGAACTCCTGTTCCATCTCGGCCTTGCGACCATTTCCATCGTGCTGCTCGTCGCTTTCGCCATCGGCTGGCGCGAGGCGATGGTCGTCGCCATCGTCATCCCCACCACGATCCTGCTGACGCTCTTCGCGGCGCGGATCATGGGCTACACGCTCAACCGCGTCTCGCTGTTCGCCCTGATCTTCTCCATCGGCATCCTGGTCGATGACGCGATCGTGGTGATCGAGAACATCGCCCGTCATTGGGCGATGCAGACCGGCGATATATCGCCGGTGCGGGGCGATGAAAGATGGCCGCACGCGCTCAAGGCGGCGATCGACGGCGTGGCGGAAGTCGGCAATCCCACCATTGTCGCGACCTTGACCGTCGTCGCGGCGTTGCTGCCCATGCTTTTCGTGTCGGGGCTGATGGGCCCCTACATGAGCCCGATTCCGGCCGTCGCCTCGGCGGCCATGGTCTTCTCCTTCTTTGTCGCGGTGATGCTGACGCCCTGGCTGATGGTGAAGGTCGCCGGCAAGGCGCGCCTGCATCACCAGGATGACGGCGACGGCGGCAAGCTCGGCGCCCTGTATCGCCATGTCGCGAAGCCGGTCTTGCGCACAAAGCGTTCGGCGCGACGATTTCTCATCGGCGTCGGCGTCGCCACCCTCGCCTCCCTCAGCCTGTTCGCCTTCAAACTGGTGACCGTCAAGTTGCTGCCTTTCGACAACAAGTCGGAAATCGCCATCGTCGCCGATCTGCCGCGCGGCGCTTCGGTCGAGGCCACCAACGCTGTATCTGCGACAGGCGGTGGAAAGGGTGCGGGACATTCCGGAAATCCCCTCGCTGGAGACCTATGCCGGCACGGCGGCGCCGTTCAACTTCAACGGCCTGGTGCGCCATTATTACATGCGCAATTCGCCTGAGATGGGCGACATGCAAGTCAATCTGACCAACAAGAACGATCGCAGCCGCGCCAGTCATGACATCGCGCTTGAAATCCGCAAACGGCTCGCGGGCATAGAATGCGCCCGCCGCATACCTCGATGAAGGTGGTGGAGCCGCCGCCGGGACCGCCGGTTCTCGCGACCTTGCTGGCCGAAGTCTATGGCCCCGATGCCGCGACCCGTCGCAACGTCGCCGCGAAAGTGCGCAAGGCTTTCGAGAGCGCCCCGTTCATCGTCGATATCGACGATTCCTATGGCGTGCAGGCGCCGCGCAAGCGCATCGAGATCGATCAGGATTGGCTGGAATTCTTCGGCGTCCAGCAGGGCGATGTGTTCGACACCCTGCGCCGGCTCTATGGCGACGATGTCGTCGGCTATTCGCACCGCGGCGGCGGCCGGCAGCCCTTCCGATCCGCCTCGCGCTGGCAAAAAACCAGCGCCTGCTCAACGAGACGATCCTGACGACGCCGGTTCCCGCCAACAGCCTTCCGGGCAATCGCACCATCGTCGAACTTGGCGATGTCACACGCGTGACCAATGAGGCTTCGTCCTTTCCGATCTTCCGCCACAACGGCCGGGCCGCGGAAATGGTGCAGGCGGAACTGGCCGGCGCATATGAAGCGCCGCTCTACGGCCTGATGGCGGTGGACGCCGCTCTCGACAAGATGGAGTGGTCGGCGGACGCGCCGAAGCCGCAGGTGCTGATGCATGGCCAACCGCTCGACGAGAGCAAGGTCTCGCTGTTGTGGGACGGCGAATGGGAAGTCACCTGGGTGACCTTCCGCGACATGGGCGCGGCCTTCATGGCGGCGCTGGTGGGCATTTACATCCTGGTCGTGGCGCAGTTCAAATCGTTCAAGCTGCCGCTGGTGATCCTTACGCCGATCCCCCTGACCTTCATCGGCATCATGTTCGGTCACTGGCTGTTCCACGCGGCGTTTACCGCGACTTCGATGATCGGGTTCATCGCACTCGCCGGCATCATTGTGCGAAATTCGATCCTGCTGGTTGATTTCATGCGTCACGCCGACAAGGCGAAGGGCTTGCGCGAAGTGCTGATCGAGGCGGGATCGATCCGCTTCAAGCCGATCCTCCTAACGGCGCTCGCGGCGATGATCGGCGCGGCGGTGATCCTGTCCGATCCGATTTTCCAAGGCCTGGCGATCTCGCTGCTGTTCGGCTTGGCTTCCTCGACCGCGCTGACCGTGCTGGTCATACCGGCGATCTACGTCGTGCTGCGCGGCGGCCCGAAATTCGACGCCAGTTAAACCAGGATCCTGAATTTTTTGAACGCCCATTGTGAGCGTGTAAATCGCTTCTGACGAAGGGGGAGCTTATCAAGTTTCGCCGGGGCGACGTCGAAGATCGTCTGGAGAAATATTTGCGGAAAATCGCATATTCAGGGCTTTGCCAAATTGACAAAATCGTTTGGCGCGCAGAGCATCGCCGACTATGTCATCAGCTCCAAAGACCAAGGGAATTGCCGCCAAAAATGCTTCCAGCGGATCGGTCGAAGCGGCCAAATTGGCGGAAGCCGCTGAAGTGGCAAGCGAGTTCCTTAAATCTCTGGCAAACCCGGTGCGGCTGCGCATCCTTTGCTTGCTGGCCCAAGGCGAGACGCCGGTCGGCGAAATTGCGGCGCAGACTCGCTGCTCAGCAGAGCCTGATTTCTCAGCATCTCGCCCTGTTGCGCAAGGACGGTTTGGTAAGGCCCCGGCGTGACGGCCAGACGATCCATTACGCGTTGTCCGATGAGCGCGCCGAAAAACTGATCGCCGTGCTCTACGCGAATTTCTGCCCAGCGAAGTAGGCGTGTACCGGTGAGATAGCCTTCGGCGTCAATATTCGGCGCGATCGCGTTTGTAACTCCCGCGTCTTTGAGGACCAGAGCGCATGACGCTTGAACAATTGCGAATTTTTGTCGCTGTCGCCGAACGCGAACATATGACCCATGCGGCGGCCGCGCTGAACATGACGCAATCGGCTGTCAGCGCCGCGATCACCGCGCTTGAGGCGCGCCACTGCGTCAAATTGTTTGATCGCGTGGGACGGCGCATCGCTCTCACGTCCGTCGGCAAGGCCTTTCTCGTCGAGGCCAAAGCGGTGCTCGCGCGGTCCTTGGTCGCCGAACAAGCGCTTGCCGATCTCGCCGGTTTAAAGACGGGAGCCTTGTCCTTGGCGGCCAGTCAGACAATAGGAAATTACTGGCTTCCACCTCGATTGAGTCGTTTCGCGGAGCTTTATCCGGGCGTCTCGATCAAGTTGACAATTGGCAATACGGAAGAAGTCGCGGCGCGCGTGGTCGAGGGCGAAATCGATCTTGGCTTTGTCGAAGGCGAAGTCGACGCGCCTGCGCTGGCGATCAGGCCGATCGATGAGGACGAATTGATCCTTGTTGCAGCGCCCCGTCGACTTCCTCCGGTCACCGGATCGAACTTGGAATGGCTGACCCAGGCGCCGTGGGTCGCGCGCGAAAAAGGTTCTGGCACAAGGACCGTTTTTGAAGCGGCCCTGCGGAAGTTCGGCGTGGTGACTTCGGACCGCAATATCGTCCTTGAACTTCCCTCCAACGAGGCAGTGTGCGCGGCAGTGGAGGCGGGCTCGGGTCTCGCGGCGATGTCGCGGCTCGTTGTCAGCGCCTCGATCAAGGCCGGCGCTTTGGTCGCTTTGCCGCTGGCGCTGCCAAGGCGCCAGTTTTTTCTACTGAGGCACAGGGAACGTTATGAATTGTTGGCCGCGCGGGCTTTTGTGGATGTGGCGGAAGATTTTACGTCATCGGCGCGTTAGTTGGCGCTTACGGACGACATTCACTTGTCGCCAGGGTCAGTCTCGGATTTCGGTGAATACCAGTCGAGTTTCTCGCGCAAGGCCACGACATGGCCGACGATGATGATGGTCGGTCCGCGCAGGCCGGCGTCTTGAGCCTTCTGCGTGATGTCGGAAATGTTGCCGGTGACCGTGATCTGGCTGGCGCGCGTGCCATTTTCAACGATCGCCACGGGCAGGGCGGGATCGGCGCCGTGCTTCAGGAATTGCTGCATCAGGAAGTCGAGATGGGCGAGCCCCATGTACACGGCCACCGTCTGTCGCGGGCGCAGGATCGTCGACCAGTCGAGATCGATCGGCCCGTCGCGGCCGTGTCCGGTGACGAAGACGCACGACTGAGCGTAATCCCTGTGGGTCAGGGGGATCCCCGCATAGGACGAACATCCCGCCGCCGCCGTCACGCCGGGGCAGACCTGGAAGGGAATGCGATGTTCCGCGAGCTTTTCGATTTCTTCTCCGCCGCGGCCGAATATGAAGGGATCGCCGCCTTTCAGGCGCAGCACACGCTTGCCCTGCAAGGCGAGCTTCACCATCAGTTCGCCGATTTCCTCCTGCGGCAGCGCATGGGCGGCGCGGCGCTTGCCGACATAGATGCGCTCGGCGTCGCGCCGCACGCGATCCATGATGGAGGGCTCGACCAGTCGGTCGTAGAGCACGACGTCGGCCTGCTGCATCAAGCGGAAGGCGCGGAAGGTCAGGAGGTCGGGGTCGCCGGGGCCGGCGCCGACCAGATAGACCTCGCCGCGCCGGGTGTCGTCGCTGGCCGAGCCGTCCGGCTGGCAGGCGGCAATTTCGCGATCCAGCGCCG
Organism: uncultured Alphaproteobacteria bacterium; assembly: GCA_963710275.1. Lineage (GTDB taxonomy): Bacteria > Pseudomonadota > Alphaproteobacteria > Rhizobiales > Beijerinckiaceae > Rhodoblastus. The sequence continues at coordinate 1,359,919 of CAVPZS010000008.1, read as the reverse complement.
CCCTGGCTTTCGTCTCGTCGCCGGACAGCACCATCTCGGCGATGGGGCCGTCGTAAATGCGCTCCCAGAAGCGCAGGCGCGCGGAATGGCTGGTCAGTTTGTCGGCCAGCGCCGCGCGTCCCGAGCCGGCGAGGGAGGCCAGGCGGCCATAGGCGTTGGGGATCAGCGTTTCCAGGCGGGCCTTCAGCATGCGCCCAAGCAAGGGCGCGTCGCCGCCGGTCGAAATGGCGAGGATAAGCGGGCTGCGGTCGAGCACGGAGGGCACGATGAAATCGGAGATATCGGGATGGTCGGCGACATTGACCAAGGCGCCGGCGCCGCGCGCCCGCGCAAGCAGTTCGACGTCGGGCTCCGCGCCTTCTTCCGCCGCGAAATAACACAGCGCAAAGCCGTCGAAGGCATGATCGGCGGTGAGGTCGCCGAGGCGGTACTGGTCTTGCAGGGCCTCGAATTCATGGCTCGGATTTGTCGTGAAAAGCACGACGTCGGCGCCGGCGCGGGACAGCGTCTCGACACGGCGGGCGGCGATGGGGCTGTCGCCGATCACGCCGACGCGGCGGCCTTTCAGGTTGAGGAACAGCGGCAGGCGATCCATCAAATGCTTCCTGTTCACGCGGCCAGCAGCTGTGCGGGGTCGCGTGCGGCCCAGGCAGTCTCGGCCTTTGACTGCGCCTCGGCCATGTCCCTGGCCAGTCCCATGGTGCGCAGGGCAATGGCCAGTGTGCCCGTGACGGCGGCTTCGGCATAGGCGTTCCTCGCTTCGCCGCGCCATACGGCAAGCAGGCTAGTGAGATCCATGGATTCGTCAGGCAACTGGCGAGGATCCTCCAGGATTGGCGGCCAGCGTTCCTCGATCTCGACTTCATCGATGATCCCGACGGTCTCCGTGGGCTTGCCGGGGCGCCGTTCGATCTCGCCGCCCTCGCCTCGGAACACCGTCATGTTTCTCTCGCCGAGCAGCAGCGCCGCGTCGCGATGCGTCTTCATGTAATTGGGGTGGAAAATGCCCTGCAACAGGCAGGGCGCGCCGAAAGGATTGATCATGCGGGCGATCGTATGGACGGGCGAGCGCAGGCCGAGGATTTTCTTGAAACCCATCATGCGCGCGAGCGGGGGGCTGATCTTGCCGAGGTCGAGATAGGCGAACCTGTGCTGCGCGAGCTGAGCCGCGGCTTGCGCAAAATTTTCCGCTGGCGGCAGGCCCAGGGCGTGCAAGACTTCGCCGGTATAGAGCCGCCCCGCCGTGTGCCCGTCGAAGCCATGCATAAAAACGCTGTGGCCGTTCTGGGCGAGGCAGAGGGCTGCGAGCAGGAACCACGGCAATTGTCGCTTCTTGCCGGCATAGGAGGACCAATCGACATCGGCAAGGCCTTGCGGCGGCGGCAGATGTTTGCGAATCGCCTTGACGAATCCCGCGATTTCCTCGCCGCTTTCCTCCTTGACGCGCAAGAGCATCAGGAAGGCGCCAAGCTGTTCCGGCAGCACCTCTTCGCGCAAGATCATGCCCATGGCCTCTTCCGCCTCGTCGACGGTGAGCGGCCGGGTCAGGTGCTTGCCGCGGCCGAGGATGGCGATGAAGCGGGCGAAGGGGTGGGGGGTATGCGGCATTGGATTTATCCCTGCGTTGGCAAAGCGGCTATTTCTGACGGGCACAGATCTTTTGCGGGGAAGCCGCGCCGAGCAGCGCGTCGAGAAAGCCGCCGCTCCTGCCACATTCGATATATTTATACATTAGAATATATATGCAAAGGCAATGCGGTCAAGCCCTGACGCCCGCTTCGAGAAATTCGTGGATTAGGTCAAAACACGCGAAGAGCTTTCAGCGGATCCGCGCCCTCGCTTCGAGTTTTGCGCGCGATTTTCACATGGCTCAACTCACTCGTTTCGGACGGCGCGTTCCGCTTCCTTCGACCGTTCAGATCGTCCACGACTTTCTCGTGGCCCAGCAAAACGACAGTGCCCAGCAGCTTGCCGAAGGCCGGAATGGCGTCACGAAGGCTGATCCTGAACTTGCGCCTCCGACCGAAGACATCCGCATTCCGCCTCAGGGCTGAGGGGCGCCCGCCATCGCATCCTCTGAAAAGGTGTCCATCAAATGTTCGTATGGCTTACCCGGCCTTATGTCATCCCCGCTGCGCTGGTGCTGCTTGCTAGCAGGTTGGCTGATTCGCCGCGACAGCCGGGGAGCGGCTGAATGACGGGCTGATGGGCGCGGGAGCGGGCGCTGTTGTCGGCGGCCCCGTCGGAGCGGTCGCCGGAGGCGCGATCGGCTACGTGGCGGGGCCAAACATCGCGCATGGCGGCTACCATCATCACCGTCGCCACCACAGACACGATTGAACCTGCCATCAGGGGCGGGGACTCGATGATCGCAAAGCAGGGCCAACGGCCCTGCTTGTTTCATGGCGCCCCGCCGTGAGATTGGCGTTGTCAGTCGCCTTCGCGCGTGATGAGGAACTATCGTTTCACTGGGACTTGCAACGAAGCGCAAGTGAAACGGCAAAGGGGCGCGGAGATTTGTCTGCGCAAACTTGAGTCGCTGGCCCTGTTAAAAATATTCTCTTGCGAATTCGGCAATAAACGTATAAGTATTTAAGTGATAATTTTCGAGCTTAAGGTTCGTTTTATTCGGCTCGCCTTTTCTTGATCGTGCGCGGCTCCAAATCGGCAGATGTTGGCGGAAGACCGCCAATCGGCCCAAGCCGAGCGGCCGAGCTGCTATAGGCGCGGCAAATCGATCGAGCGCGATGCCTGTCCCAACAAGCCTCCGGCTGCCCTCAGACGCGAAGATGATTTCGTCGTTTGCGCGGCGTGCTCTGGAGCGCCGGGGCAAGCAGAGTGGCGTGGGATTTCCACTAGAACCATTGAAAATTTTGGCGCGGCAGATCTGCGATGCCCGCCGCCAAGGCTCACGCTTTTGAGCGGACCATTGTCGCTATCCAAAAAGTCACGAGGTGCAGCCATGCGAATGAGAGAAAACAAACCAACGATCGAGCAAAGCATGGCTTCGGTTCTGGAAATAAACGGCCGCGACCAATTGGTCCGGCACGTGATCGACACGCTCAAGAAAAAGGGCGTCGTCGTGGTCGACGAAATGATCCACGTGACCCACTATGGATTCGACGATCGGATCGACTGGGACGAACATATTATCGTCGTCGATCGTTTTGGCGTCTTCGGCTTTACCGATAGCCCCTGTCTGCCCGACGTCGCCCATGCCGATTTTCATCTCGGCAAACAGACGGGGACGACAGCTCAGCAATTAAGCCACGCCGAGGTCGAAAGCGCATACGGCAGCTCCAAGTAGACCAACTCCATGACAGCAACTTTGAACATGACCTATCATCATCTTGGGACAATAAATGAAACCTGACCAAAATAACCGGTCATGGAGTCGGCCGACGGGCACCCGTCGCGAATCCAACCCACTGACCCGCACTTATGAATCTCATGGACCTGACGTCAAAATACGCGGGACCGCGCGGCACGTCGCCGAAAAATATCTGCAATTGGCGAGGGACGCCCATACGGGCGGCAATCCCGTTGCAGCGGAGAACTATCTCCAGCACGCCGAGCATTATTTTCGTCTGATCGCCGCTGCGGCGCCACGCGCGATTGGAGAGGCCCACCCCGACGAAATTGGCGGTGAGGACGTTCACGTTGGAATTCCTGATCGTTTCGCCTTGCCGGAGGAACGCGCGTCGCAGTCCACAGATGCCCAGATTGGAACTTTTCCCCGAAAGTTTGGCTGATTTTTTTGGGGACATTCAACCGGCCCGTCACCTGCGGCGGCGCTGCATGCGCGCAAAAGGAACCGATCGGGATCTTGGCGCGTATGATGCCCTGCGCGGCGCCGCGCCATCGCGGAGCGGGGGAATAACTATGAAAATATTCACCTTGGCGTTTTTCATGGTTTTGCTTGCCGCGGGAGCGGCGAGCGCGGCTATGCAGCCCGGAGAGACCGCGCCGGACTTCGCTATTCAAGCGGCGGTCGGCGGCAAGATCTTCAGCTTTAAATTATCGGAGGCGCTGAAAAAGGGCCCCGTGGTTCTGTATTTTTACCCGAAGAGCTTCACTTCGGTCTGCACGGTCGAAGCCCATGATTTCGCCGAAAACGCGAAAAACTTTACCGAAGCCGGCGCCAGCCTGATCGGGGTTTCCGCCGATGGGATCGATACCCAGATCGAATTTTCGGCGAAAGAGTGCCGCGACACGTTTCCGGTCGGCGCCGATCCCGACGGCAAGGTGATCCGCGCCTACAAGGCGCAAATGTTCGACTTCGGCGGCCAGGCCACAGCCAGCCGCATTTCCTATGTCATCGCGCCCGACGGCAAGATACTGCTTGCATACAAGGATAACGGCGCGGCGCCGCATATCGAAAAAACCCTGGCCGCCGTGCGCCAGTGGCGCGCCGAGCACTCCGATTCGGGAAAAAGATAATCTTGTCTGTCGCGCAGGCAGCGGCGACTGGCGGTCCACGAACCGCCGTTCTCACCGGTTCTCCAGCCTGTTGTAATCGAGCAAGCCGCGATCGCGCAGGTCCGAGCGCGCTTCCTCAGCTTGCAGAAGATCGCTGTATCTCCAGAAATCCGGATCGGTTCGACGTATGGCGAAGCGCTCCACAAGGCGCTGGTAGTCGTCGGCGGCGTCCAGCTTGGCGATCGCCTGGATGAACGCCGGCAATTGCTCGCGTTCGAGCCGAAAAAACGCATTCGGATAAGCGCCGATCAGGCCGGGAACCACGGTGAGCGCGTTTTCGTCGGGCTCAAGTCCGTTCTTCTCCGTCAATAGGTGCGTGACATTGAGGTGGCCGGTATCCTTCACGACGGTAAAATATTGCGCGGCGCCCTGGTGGCCGGTCACGACGAGATAGCTGAGTTCCGGAAACACGGCGAGGCCTTTGCCCTTCACGCCGGCGAGGCTCTCGAGTTGCTGGCGCAGGGTTGCGTCTTTCAAATTGAATAGCGACAGGCGTACGTCGAGCGCCGGGTTCAACCGTCGTTTGAGCAACTCAAACAGCTCCGGCGCCGGATTGTTGCTGTGGAAGGGTATCGCGGTGTCGATGGATGGATCGAGCATCAACGCCCTCATTTGTTCCAGAGACTCGCTCGCGGCGTCCCGATACCACCGCGAAACCGTGGCGCCGCGCGCCGCGCCCGGCAGGAAGCTGATGAAATTGGCTTCGCCCTCCATGCGCAGGAAATCCATGTAAAGCCTGCTGTCCAGATAGTGGGTCAGATTGCCGTAAACGTCATAGCCCGCGGCGAGCAGGTAATAGATACGCTCGAAAAGGCTGTAGTCGAGCACCCATGCGGTCTTCGGAGAGGCGCCGACCATCCCGCGAACGACGGTCGCATTGTCGAAATGCCTCATCACCGTCAGCGCGGCATTTGAATTCAGGCCGTTGCCATCCCAGATCATGTCGAGCCGCGGGCCGCCACGCGATGACGCGAAGGCGCGCAGGCTGATCGCCCGCGCCTGCTGGTATTGCCGCTCCCGCGCGGCGTAGTCATTCCAGATCGCCAGAAGCGGCGTGCGGTTGCTGCCATCCGCCGCGGGCAGGTCGATGCGTTCGAGGGCGCGCCGCGCCACGTCGTCTGCGTCTTTCTCCACGTTCATCCGGGGATCGAGAAAAAACACCCAGAAACGATCCTCGATGACATTGAGCGCGACCTGCCCCTTGCACACCGGCCCCTTGATGAAAGTCATGATGAAATATTGGGCGTCATCAAGCATGAAGCGATAGCGCGAGTCCTCGGGAATGGCCCGGAAGGTCGCCAGACCGTTCGAGGCTTCCCGCGGCGCATAAGTCGGCTCCCGGTCAACCGAATAGTCGGGCGCCAGGAACAAGTTCCTGTAGCGATCCATTCGCGCTCGATCGAACAGATAGGGCATGTGGGTCTTGGCGACGATCGGCTCGCGTTCGCGCTGCAGCCGGTAATAAGCCCGCTCAACGCCCGGCGCATCGAAGGGACGTCGCGTCGAAAGAATGGAAATGGGCTGACCCGGCGGCGTCGCGCTGCGCAGCAGGCGGAACGCGGGCCCGTTGAGGGAGCGATCCAGATAGAGATGGGCAAGGAACAGATGCTCGTACAGAAAGCGGCTCATGAGCCGCTCCTTGAGGGAGTCGCCATTGAGGAAGTGCTCCCATTCAGCGATTTCCGCTTCCTCGCCCGGCGATAGAGGCGGTGGTCCCTCATCCGGCGCGCCCTGCTCGATCCACCTGATGATCAGCTCCTGATCGGCCGGGTCAATGCCCGGGAGCCCGAACGGCATCCCCGCGAGCGGGTGCGTCGTCTGGTAAAGGTCGAAACTATCGATCTTCGGGCAGCTCTGCTTGCGATTGAGGCTGAAATCGAGCGCATCCGGCGCCGGTCCGCTGGCCGGCTGAGGATTGGCCCGTTTGAGCGCGAGAACGCGGTAGATCAGGCTCAAGGCGCGATTTTGCTCCGGCGAATTCCGGTATTCATTCAGGACAGGAGAAAAGCCCTTCTTGCGCCACTCCGACGCTTTTTGAGCGTCGAGGAACAGGCGCGTCATCGGCGCCTCGGAAACTCTTCCGCCGTCAAACACGAGCGCCGGATTGAGTCCGCGCGCGATTCCTTCCCAGCTTCCCAACTTCAGTTGGCAAGGCGCGTCATAACAGGCGTGGCAGACGACACAGCGATTTTGGAGAATGGGCTCGACCTGCTTGCGGTAGCTCACCTGTCCCGCATTATTGGCGAGCGGCCTGTCGTAGCGCAGGGGATCGGCCTGTCCGTGCTCGATCCAGAACCGCAACGGAAAAAAACCGATGGCGAGAGCCGCTATTGCTGAAAGGAGGGCGACAAGAAAACCGAAACGCCGAAGCCTTGGAGACATGAACAATTCCAACCTGGCTTCAATAGAGGTGAGACGTCGACGCCGAAATCACGTCAATGCAGCCGGCGCCCGACCTGCGCGAATCCAACGCCTGCCGAATGAGCGGCATTCAAATGCGATACTGTCTAGCAAAACGGCTCTCTGGCAAATAGGCGCGTCGAAAAAAATGATGCCGGGCTTGGCGCGCGCCGGCTTGTTCCGCGGTCTTGACGCAGAGCATAGGCATACCCATTTGCGGATGGCGCATTAGCACTCTCGCTCAGAGAGTGCTAAGAAGCGGTCGCCTCCGCTTCGTGTCGCGCTTTCCATGCGAAAAGCGGGCTTTGGCCCCGATCAAGGAAATTTCAATGACCTTCCGTCCCCTTCATGACCGCATTGTACTTCGACGCATCGAGGGCGAAGAGAAGTCCAAGGGCGGCATCATCATCCCCGACACCGTCAAGGAGAAGCCGCAGGAAGGCGAAGTCGTCGCTGTCGGCCCCGGCGCGCGTGACGAAAAAGGCAATCTGGCGCCGCTCGAACTGAAAACGGGCGATCGCGTCCTGTTCGGCAAGTGGTCAGGCACGGAGGTCAAGATCGACGGGCAGGACCTGCTGATCATGAAGGAAAGCGACGTTCTCGGCGTCGTCGGCTGATTTCGGCTTTGCCGAATTCAGTCCGGCTGATTTCGGCAAAGCCGAATTCAGTCGGGCTGAGCCGTTTCGCTTTCTGCACCTATTTTTCATCCGGAGTTGAATCCCCATGGCCGCCAAAGACATTCGTTTCTCCACCGACGCGCGCGACCGTATCCTGCGCGGCGTTGAAATCCTCAATAATGCGGTGAAGGTCACGTTGGGCCCGAAGGGCCGCAATGTCGTCATCGAAAAATCCTACGGCGCGCCGCGCATCACCAAGGACGGCGTTACCGTCGCCAAGGAGATCGAACTCGCCGACCGCTTCGAAAACCTCGGGGCCCAGCTTGTTCGCGAAGTCGCCAACAAGCAGCATGACGCCGCGGGCGACGGAACCACCACAGCCACAGTCCTGGCCGCGGCCATAGCGCGCGAAGGCGCCAAGGCTGTCGCCGCCGGCCTCAACCCGATGGATTTGAAACGCGGCATCGATCTGGCCGTGGAAGCGGTTGTCGCCGATCTCAAGACCAATTCGAAGAAAGTCACCTCGAATGACGAGATCGCCCAGGTCGGCGCTATCTCCGCCAACGGCGACAAGTCGATCGGCGACATGATCGCCAAGGCGATGCAGAAGGTCGGCAATGAAGGCGTGATCACGGTCGAGGAGGCCAAAAGCCTGGACACCGAGCTCGACGTCGTCGAGGGCATGCAGTTCGACCGCGGCTATCTCTCGCCCTATTTCATCACCAACGCCGAGAAGATGATCACCGAATTCGACGAGCCTTACATCCTCATTCACGAGAAGAAGCTGTCTTCGCTGCAGGCGATCCTGCCTCTGCTGGAGGCGGTCGTTCAAACCGGCAAGCCGCTGGTCATCGTCTCGGAGGATGTCGAGGGTGAGGTTCTCGCCACCCTGGTCGTCAACAAGCTGCGCGGCGGCCTGAAGATCGCGGCGGTCAAGGCGCCGGGTTTCGGGGATCGGCGCAAGGCCATGCTCGAGGACATCGCCATCCTCACCAATGGCCAGGTCATTTCCGAGGATATCGGCATCAAGCTTGAGAACGTGACCGTGGAGATGCTCGGCCGCGCCAAGAAGATCCGCATCGACAAGGAAAGCACCACGATTGTCGACGGCGCCGGCGACAAGAAGGACATCGAAGCCCGCATCGCGCAGATCAAGGCGCAGGTCGAGGAAACCACTTCGGAATATGATCGCGAAAAATTGCAGGAACGTCTGGCCAAGCTTGCTGGCGGCGTCGCGATCATCCGCGTCGGCGGTTCGTCCGAGGTCGAAGTCAAGGAAAAGAAGGATCGCGTCGACGACGCGCTGAACGCTACCCGCGCCGCGGTTGAAGAAGGCGTGTCGCCCGGCGGCGGCGTCGCCCTGCTTCGCGCCATACCCGCGCTTGCGGCCATAAAGGTCCAGAACCCCGACCAGAAAACTGGCGTCGACATCGTCCGCAAGGCAATCCAGGCGCCGGCGCGCCAGATCGTCGACAACGCCGGCGACGACGGCGCTGTCGTCGTTGGCAAGCTGCTTGAATCGACGGATTACGCCTACGGCTACAACGCCCAGACAGGCGAATACGGCGATCTGGTCAAGCTCGGCATCATCGACCCGACCAAGGTTGTCCGCACGGCGATCCAGGACGCCGCGTCGATCGCCGGCCTGATCGTCACCACCGAGGCGACGATCACCGACGCGCCGAAGAAGGACGCCCCGATGGGCATGCCTCCCGGCGGCGGCATGGGAATGGACTACTGAGAACGGGCGGAAATCCGCCAGATGCGATTGAGTTGCGTTTGCAGTGAAGTGAGGTCAACGCAATTGTGTTGACCTCAGAGGTCCGGTTCCTGTCGCGCCCACCATTTCGCAAGCCCTCGAAGTTGATCTATCAGCTTCGAAGGCTTGCGCTTTTGCAGGGCGGAGTCGCCGCGGCGGCTATCCCAAAACCAACCGCCGCACATGATCCGCCAGCGCCAGCGAAGCCGTGAGTCCCGGGGATTCGATGCCGAACAGGTTCACCAGTCCTTCCATGCCGTGAACCTCGGGGCCCTGGACGACGAAGTCCTGCTGGCTTATTTCCGGAGGAACAATCTTGGGTCTGACGCCGGCATAGGCCGGTTGCAGCTGGCCGTCCTGCAGTTCGGGCCAGTAGCGGCGGATCGACGCATAAAATTTATCTGCGCGCTCAGGGTTCACCGAATAATCGATCCTCCCGACCCACTCCACGTCGGGGCCGAAACGCGCCTGTCCCGCGAGGTCGATCGTCAGATGGGTCCCGAGACCGCCGGGGACGGGGACGGGATAGATCAGGCGACGAAACGGCGACCGGCCGGCCAGCGCAAAATAATTCCCCTTGGCGTAATAGGCGGGCGGGACCAGTTGGCTCGGAAAACCAACGATTGCCCGGGCAAGATCGGGCGCGAAAAGTCCCGCCGCGTTGATGCAGAGCGCGCAACGCAACTCTCCCGGCTCCGCGCCGCCGAAGGCCAGCGCAAAACCGCCATCGATCACCTTGGCCGAGATGACCGGCGTGTTCAGCGCCAGCATCGCGCCACGCGCCTCCGCGTCGGCCAGCAGCGCCAGCATGTAGGCGTGGCTGTCGATGATGCCGGTGGACGGCGACAGCAGAGCGCCCTCGCAATGCAGCGCCGGCTCCAGCTCGCGGGCCGCCGCCGCGTTCATCTCGAGCAGATCGCCGACGCCGTTGGCCTCAGCACGCGCCCTGATGGCCGCGAGTTGCGCCGTTTCCGCCTTCGAGGTCGCGACGACCAGCTTTCCGCAGCGCGCATGGGCGACGCCGCGCTCGGCGCAATAATCGTAGAGCGCGCGGCGTCCCTCGACGCAGAACCGCGCCATCAGGCTGGTGCGGTCGTAATAGAGCCCGGCGTGGATGACTTCGCTATTGCGCGACGAGGTCTCGGCCCCGATACGCTCCGCCTTCTCCACGATGACGACCTCGCGGCCGGCGATCGCCAGCGCGCGCGCGACGGCCAATCCGATCACTCCGGCGCCGATGACGACGCAATCGATCCGTTCCATCAAACCTTCATCCTTGCAAAAACAGGAACCCGGTTTTGTCGGGATGCGCAAGGCCCGCTCGGCCGCCGCGGCTTGCGCCGCTGCCGCTCGGCGCCCATACTAAGGGCGCGTCCGGCGGAGCGCCGCAGCTTACAAACGATTTGGCGAGCATGAAATGACCTATCCCAGCACCGAACTCCTGATCGACGGCCAATGGCGTCCCGCCCTCGACGGCAAGACGATCCCGGTCGTCAATCCCGCCACCGGAGAGGAAATCGGCCGGGTCGCGAAGGCCGGAACCGCCGACCTCGACCAGGCGCTCGCCGCGGCGCAAAAGGGTTTCGTCGCCTGGCGCAAGGTTTCCGCCTTCGACCGTCGCAAGATCTTGCGCGCGGCCGCCGACCTCATGCGGGCCCGCGCGGAGGAAACCGCGACCAACCTGACCAGGGAACAGGGCAAACCCTTCGTCGAGGCCCGGATGGAGACCCTGGCCGCCGCCGACATCATCGACTGGTTCGCGGATGAGGGCATGCGCGTCTACGGCCGCATCGTTCCCTCGCGCAACGCCGCAGTCACCCAGACCGTATTGAAAGATCCGGTGGGGCCGGTCGCCGCCTTCACGCCCTGGAATTTCCCCATTAACCAGGTGGTGCGCAAGACGGCGGCTGCGCTCGCCTGCGGCTGCTCCATCCTGGTCAAGGCGGCCGAAGAAACCCCGGCGGCGCCCGCCGCGCTGATCAGGGCTTTCGTCGACGCGGGCGTGCCCTCGGGCGCGGTTGGCCTCGTCTATGGCGATCCTGCGGAGATTTCCGCCTATCTCATCCCGCATCCTGTCATCCGCAAGATCACCTTCACCGGCTCGACCGCGGTCGGCAAGCAGCTTGCGGCGCTGGCGGGGCTGCACATGAAGCGCGCGACCATGGAGCTGGGCGGCCATGCCCCGGTCATCATCGCCGAAGACGCCGACCTCGACCTGGCGATCAAGATCGCCGGCGGCGGCAAATTCCGCAACGCCGGCCAGGTCTGCATCTCGCCGACCCGCTATCTGGTGCACGAGAGCCTGCACCAAAGCTTTGCCGAGGGTTTTGCGCGCCTCGCCTCCGGCCTTAAGGTCGGCGACGGCCTCGACAAGGCCAGCCAGATGGGGCCGCTCGCCAACCCGCGCCGGCTGACCGCCATGCAGGATTTCACCCGCGACGCCGAGCAGAAGGGCGCCAAGATCCTCGCAGGCGGCGAGCGCATCGGCAACGCCGGCAATTTTTTCGCCCCGACCGTGATTTCCAATGCGCCGCTCGACTCGCGGGTCATGAACGAGGAGCCCTTTGGACCGTTGGCCATCGTCAACGCCTATCGCGACCTCGACGACGCCATCGCCGAGGCCAACCGGTTGCCCTATGGCCTGTCGAGCTATGCCTTCACCCGTTCGCTCAAGACGGCGCATCGCCTGTCGCATGAGCTGGAGACCGGCATGCTCTGGGTCAACCAGCCGCCCCTGCCGACAGCCGAAATGCCCTTCGGCGGCGTCAAGGATTCGGGCTATGGCACCGAGGGCGGCCCAGAGGCGATGGAGGCCTATCTCAATACGCGCGCCATCGCCGTCACCAATATCTGACGGCGTCGCCGTCAGTTGCCGCCCAGCGAAATGCGACGCAGGTGGGTGGTCGATTGTCCGGCGCCCGGGTCGTTGTAGACGACGTAATTATGGTAGGTTTGCGACTGCGTGACCGGCGGACGAGGCGCGCGCGCGCGCCCAAGCGCCTCGGGAGCCGGCGGGTAGGGCGTCGGCGTCTGGCTGACGCCAAATGCGGTCCCGCTCGCGGTCGCATTGGCCATCATGGCGGCGCTCACGCCCGGCTGGGAGTGGATGCGCATGGAAGTCCGCGCGGCATGCATCAAAAGGCGCACGATAGCTCCCGCGGGATGGGCGGCGGCCGGCGCGCTGAGGCCGACGGACGCAAGCAACGCCGCGCCGGCGACCATGAACTTAAGCTTCATCGAAAACACTCCAGACAAACTCGAATTCATCTAAGTCTGGTGACGTTGAGATAACTTGAATAAAAGCAGTTAACCCGCGTTAAAATGACGGCATTTCATTGCTTGGCCGGGTCATTGGGGCACCCAGGGATTGACGACATTGAGCCGGGCAGGAGTCCTGGCGCCACTGAGCCGAGCAGAAAGCGCCCTGGCGCCGTAAACATGCCTGGAGATGGCGACGCTGCAGGCTGCCTGGGAGTCAATGTCGATGACGGTGGCGCCGTCGTCGCAATGGCTCTGCCCAGGGCCGGAGCCGCGGCAATATTTCCGGTCCATCGAGATCAGGATCGCGTCCTTGTCGCAGGGACGTTCGTATTTCCACGCCATGACTTGGACGATGGGTCCGCAGTCCAGGCCGGCGCGGCCCCGCTCATCATAAAAAGTGTCGTTTTTGCAGCTCCAGCCCGTCGGCGCCTTTGCGTAGACCTTCGGTAGGCGACGCTCCCGTCTAGGCGCGCAGCGCGGCGGCAGCGCCTGGTAGTCGCTCCACGACGCCCGCGCATTGCGGGCGCGCAAGCTGGCGCAGGTTTCCGCGGCTCCGGCGGATGTGGCGAACGTGGCGGCGGCGAACAGCGCCATCATCGATACGAGCTTCATTCCAGCTCCCTCCTCGACAGACGCCCGAGCTTACGCCGCCTTGGGCTTGCCCGATAGTGCGTAATCGGCGTTCACCCTTGAATTTTGGCTGGTTTCGGCGTCTGTCCCGCCGCCTCCGCGATCGTGGCGGCGCCGTTTTGAGGGCTACAGGTGACCGGCGGCGCCTTGTTCCCGACGCCCCATAGAATTTCCAGGGTCCGGTACTTGGATCGTTCGGCTTCTTCACGGCTCGCGCAGAAATGAACGACCGGATTCGCGTCGCCGATGGTTGTAATGACCGCAAACCGCCGCTCTATTTCCCCTGGGGCAACAATTTTATATATTTCGACGTCCCAGAAGGCGTCTTTCGGCGGTTCACTCATTGCAACGCCCTCACTAAAGGTAATCGTCGTCACGCAATGACTGACGTGAGCGGATCATACGCCAGTATCGAGGCCGGAAGGCGTCAAATTATGCTTTTCCACATCATTGCCGCGGAGGATTTTTTCGCTGCCCGTCTTTCCCGCGCCTTCGGCCTCGATCAGACGAGCGCGCAGAAGCGCGAGTCAGAAAATTGCGGGAGATGCGCCGTCGCCATGGGATGCGGACTGCCGCGATCGGCGACAGGGCCGGGGACAATCATGGAATAAGGAAAAAGTCGTCACCGCAACCTGTCAGGCAGAAGCCTTGAAATCGAGCGCAGCCGTGATTTCGCCGGTCCAGTTCAAGACGTTCTCGAGGGTCGCGCGCGTCGCCATCAGCACATTTCCGAGCGCCAGGGTCTCGGCTTCGGTGGCGGACCAGCCCGGCTGGGATCGCTGGAGATTGAACTCGGCGATCGCATAACAGGTTTCGATCAAGGCGCGCTGCAAATGGTCGTGCATCATAATTGCCAATCCTTTTGGCGCAAACCGCGCCAGGAAGGAGCGCGCCGATCCAAAGCTCACGCCCGACTCCACTGAAAAACAATAGCACTGGTTGGCTATCACGAAATCGTTACTGGGGTCAGGAAAGGTTAATTCATTCGTGTAACGCGTGACTTTATATTACTTGCGTAAAGCTAAAATCACTTTACATGCGGGAAAAAGGTGAAGCCGGGTCCGTCAAGATCGATCGTCTGGCCTGGGACCGAGCCGTACCATAGCGAGCGAACGAGGCCCGGGATGTTCTGGCCGTCCGTACCGAAACGATCGAGCGCGCGGAAGCAGGATTGGACGATATTGCCGCCGTGCATGCCCATCGCTTCGTGATGGTTCCTGGCATAGGCGAAGCCATAGACGACGCGGTAGTGGCCGTCGACCGCGATATGCTCGCGGCGGCGGAATTTTGCCACCGCGTCGGGATCGACGCTGTAATTGACGCAAAGCTCGCTCCAGGCGGTGGCTTCGGCGATCCGCCGGATCAGCGCGTCTTTCGATGGCGTGGTCCCGGGCGCCTCGCGCCTGGCGTCGGCGGGCGGGGACGAGGCCAGGGTCGAAACCATCACGACCGCGGCGGCGCGTGTGACCTTCATCATGTTCACGATCAAGCCTCCCGAATTTTTTGCGGCGAAATTTGTCCCGATCGGCTAAACAACCGGACGAACGGTTAAGTTGCGCCTGAGACGACGGAGCTTCGCTGGCGCGCACCCAAGGATGCCAAAAATTGCGGAACAAGACGGCCGTGCGGAAGATCAAAGAGCGGACGGGGGCCTTGCTCGTCCTCGCCTGCGGGTTCACCGCCGTTTCGACGCCATCCCTGTCGCGGGAGATCTTTGGCGCGGAATTCGCGCTCTCGCGCAATGATCTCTGGCGGGTCGTGCATCGCGTCTGTATTCCCGCGGCGAAGTTCGGCATTCCCTTCCCCTGCTCAAGGGTCGTCGTCAGGGACGGGAGCGATGCCGGCTACGCCATTCTGCCTGTCGGGACAGGTCACGTGCTGACCGTGCCGACCCAGCGCATCGCCGGGATCGAAAGCCGGCAATTGCTGTCGAGCGCACAGCCGAATTACTGGCAGGCGGCTTGGGAGGCGCGCGAACGACTCGACGCCGACTTCGGCCGCGCGCTGGATCGCAGCGATGTCGCGCTGGCGTTGAATTCGGCATTCGGGCGCAGCCAGGACCAGCTGCATATCCACACTGCCTGCGTCAGAGCCGAGGTGCAGGCGTCGCTGGCTTCGGCGCGAGGAACGATCGGTCCGCGCTGGGCGCCGATGAAGCTTCCCCTTCAGGGCAGGTTTTTTTCGGCGCGCTGGGTCCCGGGCGCCGATTTGAGCGGGAAAAACGTGTTCGACCTGCTGGGGCCGGAATTGCGTCGCTCGTCCGCCTCCATGGCGCGCCAGGCCCTTGTCGTTGTTGGCGGCTGGGACCACAATCATGCGCCGGGCTTTTATGTCCTCGACGACCAGGCCGGGGGCGGCGACGCCGGCCAAGCCGAGAGCCTGCTGGATTTCCGCTGCCGGCGATGAGGGTTCATCGAAGCAGGATAATGAAGCGTTCGGTCTCGCCGGCCCGCTGCACCTCCAGCCGCCGCATGCCCATGTAATGCACGATGCGCAGGCGGTCGCCGGTCTTGAACTGGGCGCATTGCCCGGCCTCGACCTGGTCGGCAAGAAATTTGTCGCCCGCGGCGCGGTCGATCTCGATATTGATGTCGATCCAGCGCTTGAGCTGGCTCAGATCCTTGCAACCGAATTGCTCGTTCTGGAGGGTGCAGAGCTCACCCTCCTTGCAGGAGTTCGAAAGCGTAGGCCGGCGCGCTTGCGGCCAGGGCCAGCGCGGCGGCGACGAAAATTCCTCTGCGAAACATGCGATGCGCCTCGGAAAGGTCCAGGTTCGTCCCGGAGTTTCGCCGCCGGGGCTTGCCCGAAGCATTTGCCGCGTCAGTTGGTGATCCGCGCTATCAGCTCGCGGCGACGGACACGGCATACCCGGTCGAAAAAGCGCAATCCCAGATCGTTTTCGCCGATATTGCGCAGTTCGCATTCCAGCGCTTCATTGTCGGATTTGACGACCAGGGTCACATGCGCGCCGATTTCCAAAATCTTGGGCAGGAGACATGGGTCGTCCAGGAGGAAGCGCACGCCGCCCTCCGATATGTCGGCGAGCCGGCCGGCAAGCTGATGGTCGCCATGAAACAACACCGCGTCGACCTCATGGACGACGGGCTGGCGCGGCGTGGCGCGTTGCTGAATGAACATGGCCTTCGCTCTTCCAGACGGAGGACCGGACATGGGCTCCCTGGAAGCGATCATCTGGCAAAAAGTTAAGGCTTGCGTTAACGGGCTTTCGCCTGTTTTCTCTCAGGCGATTGCTTTTGCGAGCGAAAGCCGCTAAAGAGAGCGTGCTGCATCGCAACATGATGCAAAGTCGGCGCATAGGACGTTTTTCGTCGCCCGACGCTTTTTCCCCCGCCGACAGCCCAATCTATGCGGGGCCGTCCCCCATAAAATCCGTATCGCGGACGCGTTTGCGCGCGGCGTGACGGACTCTGATGAAAGTTTCCTTGTGACTCAATTTGCCGATCTTGGCCTTGCCGAGAACGTTTTACGCGCCCTCACCACCGAGGGGTATGTCACTCCCACCCCCATCCAGGCCCAGGCCATTCCGTCGCTGCTCGAGGGCCGCGATCTGCTCGGCATCGCCCAGACCGGCACCGGCAAGACCTGCGCCTTCGCCACGCCGCTGCTCACCCGCTTGCAGCAGTTTCCCCAATCGCCGCGCCCGAAGCAGGCGCGCGTGCTGGTGCTCGCCCCCACCCGCGAACTCGCGGCGCAGATCGGCGAATCCTTCAAGACCTATGCGCGCTACGCCAATATGCGCGTTGCCGTGATCTTCGGCGGCGTGGGCTTCGGTCCGCAGGTCAAGGCGCTGAATGGCGGCCTCGACATTCTCGTCGCCACGCCCGGCCGCCTGCTCGACCATATTGCGCAGGGCAACTTCCGGCTAGACGGCGTGTCCGCCGTCGTGCTCGACGAAGCCGATCACATGCTCGACCTCGGCTTCCTCGTGCCGATCAAGAAAATCTTCGCCAAGCTGCCGAAGACGCGCCAGACCCTGTTTTTCTCGGCGACCATGCCGACGGAAATCGGCGCCCTGGCCGGGGAAATGCTGCATAATCCGGTCAAGGTCTCGGTGGCCCCGGTCGCCAAGACCGCCGAACTCGTGTCGCAGCGCGTGATCCTGGTCGAAGGCTCGGGCAAGCGCCAGGCGCTGATCGACCTGATGCAGAATCCTGATTTCTCGCGCTCCATCGTCTTCACCCGCACCAAGCGCGGCGCCGACCGCGTCGCCGGCTTCCTCAACGACGCCGGCTTCGCGGCGGACGCCATCCACGGCAACAAGAGCCAGAACCAGCGTGAACGGGCGCTCGCCGGCTTCAAATCCGGCAAGGTCGCCGTTCTCGTCGCCACCGACATCGCCGCGCGCGGCATCGACGTCGATCAGGTCAGCCATGTGGTGAATTTCGAACTGCCGGAAGTGGCGGAAAGCTACGTCCACCGCATCGGCCGCACCGCGCGCGCCGGCGCCGAGGGCGAAGCCATTTCGCTCTGCGACAACAGCGAGCGGTCCTATCTGCGCGCCATCGAGAAGCTGACGAAGCAGCAGATTCCCCTCACCGACCTGCGCAATGACAAGAACGCGCCAGAAGAGGCGCCCCCGCCGCGCGGCAAACCGCAGGGCCGTCCAGCGCATCGCCCCGACGACCGGCGCGGCCCGGCCCCCACGCGCCACGGCGACGCCCGCCGCGAACACGGGCACAAGCACGAATCCAACCGCAACGCCAATCCGCGCACGGCGGGGCACGGCGCGGCGCCGGCGAGCAATCGCCCGGCCCGCAGCGGCGACGGAGCGCGCAGAAGCCCACGTGGCTGAGCGGTTGGTCGAGATAGAGTGAAAACGGAAAGGCCGGATTCAACCCCGGCCTTTTTGCTGTCGTTTTCCCCACGCGGGGCGCCTGAAGCTGCGGAAATTTGACGTCCGCGAGCGGCCCGACGCCAGAGGCGCGCATTTGCTCAGGCCCCCCCGGTGGCGCGTCGCTACAAACGAAGCTTGGGGCATGTCGGGGAGAACAAAGACCTTCTCCTTCACTCCCAAAAGCGTGGCGTTCGCTGTTCGATCGTCCCCCCCAACCTCACCGGTGCGATGCGTGTGGCAAGACCTGTGGCCGGATCGGTTTCGACAGCGACACCGCAGACTGACGCCGCGCCCTCTGCAGGCAGGAACCGTCCGAACGTCACTCCCGTGGCGAAACGCCGGACCGGCTCTTCCTTCTGCATCCCGACGACGGAGTCGTAATCGCCCGTCATGCCGACGTCGGTGATATAGGCCGTACCGCCGGCAAGGATGCGGTGATCGGCAGTGGGCGTATGCGTGTGCGTACCCGCGACGAGACTGACGCGTCCGTCGCAGAAATGTCCCATCGCCTGTTTTTCCCCCGTTGCTTCGCAATGGAAGTCAACGATGATCGCATCGACATCCCGTCCGAGCTTGTGGGCCTCCAACAGACGGTCGATGGCGCCGAACGGGTCGTCGGTGGGCTCCATGAACAGGCGCCCTAAAGCATTCAGCACCAGCACGCGCTTGCCGCCGACGGTCTCGACACGAACAAAGCCCTGTCCCGGCGTGCCCGGAACGTAGTTCAGCGGACGCACCAGGCGCGGCTCGGTCACGATGAAGCTCAAGGCTTCCTTGCGATTCCAGGAGTGATTGCCCAGAGTAACCACGTCGGCCCCGGCGCCGCGAATGCCCTGATACGAATCCTCGGTAATCCCGAATCCGGCGCCCGCGGAGTTCTCGCCGTTCACCACCGCGAGGTCGACCTGCCAACGCGAGATCGCGTCAGGAAGCATCGATTTCACTGCAGTCATTCCCGCCGCGCCGACCACGTCGCCGATGAACAGAATCCGCAATTGACCCTCCTCGCTTGCTTGGCGCCCGGTCTACCTGCTCAACCTCAACGGCGGCGGGTCGACGCGCCTCCCAAATCCCCTCCCTTGTCGCGGCACGCCGCCGTTTCGGCGGTCTTTCGCGGCGCGTATTCCTGAATTTTGCACGCCTGCCTTACGGCGACACAAGGAAGTTTTCACAAGGATCGCGACGGCGCAACACCACCGGCAATGTTTTCGGATATACTGCTGAGGTCTACAATTGGTCGCTGTCGTGACTTTGCCGCCAGCATTCCGCGGCCTCCCGCCTTCCGCCGTTCTGCGACATAGACGATGCGATTCACCGCTAGCGGCGGCGGCACGAGATCGACTGATTGCTCATAATGAGACGTCGCCGACCGGATCATGAAGCGTCCATCGAGCCTATTGCCGGCAACGCCAAGCGGCGGCAAAAGTGGAAGGCCGGACGCAACAACGGAAATTGCGCGGCTTAATGCCCCGAAAACTCCACCAGCGCGCGGACGGGCACGCCGAGATCGCGGATTTTCTGCGCGCCGCCGAGTTCCGGCAGGTCGATGACGAAACAGGCCGCGACCACGTCCGCGCCCATCTGCCGCAACAGCGAGATCGCCCCTGTGGCGGTGCCGCCGGTGGCGATCAGGTCGTCGACCAGCAAGACCTTTTCGCCTGGCTTGACCGCATCCTCGTGCATTTCCATGTGGTCAAGGCCGTATTCGAGGCTGTAGGCGACCGAAACCGTCACATGCGGCAGCTTGCCCTTCTTGCGGATCGGAATGAAACCGGCTGAAAGCTGGTGCGCCACCGCGCCGCCCAGGATGAAGCCGCGCGCCTCCATGCCCGCGATCTGGTCGATCTTCTTCCCGGAAAAGGGATGCACCAACTCGTCCACCGCGCGGCGGAAACAACCCGCATTGCCCAGCAGGGTCGTGATGTCGCGAAACATGATCCCCTTCTTCGGATAATCGGGAATCGTGCGGATGGCGTTTTTCAGGTCGTTCTCGAAGGTCATGGCGGTCCTGCGCGCAAATCAAGAGCCGCACCATAGCCCAGCTTTTCCGCCTTTGTTGAGGGAAAATCGCGGGATTTGGCGAATTTCCGCCAATCAGTTGAACAGGCTGGAGACGCTTTCTTCCTTGGCGGTGCGGGCGACGGCCTCGCCGATCAGCGGCGCGATGGAGATCACCCTGATGTTTTTGGCCACGCGCATCGCCTCGGTCGGCTGGATGGTGTCGGTGACCACCAGTTCCTTGAGCCGCGACGCGGAAACGCGGGCCACCGCGCCGCCCGACAGCACGCCGTGGGTGATATAGGCGCGCACGTCGGTGGCGCCTTCCTTCAGCAAGGCGTCGGCCGCGTTGCAAAGCGTGCCGCCGGAATCGACGATGTCGTCGACGAGGATGCAGTTCTTGCCCTTCACCTCGCCGATGATGTTCATCACTTCGGATTCGCCGGCTCTTTCGCGTCGCTTGTCGACAATGGCCAGCGGCGCGTTGATGCGCTTGGCCAGCGCGCGAGCGCGCACCACGCCGCCGACGTCAGGCGAAACCACCATGACATTGGACAGGTCGAGCGTGTCCTGGATGTCGCGCACCAGAACCGGGGCGGCGAACAGGTTGTCGGTGGGAATATCGAAAAACCCCTGGATCTGGCCGGCGTGCAGGTCGACGGTGAGCACGCGGTCGGCGCCGGCGCGGGTGATGAGATTGGCGACCAGCTTGGCCGAGATCGGGGTGCGCGGACCGGGTTTGCGGTCCTGCCGGGCGTAGCCGAAATAGGGGATCACCGCCGTGATGCGGCGGGCCGAGGCGCGGCGCAGGGCGTCGATCATGATCAGCGCCTCCATCAGATGGTCGTTGGTCGGCGCTGAAGTCGACTGGACGACGAAAGTATCCTGGCCGCGCACATTTTCCTGGATCTCGACGAAGATTTCCATGTCGGCGAAACGGCGAACCTGGCACTTGGTCAGGGGCACGCCGAGATAGGCGGCGATCGCCTCGGTGAGCGGGCGGTTGGAATTGCCCGCCAGAATTTTCATCGCACCAGCCATAACGCCGCCCTGAGCTTGCCCCGACATGGGCGCGTCTTAGCAGCACGTACAGCGATGAACAACAAGCATGGCGGGCGCTTGTCGTGATTTTGTCAAAAATCTCTGCGCGATCAACGTTCGCCGGAATAGGACAGGGCTTCCGAAGGCGCAGGCGTTTCGGCAACCGCGGCCTGCGTCGCAGTCGGCGCCTGGGGCGCTGCGGCCATGGCTTCCGGCGTGTTCGAGAGATAGGCGGCGAGTTCGCGCGGCGCTGCGCGCGGCCAGCGACGACAGGGCTGCGGCGTCCACCAGCGACCAGGGATCGGCGGCGGCGCCCTTCAGGGCGATTTCGTCGTTCAGCCTTTGCGCGCGATGGTTGGTCCGGTCGTAAATGTCCCAGACATAGGTGAGCTTGGCGCCGCCATCGACGGGGAAGGCCGAGATATAGCCGCGCGCCAGATAGCGGGCATTGGCCGGAATCGGTCAGCGTCACCTCGCGCTGGGCGACATCGGCGTCGAACATCGCCATGAACTGGGTCTGCAGCGGCGCCGGCGCGCCCTCCATCTGGGTGACGGACAGGGCGGCGGGGCGGGGGCTGAAGCCTGACGGGCGAATCATCTGCGCCTGCGCCGTTTCGGACGGCCCAGTGCCGGGAAGGTTTTCAGCGCAGCCCGCCAGGCCGACCAAGGCCAGAGCAGACGGTGAATTGGAGGGAAACCCGGTAAGCCGCGCTCGTAACAGCCATGATTCCCCGTCCGGACGGATTGGTTGATAATTCGTTAAGATCACTGCTAGCCGCTAAAAGGGCAAAGGTCCAGCCGCCGGATCAAATTCTTGTGACGAAAATTTGTCTCGGCCCAGCGTCTTTCGCCAAGTGCTTGCGAA
The DNA here is from genome assembly GCA_963710275.1 of uncultured Alphaproteobacteria bacterium. Taxonomy (GTDB): domain Bacteria; phylum Pseudomonadota; class Alphaproteobacteria; order Rhizobiales; family Beijerinckiaceae; genus Rhodoblastus. The sequence goes on along the minus strand of CAVPZS010000008.1, from coordinate 1,338,014 downwards.
GCCTAGATTAGCGCCATGATCTCCGATTGATGATCCCAGGGACGCCCCGCCGGAAGCGGCGCCGGACGACGTCGAGGCCGAAGGCCTCGACGCGGGTCTCGACGATTTGCCGGACGACTTTCCCGAGAACTTGCCCGAGGATTTGCCCGACGAACCAGAAGCTGGGTCCGGCGTCGAATTCGATCTTGACGGCGAAGCGGGCGCCGCCTCGCTGAAGCGGGGCCTGCGCGCCATCCGCGACCACTGGAAACATGCCCCGAGCGGGCCGGGCGTCTATCGCATGCTGGCCGAGGACGGCGCCGTGCTCTATGTCGGCAAGGCCAAGAGCGTGCGCCGGCGCGTCGCCTCCTATACGCGGCTCTCCGGCCACACCAACCGCATCGCGCGCATGATCTCGCTGACCGCGACCATGGTGTTCGCCTCGACCCGCACCGAGGCCGAGGCGCTGCTGCTGGAGGCCAATCTCATCAAGCAGCTGAAGCCGCGCTTCAACGTGCTGATGCGCGACGACAAGAGCTTTCCCTATATCCTGCTGACCAGCGGACGAGCGCGGCCCGCAGCTGACCAAGCATCGCGGCGCGCGCAATCGCAAGGGCGACTATTTCGGCCCCTTCGCCAGCGTCTGGGCGGTCAATCGCACGTTCAACGTGCTGCAGCGCGCCTTCCTGCTGCGCTCCTGCGAAAACTCCTATTACGACAATCGCATCGCGGCCCTGCCTGCTGTTCCAGATCAAGCGCTGCGCCGGCGCCCTGCACGGCGGAAGTCTCGGCCGAGGCCTATGACGAACTGGTCGCGCGAGGCGCGCGACTTCCTAGCCGGCAAATCCCGCGCCGTGCGCGAGCGGCTGGCGGGCGAGATGAACGCGGCGGCAGGACGACCTGGAGTTCGAGCGCGCGGCGCGTCTGCGCGACCGCATTTCCGCGCTGGCCGCCATCCAGGGCCAGCAGGGCATCAATCCGCGCTCGGTCGACGAGGCCGATGTCTTCGCCCTTCATGAGGAGGCGGGGACATTTCTGCATCGAGGCGGTGTTTCTATCGCGCCTGCCAGAACTGGGGCAATCGCGCCTATTTTCCGCGCGCCGACCGCACGCTTTCGCCCGGCGAGGTGCTGGCGCCCTTCCTCGCCCAATTCTACGCCGACCGGCCGCCGCCGCGCCTGATCCTGCTGTCGCACGCGATCGAGGAGACCGAGCTGCTGTCGGCCGCGCTGGCGGAAAAGAGCGGCCACAAGGTCGAGATCTCGACGCCGCGGCGCGGCGAAAAATGCGAAATGGTCGCGGACGCCCGCAACAACGCGCGCGAGGCGCTGGGCCGGCGCCTCGCCGACAGCGCCAGCCAGCAGAAATTGCTGGAAGCGCTGGCGGCGGCTTTCGGGCTGGAGAAAGCCGCCGCGCCGCGTCGAAGTCTATGACAATTCGCACATCATGGGGAGTGCGGCCATCGGCGCCATGATCGTCGCGGGTCCGCAGGGCTTCATGAAGACCCAATACCGCACCTTCAACATCAAGATCCGAACTGAATCTCCGGCGACGATTACGCCATGATGCGCGAAGTGCTGTCGCGCCGCTTTTCGCGCTTGGTCAAGGAGGAGGGGGAGCTTGAGGCGCAGGTCGAAGATCTGGATCCCGAGGCCTTCCCGCGAAAGCCCGACCTGATCCTGATCGACGGCGGACGCGGCCAGTTCGACGCCACGCGCGCCGTTGTCGCCGAGCTCGGCGTGACCGGGGTGACGGTGGCCTCCATCGCCAAGGGCGCCGACCGCAACGCCGGCCGCGAGACGTTTCTTCGTCGAGGGACGGGAGCCGTTCCGGCTGGCGCCGCGCGATCCCGCGCTTTATTTCGTGCAGCGCCTGCGCGACGAGGCGCATCGCTTCGCCATCGGCACGCATCAGCGCCAAGCGCAAGAAGGAATTTGCAAAAAATCCGCTCGACGAGATCGCCGGCATCGGCCCGGCGCGAAAGCGCGCCCTGTTGCAGGCTTTCGGCACCGCCAAGGCGGTGGCGGGCGCGGCCCTCGGCGATCTCGAAAAGACGCCCGGCTTTTCCGCCGCCACCGCGCGGCTGGTGTTCGATCATTTCCACGACAAGGATAATGCCGAAAGGGCGTGAAAACGCTATTGACGCGGCGCGCGAAAACGCTTCCCTCGCAGCCATGACGACCACTCCCGCCCGCCCCGCGCGCGAAAACCTTCAACCTGCCGAATATCCTGACCTTCGGCCGGGTAGCGACCGTGCCGCTGGTGGTCGCCTGCCTGTTCTGGCCGGACGAATACCCGCTGCGCTGGACGGCGCTCGGCCTGTTCACCCTTGCCGCGGTGACCGATTTCTTCGACGGCTATCTCGCCCGCATCTGGGACCAGCAATCGGCGCTCGGCCGGATGCTCGATCCCATCGCCGACAAATTGCTGGTTTCGGCGGTGCTGCTGATCCTCGTCGCCGACGGCACGATCAAGAGCTGGTCGCTCTGGGCGGCGATCGTCATCCTGTGCCGCGAGATCCTGGTGTCGGGCCTGCGCGAATTCCTGGCGGAGCTGAAGGTGTCGGTGCCGGTGAGCAAGATCGCCAAATGGAAGACCACGGTGCAGCTGGTGGCGCTCGGCTTTCCTCATCGCCGGACGGGCGGGAGAGCTGGTGCTGCCGGGCACGGTGCGGATCGGCCTGGGGCTGCTGTGGATGGCGGCGATTCTGACCCTTTATACCGGCTGGGATTATTTCCGAAGGCCGGCATCAAACATGTGGTCGAGGAATGAAGCTCGTCTATTTCGCCTCGTTGCGCGAGAGGCATCGGCATGGCCGAGGAAGAACGCGACCTGCCGGCCGGGCTGCGCAGCGTCGCCGACCTGATCGCCTGGCTTTCGGCGCAGGATGAGTTTTACGCCGCAGCCTTCGCAGGCGGTTATGTCAGGGCGGCGATCGACCGGAAGCACGTGAAGCCTGACGCCGAAATCGCGGGAGCCAAGGAAATCGCGTTCTTCCCGCCGATGACGGGAGGGTGAGGGGCGGGGACTACATGCAGAAATCGATCCGCGTGCAAGCAAAACCCTTTGACGCCGCCGCCGAGAGCGCCGCGCTGACCGTTGGCCGGACGGACATCGGCGCGCTGGTGAGTTTCATCGGCCTGTGCCGCGACGAGGCGGGAAGCTTGTCCGCGCTGGAGCTTGAGCATTATCCGGGCATGGCGGAAGCCGAGCTGGAGCGCATCGCCGCCGAGGCCGAAAGACGCTGGCCGCTGCTCGGCCTGACCGTCATCCACCGCACCGGCAAGATCCTGCCCGGCGAGGAGATCGTGCTCGTCCTGACAGCCAGCAGCCACCGCCAGGCGGCTTTTTCCGCCGCCGAATTCCTGATGGATTTCCTCGAAGTCACGCGCCCCCTTCTGGAAGAAGGAGCACCGGGCCGACGGGACGCAGGGCGTTTGGGTCGAGGCCAAGGACAGCGACGAGGCGGCGCTGGGGCGCTGGGCCGATCGAGACGAGGCGTGAAATGGGCGGCGTCGACAGGTTTTTTGCCAGGCTCAAGTCGCGCATGCCGCGAGCGTTATTGCGCGCGCGGGAAACGCAGAGCTGTTTCGATGCAGCGATTTGCTTGGACGAGACTTCATCGACCGTCAAAATCGCGCCGCACAAAATCAGGCTGGAAGCGTCGTCATTTTGCCAGTTGCGCTGCCCCTCATGTCCGACCGCGGCAGGCTTCATCGACCCGGTTGTTCGCGCCGGATTCTTGAGACTTGGTGATTTCCAGCGATTTGTAGATCGAAATCCCCGGATCGAAGAGATCGAGCTGTCGAATTATGGCGAGGTGTTCCTGAACCCGGAATTGTTGCAGATCCTGGACTACGCGCATGCAAAGAACGTCAGGCTCGAGATCCGGAATGGAGCCAATCTCAATCATGTCCGGAAGGAAGTCCTCGAAGGTCTGGTGAAATATAAAGTGGCGGCCATGACGTGTTCACTGGATGGCGCCAGCCAGGAGACCTACAAAGTTTACCGCGTGCGCGGAGACTTTGACCAAGTCATCCGGAACATCCAACTCATCAATGAGTATAAAGCGCGTCACGGGACAGACCTGCCGCGTCTCGCCTGGCAATTCGTGGTGTTCGGACACAATGAGCACGAAATTCCCCTGGCTCGGGAAATGGCGGCGCGACTGGGGATGCAATTCCTGACAAAGCTGACCTGGGACGATTCCTTTTCCCCCATTCGCGACAAGGCGTTCGTGCGCATGCAAATCGGCGCGCAAGCGACAACCCGAGCGGAATTTGAATCCGAACACGGCAAGGACTATGTCAGCGGCATATGCAACCAATTGTGGGACGAGCCGCAGATCAACTGGAACGGCGACAATCTTGGCTGTTGCCGCAATTTTTGGGGCGATTTTGGCGGCAATGCCTTCCGCGACGGCCTGGATGCGACCATCAACAGCGAAAAAATGATTTACGCCCGCGAGATGTTGACGGGCCGGGCGCCGCCGCGCTCCGATATCCCATGCGCAACCTGCGAAATGTATAAAGCGAGGTGCGAGCGCTCATGCTTTGTCGACAGGCAATAGCCCTCGATCTCAGGCCACCGCGACCTTCGGCTGCACCGCCGCCGAATAATCCTCGATCAGCGCGCGCGAAATCGCGCCCGGCGTGAATTTGTAGGGCCCGATTTCCGAAACCGGCGTCACCTCTGCGCCGGTGCCGCAGATGAAGCATTCGTCAAGACCGGCGAGTTCTTCCGGCAGGATGCGGCGCTCCACCACTTCGATGCCCCGCGCCTTGGCGAGGCCGATCACCGTCTGCCTGGTGATGCCGTCCAGGAAGCAATCGGCTATCGGGGTATGGATGACGCCGCCCTTGGTGAAGAAGATATTGGCGCCGGTGCATTCGGCGACGCGGCCCTGCCAGTCGAGCATCATGGCGTCGGCATAGCCCTTGCGCTCGGCCCGATGCTTGGAAATGGTGCAGATCATGTAGAGGCCGGCGGCCTTGGACGCGCAGGGCGCGCAGGCCGGGTCGGGCCGGCGGTAATCCGCGATGTCGAGCCGGATGCCCTTCATCTTGGTCTCGACGTCGAACATGGACGGCCAGTCCCAGGTCGCGATGGCGACGTTGATCGTGGCGTGCTGCGCCGCCACCGCCATCATTTCCGAACCGCGCCAGGCGACGGGGCGGACGTAGCAGCTGTCAAAACCGTTCTTCGCCACGACCAGGGCCTTGGCGGCGTCCAGCTCCTCGACGGAATAGGGGATCTGGAAGTCGAGCAGCTCTGCGGAATTCCTGAAGCGCACGGAATGGTCGCGCGACTTGAAGATCACGCCGCCATAGGCGCGCTCGCCCTCGAACACGCAGGAAGCGTAATGCAGGCCGTGCGACAGCACATGCAGCTTGGCTTTCTTCCACTCGACGAGCTGGCCATTCATCCAGATGAAGCCCTCACGCTGGTCGAAAGGCAGAACGGACATGGCGGAAATCCTCTTGAAATGGCGTCGAGCGGGAAGGCTTGACGAGTAGCAACCGACCTGAAATATGTCAATAGAACTGACATATTTGCCGGCCAGCGCCGGGGAAGGTCTGGAGACGACGGCATGGAGGAGGCTCTGCAGCGCAAACCCCTCCACGTCGCCGAAGAGCCGTCGAAGGACGGGCGTCGCGCGGCGCGCGTCGGCGAGCCTGAGTTTCCGCTCGCCGACGAAAGCCGTCAAGAGACCGGCTCCCAGCCGATGTTCGACCTGATCGAACTGTTTTTCTTCGCCTATCGCGACTTCGTCGGCGACGCCGACCGCCTGCTGTTGCGTTATAATTTCGGCCGCGCCCACCATCGCGTGCTTTATTTCGTCGATCGGCGTCCGGGACTATCGGTGGCGGAATTGCTGGACCTGCTGAAAATCACCAAGCAGAGTCTGAGCCGCGTGCTGAAAGACCTGCTCGACCAGGCCTATCTCGAACAGAGGCCTGGCCTCTCGGATCGGCGCCAGCGCCTGATGTTCGCCACGGAAAAAGGCCATGCGCTGGCGCTGGAGCTGGCGGAGCTGCAATCGCGCCGTTTCGCCGCCGCGCTTTCGCGCCTCCCCGAGGGCGCGCGCGACCATGCGACGGCCTTTCTTTCCGCCATCTGCGACCCCAAGGGAACGTCCCGCGCGGACCTCACGACAGGAGGCGCTCAGTGAAAGCGACCGAAGCGCTGGCGCCCCCCTCGGACGACGCGCTGCACCTGCTGATCGTCGACGACGACCGGCGCATCCGGCAATTGCTGACGCGCTACCTGCAGGGCGAGGGCTATCGGGTGACCGCGGCGGAAAGCGCCGAGGACGCCTATGCCCGGCTGCTCGGCCTGCATTTTGATCTGATCATCCTCGACGTGATGATGCCGGGGCAGAACGGCTATGAGTTCGCGGCGCGAATCCGCGCGGAAAGCAGCGCTTTGGCCGAGGCGCCTATACTCATGCTGACTGCGCGCACGGAAACCGCCGACCGGGTGAAGGGTCTGGAGGCCGGCGCCGACGATTACCTCGCGAAACCCTTCGATCCGCGCGAGCTGGCGCTGCGCGTCGCCTCGATCCTGCGCCGCTCCGCCCCGCGCGTCGCCGCGGCCAGCGCGCCCGGGCAGAATGCCTTGCGCTTCGGCGAATTCAGCTTTGATCCCGAGCGTGGCGAATTGCGCCAGGGGGACGAGGTGATCCGGATCACCGAACGCGAGCGCGAAATGCTGCGCATCCTTGTTGAAAATCCTGGGGACACCGTGTCGCGCGAGGCGCTCGGCGGCGGCGGCGGCGCGGCCAATGAGCGCACGGTCGACGTGCAGGTCAACCGCCTGCGCCGCAAGATCGAGACCGACCCGGCCAATCCCCTCCATTTGCAGACAGTGCGCGGGCTCGGCTACAAGCTGGTGGTCGAGTGATGACGCTGGCGAAAGGCCTCGCGAAAACCCTGTCAAAATCACCTTGGCAGGCGGCAACCCTCGCCTGGCGCCGGGTGGGACGGGCGACCGCGGGCTTCATGCCCAAGGGCCTTTACGCGCGGTCGCTGCTGATTGTGATTCTGCCGATGGTCATCCTGCAATCGGCCATCGCGCTGGTGTTCATGGAGCGTCACTGGCAGCTGGTGACCTTCCGGCTGTCCGAAGCGGTGACCCAGGATATCGCCGCGCTGATCGACATGCATCGCGACTTCGGCGCCGCCGATCCCGACAATTCGAAGCTGGAGCAGATCGCGCGGTCGCGGCTCAATCTGGAGGCGCAGGTGCTGCCGGCGGGACCGCTGCCGCCTGCGCTGCCAAAACCCTTCTTTTCGCTGGTCGACAGGGCCATGTCGTCGCAGCTTGAAAAGCTGATCCGCCTGCCGTTCTGGATCGACACGGTCGGCCGCTCGGATTTCATCGAGGTGCGCATCGACATGGGCGACGCCGTCCTGCGCGTGGTCGCCCGACGCAGCCAGGCCTACGCCTCCAACGCCCATATCTTCATCGTCTGGATGCTCGGCACCTCGGCGGTGTTGATCCTCGTCGCCATTCTCTTCCTGCGCAACCAGATCAAGCCGATCCTGGCGCTGGCCGACGCGGCGGAAGAGTTCGGCAAGGGCCGCGACGCCGAATTCCGGCCGCGCGGCGCCCGCGAGGTGCGCCGGGCCACCTACGCCTTTTTGGAAATGAAGCGGCGCATCGAGCGGGCGATGGAGCAGCGCACGACCATGCTCAATGGCGTCAGCCACGATTTGCGCACCATCCTCACCCGCTTCAAGCTGTCGTTGGCGCTGCTCGGCGACGAAGCTGAAGTCCAGGAACTCACCGGCGACGTCGACGAAATGCAGCGCATGCTCGAGGCCTATCTGGCTTTCGCCCGCGGAGACATCGGCGAAGTCGCTGCGCCGACTGACATCGCCGCCCTGCTCGAAACCCTGCGCCAGGAATCGGAACGTCTGGGGCATGAAACCCATGTCATCTATGCCGGCGAACCCGTCGCCACCGTGCGGCCCGACGCCTTCAAGCGCTGTCTCGCCAATCTGCTCAACAACGCCCTTCGCCATGGCCAGAAGATTAGCCTGGAAGGCTCATGCGACCAGAAGTTTCTGTTGATTCATGTCGACGACGACGGGCCGGGCATCCCGCCCGATTCGCGCGACGACGTGTTCCGGCCCTTCGTGCGGCTCGACGAGGCGCGTAACCAGGACGAGGGCGGAACGGGCCTGGGATTGTCCATCGCCCGCGACATAGCCCGCGCCCACGGCGGCGACGTTTTCCTGTCGACGAGCCCGCTTGGCGGCTTGAGGGCCAGCGTCCGCGTGCCCGTTTAAATTTGGGAGTTTTGCAATGAATCTGGTTGAAATGGCGCTGGCCGATCTCTCGGGGGCGGAGACCTTTCCGCTCGACGCGATGTTCACGCTGCGGCAGAAATGGAGCGAGGCGCGGGGGCCGTTGCTGGAACGCCTGGCGGCCTATGCCTCGGGCGGCGACCGCTCGCCGGAAAACGCCGAAAAACTGTTCTTCGGCCTGCATCTCCTGGCGGAGCGGCGCGAAACCGAGGCTTTGGACCCGCTGCTGTCGGTGGCGATGGAAGGCGCGGCGCTCTATGACATGATCGGCGACGCGACCACCGAAACCCTGCCGTCCCTCTTCATCAGCCTGTTCGACGGCGATGTCGAAAAGCTGAAGAAGCTGGTCGAAGCGCCCTCGGCCGACGAATGGGCGCGGGTCGCGGCGCTGGAAACCCTGTGCTGGCTCGCGGCCTCAGGCGAACTGCCGGTGGAGGCGGCGCGGGATTATCTCTCAAGCCTGTCGGAGACATTGCAGCCGCGCGCAACCCATCCGATCTGGTACGGCTGGCAGGGCTGCGTAGCGCTGCTCGGCCTTTCCGAGCTTGAGCCCATGGTGGCGCGCGCCTTCCGCTCGCGCTTTGTCGACACGGACGTCCTGGCCTTCGAGGATTTTCAGGGCGATCTGCTCGCCAACCGCAACAATGCCGATCGCCGCGCGCTCTTCGCCGAGCGAGGACTGAAGCCGGTCGACGACGCGCTCGAAACACTGGCGGTGTTCGAGGAGGAAGAGGAGCAGGAACCGATCAAGCCGGCTGCAAACCCCAACCGCAATATCGGCCGCAACGATCCGTGCCCCTGCGGAAGCGGGAAAAAATACAAGAAATGCTGCCTGCCGGCGGAGTAATCTCCCGGGCGTCCACACACGTTCCGGTATGGCTTTGCCTTCGATCTCCCATTGCTATCAGGAGCGTGGCCAAGCAGTATAGGCTCAGGCGCTCAATGGAAGAATTCGCATGACGAGACCTCCGAACCGATATCGACCGACCGACGCCCTGTCCGTAGCCGAAGCTGTGTTCAAACCAGCGACCCCACCGGCGGCCGAGCCGGTCCGCGCACAAAGAAAGGCTGGCGTTCCCGTTTCTAAGGAATTGGTGTCGCTCAAGCTCGACAGCGATCTGATTGCACATTTCCAGGAGGATGGGCCAGGCTGGCAGGAGCGAATCAACGATGCTTTGCGGCTGGCGACTGGCTTGTAATTCGACGAACTCTCAAACTTGACGACTAGTCCCGTCCGGCGCCGCCAAAAATCCGCTCGGCCAGTCCCCGCAAAGGCGCAGCCAGCGGCTCAAGGCGGCGCCGCGCCTCGTCGACGCGCTCCACGAAAACTTCACCGCGCGAAATTTCCTTGTCGAGCGCCGCCATCGTGGTCGCCAGATCCTTCGTCTCGTCCGCGAGCCAGACGTGGAACACCCGCGCCCACCCCAGCGCCAGCCCCTGCAGTTTCAGCGCGCCGAGCGGGCCTTCGCTGGAGAGCCCCGCCGCCTCCAGCATGAAACGCAGGGAATTGATCGTGAGCTGGTTGAGCGCGGGCAGGGCGGTGGGATCGCGCATCGCCCATTGGTTGATATGCAGCAGAGCCGGCTTGTAAGGCGCCATGGCGTCGAAGCGGCGCATCAGCACGTCGAACAGCCGGTCCTTGTCGCTTTCGCCTGCGAGGTCGCCGGTCGTCCCGTCAAGCACGATCTTGTCAATGCGCCGCGAAAAACCGCCGAGCACGGCGCCTTTCGACGGGAAGGCGTCGCGGAACTGGGCCAGGCTGACGCCGGCGCGCTCGGCCACGTCGGAGAGCGAAATCTCGTCCCAGCTTTTTGTCGCCGCGAGGGCCATCAACGCGTCGATGAGTTTTTCGCGCGAATCGCCGGCGGGCTTCTTCTTGGCTTGAGGCGCCTCGGTCATGGCCGTTCCCTGTTTTTTGCGCATTTTAAGCGCATATTCTTGTCCGAAAAGTCTGCAACTTTTCGGGAACATGCTCAAGGAAACCATGCGTCAAATGCTGCCCTGCGGCAAGGGACAGTCGGAAGCGGTCAGCCGGAAAGCTCGCCGGCGCGGCGCGCCGCCGCGGCGGTGGCGCGCGCCAACAGGCTGGCGAGGCCGTCCGGCGCCATCAGCACTTCCAGCGCGGCTTCAGTCGTCCCGCCGGGCGAGGTGACGTTTTTGCGCAAGATTTCGGCGGAAACTTCGGGCTGTCGGTGCAGCAATTCGCCCGACCCCTCGACGGTGGCGCGGGCCAGCCGCAAGGCGAGCTCCGCCGGCAGGCCAAGCGCCGCGCCGGCCTCGGCCAAAGCCTCGACCAGATGGAAGACATAGGCGGGGCCGGAGCCCGAAATCGCCGTGACGGCGTCGATCAGGCCTTCGTCAGAAACCCATTCGACCGCGCCGACGCCGCCGAGCAGGAAATGCGCGGTCGCGCGCTGCGCCGGCGACGTTTGCTCGCTGGCGAAAACCCCGGTGACGCCACGCGAAATGGCGGCGGGCGTATTGGGCATGGCGCGCACGATCGCGCCGACCGGCGCGCGGGCGGCGAGATTGGCCACCGTCTTGCCCGCGAGAATCGAGATCAGCAGGCTGTCGACGGCGAACAAGGGCGCCAGCGCCGGCGCGGCCTCATCGAGCATTTGCGGCTTGATCGCGAGAACAACGGCCTCGGCGGGTTTCGGCGCAGGATTGAGCGCAAAGCCCTTCTCGGCGGCCAGCCGCGAAACAGCCTCGGCGGGCTGTGGCTCGTAGACGGAAATGCTGCGGGGATCAAGGCCGGCGGCCAGCCAGCCGCCGAGCAGGGCCGCGCCCATCTTGCCCGCGCCGACCAGCGCGAGCGATCGCGGGCCCGCGCTCATCAGGCCTCGCCGCGGGTTTCGAACATGGCGCCTTCAAGCGACTCGGTCGCCGTCTTGTTGGCCCAGACCACGAACTGGAAAGACTGGTAATAACGCTCGCAGGCTTCCAGCGCATTGGCCAGGATCGCCTCGCATTGCGCGGAATTTGGCTGCGCGCCGCCGGCCAGCAGCATGGCGTGGCGGAACATCACCACGCCGTCCTTCGACCAGATGTCGAAATGGCCGACCCAGAGCTGTTCGTTGATCCTGGCGACGAGGGCGTTGGCTTCGGACCGACGGCGCTCCGGCACCTTCAGGTCGAAGGCGCAGGCGAGATGCAACGCTTCGAATTGCGGCAGCCAGGTGAAGGCGACATTATATTCCGACCAGGCGCCGGTGACGCCGATCGAGATTTCGTCGGCGTCGTCACGATCGAAACTCCAGTCCTTCAGACTGGCGAGACGTTCGACGACATCGACCGGGTGCTCCACCCGCTCATTCAATTCAATTCCAGACAGCAGCATCGATCAGTCCTGAGAGCCCAAGGCGCAACAGTTGAATGGGAACGCGGCGGATACTCGTGCGAACTTCTGGACCGCGGGCGACGGCCCGTTTTCCTGGGGCCGAATCACCTCGCCAGCCCAATATAGGCAGATTTGAACGCAGAGGGAATCCTGTCCGCGACATCAACAAACTGCTGGATTCGCACGGAAACGTCCACCAACCCTGACGCGGCGTCCACAGCTCTTTGCGAACCCTGCGCAAAAAACGACGGCGCCCCAAATAAAGTCGAATCAATATTGGGCAAGCGCGTTTTTTGCGCAGTCTGTCCGGAAGGCGCAGCCTGTCAGGATTTTGCTTCAGGCGCCGTTTCAGGCTTTGCCGCCGCGAGCTTCGCCTCCAGCTCGACGATGCGGCGCTCCAGCGCGTCATTGGCGTTACGGGCGTTGATCGCCATATCGCGAACGGCCTCGAATTCCTCGCGATTAACCAGATCCATATTGGAAAGCAGGCGTTCGACCTGGGTCTTGATCACCGCTTCCGCCTCATGGCCGAGGCTGCGCGCCGCATTGGCCGCGTCGCTGAACAGGCGAGACATGTCGTCGAAAAAGCGGGGACGCGGCGAGGTCATGGGGTCTGCTCCGAAAAACAAGCTTTGCAAGGCCTCAAATGGGCGCGAAACCGTTCCGGCGCAAGAATTTTGTCGAAACAGTTTTATGCAAAGCATTCAACCTGCCCCTTGCCGGCGGGCGCGCCCCGCTTTAACCCCATGGCAGTTTCGCCGGCGACAGGAGCCGACATGCCGCTTTTTCTTCTGCCCTACCCGGTGATCGACCCGGTGATGGTCAATCTGGGGCCGTTGCCCATCCGCTGGTATGCGCTGGGCTATATCGTCTCGCTCGTCATCGGCTGGCTGATCGCCCAGCGCCTGGCGCGCAGCGACCGGCTCTGGGGCGGGCGGCCCCGGCCGTCTGCGGAAAGCCTCGACGATCTCCTTGTTTTCGTCGCTTTCGGCGCCGTGCTCGGCGGCCGCGCGGCCTATGTGCTGTTCTACAACCTGCCGTTCTTCCTCGAAAACCCGGCGGAAATTCCGCAATTGTGGAAGGGCGGCATGGCGTTCCACGGCGGACTGGCTGGAGCCGCCGTCGGCGCCTGGCTGTTCGCCCGGCGCGTCCGCGCGCCGCTGCTCAGCGTCGGCGACCTGTGCTGCTCGGTGGCGCCCATCGGCCTGTTCCTGGTGCGCATCGCCAATTTCATCAAGCCGGAACTGTGGGGCCGCCCGACCGACGTCCCCTGGGCCATGGTCTTTCCCGGCGCCGGACCGGAGCCGCGCCATCCGAGCCAGCTCTACGAGGCGGGGCTCGAGGGCCTCGTGCTCGGCCTGATCCTGTTTTTCGCCGTGCGCGCCGGCGCCTTTCGCCGCCCGGGCTTGACCACGGGACTGTTCGTCGGCCTCTATGGGGCGGCGCGTATCTTTTGCGAGTTCTTCCGCGCGCCCGATCCGCAACTCGGCTTCCTGTTCGGCGGCGCGACCATGGGCATGTTCCTGTCCATGCCGCTGGTCTTGATCGGGGGGGCGCTGATCGTTTACGCCCTGCGCCGCAAGCGCGAGGGGCTCGAAATTCCGGCCGGGGAGGCGGGGCAATGACCGACGCGCGGAACTCTTCGCCGCGGGATCAATCGCTTGGAGCGGAAATCCGCGAAATCATTTCCCTCGAGGGGCCGATTTCCATCGAGCGCTACATGGCGCTGGCCCTGACCCATCCGACCAAGGGCTATTACACCACGCGCAACCCTTTCGGGGCTTCGGGCGATTTCGTCACCGCGCCGGAAATCTCGCAGATGTTCGGAGAATTGCTCGGGCTCTGGGCGGCGCATGTGTGGATGCAAATCGGCTCGCCCTCGCCGGTGCATCTGGTCGAACTGGGGCCGGGACGCGGCGCGCTGATGGCCGACGCGTTGCGCGCCGCCCGGGCCGCGCCGGGGTTTCTGGCGGCGCTGGACGTGCATCTGGTCGAGGCCAGCGAACTCCTCGCCGAGCAGCAGCGCCAGGCGCTCGCGGCCAGCGGCATCCGGCCGACCTGGCACAGGAATCTCGACGACCTGCCCGCGGGACCGGCGATTTTCCTGGCCAACGAATTCTTCGACGCCCTTCCGGCGCGCCATTACCAGAAGACGCCGGAGGGCTGGCGCGAACGGCTGGTTGGCCTCGACGCCGAAGGAAAGCTTGCCTTTGGCCTTGGCGGCGAGGTCGAGCTTCATCTCAAGGCGCAGGCGCCGGACGGCGCGATCCTCGAATTCGGGGCGGCCGCACAAAGGCTGATGGCGCAGATCGCGGCCCATGTCGTGAGCAATCACGGCGCGGCGTTGGCGATCGACTATGGCTATGACCACACCGGCTTCGGCGAGACCCTGCAGGCGGTGAAGGCGCATCAATTCGTCGATCCGCTTGCCGAGCCGGGCGCGGCGGATTTGACTGTTCATGTCGACTTCGCTGCTTTGGCCCGCGCCGCCCTTTCCGCTAACGCCGAGGTTTTCGGGCCGGTCGGGCAAGGGGATTTTCTGCGCGAACTCGGCATCCTGCAGCGCGCGGAGGCGCTGAAAAGCCTCGCCACGCCGGAACAGGCGGCGGCGATCGACGCCGCGGTGGCGCGGCTGACAGGGGGCAGAGAAGGCGAAATGGGCGGGCTGTTCAAGGTTCTGGCTGTGACGCGGCGGGGCCTGAAGGAGCTTCCCGGTTTTGACGACGCGCAGGCCACGGCATGAGTTCCGCGATTTCCCGCACGGTCATCCGGGCGCCAGCGTTGGAGGGCGTGAGCCACGGCTTTTTCACCCGCCAGGGCGGGGTGTCGCAGGGCGTCTACGCGTCGCTGAACGGCGGCGTGGGCTCCAGCGACGATCCTGTTCATGTCGCAGAGAACCGCGCCCGCATGGCCAGGGTCCTGGGGATCTCGCCGGAAAATTTCCTCGTGCCCTATCAGGTTCATTCGGCCGACGCGCTGGCCGTTTCGGCGCCCTGGCCTTCGAGACGCCAGGCCGCGCTGCGACGGGCTGGTCACGGCCACGCCGGGCCTGGGTCTGGGCGTCACCGGGGCCGATTGCGGGATTTTGCTTTTCGCCGACCGCAAGGCCGGGGTGATCGGGGCGGCGCATTCCGGCTGGAAGGGCGCGCTGACCGGCATGGTCGAGGCGCTGGTTGCGGCGATGGAGGCTCTGGGTGCGAAACGGCAGGATATTTCAGCCGCGCTGGGGCCGACCATCGGCCCGCAGAGTTATGAAGTCGGGCCGGAATTTCATCAGCGGTTCCTGGCCGAAGACGGTGGATTCGCGCAGTTTTTCGCCCCTTCGGCGCAGGCGGGGCATTTCATGTTCGACTTGCCGGGCCTGATCGAAATGCGCGCCGAGCGCACGGGGATCGGTCGGTTCGAGAACTTGCGACTCGACACCTACGCCGACGACGCCCGGTTTTTCTCCTATCGCCGCATGACCCACCGCAAGGAAGCCGATTACGGTCGGCTTGTGGCGGGGATCGCTTTGTCCTGACTGCGGCGAAGGAAGACCGGCCTCCTTCTCGATCGTGAGGAGTCTGAAATATTGCTTGGACGTGCGAAGTTTGATCCGCTGCCTGATCGTAGGGAATTAAAGCCGGCGCTGGTTCGGTCGCAAATTGGTTGATCGCCTCGCCGCGCGTCTCGATCGAATTGGGCGCTATGTCATAAAGACCGGTAACTACCCCCCTTGACGCAAATTGAACCGCATCCAATGACAATTACGTCCACAATCTGGCCTCCCAGCCGTTTGATCGAGCGGCCCGCCTCCGTTGGCTGTTTAGAGCCAGGATTTCGGTAAAAAGCGTTTTGGAAGCGCCTCGAGAACGTTTCACAGGCTCGAACCATCTCGGCGCAGAAAGAAATCATCGATTTTTCAGTGCGGCCAATAACGTCCGTCGCTTTCCTTGGCGACGAGCGTTGAAAGGCAGCGCAAGATAGCTGAGAGCTTTTAGAGTTTGTTTGAAAGAGGACGGAGAGGGCGACGGCGCATCCGCCGGGATAGCCGGAGGGGATGGGGGCGGGGCGACCGCGTCCAACAATTCCTGAAACTCCGCCTCCCCCATAAGTTGTTGCAATGTCTCTTCGCGGGCGCCCAACTTCTTGACGACGTGTTGACCCAGATACTCAAACCCCGGATAATTTGCTTTCGCAAACCAGTCTTTGTTCATGCAGACTAGGACGTCCCGGTAATGGACGAAACCAAGCTTGGTATAGAACAATGCCGCTTCGTCGATCAAATTGTCGACGATCATGCGCCAAGCGTAATAACCGCCGGCGAAACCCTTTACCGCGTCACTGTTACGGATACGATAAAGCGCTGGATGCTCCGCGAATCCATTTGATCCGTGGATTCGATAGTACGATAAGGGAATGTCGATCAAAACTGCCCCAGTCAAGAGACACGCAGCCTTGTTCAAATAGGTGTCTGCGCAAATTTTTATGCCATTTCGCGATAGCTTATCAAGCAATACCATCTCAAGAACATCGCGCCGAAAGCAATTACCAGAAGTCGGCGCGTATACCCATTCCTGAGAGCTGACGAAATCCACAAAATGCAAACGCTTTTCGATATCCTTTGGCATGCGACTTAAGCCTTTCCAGATATCTGGGGCGCATTCATCAAGTCGCCGACACAAATCGTCGCGCACGCCACGTCCGGAGGCGACGTAGTTCGCTATCGCAGGATTTCCGACTTTAACAATTCGCGAACCCGACGTCTCAACAATATCCGATGAAGAAAATCCGACAGGAATACGTAACGAAAGATGCGTGAATACGTGGGTTTCGACCATGAGCGGGAACAAGATGTCGTCGGCGTCGAGGAAGATCACATATTCGCCCGAGCAGAGGGCAAAACCGCTTGCAAAGGCTGCTAATTGTCCCGCATTGACGCTCTTTCGAAGGAGTTTCACGGTCGGATAGCGCTGTTCTATGTCGTTGAGAACCTCACTGCTATTATCCGTAGAGGCATCGTCCACAATGATGCACTCAATGTAGGGATAGGATTGTTTTAATACTGAATTCAGGGCGCCAGTGAGAAATCTGGCGTAATTATAGTTCGTGATGATTACACTTACCAACGGCAACGTGATGCAATCTTCGGGTCCCCCGACCTCATCCACGGCTTGCATGATTTTTGTCCTCTGACCTAATGGACGCTCTTGATCGCTCATCATTATCTCCAACCAGCGGCGTCCTTTTCGCCGCCAATATCGATCGCCGACGTTCGCATGGCAGCGATGGGCCGTTGTTTGTGAATCTCTCCCCCTTTCCGTGACGCCGGCGAGGTTCTGTTATCCGCCTCATCGCCTCCCCCTCACCCGCTATCGAAGCGGGAGAGAGTGGCGACCGTTCGGTCTTTATCCCGCCAGCGCAGCCTTCACCAGACCGCTCGCCCTCGCGAAATCGATCTTGCCGGCGTATTTCGCCTTCAGCGCCGCGACCACCTTGCCCATGTCCTTGATCGACGCGGCGCCGGTCTCGGCGATGGCCGCCTGGATCGCCGAGGCCACTTCGGCTTCGCTCATCGGCTGCGGTAAAAAACTGGAGATGATGGCGATTTCTTCGCGCTCCTTGTCCGCCAGTTCCGGGCGGGCGTTCTGCTGGTAGATTTCCATGGATTCCTGGCGGCTTTTCACCAGTTTTTGCAGCAGGGCGAGAATCTCGTCCTCGCCCATTTCCTTTCCCGAGACGCGCGCCTCGATGTCGCGGTCCTTGAGCGCGGCGGTGATCATGCGGATGGTTTCGACGCGGCGCTTCTCGCCGGCCTTCATCGCGATTTTCAGTTCGGAGGTGAATTCTTCGCGCAACATGGGTTTTTCCTGTTATTGACGGCCTGTTGACGGGTTCGCTTCGCTCGCCTGACTTGCGCGCGGATAAAACCCCCCTTAAATGCATTCGGCCGCGATTGCCTCTCCCGAGGCGATCTCACGAGCCCGCGTCGCGGGCTCGTCAGGAGCGAACGCGACGCCGAGCTTATGCGAAGACTCCACAATTGCGATCTGTCGCGTTTGTGGAGCGAAGTGATAAGGCTCTGCGCAAATCTTTAGAGTGCCCAGGATGCAGGATCAAGCCAAAGCCGCCGGTTGGACCAAGCCCGTTCCCACCGCATTGCTCGTCATGGCCGACGGCACGGTGATCGAAGGGTTTGGTTTTGGCGCGGTCGGCAGCGCCGTGGGTGAGGTCTGCTTCAACACGGCGATGACCGGCTACCAGGAAATCCTCACCGATCCCTCCTATGCCGGGCAGATCGTCACCTTCACCTTTCCTCATATCGGCAATGTCGGCGCCAATGACGAGGACGTCGAGACGGTCGATTTCGCCCGCATCCAGGGCGCGCGCGGCGTCATCGTCCAGGCCCCGGTCGGCGATCCCTCGAACTTCCGCGCCAATATCGGCCTCGACGCCTGGCTGAAGTCGCGCAACATCATTGGTCTCAGCGGCATCGACACCCGCGCGCTGACCGCGCTGATCCGCGAAAAGGGCATGCCCAACGCGGTGATCGCGCATGCCCCGGACGGCCGGTTCGACGTGGAGGCGCTGAAGGCCGAGGCCAAGGCCTGGCCGGGAATTGACGGCATGGACCTTGTGCCGGGCGTGACCGCGATTGCCGGTTACGATTGGCGTGAGACGACCTGGAAGCTTGGCGTCGGCTATGGCGAGCAGGCCTCAACGAAATACAAGGTAGTGGCGCTGGATTTCGGCGTGAAGCGCAACATTTTGCGCCTGCTGGCCGACGCTGGCTGCGCGGTGCATGTGGCGCCGGCCACTACGAGCGCCGAGGAGATCCTGGCGCTTGAGCCGGATGGCGTGTTCCTGTCCAACGGCCCCGGCGACCCGGCGGAAACCGGCAAATATGCCGTCCCGACCATCCAGAAGATTCTCGAGGCGAAAATTCCCACTTTCGGCATTTGCCTCGGACATCAGATGATGGCGCTGGCGGTCGGCGCGAAGACGACGAAGATGCATCAGGGCCACCACGGCGCCAATCATCCGGTGCAGGACTTCGACCACCCACAAGGTGGAGATCGTGTCGATGAACCACGGCTTCGCGGTCGATCCCGCCAGCCTTCCGGCCAATGCGGTCGAAACGCACAAGTCACTGTTCGACGGCAGCAATTGCGGCATCGCGCTCACCGACCGCCCGGCCTTTTCGGTCCAGCACCATCCCGAAGCCTCGCCCGGCCCGCAGGACAGCCATTATCTGTTCGCGCGCTTTGTCGAGATGATGGAGAAGCACAAGGCGGTGTGACAAGCGCCGCGCTGGCCCCTCGCCACGCCTCGCTTCACGCGCGCGCGACGCGGATAGACAGATTCCGGTCTGTCAGGACGCTGGAAGCCTTTGGGCGTGAAGCGCAACCTGTGTCCGATTGCTCACTTTCAATTTTTTCATGATGTTATGGGCATGCGCTTTGACGGTGCCTTCGCTGACTCCAAGACGGTCTGCAATAACCTTGTTTGACCGCCCCTCGCGCAGCTCTTCAAGAACTGCATTTTCGCGTGGCGTGAGGTCGCCGTGCTGGACAACGCTGGCCGGCTCCTCCGCCGCGGGCGTGGAAGTCAGGAAACTGATCGGGCAGTAGGCGCCGCCGGCAACGAGCAGTTTGATCGCCTCGACCATCAGCTCGATCGAGGTGCTCAAGGGAATGAATCCCCGGGAGCCGCGCTCAAAGGCCATTTCGATCGCTGAACGATTTTCCGTGTCAGCCAGGACCGCGAAGGGAGGGCCATTTGTCGCCCGCATGATCGAATCGGCAGCGGCTATAATCTCGTATTGCCAATCAGCCCCGCTCAAGCAAAATATCGCCAGATCAAATTTCGTCTTGTGACGATATTGACGCCATTCCTCCATCAGGAAGAATGGAGAAAAGGAACAAGCCAGGTTTTTTGCAACTGCAACTTTAAGGCAGTCGAAGAAAAGCCTGTTCGTGCCGATAATCGCGATTTTCAATCGTGCAAAGTTTTGTTCGAGATCGCCTTTTGCGGTTTCCTCAACTGTTTTGGGGGCAGGAAGCGCGTATTTTACCGGCTTTTCGCGCAGTATATGTTCTTTCATTTTTATAATACTCATAATATGACCCCATCACATACGCCAATGTAAATGAATTATTATCGTTTATAAATTGCATTATTTCATGTATTATATCATACATGCTACATTAGCGATCTATCCTGAATGAACTTTTACCAATTGCCAAGGCTTCGTTCAAGTTACGGCGAATACGTAGGCGTTGACCACTTCCCGCGGCCGAGGCGTTCGCGTGTTCTTGATCCTTCGTTTAGAATTTTACGAATTTCAATCAATTGCGTTATCATCCGTTTATGCTCGTTAATATTTTCTAAACGAAGGTCATTCTCGCGTATTTGCAGATTATGTGTATGTATTATGACGATGACGTTGAGGAAATAAGACGTCATTGGGGATGGAAACAGAGGTCTTTATGCCTTGTTTCTATGTAACGGAGTAATGAAAATGAAAAAGCTCCTCATCATTTCCGCCGCCGTCGTTCTGTCCAGCGCAACGGCGTTCGCCGGAACCGTCAACAACTTTTCTGTCTACCAGCGCGGCGCCTTCAATGACAGCGTGTTGGTGCAGGGTGGACAGGACGCTCGCAATAACGCGGTCGTCAAGCAGATCGGCGTCGGGAACGCCGTCGGCATCGCGCAGGGCGGACGCAGCAGCAAGAACCAGGCATCGACCCTGCAGCTGGGCTTCGGCAATGGCGCGGTCATCATTCAGGACTGACCGCATAGCGCAGGACGGGCCGCGCGGTGGGGCGCGGTCCGTCGCTTCGAGCTGGTGTCGCGGCGCAATGCGTTCGCCGCGACGGCCGGCGTGCCAACGTGATTTCGAGCAGAGGATGACGGCGCCATGAAAAGCACAGGCAAAATATTTGCGGCCGCGTTCTGCGGGGCGATGGCCGCGACCGTTCAGGCGGCCTCTGCGGCGGGCGCCTTCTCTTACCCGCCGGGCCAGGTCGTCTACAGTTATACGACGCCGGCCGCGAGCATATACGGGGCGATTCAAGTCGGAGGCGCCCCGAGCAGCAAGGTGACGCAAGCCAGCGCCGCAAATCTTGCCGTAATCGGCCAGGTCGGGATGACGCCAACGGCGTCGATTAAACAGACTGGCCAGTTCAACGCCCTGACCCTTACCCAGGTCGGAACCGTCAGCGCCAGCGCGTTGACGATCCAGTTCGGCGGCGGCGTGGAATAAGGCGCGCAGGCGCGGGGGAGGGGCTAGAACTCGATCCCCTGCTGCGCCTTCACGCCGGCGGCGAAATGGTGCTTTGTCGCCTGCATTTCGGTGACGAGGTCGGCGGCGGCGATGAGTTCCGGCTTGGCGTTGCGGCCGGTCACGACGACATGCAGGTCCGGCCGTCGTCCGGCAAGCGCCGCCACCACCTCGTGCAAGTCCAGATGCTCGTAGCGCAGGGCGATGTTCAGCTCGTCCAGCGCCAGCAGCCTGATGGTTTCATCGGCCATCAACTCGCGCGCCTTGTCCCAGGCCCGGGCGGCGGCGGCGACGTCGCGGGCGCGGTCCTGCGTCTCCCAGGTGAACCCCTCGCCCAGCGTGTGCCACGAAATCTGGTCGCCAAAGAGCTCCAGCGCCTTGCGCTCGCCGGTCTCCCAGCCGCCCTTGCCGAATTGCACGACGCCGACGCGCCAGCCGTGGCCGAGCGCGCGCAGGATCAGGCCGAAGGCGGCGGTGGACTTTCCCTTGCCGGGGCCGGTGTGGACCATGAGCAGTCCCTTGGACGGAATGGTCTTTCCGGCGACCTCGGCGTCCTGGACCTGCTTGCGCTTCTCCATCTTGGCCTTGTGTCGAAGCGCCTCGTCCGAGTTCATTTCCCGTCCTCTATGCCGGTGATTTCGATGCCAAAACCCGAGAGACCCACATATTTGCGCGGCGCATTGGTGCGCAGGCGGATGGAGGAGACGCCCAGATTGCGGAGAATTTGCGCGCCGAGCCCGATGTCGAGCCAATTGCGGGCCCGCGCCGATTCGGTGGCGGCTTCCTCCTTCTGGCCGATCAGATTGGCGGGCACGCCAGCCGCGCCGTCGCGCAGATAGACCAATACGCCCCGGCCGCCGGCGACAAAGGCCTCGAGGGCGGAATTGATCGCCGAGCCGCCGCCGAACAGGTCACCGATGATGTCGGCGCGATGCAGCCGCGCGGGAACGTCGCGGCCGTCGCCGACTTCGCCGCGCACCAGCGCGAAATGCTGCACCGAATCAAAAGGCGTGACAAAGGCGTAGCCGGTGAATTCGCCGAATCGGGTCTGAACCGCAAAAGTCCCGACCCTTTCCACCAGTTTTTCACGCGACTGCCGGTAGGCGATGAGGTCGGCGACCGAAATCTGGCACAGCTGGTGTTTTTCGGCGAAGGCGGCGATCTGCGGGCCGACCATCACGGTGCCATCGTCATTGGCCAGTTCGCAGATGACGCCCACCGGCGGCAGGTCGGCAAGCTTGCACAGGTCGACCGCCGCCTCGGTATGGCCGGAGCGCATCAGCACGCCGCCGTCCTTGGCGATCAGCGGAAAGACATGGCCCGGCCGGACGAAATCAGCCGCGCCGAAATTATTGTTGGCCAGTCCCCGCACGGTATTGGCGCGCTGTTCGGCTGAAATGCCGGTGGTCAGGCCGTGCTTGACGTCGACGGTGACGGTGAAGGCGGTGCCGAGCGGGGCGTCGTTTTCGGCCACCATGGGCTGCAGATGCAGGCGGCGCGCCTCGGCCAGCGACAGCGGCGCGCAGACGATGCCGCAGCAATTGCGGATGATGAAGGCCATTTTCTCCGGCGTGCACAGGCTCGCCGCCATCACGAGGTCGCCCTCGTTCTCGCGGTCGTCGTCGTCGGTGACGATGACGATCTCCCCGCGCTTGATCGCTTCGACGGCCTGATTGACGGAATGCGACATTGAACTCTCCGGCATCTTGTTCTCGCCCGCAACCTCGGGCAGAAAGTCATTGGGCGTCACGGCGCCCTGGGTTTCTCGCGCAATGGCCCGCGCGGTGTCGCGCGACATCCAGACGCTGTCGTGATTGCAAAGCTGGCTCACGGCGCCGGGGCTGAGCCCGAGGCGCCGGGAAAACTCGATCCGGCTCACGCCGGATTTGCGCAACCATTCCGCCAGCTTCATGGCGCCGAGGCTAAAGAATTTGGAAGTTTTAGCAATACTAAAATCCTGCGCCGCCATCGAATCGGTGCGCAAGACCGGACGAATCATCCTCGCGAGCGCGTTGGCCCTGTTCGGCGCGGAGGCGTTCATTGGCGCGCAGGCCTGGGCTGCGCCCTGTTCCGATCTTTCGCAGGACGGCAAATCCTACACGATCTGCAGCTTCAATCCGAGGAACGACGACCTGCGCCTGTTCTGGCGCGGGCCAAACGGCCAGCCCCTGTCGAGTTTCGAGGCTGTGGCCGCGAGCCTGAAGCCGGGCGAGAAGCTGATCTTCGGCATGAACGGCGGCATGTATGATGTGCGTAACGCGCCAGTCGGACTCTATATCGAGCATGGCGTCGAGATGAAGCGCGCCAATACGCGAGAGGGCTCGGGCAATTTTACCCTGAAGCCGAACGGGGTGTTCTTCGTTGGCGGAGGCCTGGCCGGCGTGTGGGAGACGTCGCATTTCCTGGCGCAGCGGCCCGCGGTGGATTACGCAACGCAATCCGGCCCGATGCTGGTGGTGAACGGCAAGATCCATCCGCGCATTCACGTCGAGGGCGCCTCGGCCAAATTGCGCAACGGCGTCGGCGTGGACCACGAGGGCCGGGCGATCTTCGCCATTTCAAACGAGCCCGTGACCTTTTTCGAATTCGCCAGCCTGTTTCGCGACCGGCTCGGCTGCGATAACGCGCTGTTCCTCGATGGCTCGATTTCCGCGCTCTATGCGCCGGAGCTGCAACGCGACGATTTCACCTTGCCGATGGGACCGATCGTAGGCGTCGTGGCCAAGGGAAAATAGGGAAACAGGGATCAGGCTTTTCTGACCAGACTTTCCCGCAGCGGCGCGTCCTGCAAGGCCGGCCTGTCCGCCAGCGCGCCGCGCTCGCCGAGCGGCGCCCGGCGCGCCTGGGCCCGTTGCGCAGCGCCGGCGCTGCGGGTGATGCCGGTGATGGCGGCAATGATGCGCAGGGCGTCGCGGTGGGGCAGGGTCTCGACCGTGCGCAGATTGCGCCGAAACGTTTCTGGCGACAGCGCCACTTTCGGAAAGGCGATCAGGAAAATCCGCACGCAGATTTCCATCGGCAGACCGATTGCGACGAAGGCGATCGTCATGGCGTCGCCGGTCTCGTCATCGACGATTCTCCGGGCGCAAAGCGGGTCGCAGTCGAGAATCTCCGCCAGCGTCAGGGCGAAAGACGCGCGTTTCGAGCGCAGGGCGCTGGCTTCGAGGCGGGCGCACAAGGCCTCGTCGAGCGGCGGGGCGGCCACGTCGCGGCCGGCGTGGAGGAGGCCTACTCCGCGGGCCATGTTGATCAGCCGGGCGCGCTCCAGTAAGTCGGCGGCGAGATAGAGCGGCAGGCAATCGAGGGTGAGGTCGCCGCGATCGAGCAGGGCGCGCGCCAAGACCGCATCTTCGCGGCCGCGCGCGGCGAGCAGGCGAAGGTTTTCGACGGCGAGCGGCGCCAGGGCGTTGGCGGCGAGAGCCCGGGCGATCTCCCGCTCGGGGCGGCTCGCGAGGATCCCCGTCAGCTCCCGGTCGAGGTCGCTGCGGCCGGCGACGGCGCACGCGTGCTCGCAGGCGCCGCTGGCGGCGATCTGGCGCAGCTCCGTCCATTCGATCTGGGTTCCGGCGAGCAGGATTTCATGAGCCGGGGCGCCCCGCGGGCGCGGATGCGGCGCAGGATGCGCGCCGGGGCGTCGGCGCAACGCGCGAGCTTGCGCGCGACAATGGTCAGCGTCGGCTCGTCGGCGTCGTCGATCAGCTTGCCGGCCATTTCCTCGAACAACCGGATCTCCTGCGGCGTGTGCTGCGGATGCAGTACAAAGAGGTCGGCGACGACCCGCAGCAGGACAGGCCGCATTTCGTCGGGCCTGGCTTCCGCCGAGGCCGCGAGGTCGCGCAGTCGGGCATAGATGTCGTTCGACATGAGGCTCTCGGCTTCAAAAATTCGATGCGGAATCTGCAATCAAGTGGAGCCTAGCCGAGCTTTATTGACACATCATTAACCATCGCCAATCATTAATGGACCCGGACCTGAGAAAAATGCGTCAATTTTTAAGGATTGCGCCGTGTTCTCAAGGCAGGGCTCCGTCGCATCGGCGATTCGGCGCTCACAACGGTCGAGGAAGCATGACCCATGGGCGAGATCGTTCCATTCCGCAGTGACAGGCGACGACGCCTGCCCGCCGCGCCGCCGGAAGGCTCGGCGCAGATACTGTTCTTCCTCGGCGTGCGCTATTGCCGCGACGAGGACGGCAAGGACGGACAGCCCGGCCGCCGCGGCTCCGGCTCCTCGCCTTCCCGGCCACGCCGCAGAAAACGCGCCTGACCGCAATTTTTTCCAGGCTTATTGCAGGTTTATTGCAGACCTCATTGATTGAGGCGCTTCAGGGCGCCGGCTTCTCCACCGCGCATTGCACGCTCTCGCGTCGCGCCGCCGCCGCCTCATAGTCGCCCTCGCGAAGGCTGAGGACCCGGACGGCCACAAATCCGGTCTTTGCCGGCGAAATCAATCGCAACTCCTCGTCCGCGGGATTGGCGTTCTTCTTCTCCGCGTCATCGGCCTCCTCGTCGTCGGCGTTTTCGCGCGCCGCGTCCTGCGCGTTGGCCTGGGACTGGGTCACGATCAGGATGTTGAAACGCCCGTTCGGCGTCTGCCGGTCTCCAGCGCTATAGATGATCGTCCCGTCCGACAGGCGTACCGAAACCGAGAGCGGATGGTCGCCGTCGGCGGCGGCGCGCAGCCGCATTGGGCCTTGCGCAAGGTCGAAGCGGCACAAGGCGAGGGCGGCGAAGGGGTCGGAATAGGTCGGCCCCGCAACTTTTGGCTCGGAGCGCGGCAGCAGCGCCTTCTCGGCCGCCGGCAGCGGCCGCGCGAACTGGCGCCAGGCTGACTGCGGCGCGACGTTCGGCAGCGCCAGCACCGTGATCAAATGCGCGGCCACAGCGCCGAACAGGACGCCGAGCAGCCAGGGAAGGAAGCCGATGGCGCGGTCGATCCAGAGCGCAATCGCCTTCATGAGCAGGCCCCGCGCGAAATAGCCGGCAAGGCCAGCCCCTCGAATGCGTCGGACAGCGCGCTGCTATTGGCTTGATAGGCGCGCAGCACCAGGCTGAAGCGACTCTTGTCGCCGAGAGGCATCCAGTTGCCCGGCCGCGCTTCGCGCGCCAGCGCGATGGTGAAGGCGCCGTCAGCGGCGCGCAGGAGGGCGCCCGAGGTGAGGCCATAACGCCCGGCGCGATTGGGCCGCAGCCGGCCGTCTATGTCATAGGCGGCGAGGGTCCAGAATTGGGCGGGCGGCGAGATGCCGGAAACTTCGTAATCGCAGCGCGAATTGAGCGGCGCCCCGGAATTGTCTGAGGAGGCGACAAAGGCGAGGCCCTCGCCGGAGCCGAGCGGCAGCGCGCCATCAATGGCGGTGATAGCGCGCGCATAGGGATCGATTTCGGCATTGCCGAGGCGCGGCCAGGAAACCCAGGGGCCGAGGCGCACGGCGCCGAAGCCGGGATCGCGCTGCAGCGAGAAAATTGTCGCGGCGACTCCCAGCGCCAGGGCGGCGGCCACGGCGACCGGAAGGCTCTTTTTATCGGTCAAGGCGCGGCTCCCGCTCGAGCGGCGTGCGAAAAGATACAGCCGGTTCTTGGCGAAAATCGCTGCGCTGTCAAGGAAGCGGCAGGAAGGGCGGCGCCGCGCGGGTCAGCGCCACAAGGTCACGAGTTTTTGGCCGAAGCCGGCGACGGCGGCGCCCCAGTGTCCTGCCGTATCGCGCGCCGCGCCGACGCGGTCGCCGATCTGGGCTGCGCCGGGCACCGGAACGCCGAATAGCTTGACCGTCTTGTCCTCCGGCGCCGCCACGACGGCCGCTGGCGTCGGCGGGGCGATGGCGACGATGCTTCTGGGGGCGTCAGCATGGCGGATAGGCTTGGGTTCAAAAGGCGAGGGCCTGGCGGGCGCGGCGAGGACAGCCGGCCTGGGCTTCTGGCCTTGGTCGGCGGTCGGATGAAAGCTGTTCAGGCTCTGCAAGGCAGCCAGTTGCTCGGGATAATAGCTGGCGGATCGCAGTCCGCCATAGGTTTGTCCCGGCGATGCGACCGGGGCCGTAGGCGCCTGCGCGATGCGCGGCGACGGCGTTTCCTGCGTCTGGCCGAGCGCGAACACGGTCAGCGCGCCGGCGGCGATCAGGCCTGCGAGCAATGCGGCGATCTTGGCCTGAGGCGCGGCCGTCGGCGGAAATTCGGTCTGGCGGATCATGCGCTGGTCTCGCAAATTATGCGCCAATGGCGTAAGCGGCGCATTGGTTCATTGAAAGGCGAACATTGCGGCCAAATAGCGACGGCAAGCCGGTGTTCTCATGACGCGCGAGGGTCCCGCCTGATCATCGCGGTTCACTTGGCGTTCAGGCATTGCGGGCGAAACTGAGGCATGGGCAAAATCTGGGCGACGATTCTCTTGCTCGGTTCATGTGGACTGTTCCTGCTCGGCGCTGGCGCCGCGCAGGCGCAGGGCTTTCGCTTTGGCCTCTGGCGCTACGGCCCTTTTCTTGGCGCGCCGCGCTTCGGCGGTCCGCGCTATGATGGCCCCCGCTACCGAGACATCGAGCCCGGGCCGGAGATCGATTCGCCGGAACTGCGGCCGCACGGGCCGCGCACATGCTACAAACCGGCAGAGACGCGCGAGCGCATCGCCAGCCAGAAGCTGCACGAGCCCTTCGAACTGATGCGCAAGGCCTCGGCCCTCGCGCATGCCGAAGCGCTGGCGGGGAAGTTGTGCCATTGGAATGACATCGACATATATGAGATCACCTTGCTGCGGCCGGACGGGCGGGTGATCCATGTCTTCATGAACGCTGCAACGGGAGCGGTCGTCGGGGCGCTCAACACGCATTGACGCCTTCCGACGGGCTCGGGCTGGCGCGAGGGGTCAAAAAGGGGGAAAGAAATTGCGCCTGCTTGTGATCGAGGACGACAAGGATCTCAACCGCCAGCTCGTGGCCGCGCTGGAGGCGGCCGGCTATGCCGTCGATGCGGCGCTGGACGGCGAGGAGGGGCATTTTCTTGGCGACACCGAACCCTATGACGCCGTGGTGCTCGATATCGGCCTGCCGAAGCTGGACGGCATCTCGGTGCTGACGGCCTGGCGCAAGGCGGGTCGGACCATGCCGGTGCTGATCCTGACCGCCCGCGACGGCTGGAGCGAGAAGGTGCAGGGCTTCGACGCCGGCGCCGACGATTATGTCGCCAAGCCCTTCCATCTGGAGGAAGTGCTGGCCCGACTGCGGGCGCTGCTGCGCCGTTCGACCGGCCACGCCACCAACGAACTGGTCTGCGGGTCTGTGTCGCTCGACACCAAATCAGGACGGGTGCTCGTCTCCGGCGCGCCCGTAAAGCTGACGTCGCATGAATACCGCCTGCTTGCCTATCTGATGCATCACGCCGGGCGCGTGGTGTCGCGCGGCGAGATCGTGGAACATCTCTACGATCAGGATTTCGACCGCGATTCCAACACCATCGAGGTCTTCATCGGCCGTCTCCGCAAAAAACTCGGCGTCGACGTGCTGCAGACGGTGCGGGGACTCGGCTACATGATGGAGGGCGGCGGCGCGGACCGCGCCCCCGCGCCGAAATGAAATGGAGGTGGGGCGCGGCCTCGATCGCCACGAGGCTGTTCCTGACCTCGGCCCTGGCCTGCATCGTGATCCTGACCTTCGCCGCCCTGGTGCTGTCCACCCTCTATCGCGAAACGGCGGAGGCCGCGCTTGATGACCAGCTCAGCGTCTATCTGCGCGCGCTGGTCGCCGACATCGCCTCGCCGCGCGAAGACGCCGAGCCGGGGCAATTGGGCGAGCCGCAGTTCGAATTGCTGCAATCCGGCTGGTACTGGCAGATCACGCGGCTCGATGGCGCCGCGCCGAACGTAAGGACCTCGCGATCGCTGTTCGCCTCCCGCCTGCCAAAGCTGACGGCGGTTCAAGCCGATCCCGACGGGCGGCGGCGCGGCGACGTCGACGGGCCGGACGGCAAGCCGCTGCGCATGCTGGAGCGCGAGATCGACGCCGGCGACCAGGGCCGCTATCTGGTGCAGGTCGCGGCGACCACCCAGAGCGTCGACGGCCAGGTCGCCCTGTTCGAGTTCGATCTCGGCGTCACCTTCATATTCCTGGGACTGCTGCTGGTGGCGGCCATGGCGTTTCAGGCGCGCTATGGCTTGAGACCGTTGCGGCGGCTGCGGCGCGACGTCATCGCGGTGCGGCGCGGCAGGGCGGAAAAGATCGCGGGCGAATTTCCGCTGGAAATCGCGCCGCTTGCGAACGAACTCAATCTGCTCATCTCCGCCAATCGCGAAATCGTCGAGCGGGCGCGCACCCAGGTCGGCAATCTCGCCCATGCGCTGAAGACCCCGCTCAGCGTCATCATGAACGAGGCGGACGCCGACGCCTCGCCGCTTGCCAAGAAGGTCGGCGAACAGGCGGATGTGATGCGGGATCAGGTCGCCTTCTATCTCGACCGCGCCCGCGCCGCGACGCGCGCCGGCGCGATCGGCGCCGCCTGCGATCCTGCGCCTTCGCTCGCCGCCATGGCGCGAGCCTTCGGCAAGATCTACCGAAACGTCGACCTTTCCGTGGATTGCCCGGAAGATTTGCGCTTCATGGGCGAAAGGCAGGATTTCGACGACATGGCCGGAAACCTGATCGACAATGCCTGCAAATGGGCGAAGACCGAGGCGCAGGTGAAGGTGGAGCTAATTCCGTCCGGCGGCCAAGAGCGGCTGTTCTTCCGCGCCACCGTCGACGACGACGGCCCCGGATTGGCTGCGGAGCGGCGCGCCGAGGCGCTCAGGCGTGGACGGCGGCTCGACGAGAGCAAGCCCGGCTCGGGGCTGGGCCTTTCAATTGTCGACGACCTGGCGGCGGCCTACGGCGGCCGGCTGGAACTGGGCGATTCGCCGCTCGGCGGTTTGAGGGCGATCCTGGTGCTGCCCGCACTGCCGGCGGCGTGACCAATTTCCCACACATTTTGCTTTTTCGCGGTTTGTTCCTGTCACGCGCTTTCCTCCGGGCGGCAAATGCCATAAAAGTGCGGCCAAGATCGCGCCGGTTGGCGTTCAAACATTTTCTGGAGGTTTTGCCGTGATCTCTCTGGCGCGCGCCGGTTTTGCCGTTGCTGTTCTCGTTTCCCTTTCGGGCTGCGCTTCCAATTCGACGAGCGAGGCGCCCGCGGCTGCGGCCGCCGTCGTTGCGCCGCCCTATGCTGGCCTGGCCAGCGGGTCGCTCGGCCAGAACCTCGACGCGGCCGACAAGACCGCCGCCAACAAGGCCGAGATGGCGGCGCTTTCCAGCGGCGAGCGCAAGACCTGGCGTGGCGACGACGGCGCCTATGGCTATATCGCGCCGGCTGCCGGCGGCGCCGGCGACTGCCGCGACTTCACCCACACCATCTACATCAACGGCCGTCCGGTCGTCGGCAAGGGCACGGCTTGCCGCGCGGGCGAAAGCTGGAAACTGAACGGCTGATTTTCGCGCCGCGAGCCACGCAGAAATCGCCGGCGCCTGAAAAATGCGCCGACCAAGGGCGTTATTGCGCCATAAACCCTCCCGCCTGTTTTTTGGCGCCCGAAAATCCGCATTCGGGTTTAAAGCTGGCGCGCGACGCCAATCCAGGTCGGGAGTTTTCATGCGCATTCGTTTCGGCTACGACATGTCTTACGAGACGCCCAAGCCGACGCCGATGATCGGCGCGCTGAACGTTCACCACAGCCGCGCAGGGCAGCTGGAATCGCCGGATTTCATGCATGTCGAGCCGCGAATTCCGCTGACGACCTATCATGATGGTTTCGGCAATTTCTGTTTTCGCCTTGTCGCGCCGGCCGGCGTCATCCGCTTCCACGCCGATGCGGTCATCCACGATTCCGGCTCTTTCGACCCGGTCGCGCCGGACGCCGTGCAGCATCAGATCCAGGACCTGCCCGACGAGACGATCCAGTTCCTTCTCGGCAGCCGCTATTGCGACACCGACCTGCTGTCGCAGGAGGCGTGGCGCCTGTTCGAAAATGCGCCGACCGGATGGGGCCGCGTGCAGGCGATCTGCGATTATGTCCACAACCATCTGCGCTTCGATTATCTAAACTGCGACCCGACCCGCACCGCGTCGCAGGCTTACTTCAAGGGCGTCGGCGTCTGCCGCGACTTTGCCCATCTCGCCGTCGCCTTCACGCGCTGCATGAACATCCCCGCGCGCTACTGCACCGGTTACATCAGCGACATCGGCCTGCCGCCGCCCTACGCGGATCAGGACTTCTGCGCCTGGATGGAAGTCTTCCTCGGCGGCCGCTGGTGGACCTTCGACCCGCGCAACAACGCGCCCCGCGCCGGCCGTATCCTGATCGCCCGGGGGCGCGACGCCGGCGACGTGCCGATCGTCCACTCATTCGGCCCGCATGTCCTGCGGTCGTTCAAGGTGTGGATGGAGCCGCTGGACGGCTGACCCAAGGTCTTCAGCTGAAGGTTGAAAAGTCCAACGCCAGCTTCTTGTGGCGAGAGACGTCGTGCCGACGAAGCTCAAAAATCCAGGTTCAGATTATTGTTTCAATGGTGAATTCAATAGGCGCGCCTCAAGTGAGGAGCGAAGCGCGCAGTCACGATTCCAGCTGGCCCCGGATCGCCTGCAACTCCGACCGACGCGCGTCGCTGACGCTGGGAAAGGCGAGCTTCAACAACTCCAGCTTGTCCAGGATGACCTGCGACACGATCAGCCGCGCCGACTTCTTGTCGTCGGCGGGGACGACATTCCAGGGCGCGTCCTCGGTGCTGGTGGCGGACAGGCAGAGCTCATAGGCGCGCTGGTAATCGGCCCAGAAACCGCGCTCGATCATGTCGGCTTGCGAAAACTTCCAGTTCTTCTCCGGCTCGTCGATGCGGGCCAAAAAACGCTTGCGCTGCTCGTCCTTTGACAGATGCAGGAAAAATTTGACCACATGGACATTGTTGGCCGTGAGATGGCGCTCCAGTTCACGGATCGAATGATAGCGCTCTTTCCAGAATTTATCGCGATCGTCCTTGGGTTCGAACCCCTCCGGTCCCAGCAGTTCGGGATGGACGCGCACAATCAGCACATTCTCGTAATAGGAGCGGTTGAAAATGCCGATCTTGCCACGCTCTGGCAACTCGCGCGTCGTGCGCCAGAGGAAATCATGTTCCAGCTCCGCGCCGCTGGGGTGTTTGAAGCTGCTGACCTGACAGCCCTGCGGATTGACTCCCGACATCACGTGGCGGATGCAGCCATCCTTTCCGGCCGCGTCCATGGCCTGGAAGATCAGCAGCAGGGCGTGCCGATTGGCCGCATAGAGTTTTTGCTGCAAGTCGCTCAACCGTGTGACATGGGCGGCGAGCATCGCCTGATAGGCCTCCTTCGTCGGGTAAACCGGCGGGACGCGCGTCGGCCATTTGGAAAGATCGACCTTCTGGTCTTCCTTGACGCGAAATTGTTTCGTCTCGATGGCGGATTTGTCCTTGGCCATTTCGTCCTCGAAAAATCAGGGTATCAGCACCGCCGCGCCGTCAAAGGCGCCGGCCCGCAGATCGGCGAGCGCGTCATTGGCCCGGAACAACGGATAAAGCCGCGTCGTGGTTTCGACGCCGAGCTGCGGCGCGAGCCTTAAAAACTCCAGTCCGTCGCGCCGGGTGAGATTGGCGACCGAGACCAGCTGGCGCTCCTCCCACAAAAGGGCATAGGGAAAGCTCGGAATGTCGCTCATGTGGATGCCGGCGCAGACCACCGCGCCGCCCTTGCGCACCGCCTTCAGGGCCAGGGGGACAAGCGCGCCGACCGGGGCGAAAAGGATTGCCGCATCGAGGCGTTCGGGCGGCGCCTCGTCCGAGCCGCCGGCCCAGGCGGCGCCGAGTTTCCGGGCGAAATTTTGGGTCTTTACATCGCCGGGCGAGGTAAACGCGAAGACATCGTGGCCCTGCTTGATCGCCACCTGGGCCAGGATATGCGCGGCGGCGCCGAAGCCATAGAGGCCGAGCTTCTGGATGTGGCCGGCGCTGCGCCCGGCGATCTTGAACGCCCGCCAGCCGATCAGGCCCGCGCACAGCAGGGGCGCCAGCGCCGCATCCTCTCCGACATCGCCAAGCGGAAAGGCGAAGCGCGCGTCGGCGACGGTCATGGTCGCATAGCCGCCGTCGCGGGAATAACCGGTGAATTCCGGGTGGTCGCAGAGATTTTCGTGGCCGCCGGCGCAGCAGGCGCAGGTTTGGCAGGTATGGCCGAGCCAGGGCACGCCGACGCGCTCGCCAATGTCGAAACCGCTGACGCCAGGGCCGAGCCGGTCGACCCGCCCGACGATTTCATGGCCGGGAATAATTGGAACGCGCGGATGTGGCAGCTCGCCGTCGACCACATGGAGGTCGGTGCGGCAGACGCCGCAGGCCGAAATTTTCAGGCGGATTTCGCCGGGGCCGGGCAGGGGGGCGGGGCGCTCCGTCCATTCGAGCGGCGCGCCGATGCGGTTCAAGACCATGGCCTGCATGAGCAACTCCCTGACGCCGGTGAGTTTCGACCCGGCGGAGGGAGACTGTCAATAAACTGCGCGCCGGGTCGTGATGGCGAAATTCCGCATTTCCCGCTCGATCGCCGCGAGATCGAGCACGCCGACACAGGGTCTCGCCCCCGGCGCAATCTTGTCAGCGAGCAAGGCGCGAACGGCCGCGACGGCGGCCAGGGTCGGCACGTTCGGCCCGTCGTTGCGCTCAGCGATCAGGCTCCATTGCGATTTTGCCGGGGCGCCCCTCGCGTCGAGGCCCACGACGCGGACGAGCATGCCGCCGCGATCCCCGCAAAAGGGCCGCGTGAAGCGCCGCGCGCCATGGAGGGTCTTCGCCAGTAGCGGGG
Organism: uncultured Alphaproteobacteria bacterium; assembly: GCA_963710275.1. GTDB lineage: Bacteria > Pseudomonadota > Alphaproteobacteria > Rhizobiales > Beijerinckiaceae > Rhodoblastus. The sequence goes on along the minus strand of CAVPZS010000008.1, from coordinate 1,304,297 downwards.
AGGCGCATCGCGGTCCGAGCGCGCCAGCGCCAGCAGTCCGAAATGTTCAAGCGGCGATTCAAGCCCGGCGAAGAAGCGCACCTGCTCGCGCACGCCGAAAAATTTCGGCAGAAGCTCCGAATCAGGCGTCTCGACCGGAGAGACGAAACGGCGGCCAAGGCCCGGAAAGTCCCGGCGCTCGACCGAACCCCAGCCGACCGTGTGCTGCGGCTGGCCGTCGCGGAAAACCGCCACGGGACGCCCGGCATAGGACAGGATGGCCGCGGTCACCGACAGGCCGACGTCGCTGGCGCCGCCTGGAGCAATAGCGCAGTCCACCGAGTCGATTTGCCGCCATCCCTCCGTCAGGGCCGCCACCGCCGCCGAGGACAGCGCCGGCGTCGAGCTTGCGCCGGTCAAGGCGACGAGATTCCTGTCGCGCGCCAGGGGATCGAGGGCGGCTGCAAAACCCAGCACATAGTCGCGCGCGTCGGCGAGGTCGATGAAATGCGCGCCGGACTTCAGGCTGGCCTCGGCGAGCGCATAGTCGCAGCCCTGGAACGGGCCGGAGGCGTCGATCACCAGCCAGGGCCGCATCGTCGCGAGTTGCTGGAGATCGCGACGGTTGTCGAAAGCGACGCCTGTCACGCCAGCCGTCGCGCCATGCCCGATTGCGGCCGCCAGCCCCGCGGCCCGGGACGCGTCGCGGCTGGCGACCGAGAGGGCGATCCCGTCGCATAGCGCCAGCTGACGCGCCAGCCGCGCGCCGAACACGCCGGTCGCCCCGATCAGGAGAAGTTTGCGCTCTGCCATGGTCGCGTCCCGCCCATGCGACGCGGAAAGGACTTTTTATCCCAGCGTCCAGCCGAATACCGCGGCGGAAATCACGCCCAGCGCCACGAGGCCCCATTCGAGAAAACCCCAAATGGTGACCATTTCGCGGGCGTCGGCTTCGGGCTTTCCTGCCGGTTCCGCAAGCAGGCGGTTGTTCAGCGGCACGATGACGAAAAAGGTGTAGGGCCAACTCGCGAGCGCGATCAGCGCGCCGATCAGCCAGCGCACGTCGCCGCCCTGGCCGAAGGCGATGAGGCCGGCGAGTGCCGCGAGCAGAGCCAGGCCGCCGAGCAGGGCGAAGCCGCGGCGGTCGCTGGGCGCCCATTCCCGCACCATGGAGCTGTCGTCCAGGGCGAGCCGCGCCGGCTGTTCGACCAGATTGACATAGAGAGCGGCGCCGGAGAAAGCGCAGGCGAAAGCCAAAGCGAGCAGACCAGAGAGCATGTGCGGCCTATAAAGTTACGGCGCAAAGCGCGCTTTCGCCTCATAGCCTTTTTGCCGGCGCGGGGCGAGATTTTTCGCGCGGCGCCGCAAGACTCATCGGCGGCGCCCATACAATGGTCTTTTTCTTCGTCAACTCATGCAACCTTGCGCGAACCTGACCGTAGTACCCTCGGGGAAAACGGCTTGGCGTGATGTTAACGCTTCATTAGTCAAGACGTTGGCACGATACCTGCTAGTCAGCAGGTGCGAATGCAGTCCAGACCGGGCTGGAAACAGCCGGGCGGCCTGCCCAACACCTAACGTGGGGGTCGAACGATGCCGTTAACGCGCTGTGTCCATTGCGATTTACCGACGCGTATTCATTTCGCCTGGTGCCAGGAAAGCGGCGCCAAGGGGAATATGCCCCCAGAGGCCCTGCGCCCCGGCGCCGTAGTCGCCGAGCCCCGCGAATGGCGCTTCTGCCAGCCCGCGCGGCAGCAAAAGGCGCGACGCTAGATCACATTTCCGCGTCCGCCGGCTGATCCTGGCCGGAGCGAGGACGCGGCGTCGCGCGGGCGTTGCAAAAGGCGCGAATCCGGTTCAGTAGTGGCGGCCTCTCTTTCAGAAATGGCCGGACCATCAGTATGAAGCGCGCTCTGCCCGTCACCCGCGAAGACAATTTTCCCGACTGGTACCAGGCGGTGGTCGCGAGGCCGACCTGGCCGAAACCTCGCCGGTGCGCGGCTGCATGGTCATCAAGCCCTGGGGCTAGGGCGTCTGGGAGCTGATCCAGGCGGCGCTCGACCGGCGCATCAAGGAGACCGGCCACGAGAACTGCTATTTCCCGCTGTTCATTCCCCTGACCTTCATCGCCAAGGAAGCCGAGCATGTCGAAGGCTTCGCCAAGGAAATGGCGGTGGTCACCCATCATCGGCTGAAAGCCGTCGACGGCAAGCTGGTGGCCGATCCCGCGGCGGAGCTGGAAGAGCCGCTGGTGGTGCGGCCGACCTCGGAAACCATCATCGGCGACGCCTTCCGGCGCTGGATCAGCTCCTATCGCGACCTGCCGATGCTGATCAACCAATGGGCCAATGTCGTGCGCTGGGAAATGCGCACGCGCCTGTTCCTGCGCACCACCGAATTCCTCTGGCAGGAGGGCCATACCGCCCACGCCACCAGGGAAGACGCGCTGGAAGAGACGCTGAAGATGCTGGAAGTCTATCGCGACCTCGCCGAGGACGTGCTGGCCATGCCGGTGATCGCGGGCGAGAAGCCGGAGAATGAGCGCTTCCCCGGCGCGGACGCACACCTATTCCATCGAGGCGATGATGCAGGACGGCAAGGCGCTGCAGGCCGGCACCTCGCATTATCTCGGCACCAATTTCGCCAAGGCGCAGAACATCCGCTACCAGTCGGCGACCGGCGAGCTCGACTATTGCCACACCACCAGCTGGGGCGTGTCCACCCGGCTGATCGGCGGCGTGATCATGACCCATGGCGATGATGACGGCTTGCGCCTGCCGCCGCGCCATCGCGCCGCGGCAGATCGTCATCGTGCCGATGCTGCGCGACAAGCCGGAAGACGCCGAGGTGCTGGCCTATTGCGAAAAGCTCAAGACCGAGCTCGACGGCGCTCTCCGCCTTCGGCCAGCCGCTGCGCGCGCTTCTCGACAAGAAACTGAAGCGCTCGGCCGACAAGCGCTGGAACTGGGTGCGCCGCGGCGCGCCGATCATGCTGGAAGTCGGCCCGCGCGACGTGGCCGCCGACAATGTCACCTATGATGCGCCGCGACAATCTGCGCGACGGCGACAAGGTGATTTCGCAAGGCCTGAGCCGCGTGGATTTCCTGGCCAGGCGCCGGGGCTGCTGGCCGAAATCCAGGCCGACCTTTTCGACGAGGCCAAGGCGCGGCTCGACGGCAACATCCGCTCCGATTTGAAGGATTTCGACGCCATCGCCGCTTATTTCGGCGCGGCGGCGGAGGACGACGAGGCCAAATCCGGCTTCAAGGGCTGGGTGCGGGCGCCCTGGGCGCGTCCGACCGGCGTCGAACTGGAGACGGTCGAAACGCGGCTCAAGGCGCTGAAACTCACCTTGCGCAATGTCCCCGCGGGGCAAGTCGAGGCGACCGGCGTCTGCGTCTTCACCGGTCGTCCCGCCGTCGAGGAGATTTTGATCGCCCGCGCCTATTGAATGTTACAAGCGGTTACATCATGCGCGGCGTGGGATGGTGGACCTCCCACAGTTCCCAGCCGGTCAACAGCACGACCAGCACGCCGAGCACGTAATGCGTCGTCACCGCATGGGCGACATTGGCGAAGCCGAACAGATAGGGCGAGGCGATCACCGCCAGCCCGACGAGAAGATTGACCCATTCTTCCCATTCCGCAAAATTGACAAGGGCGGCAATGGCCAGGAGCGCGATGACAGCGCCGCTGATCCAGGCGGTGCGCGCCGCCATCTCGGCGTCGGCATAGCCCAGCGCCCAAGGCGACAGGAACAGCAATGCGCCGAGAATCAAAGTGGCGACATCCTGAAAACGGGTCCCCGGTTTAGTGAAATTGGTAAGGTTCGCCATTGACGACTCCAGCTTGGCTCGCGACCGGCGCCGCGCCGGCGCTTCTTCTGCATTTGATGTAGTTGGGGGAAAAAACCTTTCAAGCGCAGCAGTTTAGCCGTCTAGCCCGTGAGGCCGGGCAGTAATCGGCCGCCGGCTTCGATCGATTCGGGAATTTCCAGACTTTACATGCAGGTCGGTGCGACCTAGGGCTTGTCACAAAATATTCGTGAATCCGTAATGTTGGGGGCGTTCATGCTCGGCTGGTTCCAGGCTCTGATGCCGAAAGAGGAACGGTTCTTCGACCTTTTTGAAAGCCACGCCAGGGTTGCGCTCGATGGCGCCAAGGCATTGCGAGCCTTGCTTGACGGCGGCAAGGACGCGGACGTCCATTGCGAGGCCGTGATCAAGGCCGAGCTCGACGCGGACGCCGTGGCGCATGAAGTGGGGCTGGCGTTGAGGCGCAGCTTCATCACGCCTTTCGACCGCAGCGACATCCAGGGACTGATCAGCGACCAGGACGACGCCGTCGACCAGATGCGCCAGACCGTGAAGGCGATCCGCCTGTTCGACGTCGACACGTTCGAGCCAAACATGGTCAGGATCGGCGACACGATCGTCGAATCGGCGCAGATTCTGGTCGAGGCCATGCCGCTCCTGCGTTCGTTGAACGCCAACGCGCCGAAAATCAACGCGGCCAATGAAAAAATCGTCGCGCTGGAGGAAGAATCGGACCAGCTTTACATCCTCGGGCTGAAAGAGCTCTACCGGAAACACAAGGACGATCACCCCATGGGCTATATCGTCGGGTCGGAGATCTTCGGCCATCTGGAAAAAGTCGTCGATTGCTTCGAGGACGTCGCCAACCGGATCAACGGCATCTTGCTCGAACATTTGTGAAGGCTGATCATGGGCGGCGCTGATTTCGTTCTTTTTGCGCTTATCGCCGTCGCGCTGCTGTTCGATTTCCTGAACGGCCTGCATGACGCCGCCAATTCCATCGCCACCATCGTGTCGACGCGGGTTCTCAGGCCGCAATATGCCGTGTTCTGGGCGGCTTTCTTCAATTTCGTCGCCTTCGCCGTTTTCGGGCTGCATGTCGCCAATACGGTCGGCAGCGGCATCGTCGACACGCAGATCGTCGATGACCGTCTGATCTTCGCGGCGCTCACCGGCGGCATCGTGTGGAATGTCGTCACCTGGCTACTCGGCATTCCCTCGTCCAGTTCGCATGCGCTGATCGGCGGTCTGGTGGGCGCCGGGCTCGCCAAAGGCGGAACGAAAGCCATCGTCTGGAGCGGGTTGGGCAAGACCGGCGCGGCCATCGTGCTGTCGCCGGCGCTCGGCTTCATCCTCGCCCTGTTCCTGGTGCTTGGCGTTTCCTGGCTGTTGGCGCGCAAGACGCCGCAAGCCGTCGATTCGCTGTTCCGGGTGATGCAATTCTTCTCGGCCTCGGCCTATTCCCTCGGCCATGGCGGCAATGACGCCCAGAAGACCATGGGCGTCATCGCCGTGCTGCTTTATGCGCATGGCGGGGCCGGCGGCTTCCACGTGCCGCTCTGGGTAGTTCTCTCGTGCCAGTCGGCGATGGCGATCGGAACTCTTTTCGGCGGTTGGCGCATTGTCCATACCATGGGCTCGAAAATCACCCGGCTGACGCCGATGCAGGGTTTTTGCGCAGAGACCGGCGGCGCGCTGACGCTCTTCCTCGCCACGGGCCTGGGCGTTCCGGTCTCGACCACGCATACGATCACCGGCGCCATCGTCGGTGTCGGCGCGGCGCGGCGCGTCTCCGCAGTGCGCTGGAACGTCGCCCAGAACATCGTCGTCGCCTGGGTGCTGACCATGCCTATGGCCGCGCTGATCGCCGCCCTGGCCTACGCCTGCGGCTGGTGGCTGCCATGACCAGGGACAAGCCCGCCAAGGCGCGGAAGAAAAACAAGAAAATGATGAAGAAGCCGGTCAAGGCGGCGCCGGAGCGGCTGCAATATGCCGCTCTGCCCTGGCGCAGCGGGGATGGTCTGGAGATCATGCTGGTCTCGTCGCGCGAGACGCGGCGCTGGATTATTCCCAAGGGCTGGCCGATGGCCGGCCGCAGCGGCGCCGCGACGGCGGCGATCGAGGCGGTGGAAGAAGCCGGCCTGCTCGGCGAAATTTCCGAGACGCCAATCGGCGACTATGTCTACTTCAAGCGGTTCACCCTGGGCGAGGAGCGCTGCCGGGTCGAGGTTTTTCCTTTGCGCGTCGTGCGGCAGCGCGAGAATTGGCCGGAAAAGGACCAGCGAACCACCCAATGGTTTCCCGCCAGCGAGGCGGCGCTCCTGGTGTCTGATCCCGGACTGGGCGACCTGATCGTCGCGTTCATCCGCTCTTTCACTGACTGACGGTCGGGTCCTGGCTATTCGTTGGGATCGAGGCCATAGCCGCCATCGCGGTAGCCGCCGCCATATCCGCCTTCATAGCCGCCGTGAATGCGCTCCGTCGTGTAATAGCGGGTGTAGTAAGTCTGCGGAACGTAGCGGACATGCTGTTCGGCCTGATAGCTCACCACCGGACGATAGGTGACATAGGCCTCGGGGCGATAGACCCGATGGGCGACGACGTGCGCGCAATGGCGCACCACGACCGGCCGGTAATAAGTGCGATAGCTGCAATGGTCGCAATAGGCGGAAGCGGCGCCGCTGGCGCCGGCGAGACCGGCGAAACCCGCCAGCGCGGCAAGAGATATTTTAGTCAGGATACGCATGAACGCCTCCCATGAAGGGCAATGCTGAGCGACAGGCGTCAATGAGCAAGCAAGCCTGTCCCTGGCCATTGTCGCCTTGGTTAACGAAAGGTCAACAGGAAAAGCCGGTCTCGTCTCGTCGCGAGGTTGCGCGTCGTGGACGCGGGCGGCGCGATTGTGTATTGGCTCCGCGATCCCAAATAGACAAGGCGGCGCCCGACGCGCGCCGCCCCTGAAGAAGAGACACGCCATGCCGCAGCTTCGCTCCCGCACTTCCACCCATGGCCGCAACATGGCCGGCGCGCGTGGCCTTTGGCGCGCCACCGGCATGAAGGACGGCGATTTCGGCAAGCCGATCATCGCGGTGGTCAACAGCTTCACCCAATTCGTGCCGGGCCATGTCCACCTGAAAGACCTGGGACAGATGGTGGCGCGCGAGATCGAGGCGGCCGGCGGCGTCGCCAAGGAATTCAACACCATCGCCATCGATGACGGTATCGCCATGGGCCATGCCGGCATGCTCTACAGCCTGCCCTCGCGCGAAATCATCGCCGACAGCGTCGAATACATGGTCAACGCCCATTGCGCCGACGCCATGGTCTGCATCTCCAATTGCGACAAGATCACGCCGGGCATGCTGATGGCGGCGCTGCGGCTGAACATTCCCGCCGTCTTCGTCTCCGGCGGCCCGATGGAGGCCGGCAAGGTCGTGGTCGGCGGCAAGACGCGCGCCGTCGACCTAATCGACGCCATGGTCGCGGCGGCAGACAGCCACGTCAGCGACGCCGACGTCACCGCGATGGAGCGCTCGGCCTGCCCGACATGCGGCTCGTGCTCCGGCATGTTCACCGCCAATTCCATGAACTGCCTGACCGAGGCGCTCGGCCTGTCGCTGCCGGGCAACGGCTCGATCGTCGCCACCCATTCCGACCGCAAGGAACTGTTCCTGCGCGCCGGACGGACCATCGTCGATCTTTGCCGCCGCTATTATGAAAAGGACGACGAAAGCGTCCTGCCGCGCGCCATCGCCACGTTCAAGGCGTTCGAAAACGCCATGACGCTCGACATCGCCATGGGCGGCTCGACCAATACCGTGCTGCATCTGCTCGCCGCGGCCTACGAGGCGGGGGTGAAATTCGAAATGCCCGACATCGACCGGCTGTCGCGGCGCGTACCGGTGCTGTGCAAGGTGGCGCCGTCCGTGCCCGACGTGCATATGGAGGACATCCATCGCGCCGGCGGCATTTTCGGCATTCTCGGCGAGCTCGACCGCGCCGGGCTGCTCAACCGCGATGTCCATTCCGTGCACAGCCCGAGCCTGGAGGCGGGGCTGGCGCAATGGGACATCGCCCGCGATGTGAGTGAAGACGCGCGGAAATTCTACCGCGCATCGCCCGGCGGCGTCCCGACCCAGGAAGCCTTTTCGCAGTCGCGCCGCTATGATTCGGTCGACGACGATCGCGCCGCCGGCGTGATCCGTTCGGCCGAGCACGCCTTCTCTCGAGACGGCGGCCTGGCGGTGCTGTCGGGCAACCTGGCGCTGGAGGGCGCCATCGTCAAGACGGCCGGCGTCGACGCCAGCGTGCTGCAATTCTCCGGGCCGGCCATTGTCTTCGAGAGCCAGGAGGCGGCGGTCGAGGGCATTCTGACCGGCAAAGTCGTCGCTGGCCATGTGGTGGTGATCCGCTACGAAGGGCCGCGCGGCGGCCCGGGCATGCAGGAAATGCTCTATCCGACCTCCTATTTGAAGAGCATGGGCCTCGGCAAAGCCTGCGCCCTCATCACCGACGGCCGCTTTTCCGGCGGCACTTCGGGCCTGTCCATCGGCCATGTCTCGCCGGAAGCGGCGGAAGGCGGCCTGATCGGCCTGGTCGAGACCGGCGACCGGATCGAGATCGACATTCCCGCGCGCGTATTGCGGCTCGACGTCGCCGACGACGAACTGGCGCGCCGCCGCGCTGCGATGGAGGCCAAGGGCGGGGAGGCCTGGAAGGCGCAGGGACGTGTGCGTCCGCTGAGCGCGGCCTTGCGCGCCTATGCCGCGATGACCACCAGCGCCGCGCGTGGCGCGGTCCGGGTTGTCCCCTGAACGAATCCATGCTGCGCCGCGAAAACGCCGCCCCGAAAAGGCGGCGTTTTTTTGTCAAGGCCGTGGACGCTCTGCGGCCTTCGACAAAGTGCTAACTCACCTCTTCAGCCTTGCTGCGCTAGAGAGGAGGCAGGGAGTCTAAATTCGTTAACTTTGCCCGCGCCAAGACGGGTCCCGTCCTAACCGGCGGAAGAGATGACGAATAAAGACTGGCCATTCTCAAGGGAGGAGCCGCAAATGGCTGCGAGTGCATTAGAAATTGAACAAAACCCCAAATTCCAGGAGCTTGTCGCGACGCGCAAGAAGCTCGGCTGGTCGCTGACCATCCTGACCCTGGTGATCTATTTCGGCTTCATCCTGGTCATCGCCTTCGATCCGAAGTTCCTCGGCACGCCGCTGGGCGCCGGCACGGTGATGACGCTCGGCCTGCCCGTCGGCCTGGCGGTCATCATCGCCACCTTCCTTATCATCGGTTACTACGTCCAGCGCGCCAACGCGACCTATGACGAACTGACCCGCCAGATCGTCGAGGAGAGCAAGTGATGTCGCGCAAGTCCTTCCTTCCGGCGGCGCTGTCCGGCCTCGCCCTCGCCGTCGTCGCCAATCCCGTCCTCGCCGACGCCCTCACCGGGCAGACGGTCAAGCAGGAGACCAACTGGACGGCCATTTCCATGTTCGTGGCCTTCGTCCTCCTGACGCTCGGCATCACCTACTGGGCGGCCAAGAAGACCCGTTCGGCCGCGCAATTCTATTCCGCGGGCGGCGGCATCACCGGCTTCCAGAACGGCCTGGCCATCGCCGGCGACTACATGTCGGCGGCGTCCTTCCTCGGCATTTCCGGCCTCGTCTACACCAACGGCTATGACGGACTGATCTATTCGGTCGGCTTCCTGGTCGGCTGGCCGATCGTCACCTTCCTGATCGCGGAGCCCCTGCGCAACCTCGGCAAGTTCACCTTCGCCGACGTCGCCTCGTTCCGCTTCGCGCAGACGCCGATTCGCGTGCTCGCCGCCTGCGGCACGCTGGTCGTGGTCGCCTTCTACCTGATCGCCCAGATGGTCGGCGCGGGCCAGCTCATCAAGCTGCTGTTCGGCCTCGACTACGCCATCGCGGTGGTGGTCGTCGGCGTGCTGATGATCATCTATGTGACCTTCGGCGGCATGGTGGCGACGACCTGGGTGCAGATCATCAAGGCCTGCCTGCTGCTCGCCGGCGCGACCTTCATGGCGGTCATGGTTCTCGTTCACTTCGGCTGGAGCCTCGAGGCCCTGTTCGGCAAGGCGGTCGAAGTGCATCCCAAGCATGTCGCCATCATGGGGCCGGGCACCTTCGTGAAAAGCCCCATCGACGCGGTTTCGCTCGGTCTGGCGCTGATGTTCGGCACCGCCGGCCTGCCGCATATCCTGATGCGCTTCTTCACCGTGGCCGACGCCAAGGCGGCGCGCAAGTCGGTGTTCTACGCCACCGGCTTCATCGGCTACTTCTACATCCTGACCTTCATCATCGGCTTCGGCGCCATCGCCCTCGTCTCGACCAATCCCGAATATCTCACCGACGCGGCCAAGGGCCTCTCGGCGATCAGGGGCGGGTCGAACATGGCGGCGATCCATCTGGCCGATGCGGTCGGCGGCAATCTGTTCCTTGGCTTCATTTCGGCTGTGGCTTTCGCCACGATCCTCGCGGTCGTGTCGGGCCTGACGCTGTCGGGCGCCTCGGCGATCAGCCATGACCTCTATGCGACCGTGTTCAAGGGCGGCAAGGCCAATGAGCAGGACGAAATCAGGATCTCCAAGATCTCGACCGTCGTGCTCGGCATCATCGCCATCGTCCTCGGCATCGCCTTCGAGAAGCAGAACGTCGCCTTCATGGTCGGCCTCGCCTTCGCCATCGCGGCTTCGTGCAACTTCCCGGTCCTGCTGATGTCGCTGATGTGGCGCGGCATGACCACGCGCGGCGCCGTGATCGGCGGCTTCCTCGGCCTGGTCTCGGCCCTGCTCGGCGTCATCTTCTCGGCGAGCGTCTGGGAAGCCGTCATCGGCTTCCCCAAGGGCTCGGCGCCGTTCCCCTACGGCAATCCGGCGCTGTTCTCGATGGCCATCGCCTTCGTCGGCATCTGGCTGTTTTCGAAGCTGGACTCCTCGGCTCGCGCCAAGGAAGACATCGCCGGCTTCGACGCACAATATGTGCGCGCCCAGACCGGCATCGGCGCCACCGGCGCTTCGGCCCACTGATACGGACGGGCGCGGCGAAAGCCGCGCCCGTTTTCCGTCCGGCGCCGGGCGCCGATTTTTTCCTGATCCTTTTTGGAGAGTCGCCGCGTTTTTGGCGACACAATTGCGATGAGCGCCATCCTGGATGTCTCTACGGCGCCGTTCGACCGGCTAACGCCCGAAGAAGCCGACATTCTCCACGCGGCGCTGGACGTCGCCTATTACAAGCCCGGCGAAATCATCATCGCTGGCGGCGCGAAGCCGGAGGGGCTTTATATCGTTATCAAGGGCTGCGTCGAGGAGCGCGCCGAAGGCGAGCTTGTCGGCTTGATGGGGCCGAAGGATTTCTTCGACAGCCGCGCGCTGGTGCAGGGCTCGGGGGTCAGCGCCTTCGTCGCGCGCGAGGAAACGCTCTGTACGCTCGCGCCGCGCGACGACCTGTTGCGCCTGATCAACCGCAATCCGGCATTCGGCGCCTTTTTCTACCAGGATATTTCCAGAAAACTCGACGCCCTGGCGCAAAGGGACGAATCCTCGCAGATCGAGTCGATGATGCGGGCGCGGGTGCGCGACCTCTATCTGATGCCCGCGGCGATCATCGACGCGGAGCAACCGATCGTATCCGCCGGCCGCATCATGCGGGACCTCGACTGCAACGCCCTGCTGGTGCGCGACGGAGAGCGCACGGGCATCATCACCGGCATGAACCTGTCCAAGGCCGTGATCCTCAAGGGCATGACCATCGAGGAGCCCGTGAGGAGCATCACGCAGTTTTCCATGGTCACGGTGGAGCCCGACGAATTCGTGTCGCAGGCCCTGCTGTTGATGACCAAGCACAACAAGCGCCGCCTGGTGGTCAAGGAAGGCGACGAATTCATCGGCATTCTCGAAGACATTTATCTGCTGAGTTTCTTCGCCGGCAATTCCCAGCTGGTGGTTGGTCGTATCGACCGCGCTACGACCCTGACGGAGCTGGGCGCCGCCGCGACGCATATTGCGGACCAGTTGAAGCCCCTGCGCCGCCAGGGCGTCAAATTCGAGGTGGTCGCGGAGATCATCTCCGACCTCAATCGCCGCCTGTTCGCCAAATTGTTCGAGCTGCTGTGCCCTGCGGAATTGCAGGGCAAGGCCTGCCTGATCGTGATGGGCAGCGAGGGCCGCGGCGAACAGACCATCCGCACCGACCAGGACAATGGCTTGATCCTGTCCGAACCTGTCGACGAGGCGGTCCTGCAGCAATTTCGCGAAAAGTTTTCCGGCGCCCTGGCGAGTTTCGGTTTCCCGCCCTGTCCAGGCCATGTCATGGTCGACAACCCGCTGTGGTCGCGAACCGTCGACGACTATGTCGCCGATTTCAGCCACTGGCTGACCGCGCCCGACGAACAGGGGGCGATGAACGTCGCGATATTCTACGACGCCGAGGCGGTGGCCGGCGACGCTTCGCTATTGTCGCGCGCGAAAAAGGCGCTAGTGGAAAAAGTCGGCAGCGAGCGCGTCTTCCTCGGTCGCTTCGCCCGCGCCATCGAATCCTTCGAGCCGCCGATCGGCCTGTTCAACAATCTGAAATTGTCGGAAGGCGACGGCGACGCGCTAGACGTCAAGAAGGGCGGGATTTTCCCCATCGTCCATGGCGTGCGCTCGCTGGCGATCGAGCATGGGCTGGAGGAGACCAATACAGTCCAACGGCTCAGGAAGCTCGGCGAGCTCGGCTACCTCAAGGTGGATTTCGCCCGCGACCTCGCCCGCGCCCTCAATTACATGATGACCCTGCGGCTCGACGCCCAACTCGACGCCGCGGCCAGCGGCAGCCTGTTGCGGCCCGCGACTTTGACCAGCATGGATCGCGACCTGCTGCGCGACTCCTTCCAGGTGGTGAAGCAATTGCGCGACCTGCTGCGCCGCCATTTCAACCTGGCGATGTTCTCGTAGCGAGGTCCGGTCATGGCGTTGCGCTGGCTATTCAGGCAGATGGACAAGGCGACGTTGTCCAACAAGGCGTACAGGTTCCTGTTCGAGCCGGGGCCCGCCGACGAGGTCGTGTCGATCGATTGCGAAACCACTGGCCTCGACCGCAAGCGCGACGAAATCATTTCGGTGGCGGCGATCAAAATCCGCGGCGACCGCATCCTCGCCAGCCAGTCCTTCCGGGCGGTGGCGCGGCCGCGGGTCGCGATCCACCGCGAGGCGATCAAGATTCACGGTTTGCGCGAGGTCGACGTCGCCAACGCCCGGCCGATGAGCGAAATCATTCCGGAGTTGCTGCATTTCATAGGCGGCCGGCCGCTGGTCGGCTATTACATAGACTTCGATGTGGCCATGCTGGACAAGGACGTGCTGGAGTTCATCGGCATCCAGCTTCCCAATCCCCGCGTGGAGGTGTCGAGCCTTTATTACGAGCGCAAATATGGCGACGCGCCGCCCGGGACCCAGATCGACCTGACGTTTGCGAACATCCTGAAGGATCTGAAACTGCCGCTGTTCAACCAGCATGACGCCTATTCCGACGCGCTGATGACGGCGATGATCTATCTCGGGCTGAAGGATTACACGGCGCGGGGCGTCCGTATTCCCCGGCCGCGCCACCGGGGCGTCGCCGCGTCGCACGGCGGCTGAACCCTCATTTCTTCGGCCAGAGGATCATCTGGGTGCAGCGAAACAGCGCGAGCTTGCGCCCGTTGGCTTCGTCCGTGACGACAGCGTCCCAGACCTGCGTGGTCCTGCCGAGATGTTGCGGCGTCGTGGCGCAGGCTACGCCGCCGCCTTCGGTGACCGTGCCGAGGAAATTGCTTTTCAGCTCGATCGTCGTGAAGGATTGGGCGCCATCGGGCAGATGCGCGACGGTCGCGTAGCCGCAGGACGTATCGGCCAAGGCGATCACGGAAGCCGCGTGGAGGAAATTGTTGGGCGCGAAATGCAGCTTCTTGACTTGCATCCGGCTTGTCAGCAGGTTTTCGGCGAGCTCGACGATCTCGACGCCAAGATAGCCGGGAAGATGCTCCTTCCCGATCCGGTTGAGCATTTCGACCGAAATATCCTGCCGCAAAGCCATCGCCGCCGCGCCCCGGTCCGTTGCAAGGACTGACCCGGCGCCAATCCCTGCTTCAAAAAATCCGCCGATCAGATGAACGGCTTGCCGACCGGCAGGATATCACGGCCAAACAGGCTGGCGAAGATGATGTGGAACATCATGTACCAGGCGCAGAGCGCGCAGGCGATCAGGTCCCAGGCGGCGAAAGGCTTCAGTTCCGGATGGCCCCAGTTGACGAGGTCTAGCCCGACGAAGCCGATGATCAGCAGGGTGAAGCAGAGGAACATCGCCCGGGAGACCCGAATCGAGGCGACCCAGAGGCCGATGCTGATCAGGGTCCAGCCGAACAGCAGGAATCCCAGGTCGTTTTCGTTCAGCGCCAGCATCTTGATGCCCGAGGTCGAGCCGAGCAGGTAGGCGCAGAGCGAGATCCAGAAGGCGCCATAGCTGACGAAGGCGGCATAACCGAAATTATTGCCCATCTTCTGTTCCTGGAACCCCGAGACCAGTTGCGCCGCGCCGCCGAAGATGAAGCCGAGCCAGATCACCGGAGCCAGGCCGATCCAGCCGAGATTGTGGAACTGGAGCATCATCGTGGTGAGGCCGAAACCGCCGAGCCCGACCACCGCAGGATTGCCGAGGGCGACGACTGGCTTTTGCGTTTCGAGAAGAGCAACCGTCATTTTGTGCGTCCTTGTCCGTTGTTCGAGAATAGGTCCTCGAAGGAAATGACGGGAGATCCCGTCGAAGGCTGCGCCTTTGCCAGGCTGGTTTTTATTCTCAGGGCGGCCAATGGGTTGGCGCCTTCGCGGTGGAAAACGGAATATCGGAACGGCCGATTTCACGCGATTGAACAATATGCGTAATTCAAACGCCTATACTCCAGAAAACTACTTTAGAACGCCTCGAAAACCTGCAACGCCGACGGATGAGCGCGGGAACACGAACGGTGGATCGCTTGTACAGACACGGATGGCGGCCGATGGTTGAATAAAGTTTCGGTTGGAACTATCCATTGGCCGCAGATTGAAGGTCGCCAATGTCTTGATCTCAGGCGCGGCCACGGAGTTCAGCCTTGACGGACAGCACGATTTTCGAGACTCGCGGCGACATCGCCCATTTCATCTTCAACCGGCCACAGGCGCGCAACGCCCTGACCTTCGACATGTACGAGGACTTGCGCGAGGCCTGTGACAAGGCCTCGGCCGACCCTGCTATCAAGGCCCTGCTGATCTACGGCGCGGGCGACAAGGCCTTCGCCGCCGGCACCGATATCGCCGAGTTCCGCGTCTTCCAGTCGGCGCAGGACGCGGTCGATTACGAGATCAAGATCGAACGCGTGCTGACGGCTCTGGAGACCTGCCGCGTCCCCACCATCGCGGCCATAGCCGGCGCCTGCACCGGCGGCGGCGCGGCGATCGCCGCCTGTTGCGACCTGCGACTGGCGGCCAGCAACGCCAGGTTCGGCTTTCCCATCGCCCGGACGCTCGGCAATTGCCTTTCAGTCGCCAATTACGGCCGCCTCGCCGCCCTGATCGGCCCGGCGCGTGTGAAGGACCTGATATTCACCGCGCGGCTGATCGACGCCGAGGAGGCGCGCCTGTTCGGGCTGGTCGGCGAGATCGTCGCGCCGGAAAAGCTGGCCGAACGCGCTGTGGAGCTCGCGCAAACCGTCGCCGGCCACGCGCCCCTGACCCTGCGCGCCACGAAGGAGGCGCTGGCCCGCCTGCGCCCGCCGGCCGAGACCGGCGATGATCTTGTGGTGATGTGCTATCGCAGCGCCGATTTCCAGGAGGGCATGGAGGCTTTCCTGGCCAAGCGGCCGCCGCAATGGCGGGGCGAATAGGAGCGTTCATGACCCAAAGCCGTGACGAATTGAACGCCAGCCAGTTCGGTCCCGGCGCGCAGGCCTATGTCGAAAGCGCCGTACATGCCGGCGGCGTCGATCTGGAGGCGCTGGCGCGCCTCGCCGGCGACATGCGCCCGGCCCATGCGCTCGATCTCGGGACCGGAGGCGGCCACGTCGCCTATGCGCTGGCGCGCCACGCGGAGCGTGTCACCGCCGTCGATCCGTCCTCCGAGATGCTTCAGGCCGTTTCCGCACACGCGCGGGAGAACGGACTGGCCAATATTGAAACCGTGCGGGGCGCCGCGGAGGATCTGCCGTTCGGTGCGGAAAAGTTCGATTTTCTCGCCAGCCGGTTTTCGGCGCATCACTGGCGCGATCTTGCCGCGGGACTGCGGCAGGCGCGGCGGGTGCTGCGCGCTGGTTCTCCCGCGGTGTTCATCGATATCGTCTCTCTGGGACGGCCCGCTTTCGACACGCATCTGCAGGCGATAGAACTGCTGCGCGATCCCTCGCATGTGCGCGACTATGCGCTGGCGGAATGGATGACGGCGCTGTCGCAGGCGGGCTTTGCCGTGAAGACCTGCCGGACCTGGCGGCTGCGCATGGCCTTCGACGTCTGGACAAGACGCATGCGCACGCCTGAGCCGCTGGTTCGGGCGATCCGGGACTTGCAGCAAACAACCGAAGCGGAAACGCGCGCATGGTTTGTGTTGGAAGAGGACGGATCCTTCATGCTCGACGCAGCCTGGATCGAAACGACGGCCGGCGCGGAAGGAACTGATTGAGGCGGCGGCTTTATGTTCAGTCGGCATTCATTTTACTTGGGTAATATGCATACCGTAGCGTAATAAAATGCTGAAATTCATGATTAACAATGGTTTAACTTGCGCCAGCATCTTGTATTGCTAAAACGATAACTAGCAGGCGAAGGAACTAAGGCCCGCGGCGAACTACACGAAGTTCGCTCGGAACCTTTGCCATTCAGAAACATTTATCGAGGCCCGATCCTCGACAGCGCTTTTTCGAGAGTGGTCATGAAAACTCCAAATTTCGTCGATCGCCATGTCGGCAAGCGTCTTCGCGTCTTGCGTCTGGTTCGCGGATTTGATTTGCAGGGTCTGGCGCAAATGCTGGGCGTTTCAGAGCAACGTCTGCAGCAACTCGAGGAAGGCCGCGAGCGCATCACGGCGGATATGATGCGGAAACTGTCGCGCCTGCTCAATGCGCCGCCTTCAGAGTTCTTCGCGGGATTTTCGGTCTCCGGCAAGCCTGTCGCGGCCGCGCCCGATCCGTTGACGGCGGCGGAGGAAGAGGCTCGACTGCTGCGCGATTTCGCGCGTATCCGCGATCCGAAATCCCGGGCTCTGGTTCTCGCGCTCGTCGCGGCCTATGCTGAATTCGGCGACATGAACGGGCGCTGAGGCGCCCGCGCTCCCGATGCCGCCATTCGACGTTCCGCGGGCTTTTCAGGTTGTCCTTGTTCCTGATCATGGCCAGCACAAGATTATTGCGCTAGCGTGACGAAAATCGCCGTCGGCGCGCTTGTCGCGTAGGCGGAAGGGCAAGGTTAGGCGCCGCAAGCTAGGGGCATCGCGTGGACGAAACGATCAAGACAACCGAAACGATCAAGATCAGCGAACCGGTCGCCGGGAAGGCGGCTCAGGCGGCCATTCCTGTCGCCGCGGGCGCGGACTTCGCCGCCAAGCCCAAGAATCCGGCCAAGAGGCCAGCCAAGAAGCCAGCCAGGAATGGAGCGGCCGCCAAGGCCAAGACGCCCGCCGGCAAAGCCAAGGCGCAGGAAGGCGCCGCCGAGGCGACGGCGGCGCATCTCCATCAATTGGCGCAGATGCGGCATGATCCCGTCGCCATCCGCCGCGTGTTCGAAACCGGCGAATATCCCTACGCCGCGCGCATCCGCACCGCGCCCTATGAAGAGCACATGCTGAAATTGCAGCAGGAACTGCTCAAGGCGCAGCGCTGGGTCGAGTCGACCGGGGAGCGCATCGTCATGCTGTTCGAAGGCCGCGACGCCGCCGGCAAGGGCGGCACGATCAAGCGCTACATGGAGCACATGAATCCGCGCACGGCGCGGGTGGTGGCCCTGCAAAAGCCGACCGAGCGCGAACGCACGCAATGGTTCTTCCAGCGCTATATTTCGCAGTTGCCGGCCGGCGGCGAAATCTGCCTGTTCGACCGCTCCTGGTATAATCGCGCCGGCGTCGAGCGGGTGATGGGTTTCTGCACGCCCTCCGACTATCTCGAATTCATGCGCCAATGCCCTGAAGTCGAGCGCATGCTGGCGCGCTCCGGCATAAGGTTGTTCAAATACTGGTTCTCGGTCTCGCGCGAAGAGCAGCGCCGACGTTTCGAGGCGCGCAAGGACGATCCGCTGAAACAGTGGAAACTATCGCCGATTGACCTGGCTTCGCTCGACAAGTGGGATGACTACACCGAGGCCAAGGAGGCGATGTTTTTTTACACCGACACCGCCGACGCGCCCTGGACGATCATCAAATCCGACGACAAGAAGCGCGCCCGCCTCAACTGCATGTCGCATTTCCTTTGGTCGCTGCCCTATCCCAACAAGGATCTGTCCATTGTCCGTCCGCCGGACCCGCTGATCGTCGGTTCGACCGAGCATGTCATCGGCCATGACATGCACATCATCGACAAGACCGTGCATCCCGACTGGAAGCGGGGGTAGGGCCGGGCCGCTACGATCTCCGCCAGCAGCGATCATCCTGACCTGTCTGGAGTTGTCGCGCCTTGGCGCCCGGCGCCATTGCACCTGCCCTCTCGGCAAAGCTTCGGTCAACGAACGGGCAGTTTTGGCTGCGGGTAAGATTTGACGCCCGCTCTCGCGGCGCGTACACGTCACGTTCCAATTTTCGATGAGAACAGGATAACAATGTCGGCTTTCAAAGGCGCGAGTTTTCAGGACAGGCAGAAATCCACGGCTGAGGCGAAAAAAGCTCTGCTGGAAAAATTCAAGGCGCGGCCCGCCGCCGACGATCCGGCCGTTATCGAGCGCGAGGCGCAGCGCCGGGAAATCGCCGCGGCGCGCGAAGCGCGGGCGGCCGAACGTGAAGCGCGTTTGCGCGCCGAGGCCGATGAGCGGGCCCGTCAGGACGCCGAAAAAGAGGCGGCCCACCAGGCGCGTCTGAAAGCCGCCGAAGAGGCGCGGGCGGCTAACGACCTCCTCGAGGCCGAGCGGCTCCAGCTTGAGGCGGAAGAAGCAATCCAGGCAAAGGCTCTGCTCGAAATCGAAAAGAAAGCCGAACGCGACGCGCGTTACGCGGCGCGCAAGGGGCGCAAGGCGGAATCCAAGTCCGAACAGCGGCGGTATCGCTGATCCGCGCAGCCCTTCGCCGCCTGGGCTCAAGTCGCCGATCTGAAGGGAACGGCGGCTCTGGGAACAGGACGATTCTGGACGGAAGCTGGTCTCGAAATGGTCGCGAACTCCCATTCGTTCGAATAGCGAGGCCTCGGCGCTGTTCCAGACGTTGTCGGCTCCGGACCCGCAAGACCGCATTGCTGCCTGATGTTCTTCATGCTCGAGACCCTGGGCGACGCCAAGGTCCGGCCCGCCGAGAATTACCTGCCGAAATTGCCGATAGAACAAGGCGGATCGGGCCTGATTTCGCTCGTCGCCGTCGATCAGATCATCGCCTTGCGGGCGCAAGGCCATTACGCCGAGGCGCTGATGGCCGAGGCCACCGCCTTTTGCCCGCGTTCCCTGGCCATGCTTGAGAAACGGCTCGATCCGCGCTGTTTCTGCGCGTCCATCGCGCCTATCTCGTTAATATCAGCCATATGCGCGCGGCCGAGCATGTCGACGGCGCATGGTGGCTCATCCTCGACGACAAGGATCGCACGCGCGCGCATCAAGCATCGGCTCGAACAGATCGAGCTTGGCAGTGGAGCCATTACCGACAAGCTTCTGCTGCATTACATGGTCGAACTGTTCGAAGATCACGACGATGAGGTCGCGCTGCGCGACCTCAAGAAACTCGAAGAGGAATGTTTCTAACTTCCTCACAAGGCGACGCAAGGCCGACGATCAACGCGCGCGTTGCGTCCTGGCGGGGGCCTTCGGCTTCACATCCCCAGCGGCCCGCGCGTGATCGCCGCGACGCCGGTACGCGAAACTTCCACCAGACCGATCGGGCGCATCAGTTCGACGAAATCGTCGATTTTCTTCGGTGCGCCGGTCAGCTCAAAAATGAAACTCTCGGTGGTGGCGTCGATGACGCGGGCGCGAAACGCCTCGGCGAGACGCATGGCCTCGGTGCGGGCCTCGCCCTTGCCGCGCACCTTGACCATGGCCAGTTCGCGCTCGACCGAATTGCCGAGCAGGGAAAGGTCGGTGACCCTGTGGATCGGCACGATGCGCTCGAGCTGGTGCGAAATCTGCTCGATGGTCGCCGGCGTCCCGGTGGTGACGATGGTGATGCGCGAAAGCTGTTGGGCGTGCGCAACTTCGGCGACGGTCAGGCTTTCGATGTTGTAGCCGCGTCCGGAGAACAGGCCGACGACCCGGGCGAGGACGCCGGGCTCGTTGTCGACCAGCACGGACAGCGTGTGCGTCTCGATGCTGGCCGCCTTGCCGTTGGAAGAGGAGTAGGGCGACAGCGCGGCGGCGGGGGTAGGGGCGTTCATGGCGGATGGTCCGTCTGTTGAATTGATGAGCGTTCGTCAGAAGGGCGGCTTCGGCGATCACACCAGCATCTTGCCCTTGTCGTCGATGACGCTGCCGATGTCTTCGTCCGTGTCGGGAAGGATCATCTCGTTATGCGCCTTGCCCGATGGGATCATCGGCAGGCAGTTTTCCTCCTTGTCGACGAGACAATCGAAGATCACCGCCTGCGGGCTGTCGATCATTTCCTGGATCGCGTCGTCCAGCTTGGCGGGGTCGGAGCAGCGGATGCCCTTGATCCCATAGGCTTCGGCCAGCTTGACGAAGTCAGGCAGCGCCTCGGAATAGGAGCTGGAATAGCGCCCGCCATGCAGCAGCTCCTGCCACTGCCGGACCATGCCCATGTATTCGTTGTTCAGGATGAAGACCTTCACCGGGCAGCGGAACTGCACCGCGGTCGACAGCTCCTGGATGTTCATCAGGATCGAGGCCTCGCCGGCGATGTCGATCACCAGCGCGTCGGGATGGGCGAGCTGGGTTCCGATGGCGGCCGGCAGGCCATAGCCCATGGTGCCGAGGCCGCCCGAGGTCATCCAGCGGTTCGGCTCCTCGAAGTGGAAATGCTGCGCCGCCCACATCTGGTGCTGGCCGACCTCCGTGGTGATGTAGGTCTTGCGCTTCTTGGTCAGTTCGTAAAGGCGCTCGACGGCATATTGCGGCTTGATCGCCGTCTCGGATTTTTTATAGCCGAAGCTCTTCCGCGCGCGCCAGGTGTCGATCTGCGCCCACCACGCCTGATGCGCCTTCTTGTCCACCGGCAGAGCCTCGGAGCGCCAAAGGCGCACGAGGTCCTCGAGCACATGGGCGCAGTCGCCGACGATGGGCAGGTCGACCTGCACGTTCTTGTTGATCGAGGACGGATCGATGTCGATGTGGATCTTCTGCGAATGCGGCGCAAAGGCGTCGAGCCGGCCGGTGATGCGGTCGTCGAAACGCGCGCCGATGGCGACCATCAGGTCGCAGTCATGCATGGCGTTATTGGCCTCGTAGGAGCCGTGCATGCCAAGCATGCCGAGCCAGTTCTTGCCTGAGGCCGGATAGGCGCCGAGGCCCATCAAGGTTGAAGTGATGGGAAAGCCCGTCTGCGCCACCAGTTCGCGAAGCAGGGTCGAGGCCATCGGGCCGGCGTTGATCACGCCGCCGCCGGTGTAGAAGATAGGCTTCTTCGCCTTGGCCATCATCGCCACGGCCTGCTTGATCTTAGACAGTTCGGCCTTGAGTTGCGGCTGATAGGTCTTGTGCTGGACGTTCTTCGGCGGCGAATACATGCCGGTGGCGAATTGCACGTCCTTGGGAATGTCGATGACCACTGGTCCGGGGCGGCCGGAGCGGGCGATATAGAAGGCTTCGTGGAGGACACGGGACAGGTCCTCGATCTTGCGCACCAGATAATTATGCTTGGTGCAATGGCGGGTGATGCCGACCGTATCAGCTTCCTGGAAGGCGTCGGAGCCGATCAGATGGGTCGGCACCTGGCCGGTGATGCAGACCAGAGGAATGGAATCCATCAGCGCGTCGGTGAGGCCGGTGACGGCGTTGGTGGCGCCCGGGCCGGAGGTGACGAGCAGGGCGCCGACCTTGCCGGAGGATCGGGCGTAGCCTTCCGCCGCATGGGCCGCGCCCTGTTCGTGGCGCACCAGCACATGCTTGACCTTGGTCTGATGGAACAACGCGTCATAGATCGGCAGGACGGCGCCGCCGGGATAGCCGAACAGGGTCGTCACCCCTTGATCCTGCAGGGCTTGCACCACCATTTCGGCGCCGGTCATCATCTTCGACATTGTCAGCTCCAGAGCTCTTGTCTGCTTATCGTTTCGGGCATGCGGCCAATAAAAAAGGCCCCTTTCGGGACCCGGGTAAGCGCCAGCGGCAGGAAATCCGGGTCAGTCCCGGCCTGCTGTCGGCGCCTCATCTACAACAAGGAAATTCCGCACGGTCTTCGTTCCCGTTAGAAGTCCCAGAACTCATAGGCCAGCCTTCAAGGCCGGTCAAGTCCGCCATAGCGCAGAAAAATGACTTCCGTCTCGCCGTAATCGCGTCGCTCAAGCACGTCGAAGCCGGCGGCGGGCTCGAAAACGGCCGCGGACGCCTCTTCCACGATGACCAGGGCGCCCGAGGCCAGCCAGCCTCCGCGCGCCAGTGAGATCAGCGCGAATTCGGCGAGGCCGCGGTTATAGGGCGGATCGAGGAATGCCAGCGTGTAGGGCGGCCCGGGCGGCGCATCGCCCAAGCGGCGAGCGTCGCGTCGGAAGATGCGCGTTACGCCGCCAAGGCCCAGCGCCTCAATATTTTCCCGGATCAGCGCCCGCGCCTCGGCGCCGTCATCGACCAGCAGGCAGAATTCGGCGCCGCGCGAAATCGCCTCCAGTCCGAAGGCGCCCGTGCCCGCGAAGAGGTCGATCACCCGGGCGCCGGGCAGGGGATCGTCGTAGGAATGGACGAGGACGTTGAACAGGCTCTCGCGCAACCGGTCGGAAGTCGGGCGGATTCCGTCGGATTTCGGTCCGCGGAGGGCGCGGCCTTTCAGGCGGCCGCCGACGATTCGCATCGCTTACTTGCCGCGGGGCTTGCCCGGCCGGCCCCCGGACGGCTTGCCGCCGGCAGGCCTTCCCCCAGCAGGCCTTCCCCCAGCAGGCCTGTCTCCCGAAGGTCTGGCGCCAGCGGGGCGACTGCCAAAGGGCTTGCCGCCGGTCGGACGCTCGCCGAAGCTCTTGCCGGCGGAGCGGGGGCGCTCGCCGTCACGGGCCGCCCTCGGGCGTTCGCCGAATTCCTTGGCAGCGCCGCGCGGACGTTCAGAACGCTGCGGCCGACCTTCGCCGGCTTCAACACGCGGGCCGCGCGGGCGTTCAGACCGCTGCGGCCGGGCTTCGCCGGCTTCAACACGCGGGCCGCGCGGGCGTTCAGACCGCTGCGGCCGGGCTTCGCCGGCTTCCGCCCGTGGGCTGCGCGGACGCTCGGAGCGCTGCGGCCGGGCTTCGCCGGCGTCCACACGCGGGCCGCGCGGACGCTCGGAGCGCTGCGGCCGGGCGTCGCCGGCCTCCGTACGCGGGCCGCGCCGAAACGTCTTGGCCGCGCCGGTCGCTCCGGCCGACTCCGCACGAGGGCCGGCTTTGCGTCCTGCCGAAAACGTGCGCGGCGTCTCCTGCTTTTCACGCTCGTCCCGGAAACGGCGCGCGTTGCGCGTCTCCGGCGCATCCTCGCGGCGGGTTACCGCGCTCACCCGTTCGACCACGACTTTCCGGCCCCTGCGGTCCTCGGTGGCGTCGCGTTCGGTGCGGCGGCGCGGGCCTTTCTCGGCCTTGACGCGATCGTTGCGCAGCGCCGTGACATGCTTGCGCGGCTCCGGCTTTTCCTGCGAAGCGAAAGATTTCTTTGCCGGCTTTTCCCCGCGTTCCGGCTTTTCCGCCGCATTCCTGCCGCGTGGCGCGCGGATTTCCGGCTCCGGCTCGGGCGTACGGTCGAACACCGGGCCCTCGAAATCGACATTGGCTTCTTTCGCGAGGCTTTCGCCCAGCTGGTCGGCGAGCACCCGCGTGCGCACTTCCTCGACGAAGCCGTCGGCCATTTCGCCGAGCTGGAACGGTCCGTAGGACAGGCGGATCAGCCGGTTCACGCCGAGACCCAGATGCTCGAGCAGGCGCTTGACCTCGCGGTTCCTGCCTTCGCGCAGGCCGAGCGAAATCCAGACATTGGCGCCTTGCACGCGGTCGAGCCTTGCTTCCACGCCAGCGTAGTCGACGCCGTCGATGGTCACGCCTTTCGCCAGCGTGTCGAGCTGCGCCTGGTCGGTCTTGCCATTGGCGCGGGCGCGATAGCGGCGCAGCCAGCCGGTGGCCGGCAACTCGAGCACGCGGGCGAGGCCGCCGTCATTGGTCAGCAGCAACAGGCCCTCGGTGTTGATGTCGAGCCGGCCGATCGACATCAGGCGCGGCAGGGCCGGGAATTTTTCCGCGATATAGTCGAACACCGTCGGGCGTCCCTCGGGATCGCGATCGGTGGTGACGAGCCCGCGCGGCTTGTGGAACAGGAACAGACGCGTGCGTTCGCGGGTCGCGAGCGGCTTGCCGTCCACGGTCACGCGGTCCTCGTTCGTGACGTTCAGCGCGGCGCTGCGCAGCACTTCGCCATTGACCGCGACGCGGCCCTGCTCGATCCAGAGTTCGGCGTCGCGGCGCGAGCACAGGCCGGCGCGGGCCATGACCTTGGCGATGCGATCGCCCTCATGCGCCCTCGCGGCGTCTGGCGCCTTTTTGGCCGGACGTTTCGCGGCAGGCTTGCGGGCGGCGCCGTGCGGAAGCAGAGACTCTTTTTTCATGCAAATCTGATAGCAGAGGCTATCGCCGGCAGAAAGCCCGATTGCGCAGATGCGCGCCTGCGGCGCGACCGGATTGAAGCAGGGATCGCAGAATGGTCGGATATGCGGGAGCGGCAGCAGACGGAATAAAGCCGCGCCAGGAGTTCTTCTATTGCCTCGACGGCGTTCGTGGCCTTGCCGCCCTGCTCATCGTGCTCCGGCATACGCACAGCTATTTCGGATCGTTCATCCTGCAGCAAAGTTACCTGGCCGTAGACGTGTTCTTCCTGCTCAGCGGCGTGGTTATCTGCCGTTCCTATGAGAGAAAGCTGCTGTCCGGGCTCTCGGCGGGCCAGTTCTTCCTGATCCGCATGATCCGCCTTTATCCTTTCTACGTGCTGGCGGCGCTGACGGCTGCGGCCGCGCTGGCGCTGGAACAGGTCTACGATCCCGCCAGCTTCGGCTATCATGTGTTCGGCTCGCTGCTGTTCCTTCCCAATCCCGAAACGGATCTGCGAAAATATTTTCCGCTCAACGGCCCCTCATGGTCGCTGTTGTTCGAAATCGTGGTCAACATGGCCTATGTCTGGCTGCTGCCTTGGCTCGACTTCCGGCGGCTGGCGCTGCTGGTGCTGGGGGCGGCGCTATGCCTGATCGCTTCGGCGGTTTTCTACGCCGGGCAGGGGGCGACCAATTTCGACATAGGCTACACCGTGTCGACCATGCCCGCCGCCCTGTTCCGGGCGACGTTCTCGTTCTTCTTCGGCGTCCTGATCTTTCGCAATTTCGAACGTCGAAACTATCATTTCGGCGGTTCGCCGCTCGCCCTCGGCATTCTTGCCGCTACGGCCGCCATCCTGTGCGCGGCGCCGCCCGAGAATGGGCCTTCGCCTTCGACTTCGCCGCGATCCTGGCAGTTTTCCCATCGCTGATCTTTCTCGCCGTCGGCTGCCAGCCGACCGGCGCGCTGCTTCGGCTGGCGCGGTTCGGCGGGGCTGTCTCCTACGGTGTTTATGCGCTGCACGAACCGCTGGGGCGGCTGATCCGCGATCTGGTGTTCGCGCTCGGTTCGGTCGACGTCGCCGATCTTGCGCCCGCGAGCGGACTGGCGCTACTGGTTTTGCTGGTGGGACTGGTCGCCGTCCTCGATGCGCGCTACGACCAGCCCCTGCGCGCCGCCTGGATGGCGCGCATCGGCGCCTCGCGGAAAGCCGCCGCGCCGCAGGCGCAATTGATTTGACATCGCATCTCGGGATGATCCGTGACCGACCGCGAAAACCTCCTCGACCCCTGGGATCGCGCCTTCGCCGAGGCCAAGGCCGCCGCTGCGCGCGGTGAGGCGCCGATCGGCGCGGCGCTGGTCCATGACGGCGGGATCATCGCCGCCGCGGGCAATCGCACCATTGGCGACCACGACCCCACCGCCCATGCCGAAATCCTGGTCATCCGCGCCGCCGCGAAAATCCTTGGCGACGAACGGCTGACCGGCTGCGACCTCTATGTGACGCTGGAGCCCTGCGCCATGTGCGCCGGCGCCATTTCCTTCGCCCGCCTGCGCCGGCTCTATTTCGCCGCGGAGGACGAAAAAGGCGGCGCCGTCGACAACGGCCCGCGCTTCTTTTCGCAGAAGACCTGCCATCACCGGCCGGAAATCTACGGCGGTATTCGCGCCAGCGAAGCGGGAGAAATCTTGCGGGATTTTTTCAGGGCGCGGCGGTAAATTTATTCATCGTGTTCGTCGTCAGTGAGGCCATCAACCGTCGGGAGGGCGTTGGCGATCCGCGCTAACTTGTTTGGCAAGAATAATAATTTCTTCCCAATGACAGGGGTTCTGGCAATGGATCGCCAAGGTATATGACCTAAGTCAGTTTATTGACTTTAGGTAAGGCAATTGTTAAGACTTGTTTGAATTTAGTGCGCGCCATGGACAGCCGGTGGCTGTTTCGGCATATGAGATTTGTGAGGGAATCTTTCATGAAGCCTGTTTCAGCAATTTTGCGGGGGGCAATTCTGGGCGCCAGCTTGGTTGCCGGCGCGGCCCAAGCCGCTGTCTACGACTTCACCTTCGAAACGACGTCCGGTTCGCCGTTTACGATAACGGGACAAGTCTTTACGGCAAACACCGTCGATTTGTTAGGCGGCTACGATATCACAGCCATTTCTGGCTACGTTTCGGGCGTAGGTGGAGGCAGTATAATCGGACTGGTTCCTAATACCAATCCTCCGAACCAAGCGACATCGGCCGACGGACAGTTTTATTTCGATAATGTGGCATATATATCTGCGCCTTATTTGGATAACAATGGCATTTTGTTCACGGCGGGCTCTTACGAATACAACGTATATTCGACAGGGTCGAACACCTATTATCTCTCGTCATGGAACCCCAATGGCAATTATAATCCAGGGCAACCTGGCACCCTCGTTGCGGGCGTCCCGGAATTGTCGACTTGGGCATTGATGCTCGCCGGTTTCGCCGGCCTCGGCTTTGTCGGCCATCGCCGGACGAAGAACCGGACGGCCTCGCTCGCCGCCTGATTTTCCTTCTAACCAATCGAAATCAAAGAAAAACCGCCGCGAGGCGGTTTTTCAATTTGATGACAAGCTTTTCGTAGTCGCGGAAGGTCACTTCCCTCCCAGCACCACAAACCCCTGTTTGACGAAACGCCTTGGCGGCGTCCGGCCCTTCGAGAAACGCCAAGAACTTCGTCGGCGCCTCGCCCTTGGCGGTGGCGGTCAGGGCGATGGGATAGACCACTGCCGGATGCGAGTTCTCCGGGAAGCGGGCGACGATCTTGACCTCCGGCGCCGCATGGGCGTCGGTGGCGTAAACGATGCCCAGCGGCGTTTCGCCCCGCGATACATAGAGCAGGGCCGAGCGCACATTGTCGGCCAGAGCCAGATGCGCCTGGACCGGGTCCCAAAGGCCGAGCTTGGTCAGCGCCGCCTTGCCATAAATGCCGGCCGGCACGCTGGCGGGATCGCCCATCGACAGGCGGCCGTCGCCCAGGGCGGCAAAAAATGCGGCGGGGGTCAGCGCCACGGAATCGGTCGAAGCGGTCTTCGGCGCGATCAGCACGAGGTCGTTGCCGAGCAGGTTCTTGCGCGATGCGGGCGCGATCAGGTTCTTGCCGGCGAGATAGTCCATGCTCTGGGTATCGGCGCCGATGAAGAGATCCGCCGGGCGCCGGCCTCGATCTGCCGCGCCAGCGGGAAGGAGGCGGCGTAGGATATCGCCACGTCCTCGCCGCTGCGGCTCTTCCACAGCGCAGCGGCCTCGTCCAGGGCATTCTTCAGGCTCGCCGCCGCGAAGACCGTGACCGTCGCGGCCTTGGCGGCGGGGGCGGGCGTCGGCGAAGGCGCGGGGTCGAGCGCGAAGGCGGGGGTGGAAAAACCGACAAGGGCCAGCGTCGCCGCCAGCCTCGTCAGGAAACGGGGAGCGGCGGAAAAGGATGAGGTCAAGCGCATAAACGCATTCTCCTGGGCTGGGAATCCATGGCAATGTCACCGTTGGCCGGCAGCAAGAGTCAGGCCATCATTATGTAACAACTTTACCGTTTTGGGGGAAGCATGACGGAATCGGGACCGGCGCAGGGGGCGTCATCCTTCGAGCAGCATCCTTTCGAGCAGCATCCTTGGCGCGCGCGCATTCTCGGCGAGTTGCACGCCCGCCCGACGCGGCCGCTGGAAAGCCCTGTTCGCATCCTGCATTTCGCCTTCCTGACCGATCCCGCGCGCGCCGAGGCGGATTTCCTGGCCTTGACCAAGGCCTGCATTGAACGCGGCCAGCCCGGTCCGGACCCGCAAACCCGCCAATTCCGCCTGGAGTTGCAGGGGACGTCGCTGGTCTGGGAGCGACACGGCGAATTCATCACCCATAGCTGGGAATTCGCCTGCGGCGAAACCGACGAGCCCTTCACCCCTTCGTCGGCCGCTTTCATGCAGAAGGTGCAGATGCTGCCGCAGCCGGGTCTCCTGTTGGTCGCCGCCGACCTGCACATGGTCCCAGGCGACGTGGACCCGTGCGCGATCGTTCCGGTTTTCGGCCCGCTGAAGGTGGCGATCTCCGAGGCCAGCGACCGCCGCGCCTTGATCGCCACGGATTTTGCCCCTGACACCTTCGGCTTTGTGCGCATCTTCATCGCCAACCGCGCCATGCCGCCCATGGCGGCGGGCCGGCTGGTCCAGCGGGCGCTGGAAATTGAAACCTATCGCACCCTCGCCTTGATGGGCCTGCCGGAGGCGCAAAGCCTCTCGCCTTCCATCCGCCGCATCGAGCAGGAATTGCCGCATCTGCTCGACGCCATGACGCAGGCGACCGGCGTCGACCAGAACCGCAAATTGCTGGACGAATTGACCAGCCTGTCGGCGGAGTTGGAGGTCGGCGCCGCGGCCAGCCTGTTTCGCTTCGGCGCCACCCGCGCCTATGACAATCTGGTGCAGGAGCGCCTGCAGGCGATCGACGAGACGCCTTTGGCGGACTTTTCGAGCTGGGGCGGTTTTCTCACCCGGCGGCTGCAGCCGGCGATCCGCACCTGCCTGAATACGGAAGCGCGGCAGGCCGACCTCTCGCGAAAACTGACCCGGGCCGCGCAACTCCTGCGCACCCGCGTCGACACCGAGGTCGAGGCGCAGAATGGCGACCTGCTGCGGCAGATGGGCGAGAGGGTGCAATTGCAATTGCGTTTGCAGCAGACGGTGGAAGGGCTCTCGGTCGCGGCGATCACCTATTATATTTCCAGCGTCTTCCATCATTTGTTCGAAGGCGCGCACCAGGCGGGGCTGGAGGTCGAGCCCAGCGTGGCGACAGCCGTGCTCATCCCCTTTGTCGCCGGCTTCGTCTGGTGGACGGTGCGCAGGATAAGGCGCAAGCATAACGGGGAATGAGTTTTCGCCGTTTTCAAAGTCGCAACGCCGTCATTGCTTCGCTCCGTCCGCAATGACGGTAATCTCGGCAGAATGAGTTGGGATCAAGAAACGAAAAGCCGGAGCGTCGGCCCCGGCTTTTGTAGATCTTGGAACGTGAGGACTTCAGTTCATCAGCGTCTTGACGCTCGCGATGCCTTGTTCGACGAAGCCATGTCCGCCGGCGCCCGCGGAGCTGGTCTTGAGCACGGTTTCGGCGACCTTGACGGCGGCGTCGGCGGCGGCGGCGCGCACGTCGCTGGTCGCCTGCGCCTCGGCCTGGGCGATCTTGTCCTGCGCCTGCTTGGTGCGGCGGGCGACATAATCTTCCAGCCGCTGCTGCGCTTCCTTGGCCATGGCTTCGGCCTCCGCCTTGGCCTGGGCTATGATTTCGGCTGCCTGCGCTTCGGCTTCCGCGGTCTTGGCGGCGAAGCTCTGCATCAGGGCCTGGGCTTCGGCGCGCAGGCGCGCGGCTTCGGCCAGTTCGTCCTTGATCTTGGCGATGCGCCCGTCGAGCGCCGCGCCGAGCTTGTTGTGGACCCCGAGATAGCCGAGGCCGAGCACGAAGATGACAAAGCCGAGGGCGACGAAAAATTCTGCGTCAAATTCCATCTCGAATCCCCTTAGGCTTTCAGAGCGGCGAGGGCGGAGGCCACCGCATTGGCGTCGGCCGGCTGGCCGGTGATGTGCTGCAGGATGGCGTGGGCGGCGTCGGTGGCGATGCTGTCGACATTGGCCATGGCCGCCGTCTTGGTCGCGGCGATCTGCGTTTCGGCTTCGGCCATCTTGGCGTTGAGATCGGCTTCGAGCGCCTGGCGGCGGGCGTCGGCTTGCGCGGTGAGGTCGGCGTGCGCGGCCTGGCCCACGCCCTGCGCCTTGGCCTTGGCGTCGGCCAGGGTCTTTTCATGCGCGGCGGCGGCGGCGGCCGCTTCGTCCTGCGCCTTGGCGGCGGAGGCGAGGTCGGAGTTGATCTTGTCCTTGCGTGTCGCGAGAATATTGCCGACACGCGGCAGCGCGACCTTGGACATCAGCAGGTAGAGCGCGCCGAAAGTGATCGCCAGCCAGACGAGTTCACCCGTGAAATTGACCGGGTCGAAGGGCGGAAAAGCGCCTTCGTGAGCGGGGCCGCCGGGAACCTCGGTTCCGGCGTGGTGCGCTTCAGCGTCGTGAGCCATTGATCGATCCTAAATGCAAGACGGTTGAGACGCGCCGGCGAAATAATCCGCCGGCGCGGAAGGCGTTACTTCACGAAGAGCAGGATGATCGCCACGAGGAAGGCGAAGATGCCGAGACCTTCCGCAAGCGCGGCGCCGATGAACGCGCGGCCGAACTGGGCGTCGGAAGCCGAGGGATTGCGCAGCGCGCCGGAGAGGAAGTTACCGAAAATGGTGCCGACGCCGATGGCGGCGGCGCCCATGCCGATGGCGGCGAGGCCGGCGCCGACGTACTTAGCTGCAACAGGATCCATCATAAAACTCCATTCGATTTTGAAGGGCGACTTTTTGTTGTTGGATAAGAATTATCAGTGGCCCGGGTGAATTGCGTCGTTGAGATAGACGCAAGTGAGGATGGCGAAGACATACGCCTGAAGGAAAGCGACCAGCAGCTCGAAGGCGGTCAGGAGAACGATGCCGGCCATGGGCAGCAGCGAGAGCACGGCATAGCCGGCGCCGGCGCCGAGCAGCAGGGTGATGAAGCCGCCGAAAATCTTCAGCGTGATGTGGCCGGCCAGCATGTTGCCGAAAAGACGAACCGCGAGGGTGATCGGGCGGACGGAGAAGGAAATCACTTCGATCAGCACGATGAAGGGCAGAAGCGCCCAATGCACGCCCGAGGGGACGAACAGATTCAGGAAGTGCATGCCGTTCTTGTAGAAGCCGTAGAGGATCACCAGCAGGATGATGAAGGCGGCGAAGGCGAAGGTGACGATGATCTGGCTGGTCACCGTGAAGGTGTAGGGAATCAGGCCGATCAGGTTCGCGAAGACCACGAACATGAAGACCGAGAAAACGAAAGGAAAGAAGCGCATGCCGGCGTCGCCGGCGGTCTGGCGCACCATGCTGGCGACGAATTCATAGGAGAGTTCTGCGAGTGACTGCAGGCGGTTGGGCACGATATGGCTGCCGGAGGTGCCGATCACCATCACGAAGGTGATCGCCGCCAGCACGATCACCATGAACAGCGAGGCATTGGTGAAGGAGGCGTCGACGCCGAACAGATGCAGGGGCGCAATCGCGTTGATGTGGAATTGGTGGATCGGATCAATCGCGGGACCGGCCATGTTCTGCCCTTCAATTCTTGAGCGGGAGCCTCCCGCTGCGAAAACTAGTTCGGCGGCTGTTTCGGGCCGCGCGGCCCCGGCGGCGTGACCGCGAGGCGATAGACGTTCCAGAACCCCGCCGCCACGCCCAATCCCAGGAACAGGATGAGGAAAAGCGGCGTCGTGCCGATCCAGAGATCGAGGCGCCAACCGATCAGCGCGCTGACGACCGTCGCGGCGACGAATTCGGACATGACGCGAAAGCCGAGACTCATCGCCGATCCGAGGCCCTTGTCGGTGAGATCGCTTTCCGCCTTGCGCTCGACCTCTTTCTGGTCTTCGCGCCGGGCCTGGAGGTCGCTCGTCAGCTTGGCGAGGCGCGCCTTCAGCGCATCGGCTTCGTCTGGACCGTCCTGCATCTCTTGCCCCTGTAAGCTCGCGCCGCCAGCGCGTATGGGGAGTCGGCTTCGCCTGTCGCAGCCGCCGCAAATTGCAGGAGGTCGTCCGGACGAAGCCCGATGGGGAACCGGACTCCAGGATGCTCTGAGCATTCTGGAGAATGCCCGGGACTTCCTGCCCTTCATGAACCGCGCGCAACATATTGACGCGATCATGGCGTGTCAAGACAAGCGCGGCTTTTCTGTGGCGAGCATAATGGCATGAAAAACAAGGGAAAAACGCCGTTTTTTTGCGGCGCCTCCAAAGGTCGCAGACGAATTGCCCTGCGCCGCGGCTTTAAGGGCGGTTTTCGCTGCCGGCGTCAATGGCCTATGCTGGGTCGGCGGTCATGGGAGGGCGGTGTGTCGAGCGAGCGTATCAAGGCTTTTTCGGATGGCGTGCTGGCGATCATCATCACCATCATGGTGCTCGAGCTGAAAGCGCCGCATGGCGAGGATCTGTCCGACCTGGCGCAGCTGTGGCCGACGTTCCTCGCCTATGTGCTGAGCTTTCTCTACATCGGCATCTACTGGAATAATCACCATCACCTGTTCACCGCCGTGGAAAAGGTGAATGGCGCGGCGCTCTGGGCCAATATCCACCTGCTGTTCTGGCTGTCGCTGATGCCTTTCGCCACCGCCTGGGCAGCCGAAACCCGATTCGCCACGGCGCCGGTCGCCGTCTACGGCGGCGTGCTGATAGCGGCGGCGATCGCCTATTTTATCCTGGTGGTCGCGCTGCTGCGGGCGCAGGCGGGCGAGACGGCCCTGCATCGCGCCATCGGCTCCGACGTCAAGGGCAAGCTGTCGATCCTGCTCTATGCCCTGGGCATAGCGGGGGCGTTCTGGCGCCCCTGGCTCGGGGGACTGTTTTACGTCGTGGTCGCGGGGATCTGGTTGATTCCCGACCGGCGAATCGAGCGGGAAGTCTTGTAGGGCCGATCCCTTCGGACGCCAGCCGAGATGGAATTTATGCCACTGGTTCCGGCTTCTTCCAGCGCAGAATCGGCTTTCTCGCGGCGGCGGTTTCGTCCAGGCGGCGGCGCGGGGCGAAATAGGGCGCGCCCAAAAAGCGCTCCCTGTCGCCGCGCAGGGCCTTGAAAGCCAGATCGCGCATGGTCGCCAAAAAAGTCTCCAGCGACACCAGCGATTCCGATTCGGTCGGCTCGATCAGCATGGCGCCATGGACGACCAGCGGGAAATAGATGGTCATCGGGTGAAAACCCTCGTCGATCATCGCCTTGGCGAAATCGAGCGTAGTCACGCCAGTGTCCTTCAGCCAGGTGTCGTCGAACAGCGCCTCGTGCATGCAGGGCCGGTCGCCGAAAGGCGCGGACATGACATTGCCCAGACCCACGCGGATGTAATTGGCGGCGAGCACCGCGTCTTCCGCCGCCTTTTGCAGCCCATCCCCGCCATGGGAGAGCATGTAGGCAAGCGCGCGGACGAACATGCCCATCTGGCCGTGGAAGGCGGTCATGCGGCCGAAGGCCTGCGTTCCCTCTGTCCGCTCGACCAGCGTCAGCGCCTCGCCGTCGCGCCTGAGGAAGGGGACGGGCGCGAAAGGCGCGAGGCGCTCGGACAGCACCACCGGACCGGCGCCCGGACCGCCGCCGCCATGGGGCGTCGAAAAGGTCTTGTGCAGGTTGATGTGCATGGCGTCGACGCCGAGGTCGCCGGGCCTGCACCTTGCCGACGATGGCGTTGAAATTGGCGCCGTCGCAGTAGAAATAGGCCCCGGCCTCGTGGACTAGCCGGGCGATTTCGACGATGTCGCGCTCGAACAGGCCGCAGGTGTTGGGATTGGTCAGCATGATCGCGGCGACGTCGGGGCCGAGCGCCGCCTTCACCGCGTCGGGATGGACCAGCCCGTCCGGACCGGCGGGCACGGCGCGCACCGAAAAGCCCAGCGCCGCGGCGGTGGCGGGATTGGTGCCGTGCGCCGAGTCCGGCGCCAGCACGACCTTCCGCGTCGCCGCTTCGCCGCGGGCGGCAATGGCCGCCTTGATCGCCATCATGCCGCACATTTCGCCATGCGCGCCGGCCTTGGGCGAAAGCGCCACCGCCGTCATGTTGGTGAGCGTCAGCAGCCAGTCGGACAGTTCCTGCATCAGTTCCAGCGCGCCCTGCACGGTGGAGACCGGCTGCAGCGGATGCACATCGGCAAAGCCTGGCAGCCGCGCCATTTTCTCGTTGAGGCGCGGGTTATGCTTCATCGTGCAGGAGCCGAGCGGATACATCCCGGAATCGATGGCGTAGTTCTTCTGCGACAGGCGCACGTAATGGCGCATGGCCTCCGGCTCGGACAGGCCCGGCAGGCCGATCTCGCTCTTGCGCTCCAGCCCGCCGAGCCGCGACTTGAACGGCGCGGGCGGGTCGAGGTCGACGCCGGTGAAATCCTCGCGGCCGGTCTCGAAGATCAGCGCCTCCTGGATTTCCAGGGCGCGATTGGAGGTAAAAGTCTGCGGAGCGTCCTGCGTTTCATGCTCGGATCGGGTGGGGCGGCCCTGCTGGTTCATGGTCTTTGCCCCCCCGTCAGAGCGGCGAGGAAGGCGGCGCGATCCTCGTCGGTGTTGATTTCGCTGCTCGCGACCAGCAGCAGGTCGTCCAGGCCGGCGCCGGGCAGCAGTCGCGAGACGGGAACGCCGGCGAGTACGCCCTGCGCCGCCATGGCGTCCACGACCGCGGCCGCGTCGCCCTTTACTCGCAAGGCGAACTCGTTGAAAAAGCTCGCATTCAGAATTTCGAAGCCTTTGGCTTCCAGCGCCTCGGCCAGAGCCGCGGCGTTGGCGTGGTTGATCGCCGCCAGTTGCTGCAACCCGGTCTGCCCGAGCAGCGAGAGATGAATGGAAAAGGCGAGGGCGCAGAGGCCGGAATTGGTGCAGATGTTGGAGGTCGCCTTTTCGCGGCGGATATGCTGCTCGCGCGTCGAAAGCGTCAGCACGAAGCCGCGCCTTCCTTCGCAATCTACGGTTTGTCCGCACAGACGCCCGGGCGACTGCCGCACATATTTGTCGCGCGTGGCGAACAGGCCGAGATAGGGGCCGCCGAAATTCAGGCCGTTGCCGATGGACTGGCCCTCGCCGACGACGATGTCGGCGCCCATGGCGCCCGGCGATTCGATCAGGCCGAGCGACAGGATTTCGGTCACCACCGCGACCAGCAGCACGCCCTTGGCGTGGCAGGCCGCGGCCAGGGGACGAAGGTCGCGAAGGTTGCCGAAGAAATCGGGATATTGCACGACCAGGCAGGAAAAGCTGTCGTCGAGCGCCGCGGCCAGGTCTTCCGCCGCCTTGGGGTCGGGCGGCAGAATGGTGATCTCGTCCTCAGCCATCTCCGAAAGCGTCCGCGCTGTCTCGGCGTAATGCGGATGCAGGCCGCCGGAGACCAGGGCCTTGCGGCGCCGCGTGACGCGGTGAGCCATCAAAATGGCCTCGGCGGTGGCGGTCGAGCCGTCATACATGGAGGCGTTGGCGACCTCCATGCCGGTCAGGTTGGCGACCTGGGTCTGGAACTCGAACAGGACCTGCAAGGTCCCTTGCGAGATTTCCGGCTGGTAGGGCGTATAGCTGGTCAGGAATTCCGAGCGCTGGATCAGATGGTCGACGCTGGAGGGCACGTGATGCTTGTAGGCGCCGGCTCCGACGAAGAACGGCTTCGCGCTCGCCGTGACATTCCGCGAAGCCATCGCGCCCAGGCGGCGCTCCACCTCCAGTTCCGACTTTCGCCTTGGCAGGTCGAGCGGCGCCTTGAGCAAGGCGTCGCGCGGCGCGTCGATGAAAAGGTCGTCGATCGTGTCGACGCCGATCTGCGCCAGCATGTCTTCGCGGTCGTCGGAACTGAGGGGCAGATAACGCATGGAGCGGAAGCTCTCCGTTACTTCAGATAGGGGGCGAGGGTCGCGTCGATCTGATCTGGAAGGATTTCGCCCGGCCGCTTGTCGCCGTTGATGAAGAAGGTCGGCGTGGCGGAGACCTTGAACTTCTTGTCCGCGGTTTCACGGATGGCGTTCACCTTGTCGAACAGGCCCTGGTCGTTGAGGCAGGCCTCGAAGGCGGCCTGGCCCATGCCGGTCTGCTTGACCACTGTCTGCAGGGCTTGCAGCGGATTGTCGACGAAAGCCCAGTTCTTCTGCTGCTGGAACAAAAGCTCGACCATGGCTTCGCGCTTGTCGCCGGAGCAGCGCGCCAGCATGGCGGCCGCAGCCGCCAGCGGGTCGAGCGGGAATTCGCGCAGGCAGAAGCGAACCTTGCCCTTGTCGATGTAATTGGCCTTGATCAGCGGGAAGGATTTGACGTTGAACTCCGCGCAATGGCTGCAGGTCATCGAGGCGTATTCGATCATGGTGATCGGCGCGCTGGCGTCGCCTATCCACAGATCCGGCAAGGCCTGGGGGGCCATCAGCTGGTCGAGCGGGACCTTTGTGGCGGGCTGCTCCGCGCCGGCCTGCTGCGCGCGGACCGAAAGCGGCGCGCCGGCCAGCGCCAGCGCGCCGCCGAGAGTAAGGAAACCACGGCGATGGACGCCCGAGCGGGAAGGAAGCATGAAACCGGTCCTGCGTAAGGGAATGACGGTTTTTCATATACGTTCGGAGCGTGAGTCGCAAAAACTTATCTTGACCACTCTCCTGGCTCGCTCACGCGGTCCCGGCGCGGCCGCGCAGCGCCCGGGCGCCCAGCCGCACAAGGGCCTTGCGCAAATCCTCGTCCGCCACGCCTTCGGTCGCGGCCCTCGCCGCTGCGACGGCCGCGGCGTCAGGCGGGGCTACGGGAGCGGGTTTCGAGGCTTTTTCCAGCGGGCCCTGGCGAATCGACAGCCGGCCGACCGCACGCCAGCCAAGATGAGCATTGACCCGCTCGATCAGCTGTGGCGCCATGTGCTGGATTTCAATGGCCATGCCGCCGGCAACGCGCAGGATGAGGGTCGCCGGCTCGATGGGGACGCGCTCGAGGGACGAGTTTTGCGGCCGCTGGGCGGGGCGGGACGGCCATTGCAATTTGATGGGTTCGCTGCACGCCGCAAGGCGTTCGCCGACGATGTCGTCCCAATGCAGGATGAGACTCGACTGGCCAAATCCCTGCTTGGCCAGCAAGGGATCGACCGCGCCGCCGACAAGGTCGGCGAGCGGGACTGGTCTGGATTTCTTTTGCGGCGCCATGCGCCATTGTTGGAAAAGCCATGGGCAAAAGCAAGCGGGAACCGGACGGCCGGGCGATCAAGTTGCTGGAATGGTACGACCGTAGCCGGCGCGACCTGCCGTGGCGCGCGCCGCCCGGCAGAAAGCCGGATCCCTATGCTGTCTGGCTGTCGGAAATCATGCTGCAGCAGACGACGGTAGCGGCTGTCGCCGCCTATTACCGCAAATTCCTGGCGCTCTGGCCGGATGTGAAGAAGCTCGCCGCCGCGCCCGTCGAGGAGGTGATGCAGGCCTGGGCCGGGCTCGGCTATTACTCGCGCGCCCGCAACCTACACGCCTGCGCGAAGAAGATCGTCAGCGACCATGGCGGCCGCTTTCCCTCCGACGAGGCGGGCTTGCGGGCCTTGCCGGGGGTCGGCCCCTATACGGCGGCGGCCATTGCGGCCATCGCCTTCGGCCGCCGCGCCGTCGTGGTCGACGGCAATATCAAGCGCGTCGCTGCGCGGCTGCTGTCGCTTGAGACGCCGCTTCCGGCCGGCGAAAAGCCGATCGGCGCCTTCATCGACAGCCTGACGCCGGAAAAGCGCGCCGGCGATTTCGCCCAGGGTCTGATGGACCTTGGCGCGACCGTGTGCACGCCGCGCAATCCCGCCTGTCCCGAATGCCCGCTGCGCGACGATTGCACCGCCGGGGAAGACAGGAACCCGGAGGATTATCCCCGCAAGCCGCGCAAGAAACCGCGCCCGCAGCGGCGCGGGGCGGCGTTCTACCTGCGCCGTGCCGACGGAGCGGTGCTGACGCGGACCCGGCCGCCGCGCGGGTTGCTCGGCGGCATGGTCGAGGTCCCGGGCTCGGACTGGCGGGCGGATCGGGGCGCAGACTGGGCCCTGCGCCATGCCGAAAGGAGCGCGCCGGTCTCCGGCGTCCCTTGGCGACATGCGGGCGACGTCGACCATGTCTTCACCCATTTCTCCCTGAACCTGACGGTTTTCGTCGGCGCGGCGCCCGTGGGGACGATTCCGCCGGAGGGCTGTTTCTGGCTCGACGCGACGCAGATGCGGCAGGCCGCCCTGCCCAGCGTGATGCGCAAGGTCGAGGCGCGCGCACAGTCCTGTCTCCAGTCTTCCCTGGTCCGTTCGAACGGCGGAAGGCTGGAGATTCCCTGAAGACGCGGCGCTCGCGCGCCGCTTTTGGCCTGTTCGGGCTTGTCTGGCGCGCGTTTCGGTTCATGATAAGGCCGCGACGCCCTTCGGGCGACGGGACGGCGCATCGTGGAGGACCCCCATGAGCAAGAAGCGCGGCGACAAGCCGGAGGTTGAGCTGACGGAAGGCGCGATCCGGGTGGTCTGGCGCGGCCGCACCCGGACCATCCTGCCTTCGCCGCCGCCGCCTAACGTCGAGGAAGCTGCGGATTTCACAGTCAATCTTGACGACCTCGTCTGCTGGGACGCGCCCGACGAGGAAACCGAGATCCAAATGACCGAGCTGCAGAAGATCCTCGAAGCCATAGACGAGGCCTTCGACAAGCTGGGCCTCAGCGTCGAATATGAGTGAGGGTTCCACCTTCCCAACAGCGACCTTGGCCTGATAGAACGGGGCCGCGCCATTCGGGAGAGCCTAGCGATGAAATGGGAAGATTTTCGCCAGTCGGAAAATATCGAGGACCGCCGGGGCGATGACCAATACGCTGACGCGGGCGGCGGCGGAAGCATTGGCGGCGGGCTGAGTTCGGGCCATCTCGGCCTCGGGACCATCGTCGTGCTCGGCCTGATCTCCTATGCGCTGGGCATCGATCCGCGTGTGCTGATCGGCGGCGCCGAAATGGTCAACAACATGCATTCCGGCGGACAGCAGCAGGCGCAGCAGGCGCAGGCTCCTCGCCGTCAGCCCGCGGCGAACGACCAGATGCGTCATTTCGTCGCCTCCATCCTCGCCGAGAACGAGGACGTCTGGAAGGACGTGCTTCCGGCGCAGAGGGGCGTCCAGTTCGTTCCGGCGCCGGTGGTGCTGTTCAACGGCGCCACCAATTCAGGCTGCGGCACGGCGCAATCGGCCATGGGCCCCTTCTATTGCCCTGAAGACAAGAAGATCTATCTCGACACCTCCTTCTTCAGGGACATGCAGAGCCGCTTCGGCGGCGGCGGCGACTTCGCCTATGCCTACGTCATATCCCATGAAATGGGCCATCACATCCAGGACCTCCTCGGCGACCTTCCCAAATGGCAGGCTGCGCAGCAAAACGCCGGCTCCAAGGCGCAGGCCAACGCTATTTCCGTGCGCATCGAATTGCAGGCCGACTGCTATGCTGGCGTCTGGGCGGCCAACGCCAACCAGAAATGGCAGGTGCTCGAACAAGGCGACGTCGAAAAGGCGATCAACACCGCCCAGGCCATCGGCGATGACCGGCTGCAGCAGTCGGCGCGCGGTTATGCAGTGCCGGACAGTTTCACCCACGGCTCCTCGGCGCAGCGGGTGCAATGGCTGCAGGCCGGGTTGCAATCAGGCCGGATCGATTCCTGCAACACCTTCGCGCGATAGGTTTGCGCGCGGCGCTTGGCGGGAGGGCGGTCAGACCACCCTTTGCGCCCGCGCCTGAAAGGCGGCGCGGATTTTCAGCCGGCCGATCATGTCGGGGAGATCGCGCGGCGCCGCGGCCTTGAGCGCATTGCGCGAGGCCAGCGCGCCCACCGGCCGCGCCAGTCCGGGCGCCATGCGCGTGAGCAAAGTGTCGGGCGCGCGCCGCAGCAGGGCGCCGCGAAACAGCTCCGGATTCATCAACAGGTCGCCGGCTTCTTCGGCGAAGCCGCTCGGCGGGGCGAAGCCGCCTTCCAGCACAAAAGCGAAATCGGCGCGCATCGACGCGGCGGCTCGGGCGAGGCCGTCCTGCGCCGAATTCGTCTCGATGAAGGCGCAGCCGGCATGGTCGGCGAGCGGCCCGAGCTTGTCCGCGGGAAGACCGGCGATGGCCACGTCGCGCAGGATTCCCTCCACCGCAGCGCGCACCAGCGCGCCGAGGCTGCGCGCCACGGCTTCGGAGGCGCGATCTTGCGGTTCTCCCGATTGCAGCGAGGGAGAAAGGACGAGAGCCGAGATCAT
Organism: uncultured Alphaproteobacteria bacterium; assembly: GCA_963710275.1. Classification (GTDB taxonomy): domain Bacteria; phylum Pseudomonadota; class Alphaproteobacteria; order Rhizobiales; family Beijerinckiaceae; genus Rhodoblastus. Next base: position 1,263,777 of record CAVPZS010000008.1, on the reverse strand, counting down.
GTCATGGCTTTAGCTGTTTTCTCGAGCGCGCGCAAAGCGGCTTGACAAGGGGTTAATGTTCGCTAAATGTTCTGTTGTCCTTTTGTTCCGGCGAGGCGGCGATGATTTCGGCCCTTTCCCCATCTGCAACAGCGCCTTCCTCCGCTTCCGTGGCCCCGGCGCGCCGCCGCGGACGCGCCGCCACGGCCAATGCTTCGGGCCGGTTCGAACCCGTGGCGATCGAGGCCGTCGATGACGGCTGGGGCTCGCTCGAAGCCCTGCCGCCGTTCAAGACGGAAGTCGCGCATGAAAAGCCCAAAAACCTGATCACCCGCAACGATTCGCCCGATCTCGCCTTCGATCGCTCGATCAATCCCTATCGCGGGTGCGAGCATGGCTGCATCTACTGCTTCGCCCGGCCGACCCATGCCTACCTCGGCCTGTCGCCGGGGCTGGATTTCGAGAGCAGGTTGACCGTCAAGGACAATGCCGCGGAATTGCTGCGCCGGGAACTTTCGGCGGCTTCCTATCAGCCGAAGACCCTGGCGATCGGGACCAACACCGATCCTTACCAGCCGATCGAGCGCGAGCATCGGGTCATGCGGGCCGTATTGCAGGTGCTTGCGGAGGCGAATCACCCGGTCGCCATCGTCACCAAATCGGCGCTGGTGCTGCGCGATCTCGATATACTCGCGCCGATGGCGGCCAAGGGCCTGGTCAAGGTCGCGCTGTCGGTGACGACGCTCGACCGGGAACTGGCGCGGGCGATGGAGCCGCGCGCCTCGACGCCGCAGCGCCGGCTCGACGCGATCGAAAAGCTGAGCCAGGCCGGCGTCCCCACGGCGGTCATGGTCGCGCCGGTCATTCCCGGCGTCACCGACCACGAAATCGAGACCATCCTCACCCGCGCCGAAGCCTTTGGCGCGAAGGAGGCGGGCTATATTCTGCTGCGCCTGCCGCTGGAGACGCAGGACCTTTTCGCCAACTGGCTGCTGGAAACCCACCCCGACAAATATCGCAAGGTGATGGCGCTGCTGCGTTCGACCCGCGAGGGCAAGGTCTATGATGCGGCCTGGGGCAAGCGCATGACGGGGACCGGCCCTTATGCCTGGATGCTGGGCCGGCGTTTCGAGGTGGCTTGCGAGAAGATCGGCCTCAACAAGCAGAAGGCGAAGCTGCGCGCCGACCTGTTTGTTCGACCAAAGGGCGGCGGCGTGCAGCTGAGCCTGTTCTGAGCCCAGGCCGGGCGCCGGACGCAGACTTCAACTGCGCCCGGCGAGGCGATAGGACCAAGGGACGAAGCGCGCCGAAAACAGCACCGGCGCCGAGCCGGCGATCGGTTGTCGCCAATTTGACTCCGCGACGGGCGGCTCCGGTGGGAAAACCTCGACCTGCGGCGCGAGGGCGGTGGCTTGCGCCAAAGGCTCCGGCGGATCTTTCGCCGCGTCCGGCATGCCCGCAGGTATCTCCGAGGCGGATTTCAAAGCCGCCGATTTCGCTTCCTGGCTTTTCGCCCCGACCAATTTCGCATCCTGAACCGGCAAAGCGATGCCAGCCAGCTCCGCCGGGCGCGCCGGGGGCGTCGGGACGGCGGTCACGCCAGGAGACGCCGCGCCAGCGTCGTCCTTCGGGGCGCTCGGGGTCCTGATGCTGGCGACCTTGACAGCCACTCCGGCCGGCTGCGCGGACTGTGGCGTAAGGGCGGCGACCAGACTGCCGAAGGCGTTGGACATCGGGTTTTCCGGGGCGCTCAGGTTCGGCTTGGCGCGCGCGACGAGGACGCGCGGAGACGCGGGCCTGTTGCAGTCGCGAATGCCGAGCCGGATCAGTTCGGAGCCGGTGAGCACCTTGTAATTGCGGGTGAGTTCGCCCAGGCGTTGGCGCACGGCGGCGGGATAGGCCGCCATCATGGCGGCCGAGACGGGTTCATTGGCCTCGTTGGTGATCGGATTATAGGCCTTGTGGAATTTCAGCACGCTGTCGGGGAAGACGCAGACATTGGGCAAGGCGAGAGCGATGGTGCAGGCCGAGCGGCATTCGTGCAGGCGGACCTCGCGCTTGCTCTCGAAATAACGGGCGGTCTGCCGGCCATATTCGTCGACATAGCCGCCAACGTCCTTGACGACCACGACAGGCGCGTCGCCGGGCGGGGGATGCAGATAGCTCAATGAACCTCACGTCGCAGGGAGAAGTTCAGTTGTCCTGCATCGTGGTAAAGGCTTCATTAAGGCAAAGGCGAGGCGCGGGCGGGACAGGAAGCCGGTGGCGGCCGCCCCTTGCCGCCTCGATCATGCTCCGTCAAGCTGTCTTGCAGGCCGTTTTGGCCTGCCTTTCGCGGATTGTCCGCGGCGCGGCGCGGGCCGACCGCGCAGCGGGCAAATCGAGGCGGCGGCGCTGCGCCGGTTCAGCCAAGGCGATCTCGACTTCCAGAGGCCCAGTTAATTCAAGCGGGGCATTTGCAGCAGGGCAGGGCTCGTCGGCGTAACCAAACACTCCGAACCCTTCGACGACGATGATATACTCGTCCCACCCTGTCCGGTCGTCATAGCCGTAATGGGTGACGTGGACGGTATCGTCCGCGATCGCGACCCCGCTTTTCCGCAGCTTGCCCGAGAGATAGCGCAACAGTTGCGCGCGGCCTTCGAGCCGCACGGTCGTAGCCATGCTCCGCCGCAGGTTGTTGTGGTTTTCTCTCACTCTCATAGCTTTGCCTCTCTATTTCGACGCCGATCGACGAATGTCCGACGAACGCCAGCAGCGGAGGCAAGAGAAATGATCAAGTCGCGGCGTCGTTCCCAGCCACGATGTTACAAATCGTTTAGAAGCAGAAACGATCCGCCGTGTGAAGCGGGAAGCGGAACATACTTTGCAGAATCGCGTTAATCTGCATCGAAGAACAGATATTTGCGCACGCCGGCGGAACGAAAGCGGGCGATTGCTTCGCGGCAAAGAGAAACATCCATGGCGACAAAATCTGGCGGGCGTCCGGCTATTGGAGAACGCGTGGCGCAGATTTCCTGCGGCGCGGCGCTGGCGCTGATGTTCGGCGTCTCCTCGGCGCTGTTTTTGAACGTCAGTTTTTTCCTGGCGCTGACAGAGGTTATGCCGAGGCTCGACGCAGCGCTGACGGTGACCGGCGTCTGCGTCTCGCTGACAGCCCTGTTTCTCGTCTTCGCCCTGCGGTCCTTTCGCCGTGGGAGGACCGAACTGACAAAATCGATGAAGGCGAGCGCCGTCGTGATCGCGGCGCCGCCGGCCGCCCGGCTCGCGTCGCGCCATCTTAGGGTGGTCGGCTTCCTCGCCGCCGCGGCTTTGGCGATGGCGGCGGCGCGCGGCAGGAAAGCAGCCTGACGCCATGGCTTCTGCCGATCAGGCCGAGCCGCGCAAAACTGCCGGCAAGTCTCCTGTCGCCGATGAGGGCGCGGGCGGCTCGATCAGCGCGCGCGAGAGCGAGGCCGTAGAGGACCTGTCGAGCCCGCGCACCCCGGTGATCTACCTGATCGTGCGCAGGCTCGGCGAAGAGGAAATGGCGCGCCCCGCCGTTTCGCTCTGGTGGTCGGGCTTCGCTGCGGGTCTGTCGATCAGCCTCTCGCTGCTGGCGCAGGCCATCCTGGCGTGGCGCCTGCCAAATGCTCCGCTGCTTTCGGAACTCGGCTATGCCGCGGGTTTCGTCGTCGTGATCATGTCGCGGCAACAGCTTTTCACCGAAAACACCCTCACGGTCGTGCTGCCCGTTCTGGCCGAGTTCACGACGGAGAATTCCTGGCGGCTCAGCCGTCTCTGGACCATTGTCTTTTTGGCCAACTTGGCGGGCGCGCTGTTCGCCGCGGCCTTTTTCTGCTTCACGCCGGCCTTGGACCCTGACCTGCGCCAGCACATGCTGGAGATCGCCGGCCATATTCTCGGTCACTCCTGGATGGCGATGGCGTTCAAGGGGATTGCCGCGGGCTTTCTCATGGCGGCGATGGTCTGGCTGCTTCCGGTCGCCGAAGCCGCGCAATTCCATGTCATAGCCATGATGACCTGGCTGATCGCCGCCGGCGGCTTCATGCATATTGTCGCTGGAAGCGTGGAAGCGTTCCTGCTTATTCTCCACGGCGACGCCGGAGCGCTCGGAATGCTGTTGCATTTCGGCCTTCCCGTCCTGATCGGAAATGTCATCGGGGGAACGGCCTTGTTTGCCTTGCTCGCCCACGGCCAGGTCATGAAGGAAATTTGAAGCCGTCGATGGCCTCTTCCGCCGCTCGCACGCCGCTCGCGTAGGCGCCGTGGGCGGTCGAAAAATCCGAGGCGTCCGTCGCCTCGCCGGCGAAAAACAGGCGCCCGTCAACTGGCGCCGCCAACTCGGCGCGGCGCGCCGATTCTCCGGGCAGGGCATGGCTATAGGCGCCTCCGATCCAGTCCCTGCATCCCCAGTTCGTTCCGGCAAGCGCCCGCAGCGACGGGCCGATGGCGCCTCCGAACAATCCGGCCAGCTCCTCCTTCGCGAAGGCGAAAGCCTCGTCGAGCCCTGCGAGCTCCAGGGCCTTGGCGCCCTTGCCGCCAAAAAAGCACTCGATGACCGGCCGGCCGAAAGGCTTCAGATAATAGCTTCCGGTCTCGGCGCGGCGCGGATTGCCGATGACATGCTGCTCATCCTGGAACAGGGCGGGGTCCTCGAGCGCCAGGAACAGCTTGTTGGCGAAGCCGAGCGGCAAACAGGCCGCGGCATGCAGCCGCGCGTCGAGGGACGGGCTAAACTTGATCGCGCCCGAAGCCAGCACATGGGTGGAGACGGTGACGATGACGGCTCTGGCGCGAAGGACGCCGGACGTCGTTTCGATCTTGATGACCGGCGCGGTGGCGTCGATCGCCGTGACCGGCGTCGAAAGCCAAAGGGGAAGCGACGGAAGGGCGCGCGCGACCAGAGCGCCATAGCCTGCGGGCGCGCGCCAGTTTTCCTCGCCCGCTGCGCGATCATAGGCGAGATAGTCGGCGATCGACAGCTCTTCAAGGCTGGCGCCGTTGACATAGCCGCTCAGCGCCTGCGCATAGGCCGTCCATTGGCTGTCGGGCGGCAGCGCGTCGGACGCCCTGTCGCTTTCTAACGGAGACGCGTCCAGGCGGTCGCGCCAGCTCTGCCAGAAATCCTCCGCGTCTTTCTGCTCGGCGGCTGAAAAACCTAGGTCGCGATACTGCCCCCGCCAGGCAGGCGGGCGACGGTCGATCGCGAAGCCATGTTCTCCAGCGATGCGCGCCCAAGGATTGCGTTCGGCGGAATGAAGATAGCCGCATCCAAGGTCAAGCGGCAGGCCGAGAAAACTTTCGGTCTGCGCCCGGCCGCCGACGCGGCCGCTCGCTTCGATCAGAAGGGCCGAAAGGCTGGTTTGCGCGAGGCGGCGTGCGGCGCCGACAGCGGCGGCGCCCGCGCCGACGATTACGACATCAACTTCGCTGGGCATGAGCCCTCCAGCCATCAAATGATTTGTTCAGCATCGCGTATATCGCCAAAAAGCGGGTCGCTTTTCAATCGCGAATGGCGCAGGCGCGAAACCTCATTGCCAAGATGATCCCCTGCCAGCCGTTCGTAACCGTAGCGTTTATATTCGGGTTTGAAAAGTTTCACGGTGGGAACCCGGAGTGAAGCCGTGTGTTGGTAGAGTGTTATTGCGGCGTTGCCGCCGAATATCCAGAGGAGAACGCCATGAAGAAACTGGCTATTGCTACGGCCTGCATTTTGTTTTGCGCCCCCGCCCTGGCGGAGTCGGCAAGTGAGAAGCTTGGAGTCAACTCCACGCTCGGCATCGCCCCGACCACCCAGGATTTCGTGAGCGAGGCGGCGTCGGGCGGCTTGTTCGAAATTCGCTCCAGCGAACTGGCGCTGAAGCGCGGCGACGCCGCCACCCAGAATTTCGCCAAGCGGATGATCGCGGATCACCAGAAGGCCGATGACGAACTCGCGTCGCTGGTGAAATCGAAGAACATCCAGGTGACGATCCCCAGCGGGCCCAGCAATGCGCAGCAGTCGATGCTGGACAAGCTGGAAAAACTGAACGGCGCGGATTTCGACAAGCAGTATCGCGACGACCAGTATAGCGCGCACAAGGACGCCGTGTCGCTGTTTCAGCGTTACGCCAAGGGCGGCGACAACGCCGATCTGAAGCAATGGGCGCAGCAGACCGAGACGACGCTGGAGCACCATCTGCAGATGGCGAGGGAGCTCGACAGGCAGGCTTCGAAATAATCGACAGGGCGGAGCGTCGCCTGTGATTCGAGATGCTCCGCTCCTGCCCCTCCCGAGTTTTCCGATTATTCCATCTTCTCGATCCGTACCGGAATCGATTTGGACGCCGGGGTCTTCGACGCCTGGTCGTGACACCACAGCGGCGCCAGCACGTTCATTTCCGGATAGTAGCCGCCGATGCAGCCATCGGGCAGGTCGAAAGGCGTGACCGCGAGACCGTCGACCTCGCGGCGAATGCCGTCGCCGGCGTCGGAAACAAGCCGGACCCTGTCGCCCTCCGCCAGGCCCGCGCGGCGCATGTCCGCCGGGATTGATCAGCAGGATCTGCCGCGATCCTTCGAGCCCACGCAGGCGGTCGCTGAAGCCGTAGATCGTGGTGTTGAACTGGTCGTTCGAGCGCATCGTGATCAGGTTGATACCGCCCCGGCGCGTCCCCGATGTCGCTGGCGGACATCACTCGTCGGCAGCGGTGAATTCCGCCTTGCCGCTTTCGGTCTTCCAGATGCGCTCATGCGCGGCGTTGCCGCGATAAAAGCCTCCAGGCTGGAACATGCGCGGCGTTGAAATCGTGGAACTCCTCCGGCCAGGTCTCGGCGATGAGGTCGCGCACGCGCCCGTAGTCGGCGGTCCATTCGTCCCAGCGCCATTGCGGATGCTCTGGCAGCGTCGCCTTCGCCATGCCGGCGACGATGGCCAGCTCCGAGAGCAGCTGTTCGCTCGCGGGCGCGCGCCGGCCGATCGAGCCGTAGATATGGCTGAAGCTGTCCTCGATCGACACCGCTTGCGGACCGCTGGCCTGCTCGTCCTCTTCCGAGCGCGCCAGGCAGGGAAGGATGAAGGCCGCGCGGCCGTGCACGAGATGACTGCGATTGAGCTTGGTCGCGATGTACACGGTCAGGTCGAGGTCGCGCCACGCCTGCTTCCATGGCCTCGCGTTCGGGAACTGCGCGGACGAAATTGCCGCCGAGGCTGATGAAGGCTCGCACCGAGCCATCGCGGAACGCCTTCGCAGGCGTCGACGGTGGTCAGTCCCTTTTCGCGCGGCGGCTCGAAATCGAACATTTCCGCGAGCTTGTCGAGCGGCACGAGTTCGGGCTTTTCGGAAATGCCGACGGTGCGCTGGCCCTGCACGTTGGAATGGCCGCGCACCGGCGAAATCGCCCGCGCCCTGGCGGCCGATATTTCCGCGCAACAGCAGCAGGTTGACGAGCATGCCGATGCTCTGCGTCCCATGCACATGCTGGGTGAGGCCCATGCCGTAGACGCCGATGACGCGCTCGGCGGCGATATAGACATCGGCCGCCGCCACCAGATCTTCGCGCGCGAGGCCGGAAACGCGCTCGATCTCCGTCCCAGTCGGCGGCGCGCATCGTCGTCGACGAAATGTTTCGAAGCCATCGGTGTGGCTGCTGCAGAAAATCGCGGTCGATGACGCCGCGCGACCGCTGGCTTGCCGGTACGTCGTCGACAGCGACGACATGCTTGCACAGGCCCATCAGCGCGGCGATGTCGCCGCCGGGCCGCACCTGCAGATACATGTAGGAGAGCTCGGTCGCCTGTCCGGTCAGCATCTCCACGCGGATTTTGCGGATTGATGAAGCGGATGCAGGCCCTTTTCGCGCACCGGATTGAAGGTGATGATCTTGCAGCCGCGCCGCGCCGCGTCCTGCAGGTTGATGCAGGAATCGCGGGCTGTTGGAGCCGGGATTCTGGCCGAAATAGAAGATCGCGTCGCAATGCTCGAAGTCTTCCAGCACGCAGGTTCCGACCGGGCGAACCGATGACCTTCTTCAAGCCGACCGATGTCGTCTCGTGACACATGTTGGAGCTGTCGGGCAGATTGTTGTGGCCGTAGAATCGCGCGAACAATCCGTAAAGATAGGAAGTTTCGAGGCTCGCCCTGCCCGAGGCGTAGAACACCGTCGACCTCGGATCGAGCGCCGTCAATGCGCGCCGATTGCGTCGAACGCCTCGTTCCCAGGTGCATGCGACATATTTGTCGGCGTTGGCGTCATAAACGCAGCGGATGGGTCAACCGTCCCTGCATCTCCAGGTCGTAATCGCTCCATCCGAGCAGTTCGGCGACAGCATGGGTCGGCAAAAAATTCGGGCGTGCAGCGGTCGCGCGTCAGTTCCCAGATCGTCGCCTTGGCGCCGTTCTCGCAGAACTCGAACACATGCGGGACAGCAGGCTTGCCCCAGGCGCAGGAGGTGCACATGTGGCCGCCCGCCTTGTTTTGTCGCGCCAGAGTTTCGACCACCGCCGGGCTCGACATTTCACGCGCGAACACCTGGCCGATGCCCTTGAGCGAGCCCCAGCCGCCGGCAACCCCATCATAACTGCGCGCCTCTGCGATAGCTTCCTCGTGACCCGACTGATCCCGTCCTGATATTTCCGCCATGGCGCTGGACTTTCAAAACAATGCGGGAGGGGCAGCGCGGCTCAATGCCCGGAAAATCGGCCGTCGAGCGATGGGAGGAATTCGCCCGGCGGCTGTCCGGCATTGGCCGCACCTACCGCGTCAACACGGGAAATTGTGGAAAGTTGCATGCGAAAATTATCTGCCAACCTGTTGCGAGAGCGTGGTTTTTTTGGATCACGCGGCCTTGCGATTGGCCTCGGCTTCGGCCAGTTCGGTGAGAAGCCGGTCGGTCTTCTTCTCTTCATCGAGCGTCTCGCCGAGCAGCTCTGCAGCGTCCTTCATGCCGAGTTGCGTCGCCCATGAGCGCAAGGCGCCATAGCGCGCCATTTCATAATGCTCGACCGCCTGTCCGTCGGCGATCAGGCCGGCGTCGAGCGCTTCGCTGCCCTCGAATTTCTTGATGATCGAGGCGTCCTCCTTGATGATGCCCTTGATCGCGTCGCAGGTCTTGGGCTGCGCGGGCTGGTCCAGCATTTCGAAAATCTTTTCGAGCCGCTTGATCTGGCCCTGAGTCTCCTTGTGATGGGTCTTGAAGGCGTCGCGGAGCTTCTTCGATTTTGCCGCTTCGGCCATTTTTGGCAGGCTCTCCAGGATCTGCAATTCGGCGAAATAAATGTCCTTCAGCGTGTCCTGGAATAGGTCGTTGAGATGTTTCTCGGGCATTGCAGTCTCCTTGCGTTTGAAAAAATGCGAGGGAGCTTCACGCCCCCTCGCCGCTGTCGCAATGCGCGAAAGTTACTTGTTCTTGTGGCTCTGCTCGCCGGCCTTGGCGTGCTGCTCGCGGGCGCCGCCCTGCGTGGACGACGATCCGGACCCCGCGCTCTTGTGACTTTGTTCGCCGGCCTTCACATGCTGCTCATGCGTGCCGCCGCTGCTCTGCTGGCCTGCCTTGACGTGTTGCTCGTGAGAACCGCCCTGTCCCGCCATTGAGTGCTCCTTTGTTGCTTGGTGGAAGCGTTTACACAGAGTCGAACGCCGGCTTTGGGCGCTGGTTCCAAAAATGGCGGAAAAACCGTGTTAATGCAAAGCATTAGGGGCGTGAATAAGGCAAAGGCGGAGGCCATATCATGGTTAAAGGTGTCAATTCGTTGGCGTGAACTTCGGTCTGCCGCAGGGTATACTAGGGCGGCGGCGAAATTAGTGAGGGGTCGTGGCGCCTTATTCCGCGGTGGCGGCGACCGGTCCGCCCTGGCTCCGTTTCAACGTCACGCGATCTCCTCGCCAGGGGGATTCTTGTCCGAGCGTTCCGCCGTCGCGGCCCGATCCTTCCCGAGCTTGGTTCCTCGGCGCGCGAGGGGCGAAGGAAAACGCCGACGCGCGAAGCCGCATCGCGCTTGCGAGGTCAGCTCTGGCTGGCGTTCTGATCGTTCTGATCTTGGCCCATCAGGACCTTGGGCGCGGGATCGACGCTGATCTTCACTTCGCAGGCTTCGCGAATGGCCCTTTGCGCGGCGATGACCGCGGCCTCGAACGCGGCCTCCTTGGTCGCATAGGAGATCGACTGCCCGTCATGTTCGAGGCGCCACTGATCGTCCTTCGGGAGAACATGGAAAAAGGCTTCGCTCACTTCGGCGTCCTTTTCGTTACTGGAGAGGATGCGCTCTCAACAGGCGAGGGGCGGACAATGTTCCGCCATCAGGGCGGGGGTCTGGACGCGAGGTCGCTGAAGGTCAGCGCGAACATCACCAGGATCCACAACGGCGCCGCGGCGGCGGCGAGACGGATCAGCGGCGGCTCGCGCCAAAGCTCCATCGACAGCGCCGCGACCAGCAGCGCCTGCAGGCAGGCGACGCCCAGCGCCGCGGCGAGATTGAACGCGCCGAGCGGCCGGTAGGCCAGGAAGACGTTGAGCGCCAGCAGAACGACGAGCGCGAGCCAGACGCGCAAATTCCGCGCGAAAATCCCGTTCATGACCGTCCCCCGAGATAGAGCAGCGGAAACAGGAAAATCCAGACGATGTCGACGAGATGCCAGTAGAGCGCCGTCACCTGGATTTCGGGACTGGACAGCGGCAGTTTTCGCCGCGCGACGGCGAGAGCGAGACGGGCGATGAGGACGATGCCGATGAGCAGATGCATCGCGTGGACGCCGGTCATCACCCAGTAGAGCGAGAAGAACAATTGCGCGCCGCGCGCGGCGATGGGGAAGGCGGCGCCGGGCACCAGATGCCTTGGCGATGTCCTCGCGATATTCGAATCCCTTCACCACCAGGAAGGCCAGCCCGAGCGCGGCCGTCAGCGCGAGGCAACAGATGACTCCCCGTCGCGCGAAAATTTCGCGCCGCCTGCGCCGCCATCGCCATGACCGCAGCTGCTGGTCAGCAGAATGACGGTGTTGGTCGTGCCGAACAGATGTTGGTTTGCCGCGCGGCTTCGAGGAAGCCCGCGGGGTCGCCATGGCGGCAAGCGGCATAGACCAGCATCATGCCGCTGAAGAACAGGATCTCGCTGGCGAGGAACACCCAAATTCCGAGCGTGGCGGCCTGCTGCTGCCGGCGTCGAGATCTTCCCAGGGCTCGCGCAGCGCGAGGTCGCTCATGCCTGCTCCTGCACTTGCGCCGCTCGCGCGGCGGGCGGTCCTGCCTCCGGCGCTTCGCCTCGCGCGTGATAATCGTAGGGTCCGCCGCTCGACTATCGGCGGCGTGAGAAAATTTTCCGTCGGCGGCGGCGAGGTCGTCGTCCATTCCAGCCCGGTCGCGCCCCAGGGATTGTCGCCGGCGCGGGTGCCGTAACAGCAGCGACCAGGTGAGATAGACCGGCGGCAGCAGATAGGCGGCGGCCAGCACCGCTGGCGCCCGGTCGAGGACATCACGTTGATAGATCTGGAACTCCGGCGGATAGACGTGGTAGCGCCGGGGCATTGCCGAGATAGCCGAGCAGGAATTGCGGGAAGAAGGTGAAGTTGAAGCCGAAGAACATCAGGATCGCGGCGAACCGCGCCCAGGACTTCGTCATAGAGCTTTCCGGTGATCTTCGGCCACCAGAAATGCAGCGCCGCGAAGAAGGCCGAGACCGAGCCGCCGACCATGATGTAGTGGAAATGCGCGATGACGAAATAGGTGTCGTGGACGTGCACGTCGACCGGGAATCGAGGCGAGGAACAGCCCGGTCAAGCCGCCGATGGTGAACAGTCCGACGAAGCCGAGCGCATAGAGCATCGGCGCTTCGAAGGTGATCTGGCCGCGGTAGAGCGTCGCCGTCCAGTTGAACACCTTGATCGCCGAGGGCACCGCGACGACGAACGACAGAAAGGAAAAGACCAGGCTGGCGTAAGGCGACTGGCCGGACACGAACATGTGGTGGCCCCAGACGAAGAAGCCGATCCCGGCGATCGCCATCATCGCATAGACCATGAAGTCGTAGCCGAAGACGCGGCGGCGCGCGAAGCAGGAGATCACCTCGGTGACCACGCCCATCGCCGGCAGGATCATGATGTAGACCGCGGGGTGGCTGTAGAACCAGAACAGATGCTGGAACAGGATGCGGATCGCCGCCATTGGCGGGATCGAAGATCGGCAGGCCGAACCAGCGCTCCGCGATCACCAGCAGCAGCGTGATCGCCAGCACCGGCGTCGCCAGCACCAGGATGAGGCTGGTGGCGTAGATCGCCCAGACGAACAGCGGCAGCCGGAACCAGGTCATGCCCGGCGCGCGCAGCATGTGCATCGTGACGATGAAATTGACGCCGGTCGCGATGCGAGGCGAAGCCGGCGACGAAAACGCCGGCCGCGGCGGCGAGCACGTGGCTGTTGGAGAACATCGTCGAAAAGGGCGTATAGAAGGTCCAGCCGGTGTCGACGCCGCCGGCGACGACGGCGTAGAGCGTGAACAGCGCCGCCGGCGATATTCAGATACCAGCTGAACAGATTGAGCCGCGGAAAGGCGACGTCGCGGCGCGCCGATCATCAGCGGCAGCAGGAAATTGCCGAACGTGTTGCGGGATCGACGGGATCAGGAAGAACCACACCATCACGATGCCGTGCAGCGTGAACAGCTTGTTGTAGGTGTCGTCGCTGAGGAGACCGCCGTTCGGGCTGAACAGCTCCAGCGCGAACCATCGCGATCGCGACTGCCGCCGATGAAGAAGAACACCGTGATGGTGATCGCGTAGAGGATCGCGATGCGCTTGTGGTCGGTGCTGGCGAGCCAGGACCAGAGGCTGTGTCCGTCGCGCAGATAGGAGTCCGGCGCGGCAGCGGAAGGTCGCTCGTCGAGCGCGGCGTCGGTCATTTGGCGATCTCCTTGTTCGACCGTCCGAGCGAGCGGATATAGGCGGTCAGGCGCAGCATTTCGTCGTCGCCGAGCGAGACCCGCATAGCTCGGCATGATCGCGCTCGATAGCCGCGATCGATGTGCGCGCTTGGGCTGCAGGATCATGTCGCGGATGAAGGCGTCGTCGAGCACTGCGCTGGCCGCCGTCGGCGAGCTCGACGGTTCGCCCGTACAGGCCGGCGAGTTTCGGCGCGCGCGACTTTGGAGTTTGCCGGCATGGCAGCCCGAGCAGCCCAGCGAGGCGAACAGCCTTGCGCCTTCCCTCGGCGATGTCGTCGGCGTGCGGGCTGGTCGGCGAGCCATTCCGCGTAATCGGCGGGCGCATCACCACGATGTCGCCGAGCATGCGCGGAATGCTCGGTGCCGCAATATTGCGCGCAGAGCAGGCGGAAAACGCCGGTCTTGGTGGCGTTGAACCAGATCTCGGTATAGCGTCCCGGCAGCACGTCCTGCTTGATGCGGAAAGCCGGGACGAAGAACGAGTGGATGACGTCCTGGGAGGTCATCACCAGCCGGACCGGCTCGCCGACGGGAACATGCAGGCGTTGATCTCGCGGGCGCCATTGGGATGCTGGGTCTTCCACATCCATTGCTTGGCGACGACATGGATCTCCATCGCGTTGCTTGGGCGGATCAGCGCCGAAAGCCGCCGTGGCGCCGTCCACCAGAAGAGGAAGAGAAACAGGAAGAAAGTCGCCGAGGTCCAGCCGATCTCGAATTCGCGCGTCGATCCATTCCGGCAGGATGTCGCGCTTTGCGCCGGAGCCGCGGCGGTAGCGCAACGCAAACACCACGACAAGGCCGAGCACCGCGACGATGATGGCGCCGGACAGCGCCAGCAAAGCCGCGAGGATCAGATCGGTCTGCGGCGCCAGGGTTGAAGCCTGCTCGGGGAAAAGCGTGATATGGGTCATGGTCGCGCCCGCCGATGGATTCTTGCCGCGAGCAGGCCGGCGCCGGCCAGGGAAGCGCCGCAAGCCGCCAGCAGAAGCCGCCGCGCCAGGGCGTTGTGCGCGCCATGCGCCGGATCGAGGCCGTAGCAGAGGATGCGGACGCGCTCGACGACGGACGAGGCGGCGCCGGCCTTCGCGTCGGCCAGCGCGATGCGGAACGATTCCGGGTCGGTGGAAAGCGCCGGCAGGTCTTCCGAAACGCGACCATCCGCGGCCAGCACGAAAATATCGAGCGCGTGCGCCCATTGCCCCGCCTGGCGGTCGTAAAGCGGGCGGACGCCGAGCGCCTTGAACAGGGTGGCCAGCGTCGCGGCGTCGCCATGCAGGAAATGAGCGGCGGCAGCGAGCTCGACGTCGCCGCCGAAGCGGGAAGCCTTCATCGCTTCCGCGTCCTGCGGCGTTTCCTCCGGGTCCATCCCGATGACGAGAAGATTGAAGTCGCGCCCCGCCACGGCGTCGGCGTCGCGTCTGGAACAATTTCGCAGCGATCGTGAGGATCGGTCCGCATAAGGCGCGGCATTTGAAATCGGCCGGGATCAGCACGGTCGGGCGGCCGCGCATCGCATCCCGCAGCGACAAAGGCGCGCCCTTTTCATCAACGAAGGCAAGGTTTTGCGGCAAACCCGCTCCCGTCCGCTTGGCCGTCACGTCCGCCAGTTCCGCCGGGCTCAAAGCGGCGACGCCCGCGACAGGCGCCAGCGCCAGCGCGAACGCGGCGAGTACGGCAAGCCGCTTCATGGTTTCGCCTCCGCAGCGTTCGGGGAAGACTCTGGCGGGTCATAGGCCTGGTTTTTCCGCGCGGCGATGATGGCCATGGCGCGGGCGACGGGGATGCGGACCAATCCATGCTCGCGGTCGACCCAGGCGTAATTTTCCGCGCGCGCGCGCTGCTCCCGCGACAGGGCGGAATAATCCTGGCCGTTGCGCGTCTCCAGACGCGGCTGGGGAAACCTCCTTGCCGTCGGGTACACAGCGCCGACGTTCTGCCGGGAAAAATAGACATGCAGCGCCAGCAGCGCCCCGCCGGCGAAAGCGACAAAGCCCAGCGCCAGCAATATGACGCTGACGACATTGACCGCGGGGCTTTCGTAATTGCGCTCGATCTCATGCGCCATGGCGTTCCTCCCCTTGCCGCGCCTCTACGCGAGGCGGCGGCAACAGCGCAAAAAACCACATCGCGAACGACACGGTCGCGAAGACGAGCGCGACCAGGGCGAGGACGGCGGCAGGGACCGCGTGGGCTTCCATCCCCGGCGCCATCAGCCAGAAATCATGCAGGACGACGCCGCACAGCACCGAAGCCCCGACGACCCGCAACGCGCCGGCCGATCCCCTGACGCGAGCAAACAGCAGCGCGGCGATCGGCCCCGCCGCGCCGAAGATGAAGGCGGCGAAGGCCGTCCAGGCCCATCCGCCCTCGACCCGCGCCAGATACCAGGCGGCGCGGGCTGGCTGGTCGCCATACCAGTTCACGATCAGCGCCATGGTCTCCATGTAGAGCGCGCCGAGAAGGCAGGCCAATGTCAGTCCCGCGAGGTCCTGCGAAGCGCCGACGGAGTTGCGGGTCGGCGCCTGGAACAGGACGAAGGCCAGCGCCTGCAGGATCTGCTGGATGGCGATTTCCGCGCCGAAGCCCGAGGACGAAAAGCGCGGATCGAGCGACAGCAGCCAGTCGACGGCGGTGAAATCGGCGCCGATGGAAAACAGGATCAGGCCGATTGCGGCCAGCGCCCGACCGCCACGCCCGGCGATCAGCAGCATCGCGACGAGCGACAGCCCGCCCAGCGCGACGAACCCGCGCAAGGCGAAAAACGGCAGGTTGAGATAATGCCGCGCGACACCCGGTCCGGCGGCGCGGATGTGCTCGGCCCAAGGGAAAATTTGCGCCAGGCCAAGCACCACGGGAAGAAAGGCGACGCAGAGTCCGGGGCGTCGCTGCGGCCACGCGCCGCAGCAGAGGCTCGGCGGCGTCGATCCAGAGGCCGCCGGTCAGGCGTCCGATGCACAACAGGGCGACCGCGCCCAGCGGCAGGCCGGCGACGATGACGAAGGCGATGAGCCAGCCTTGCAGCAGGGGACGCGGGGCGGCGCCTCCCCACAGCGCCAGCGCGGCGCTGGCGATCAGACCCAGGGCGACGAGGGGGCGGCTCATCGCAAGACCTCCTTTGCCTCGGGCGCGATGGCCAGGGGCGCGGCGCCCGCGAGTTGCAGGGCGCGGATATAGGCGACGATGGCCCAGCGGTCCTGCGGTTCGATGGGCGCGGCATAGGAGGCCATCGCGCCATAGCCGTTGCTGATGACGTCGAAAAAATGCTCCGCCTTCGCCTGGCGCAACCGTGCGGCCTCGAAGGAGGGCGGCGCCGGAAAGCCGCGCTTGACCACCACGCCGTCGCCCTCGCCGGTCATGCCATGGCAGGGCGTGCAATAGATCCGATAGCGCTCCTGGCCGCGCGCGAGCAGCGCCGTGGAGGGCGTCGGCGCCTCTCGCGCCGCCTGCTCGCGGGCCAGATCGCCCTGGGCGACGACGCCGGCGGCGAGCGGGCGGGCGGAGGCGCCTCGCTGCCAGAGTCTCTGCCGGCGCGTAGGTTCCGAATTTCTTTTGGCGCGACATGCCGTCGTCGCAGCCGCAAAGCGACAGCAGAAGCAGCAGCCGCAGGAGGAGAGCGTCTTTCATGTTTCGCCCGCCTCGATCGACAGGGCGCCGGAAGCGAACAGCAGCCGGCGCGTAGCCTCTTCCTCCTCGTCGCCGTCGCCCCGCGGCATGAGGATGAAGAAGCGGTCCTGCGCGGCGCGCTCGACGCCGGCGAGTTCGAACAGCGGATGATGCAGGCGCGGCAGGCGGCATCCGACCAGGAAGGTGATGAAGCCGGCGATGGCCGCCGCAAGCACGCCGACCTCGAATGGCGCGAGCAGGAACACCGGCCAGCTGAAAGTCGGCCGGCCGCCGGAGTCGATGGGATAGGCGACCATGGCGCTGTAGGATTGCAGGGCGAAGGCGAAAAGCGCCACGCCGAACCCCGCCGCCGCCATGATCGGCCGCAAAGGCGGCAGGCTTTGCGGCAGCAATTCGTCGAGTTCCTCCATGCGGAAGGGAACGATCACGTCCTCGGGCGCAAGCCCACGCTCCCGAATGGTTTCGAGGGCGCGCAGAAAACCCTCCGACGAGTCGTATTCCGCAGCCAGCAGCCGGGTCATGGTTGCGCCTCCTCATATTGCGCATCCTCATGGCGCAGCCGCCGAATTTCATGCATGGGAATGGCCGGCAGCAGCCGCAGGAACAGCAGGAACAGCAGCGCGAAAAAGCCGAGCGGCGCAAACAGCAGCAGCCAGTCCACGATCGTCGGGAAAAACTGATGCCGCGTGCTGGGCAGGATGGTTTGCGACAGCGTGTTCCAGATGATCAGGATGCGCTCGAGCCACATGCCGACCAGCACCGCCAGGGAGACGCCGACCAGCACGCCGCAGGCTTCTTCGCGCGCGAGGGAGCCATAACACTTGCGGCATCAGGCAATTGCACGCGAGCTGCGACCAGAACATCGGCGCGTACGCGCCCGTGAATGCGAAGGCGACCTCGCTGCGCTCGGCGTGCTTCGCCGCCATACCAGCCGGAAAACCATTCGGTCGCGTAGGACAGGGTCATGATCAGCGAACTCGCGAGGATGATCAGCGCCATGGCCTCGAAATGGCGCTTCGTCACCATCGGCTCGCAATCGAAACGCCCAGCGGACCGCCGCGGCGAGCAGCACCACCATCGCGAAGCCGGAGAACATCGCGCCGACGACGAAATAGGGCGGGAAGATCGCTTTCCTGCCAGCCCGGCATCAGGCTTGCGGCGAAGTCGAGGCCGACGATGGAATGGACCGAGCAGACCAGGGGAACCGCGAGCGCCGCCATGGTCATGGTCAGGCGGTCGTGCAGCTGCGCCATTGGCGCGCGGAACCGCGCCAGCCCAGCGCGAAGGCGCCATAGAATGCGCTTGCCCGCGCCCGTCGCGCGCGGTCGCGCATCGCCGCGAGATCGGGGATCAGGCCAACGTAGAAGAACACGATCGAGAACAGCAGATAGCTGACGATCGCCCAGAAATCCCACACCAGAGCGCTGCGCCATTGCGGCCAGAGCGTCATCGTGTTGGGATAGGGCGCGAGCCAGTAGAAATAGCCGGGACGGCCGAGATGGATGATCGGGAAAAGGCCGGCGATGGAGACCGCGAACAGGGTCATGGCCTCGGCGAAACGATTGATCGACGCCCGCCATTTCTGCCGCGTCAGCAGCAGCAGCGCCGAGATCAGCGTGCCGGCGTTGCCGATGCCGATCCACCAGACGTAATTGGCGATGGGAACACCCCAGACGACAGTGGCGTTTTTGCCGAGCAGGCCGATGCCTTGCGCCAGCAGACGGGCGATGGCCGCGAAGGTGCACGACCGACAGCAGCGCCGCGCCAAGCAAGGCCAACCGCCAGCCGCGTCGGCATGCGCTCCGCATAGCACGGGGTCGGCGATCACTTCGGTGATCCAGGAATCGGTCGCGCCCTTCGGTCAGCAGCGTCGCTCATGCCCGCCTCGCCCCCCTTGCGGTCGGACGCGCGCCAGATAGGTCGTGCGCGGCCGGGTGTCGAGATGCTCCAGCAACGCGTAATGGCGCGGGTCCTTCTTGAGTTTCGCGACGTCGGACCCTGGCGTGGCGAGGTCGCCGAAACTGGATCGCGCGCGTCGGGCAGGCGGCCTGGCAGGCGGTCACGACTTCGCCGTCGCGCGATGGCGCGGTCGTCGCGGTCCGCGGCGTGGCGGCGCGCGCTGATCCGCTGGACGCAATAGGTGCATTTCTCCATCACGCCGCGGCTGCGCACGGTCACGTCAGGATTTTTCTGCGCGCGAAAGACTCTCTGCGCCGAGGTTGGCGTATTCCTGGCCGTCGGCATAGCCGAAGAAGTTGAAGCGCCGCACCTTGTAGGGACAATTGGCCTCGCAGAAGCGCGTGCCGATGCAGCGATTGTAAACCTGGAGGTTGAGCCCCTCGCTGTCGTGGACGGAGGCGCCGGTCGGGCAGACCGGCTCGCAAGGCGCGGGCTCGCAATGCATGCAGGGCACGGGCTGGAAGCCGAGCCTTCGGCTGCCATCGCGCCCGAGCGGTCGTAGGCGTCGATGCGCAGCCAGTGCATGTCGCGGCCAACAGCAATTTCCTCCGGGCCGATCACCGGCGAATTGTTTTCGGCCTGGCAGGCGACGACGCAGGCGTTGCAGCCGATGCAGGCGGAGACGTCGATGACCATGCCCCATTGCGCGCCTTCGCGGACGGGTTCGGGAAGCAGGGTGGCGAGCGCCGGCTTCGCGCTTGTCCGCAAGCCCGGGTAAATCCCGGAGGTCGAGATTTGGGAAGATCTTTTCCGGGTCGCCCTCCAGTCTGAAATGCAGTTGTGTCGAAGGCAGAGGCCGACGCGCGCCGGTCGCGGTGACCGATATTTTGCGGATCAGCCAGGAATGATCTTCGTCGCGCAGCAGGCTGGCGTTGACGCCGATGCCCGCGCCGATCGCGCCGGCGGCGCTGCGCCCATGGCCGAGCGCGAGGCTGAGACGCCGGGAGCATGACCGGGATCGATGCGCGCGGGCGCCTCGAGGCTGCGTCCGCCCGCATCGACGCGCAAGACATCGCCGTCCTCGACTCCGAGCTCTTTCGCGTCGGTGGGTGAAAGGCCAAGAGAATTTCCCCACACTTCCTTGGTCAGCGGCTTGGGCAGTTCCTGCAGCCAGGCGTTGTTGGCGAAAGCGCCGTCATAGACGCAAGGGTCCGGTCGCAGCACGAGCGACGGGCCCTCGGGGCGCCGTGGCGCAATCGTCGGGAGCCGGGGCGTCGCTCCTTCGATTTTCGTCTGCGTCGGATGAGCGCATGACGCCGTCATGCAGCGCCTTTCGCCAGCAACTCTCGAAATCGCCGTCGGGCGCCCGCGCGCGCCAGGTTTGCGCGGACGAGATCGTGGTCGGTAGCCTTGGGATCGGCGTCGAGCGCGGCCAGGATCTGATGCGCGGAACGGGTGTCGTAGAGAGGCGCGATCAGCGGTTGCGCCAGGCTCGCAGAGCCATCGGGCGCGACGCCGTCGGACCAGCTTTCCAGCGCGTGGGTTTCGGCGACGCGCCATTCGCACAAGCGCGACGTCTCGTCGTCGTAAAGGCCGAGATGAACGCGCAGTTTCGCCTTGGCGACGGCCTGTTCGAAGCCGATCTCTGGCGAGGCGTCATAGGCGGGATTGCAGCCGAGGATGAACAGGGCGCCGACCTTGCCGGCGCGAAGGTCGTCGGTCAGTTCCGCCAGTCCCGCTTCGGCCATGTCATCCGCGTCGTACAGGTCGAGCGGCGCCCGGAGTTGCCCATTGATCCAGGCGCAGAGGGCATGGATATCCGGCGGCAGGGCCGGCCCGGCGAGCACCAGCGCCCGGGCCTTGTGTGCGTCCAGATCGGCGGCGACGTCCCGGGCGAAAGCGGTCGCCTCGGCCGTCAGGTCCGGCTGCGGCAAATCGGCGCCGAAGGCGCGGGCGAGGAACGCCGCGAGCTCGGCGATCCCCGCCGGCGCCAGCACGATCCGCCTGTCGGCGCTGGCGGCGGTGACGCTGGGCGAAGACTGCGCCACGTAAAGGCGCCCCGCGTCGACGTTACGCCGACGCTCCGCAAAGCCGCGGGCGAAAGCAATCTGCATCGGCCCTGGGCCGAGCGGGTCGGCGTCGAGGCTGACGACGACGTCGGCGTCGCCGAGGCGGGGAAGCGTCCACAGCGGCCGCCCATAGGCCAGCGCCGCGCCCTGCCGCGCGGCGGCGACGTCGAGCGGGTCGTGGCCATGAACCCGCATCTGTGGAAAGCGCTGCCGCAGGGATCGCGATCTGGCGGGCAAGCGTCGGCGAACGGCGCGGTCCCAGCAGAAAGCGCAAGCCTTCCCCGCGCCGGGTGGCGAGATCGGCCAAAGCCGGCGCCAGCGCATCCATGAACGCCGGCCAATTGCTGATGGCGTCGTTGCGGCGCAGGGTCTGCGCGCGATCGGGATCGTAGAGCGAGAAGATCGCCGCCTCCGCGAAGACATCGGTGGCGCCGAGGCTTGCGGGATGCAGCGGATTGCCTTCGATCTTGGTCGGCCGTCCCTCGCGCGACGTGCAGATCACTCCGCGGCGAAAATCCGCCGAGCGCAAGCGTGGTGGCGAATTTCTGCGGTTCGCCGGGAACGAGATTTTCGGGCATGCGCACATAGGGGATGATCTGCTCCAGCGGACGCGAGCAGCCGGCCATCAGCGCCGCCATTTGCGCGGCGAGCAGTTTCAGCGCGTTACGGCGCGAGAGGGAGGCGGGGCCGGTCATCTGTGGCACACCGAGCAATCGGCAAGATTCTTCAGGTGAATGTGAGCGCTCGACGATGCGGTCGTCTTCAAGCTGTCGCGAGTCCTTCGGCGGAGCCCAGTTGGTCGCGAAAACCTTGTCGAGCGCCCGCAGCGCCTTTGCCGGGTGGCGATGGCAATCGAGGCACCACTCCATGGTCAGGGGCGCCGCCTGACGCATCAGCCGGCATGCGCTCGACCTCGCCGTGGCAGGTGGTGCAGCCGACGCCCTTGGCGATGTGGACGCTGTGGTCGAAATAGACGTAATCGGGCAGGAGATTGACCCTGTTCCAGCGGATCGGCGCATTGTCCGCAAAGCTTTTGCGCACGGGATCGAGCATGTCCGCATTGGTCCAGATGTGGGCGTGGCAGGTCATGCAGGTCGCGGTCGGCGGCAGGCCGGCGACCGCCGATTTTTCGACGCCGGCGTGGCAATAGCGGCAGTCGATTCCCAAGCCGGCGACATGGTGCTGGTGGCTGAAAGGAATGGGTTGCGCTGGCGCCGCGCCCTGGTTGGTGGACGCGGGCGACGAGGCGATGACGTATGAGCCGACGAGCGCCAGGAACGGCGACAGGCCGATGGCCACGAGCAGGATGCGGGCCAGACTATCGGCGCCCGGCGTGAAAATCTGCGCCACGGATCAGCCTCTCTGGATGACAAACACGCTGCGCCTTTGCAGCGTCGCAATCCCTGGGCAACGTCCTTCGCCATCTGGCCCACCCGAACGCGGCAGCACGGCGCTCACCAGACTGATATGCGGCCGTGCAGCCGCTCCACAATCGCCGACGGTCATGCTCATGGCGTTGCTCTGATGACATAATTGGCGACGTAAAGACGCATAACCGGCGGCCGAATGCGTCGTTCCAAAATTCGCGTTCGGAACCTGGCGTAGCCGCGCGACGTCTTCTGTTGCCTGCGAGCGCTTTTGCCGGCGCCATCGTGAGCCGTCAGATTGCGTCGCCTGCGGCCGTTCTGGCGCGATCCCTAAGGCTTTTCGTGGCGCGAGCGGATCAGGCCCGCCTGGACGCGCGCGAAGCGTAAGGACTTGTGATCGTAGACGTCGAGGTCGACCCCGAAGCGGCTCGCCAGTTCGTGCATTTGAGCGCTGGGCTTGAGCCCTGACTTTGGCCAGAAAGGCTGCATTTCGCGCAGGAATATTTCCAGCGTGACCGGGCCTACGCCATCGAATTCCTTGAGCCGCGCCTCGAGGTCGCGCCCGTCCGCCGCGTCCTCGTGGATGCGTCCCACCTTGCCATCGTAGCGGTTCAGCAAGAGCTGACAATCGCTCAAAATTCTGCGGGACTCGCTCTCATCGTAACGCACATAGCCGCCGTCGCGCATGATCGGATTGACCAGGTAATCCCAGCCCGCGGCAAGGATTTTTTGTGGGGTGGTGAGGCGATGGGCGACGAAGGCATGGAACGTGCGCCGCGCGATATCTTCCGAAATGCGATGGCCGAACAGCAGGCAAGCCAGGAACCATAGGAACAGGTCGCGCTCATGCAGGCTCTCCAGGTCGAGACCGAGTTCCTCGGAATAAAGCTGCGTCTTGTCGAAATCGACCCTGGTCTTTGTCATGGCGCGGCAATCCCGGACTTTTGGCCAAACCAACGCGCGACAATTTTGCGCGTTCCCCGCGGCTATAGTGCAGACATAGCAATCAAAGCGCGAAGTCCAAGCATAACGATCAGAACATAAGTATTTCCTGGGCTGGAACTTATCGGATCAGCTCTCGTTTTTTTGCTGAGCCGAAAAATAGTCAGTCGATGTCGGGAGGCGCTCCATGAACGTGCCAGTGACAGGACCAGCTCCCTATGGCCGCAAAACCCAATCTCCGCCAAAGCTCGAAGAAGTCCACGTTTTGTGGATTACCGCCGGCTTGAGCTGTGATGGCGACTCTGTCTCCATCACCGGAGCTACCAATCCCAGTATTGAAGACGTGATGCTCGGCGCGATCCCCGGTCTGCCGAAGGTGCATCTACACAATCCCGTACTCGCCTATGAGGTGGGCGACGAATTCATGGAGCCTTTCTTCCAGGCCGAGCGGGGAGAATTGCAGAATTTCGTCCTGGTCGTCGAAGGGTCCATCCCCAACGAGAAGCTGAGCGGCGATGGCTACTGGGCCGCGCTGGCCACGGACAAGCGCACGGGACAGCCGATCCGCACCAGCGACTGGATCAGCCGCCTTGCGCCGAAAGCCCTGGCGGTGATTGGCGCCGGAACCTGCGCGACCTATGGCGGCATCCACGCCATGAAGGGCAATCCGACGGGATGCATGGGCCTGCAGGATTTCCTCGGCGAGACCTGGAAATCAAAGGCGGGCCTGCCGATCGTCAATGTGCCCGGCTGCCCGGTGCAGCCAGATAATTTCATGGAGACATTTCTCTATTTGTTGCGCCAGCTCGCGGGCCTTGCGCCGATGATTTCGGTCGACAGCCATGGTCGGCCGACCTGGCTGTTCGGTCCGACCGTCCATGAAAACTGCGATCGTGGCGCCTATTACGAAGAGGCTGATTTCGCGCAAGAATATGGCTCGCGCAAATGCCTGGTGAAGCTCGGTTGCTGGGGTCCGGTGGTGCAATGCAACGTGCCGAAGCGCGGCTGGATCAACGGCATCGGCGGATGCCCGAATGTCGGCGGCATCTGCATCGGCTGCACCATGCCGGGCTTCCCGGACAAGTTCATGCCTTTCATGGAAGAGCCGCCCGGCGCCCGCATTTCCTCGACGCTTGTGAAGCCCTATGGCGTGCTGATCCGCAACCTGCGCCGCCTCACCAACGCCACGCTGAACCGGGAGACCAAATGGCGTCATACCGGGACCAAGAACACCACCGGCTATGACGAGCGTCATCCGGAAAAAATGCACACGTTATAACGGGAGGCACAAGCCATGACCGACGTGCAGACGGGAGTCGCCGGAAGCCCGACAAAGAGCGCTTCGCGGGGCAACCTGGTCGAGATGAACTGGGACCCGATCACCCGTATCGTCGGGAGCCTCGGCATTTTCACCAAGATCGATTTCGAGAACCGCCGCGTCGCCGAATGCCATTCGACCTCGTCGATCTTCCGCGGCTACAGCATTTTCATGAAGGGCAAGGACCCGCGCGACGCCCATTTCATCACCAGCCGCATCTGCGGCATTTGCGGCGACAATCACGCCACCTGTTCCTGCTATGCGCAGAACATGGCCTATGGGATCAAGCCGCCGCCGCTCGCCGAATGGATCGTCAATCTCGGCGAGGCCGCCGAATACATGTTCGACCACAATATCTACCAGGACAATCTGGTCGGCGTGGACTTCTGCGAAAAGATGATCAAGGAAACCAACCCCAGCGTCTGGGAGAAGGCCCAGGCGACTGCGGCGCCGCATTCCGACGATCACGGCTATCGCACCATCGCCGACATCATGACGGCGCTCAATCCTTTCACCGGCGACTTCTATCGCGAGACCCTGCAGGTCAGCCGCTACACCCGCGAAATGTTCGCGTTGATGGAGGGCCGCCACGTCCACCCCTCGACTCTCTATCCCGGCGGCGTCGGCACGGTTCCTTCCGTCCAGCTCTTCACCGATTATCTGGTGCGGCTCGCGCATTATGCCGAGTTCATGAAGAAATGCCTGCCGCTGCATGACGACTTGTTCGACTTCATGTACGAGGCGCTGCCCGGCTATGAGGAAGTCGGCCGGCGCAGGATTCTGCTTGGTTGCTGGGGCGCGTTCCAGGACCCCGACAAATGCGACTATCAGTACCGCACCATGGGAGACTGGGGCCGCGCCATGTTCGTCACGCCGGGCGTGGTCGTCGACGGCCAGCTCGTCACCAATGACCTGATCGACATCAACTTGCAATTGCGGATCCTGCTCGGCCATTCCTTCTATGACGACTGGAGCGAGAGCGAAATCTTCGTCAGGAACGATCCGCTCGGCAACCCGATCGACAGAAAACATCCGTGGAACCAGACCACCATTCCGAAGCCGCAGAAGCGCGACTTCGACGGCAATTATTCCTGGGTGATGTGCCCGCGCTGGCTCGACAAGCGCACCGACGACCATCTGCCGCTCGACACCGGCGGCGGGCCGATCGCGCGGCTGTGGTCGACGGCGCTCTCGGGCCTGGTGGACATAGGCTACATCAAGGCGACCGGGCAGAGCGTCAAGATCTATCTTCCCAAGACGGCGTTGAAACCTGAGGTCGAGTTCGAGTGGAAGATTCCGAAATGGAGCAACGCCATCGAGCGCGACCGCGCCCGAACCTATTTCCAGGCCTATAGCGCCGCCGTCGCCTATTATTTCGTGGAAAAGGCGCTGGCCGAAGTGCAGGCCGGGCGCACGCGGACCTTCGTTGATTTCACCGTTCCCGACGAGGCTATCGGCTGCGGATTCCACGAGGCGGTGCGCGGCGTGCTCTCGCATCACCTGGTCATTCGCGACGGCAAGATCGCCAATTACCACCCCTATCCGCCGACGCCGTGGAACGCCACGCCGCGCGACATTTACGGCACGCCCGGACCCTACGAGGACGCGGTGCAGAATACGCCGATCTTCGAGGAGAACGGGCCCGAGAATTTCAAGGGCATCGACATCATGAGGGCGGTACGCAGCTTCGATCCTTGCCTGCCCTGCGGCGTGCATATGTATGTCGGCGGCGGCCGGACGATCAAGACGATGCATTCGTCGATGTTCGGGCCTATCCGTTGAGCGGCGATCACGACGCGGCGCTGCTCGCGCGCTGCGTCGAGCGGATAGAGGCGCTGCTCGACGCGCTCGAGCTTTCACCCGACAGGAAGTCGCGCGAGGCGGCGCGGGAAATGCTGCAATTGTTGCTCGATCTGCACGGGCTGGCTTTCGCCCGCATCGCCTCGACGCTGTCGGCGGATGAAGCGGGAAGGGCGATGTTTTGCAGGCTAGCGGCCAATCCGCATGTCGGCGCGATGCTGCTGCTGCATGGGCTGCATCCCGAAGATTCCGCGCAACGCATCCGCGCCGCGCTCGAACGCGACGCGCGCTGGCGCGAGCGCGGCGTGAAGGTCGAGTTGCTCGGCGCTGACAATTCCTGTGCGCGGCTGCGCATGAGCTGCGATCTGGACGACGCCGTGACGCAGGAACTGCGGCGGGAAATCGAGGAGACGCTGACCGAGGCGGCGCCCGACCTTGATGACATCGTCATCGAAGTCGCAACGGGCGCGATCAAGGCGGCCTGAACGCGGCCGCGGAGGTGAAATGCAGCCAGACGCGCGCAAGAACTGGGTTTCGAGGCTCCGCCGCTTCCTGGCGCAGACGCCGCACGAGGCCTGTGATTTTTGCTCGGCCAAGATCGGTTTCGAACATGCGCATCTGATCGAGCGCGCAACGCGCAAATTCTTTTGCGCCTGCCAGGGTTGCGCCTTTTCCCTCGGCGACAGCGAACGGTTTTGTCTTGTGGAGCCGCGCATCGACGCGCTGGATAATTTCAGTCTGAGCGACGCCGATTGGTCAGGCTTGCGCATCCCCATCGACATGGCGTTCGTGCTGCAAAGTTCGCCGCACGGCGGGCCGCTCGCGGTCTATCCGGGACCTGCGGGCGCGACGGAGTCGCTGTTGTCGCCCGCCGTCTGGGCGCGGTTGTCACGCGCCAATCCGGTGCTGGCGCAGATGCGGCCGGATGTCGAGGCGCTCCTCGTCAACCGGACAAAGGGGCGATGCGAATATTTCCTCGTCTCGATCGACCATTGCTACGCCTTGATCGGCCTGATCCGCACACATTGGCGCGGCCTCGCCGGCGGTTCGCAGGCCTGGGACGCCATCGGCGAGTTTTTCGCGAAATTGCGCAAGACGGGGCGTCCTTGGGTGGAGGGCCCGGCGCATGGTTGACCTGGATTTCATCGTCGAGGACGTGGCGGTGGAGAAGCATTCCATCGCGCCCCTGCTGCTGTTCAAGCTGCGCCTGCGCAACAAGTCGCCGTCGGTGCGCGTGCTCAATGTCATGCTCAACGCGCAGATCCGCATCGACGCCGTCGCGCGGCCCTACGAGGCCTCCGAGCAGGAGGGGCTCGGCGACCTTTTCGGCGGATCGGAACGTTTCGGCCAGACCCTGCGCGATTTCGTCTGGACCCATGTGAGCATCGCGGCGCCGGCCTTCGACGCCGACTGTGTGGTCGACCTGCCGACGCCCTGCAGCTATGACTTCAATCTCTCGGCGACCAAGTATTTTCATGGCCTGGAGGGCGGCGACATTCCGCTGAGCTTCCTGTTCAGCGGCTCGATCTTCTATCGCGACGCCGACGACCGGATGCAGATCGCGCAAATTCCGAGGACCAAGGAAAGCGCCTTCGCTCTGCCCGTGGCTAAATGGCGTGCGATGATCGAGCGCTATTATCCGCAATGCGCCTGCCTCTGCCTGCGGCGCGAAATTTTCGACCAGCTCAATCGCTACAAGCAACGCAACGGCTTCGCCAGTTTCGAACACGCAATCGATGCTCTGCTGGAGGGTTCACACGCAGGAGCGGCGCCATGAAACGCGACCGGATCAGGGAAATCGCGGACGCCGTGCTGTATGAGGGATACATCCTCTATCCCTATCGCGCCTCCGCGATCAAGAACCAGCAGCGCTGGACGTTCGGCTGCGTGTTTCCAGCCGCTTTCGGCGTCGGCCACGGCGATTCCTCTCGGCTCGAGACCCAGGCTCTGATCGAAGGCGACGCCGTCGCGACGATCGACGCGCGCGTGCGTTTCCTGCATATCATGGCGCGCGAGCCGCGCGCCTTTCCCACGCCCTTGCGCGACCCTGCCGAGGGCGCCGAGCAACAGGCCGATCCGACGCCGCGCCTCGTTGTCGATGGAAGGGAATATCGTCCCTGGGAAGAGGCGGTCGAGCGCGAGATCGTTCTTTCCAACTTCGCGCTCGGCCAACTCGCGGATGGCGCACGCAAATCGTTCAGGATCGAGGGCGAGCGCCGGGTCGAATGGATTCTCGGCGCGGACGGCGCCGCGCATGGCGCGGTGGTGCGCACGACGCTGCCGGTCGAAGGCGTGGTCACCGTGA
This sequence comes from uncultured Alphaproteobacteria bacterium, assembly GCA_963710275.1. Taxonomy (GTDB): domain Bacteria; phylum Pseudomonadota; class Alphaproteobacteria; order Rhizobiales; family Beijerinckiaceae; genus Rhodoblastus. Next base: position 1,235,554 of record CAVPZS010000008.1, on the reverse strand, counting down.
GGGCGTCGCCAGCGGGCCCGGCATATCGAATTTCCGTGACCGTCGAAAATGTCACCCCCCTCGAAGAGGGGGAGTTGCGGGAGCGGGCAAAGGCGCAACTGCGCGCCTTCGCCTCGACCCATGTCGTCATGGAGGCGCAGGGCGGCGCCTTCGTGTCGCTGTTCGATCCGCCGGAAGCGCTGCGCGAGGCGGCGGAGGCCTGCGAGAACACGGGGGCCTGGCCCGTGCTGGTTGGAAAGAAGGGCGAACGCGACACGATCCTGGCGTCGCCGATCATCCTCTACGACTACCCGAGCGTCGCGCCGCAAAGTCCCGGCGACCTCTATGACGGCGCTGAAATCGACGAGATCCTGACCTTGCGGATACTCGCGATGACCGAGGACGAGAAACGCGAGATGGGTTCTGTCGACGCCCGGGCGAGGGCGCTGCTGGAACGCACGCATGCGCTCAGCGCCGAGGAGTTCTCGCGCCTGCACGGGGTGATGCGCGGCGCCGATGACGAGCCTGCGCCTCTGGCGTCTTCGTCCGGCCCGACACTCGGGTCGCTGGTCGAGCCGGGGGAGGGAGAATTGAAGGTCGGCATGCCCGTGATCCTGCATCCGCGGCCCGGCGGCGACATCATGGACATCGCGCTGAAGGACAAGCTTGCCTTTGTCGAGGCCATCGAGCGCGATTTCGAGGATCGGGTCCATGTGGCGGTGACGCTGGCCGACGATCCCGGCCGCGATCTCGGCGCCTCGGGCTTTCCCGGCCACAGGTTTTATTTCGCCGCCGACGAAATGGAGCCGGCGGCGGCGAACGGTGAGACGTCGCCGCCATGAGCAGGATCCTGGTGGCCGGGATCGGCAACATCTTTCATGGCGACGACGCCTTTGGCGTCGAAGTCGTGCGCCGTATCGGCGAACGGCCGTTGCCCGATCTCGTCGACGCCGTCGACTTCGGCATTCGCGCCATCGACCTGACCTATGCCCTGCTGGACAGATATGATGCGGCCGTCCTCGTCGATGCGTCGCAGCGCGGGGAGGAGCCAGGCTGCGTCTCAATCGTCGCGCCGGAGCCGGAGGAAGCGGAGGAGCTGGCGCCGGAAGAGGCGATGCTGTCGCCGCATGGACTGGACCCCGCGAGAGTGCTGCGTCTGGTCCGGACGCTCAACGGCAGATGTCGTCGGATCATGCTGGTCGCATGCGAGCCGCTTAATCTGGGCGGCGATGACGGGGCCATGGGCTTGAGCGCGCCGGTGGCGCGGGCCCTCGACGCTGGCGTCGCCGCCGTCGAGGAGCTTATTCGGGACTTGCAGGCTGAACTGCAACTACAGGGTCCCGTGGATTGATCGCGGAAAAGGAGCTGGCCATGAGTGGATGGGCTATTTTTGGCATTATCGTCGCGCTTGTCATCGTTTTGCTGCTGGCGATGAACGCAAAAGACCTGAGGCGCTATTTCAAGATCAGCCACATGTAGAGGACGGGCGAAATGTGTCTTGGCATACCCGGGAGGATCGTCAGCCTCGACGACTCCGCCGCCTTGATTGCGACTGTCGACGTTGTCGGGGTCCGCAGGAAGGTCAATGTCGCCTGCATCGTCGATGACGAGCATCCGTTCGAAGCCTGCCTCGGCGACTGGGTCATCGTGCATGTCGGATTCGCCATGAGCCGAATCGACGCGGACCGGGCGCGCGAAACACTGGCGATCCTTGACGAACTGGGTGAAACCCAGGCCGAGCTCGAGGTTTTGCAGGCGTCAGGCTAAGCGAAGCGCCGCGCTTTTGCGCTCAAGGGTCGTTGCGGCGATCGGGTTTCAAACTCGGAGGCTAGTGCTTGCACTTCAGGTATATGCGGTCATTTTTCGGATCAAATTTCTCCCTGTTTGAATATTGATTGAAAGAAAATTTTGACTTTCCCAGGACAACAACTCTTGCGCGCCACACGCGCCCCGACATCCTCGTGTTTTCATCCCTCGTCTTGGTTCTGGAGATCACGTCGAAGCGGTTTGCTCCGGCCTTCCTTACCTTGATGATGTTGTCTATATATACATAGTCTGCCAAAAAGCGCTTGCCGTCCCAGGACAATGCCGCCGGGCCGCCGCAATCATCCTTTGATTGGAAATAATATTCTCCCGGCTGCAGCGGCAGAACCGGTCGATGCTGCGCATAGGCCGCCTGCGTCCAGCAGGCGTTCGTCAGCAGTGCGAGCGGCATAAGCGCCTTAAAGATATATTTTCCTGCATTCAGCATGGCTCGCCCCTGGATCAAGACGCTTTTGCCTGTCGCGAAAAGCGCAGTTATCACCGCACGAGGGTGTCGCATAAGGCCAAGTTTAGCAACTGCAAACCCGCCGAGGCGAAACTGGCGTGATACAACGCCGACCAATCTTGTGACTTGAACGGAGCAGTCTTTACGTTACATTTCGCAGCGGAAGCTGCCGGGCGAGCCGGCCGCGTCCCGGAGGCCCCGTTGTGATGACGCCCATCAAATGGTCGATCGCGCGACAGGTTTTATTCGCCGCTGTTTCCTGCACCGGAAATTTTCTCGTCGCCAGTCTTGTGGCGTCGAGCACTGCGAGCGCGGATCAAGCCGTCGTCGCCTGCCCGTCAGATGGAATGCTCGGACCCGTCGCCGCTCCGGCCGCGCCGACCCGGCCTGGCAAAGCGCCAGCGGGATTGGCGCTCTATGTCTCCAGAGACTTCAGTGTTCTGGCCCCGCGGGGGTGGCATTGCGTGGGGCTCTATGGGTCCAGCGGATCCTTTCTGATCGTGACGCCCGAACCCCATGACGCGAAGGATTTTTCCGACCGGGAAACGCGCGTTTCCGGCCCCGTCGTGGTGGCGCGCCGCATTTCCGCCGACACGTCGGGACGCTTCGAGGCAGCGTCGATCGACGCCCAGGTTTTCCCCGCCGCGTCGCGTTTCGTCGCCAAGGTCAAGCGGGATTGGCCCGACTTTGCCGGGGATGTGAGATCGGCTCCTTATCCGAGCGATCGAATCCGCCGAGCCAGCGCCACCACGGTCGCGTTTTTCACGCCGTCGGCGGCCAGGGAAGGAATTGGCCTCGTCTATCCCCTTATAGCCGGCGAATTGCCGATCAAGGGTGTCGTGATGCTCTTGCCGAAGGAAAATATGGATGTCGCCGAGCTCGTCGTTCGGCTCCCTGGAGCGGTTGAGGGACTGGAGCGGCCCATTGCTCTGGCGTTCAAACGCGATCACGGCGCGCCCGCGCGAGTTCGCTAAGAACTCCCCCTAACGGCGCGGCTTATGCAGCATCATTTCAGGCTCAAGTCGCGAAAAGTTGCGCGGCCGGCTCCACTGACGAAAATGCCATACTGGCCTGTCAGCGGCTGCTCGACGTCCTGACCGACGGTGACTGTGTTATTTCCCCGAACAGACACTTCGAAAGCCTTGTTCGCGACTTTGACCTGGATTTGCGTAAATCCGTCACCGGTCGCGCATTCGCAGTCTCCTTGCGAGAGGATAGTGAAATGCTCCTTGCCGTATGAAGACACAAAGACCATGTTGCCAGTCATATACGCGGCGTAAAAGGTCTTTTCCTTGGAAGTTTTGTCGATTTGCCAGCCAAATACAACCCCGGCGCCCTTGGCGTAGCCTTCGCGATACGTAATGTTGTTGCGGACGCGAACCTCAAGCGTGTAGGGCGGTCTAGGCGCGTCATGCTTGTAAATCGTCCACCCCGGATCGTCATTCAAGCTTGAAATGACAAGACTTCCGTCATTGGTCGCCTTGGTCATCCATGTTCCGTCGGAACCATAGGTCAAGGTGCGCCCGATCTCGCCCATCGTGAATGCGACGCTGGCCGCGCCGGCCGCGGGCCGGATGCCGTTTCCCGGGCCGCCCACTTGCGCCAGACTTCCACTGGCCGCGAAAAAGGTGGTGAGGGCGGAGATCAGGCCCGCCTTCAGGACGCCGCCCCTGCCCATGTTCCGCTCCTCGTTCTGCCCGGGCGACGTCGCCTCACGGCTTGGTGAAATCAATATACGCCGAAAGGCCCTGGCAACATTGATTTGCCACAAGCGAAGAAGTCGCGAAATCGATGCGCGCGCTGGCCCCGGCTGCAACTACAAAGCGCGCGCCCATACGACCGCGTCGATTGGCCACGGAGCGGGCGCCCCGCAGATCGGCGCCGTGTCCCTGGATGCCCGATAACATATTGAACGAGAATTGAATATTTGCTCGATATCAGGTTGGCTCTTTAGCCTGCGGACGTTCTGGGGCGAGTTCATCTACGCAAGGAAGAGCGCGTATCCGGGGTTATGACGCAAAAGTTCCTGCGGGCGTCAGAACATTGCTTCCGCAAAAGCTTCCGATCACTTATGCTCGACCGGCATAAAGGCGAGGATAGATTGGAATGAGGCGCCGACGATCGCTGAGGGGCTTCATCGGCGGCTTCGATTGAGTTCGGGGGAAGTTCCATGAAATGCATGTGGGTGGCGGCGGTCGCCGCGGCTTTCCTGCCTTCCTGCGCTGTCGCGCAGAGTAATTCGGTCAAGTGGGCGCAATTCGTCGACCCGGCCGAGAACGCCTTTTCGATCGACGCGCCGCAGGGCTGGAACGTGACCGGCGGCACAATGCGTCTGGCGCCTTATATCGCCGAGGCCAGGCTGACGGCGACCTCCCCCGATGGCGGGATCCAGATCTTGATCGGCGACCCCAGCATTCCCGCCTTCAATGCGCCGATGGGCAATCAGCCCGAGGGGCAGGCTGTCCAGCTCAGTCCAATGCTGCCTCCGGCTGTTGTATTGAACTACCGTCCCGGCGCCGCATTCGCTCGATTCTATGGGCCGAGCGCGCTCGCCAATTCCGGATGCGCCGCCGCCGCCCCAGCCGGCGCCCAGGAGATGCCCGAACTCGGCGTTGCGACTTACAAGAGAGCGGTCGAAGTCACGCGTGGCGTCGCCACGCAATTCCCGGTCTCGACGCCGCGACATGACGCGGGCCTGGCGACATTCACCTGTCGGAACGGCGGCGGGTCCATGGTCGCGGGCGTGATCGCGGTCACCACGTCGCCGATGCCCTCCTGGGGCGCCTGGGTCGCGGTCTATATCGCTCCGCCGGGACAGGAGGCCTGGGCCCTGGCCATTCTCAACCACATGCTCGCGAGTCGGCAATGGAACCCCGAGTGGGATCAGGCGATGCGCCTGGCGGCAGGCGACGCGCTGAGGCAGCAGGCGGCGGAAAACCAGCAGTTCATGGCGATGTTGCAGGAGCGGTCGTGGGCCTTCACTAACGCGGTGGTCGCGATGGGACAGGCGAGCCAGGACGCGCGAACGCGGGCGCATTACGCCCTGATGGATCAAATGGCCCGCCAATCGGCGATCCACAATGAGAATTTCAGGCGATACATGTATCAAAGAAGCCTCAGCGCCTGGAGGTTCAACGCCCACATCAGGAATGGCGAGCTTTACCGCGACGTGAACACTGGCGAGATCATAGAAATCGATCGTTGAGCGCGTGCGAAGATGAAGAAACCGCTTTTGATCATTGGCTTGCTTGCGGCGATGTTCGGCGCGACAGAGGCGCGCGCGGCGCGCTGCATTGCCGCGACGGCGTCGACCTTTGGCAGATCGGCGTCGCTTTCGGCGAATTCGACAAGCCGAAGGCTGGCGCCTGGTTCCTCGTCCGCTGGAAGCAAGCGGCGGACGGCGAGCACACGCTTTTTCCAACACAGGCCTGGCCCTGCGGTAAATCTCCGTAGAAAAGAACCTTGCGTCATGGCCCATGGAAATGGAAACTTTGCCGGAAGCTGGCGATGAATGACGATTTTGGCGCTCCTCACCGAAGATTAGGCGGATCTGATGGATCAGAGTTCAATGGATCACCTCGCGCTGGTTTTGCGCGAAATGGCCGGTCGTTTTGGCGCAACGGCTTTCAGCGATCGGCCGCGGCTCATAGCTGCTCTGACCGAACGCCTGCCCAGCGGCAGTCTCGATGTCGGCCTCGTGGCGGCGGCGCTGGATCACGGCGTTTTCGAAAAATTGGCTAGCGCGCGCCCGGACCAGATTGCTGGAGAAGTCGCCGGCCTCGTCACGAAGCTTAGCGACGATCTCGGCGTCAGGCCGGATCTCGCCGCTGGCCTGGTCAAGGCTTGCGCCTTTGCCTTGTCGCTGGATCCGGCGCGACCGGCCGAGGCCGCCCCCGTCGAGACCGCCGGGCCGCCTCCGGTTCCGACCCCTCAGGCCCAAGCGCATTCTGAAGCGTCGGCGGCCGACGACTGGGTGGATCTGTCAGGCCAGCCGGCGTCTCCGTCTCCGCCGGCCGGCGACGGGTGGATCAATATGTCGGGGCCGGCCGCGGCGCCGGTTCCAGGTCCGCAGCCGGCGGCTTCCGCATCGGGGAGCGTCTCCAAAACTTTGCTCTATGTTGCCGGGGGCGTGGCGCTGCTGGTCTTTATCGGTTTCCAGACGGGCGTGATCAGGCAAATTCCCGATCAGCCTCCGGAACAACAGCAGCCCGCCGATAATCCGCAGCCGAGTTCGGAACCGCAAGGGCAACCGGGGGGCAACCCGCCGGAACCAACGCCCGCGCAACCGGAGCGGCGCCAGCCGCCTGCGGCCCAGCCGCAGCAGGAACAGCTCACTTTCTATGGCGATGAGAACGCCGACTTCCATGTGCCGCCGCAAACGAGCTTGAAGCGCGAAGTCGGGACGCCAACGCCCACGAGCTTCCCCTTTGGCCGGACGCCCGCGGCTGTGCAAATCATGGACGCCATGCAAAAAGGCATGCCGGTCGTTCTGATCGACGTGCTGGGGGACCCGCATGCGCAAACGATCCCGGGGGCCGTGGCCCTGCCTTTCGCCGGTCAATTCGGCGCGCTGAACGATAATATCCAGGGCGCGGTGGTCAAGGCGTTGAAGACCTTGAGCCAGGGTAACGCCGACGCGCCCCTGGTGTTCTTCTGCGCGGGCGTCAGGTGCTGGGAATCCTATAACGCCGCTTTGCGCGCCCATGCCGCGGGCTACACCAACATCTACTGGTTCCGCGGCGGCCTCGTCGCCTGGCAGGCGGCCGGATTCCCCTTGCAGCCCAATCAATGAGACGGGAGCCGCCTATGTCGCTCGCAAACAATCCTTTTTCGTCCTGGGGCCGTCTCGACCAGAAGCGCTATTGGCTCATTGCCGGATTGATCCTGGCGCTGCGTATCGGCATGGGCGTCGCCATCGCCTTCCGGCCGGAATGGGCGTCTTCGGCGGGCTCGCTGGATTTTCTTATCCTCCTGCTGGCGATCGCCATCGGCAAGCGAATGAAGGATTTTGGCGTTTCACCATGGTGGGCCTGGCTGTCGGTGTTCCTGATTTCAGTCGTGTTGCCGATCGCCGGACTGATCGTGGAGAAGCGCGATGCGGGCGCCGCCGCGGCTCCATCCGGATTGATCGGTCTGCTCACCTTTGCCCTGTTGATGGCGCTGGTTGTTTTCGCCGGCGTCAAGAAGGGCGACCCCGGACCCAACCGATTCGGCGAAGCGCCCGTCTGAAATTTTTATTCAAGGTCCGGCGGCGAAAAGCCTTTCGATTTCGCTCATCTGCGGATGCGCCAAACCGGCTTGGCGCAGGCGACCGAATTGCTCCGCTACGAGGACTTCCCAGCGCTTGTTCTCGAGATTGGTCTCGCCGCGATGGCGCTGGAAAATCTGCCGGGCTTCGTCGGCGCGATTGAGAAACATCAGCGCTTCGGCGCGCAGCAATTCCGGGCCTATCTGGCGGGGCGCGAGCGGCTTGGCCTGATCGAGCGTCGTGAGCGCCTTTTGGAAGGCGCGGGCCAGAATATACTGGTCGGCGACGGCGGCAAGCGAACCGACGCTGGCGGCGCGCAGGTTGCTCCAGTTGGCGTTGGCGGGTTCGAGATCGACCAGCGCGGTCGCATTGGTCAGGGCGGAAAGATAAGCGGCAAGCGCGCCGTCGCGATCCTCCCCGCCAAGCAAGGCGTCGCCGAGACTTTTGTCAATTCGAACGAGATTGAGTTTCCATAACGGCTTTTTGGGCTCTTTGGCGGCGAGGCCGAGATTGATGTCGCGGCTCTCGCGAAAGGCCTTCAAGGCGCCGGCGCGATCATGTTCGACAATATGTGCGTCGCCGATGGCGGCCAGGGTGTAGGCAAGGTCGTTTTGCCGCAGGCTGTTGTCCGGTTCACTTTCGGCCAGGGATCTGCAAAGGGCGAGGCTTTCGACATATTCGGTCATGGCCGAAGCGCCGGCGCCCTGGGCCGCCAGCGTCGCGCCGATCTTGTTGTCGATGACGGCCAGTTCGCGCCGAAGGGTCTTGTTGGCGGCGTCTAGCCGAGATAGCGCCTTCGTCGCGCGCTGGCCCTCCCGGAACGCGGCCAGCGCCGCATTCAAATCGCCCTTTGCTCGGGCGACGTCGCCGATCTTGCCATTGGCCTCGGCGACAAGGCCGAGCCAGTCCGTGTCGGCGTCGGCGCCGGCCGGCGGCGCCTTCGCCAGCGCCTGCTGATAGGCGTCAAGCGCTCCGTCGGGATTCTTGCGCAGGGCCAGCAGGTCGCCGATCTCGACATTGAGAAGAGCCAGCGAGATGCGCCAAGGCTTGTTGTCGGTCTGGCTACCGACCAGCGCCTCCAGATTCTTCTGGCTCCTGCGATAGGCTTGCATGCCGCTCTCGGCGTCGCCACTGCCAGCCAGGGCAAAGCCCAGACGGTCTTGCGCGATTGCAAGATCATAGCGCCAATCCCTGTTGTCGGGGCGTTCGTCAACCAGGGCCTGATAAAGGTCGATCGCCTCGCGCCGCGCCTTGATCGCGCCCGGCAGGTCGCGCTTGATCTGCAGCAGGGTCGCCGTGAAGAACCGGTTGGCGGCAAGGTCGTGGCGCCACTCGGTGTTTTGCGGAGCCTGGTCGACAAGGGCGCGCAAGGCGCCGCAGGACGCGTCCATGGCCGCCAGCGCGCCCTCGATGTCGTTGAGTTTGGCCAGCTTCTTGCCGATGTCGCTGTTGAGCGCGGAGGCGTTGCGCAGCAAGTTCGGATTGGTCTGCGCCAGGCTGGCGAAAGCGCGCGCGAGGCTTGCCGCTTCCCGATAGGCGGCGAGGCTCTGGACGTCGTCATGCGCCGCCGCCAGCGTTTCGGCGATCTTGAATTGCGTTAGCGCGGCGTTCTCGCGCCAGCCCGCCTGGTCCTGTCCGCGCTCGGCGGATATTGTGGCGAAATTCAACGCGTCGCGGTAGGCCTCCATCGCCGGGCCCGCCGCGCCGCGCTTGAGGAGCGCGTCGCCGAGATTGATCAGCATTTGCCATTGGTGCGTGCGCCACAGCGCATTCGAGGGATCGCGCGCGGTCAGGCGCTTGTCGATCGCCAGCGCCTGCCGGTAGGCGTCGATCGCTTCGTCGGGACGTCCGAGCAGGATCTGGGTCCCGCCGATTTCGGCGTGACCTATCGCCAGATCATACTGCCAGTCCAGATTATCGGGGTCTTTCGAAGCCATTTCGACCGTCGCCGACTGTCCGGCTTCATAGGCTTGCAACGCGCCCGCATAGTCGCGCTTGATGCTCAGGACGTTCGCAAGCCGCTCGTCGCTGATCGCCAGGTCGCGTTTGAGATCGGTGTTGTCGGGATTGTCGCGCATCAAGGCCTCGGCGATGGCGCGCGACGCGTCGAACGCCTTGGCGGCGCTTTCGATATCGCCGCGCTCCAGCAAAATGTCGCCGACGGAGCGCCCCGCGGCGGCGAGCGCGTTGCGGAACAACACGTCGGGCGGATCGGAATCGACCAGCGCCTGAGCCAAGGCCTGGGCCTGGCGATAAAAATTCAGGGCGCCGTCCTTGTCGCCCCTTTGTTGCGCCAGCGCGCCAAAATCCATCAGCAATTCTTCGGGGAAGACGAGAACCAGATCCTGCTTGCTGGCCTTGGCGGCCGGCAATTGAGAATCTGCCTGCGCTATCTTGTAGGCGGCTTCCGCCTCGGCGAATTTGCCCTGGCGCTGCAAAATGACGCCGATGCCGCGGTCGGTCAGGCCTAGATTATGCGCATTGGCGACGTTGTCAGGGCTTTGCTGGACGAGGCCGGCGTAGATTTCGCGCGCCCGCCGCGACAGCGACAAGGCCGTTTCGGTTTCGCCGAGCGCCATTTCGGTCTGCGCCAGTTCGGACAGGGCGGCGGCGTGATTGCCATTGAGCTTGGCTGTCGATTGTCCCGATTGCAGCAATTGCTCCTGTAACCCGCGGGCCTTGTTGAGAATGTCGGCGATCACCGATTTCGGCACGCCGATGGTCGAGCGGAATTTTTCCGCCAGATCGAAGACCAGCGCGCTGGCGGTGTCGGTGGCGAGCGCCAGCGTGTGTTCCGCGCGATCGCGCTGCGCCCGCGCCACCGTCCATTGCCAACCGGCGACCCCCGCCAGGACCAGCGCGCCCGCGAGGCCGGCTCCGGTGCGCTGCGCGACGCGCCGGCTGGCCGCGGCCAGCGCCTGGGCGTCGCGCACCTGCCGTTCCCGCTCCTGTCGCTCGCGGTCCTGCCGCGCCTTGGCCACGGCGGCGGAAGCGGCGACGAAGTCGCGCGTCGCCTGCGGGACATCGTCGCCGAAGCGTTCGACGAAGCGCGACGCCCCATCGAGCAGGGCTGGCGAAACATCGAGGTGCCGCGCCTTGTCGGCCTCCGGCGAATCGGTCCATTCGCGAACGAGCGGCTCCAGTATTCGCCGCACGCGCAGCAGGTCGGCTGCTTCATGGATGATGGCCACCGCCTGCGGCCAGATGCGCAGCAGCGCCTCGTGGGTCGGACGCACCAGCTGGCGGGCGCCGTCGCCTTCCGCGGTCAGCAGCCTGTTGGCGACGAAAGCTTCGATCAGCGCGCGGCGCTCCGGCCGTTCGGCTTCGAATTTGACCCGATCCAGCGCGCCGACAACGGGCAGGGCAGCGCCCGACGTGGGGTCGGCGCCGACGTCGCGCACGAGCCCCGTCACCAGCGCGGGCAGTTGCGCGCGGGCGGCGGCGTCGAGTGAGGCGAGCGCCTCGTTGGCGGTTTCGATCACCGCCGCGTCCATGCCGCGATAATCCGCGAAACGCAGCACGCCGTCGCCCCGCGCGATCTGCGCGGCGTCGAGGCGCGACAGCGTCATCTGCAGCAGCGGCAAGGCGTCGCCGCCCTTGGCGTCCGCAACGAGCACGCTTGCGAGCGAATGGCCCTCGCGTGTCTCGAAGGTCAGCGGAGGATCGCAGATTTCCGCCGGCCTGGTGACGATCTCCTCGAGCTCCGTGGCGTTCGGCGGCAGGAGATCGAGCGTCGCGCCGCTGTCGCGGAGGTTGACCAACGGGGGGAACGACTGGAACTGCGCATAGGCGTCACTGCGCAGCGCCATGATGATCGTGGCGATGCGCGCTTGCGCCAGGGCTTGCAGCAGCGCGGCGAAACGCGCCGTCACCGGGCCCTCGGTTTCCCCGAACAGCCGCTCGGCCTGATCGATCGCGATGACCAGCCGGGATGGACGCGGTCGCGCGAAACCCGCTTGGCGCTGCCGCCATGCGGAGGCGCGGTCCATCGCCTCGCGCAATGGGGCGATCGCGATATCAGGCTCCGCCGCCAATTGCCTGGCGAGCAAGTCCACGGTGTTGAAGGCGCCTTGCCGCAACTCCAGGCCGAAGGCCTCGTCGGCGAACAGGCCTTCAGCCAGGGCGCGGAAAGGGTCCGAGTTCGGAACAATGATGGCCCTGCGCCACAAGTCGATCGCGGGGATGGCCCCGGGGCGGATCATTTTCGGCAGCAGGCCCGCGCGCATCAGCGAGGACTTGCCGGAGCCGCTGGCGCCGATCAGCAGCAGGAATGGCGCGCATTCCTCCGCCTCCCCGGATTGGCGCAAGCGGTCGATGGCTTGCGCGACGACGAGATCGCGGCCAAAGAACACCGACTGCCGGTCTTCATCGAACGCGGCCAGTCCCGGGAAGGGAGAACCGCGCGAAAAACGGTCCCAGACTTCGCCACGTGCGACGAAACCCCGGCGCGCCAGCCATTGGCGCAGGCAATCCTCGATCTTGACGGCGAATTCGTCCGTCGACGAAAACTCCTGGAAGGCGGCGATGAATTCGCCCTGGGCGTTGCGGAACCACGTCTCGAAAAACGCCTTCAGGCGCGCCCATTGCGCTTCGACTTCCGGCCGGTCGGGAGCGTCGAGAGCGACGACCGGTGCTTGCGGCCGGCGGAAGACATAGATGTCGGGTACGGTTCGCCCATGCTGGCGCGCCTCGATCGCGCTGAGCACTTCATAGGCGGAGCCGCTCGGATAGGTCTCTCCGGTCGCCATTTTCGGGAAACCCGAGGGCAGCGGCGATCCGAGCCTCGCGCCGAAGATCGCGACGACGAGATCGCATGCGGACGCCTCCGGTATTTGCGACTGAAAGGTTTCGTGCGACGAGTAATAGCTTGTTTCCCACCTGATGCTCTTGATACGGACGCGTCCGGCATATTCGCCGTTAAGGCGCTCGACGACCTGGTCCACACGCTCTCGTTCGCCGTGCACGTCGCTCGGGGAGGATACGAAGAGATTGAGTTCCTTTTCATCCGCCAAGGCGTTCCATCCCGCTTTTCATTCGAAGGCCAGCAAGGCGCCGGCCCGCTTGGCGATATAGGCCGCCAGCGCGCGGCGCGCATCGTCCGCCGCCGACACGTCCTCCCACGGATCGTCGTTCCGGCCGCCGCCGGCTCCGATCGGCGCGATCAGCGTTTGCGGGTGGGCGAGCAGCTCCAGGAGACGAGGCGACGCCGCAATCGCATCATCGCGCAAGGTTCTGTTCTCGGCGAACCACTCGGGGACGACGACGAGAAACGCGCGACCCTGCGCCGCGAGCTTGCGCGCCAGATCGACCGTGGCGTCAAGTTCGCGCGCGGTCAGCAAAGGCGAAACGATGACGGCCTCGCGGCCCGGCTCGCCGCTGAGCCGCGCCTGGATGGCGCTGGCGTCCACTCCGCGCTGAACCTGATCCGGAGCATCGATGACGCCTACGACGAAACGCGTCGTCGCGCCGTCGGCGCGCGCCTGCAGCACGCTGCCGAGGACAAACCGCACCTGCGCGATGTCCTTGCCGATCTCGTCGGCGGTGAGGCTTGGCGAATCGAACGGCACAAGACTGGGATGCAGCCGGCGCAAGTCGTCACGCGCGGGACCGAAGCGCCAGCCGTCGAGCCGGCGGTCGGAGCACCAGCGCTCATGTTCCAGCCGCGCCAGTCCGCGGATCACGGCGTCCTCGACACATGCTTGCGTCAGCGGCGCGATCAGGCTGTCATGGGTCTGCTGATTGACGAAGCCCGAGCGAACGGAATCTTCCGGAGCGGCGACGCCGATGGCGTAGAGCTTTTGCGTCAGATTGCGCGCCGCGCGGCGATTGGCGCGCCGATAGGTTTCCTCCAGGTCGTCCCAGGCTTCGCCTCCCTGCGTCTGTCCGGCATATTGCGTCTGGTAGGCTTCATGGAGGCGCCGGGCGACGCTGTCGCGTTCGACGAGGATGTAGTCCATCAGGTTCGGAATGGAGTTGAGGCCGCCGATTGCGCTGATCCGGCGGCCGAGATTGTTCGACGGGCGGCGCGGCGTCGCCAGCGCGACGGCGCGTCGCGCTCCGGGACCGCCGATGAACAGGGCGGCTTGCGCCAGGCCATGGCGGTCCTGCAATTCGCTCAGCGCGGCGCTGGCGGCAAGGGTCTGGCCGGCCTCCTCCAGCGCGACGAGGATGGCCGTCAGCGGTTCGGCGCCTTCCGCCTGCGCAACAGGGCCCTCGGTCGCATCGCTCAACGCCGCCGGTTTCAGCGCCGCGACGACGATCTGCGCGGATGCTTCGATCTCGGGCATGTCCCGGCGCAGCAGCGCCCGCGCCTCCTCGACATCAGGCGTCAGAATGTGGATCGACGGCGTTCCCAAACCCTGCGCCACGCCATCGAGGACGACTTCTTCGAGCAGCGCGCGGCCCAGGGCGCCAAAGCCGATCAGGGCCACCTTCAGGCGCGGCTGATTGCGCCACATCGCCATTTTGAACAGGCCGGCGCGGGCGATGAAATATTCCGCCGTCAGCCCCGCCGCGTCGACGAGCGAGGGGCGCGGCCGGATCTGTTCCATGTGCAGGCGCGTTTCGACCGCACGGCGCAGATCGGCGTTGGCGATCTGGGCGACGAATTGCGCGCCGGAGTTTTCGGGCGCTTCCAGTGATCGCCGCAGACGGTCCAGCGTGCGCGCGTCATCGCCTTCGTCAATGACGACAAGGCGGGAGCCGGATTTCGAGGCATCGCCGTGCTGACGCCTGCGCAGGGTCTTGGCCAGCGGGCCGTCGCCGATGATGGTGAGGTCGTTTTCAACTGGCTCTGTCATGGCGGCTGCTTCTGGTCCTGACATGCGGCCGCGGTCATTCGAAGCGGCCACAACCAATTTTCGCCCCGCACTGGCCATTTTGCCATGACGCCACGCAAAAGCCGCCGTGCTCCGGCTCGAATTTGTCAGCCTTCGCGCCGGAAGTGAAGCTGAGACAGATCGAAGGCGCATTCGCGGGATTTGTTTTCCAGGACTTGGTGATGAGCGTCGTCAAAAAAATCTTTTCATCCTTCTCGTAGGCGCGGAGGACGGGCAGGGCCGGCGTCAATGAGGCCGTCTCGTTGTCGTCGTCTTCGAACTTGCTGGCCCGGACGACGAAGTGGCCGTCGCGCAGGTTGTCGTCGAGAAAGAGGAGCGCCTTGAAGGTCATGACGCGGCGGTCGTCAAGTTTCGCATTGAATGTGAACTGCCAGCCATTGGGCTTGTCGTCCGGATGACCGGCGTCGGAAATGACCGGCCAGTCCTGCGTGTTATCGGACTGGCTCAGCACGGTGGGCTCCGCTACTCTCTTTTCAGGCGTCGGCGGCGCATTTTGCGAAAAGTTCTGGGGAATGGCGTAGATGATGGTCGCGAGCGCGAAGGCCGCGAAAATATGCAGCAGGCCCTGATAGATCCAGAAGGCGGCGCTATGGCCGCCGGCGCCGTTTTGCGGGGATTGGCCCGTTGTCGGCTGGACAACTGTCTGGACTTGGGCCGCCGGAGCGACGGGCGCGGCTGCGGGCGCCAGCGGCGGCGCGCTTCTCGGGCGCGCGTCGGGGGCGAGCGGGATGGCGCCGGTCGTGGTGGGGGGGCTCCGCTAGGCATTGTTTCTGTCCCCTTCGTGGCGGCTAAAATCTTGTGCGGCGCATTTTTCAGGCTATTTCAGGAAAATGACGGCCGCGGCGAGCATGAACCCCAGGGCGGCCAGGATATGGAGCAGGATCTGATAGATCCAGAATAACGCGCCGTGGCGGGCGCGCGCCGTCAAGGCGACGTCGGCCATCGCCTCGGGCTGAGATGTCGGCGCTGGCGCTGCGTTGCTCCTTGGCCGCGCATCGGGCGCCAGCGGGATCCCGGATGCGGCGGCATCCGTCGGGATCGCCGCCGCGAAAACCGCGCTCGCGCCGCCGTGCAGGCCGGCGCTCCAGGTTTCGGCGGCCCAATGCGCAAGATCGAATTGCAAGCCGGAACCGGCGACGATGGATCGCGCCTCCCGCTCGATGCGTATCGCCGCCGGCTGGCCGTCATCCGTCGCGAGGCGTTGCGCTGCGCCGTGATCCAGCGCCGCCATCAACAGGCTGACGCCGCGCTTTTGCGTCGGCGCGTAGTCGCGTAACAGGCCGAGCGTCCGACGCCGGTCGTTCAGCACGCCCACGCCGTGACGATGGACGACGCGCGCGATGATATCAGCCATGTCTGGCGAGGACAGCGTCTCCGGCGTGCTCGCGTCGGTCGATGCGCTCACCATACCATCGCTCCGCCATCGGACGGTTTGGCCGTCGTGTCTTGCAGCAAAATTTGCGTCGGATCGGCCGTTCCAGCCGGAACGGAAACGGCTTTGACCGTAGCCGTCACCGCCCAGGTCACCTTGTTGACCAGAAGTCTCGGCATTGTTCGCCTGCAGCGGCTTCATGCCGCCATGGCCGATGAAACTCTGCAAAGTCGGCAGATCCGCATCCGAACCGATGGCGATCGCCACCCTGATGGCGCTCGCGCCGAACGGGCTTGCGGCGAGCGCCGCCAGCCCCGCCTCGAAGTCATCCGTCGGCAGGCCATCCGATAACAGCACAAGCACAGGCGGCAATTGCGCGCCGGACAAGGCATCGGGCGCCAAGGCCTGCGCCAGCGCCTCCAACGCGGCGCCCATGTTGGTCTCTCCCCCCGCCGTCAGATCGGTCCACTCGAAAACCGCGACGGGGACTCCGGTTCGGGGCGCCCATTGGAGATCGTCGGAAAAACGAAGCGCATGGACAAAGACGTCATTTTCGGGATGGTCGGCCGCCGCCGCGCGCATGCCGGGGATGGCCGAACGCGCCGCATAATTCAGCGATGCGATCTTGTCGCCGCTCATCGAGCCGGAGCAATCCACCGCGAAAAAGAAATGCAACTGTCGCCGCGCCGCTGCAGCGGTCATAGGGCTTTCTTCGCCAGGCATCCCGCATCCATTTCATCGTGGGTTCGATTGCCGACGCGGCGAGCCTTCCGATCCGACTGGATCGGAAGGCTCGTCTTCGGTTTCAACGGCGTATCAAAGGCTTTGCACCAGGATGGTCACATTGCCGATGGCGATGGTTTCGCCGTCGACCAGCCGCAGGTTATGGCCTGGGCCGACGCTGGCGACGGCGCCTCCGCCGGTTGTCGCCGTCCATGGGACCGAAGTCAGGTTTTTCAGCCCGATGATCGTGGCGTCCTGCGGATGCGCCGACACTTCCGCCAGGGACGGCGGAGCGAGGCCAAGGCCGGGAAACAGAACCGCGAAATCGATCGTCTGCCCCGGCATGATAGCGAAGCGCGCCTGGCCGCAAGCCACCGAGAAGCGTGGCGTGGAGGCGGCGGCTTGAGCGGGGGCTTGGGACGGGACGGGAGTTTGGACGGCCGCGCCGGGCGAGAACGAAGCCGCGCCGAATGGCGACGAGCCGGGCGCGCCGACGACGATCGAGTCCGACGGCGCGAAATTCGATCCCATTTTTTCCACATAGAGCTGCTTGGCCTTGAGGAAACAGGATACGAAGATCATCAGCGACATGGCTCCGGACACCCAGATATATGATGCCCCGAGCAGATATTCGCCAGAGTTCCAGAAGGCGTGGAGGCACGCCGCAGTCAGCCAGCCGATCGGGAGCAACTTCCACATCGAGCGCGGGTAGAGCGCCGACAGGCCGATGAAATAACCGGTGACGGCCGCCCAGGCGGCGTGACCGATGACGGCGTCCAGAATGCGCGGCAGCAGCAGCAAGAACGCAAACGCCCAGCCGCCCGCATCGCCCAACTGCTTCATGGTGCTGGTGTGCGCGCTCGGGAAATATTCGAAAACCGTTTCGAACATCGTGAACGTCACGCCTGCGGCGAGCCCGAGCATGACGCCTTCGAGAGGCGTCGAGACGCTTAGCCAGCCGGATTTCGCCCCCCCGGGGCCGTTCGCGTTGGCGGACCTTAAAAAGATGAACAGGCCGATCAGTCCAGGTACGGCCTTCATCAGCTCTTCCATCAGTCCGGCGGCAAAGAACATGGCGATGAAATGAGGGATAAAACCCGCGGACTCCGGCAGGTCGAGATTTCCGGGAAGAACATGTCGAAAGACTTGGATAAATGTTCCAAGAACTGGCGGTTGAAACTCGACCCAAAGAATGATGCAAGGAATCAAATAGGTCGCAATACGGGTTCGTATCCCCGAATAGACGTAACAGGCGTAGAAAATGATGAACAGCATGTAGGCCGAGAAGATCGCTCCAGCCTGCATGGCGTTGCCGGAGGCTTTCGCCAGAAAGAGCAGGAGGCAGGCGATCGCGGTGGCGGCTGCGGGAAGGAGAATGCCGCTCTTGAGGATTTTGATCTTCTTCGACGTGAACGGAAGAATTTCCGATTCGGTTGGAATGTCGCGAGGTTGAGGCATTGGCGGCATTTGCGGAGAGTTGGTCATCGCAGACAATCCTTCCTCAGCGGCGGGGCTCCGACATGATGTTCTGGAGACTTCGCCGTAACGTTTTGCAAATAAACCAGCTTTGCGAAGGCGCGGCAAGCGGCAGAATCAGCGTCTTGCTTCGATTGCGTGAAGCAGGCGGCGCCACAAACCGGGACAGCGACAGCAAGACCTCCGCGCCGAACTTGTTTTTGTTTTTGATTTCAGCCGTCTGACGATTTTTCATTTATCCCGGGCGTCGCGCCTGCTGCAACGGTCGCCGGTCTCGCGAAGATCATGAGCGACGTGTCGTCGCGGGCGCCGCTCTGTGAGACCTGCGAGAGCCAGGGGGCCAGGACCTTGCAGGCGTCGTCGACGCCCCGCTCGTTCTGCACTTGTCGCAGCCATTGCGCGACTTCGACGAGGCGCGCCGGGTCGGGGAAAGATTTGGTCAGGCCATCTGTCGCCGCCATCACGAATTCTGGCGCCGCCAGCGGGTGGGGCGCCGAAAACAAGGCCCATCGGAAGCGGCTGGCGGCGTCGGGCAGACACAACGAATAGGTCTGCTGGCCGACCAGGCCCTCATCCTCATCGAGCGGCCTGACGAAGCCATTATCGGCGCCGGCCGCGACAATGCCGCCGTCGCCGATTTGGAGGAAGAGGCTGAGGCCCTGCGCCAGCGCTGCGGTGACGCATGTCGAGCCATAGGCCAGGAAGCAGTTCTGGCTGTCCAGGTCGGTATGGGGATCGGCGGACGCGTCGTCGGCGACCGCCGACCGCCAACGTTCGACGATTTTGGCTGGAAGTCCAGGCGCGGCGGCGCGCAACCGTTCGATATCGCCGATACCAGCCGAACCGTTGTCGCTGAATTCGGCGATGGCGTCGCGGGCCGCCTTGGTCGCGAGCCGCGCGCCCCTGTCACTGCGGAAACAGTTCGCCGCTCCGTGGCCGTCGGCGACCGATATGACGATCCAGCCGCCGATCGCCATGCCCTCATAGGCGTCCTGGTTGGGCCTGCCCTGCTGAATATGCGCCGCGCCGCGCGCGCTCGCCCCGCCAAACCTGCCAAACGGTCCTGGGGATCGCTTCATGTCGCGCTCCCTGGCCGAGCGGGAGCGGCGTTCGTGATGACGCCATGTCTCTCGCCAAAATCGATGTCGAGCCCCTCCACGACGCGCACGGTCTTGCCGGGGCCGACGTCGACCCTTCGTCCGTCAGCGGTGCGCGCGGACCATTGTGACGCCGCCAGGTTTTGCAGACCGAGTATCGCCGCGTCTCGTGGATGGCTGGCGACCGACGCGAGCGGAGAAGCGTCGTCGTCGATGAACCACGAGGTCAGTTGGTACCCGAAGATCGTGCGCCGCGAGGTCAGCAGCAGCGGATCGTAGCCCGCGGTCAGCAATGGCGGCGCGGCGAGGCTCGCCCCGCAGGCGACGCAGTGGGCGCCGCCGCGCCAGCTTTCGCGGTCCAGGCCATGTTCGAAAGCGCAGGAGGGGCAGGCGACAATGGAATTGCGAAGGTGATCCAGCGCGCCGCGCCATTCGCCTTCGACCGGCCGCGCGCCGGGCTGGGCGAGCCCGAGGGTGAAGACGCGGGTGAACAGGGCGCGGATCGGCGCGGTCATGGCTTTCCAGCGCGCGACCACCCAGTCGTGAACGCCGGGCGCGGGACCGTTGGACTGGTCCAGCGGGTCGAACAGGAACCGGGGTGTCTGTGCGTAGAGCCGCATCTCGGCGGCCTGATCCATGATCTTTGTTTCGGTCACGCGCTTGCCGTCGAGCGGATGCCAGTTGAACAGGATGTAGAAGAGCAGCACGGCCATGGAATAAAGATCGGAAGCTGTCGACGGGATGGCTTTGCGCAGCACAACCTCCGGCGCCATGAATTTCCTCGTGCCATAGACGCCCCCCAGTTCGCCGTCGACCGAAATATTGTCGGCGTCGCAGATCTGGACCGAACCGCGAAGCGGATCGATGAAAAAGCCTCCGAGATTGATGTCCTGATAGCAATAGCCTGTCGCATGCAGCTTCTGGAAACTGGAGGCGATGTCGAAACAGGCGGAGGCGCGCGGCGCTAATGGCGGGTTGATGTTTTTCGGCGGCGGCGCGAAAAGGTCCTTCAGCGGCCGGCGGTCGCCGCTGATCAGCGGCATGAGATAGCCGAAACTCGGGAGCCCCTCGATCCCGACGAACTCGAGCGGCCAGACAAAGTTGCGGTCGGGCGGCCCTTGCTCGATCATCCGAGCGATTCGGCTGCGCAAGCCGACATCGGCGAGGACCACCTGGGGATGGTACCATTTCAGGGCCAGCGTCCGTCCCGCGCAATCCGCAACATAGACCGATCCCTGTCCGCCGGCGCCGATGAATTCGCCAACCGAGCCGCCGCCGCCGGCAAGGAGACTGAACGCCTGCCCGCGGGAAAGCACATCACGGTTCCCGGTCATATGCGCGCCACCGTTGAAATCGTCGGCTGTTCCGCCTCGACAGGGGAAAAGAGGCGTCCCCCTCATCTTGCCAGCGGGTTTCGCCACTGGCAAGTTCAAGCATCGGCGACCTCGGAGTGCTTTATCGCCATGATTGATCCGAAACGTCATTCTGGACCGCTGCCGCTCATCGTCGGCGTCACCGGCCACAGGGACATTGCCGACGACGACGTCGCCGCCGTGCGTGAAATGATCGGCAAGGTCCTGGCCAGTCTGAGGGAGTCGTTTCCCTGGTCCGAAATCCAGCTGCTGACGGCGCTGGCCGAGGGGGCGGATCAACTGGCGGCAGAGGTGGCGGTAAGCCTCGGCGTTCCCCTGATCGCCGTGTCGCCAATGCCCCTGGCCGCGTATGAAGCGACATTTGCCGCCGACGCGGGCCGGAAAACCTTGCGCAGGCTCTGGTCCGCGGCTTTGACGCGGATGGAGTTGCCGCCTGTGGCCGACGCGCCCGGCGGCATGCTCGAGAAACTGCAATACGAGCAGGCGGGTCTGGTCATATCCCGGACCAGCCATGTCCTGCTGGCCCTGTGGAACGGACTTGAGGCCTGGGAGCCGGGCGCGTCGGAGGCTGAAAGGCTAAAGATGCAGGGCGGAACCGCGCATATCGTCTATCTGCGCGCCGCCGGGGAACAGAATTCGCAAGTCTTCAGGCAGAGTCGGATTTTTCCGGAACGCGCCGGTCTGTTCGACTTTGGCGGCAACGGGCCGACGCTGCGGGTCGCCGCCGCGAGACAGACCGTTCCCGGCCGAGCGGGCGCCCGGGTTCGCTCTGGCAGTTGCGCGCCGCCGAGGCAGCGAAGGAAATTGCGC
This sequence comes from uncultured Alphaproteobacteria bacterium, assembly GCA_963710275.1. Taxonomy (GTDB): domain Bacteria; phylum Pseudomonadota; class Alphaproteobacteria; order Rhizobiales; family Beijerinckiaceae; genus Rhodoblastus. The sequence continues at coordinate 1,214,368 of CAVPZS010000008.1, read as the reverse complement.
CTGATACGCTCGCCGCCGTCTGGACCAGCTCTGACCCGAGCCATGACGCCGGCGGACATGGGGAACGGGAGACGCCGTTGGCGCGGCTCGACGCCGCGAACAGGCTCATGTCGGAATACGCCGGGGGACGCGAAGATGAACTGGAGCGGGCGAAGACTTTTGTCCTGCCACTTGAGACAAGGAAGACGCTGGGGGATCAGCAGCCGCCCGTGGAGATGATCCTGAACGCTTATGCTCATGCGGACATTGTCGCCCAGAGCAACCAGCGCAACACCAACCGCGCCATTTTCGGCCTCGCCGCGGCCCTCCCGGTCGCGGTCCTCGCCTTCGAGCTTTACGCGCACGTCTGGACGAAGCCTGAGATGCTGATGGTTTATCTCGGGGTCATCGTTTTCGCTTTTGCGCTTTATTTCTGGGGCTTGCGCAGAGGGCAATGGCAAAACCGGTTTCAGGATCACCGCGCCCTCGCGGAGGCGTTGCGCGTTCAGGCATTCTGGGCGTTGAGCGGCGTTTGCAGCGGCGTCTCCGATTATTATCTTCGCAAGCACCGGGAGGAAATGAGCTGGATCCACGACGCCCTGCGGGGCCCGGCGCTCTGGGCGATCCAGGGCGGTCTCGGCCCGGCGCGCCCGCGTCTGGTCAGCGAGCGCTGGGTCAAGGACCAGCGCGACTATTTCGCCGGAAAGGCGGGCGAAGCCGGCAAGGCCCGGGCAGCCGCCGAGAAATACGAAAGTCTGGAGTTGTTGGCGAGCATCGCCTATTTCGTCGGTCTCGCAACCGCAGCAGCGCTGCTGGCCGCCCAGCTCTGGGACGGCGATCTTGAGCACGAGATTTTGGAGGCCGGCGTTTGTCTGATGGGCGTCGCGCCGGCGATCGCAGGCGCGCTGTCCATTTTCGCGGAAAAGCGGGCGTTCAAGGATCACGCCCATTCCTACAGCCGCATGGGCCGGCTTTTTGCCCGCGCATTGCAGCTTCTGGACGATGGCCGCGTCGATTTCACCGCGGTCATAAGGGAACTTGGCGCCGAAGCGCTCGCTGAAAATGGCGATTGGCTGCTCGCCCACAGGGATCGCAAGGTCGAGCCGATCAAGGGCGGATAGCAGGCGGGTCGCAAACTCGCGTTTTTTCGACTTAGCGTAATTCCTTCCAGTTTTTCGCGATATATCCTTGCTTGTCGACTGCCAGGATGGCCTTGCCCGCGACGGCGCGCTCGCCTGCGCATTGCCAAGTGTAGATTGTGTCGTGGCCGGTGACGGCGTAGGGAATTCCCATACCCGGGTTTTCGTGACAGTAGGCGGTCGTTTCAGGCATTGACCGGCGCAGTTCCGCTTTGCCGCAACTCAGGTTCGCTCCGACCCAGCACGCGAAAAGCAGGCCTTCCACATGCTCAGATCGTGACGACCAACAAAAACGAGGCCCATGATGCCATCAGCCGGCGCGCCGGTTCCCAGACCGCCACTTGTCTTTCGCGTCGGAGTCGCCGGCGTTCGCAGTCCGTGCGTCGACTTTCCTGCGGCTCTGCGTTCGGGCGTCGCCAGCATCCTGCAATTGGTCGGCGCCGAATTGAGTCGTCTGGCGGGCGCAGCGAGCGTCGCGGCGGTCTACCAGCATGCCCCTGACGGCGGGGCCGTGGTTGAATTGCGCGTCATATCGTCGCTCGCCGATGGCGCCGATCGCCTTGTCGCTGAAGAAGGCCTGAAGCTTGGCGCGCGGCTGGACGCGCCTTTGCCTTTTTCCCAGTCCGAATACGAAAAGGATTTTCCGCAAACCCTTGGCGCTTTCAGGGATTTGGCCAATCGCGCCGACATTCTGGAACTCGATGGCGCCCGTGGAGAATTCGCCGCCGCCGACAGTTATCTCGCCTGCGAACATTTCGTCGTCCACAATTGCGATCTCCTGATCGCGATATCCGACGAAAATGCGACGAGGGGACGGGGAGGGCTCGCGGATATCATCCGCCTTGCGGCGCGCAACGGCGTGCTGGTCTGGTGGATCGACGCCTCGGCGACAAGCCCGCCAAAATGCATCGCCAGCGCCGCGCAGTTGCGCCGGTTTGACAAGGCCCCTTCCGGCGACGCGGCTGCACAGGAGTTGGCGCGCCACCTGCAACGGACGATAGCTCCGCCCAACAGTCCGCACCTGGTGCGCGAAGGGGTCTTGAGCCATATTGCGCATCATTTGCGTCGAGCTGTCGATGGGCTGGCGTCTCCCCTCGACGAATATCTTGCCGAAACCCCGCGGCCGGACTTTTTCCTATGGCGCTCCTATGCCTTCCTCATGGATCGGGTGGCGCCGCTCCCGGCGGCCAAGCCGTCGCCTGCGGCTACGCCGGCAAATGCGACCGGGCGGTGGTGGGAAAAGCTCTATGAGACGGCGGATCGATATTCCATCGCCTACAGCGACCGCTATCGTTCGTCTTACGTCCTGATCGCCCTTCTTGCGGTGATCGCCTTGTCCATGGCGACAGTCGGCGGGACCAATTCCAGTTTCGCGAACGTCCTGGTCGCCTCCATGGAGGTCGCCTCCTGGTCCGGCATTGGCGCGCTCGTCGTCATGAATTACGTGCGACGGTGGCATGAGCGGTGGATTTCCTATCGCCTCCTTGCCGAAATCTGCCGCAAGCAATGCGTCCTTTCGTCGCTCGGCTGGTCTCTCGCCAATTCGGACGTGATGCGGCTGGCGCTCGAAGCCGGGGAAGGGGGCGAGAACTCGTCGCGTGAGACCTCGTCGCGTGAGTCTTCGTCCCGCGAAACTTGGGTCGCCTGGTATTTCGCCGCCGCGATGCGCGCGGCGCCGTTTCCGACGGGCTCATTTGCTGCCTTGAAGCCGCGCGCCCTCGAGATTGGACGCGCGCTTATCGCCGAACAGCGGGCCCACCACCAGCGGCGCCAGTTGCGCAACGCGATGGCGGGCATGCGCATCGCGCGTCTGAGCGAGGGCTTTTTCCTGCTCACCTTCGCCATTGGAATCAGCAAGCTTGTCGCGCTGTTCAGCGGGTCCGGCGGCGCTCTCCATTGGGCGGGCGTGATCGGCGGCGTTGTTTCGGCGGGATCGGGCGCCTTTGTCGGCATTCGCGCCTATTCCGAATTTTCGCTGCTCGCCCGACAATCGGCGCATATGCTGCACGTGCTGAAACTGGCTTCCGCCGAACTCGACGCCATCGCCGTCGACCAACCGCTGACCTCGCGCGAACTGGGTCGTGCGCTGTTTTCGCTGTCCGCCTCGATGATGCAGGACATCAGCGGCTGGGCGCAGATGTTCCGCGTCAAGAATGTCGATGCAGGGTGAAAGATTGCGGCACGTATCGAAAAGTCTGCGGCCTCCCAGATGACCTGATCAAAACGCGTGTTTGTGCGGCGCCGATCATGAGTGGGAAGCGTTTATCCGTTCCCGGATATGATCTAAATCACTGTGCGCGACGCTCATGGGCGTATCATGGCGACGAACGGAAGTGATTGACCGTGCGTTTGTCGGGGTTAGCCGCAGAGTGGCGGCAAATTTCGGGGGATTCGACTATGTCAAAAGAACCCAAAGCGTCCGAAACCGCCAAGGCGGAAGATCAACATACTGAAGTTATTGAAAAAATCTCGACGGAGAACGTGGCGGCTGCTTCTGAAGATCGTGATGTCAGAGCGTCGGGCATGGTGCGCCGGTTTGCCATATGGGCCGGCGGCGCCGCTCTCGTTCCCGTTCCGCTGATCGATGTCGCGGCGGTGGGCGGCCTGCAGTTGCAGATGCTGCGCAAGCTTTCGGAAGTCTACGAGGTTCCCTTCTCCGAGAATATCGGCAAATCGATCCTCGCGAGTTTCGCGGGAGCGGCTATTCCTGCGAGCAGCGGCGTCGGCATAGCCAGCGCGCTCAAATTCGTGCCGGGCGTCGGCACGCTGGCGGGCGCGCTTTCGATGCCCGCGCTCTCTGCCGCCGCCACCTACGCGATCGGCAAGGCTTTCATCGAGCACTTCAGGTCCGGCGGCACGTTCCTCGACTTCGAGCCGCCCGACTACCACGAGTTCATCAAAAATCAGAAGGAATTGTTCAGCCGGCGGGCGTCGGCGGCTTCCGCCGACGAGGCGCAAGCTTCGTCCGAAACCCTGTCCGGGGCTGCCGGCGGAAATTGACGGATAGTCTTCGACCGCGCAGCGGCAGTCGGCATAGACATGGGGGCACGGGGGCATGATTGAAGCCAGCGTCTACTTGTTTTTTTGTATCCTGACGGGCGTATGCGGCAGTCAGCGTCGCATGGGTTTCCTGGGCACCTTTGCGCTCTCTGTCGTCCTGACCCCGCTGGTCATGCTTCCCATCCTTATTCTGACCGGCCCGTCACATACGGTTGAATGGCGTCATCACCCGCACGTCGACTGAACAGGGGCGAGAGCGGCGGCAAGGCCGCCGACGGCGGGCAGACGCCTGAAACAGGATCGGATCGCGTTGCGTCCATGACTTTTTTCCAACTTGTCCGCGAGGAAATGCAGGGGTCGCTGCGCTGGTTGTTGTTCATGTCCGCACTGGGCGGCGTCAGCAACGCGGCGATACTCGCCGCGGTCAACGCCGGATCGAAGTTGGCTGGCGAATCCAAGCCTGGTTTGTCCTCGGCGATCCTGTTCATCGTCGCCCTGATCCTGTTCATCAAGACACAGCACTACATTCTGATCACCGTCACGGTGGAGATCGAATCCATCATCCACCGATTGCGCGTGCGTCTGATGGACGCGTTGCGGCGATCGGAATTGCTTGCGCTCGGCGCCATCGGCCGCACCCAGATCGTCGCCGCGATCACCAAGGAGACCGCCGCCCTCGCCGAAGCGGCCAGGATGCTTGCTTTTGCCGGGCAAGGCGTCGTGCTTCTTTTCTTCGTTTCCCTGTACATCGCCTACCTGTCCTTGACGGCCTTTTTTCTCAGCGTCCTGATCGTCGGTTTCGCCTTGCTGGTGTTTCGTGCGCGCAGCGCTCAAATTTCCATCGAGGCGCGCGAAACCGCCGAATGCGAGAACCGGCTGTTTGACCGCCTGGGCGATCTTCTGGATGGCTTCAAGGAAGTCAGGCTCAATCGCTCGCGGTCCGATGATCTTTTCGCGGAGTCCGAAGAAACGTCGCGTCTCGCTGCAAACAAGAAGATTTTCATGCAGGCGGAAACGTTCAAGAAAATGGTGTTTGCGCAGGCGTCCGTCTATTTGTTGTTGGGAACCGTTGTTTTCATCGTGCCGGTCCTGAGCAAGGGCATGGGGGTATCGACGGCCCAGATTTCAACAGCTCTCTTGTATGCGGTAGGGACGTGTTTCGGCATCGTTCAGTCCATGCCCGTCCTCTCCGCGGCGAATGCTGCGGTCGAGAATATCGAACTCATTGAAAACAAGCTGCGCGAATCGACGGTCGCAGAAGCCAGCGTTGGCGCGCGGCGGCGCAGTTTCGCCTCTCTCGAAATGCGGGGCGTCGAATTCAGTTATGTCGACAAGGCGGCAGAGAGTTCTTACCAGATCGGCCCGATCGATTTCAGCCTCAATCCGGGCGACCTTGTTTTCATAACCGGAGGCAACGGTTCGGGAAAATCCACCTTTCTCAAACTGCTCGCGGGCCTGTACCAGCCCGATTTGGGAGAGATACGCCTCGACGGAAAGCTTGTGGGCAGAGACAATATTGAAGACTATCGCGGTTTGATCTCCGCGGTTTTTTCCGACTACCATTTATTCGACCGTCTCTTCGGGATTTCCTATCCGGAATTGGGCGAGGTCGAGCGCTTGTTGAAAGAATTCGAACTTGCCGAAAAGACACATGTCGTCGACGGCGAATTCAGCAAGCTTGAGCTCTCGGGCGGTCAGCGCAAACGTGTCGCCTTGATCGTGAGCCTGTTGGAACAGCGGCCCATTCTGTTGCTCGACGAATGGACGGCGGACCAGGATCCGCGCTTTCGTCGCAAGTTCTACTCGGAGCTTCTGCCGCAACTGATCAATGGCGGCCTCACGATTGTGGCGATCACGCATGACGCCCGTTACGATGAGGATTTGAGCGTGAATGCCCGCAAATTTCGAATGGACGATGGTCGGCTGGTCGAACAGGTTAATGGGGAGAATGGCCGATGAGCGCCAATTCCGAACCTTCGCACAAGAGCCTGTATTCCGTGCGATACAGGTTATGGCATATTGTCGAGCATCATTTGCCGACGATTTCTGTTTATCTGATGGTCGCCGTATTCGGGGTGACCGTGCTCTACCCATACATGGTCAAGGACGTTCCCAGCGGTCAGGTTGGCGTGTTGTGGAAAAGGTTTGGGGGCGGAACAGTTCTGGCCCCGGGCGAATTGAGGGAAGAGGGATTGCACCTCATCCTCCCGTGGGACCATTTGTTCATTTATAATCTGCGATTACAATCGTTTACCGAGACATATAACGCGATTTCCAGCGACGGGGTGAGCCTGTCGGCGACGATTAACGTCCGCTTTCGCCTCTCCCACGACCAGGTCCCGCTGATGCATCAGGCAGTTGGGCCCAAATATCTGAAAATGCTTGTACTTCCTGAAATTGGCAGCCGTGCGCGCGAGATCATCGCGCGATATACGGCCGAAGACATCTATTCCCGAAAACGTCGGGACATCGAGAAGGAAATTCGCACCCTTTCAGAGACGACGATGGGCGTGGAAGCCACCAGCCAGGTCGATTCCGGCACGCCGCTGCAGAACAGCATGAGCCTGGTCAAGCTCTATGACACGCTCATGCTCAGCATCAAATTGCCAAAGAGCGTCATGGCTGCGATCGATGGCAAGATCGAACAATATTACAAGGTTCAGGAATATGGCTTCCGGGTTGATCGCGAGCAGAAAGAATACGCGCGCAAGGTCATCGAGGCGAAAGGTATTGCCGAATTTCAGAAGATCGTGAGCGAAGGCATATCGGATTCCTATCTCCGTTGGCGAGGGATCGAAGCAACCCTGGAGCTTGCCCGTTCGAATAATTCTAAGGTCGTCGTCATCGGCAGCGGCAAGGATGGACTTCCGATCATCCTTGGAAACGTCGATTCCCCGCCGGCGCCGAAACCCGAATTGGCCGCCAGCTCAAAGGCGGTCGACAAGGACGAAACAAAAGGCGCGACGCAGCAAGGGGCCGGCAAGCCGGCCGTCGCGCCGCCGCCGGCGCCAAAGCCCCAGGGCCAGCTCTCGACGCCGAGTTCGTCGCCATCAATGAGCGATTCCCTGCTGTCGTTGTTTGGCCGCGCCACGTCGACCGGGACAGCGACGACGACAGGAAGGCATTGAAAGGGATGAGCGCCATGAGAATCGCGCGCAACACGATCCTCATGCGCGATTCCGAAAGCGCTCCCGCCGCGATTGGCGATCAGACGGTGGCTCGCAGCTTTCGTCATGGCGCCCGCTTCGGGTTCACTGCGGTAGGCGAAGCCGGCTGGACCATGCTCGCCGGGCAGGGCGCGGGGACATGAGAGCGCGGACATTGCGGCGCGCTTACATGCGGGAGGCGTTTTTGACCCTTCTGTGCGTGGGCGTTCTCGGTCGCATCGTCCGATCAGACAGGCTCATCGCGTGGGCGGCCCGCGCGCCGCGACGTGTTCGTCGCTTCCCGAGCCATGATTTGGATTGGGTCGGCTGGGCCGTGGAAAGAATTGTGTCGAAGGGCTGGATCGCGGCGACGCCGATGACACAGGCGTTGACGGCGCAACTGATGTTTCGGCGACGCGGGATCGCGAGTAGCCTCTGCCTGGGCGTTGCGCGCAAGGGAGAAGGTCTCGTCACGCACGCCTGGATCGAGGTCGGCAAGAAGGTCGTGTTTGGCGGCGTCGAGGCCTCGGGGTTTACTCGCATCGCCACTTTCGGCGGTTCGCCGTCATGAGGCGTCGGGGGAAGGAATGAGCGGCGTCGCGGGACAACTGCTCCTTAACGGCGAAAATGTCGTGCGGCGCGACATCGAACGCATGGCCAACGCTCTGCATCGCTACGGGCCGGATCGATCCAGTCTCCTGGTCGCGAAATCGATTGGCCTGGCGCACACATTGATGCGCATGACCCCGGAAGACAAATTTTGCCGCCAGCCCTGGCAGGGCCAGACCGGAGCGCTCATCGTCGCGGATCTGCGACTCGACAACCGCGACGACATCCTGGCGTCGATGGGCGTATCGACATTCGAGGCGGCAGGCTGGGAAGACGCCCGCGTCGTCTTGGCGCTATGGGAAAAGATCGGCGACGCGGCGTGGGGCAGGCTGCGAGGTCCGTTTGCTGTCGCGATCTGGCGGCCCAGCGAGCAGATCCTGACTTTGGCGCGCGATCATCTCGGTCTCAATGTCCTGATGTGGCACAAGAATGAGAGGCATTTCGCCTTCGCTTCCATGCCGAAAGGGCTGTTCGCGCTGCCGGACGCGCCAAGGGAGTTCGATGAGGAAAAATTCGCCGACTTTCTTGTCCTCAACCATGCGGATCACGCCACCACGATCTACAAGAATATCTTCCGCCTGCCGCCGGCGCATGTCCTGACCGTCGACGCGCGCAGCGGCGCCGTGGAATGCAGGCGATACTGGTCGCCGCAAGACATCGCGCCGGTTCGCCTTCCATCGGATCAGGCCTATGCGGAGGGTTTGCGCGAGCATCTCGATATCGCAGTCCGCCGGCAGTTGCGGAGCGCCCATCCTGTCGGCTCCCATCTCACCGGCGGCCTGGATTCTTCATCCGTTTCGGTGCTCGCGGCTCGCGCGCTGGGCGAAAAAAACTTGCGTCTCCCGACTTACACCCAGACGCCGAGACGCGGATTTGACGGGAGGTCGCCCGAGGGAACCTATGCCGATGAATCTCCCTACGTGGAGGAAATCAGTCGCGTGGCTGGGAATATGGACGTCAATTATGTGAACAATGACGCCTGCGACGATTTCGGCGAACTGGAACGGGTTTTCTTCGCGCTCGACGGTCCAGTCCGCAACCCGACCACGCTGGGCTGGATGCTGGCGATCGGGCGACTGGCGCGCGGGCAGGGCGTGCGCGTGCTACTTGGAGGCCTGTTCGGCAACGCCACTGTCAGCTGGGATGGATGGTCCCAGACCGCCGAGCATTTTCGGCATGGCCGGCTTATCCGAGCGTTGCTCCAATGGCGACAATATTACCGGCTTTCGCCCTATTCGAACTGGGAGAGTTTGCAAAAACTGATCGCCGAGCCGATGACGCCCGCCTGGGTCGACGATTGGCTCAATCGTCGGCGTCGGCAGCCGGTCTGGCGGCGGCATTCGGCGATCCGGGAGGATTTCGCAGACGAGATAGGAGTCGGGCGGCGCGCAAGGCTCCAGGGGCACGATTTCCATTACCGCTCCCGGACGGGCGAGAGGAGCAAATTGCTGATGCCGGTGGACTATGTCGGCGACTGGATGGCGGCCGAAAAGTCGATCACCGGGGTCGAGTTGCGGGACCCTACGGCGGATATCGACGTCATTGAATATTGCTTCGGCGTTCCGCCGGAGCAATATCTCGCGGAGGACATTGATCGCTCGCTCATTCGTCGCGCGATGTGGGGCGTCTTGCCTGAATCCGTGCTCACCAACCGGTTGAAGGGACTCCAGTCCGCGGACTGGTACGAGAAACTGGGACGCCGCCGCGCGGAGATCGCAGCCGACATCGCGGCGCTGGCGGCCTCGCCACTGGCCCGTCGCGCCATCGACATCGAGCGTCTTCAACGCGCCCTCGACAACTGGCCGACGAACGGCTGGCATACGCAGCGCATCGTCGAGGAATACCACTTTGCCCTGACGCGTGGCCTTGCCGGCGGCCGGTTCCTGCGCTGGATGGAAGCCGCCAACCGTTGAAGTGCGGGCGCCGACTCGCGGCGCGCCGGTCAATTCCGGTCAACTGTCGCTGCGCGCCGCCAGCGGAAAAGCCATTTCGATTGAAAGTCCAAGCTTTCCGCCCGCGGCGGCTGGAGCAGACGGCTCCCGCGCATTGATCTTTGCCGATCCACGCGCCATTCGATCGGTTTCGCTCTCCTGGGCGAAAACTGGCAGCGCGAAGAGGGTCGGCGCCGCCCAGCTTTTTCTCAGCGGCCGCTCCGGTAAATCCGACATGCTTTGTCCTTTCTGATTAATTCCCATTGGAAAGCAGGCTGCAGGCCGTCGTCTCATGAGGGCTGCGCCGTCGCCATCGCCCGCAAGTGAACGGTCAGTCGCAGCAACCATACGGTGAGGGGGTGGCATCGATGCCAGGCGAGCCCAATCAGGCGCCACAATTTCGAATCGAGCCTGCGGACGCGCCCGTTGAATTCGTAGGTGGTGGCGACTCCCAATATGTCTTCCCTGGTGAACGGGCCCTCGCAATGCGGCTGCGCGTCGCCGCGGATGAAGAACTTGTCGTCTCGCACGCGCACGACTCGATGCAGGACGTATCGATCGCTGCCGGCTCCGCATCGCACGAGCACAATATCCCCTCGGGTCGGGAGGGATTTGAGCGGTTCGAGTTCGACCGCGCCGCCGCCTTGCAGGAAAGGACGCATGCTGCCGCCCGTCACCGTGAGGCGCACATGCTGGCCCCTCTCGAGCGCAGAGCTGACGATGGGCATCATTTGGCGCGCGAGGACGAGCACCTTATCGCCTCCGCTGAAACGTCTGGTAAAGATGAGCGCAACGCTTACGCCGGCTGCTCATAGCGCTCCTTTCGCGCCCTGGCGATTTCGCACCAGTGGGGAACGGGCGCGTTCAGCGTGCCGGTCTCCGTCAGCGAATTGGCCGGGCAGCGACCGCAATAGGCTCTCACGGAACAGGACAGACATGCCGGCGCTGATTCATTCGAAGTCATCGACAAACTTGACCAGCTGTTCCCACGCGGCCTTGAAGCCAATCTCCAGGGCGGGCGCCTCCGGTTCAGGCAGCAACAGGCAGGCGTTCATTTTGCCGTAAGGGTTGATCACGAACGCCGTCCTGCCGACCTTGCAGTAGAAATTATCGTCGGTCCGGAGGGGTTGCCCTGCGCTCGCGACCTGTCTCATTTCGTTGGTTGAAGTTGGGTCCGTCGCTTCAAGTTCGACGCAGGCGGCCGGCGACAAGCGACAAGTTTCAACGTCGGTCGCGGCGCCGTCCGGCCGTTGCGACAGATACCAGGCCCCATTGAAAGGCACGCCCCAGTCGTGGGCCATTTTCCGCATGGTTTCCAGCTCATGGATGTTGCGTTCCGAAAGAGTGGTCTTGAGTCCGAGCGGGATGCGATGCGCCAGCAGGGCCTCGATGCCGGCGCAACAACTTTCAAATCCGCCTTTGACGCCCGTGACCGCATCATAGGTCTCCGGCGTACCCCCATAGAGGGTGATTTCCAGGCGGCTCGGGGGAGATTGGGCCAGGCGCGCGGCGATGGCCGGTGTGATCAAAGTGCCGTTGGTGAACAGCGTGATGACGAGGCCCATGCGCGTAAGCGGCTCATAGAGCTCGAAAAAGTCGGGTCGCAGGAAAATCTCGCCGCCTGTCAGAAGCAGGAAGAGCAAGCCGGCGTCCTTCGCCTGTCGCGCCAGGTCCAGCCATTGCGCGGCCGACAGCTCCCGTCCGTGCTTTCGCCTTTCGCTGCCGGGTTCGCGCACATAGCACATGTGGCACTTCAGGTTGCAGGCGCTGGACAATTCGAAGCAGCCATCCAGGGGCTGGTGAGCCTTTGCCGCTCGTTCGTGCAAATAACTGACCAATGAACCATATTCGGTAGGTGTCGCCCTCATGGCTCAATCCCCCCCTGCCGCTTCAAATCTTCAACGAATGCGCTGACGTCGGCGCTGGCGCGATCGTGTTCGACATCGAAATGTTCGACCACCACTTTGACCAGGTCATCCAGGGTATGGTCTTCGGCGAGGAGGTCCCAGACATAGCGCCCCGTGGAATTGAGCACGACCAAGCCATTCATGTCCAAAACCTTTGCGCCAAGCGGTATGAGGAGATCCTGGCCATCGACGCTGTGTAAAGCGAAGTCATTGTTGCGTTTCATGTCCGCTCCTGAAAACCGCCCTGGCGACGCAGGGGCGCATGCATGGCCTCAGCGGCCGTGACCGCATTCCATTTTACGAAACACAAAAAGGGGAGAGTATTGCATCCCCCCCCGTTGGGTCGGCTCGCCACTGGCTCTCCACGCGCAAGTGCATAAAACGCAAGAGCCTGTTATTGATAGGCCGCATTGATTCCGCACATGTGTTAATTCCACTGACCACAATTCATCAGGCGTTCGGTGGCGTCCATGGATACAACGGTGGCTTTTGGCGCTTCGTACGGAATTCTTTGAGCCTTGCTCTCAACTTTTTCTGTACGCTTGATTTCGGTTTTTTCGATTGCCATCCGCTTCATTGATACCTCCATCAATTGCAAACCGGGAATGGTATTAAAGCCTCACATGATCCGCCTCTGGAGGTTTTGCCATGGAGGCCATGGCGCTCAACTATCGAAGCGCAAATTATTGATAGGCCGCATTGATTCCGCACACGTATTCGCTCCACTGACCACAGTTCATCAGGCGCTCTGTCAGGTTGATGTCAACAAAAACAGCTTTCGGCGCTTCGTACGGAACTTTTTTATCTGTCACGCTCAGACGTTGCTTCGCCTTTGAACTCGGCTTTTTCGATCGTAATCTGTTTCATTGTGTCCTCCATCAGTCGGAAAACAAGGGAAGATCCCCTTTTGGTAGGCGACTCTAATTCGATGGTCACCACTCGCTCTCCATGCTCAAGCACTCAAAACTCAAGAGCATGTTATTGATAAAATTCGTTTATGCCGCAGGCCCCGATAATGCCGCAGTCCATGATGCGCTCCGTCGGCACGACGGAAACGAATTCGGCTCTCGGCGCTTCGTACGGAACTTTCCGATCGGTGCGCTCAGCCTTTGCTTCATGTTTGAATTCGGTTTTTTCGATCATCATCCGTTTCATTGCCTCCTCCATTAGTTGGAAAACAAGAACGCTGGAATTGATATCGCACCACTTTTCGTGTGATCCCATTTGCGCCCGACGAGCGCCCTGTGTTGACGCTTTTTATTCTAAGAACGCGGCTCAGCTAAGCATTGATTTCACGTCAACGGGCGTTGAGGAATAATAATTCCGGCGCGGCGTGCAAAGCCGCCGCCAGACCGTCATGTTGTTTTTATAAAGTTTTCGCCCGTTTCCTTGCGCGCCATAAGTGATTGTCTGCATTATGCAATTTCCGCAGTGAAGCTGCGTCATGCATGCGGGATTTCCGCATTCGCAAGCGATTTTCGATAAAAATGCTGAATTTGCCGACTTGTTTCTGCATCAAATACTGAGATTGCGCCCGCTATCGATCAGGCGTCCACGTTTCTCTCGAGGCGCTACAGCTGGCCTCAGCCATCGGCGCGCCCATGCCCGTCACTTCGCGCAGCCGCGAAAAGCTCGATCGCTTCTTGAAATTTGGCGCACAGCATCGTGATCGACACCAGCGCGCAGGGCACGGAGGCTGAAAGGGGACGCGGCGTCCGTCGTGATCGAAAAACGTTGGCGGCGATTGAGAGGGGCGGCGCGGAGGAAAGCTTGCTCCAGCGCAATAGCCATCCCGAAATCGCGCTTCCAGAGTTGACAAAGGCCCTTTATATCGGACAGGAAAGCGCTGGTTTTTCGTTCGGTCCATGGCCGCTCCGGAAGATTGGTCCTTCCGGTCCTTCGCGCAGCCTGTTGGGCGCCAAGTGAAGTCCTTGAAATACCGGGGATAGTGGCGGCGCTCAAGCGGGCGCGAGAGACCGGAAACGTCGCCGGAGCCGAACCTGCGGCTCTTTCTGACGTTGAAGCCGATGGAGACAGTTCTAATGAGCAATGCCGCCGAGAACGACGCCGCTGACGGTTGCGCCGGCTGACGCCGCGCCGAAGAAAAAGGCCGGCGGCGCCTTCAATCGCGAGACCGTGCTCGAAGTCCAGCATTATACCGACCGTCTCTTTCGCTTCCGCACCACGCGCGACGCCGCCTTTCGCTATGTCAACGGCCAGTTCGCCATGATCGGCCTGGAGGTCGAAGGCAAGCCCCTGCTGCGCGCCTACAGCATGGCCAGCGCCAATTACGAGGACGATCTCGAATTCTTCAGCATCAAGGTGCCCGACGGCCCGCTGACCTCGAAGCTCCAGCAACATCAAGGTCGGCGACATCGTGCTGATCGGGCGCAAGCCCACGGGCACGCTGGTGCAGCCGAGCCTTCTGCCGGGCAAGCGGCTCTACATGCTGTCGACCGGCACGGGCATCGCGCCCTTCTCCAGCATCATCAAGGATCCGGAGGTCTATGATCTCTATGACAAGCTGATCCTGATCCACGGCTGCCGCCAGGTCGCCGAGTTGCAATATGGCCTGGATATCGTCGACGCGGCCAAGGCCAACGAGTTCTTCGGCGAGATCGTCCAGGAAAAACTTATCCATTATCCGACCGTGACGCGCGAGCCCTACGAGCATCAGGGCCGCATCACCGATCTGATGGAATCGGGCAAGCTCTTCGCCGACATCGGCCAGCCGCCGCTCAATCCGGCGGATGACCGCGTCATGCTCTGCGGCAGCCCGGGAATGCTGAAGGATCTGGTCGCACATGCTGGAGCAACGCGGTTTCCGCGAGGGCTCCAGCGGCGATCCCGCTTCCTATGTGATCGAAAAGGCTTTCGTCGAGAGCTGAAAATCGGGCCGCGAGAGCTGACAAACATGTCGGCCCCGCGACAAGGACGCGTCCGGGCCCGCCTCAGGCCGCCGGGCGTCTCGGAGTCTGGCGCGCCTTGGCATGCGCCGCGGAAGCCAGAAAATGTTCCAGTTCGGCGCCGTCGAGGCCCGCGCCGCAACGGCCGTGGAACTTGACCAGCGGGCTCTTGATCAGGCTCGGGTCGACCGACATCATCACCAGCGCGGCCTGCGCGTTGATCAGTTCGGGAACAATTTCGCCCGATACGATTCGCGGAGCGCTCGGATCAAACCAGTCTTTCACCGGCTTTTCGGCGAAAAAGGCTCGCAGACTCGCCGAGGTCCAACGCTGCCTGGTCAGGTCGCGCGCCTCGATTTCATAGCCCGCGGCAGCCAAATGGTTCTTTTGCCTTATATTTTCTGCACAGTCGGTTTTTTCGTAAAAAATAATCTTGTGCATGGGGCAATCCTTACATTTTACGTGGCCCGGGCGTTTGTAGTGTATCCAGGCGTCACGACACTCGCATGAAACGTGCTGTCGCAATGTGCGAATTAGCAAATTGGGCGCCATTTCGGGAGCAATTCTGCCGCGCGGCTTGATTCGCGCCTTGACCTTTGCAATAATAGATCTGTTGAAACAATCGGTTAAAATCTCAATGGGTTTTCCCGCATCCGGAAAATGATCTAAAGTAAATTCATGCGTTGATTCGTTCTTTCTCTCGCATCTATGGAGTTCAAGGTGCGTCGTCCCCAAAAACCATTTTCGGTCGAAGTCAAACGCGGAAAAAAGAGCGCCGCCTCCGGTTTCCCCATGCTGCTGTCGAAGCAGCCGGAGCCGGTTGCGCCGACGCTCGCCGAAGCGAAGTTTTCCGCGCCTCCGGCGGCGGAGCCGCCCAAGCCGCAGCGCCGCATTCTCCAGGCCATCGAGCCGGAGCCGGTCCGCGTCCATTCTGTTGTCGAACCGCTCGACTTCGCCGCGGAACCGGCGCCTGCCGACCCAATGAAGCGGCGTCGCGGCCGTCCGCCAAAACAGCCGGCGCGTCCGGCGCCTTGATGGAGCGCGCGCGCCTGCGGCGCGCAAGAAAGCGACGTCCATCTACGCGCCGGCCGCGAGCGAAACCTTTGTCGCCGCCGAGCCGCCCGTCCGCTATGTCGCGCATCGCGGGAAGTGAAGCCGGCCGGCCTTATGGACAGCGCGCAGGCACCCGTGGTCGGATTTTCACGCATGGACATGTCGTCGCATGGCGAGCGTGTCGAACTGGCGAATCGGCCTGCGGCGCGGCGATCGGTGGAAACGCCGGCTGCCGAAAGTCCTCTGGTAATCTAACCGAGCGCGCTTCCGACCCGATTTATCGGATTGCGAACAAGGCTTTAATCAGCCGAGAGAACGTGGAACTGCCCGGCGGCGCCGAGTTGGCGGGCGGTGATGCCCAGACGGCGGATTCCCGCGTCGATGTCGATCAGGTAATAGGCGGCGCGGCGGCGCGGATTGCGGCCGATCGACGAGGCCGAACAAATGCCGAGCACCGGGATCGGTCCCTTCGGTCCGTGCATGCTTTTCCGCGAAATCGAATGGCTATGGCCATGCAGCACCAGCTCGGCGCCTTCGCGGCGCGAGGATTTCCGCCAGGGCGCGATGGTCGCCGAGATTGCGGATGCCGCCGCCGCCATCGACCGGCGGATGGTGCAATCAGCACCACCCGGATGTCTTCGCGCGTTTCGCTGCAACATCTGCTCCAGCCGCGCCAATTGCTCGGATCCGAGCTTTCCCGAGGCGACGAAGGGCAGGGTCGGCACGCCCGTGCACAGGCCGATGATCGCGACGCCGCCGCGGCGGCGCAGATAGGGAAAGACCTCGGTCCCATCGTCGCCGCGCATCCAGGGGCTGAGTTCGCGCGCCATCAGTCGACGCGGACGAGCGGGTATAGGTATCGTGGTTGCCCGGCGCCAGACTCACGTCGGAAGGCGAGCCCAGCGTGCCGAGCCATTGCGCGGCCAGCGGAAATTCCCCGGGCAGGCCGATATTGCAGATGTCGCCGGTCATCGCGACGTGGTCGGGGCTTTGCGCGCGCAGATCCTCGACCAGAGCGGTCAGCGCCTCCATGTCATGGGCGCGATGCCGGCCGCGCCGCCAGTTGATATAGCCGGTGGCCCTTTTGCCGATCAGCTCGCGCCAGCGCGGCTTGGGCAGCGGGCCGATATGGGGGTCGGAAAGATGGGCGATGCGAAACATGACAGAACCTGTCTTTTCAACCGCTCGGCAACTCTTGGGAATATGCTAGCCGCCGATCAATATGCCGACGGCGAGCACGACCGCGCCGCCGACGACGATTTGCGCCACCGCCTTCAGGAAAGGCGTGTCCATATAACGCGCCCTGACATAGGCGATGGCCCAGAGTTCGAAGAAAACCACGCCGCCGGCGATGGCCGTGGCGGTCCAGAAGGCGTGGGGCCAGCTGTCGGGCACGAGATAGGGCAGGGAATGGCCAAGCCCGCCGAAAGTCGTCATCAGGCCGCAGACAGCGCCGCGAATCAAGGGCGCGCCGCGTCCGGTGACCGAGCCGTCGTCCGACAAAGCCTCGGCGAAGGCCATGCTGATGCCGGCGCCGAGCGAGGCGGCGAGGCCGACCAGCAGCGTGCTCCAGTTGTTATGGGTGGCGAAGGCGGCGGCGAACAGCGGCGCGAGGGTCGAAACCGAGCCGTCCATCAGGCCGGCGAGACCCGGCTGGACATATTGCAGCACGAAGAAGCGATGCGCGGTCTTGCCTTCCTCGTGGCGGGCGCTTTCGGTCAGAATGGCTTCGGCCAGCGCATTGGCCTTTTCGCCATGGCTCTTCTTCGACCATGGCCAGGTCGCCGAGCAATTTGCGCACGCCGACATCCTGCGAGGCTTCCGCCGCCTTGACGTAAAAACGCTGCGCATCCGCCTCCATCGCCTCGGCCTGGTTGCGGATGGTTTCGAGCGGCAGGTTCTTCATCAGCCAGGTCGGGCGGCGGCTGAGGAAGCCCTTGACGTCCTCGCGGCGGATCGGCGGGCAGGTTCTGGCCGAAGCGCGCCTGATAGATTTCAAGCAATGCGCGGCGATGGTCGTCCTCCTCGGCCGGCCATTTCCTGGAAGACTTTTGTCGTCGCGGGATAGCTTTCCGCAAGTTCCTCGGCGAAACTGAGGTAGATGCGGCTGTCTTCTTCCTCGGAGGCGATGGCGATGGCCAGGATTTCGCGTTCGGTCAGGTCGGAAAAATTTTTCAAGGCCATGCGCCTTTGCGTCTCTCCATGCTGGACGGCGGCGATCAGAGTGGCCGGCTTGAATTTCCGCGTCGATCGAGCCTCGATTCGTTCTAAAGGTGAAATCGGCCCTGAATCCAGTAGAGGCGCCCTGATGACGGAAATGACGGCCTTGCAGAAAATCGTGCGCCAGGGCCAGAGCTTCATCGGCCTGCTGATGCGGCCGATGACCCTCGGCGTCCGCGCGATCGCCCTGGACGGGGAGGGCCGCGTCTTCCTGGTGCGCCACACCTATGCGCCGGGCTTTTATCTGCCCGGCGGCGGCGTCGAGCGCGGCGAGCCGGCGCTGGTCTCGCTGCAGCGGGAACTGGCGGAGGAGGGCGGCCTGGAGCTGACCGAACCGCCGCAGCCTGTTGGGCTTTTACTATAATCCACGCCATTCGCGCCGCGACCATGTCGCGCTTTATCTGGCGCAGGAATGTGCGGCAGGCGGCAGCGCGGACGCCGGACTGGGAAATCGTCGAATCGCGGCTTTTACCCGCTCGACGCCTTGCCTGCCGAGCCACCGCCTCGACGCGCGCGCGGATCGACGAATATTTGCATGGCGGCCCGCACGATCCGGTCTGGTAGGGTTCTTGCTCCGCCGGCCCAGGCGACAATCGCCGTGAAATGAAGGAATCCGAGCATGAGCGAGCAGGACGACGAAAAGCAGCGCCCGCTTTACGAGGACATCAGGCTGCTCGGCCAGATTCTCGGCGACGCCGTGCGCGAGCAGGAAGGCGACGCCAGTCTTCGAGCGTATCGAGACGATCCGCCGCCTGTCGGTCGCCGGCCAGCGCAAAGCCGACCCGGCGGCGGGCCGGGAGCTCGACGCCCTGCTGGCAAGCCTGACGCCGACCGAAGACGGTTTCGGTCATCCGCGCCTTCGCCTATTTCTCGCATCTCGCCAATATCGCCGAGGACCGGCATTTCCTGCGCCGCCGGGCCGCGCACGCGCCCAGCACCCAGCCGGGCGGCCTGGCCTATTGTTTCGACCGGCTCGGCGCGGCGGGAGTCGCCAGCGAGGCGATCAGCGAGGCCCTGGCCCATTCCTATGTCTCGCCCGTGCTGACCGCCCATCCGACCGAAGTCCAGCGGCGCAGCACCCTGGACGCCGAAAGCGCCATCGCCGATTTGCTGACGGCGCGCGAAAATTGCCGCACGCCGGAAGCGCTTGCCGACAACGAGGCGCAACTGCACGCCCGCGTCATGCAGCTTTGGCAGACGCGCATCCTGCGCACCTCCAGCCTCACTGTGCGCGACGAAATCGACAATGCGCTGCTCTATTACCGCTCGACCTTCATCCGCGAGATTCCGAAACTCTACGCCGAACTCGAGCGGCGCCTGGGCCGCCCAGTGCCGCCTTTCTTTCGCATGGGCAACTGGATCGGCGGCGATCGCGACGGCAATCCCAATGTCGACGCGCAGACGCTGGACGTCGCGGTGCGGCTCCATGCCGAAACCATCCTGCGGCATTACCTGATCGAGGTTCACCATCTCGGCGCCGAACTTTCGATGTCGGAATCGCTGGTGGAATCTTCCGCCGACCTGAAGGCGCTGGCCGAAGCCTCCGGCGACCACAACCCGCACCGCGCCGACGAACATTATCGCCGCGCCCTGATCGGCGTTTACGCGCGTCTCGCCGGCACGCTCACCGCCTTGACCGGCGGCGTCGCGATGCGCCATGCGGCGGCCCCCGCAGCGCCCTATCCCGACGCCAGAACCCTGGCCCGCGACCTGCTCGTCGTCCGCGACTCGCTTGTGGCCCATCATGGCGGCGCGCTTGTGGAGGGACGGCTGGCGTCGCTGCTGCGGCAGGTCGAGATTTTCGGCTTTCACATGGCGACCACGGATCTCCGCCAGAGCTCCGACCGGCATGAGGCGACGGTCGCGGAACTGCTCGCTGCGGTGCGGCTGGCCGAAGATTATACCGCACTGCCGGAAGCGGCGCGGATCGAGCTTTTGTTGCGTCTGCTCGCGGACCCGCGCCCCTTGCGCGCGCCAAACGTCGCCTATTCCGAAGATCTGCGCGAGGAGCTGGCTGTGTTCGAAACTGCGCGGAAGCTGCGCCAGGAGATCGGCGCGGAATGCATCCGGCATTACATCATCAGCCATACCGAAAGCGTCAGCGACCTGCTGGAAGTGATGCTGTTGCAGAAGGAATGCGGCCTCCTGCACGGAACGCTGCACGAGTCGGCGCGCGAGACGGCGCGGCTGGAGCTGATCGTCGCGCCCTTGTTCGAAACCATCGAGGACTTGCGCGCTGCTGAAGCCATCCTGCGGGCTTTCTACGCCCTGCCGGGAATCGCCGATCTGGTGCGCAACTCCGGCGGCGTCCAGGACGTGATGCTCGGCTATTCCGACAGCAACAAGGACGGCGGCTATCTCACCTCGAACTGGGAGCTCTACCGCGCCTCGACGGCGCTGGCGGCGCTGTTCGACACGCTGCCGGGATTGAGCCTGCGGCTGTTCCATGGCCGCGGCGGCGCCGTGGGGCGCGGCGGCGGCCCGAGCTACCAGGCCATCCTCGCGCAGCCGCCGGGCACGGTGCGCGGCCAGATCCGGCTGACCGAACAGGGCGAAGTCATCAACGCCAAATACGCCAATCCCGACATCGGCCGGCGCAATCTCGAAACCCTGATGGCCGCCGACCTCGAAGCCACGCTTTTGGCCGACGGCCAGAAGCCGCCGCAGGAATTCCTGGATGCGGCGGCGACGCTGTCGGACTATTCGATGAAGGCCTATCGCGCCCTGGTCTACGAGACGCCTGGCTTTGTCGATTATTTCTACGCCGCCACGCCCATCGCCGAAATCGCCGAGCTCAACATCGGCTCGCGCCCGGCCTCGCGCAAGCCGACGCGGCGCATCGAGGATTTGCGCGCGATACCCTGGGGCTTCTCCTGGGGCCAGAGCCGCGTCGCGCTGCCGGGCTGGTTCGGCTTCGGTTCCGCCGTCGAGCATTTTCTGCGCGAGGACCACGAGGCGCGCAAAAAGTTGTTGCGCCGGATGAACGAGGAATGGCCGTTCTTCCGCACGCTGCTCTCCAACATGGACATGGTGCTGGCCAAGGCCGATCTCGGCATCGCCCGCCGCTATGCCGAATCTGGCGCCCGACCTCGCGCACGCGGAAGCGATTTTCACCGAGATCGAGCTGGAATGGCGGCGGACCGTGACGGCGCTGGAAATCGCGACCGGCGAGACGCAAAGGCTCGCCGACAATCCCGCGCTGGCGCGCTCGATCGCCCATCGCTTCGCCTATATCGCGCCGCTGAACTATCTGCAGGCGGAACTGCTGCGCCGCTGGCGCTCCGGGCCAGGTCGAGAGCAAGGCGCGGGTGGGGATCTTGATCGCGATCAACGGCATTGCGGCGGGGTTGCGGAATACCGGGTGAGGGGCGTTTGGTATTAAAGGCTATCGATGGAAAACGAACGAATCGAACTTGGGCTGAACGCAAATTGCAGCGCTCAAACGGGCCGTTTTCGGTGACGTGCCTTACGTGCAGAGAATTAGTTTTGCACTGACGGTTCGGCTCATATCGATGCATCGAACACGCGGCGATGATCATAATGTGTTGTTCGAGATAGATCACCTTGAACGAGGGACTGCGACAACAACGAAGCCCGCTACTCAATTCAAGCGGCCGCCCTTACGACCTTTGTGGCATAAGCACTTTAGCTCTTTTCACCACACGTTTCGAAATATTGGAGAGCGCTGGAATATCGTTAATGGACAGGGAAACCGTGATCTTGATGCAATGATTCTCGATGTCGCCGCCCACAATCCAGGCAAATCTCTAGCATTATTGGATTATCGCTTTTCCATCGGAGCGTTGGAGGACGTTCGGCCGCAAATCGTCTCACGGGCGATTGGATCATATTCGCGAAGTATAAGTCTGAAAATTACTACTTAGATTTGACGCTCACATGAAGAAAGTCAAGATAGCGAACGTCTGATGCATAAGCTGAAAAGCGGAAGTTATTTGGAATTTCCCTTCGTGTTCGACATTTAACGGTCCGTCCCAACTTCTCAAGGAGGGGGACGGACCGAGGCCGCTTTAAGCGCTCGGCACAAACGCCCCCGGCGGGATCATCCCGTGGACATAGGCCAGGTACAGCGCGTCCAGCTGCGCCCAGAGCACGTTGCACTTGAACTTCACCGCCTCGACGCAGGCGTCCTGCTCAGCGCGGGTCTTCGGCGTGCTGCTTGATGTAGTCCAGCGCGAAATCGGCATCCTTCGGCGCCTGGCTCAGCCGGCGCTTGAAATAGGCCATCACGTCGTCGCTGATGAAGCTGTAATTCTCCAGCATGCCGGAAATGCGCTCGCGATGGATCTTCGGCGCGAACAGCTCCGTCAGCGACGAGGCCACCGCCACCACCAGCGGCTGCTCCGCGACGAAGCGCACATAGGCCTCCACGGCAAAACGCGTGGCGGGCAGGGCGCCTTTCTTCGACATCACGAAGGCGCGGTCCAGACCGAGCCCGGTGGTCAGGACCAACCAGCGTTCGATGCCGCCTTCCTCCTCGCCCAGGCCGTCATGATCGTGGATGCGTGAGATCCATTCGCGGCGCAACGCGCGGTCGTCGGTGCGCGCCATCAACGCCGCGTCCTTGCGCGGCACGGCGTCCTGGTAGCAATAACGGTTGAGCGCCCAGGCCTGCACCTGGCCCTTGTTGAGCTGGCCGCCATGCAGCATTTTGTGGAAGATATGCTTGTCGTGGTAGCGCTCGGCGCCGACAGCGCGAATGGCGGCTTCGAATTCCTCAGGCGTCAAAAGCGCATCGGCGGCGGACATTTCAGGCTCCCTGTCTTTGTTATTTGGCCCCTTCTGACTTACCATCCAGGTCGCCTGCGATCACCTGGAAATTGGGCGTCAAACGCCTCAGATTTGTAAGATTTTCGTCACGTTTTTCGCGCGGCATCGTCACCGGCAGGCGGCCCCTGATCCGCGCCGGCCGAGGCTCCAGAAAAATCACTTCGTCGGCGAGCAGCAGCGCGTCGTCGAGATCATGGGTCGCGATCAGCGCCGTCATCTTCTGCGCGCCGATGCGCTTCGCGAGCAGCCGGCGAAGCCGGGTATGCAAGTCGCGGTCGAGTGAGGCGAAGGGTTCGTCGAGCAGCATGAGCTCGGGATTGATGGCGAAGGCGCGCGCCAGCGACGCGCGGCGGGCGAGGCCGAGCGACAATTGGCCGGGAAAGTCGCCGCCATGGCCTTCCAGTTCGAAAGCGGCGAACAGATCGCGCAGGGCGTCGTGTGTGAGGTCCGGGCTAGCGAGGCGCAGATTGTCGGCGACCGTTCGCCACGGCAGCAGGCGCGGCTCCTGGAACACCATGCCGATCCGGCCCGGCGGCCTCTTCACCGAGCCAGTAAAATGCCGGTCGAGATCGGCGACGATGCGCAGCAGGGTCGATTTGCCGCAGCCCGAAGGACCGAGCAAGGCGACGATGCTGCCGTCCTCGATGCGCAGGGAAAAGCTGTCGAACACCTTCCGCACGCCGCCGTCCGCGAGCGGATAGGTCTTCAGCGTGATGTCGATTTCAAGCGCCATGACGCCGCCACCAATTGGCCGAACGCTCGGCCGGACGCAGGACGAAGGACTCGATCACCACCGTCAGGGCCACGAAGGGGAGGGCGTAGGCGAGCAGCAGCTTCAGGTCGAACAGCTGGAAAGCCTCGTTCATCTTGAAGCCGACGCCATTGGGCCTCCCGAGCAATTCGACCACCAGCACGATCTTCCACACCAGCGACAGTCCGCCGCGCGCGCCGGCGGCGAAATAGGGCGCGAGCTGCGGCGCCAGCACATGCCGCCACCGCCGCCAGCGGCTGAAGGCGAACACCCGCGCCATGTCGTCCAGTCCGGGATCGAGCGCCCGGGCCCCCTCGCGCAGGGTGACGACGGCATTGGGCAGCTTGTTCAGCGTGATCGCCGCCAGCGCCGCCGTCTCGTTCAATCCGCCCCAGATATAGGCGAACATGATGATGACAAGGGCCGGCGTGTTGAGGACGATCACGACCCAAGGGTCGAGCAGCCGGTCAAGCCAAGGCGAGCGTCCGAGCGCCAGCCCGATCGCCGAGCCGGAGGCCATGGCCAGCGTGAAGCCCGCAATCACCCGCATCAGAGTGACGCCGAGGTTGAAGGTGAGTTCGCCGCTGCGCGCTTCCGAAACCATAACGCCGAAGACTGCGAGCGGTTCGGGAAGGTAATGGGGCCCGGCCGCCCAGGCGCCGATCTGCCAAAGCGCGAAGAACAGCGCGAGCGAAAGCAGCCGGATCATTTTTTCGCTTCGCCTTCGGCGACAGGATCGTAAAACACCTTGGGATCAAAGGTCTTGGCGGCGCCGACCAGTTGCGGGCCCCCGACCTCAGCGATCACCGAGTAAATCGCGGCGGCGTCCGACTCGTCGGCCGCCAACGGCCGCGTCGGCACGCCCTGGCGGTAATATTTGCGGAAGATCGCCAGTTCAGGAGAATCGGGCGCGGCCTTTGGATCGACCTTCGGCGCGATCTTCGCGAAGGCGGCGTCGTCGGCGGCGATGAGCTTCTTCGCCTTGGCCATCATGTCGAAGAAGCGCGCCAGAGCCGGGCCATGCGCTTTCGCGAAGGCCTCGGTGAACACATAGCCGGTGACGATCACCGGTCCCTTGGCGCCGAGTTCTCGCTCGACCTCGGCCATGTCAACGGCCCGGGCGAAGCCTTTCGCTTCCAGCCGGGCGCAAAAGGTCCAGAACTCGAGGGCGGCGTCGATTTCTCCCTGGCCGAGTTTTTCAGCGAGCAGCGGCGGCGCGCCGAACACGACATTGGCCTGGGACTTCAGGTCGACCCCCTGGCGCAAGGCCCAGGCCTGCAGCATCAGCCAGCTCTTGTCGAGCGGGCCCCCGGCGACGCCGAGCTTCTTGCCGATGAAATCCGAGGGCTTGCCGAAGGCGCTCGCGTCCTTGGCCATGACGGCGCCGAGCGCGGTGGAATGTGGATAGAACTTGAGCGCATTGCCAAGGCTGCGCTCGCGCGCCACCCACAGCCAGTCGGACAGGATGATGTCGGCGCCGCCGCCGACCAGCGCGATCTTGCCCGCTTCGGTGGTGGCGAGTTCGGTCGTCTGCAGGTCGAGATCGGCTTCCTTGACCAGCCCGTAGTCTCTTGCTGTCGCCAGCTCCCAGCCGAAGGTGCCGGTGGTCTGGATCGCCAGCCGCAATCGTGTCGGCAGCTTGCGCGGGCATTGCCGCGACCGCAAGCAAAACAGAGAGGGCGAGGCGCGAAAGCCAGTTCACGAAAACCTCAGTTCGACGGAGTTTTGGGGCCGCCAAAGGACTCGGCGGAAAATTGCGCGAAATCCATCTTGCCGACTTCGATCGCCGCCTTGGTGCGGCTGTACACGTTCAGCTTGCGCAGGATTTCCGAGACATGGGCTTTGACCGTGGTCTCGGCGACGCCGAGTTCATAGGCGATCTGCTTGTTTTGCAGCCCGGCGCGGATCATGTCGAGTACGCGCAATTGCTGCGGCGTCAGGTCCTGCAGGCGGCGCAACATGTCGCCGCGCTCGATTTCGGAGGGTTGCGGCTGGTTGATGTCGCGAAAACGCTCGGCCAGGTAAACCGAGCCGTTGAGCACTTCCTTGATCGCCTGGGCAAGTTCGTTCTTCGACGTCGCCTTTGAGACGAAGCCGGCGACGCCAATGGCAAGGAGGTCGCGGACGATGCGCGGGTCCTCGTGGCCAGACACAACCATGATCGGCAGGTGCGGATGCGCGGCGCGCACGCGCACCAGGCCCGACAGGCCCGAAGTGCCCGGCAGGAACAGGTCGAACAGGCCAAGGTCGAAATTGCTTTCCTTGGCCAGCACGTCCAGGGCTTCGTCGATCGTGGTGGCTTCGAAGATCTCGCAATTCGGACGCTCTTGCCGCACCGCGCTTTCGAGCGCTTCGCGGAAGAGGGGATGGTCATCGACGATCAGTATGCGAGTCATCATCAGTGCGTCCGTTGGGGGGAACAATTGGACTTGGGCAATTCGACTTGGGCAATTAGACATTGGGAATGTGCGCCGGGACCTTCGCGCGCGCAAGTCGCGTGAAACAAAGAAATCACACAGGTTTGACGCGCGTCGCGCCGGCAGCGCGGAGCCCGGAAACAGCGCGGGCGGCCGAGCCTGAAGCTTGACCGCCCGCCTGATCGTTTTTTCAAAGGCGACTTTTCACGAATCCCGCGAAAGCCGCCTCAGGCCTCACTTGGAAGCGGAGCGCGGGGGCAGCTTGAACACCCAGTAGGAGCCGCCCTGGTTGATGCCCTTGAAGGTCTTGGCGACTTCGCCGCCCCACAGCGGGACCGCGCCGCCCCAGCCGGCCGCGACGCCGATCATCTCTTCGCCGTCCTGCTCCCAGGCGATCGGCGGAGCGACAATGCCGGTGCCGACATTGAACTTCCACAGGACTTCGCCGCTCTTGGCGTCGAAGGCCATCAGGTAGCCCTCTGGCGTGCCGGTGAAGACCAGGCCGCCGGCGGTGGTCATGACGCCACCCCAGAGCGGAGCCTTGTTCTTGTATTCCCACACCACCTTCATCGCGACCGGATCGATCGCCTTCAGCGAGCCGATGTGATCGTCGAAGATCGGCTTGATGTTGAAGCCCGCGCCCAGATAGGCCGCGCCCTTCTTGTAGACGACCGGTTCGTTGTGGATGTCCATGCCCCATTCGTTCGACGGCACATAGAACAGCTTGGTCTGGTCGGAATAGGACACCGGCATCTGGTTCTTGCCGCCCAGGAAGGACGGAACCGAGAACACCACCTCGCCCTGCTTGCCGTCAGCAGACTTGGACGGATCGCCCGGACGGTTGTCGTCGTTGTAGATCGGACGGCCGGTCTTGGGATCGATGCCCTTGGCCCAGCTGATCTTGCTCACGAACGGCATGGCGGCGATGAACTTGCCGTCGGTGCGGTCGAGGACATAGAAGAAGCCGTTACGGTCGGCGGTGGCGGCCGCCTTGACGGTCTTGCCGTCCTTGGCGAGGTCGAAGGAAATGACCTCGTTGACGCCGTCGAAGTCCCAGCCGTCATGCGGCGTGGTCTGGAAGCCCCATTTCAGGTCGCCGTTTTCCGGGTCGATGGCGAGGCGCGAAGACGTCCACTTGTTGTCGCCCGGACGCAGCCAGGAGTTCCAGGGCGCCGGATTGCCGGAGCCGATGAGCACCAGCTTGGTTTCCGGGTCATAGGTGCCGCCGAGCCAGGTGGCGCCGCCGCCGGTCTTGTACATGTCGCCCGGCCAGGTTTCGTTGGCCTTGCCGGTCATGGTCGTGTCCTTGCCCTGATAGGTGCCGGTCAGGCCCTCGAGCACGGGACGGGACCAGACGAGGTCGCCGGTTTCCACATTGCGGGCTTCGACGCGGCCGACGACGCCGAATTCACCGCCGGACACGCCGGTGATGACCAGCGCGCCATTGGCCTTGGTCGGCACGATCAGTGGGGCGGCGGACTGCGGAATAGCCGGCCTTGAAGTCGTCGACGGCCTTGTGCCAGACGACCTTGCCGGTCTTGGCTTCCAGCGCCACGATCTGGGCGTCGAGGGTCGAGAAATAAACCTTGTCGCCATACAGCGCGGCGCCGCGGTTGATCACGTCGCAGCAGGGCATGATGCCTTCCGGCAGGCGGGCGTCATATTCCCACACCTTGTCGCCGGTCTTGGCGTCCATCGCGTAGATGCGGCTGTAGGAGCCGGTGATGAAGACGAGGCCATCGTGGACGACGGCCTGGGCTTCCTGCCCGCGCTGCTTTTCGCCGCCGAAGGAGAAGGACCAGGCCGGGACCAGGTTCTTGACGTTGGAGGTGTTGACCTTGTCGAGCTTGCTGAAGCGGTGGGCCTGGAGGCCCATGCCGTTCGTCACGACCTGTTTCGGATTGTTGGCGTCGTTGAGAAGGTCTTCGTCCGTGACTGGGCCAGCGAAGGCGGCTCCGGCGAAAGCCATTCCCATCACGGAAACGCTAGCCAAAAGAAAATTTTTCATTTTTCCCATTCCTCCCAGAGAGTTGCGCCGGCGAAGCCGACGCAATTTAATGCGGCGCGGCGACAGGTTCGCCGTCGCGCCAGGACCGGTTTCCGGTCACCTTTCTTGCGACGGCTGGCGCCACTTGACGCCATAGGACGCAAAAATCTTGGTTAGTTCGCCCGACGCCGACAAGCTCCCGATTTCTCGATCCACCGCTTCGGCGAGATCGATGGCCTTGGCCTGCACGGCGCCCCCGACTTGCCAGGTCTGCGCCAGCTTGTGTTCGGGGTAGACAATTTCGACCGGCTTCGACGACTGATGCGCCAGAGTCTCGACCAGGCCGGATTCGCCGTAAAACGCGACGACGTCGCCTTTTTCAAAAGCTTCCGCCGCCTTGGTCTCGCCGCGGACATGAACCACGTGCTCGATCAGTTTGTGGTCGCGGGCCGAAAGCAGGATGATGTCGGCGAGCGTGCCCGCGTCCACAGCCACCTTCTCGCTTTCGAACAGCGAGAAGTCCCTGGCCTTGTCGCCCTTGCCGGCCAGCACCGCCATGGCGAAGCCTTCAACCTGGTAGGGCGCGGTCAGCTTGATCCGGTCGTTGGCCTGTTCGACCCGCGGATCATGCGGCACATGCAGCATGAGATCGCCAGGCTGTTCGCCGAGCAGCGAGCCGCGCCACACGCCATTTCGCAGGTCGTCGTTGATGTCGTCGTCGGCGCGCAGGACCAGATAGTCCACCTTGACGCCAAGCGCCTTGGCGAGCGCGGCGCCGATTTCGACGTCAATGCCCTTGGTCGCCCCATTTTCATCCCACGACCATGGCTTGTAGTCGCGGTAGACGGTGACGCGCAGGACGCCCGCGGATTGAACTTCCGCGAGCGTGCGCGCCAGCGCCACATGCGGCGCGAATCCACCGCAGAAGAAGGCGGCGGTCAGCGAGAGCACACGGAGGGCGCGCAGGGTTTTCAATGGCGTCAGTTGCCCTGGAAACGAGAGTCGAGGTAGGTGCGGATCGCCCACATGGCCTCCTGCGAGAGGATGCCTTCGAAGGCCGGCATCTTGGTCATGCCGTTCTGGGTATAGCCGTGGCGGATGCGGTTGATGAACCAGGCGTCGCCCTCCTCGGCCTTGTCGAGATAGCGAAGGTCGGGCGCGATGCCCCCGGATTCCGCCTCGATTCCGTGGCAGCGCGCGCAGTTCTGCGCGAAGCCGGAATGGCCGATCTTCAAGGCCACCTCATTGCCCCGATAGGGGTTCTTTTCCAGCCAGTCGGGACCGAGCGCTTTCAGGCCGGTGGTGTCGACAGGCTGCGGGGTCACGTCGCCATGCGCCAAAGCGCGCGACGCGCCGCCCAGGGAAAGACAGACAAGAAGAGACAGCCCGAGTTTGCGGGTGTTGAACGCCACGATTATCCTCCCAAAAATTTTGCCCGATCTTAGAGATAGATAAGGACAGGGGAATTGTACTTTGGCGCCCTTGGCGAAGGCCGAGCGAACTGCCGGAACGCGCATTCAAACCTTGGACTTGGGCCTTGCTTTTTCGATGCGGCGCGGAGTGAAGCCGGCGATCGTCTCCGCCGAATCGCGCGCCGCGATGTCCTCGATCAGGTGATGGTGGGGCGATTTCACGCAAATCGGATCGCAAGCGGCGGCGTCGCCGACGAGCGCCAGGGCCTGGCAGCGGCAGCCGCCGAAATCCTCGGTCTTGCGCTCGCAGGAACGGCAGGGCTCCCGCATCCAATCGTAACCGCGGAAGGCGTTGAAACCAGGCGAATGCGCCCAGATGTCGGCGAGGGTTTTTTCGCGCGCGTTCCAGAATTCGAGGTTCGGAATAGTCTCGGCCGCGTGGCAGGGCAGGACCTTGCCTTGCGGCGTGACATTGAAGGTCAGGCGCCCCCAGCCGCTCATGCAGGCCTTGGGATATTTGGCGTGGTAATCAGGCGCGACATGGTCGATGACGATCTGGCCACGATAGCGTTCGCGCCTTTCTTCGACTTCGGCGAAAGCCTTTTCGCTTTGCGCGCGCGTCGGCATCAGGTGGCTGCGGTTGAGCAGGGCCCAGCCGTAATACTGGGTATGCGCGATCTCGATTCGCCGCGCCCGCAGTTCGACCGCAAAATCGACCATCCGCGCCGCGCGCTCCACATTGGCGCGATGGATCACGGCGTTGACGGTCAAGGGCATGCCTTCCTCGGCGACCCAGGCGGCGACCTCCATTTTCCTGGCGAAGCCGCCCTCATAGCCGCCGATCCAGTCGGCGCCGGCCGGTTCGGCGTCCTGTATGGATAGCTGCACATGGTCAAGTCCCGCCGCCGCGAGACCGGCGAAGAAGTCGCGGGTCAGCCCGACGCCCGAGGTAATGAGATTGGTGTAGAGACCTTCCTTGGCGCAATGCGCGACCAGTTCGCGCAGGTCGCGCCGCGCCGCAGGCTCGCCTCCCGAGAGATGGACGTGCAGCACGCCCATGGCGGCCGCCTGCGAGAAAATGTCCTGCCATTGCTGCGTCGACATTTCCGTCTCGCGTCCCTCCATGTTGAGCGGATTGGAGCAATAAGGGCAGGAAAGGGGACAGCGATAGGTCAGCTCCGCCAGCAGGGCGGACGGCGCGTTCAGAGTCGGGGTCTTTTCGGTCATAGTCCAAGCATCCGCTTTTCGAGCAGGCTGGTCAGCAGGGCGCGCACGTCGTGTTCGATCACCGCGCGGTCGGCCGTATATTTGGCTGCGAGATCGTCGATGATGGCCGCGAGCCGCGCCTCGCCGTCGCAGCGCTGCAATATGTCGACGCTGATCGCGTTCAGGCGCAGGAAACGTTCGGGCGCGAGCAGGACCCAGCTCTTGCGCACCAGGTCATTCTTCAGTTTTACGCCGCGCAAGAGGCGCGGACGGCAATCGTCCGTGAGCGCCTGCTTGAGTTCCTGGCCAGTCGATTCCTGAGCGATCACGTCTATGCCTCCGCGGCGTCGATGCGCAAGCCGTCATGAGCGATTTCCCATCCCGCGGCCTCGACCTGGCGCGCGCTCACCGGAGTCGCAGCGCAGCGCCGGATTGGAATTGTTGACATGCACGAATATTCGCCGCCCGATGTCCACGTCGGCGAGCGCGCGGATCGTGCCACGTTCGCCATTCATGGCCATATGGCCCATGCGCCACGCGGTCTTCAGCGACAGCTCCTGGCGGATCATTTCGTCGTCCTCGAAAGTCGTGCCGTCGAAGAACAGGATTTCAGCGCCTTCCAGCCGCTTGCGCAGCGCGTCGGTCACGCGCGCGCAGGAGGGAATGTAATAGAAACGGCGGTCGCCTTGTCTCATTTCCAGCCCGACGGTCGCGTCGCCCTCGGCGCCCAGTTCGATCTGAGCCTCGTCAGCCGATTCCATATAGAGAGGGATCTTGCCCGGCGTGATGAAAGGCGTGATGCTGAAGCCCAGCCCCGTGTCGATCGTCTCCTCCACCGCGACGGTGTGGCGCTTGACCACGGCGGGGTTAAGCACGCCGAACACCCCGCCCTGCGTCTGCTCCATCACGGTTTTGGTCGCCCAGATCGTGAAGGGCTGCATCTCGCGCATCACCAGCAGCCCCGCGATATTGTCGACGTCGCCATTGGGAGCGAACACGCCCTTGATCGGCGAATGGCGCGGCGCGATTTTCGGGTGCAGCTCCGGATTGGCGATGATCTGCTGGCGCAGGTCCGGCGTGGCCGAAAGCACGATCCAGTTTTCGCCGTCGACGCTGACGGCGAGGCTGCATTGCGACCGAGCGGTCAATCGGCCGTCGCGCTCGAATGCGAGGCGGCAGTTTGCGCACAGGCAATTCCACTGCGGGAGGCCGCCGCCCGCCGCGGAGCCGAGGACGAGAAATTTCACGCGAGCCACCCTCGAGCATAGTCAGAAAAGCTGAAGGCCCTTCGGACGAAAACAGGCATTCAAACCAGGCCGGGTTCACGAAAAATTGTCGGCCTTGCGGGCCGGACAGGCTGGGTGGACAGGGCGCCTGCGCCTTCCCTCCAGGTCGTTTCCGTCATAATCTTCCTCCGCCGGATCGGCCGTCGCGATTACCGAACGCCTTCCAGCTTCTTGATTTTTATCCTTGCCCGGAAGATAGGGCGTCGCCGGTCCTCGTCTACGGCGCCAAAGTAGCATTGGCCGCTTTGGCGTAAAAATACTTTGCTGCAATGCAGCATAATTACTGTGCGCCGCAGCATCACTTTGGCGTGATAATATAGCGGCCGTCGAAGACCACACGCTGCAGGGTCAACGGCACTAAAGTGCAGTATCGGGCGCAAACGGCCTCGGCTTAATGTGCGCACCATTGAACGCAGGGATACTTGAAACGCCCATGTTCCCGGAAGTGATGCGAGTTCATGACGCGCCACAGCATTTTCAAGGACGCATGCGCGCGCGTCACGGGCGCCGGGGCATTTTGGGCGTGTGAAGGAAATTCCTGGGCATGCAGCAGAAATCTTGAGCGTTTCGGGTGTCCGGCTTCGGCGGCCAATTCCGGCTGCGACATTCGCCCGATCGTTTCTGATAAGCGCGCCTCTCCGGCGCGCAACTAAGGAGGAAAGTCTATGTATCAGGAAGCAGTAGCCAATCTCACCGGCAAGAATTTGATCAAGCCGAAGTTCGACAACTTCATTGGCGGCAAGTGGGTCGCCCCGGTCCGCGGCGAATATTTCGACAATCTGTCGCCGATCTCCGGCCAGGTCCTGACCCGTGTCGCCCGCTCGACCGCCGAGGACATCGAACTGGCGCTCGACGCCGCCCACAAGGCCAAGGACGCCTGGGGCCGCACGCCCGCCGCCGACCGTTCGCGCGTCCTGCTCAAGATCGCCGACCGGATCGAAGACAATCTCGCCACCCTGGCCCTGGTCGAAACCCTCGACAACGGCAAGCCGATCCGCGAGACGACCTATGCCGACGTGCCCCTGTCGGTCGACCACTTCCGTTACTACGCTGGCGTGCTCCGCGCGCAGGAAGGCTCGATCTCGGAAATCGACCACGACACCATCGCCTATCACTTCCATGAGCCGCTCGGCGTTGTCGGCCAGATCATTCCCTGGAACTTCCCGCTGCTGATGGCCGCCTGGAAGATCGCGCCGGCGCTCGCCGCCGGCAACTGCATCGTGCTCAAGCCCGCCGAACAGACCCCCGTCAGCATCCTCGTGCTTGCCGAACTGATCGGCGACCTGCTGCCGGAAGGCGTGCTGAACATCGTCAACGGCTTCGGCGCCGAAGCCGGCCGCGCGCTGGCCTCCAGCAAGCGCATCGCCAAGATCGCCTTCACCGGCTCGACCGCCACCGGCCGTTCGATCGCCCACGCCGCCGCCGACAACCTGATCCCGGCGACCCTGGAGCTCGGCGGCAAGTCGCCGAACATCTTCTTCGGCGACGTGGGTAACGAAGACGACGACTTCTTCGACAAGGCGCTCGAAGGCTTCGCGCTGTTCGCCTTCAACCAGGGCGAAGTCTGCACCTGCCCCAGCCGCGCGCCTGGTCCAGGAATCGGTGTTCGACAAGTTCATGGAGCGCGCCGTCAAGCGCGTCCAGATCATCAAGCAGGGCAGCCCGCTCGACATGAGCACGCAGCTCGGCGCGCAGGCCTCCAACCAGCAGATGCAGAAGATCCTGTCCTACTTCGACATCGGTCGTCAGGAAGGCGCGGAAGTGCTGACCGGCGGCGCGCGCAACACGTCCTTGGGCGGCGAACTTGCGGACGGCTATTATGTCCAGCCGACGATCCTCAAGGGCAACAACAAGATGCGCGTCTTCCAGGAAGAAATCTTCGGCCCGGTCGTTTCCGTGACGACCTTCAAGGACGAAGCGGAAGCCCTGGAAATCGCCAATGACACCATCTTCGGCCTCGGCGCCGGCGTATGGACCCGCGATGGCTCGCGCGCCTATCGCATGGGCCGCAACATCAAGGCCGGCCGCGTGTGGACCAACTGCTACCATGCCTATCCGGCTCACGCCG
The DNA here is from genome assembly GCA_963710275.1 of uncultured Alphaproteobacteria bacterium. Taxonomy (GTDB): domain Bacteria; phylum Pseudomonadota; class Alphaproteobacteria; order Rhizobiales; family Beijerinckiaceae; genus Rhodoblastus. The sequence goes on along the minus strand of CAVPZS010000008.1, from coordinate 1,180,563 downwards.
CCTTCGGCGGCTACAAGGAATCGGGCATCGGCCGCGAAACCCACAAGATGATGCTGGACCACTATCAGCAGACCAAGAACCTGCTGGTCAGCTACAGCCCGAAGGCTCTCGGCTTCTTCTGAGAACGTCTTCGAGCGCCCCGGTTCTCGCGCCGGGGCGCGCCATCTTGAGGCCAATTCATTGCGCGGCGCCGGCGAGGGGCCGCGCATCTTTTTTCGGAGGACTGCGCTCATGCCCAAGCCCGCAAGAGTTGACGCCACCGCCGACGCGCTATTGTGGATCGTCCGGCTCAAGGCCAGGCACGGGCCGCTGGCCTTTTATCAATCCTCCGGGTGCTGCGAAGGCTTTTCCCCGATCTGTTCGCGGCAGGACGAGCTCTGGGTCGGACCGCAGGACGTGCTGCTCGGCGAGATCGCCGGTTGCCCTTTCTACATCCGCGAAAACCAGTTCGAATATTGGCGCCACACCCAGCTGATCATCGATGTGGTGCGAGGGCGGCGGCAATGGTTTTTCCATCGAGGGGCCAGAAGGCATAAGTTTTCACACCCGGAGCCGGGTCTTCACCGACGCCGAGTGCGAGGAGCTCGCCGCGGCGGGCGAACCGCCGAGGGCGGGGTGATTTCGCCGGCGGAGGGAGCCGCGCGCCGATTGCGGCCTTACCCTTCATCAGCTAAACCGGACGCATGACTCCGGCTTCTCCCCCCGTCGATCGTCTGGTTCTCGCCCTGGCGCAAGTCAATTGCGTCGTCGGGGCCATTGACGCCAATCTCGAAAAGGCCCGCGCGGCGCGAAAGCGGGCCGCGGAATTGGGCGCCGATCTCGTGATGTTTTCCGAGCTCTTCCTCGCCGGCTACCCGCCGGAGGACCTCGTGCTGCGTCCGGCCTTCCAGGACGCCTGCCGAGCCGCCGCCGACACGCTTGCGCGCGAAACCGCTGACGGCGGCCCCGCCGTGCTGATCGGCCTGCCCTGGATGCAGGATGGCTTCTGCCACAACGCCTATGCCCTGCTCGATGGCGGCCGGATCATTGCGGTGCGGTTGAAGGTCGATCTGCCCAATTACGGGGTGTTCGATGAAAAGCGCGTGTTCCGTCCGGGCCCCGCGCCCGGCCCGGTGAATTTTCGCGGCGTGCGCCTGGGCCTGCCGATCTGCGAGGATATCTGGGGGACTGACATCGTCGAGGTGCTGTTTGAGACCGGCGCCGAAATCCTGCTCTCGCCCAACGGCTCGCCCTATTGGCGCGGCAAGGACGACGAGCGGCTCAGCGTCGCCGCGGCGCGCGTCGTCGAAAGCGGACTGCCCCTCGTCTATCTCAACCAGGTCGGCGGCCAGGACGAGCTGGTGTTCGACGGCGGCAGCTTTGTGCTCAATGCCGATTGTTCGCTCGGCGGCCGCTTGCCCTCGTTCGAGGAAACGGTCGCCAAGGTGGTCTTTGAACGTCAAGAATCGCAAGGCTGGCGCTGCGTAGAGGCGCCCGACGCGCCGGTGCTCGATGACGACAAGGCCGACTATGCCGCCTGCGTGCTCGGCCTGCGCGATTACGTGCAGAAGAATGGCTTTCCCGGCGTCGTGCTCGGCATGTCCGGCGGCGTCGATTCGGCGCTCTGCGCCACTCTGGCCGCCGATGCGCTTGGGCCTTCCAGCGTCCATGCGATCATGCTGCCGTATCGCTTCACCTCGGGGGAATCGCTGAAGGACGCCTCCGATTGCGCGAACGCCCTGGGACTGCGTTACGACATCGTGCCGATCGCCGAAGCCGTGGAAGGCGTCGAGGCGGCGCTGGCGCCTCTGTTCGCGGGAACGCAGCGCGGGGTGACCGAGGAAAACATCCAGGCCCGGGCGCGCGGCATCCTGCTGATGTCGGTGTCCAACAAGTTCGGCCCCATGCTGGTGACCACGGGCAACAAGTCGGAAATGTCGGTCGGCTACGCGACGCTCTATGGCGACATGAACGGAGGCTTCAACCCGATCAAGGATCTCTACAAGACCCAGGTGTTCCGGTTGTGCGAACTGCGCAACGTCTGGAAGCCCGCGGGCGCGCTCGGGCCGGACGGGGTGGTGATACCCTCGAATATCATCACCAAGCCGCCGACCGCCGAATTGCGTGAGAACCAGAAGGACCAGGACTCCCTGCCGCCCTATGACGCGCTGGACGACATGCTGGAATGCCTGGTCGAAAGGGAGATGCGGATCTCCGAAATCGTCGCCCGCGGCCATGACCTCGAAACGGTGAAGAAGATCGAGCGGCTGCTCTACCTCGCCGAATACAAGCGCCGCCAGTCGGCGCCGGGCGTGAAGGTGACGAAGAAGAACTTCGGCCGCGACCGCCGCTATCCCATCGTCAATCGTTTCCGCGATTCCGGCGCGCCGCATCAAGCGCCCGACGCGTCGATCGCGCCGCAAAGCCCGGTCGGGTCGAGCGAAAGATTCGAAGACTAGGCGCCTCGCGCAAGCCTAGTTGCGAGCGACAGCGCAGCCATCCAGACTCGTGCCGCGGTAATGCGCTTGCCAATCCGACAGGTAAGCTTTTGGCGGAGTCGAATTTGCAAGCGCCTTCGGCTCGCAGTCGCAATGACCAACCGCAGCCAACGCTGTTCCCCCTGAAATGCGAAGGGCCGCCCTTTCGGGCAGCCCTTCCATTGTTTGACCGCAAGGCGGCAAACCCATTCTCAGGCGAGGCCTGTCTCCAGAAGGGTTGTTTCGCTCCGAACCTCGGAAGCCGGCAGTTGCGGCGCAGAACAATGAGACACGGAACACCTCCTTTCGGTTGTTGACGACCTGGACATGCTGCAACAATTCGACGTTTATGCCAAGCGGAGCCGTGAGTTACGCCGCGCCGTCGATGGTCTCTTCGCCGGCCTCGCGCACGGTCATGCTGTTGCCGAGCCAGACGAAGTCGTCGCCGAGCCAGCCGTCGATCCAGATCACCGCGAACATCACGTCGCGCAGCAGATAGGCGAAGGGCGAAATCAGCGTGGTCGGCCAGCGCAGCGCCAGGTTCATGATCAGTTCGGGCGCGACGAACAGCGCCGCGATCAAGCCGGCGACGGTCCAGGGCTCAAAGCCGAAATCGCGCGCGGCATAGGCGCCGGCGAGCATGGGCAGCAGGGCGCCGGCGAAGATTTCCGGCGCATACATGGCAGGGAAGCTGGCCCGGCGCAGCCGCGCCCAGCGGGTCTGGCGCTGGTAGATGGCGCGCAGCGTCCGCGGGCCGAGGGGCTGGCCGAAGGGGCGATCGACCAGCGCGACATTCATCCCGGCGTTGCGCACCAGTTTCGTGGCGGCGGCGTCCTCGGCGATTTCGGAGGCCAGCGCGGCGATGCCGCCGGCGGCCTCGACGATCTCGCGGCGCCACATCATGCTCTTGCCCTGGGCGAAGCCGGCGCCGATGGCGTCGGCGCAGAATTGCCAGCGCGCCTGGAAGGAGTTCAGGAAGGCGCATTCCATTTCGGCGCGCAGGCCCTGCGGCATGATTCCGAGCGGCGGCGAGCAGACCAGGCCGACCTTCGGGGTGAAACGCACGAGCATCTGCTGGAGATAGTCCTTCGGCGCCAGCACGTTGGAATCGGCCAGCACGATCCATTGGTGCCTGGCCGCCCGCCAGCCCTTGAAGCAATTGTTCAGCTTGGGATTGGGGCTGATCGGATCGTCGCCGATCAGCAGGCGGCCGCGGCCTTCCGGCTGTTCCGCCAGCAGTTTTTCGACCAGGGGAATGATCGGGTCGTTCTTCTTCTGTACGCAGAACAGGACTTCGTAATCGGGATAGTCGAGTTCGAAGGTCGAGCGAAGCGTCAGTTCCGAAAAAGTTTCCAGCCCGCAGACGGGCCGGACGATACTGACCGGCGGGGTCTGCCCGGGGATGCCGGTGGCGGCGAGCCGGGTTTCCAGCGGCTCCTTGCGGCGGCGGCAGCGCCAGCCGGCGAGGCACAGCGAGTAAAGATTGAACAGGGTCATCAGCAGGCAGAAGCCGGCGGCCATGTATACAGTCGTCATCCCAAACAATCTTTCTTTGTCCCGGAACGCCTTTTTCCGGCTTAGCGCCTGTTGCGCTTATGCGCAATTTTTTTCACGGTTCTATGACAACGGTCGAAACCGGCGATTGCGAGCGTTTGATAGTTCGCCGTGACGAAAGCGCCCAAAGGCGCTAATGATTCCGCCATGACTCAACGCACCCTTTCCCCCGCCGTCCTTGGCGCGCCCGTCGTTCGCTTCGCCCCATCGCCCACCGGGCGCATTCATATCGGTAACGCGCGAACCGCGCTTCTGAATTATTTCTTTGCGAAAAAACACGCGGGAGCCTTTATCCTGCGCTTCGACGACACCGACGCCGAGCGTTCGACCGAGGAATATGCGCTGGGGATCGAGGTCGACCTGGAATGGCTCGGCGTGACGCCGGACCGGAAAATGCGCCAATCGGACCGTTTTACGCTTTACGAAGCGGCGGCCCGGAAGCTGAAGGATGCTGGCCGCCTCTACGCTTGCTACGAGACGACGGACGAACTCGAGCGCAAGCGCCGGCTGCAGATCGCGCGCGGGGCGCCGCCGGTCTATGACCGGGCCAGCCTGAACCTGACGGAAGAGGACAAGTCGGCGTTTGCGGCGGAAGGCCGCAAGCCGCATTGGCGCTTCAAGCTGAGCCCGGAGGTCGTGCGCTGGGCCGACCTGATCCGAGGCGAAAGCCATATCGATTGCGCCTCGCTTTCCGACCCGGTGCTGGTGCGCGAGGACGGCTCCTATCTCTATACCTTGCCGTCGGTGGTCGACGACATCGACGCGGGCGTGACCCATATCATTCGCGGCGAGGACCATGTCACCAACACTGCGGTGCAATTGCAGCTTTTTTCGGCGCTTGGAGGCGTGGGGCCGCGTTTCGCCCACCACAACCTGCTGATCGGCGCGGACGGGCAGGGGCTGTCCAAGCGCAGCGGCGCCCTGTCGATCGCCGGCCTGCGCGAGGCGGGCGTCGAATCGCTGGCGGTGGCGGCCATGGCCGTGCTCACCGGATCCTCCATCGCCGTGCAGCCGGTCCATAGCCTGCCGGAACTCGCCGGCCTGTTCGACCTCGGCTCGATCTCCCGCAACAGCGCGCGGTTCGACGACGAGGAATTGAAGCATCTGTCGCAGCGCGTGCTGCATGGCCTGTCCTATGACTCCGTGCGCGAGCGGCTGGAGGCGCTGGAGATCGTCGGCAGCCAGGCCGAACCGCTGTGGCTGGCGGCGCGCGGCAATCTTGAGAAATTCGCCGATATCGCCGACTGGCGCCGGGTGGTTTTCGGCGAGATCACGCCGGAAAATCTCGAGCCAGGCTTCTGCGCGGCCGCTGTCAGGACGCTGCCGCCGGAGCCCTTGGACGAATCGAGCTGGAATTTGTGGACACAGGCGCTGAAGCAGGCGACGGGCTTGAAGGGCAAGGCGCTGTTCCATCCCCTGCGCATGGCGCTGACCGGCCGCGAATCAGGCCCGGAACTGGCCAAGCTGATGCCGCTGATCGGCCGGGCGAGGATTTTGGCGCGGCTGAAGGGATGATCCTCCTCACCAGCTAAAATTCCGGCGCGACCCACTCGAATTCAGGCAATTGCGTGCGGGCGAAGGTGAACTGCCGCTTGGCATATTGCCGGCTGTCGCGCTTGCCGCGCTCGACCGCCGCCTCAAGGCCGCACTCTCCGCGCAGAAAAGCCAGCAATCCCGGCACGCCGACCGCCCGCATCGCGGGCAGGGCGGGATCGAGGCCCCGCGCCATCAGTCGCTTCGCCTCGTCCAGCGCGCCGGCCTGCATCATCGCGTCGAATCGGGCGTCGATGCGAGCGGTTCAGCACCTCGCGTTCCGGGGCGATGAACAGGCTGCGGCAGCGCGCCGCGTCGAGCAGCGGTTTTGCGCGGGCGTTGTGGAACGAGGCCAGCGGCGCGCCGGTCGGCGCGAAAATTTCCAGCGCCGCGCAGGATTCGCTGCGGATCGCTCGGACGAAGCCGCGCCGCGGTCTGCGGATCGCATTTTCTGCAGGCGCGCGTGCAACGCCTCCGGGGCGGAGGCCGGCGCTCTGCGCGCGCACCCTGGCGCGCACCTCCTCCGGCACCGCCGGAATATCCGACAGACCCTGCAACAGAGCCTTGAAATACATGCCCGTGCCGCCGACGAACAGGGGCATGCGGCCCTGCCGGCGGACATCTGCCAGCGCCGCCCTGGCGTCCTCGATCCACAGGCCGACGGAATAGTTGCGTTCGGCGCCGATATGGCCGAAAAGCAGGTGCGGCGCTTGAGCGGTCTCGTCCTCGGTCGGGCGCGCCGACAGGATCGGAAGGTCCCGGTAAACCGCCATGGAATCGGCGTTGATCACGACGCCGCCCACCTCTCGCGCCAGCCTTATGGCGCGGGCGGACTTGCCACTGGCCGTCGGTCCTGCGATGAGGACGGCTTCAAACGCGTTCAAATTCAAAAAGCTCCCCGATTCGAAAAAGCTCAGGTAACCCGACTGCTTATGACTCACGTCGCAACATTGGTCGGCGCCCGCGGCGCCGAGACGCTCACCTCCGAATTGCTGCAGGCGGCGGCGCGGCGCCTTCCCGGCGCAGGCGAACCGGTCATCCTGGCGCCTGGCGAGGCCGCGGACATTCCTTTCGCACCCGGCGCGGCCCATGGCAATCGCGCCGACGGCGCCTTCGCCGACGCCGGCTATTGCAAGGCCGCGGTCTCGGTGCTGCGGCTCGGCCTGGGTTCGGCGGCGGTCGATATTTTTGTCCAACCCCAGCGCAACCGGCGCAAGAAACTGCTGCTCGCCGACATGGACTCAACCATGATCGGCCAGGAATGCATTGACGAACTGGCGGATTTCGTCGGGCTGAAGGAGAAGGTGGCGGCGATCACCGAACGCGCGATGCGCGGCGAAATCGCTTTCGAACCCGCCCTGCGCGAGCGCGTTTCCCTGCTGGCCGGCCTCGACGCCAACGTGGTCGACAAGGCCATAGAGGAGCGAATCACCTTGACGTCGGGCGGCCGGGAACTGGTGCAGACCATGCGCGCCCATGGCGCCTATACCGCCCTGGTGTCGGGCGGCTTCACCCTGTTCACCTCGCGTATCGCCGAAAAGCTCGGCTTCGACGAGAATCGCGCCAATGAGTTGCTGGTGCTGGGCGGCGTTTTCGTCGGCGCGGTGGTCGAGCCCATTCTCGGCAAGGCGCAAAAGCTGGCGACGCTGGAAGAACTGACCGCCAGTCACAACCTGACGCCGGAAGAGACCATGGCGATCGGCGACGGCGCCAATGATCTCTCCATGCTGGAGGCGGCCGGCTTGGGAGTGGCCTATCGCGCCAAGCCAGCGGTGGCCTCGGCGGCGCAGGCGCGGGTCGATCACGGCGACCTGACGGCGCTGTTGTTCGCCCAGGGCTTCAGCGCTCATGAATTCGTGACGGAGTGAATTCGTGACGGAACAGGCGGAACGACGGAGCTAAACCAAAGCTGGCGCGTTCCCCTTCCGTTTTGACCACTGGAGCGACCGCGCATGAGTTTTTCCGCCCTCGACCTCGCGCGCGCCCAATTCGCTTTCACGGTCGGATTTCACATCGTCTTTCCGGCCTTTTCCATCGGCCTCGCCTCCTATCTCGCCGTGCTCGACGGTCTCGCGGCGATCACCGGCAAGGACGTCTACAAAGACCTGTTCCATTACTGGAAGAAAATCTTCGCCATCAATTTCGGCATGGGCGTGGTTTCAGGCCTGGTGCTGAGCTATGAATTCGGCGCCAACTGGAGCGTTTTTTCAGACAAGACCGGTCCCGTCATCGGCCCGCTGATGGGCTATGAGGTGCTGACCGCCTTTTTTCTTGAATCCGGCTTTCTCGGCGTGATGCTGTTCGGCGAGGGCCGCGTTTCGCCAGGGCTGCGCCTGTTCGCCTCCTGCATGGTCGCGCTCGGCACGGCGATCTCCGCCTTCTGGATCACCGCCGCCAATAGCTGGATGCAGACGCCGCAGGGTTTTATCGTCAACGCCGCCGGCCAGTTCGAGCCCGTGGACTGGTTCAAGGTGATCTTCAACCCGTCCTTTCCCTATCGCTTCGTCCATATGACCCTCGCCGCCTACCTGACGACCGCTTTTGCCGTGGGAGGCGTCGGCGCGCTGCATCTTTTGCGCGGAGCGCGGACGGCCGCCGTCGAAAAAATGTTCTCCATGGCCTTGTGGATGGCGGTTCTGGTCGCGCCGGTCCAGATCTTTGCGGGCGACCAGCACGGGCTGAACACGCTGGCGCATCAGCCGGCCAAGATCGCGGCCATGGAAGGCCATTTCAAATCCGAGGCCGGCGCGCCGCTGATCCTGTTCGGCTGGCCGGACGCGGACAAGGCGGAAGTGGAAGGCGCCGTGCAGATCCCGCATCTCGGCGCGCTGATCCTCACCCATCAATGGAACGGTTTTTTGCGCGGGCTCGATGATTTTCCCAGGGAGCAGTGGCCGCCGGTAGCGCTTCCCTTCTGGTGTTTTCGCATCATGGTCGGGCTGGGCTTCGCCATGTTCGGCCTCGGCGTCTGGGGGCTCGTTTCCCGTTGGCGTGGCGCGCTCCATTCGAGCGCCTGGCTGCATCGCGCCGCGGTCATGATGGGTCCGTCCGGCTTCATCGCCGTGGTCGCGGGCTGGACGACAACCGAGTCCGGCCGCCAGCCCTTTACCGTCTATGGCCTGCTGACCACGGCGCAATCGGCCTCCCCAGTCGCTGCGCCCGCGGTCGGCGCCTCGCTCGCCGCCTTTGTTTTGGTTTATCTTGGCTTGTTCGGCATGGGCGTCATTTACATGCTCAAGCTGATGAACCGGCCGCCCGCGCCGGATGAGCCGCGCGACGCAGGACCGGGCCCGAGCCATGCCGCGGGCCTGACGCCGGTCCAGGGCCTCGCTTCGGAGGCCGGACGATGAGCGGCTTCTTCGATCTCGCCAATATCTGGGCGGGGCTCATCGCCTTTGCCGTGCTCGCCTATGTCGCGCTCGACGGCTTCGATCTCGGCGTCGGCATCCTCTTTCCTCTTTTCGCCGAAAAGACCGCGCGCGATACATTGATGAATTCGGTCGCCCCCGTCTGGGACGGCAACGAGACCTGGCTGGTGCTGGGCGGCGGCGGCCTGATGGCGGCCTTTCCGCTGGCCTACGCCATCGTCCTGCCGGCGCTCTATCCGTTGGTCATCGCCATGCTGCTCGCCCTTGTGTTTCGCGGCGTCGCCTTCGAATTCCGCTTTCGCGCCGAAAAATCCGCCTTTTTGTGGGATAGGGCGTTTTTCCTCGGTTCGATCGTCGCCGCTTTCGCCCAAGGGGTGATGCTCGGCGCGCTGGTGCAAGGCGTCCACGTCGAGGGACGCGCCTATGCCGGCGGCTGGCTCGACTGGCTGACGCCCTTCAGCCTCCTGACCGGCGTTGCGCTGGTCGCCGGCTACGCCTTGCTTGGGGCCTGCTGGCTGATCCACAAGACCGAGGGTGTGATCCAGCGCCGCGCTTTCGCGCTGGCGAGGCCGCTGGCGCCGCTGATGCTGGTCCTGATCGGCGTGGTCAGCTTGTGGACGCCCTTTCTCAATGAGGATTATTGGCGGCTATGGTTCGGCTGGCCGAACAACCTGGCTCTGGCGCCCTTGCCGCTGGCCTGCGGGGCGCTGGGGCTCTGGCTCGTCAAACTGCTGGCGGACGGGCGCGAGACCCTGCCGTTCATTGCGGCCGAGGCCTTGTTCCTGCTGTGCTATATCGGCATAGGGATCAGCTTCTATCCCTATATCGTTCCCCGCGCGGCGACCATCCACGCGGCGGCGTCGCCGGACGCCAGCCTGTCCTTCCTGCTCGCCGGCGCCGGCGTCCTGATCCCGGTCATCCTGGCCTATATGGGCTTTTCCTATTGGGTTTTTCGCGGCAAGACGGCCGGCGGCTACCATTAGCGCCCATTGACCGCCAAAGCTTCCGCTGACACCATGCCAGCCATTGCCGCCAAGGCGCGATTTCCTTCGTCGATTTCCTTGGCGACGGCATTGATTGCGAGAGGATTTTTCGATGACCACCGATCTCTGGATGCTGGTGGCGACAGCCTTGCTCTGTCTCGCCATACCCTTTGTTTACGGCGCCGGCCGTTTCCTTCAGCCCGGCGGCGCCGCCTGGGCGGCGGGCAATCGCGAAAGCGAGCTGCCGGTTCCCGGCTGGACCCAGCGGGCGGTAAAGGCGCAAGCCAATCTCGTCGAAAATCTAGCCCCCTTCGCAATTTTTGTTCTGGTCGCCCATGTCGCCGGCAAGGCGGATGCGACCAGCGCCCTCGGCGCCACAATCTTCTTTTGGGGCCGCGTGCTCCATCTCGCCGCCTATGTGGCGGGGGTGGTCTATCTGAGGACGCTGTTCTGGTTCGGAGCCTGGGTCGGCGGCGCGCTGGTTGTTGTCCAGCTATTCAAATGAGTCTTGACGCCATTGCTGCAAAAAAGCATTGTGCGGCCATGACGCATTCGCAAATTCCTTGCCGGATTTCGATTATCAGCTAGCAGCTCAGCTGGCTGGCGCCGTCATGTCTCCTTCTTTATCTCGTGAGATCGACGCCCAGGCCAGCGCCAGGGGGATTCATGTCGGTCACGATGCCGCTCAAACTTTACAACACGCTCACCCGCGAGCGCGAAACCTTCACGCCGATCGACGCGCAAAGCGTTCGGCTCTATGTCTGCGGTCCCACGGTCTATGACTTCGCCCATATCGGCAACGCACGGCCGCTGATCGTCTTCGATGTGCTCTATCGCCTGCTGCGCGAAAAATACGGCGTCGAGCACGTCAAATATGTCCGCAACATCACCGACGTGGACGACAAGATCAACGCCCGCGCCGCCGAGCGTGGCATCACCATTCGCGAGCTGACGGAAGAGACAAACCGCGTCTTTCAGCAGGACGTCGCCGCGCTGGGCTGCCTGCCGCCCGACGTGCAGCCGCGCGCCACCGAGCACATCGCCGAGATGGTCGCGATAATCGAGAAGCTGATCACCAATGGCCACGCCTATGCGGCGGACGGCCATGTGCTGTTCGACGTGCCCTCCATGCCGGATTATGGCCAGTTGTCGCGCCGTCCGCTGGACGACATGATCGCCGGCGCCCGCGTCGAAGTCGCGCCCTACAAGAAGGGCGAGATGGATTTCGTGCTGTGGAAGCCGTCCAGGGACAGCGAGCCCGGCTGGGAGAGCCCCTGGGGCCGCGGCCGTCCCGGCTGGCACATCGAATGCTCGGCCATGTCCTCGAAACATCTCGGCGAGGTGTTCGACATCCATGGCGGCGGCATTGATCTCGTTTTCCCGCATCACGAGAACGAAATCGCCCAGACCCGCTGCGCCTTTGGCCACGAGGTCATGGCCAATGTCTGGATGCACAATGGCTTCCTGCAGGTGGAAGGCGAGAAAATGTCGAAGAGCCTCGGCAATTTCGTCACCATCCATGAGTTGCTGGAGACCGACAAGTTCGGCGCCCGCGCCTGGAAGGGCGAGGTGTTGCGCCTCGCCATGCTGCGCGCCCATTACCGCTCGCCGATCGACTGGACTGTCAAGGCGCTGGACGAGGCGGAAAAGACGCTGGTCAAATGGTACGGGATTCTGCGCGCCCAGGGCGTGACGGCGGAAAGCGCGGCCGAGGCGCCCTTGCGCCAGAGCTTTGTCGAAGCCCTGCTCGACGATCTGAACATCCCGCGCGCGATGGCCGAGTTGCACGCGGTCGCCGGGAAGGCCGAGCCTTCCAAAACCCAGACCGGACGCGCCGAAGCCGAAAAGCTCGCCCGCGCCGCCGGGTTGCTTGGCCTGTTGCAGGATGATCCGGCGAACTGGGAGCGGAGGGGCGGCGCCGAGGTCGAGGTCGACGAGGACGCGGTGGAAAGACTGGTCGCCGAGCGTCTGGCGGCGCGGAAATCGCGCAACTTCGCCGAATCCGACCGCCTCCGCGACGCCTTGGCTGAAATGGGCGTCAAGCTCAAGGACGGCAAGGATCCGGTGACCGGCGCCCCGGTCACGACCTGGGAGGTCGAGTGATGTCGATGGTCACGTGCAGGCGCCATCTTCTTCCGCCGAAAGGCGATCGCCAGTGACTCCGCCGCCTGACGACCGCGAAAAGGACTGGCGCAATTCGCTGCCCTTTCCGGCGCACTGGCTCGCCTATATCGCGCTGAAACTGCTGGTGCTGGCTCTGGTCGCCTATTTCGCGCTGAATTACTATGGACTGATGTGATGGCCGCAAAGATCACCCTGCGTCCCGCCCTGCCGGCCGACGCCCCTGTCCTAGCGGAATTGTTTCGCGCCAGCGTCGAGGAATTCGGCCCCGAGGATTATAGCGCGCCGCAGGTCGAGGCCTGGAGCGCGGTCGCCGAAGACGAGGCGGCTTTCGCGAAAAGGCTCGCGGACGAACTGACCATCGTCGCCATGCTCGAAGGCGAGGTCGCAGGCTTCGCCAGCTTGAAGGGGGCGGACGTGCTGGACTTGCTCTATGTCCATCCCTTCGCCTCTCGCAAAGGCGTGGCGACCCAGCTTTGCGAAGCCCTCGAAAAACTCGCCGCCGCGCGCAAGGCGACCGTGATCACAGCCGATGTCTCCGATTGCGCGCAGCCCTTTTTCGCCGCGCGCAACTACGCGCCGCTGAAACGCAACATTGTTTTTCTCGGCGACGAAGCGCTCGGCAACACCACCATGACCAAGAAACTCGAAGCCGTGACTGGAAGAACCCAATGAGCCGCGAGCGCGTATTCCTGCTGGACACCACCTTGCGCGACGGCGCGCAGACCACCGGCGTCGATTTTTCGCTAGACGACAAGAAGCAGATCGCCGGCCTGCTCGACGGTCTTGGCATTGACTATGTCGAGGGCGGCTATCCCGGCGCCAATCCGCTCGACACCGAATTCTTCCAAAGCAAGCCGACGACGTCAGCGCGTTTCGCCGCCTTCGGCATGACCAAGCGCGCCGGCCGCTCCGCCGCGAACGATCCGGGCGTCGCGGCTTTGCTCGACAGCGCGGCCGACGCAATCGTCTTTGTCGCCAAGGCCTGGGACTATCAGGTGCGCGTCGCGCTGGGCTGCACGCTGGAAGAAAATCTCGAAGGCATCGCCGATAGCGTCGCGGCCGCCGCCGCCTCCGGTCGCGAGGTGCTGGTCGATTGCGAGCATTTCTTCGACGGATTTCTCGGTAACAAGGACTACGCCCTGTCCTGCGTCGAAACCGCCTGGAGGGCCGGCGCGCGCTGGGTGGTGCTGTGCGACACCAATGGCGGGACGCTCCCGCACGAGGTGGAGCGGATCGTCCGCGAGGTTTGCGCCCGCGTTCCCGGGACGCATGTCGGCATTCACGCCCATAACGACACCGAACAGGCGGTGGCCAACAGTTTTGCCGCGCTGCGCGGCGGCGCGCGGCAGATCCACGGCGCGCTGAACGGTCTAGGCGAGCGATGCGGCAACGCCAATCTGTGCTCGATCATCCCGACCCTGCTGCTCAAGCCGGAATTGTCCGAAAAATACGAGATCGGCGTGACGCCGGAAAAGCTGCGCGGCCTTACCAAGCTCAGCCATATGCTGGATGAAATGCTCAATCGCGCGCCCGACCGCCATGCGCCCTATGTCGGCGCCTCGGCCTTCACCACCAAGGCGGGCATCCATGCCTCGGCGGTTATGAAGGACCCCCGCACCTATGAGCACGTGCCGCCGGAAAGCGTCGGCAACATCCGCCGCGTGCTGGTGTCCGACCAGGCCGGCAAGTCCAACATCCTCGCCGAACTGGAGCGGCTCGGCGTGGCCGTGGCCAAGGACGATCCGCGCGTGATGCGTCTGCTGGAGGCGGTGAAGGACAAGGAGGCGCAAGGCTATGCCTATGAAGGCGCCGACGCCAGTTTCGAACTGCTGGCGCGGCGGATTCTCGGGCATGTGCCGGATTATTTCCAGGTCGAGCGCTTTCGCGTCGATGTCGAGCGTCGTCACAACGCCCATGGCGAGTTGGAAACTTTTTCCGAGGCGACCGTGCGGGTCAATGTCGACGGCCAGAGCCTGATTTCGGCGGCCGAGGGCAATGGCCCGGTACATGCCCTCTATGTCGCCCTGTGCAAGGATCTCGGCAAATATCAGAAGTTCATCGATGACATGGAGATGCTCGACTTCCGGGTCCGGGTGTTCCAGGGTGGCGCCGACGCGGTAACCCGCGTGCTGGTCGAATTCGGCGACAAGCAGGGCGAAACCTGGTCGACCGTCGGCGTCTCGCCGAATCTGATCGACGCCTCCTTTCAGGCCCTGCTCGACGCTATCGACTACAAGTTGTTGAAATCATGAGCCAAGCTAGCGGCTTATGGTTAATGCGGTCCAGGAATCAACGACTTACAAGGTAAAAAATTCGTGAACAGTGACGAAAGTCGGTTGCAAAGGTGAAGTTTTTATAACGATATGAATAACGATCCGTAATGGCCTGAGGGGCAGGGGTCAATGGAACGACGAAACAGGCTGGTTTTGCGGCAGAGAAACGCAACTCGCGCGCCGGACAGGATCTGGGGCGGCGAGCGTCGTCCGCTTGCCGTTCACAACCTCGTGGTTGCCGCGCGCGAAATCCAGGAAGGCTGGAACGTCGCGCCTCGCGGCGCCGTGGGCGTCATCACCCATGTCTTCGCCCATGGCGTCGGCTATGAGGTTCGTTTTTCCGAACCTCGCCGCGTGACCCTTTGCGCCAGCCGCTCTGATCTGGAGCTGATCTGATCGGCCCAGGGTCCAGGGTCCAGGGTCCTAGGGTCCGCTCAGGAGGCGCGCCAGCGCTTCAGCGCCACAAGCGTCCAGATGGCTTCGACCAGGCCGAATGGCCAGGCGCCCTGCAGAAATCCATAGGCCGATCCGAGCGCGCAGGCGAGGGCGAAGCCAAGGACATAAATGCGGCCGCGCGATTCCAGCGCATAGAAGACCAGCATGGCGCTGACCGCGAAGAACCCGAAGGCCGTGAGCGCGTCCATTATTTGGCCGGCGGCGTGCAAACCACGGCGTCGTTGAGCACATAGCAGATCGACATCAATCCGGTGCGCAGGTCGACGCGGAACACGCCGCTTTCGCTCTTGTGCTGCGAGGCCGCCAGGGCGTAGTCGCTGGGCGTCTGCGGGCCGCCGCCTTCGCCAGGCGGATAGCAGAGCGTGACGCCGACCGAACCGCTGTCCTTCAGTCCGAACTGGCAGGCGCCCATCTCGCCGGTCGCCTTGTCGAGCCGGTAGATTCGATTGAGGTCGCTGGCCGGGGCGGCGAGAAATTCATAGGTCGCCGCCCGCGCCGCGCCTGTCGTCAGGATCAGCGCCAGTGCGCTCCACCGAAAAGCTCCGTGCATCGCCATGTGCCGTTCTCCGCGCCGAATCATGCCGCCGGTTTCCCTTATCGTAATGGGAAAGGCGCGCCAAAAACATGGTTTTCGCCTGTCCCGGATGTTATAGGCGCATCATGCCTTCCCGGGAGCTTCGCTTGTCCAAATCCGTGCTTCACGTCTTCGATCTCGACGGCACCCTGGCCGACACCGCCGGCGATCTCATGGCGACGCTCGATTTTGTCCTGCTCCATGAGGGCTTTGCCCCGACGCCGATGGGCGACGCGCGCGCGCTGCTGGGCGCGGGCGCCCGCGCCCTGATCCAGCGCGCACTCAAGGCGCAAGGCGCGAGCATTTCCGCGGAAAAGGAGGAGGAGATGTTCCGCCATTTCCTCGTCCATTACGAAAGCCGCATCGCCGACGACAGCCGGCTTTATCCCGGCGTGGTGGCGGCGCTGGACGCGCTGGCCGCGCGCGGCGACGTTTTCGCAGTCTGCACCAACAAGTTCGAGCGGCCGGCGCGGCTGCTGCTGGAAAAACTCGGCGTCGTCAAGCGTTTCGCCTTCATCTGCGGCCAAGATACTTTTGGGGTCGCCAAGCCGGACGCGACGCCCCTGCTGCGCACGATAGAAGCGGCGCGCGGCGAAAAGTCGCGGGCGCTGATGATCGGGGATTCCAAGACCGACATCGCCACCGCGCGGGCCGCGGGCGTGCCGGTGATCGCCGTGGATTTCGGCTATACCGACCGTCCGATCGAGGATTTCAAGCCCGATCGCGTCATTTCGCATTTCGACGAACTGCCGGAAGCCGTCGCCGCTTTCTTTTGAAGGGGCCCGCCACGTTGCCGCCAGACTTGGCCTGCATTAGTCTGATGAAACCCGACTTCGAGGACCGAATGATCCGCGCCCTTCGCCTTATGCCGTTGCTCTGTGTTGCGCTGACCATGAATCCGGTCCCTTCGGCTCTGGCCGACGGCTTGCCGGTCTTCGCTGGCGGCGGCGGCGACCTGCCTGCGCTCAAGCAACCGGCCGATCCAACTGTCCCGCCGCCCAGTCCCTGGGCCGGCCTGACGATGGGGACCGAAATGTTCGGCTCCACGGGTTTGGGCCATGGCTCGCGCGGCGGCTTCGGCGGCGACACCTTCATCGGCTACAACAAGGAATTCGACAACAACCTCGTGCTGGGCGTGCAGGGCAGCATCGGCCGCTTGCCGGGCCTGAGCAAATATGGCCCGAACGGCTATGATTTCGGCATGGCCGACGTGAAGCTCGGCTATGACATGGGCCGGTTCATGCCCTATGTCAGCTTCGGCCTGGGGCAGGCCGGCGCAACCGGCGGAATTCCGCGGCCTGCCGAACAGCCTCAATTCGGTCAACAACCTGTTCACCCGCTCGCCGGGTTCGGTCACGCTCACCAGGGAAACCGCGGGCTTCGATTACGCCGTTACCGACAATCTGCATATCGGGGCGTCGATTTCGGCAGTGCAGGCCCATGGCCAAGGCTTCGGACCGCCCTTGGCCCCGCAGCCCGGCGCGCTGCCCTGAAATACGCCTATTCGCCTTCTTTCATCGGCGACGCGGCGCGCTTATAAGGCCGCATGACCGCGCTTCCTCCTTCGCCAACCCTCGCCCGAACCATCGACGTCAGAACCCTCGCCGAGCGGCTGCGCGCCGGCGACCGCGCCGCTTTGGCCCGCGCCATCACTCTGGTCGAGAGCCGCAAGCCGGACCATCAGGCGCAGGCGCGGGAGCTGGTGCAAATTCTGCTGCCCTTCACCGGCGCGGCCATGCGCGTCGGCATTACCGGGCGTGCCGGGCGTCGGCAAATCCACTACCATCGACACGCTCGGGGCCAATCTTGTCGCCGCCGGCCACAAGGTGGCGGTGCTGGCGGTCGATCCGTCGTCAAGCCGCACCGGCGGCTCGATTCTCGGCGACAAGACGCGCATGGCCAGGCTCTCCGCCGAACGCAACGCCTTCATCCGCCCCTCGCCATCGTCCGGAACTTTGGGCGGCGTCGCGGCCAAGACGCGTGAAACCATGCTGCTGTGCGAGGCGGCGGGATTCGACGTCATCCTGGTCGAGACCGTCGGCATCGGTCAGTCCGAGACGGCGGTGGCCGACATGACCGATTTCTTCCTGGTCCTGATGCTGCCGGGCGCCGGCGACGAATTGCAGGGCATCAAGAAGGGCGTGCTGGAACTCGCCGACATGATCGCGGTCAACAAGTCCGAGGGCGAGGGCCGCAACCGCGCCGCTCAAGCGGCGGGCGAATATCGCGCCGCGCTGCATATCATGCAGCAGCCCTCGACCAACTGGTCGCCGCCGGTGATGCTGATTTCGGGCTTGAGCAATGTTGGCCTCGACGAAATGTGGGCGCAGGTGGTCGAGCATCGCCGCCGCTTCGAAGCTTCGGGCGAGGGCGCGAAAAAGCGCCGCGACCAGCAGGTCAAATGGATGTGGACCATGCTGGAAGACCTGCTTTTCGTCCGTTTGCGCTCGGATCCCTCTGTAAAGGCCATTCTCCCCGACCTGGAGCGCCAGGTGGCGGAGGGCGCGCTGTCGCCGACTTTCGCCGTGAACAAGATCGCCGCGGCGCTGGGCCTGTAATGGGAAAGTCCCTCCTCGTCGCCGGCTTCGGCGCCTTTCCCGGCCACGCGGTCAATCCGGCGCAACGCGTCGCCGAAGGGTTCGAGCGGAAGAAACGGGCTTTTGCCCTGGCGGGAATAGACGTTCACGTCGCGGTGCTTCCCGTCGAGCATTTCGACCTGTCGCGCCGACTGAGCCGTCTGTTTGCCGAAAAAAGCCCTGACGCCGTGCTGCTGCTTGGCGTGGCCGCGCGGCGCAAGAGCCTGTCCATCGAGACGGTGGCCCGCAATCGCGTGTCCGTGCTGCGGCCCGATGCGGCGAAACATCAGGCCTGGAGCCGTTTCATCGTCCACGGCGGTCCGGCCGTCCTGCGCAGCCCCTGTCCAGCGGCGCGCCTCGCCGCCATGGCGCGGAAAGAAGGCGTCGCCGCTGCGCCATCGCGCGACGCGGGAGACTATCTCTGCAACGAAGCCTTCTACCTGGCCTTGCTGATGGATCGCCGCGCCTGTTTCGTCCATCTGCCCGACTGGCGGGGGCCAAGACTTTTCCGCGCCGCGCGCGCCATCGAAAGCTTGGCGAAAGCCCTGCTGGCGCCTTAAGGTTCAGGGAAACGCCGAGGGATGCATGGACGCCTCAAACATGATCGCCAGCCTGATCCAGATCGTCTGGCTCGATCTGATCCTTTCCGGCGACAACGCCACGCTGCTGGCGCTGAGCACGCGCGCCCTGCCGGTCGAGAGTCGCAGGATCGGCGTCAATCTCGCGACCGTAATGTTCATCGTCCTGCGCGTCGCGCTGGCCTACGGCCTGATGTATGCGGCGAAAATCGCTGGCGTGGGCTTGATCGGCGCCGCGCTGCTCGTGCTGGCGGCGCTGGCCCTGGCGATGCGCAGCGAGGCGGAGCTGGGCGGCGCGAAGCCGCCGCGCCGCAGCCTCGCGGCCGCGATGATGGCCTGTCTCGCCGCGGACGCGCCCATGGCTTTGCAGAACATGCTGGCGGTGCAGGCGGCCGCGCACGGGTCGAAACCCCTTGTTATGGCCGGCCTGGCCCTGTCCATTCCGCTGCTGGCGCTGGGTTCGGCGCAGTTCATCACGGTGTTGCGCAAACCGCCGCTGCTCTGGGCTGGCGCGGGCCTGCTCGGCTGGGTTGGCGGACAGATGGCGGCGATGGACGCGCTCGTGCTTTCCAGCCCCATGCCGCCGGAAATTGTGCGAGATTTCGCGCCGCCAGTCGGGGCCATCACGGCGATCCTGCTCGCTTACGGATTTTTACGCGGACGGCGCATTTCCCGCGTCGTCGAGGAATAGCGATTTAGCTACTGGGGAGAAGGGCATGCGTCTCGTTTCGAATATCCTGCGCGCCGCCGCGATCGGCGCCGTCTTCTATTCCGGCTCCGTCTGGGCCGCCGATATCGAGGTCAAGGGTCCCTGGACGCGGGCGACCGTGCATGGCGCCAGCGTCGCCGTCGGCTTCCTGACCATCGAGAACAAGGGCGCGGAGACCGATCGCCTGACCTCGGCTTCCGCCGATGTCGCCGAAAAGGTCGAACTCCATGAAACGCGCATGGAAAATGGCGTGATGCAGATGCGCGCCCTGCCGCAGGGCGCCGAAATCAAGCCGGGCGCGACCCTGGTCCTCAAGCCCGGAAGCTACCACCTGATGCTGCTCGGCCTCAAAGGGCAATTGCTGCCCGGCGGCGCGGTCCATCTCACGCTGACCTTCTCCAAGGCCGGACAGGTCGAAGTCACCATGCCGGTCGAGACCGTCGGCGCGACGGGGCCCGTGAGCGCCGCCAAGCCTGCGGAAAAGCCCGCCCACTAGGGTCAACCCTTCGGCGCGAGCCGGGCCATCCGGGCGTTCCTGGCGCGTAAAAGCTCGGCGAAGCGCTCCGACAGCAAAAAGGCCAATTCGGCCTCGCGCGAAAGAGTGACCGGATCGAGCCGCGCCAGCTCCGCGTCGACATGGCCGGGATGGCACATGACGAGGTGCCTTTCGCCGGGGGCGTCGAGGTAAGTTGCGAAATCGGCGCCATAGTCGGCCTTGGCGTCGAAATCGGAAAAGCCGGCAAAACCGTCATTGGTCGCAAAGCCGGCCGCTCGCGCCTTGCGCCGGAACCCGCGCGCCAATCCGGCGACGGTCAGCGCCTTGCCCCAATGCCTTGCGCGCGTAAAAATGCGTTTCGGACGGTCGGCGCTGTCGCGCAGCCAGCATTTTCCCGCGAGACCCCTTGCGGAAAGCTCGGCGATCAGGTCATCGGCGATTCCCGGCAGGACATGGACATGCTGGTGGCCGTCGACGAAATCCGGCGGAGCGCCCCGGGCGGCCTCGAAGGCGTCGAGCTGGCGGCGCATTTCGTCGCGAATCTCGGCGCGGGGCAGGGCGCCGCGCCAGGCGGCGGGGACGATGCTGTTCATCGAGGGAAAAGCGCCGCCAGGCGCGAAACGCTTCATCTCGGCCAAGGGCGCGCCAAGGGTGAGATTGAAATGCAGCCCGAGGTCGGCGTCGGGCGCGAGCTCGCGAAAGGCGCGGGCCGCTTCCGGCCAGCCCTCTTGCGTGGTCATGGCGCAGGTCGCCGACAGCCGCCTGGCGGCGAGGGCTTCGAGGATTCCCTTGGTCACGCCGGGCGAAAGGGCGAAATCGTCGGCGCAAAGCGCGAAAACTGTTTCCGGGTGCATGGCGGTTTCGCTCTATCGAATCGAAAATTCGCCCTTTTCTTGCGCATTTTTGCGGACAGCCTAGATGGAAAAGGGCAAATACCTCGCGCGGCGAAAATCGGGTCCGGTTTTTGAAAAAGAATATGCGCGAAGGTGAAGTCGGCCGGAAAGAAGAAATGACGAGAGATCAAGGCGCGGAAATTCCTGAACTTTCGGTGATCGTGCCGGTGTTCAACGAATGCGAGAACCTGCGACCGCTCGTCGCCCGCCTGATCCCGGCGCTGGCCTGCGTGAAGGATTTCGAGATCCTGTTCATCGACGACGGCTCCACCGACGCCACGCTCGACGCCCTGCGCGACCTCCATCGCGAGGACCCGCGGGTTCGCGGCCTGTCCTTCTCGCGAAATTTCGGCAAGGAAATCGCCATAGCGGCAGGCGTGGACGCGGCGCGCGGGCGCGGCGCAGTGATCATGGACGCCGATCTCCAGCATCCGCCCGAGGCGATCCCCGATTTCGTCTCCAAATGGCGCGACGGTTATCAGAACATCTATGGCGTCCGGCAGAGCCGCGACACCGATTCAGCTGCACGACGCTGGATGACCAGCCATTTCTACCGGTTGTTTCGCGTCTTCGGCGAAATCGGCTTGCCGGAGGGAGCGGGCGATTTCCGCCTGCTGGACCGCGTTGCGCTGAATGCACTGAAAAGCTTGCGGGAAAGGGCTCGTTTCAGCAAGGGGCTTTACGCCTGGATCGGCTTCAGGTCGGTCGGCGTGCCATTCAATGTCGCCGATCGCCATTCCGGCGAGTCGAAGTTCTCCTACAGCAAGCTGACGCGCTTCGCCTTCGACGGCATCGTGTCCTTCACCACCGCGCCCTTGAAAGCCTGGTCCTATATTGGCGCGGTCATCGCTGCGTTCGCCCTGATCAACGCCATTTATTACCTGCTGGAGGCGCTGGTGTTCGGGGTTTCGGTGCCCGGCTTCCCATCCCTGATCGTCTCGGTGATGTTCTTCGCCGGGGTGCAGCTGATATCGCTCGGCGTGCTTGGCGAATATATCGGACGGGTCTTCGCCGAGGTCAAAGGACGTCCGCTCTATCTCGTCGCCGAGAAAATCGACTCCGCTCCTCCTGCGGACAGCGTGTAAACGCCCCGGGAATCGGCTAAAGCGGTAAAACCCTTCCGGCAACCCTCGGCGCCCATGTTCAAAAGTTTTCTTTCGGTCAGCGGTTTTACGCTGCTTTCGCGCCTGACCGGGCTTTTGCGCGACCTGCTGATGACCGGGATCGTCGGCGGCGGCTTGCTTGCCGATGCGCTGACGGTGGCCTTGCGATTACCCAATAATTTTCGCGCCATTTTCGGCGAAGGCGCCTTCAACGCCGCTTACGTCCCGACCTATTCCAAAATCCACGAGCAGGCCGATCCGGCGACGGCGGCCCGCTTCTCCGACCAGATCTTCACCATTCTCCTGATTTCGCAGCTGGCGCTATTGGCGCTGTGCGAGCTGTTCATGCCAAGTTTCATTCGCCTGATGGCGTTCGGCTTTGACGCCTATCCGGAGAAATTCGCGCTGACCGTGAGCCTGACCCGGATCACTTTTCCCTATCTGTTCTTCATAACCCTGGTGACGCTGCATACGGCGACGCTCAACGCCCACGAAAAATATGCGGTCGGCGCCTTTGCCCCGGTGCTGCTGAATGTCTTCACCATCGCCTTTCTCTCCATCGCCTTCCTGTTTCCAAATGCGGCCTATGCCGCCGCGACCGGAACCGTCATCTCCGGCGTGGCCCAGCTCGCCCTGCTGATGTTCGCAGCGCACAGGGCCGGCCTGCTGGAAAAATTCGCGCGACCGAAATCGACCGCTGAGGTGCGAATGTTCTTCCGCGCCCTGGGGCCGCAGGTTATCGCCTCCTCCGGCGTCCAGATCGCCATGTTTGTCGACACCATGATCGTGACGCTCCTGCCGGTCGGCGGACCCTCCTCGTTGTATTACGCCGACAGGCTCTATCAACTGCCGATTGGCCTGGTCGGCGTTGCTGCCGGCACGGTGCTGATGACGGCGATGAGCCGCTGTTTCGCGCGCGAGGACTGGGAGGGCGCCTTCACGGCGCAGAACCGCACCCTGGCCCTGACCATCACGCTGACCGCGCCCTTCGTCGTCGCCTTCATGGTCATTCCCGACGTCATCGTACGCGCCCTGTTCCAGCACGGAGCCTTCGTCGACAGGAATACGCTGGCCACCGCCGCGGTCCTGCGCGCCTATGGCGCAGGCCTGCTGGCCCTGGTGGCGATCAACGCTCTTCGCTGCGGCTTCCAGGCGCTGGGCGACACCAGGACGCCGATGCGGGTGTCGCTGTTCGCGCTGGCGATCAACCTTGTGCTGAAGCTCCTGCTTTACAAGCCGCTCGGCGCCGTGGGCATCGCCCTGGCGACCTCGGCCAACGCCTGGATCAACCTCGGCCTGCTGTTCTATCTCGGCCTGCGCCGCTTCCTGTTCCAACCCGACACAACCTTGAAAAGCGTGGCGCTGGCCACGATCACAGCGAGCATCGTTCTCGCCAATGTCGCCCTCTGGCTGCAATCGCCCTTCGCCGCGCTCGCGGATCGGCTGGGCGGTCTCGCCGGCAGCCTGGCCGCGCTGGCCTGTTTCGGCCTGGTCGGCGTGATCGTCTATGGCGGCGCGATGGTCCTCGGTCTCAGGGGGCTCGGAGTCGATTTCTCGAGAATGGGTCTCGGCCGGCTGCTGCGGAAGTAATGAGGCGGCTTACTTCCAAACCGCCAGCAGGCACATGCGCACCAGTTCCGACAGGCTCGTCGCGCCGGTCTTGGCCATGATGTGGGCGCGGTGGGTTTCGATCGTGCGGACGCTGACGCCCATTTCGTAGGCGATGGTCTTGTTGAGCTTGCCGCCGATCAGTCCGGCCAAAACCTCTTCCTCGCGGTCGGAGAGGCCCTCCAGCCGCCGGCTGTAGATTTGCCTTTCGGCTTCCTGGGTCGCCAGGTCGCCTGCGTCGGCAAGCGCGGCGCGCACGGCAGCGACCAGCTGGTCCTGGTCGCATGGCTTTTCGATGAAATCCTTGGCGCCCATCTTCATCGCCTGCACGGCGAGGGCGACGTCGGCGAAGGCGGTGATCATCACCACCGGCCAGCTGCCGCCCATGGCCTTCATGCGCATCAGCAACTCCAGCCCGGACATGTCGGGCATGCGGACGTCGGTGACCACGCAGCCATATTCCGCACCGGCGCCGAACTCGAGGAAATCGCGGGCCGAGGCGAAGTCGCGCGTTTGCCAGCCCTCGGATTGCATCAGCAAGACCAGGGATTCGCGTATGGCGGAATCGTCGTCGATGATGTGAACGAATTTCGCGTCGGAGGGCGATTTGGCGTTCATGGCGCGTCCCGATCGGACAGGGGCAGGCTGAAATTGAAAATGGCGCCGCCGCAGGGATTGGGCTCGGCCCAGATCCTGCCGAAATGCGCCTCGACAATGGCCCGGGAAATCGACAGGCCGACGCCCATTCCGGTCGGCTTGGTCGTCGTGAAGGGTTCGAACAGGGTTCTCCGCGCCTCTTCGGACAGACCGACGCCCCTGTCGATGACCTGAATGAGGATTTCGTTTTCGGCTCCGTCGGAGGTGGCGACGACAATTTCCTGCGTATTGGCGTCTTCCTCCTGAGCTTTGGCGGCGCGCGTCGCCTGGGCGGCGTTGCGGATCACGTTGACGAGCACCTGGGAAATCTGCATCCGGTCGACGATGACGTGGTCTCGCAAGGCGTTGAGCTGCAGCAGCAGGCGGATATTGGCCAGCTTTTCGTCCTCGCTCATCGTCCTGGCGACGCTGGCGACCAATTCGTTGAGGTTCTGAAAGGTCTTGTCCGGCTCCCCGCGCGTCGAAAACTCGCGCACGCGCGTGATGATGCGCCCGGCCCGCAGCATCTGCGTGGCGGCCTTGTCCAGAACCTGTTCGACGCTCGAGCCGTTGGGAGGCGTGGAGGCGTGCAGCATCCGCTGCGCCACGCGCAGAAAAGTCGCTCCGGCGGCGAGCGGCTGGTTGACCTCATGCGCCAGACCGGCCGCCATGGTTTCCAGAGTCGCCAGCCTTTCGTCGTTCATCTGCCGGACATGCGCCTCGATCCGGCGCTGTTCAGTCAGGTCGCGGGCGAAGCCGACGAAAAGATGCGTGTCCGCGTAGCGGACCTGCGACAGGGAGACGAACATCGGAAAGGCCGCGCCGTCCTTGCGCAATCCCTGGATTTCCTGTTCGAGGCGCGCGGGCTTGTCATTCGGCCCCGTTCCAGAACCCCGCGTCGTTCCGCGAGGCAAATCCGGGCAGCAGCAGGTCGGCGCCTGCGCCGACGACCTCATCCGCGACATAGCCGAACATGCGCAATCCCGAGGCGTTCAGGCTGGTAACCTTGCCGTCGGGGTCGATGGTGAAGATCGCCTCGTCGGCGCGGTCGATCACGGCGCGCAAACGTCCCTCGCTCGCTTCAAGCGCGACCGCCGCTTGCTTCCGCTCAGTGACGTCCTGGAGGTAGCCATGCCAAACCGCCGGTCCGTCTTCGTGAACCTGCGGCGCGGATTCGCCCTCGAGCCACACCAGGCCCTTTTGCGGATGGTCGTAGCGGAAGGTCGTGCGCCAGGGCGAGATGTCATGCGCGGCGCGGGCTATGGCCGCAAAGACGGGCATGCGATCGTCGGCATGGACACGCCGCCCCAGCGGCGCAATGTCCTCGGCGAGCGCTTCCGGAGAAAATCCTGTCACATCGAGGATTTTTGGCGAGCTGTAGGGCAGGTGGCTCGATCCGTCGGGGCGCACTGCGTAGGTATAGACCGCTCCAGGCAGCGCCTCGGCGAGGCCGGTCAATTGCTCGGCCAGAGTCGCCTTTTCCCGCAGCAGGCTCTCGGCGTTGATCTCGTCGGTGATGTCGCGATTGACGCCGACGATCCGCGTGACCTTGCGGTTGTCGAAAAAGGTTTGCGCGCGCGCGCTGACCCACCTTATCGCGCCGTCATTGGCGCGGCGAATGCGATAGCGCGCGAGGTACAGGCCGTCCCCGTCGGGATCCATCGCCGCCTGCAGCGCCCGGTCGCGCGCGGGCCGGTCTTCCTCGATGACGAGCGAGCCCACCGCGCTCGGGCCGATCGGGTCGTCAGGTTCGAAGCCATAGATTTCACGCTCCTTGCCCGTGAAGGTTGCGGTATCATTGACGTAATTGCCTTCGAACAGGCCGATCGCGCCGGAATCGATCGCGAGCCTCAGGCGCTCCTCGTTGCGTCGCACCGCGTCGGTTGTCAGCCGCCGTCGGATCGAGCGCGCGTAGGTCGAGACGCCGGCCAGGATGGCCCCGCCCGCGATGAAGAGAACCATTTCCCGCGTTTCGGACTTCCCCCAGGCAGGCGCGAACCACCACAGCGCCAAGGCCGAGACGGCCAGGGCCGCCAGGCTCCCGACCGGTCCCCCCAGCATGGCGGCGACGGCGAGGACCAGATAGACCGCGGCCAGCGACACCGGCGCGTCCCTGGGCGCGCCCGCAGTCTGCACCATCGCCAGATGCAGCCCGGCGCCGATGAGGCCCAGCACGATACCGAGGAGGAATCGCACTCGCCAGTCGTCGCGAACGGCGACGATCAAGGGTCCGGGAGCGAGAAAGGGATCGCTACGGTCGCGGACCGTATGCGCTGGCGTGTTCAATTGGCTGTTCCTGGTGACCTTGTGGCCAGATTAACCGGAACGGCCTGAAATCTCCAAGTTCAACGGAGTTCGATAATGGGGCTGCGACGGCCGGGGAGTTCGGCGTAATGATCGCCGCGGCCAGGACCTTGTTGCGGCAAGTTCATCTCGACGCGATGGTCGGCCGTCGACTTGAGCAATATTTCGATGGATCCCAGGGCTTCCGAGGATTTTTTCGACAATTGTTCCCGACGCTTCGGCGCCCGATCGTCGTCTGCCGAGATTTGCGGCGCCGACTCCTGGCCGCCCGCCAGCGGAAGACCGGGGAGTGGCTTGAGATCGACGCCGCTATGGGCGTATTGCATGATGTCGTGCCAGGTCGCCGCCGGCAGGGTGCCCCCGGTCATCTTCTCCATAGGCTGGTCGTCGTCATTGCCATACCAGACGACGCCGACGAAATTGCCGGTATAGCCGCAGAACCAGGCGTCCTTGTATTCATTGGTGGTGCCGGTCTTGCCCGCGACGGTGACGCCGTCCAGCGCGGCGCGGCGGCCGGTGCCCTTTTCGACCACCTGCGTCATCATCCAGACGAGGTCGTTGATGAAGCGTTGCTCGACAACCTGCTGCGGCTGTTCGCCGTCGCGGTCGTGGCTGTAGATCAGGTCGCCGCGACTGTTGAAGATTTCCATCGCCGCATAGGGTTTGATGCGCTTGCCGCCATTGGCGAAGGCGGCATAGCCGGTAGCCTGGTCCATCACCTTGACTTCATCGGCGCCGAGCGGCAGCGATTGCGTGTCGGGCAAGGGCGCGGTGACGCCGAGGCGATGCGCGGTGGCGATGATCTTGGCCCGGCCGCGTTTCCAGTCGCCCTCGCCAATGGACCGCGTCAATTGCACCGCCACGGTGTTCAGCGAATGGGCGAGGGCGTTCCACAAGGGCATCGAGCCGCTGTAGGAGCCGCCGTAATTCTTCGGACACCAGTTGCCGTCGCAGACAGGCTGGTCGACTACCGTCGACTGCGGCTTGAAGCCCGATTGCAGCGCGGTCAGATAGACATAAGGCTTGAAGGACGAACCGGGCTGGCGCTGCGCGTCTATGGCGCGGTTGAACTGGCTGGCCGCGTAATCGCGTCCGCCGACCAGGGCGCGCACGGCGCCGAGCGGCTCGAGGATCACGGTCGCGCCCTGTTTGGCGTGGAAACCCGGCCCGCTGTCGCGCAGCATCTGGTCGATGGTCGTCTCGGCCTTTTTCTGCAGGCCGGAATCAAGCGCCAACCGCACGGTGACGACGCGTTCAGAACCGAGCTTGCCCGCGTCCGCCAAGGCCTTGACCTCGGTGAAGGCCCAGTCGAGATACCAGTCGGGCGAACTCGTCTCGCCGCTTCGATCGACCGCGGAGGCCGGATTGCGTTGCGCGTCGGCGATCTGGTTCGGTTTGAGGTAGCCGGCGACCACCATATTGTTGAGGACGTCGTTGGCGCGGGCGCGGGCGGCGGGCAGATTCATGTGAGGCGCGAATTTGGTCGGCGCCTTGAACAGGCCGGCGAGCATGGCCGCCTGGGCGAGGGTCACGTCCTTGACCGAACGGCCGAAATAAAATTGCGACGCCGCCTGGATGCCGAAGGCGCCGCCGCCCATATAGGCGCGGTCGAGATAGAGCTGCAGGATCTGGCGTTTGGCAAGATGCGTCTCCAGCCAGAAGGACAGGAAGGCCTCGTTGATTTTTCGCGTGATCGTGCGTTCGTTGGACAGGAAAAGATTCTTCGCCAATTGCTGGGTAAGGGTCGAACCGCCCTGCACCACGCCGCTGGAGCGGGCGTTGACGGTCAGCGCGCGGCCGAGGCCGATGGGATCGACGCCCCAATGCTCGAAAAAGCGCCGGTCCTCGGTGGCGAGCACCGCCTGCACGACATAGTCGGGATATTGGTCGAGCGTCACGGCGTCGTCGTGGAGAATCCCGCGCCGCCCCACTTCGGCGCCGTAGCGGTCCTGGAAGGTCACGGCGAGATCGGATTTCTTCAGCCAATCGCTGGAAGCGGTGAGCCGGACGGCCGGCTGCGCCAGCACCACCAGAACCAGCCCGCCGAATACGCTCAGCGTCAGGGCCTCGCAGGCGAGTTCGACCGCGACGCGGGTGGCGCCGCGCACATGGAAATTCTCCATGAAGCCGGAAAAATCACGCCACAGGTCCGCGGCTTCGACGCCCGCATTGTACATGCTGGAGTCGATCCAGGAGTCGAGCGCCAGCAAGGCGTTGCGCAGCACGCGAAACCAGCGGCTGTTGCGGACGTCATACGCCAAAATCATCTCCCTCGCGCCGGTCGTGTCCAGCAGGCGTCTGCTTTTAACATTTTCTTAACGCTCTTGACGAGCAGGACGTGCGGGCGCATCCCAACAAACCCATTTTCCCGTATCCGTCAGAGACGGGAGGGCCTTTGCCGACGGCGCAAAAGCGGCGCCAGCGGCTGTTGCGCCATTTCGAGACAGGGACCGTATGAACGACGCGCGAAAACCCGCGGGCAAGACGATCAAGTCGGCGGCAAGGGAAAGGGCGTTCTGGCGCGGCCGGAAGCTGGCCGATTTTTCGAAGGCCGAATGGGAAAGCCTGTGCGACGGTTGCGGTCGCTGCTGCCTGGTCAAGCTCGAGGACGAGGACACGGGCGAGATCTATTTCACTGACGTCGGCTGCCGGCTGCTCGACGTCGCGACCGCCCGCTGCGCCGATTACGGCCATCGCTCGCGTCGGGTGAAGGATTGCCTGCGGCTCGACCCGGAAAACGCCGCCGCGCTGAAATGGCTGCCGCCGACCTGCGCCTATCGCCTGATCGCGAATGGCGAAGACCTGCCCCAATGGCATCCTCTGGTCAGCGGACGCAGCGAAAGCGTGGCCGAGGCGGGCGTTTCCGTGCTCGGCCGCGTGCCCATGCTGGAGACCGGCATGTCGCCCGACGACCTGATGATGCGCATCGTCTCCTGGCCGGGGAAGGTCCCGAAAAATGCGAAAAAGCGAGTGGCGGGGAAGAATGCGTCTGGTTAACGCGTTGTTACAAGGTAACTTTTCAGAAAGGTCCAAAACGGGATTGCCGGACCGGGACGCGAACCAGACCTGAACGAATCACTTTTTCGGGATTTTGCCGTTTTGTTCCGGCGGTAAAGATTGGCTTGCGTCCTCGCTGTCCGGCGGCGGCCCGATTTGGGACGATGCGATCAGGCCGGGAACAGAACGGGCGCGAATTGCTGTTTCAAGCGCGTTCCGTTTTTGTAGCCCCTTCAGGCGCTTGCAAAACAGCCTCGGGCGTCCCAGCTTTTCAATGCGCGCTGTCTCGGCGCCTGAGGGGGCGGCATGAACGATCTTTCCCATTTTCTCCGCGCGACCGCGTATCGCGCGTTGCCGGCGGCCTTCTACGCCGCCGCTGAAGCCTTTCCGGCGCCCGCGCCCGACTGGGTCGTGTTCAACGAGGCGCTCGCCGCTGAACTGGGCCTGCCGCCGGACGCCGCCACGCCGGAACTGCTGGCGAGGCTTTCCGGTGGCGCGCCGCCCGAGGGGAGGGAAAACCTGGCCCTCGCCTATGCCGGCCATCAGTTCGGCCAGTGGAACCCGCGCATGGGCGACGGCCGCGCGGTGCTGGTCGGAGAAATCCACGCGCCCGACGGGACGGCCTATGACGTGCATCTCAAGGGCTCGGGGCCGACGGCTTTCGCCTGGCGCGGCGACGGACGCGCCACCCTGCCTTCCATGCTGCGCGAATATGTCGTCAGCGAAGCCATGGCCGGTCTGAAGATTCCGACCACGCGTTCGCTCGCCGTGGTCGCGACCGGCGCGCCGGTCTATCGCGACAGGCCCTCGCCCGGCGCCGTGCTGACGCGCATCGCCCGCAGCCATGTCCGTGTCGGCACCTTCCAATATGCCGCGCAGGAGGACGCGCGCCAGAATGGCGCAGGCTCGGGCGGAGGCCAGGCTCTCTCGCGCGCTCTCGCGGCGCATTGCGTCGAGCGGCTTTATCCCGAACTTGCCGGCGAGACGGATGTCGTCCCGGCCTTCTACGCCGCCGTCGTGGCGCGGCAGGCGCGGCTGATCGCGCAATGGATGCTGGCCGGCTTCATCCACGGGGTGATGAATACCGACAACATGTCGATATCAGGCGAAACCATCGATTTCGGCCCCTGCGCCTTCATGGACGCCTTCAACAGCCAGCAGGTCTTTTCCTCCATCGATGCGGCGGGACGCTACCGCTTCAATCGCCAGCCTTCGATCGCGATGTGGAACCTCGCCCGGCTCGCCGAGGCGCTGTTGCCCCTGTTCGGTGCGGATGAGGCGGCGGCCTTGTCACAGGCGCAGAAGACGCTCGAAGGCTTCATGCCGATTTATCAGGCCGCGCTGAGCCAAGGCATGGAGCGCAAGCTCGGCTTGCCCTCAGGCGACGCGCGCAACGGCGCCTTCATCGACGGGGTGTGGAAGTTGATGGAAGAGGGCAGGGTGGATTATACCCTGTTCTTCCGGCGCCTGACCCAGGTCGCGGCAGGCGCGGACGAGGCCGACTTTTTGGCGCTTTTCGCCGAGGGATCGCGGGAAGCGCGCGACGCGGCGGCTTGGCTGGCCGACTGGCGCGATTTGACGGCGGGCGACGAATTTTCCGCTCGGCTGAAGCTGATGCGAGGCGCCAACCCGATCGTCATCGCCCGCAACCATCGCGTGGAGCAGGTTCTAGACGCGGCATCATCAGGCGATCTTGCGCCCTTCCGTCGGCTCTGCGCCGCGCTCAAACAGCCTTTCGACGAGCCGCCGCCGGGTCCCGACGACCTGGAGGCGCCGCCGAAACCCGAAGAACGGGTGCTGGCGACGTTTTGCGGGACGTGACCGGTTTGCGGGCTCGCGGACTGACCGAACTCCCTGGAAGGCCCGGTTAGCATTAACGCTTTCTTCATGCCGGCGGCGGATGATCCGGACAATTCCTTCCGCGCCGGCCGGGATTTAACGCCCGCCGCGCCAGTTCGAGCCGGGCCATGCGCTTCACCGAATTTGAACATCAATATCTGCCGCGGATCCTGTTTCCTCTGATCGGCGGACTGTTCGTGATCTGCGCCCTGCATCAGGCGGCTCGCGCCGAAGCCAACGCCTCCGGCGGCGCCAGCTTCATTGTCAGCGCCTCCGACGGCTATGGCGTCAATGACTGCATCAAGTCCGGCGATGATTGCGCCAAGATTGTCGCCGACGCCTGGTGCGAGGCCCATGGCCACGGGGCTTCCAGGGCCTTCGGCCGCGCCGGCGACGTCACGGGATCGATCGACAGGGTTTCCGCCAAATCCACTCCGACCAAAGCTGTCGGCGAGGATGACGTGTTCATCTCCTGCGGCGAGTAAATCGCCCGCAAGTCAGTTTCAAAACCCGCCGGTCATCTCATGACCGGCGGGTTTTCCTTATTCCAGGTCGATGAAATGATATTTGCCCTGGTCGTCGAGCTGGGTGCCCCAGACCTTGTGGACCGCCTGGTGCTCGCTGGCGCCGAAGTTGACCAGCGACCCGAGGCCCAGGTCCATCCCGTGAATGCCTTCCAGCGCAGTGACGAGCTTGTCCGAATCCGGCTGCGGTCCCGCCTTTTTCAAGCCTTCCAGCATGATCTTGGCATTGAGGTAGGATTCGAAGGACACGTAGTCAGGGTGTTCGGCGGGGTAATATTTGGCGAGCGCGGACTTGTATTCCAGGGCGATTGACGAATAGCCGTCCGGATCGGGCACGACCTGGGTGACGATGATGTCCTTGCTGTAGCGCGGCCCGAGCAGTTTCAGTTCATCCGCGAAATTATTGCTGCCGACCGCGGAGACGTCGGTGAAGATCATGTCCGGATAGAGATCACGCGATTTCTCGATGAATTTCGCCGCGGCGCGATAGGTCGCCACCATGACGACGGCCTTGATCCCCGCCTCGCTGCGGGAGACCCTGACGGTCTTGTCGCGATAGACGGCGTGGGGCTTGGCGTCAGGGTTGTCGCCCGTCGGTTTGGCGGAAGCGACGCGTTCGCGCACATGGCGCACCGTGGTCGTGACATTGTCGTGATGCTTTTTCAGATCGTCCATGGCCGAGGCGACGTCGATGCTGTTGCGGGCGTAGCGCATGTGAAGGATCGTCGGGTTGCCGGTTTCGTCCAGCGCGCGGATCGCCTTTTCGACGCCGGCATAGCCCGCATCGCCGAAGGCGTCGTCCTGGGCGAAGACGGCGATCTGTTCGGGCGCGAGACGGCGGACCTTGACCAGATAGCGCACCACGGCTTCGGTTTCTTCGGCATAGCTGGCGCGATAGTTGAAGACGTAGCGATCCGGCGGGTTGCGCCGCAGCACGCCGCCGCCAGAAAAGGCGCCGACGAAGGTCAGCTTGTGCTCCAGCACATAGGGGAGGATCGCCGCCGAGGTCGCAGTGCCGAAATTGCTGACAAAGCCGAAGACGTGGTCCTTCTCGACGAGCAATCGAGCGAGGTCGGGCGTCCGGGCGGGGTCGTAGCCGTCGTCGGCGACCACCAGGCGCAAAGGCTTGCCGGCAACGCCGCCGGCGTCGTTGGCGACGGCGAAGGCGGTTTCGACGCCGAGCTTCAATTCTCCGGCAAAATCCTTGTTGGCGCCGGTAAAGGGGGCGATCAGCCCGAAGCGGATGGCGCCGTCGTCGGCGCCCGGAGCGCGCCGGGCATCCCCGGGCAATCCGCCGAAGGCGTCGGCGGGCGCATGCGGCGCAGCCGGCGTGTCTGCGATCATCTGGGCGCGCAATCCCTTGGCAAGCGCCTTTTTCGCAGCCTGGCACTCTGGCGCCTGGTCGTCACAAGCGCTGGCGGGCGCGCGAGGCGCGGCGACGCCGGCCTGCGCCGACTGGATCAGGGAAAGGCCCTGGGCTTGCAACGGCGTTGAGAAAGCAAGGGCCGCCAGCAAAGCCAGGCCGGACGCCCCGCAGACCCGCCGCGCCACAGCGAAGCGGCGGTCAGTCGCCGGCTTTTTTTCTGGAAAGACGCAAGTATGGCCCAGCAGCCGCCTTGAAGGCTCCGCTTCCGCTTCGATAACGCGCTGCATAAGTCCACCCAACTGTTTTACATACTCATTCATTTTTTTCTTTATAAAAAAGCGATTTTTAACAGGGCGTCAATCAATTTTTCTGCCGGAGGCGCCGGGGTTTGGCGCGTCGTTCCTTGCGGTGGCCGAGAAACTACTGAAAAATCCCCAGCAAAACGACCTAAAAAAAGGCTAAAGCATAGCCGTGTCGAGCGGCCCAGCTCCTGCTGGCGGCAAATCTAAAATAATCCAGCGGCTTAAAATGGTTAATCCGGTAACGGGAGCGTCGATTCACCCCGTTGGCGGCGTGCGGCATGCTGCGCCTGTCGAGTTGCCGAAGGACGGTTTCTCGGCGATCACTTATGTTCATGTATCAGCAAGCAAGAATTTGATTAATGACCCAGAGTTATCTCCGACAGTCGAGAGTTTTTGTCAGGTCGCCTCAGGGTTTGCTCGCCCGAAGCTTGTCAGCCCGAGACGAAATCGCCGCATTTTGGCGCGTCCGGTCCACCCCAGGGTTGGATGGCGACGGTCGAGGTCGAGTTTTTCGGCGAGCCTTCCACAAGTTTGTCGGTATAGACCATGTAAACCAGCACGTTACGCTTGGCGTCGCAGCCGCGGACGATCTGCATGTGCTTGAACAGCAGCGAGCGGCTGGCGCGGAACACCACGTCCCCCTGGGCGAATTTTTCCTTGAACTGAACCGGGCCGACCTGCCGGCAAGCCAGCGAGACGTCCGAAGTCTGCTCGGCCATGCCGAACATGCCGGCCACGCCGCCTCTTTCGGGCACGGTGTAATAGCAGGCGACGCCGGCGACCGCCGGGTCGTCGATGGCGTAGGTGGCGAGCTTGTCGTTGGGGGTCAGCAGCTTGAAGGTCGTCGACTTGCGGAAGATCAGGTCGGGATCGTCGCCGGCGTTCGCCGCCGCGCCGAGCGCGAAAAAGGCCAGCGCGCAGGTCAGGCTCTTCCGGATTTGCAATTTCATCTCTGGCCGCTCCTTTTGGTGAGGCTTATATGCGCCTTGCCGGCGTGAAAAAAAGCCCCCAGCGTTCAAGCTTTGAACAGAGACAGTTTGATGACGCCGTTCATTGGCGGGTCAGCCTTGGCGCCATTGCGGATGCCGCCGGTTTGGTTTGGCGCTTTCGCAACGCTGGTGTATAGACCGGCCCTTCTCGAATTTTTCTGCGGCCCCGCGCCGCCATTGGAGTTTGCGTGTGATGGAACGTTGGTCGCCCGAGAGCTGGAGGTCCAAGCCGATCCTGCAGGTTCCCGTCTATGCGGACGAGGCGGCCCTGGCCGATGTCGAAAAACAGATCGCTGGATTTCCGCCGCTGGTGTTCGCCGGCGAGGCGCGCAAGTTGAAGAAGACGCTGGCCCAGGTCTGCGCCGGCGAGGCCTTCCTGCTGCAGGGGGGCGATTGCGCCGAGAGCTTCGCCGAGCATTCCGCCGATAATATCCGCGACTTCTTCCGCGTCTTCCTGCAAATGGCCGTGGTCATGACCTTCGGCGCCTCGGTGCCTGTGGTCAAGGTCGGCCGCATCGCCGGGCAGTTCGCCAAGCCGCGCTCGGCGCCGACCGAAACCATCGATGGCGTGGAGCTGCCGTCCTACCGCGGCGACATCATCAATGACATCGACGCGACGCCCGAAGCGCGCGAGCCCGATCCAAGGCGGCAGTTGATGAGCTACCGCCAGTCGGCGGCGACCCTCAACCTTTTGCGCGCTTTTGCGACCGGCGGCTACGCCAATCTCGAGAACGCCCATCGCTGGATGCTCGGCTTCGTCAAGGATAGCCCGCAATCGGCGCGCTACCAGCAATTGGCCGACCATATCACCGAGACGCTGGGATTCATGCGCGCCATCGGGCTCGACCCCGAGCATCACCAGGAACTGCGCCAGACCGACATCTACACCTCGCACGAGGCGCTGCTGCTCGGCTATGAACAGGCGCTGACCCGGGTGGATTTCGACCAGCGGCGACCATTACGCGACCTCCGGCCACATGCTGTGGATCGGCGACCGCACCCGCCAGCCCGACCACGCCCATGTCGAATTCATGCGCGGCATCAAGAACCCCATCGGGTTGAAATGCGGTCCCAGCACCACGGCCGACGGCCTGCTGCAGCTGATCGACATCCTGAACCCCGCCAACGAGCCGGGACGCCTGACCCTGATTGCCCGCTTCGGCGCGGAAAAGGTCGGCGAGCACCTGCCGCAGCTGATCCGCGCCGTGGAGCGCGAGGGCCGCAAGGTGGTGTGGTCTTGCGATCCCATGCACGGCAACACGGTCAAGGCCGGCGCTTACAAGACCCGGCCGTTCGACAAGGTCATGCAGGAAATCCGCTCTTTCTTCGACGTGCACCGCGCCGAGGGGACCTATGCCGGCGGCATCCATCTGGAGATGACCGGCAATAATGTCACCGAATGCACCGGCGGCGCCCGCGCGCTTTCGGAGACGGATTTGCGTTCGCGTTACATGACCTATTGCGATCCGCGCCTGAACGCCGAGCAGGCGATCGAAATCGCCTTCCTGGTCGCGGAAAAGCTGAAGAAAGACCGCCTGTCCTCGGTTGCCGCCGAGGCCAACGCGGCGGAGTGATCTGGCGGCCCGCTCAAAATGGGCGAGCCGTCAAAAAACCCCATTGCCGGTTCAAATCCTTGCTTTATGAAACTTGACCTGGGGAATCATACGCCACGGCGTCTGATTCCGGGTCGCCCAGGACAACGACGCGCCCATTTGGCGAGCGGGTTTCAGCGCGGGGAAAAATGAATTTCGACATGTTTCCGCGCCGAATATATTTTCTCGCCGCCAGGTGGGGGGCTGTCGCCGCCTTGCTTTTGCCAGTTCCGGCTCTGGCGCAGCAGCCCGATTGCTCGGCCATGCGGGCGGCCTTGGCCGCTCCTGCCCAGCATGACGCCGCCGCCGCGGCCGGGGCCGCAAAACTCCGCAGCGATCTGGATCAACTCGGCGCCTATGCCCATTCCATCGGTTGCGACAACCAGCAATTCCTGTTCTTCGGCCAGGCGCCGCCGCCGCAATGCGGCGGCATCAAGGCGCGGATGGCGGGGATGCGCGCGCAATATGAGGCGCTCCGCGCCCGCGCCAGCGGCGACAGCGGGCAGCGGCGCGCGCTCTCGGCGCGCTACAACGCCGCCTGCGCTCAACCTGCGCCGCGCGAAAAGAGCTTGTTCGAAACATTGTTCGGCGGCGGAGGCGGCGGCGGGAGCAACGAGGCGCAGCCCAATGCGGGGGACGCGCCGCCGCCGCCGCCTTCAGCCGCAGCGGCGCCGGAAGATACGCGACGGGGCGGCGGGTCGCAGGCGCTTTGCGTGCGCACATGCGACGGCGGCTTCTTCCCCTTGAACTTTTCCGCCCGTAGCGCCAGTTCCGAGGAATTGCTGGACCTGTGCAAGGCGCTTTGCCCCAATGCGGAGGTGCAGCTTTTCACCAAAAATCCCGCGCGCGACGTTTCGACCGCGGTATCGCCGGAAGGCGCCGCCTATAGCGACCTGCCGAATGCGCTGAAATATACCAAGGCCCTGGTTCCCAACTGCGGCTGCAAGCCGCCAAACCAGAGCTGGGTCGAGGCCCTGGCCCACGCGGAAGATCTTTTGAACGACATGGGCGGCGCCAAGGCGACCGACGCGACCATCACCGAACAGCAGTCGCAGGCTATGGCGCAGCCTCTGGCGGTCAAGCCGGGCAGGGGCAGGAAAGGTGCGCCGGGCGCTCCGGGACAGGACGAAGTCAGCGTGATCGCTCCGCCGCCGGTCGTCTCTCCGCTGATCCAGCAGCCGCCGGCAAAGACGGTGGAGACAAAGGCCCCGGACGGCTCGCCGCGGCAGATCAGAATCGTGGGGCCTCAGCTCTAGGGCTGGCCTCTCACTCCATTTTCCTCAGCAACCCATCCAGCGCGGCGCAAGCCTCGTCCTTCCCGTTCGCCTTCACGTCGCGCTCGAACTTTTCCATGCCCTGCCGCTTCAGGATTTCGGCGTCGGCTCTGAAACGGCAGGGTTGCGCCATGTCCTGGATCGTCTTTGCCGAGGGACGGCCAAGCCAGGCTGGATCGCAGACCGCGGCCCCGCGAAGGCTGACGCCGTAGACGGTGAGGCTGGTCTGGCAATTATCCCGATTTTGCGCGGAAGCATGCGCCGAGAATGCGAGACAAGCCGCGAGCAGGATGAATGGAAATTTCATTCGTGGCCTCTTTGTCCCGAACAGCCTTGCGAATGGCGCTGGCGCGAAGATGCGCTCAACCTAAGGTCGGGTTTGCGCTGTTGCAATTCCAGCCGCTGCTGGCGACCTGACAGTCTCGGCCGCGCGGGAAGCAAGCACTTGGGCCATGATGCTTGCGGGCTTCGGCGCCCTCGGTCTCGCCGGCCATCGCCGGGGACGCGCCTTGGCTCTGGACGTCACGTCGCAAAAGCTAAGGGCCGCCACGAGGCGGCCCTTGTTCGTCGGGCGACCGAAATATCGGCTTATCGGAAATATCAATCCTCCAGGTCGAACGCCCCGCGGTCGATGCCGCCGCCGACCAGGATGGCGCGCTTGCCGGCATGGTTGGCGGCGCCGACGACGCCTTCCTTTTCCATGCGCTCGACCAGCGACGCCGCCTTGTTGTAGCCCACCGACAAGCCGGCGCTGGACGTAGGAGGTCGAGCACTTCTTGTCGCGCAGCACGATCGCCACTGCGCGATCGTAGAGATCGCCCGAGTTCGTCATCGCCGGCCCCCGCCGCAGCGGCGGAGTCGCCTTCATCCGCCTCCGGCTCGTCCTCGACCGTCACCGCGTCGAGATATTCGGGCTGGCCCTGCATCTTCAGATGCGCCACGACCCGTTCCACCTCGGCGTCGGAGACGAAAGGTCCGTGCACGCGCGAAATCCGCCCGCCGCCGGCCATGTAAAGCATGTCGCCCTGGCCGAGCAGCTGTTCGGCGCCCATCTCGCCCAGGATGGTGCGGCTGTCGATCTTCGATGTCACCTGGAAGGAGATGCGGGTCGGGAAGTTCGCCTTGATCGTGCCGGTGATGACGTCGACCGACGGGCGCTGCGTCGCCATGATGATATGGATGCCCGCCGCGCGCGCCATTTGCGCCAGCCGTTGGATCGCGCCCTCGATCTCCTTGCCGGCGACCATCATCAGGTCGGCCATTTCATCGACGATGACCACGATATAGGGCAGGGCGGTCAGGTCGAGTTGCTCCTGGCCGAAAGTCGCCTCGCCGGTCTCGCGATCAAAACCGGTCTGCACGGCGCGGGAGATCACTTCGCCTTTTTCGCGCGCTTCCTTCACACGGGCGTTGAACCCGTCGATGTTGCGCACGCCGAGCTTGGACATTTTCCGGTAGCGGTCCTCCATCTCGCGCACCGCCCATTTCAGCGCCACGACCGCCTTCTTCGGATCGGTGACGACGGGGGTCAGCAAATGGGGGATACCGTCATAAACGGACAATTCCAGCATTTTCGGGATCGACCATGATCAGGCGGCACTCTTCCGGCTTGAGCCGGTACAGCAGTGAGAGGATCATGGTGTTGATGGCGACCGACTTGCCCGAGCCGGTGGTGCCGGCGACCAGCAGATGCGGCATTTTGGCGAGATCGACGATGACCGGCTCGCCGCCGATGGTCTTGCCGAGGGCGATGGCGAGCTTGTGTTTGCTGTCGGCGAAATCGTGCGAGGCCACGAGTTCGCGCAGGTAGACGGTCTCGCGGCGCGGATTGGGCAGTTCGATGCCGATGGCGTTGCGCCCGGGCACCACGGCGACGCGGGCGGAGACCGCCGACATGGAGCGGGCGATGTCGTCGGCGAGGCCGATCACCCGCGAGGATTTGATCCCCGGCGCGGGCTCGAATTCGTAAAGCGTCACTACTGGCCCGGGATGGGCGTTGAGAATGTCGCCGCGGACGCCGAAATCCTCCAGCGTCTTTTCCAGGGTGTCGGCGTTGACCTCCAGCTGGTCGTCCGTTTCGGACGGCTCCAGGCTCTGCGGCGGCTCGCTCAGCATATCGACGGAGATCGGCTCGTAGTC
Source organism: uncultured Alphaproteobacteria bacterium (assembly GCA_963710275.1). GTDB lineage: Bacteria > Pseudomonadota > Alphaproteobacteria > Rhizobiales > Beijerinckiaceae > Rhodoblastus. Next base: position 1,141,317 of record CAVPZS010000008.1, on the reverse strand, counting down.
CTCCGACACGACAGAAACAATGGTTTTATCAAGGTCCCAGGCGCGGGGGGCGGGTTCGGGCGCGGCCATGACGCGAGGCGCGCGCTTTTCGGGCGCGGGCGCTGCAGCAGGCTCTTGCGGTGTGGATTCTTGCGCCGCGCTGGCCCCGGCTTTGACACGCACCCGCATTTTTTCGGCCCTGGGCGCAGAGGCGGCCGGTTCGGGCTGCAGCGGCCTCGAACGCACGAGGGCGGGGCTGGGCGTGGGCGCCATGGCGCCGTAACCGACGCCAAAAGAGAAACGCGCGCCCATCGAGCCGAAAGCCCCGAAGGCCGGCGCGGCAGGCGATGTCTGGGCGGAGGGCGCAGAGGCGGGCTCGTTCTGGCCCGGACGCGGCCGCAGCGTATCAGGCGTACGGGCGTAACGCACGCGCGGCGCTTCGCCGGGGAGGGGCTGGGCGTGAAGCGACTGGGCCTGCGCCAGCCGCGCCTCGCGGGCGCGGCGGGCGTCTTCCTCAGCCTGCAGCCGGGCTTCCTCCTCGGCGCGGCGGCGCGCCTCTTCCTCCGCCTTGCGACGGCTGATCGAGGATTCCGGCGTGCGGGTAAAGCGGACATTCGGCTGGTCGACGCGCCAGAACAGCGGCGACACCGCGGTTTCCAGGGCGGCGACAACATTGTCGCTGTGGAATTTCGCGGTAGCAGGCGACGAACTGGCGGGAACGGCCACGTGGTTGCGGAAGAATTCCTTCGAGCGGGCGGTGGCCAGGGCCTCCATGCGCGCGCGCTCAGCCTCGCGGTTGAAGATGGCGGGCGGCGCCGGCGGTTCGTCGGGCGGCGGCGCTGCGGCGAGGAAGTGCGCAGGCGCCGCGAATTGCGAGGGTTCCTCGGAGAAGGCCAGCCGCGGCTGCCGAACATAGGGCTTGTAGGATGGCGGGCTCAGATCATCCTCCCATTCAGGCGGATAATCGTAGGAGGCGATCTGGCGAAGCTCCATGCCGTCATGGCCGAAAGCGGCGCGTTGGGCCATGGGCGAGGCGCGTCCGTCGCGCCGCTTGGCGCCGAAAAAACGCGCGAGCCAGTGATCGAGAGTCATCAACATGGACGCAAAACCTTTTACGCGAACCTTCTCCCGTCCGCAGACGAGTCGAGCGTGACAATGAGGCCGTCACGGTTAATTCCGGGTTTCCGCATGGCGAAGGTTTGGAGTGACAAATCGGTAACTTGCCCGGAAGGCCGGGATCGCCGAAGCTGCGCGACATGAAAATTTTGTTATGGAATCGGCGAAAGGCATGAAAACTTCTGGCGGCCTCGCCCGGGCCAGGGTTCTCGCGTTCTGCCGGAGCCGGGCGAAAAGATCCTCGAAATTGTTCCGCACCACGGCGTTCAAGCTGTCGATCGCCTATTTCGTCATTATCGGCCTCGGCTTTACCCTCGTGCTCGACCGTGTCGGCGAGAACGTCCGCGAATTGATCGACGCCCAGATGGGCCAGACCATCGACGCCGACCTGAAAAACCTGTCCGAGCAATATGAGGAAGGCGGCTTGAGCCAACTGGTGGCGGTGGTCGAGCGGCGAGCGCTCGTCCCCGGCGCCTCCATCTATCTGGTGGTCTCGCCCACCGGCGTCTCGCTGGCCGGCAATGTGCTGGAGCTGCCGCCCGGCGTGCTGGACCAAACGTCGCCGGTCGAGACCGAATACGAGCGCCTCGGCGCGCCCAATATCCATCGCCGCGCCATCGCCCGCGTTTTCTTGTTGCCTGGGAATTTCCGGCTGCTGATCGGCCACGACCTCGAAGACCGCGAACGCTTGCGGAAAATCCTTGGCTCGGCCCTCCTGACCTCGCTGATTTGGCTGCTGGTGATCGGCGCCTTCGGCGGGCTTTTCGTGGCGCGGCGCCTGCTCAACCGCGTGGACGCGATGAGCGCCAAGGCCGCGACCCTGTTGCGCGGCGATTTGTCGGGGCGGCTGCCGCTTTCCGGCTCCGACGACGAACTGGACCGTCTCGCGCGCAATCTCAACGCCATGCTCGACCGCATCGCCAGCCTGATGGAAGGCATCCGCCAGGTTTCCGACAATATCGCCCATGACCTGCGCACGCCGCTGACCCGTCTGCGCAACAATGCCGAGCAGGCGCTGCTGCTCGACCGGGGCGAGGGGCAGGAAGCGTCCTGGCGCGCCGCGCTGGAGAAGACCATCGACGAGGCCGACGGGCTGATCCGCATTTTCAACGCGCTGCTGCTGATCGCCCGCGCCGAGTTGCATTCCGTCCGGCGAGGGCATGGCGGAACTCGACGCCGCCGCCATGGTCCGCGACCTGGCCGAGCTTTACGAGCCCGCCGCCGAGGAAAACGGCGTGGAGCTGCTGGTCATCGCGCCTGATACGCTGCCGTTTCGCGGCCAGCGCGAGTTGATCGGCCAGGCCCTGGCCAATCTCATCGACAATGCCCTGAAATATGGCGCAGCCGATGATCCCGGCGTCAAGGCGCAGGTCGAGGTTTCCGCGAAAGGCGACGCGAGGTCCGTGGAAATCTCCGTCGCCGATCGCGGGCCGGGCATTCCCGAGGCGGAGCGCTCGCGGGTGCTGGAGCGGTTTGTCCGGCTGGAGGCGTCGCGCTCGCGGCCGGGCAGCGGCCTAGGCCTGTCGCTCGCCGCCGCCGTGGCGCGGCTGCATGGCGGCGAATTGCGCATCGAGGACAATGCGCCCGGCTTGCGCGTGGTTCTGGCTCTGCCGCGCGCCGGGGAAGCGAGCCGCCTGCCATGAGGAAAAGCGCCGCGCCGCGAATGCCGAGGCCGGCGAAACTCGCCGCCGCCCGCGCGCGCCTCGCGGATTTGCTCGCCGGCGCGCCGGACGATTTTTCGGCGGCGCTGCGAGCCCTGCCGGACAAGCCGAAAATAGAGAGCCTGCTGCTCGGGCTCGCCGACCAATCGCCGTTTCTTTGGGGGCTGATCCGCCGCGATCCCGGCCGCCTTGCGCGCATTCTGGCAAAACCGCCGGATGCGGCGCTGGACGAGGTCTTGCTCCGGCTTTCGGATTGCGGCGTGGAAACTTCCGAGGCGCAGGCGATGAGCTTGTTGCGCCGGGCGCGGCAGGAAACCGCCCTTATAATCGCCCTTGCCGACCTTTCGGGCCAGTTTGACGTCGTCGCCACGACCAGGGCGTTGTCGCGCGCCGCCGACTGTTTCGTCGCCGCCGCTCTGCGCGCGGCGCTGCGCAAGCTGGCCCTGGCTGGCGCAGGAAGGCCGGAACAAGGTTGCGGTTTGGTCGTGCTGGCGCTCGGCAAGCATGGCGCGATGGAGCTCAATTATTCCTCCGACGTCGATCTGGTGGTGTTTTATGACGCGCGGTCGCCGGTCCTGGCCGCAGGGGAGGGGCCGAAGGCCAACGCCCTGCGGCTAACCCAGCTTCTCGTCAAGCTTCTTGCAGGAGCGCACCGGCGAAGGCTATGTGTTGCGGGTCGACTTGCGGCTGCGGCCCGATCCCGGCTCGACGGCGCCGGCGGTGTCGCTTGACGCGGCGCGGCATTATTACGAAACGCTCGGCCAGAACTGGGAACGGGCGGCGATGATCAAGGCGCGCCCGGTGGCCGGCGACCTGGCGCTTGGTTTTTCCTTCCTGGAGGAGATGGCCGCCTTCATCTGGCGCAAATACTTCGACTATGCGGCCATCGCCGACATTCACGCGATGAAGCGCCAGATCCACGCGGCGAAGGGCCATGCCGAAATCGCCGTCGCCGGCCATGATCTGAAACTCGGGCGCGGCGGCATCCGCGAAATCGAGTTTTTCGTCCAGACGCAGCAGTTGATTTTTGGCGGCCGCCGCCCGCTCCTGCGCGGCGCGCGCACGCTCGACATGCTCAGGCGGCTGCAGGCCGACGGCTGGATCACGCCCGATGCGGCGCATGAACTGACCGCCGCCTATGTGTTCCTGCGCGGCGCTGGAGCATCGGCTGCAAATGCAGCACGACCAGCAGACCCAGCGCCTGCCCGGGGATGCCGTGGGCCTGAAGGCTTTCGCGCAATTTTGCGGCTATGGCGGGGAGGCAGGCTTTTCCGCCGATCTGCTGCGTCATTTGCGGGCGGTGGAGAAACATTACGCCCGGCTGTTCGAACATGCGCCGGGGCTGGATTCGCGGGCCGGCAATCTGGTCTTCACCGGCGCGGCGGATGATCCGGAGACGCTGGAGACCTTGCGGGACATGGGTTTTCGCGATCCCTCCCTGGCGGCGGAGACGGTGCGCGGCTGGCATTTCGGCCGCCGCGCCGCGGTGCAGAGTCCGCGCGCCCGCGAAGTGCTGACCGAACTCGTGCCGGGTTTGCTCGACGCCTTTTCCAAATCCGGCGACGCGGATTCCGGCCTTCACGCCTTCGATTCCGCGTTGAAAAAAATGCCGGCGGCGGTCGAGCTTTTCGCGCTGTTGAAATCCAACGCCCCGATGCGGCAGTTCTTCGCCGACATCCTGGGCGGCGCGCCGCGCCTGGCGCAGGTGATCGCGCAAAGCCCGCATGTGCTCGACGCGGCGATCGACCGGGGCGTCGCCGCCGGCCCAATGGACGCCGCCGCCTATGCCGAGCGACTTGCGCTGCTTGCATGAGGCGGAGCCGACGCTGGAGGGTTTTCTCGACGCGACGCGCATTTTCGTCGGCGAGGAAAAATTCATGATCGGCCTGCGCCTGTTCGCCGGGCTGATCGAGCCGGAACAGGCGGCGCTCGCCTATTCAGCCCTGGCCGCGGCCATGATCAGGGGCTGCCTGGCGCAGGTCTCGCAACGTTTCGCAGGCGAGCATGGCTTGCCGCCGGGCGGTCGCTGCGTCGTGCTGGGGCTCGGAAAACTCGGTTCCTGCGAGATGACCGCGACTTCCGACCTCGATCTGGTGCTGCTCTATGATTTCGATGCGGCTCAACCGGAGTTCGGACGGGGCGAAGCCGCTCCATGCCGTGGTCTATTATACCCGCCTGACGCAAAGGCTGATCGCGGCTCTGACGGCGCCGACGCGGCGCGGCAAGCTTTATGAGGTCGACATGCGGCTGCGCCCCTCCGGACGGCAAGGGCCGGTGGCGACGCAGATCGCCAGTTTCCGCGCCTATCAGGCCGAACAGGCGGAAGTCTGGGAGCATATGGCGCTGACCCGCGCGCGCCCGGTCGCCGGCGACGAGAGCCTCGCCGGGGAGACGCGGGAAATCATTGCGAACACCTTGTTCCGCGCCGATCTGGTTGGCGACGACAGGCGGAATCTGGCGAAAGCCGTGCGCGACATGCGCGCCCTGATCGCCCGGGAAAAGGGTGAGTCCGACGGCTGGGACCTGAAACTGGCGGCGGGCGGCCTGCTCGACGTGGAGTTCGTCACGCAATATTTCGCGTTGGCGCATGGCGGCGGCGCGCCTTCGCTGCGCGACACGGCGACGCGGAAAATCCTCGAAGCGGCGGCGCGGGAAAAAATTCTCCACGAGGCGACAGCGGCGCGGCTGATCGACGCCCTGGCGCTTTACGGCAATGTCACGCAGTGGCTGCGGCTGGCTCTGGAGCCGGGCGCCGACCCGCGCCAGGCCGCGGAAGGCGTCAAGCGCCGCATCGCCAACGCCTCCGGCCTGCCCGATTTTGCGTTGCTGGAGCGCGAACTGGCGGCGACCCGGAAACAGGTGCGGCGGATTTTCAATCAACTTTTGACGGAGGACTGACGGTGGATTGCTTATGGCGCCGCGCAAGCGAGGCGAGTATAACAACGCCGAAAACCCCGATCGCGCCTTGGCGCGCGCTGGATGATGGACGCCCGGATGACCCGCATACCCGATTTCTCGACCCTGGCCCTTCCCGCCGACCAGAATGTGGCCGCGCCCAAGTTCTTTCGGCCGAGCCCTGGCTGACGCCGGAAGGCATCGAGGTCAAGAGCGTCTATGGTCCCGAGGATGTCGAGGGCCTGCCGGCGATCGACAGCTTCCCGGGAACAGCGCCCTACCTGCGCGGTCCCTATCCCACCATGTACGTCAACCAGCCCTGGACCGTGCGGCAATATGCCGGCTTCTCCACGGCGGAAGATTCCAACGCCTTTTACCGCCGCAACCTTGCCGCGGGCCAGAAGGGGCTTTCGGTGGCCTTCGATCTCGCCACCCATCGCGGCTATGATTCCGACCATCCGCGCGTCGCCGGCGACGTCGGCATGGCGGGCGTCGCCATCGACTCGATCTACGACATGCGCACCCTGTTCTCAGGGCATCCCGCTCGACCAGATGTCGGTGTCGATGACCATGAACGGCGCGGTGCTGCCGGTGCTCGCGCTCTATATTGTCGCGGCGGAAGAGCAGGGCGTGCCGGCGGCAAAACTGTCGGGCACGATCCAGAACGACATTCTCAAAGAATTCATGGTGCGCAACACCTACATCTATCCGCCCAAGGATTCGATGCGCATCATTTCGGACATTTTCGCCTTCACCTCGCAGAACATGCCGAAATTCAACTCGATCTCGATCTCCGGCTATCACATGCAGGAAGCCGGGGCGACGCAGGACCTCGAACTGGCCTATACGCTCGCCGACGGCGTCGAATATCTGCGCGCCGGCATCGGGGCCGGGCTGACGGTCGACCAGTTCGCGCCGCGCCTGTCGTTCTTCTGGGCGATCGGCATGAACTTCTTCATGGAGGTCGCCAAGCTGCGCGCGGCCCGGCTGATCTGGGCCAATCTCGTCAAGAGCTTCAATCCGCAATCGGAAAAGAGCCTGCCCCTGCGCACCCACAGCCAGACCTCCGGCTGGTCGCTGACGGCGCAGGACGTGTTCAACAATGTCATCCGCACCCAGATCGAGGCCATGGCGGCGACGCAGGGCCATACCCAGTCGCTGCACACCAATGCGCTCGACGAGGCGCTGGCGCTGCCGACCGACTTTTCGGCCCGCATCGCCCGCAACACCCAGCTTGTTCCTGCAGCAGGAATCCGGCACGACCAAGATCATCGATCCCTGGGGCGGCTCCTATTATGTCGAAAAGCTCACCGCCGAACTGACGCAAAAGGCCTGGGCGCATATCCAGGAAGTCGAGGCGCTGGGCGGCATGTCCAAGGCCATCGAGGCGGGCATTCCCAAACTGCGCATCGAGGAGGCGGCGGCCAAGACCCAGGCGCGCATCGATTCCGGCAAGCAGGCGGTGATCGGCGTCAACAAGCTGCGCCCACCGACGAGAAGCCGATCGACGTGCTGAAGGTCGAAAACGCCTGCGTGCGCGACGCAGCAGCTCGAAAAGCTCAAGCGCCTGCGCGCCGAGCGCAACGAGGCCGAGACGCAGGCGGCGCTCGACGCGCTGACCGAAGGCGCGAAGAGCGGCGCCAATCTGCTGGCGCTGGCCGTCGACGCCGCGCGGAAAATGGCGACGGTCGGCGAAATCTCCTATGCGCTGGAGAAGGTGTTCGGGCGTCATCGCGCTGAGATCAAGAGCATTTCCGGCGTTTACAAGCGGGAGGCCGGGGTGAATTCGACCGCGATAGCCAATGTCCAGGCGCAGGTCGCCGCGTTCGAGGAGAATGACGGTCGCCGACCGCGCATTCTCGTCGCCAAGGTCGGCCAGGATGGCCATGACCGCGGCCAGAAGGTCATCGCCTCCGCCTTCGCCGATCTCGGCTTCGACGTCGATATCGGCCCGCTGTTCGCCACGCCGGAAGAGGCGGCGCGGCAGGCGGTCGAAAACGACGTGCATATCGTCGGCATTTCCTCGCTGGCGGCGGGCCATCTGACCCTTGTGCCAGCCCTGCGCGACGCTCTGGCGAAGGAAGGCCGTCCCGACATCATGATCGTCGTCGGCGGCGTCATCCCGCCGCAGGATTTCGAGGCGCTTTATCAGGCGGGCGCCTCGGCGATCTTCCCGCCGGGCACGGTGATCTCGGAAGCCGCAGGCAAGCTGATCGACGAACTCAACTCTCGCCTCGGCTATGCCAAAGCCGCCGCCGAATGAGCCAGGCGGAAGCGTGACGGTTTCATTGTTGCTGCGGAAGCGCGTCCTGACGACGCGACGCAGATTATCCTGATGAGCGGGCTGGCCGCCTATAACGAGTCGAAGGTCGGGCCCGATCCGGTGCGCCAGCCTGAAAACCACGTCTGCATCGTCGCCCGCGACGAAAGCGGTTTCCCTCGCGGCGGCGTGCAGGGCGTCGCGGTCGGAGCCTGGCTGGCCATCGACCTGGTGTGGGTGGAGGAGGCGTTTCGAGGCCGGCGCCTGGGCTCGCAGCTGATGGATGAGGCGGAAGAGGAAGGACGCCGTCGCGGCTGCAAATGGTCTATCCTCGCCAGCTTCGACTACCAGGCGCCGAATTTCTATTCCCGGCGCGGCTATGTCGAATATGCGCGGATGGAAGATTTTCCGAAGGGGCATACCAGGTTTCAGCTGCGCAAGGCCTTGGGCTGAAGTCAGGCGAGGCATTCCGCGAGCATCGCCCGGAATTTCTCGATGTCGATTTCGAAATCCGAATAATTGCCCATTTGCGGGCTCGTGGCCCGTCCGTGCAGCGAAATGAAGCGACCTTGTTTCAGGTCGCTCAGGTCCCAAAAGAAGTCATCCGGCATGAACTGCGAGGTCAGTGCGAAAAGCACGTGGCCGCGCGGCGCGAAGACGGCATTGGTCAGGCCGGCGCCGCAATTGCCGACGACGATTTGGGCCTGCGAAAACATCTGCGCCTGTCCCTTGAAGTCGAGCGCGCCGGGCTGCACGACGGCGAAGCCGAGCGGGCGCAGCACGTCCAGCACGGCGTCTTCGTTCAGTAGCCGCCTTTTCCCTTTGCTCCCCCGCGACACATAGATCCGTTTCGGCGCCTCGCCGCTTACACCGAGGCGTCTCGGCAGTGATTCGAGAACTTCGATCGCGCGCGGCGATTTGAGGAACGGTCCCGCGGAGATGGGCAAGGGATAGATCAGCCGGTCGACATGTAGCGGCCGGAGCCTGTGCGTCACGATCTGTTCTGGCTTGATTCCGAAAGCCGCGAGCGTATCGACATAGACGTGGCGTATTCCTGAGTTCTTGCGCGAGACGATGACGCGGCATTGCGATAGGTCGCAATGCTGCGCGGCGGCGAGAATGCGCGGTAGCGCTTCGATCAGCCAGTGCCCGTAATTTGTGTCATAGGTCTGCTTCAGCATGATGTGGGCGGGGCCGCTCAGGCGCTTCTGGATGGAAATGGGAGAAACCCCGATGGTCAGCTCCTGTCCCGGCGCCTTGCGGGCAAAATTCCAGAAGCGCATCCAGGGATCGGTGTTGAAAAGGCTTTCCGCAACGACCTCGCCATCCTCTGCGAAAACGACGCCACCGGCCGCAATTGACGCATTGTCGAGAATAGCCACGCCGCCGGCCGGCGCCTCGGTCGGATGCGCCAAGAGGCGATCGATAAAGCCGTTGCCGTAAATCTGGCGGCGCGTTTTCGATGCGCGGCCGGGTGCGCCGATAAGTCGGCTGCGGATCGCCGGGGAAAAACTCGGCCGCCAGATTTCTTGCGGGCGTGATCGCGACCGTCCGGCGTCCGATCGCCGCCGATGTCGCGACGACGAAGTCTGGAAAATAATGCTTTTGCCAACGGAACACGCTCGCCGTGGCGCGTCCGCGCCGGCGAAGGTATCCCAGGATCGTCGTCAGCATGCCCGTTCCGCGCCTTCCGAGACTGCCATGCCCCGAGCTTACACCAGGACGCCGGCAAAAAATTACCCCGCCCGACATTGCGCCGGGCGGGTGAGGTCAGGGCCGGGTTTTGTTCCTGCGATGCGTCAGCCCAGGGCCTTTTCCAGCTGCGCTTCGACATATTCCCAGTTCACCAGGCTGTCGAGGACGGTCTTGATGAATTTGGGACGCAGATTCCGATAGTCGATGTAATAGGCGTGTTCCCACACGTCGATGGTCAGGATCGGCGTCGCGCCGTGGATCAGCGGGTTTTCGGCGTTGGGGGTCTTGGAGACGGCGACCTTGCCGTCCTTGACCGCCAGCCAGGCCCAGCCCGAGCCGAACTGGGTGAGGCCGGCCTGCGTCAGGTCCTCGAGCGCCTTTTCGACCGAGCCCAGGCCGTCGATCAGGGCCTTTTCGACCTTGCCGGGGACTTTGCCGCCGCCGTTCGGCTTCAAATATTTCCAGAATTCCGAATGGTTCCAGACCTGCGCGGCGTTGTTGAACACGCCCGCATTCTTGCCATGAGAGCCGGTGATGACCTGCTCGATCGGCAGGCCTTCCCATTCCGTGCCCTTGATGAGGTTATTGCCGTTGGTGACATAGGCGGCGTGATGCTTGTCATGGTGAAACTCGAGGGTTTCCGCAGACATGAAAGGATTCAGCGCGTCATAGGCATAGGGAAGAGGATCGAGAACGAGAGTCATGCATTTGTCTCCTGCGGAGTTTGGCGGCGCTGCGTCAACGCCGAGGCGAAGGTAAGGAACGCCGCCCTCAGAAGCAAGAACGCAGCCACGACTAATTAGCTCCGGTTGTAGAGTCGAAATTAACCTTTTGCGCACTATGTTAGTTTTTCGAGGCATTTGCGGTAGATTCAAGCCCTTGGAGCAATCGCGGGCAAAGCTGCCGGGGCGGAAAGGCGAAACCACAAGGTGAGAGCGGATCGGACAGTCATCGTCATCGGCGCCTTCCTTTCCCTGATCGGATTGTTGGTCGCCTGGAACGGATACAGCTATATCCTGGTCGAGCGCGGGCCGCCGATGGTCGTCGGCGGAACCATCGCCTTCTGCTCCGGCCTCCTCCTCGTCGCCCTCGGCTTCGTCCTGCGCGAACTCGGACAAATCTCTTCTTCAGCCTCCAAGGCCACACTGTTGCTCGCCAAGAGGGGCGTAGCCGCGCCCGAGGAAGTCCCCGCTGCGCCCTATCAGCTGCCGCCGCTTGAAGCGCTAGAGGAGGCCCCGGTCCCGGCCGCCGAGTCGCAGCCAGGCCAGCCGCCACTTGACCAGCCGCCACTTGACCAGACGCCCTTAGGCGCCTTTCGATGAGGCCGCGTTCGAGGCCCAGTCCGCGGAAGCGCCTCCCGAACCCACGGCGCCGGCGACGCGGCGGTTCCGTCTGCCGCGTGTCGATGACATCGCCGAAGGGACGGACGACGCAAAACCCTCGCCGCTGTCCTGGATGATTCGTCCCGAAAAGGCCGAACCGGCGTCCTCGGCCAAAGGCGAGAACTGGGTGAAATCCGGCTTTTCGCGTTTTGCCGCCCCCCGCGAACCGCTGGAGAAAGAGCCTGTCCAGGACCCTGTTCGCGAACCGGTTGGCGAGTTCGCCGATGAACACCTGGCGGAGCCCGAAACGTCGGCGGAAGAGATCGCGCATGCCGTCGCGCTGCCCCTCGACGAGCCCGCGCCCGTCGCCGAATGGCGCATCGAAGACGCGGCGCTGGCGGCCGAGTTGGCGCTCGACCTCGAGACCCTCCAGGGGAGCCACGATCCGGCGCCCCATCATCAAGAGCCTGGACTTGCGCCGGAGCCCGCGCCTGAACCGGCCCCGGAGGCCGAACCCTCACATCCTCATGAGCCTGAGGCCGCCCCGTCCGCAACCGAGCCAGCGCCCGCAAGCGAGGTCAGGCCGGAAGTGATCGGGCATTACGAGGCCCATGGCGCCCATTACATCATGTATGCCGACGGCTCCATCGACGCGCAGACCGCGCATGGCGTCTATCGTTTCGGCTCGATGGAGGAGCTGAAGAGCTTCATCCAGGGGCAAAGCTGAAGTTCACCTGCCTATGCAACGTATGAAAACGCAGGCCGCCGCTTCGGCTTCATTGACGGCGGTTAATGAACAGTTGATTCCGGTTGGCATTAAAAAACAACGCGTTACAAGCGCATTATTTCCATGGCTGCAAGCCTGGCGGGATAATTGCAGCTATTGATTGTTTCTGCTCAAGAAAATCTTAAATGATCAGAGAGCCTATTTGCACGTGAACAGTTTGTGTTCATGGCAGGGCGCGATGCGTAGCAGTTTCCCTACTTTCAAGAACTTGGCCGGTCGCGTTGTGGCGGACAGGAGAGGCTCTGTCGCCGTCTACTTCGCCTTCCTCGCGATACCGGCCATGGCCATGATTGGGGCGGCGATCGATTACGGCCGTTTTGTCGATGCGCGCAGCCGCGCGCAATCGGCGATGGACGCCGCCGTACTCACGGCCGTCGCGCAGTCGACAAGCGCCGGCGCCAATCTTTTCCTCGCCAACATGACGCAGTCCGGCGTCACCTTGCGGGGAACGCCGAGTTTCACGCCCAATAGCGATGGTAGTGTCACCGGAAGCGCCAGCGCCCAGATGCCGACGACGCTGATGTCGCTTGTTGGCGCATCCTCGATGCAATTCGCCGTGACCAGCAAGGCCGCCCTGGGCGGGAAGTCGAGTTCGACAAAGACGACGACCGCGAACAATGTCTGTATCCTGGTGCTGGACCCCACCGCCAGCCAATCCCTGCTGATCAACGGCGGCTTCAGCATCACCGCTCCCAATTGCGAGATTGACGTCGCTTCGACGGCCAATCCAGCGGTGATTTTCGACGGCTCCGGCTATAATGTCTCCCATTTCTGCGTGGCGGGAAGCCGTGTCATCCAGAACGGCGGGACGATCACCAACCTGACGACCGGCTGCAAGACGGCCGCCAATCCCTACAAGGGCAAGCTTCCTGCTGTCAGCAATACGACCTGCACTGTGAGCAACCAGAATTACCAGGGCAACACCAGCCTCAGCCCCGGCGTTTATTGCGGCAATTTCAACTTCAACGGTTCGGGGACCCTCAACCTCGCGCCAGGGCTCTATGTCTTCAGCCAATGTCACTGGAATCTCAACAGCGGCTGGGCCCTCAGCGGAACCGGCGTCACAATCTATTTCGCCGACAGCAATTCCTATATCCAGGTCAATAGCGGCGCGGACCTGAACCTGACCGCGCCGACCAGCGGAACCTACGCCAATATCCTGATCTACGAGCCGGACGGCCTGTCGCTGTCCCAGTTCTCGATCAACGCCGCATCGGGCCAGTCCTTGACGGGCCTGGTCTATCTGCCGAGCCGCGAGCTGACCTTCAATGCCGGTTCGAACCTCACCAGCGAAAGCCTGACGATGATCGTCGACCAGTTGATCCTTGACAGCAACAGTCCGGGAAGCTGGACCCTGGCGTCCGGAGCAATGACGATCGGATCGGCGACCTACAGCACGACGACGACAACGACCACGACTACGGCGGGCGGATCGCGCATCCTGCAATAAAGTCAAACGCAGCCCACTGCCTCGATCGCGAATGCCTGGCGCAGGGCGACTTCCTCCAGTTCGTCGAAACGGCCCGAGGCGCCGCCGTGGCCGGCTTCCATATTGGTCCTGAGCAGGATCGGTCCGCCTCCGCTCATGCGCGCTCGCAATTGTTGAGCCCATTTCGCCGGCTCCCAATAGGTTACGCGCGGGTCGGTCAGACCGGCCTCGATCAGCATCGGGGGATAGGCCTGCGCCTTCACATTGTCATAGGGCGAATAGTCGCGCAGTCGCTCGAAGACCGCGGCATCGGCGATCGGATTGCCCCATTCGCGCCATTCAGGCGGCGTCAGAGGCAGGGTGGGATCGCAGATCGTGTTGAGAACATCGACGAAGGGCACGCTGGCGATCAGGCCGCCGAACAGCTCCGGCGCGAGATTCGCGACCGCGCCGATCAGCATGCCGCCGGCGCTGCCGCCCTCCGCGACGATCTTTCCCGGCGCCGTCAGGCCCTCGGCGCAAAGATGGCGCGCGCAGGCGATGAAGTCGGTGAAACTGTTGGATTTATGCTCGAACTTGCCGCCCTCGTACCAGCGCGAGCCCTTTTCCGTACCGCCGCGCACATGGGCGATGGCGTAGACAAAGCCGCGATCGATCAGACTGAAACGCTGCTCGTCGAAGTCATCGGGCAGGGCGACGCCATAGGCGCCGTAACCGTAAAGCAGCACCGGTCCGGGTCCCGGCGGCCGATCCTTGCGCCAGACCAGCGACAACGGCACTTTTTCGCCGTCGGGCGCGGTGGCGAAAGCCAGGCGCGACCGATAGTCCGCGGGGTCGTGGCCGGAAGGAATTTTCTGACGCTTGAGCAGCACGCGTTCGCGCGTCGCCAGGTTGACGTCCCAGATTTCCTCGGGCTCGGTCAGGGAGGAATAGGACAAGCGCAGGATTGGCTGCTCGAAGTCGAAATTGCGCTGCAGCCGCAAGTGATGGCAGGGCGAGTCGAAGGCGAGGACATGTTCCCCGCCATCAAGCGCCCGCACCACCAGACGCGGGTGGCAGTCCTCGCGCTCCAGCCAGGCCAGATAATCGGCGAAGACAGTGGCGTTGAAGATCATCCGGCCCGGCCGGTGCGCCGCTTCCTCGCGCCAACGGCCGGACTCAAAGTCGTCCAGTGGAATGCTGAGCAGCTTGTAGTCGAAAGCGCCGTCGGCGTTGGTGCGCATGAAGAGGCGGTCGAGGCCGGGCTCCACGTCATAGCGCAGGCCGGCCTTGCGCGGCATGACTATGCGCGCCTGGGCGCTGGAGTCGGAGAGATCGACCAGCCAGCACTCCGAGCAGTCGTGGTCGCTGAGCGTGATCACGGCGTGGCGGCGCGAACGCGCGCTCTCCAGGCGCACGAACCAGGCCGGGTCCTTTTCCTCGAACACCAGTCGGTCGGAGGAAGGGTCCGCGCCGATCTCGTGCAGGAAAACCTGCGCGGTGCGAAAATCCTCGTCGACGCGGGTATAGAGGAAGGCGCGGGAATCGCGCATCCAGACCACGCTGCCGTCGGTGTTTTCGATCACCTCTTCGCCGTCGGCGCCGCTGTCGAGATCGCGCCAGCAGATCCTGTGCAATTCATTGCCGCGCGAATCGCTGCTCCAGGCCAGGCGGCGATGATCGGGCGAATGGCGCGCGGCGCCGAGGCTGAAAAAAGCCAGGCCTTCGGCTTCGGCGTCGCCATCGAGTAGAATCTCTTCCTCGCCTCCGTTGATTCGACGCCGACAGACCAGTTCATGCTGACCGTCTTCCCGATAGCGGCGGAAATAGTCGAAATTGCCATCCCGGGCGGGTGGGTCGCTGTCGGTTTCATCGATCCGCGCACTCAATTCTTCGTGAATAGCCTCCGCCAGTGGCTGCAAGTCGGCCAGAACCGAATCGGCGTAGGCGTTTTCCGCTACGAGCAAGTTGCGGATATCCAGCGGCAATCTGGTCGGGTCCTGGATCGCCTCCCGCCAGTTTTCCGCGCGGATCCAGAAAAAATCATCAATAACTTCAATGTTGTGAAGCTTATATGCGTGCGGGTGGCGCGTGGCCCGGGGCGGCTGGAAAAGGGGAGATTTTGCAAATGGAGTCATCGGGGCCAGCCCTTATCGGTCGGGGAGGAAATGCTATTATCGTAGCATGGCCGCCGGATATTCTGGGGCGTCCATGCCGGCGGCAGGCGGAGATTCTTTCGGCGATTTCTAGGGGTTAGCAAAAACCCGCCGCGGCCGCCAGCCGGCTAATGCCGCAGAAATATTTAAGGCTTCCTTTTCAATTCTGTTTCGAGTTGCGCTGCACAAACAATTATAGGTGAAAATGCGACAATTACCGAGCGGCAGGCGTTGCCATACGCGATAAATTGGCATATCAAGTAGTCAGAGGTCGATATACAACTCCTCCATGCAACGTACACGCATTGGGCGTCGTTGATATGGGCCTGTGCAAAAAAAACTTAATCCGTCTTAAGGAAAGTTCGGAAGCTATGAGCGACGCAATCACGCAAAATTACATTGAGTTGGCAGCCGACATCGTATCGGCCTATGTCAGCAACAATTCCGTCCCGGCGTCTGATCTTCCCACCTTGATCAGCGACGTCCATTCCGCGCTTTTGCGCGTCACCAGCGGCGTCGCTCCGGTCGTAACCGAAGCGCCTAAGCCTGCGGTTCCCGTGAAGAAGTCCATCACCAACGACTTCATCATCTGTCTCGAGGATGGCAAACAGTTCAAATCCCTGAAGCGCCATCTGCGCACGCAGTACAACATGTCGCCGGAAGACTATCGCGAAAAGTGGGGCCTCGGCCCGGATTATCCGATGGTCGCCCCCAACTACGCCAAGGCGCGTTCGCATCTCGCCAAGCAGATGGGGCTCGGCCAGCAGCGCCGCCGCGTCCGCAAGTAATCAGCGGCGCCAGCGCATTTCTTGTCGAAAAGTGTCAACCGGGTTTTCGCTCAGCGAAACCCGGTTTTTCGTTATGGTCGTCTGGAAGAGATTCGCGCGACGCCGTCGCATTTTCCTGAAAGGTGGGTCCGATCTCTGGAAAGAAAATATGCGCAAGACAAATGCGCGTTAGCGCGAAATCTTGTCGCCGTCGGCGGGTTTGCCGGCGCGCGGCCGCCAGGCGGGAGCGCGGTCGCCGGCATTGAGCGAGTCGCGGCTGGGGGCGGCTTCCTGCGCCAGACCGGCGGCCTGCGACGCCAGCGCCAGGCATTTGTCGGCATGATCAGCGCATTGCTTGCCGGCGGCGTCGAGCGCGCTTTGGCCCAGTCTGGTCAAGGACAGGGTTGCGGCCTGCCCGCTTGCGGCGCGCGCGGTCTGACGGACCAGCGCGGTCGCGCCCGATCCTTCCAGGGTGGCGATTTGGCTGAAGACCAGGCCCAGCCAGAACAGGCAGCGAAGCAGAAAGAACATGGATCGCCCTCTCCTGGCGTTTCCAGAAACTGACAGCGACACTAGCAGCGACGCATCGACATTTAATCAAAATCATCGGTCAAATGCCGGGTCGCGTTTCAAGGCTTTGTTGACCATGCCGGCCCCTCGCGGAAACCAAGCCGAAACCATATTGCCACAATGACGCATCGGCGCGAGGCGCCGGCCCCCTCCTGTTTAGACTTCACTTATCAGCCTCGGCGCAAGGTCAATCCGTTCAGACGCAGCCGTCGCCGCGTTCCAGCAAAGAGTTCGGGATCATGTCGCGCGTAAAGGTCAATGGCGCCGTTACTGATTTTCCAACCGCGCGCCTCAGCGAGGTCGAGCAGTCGCGCCAGGAAAATTTCGTCTGGCTGCGTCTCGCCCTGACCTTGCCCTTCATGGCGCTCGCGCCGGTTTTCCTTCTCGTGCGCGGCGCGCCGAGCGCCTGGGACGCCCTGGGCTTCGCCTTCCTGCTGGCGCCGCTGGGCGGCGTTTACGCCTTGCGCCGCTTCGGCCGGTTCGACATCGCCCAGGGCATTTGCGTCGCGGCGATGATCTTGCTTGGCGTGACCATGACCTGCGCCCAGGGCGCGATGACCGTGGGCGCCATCGCCTGTTTCCTGCTGGCGCCGCTGGAGGCGGCCGCGGGCGCGGTCTCCGTTCTCGCCATGGCCGGCGCAGCCCTTTCGCTTGCCGCGGTCTTCACGATGATGGCGGCGACTCAATACGGGCTGTTGCATCCGCGCCCCGAACTGGGCGCCGATGTCGATTCCTCCGTCATCGTGGCGGCGCTGATCTATGGCGCGTTGCTGGCGATCTGGAGCGCGCGCATGGGCGAGATCGGCGACCGCCGCGCCACCGAGAGCATGGCTTCCTATCGCGAATTGACCGAGACGGTCGGCGACATGGTGATGCAACTCGACGCCAATGGCGGCGTCGTCGATGTGGTGACCGATCCGCACAATGGCTTTCGTTATGGTCCTGGCGACCTGCTCGGGCGCGGCCTGTTCGAGCGCATCCTGGTGTCAGACCGCCCGAGCTTCCTGAAAGCCATTTCCCAAGCGGCGCGGACCGATGCCGTCGTCAGCGTCGAGTTCCGCCTGCGCGCGGGGCGCGACGAGGACGTCAGGGATGCGCCACATTTCGTCTGGGTTGAGATGCGGGCGCACAAGTCGCTTGCGGTGGAGAGGATCATCATGGCGATTGTGCGCGATGTGACGCCGATGAAGGAGGCGCGAGAGGCAATAGAGGCGGCCCGCGAGGCCAGTGAGCAGGCCAATATGTGGAAGGACCGCTTCCTGGCCAATGTCAGCCATGAATTGCGCACGCCGCTCAACGCCATCATCGGCTTCTCGGAAATGCTCGGCAATCCCGACCTCGCGCCGAAAGACCCGAACCGCCAGCGCGAATACGCCAATATCATCAACGCCTCCGGCCAGCATCTGCTCAGCCTTGTCAACACCATCCTGGACATGTCGAAGATCGAGACCGGCAATTTCGAGCTTGAGCCGGAACATTTCAACCTCGCCGGACTGATCGACTTCTGCTGCGATGTGGTAAAGCTCAAGGCCGAAGAGAAGAAGATTTCACTGAGCCGCGCCTGCCCCCCGCAGTTGGAGGACATCGTCGCCGACAAACGCGCCTGCAAGCAGATCCTGTTGAACATTTTGTCCAATGCGGTGAAGTTCACCCCGGAAGGCGGCGCCGTGACGGTCGTGGCGCGCGCCGACGGGGCCTTCGTCGAGATCGCCGTTTCGGACACCGGGATCGGCGTGACGCAAAAGGATCTGTCGCGCCTGGGCGATCCATTCTTCCAGGCCAAGGCTACCTATGACCGTCCCTACGAAGGAGCAGGCCTCGGCCTTTCCATCGTGCGCGGCCTGGTAGGCCTGCATGGCGGGACCATCGCCTTCGAGAGCGCTCCGAACGAGGGCGCCTGCGTCATCGTCCGTCTGCCGATGAATTGCGCCCACGCCCATAAAAGCGCCGCGATGCCGGTGAAGATCGAGACGCTGCCGCGCCGCGGCCGCGCCGGCTCTTCGGAACTCGTCCGCCCCCATGACCAGGTGAAGAAAATTGCGTGAAATCTGCGCCGCCTCCGATTTCGATTTCATCGCCGCCGAGCCGCGCCCCAAAAGTCACGGCGCCAAACGCGGCAAGGCCAAGAAAAAGCGGGCCGCCTCGGCTTTTTTCGTCCGGCTGCGCGCGATGGGGCGCTACGTCACGCCCTTCCTTGGCGTCGCGGCGCTGGCTGTCCTGCTGGGCGCTGTCGTCGTGAACGCCATGTTCCTCCAGCATGGCCGACATCCCGCGCCCTTGCTCGGTTCGACCATCCGGATCGAACCTCCGAAGCCGGCTGCGCGTCCGGTGACCATCGATTCGCTGCTCGCGGAAAGGCTGCCAGCCAAGGCGCCCGCTGCCCCAGAGGCCGAGATGCTTGCTCCGCCGCCGCCGGTCGCATTGGCGCCTGTTGCGGCGCCGGCCGCGCCGGTGAAGAAGAGCCATGACGCCATTGGCGCGCTGCTTTCCGGCGGGAGCCAGTTCGCAGCGCCGGGGCCCAGCAAGGGGGTCATGTCGGCGCAGCGGGCGTTGCAGAAACTTGGAGCGCCAGTGAAGCTGGACGGGGATTTCGGCGCCGCGACGCGCAAGGCGGTCGAGGCGTTCCAGCGGAAGAACGGCCTGGCTGTAACCGGCGAACTGACTGTGAAAACAAAACGGCTGCTGTCGGCGCGCTCTGGCGTCTCGCTGGAATGATGCGTCTGCGTTCCGACATCTGGGTCGCCGCCTATCTGCGCCGCTGTGCGTCGGAAAATGTTTCCGCCGTGCTGCGCCGGCGAGGTTCGCCGGAGGCGGGTGCGGTGATCGTCAGGATCGACCGGCTGGACGGCACGTCGGCGCTTTATTCGCCGGCGCCACAGAGCGAGGCGCGCGAGGGCGTCGACCGTCTTTTCGCCCGCGCCCATGCCGACGACTTTATCGAGAACGACAAGGTCGAGGCGAAAATCGCGCGCGAAATTTCCTTCGATTCCGATCTGTGGATCGTCGAGGTCGAAGACCGGCAGGGCCGAAACTTTCTCGAACTGGCGTGAATGCGGCGGACCTCGTTCCACTTTTCGGGATCATGCGCTCCGCCGCCGCTTAAAGTTCTTTTCATCCAATCCCTTTAGGCTTCCGTACAGCATCAAGCCGCAGCCGCGCGAAAAAATCGTTCCTTGTATTTACAACCTGACCATTGGATCTGGCTATGGAATTCCGTTCCCGGTTCGAGGAGCAAGTCGACGTTCTTCTCTCGGCAAGGATTGAACGCTTCGCCGTGGCCTTGATCGACATCGATCATTTCAAGCGGATCAGCGACTGTTACGGATCTGCGACGGGCGAGGCCTTCTTGCTCAAGGCGGCCGAGCGGATCGCCCGCCTGATCCGGCCCTCCGACACCCTGGCGCCGCTCGGCGGCGACAAGTTCCTGCTGGCTTTTGCGCCTCTCGAAAGCGACGACGATCTCGCCGACGCGATCAACGCGATTTCGCAAGGCCTGAGAGAGCCCTTCATTATCGACGGGCATGAAATTTTCACCTCGGCCTCGATCGGCGTCTGCTGCTATCCGGCGCATGGCCGCGATGCGCCAACGCTGCGACGAAACGCCGATCTCGCCATGTCCCGGGTGAAGCGCGACGGCAGGGACGGCGCCGCCCTTTATGATCCCGGCTTCACCGAGGCCGATTCCACTCGCGCGCTCGCCGAACAGCGCTTGCGCCAGGCTATTCACGATCGCCGCTTCTGCTGCGCCTTCCAGCCAAAGGTCGACATCGTCACTGAAGACGTGGTTGGCGTGGAAACGCTGGTGCGCATGATTGGCGAAGACGGCGAAGTGACCGGGCCGGGCGCTTTTGTCGAACTCGCCATCGAACTCGGCCTGATCGACGACCTCACGCTGCTGGTCGTCCACCGGATCGTCGAATTGATCGACCTCATCAATGAGGCCTTCGGCCCAAAGACCACGATCAGCTTCAATGTCGCAGCGAAGCAGTCGTCGGACGTCGCCTTCATGCAGGCCGTGGTCGACATTCTGCGCGAGACCAGCTTCGCCAACCGTCTGATCGTCGAAGTGACCGAAGAGGCGTTCCTGGCCAAGAACCTGTTCCAGACCCGCGTCCTGCCCATGCTGCGCGAGATCGGCGTCCGGGTGTCGATCGACGACTTCGGCACGGGTTATTCGTCGCTTTCGACGCTCGCGGACATCACCGCCGACGAACTCAAGATCGATCGCTCGTTCATCACCAACATCCACCAACGGCCGCGCAACCAGATCGTCCTCAAGGCCATCGAATCCCTGGGGACCGCGTTGAATATGTCGGTGATCGCGGAAGGCGTCGAAACCTTCGAGGAACTGCTCTATCTCAAGACCGCCACGCACATTCGCTACGTCCAGGGCTATTATTATTCAAAGCCGCTGATGCTCGAGGATTTCACGCCGCTGCGGCGCAGGGACGAGGCGCGCAAGCCGGGGGATGTCCGCGGCGCTTCGGGGCGCCAAAGGGACGGTCGCCAGTTGCGATAGGGCTTTCCGGCAATCCGGGTCAGTCGACCGAGCCGGGATCCCTGCGCAAGGGGTCCGCGACGCCGGCGGACTCTTCGCGCGGCCTGTCGAAAATCGGCTTTTCCGTCCTGGTCAGATTGCGCCAGCGATCGACGACCGCGGCCAGCGAACCCTGGGCGCTGTCCCGGCCCGAGCGCAGGCTGTCCTCGTTGCGCATGGCCTCGTTCTTGGGCAAGAGCCGGGCCGGCAGCTGGGTGAAGCGCAGCCGGGTCGGCAGGGCGACGCCTTCGCCGAATGCGAAGACCTCGCCGGTGCCCAGGGACGGCAGAAACGACAGCAGGTCTTCGGCGGCATCGGAAATGGCCGAGCGCAGCAGCGTCTGGTCGCGATCATTGGTCATGCGCATGGCGAAGAGCGTGCTGCATTGTGAAAGCACGGTCGGATCGAGTTCGGCCGGGCGTTGCGTCACCAGTCCGAGATAGACGCCATATTTGCGGCCTTCCTTGGCGATGCGCGAGAGCGCGCGGCGCGTCGGCGCGAAGCCGACCCGATCGTCGGCCGACAGGTAGCGATGCGCTTCCTCGCAGACCAGCAGCAGGGGATTGGCGCCGTCGCTCCACAGCCCCAGGTCGAAAGCCATGCGTGAGACGACGGAGACGACGGCGTCGACGACTTCAGCTGGAAATCCCGCGAGCTGAAAGATGGTCATGGGGATGCCATTCGCGGGCTGGCGGAAGATCAGCCCCAGGATTTCCGCCATCGTGTCGCCGCCGACATTCGCCTTCTCGAAGATGAAGGCGTAGCGCGGGTCGTTGCTGACTGTCTCGATCCTCGTCATCAGCTTTTGATAGAGCATGCGCGAGGAGCGGTTTTCCAGCTTTCCCATCCGCGCGTCGAGCAGGGAGAGAAGATCTGCGATGCGGTAGGGGACGGGCACATCGACGGTGTAGCGGATATTGGCGGTCTCGGTGCGTTTGATCGCCATCCGCCCGGGCGCCAGATTGGCCTGCAGGTAATTCGCCTTGGCGAGCGGAATCAACTCGGCGAGCAGGTCGACTTCCTCTTCCAGGCCCGGACGGGCGCCGAAGAAAATGTCGACGATTTCCTCGAAGTTGAACAGCCAGAACGGCAGCTTCATGTTCAGCGGGCTCAGGGCCAGCGCCTTGTTCTCGAAGCAGGGACGATATTCGTTGTGGACGTCGAGGATGAGGACGCGCAGGTCGGGACGCGCGGCCAGTGTTTCCTTGAGGATGACGGCCACGCCGCTGGACTTGCCGACGCCCGTGGTGCCGAGCACGGCGAAATGCTTGCTCAGCATTTCATTGACGTCGATATAGGCGCCGATGATGTTGTCCTGTTGCAGGCGTCCGATTTCGATGACCGCCTGTCCGGCGATGTTGTAGATCAGCCGCAGCTCCTTGGAGCCGACGAAGACCACGGGATCGCCGATCGCGGGATAATCCGTGACTCCGCGATGGAAACTCGCCGAGAGCCTATCGTAATCCTGGATTTCGCCGATGATGTCGAGCACCGCGACGGTGATGAAGTTCTGGTCGCGGGAAACTGGTTCTGTGCGCAGCGAAACCGTGCTCACCGCTCCGATCAGCAGGGATTTCCCGGCGACGATGCCGAGCAGCTTGCCGACGGTGACGCGCTCATTGGAGCCTTGGGAGGCAGCCGCCAACAGGCCGACCGAAGCCTCGGAGCCGCGGATTGCGATGACGGAGCCAAGCGGATCCAGTTTCATGGCGCCCTCTAACTATTGACGTTTATGACAGTCTTGACCGCCGAATACTTGGCGGTCTTGCCCTGCAAGCGATTCGCTTCGCAGGTTGCCAGATAAACCTTTGGCATGCATTAAGATAACACGAAAGTGACCGGCGCCGACGCATAAGTCAGCGTCGCTGGCGGATAACGCCATACCAGCCGAGCCCTTTGTAGGTTTCGTAGCCGGGCGTCGCGTGAAAGGCGATGAGCGAGCCGTCCTGGCCTGTGTAAAAGCCAGCTTTTTCCTGGGCGCAATCGAGTGGAAACACCTCTTCGAGCAGGCCGGCGCCGTCCGACGCCGCAATGACGCGCCGATGGGCGTCGAGCAGCATGACGCGGGATCGCGCCCTCTCGGCGTCCGACATGCGCACGCCCTCGACAATGGCGCGCGCCTGCGGCGCCCAGTCGAAATGGATCGCCAGCACGCCCAGAACCCGACCGTTGGGTAAACCGCCCTCCCGGACCTGGGCCGCATAAGTGGCGACCTGCGCGGGGCCGAGCTCGTTGCATGAGGCGACGTCGACCACGGCGTAGTCGTCGCCGGACCGAAGTCCGAGCGTCTTCTGGAACCATGGCTCATGCGAGACGTCGTGTTCAACCACCGGATAGGCCTGCGGCCGCCCGTTGGCGATGACGCGCCCATTGGCGTCGCACAGCCAGAGATCGAGATAGACAGTATACGATTTGAGGATGACGCCGAGCCGCTCGCTGGCGTGCTCGCGATGGGCGGCGGAAGGATCCTGCGCACAGTCGACGACGGCGGCGTCCGTCGCCCACCAGCGCACGTCACATGTGCGCTCGTAAAGATTGCGGTCGATGATTTCAACCGCGTTGAGCGCGAGATCGACCAAACGGCTTCCCGCAGCCGTTTCCGCCATTTGTTCAACAATGCCCGTGAGGTCGTCGACCTTCTCCCCCAAGCTCCCGCGCAATCCGCGCGCGAGCGCCGTCACGCCTTCCGAAATCGCCCGGACTTCGGACGCCACCACCGAAAAGCCGCGGCCGATTTCCCCGACCCTGGCGGCCTCGATCATCGCATTCAGCGCGAGCATGCGCAGCTTCTCGGCGACGCCCTGGATTTCGGAAATGCCGGTTTCGGCGATCTGCCGGACCTCTCCTGTCGCGTCAATGGTGGATGAGACGATCTCGCCGATCGAAACCTGTTGGGGAGCCTTGGCGACGGGCGTCCTGGGAAGCGTTTCCTCGGCCGGGCGGCTGTTCGAGCTTTTCCGCAAGGGTTGATTCGACATCGTGACTTCCTGTTTTCCGTTTCTCGATCAATGAGATGGAAAGCTGGCGCGAGGCTTGATGCATAAGACGGTGGCGCAATGCCGAAAAAATTGGCAGGTCCAAACCTGGCCTCGACATGGGTCGCCTCAGTCGCCGCCAAGCAGTCCGCGCCGTCGGGGAAGGACGCCTCCCCGACTTTTTGTCCCTTCCAGACTTTTTGCGCTTCGCGAAACCGGTCGGTTTCGTCGGATCGACCAGCGCCTACCGGCGCCCGTCAATCCCTGGGGGTCGTCACTCGATTGCGCGCCTATTGCCTGCTGATGAGGTGCATGAGGAGCGGATTCGACATGTTCATCTTCTCCAGTTGCCTGAGGATTGAAAGCTTGTCCTCGGGCGACATGAAAAGAAGTTCCTGTACGATTTCGGGGATGTATCTTTCTTCGTAGGCGTAAAGATATTGAAGCTGTGCGCCGTCGACCTCAATGCTCACCGTCAGCGTATCGGATCGTGTAGGCTCTTCGTTGGCCATGCCATCCTCACGCCGCCAGGGAGGCTACGAATTGCCGAACGGAGGTCGAGTTGACATCGGCCAGTTCAGCTTCGCAGTTGTCGCGAACGGTCTTTTCCCAACTGTCGCCCACTTCATAGGTGACGGCGTAGGTCAAAACGTTCCCGATCATTTTCGGCTCCGAAATCGGATCTCCAGCGCAGCAGGTGCGTTGCAGCATTCGGTGCATCATCGCGTCGTAAACCGTGACAAAATGAGAAATGCCGCCGATTTTTCCGATCTGGTTGAGGGCCAGCCCGAGTTCCGCCGTCGCCGTGCTCATTTTGGCAAAATCACGTCTGCTTCCGGGTTTGCGAATGGTGAACCGGCTCGTTTCCCAAATAAAAGGGCTTTCGATCCGCAGTCCGCTCGGCAATAGTTCAGAGAACGTATCATCGAGCATGTTCGGTCCTGTCGTTGGCAATATACGAACACTTCCTATTAGCTCATTATCTTCATCTGTAACGAGAACATAAAGTGGATTCAAATCATCGTAATGATCTATTTCCCAGTTTCCAACAGTTTTTACGTCCCACCCAAGCTGATCATGAAAAACAGCTTTGCGCTGGCGGTGCATTTTGTCCATCAGCTCAGGGAATTCAGTCCTGTTTTGTCCAGGAATTAACGTGATCATGTTCGGAACTCCTTGGTTGCTCGCCTCAAGGGGACCGGAAATCGAAACAATAATCACCTGATAAATATAACAGGGGTGGTGGCTCGGGCGGCCGTCGCTTCCCGTCACCTCGTCATTTTTTTGCGGCGATTCATGTGATTGGGCCGGCGCTACTGCGCTTCCCCCCGCGACGGACTGCCGAGTTGGGTCACACGTCGGGCTCGTGAGCGACGCTGATCAATCCCAGCGCCAAAGCCTTGGCCACGGCGTGCACGGCGTTGACGGCATTCAGTCGGGCGCGGGCGCTCTCGATATGAAAGGAGACCGTGCGCTTGGTAATTCCGAGGATTTCGGCGACCTCGCTGTCGGTCTTGCCCAGGGCCTTCAGGCGCAGGCACGTCGCTTCTCTATGGGAGATGCTGATCTTGTTTTTCGTTGCGGCGCCAATCACGCGCATGATGCAGTTATGAAAATTCCATGCAATCAGGATGAGGTGGGTCATATTGCTGGAGACAAATGAATCCCACTCCTGATCAGGCATGTCGGACGTGACGGAAAACGCCGCGACTTCTCCGAGTTTTCCTCGAATTGGCA
The DNA here is from genome assembly GCA_963710275.1 of uncultured Alphaproteobacteria bacterium. Classification (GTDB taxonomy): domain Bacteria; phylum Pseudomonadota; class Alphaproteobacteria; order Rhizobiales; family Beijerinckiaceae; genus Rhodoblastus. The sequence goes on along the minus strand of CAVPZS010000008.1, from coordinate 1,115,452 downwards.
AGGTTATTCCCTGTAGCCCGACGCCAAACAACCTCGCGTTGCTAAAAAAATCCCGCACTGACGCGGATGATTTGTCAATTGATCTCCAATCGACCGGTGTAATGCCTGATGATGCGACCTTTACGATGGGGTCTATATCAATATAGCTTCTCTCAAAATAGCATCTTTTCCACTCGTTGGAATATGTGTTTACGATAAGCGCCCTTTCGTTATTTATTTCAGGAGGCAAATTAAGAACGCCGTAAGCAAAATGCTTCAGTCCGAATAAGTTTAATATTTTCTCACACTCAAGACGTGCGTTTTCGATATCCTGTACTTCATCGTAGGCTTCCAGGAGCCTGATCAATGCTGTATCGGGTGAGAAGGAAATGGGCAAGTATCGGCGAGCCCCTCTATTTGGATTTATGTTTGGCATCAAAGGCTTGGTTTTGCAAGACCAGAGCGGACGCCTCTGCCGGCCGGGGCGCTCCTGTTTCTTGGCGAATTTCGAGGGCGCTTGGCAGGCTCCGCCAAATAACGTACCTTACCTTTCGGATTTGTGAAGGTGTTGAGGTTTTTCGCGGCCGCGATTTTTCAATTGGATTCAATTGAAGTCGCCATTGCAAAGTGTCGAAGATGAAAATCGTCAAAAATTTCATTGATGAGCATGTCGGCAAACGCGTTCAGCTCCGCCGGCGGCAGCTCGGCTGGAGCGTCGAGCGTCTGGCGGTTGCAATTGGCGTGACCGTGCAGGAATTGGAGCGGCGCGAAGCCGGCGAAATCCGGATCGATGCACAGCAGCTCCGCCAGATTTGCATCGTTCTCGAGGTGAAGCCGGCCTTTTTTTTCGACTGCCGCCCCTTGCCAAAACTTGTCGATGGCGCTCCGGTCAATGGACACGCCGCGGCGGTCGACGCGCGCGAACTCGACCGCATTTTCGCCCGCGTCACCGATCCTCTGTCCCAGAAGAAAATTCTCGATCTGGCGATTTCGCTGGCGTCTGAGGCCGAAAAGCTTGCCGCGCGCGAGTCCGTTGCGCGTGGAGCCGCCTCCGACGAAGCGAACAAGGCTCACGAATCCAGCGGCGACCATTAACACAAGCGGCCAAAGCGCTGACCGAATCGATGTGATCGCTACTGCTCACTCGGCCTTTGCCGCCGCGCCGCAGATCGTTTTCAACGCCTGCCATTCCCTTTCGTCGAGCAGGTCCGGGCCGGTCGCCTCGACGTGCGCCGACTCCATTGTGGCCAAGCGGTCCGCGCTCATCGGGTGGCTCGCCAGCAGGCCGAGCGGCGGCTCGTCCTTCCCGGTGACGCGCACCAGCAACTGGCCCATCGGCGTCGGCGAGCGCCCGAGCGCGCGCAAGACTTCGATGGCCGTGGCGTCGGCGGCGGTCTCGGCCTCGCGCGAATAGGCGGCGCCGAACAGCGCGCGGGTGGCGAAGATCGCCGCGCCGGAGCCGCTGACATCGCCGAACAACAGGCTGATCAAATAGGAATTGCCGCCGTCACGGATCAGGCGGCGCAGGCCGTCGCGATGGCGCACATGGCCGAATTCGTGTGCGATCACCCCGGCGAGTTCGTCGGGGTTTTGCGCCTTGTCGATAATGCCGCGCAGCAGGTAGACGCGGCCGCCGGGCAGGGCGAAGGCGTTGGGAATGGTCGAGGCCAGCACTTGCGGCGGACGCGAGGCCGCCAGTCCGGCCTGGGCGCGCAGCTTGTCGACCAGTTTGCCCAGCGCGGCGACGCCCTCCTTGTTCTCGCAAGTTTTTTGCCCGAACACGGCCGCGACCTGTCGCTCCACCATTTCGCCGATTCGGTTTTCCCAGGCCGGCGGGACCAGCGGCGCAATGCGGTCGGCGGCGAGCGGCATGCCAAACCAGGCCAGCGCCAGGATGGAAAGGCCGGCGGCGATCGACCAGCCGACGATTTTCGCGGCTGAAATTGCGCTCTCCTCGCCCTCGTCGCAGTTCGGGCAAAGGCGCAGGATTGCGCGGGCCGCGTCGTCGTCGGCAAACTCCAGCCGCGCCAGATCGGCCGCCGAGTTGCAGCGGAGCCTCAACAGGCCGGGCGCGGAATTTGCGCGGCGGATGTCCGCCCAAGGCCAGCGCGCCAATAATACCCCGTCCTGCGACAGGGCCAGGCTCGCCTCCGCCGTCAGCAGGACATCGCGACGACGGCTGGTCTGACCGTCGAAATAGGCGGCGGCGACGGGGGCGCTTTCCACGTCAGAAGCCCGCCACGTCGAGGCCGTCGGCGAGACCTTCGCCGAGCGCATTGCAGGCCGCTCCCACTTGCGCGACATGGTCGGCGGCGTCAACGCGCCGTATCGACAGCGACGAGACGATCATCCGCCAGAAATGATGTTGCAGGAAAATTCGTTGCAGGATGTTGAGGCCGAGAATGAACAGCACGTAGCCCGACAGGATCATCAGCCCGGCCGAGGACGCCTGCATCATGGCCTGCGACGCCGCGACCTGCTGCTTGGCCTTCATCAGGACCAGCATCTTCTGGAGATTGGGATCGTGGCTGACGCCATAGGCGACCAGACCGATTGCGACCAGCACGAAGGGCAGCAGGGCCAGCATGAACTTGGTCAGGAGCCAGAAATAGCGCCGCTGTTCGAGACTGGAGGCGAAGCTCATCGGCCCGAGCCGCAGGCCCTCCACCCACCAGCGCCATTCGATGGTCCTGAACCGCGCATAGAGCGAGATCAGCAGCAGGATCATCACCAGGGGGATCAGGATCGCGCCGGCGCCGTTGAGCAGGAGGCGGGCGAGGACGAGTCCGCTCGCCGCGGGCAGCGCCTTGGCGTCTGCGGCGAGGGACTTGAAGGCGTAGAAGATCGCGCCTTCGGTCGCAATGAACAACGGGCCGATGACGATCCAGATCCACCAGCCGCGGTCGATGAAATCTCCCGCCTTGCCGGTAAATTCGCCCTGAAGGTCGCCGTAGAAGGTGCGGCTCATCTTGTAGCGCTCGATCGCCGCCACGCGCCACGGATGGGCGAAGCCGAGCGACATCCAGACCAGCAGGCTCCACAGGCAGGCGCGCCACATGTAATCCAGCCCGGAGCCGGCCATCCAGAAACGCACCCCGCGCCAGGTCGTGCGCGTCAGCCGGTAGCGGCGGGCGCGGTAGACGGCGAACTGCCCGAACAGGAACAGGACCAGCAGCAGGGGCGTCGAGCCGAAAGCCTTGGCCCGCTCGGCTTCGACGCCGAGCAGGAAATAGCCGAAATAGACCGGCGCCAAAATGGCCAGCGCCATCAGGAATCCGATCAGCAATTCGCGCGCGCGGCCGGTATATTCCAGGCCGTCCCCGGCGATGGCGGTATGCGCCCAGAGATGGCGACGGATGTTGGTGTTCAGCCAGAAACGATAGAAGCCGAAAGTGACCAGCTCCAGCGCCGCGCCGCGGAGGGCTAGCCTTGCAAAGGCGGCGGGACGGTCGGCGAAGGCCAGCGGCCGGGGGCCGGGATCGCTCGGGGGAGCCGCAACGAGCGGCGGAGTCGCTTCGGTCATTGAAAATCACCTTTTACACAAAAATAAGGTCCGCATTGCAGGGGATGCTGCGGCAAGAACAATAATTTTCAGTAAGAAACGGACGATCGTTGCTTCGAGCGCGCGACGTGGTGAATATTCATTTATGCAACGCCGTCGAGACGGCGCCGACCGTCCGCGCTTACTTCCCGAACGGCCATTTCGCGCTTTCGCCTTGCTGGGCGCGATGCCTCAGAAAGTGGTCGGCCAGCACGCAGGCGGCCATGGCCTCGGCGATGGGGGCGGCGCGCACGCCGACGCAGGGGTCGTGGCGGCCCTTGGTGCGCAGCTCCAGCTCGGCGCCATGACGGTCCACCGTCCGGCGCGGCGTCAGGATCGACGAGGTTGGCTTGACGGCGAAGCGCGCGATGATCGGCTGTCCTGTGGAAATGCCGCCGAGAATGCCTCCCGCGTGGTTGGCGAGAAAGCTCGGCCCGTCATTGCCGGCGCGCATTTCGTCGGCGTTCTCCTCGCCAGTCAGTTCCGCGCTCGCAAAACCGTCGCCGATCTCCACGCCCTTGACGGCGTTGATCGACATCAGCGCGGACGCCAGATCGGCGTCGAGTTTCGCATAGACTGGCGCGCCCCAGCCGGCGGGAACGCCCTCCGCGACCAGTTCCAGCACCGCGCCGACAGACGAGCCTTTCTTGCGGATGTCGTCGAGATAATCAGCCCATTGCGCCGCCGCCACGGCGTCCGGGCAGAACAGGCTGTTGCGCGCCACTTCGTCCCAGTCCCAGCGCTTGCGGTCGATCTTGTGCGGGCCGACCTGGATCATCGCCGCGCGCAGGGTCACGCCCGGGATGACCTTTCGCGCAATGGCCCCGGCCGCAACCCGCGCGGCGGTTTCGCGCGCCGACGAGCGGCCGCCGCCGCGATAGTCGCGCAGGCCATATTTGGCGTCATAGACATAGTCGGCGTGGCCGGGCCGGTAGGCGTCCTTGATCTCGCCATAGTCCTTGGAGCGCTGGTCGGTGTTCTCGATCAGCAGCGCGATGGGCGTGCCGGTGGTCATCTGCACGCCGGTTCGCGTCGTCGACCATCACGCCGGAGAGGATGCGCACCGCGTCCGGCTTCCTGCCTTTGCGTCGTGAAGCGCGACTGGCCGGGACGACGCAGGTCGAGAAAGGCCTGGATGTCCGAAGCGTCGAGCGGAATGCGCGACGGACAGCCGTCGACCACGCAGCCGAGCGCCGGCCCGTGGCTTTCGCCGAAGGTGGTGACGCGGAAAATATGCCCGAAAGTGTTGTGCGACATGTCGGCCGGCTCGAATTGGTGGACGGCGCGTTGTAACCATGAAACGCGCAAAAGGCCAAATCGGGAAAAGGAAGCCGCAGCTTGCCTCGCGCCGCGCGCCGGGCTACCAGAATTCACGCAACTCATTCCTGAGGAAACGGCTGTACATGCGGATGACGGGAAGCGCCGCAAGGCGCCTGGCTCTCGACGAGCCGGTCTCGCGCCTGGCGATACTCGCGAGGAAGCTGGCGAAGGTCGCGCTCGTCCTGGCGCTGGTCGCCCTCGTCGCGGCCCACGCCCATGGCGCCCTTGCGCGCTTCTTTGCCGTCCTCACGCTGCGCTCCGGTCCGGTCCCTGATCCCGGCCTCGGGCTCGCCATTTACCTGCTCGCCCTCGCGGTCGCGGTCGCCGCCCTGCTGGTCGCCTGCGGCGCAGCCGCCTCGATCTGGCTGCGGGGGCGGCGCGGCGTCGGCCGCATCATCGCCGCGGTGCTGCTTGCGGCGCTGCTGGCGCCCTATCCGGCCTATTTGGCGATTTCCGCCGGCAATCCGCCCTGGCTGGCCGATATCTCCACGGACCTCGACGATCCCCCGGACTTCCTGACGACGGCAGAGGCCGTGAATGGCCGGGCCGGATGGACGCCGCCGCCGCTGGCGGCGAGCCTTCGCCAGCCGCAGGCCGCCGCCTATCCCGATGTCAAGACGATCAGCCTCGATATGGAAACTGACGAAGCCTACAAGGCGGTGCGCGAGGCGGTGACCCAGCTGCGCTGGACGATCGTGGCCGAGGTCCAGCCCGGCGGCGCCAAGCGGCCAGAGGGCCATATCGACGCCCTGGCCCATTCGACAGCGCTGAACCTGCCCATCGCCATCGCCATCCGCATCCGTCCCGGCGAAGACGAGACGCGCGTCGACATGCGCGCGGTCACCCGCTATCTGCCCAATGACCTCGGCGCGGGCGCGGCCCTGATCGGCAAGCTCGACGATACGATCGAAGAAAAAGACGATTCGGAGTAGCGCGAGCGCCTGGAATCAGAACCTCGACGCCGCCTCCAGCATCATCGCCGCGTGGTCGGCGAGTTGCGCGCCGCTGATCGGCTTGCGGAGGACGATCACCGGTCCGTTGACCCTCTTGCCAATCGTCAGGGTCGCGGCGTCGCCGGCATAGCCGGTCAACAAAATCGCGGGCAGGCGGGGGCTTTTCGCCTGGATGGCGCGGATGAGTTCGACGCCATCCATACCGGGCATGGAGAGGTCGGTGACGATCATGTCCATCTGTTCGCCCGCTTCGACCAGCCCGAGCGCGTGACGGCCGCTCTCGGCTTCGAGGATGGAATAGCCGCGGTCGCCGAGTTCGCCCGCCAGCACGGTCCTCACGACCAGTTCGTCGTCAACCAGCAGGATGCGCGGACGCTCCGCCATCAGGGACGGCGACGGCTCTTGCCCGGATTCCGGCTGAGGCGCAGCGCCGGCGGTGGCTGGAAGCCAGAGCGTCACCGTCGTGCCTCGTCCGACCTGGCTTTCGACGCGTAGCGCGCCCCTGGATTGTTCAGCGAAGCCGCGCGCCATGGACAGGCCGAGCCCCGTGCCCTTGCCCTGCTCCTTGGTGGTGAAGAACGGCTCCAGCGCGTGCTTGAGCGTGGCCTCGTTCATCCCGGTCCCGGTGTCGGTTACGTCAAGGCGGACATAGGCGCCCGGCGCGAGATGGGCGGGATGATCGCCGGACGCTGTTTCCTTGCCGGCGACAAAGGCGATCGTGCCGCCGGAGGGCAGGGCGTCGCGCGAATTGGTGGCGAGATTGACCAGCACCGCCTCCAGCTGTCCCTTGTCGGCGAGCGCCGGCGGCAGGTCCGGCGTCAATTCGAGCTGCACGTCGATGTTCGCGCCGAGCGTGTGGACCAGCATGGCGCGCAGGTCCGCCAGCATCGCCGCCATGTCGATCGGCTGCGCTTTCAGCACGTCATGGCGGGCCAGCGCCAGCAGGCGGCGCGTGATCGACGCGCCGCGCCAGGCGGCGTCATCGAGCATTTGCGCATATTTCTTCACCTTGGCCGGATCGTTGGCGTAGCGGCCGATGAGGCCGGCGCAGCCGGCGACGCCCTGGACGATATTGTTGAAATCATGCGCGACGCCGCCGGCGAGTTGGCCCAGCGCGCTCAGTTTTTCCGCCTGGGCGAGCATTTCCTGGCGGCTGAGGTCGGTCACGACGATGCAATGCACCGGCTCGCCGTCGACCTCCATCGGCGCCGAGGAAATCTGGGTATGCAGCAAGGCGCCGTCGGCGCCCTGCAGGCGCACCGCCAGGGCGATGCTCGCCATGTCCCCTGACACGCCCGCCAGGGTCGTGGCGTCGCCGTCGGCCGCAAGCCGGGAGAGAAGCGTGCCGACCAGACGCTCGCGGGGTATGCCAACCATCCGGGCGAAGGCGGCGTTGCAGAAAAGGATGACATTGTCGGAGGATACCGTCAGCGCGCCTTCCGACATCTGTTCGACCAGCAGCCGATAGGGGTCCGCCGCGCCTTTCAGCGTGTAGACCGCAGGGGCGTGCGCGCCGTCGACGACGATGGCGTCGACCTCGCCGGCGCGGATGGCGCGCAACATGTCCTCCGCTTCAGCAAGCCGTTGGCGAAGCGCCTCGAGCTCCTGTCGCGAAATGAGGGAACTCGGCTCGCTCATGGCTAGGCCGAGCCGAGCAGGGCGCCGAGCCGCTCCTTGTCCGACATATCGCCGAACAGGAGCCGGACGGGCTTGGGAAGCGAGCGGACCAGGGTCGGCGACACCACGACATTGGCGGGCTGCGCCCGCTCCGGATGCTCATAGAGATCGACGATTTCGAGATCGTAGCCGTCGCCGAGCTCGCTTTCGCAATAGGCGCGCACGTTGGCCACCGCGCGCAGGGAGCGCGGCGTGTTGCCGGTCACGAACAAGGTCAGGGAGCACCGAATTTCACTAAACCTTTATCTGCTCGTCAAAGCGATCGAATGTCCAACCCTATGAGAACGCGCTCTTCGTTCGAGAGGTCCCCGATGATTTTCTTGATCGGTTCCGGCAGGCGGCGCACCAGGGTCGGGATGGCCAGGATCTGGTCGCCTTCGGCCAGTTGCGGACGCTCCAGCAGGTCGATCACCTCGATCGTGTAGCGCCCTTGAAGGTGCTCGGCGCAGATGCGGTTGAGGTTCCGGATCGCCCGGATCGACTTGTCGGTCTGCCCGGCGACATAAAGCCGAAGGTTCCAGTGTTCCTCATCCGGCAGCGCATCGGCCTTCGCGTGTTCGCTCATATCGCCGCTCCGTCCTTCACCGCGCCGGCGGCAATCGCCGACAGCCGCACGCCGGCGCCGGTGATGTTCATCAGCCGCATTTCCGAGGAGTGGGCCATGCCGCGCGATTTGACGATATGGAGCTGGCGCACCAGATCCTTGCCGGCGCGCCGGTTTTCCAGCCGGATCCAGGTGTCCATGATCGACGACACGGCGATGCCGCTCTCCTCTTCGTCCGTCTGCAGGGTCGTGAACAGCGCCGTCACGCCGGCCGATTTCAAATGGTCGACCAGGCGCAGGAGCATGCCCTCGGTCTGGCGTTCCGTCCCGATGGCGAGCAGGGCCGAAAGCGGATCGACCACCACGACATCGGGTTTGAAATCCTCGACTTCGGCGGTCATCATGGCGAGATGGGTTTCCAGCCCCTGCAGACTTGGCCGCGACGCGTGAAAGCACAGCAGGCCCTTGTCGATCCAGCGTCGCAGGTCCATCCCGATCGAGCCCATGTTGCGCGTCAGCTGGCTCGGGCTCTCCTCGAACGAAAACAAAAGGCAGCGCTCGCCGCGAGCGCAGGCGGCGTCGACGAAATGCGCGCCGATGCTGGTCTTGCCCGTGCCCGCGCCGCCGCCGAGCAGGATGCTCGATCCCTTGAAATAGCCTTTGCCTTCAAGCATTTCGTCAAGGCTGGCGATCCCCGTCGCCACTCGCTCGCTGGATGCGACCTGGGCCAGGCCCAGCGAGGTCACGGGCAGCACGGTGAAGCCGTGGCGGTCGATCAGGAAGGGATATTCGTTGGTGCCGTGGGTCGAGCCGCGATATTTGACCACCCGCAGGCGCCGCGTGGAGGATTGCTCGACAACTCGATGATCGAGAACGATCACGCAATCCGAGACATATTCCTCTACGCCATTGCGCGTCAGGTTCTTGTCGTCGCCGCGCTCGGCGGTGATGACCACGGTCAGGTTGCGTTCCTTGAACCAGGCGAACAGGCGGCTCAGCTCGGAGCGGACGACGGCGATATTGGGAATTCCGGCGAACAGGGTGTCGATGCTGTCGAGCACGACGCGCTTGGCGTCCACCTTCTTGATCGCATGCGCCAGGCGCACGAACAGGCCCTCGAGGTCATATTCGCCGGCCTCCTCGATTTCGTGCCGGTCGAGATGGACGTGGTCCATGGCGAGCAGGCCGCGCTTTTCGAGGGCAGGCAGGTCAAATCCGAGCGAACGGACATTGGCGGAGAGATCGGCGATCCGCTCGTCGAAGGACACGAACACGCCCGGCTCATTGTGCTCGGCCGCGCCCTTCACCAGGAATGTCGACGCCAGCAAGGTCTTGCCGCAGCCGGCGCCGCCGCAGACGAGGGTCGGACGCCCGGTTGGCAGGCCCCCTACGGTCACTTCGTCCAGTCCCTTGATGCCGCTGGAAGTCTTTTTCAGTTCAGGCATTTACGCAACCCGTGGAAACGCGTGCTGCTTGAGCGTCCATTCCGCTGATATGAGCGGACGAATTCGCCGCGCCCGGCGGAGGCGACGCTAAAGTAATTCTTGCCTCTTCTCGACTTGAGTCAAGTCGCCGTTGATCGGATGGAAAACCGGCGAAAACTAAGCCAGCGCGAAGACGCCGGTCAGTTGCGGCTGCCCGTCCGTCCTGACCAGCCCCCTCGCGCAGAGGTCCTCGAGATGGGCGAGGCTGGTGAGGGCGGCGCCGCCCTTCAGGCGTGGATCGAGCTTTTCGTAGACCTTTTCGACGATGGTCTCGATGCCCAGCGGCGTCGCCGCCAGGGCGGAGAGGATGGAAAGCTCGCGCAGCCGACGATGGTGCAGGAGGGCGCGCAGAAATCTCTGCGGCTGGACCACCGGGCCGCCATGGCCCGGCCAGTAGACCTCGTGGTCCGTCGCCCGCAGCTTTTCCAGCGAGTCGATATAAGGCCGCATGGCGCCGTCCGGCGGGGCCACGATGGAGGTCGCCCAGCCCATGATGTGGTCGCCTGTGAACAGCGCCCGTTCCTCGGCCAGTTCGAAGCAAAGGTGATTGGTGGTGTGGCCCGGCGTCGCCAAGGCGCGCAGCGTGTAGCCGGGACCCGAAAAAACTTCGCCGTCCGCCAGGACATGGGCGGGAGCATGGTCGAGGTCGTTGGCGGCGTCGAGCTTGTTGGTCTCGCCGAGAGCCAGCTCGCGCGCCGCGGAGTAGGGCGCGCAGCCGACGATTTCCGCGCCGGTCGCATCCTGAAGCAGGCGCGCGGCGGGCGAATGGTCGCGATGGGTGTGGGTGACAAAAATATGGGTGATCTTCTCGCCGGCCAGACCCGTGAGCAGGGCCTCGATATGGGCGGGGATTTCGGGGCCGGGATCGATCACCGCGACGTCGCCGGCGCCGACGACGTAAGTGCAGGTGCCGGTGAAGGTGAAAGGGCCCGGATTGGGCGCGACAATGCGGCGCACGAGCCTTGAGACGCGTAGCAGGCTTCCCGCCGGCGCGATGAAATCCCGGTCGAAGGTCGGCTCCTCGTCGTCGCTCATGCGTCCCCCTTCCCCCGAGCCTTGCGCACGGACGCGTCAAGCGCCGCCTGTTGAAACGCGTCAAGACGCAAAAGGGCGCCTGAGCCGCGAAAACTCAGTCGACCTTGCGCGCGGTCCAGCGGCCGCCGCAATATTCGGTCTGCGACGACCACGGGCCATAGGCGGTGTCGCCCTTGACGTCGCCGTTGGCGCGCAAGACCTTTTCGCCCGAGGTGAAGTGGCCGACAAAGGTGTTGGTGTCGTCGATATAGCCCCAGGGCTCGACGCCAGACGCGTCGATGCCGGCGATCTTGTTTTCCTTCACCGTCAGCACCGCCGAAGCGGATTTGGGGCAATTGCCGACCGTGGTCTGCACGTCGACCCGCCAGTGGCCGTCATGCGACGCGCCTTGCGCGTTTGCCGAAACGAAGGGGATGGAGGCCAGCGCCAAACCAACCAGGATTTTGCCCATGCGCACGGAAAATGCTCCACATTTTGGCCGCCGAGGGCTCCCGGCGGCGGAATTTGCATTTTTCATGGCTTGCATGTTTCGGCCGGTTTGCAAAGCGCCGGAGGTCCCGAGGCTGCGGATTTTCCTGCGGCGCCGCAAAAAGGTCACGCCGCCAGCAGGGCCTCGCGAAGCTGGGCCAGCAGGTCGCAGCCGACGAAGACGAAGTCGCGCACGCCCGCTTCGCGCCATTGCGCCTCCAGCTCGCCGGGACGTCCGGCGAGATAGAGATGCGCGCCGGCCCCGGCGAGCGCCTTGGCCGCCTCAAGCCCCTGTTCGGCATAGACTGCGTCCGAGGAGCAGAGCACGGCGAGTTTGGCGCCGCTGGCTTTGAAACCTTCGACCAGAGACGCCGCATCGGCGAAACCGTCATTGCCGAGCGCGGCGACGCCGCCGGCCTCGAAGAAGTTTTTCGCGAAAGTGGCGCGGGCGGTGAAGGCCGCGACCGGGCCCAGATTGGCCAGGAAGATCGTCGGGCGCCTTTCGGCGGCCTCGGCCTGATCGCGCAGGGCCTCGAAAGGCTCGCTCAGGCGATGCGGCGCCAGGGCCTTTGCGCCGGGTTTGGCGGTCGCGGGGGCAGGCAGTAGCACGCTGACAGGCTTTTCGTTGATGTCGGGGAATTCGCTGGCGCCGGTGAGCGGCTCCTTGCGGCGGGAGACGTTCTTCATCCGCTCCACGGCGATTTTCGCCACTTCGACCTGGATCACCCCGCTTTCCAGCGCCTTGGCCAGACCGCCGGCCTTCTCGATGTCCTGCATCAGCGCATAGCCGCGCTCGACCAGGGCGTCGGTGAGCGCCTCCACGCCGCCCGAACCGGCGGCGGGATCGGCGACCTTGCCGAGATTGGATTCTTCCAGCAGCACCAGCTGGGTGTTGCGGGCAAGGCGGCGGGCGAAAGCGTCGGGCAGGCCGATCGCCTGAGTGAAGGGCAGGACGCAGATCGAATCGGCGCCGCCGAGCCCTGCCGAGAACACGGCGACGGTTTCGCGCAGCAGGTTCACCCAGGGGTCGCGACGGGTCATCATCCGCCACGCGGTTTCGCCATGCACGCGAATCGGTTGCGGCTCAAGGCCGCAGGCGCGCTCGACAGCCGCCCAGAGCCGGCGCAGGGCGCGGAATTTGGCGAGGGTCACGAATTCGTCGGCGTCGGCGGCGAGGCGAAAGTCGATCATTTTCCGCGCAGCGTCGAGGTCGACGCCGCCGGCCTCCAGCGCCCGCAGCGAGGCGAGGCCGCTGGCCAGCGCAAAGGCCAGCTCCTGCGCCGGCGAGCCGCCGGCCGCATGGACGACCCGGCCATCGGCGGCGATCAACCCCTTGTCGAAGCCGTGGGAGGCGAGCAGGGCCGCCTGGGTCGCCAGGCCATAGCCGGCCTGGACCCAGTCGACCACCACGCCTTGCGCGATGGCCGCGCCGATCGGATCGAGCCCGAAGGACACGTCGATTTTTTGCGGGTCATGGCCCCGCGAGGAAACCAGCTCCAGCCAGGCGGCGACGAAAGGCTCGGCTTGCGCCGGCAGGTCGAGCACGATCTTCACGCCGGCGTCGAGATGGACGTCTTTCAGCGCCGGGGCGAGGGACGAGGCGTCGGGCAGGCCGAACCCATAGGCTCCGACGGAGCCGGCGAAGGCGAGATGGAGGCCATTGGCGCCGTTTTCGAGTTCGGTCAGGGCGAAGGCGTTGGCGGCTTCGGCGTCGGGATGGTCGACGCGAGCGGTCACGGCCCAGTCGTTTTCCGAGCGGAAGGCGCGGGGTTTTCCGGTCGCACGCGGATAGAGCGGGCGGATTTCGAAGCCGTCATAAGTCTTGCCGACCAGCTTTTGCAGCGTCGCGCCCTTGAGGGCGGTTTCCACGCGCGTCACCCAGTTTGCCTCGGTCGCGGGCGCAAAATCGTCGGCGAAGGGGGCGGCTGTCTCGGTCGCGGCCATTGCAAGTCTCCTGTCTAATCGGCGCCCTTTTGCCACTTTGCGCCGAAGAGCGCCAGACTGTCCTTTGTCGAAGGCGAACACGCGATTGCGCAAGCGTGGCGATTTGGGCAATCTGAGGCCGCGCGATCTTGATCGTTGCATTAGAGCAAAGATTTTTTGGAGAGTGCAAATGTTCCAGAGGTCACCCATGGATTTGCCGATCCGCGGCAATTTGATGACTGTTTCGGCGTCGTTCCCGGAAATTGCGGACAGGTTCAAGGACTGGATCGTCGACAAGGCGCTGGACAAGACGATCGACGCCTTGCTCGACCCGCTGACGTCGCTCGGCGCATCGGCGCCCGTCAAGCCAGGCTTCCTGAACAAGAAGATCGCGGACTTGCAGGATTACAATCCCCCGGTCGCCGACGTGTCCGCAAGGTTGAGCGACTTCATCAAGCTCGCCGTGGTCGTCTACTATCCGTTCCTGGAGGCGCGCTTTCCTGAATTCGGCCGGAAGTCGGCGCTGGTGCGCCAGAAGTTCAACTCCGTTGTCGACGCCGGCATGAAAAGCCGGTTCGGACAATACAAGGACGACATCTGCCGCTTGATGGTCGCCAGCAAGGCGACGAAGATCGATCTTGCGAAATTGCGCGTCGTCAAGAAAAGATCGGGATCATTTTTTGGACCGGGGATTCTTTTTGAAGAGGCGAGAAGGTATTATTCCTGGTCGGGAACGCTGGTCGACGCCAGGCTCGGGAATATTTTTTCTGGTCTCGACTATTCGAAGGAATTCACCCTCTATCTTCCCGGCGAGAAAAAGGCGCATGTGTCTGGCGACTTCGACCTGGTCATTCGCAAGGTCGAATACCAGTAAAGCGCGTCTTCAGCACAGGGATTTGGCATTCGTGGAAAAGATCGTGAATATTTTCGGCCGGGTCGCCCTTGCGGTCGTTTTCGCGGCCCCGGCGGTCGCGGCGGAAGACGCGCTCAAGCTGCGGGCCATGCCGGCCATCGCCAAAGATGTCGCGGCCTTTCCGCGCGTCGAGGCGGGCGCGCCGGCGCCGATCCTGGCCAGGATTAACAAGGCGCTCGATCATCTGGACGCCGCGCTCGTCGCCTCGCTCAAAGAGTGCCGCTTGCAGGCCGGAAAAAATGCCGACTGGTCGCGGGGCCTCTCCGTCGCCATGGCGGGGCCGGACTATCTCAGCCTGGTCGCGCGCGACAATTACGATTGCGGCGGCGCCCACCCCAATGTCGGGACGCTCGCCCTGGTCTATGATCTGAAGACCGGAACGCCGGTCGATCTGGTCAAGCTGCTGCCGGGATTGAAGCTGAAGGGCGCACTCGACACCGCCGCCGACGGCTCGAAGATCGGAACCATCGCCTCGCCGGACCTGACCGCGCTCTATCGGAAGAAGGTCAAGCTCGAGGCCGATTGCAAAAACGCGATGGAAGGTCAGGACCTGATCTTCATCGCCTGGCCGGACGCGAAGGAAAAGGGACTGGTCATCGAACCCGAAAACCTGCCGCATGTCATCGCCGCCTGCGGCGAGGATGTCACGTTGAGCGGCGAAACCCTGAAGGAAGCCGGCGCGCCGCCGGAATTCCTGCAGGCGCTCGGGGCGCATCCCTGAGCCGCTCCTGCGCGAAAACGCGGGAGCGGCGGCGTGAGACGCTAGGCGCTGATCAATTCACCGAACAATTCCCAGCTCGAACCGTTGAAACTCGCCATCTGCAATTGCCGGATGGGGTAGTAATTCTCCGGCGATGTGTTGACCTTGATGCCGGGTAGCAGCGTGGCAATTTCGACGTTCTTAAGATTGGCGGCCTGTTTCATGATGTTTTCGCGCGACAGGTCGGCGCCGCATTGCTTGAGCACCTGCAGCAGGGTAGCCGCAGCGCCGTAGCCGAGAAGCGTATTGCTGTTGTTCAGGTCGCCCGGCGTCATGTATTTGCCAACGAATTCCTTGAACTCCTTCATGCCCGGGTCGTCTTTCCAGCGCGCGTCGGTTGAATCCTTCAAGTAATAGCCGGTCATGACGCCTTTCGATGCGTCCAGTCCGGCGGGCTTCATGACGCTGGTGATGGAAGCCGAGACATTGCTGAGATAGCGCACCGGCGACCAGCCGAGATCATAGATCTTGCGGATCGCCTGCGCCGCGAACTTGGGCGTGGCGGCGATGAGCAGCGTGTCGGCGCCCGCGCCTTGCAAGGTGACGATCATCGAATCGATGGTCGGCTCGGAAATCTCGTAGGAAACCTCCTTGACGATCATGCCGGCATGGTCCGCGCCCAGGCCCTCTTTCAGCCCGGTCAGGTAATCCTTGCCGAAGCCGTCGTTCTGATAGAGTACGCCGATCTTCGCGTTCGGAGTCTTCGCCAGGATATGCTTGGCGAAAATATGGGCCTCCGTCCGATAGGTGGGCTGCCAGCCCATCGTCCACGGAAAATTCTTGGGGTCGCCGAACATGGAGGCGCCGGTGGCGTCGAAGAGTTGCGGGATCTTGTTGTCGTTGAGGTAGGAGCGGATCGCGGCATTGGGCGCGGTCCCCAGGCTCTGGAAAATGAATGCGACCTTCTCGTCCTCGATCAGGCGACGGGTCTGCTCCACGGTCTTCGGCGGACTATAGGCGTCGTCGAGGCTGATGAAATTGATTTTTCGGCCGTTCACGCCGCCCATGTCGTTGATCATCTTGAAATAGGCGGCCTCGGCCTTGGCGACCGCCGCATAGGCCGAAGCCGGCCCGCTATAGGGCATGGTCTGGCCGATCTTGATTTCAGTGTCGGTCACCCCCGGCGCGTTGGCGGCCTTGGCCGGCCAGGCCGCCGATGCGATCATGACCGCTGAAGCCGCGCCCGATTGCAGCAATTTGCGACGTGTGAACATTGATGTCTCCCTTGTTTTTTCTACGACCTGATGACTTTTGAACCTTTGCTTTCCCTGCTGCGCCTGCGCAGGGCGTCCGCGGCTCGGCCCAGGGCGCCGGCGACGCCTGATGGCGCCACGGCCATCAGCACGATCAGCAAGACGCCATAGATCGCGCCGGGCAGGGCCTTGGCGCCCTCGCCGAAGACGACGGACAGCTGGTCGGCGTAATTGGGCACGAATTCGATGAATACAGCGCCGAACACGGCGCCCCAGGTCGAAGCCAGCCCGCCGATGACAATGCCGACCAGCAGGGACAGTGACAGGAACAGCGAAAAACTGTCCGGCGAGACAAAGCCGACGAGCGCGGCGCTCAAGCCCCCGGCAACCCCGGCGTACAAGGCGCTGACGCCGAAGCAGGTCGTCTTGTAGAGCGCGGCGTTGACGCCCATGGTTTCTGCGGCGACCGGATGTTCGCGGATCGCCGTCAGCGCCCGCCCGACCCGTCCCGTCACGAGGTTGCCGGCGATGAGGAACAGGCCCGCAGCGCAGAGCAGGCAGATGAGATAGATCCACTGGTCCTGGCTCAAGGGCCATCCCGCGGGCGGTTGCGGCTTGGCGAGGTGCAGGCCGCCAGAGCCTCCGGTCAGAAAGTCGAATTTCTTGAAGGTGAGGAGTTGCGGCGTCGCGACCGCCAGCGCGAAGGTCGCCAAGGCGAGATAGAGGCCGCCGAGGCGCAGCGCCGGCAACCCGAACAGGAAGCCGGCGACGAAGCAGAGCGCGCTCGCCGCGGGAATCGCGGCCCAGAGAGGCAGCCCGAGTTTTGTGGCGAGGATCGCCGTTCCATAGCCGCCGATGGCGAAGAAGGCGCCATGGCCCAGCGAGATCTGGCCATTGGTTCCGGTCAGCAGATTCAGCCCGAGCAGCGCGATCACATAGATCAGCACCTGCGCGAACTGATAAAGGTGATAGCCGCTCGCGAAGAAGGTCGCCGCGAGGGCGGCGAGGAACACGAGCGCCGGGACCAGCCTTTTGCCGAGTGCGCCGCCGGATTTTTCGGCGGATGCGGAGGAGGAGGTGTGGGGCACGGCGGTCATTTCAAACCCGGGAAGTGAGCGGGCGGCCGAAGAGCCCGGAGGGTTTCGACACCAGCACGCCGATGATGATGATGAGGGCGACCGAGAGCTTGATCTCGGCGCCGACGCCATAGGCGCCGACCAGGTTTTCCAGCACGCCGACCATGAAGCCCCCGGCGACGGCGCCCCAGGGATTGTCGATGCCGCCCAGCAGCGCGCCGGCGAAGGCGTAGAGCAGGATGCCGCCCATCATGTTGGGATCGAGATAGACGATCGGCGCCGCCATCATGCCGGCGATGGCGCCGATGGCCGCGGCCAGGCCCCAGCCGATCGCCAGCATCCAGCCGACGCGAATGCCGACGAGGCGGCTCGACACCGGATTTTGCGCCGCCGCCCGCATCGCCAGTCCCAGCGGCGTGAAGCGGAAGAAGGCATAGACCAGCGCCAGCACCGCCAGCGTCACCAGGATCGAACCGGATTCATGCGCGGACATGTAGGCGTTGCCGAACCAGGGCCGGCCGCGGAAGGGCGTTTCGAAACTCTTGACCTCAAAACCATAGCGCCAGCCGGCGATGCTGTCGAAGATGAAGCCGAGGCCGATGAACACGATCACGGAGGTGAGGACCGGCGCCTTGGCGAAGCGCCGCACGACCACGCGTTCGATGACCATCCCGGCGACGAAGGAGATTGCGACCGTGGCCGCGAAGGCGGCCCAGTAGGGAACGTCCCGGTCGATCATGTCCCAGGCGAGATAGGTCGAGAACATCGCCATTTCGCCCTGGGCGAAATTCACCAGATGGGTCGCCTGGTAGATCATCACCAGCGCCAGCGCCATGGAGGCGTAAACGCCGCCCAGGGCGAGACCTGACGCCAGCTGATGAAGAAATTCGTTCATTCCATTTCCTCCCGGAGCCCCTTTGGCGGCGCTCTCGTTGTTCATGTCTGGTACGCGAGGTCGTTCGCTCCGAGGGCGAAGGGATCAATAACCGAGATAGGCCCTCCGGACGGCGTCGTCCGCCCGCAGCGCGGCGGAGGTTCCGCCCAGCGCGACGCGGCCGGTTTCGATGAGATAGGCGTGATCGGCGAGTTCGAGCGCGAGATTGGCGTTCTGCTCGACGAGCAGCATGCTCACGCGGTCCTCCCTGTTGATCGCCCTGAGAATGCCGAAGATTTCGCGGACCACCAGCGGCGCGAGCCCGAAGGAGGGCTCGTCAAGCAGCAGCAGCTTTGGACGCAGCAGGAGCGCGCGGGAGATCGCCAGCATTTGCTGCTCTCCGCCCGACAACACGCCGGCCTGTCTCAGCCTTCGTTCGGCAAGCCGCGGGAAAAGGCTATAAATACGCTCGAAATCGGCCTTGACGGCTTTCCGGTCGCTGCGCGTATAGGCGCCGAGCCTCAGGTTTTCCTCGACCGTGAGATCAACGAAGGTTCCGCGCCCGTCGGGAACGTGGGCGACGCCAAGGCGCACAATGTCTTCGGTCTGCCGGCCGACGATCGAACGCCCGTCGAGAGAGATCTGGCCTTCGCAGCGGATCATCGCGCAAATCGCGCGCAATAGTGAGGTCTTCCCGGCGCCGTTGGCGCCAAGCAGGGCGGTGACGCCGCCGTCCTCGACGTCGAAATCAATGCCGTGCAGAACCTGGACCGGGCCATACCAGGCTTTGAGATCGCGAACGCCCAGAATCGCGGTCATGCCGCATCTCCGAGATAGGCGCGGATCACGTCGGGATTGCGCTTCACCACCTCCGGCGCCCCATCGGCGATCTTCCTTCCGAAATCGATCGCCACGACCTGGTCGGAGATGCGCATCACCAGATTCATGTGGTGCTCCACCAGCAGGACGCTCACGCCGCGACGGTCGCGTATGCCGCAGATTTCCTCGCGCAACTGCTCGACTTCCTCATGGTTGAGGCCGGCCGCAGGCTCGTCGAGCAGGAGGAGCAAAGGGTCGCTCGCCAGCGCCCGCGCCATCTCGACCCGCTTCTGGGTCGGAAAGGAAAGCTCGCTGACCTTTGTGGCCGAAATGTCGGCCAGTCCGAATTCCTCGGCCAGCGCCATAGCCCGATCGCGGATGCGGGATTCCTCGGCCTTTCCTGCCGGCAGGGCGAAGGCGCCCGAAAGGAAGCCGCCGCGCGCCCGGCAATGCGCACCTACCATGATGTTCTCGAGCACGCTCATCGCGCCGAACAGGGCGAGGTTCTGAAAAGTGCGGGCGATGCCGAGCTCCGCGATCTCGTGGCGTTTCAGCGCCAGCAGGGACCGGCCGGAAAAGGTGATCGCGCCGGAAAAGGGGGTGTAGAGGCGGGAGAGGCAGTTGAAGAGGGTGGTCTTGCCCGCGCCGTTCGGCCCGATCACGCCGCAGATCTGCCCGGAGGCCACCTCGAAGGAAATATCGTCGAGGGCGATGATGCCGCCAAAGCGCACCGCCAGGCTTTCCACCCGCAGCAGCGGCTGTCCCGGCGCTTGTCCCTGCGCGGTCTTGAGCGGACGCCCCTATGGCCACACCACTGCTCCCGTGAAAAGGCATTTCAAAAACAAGCGTTGCAGAATGGCAGTCGCGCGGGGCGGTGGCAAGGCCGGAGCGCGGTATTTTCCTCGTGGGATCCGCCTGGCTAATTTTGTTTCGCCAGCGCATGAACCAGCGCGCTGCGCAGGTCGACATGCGGCGGATTATCAGGGGGCGGAACGGCAAGGCCGGGGCCCAGATCGCAGCCCGGCGCCAGAACCCCGATCAGAATCTCGCCATCAGTGAAATAACGGTCGTCGCCGCCATTCTTGCCGTGAAGCGTCGGGCCGACGCCCTGGATCTGGAAAAACGAGCGGATCGCCCCGGCCTTGCCCAGCGCCGCCGCGACGAAGGCGCGCTCTGCGTCGAGGTTGGCGTCGATGTGATGGGTCACCTGCAAGGTGAAGCGGCTCAGTCCGACGCCGCGGTCGTAGGAGGCGGAGGCCAGCCAGAGCGGACGTCCGCCATAGACCGACTTGCCGACTTGCCAGAGCCGGATGTGGTGGCGGCGCGCGGCGGAAAGCCCGACCGGAAGTTCAAAGGCGACATCCTCGATACGACCGTCGTAATAGAGCGGGCTGACCGGCGCGGCAGGATCGGCGCGGCGAAGGGCGACGCTGTCTGCGATTTCCAGGCTGGAGCGCAAGGTCACCGCATCAGCGAGAGTTCCAGCCGGCCGAGCGAAACGCGCACAGGACCTCCGTGCGGTCGCCGACCAGGCCGAAATTGATCGGATCGCCGGCGAGTCCTTGCCGGGTCCGCGTCACCATCTCCAGGCTGGAGACCTGCGCCTGTCTTTCCAGCCGCTTCCATATCGCGGGCAGGGCGAGATAGGCGAGAGCCGCCCACACGGCCAGCGCAGCGGAGACGAGAAAGAGCCCTTCGCGGAGGGCCCAGCCTGTTTTTTCGCGCGCAAGGACGACCTGCCATCTCATGAACGGAGGAAAGCAGAGTTTTTCGCGCAAGCCAAGCCGGCGCGACGAGGCAAGAAAACGGAGCCGTCGCTGCGCGCGATCGGCTCCGGCAAGGGGTCAGGAGCAGAATTCTTGTTTTGCCGTCTTTAAGTCTTCGGCTCTTCCATCTTCTTCTGCATCATGTGGTGATGATGATGCATATGCTTGTGCATATGATGGTGGTGGTGATGATGGTGGTGCATTTCCTTGCCGGCGGCCATCTCGTCCTTGGCCATCGCGACCGGCGCGAAAGCCACGGCGGAGCACAGAACGATCGCAGTGAAGACGGATTTCAGCATGGCGTTCTCCGTAAGTTGATGCGATTGAAAAGAAATTGCCCGAAAAAAATATGGCGAGATCAGTCCTTTGCAAGAAGTATATTTTTAAGGATCGATGGAACAGAATCCGCCTGTCCAAATCTTGCCGTCTTTTCCGCGCATTAACGCGCCTCGAACGGGGCTGTGCGTCGATTGGACGGAAAGGCGGCGGCCCTGCAAGGGTTTCGCTGCAAGGCGATCCGTGCGCTGTTGCGTGGATTTGCGGACCGGACTATGCGCTGGAGCCGACACGGGCGCGGGCCGATTGGAAACAAGATCTGCGATGAATGAGAAATTGAAATTGGCCGCCCTTGGCGCCGTCATGGCGCTGATTCCGCTCCTTTCGGCCTGCAGTCCGGTTGGAATCGCCGCCGCGAGCTCCGATTTCGGCTCCACCGTCTCGGACGGGGTGTCGCGCAGCGCCGGCGCCGTCGGGAGTCTGGTTGCCGGCCAGCCGGACGAACCAGCCCATTCGACGCCGATCTTCGTCGCCTCGACCCGCAAGGGCGGCAATCATTCGACCGAACTCACGCCCGGCGCGCAGGCGCGCTATGCCCTCGATTTCGTCACGGTGCCGCCGGGCCACAAGGCTGGCGCAATCGAGAAGCCGGCTTTCGGCGCGCCCAATCCGGCCCATCATTTCGTCCTCGCCGGCCATCGGCTGCTGGAGGAGGAAGATTTTCGCGCCCAGATCGCCGCGCATCTTTCCGGCCGCGTCGGCGTCAATCGCGACGTGCTGGTTTATGTGCACGGGTTCAACACTTCCATGGAGGAGGCGCGCCTGCGTCTTGCCCAGATCGTGGTGGACGGCCGTTTCGGCGGCGTCCCCGTGCTGTTCACATGGCCGTCCAAGGCCGCGCTGCTGGCCTATGGCGCCGACAAGGAAAGCGCTACAGCCTCGCGCGACGCCTATTTGAAATTGATCAACGAGCTGGCGGATACGCCAGGGATCGGCCGCGTCCACATCCTCGCCCATTCCATGGGCACATGGCTGACCATGGAGACCTTGCGCGAGGCGGCGCTATCCGGGTCGCCCGACCTCCACGGCAAGCTCGGCAATGTGATGCTGGCGGCGCCGGACATCGACCTGTCGGTTTTCAAGGCGCAGATGGCGCGGCTCGATCCCCAGCATTTCTCGATCTTCGTCTCCAAGGGCGACCGCGCCTTGCAGGTTTCCGCCGGGATCCAGGGCGACCGGCGCCTCGGCTCGATCGATCCCGGCAATGATCAGGACCGCGAGATGATCGAAAAGATGGGCGTCAAGGTGTTCGACATTTCGGAATTTTCGGCCGGCTTCATCGGTCACGATAATTATGCCGAGGGACAGATCATGAAGCAGATCGGCGCCCGAATCGCCGCGCCCCGCGCCGGCGAAGACTCCGAACAGGCAGTGATCGACGGAGGCGCCGACCGCAGCGTGCATCCGCCGGCGCCGGCGCCGGGTTCGGTCACGGCGAGCGACCTGCCGGCGCCGCCGGCTGCGGCGGCCGCGCCCGTCGCAAAGTGACGCATCTTCTTTTCTCCCGTTGGGCCCGTTGGGGGGGAGGGATTGCGCCTACTTCAGCCCGCCGGTGATCCCGCGTAAAATCTCTCGGGCGATCGCCGATCCCACGGTGCGCGCCACCGAGGTGGTCGCTGAGCGCACCACGGCCTGGCCGATCGACATGCGCTTGCCTTGCGGCTTGAACAGGTCTTCGAGCCCGGCTCCGATTTTTGACAATACGCCGCCATCGGCGGCATTCGGCTGTCCCGCCGCGACGGGCGGCCCGGAAGTCCGCTGCTGCGCGCGGGCCTGAAGGATTTCAAAGGCCAATTCCCGGTCGATGGGCGTATCGTACTTGCCTTTGAACGGGCTGGAATCCTGCACATCCGCCAGTTCCGCCGCGGTGATCGGGCCGACGCGCGAGGCGGGCGGGACGATCTTCGCCCGCGTCACCATGGCCGGCGCGCCATTGGCCTCGAGCATGGAGACCAGGGCCTCGCCGACATCGAGTTTCGTGATCGCGTCCGCGGTGTCGAAGGCGGGGTTCTGCCGGAATGTGTCGGCGGCGACCTTCACCGCCTTCTGGTCGCGCGGCGTGAAGGCGCGCAGCGCGTGCTGGACGCGATTACCGAGCTGCCCGAGTACGATATCCGGCACGTCCGCCGGGCTTTGGGTGACGAAATAGACGCCGACGCCCTTGGAGCGGATCAGCCGCACCACCTGCTCGATGGCGCGCAGCAGCGCCTTGGGCGCGTCGTCGAATAAAAAATGCGCCTCGTCGAAGAAGAACACCAACTTCGGCTTTTCGGGGTCGCCGACTTCCGGCAGCCGGGCGAAGAGTTCGGAGAGCAGCCAGAACAGGAACGCGGCGTAGAGATTGGGGCTGCGGATCAGCTTTTCCGCCTTGAGAATGTGGATGAAGCCGCGTCCGTCGATATCGGGCTTCAGCAGGTCGGTGATGTCGAGCGCGGGCTCGCCGAAGAATTTGTCGGCGCCCTGGTTCTCCAGCACCAGCAGCTGGCGCTGGATCGCGCCGATGCTGGCGGGCGCGACATTGCCGTATCGTTGTTGCAGGTCGGCGGCGTTTTCCGAGATATAGCCGAGGATGGCGCGCAGATCCTTGAGATCCAGCAGCGCGAGGCCCTGCTCATCGGCGACGCGAAAGGCGATATTGAGGACGCCTTCCTGGATCTCGTTGAGTTCGAGGATGCGCGACAGCAGCAGCGGCCCCATTTCCGCGATGGTGGCGCGCACCGGATGGCCATTTTCGCCGAAAATGTCCCAAAATACGCAGCGGAACTGGTCTGGCTCGTATTTGACGCCGATCTTTTGCGCCTGCGCGACCAAGGCGGGCGCGCCGTCGCCGGGCATGGCAATGCCCGACAGGTCGCCCTTGACGTCGGCGGCGAAGACGCAGGTTCCCGCCGCGCAAAAACCCTCCGCAAGCCTTTGCAAAGTCACCGTCTTGCCGGTTCCTGTGGCGCCGGCGACGAGCCCGTGGCGGTTGCCGTAGCGCAGCAGCAGATAGTCATAATCCCCAGCCTTGCCGACGAGGATTTTTCCAGGAATGTTGAGCGGGTCGTTCTGGGACGCTTGGGCCATGGCGTTTGCGCTTCCTTTTGTTCGTAATCTAGCGCGCCGGCGACGGATGCGGAAGGGCGCGCGGGAGCCGATGGACCTCGGTCGTCAACATGCATAGGCTCGCGCTTTCCTTGAGTTCCTCGCCGGAAAGCTGTTCCTGATGACGATCGATCCCGCGGGAACTCCCGAACCCGCCGCCGTAACCCTGCTGGCGCCGGGCGCGCGCCGAGCGATTTTCGCCTATCTCGGCGTGCTGATCACGCTATTGGCCTTTGGAGACCCCAATGGCGGCCTGTTCGACATTTCGATCAGCTTCTTCTTGAAGAACAAACTGCACCTCGAAGCGCATCAACTCGCCGGGTTTCGGCTCGTCGCCGCGATCCCGCTCTATTTTTCCGGCGTCTTCGGCTTCATGCGCGACAGCTTCAGCCCGTTCGGCATGAAGGACCGCGGCTTCCTGCTCCTGTTCGGCGTCGTTGCGGCCGGGATCTACGGCGCATTCGCCTACACGCCGATCACCGAATCGACGCTGCTCGCCGCCGTCCTGGCCCTGACCTGCGCCTTCCTGTTCCTGTCCAGCGCCATGAATGGCCTCGCTTCGACGCTCGGCCAGCAGCACGCCATGTCCGGCCGCATCAGCGCCTTGTGGATGGCTTTCACCGCGCTTCCGGCCGTGACGGCCTTTCTGGCGGGCGGCAGGTTCAGCGAGATGCTCGAAGGGCAAAGCCAGGTCGACGCGGCGCGTCTGCTGTTCCTCGCTGGCGCGGCGATCATGGCCCTGGTCGCTCTCTACAGCCTTCTGCGACCGAGCGCCGTGTTCGACAATGTCGCGGCCGAGCGGCCGGACAGGACCAGTCTGCTCGGCGATCTGAAAAGGCTGGGCCGCCATCGTCCGATCTATCCGGCGCTGGCGATCTGGCTGTTCTGGAATTTCGCTCCCGGCGCGCAGACGCCGCTGCAATTCTATCTGCAGAACGAGCTTCATGCGCCCGACAGCGTCTGGGGAGAATGGAACGCCATCTTCGCCGCCTCCTTCATTCCGACCTTCGTCCTCTACGGCTTCCTCTGTAGGCGCATGCCGTTGAAAAACCTGATCTTCTGGGGGACGATCGTCGCCATTCCGCAATTCACGCCACTTCTCTTCGTCCATTCCATGACAGGCGCACTGCTCGCGGCGGCGCCGATGGGCCTTTTGGGCGGGGTCTCCACTGCCGCCTATATCGACCTGCTGATTCGCTCGTGCCCGCCCGGCCTGCAGGGCACGACGCTGATGCTTTCCTGGGGCCTGTACTACGTCGCCTCGCGCTTTGGCGACATGCTGGGAACCCAGGTTTACGACCATTTTGGCGGCTTCGAGGTCTGCGTGGTCCTGATCACCCTCGTCTATGCGCTGATCCTGCCGTTGATCCGGCTCGTGCCCAGTGAATTGATCGCCAGGGCGGATGGCGCGGATCATTCCGTACCCTCCGGTCAAGGTTCACGATGAACGAGTTTTCAAAGTAGTTTCGCGACGTTACAAGTTGAATATCATCTTTCTGGCGTCGATGATGACCTTGCGGAAGTTGTTGCGCCTTTGAAATTCGGGAAGGCAAAACAATATGGAAACGGATTTGAGCTACGGTTGGCTCCAGCCGCCGTTTTTTTGCATCGACGCCAGGAGCTTTTTCGTATGCGCAACGCGTTCTGCTCGTTCATGGTCGCCGCCCTGACCGCTATCCTTTTCTCCGCTCAGCCTCAGCCTGCCTGGGCCTCGGAGGATGGCAATGCCGACTATGGCGGCGTTCACGGCTGGGGCGGGCTCTACCGGGAGAACCACGACGTCGGGCATTTCCCGGAATATGTCGATTGTGGTCCGCGCTACTATTGGCAGCAGGCGGCTTACCATGACGAACGTCCACAATATTGTCGTCATGCCCCTGCGCGCCATAAAATCGTCGCCCGGCGCCATGCTGTCATCCATCACAATGTCGCCGTCCATCGTCACGGAATCGCGCGTCATTGCGCGCCGAAGCGTCCCAGGCCCCATCGCTGCATCTGCCGATGAAACCAAACCATTGAAAAGCGATCGACTGCTTGACCATTCCACTCATCTCTAGTCCACTGAGGCCGCCCCAGGGGGAATGATGATTGGAATGAATGTCCGCGTTGCCCTGGCGATCGCCGCCGCCATTGCGTCTGGCGGCGCCTCTGCCACCGAGCGGACCATGATCGGGGAATTTACCGGACTCGATTGCCTGACCAACCAGGAGGCGGACATCCGTTCCGCGCCCGACGTCGCTTCGCCCGTCCTTTTGAAACTTCCCATCGAGACCCCGGTAAAGATCCTCGGAGGAAAGCAGTTTGGCCCCTTCGTGGCCTTCCCGAACACGGACGCCGAATTTGCCCGCATCTGGCTCCATGTCAGGACGCGCAACTCCAGGACCGGCTGGTCTCAGTCCGGCGTGATCAATTGTGGCGGATAATTCCACGCGCCTTCACGCGTTTTTCCCTGTCCTTACGGCGGGCCTCGCCAACGCGATTTCCATTCCTGCCGCGGCCGCTCCGGCTTGCAAGCTCCGTCCCCTGACGGGCTGGAGCGTGCGCGACGCGCAATGGATCGGTCCTTGCCCTTCTGGATCAAGTTTTTCAATGACACCCGGCGCCCCATGCGGATTTACTGGGCCGATTTCAGGGGCGGGCTGACGCCGATGAGCGACTGGATCCAGCCCGGCGGCGTCAAGGGTTTCGATACCTTTGCCGGCCATGCCTGGCTCGCCAAAGTCAATGCGCCGGAACGCCTTGCTTGCAGCGTCCCGATCAGCGCTCCCCGCGGTGCGGCATGCACATCCTCTTCGATCATGGGCTTGGCTATAACGGCGGCGGCTGCGACTACAACCCTTGAGCGAAAGCGCATTGACAGGGCAGGGTAATTCCGTCGCATATCCGGGGAGCCGGAGACCGCTGCATGACATCCGAACTTGAGCCGCGCAGGATCGCGCCGACAGACCTGCCGCCCTCCGCGCGCTGGCGCATCTTCGCCTGGCTGGCCGCGTTGGCGGTCATCCTCGGCTTCGGCGATCCGAACGAAGGCCTGCTCAACCTCCCCGTTTCCTTCCTGCTCAAGAACAAGTTGCAATTGCAGGCGCATGACATGGCCGCTTTTCGCGTTCTTTCCGGCCTGCCGCTCTATCTCGCCGCCCTGTTCGGCTTCGTCCGCGACAGCTGGCACCCCTTCGGGCTCCGCGATCGAGGCTACATGGTCGTTTTCGGCGCGCTCGGCGCGGCGCTCAACCTGGTCTTCGCCTTTACGCCCGTCACGGCGCCGTCTTTGCTCGTGGCGACCCTGGCCTTGACCACGGCCTTCCTCTTTGTCGTCAGCGCCCAGAACGGCCTCTCCTCGACCTTGGCGCAACAGCACGTCATGTCCGGCCGCGTCAGCGCCGTCTGGTCGATTTTTTCAACGCTTCCGACCGTGGCGGCCTTGCTGCTGGGGGGCTTTTTCAGCGATGTCCTCGAGGCCAGCGATCCCGACGCCGCGGCGCGAATCATGTTTCTTTCCGGCGCCGCCCTGATGGCGGCGATGGCGCTTTACGCCTTTTGGCGGCCCGGCGTGGTCTATGACAACGTCCATCATGAAGACCCGGCCGCGCATCGCCCGCTGGCGGATCTGAAACGGCTGTCGAAGCATTGGCCGATCTATCCCGCCCTGGCGATCTGGCTGTTGTGGAACTTCAATCCGGGCGCCTCGACGCCGCTGCAATATCACTTGCAGAATTTCTTCCACGCCACGGATGGCGAATGGGGCGAATGGAACGCCGTCTACTGGGGCAGTTATATTCCGACTTTCATGTTGTACGGGCTGCTTTGCCGGCGTTTTCCCCTGAAGACCCTGCTGCTGTGGGGCACGCTCGTCGCTGTTCCGCAATTTGCGCCCTTGCTGTTCATCTCCTCGGTCAAGGGCGCGATGCTCGCGGCCGTTCCCATCGGCCTGATGGGCGGCATGGCCAACGCCGCCTATCTCGACCTGCTGATCCGCTCCTGTCCGCCCGGGCTGCAAGGCACGGTGCTGATGATGTCCACCGGCCTCTATTACATCGCCACGCGCTTCGGCGACGTGCTGGGCACGGCGCTTTACGAAAGCGCCGGCGGTTTCGACGTCTGCGTGGTGATGACAACAGTGGTCTACGCCGCTATCCTGCCCGTGCTCTGGCTGGTTCCGGGCAACTTGACCGCGACGGCGGACGGCGAGGAACTTGCCGTTTCGCTCGCTCCCGGCGAGACGGCCCTTTCTTTGGCCACGGGAAAAAGCTAAAGCTCCCCGCATGATATGGCTCGCTTTCGCCGCGCTGACCTGCTTCGCGCTGTTCAGTATCCTCTGGCCCCTGTCGCGTCCTGCGCCGAACGCGCGCGAGGACGCTGCCGACGTCGCCTTTTATCGCGCCCAGATCGCCGAGATCGACGCCGAACTTTCGCGCGGCGCTATTGATGCAGATCAGGCGCAGGCGGCAAAGGCCCTGGCCGCGCGGCGCCTGATCGCCGTGGCGCCAGACGAAGTCGGCGGCCCTGAGATCGTCTCGCGGGCGAATGATTGCCGCTGCGCTGGCGCTGGCGCTGGTGCCGGGCATCGCTCTGGGCCTCTATTCCAGGGTCGGCCATCCCGACTTGCCTGACATGCCCCTCCAGGCGCGTCTCGATGCGTCGCCAGCGAAAATGGACATTGCGGTGGCCGTGGGCAAGATCGAGGCGCATATCAAGGCTCATCCGGACGACGGTCGCGCCTATGAAGTCGTCGCGCCGGTCTATCTGCGCCTGGGCCGCTACGACGACGCCGTCCATGCGCGGGAGGCAGCCATCCGCCTGCTGGGGGAAACTCCGAAACGTCTGGTCGAACTCGCCGAGGCGATGATTTACGTCTCCGAGGGCGTGATTTCGCCCGAGGCCGAGGTCCAGATCGACCACGCGCTGAAGCTCGAACCCGGGAACATGGAAGCGCGTTATTTCCTCGGCCTCGCCGCCGCGCAGCATGACGAGCGCGACAAGGCGCGCGAGATCTGGATGGCGATGCTGGCGGAGCTTCCCGGCAAGTCGGCCCTCAAGGCCGCCGTGGCGGAAAAATTAGCCATGCTCGATGCGCCGGTCGAGGGCGGGTCGCCCGCGTCGGCTGAAACGCCGCCGGGCGCCGCGGCGGCGGTCGCCGCCCAGCCGCAGGACGAGCAGCAGAAGACCATCAACGCCATGGTCGAGAGGTTGGCTCAGCGCCTGGCCGCCAAAGGCGGAGACGCCGACGAATGGATGCGCCTCATTCGCGCCTATAAGGTGTTGAATGAACCGGACAAGGCGCAGGGCGCGCTGGCCGACGCGCGCAAGGCGCTCGCGGCCGATACGGCGGCGCAGACCAAACTCGCCACCCTGGCGCAGGAACTGGGATTGAGGGTGGAATGACGCGCAAGCAAAAACGGCTGGCCTTGATCTCTTCGGCGCTCGCCACGCTCGGCCTTGCGGTCGGTTTGGTGCTGTTTGCGCTGCGCGACAATGTCGTTTTCTTCTACGGCCCGACCGAAATGGCGGAAAAGCACGTCGGTCCCGGCGTCAGGCTCCGCATCGGCGGGCTGGTGAAAACCGGCACCCTCGTTCATCTCGACGGCAAGAGCATCACCTTCGACGTCACCGACGGCAACCACGACGTTCCCGTCGCCTATGCGGGCCTGTTACCCGACCTGTTCAGGGAAGGGCAGGGCGTGGTGGCGGAGGGCTCGCTGGACAGGGCGGGCGTGTTCAAGGCTGACAACATCCTCGCCAAGCATGACGAGCGCTACATGCCGCGCGAAGTCGCCGACGCCCTGAAGAAGCAGGGCACCTGGCAGGAAACCGGGCCGGCCGGCGCAAAGACCGCAAGTGGAGCGCCCAAATGATCGTCGAGACAGGCCATTACGCGCTGGTGCTGGCGCTGGCGTTGGCGCTGATGCAGACAGTTTTGCCGTTCTGGGGCGCGCGGGCGCGCGACGCGCGGCTGATGGCGCTGGCCCGGCCCGTCGCATTGACGCAGTTCGCCCTGGTCGCGCTGTCTTACGCGGCGCTGACCTACGCCCATGTCGTGTCGGATTTTTCGCTGGCCAATGTGGTCGAGAATTCCCATTCGACCAAGCCGATGATTTACAAGATCGCCGGCGTCTGGGGCAATCACGAGGGCTCGATGATGCTCTGGGTGTTGATCCTCACCCTGAGCGGCGCCGCCATGGCGGCTTTTTCGCGCGCCATCCCGCCGCGCCTGCTCGCCGATTCGCTGTCGGTGCAGGGCTTCCTCGGCGCCGCCTTCCTGCTGTTCATCCTGCTGACCTCAAATCCCTTCGCCCGCTTGTCGCCGCCGCTGCTCGAAGGCTCAGATCTCAATCCGATCCTGCAGGACCCGGGACTCGCCATCCATCCGCCGCTGCTCTACCTCGGCTATGTCGGCTTCTCGATCGTATTTTCGCTCGCCGCCGGCGCCTTGATCGGGGGCCGCATCGACGCCGCCTTCGCCCGTTTCATCCGGCCCTGGACGCTCGCCGCCTGGTGTTTTCTGACGCTGGGCATCGCGATGGGCTCCTACTGGGCCTATTACACGCTGGGCTGGGGCGGCTTCTGGTTCTGGGATCCGGTCGAAAATGCCTCGCTGCTGCCCTGGCTGGCCGGAACGGCGCTGCTGCATTCCGCCGCGGTGATGGAAAAGCGCGAGGCGCTGAAGATCTGGACGATCTTCCTGGCCATCCTTGCCTTTTCACTGTCGCTGCTCGGCACTTTTCTGGTCCGCTCGGGCGTGCTGACCTCGGTCCACGCCTTCGCCAGCGATCCGCAACGCGGCCTGTTCATCCTGGCCATCCTCGTGGTGTTCATCGGCGGCTCGCTATTCCTGTTCATGCTGCGCGCATCGACCCTGTCGCAGGGCGGCCTGTTCGCGCCGGTCTCTCGCGAAGGCGCGCTGGTGCTGAACAACCTCTTGCTGACGGCCGCCTGCGCCGCCGTTTTCGTCGGCACGCTCTACCCTCTGGCGCTGGAGGCCTGGAACGGCGACAAGATTTCGGTCGGCGCGCCCTTCTTCAACCTGACCTTCGGCCCGCTTTTCGCGCCCTTGTTCCTGCTCATGCCGATCGGACAGATGCTGGCGTGGAAGCGCGGCGACCTGCTCGGCGCGGCGCAAAGGCTGTTTTTCGCCGCGGCCTGCGGCTTCCTCGCCATGGCGATCTTCTTCGCCGTCCAGGGCGCGCCCACGCTGGCCTTCATTGGCGCCGGCGTCGCCGTCTATCTGATCGTGGGCTCGTTTGCCGAAATTTTCGGGCGCATTTTCCCGGCCGGACTGCGCGCGTCCAGCAACGCGTTCGGCCGCGCCAAGGGGTTGCCGCTCTCGGCCTGGGGCGCGGCTTTCGCCCATGCGGGGCTCGGGGTCACGCTGCTCGGCCTCGCCGCCACCGGATGGGGCGCGGAAAAGATCGTGGCGATGAAAACGGGCGAAGCCTATCAGGTCGGCCCGTATCAGCTCGAAGTTCTGGGCATGACGTCCGACCTCGGCCCCAATTACAAGGAGGCCGTCGCCCATATGAGCGTCAAGCGCGACGGCGAGATCGTGGCGCTGCTGGCGCCGGCGAAACGTTTCTTCACCACCCGGCGCATGGCGACCTCGCAGGCGGGCATCGTCACTCTGAATCTTGGCCAAGTCTATGTCAGCATCGCCGACCAGAACGACAATGGGACGATTGACGCCCGGCTTTACTGGAAACCGCTGGTTTCCCTGATCTGGCTCGGCGCCCTGGTCATGGCCTTCGGCGGCGCGCTGTCGCTGGCCGACCGGCGGTTGCGGGTCGGCGTCGCCCGGCGGGCGAAAATTCCCGCCGACGCGCAGATGGCGAGCTGAGTCGATGAAAGCGCGTCTGGCCGCCTTGCTCGCCCTGTCGCTGTTGTCGGCGCCGGCCCTCGCCGTGCAGCCGGACGAAGTCCTGCCCGATACGAAGCTTGAACAAAGGGCGCGCAAGATTTCCGCCGACCTGCGCTGCCTGGTTTGCCAGAATCAGTCGATCGACGATTCCGACGCGTCCCTGGCGAAGGACTTGCGCATCCTCGTGCGCGAGCATTTGAAGGCCGGCGAAAGCGACGGGCAGATTCGCGCCTTTCTCGTGGCGCGCTATGGCAATTTCATCCTCCTTAAGCCGCCTTTCGCCTGGGATACCTTGTTGCTCTGGCTGTCGCCCTTCGCGCTGCTGGCGCTGGGCGCGGGCGCGATTTTCGCGTCCAGCCGCGGCAGGCGCGGGCGCGTCGAGACGCCGGCCGCGCCGCTGTCGGTCGATGAAAGCGAAAAGCTGCAAAGCCTGCTTTCCGATCCGGCCGGCGGCGCGCAAGGCTGACGCTTTCCTTGCTGCGACGATCCCTGCGCCGCCCCCTGCTGAACATCCGGAAAAAATTTCACGGTTTTTCAGTAAGTTAGGTCGAATCAGCGCGCGTGACTTTTTCATTTAGTATCTGTGGCGGATACAAGACGCATTTTGCATTGACGCGCGTGTCAGAAGATTTCGGAAAACACTGCTTTGTTTGGCGCTCCGCAGTGACGTGAGGAAGCAACGCGGCTTTTGACAAGCCAAGATATTCGGATAATATTGTCCGTTGACGTATGACGGTCTGCCTTTGCTTCTTTTTGGAGGCCTTGTCATCGGCTGTAAAGGCGTTCTGGCAACTCGCATCGGAATTCAATCGGATGGCCAAGTCGACAAATTCCATCGACAAACATATCGGCATGCGGGTTCGCCGCACCCGGATGTTTCGCGACATGAGCCAGACGCAACTGGCCGCCGCGCTCGGCGTCTCATTGCACCAGGTCAAGAAATATGAAGGCGGCTTCGAGCGCATTGGCGCGGGCCGGCTGCTCGAAATCTGCCGGATTTTCGAAGTGCGGCCGTCGTTCTTCTTCGCCGAAATGACTTTCAACGGTCCCGCCACCGAGACCGGCGTCCGGTCTTCCGAGCGGATGCAGGACTTTGTGGCCCTGGTCAAAGAAGCGGCTCCCGCCATGGCCGACGCTGGCGACCTCAGCGCCAAGCTTGCCGCTCTCGCCGAGGCGGCCCGGCTGCGAAACTCGCCGGTCACCACGATCTTGCGCAAGATCGAGGCGGAATTCGCCACGGATAAGTTGCCGCCATGCGGGCCCGGTTCGTCCAAGCCGGGTCCGGCCGGCTGCGACGCGCCGTCCATGCTTTGAATCCATTCCGGTAAAATTACGAAAAATTCATCCTCCCGAAACAGCGGCGTAAGTCGGCGGTCCCCATATTCGCAAACGAAAAGGCGGTGAGATTCGTCGCCCGCATTTCGCCACGCCAAGGGAGCACCCAATGCCGAACCGGTCCGCGCCACAGTCAAATTCCAATGTTTCGCCCTTCCGAGAGAAGCGGCGGCCGCCTGTGCGCACGCTGCTGCTCGGCGCGGTCGGCGCCGCAGCGCTCGCCGGGACAGCCGGCAGCCTCGCGCTTCTTCCCGCCCATGCCGAAGCGCCGGTCACTCAGGGCATGAATTTCGTCGGCCCGGCCTCCTTCGCAGACATGGTCGACCGGGTGAAGGGCGCGGTGGTCGCGGTCAAGGTCAATGTGGTCGAAAAGGCCGAGAACGACGATCCGGGCCTTGGCGGCGAAGGCCTGCCTCCGGGCATGCCCCCGCTGTCGCCCGACGACCCGCTCTATCGTTTCTTCAAGCGCTTCGGCGGCCCGAACGGCATGCCAGCCGCAGCACCCGCACAAGGGCCAGGCGCTCGGCTCCGGCTTCATCATTTCCAGCGACGGCTATGTCGTCACCAACAACCACGTGGTCGAAAACGCGACCGACGAGACCCTGACGCTGGAAGGCGGCAAGATAGTGAACGGCGAAAATCATCGGCGTGGACAAGAAGACCGATCTGGCGCTTCTGAAGATCACTGAACCCGGACCCTACCCTTACGTGCAATTCGCGGACACCATGCCGCGCGTCGGCGACTGGGTGATCGCGGTCGGCAATCCCTTCGGGCTCGGCGGCACGGTGACGGCCGGCATCGTCTCAGCGCGGGGACGCGACATCGGTTCTGGGCCCTTATGACGATTTCCTGCAGATCGACGCGGCGGTCAATCGCGGCAATTCCGGCGGCCCGACCTTCAACTCCAAGGGCGAGGTCGTCGGCGTCAATACCGCGATCTATTCGCCCTCGGGCGGCAGCGTCGGCATTGGCTTCGCCATCCCCTCGGAAGTGGCCAAGGACGTGATTGGCGCGCTGAAGGAGAAGGGGTCGGTGACGCGCGGCTATATCGGCGTGCAGATCCAGCCGGTGACCCAGGAAATCGCGGAAAGCCTCGGGCTGAAATCGACCCATGGCGCGCTGGTGGCGCAGACCGCAGCCCAACACGCCGGCCGCCGCCGCCGGAATCGCCTCCGGCGACGTCATCACCGGCGTCAATGGCGAGACAGATCGACGGTCCGCGCGAATTGTCGCGCAAGATCGCAGGCCTCGGACCCAACGCCACGGCGGAACTTGAGCTATCTTCATAACGGCGCCGAAAAAACCGCCAGCGTGAAACTCGGGCAGTTGCCGAACGACAAGGAGGCCAAGCTCGAGGTTGCCCCCGGGCAAGGCCGCCAAGACGGCGCTCGCCGGCTTCGGCCTGTCGCTGTCGGCCGCCGTCGGACGTTCCCGGCGCCGGCAAGGAAGGCGCGGTTGTGACCGATCTCGATCCGGAGGGCTCGGCGGCGCAAAAGGGCCTGCACGCCGGCGATGTGATCCTCGACGCCGGCGGCAAGCCGGTCGCTGGACCGGACGATGTGGTCAAGGCTCTGGAGCAGGCGAAAAAGGAAGGCCGCCGCGCCGTGCTGCTGCGGGTGAAGTCCGGCGACAACACGCATTTCCTGGCGCTCTCGTCCGATCCGTCGTGATTTGATTGCCGGCGCAAATTGATTGATTGCGACGGCGCAGGCGGCAGACCGGGGTCCCCCCGCCCGGTCTGCCGTTTTTTTCAGGAATGCTCTATATGTCTTTCATGCGCATTCTGATCATTGAAGACGATCCCCAGGCTTCGGCCTATCTGGTCAAGGCTTTCCGCGAGGCCGGCCACATGGCCGATTCCGCCGCCGACGGCCTGTCCGGCTACGCCATGGCGGAAGGCGGCAATTATGACGTGCTGATCGTCGACCGCATGTTGCCCAAGCTCGACGGCCTCTCGCTGATCGGCGGCTTGCGGGCGCAGAAGATCGAAACGCCCGTGCTGATCCTGTCGGCGCTCGGCCAGGTCGACGACCGCGTCAAGGGTTTGAGGGCCGGCGGCGACGATTATCTGTCAAAACCCTATGCATTCGCGGAATTGCTCGCCCGCGTCGAAATCCTCGCGCGCCGGCGCCCGAGCGGCCTCGGCGAGGAGGCCTTCTACCGGGTCGGCGACCTGGAGCTGGACCGTCTGAAACACAAGGTTTTCCGCGCCGGCAAGGAAATCGTGCTGCAGCCGCGCGAATTCCGCCTGCTGGAATACATGATGCGCCATGCCGGACAGGTGGTGACGCGCACCATGTTGCTGGAAAATGTCTGGGACTATCATTTCGACCCCCAGACCAACGTGATCGACGTCCATATTTCCCGCCTGCGCGGAAAGATCGACAAGGGCCATGACGCGCCGCTGCTGCAGACCGTGCGCGGCGCCGGCTATTCCTTGCGCGAAGGGACGGCGTGAGGCTCAGCCCGCGACCAGAACGATCTTTTCCGAAACCCCTTCATGCACCATCCCATAGGCTTCAATCCCTTTCGACAGCGGCATTTCGCGCGGCCTGGGCGGCGGGGGCAGGGCGCCGGATTCGAAAAAGGCGGTGAAGGCGTCGAGCATTTTGGCGCAGGCGATCGTGTCGTGCAGCAGGGTATTGACGCCGATCAGGTTCAGGCCGCGCCGATAAAAGTCCAGCACCGGGAAGTCGACGGTCAATTGCCCCATGCCGGGCGGGGCGATGACGCAGATCGCGC
This sequence comes from uncultured Alphaproteobacteria bacterium, assembly GCA_963710275.1. Classification (GTDB taxonomy): domain Bacteria; phylum Pseudomonadota; class Alphaproteobacteria; order Rhizobiales; family Beijerinckiaceae; genus Rhodoblastus. The sequence continues at coordinate 1,079,780 of CAVPZS010000008.1, read as the reverse complement.
CATGCTTTTCCGCCGCGCGAATGCTGGCTGGCAACCAGGCGCCGGTGGTCTCGAAAATCGCGTCGGCGAAAGCGCCGAATTTTTGAGAAACCTGCTCGCCCAGCTTTTCCGGCGCGCCCAGAATTAAGGTTTCATAGCCCAGACGCTCAAGCGCCGCCGCCTGTTCGGGCCGCCGCACCGCCGCGAGCACGCGGGCGCCCAGCGCCTTGCCCAGGGCGATCGCCGCGCGTCCGACCGCGCCATTGGCGCCGATGACGAGGAATTTCTTGTCCGGCCCGACCTTGGCGCGGCTGACGCCGTCCCAGGCAGTGGTATAGGGCACGCCGCAGGCCGCGGCTTCGACGAAAGACAGACGCGCGGGCATGAGGGCGCAACCCTGAGCCGGCAGGGCGATGAATTGCGCATGAGAGCCGTCCTGTGAAAAGCCCAGGCCGAGGCCGGTCCCCCAGACGTTCCTGCCAACAAGATGCGCCGGCCCCTGCCGGACGATCCCGGCGAAGTCGCGGCCGGGGATGCGCGGCAGGGTCGTATAGGCGGGAAAAAATCCGAGGACATTCTTGACGTCGCTGGGATTGAGCCCGGCCGCCTTGACTTCGACCAGGACCTCGCCGTCGCCTGGAACAGGCGGCGCGCGTTCGATCAGCTTGAGAGCGCCGAGATCGCCTTTGGCGTCGAATGAAAGAGCAAGCATCGCGTTGAGTCGCTTTCCAGAAAATTCCGCTCCGGTCTAGAACTTGACGACATCCTCCGCAACGGGCGGGTTTTTCGTCCGCGCGGCGTCTTCGTCCGCCCAGCGCTGCGCCGTCTCGCCGAGCGCGTCGAGAATTTCCTTCAATTCCTCGCCGCGGCGGGTCAGGCTATAGAAAACTTGCGGCGGAATGCTCGGTCTCTGGTCACGGAAGACGAGGCCGTCGGCCTCCAGCCTTTTCAGCCGCTCGGACAGGATTTTCGGCGAAATGCCGGGCATGTGCGTGCGAAACTCGCCAAAGCGCAGGATCTCGTTCTGGCGTAGCAGCCAGAGGATATAGGTGGTCCAAGGCCCGGAAATCCGGTTCAACAGGCTGTCGACCGGACATTCGCCGTGTTTCTGCGTGTCCTTGCTCATCGCCTGCCCCTCGCGGTAACTAGATATCTTTTAGGTAACTACTTTCAAAAAGAAATCAACTGTCCTATGTGTGATGCGTCGCCGCGGCGGGCGGGACGCGAAAGGGATATTCCATCATGACAAAAGTCGCCATTGTTTACTATTCCGGCTACGGCCACACTGCGAAACAGGCCGAGGCTGTGCATGCCGGCGCGGCTTCGGTAGCCGACGCGACGCTTTATCGTATTGACCAGGAAGGCAATTTGCCGGAAGGCGCGTTCGAGGCGATTTCCGGCTCCGACGCCATCATCTACGGCAGCCCGACCTATATGGGCGGCCCGGCCTGGCAGTTCAAAAAATTCGCCGACGCGACGTCGAAACCGTGGTTCACCCAGGCGTGGAAGAACAAGCTCGCGGCGGGGTTCACAAATTCCGCTTCGCTGAATGGCGACAAGGGTTCGACCATCGCCTATTTCATAACCCTGGCCATGCAGCACAGCCAGCTTTGGATCGGCACCGGCCTCATGCCGAGCAACACCAAGGCGCATGGTCCTGACGACACCAACTGGACCGCGGGCTTCGGCGGCGCGCTGGCGGTTTCGCCTTCCGACGCCTCGGCCGAAGAGGCCCCCCGCAAGGGCGATCTCGAAACCGCCCGCCTGCTGGGCGTGCGCGTCGGCGAATGGGCGAAGAAGCTGGCGGCCTGAGGCAAACAAGGCCGGGGGCCGCTCTCAAGGCGGCCCTTATCGCTGAATTGCCCGCCAGCCGATATCGCGGCGACAAAAACCGTCCGGAAATATTATGGCGTCCACGCCGCGATAGGCCAGCGCCTGCGCCTCGGCGACCGTGTCGGCCAGCGCCGTGACATTGAGGACGCGGCCGCCATTGGCGACCAGCTTGTCGCCGGCAAGCCGCGTGCCGGCATGGGTGACGCTGACGCCGGGGATCTTTTCCGCCTCGGCTACGCCATCGATGGCGCCGCCTTTTTTCGGCGCCGCCGGATAGCCCTGCGCCGCCAGCACCACCGTGAGCGCCGTCTTGTCGGAAAGGCGCACGGCCTCGGGAAGGCGTCCCTCGGCGCAGGCGAGCAGCAGGCCCAGCAGATCGTCCTGCAGCCGCGCCAGCATCACCTGGCATTCCGGGTCGCCGAAGCGCGTGTTGTATTCGATCAGTTGCGGCCCGTCCTGGCCGATCATCAGGCCGGCGAACAGCACCCCCTTGAACGGGCATCCCTCGGCCTTCATCGCCGCGACGGTCGGCTCGATGATGTCCTTCATCACCCGCGCGGACATTTCCGGAGTCACCACCGGGGCGGGGGAATAGGCGCCCATGCCGCCCGTATTCGGCCCCGTGTCGCCGTCGCCGACGCGCTTGTGGTCCTGCGCCGAGGCGAAGGCCAGCGCCTTGTCGCCGTCGCAAAGCGCGAAGAACGAGGCTTCTTCTCCATCGAGAAAGGCCTCGATCACCACTTCCGCCCCAGCCGAGCCGAAGGCGCCGGCGAACATGTCCTTGACCGCCGCTTCAGCTTCCGCGAGCGTCATGGCGACGACCACGCCCTTGCCGGCGGCGAGCCCGTCCGCCTTGATGACAATCGGCGCGCCTTGCTGGCGGAGATAATCGAGCGCCGGCTCGCGCTCGGTGAAGCGGCGATAGGCGCCGGTGGGGATGTTGTATTTGGCGCAAATATCTTTGGTGAACCCTTTGGATCCCTCCAGCCGCGCCGCGGCCTTGCTCGGGCCGAAAGCCTTGATGCCTGACGCCTCGAGCGCGTCGACCATCCCGTCGACCAGCGGCTGTTCCGGCCCGATCACCACGAAGCCGACATGCTGGACGCGGCAGAAGGCGATGACGGCGTCGAAATCGGCGAGGTCGAGCGTGACATTCTGCGCAATCTTCGCCGTGCCGGGATTGCCCGGCGCGACGAACAGGTTTGCCAGCCGAGGGCTTTTGGCGAGCGCCGCCGCCAGCGCATGTTCGCGCCCGCCCGAGCCGATGAGAAGAACGTTCATGGGGTTTCCTGTGGTTCGCCGCCTGTTTAGGCGAGGCCGCACGCAGTTTCAACTTGGCCGGCTCGACTCGGCCCCACGAGTTCAATTTTTCCCTGTTCAATTTTTCCTGCCTGGCGACGCGCATTCGGCTGCGCGTCGCCGCCGAGATCAGGGCCGCCGCCGAACGTTTTTTGGCAGGCTCACATGGAGCGCTGCGACGTCGAAGGCGACCATGCCGAAATATTGGGCTCCCTCCCCAACCGCCGGAAAGCTGAGCGCAGGGTTTTTATAGATCCATCTGACGCCGGGACGAAAAGGCGGCGGCGCCTCCTGGAAATGATAGAGCGTGACGGGCGGCGTTTCCGCGCAGCCGACACATTCGATGGTTGTCGCGTAAAACTGATCGTCGACAATTCCATGGAATAGCGCGGCCAATTCTGCGTTCGCCTGACGGGTGCGAATGAGAATGTGGGGATTGCCGAGGTCAAACGTTTTCTTGCTCAGGCAACTTGCGTCAAAGGCGTTTGGAGCTTCGCCGACGAGGAGTTGCATCCTCGGCGCATCGACGCGGCATTTTTCGTCGCGAGAAGGTTTGAAAAGCGTCATTTCGCCGCGAACGGGGGCGACGATGTCGCGTCCGCTTGCCAGGGCCAGTATCTGCGGGTGGGCGGCGAAGGTCGTGCTGTCGAGAAGGACGGGATAGCGAGCCTGTGACAGGTCGGGAACGTCTGCCGCAGCATAAGGCCGCAACTGCGTGAAAAGCGCGGCGGCCTCCGTGACGCGCCTCGTGTGACGCCAATCTCCGATGGATTCGGAGATTGAAAGGAACAGGCCGAAGGCCAGAAATCCGGCCAGCGCGAAACTGACGAAGCCGACCAGCACAAGCCTTGTGCCCGAGAACAGCAAAAGCGGCGCGAGCAAAAAGGCGAGGGGCGGGATCAGAAGCACGATCGGAAGCTGCGCCAATGGAAGCATCGCATAGGGGTTGCCGGCGACGGTAACAAGCGCCAGGACGAGGCCAAGTCCGACGCCGATGGCGACCGCGAGAGCATAGCGTCGGGACATGTCTTCGGGCGGCATGAATGGCTCCTGGAAGCGGTCTTGTTGGCGACACCGCGGAAGAACGCGGCGAACGCGTCAGCCTAGACCCGAAAGATTGCCGACCGGTCAATCCCTCGCGACAACCGGCGCAAGGCGGCGCCGCGTCCGGCAACAAATGGTCGCCACATCGCCGCTAGATCGGTTAGCCTTTGCGAAGGGCCAGATTGTGTGCGCTCCCCTTAGCCTGTGGGAATTCCTTTCGGACCGTTCCGGCGCGGCGGCGGGGCGGACGGCGCTGGCCAGCCCGTCGCCTCACAGCTAATCTGAAGACATGAGCGAATCCGCCCCCCTCACCAACGCCCCCGAAATGACCGTCTCCGAATTGTCGGGGTCGCTCAAGCGCGCCATCGAGGACCAGTTCGGCCATGTGCGGCTGCGCGGCGAGATTTCCAATTATCGCGGCCCGCATTCCTCCGGCCACGCCTATTTCTGCTTGAAGGACGCCAGCGCCCGCATCGACGCGGTGATCTGGAAAGGCGTGTTCTCCCGCCTGCGCACCAAGCCGCAGGAGGGACTGGAGGTGATCGCCACCGGCAAGATCACCACTTTCCCCGGCAAATCCTCCTATCAGATCGTCATCGAGCAACTGGAGCCAGCCGGCCTCGGCGCGCTGATGGCGCTGCTGGAAGAGAGGCGAAAAAAGCTCGGGGCCGAGGGCCTGTTCGACGAGGCGCGCAAGCAGCTCATTCCCTACCTGCCAAAGGTCATCGGCATCGTGACCTCGCCGACCGGCGCGGTGATTCGCGACATCCTGCACCGCCTGCACGACCGTTTCCCCCGGCAGGTGCTGGTCTGGCCGGTGCGCGTGCAGGGCGAGACCTCGGCGGCCGAAGTGGCCGCGGCGATCCGTGGCTTCAACGCCTTGCCGCCGGATGGGAAAATTCCGCGCCCGGAGCTGCTGATCGTGGCGCGTGGCGGCGGCTCGCTTGAGGATTTGTGGAGTTTCAACGAGGAAGAGGTTTTACGCGCGGCGTCCGAGAGCGACATACCCCTGATTTCGGCCATCGGGCATGAGACCGACTGGACCCTGCTCGATCTCGTCGCAGATCTGCGCGCCCCAACGCCGACCGGGGCCGCCGAAAAAGCGGTGCCGGTGCGCGCCGATCTCTTGAGCGATCTCGCAAACCTGTCGCGCCGCCATACCGATGCTGCATTTCGCACTCTGGAGCGTCGGCGCACGGACTTGCGCGCCCTGGCGCGCGCCCTGCCCGTGGGCGACGCGCTGCTCGCCACGCCGAGGCAAAGGACGGATCGCTCTGGCGAAAAATTGCGGTCGGCGCTGTCAGCAGCGCTGGGAAAGCGCCATCTGGCCCTGGCGCAGGCCTCGCGCCTGCTGGCGCGCCACGCGCCTCAGGCCGAGCTTTCGCGCGCGACGGGGCGATTGAACACCTTGGCCTTCCGCCTCGCCTCCGCGAGCAAAAGCCTGACGGAAAGGAGAAGGGATCGCCTGGCGGCGCTGGCGAAAAGCTTCGACGCCGCGCGGATGGCGCGTTTCAACGCGCTTCGTGCGGAACTGTGGTCGAAGCAGGAGCGGCGGGCGGCGCTGGCGGCGCGTCTCGCTCCGGCTTTTGCCACACTCATGACGCGACGGCGCGAAAGACTGGCGCATCTGGAGCAGATGCGCTTCGCCCTCGGCCATGACGCGATCCTGCAACGCGGTTTCGCCCTGGTGCGCTCGGAAGAGGGCGTCTTGCGCTCCGCGGCTCAGGCAACGCCGGGAATGCGGCTCAGCCTGCAATTTTCCGATGGTCGCGTGGCGGCGACGGCCGGCGAACGGCTCGACGACCGCGCGCCTGCGACCAAGCCAGCGGCGAGGAAGCGCGAGCCAGCGGTGAAGAAGACGCCCCAAGGCGGCCAGGGCAGCTTGTTCTGACACCACCGCGGCAGAATCCGGGCTACGGACGGCTTGCGCCCGATTTTGGAATGCGGGTAAGCTTGGGTTTGATCTGGATCAACATGCTTATCGCCCTGTTCACCGACATCCACGCCAATCGCGAAGCCTTCGACGCCTGCCGGACGGAGGCGCAGAGTCTTGGCGCGGAAAAATTCATCTATCTCGGCGATCTCGTCGGCTATGGGGCCGAGCCTTCCTATGTCGTCGATTGCGTCGCGGAGGATTTTGCCCGCGGGGCGATCTGTATCATGGGCAATCACGATCTCGCCGCCGTGCGCGGCCCGAAGCCGCAGATGCACGAGGTCGCGCGCGCGGCAATCGAATGGACCGCGGAGCGGCTCGATCCGGCGCAACGGAATTTTCTTGCCGCCATGCCCATGACCGCGAAAACCGTCAGCGAGTCGGGCGCCGAAACCCTTTACGTCCATGCCGAGGCCAGCGCGCCGGACGAATTCATCTATGTCACGGGAGCGGAGACAGCGGAGCAATCGCTCGGCGCGACCCGGGCGCATGTGACGTTTTGCGGCCATGTGCATCGGCCGCAGCTTTATCACGTCGCGCCGGGCAAGGCGCCCGTGCTGTTCATTCCGACCGCCAGCCTGCCGACGCCGCTGGCGCGCAGCCGCCGCTGGCTTTCGGTGCTCGGGTCGGTCGGCCAGCCGCGCGACGGCAATCCGCTGGCCGCCTTCGCTCTCTATGACGACACGCGGGCCACGCTCACCTATGTCCGTGTCCCCTATGACATGGACCGCACGGCGCGCAAGATCCTCGACGCCGGCCTTCCCGAATTCCTGGCCGAACGGCTGTTTCTCGGGCGCTGACTTTTTCAGCTGAAGGGGATGATTTCCGGTTTCAGGCGCAAGAGCGCCGTCCGGTAGACATATCTCGCGAATTTCGCCGGCTGCTTGCTCAGGCGGATCGTTTCGCGCTTTACGGCGTGAAGGAGCTTCTTGCGCTTTTGTCCGGGTTTTTTCAATTCCAGCCGCTGGATCGAACTTTCGAAATTTTCGCCCTTGCCGTAGTGCCTGAGGTAGAGGCTGTCCTGGATCACCGCGGCCGGCGCCATCTGATAGAGCCGAAGCTGCTTCCCGAAAGGGTTTTCCGGAAAAACCACATAGTCCACCGGCAGGGTCGGATGTTCGGTCGCCGCCAGGAAGGTGGCGGCGCCCTGCCGGCTCAGGATATAGCCCGCGCAACTTTCGTGACGGGTGTGAAGCAGCGCCAGCCGGCGGTCGCCGAGGTGAATGACATGGCGGTCGAGCATGACGGCATTGTAGAAGGTGTCGAGCTTGACCGCATGGGCGTCCGCTGGAATCCAGGCGTCGTCGCCGACGAAGGCGGAAAAATCAGGGGAAAGATGCACGTCGTCTTCGAGGAAGCAGGCGAAGGACTCCGGACTTTGCAGGAAGCGGGTCCAGGCAAGGCGGTGGCTTTGCAGGCAGGCGCGCTCGAACCGGGAAATACCCTTGGCGCTTTGCGGCCAGTCGCGCGCGTCGATTGCGGCGACGCGCTCGCTGTCGAAGCCCTGCAACAGGCCTTCCATATGCGCCCGGCGTTCGGGATGGCGGTCAAGGTTGATGTAATAGATCCGCATGCGCGTTGTCGGCTCAATCTGCGAATTGCCAGCCCCAGGAGTCTGCGCCGATCAATAGGTACAATTCGCTCTGGCGTCAAAGTCACTCAAGGCGTTCCCGATGAGCCGTCAAGCTCCATTCCCGGACTTGAACACTGGCGGGTAATCTCTTGTTTACAATGAAGATTGCGCATTGCAGTGTGGACGATTAAGCTCAATTCCTGCTTTTGAAAGGATCGTCCAGTATGGCGAAGCCGACGTTCAATATATTTGTTCCGACTCGCGATAGTGCAGACAGAATTTTGCCGTTTCTTGCCGCATATCGTAAAATTGGCATTGAACCATTATATGTCGTCGATACAAGAAGCCAAGATGGAACCATTGATGTGCTTCGGAGTGAGGGAGCAAGTTTTGTCGAGTTCTCCCCTCAAAGTGATTTTGTGGAATGTGGGATGATTGAATACGCATCCAAATTCATGGAATGCGAATGGGCATTGCGTTTGGACGATGACGAATTTCCATCCTTGGACCTACTGAATTGGATAGCTAGCGAGGGCGTAAATCTAAAAGCATCGGTCTGTGCGGTTTCTCGCAGGGATGTTTTTCGGCAAGCGGGCGATATTAAATATATCAGGATGTGGCCGTATTATTGGAGCGTCGAGCGGCCGGACTTTCTTAATGCTCAAATGCGTTTTTATCGACATAGAGACGTGGAATACATCGACAAAATACACACTCCTGGCCTTTCAGTCGGAAAGTATGTCTTTGCTCCGGAACATGCGTATTTTATTCATCTTGACACGATTGTAAGAAATATATCTCAGAGAATAGCGAAGATGCAGCGTTATGATGAAATTTCGAAGGGAGCCGGATGGAAAATGGGATTTTATTATTTGCCAGAGTTGTTGTCGTTGCAGGATCTTAATTTGGAGCCGATTGCTACGACGGAATTTGATTGCCTTATCGAGAACATCAGATCACCTTCGCAGCCTGACGCCATTACCTTGGAGGTGGCGTCTTTGCGGACAATGCTTGAAGGGCCTTTTGACAGGTCGCAGTTTTTGCAAAATGTTGCCGAGAGGGAGCGGCTGGAGGCCGAACGGGAGCGGCTGGAAGCCGAACAGGTGCGGCTGGAAACCGAACGGGAGCGGCTGGAAAAATTGCAACAATCTCTTTGGTGGCGCACGAAACGCCTGCCCCTAAAACTCGGCCGAAAATTACGTCGATACCTGGCTTTCGGTTAAGCTTTCTGGTTGTCGCTTTGTCCGCCGGCTGTTTCCTTCAACGTATCCATGCGCCGTTTGCAATTCTCGCCATAGATCGTCGGAATAATCCTTCCAGGTGCGTTTCTTCATGCCGCGGATCACATCGATGCGGGTTTGCCGGTAGGCCGGATCGAGCATGCGCTCTATGGCGGCCAGCAGGGATTCGAGATCGTAGGGGTCGGCGTAATCGGCATAGTCGGCTGCCACTTCCGGCATCGAACTGCAACTTGACGTGATGACCGGGCGCCCAAACCACAGGCTTTCGCCGACAGGCAGTCCCCAGCCCTCGCAAAAGCTCGGGAAGACGCTGAAAAGACAATTCTTGTAGAGATAGGCCATTTCGTCGTCTGTCGGGCTTTCCACAAGCTGGATGCTGTCGCCGACATTTTGCGTGCGTTGCAGGAAGCGGTCGAACTCCCAGTTCATCCAGCCCGGACGCCCGGCGAAGATCAAACGGGGAAGCTTCAGGTCGTTGTTTTGCCGTAGCCGCTCCCAGACCCGCGCGAGGCCGAGATGGTTCTTTCTGATCTCGCGCGTGCCGACGCATAGGACATAGGGCAGGCGCGCCGCCAGCAGGACGGGTGTCGAGACCTGTTCGTAAACCGGCGTCCGGATGCGCGACGGCGCGGGCGCGCCTTCGAGGAACTCATGCGCCAGCGTCACGACGCGCACGGGGGCCGGTTTCTCGCCCCGCCGCTCGATCTCGCTAACGAAATCCCGGGCGGTCTGATTTGAACAGGCGATGATCAGGTCGACGAACCTGTTGATGCGCGTCAGCCAATCCGCGAACAGGAAGGGGTGGCCCTGCAGGTAGAATGCGGGATCGCTCAAGGGAACGACGTCATAGAGCGTCTGCGCCAGCCGGATCCCTTTGTCCTTGCGCGCCTGTTCCAGGAAGGACAAAAATTTCCAGTTTCCGCGAGTGCCGCCAGATATCAGCACGATATCGCCGGTCGCGAATTCGGGATCGCGCCAGACGGCCTTGGCGGCGCTCCTGCCACTTGCCGACACCTCGCCGAGGCCCTTGCGGCGAAAGGTCTCGCCATGAGATAGCGCGTTGGCGATGGTCAGACGGATCTTGTGCAGGAAACGTAACAGGCGCGAGTGGTAACGCGCCGCTACATAGGCGTCGAGCGGGTGCGGCCCCTTGAAGCGCAAGCCGAAATAGGCGCTGAATTCCGGGCCAGAGACGGTGTTTCGGGGAAAGGTCGCGGGATCGGCGACGACGGTCTTTTTAAGGCCTGGATGCCAGGCGATGAGGCGATACTCGCCCTTTTGCGCAATCTCCGCGAAATGGGCGACGGTCACGGTCGAGACGCGCGCGATTCCCCCGACCCGCAGGCAGCGGCGGAAATGGTCGAGGAGATCGGTGATGTCATAATAGATCATGAGCTTCTTTAAACCGTGCCGGCTCATTTCCAAAATGCGATCGTGTCGATCTGTTCGTCTGGGAACAGCCTTCGTCAGATTGAGTGCAGCGCTTCCCAAATGTCCTTGGCGACGTCTTTCCACGTGCGCAGGGGCATCGATTTAATCTCTTCCGCCCGCGCTTCCCTGTAGTTTTTGTCCAACATTTTGACGACGCCCTTTTCCAGCGACGTCAAGTCGTACGGATCAATGTAATCCGCATAGCGGCCGGCGACTTCCGGCATGGAGCTGACGCTGGAAGTAATGACGGGACGGCCAAACCAGAGGGATTCGCCAATGGGAAGCCCCCAACCTTCAGCGAAACTCGGAAAAATACTGAATAGGCAATTTTTATATAAATAAGAAAGTTCGTCGTCACTGACATCGTCAAGCGTCACAACATAGCCGCCGAGATTGTCGGTTCTCTCCAGCAAGGCATGAAACTCTTCATTGTGCCAACCCTTTCGGCCAGCGAAAATCAGGCGCGGCAGTTCGTAGCCCAGCTTGTTGCCGAGCTTTTCCCAAACCTGCGCGACGCCCCAATTATTCTTGCGAATTTCGAGGGTGCCGACGCACAGGACGTAGGGCAGCCGCGCCGCCTGCAGCACTGGCGTCCTGATTTTTGCGTAGCGGGCGTTCGCGCCCAGCGCCGGCAGTTCCGCGCTTTGTCGCGACCCGACAAACTCGTGGGCCAATGGAACAACACGAATTGACGTGTAAGCAGGCAGTTTTGCCTGCTCGGCAAAAGCGACAAGATCGCGTTGCGTGGTCTGAGCATTGGTCAGGATCATGTCCGCGGTCTTGTTCAGTTCCAGCAACCAGTCTTCGAACATGAATGAAATGCTGTTTGGCATGAATTCAGAGTGCATGACGGGAATCAGATCGTAAACCAGTTGAACGAATTTGATCTTGTGTTCGGCGCGCCAGCGAGCGAGCGACTGAAGATATTCAACGTTCGCCCAGGTCGTTCCCGAGATGTAAATAACCGAGCCGGTTTCGAAATGCGCGCTTTTCCACACGGCTTTGCTTTCAACCCGCGGGTCGGCGTGGCTCTGCAAAATCCCTTTGGATCGGAATGTGCGCCCGCGCGTCAGCCAGTTCTTCAGTTGCAGCCGCTTGCAGTGGAAGCTCGACAACCACTTTCTGGCGTAACGCCGCTCCACATACTCACTGAGCGCGTCCGACTTCCTGGCGCTCGCCAGGCCGAAATGGCTGCAAATCATTTCGCCTGAAATATCTTCTTGCTTGAAGAAGTCGGCGCTGGTCGTCATCGGCTTTTTTGAAGCCTTATGGAAGACCATCAAGCGCAGGTCGTCGTTTATTTCTGCTAAAGCTATGAATTCCCTGATGATCGTCAGAGTTACGCGTTGAATGCCTGTAACATGGGAGCGACTGGAAAAATAAGATATGAGATCAGTGATGTCGTAATAAATCATCTCGGCAGGCTCTCGTTTTTCTCGCAAGCTTGTTTGTGTCTCTTTTGATGAAATACTCAAAAGGCAGACGCGGTCGCCGAAATGCGGTTGCGACAATCCGTCAAGACATGTTCCAAGGTCTGTCGAACGGTAAAACTCGGCGACCATCCGAAGCAGGATTGAAATTTCCCTGCGTCTCCAATGATCAGGGGGATGTCGCTGGGACGATTGCGCGAGGGATCGTGCTCCACCGTGATGGCCGCCCTGGAGAGCGCCAGCAATCCGGTCAAAATATCCTCGATCTTGACGGCTTTTCCGGCGGCGATGTTGAAGATCGCGTCGGGTTCGGCGCGCTCGAAGTCCCTGATAGCCAGGGCATAGGCTTCCGCGACGTCGGCCACGTCAAGAATGTCGCGCGCGGCGTCCAGATTGCCGACCCGGACGACGGGCGCCGCCAGTCCGGCTTCGATCCTGGCGATCTGCATGGCGAAGGCGGGAATGACGAAGTCTTCGCTTTGCCCGGGGCCGGAATGATTGAACGGACGGAGCCTGATGCATTTCAAGCCCTGGCGGATGTAGACGCCGAGCGCCAGGTCGCCGGCGGCTTTGCTCGCCGCATAGTGGTCGAGCGGCGCCAGCACCGCCCGCTCGTCGAGCGCCGCGCCTGAATTGGCGCTTTTCCCGTAAACCAGTCCCGATCCGACCTGGATCAACCGGCACCCCGGCGCGCGCCCGAGAATGGCTTCGGCAAGGTTGCGCACGCCCTGGAGATGAATGGCCCAGGTGCGGTCGGGCGCTTTTGCCGCGACCCCTGGCGCTGCGACGCCCGCCAGATTGACGAGATGCGTCGGACGCCAGTCGCCGATCAGCGCGCGGCAGGCTTCGGCGTCAGTAATGTCCAGCGGCGCCGTTGATCCTAGCACAGGGTGGACGTCGCCCTGCGCGCTGGTCGGCAGGAGGGCGACGCCGTCGCCGCAAAGACGCTTGATCGCTGAAACCAGATGCGGGCCGACGAAGCCGGCGGCGCCGGTGATGAGAATGCGTCTTTCTGGCGTCGCTGCCGTCATCGCGTCCGGTCGCTCCATCGCGCGATGTCGGCGTCGACCATTTCGGCGACCAGACCTTCGAGCGCAGTCGCCGCAGTCCAGCCGAGCTTTTCCTTGGCCTTGGTCGGGTCGCCGAGCAGGACGTCGACTTCCGCGGGACGCATGTAGCGCTGATCGACCACGATGTGGTCTTCCGGCTTGAGGCCGACATGGGCGAAGGCGAGACGGCAGAACTCCTTGACCGAAGACGTGCGTCCCGTGGCGACCACGTAGTCGTCGGGCTTGTCCTGCTGCAGCATCAGCCACATGGCCTCGACATAGTCGCGGGCGTGGCCCCAGTCGCGGCAGGCGTCGAGATTGCCCAGGGCGAGCTTGTCGGTCAGGCCGAGATGGATGCGGGCGACGCCGTCTGTGATCTTCCGGGTCACGAATTCGATGCCGCGCAGGGGCGATTTATGATTGAACAGGATGCCGTTGGAGGCATGCATGCCAAAGCTCTCGCGGTAATTCACCGTCATCCAGTGCGCGTAAAGTTTCGCCACGGCATAGGGCGAGCGGGGATAGAAGGGGGTCTTTTCCGATTGCACCCTTTCCTGGATCAACCCGTACATTTCAGAGGAGGACGCCTGATAAAAGCGCGCCTTGGGCGCGGCCAGCCGGACAGCCTCCAGCATGTGGGTGGCGCCCATACCCGTGACGGCGCCGGTGAGAATCGGTTGCTGCCACGAGGATTTGACGAAGGATTGCGCAGCCAGATTATAGACTTCGTCGGGGGCGATATCGCCGATGATGCGAATCAGGCTGGAAATGTCGGAAAGATTGCCGTCGTGCAATTCGATTCGGCCGTCGACGCCGAGCCAGCGCAATCTCTCGCCGACGACGTCGGATGAGGCGCTGCGCCTCAGAAGGCCATGAACTTCATAACCTTTTTCCAACAGCAAACGGGAAAGATAGGCGCCGTCCTGGCCAGTGACGCCGGTAATGAAGGCCTTTTTGCTTGTCATAATTTTCTCCATGCGAGAAATTTCCAGACATCCTCGCGGATGGCTCGAAAACTTCGTCGCCCCAATGCTTTATCCGGCAAGAGCGAATGAGCGCCGGTCAGGGGGCTCACAGGATCGCGCTGGCGCGGTCCTGCGGCTGTTCAAACGAGGTGGCTCTATAGCGCGGCAAGGGGGCGCGCGCCTACAAGAAATTCGGCGGCCACGCCTTCGAGCGGGCGTCCGGGGCGCCGCTCAAGCCTTGTTCAGCACCTTTTCGACCCTGTTGGGGCGCAAACGGAAGGCGTCGGGCATGCGCGAGCCGAGCAGCGGCCGCAGATAGAGGCGAAAGGCGTCGGTGACGTCGGTGCCGCAGGGGGCGATGAACTCGTCCTCCATCACCCGGGTCTTGCCGGCTACCGCCTCCAGCGGGATCAATTCGTAGTCGACCGAATAATAGCCGATGCGCTTGATCGCCACCGAGCCGTTGCGGTCGCCCCACATGGCGAATTGCACCGCTTTTTCACCGACTTCGCGCGCCTCGCGCTGGTCCACGTCGGAGACGCAGCCGATGAAGGAACGTTGCAGATAACCGAAGGTGTCGCCACGCACGCGCTTGATGCCGAGCTTGGACTTGATTTCCTCGCAGAGCAGGTCGGCCAGGGCGCCCGTGCCGGAAAGCTGGACATTGCCATGAGCGTCATGCTCGACCTGCTGGGCCAGCTTGGTGATGATCGGCGCGCCGGTGGCGTCGTGGATGCCTTCGGACGCCGCAATTACGCAGCGGCCGTAGCGATCGTAGGTCGCCTTGACGTCGCCGAGGAACTTGTCGATGTCGAAAACCCGCTCCGGCACATAGATCAGGTGCGGCCCGTCATCGGGAAACTTCTTGCCGAGCGCCGAAGCGGCGGTCAGGAAGCCGGCGTGACGGCCCATCACCACGGCGCAATAGACGCCCGGCAGGGCCGCGTTGTCGAGATTGGCGCCGGCGAAGGCCTGAGCGACGAAACGCGCGGCGGAGGGAAATCCCGGCGTGTGGTCGTTTCCGACGAGATCATTGTCGATGGTCTTGGGGATGTGGATGCAGCGCAGCGGGTAATTGGCCTTGATCGCCTCTTCGGCGACGATGCGTACGGTGTCGGAGGAATCATTGCCGCCGATGTAAAAGAAGGCGCCGATTTCATGCGCCTGCAGGACCTTGAAGATCTCGTGGCAATATTTCGCGTCGGGCTTGTCGCGGGTCGAGCCGAGCGCCGAAGAGGGCGTGTGCGCAACCTCTTCCAGGTTGTGGCTGGTTTCCTGGGTGAGGTCGAGCAAGTCCTCGTTGACGATGCCCCGCACGCCGTGATGGGCGCCATAGACGCGGCTGACGCCGGCGAACTTGCGGGCTTCGAGCACGACGCCGGCGAGGGACTGGTTGATGACCGCGGTGGGGCCGCCTCCCTGGGCGACGAGAATTTTCTTGGGGGTCATTATAAGGCTCCGCGCAAAAACAATGCGCTGTTCTAGAGCGGCGGACGCGAAAGGGAAAGCCGGTTTTTCGCCTGCGACGCCGGTCCCGGAATTCGGCGCAATATGCGGGCGACAGAGGCTTTGCCGCGGCTTTCCCGTGCTTTAGGGTGGGCGCCGACAGGGAGCAGCGCCATTTCCATTGAAAATCCTTCCCCAGGCCTGCGTTCGGGCGACGTCATCGACGGCTTTCGGCTGGTCGAACGGTTGCATGTCGGCGGCATGGCCCATATCTGGCGGGTGACCCGCGACGACATGTCGCCCCCCGCCATTCTCAAGGCGCCGATCGTCCAGGACGGCGACGACGCCACCGCGATCGTCAGCTTCGAGATGGAGCAGATGATCCTGCCCCTGCTGACCGGCCCGCATGCGCCAAAATTCCTCGCCTCCGGCGATTTTTCCGCTCAACCCTATATTGTCATGGAGCTGATCGAAGGGCAGTCGCTGCTTGGCCGGCTAGACGACGCGCCGTTGCCCGTGCCGGAAGTCGTCGAGATCGGCGTCGGAGTCGCCCACGCCCTGGCCGATCTGCACAGCCAGAACGTCATCCATCTGGACATCAAGCCGTCCAACATCATGCGGCGGCCGGGCGGCGAATTCGCCTTGATCGATTTCGGCCTGTCGCGGCACGACCTGCTGCCGGACCTGCTGGCGGAGGAGTTCCGCGTGCCGATCGGCACCGGGCCCTATCTGTCGCCGGAGCAGATCGCGCGCGACCGCAGCGACCCGCGCAGCGACATCTTTTCATTGGGGGTGGTGCTGTATTACCTCCTCACGGGAGTGCGGCCCTTTGGCTATCCCCGCAAGATCGCCGGATTGAAAAAGCGCTTCTGGCGCGATCCGGAGCCGCCGATTTCCTACAATCCTGCTTGTCCGCCCTGGCTGCAGGAAGTCATCCTGCACTGCCTGGAGCCAGAGGTCGACAAGCGCTATGCGACCGCGGCGCAACTCGCGCTCGAATTGGCCAATCCCGAACAGATCCGCCTTACCGAGCGCGCCGAAAAATTCCAGGCGGATTCCTGGTTCACTGCGCGACGCCGCTGGTGGACGCA
Source organism: uncultured Alphaproteobacteria bacterium (assembly GCA_963710275.1). Lineage (GTDB taxonomy): Bacteria > Pseudomonadota > Alphaproteobacteria > Rhizobiales > Beijerinckiaceae > Rhodoblastus. Next base: position 1,063,466 of record CAVPZS010000008.1, on the reverse strand, counting down.
AAAGCTGGCGCCGATGCGCCATGCGCGGAGCATGGCCGCGCGCCGCGCGGCGGCGCCCATCGTCATGGCGGCGGTCGACCTCAGTCCGGAAAACTCAGCCCTGGCCGAGATAATCTGCGAAATGGCGCGGCGGATCATGCAGACGGCGCCGGGGGCGCGGCTTGCCTGCGTGACGGTGATCAAGTCTAGCCGCCTACGCATCGACACCGCGCAGGACGAACTTGGCCGCAATCTCCATGTGCGGCGGCTGGTCGAAGTGAGGCGATGGGCCGACGCCCTCGGCCTCGCTCCCGATCAGGTGACCGCTCATGTGCTGGAGGCGGCCGACCCGGCCGCGGCCCTGGTCGATTTCGCCCGCGAAAACCACGTCGACCAGATGGTGGTCGGCGGCGGCTCGCCGCGCCGCCGCAGCATCGGCCCTGTGGCGGCGCGCATCGTCGCGCAGGCGCCCTGCACGGTGACGCTGGTCCGCCTGCCGATTCGGGCCGATCTTCCGGAACCCGGCGAGGAGGCGGCCACCGAACCGGAGATGGGGTTGGGAATTTAAGGCCTCGCCGCGGCCGCGGCCGGTATTGATGCGCGCCGTTATTGGCGTTACATGCTGAGAAAGAATTTGGACAAGCTGCGGGACGGGAAACGCGCATGAATTGGCTGGATCGCCGCGCCGCCTTGGGCGGCCCGGCTGAAATCGAATATCTCGATGGCGACTTCAAGATCAAGAAGCCGGGCGCCTATGTGATCTGCGCCGCCACGGGCGCGCAGATTCCAGTCGAGGATCTGCGTTACTGGAACGTCGATCGACAGGAACCCTATGCGGGGCCGGAGGGGAAACTTGTCCGCCTGCGCCAGCTTGGCGAACTTGGCGGCGCCAAGGCTTAAGCCCGTTCTCGCGGGCGTGGGGGCTAGATGTCCACCTGACCTGAGCGATGTCCGGCCGCGCGGAATGTCACCAGCGCCTCCTGAATGAGCCGTTTCAGCTGCGTCGCCTCCTCGACCACGAGGACGACCGGCAGAGCCTCCGGTTGCGGCAGGTCGCGCCAGAGGCGGTCCTGGAAGGTCGCGATCTTCACCAAGTCCTTTTCCGTGGTCACCAGCAGCGCATCGAGCGCCGCGGCCTGCCGCTGCAGGGCCAGCACTTCCGACAGACGGTAGGGATGATGGTCGGCGAAGGCATGGCGCGCGACAAGCCGCGCGCCGCTGGACTCAAGCGAATCGAAGAATTTCTGCGGCCGGCCGATGCCCGCGAAGGCCACGACCTTGCTGCCCAGCATGCGCAGGGCGGCGTTGGCGTCGGGCGCCAGCCGGCCATGGAACACCGGCTTGCCGGCTTCGGTCAGCAGCGCCGCCGCTTTTTCGCCGGCCTCGCCCTCGCCGATCACCAGTCCAGCCGTGGTCAAGTTCAGTTGCAGGTCGATGGGCGCGCGCAGCGGTCCGGCAGGCAGCAGGCGACCGTTGCCGAAGCCGACGCCGCCATCGATCACCGCCAGCGTGAAATCGCGGCGCAGGCTGGGGTTCTGCAAGCCGTCATCCATCACGATCAAGCTGGCGCCGCCGGCGAGGGCCAGCATCGCGCCGGTCGGGCGGTCGCGCGCGACCACGGTGTTGGCGACGCGCGCCAGCAACAGGGGCTCGTCGCCGGCTTCGGCGGCGCAATGGCGGCGCCGGTCGACGAGATGCGCGCCGCCGTCGGCGCTCAAGGCGCCGCCGTAGCCGCGGGAGAGGAAATAGGGCGTCTCGCCGGCCGTCTTCAGCCATTTGGCGATGGCCAGGGCGGTCGGGGTCTTGCCGGCCCCGCCGGCGACGAAATTGCCGACGCAGATTACCGGCGCGTTCACCCGAGACCCGGGCCGAGCCATCCGGCGCACGACCACCCGTCCGTAGAGCGCTGAAAAAGGCGTCAGAACAGCGATCAGCAGCCGGGCGAACAGGCCCGGCCGGGCCGATTGCCAGAAATCCGGCGCGCGCATGGCTCCTCGCATCTCGATGAAAGATGAATTTAGACCCCGCCGTCGGCCAACGCCAGAAGCTTTTAAGGCCTACTGCTCAGATACAATCATGTGGGCGATATAATGTTCGAGCGCCTGCATAATTTTATCGGAGGCGCCGCCAAGTTCGCCGACGGTTTCCCGCGACGCTTCCGCCGTGCGGCGCAGCAGGGCCGGGTCGGTGAACAGCGACGCCAGAGCCCTGGCGAGGCTGGCCTCGTCATCGACCTTGATCGCGCCGCCTTTTTCGTCGAGCGCCGCATAGACGTCGATGAAATTGTCGACATTCGGCCCGTGCAGGATGGCTGACCCCAGTTTCGCCGGCTCGATCGGATTCTGGCCGCCCTGGCCGGCCAGCGACTTGCCGACGAAAATCACGCTGGACAGGCGGTAGAACAGGCCCAGTTCCCCCATGGTGTCGCCGATATAGACTTGCACGCCGCGGTCGATCGGCTCGCCCAGCGAGCGTCGCGCCGCGCGCAGACCGTTCGCACGGGTCATGGCGGCGATGTCCGCGCCGCGTTCCGAATGACGCGGGGCAAGGATGGTCAGGAGGCTGGGAAATTGCCGCGACAGCAGCTTGTGGACCCTGAGCGCCAGGGCTTCTTCTCCGGCGTGCGTCGAGGCGGCGATCCAGATCTGGCGGGGACCGATCTGGGAGGCGAGGGCCTCCAGCCTGGCTGGGTCGCTCGGCGGCGCGTCCACGTCATATTTGAGGTTGCCGACCGCCTGGACGCGCGGCGCGCCTAGTTGCAGCAGGCGCGCCGCATCGTCCTGGCTTTGCGCCAGGCAGAGGTCGATGCGGCTGAGAAGCGCGGAAATGAAGCCGGGAATACGCCGCCACCGGGCGAAGGACCGCGGCGACAGGCGGGCGTTGACGAGGGTAATGGGAATGCGCCGCGCGTGGACGGCGCAAATGGTGTTGGGCCAGATTTCCGATTCCGCCAGCAGGAACAAGTCCGGCCGCCAGTGGTCGAGAAATCGTTCGACGAAGCGCGGGGCGTCCAGCGGCACATATTGATGGCTGGCGCCGGAAGGCAGTCTTTGCGCGAGAATGCGCGCCGAGGTCACGGTGCCGCTGGTGACAAGGACATGAAACCCTTTGGCGATCAGCCTTTCCACCAGGGGCAGCAGGGCCAGGCCTTCGCCGACGCTCGCGCCGTGCAGCCAGGCCAGCCGGCCGTCCGGGCGGGGCAAGCTGGCGATCCCGCGCCGCTCGCCGAGCCTGGCGGCCTCTTCCTTGCCCCGGCTGGCGCGTCGCCATAGGAAAATGCCGGCGAAAGGCGCAAGCCCTGAGGCCAAGGCGCGATAAACAGGCAAAAAAAGCGCGGTCCTCATGGGTGACACTGTCTCATTCGTCGCGCCCCCGCACGAAACGCACTAAAACCGCTAGCGGCCGCCATCGGGAAACCACATAAGGCAAAGCTCAAGCGAAATGAACGCTTTTTTTTGCCAATCTACGGAATCCAAATGAAAAAACGCGGCGGTCGGCCTTTTTACATCCTGCAATACGCGTGTGATAGCGCAGCAGCGCCCGGATTAGTAGCGCCGCGCGCCTCAAAACGCCAGATCACTCGGACGCGGCGCGAGTTGCGCGGCTTTTCCAGCGATCAATCGTCGGATGGGTCCATCACGCGATGGAGATGGACGATGAAATAGCGCATCTGCGCATTGTCCACGGTCGATTGGGCCTTGGCTTTCCAGACCGCATGGGCCGACTTGTAGTCGGGATACATGCCGACCAGGTCGAGCTTCGAGATGTCCTTGAAATCGGTTGTGGCAAGATTTTGCAATTCGCCGCCAAAGACCAGGTGCAGCAGTTGTTTGGGCTCGACTTCGTGGCTCATGCTCATCTCCATTCCAGGTTGCGCCGGATCAGACGCGGGTGGCTTCGATCAATTGGGCCTGCAGGCCGGCCGGTCCCGCCGCCAGGGCGGGATGTCGCGGCGTCGCGCGATTGTAGGACGGCGCGCGTCCCTGCCAATCGGTCAGGACGCCGCCCGCTTCATGCAGGATCAGGTCGGCGGCGGCAATATCCCAATCGTAGGAATTTTCGCGCGCCAGGGCCACGTCGCATTCGCCGGTTGCGACGCGCACGATCCGCATCGCCAGCGACGGCAGGCGCGGGCGCCGGACGCAGCCGACGCCGGACTTGCGCAGCAGCCTGTCGAAGCTTTCCGGCGCCGCCAGAGAGGCGCCAACAAGGCTTGAGCGCTTCGAGACGGCGATGGGCGCGCCATTGAGCATCGCTCCGAAGCCGCGCCGTGCGACAAAGGTCTCCCCGAGCGCCGGCGCATGGACGATGCCATAGACCGGCCGCCCATGGGCCACCAGGGCGACGCATATGGCGAAACACGGGTCGCCGGCGGCGAAACCGCGGGTGCCGTCGATCGGGTCGACGACGAAAAGCGCGTCGCGGGAAAGGCGTTCGGGCGAATCGGCGGTTTCCTCCGACAGCCATCCGAGTTCGGGCGCGAGAGGCGCGAGGCGCTCGTGGAGAAAATGGTCGACGCGCAGATCGGCTTCGGTGACCGGCGAGCCGCCATGCTTGTGTGTGACTTCGGCATGCGTCGGGGCGCCGTGGCGAAAAAATTCGAGCGCCATCTCGCCAGCCTCGCGGACAATCGCCTCGATGGGAGGCAGGATCGCGGCATAGGCGGACGAGTTGAGCAAAAGCGCGGCCTTCTTCAGTGAAGCATGTTTTCCGATTTAGACGCCGGCTACGGGCGGCGCAAGCCTGTTCACGCGCGCGTCAGGCGCAGATTTTAAGCAAATCCTGTGGAAATGCCGACAATTCGACCAATCTTGTCGTCGCTTCGTTCGCCAAGGCCGCCACCGTTTCCTTTTAGCTAAAATGCCGCCTATTTTTTTTTCCGAACCGACGTCTTTTGAGGCCAGCTTTGCCCCACGAGCGGAAATTTCCGCGTGGAGCGTTTCATGTTCATGCCTTCCATCAATAATCTCGCCCAACTCGTCGCCGACGATCCACGCGCCGATGGCGGTCAAAGGCAGATTTCGATCGCCGCAGACGCGATCGCGATAGACCGTCGGGTAGGCGGCGTCGCGATGAGGCTGGCTTTGCCGGTCAAGTCTTTTCGCGGCGTGTCCTTGGCGCTGCTGGAAAACGACCGCGGCGCGTTTTATCGCGTCGTTCTCGACCATGCCGATCCCGACCTGCGCGTGACCCTGGCGGAATCGGTCCACGAGCGCGAGATCGGCGGGGAATGGCGGGCTTGGGCCGAGTTTTTTCAACTGCCGCGCATCGCCTTCGGACCCGGCGGCGGCGTCATCGCCGTCGATCTCCGCCTCGGCGCGCTGGATCTGGGCGCCGTGCAGCCGCGCAAGCGCGGTTGGCCGATGAAGGGGCGGCGCTCGGCCATTTCCGCGAAGCGCACCGCGGGCGCAAAGGGCCGCGTCCAGGTCGTCTACCGCCATGAGCGCGAGATCATCTGCTACGAGTAAGCTGTCCTAGCGCACCAGGTAGAACAGCATGTTTTCCGTGAGCAGTCCTGCGAAGAGCAGGAAGCCCGCGGCGCCGTTGGAGCGGAACAGTTCAAGCGCCATGGCTTCGTCCGCTCCTTCGAGCTTCCGGATCTGCCAGGCCAGCCTCCAGCCGAAGACCGCCAGACCGATCTGCGCCAGGAAGCCGGCGCCGACGCCGATCAAGGCGATTTCGGCGCAGACCACCGTCGCGAGATAAAGCAGGGCCACCGCGAAAACCACATGGTCGCCGAACAGCAGCGCCGTCGACTTGACGCCGGCGGCGACGTCGTCCTTGCGGTCCTGGAGGGCATAGATGGTGTCATAACCGATCGTCCAGAAAAAGCAGGACGCATAGAACCAGACGGCCGGCGCGCCGAGATTGCCTGATATCGACGCCCAGCCCATCAGCGCCCCCCAGGAAAAGGCGAGGCCGAGTATGGCCTGGGGCCAGGAGGTAAAGCGCTTCATGAAAGGATAGATCGCCACCAAAGCCAGCGAAACCAGCCCCAGCCCGATGGCGAAGCGATTGAGGGACATCAGCACGGCGAGGCCGATCAAAGCCTGCGCCAGCATGAAAACCACCGCCGCGCCCGGGCTGACGCGGCCCGAAGGCAACGGGCGCCCGCGCGTGCGCTCGACGCGCGCGTCAATCTTGCGGTCGATCAGGTCGTTGAAGGTCGAGCCCGCGCCGCGCATGGCGACGGCGCCGACGCAGAACAGCATCAGGCGCAGATAGTCGGGATTTTCCAGTCGATAAATGGTAGCGAGGCAGCAGGAGGACAGGCAAGGGGCGAGCAGCAGTTGCCAGCCGATCGGACGGTCGAGCCGCGCCAATTGCACGAAGGGCAGGAAGCTTTCCGGCAAGAGACGCCACAGGCGCGACCCCTTGGCGTCAGGCAGGACTTTGGTCGCCGCCTGTTGCGCCGGCGCGGACATGGATCAGAGCGGTCCTGCGGGCAGTTTGGGCGGGGGCGCGAGGGGCTGGCCGCCGGCCATGCCGCCATTTTCCTGCATTTTCTTCATCTTGACGGCCATCGCGCAGGCCTGCCCAGCCATATTGGCGGTCTTTCCCGTATTGTTCTTGAAATTATTGATGAATTCGTCAGGAATATTGCACCATTCCTTGTTCTTGACGAGATAGGCGATCATCTGCGCTTCAATCGCCTTCATGTTGCGCAGATGCGGGCAGGCAGCGATGGGATCGAGCTTGCCGCCATGCGATTTGGTGATGACGTTCAGCGCCTCGATTTCGGCGTTGCGCTTCTTGCCGATGGCCGACAGATCCTCGTTGCAGCTTTGCGCCCGCGCGCCGCTCGACGTCGCGGCCAGCACGACCAGAAAGCCGGCGAGAAGAAGGAAAAAACGCATCGGGGCAATCATTGGCCTGGCCATGTCACATCCGCTTTGGTTACGCCCGCAGGCCCGAAAATTTGCATAGGCGGTAATTGAGGCGAAAAACCGGGTTTCGCGACGCTTTCGTGCGGGCCTCGGCAAGTTCATAGCAAAGGACGCGGGCGCGAGGCAAGTTCGCTCAGGAACGGGACTTTCTGTTTTGGTAGGGCGCCATGCCGGCGCGGGCCAGGACGTCGGCGCGTTCGTTCATCTCGTCGCCGGCGTGGCCCTTGACCCAGAACCATTCGATGGCATGGCGCTGCGTCGCCTCGTCGAGCCTTTTCCACAGGTCGTCGTTCTTCACCGGCTTCTTGTCGGCGGTGCGCCAGCCGTTGCGCTTCCAATTGTGCAGCCAGCCGGTCACGCCCTGGCGCACATATTGGGAATCGGTGTGGAGGTCGACAGCGCAGGGCCGGGTGAGCGCCTCGAGCGCGGATATGGCGCCCATCAGCTCCATGCGGTTGTTGGTGGTCAAAACCTCGCCGCCGCAAAATTCCTTTTCAACGCCATTGAAGGTGAGGATGGCGCCCCAGCCGCCGGGGCCGGGATTGCCCGAACAGGCGCCGTCGGTCCAGATTTTGACCCGCTGCGTCATTCGTCCAGCCCATATTCGCCTGCGCGGTCGATGGTCTGGTGAAAACGTAGCTTGTCCAGATATTCCAGAGGGTTCTTGGGCTTGACCAACGCGCCCGGCGGCACGTTCAGCCAGTCGTAGAGCCGGGTCAGCAAGAAGCGCATGGCCGCGCCGCGCGCCAGCGTCGGAAGCGCCAGGCGCTCTTCGGCGTTCAGCTTGCGCAGGCTTTGGTAGCCTTGCAGCATGGCGCGTCCCTTGGTGGCGTTGAAGGCGCCGTCTGCTTCAAAACACCAGGCGTTGAGGCAGATGGCGAGGTCATAGGCCAGGGCGTCGTTGCAGGCGAAATAAAAGTCGATCACGCCCGACAGCTTTTCCCCGATGAAGAACACATTGTCGGGGAACAGATCGGCGTGGACCACGCCCTGCGGCAGGTCGCAAGGCCATTGGCGCTGCAGGGCGTCGAGTTCCCCGGCGATTTCATTGGCGAGGCCGGGAGAGACCTCGTCCGCCCGCGCCCGCGACGCCTGGAACAGCGGCGGCCAACCTTCGAGCGCCAGGGCGTTGCCGCGCGACAGAGGAAAGCCCTGGCCTGCGAGATGCAACTGCGCCAGGGCCTTGCCCGTTTCGAAACAATGATTTGCCGTCGGTTTGCGGACGGAGACGCCATCGAGAAAGGTGATGACGGCGGCCGGACGTCCAGCGAGGACGCCGAGCGCCTGGCCGTCGCGGGTCTTGACGGGCAGGGGGCAGGACAGGCCTTTCGCCGCGAGATGCTCCATCAAACCAATGAAAAATGGCAGGTCGGCCGGATCGACGCGCTTCTCGTAGAGAGTGAGGATGTAGTAGCCGCACTCGCAATGAAGCAGGAAATTCGAGTTTTCGACGCCTTCTGCAATGCCCTTGAAGGACAGGACGGCGCCGAGGCCGTAGGGCTCCAGAAAGGCGAACAGGGCCTCGTCCGTGACATCCGTGTAAACAGCCATCGCCCAAAAATCCGCTGATTTCGCCCGAGCACCGTGTTAGCGGCGCGGTGTGCGGGCGTCAAACGGGGGTAATGCCTAAATTCTCCATGTTCCGCATCTGCGCATCTGGAAGTCGTCGCCCGCGCAAAGCCGTTTTTTCAATGCCGTGAAAACAGATCGCGCAATTTGCACAGGCTTGTTGTGATGTCGAAACGCTGGTCGGGCTGCGCTTCGCCGCCGATAATGCGCGCCAGCGCCACCGCTGGGTCGGTTTCGCCAGTAAGCACCACTTCGGCGCCGCGCTTCTTCATGTGGCGGATGAAGCCGTCGCCGGCGCTGCCCGCGATCACGATCTCCAGGCCATCCAGCGGATGCTCGCCATCGTCCTGGAAGTGATGGAACAATTGCTCCTTCGCCAATTTCACGCAGGAAGGCTGCGGCAGCGGGTCGCCCTGCTTTATCTGGGCAAGATCGTAGATCAGCCAGTTCTGCGCTTTGCCGGCATGGCCCGCGACCGACTCGAAATTCTTGGTGGCGACGCCGATCTTCATGGCCGTTTCCCGTAAGCGAGGACGCGCAAACAGGTCTGGCGCGTGTGGTCTGGAGTTTAAGTCCGGCCGGCCAGAAAAGTCGAGCCTCCTGCTCAAGCCAGCGCCTTGAGCGAAACCCCGGCGGGGACAGGCGTATCGTTGGGCACGAAGAAATCCGGGGCCAAAGCGCAGATGGGGTCGACGCGATAGGAGTCGAAATCCGTCACGCCGTTCTCGCTCAGGAAAACGTCGTCGATCAGGAAACGCCCGGTGAGTTCGCTGCTCGGCGAGATGAAAATGGCATGCGCGGCGTCGCCCATGATTTCGGGCTTGCGCGAGGCGCGCATCAGCGTCTCGCCTCCAAGCAGGTTGTTGACGGCGGCGGTGGCGATGGTCGTCCTCGGCCACAGCGCGTTGACCGCAATTCCGGCGCGGCGTAATTCGCCGGCGAGGCCCAGCACCGCCATGCTCATGCCGAATTTCGCCATGGAATAGGCGGTATGCGCAGCGAACCATTTTTCCTGCATGTCGAGCGGCGGCGACAGCATCAGCACATGCGGATTGGCGGCCTTGGCGAGGTAGGGCACAGCCAGCTTCGTCGTCATGTAGGCGCCGCGCGCGTTGATCTGGTGCATCAGGTCGAAACGCTTCATGTCGAGTTGCTGGCTGCCGCCGAGCGCTATGGCGCTGGCGTTGTTGACGACAATGTCAACTCCTCCGAATTTTTCGGCGGTCTGCTCCAGGGCTGCCGCCACCTGGGCCTCGTCGCGCACGTCCACCGCCAGAGGCAGGGCTTTGCCGCCGGCGGACTCGATTTCCGCGGCCGCAGTGAAGATCGTGCCGGGCAGCTTGGGATTGGGCTCCGCCGTCTTGGCGGCGATGGCGACATTCGCGCCGTCGCGCGCCGCTCGCAAGGCTATGGCGAGGCCAATGCCACGCGACGCGCCGGTGATGAAAAGGGTCTTGCCCGCAAGATCAGCCATGATTGCCTCCGATTTTTATTTGATAGCGCCGCGATCAGACGTACCCAGCGCGCTATTTGCTCTTGTTGAGAAAGGCGGCGAGGGCCGCCATGGCCTGCGGCGTCTGCAACGCCTGCTGGAACGCCTTCATCTCGGCCTCGATCCGCGCCATGATTTCTTCCTTGTCGCCACGCAGGAAGCGGCGGGCCTGCATCAAGGCGGCGCGTGGTTTCGCGGCCAGCGCGGCGGCTTTCTTGTGGGCGACTTCGGCCAGGCTTTCGCCGGGGACGATCGCGTTCGCCAATCCCGCCGCCAAGGCCTCGTCGGCGGAAAAGGCCTCGCCCAGCAGCAGCCAGGCGCTGGCGCGCGCCATGCCGACGCGGCGCGGCAGCAGAAGCGACGACCCGGCCTCGGGCAAAAGCCCGAGATCGACGAAGGGCAAGGAGAAGCGCGCATTGGGCGCGGCATAGACGAGGTCGCAATGCAGCAGCATGGTCGTGCCGACGCCAACGGCCAGCCCCTCGACCGCGGCGACAATGGGCTTGGAAAATGTCGCGATCTTGCGGATGAAGTCCCCGGCCGCCAGACCTTCGCCGCTCTGCACCGCGGCGGCGAAGTCGGCAATGTCATTGCCGGCGGAAAACACGCCGCCAGCGCCGCGAAAGACGACGGCGCCAAGCGCGGCGTCCTGTTCGGCTTGCTCCAGGGCGCCGACGATGGCGCGATACATGGCCGTGGTCAGGGCGTTCTTTTTCGCCGGCCGGTTCAAAGCGATCTCCAGCACCGCGCCCGCGCGCGAAATTTCGACTTCGGCCATGGTTTCTCCCCGATGGGTTCGTTTGGCGCTTTGTGGCCAGCGCTCGCGAATGTAGATTGATTATTGGTCTTTGTCGTCGATAGCGCAAGAAAGTTCATAAGCGAACCATCTTCGATGACGGGGGTCAATTCCATTCTTCCGGGCGCCGCCGCCCGACAAGACGAAATGACCGGAATGACGAATGAAATGAAACCGCGCGCGACACGCCGTCTGGCGGCGGATGAGGCGGGGGTGAACGCGGCGGCAGAGCTTTTGCGCGCGGGCGGCTTGGTCGCCTTTCCGACTGAGACCGTCTATGGGCTCGGCGCAGACGCGACCGACCCTCGCGCGGTCGCCGGCATTTATCGCGCCAAGGGGCGGCCGAGCTTCAATCCGCTGATCGCCCATGTCGCGGATCGCGCCATGGCGCGCCGCGAGGGGCGTTTCGACGCGATTGCGGAGCGATTGGCCGAAGCCTTCTGGCCGGGCCCTCTGACCATGGTGCTGCCGCTGGCGGATCAGGCGCAGGTGTGCGATCTGGCGCGGGCGGGCCTTGACAGCGTCGGGCTGCGAATGCCCGCCGACCGGACCGCGCAAGCCTTGCTGGCGGCCGCGGGCCGTCCGGTCGCCGCGCCCTCGGCCAATCTTTCCGGCCATGTCAGTCCGGCGACGGCGGCCCATGTGCTGGCCGATCTCGATGGGCGCATCGACGCCGTGCTTGACGGCGGCGCCTGCCTGGTCGGAGTGGAATCGACCATTGTCGCGCTGCTCGACGGGACGCCGCGCCTGTTGCGGCCGGGCGGCGTTTCGCGCGGCGCGCTGGAGGAAGTGATGGGCTTTCCCCTGGCGGCGGGCGGCGCAGACGAGAACAAACCTTTGGCGCCCGGCCTGCTCGCCTCCCATTATGCGCCGCGGGCAACAGTGCGGCTCGACGCAAAGGATTTGCGCGAGGGCGAGGCGGGGCTGGATTTCGGCGGCTGTTTCGCCGGCGAGGCTGGAAAAGTCTGCGATCTTTCGCCGAGTGGCGATCTCACCGAGGCGGCGGCCAATCTTTTCACCCTGTTGCGGGCGCTCGACCAGGCTGGCGCGACGAAAATCGCCGTTGCGCCGATCCCGCAGGATGATCTCGGCGAGGCGATCAATGACCGGTTGCGCCGCGCCGCCGCGCCGAGGGGCTGAAGACCGGTTGCATCGAGGCTGGATTCTGGCCCGCTCTTGCGCAAGGTTGCGAAATGAACCATTTTCGCGACATGAATCAAATCAGCTGGGACGATTTTCGTCTGGTGCGGGGCATTGCCGAATCCGGTTCCCTTGTCGGCGCCGCATCCGCGCTCAACCTCAATCACTCCACGGTGTTTCGCCGTCTCGGCGCGCTCGAGGCGATGATCGGGGCCAAATTGTTCGAACGGTCCCGCAACGGTTACGCCGCCACCGCCGCCGGCCAGGAAATGGTGGCGCTGGCCGAGCGCATGGGCCGCGACGTCACCGATTTCGAACGCCGCATCGCAGGGCGCGACGACAAGCCCTCCGGCCTGCTGCGGGTGACGACCAACGACGCGCTGTTCAACTACGTCCTCAGCCCGGTGCTGGCCAGTTTCCGGCAGACCTTCCCGGATATCCAGCTCGACGTGCTGGTGATGAACCAGCCGCTCAACCTGTCGCGCCGCGACGCCGACATCGCCGTGCGCTCGACCTATGCGCCGCCGGAGACCCTGGTCGGCCGCCGGATCGGCTCCTCGGTCTGGGGCCGCTATGTGTCACGCACGCTTTACGAGGCCGGCTTCGACCCCTCGGACGAACGTCACGCCTATATCGCCTTCAACGAACATTTCGGCGGCGTCGATGTGTTCGACTGGATCGAGAAGGAAATCCCGCAGAATCGCATCGCCATGCGCTGCAACACCACGGTCGGCCTCGCAAAATGCATCGCTGAGGGCATGGGGATCGGTTTCCTGCCGCGTTTCATCGGCGACCAGCATCCGGAACTGGTTTGCACCGACGAGCCGATGTCGGGTCGCGGCGCCGATCTGTGGCTGCTGACCCATCCCGACCTGCGCCACGCCGCCCGCGTTCGCGCCTTCATGGACCATGCCGGCGCGCAATTGAGTCGGAAACGGGCCGCGCTTCTGGGGACTGGCAACGGGGAATAGGCGGGCGAGGGAGAGCGCCATGATTGACGTGGATGTCATGCCTTTCGCCAAATTGATGGGGATAAAGCTCATCGAGGCGGGGCCGGACCGCGTCGTCGCCGAAATGCCCGTGCGCGAAGACCTTTGCACCGTGAATGCGGCGCTGCATGGCGGCGCGATCATGGCTTTCGCCGATTCCGTCGGCGCGGTGGCGACGGCCCTGAACCTGCCGGCCGGCGCCGGCACGACGACCATCGAAAGCAAGACCAATTTTGTCGGGGTCGTCAGGGCCGGCGACGTCGCGCGCGCGGAATGCGCGGCCGTCCATCTGGGACGCTCGACCATGGTCTGGCAAACGCGCATTTCGCGGGGCGACGGCAAGCTCGCCGCCATCGTCACGCAAACGCAGATGGTGCTGCCCGGTCCGAGGTGACGGCGGCTTTACCCGATCTCCACGATGGTCCGCCCGCGCACCTTGCCTTCGAGGATTTTCTGCGCCGTCTCGATGACCTGGTCATAGCCGATGGTCGCGCTGAGTTCGGCAAGTTTGGCCTGGTCGAGATCGCGCGCCAGCCGCGCCCAGGCTTCAAGCCGCGCGTTTTTTGGCTTCATCACGCTGTCGACGCCGAGCAACGAGACGCCGCGCAGGATGAAGGGCGCCACCGAGGTCGGCAAATCCATGCCCTGCGCCAGGCCGCAGGAGGCGACGGCGCCTTCGTAAGCCGTTTGCGCCAGCACATTGGCCAGGGTGTGCGATCCCACGCTGTCCACCGCGGCCGCCCAGCGCTCCTTGCCCAGCGGCTTGCCGGGCGCCGAAAGTTCGGCCCGGTCGATGATCTCCGCCGCTCCAAGTCCCTTGAGGAAATCCGCCTCGTCGGGTCGCCCTGTCGACGCCATGACATGCCAGCCAGCCTTGGCGAGCAGCGAGATCGCCACCGAACCGACGCCGCCCGCCGCGCCGGTGACAAGCACTTTTCCGCGAGCGGGCGTCATGCCGTGCTTTTCCAGCGCCAGCACGGCGAGCATGGCGGTAAAGCCGGCGGTGCCGATCGCCATGGCCTGAGCTGCGGTCAGTCCTGACGGCAGCGGCACGAGCCAGTCGCCCTTGACCCGGGCCTTTTGCGCATAGCCGCCGAGATGGGTTTCGCCGACGCCCCAGCCGGTCAGCACGACCGCATCGCCCGGCTTGAACCCGTCATGATCGGAGGCTTCGACCACGCCCGCGAAATCAATGCCAGGGATCATCGGGAAACGCCTGACAACCGGGGACTTGCCGGTGATCGCCAGACCGTCCTTGTAGTTGACCGTCGAATGGCTGACGCGCACGGTGACGTCGCCGTCCATCAGTTCGGAATCGTCAAATTCGGAATAGGACGCGCGATAACCGGACGCGTCTTTTTCGACGCGAATACCTTTGAATGTGGACATGAGCCCCTCCCTTTCGCGCCATGAGACGATGGCGCGCGCCGTGCGTCAAGCGCGGCAAAAGAGGAAGGCGCCGCTAAAGCACCTTGCCCGGATTGAGCGTGTTTTTGGGGTCGAGGGCGGTCTTGAACCGGCGCATCACGTCCATCGCGACCTTGTCCTTCACGGTGGGCAGCAACTCGCGTTTCAGCACGCCAATGCCGTGTTCCGCGGAAATCGAGCCGTGATATCTGGCCACGACCTCATGCACCTTCTCGTTCAGCTCTTCCCACCGCGCGAGATAGGCCTGCTTGTCGGCGCCGAGCGGCTGGCTGACGTTGAAATGAATATTGCCGTCGCCAAGATGGCCGAAAGGCACGGGGCGCGCGCCGGGGATCGTCGCCTCGACCACGGGGAGCGCGTCCGCGAGAAAGGCCGGGACCTGCGCCACGGGAACGCAGACGTCATGCTTGATCGAGCCGCCCTCGAACTTCTGCATTTCCGACAGGTTTTCGCGCAAGACCCAGAACGCCTTGCGCTGGTCGAGCGAAGTCGCCACCACCGCGTCTTCGACGATTTCCTTTTCGAATGCGGCTTCCAGCAGGCCCATCATCACGTCGTTCAGGCCGGTTTCGGACTGCGAGGCCAGCTCCAGCAGCACATACCAGTCATGTGAGCCTTCGAGCGGTTCGCGGGCGCCGGCGGTGTGCTTGACCACGATCTCGATTCCGAACCGCGACATGAACTCGAACGTCTTCAGGTCCGGTCCGGCCATGCCCTGCGCCAGCACCAGCAAATCCAGGCATTTTTGCGGGCTGGCGAGGCCGATCAGCGCGGTTTCCGTCGAGCGGGGGCGGGGATAGAGCTTTACGACAGCCGCCGTGATCACGCCCAGCGTGCCTTCCGAACCCATGAAGACGTGCTTGAGATCGTAACCGGTATTGTCCTTGCGCAGCTTGGACAGGTTGCCGAGCACGCTGCCGTCGGCGAGCGCCACTTCCAGCCCCGTGACGAGATCGCGGGCGTTGCCATAGGCCAGCACCGCGGTGCCCCCGGCGTTGGACGCCAAATTGCCGCCAATCGTGCAGGAACCCTCGGACGCCAGCGACAGCGGAAACAGCCGGTCGACGCTCTCGGCCGCTTCCTGCACTTTCTGGAGGGTCACGCCGGCTTCGACGATCATGGTGTTGGAGGCCGGATCGATCTCGCGAATCTTGTCGAGCCGCCCCAGCGAGAGCAGGATTTCGCGACCTGAGGCATCAGGCGTCTGGCCGCCGACCAGTCCGGTGTTGCCGCCCTGCGGCACGACCTTCAGGCCGTTCCTGTCAGCAAAGCCGAGGATGGCGGCGACTTCCGCCGTCGTTCCGGGGCGCGCAACGCAAGCCGCCTTGCCATGCCAGAGCTCGCGCGGCTCGCTGAGATAGCCGGCCATGTCGCCGGCTTCGGTCAGCACGTATTTCTCGCCGACGATCCGGGCCATTTGCGCCGCGATCTCGGCGGGGGAAAAATCGCTCATCTGCTTTCCGTCTCGACACGCCTTCGGGCGCGAAAAATCGTGCGGGTTCTTTGCCCGATGGCGCGCCGCGCCGCAAGTTTTAACCGAGCAGCCGCCGCTTGGCCTTTTTGGCTGCCGCCTTGCGGAACACGCCGACCAGTTCGACATGGGGCGAATAAAGGAACTGGTCAACCGGCGTCACCCCGGCAAGGGCGTAGCCGCCCTCGATCAGGATTTTGGCGTCGCGGGCAAAGGTCTGGGCGTTGCAGGACACCCCGACGACCGTCGGAACGGCGCTGCCCGCCAACTCGAACGCCTGCTTTTCGGCCCCCGCGCGCGGTGGATCGAACACGACCGCGTCAAAACCGTTCAATTCGCTCGCCAGCAGCGGGCGGTCGAACAGATCGCGCGCTTCCCCGGTGAGGCGACGCAAGCCCGTCGCCGCGCGACCGCCGCGCAGGCCGGCGGCCAGCGACGCCGCTTCGCTTTCGCCGCAAAAGACTTCGGCCTTTTCCGCCAGCCGCAGGGCGAAGGTCCCGACGCCGCAATAGAGATCGGCGACCTTCTTCGCGTCGCCGACGGCGCCGCGCACCAGTTGCGCCAAAGCCTCTTCGCCGGCCGCCGTCGCCTGCAGGAAGCCGCCGGCCGGCGGCGTCACGCGGGCGCGGCCGATCTGGATTTCGGGCGGCCGCCGCTCCACGAGGGGAACGCCGTGATTGGCGATGCGGGCGAGGTCGAGCTTTGTCGCCGCCGCGATCAAGGCCTGCTCCATGTCGAATTCGAGCTTGCCGCAGCCGCGGATGTCGACGTCGAGCCCGTTGAGGCTGGCGGTGACCATGAAGTCCATCGGCTTGTCCAGCGGCGCCAGAATTTTCGCCAATTCGCGCGCGGCAGGCAGGGCCGAAGCCATCTCCGGGGCAAGAATGGGGCAGGCGTCAATTTCGACGATACGATGCGCCCGCGCCTGCATGAAGCCGACATGCGGATTGCCGCGCTGGTCGTTGCGGGCGTGGAAGGTCGCGCGTCGGCGCCCGGCGCCCCAGGCTTCGACCAGAGGCGCGACTTTTTGATCGATGTCCAGAGCCTCGATCCCGGCGTTGCGCAGGGCCTCGACGACAAGGCCGCGCTTCCATGCCGCATAGGCCGGATTGGCCAGGGTTTGCACGGCGCAGCCGCCGCAATGGGCGAAATGCGGACAGGGGGCCGCGATCCGGTCGGGTGACGCCGCGACGAGCTCCACCAGCGCGCCGCGCTCGCCGTCAACCTCGGCGATAATGTCTTCGCCCGGCAAAGCGTAAGGGGTGAAAATCAGGCCGCGGGGGCCTTGGGAAATTCCCTCCCCGCGCGCGCCGAGCCGTTCGATATGCAGTCTGGCGTTGAGATCGATCACGCGCGGCGCGCTCCAAGCAAGAATTCATGATTGCCGTCGCCGCCTTCGATGGGCGACGGAATGAGGCCGATGACTTGCCAGCCGAGATCGGAGACCAGCGCCTCGATCCGGTCGCAAACCGCCCGGCGGATTTCGGCGTCGCGCACAAACCCTTTTTTGGCGTGTTCGGGTCCTGCCTCGAATTGCGGCTTTATCAGGATCGCCGCCTCGGCCTTGTCCGCCGCCAGCGCCAGAACCGTCGGCAGGACCAGCGCCAGCGAGATGAAACTCACGTCGCAAACGACGATCTGCGGCGCCAGCGGCAAATCGGCGGCCGTCAGCGAGCGGGCGTCGCGTTTTTCCAGCGAGGTCACCCGGCGATCCCCGGCGACCAGCGGATGCAATTGCCCGTGGCCGACATCGACGCAGGTGACATGCGCCACGCCGCGCGACAATAGCACATGGGCGAAGCCGCCGGTCGAGGCGCCGACGTCCAGCGCCTGCTTGCCCGCCGGATCTATGGCGAAGGCGTCGAGCGCCGCCGCCAGCTTGACGCCGCCGCGCGACACCCAGGGGTAGGGCGCCTGCGCCGCGAGCACGGCGTTTTCGGGCGGCGGGTTCCGAGGGTTTGGTCACCGGGCGTCCGTCGAGCGTGACCAGACCAGCCTCGATCGCTTCGCGCGCCTTGGCGCGGCTGGCGAAAAAGCCGCGCTCCACCAAGGCGATATCGGCGCGACGGGCGCTCATGGCCTCGTTCTTTCAAATGCCGCCGGCTTTGCCCTGACGAAGACGTCATGACGAGGCGCAATCCACGCCCCGGCTAAACGCCTCGCTTCGCTCGCTATGACCGCACCGCAGCGGAACGATCGGTTGGCGCCAGCCAAACCGCTCAGGCTGTCCTGGCTTCCGCCGCCGGGCGGCCAAGCGCCTCGAAGACCTTGGCGACAATGCCCTTGGCGTCGAGACCGGCGCGGGCGTAGAGCGCGTCCGGCTTGTCCTGGTCGAGAAAGAGGTCGGGCAGCACCATGGACCTGACGCGCAGGCCCTTGTCGAGGAAACCGTCCTCGGCCAGTTGTTGCAGCACGAAGGAGCCGAAGCCGCCGATCGAGCCTTCCTCGATGGTGATCAGGACCTCGTGGTCGGTCGCGAGGCGGCGCAACAGATCGACATCGAGCGGCTTGGCGAAACGCGCGTCGGCGACAGTGGTCGGAGACGCCCTGCGCGGCCAGCATATCGGCGGCCTTCTCGGCTTCCGCCAGCCGGGTGCCGAGCGAGAAGATCGCGACCTTGTCGCCCTGGCGGATCACGCGGCCCTTGCCGATTTCGAGGGGAACGCCCTCCTGCGGCATGTCGACGCCGACGCCGTCGCCGCGCGGATAGCGGAAGGCGATGGGACCGGCGTCATAAGCCGCGGCGGTGGCGACCATATGGACCAGCTCCGCCTCGTCGGCGGCGGCCATCACCACCATATTGGGCAGAATGCCGAGGAAAGCCACGTCGAAGGAGCCGGCATGGGTCGCGCCGTCGGCGCCGACCAGTCCGGCGCGATCGATGGCGAAGCGCACCGGCAGGTTCTGCATCGCCACGTCATGCACGACCTGGTCATAGCCGCGCTGCAGGAAGGTGGAGTAAATCGCGCAGAAGGGCTTGTAGCCTTCGGTCGCCAGGCCGGCGGCGAAAGGTCACCGCATGCTGTTCGGCGATGCCGACGTCGAAGGTGCGGGCCGGAAAGGCCTGCTGGAAGAGATCGACGCCCGTGCCCGAGGGCATGGCGGCGGTGATGGCGACGATCTTGTCGTCCTTCTCGCCTTCCTTGACCAGCGACTGGCCGAAAACCTTGGTGTAGGACGGCGCGTTGGCCTTGGGCTTGACCTGCGCGCCGGTGACCACGTCGAACTTGTTGACGCCGTGATATTTGTCGTCGGCGGCTTCGGCCGGGGCATAGCCCTTGCCCTTCTGCGTCACGACATGGATCAGCACGGGGCCGCCGACATCGGCGTCGCGGACGTTCTTCAGGATCGGCAGGAGATGATCGAGATTATGGCCGTCGATCGGGCCGACATAATAAAAGCCGATCTCCTCGAACAGGGTGCCGCCCGTGACATAGTTGCGGGCGTGCTCCACCGCGCGGGTAATGGCGGATTCGACGCTCTTCGGCAGGTGGCGGGCGATGGATTTGCCGGCGTCGCGCAGTTTCAGATAGGTGCGGCCGGAGGACAAGCCGGGCGAGATAGGCCGACATGGCCCCGACCGGCGGGGCGATGGACATGTCATTGTCGTTGAGGATGACGATCAGCCGCGAATGCGAGGCGCCGGCGTTGTTCATCGCCTCATAGGCCATGCCCGCCGACATCGAGCCGTCGCCGATCACCGCGATGACGTTGTTGTCGCCGCCGGCGAGGTCGCGCGCCACCGCCATGCCGAGGCCGGCGGAAATCGAGGTCGAGGAATGGGCGGCGCCGAAGGGATCGTATTCGCTCTCGGAGCGTTTGGTGAAGCCGGACAGGCCGTCCGCCCTGGCGCAGCGTCTTCATGCGGTCGCGCCGTCCGGTCAGGATCTTGTGCGGATAGGCCTGATGGCCGACATCCCAGATGATGCGGTCTTGCGGCGTGTTGAAGACATAATGCAGGGCGACGGTCAGTTCGACCACGCCGAGGCTGGAGCCGAGATGGCCGCCGGTGACGGATACGGCGTCAATGGTGGCGCGGCGGACGTCCTCGGCCATGGCGCGCAGATCGCTCTCGGGCAGTCGGCGCAGGTCGGCGGGGATTTTCACCTTGTCCAGCAAGGGGGTCGTCGAATTATTGTTCACAGCGCGCTCGATCCAAGGCGTTCCGGCATGACAGGAAACCGAAGGGGTGCTTTACACGTAACCTGCGCCGTGGGCAAACAAAAGCGTCGCGCTTCCCCGTCGAAGGCCGAGCGCCTCCGGGTAAACACGTGGACGCCGGGGCTTGACGTGAGGTCGTGCGGGGGCTTTGATCCGGCGCGGCGCAATTTTTGGGCGCGAAGGGGGCGGTCTCGCCAGGAACCGAAGATCCCCGAAGCGAGATTAAGTGGAAACAAGAACGTAGAGCCTTTCAGGAGGGGCGCATGAGCACGACTCCGGAAGATTTGCCGTCGCCCCATTCGCTGGGCCAGGCCATGGAGCGGCTGAAACGCGCTGGGGCTGGTTCTTCGGCTTATGGCCTGCTTTGCGTTGCTGTTCGGCGTGGCGGCGCTGGTCATGGTGGCGGCCTCGACGCTTGGCCGTCGTCCTGCTCATTGCGGTGATGCTGATCATCGCTGGCGGCGCCGAAATCGTCCTCGGTTTCAATTCGCGCGACTGGCCCTCCTTCTTCCTCTGGGTGATCAGCGGCCTGTTTTACCTGGTGTTCGGCGCCTTCGCCCTGGCGCAGCCGGTCGCCGCCGCCGCCGCCCTGACGGTCGTTCGTCGGCGTCGGCTTTCTCATTGCCGGCGTCGCCCGCATCTGGCTGGGTTCTCACCTGCCGGACGGCCACAAGATCTTCATCGTCCTCGCCGGCGTCGTCACCACCTTGCTGGGCGTGATGATTCTCGCGGGCTGGCCGGCGAACACCATGATCATCCTGGGAATCTTGTTCGGCGATCGACATGGTGTTTTACGGCGCCAGCTGGGCGCGCTCGGCCTTGAAACTGCGCCGCTGACGTCAAAATCAAGCGGCGATGCAGTTGCCAAGCTCCGCCGAGCGCCTTATCGAACTACTCGAACCTGCATCTGTCCCCGGCATCCGCGAAGGGCATCGAAAATGGTGAAATGGGTCTATTCGTTCGGCGACGGCAAGGCCGAAGGCGCGAGCGCCATGAAGAACCTGCTGGGCGGCAAAGGCGCCAATCTGGCGGAAATGGCCAATCTCGGCCTGCCTGTCCCTCCCGGCTTCACCATTTCGACCGAAGTCTGCGCCTATTACTACGCGAACGGCCATCAATTTCCCGCCGATCTGCAGGCGCAGGTCGAGGCGGCGCTGCACGCATGTCGGCAAGCTGACCGGCCGCGCCTTCGCCGATCCGCAAAATCCGCTGCTGGTTTCGGTGCGCTCCGGCGCGCGCGCCTCCATGCCCGGCATGATGGACACGGTGCTCAATCTCGGTCTCGGCGACGTGACGGTCGAGGCCATCGCCAAATCCTCCGGCGACGAGCGTTTCGCCTGGGACAGCTATCGCCGCTTCATCCAGATGTATTCCAATGTGGTGCTCGAGGTCGAACACCATAATTTCGAGGAAATCCTGGAGGTCTACAAGGACCAGAAGGGCTACCAGCAGGATACCGACCTTTCCGGCGGACGACTGGCGCAAGATCGTCGCCAGCTACAAGGAAGCCGTGGAGCGCGAGACCGGCAAGCCCTTCCCGCAGGATGCGCGCGAGCAGCTCTGGGGCGCGATCGAGCGCGGTGTTTTCCTCCTGGATGAACCAGCGCGCCATCACCTATCGCCGCCTGCACGACATTCCCGGAAAGCTGGGGCACGGCGGTCAATGTCCAGGCCATGGTGTTCGGCAACATGGGCGAGACCTCGGCGACCGGCGTCGCCTTCACCCGCAACCCGTCGACCGGCGAGAACGCGCTTTACGGCGAATTCCTGGTCAACGCCCAGGGCGAGGACGTGGTGGCCGGCATTCGCACGCCACAGAATATCTCGGAAGTGGCGCGCATCGCCGCCAAGTCCGAAAAGCCGTCGATGGAACGGGTGATGCCGGAGGTTTACGCCGAATTCGTCCGCGCCACGCAATTGCTGGAGCGCCATTACCGCGACATGCAGGACATGGAGTTCACCGTCGAGCGCGGCAAGTTCTGGATGCTGCAGACCCGCAACGGCAAGCGCACCGCCAAGGCGGCCCTGCGCATCGCCGTGGAAATGGCCAATGACGGGCTGATTTCGCGTGACGAGGCGATTTTGCGCATCGAGCCGGCGGCGCTCGACCAGTTGCTGCATCCGACCATCGACCCCAAGGCCGAACGAAAGATCATCGCCACGGGCCTGCCGGCCTCGCCCGGCGCCGCCAGCGGCGAAATCGTGTTCAACTCGGACGAAGCCGAGACGCTGAAGGCGGCCGGCCAAGAAGGTCATCCTGGTGCGCGTCGAAACCTCGCCGGAAGACATTCACGGCATGCATGCGGCCGAAGGCATCCTCACCACGCGAGGCGGCATGACCTCCCACGCGGCAGTGGTCGCGCGCGGCATGGGCAAACCCTGCGTTTCCGGCGCTGGTTCGGTGCGCGTCGATTACGCAGCGCAGGCGCTGATCGTCGCCGGCCGCACCTTCCGCAAGGGCGACGTCATCACCGTCGACGGCGTCGGCCGGACAGGTGATGGAAGGCGAAGTCGCCGATGCTGCAGCCGGAACTGTCCGGCGAATTCGCGGTTCTGATGGGCTGGGCCGACGAGGTGCGGCGCCTGAAGGTGCGCACCAACGCCGACACGCCCGCCGACGCGCGCATCGCGCGAAAATTCGGCGCGGAAGGCATCGGCCTCTGCCGCACCGAGCACATGTTCTTCGACAATGACCGCATCATCGCCGTGCGCGAAATGATCCTGGCCGGCGACGAGGCCGGCCGCCGCGCGGCGCTGGCGAAAATTCTGCCGATGCAGCGCTCGGATTTCGCGGCCCTGTTCGAAATCATGCACGGCCTGCCGGTGACCATCCGTCTGCTCGATCCGCCCCTGCACGAGTTCCTGCCGCATACGCCGGAGGAAATCGCCGAGGTCGCCAAGGCGATGGGCTCGTCGCCGGAAAAACTGAAGCGCCGCGCCGACGAATTGCACGAGTTCAACCCCATGCTCGGCTTCCGCGGCGTGCGTCTGGCGATCGCCTTCCCGGAAATCGCGGAAATGCAGGCCCGCGCCATTTTCGAGGGCGCGGTGGAAGCGCAGCAGAAAACCGGCTCGCCGGTCACCGCCGAAATCATGGTCCCGCTGGTCTTCGGCAAGCGCGAACTCGATCTGGTCAAGGCGCGCATCGTCGCCATGGCCGAGGCGGTGTCGAAGGAAACGGGCGTCGACCATTCCTTACCAGGTCGGCACGATGATCGAACTGCCGCGCGCCGCGCTGCGCGCCGGGGAAATCGCCGAGACGGCGGAATTCTTCTCCTTCGGCACCAATGACCTGACGCAGACGACGCTCGGCATTTCGCGCGACGACGCCGGCTCCTTCCTCGGGACCTATGTCGCAGAAGGGCATCCTGGCCGCAGGACCCCTTCGTCTCGCTCGACCAGGACGGCGTCGGCGAACTGGTGGCGCTGGCGGCCGAGCGCGGTCGCAAGACGCGCGAAAAGATCAAGCTCGGCATTTGCGGCGAGCATGGCGGCGATCCGTCCTCCATTGCGTTCTGCGAAAAGACCGGGCTCGACTACGTCTCCTGCTCGCCCTATCGCGTGCCGATCGCGCGCCTCGCGGCGGCGCAGGCGGCGCTTGGGCAAGGCGGCCGGCTCGCTGGCGTGATCGCGGCTTTCCATCTCGTTTGCGGGACAAGGCGCGCTAAGCGCGGATAAGGGGCCGGGTCTCGCGATGCTGCGGCAAGCGCAACAGAAACTGCTTCTCAAAACCCACGGGCGGGGATTTCTCGAATTCTCGTCCGAGGCGCGCGCCTTTTTGCACGAGAATGACTTCGTCACGGGCCAACTGACGATCTTCTGCCGCCATACCTCGGCGTCGCTGCTCATCCAGGAAAACGCCGACCCGTCCGTGCTCGACGATCTGAAAGTCTTCTTCGACCGGATCGCGCCGGAAGGCGCGGGACTTTACGCGCATCGACACGGAAGGCCCTGATGACATGCCCTCGCATATCCGCGCCGCCCTGACGCAAACCAGTCTGACCATCCCTTTCGCGCGAGGGGAACTGCTGCTGGGGACCTGGCAGGGGATATACCTGTTCGAGCACCGCCTCGCTCCGCATCGGCGCGAAGTGATCCTGCACGCCCTAGGCGATTGACCATTCCCACGCAGCTATTGCCAGAATCCTCGCCGCCCGCTAGACCCGCGCGGAAATATGGGGTTTCACTTGATCGCGTCTTTTCCCGACCTGTCCTCCATCGCCGCTGGCGGCAAGCGCGGGCTTTCGCGCGCACTGGCCCTGATCGAGACCCATGAGGGCGCGGAGGAACTGGCGCAACTGCTCGACGCCGCCATCGTCCAGACGCGCGCCCATGCGGCGGGACTGACCGGGCCGCCCGGCGTCGGCAAATCCACCCTCACCAACGCCCTTTTGCGCGACTGGCGCGCGCGCGGCGAGACCGTGGGCGTGATCGCCGTCGATCCCTCTTCGCGACGGACCGGCGGCGCATTGCTCGGCGATCGCGCGCGCATGGCGACCGACCCCGACGACCAGGGCGTGTTCGTTCGCTCCATGGCGGCGCGCGACCGGCTCGGCGGCCTTTCCGACCAGACCATTGCGGCCTCGGCGTTGATGCGCGCCCTGTTCGACCGCGTGCTGATTGAAAGCGTCGGGATCGGCCAGTCGGAGGCGGACATTTCCTTTGCCGTGGACAGCGTCATCCTCTGTGTGCAGCCGGGCTCGGGCGACAGCCTGCAATTCATGAAGGCCGGCGTGATGGAATTGCCGGATATCGTCGTCGTCACCAAGGCCGACATGGGCGACGCGGCGCGGCGAGCGACGAGCGAAGTTGAGGGCGCCCTGACGCTGTTCGAACGCGACGACGACTGGCGCGTGCCGGTGATCCTCGCCTCGGCGTCGACGGGAACCGGCGTGGAGGAAATCCATCGCGCCTTGGCTGAGCATCGCGCCTGGGCCGAGCGCACGGGGGCCTTGAAGCGCCGCCGCTCGGAACAGCAAAAAGCCTGGATCGAGGAATCGATCCGCGCGCGTTTTGGAACCGAAGGTTTGAAGCGGGCAGGAGAGGTTTTCGTGGACGCCGCCGGGCCGTTTGCGATGGAGTTAACGATTTCGAAAGAATTGGCGCGACGGTTGCGGGGTTAGTCTCTAGAATTTGGGACGATTGAACTCGAGCGCCCCTGCGGCGGTGACGAAAACGTCGGCAGACGCGCGTTTTCTGGAATATTGCGCCATGTCTTTAGATTACGTCTTGGAAGAAAAACAATCTTCGTCTCGCGCTGCGCCCGCAGGCCGCGACCGGCCTCGCGTCATCGTCTACGATGTCGATCCCGGCAATCCCTATGGCCGGGAACTGGCGGCGTTGCTCGCCTCGACATGCGAGGTTGACGCGCTCGTTCCTGTGGACACGGAATGGGCTCCTGCCGGCCTCTCGGTCCGACGCATCCTGCCTGCCCACCGGCCCGCGGGGATCGCACGCCAGCTTTTTCGCCAGATGCGCGGACTTGCCGCGGTCGGACGAGCCGCGTCGATCGGCCGCGCGAGCGTGATCGTGGTCATGACGAGAAGCTGGTATGACCAGATCGTCCTGGCGCTTTTTTCGGCGCTTGGAGCGCGGATGATCGTCATCGCGCATGATCCTGCGCCCAAGGCGCCGCTGCCGAAACATCTCGCATTGTCCCAATGGATGCTTTGGCGTTCGGCGCGAACGCTCGTTACCCATTCGGCGGAACTCGCCGTAGAAGCCGCCGCCGCCAGTGGGCGCGGGGCCGAGACGGTCGGGCATCTCCCGTTTTGCGAATACGCCGCGTGGGTCCGCACTGTCACGCCGGACGAAAAATCTCCCGAGCGCGTCGGACTGCTGGTTCTGGGCCAGATGCGCGCGGACAAGGGTCTCGATCGGCTTCCTGCAATCCTGGAAAATATTGCCGAGGCGCAACGCCAGCGGCTCTCCCTCTCCTTCGCGGGAAGGGGCGACTGCGGCGCCGCCGTCGAAGCGGCTTCGCGAGTGGTCCACGTGACTAAAGGACCTTCGAGCAAGTTTCTCGGCGATATCGAGATCGCACGAGAGATCGCTCGCAGCGACCTTCTGCTCGCACCTTATCCGCGTGTCAGCGCGTCTGGCTCCGTCGTCATGGCGTTAAGCTGCGAGCTTCGGGTCGTCGCCTACGATACCGGCGCGCTGGCCGAAGTCGTTGCGCCATCAGGCCTCGTCCCGCTGGGAGATGAAAAGGCGTTTGCCGAAACGATCGTCGCCGCTCTCGACTCGGACCGCGGAGGTGGCGTGCAGACGCTTGCCCAGTGGCGCGATGCGAGTTGTCGAGCGTGGTCGCGCATCGTTCTCGCCAGCGCCGATCGTCGCTTGACGCCCGCGTGTCTGGATCAGGCAGCCGAACGCGGCGCGATCATCCGGTAATGCCTCGCCAGGGCCGTCAGCCCCCGGCGCAGGATGAACAAGGCCACGGCGCCGGCCATCTTGGCGTCGCGATAGGCGCCGATTTCCCGCCCGACATCGACCGGCTCGCGCTCCGACAGGACGATCGCCATCACAGCCTCGCGAAAATCCTCGGGAATGGACTCGCGCGCGGCGCGGAAATTTTGCAACGCCTCGATCTGGCTCTCGCAGCGCCACAAGCCCCCGGGCGAATAGGCCGCCGAGACTTCCCGCGAAGGATCGAGCGCCCGCAGATTGTCGAGCCCGGCGCGGAAGAAATCCTGACGGTATCTTTCGCCGGCTTGCGCGAGCGCCAGGTTTTTCGCGCGGTCGTCGCGGTCGAGCTGGTTGCGATCGCGCAACCGCGACAGCGGCCCGTCGTCAAGCCGCATGCGGACGAAATCCACCGCGACGGCCTCGAACTTGTCGCCGCGCGCGACTTCCACGACTTCGGAAAATGTCTCGATTTTCGCGGCGTCGCCGGCCTTGAGCAGGCGCTCGACATTGGGGCCTTCCGGCGTGCGGTAGCCGGAGCGCTTGAATGTCTGCAGCATGCGCCGGGCCTGGCTTTCGTGCGCCGGCGGCTCCAGACAGGCAAGTTGCGGCAGAGAGATCTTCGATTTGCGCCTTTTGTTCATGATTTGATTCCAATTTTTGCAGTGCGCTTTTCGTGCAGGAACGTCAGGAGAGAGGCGATCAGGACGCGCAAAAATCGCTGACCGTCAGGATCAGTTCGCTTCCAGTCCCGCCATAAGCGACGCTGAATTTTTCTGGCGACAGGCCGCGGCGGATGATGCGGCTTCGCGCCAGGGCCTCGATCAGCGGGCGCTCCATGGCGCCGAACTGGCGGGTGCGAGCGGTGCGCGGCGCCGTCACCTCCAGAGCATAGGTCGCGGCGATGCGGCCGGGCTTTTGCGCCGCCAGACGCCTGACCGCCTGCTCCAGCCAGTCCTCGAAGGCCTCGGAGCGCGCCAGCCCCTGCGGCGTTTGCGCATAAAGCACGGAGGCGGGCGGCGGTGGGGCAACGCGCAGCGTCAGCATTTGCGCGGCGGCGCGGGGCTCGGCGCTCAGGCCGAACTGGCCGGTCTTTGGCAAGGCTGCGCGGGGGCGGGCTTTTTCGACCTTGATCGGCCGGGCGCCGGCGCGCGGCACGATGAGCGTGGTGGAGGAAAAGGGCGTGAAAACTGCGTAGGGGAGGGGAAGGGACATGTGTCAACTCGCGGGTTGTAGAAATGGGTCGTCCGCAACGACAAAGAGAACATAAGAGGAACAATCCCATCGTGTCAATGGGAATAATCCCCCTGGACCATCCGATGAAAATATGGGAAATATCCCATCATGGATGACGCGATCAAATTGCGCGTGAAGGCCGAGATGGAGCGGCAGGGCCTGGACATGAAGGGCCTGTCGAAACTTGCCGGCCTCGGCGAGACCTACGTGCGCGACGCGCTAAAGCGCGGACGGGGCGGCTCGCTGCCGGCCTTGCACAAGCTGGCCAGCGCGCTCGGCCGCTCGCTCGACTGGCTCATCACCGGCGCTGAGGAGGCGGGCGGCGAATTCGGCCCCGAAAAACCGCCGCGGCGCAAACTCGACACCAGCGTCGACCGGAAGATGGTCGACAGCGCCTCGGTGGGCTCGACCATCTTCGAAGTCGACGTGCGCGCGGGGGCCGGCGGCGGCGGCGTGCCGATCGAGGCGTTCGTCCACGACGAGCGCGGCAATGCCTATGCCGCCGAAGGCATAGCCGCCGAATGGAGCCTGCCGCCGACGATCATGCAGGGGGTTCTGCACGCCACCGCCCGGCATATCCGAGCCTTCGAGGTGATCGGCGATTCCATGGAGCCGCGGCTGTTCGAGGGCGACCGGGTCTTCGTCGACCTGCGCTACACCATCCCCAGCCCAGAGGGCATTTTCGCGCTCTGGGACGGCTATGGGCTGGTGATCAAACGTTTGCAGATCGTCATGGGCTCGGAGCCGATGCGGATCCGCGTCATTTCCGCCAACTCCAGCTATGCGCCTTATGAGGCCACGCTCGATGACGTCAGGATTGTCGGGCGTTTCGCCGGGCGTTTCACCGTTAATTGAATATTGCCAAGGGTTGCCCATCATAGCCCAGCACGCTTTTCGGCAGAAACTAATGGGCAAAATCCCATAAAAATAACAAATCCCATTTTTGCCCATTGACGGGTCGACCGACATTTGCTACAAATATCCACGTTGAAGATGTGCGCCCGGCGCTCCTGAGAGGGAGACGCCGGGTTTTTCGTTTCCGCCGCGCGATGACGCGAGGCGGCCAATAGATACGGATGACACATGGCGTCGGACCTGCGCGATATCCTCGCGAAAAAACGCAAAAGCCGCCGCCTGGTCGCGGAGGACACGCCGGTCGCGCCGAAAACGGTGGAAACGCCGCTCGACCGCGTCAGCCGCGACCTGGCGATCCTGAACATGCGGCTGCACGGCCTGTCCTTTCAGGAGATCGCGCGCAAATTGCCGGAGGCGGGGTTTCGCCGCGTCACGGTGGGCCGCATCTACGCCATCGTCGCCAAGGCCCTTCGCTCCTGTCGCGAGCCGCCTGCGCGCGAATTGCGCCAACTCGAGCTTTGTCGCTTGGATCAGTTGCAAGCGGCGCATTACAAGGCGGCGATGGGCGGCGACGCCGCGTCGGCGGCGCGCGTCCTGTCGATCATGGACCGTCGCGCCAAATTGCTCGGCCTCGACGCCGGCGCCGAGGCGGCCAATTCGCTCGACGAGGCGCGCGACTCCCTGCTCAAGAAGCTGGAATCCTTGGCGCGCGGCCAGGGCGATGAGCCCTCGGCGAAATCCTGATCGTGTCGATGCGGAAGACGCCAACCGACGCCAAAAGCCTGGCGCGGCTCGGCGCCCGCGAGCGCGCCGCCTTTTTCGCAAAACTCGACGCCGACGAACTGGAATCGCTGAAAACGCTTTGGCCCTTCTGGGCGCGCCCGGAGCAGCTCATCCCCCCGGGAGATTGGGTCTATTGGCTGCCTCTGGCCGGGCGGGGCTGGGGCAAGACACGCACCGGAGCTGAAACCGTGCGCCATTGGGCGCGCGACTTCGCTCTGGTCAACCTGATCGGCGCGACCGCCGATGATGTGCGCGACGTAATGGTAGAGGGCGAATCCGGCGTGCTGGCGATCTGTCCGCGCAATGAGCGCCCTCGCTACGTCGCGCACAAACGTCGGCTGGAATGGCCGAACGGATCGAAATCGCTGTTGTTTTCCGCCGAGGAGCCCGAGCGGCTGCGCGGAAAACAGCACATGAAACTCTGGGCAGACGAACTGGCCGCCTGGCGTTATCCCGACGCCTGGGACCAGGCGGTGTTCGGCCTGCGGCTCGGCGCAAGACCCCAGGCCATCGTCACCACCACGCCGCGCCCGACCAAGCTGATGCGCGATCTGCTCGCAGATCCGCTGACGCATAAAACGCAACATTCGACTTTCGACAATATCGGCAATCTCGCCGAAAACTTCCTCACCCGCGTGGTGCGGAAATATGAGGGCACACGGCTCGGGCGGCAGGAATTGCACGCCCACATGTTGCTCGATGCGCCCGGCGCGCTGTGGACGCGCGACATGATCGAGGCGGCTCTGGCCGAGAAGGATGAACGCCCGAAACTCGGGCGCATCGTCGTCGCCGTCGATCCGCCCGCGACCTCGGGCGAGAACGCTGACGAGTGCGGCATGATCGTCGCCGGCCTGGCGGCGGATCGCCGCGTCCATGTCCTCGCCGACCTGTCGCGCCAGGGCGAGACGCCGCTCGGCTGGGCCACGCGGGCCGTCACGGCGCTGAAGGAATTCGCAGCCGATTGCATTGTCGCCGAGGTCAATAATGGCGGCGAGATGATCGAGACCCTGATCCGTCAGGTCGACGCCAACGTCCCTTACCGCGCAGTGCGCGCCACGCGCGGGAAATTCACCCGCGCCGAACCGGTGGCCGCGCTCTACGAACAGGGCCGGGTGCGCCATTGCGGCGTCTTCGCCAGGCTCGAAGACCAGATGTGCCTGATGACCCCGGATTTCGACCGCGCCCGCGCAGGCTATTCGCCGGACCGCGTTGACGCGCTGGTCTGGGCGGTTTCGGCGCTGGTGTTCGAGCAGGGCGAGGGCGCGGCGGTGTTCGAATTTTATCGCCGTCTAACAGCAGACAATGACCGAAGGGAATAGCTCTGCCTCGCTTGTCGTTCCGGAACGACTTGGTGTTGCGAGGGCGCCGGAATCAGTCGACGCCGATCTGAGGGTTATCGGTTCGCACAGCTCCCTCGATCGATTTCAGATCGACCCCGCGCCGGCGCGCCCAATCGTCCAGGTTCGCTGGCGAATAATCGCGGCATCTTCTCACGCGCTCGAAAACGGAGCTGTCGATCGTCTCGTTTACTGTCTCGGTCTTGAGGATTGGCGTCACGATCGGCTCGCTGCCGATCCGGCGATAATAGGGCCGTTCAAGTTTTGCGAGCGCATAAAGCCCGTAGAACATCTCCTTGAACGAGTCGTTGATGGGGGCTTCGCAGGACTTATCATGTATGTCGAGATCGTACGAAAATTTCATCCCGTGCAACTCTGCTTTCTTTTTCAACCAGCGCAGCGGAATCTGCGCTAGAAGGTCGCTGTTGTAACCGCCGCCGACGTTGGCGTGCGCGCCGACGAACCAGCGCTGCTCGACGCTTGAAATGTCCCGCAGCTTCGGCTGATCGGCTTCGGATTGGTCGAGATGAAAATTCTGCGTATAGAGTGTCGGCTGGAAGCTTTCCCGATGTTCGTCGATCGCCAGCGCGTGATAGGCATTCTGTTCCGGCTGTCTCAAACCGGTCTCCAGAAATGAATAAGGACCGACAAGTGCGCCCACGGTATCCCATACCCCGATCATCTTGATTGGCGCGGGCGCGGAATATTTCAGTAGCCAGCTCTCGAGAATGGTGGTTTTGCCGAGCGTCCCGGCCTTGTCCTGAGCGATCAGCTGATAAAGCGTTCGCGCATCCGGCGATTTGTATCGCGCGTAGAGTTCGCCAACGCCGACGGGCGACCCCGGACGGACAATGCCGCTCTTCGCGATCAAACCGGCGAGGCTGCGCGCCGCATAGGCGCCGCGGCTGAAGCCGAATATGAAAATTTCGTCGCCGCTTTGGTATCTCCGGATCAGCCATTCATAGGCGTCGATGATAATTTCATCGATTCCATAGCCGAACAGACCGCCGGACATTTTTGCACCGACCGAAGTGCCGACGCCCTTCGTATAATAGATGTCCTGCTGCTTTCCCTGATCGTCCTTTTCCGCGCAAAGTGAAAACATCCGCCAGACATTGGTGTTGTTTTCGACCGTATTCCAAGTCCCGTCTATGAACAGGCATAATCTTTTGTTCTTCAAATCAAATTCCATTTAATTTTTCCTCCAGAATAGGTGCGGAGTGTCCAAGATAACCTTGTCGTCTGTTGCGCCCGTCCTCCTGATCCTGGCTTCGCTGATTGGTCTCAACCGCGCGAGAAGCCCCGACGCCGGGAACTTGTCAATAGCCACAGGCTGCGTCGGATTAATCTTGCTGGCAATCGAAATCTTGCGGCGCGTCTAACCTCGGCGCTCAACAATAAAATTCGGAGTGCAACCATGAACGAACGCGGCGCGGGTCTGCCACGCTGGTCCCTTTCGCCTGTCGAGGTCACCGCCCGTTTCGGCTCCGCGCCTGAGGGCGCCGCCGACTGGTTCGGCCCCTCGGCGCCCCAGGCGCCCTCGGCGCCGGCCGATGTCGCGGGTCGGCAATGGGACTTTCCCTCAGGCTATAATCTCAATCTGCGCACCCGCAGCTACTGAGGCGATTTCCTTCGCCGACCTGCGCGCGCTCGCCGACGCCTATGACCTGCTGCGCCTGGTGATCGAGACGCGCAAGGATCAGGTCGAGCGGATGAACTGGTCGATCCGCGCCAAGGCGGGCATGACCGCCGATCCGGCGCAACTCGCGAAAATCGAGAAATTCTTTCACCGCCCTGATGGCGCGCATGACTGGTCGTCATGGATGCGCATGGTGCTGGAAGACCTGTTCGTCATCGACGCGCCGTCCCTATGGCGCCAGCGCGACCGGGCCGGCAATTTGATCGCCCTGCATCCGCTCGATGGCGCGACGATCAAGCCGGTGCTCGACGCTTGGGGCCGCACGCCGCGTCCCTTCGCGCAGGGCGGCAAGCTGGTTTATCCCGTCGCCTATCAGCAGATCCTCAAGGGCATGCCGGCGGTCGAATATTCCGAGCGCGACATCCTCTATCGGCCGCGCAATCCGCGCGCCCATCGCGCCTATGGCTATTCGCCGGTGGAGCAGGTGATCGCCACCGTCAATATCGGCCTGAAGCGGCAGTTGCATCAGCTGACCTATTACAGCGAAGGCAATATTCCCGAGAGCCTGATTGGCGTGCCCGACGCCTGGACGCCGGACCAGATCAAGAATTTCCAGGACTATTGGGACCTCTATTTCACCGGCGACCTGGCGCGGCGGCGGCGGGCGAAATTCGTGCCCGGCGGCGTGGCGAAAACTTTCATTCAGACCAAGGAGCCGGAACTGAAAAACGCGTTCGACGAGTGGATCGCGCGCGTCGTCTGTTTCGCCTTTTCCGTCTCGCCGCAGGCTTTCGTCAACCAGATGAATCGCTCGACCAGCGAGACCCAGAAAGCCAGCGCCGACGAGGAGGGATTGCTGCCGATCCTCGCCTGGATCAAGCGGCTTTGCGACCATGTCATCCACGAACTCGCCGCGGACAATATCGAATTTGTCTGGCGGAACGACAGCGTCGTCGACCCGACTGTGCAGCGGGAAAATCTTGTCGCCTATGTCGGCGCCGGCATGATGACGCGGCGGCGCGCGGCCGAAATCATGGGCGAGACAATCCCCGCCGATCCGCTCGCCGAAGTGTTGACGGTCACGACCGGGCAGGGCGTAGTGCGGTTGGGGGGAGCGGAAGCGCCGGAAGGCGTCGAAAAAAAAAGACATCAGGTCTTGATGACGAGCTTTCCGCGATTGGCAAATACAGCGTCGTTCAGTCGCGCGGTCCCGATGGCCGGTGGATCGGCGGCTCAGCACAACCGGCTGGAGCGCGCTCTGTTCTCGCCATAAATATCGGCGTCGGAGGCGATGGCGGAAAAGACGATGCGCCCGAGGAGGAAGTTTCCGAACGCATTCACGGCGTCGGGCCGACCGGCCACGCAAATCATGGAAGAACGCTGACGCCGGATATGCCAGCGGCTGTCGGTGGTTTCGGCGCGCCTGCGTCAAGTTTCGCCGGAAATTCTCGTTACCAGTTAAAAGCGCCCGATGGCGTTCCTCCAAGAAATAGTCCTGCCACGATCGATGGCGTTCCCTATTCGGTCATGCGCTGGACCAGATGCAAAATCGAGGGTTGTTCCCGAGCGTAACCGGTGAGGCCGTTCAAAATGGCGCGTAAACGATCGGGAAAGAAGAGGGAACAACCGAGTTCTATGATCCAGTAAACAATGTTAGAATTGTACGAGACAATGAGAATGGCACAATCGTGACTGTAATTCCGGGGAGCCGCCGAAGGGGTCGATAATGACAGTAGATCAAATGCATCAATTCAAGTTGATGGCAGATCGACTCGCTGCTTTTGAGAAAGGCGATCTGGCTCTCAGCGTTCTGGTCGCCGATCTTGAAAATCTTTTTCATTCGCTGAATGTCAATGATTCTGATTGGGAGGCGGGCTTCTGGGAAAATTGGGGTGATTTGGAGATCGCTTATGCTGTCGCCTTGAACAGGCAGTTAAAGCAGCTCAGCACTGCTTCGATGCAAAATGTCCAGGAAGCTGTGACGAATTTGAAATCACTCGTTGCATCGAAAATGGGCGCACTAGCATAGATTTTGCGATTTGCGCTGCGGTCGGTTTTGTCTAGACACCAAGAGAAAGCGTTTGATGGAATCGGAATCGGGGCACTTCAGCTCCCTTTTGCTGAACGCGAGCTCGGTTGTCACGAAGTAGCAACTCCCGCGCTTCCGGCGGAACTCGACCTGGCTTCAAGGCGCACAAAAATGAGTCTAAATTTTTCGGCTTGCGATCGCGCCGATCCTCGCCTGGATCAAGCGGCTTTGCGACCACGTCGCACAGAAAATCGCCTATGGCGACGCGAGCGGTCATGTGATGATCGTCGGCCCGAAGAACACGTTTATTGGAACCGGAGACCATAATGGCCCGCCCGGCTCTATTGAGCAAATACCGCGAACGGATTACATTGGAGAACTTGATCACAATGGCATTAAGCTGCCCCACGAGCCGCTTATTCACCGACGTTGGGTCGGGGGCTAGGGCTTTGAGATGCGTATTTTTAATGAGCACAAGCACGTCATTTCTGCGTTAGGTGTCCTTATCCTTTCGCTGCTGGTGGTAGAGGAATTGCGCTTCGGGCGCGTTTTGGGTTTCGCGCGCTTTCCCTGCGAAATTTTTGGCGGTAAATATGCGTCGGCGCAGTATCGCTGCGTGACCCGCGCCTGTTATTGGTTTGACGACTGCGGTTACTGGGCTTCCCCGAGCAGATGGCGTGATTGTGTCGCACCGGGCGACTCTGGTTGCAACCGTCGTTTTCTGGCTCGGCGAGCCGAACGGTGTTGAAGGCGACAAATATTTTTGGGCTTATAGCAAACCTGGCCAGAGACTTTTTGCGACAACCTTTCGCGACGGTCGCTTCGTAGAGTGGCAAGAAGATCTAGCCCGCTTTATGCAGCCCTTTAGCCATTTCGTGCCTGAGAACTGCCTCGCTTGCATGACGGGAAACGGATTCCGCTCGGTTTTTTGCACGCCCATTCGTCTTCGGCTTCGAACCAAAGGATGGGCGAAAAATGTTTGCGGATTGGCGGGAAGGGCTCGATGTTTCGGGGCGCTTCGCCCCGGCTTTCACGTAACGAGGCGCTGGATGCGGGTCAGCGCGAGGCGCAGAATATCCTGGCTTGGGCACGACGTCGGTAAATGAAGCTTGATCATCGTCTTCATCTCGACGACGCGCGCGGCGATTTTGATGAGGCGCAGGCGCAAGGTGTCGAATTGCGCGACGCGCCACATCGAACGCCGCGGCATTGACGCGCGCAGGCCCCAGAGGAGCCAATAAGCGCCGGCGTGCAGGAACAGCCGGAACTGGTTGGCGGTCGCCTTGGTGCAGGAGGTGCGGTCCGCCGCCAGATGCGTTTTCCACGACTTGATATGGTTTTCGGCCTGTCCGCGCCGGCAGTAGACGTCCTCGTAAAGGACGCGGGCGTTGCGGGTCTTCAGATTGGTGACGATGAACCGCGTGTCCGGGCCTTCCGCGCCGACCTCGACGCGGGCGATGATGCGCTCGACGCGGCTCCAGCTTTTGGCGCCGTGGAGAAACTCCTTGAAGCGGCGAGCTTTGCCGCCCTTGGGCGCCGCCTCGAAGCGCGCCTTTGTGCTGGCCTCAAGCCCCTCGATATGCCGGCGCAGCGTCGATGTCGGCGCGACGCCGAAAATGAAGTCCAGCCCTTCAGTCCGACACCAGTCGAGAACCTGCGGCGAACGCAATAATGACTGTCGCCGCGCAGGAGGATTTCTGTTCGCGGCCAGTTGGCGCGGATCGCGCGCAAGCAGGCGGCGCAGAAAAGGGCGAACCTCCTTGCCGCCCGGCCGCCTGGCGGGGCGAAGAACGGCGGCGACGAAACGCCCGTCGCCGTCGAACACCACGATCGGCTGGAAGCCGTATTCGTCATAATGCGCATTGAACAGGCGCAATTGCTGGCCGCCGTGCACCGCATCGAACGTGTCGTCGATGTCGAGCACGATCCGTTTGGGAACCTGCTTGAAGGAGCCGCAATAGAGATCGACCATGGCGTAGCCCATGCGCAGCAAGGCGCGGGCGTCCGGCAGGTTTTCCAGGCGGGAAATGGTCGATTGCGAACACAGTTCGCGATCGGACGGCGCAAGATCGAGCGCCATTTTGAACATGGGGTCGCTTCGCAAGGAGCCGGCGTCGTTGCCGTCTTCATAGCCCGCGCCGATCATCAGCAGGCGAAAGCGGATGATGTCGGCGAGCGTGTGGGTGATCAAGTCTGGCGCGCGTGGATCGACCAGGCAGGCGGCCAGCCGATCGGCGACGCCAAGACGTTGCTCGACCTCGCGCAAGACCAAAACGCCGCCGTCCGACGACAGCAAACCGCCGTCGAATTTAGCCACAACGGATTTGCCGGAGACGGGTGACAAGCCGGGCAGCGGCAGCATAGGATCGGTCATGGCGGATGTGGCCTCGCGGAAACGGCGCGGATTGGAGTCAACAACCAAATCCTACGCTGCTTCAAATGCTTAAGCTACATCCGCCAACCTTCCGTGAATTATCCAGGCTAGCCAGGGTAGAATTGAAACGCGATTGAGGCGAGTAGCAGTAGCCGATCCTCGCCTGGCTCGGGCGGCTGCGTAACCGTGTCATCCGCCGTTTGCCGGGCGCGGAATTTGGAATTGGTGTGGTCTCGGGCCAGTATGCCGGATTGCGACCCCGGCGGGCTGTGGTTCGCTTTGCCGTCGCCCCATGTGGGAAACCGGGAATAATCACGTCCGTTCGCGCAGAACGGCAAGCTCGTCTATCCCGTCGCCTATCAGCAGATCCTCAAGGGCATGCCCGCAGTCGACTACACGAAGCGCGATGTCCTCTATCGGCCGCGCAATCCGCGCGCCCATCGCGCCTATGGCTTTTCGCCGGTCGAGCAGGTGATCGCCACCGTCAATATCGGCCTGAAGCGGCAGTTGCATCGCGCTTTTCCGTTGCGTGCAGCATTGTATGGGCGAAGCTGACTGGCCAGAATGGCGCAACACATTTGGGCGATAATGACTGTGATGCGCCCGATGGCGCGAGGCGGAGAGCGATATGAATCTTGATCAAGCTAAGACGGTGGCGGAACTCGCAATTAACATCTCGGACGAACTCAATTCGATTTTATCGAATTGCTGAAGGACGCCGACGCTGAGAAAGTGAGTGAATATAAAAAGCTTGTCGGCTCGATCATGGGAGAAATATATTTTGGGCTGCTGCGTCCGGTTTACGATCTATATCCTGAACTTTCGCCGGACTCGCTTAGACCCATGCCATGACCGAATGGGTCGCAGCGCGAGGAGATATCGCGCGCGTCGTCTGTTTCGCGTTTTCTGTCTCGCCGCAGGCTTTCGTCAACCAGATGAACCGCTCGACCAGCCCAGAAAGCCAGCGCCGACGAGGAGGGATTGCTGCCGATCCTCGCCTGGATCAAGCGGCTTTGCGACCATGTCATCCACGAACTCGGCGGGCAGAATATCGAATTCGTCTGGCGCAGATCGTCGATCTGACCGTTCAGCGTACTTCCAAAATTGCCTTCAACGCCGCGACCAGCTTCGCCGTCTGCGCCGCAGTCCCGACCGTGATGCGCAAAAAATCCGCGATGCGCGGCGCGTTGAAATGGCGCACCAGCACCGCGCGGTCGCGCAGCGCCTGCGCCAGTTCCGCGCCCTTGGCTGTGGCATGGCGCGCGAAAACGAAATTGGCGCTTGAGGGCAATATCTCGAAACCGAGTTGGCGCAATTGCGCGACCATGTTTTCGCGTTCCGCGACGATGATTTTCAGGCTCGCCTGGAAATAGGCCTCGTCTCCAACAGAGGCGATGGCCCCGGCCTGGGCGATACGGTTGACCGGATAGGAATTGAAGCAGTTTTTCACCCGCGACAGCGCGTCGATCAGCGAGCTTGACCCGAGCGCATAGCCGACGCGCAGTCCAGCCAGCGCGCGCGATTTGGAGAAGGTCCGCACCACCAGAAGATTGGGATGGTCGGCCAGCAGGGGTATTGCGGTCTCGCCGCCGAAATCGACATAGGCCTCGTCCACCACGACGGGAATGTCGGCGTTCTCTCGGAGCAGACGCGCGATCTCCTCGCGTGACAGCGCGACGCCCGTGGGCGCGTTGGGGTTGGCGAAGATGATCGCGCCGGCGGAATTCTGGCGATAGTCGCCGATGCGGATGCGCATGCTCTCGTCGAGCGCGACCGTCTCATGGGCGACGCCGTAGAGCTTCGCCCAGACCGGATAGAAGCTGTAGGTCACGTCGGGGAAAAGCAAGGGACGGTCGTGCTTCAACAGCGCCAGAAACGTGTGCGCCAGAACCTCGTCCGAACTGTTGCCGACAAAGACGTTCTCGCTGGCCAAACCGTGATAGGCGGCGAGGCTCGCGCGCAGCGCGGTTGATTCCGGATCGGGATAGAGCCGCAGGTCGCCATTGACCGCCTCGCGCATGGCCTCCAGCGCGCGCGGCGAAGGCGGCAGCGGGCATTCATTGGTGTTGAGCTTGACCAGGCCCTCGATCCGCGGCTGCTCGCCGGGCGTATAGGGGCTCAGGCCCTGCGCGACCGCGCTCCAGAACTGCATTTCGGCTCCAGCTTGATCTCGCGCGCCCGGAAAATGGCGGCGCGCGTCCCTTTAACAAAAAAAACGTCCCAAAAGCCAGCCCCGTCGCAAGCGGGGCTGGCGCAGCCAACAGGAGCGCCGCGTGTCGGACCAGTTCAACTTGTTCATACCCCTTCGCAAGGCGGACGCCGCCCAGCGGCTGATTTACGGATCGGCCACGGCGGAACTGCCGGACCGGGCCGGCGAAATCTGCGACTACGCCTCGACCAAGCCCTTCTACGAGCAATGGTCGGCGGATTTCGCCAAGGCCTCGGGCGGCAAGAGTTTCGGCAACCTCCGCTCCATGCATGGCAAGATCGCCGCCGGGAAAATATCCGCCATTTCCTTCAATGACGCGGAAAAGCGCATCGAGATCGCGGCGAAGATCGTCGACGACGAGGAATGGCGCAAGATCGAGGAAGGCGTCTATACCGGCTTCAGCCAGGGCGGCGCCTATGTCGAGCGCTGGCCTGACCCGGATCATCCCGAATTCACCCGCTATACCGCAAGCCCCAGCGAAATTTCGCTGGTCGACCTGCCTTGCCTTCCGGAAGCCACGTTCGAACTGGTGAAGGCCAACGGCGCGAGCCAGACGCGCGGCTTCCTCGATAAATCGGCTAGGGCAGAACTTGCTTCGTCCGCCCCCGCTGGCGGCGTCGGGGTGGCGATGCGCAATTGGCTCGTCGGCAATCTCGAGCAGCGACGCCGACGCCGCCGACACGATCGCCGCGTTCTTCGCTGCGATCGAACAGGACCTCAACGCCGATCCCACGCACACGGAAGGCCTGTCGGCCCTGCTGGCGCGGCTGAAAAGCCAGTGCGTCGCGGCCGCCTTGCAGCCGAGGCCGACGCAGAAATCCGCCTCGCTCGAAGCGCGGCTGGAAAAGCTCGCCTCGGAAGGCGAAACGGCGCGAAAATTGTCTGCGGACCTGGCGCCGCGATTGGCGGAACTGGCCGAGCGGGTGAGCGCGCTCGAGCAAAGCCCCGCGCCGCCGCCGTTGATGCCGGGCTTCGCGCCCGTGTCGAAATCGGCCGACGCCAGCCTCGACGATCTCGCCGCCGAACTGGCGCGGCTGTCGCCGGAAAAGGCGTCCCTGGTGCTGATCAAGGCGTCACAATCGCAGCCGAAACGCTTCGGCTGATCTCAATTTGCACACGACTCCAACAGAGAAAGCATGTCCATGACCGCACAACAGAACGCGCTGGAATTGACTCAGGCGATCCGCAAGGCGCAGACCGCGCCTTTGTTCGATCCGCGTTTCGCCAGCCTCGAAAAGTCGACGTTTGCGCAGAGCGCCTCGGCAACTTCGGGCCTTACCTATTATGACCTGGAGAGCGGCGCCAAGCTGCTCTATCCCGTGCTGACGCCCTTGCGCAATTCGATCCCCCGCGTGTCCGGGGCCGGCGGCGTCCAGGCCGCCTGGCGCGCCATTACCGCAATCAATTCTTCAGGGCTCAGGGTCGGCGTTTCCGGCGGCAACCGCGGCGGCGTCGCCGCCATGACCACCGCCAATTACATCGCGACCTACAAGGGCATCGGTATCGAGACCAGCGTCGATTTCGAAGCGCAATACGCCGGCCAGAATTTCGACGACATCCGGGCGCTGGCCGCCCAGACCGGACTGGAATCGCTGATGCTCGGGGAAGAGGCGCTGATCCTCGGCGGCAATACTTCGCTCGGCCTTGGCGTCACCGCTACGCCGACCCTCGCCGCCTCAGGAGCCGGCGGCAGCCTGAGCGCCGGAACCCTGTCGGTGATCGTCGTCGCCCTGACTCTCGACGGCTTGATGAACAGCTCGGTCGTATCGGGCATTCAGGCCTCCATCAGCCGCACCAACGCCGATTCCTCCGTCGATACTTTCGGCGGTGGCGCGGCGCAGAAATCATCCAACGCCACGGTGACCGTCGCCGCGAACGGCAGCGTCAGCGCTTCCCTTCCCGTCACGCATGGCGCCTTCGGCTACGCCTGGTTCTGGGGCGCGGCCGGCTCGGAAGTGCTGGGCGCCCTCACCACGATCAACAGCGTGGTCATCACCGCCGCCGCCACGGGGACGCAGACAGCAGCTTCCTTGCCAAGCGCCGACTGGTCGTCCAACGCCCTGGTGTTCGATGGCCTGCTGACCCAGGCTTTCCAGCCGACCTCCGGCTCGAATATCACGTTCCAGCCGACGGGCGCCGCCGGCGCGGGCACGCCGCTGACTGCCGACGGCGCCGGCGGCATCGTCGAGATTGAGGCGGTCCTGAAATCCAACTGGGACAATTACCGCCTGTCGCCGGATGAAATCTGGGTCTCTTCGCAGGAAGCCGGCAACATTTCGAAAAAGATACTCGCAGGCGGGGCCAACGCCGCGCAACGCTTCATCTTCGACGCCAAGCAGGATGCGATCGGCGGCGGCGTGATGGTCACGACCTACAAGAACAAATATTCCCTGGCCGGAGCCAATTCGCTCGACATCAAGGTGCATCCCAACATGCCGGCCGGCACCATGCTTTTCCTGACGCGGAAGCTGCCCTACCCGCTCGCCAACGTCGGCAATGTCGTGCAGATCCGCACGCGTCAGGATTACTATCAGATCGAATGGCCGTTGCGCGCGCGCCGCTATGAATATGGCGTTTACGCCGACGAAGTGCTGCAGCAT
Source organism: uncultured Alphaproteobacteria bacterium (assembly GCA_963710275.1). GTDB lineage: Bacteria > Pseudomonadota > Alphaproteobacteria > Rhizobiales > Beijerinckiaceae > Rhodoblastus. The sequence goes on along the minus strand of CAVPZS010000008.1, from coordinate 1,022,087 downwards.
TACTTCCCGCCGAGCATGTCGGTCATCACCAATATCGGCAACGGCTGATCTTGAGCCGCCGAACGCCGCTCCGGTTCGGCCGGAGCGGCTCCTGGTGGACTGCCATTTCCAGAAACGGGATCGAGACATGAAATATCAGGCCCCCCCGGGCGTGACCGCGCTTTTTTGCGCGGGCGCGGAAACGACGCCGGATGAGAACGGAATTTTCGACGCGCCGGAATTCGACGGCGGATGAACTCGCCGCGCACGGCTGCGTCGTTCACGCCGAACGTGCGCCGGCCGCTTCGGAAAAATCCGGCGAAGATCGGCTGCGTTCCGCTCGCGGCCGCGCCGGAAAGGCAGATTGAACATGGCGCAAGGTGATCTAATTTCCCTGGCGCAGCTCAAGGCGCATCTCGGCGTCCAGTCGAGCGCCGACGATCTGCTGCTGTCCAGTATGATCCGCCAGATCAGCCGCGCGATCTGCACGTATCTCAACCGTCCGTTCATCTGGCCGCGCAATGTGATGGACGTGTTTGACGGCAACGGCCGCGACAAATTCAATTGCGTCACTGGCCTGTGGTCGCTGTCACTTCGGTTTCAGTCGATGGGCGCCTCGATCCCGCAGGCCGCGTCGGAGTTCTCCGCCGGCTGGTTGCTTGAAGCCGGCGACGACGAACCGCCCGGCGCCATGCAGATGCTGATGCTGCGCCACGGCGTTTTCCTGCGGGGTTGGCAGAATGTCAGCATCGCCTATCGCGCCGGCTACCAGATCGTCAACGAGCCCTGCGTGGCTCCTTCCGCGTCGCCTTGCAACGTCATCGCTACGCAGCCGTTCGGCGCCTACGCCTGCGATTGCGGCGTGACCTACGCCAATGGCGATGGCCTGAGCCTCGTCTCGGCCAACCCAGCGCAGGGAGAATATGCGCTCGACGGTGTTGGCGGCTATTTTTTCTCGGCCCAGGACGCCGGCGCAAGCCTGCAGTTGAATTATGGCTATGTGCCTCAGGACCTCGCCAATTGCGCGCTGGAATGGGCGGCCGATCGTTACCGTTATCGGGAAAGGATCGCGATGACCTCGAAAAGTCTGGGTGGCCAGGAAACCGCCGCCTTCCGCATCAGCGCCATGCCCGACTATGTCGCATCGGCCCTGCGCAGCTTTGCGCGCGTGATCGCGAACTGATCATGCTGACATTGTCTCTCCAAGGGCAGGCCGAACTCAACGCGCAGCTCGGCGCAATGCCGGATCAATTGCGCGCGGCCCTGACTGAAAAGGTCGATACTCTGGCGCAAGCTCTTCTTGCCCAGGTCGTCGGAGTCAATTTGAGCGGCGGCGTGCTGAACGCCCGCAGCGGCGCCTTGCGCAACTCCATCGCCTTGCTGGCGTCGGACCAGGACGGCCAGATCGGCACGCAAATTTTCTCCGACGGAGATATTCCCTACGCCGCCATCCAGGAATATGGCGGCAAGACCGCCGCGCACGAAATCTTGCCCGACAAGGCGCAAACCGCTCGCCTTCGTCATGAACGGCAAACAGGTTTTTGCGCGCAATATTCAGCATCCGGGATCGCAAATTCCCGAGCGCTCCTACCTGCGTTCTGCGCTGGAAGAGCAAGGCGACGATATCGCGACAGCATTGACTGATGTCGTATTCGACGCCTGCCGTGATCTGAAGGAGTCGCCATGATGAACTCCCGCGAGGCGATCATGGAAGCGCTCTGCGCTCTTCTAGCCAGTGCGCAATTTGCTCGTCCAATCAATGGATTTGACAGCTGGGCCTTGCTTTCGCGCCGGCTGAAGCTATGGAGCGACGTCGCAGCAGCCGACCAGCCCGCGCTGTTCGTCACCGAACATGCGGAGACAGTCGCCTATCGGGGCGGAATCCCTGCCAGGCAAGACGACGCTCAATGTTGATCTTTTCGTCTATATCGCCGCGGGCAAGGACCCGGACTGCATTCCGGCGCGCGATCTCGACATCGCGCTTGACGCCATTGCCGCCTGCCTCGCGCCTGGGCCAGCCGACGATGCGCCAGACCCTTGGCGGACTCGTCTCTCATTGTCGCATCGAAGGTCGGATCGTGAAGGATCCCGGCGATCTCGACGGCCAGGGCCTTGCGCTCGTTCCCGTCAAAATTCTCGCGCCCTGAGGCGCGGAAGAACAAAGTATGAATAACATGATGGCGTCGCTGGACCCTAAAAGTCGTCAACCAAAACACGCGTAGCTGTCGTTCTCGTGAAGCCGAGTTGCGCCGCCCTTTTTCAGGAGCCTTGATCCATGTCGAACACAACTTCCGTCGCTTTCGGTTCGGGCGTTCTCATCGCCACGCCGTCGAGCGCCAATGCATCGCCCGTCCAGTTTGGCGCCTTCAGGACGTGTCGCTCGATTTCAGTTTTTCGTCGAAGCAGTTATTCGGTCAGTATCAGTTCCCGATCGCTTTCGCACGGGGCGAGGGAAAGATCACGGGCAAGGCGAAATTCGCCAATATCGACGGTCCGCTCTTCAACAACTGCTTCTTCGCGCAAACGCTGACTGCTGGCCAGAAGCTGTGGGCCTATAACGAGGCCGGCGCGGTGGCGACTTCGTCGCCTTACGCCTACACTGCCGTCAATGCCGCCAATTTCGACGAAGACCTCGGCTTGGTCTATGCGGCGAGCGGGCTGGCGCTGACAAGAGTGGCGTCGTCGCCGACGACCGGCCAGTACACCGTTTCGGCCGGCGTCTACACCTTCAGTTCCGGCGACGCCGGCAAGGCGCTGCTGGTGTCCTATTCCTACACGCAAACGAGCGCCGGAAGCGGCTCGCATAATCAGCTCGTCAACAAGTTGATGGGCGCGGCGCCAACCTTCCAGATCGATTTCTACCAGAGCAATCCGAACGTCGTCGGCGCCCAATGGTCGTTGCGGCTCTACAATTGCGTGTCGACCAAGCTGAGCGTCGCCACCAAAAACCAGGATTTCGTCATTCCAGAAATGGATTTCGAGGCCTATGCGAATGCCGCCAATTCCATTGGCGAAATCAACACGGCGGTTTGACATGAAGCCGGATCTGAAAGTGGATTGCGCCAGGGCCGCCATTGTCGAATTGGGCGGGCAGGAGTTTTTCGTGCCCGTGCTCGCCCTGCGTCAGGCGCGCATCGCCGTGCCCGGACTGCTGAAGCTCATGCCCAGGCTCAACGCCATCCAGGCGCGCATCGGAGCGGGCGATCCGCTTGGCGCGGCGTTGCTCGACCAGGATGACGTCGAATTGATGATCGACGTCGTCCATGCCGGCCTGAGCCGCGCCTATCCAGATTTCTCGCGCGAAGACCTGCTCGATCTGGAAGCCGGTTTCGCCCATCTGATCGCGGCGCTGGCGACGATCGCCCGCCAGACGGGGTTGTTCTCGCGACGGAAAATCCTCCGCCGGGGGAGTAAGTGACGACGCTCCGGATTTCGACCGGATCGTCGCGCATTATGCCAGATGTCCGGCGAAGCCTGGACCGACGCGCTGGAATCCGAACTCACCTTTCCGCGCATTTTCGTCCGCCATGCATACTGGCGCGAAAATCCGCCTGGCGCTGTTCTCCTAACGGCCTTGGCGATAGGCTTCGGCGCCTATGTCCCCAAGGCGCGCGAAAAAATAGACCCCGTCGGGGCCCTGCGCGCGCTTTTTCCCGCCGGACGTATTTGATTTTTCAACAATGGCCAGCCGCGGAGCTGGCCGACAGGATGCTCATGGCCGATTCCTCCGTTTCGATCTCCTTCTGGCGCCGACGCCTCCGACTTTCTCGATGCCGTCGCGCGCGTCTCCGCCGCCCTGCAAAGCCTGCCGGCCGGCGTCAACCAGGTGGCGCAGGCCGTCGACCGCTCCTCGCAGAGTTTCGCCGCCTTCGGCGCAGGCGCGACCAGCGCTCTCGCGAAAATCGCCCAGGCCGTGCGTGCGACCGGAATCTCGCAGCAGGACGCCACACATGCCAGCATGATGGCGATCAATGGCGAAATCGCCGCCGAAAGCGTCGCCTTGGCCGAGAAGAAACAGCTCTACGACGAACTGACAAAACTGAGAAGTCCTGAGCGGCGCCCAGAGGCTTGCCGCGACGCAGGCGGCGCTCGACGCCGAGTATGCCGCCGAGCGCGCGCTGATGGAAAAGGAATCGCAGCTCGACGGAATGAAGCTGCAGCAGCGCCAGCAAGATGCTCCACAAGATTGCGATGCTCGACGCCAAATATGCGATGGACAGCCAAAAATACACGCTGCAGTCCGTCCACCAGATGGTCGCGCCGATGAACAAGACGATCGACTCCATGTCCTCCTCGCTCTCGTCCGGGCTGACTGGGCATGATCGAAGGCACGAAGAATTTCCACCAGGTCCTGCAATCCCTGGCGCAATCCGTCGTGTCGCAATTCGTCAAGATGGGCGTGGACGTCGTCGCCGACTGGGCCAAGAAGCAATTGGCGCTGGCGGCGCTCTCCGTCGCCGGCGAAGGCCAGAAGACGGCCGCCGCGACGGCGGGCGCGCGGCGCGAGCCGGCGTCTCCGCCGGCGAGGCCGCGGCAGGCAGGCTTCGATTCTCACGTCGATGCTGAAAAGCATCACCGCCTCCGCTTCCGAAACCTTTGCCGGCGTCTTCGGCTTCCTCTCGCCCGTCATGGGACCGGCGGCCGCCGGTCCCGCCGCCGCCGCGCAAGGCGCGGTCATGTCGGTCGCCGCCTTCGACATCGGCGCCTGGTCAATTCCTCAGGACCAGCTCGCCATGGTCCACCAGAACGAGTTCATCATGCCCGCCGCGGAAGCCGGCGCCTTCCGTTCCATGCTCAGCAACCAGGCCACTCGGCGGCGCAGGCGCGCAAGGCGGCGGCGACACCCACGTGCATCTCAACGTCAGCGCGATGGACGCCGGCTCGGTGAAAAACTGGCTCGGCAATAATTCCCGGCAGATCATGAAGGCGATGAACCAGGCCGTGCAGAATGGCGATCATCTCGGACTGCGCCGGCTGGCGTCGCTCTGAGCCATGGCTAAGCTCTTTCGGCGTCTGTCTCCTGCCGGCCTCGGGGGAGTTCGTCTATGACACATGGCCTGCGCAAGGCGCGCAATTGAACGCGACCGCGCCTCTGGCGCTGGCGCGCTCTCGGCCTTCACGCCGATCAATTGCTTTTATGCGCCTGGCGGGACCAAAACCGATTATTCCTATGCCCTCGATCAGCTTCAGGCCGCGCATCCGGAATGCCAGACCGTGGCGCTCGTCTGCGCCTGGTTCGGCAATTCGACCAATGCCTCGAATTGCGCAATCTATCCCTCGACCAACTTCATCGGCGGCGCCTTCGAGTCCTTTTCGTGAGGGCGACTGGGCGACGGCAAATTGGCAAGTCTCCGGCCTGACCCAAGACTCCAGCGGCCTCATTCGCGATCTCGACCATGGGCGGCGCTGCGACTTACGGCGGCACGCCATCAGACCAAAGCATCGTCCGTTGCATCCAGGACCTCAAGGCGCGCGGCCTCCGTGTCATCTTCTATCCCTTCATCCTGATGGACGCTCCCGGAAAACCCTGGCGCGGAAGCATCACTCTCGCAACCGATCTCGATGCGGCGGCGACATCGCGCCGTCGCCACTTTTCTCGGCTCGGCGGCGCCATCGCAATTCGTGCGCGACAGCGTCAATCTCACTGTGGATTATTCCGGTTCGCCTGTCGATTTCACCTTCCGCCGGTTCATCCTGCATTACGCCAATCTTTGTGTCGGTGGCGGGCGGCGTCGACCTGTTCCTGATCGGCTCTGAATTGCGCGGCCTGGAAATTTTGCGCGGGCCGAACTGGACGCCCTGCCGGGACGACCGACGCCAATGGCCATGCGTTGTGGGATTATCCCTTCGTCGCGGGCCTGACCCAGCTTGCGGCCGACGTGCGCAGCGTGTTCGACGGCGCGGGGCTGACGAAAAATGCTGGCGATTTACAAGAATCTGATCGCCTATTCGCCGGATTGGTCGGTGTGGAACGGCGTCCAGCACGCGGGCGAAAACGGCCAGTGGCCGCATCTCGACTCCCTGTTCGCGTCGCCGAATATCGATCTCGTCGCCCTAGACAATTATCTGCCGCTGTCCGACTGGACGCTTGGCGGCGGCGGCCTCGACGCCCTCAACTGGCTGTGCCCGGCGCCGACCTCATGGCCGGCTTCGAGCCGCGGCTATGAATGGCCTCGGTCTTTCGGGGCCACCGACGACTTACAGCGCCGAATACCTGCAAGCCAATATCGAGGGCGGGGAAGGGTTCAACTGGTTCTACAACGACAGCAAGCGGCGGCATGGGTCTCGACCCCTTGGGGACCGACCAGCGTTGCACGCTTGCCGGAAGGAGACCGTCTGGCGCAGGCGCGCAACGCCTTTTCGGCCAACCAGCAATTGCTGGCGCGCAAGGCCGCTTCGCTGGTGGTGGAGCAACAAGCATCAGGCGGTCTATGACGCTGGCGATGGCCTGGGCTGGGCGCCGCACGGGCCGACGACGCAATGGACACCGCAGGCCAAGCCGATCATCTTCGCCGAATATGGTTTCGCCTGTGTCGATCGCTGCACCAACCAGCCCAACGTTTTCTACGACGTAACATCCTCCGACAGCGCCACGCCGTTCTGGTCGCTGTGGCAAGGGCCATATGGCGACGCCTGGCTGCCGAAGCGCGACGATCTTTTGGCCGACATGGCCTTGCAGGCGGTGCATGATTACTGGAGCGGCGCAAAAAACGAGACCTCCGCCGCGGGCGTCCCGATGATCTTCACGCCCTTTCTGTTGCGCCTGGAACTGGGACGCGCGTCCCTTTCCGGTGTTTCCGCTCGAAGAGGGCGTGTGGAGCGACGGCGTCAATTGGGCGACCGGCAACTGGATCGGCGGCAAGGGGCCCGCGCTCGACCCGCCCGCGGCCGACTCGCCGCCTGGGCCAGGCGCCTATGTCGATTTTTCCGGCGCTGGTCGGCCAGGGCTGGAGCGTCTCCTATGCGCCCCGTTTTTCGACTCCGCTCCCACGCCCATGTGTCCGGCCGCGAAGTTCGCGTCTCCACCATGAGCGCGGCGCTCTACGACATTGACCTTGAGCTTCGACCTGCTGCGGAGCGATGCGACCTATGCCGAAGTCCAACAGGTCATCGGTTTTATCGGCGCCCATGCCGGGCAGGCGCAGCCCTTCCTGTTTGCGCCCCCTCCAGACCTGAGCGTTTACCAGAGCGCGCCACTCGGCCTCGGCGACGGCGCAACGACATCCTTCATGATTTCGCCGTGAAATCGGCGGCGTCGCCGAACGTGTGCAAGCGCTCCTCGGCGCGACGACGGTCTATCTGAACGGCGTGGCTTTGCCGACGGATGCCTTCAGTCTTTCGATCCTCCCGGCGACCGTGATTTTCGCGACCGCGCCGCCGCCGGGCGCTGTTCTCTCCCTCGATTTCACCGCCGCGCATCTGGCGCGCTTCGTCGATGACGGCGCGGATTTGGAGCAGTTCATGAGCGATTTATGGACAGCTGAAAACTCTCAAGCTCGAAACGGTGCGCGCGTGAGCCTTCCGACTTTTCCTACCCTTCCGGGACAAGGCTGGAACGTCGTCAAGACGCCGCCCTTTTCGACCCGCGTCGCCCCGCATTCCTCAGGCCGCGAAGTGCGCGCTCCCCTCTACGCCCATACGCTCTATGAATTCGAACTGACCTTCGACGCCCTGGATTCCTCCGGCGCCAACGCCGGATTCGCAAGCGCAATCGCTGCAAAGCCTGATGGGCTTCTGGATTTCCTGCACCGGCCAATTCGGTACCTTCCTCTATGTCGATCCGACTGACAACGCCGCCGACCAACCAGGTCATCGCCGCCGGCGATGGCGCGACCAAGAGCTTCACTTTCGGCCGCGCCATCGGCGGCTATTACGAACCCGTCTCCTATGTCACATCCATCGCAAGCGTCACGGTCGCCGACGCCGCGACCACCGCCTACACATTCACCGCGCCCAACCACGCTCGCCTTCACCACGGCGCCGACGAGCGGCGCCAACCATCGCCGCCACTTTCTCCTACGGCTTCCAGTGCCGCTTCCTCGACGACAGGCCGAATTCGAAATTTCCTGTCGGGTCTCTGGAAGATCGACGGCCTCAAATTCCGTCAGGTGCGCTGAAATGAAATCCGCTCCCGCGGCGCTCATCCCCATCTGAACGCATTGCGTCCAACCTCCGACGCGCCGCTGCTCACCGCGGAGTGCTTCACCATCTGGCTCGCGACGGGCACGGTGCTGACCTACACCGATCTCGATATGCCCGTCTCGCTCAACGGCTACACCTACCTCGCCAATTCGGTGCTGATTGCCGGCCTGAAATATCGAGGCGCCTGCGGCGTGAACGTCGACAGCCAGCAGGTGACGCTTTTCGCGCGCGCGACCGACACGATCGGCGGCATCCCCTTCCTCCAGGCGATGCAGCAGGGCCTGCTCGACGGCGCCGAAATCCAGCGCGAGAAAGTCTTCTTCACCGCATGGACCGCGCCGATCGGCTCGGTGATCCTGTTCAAGGGCCGCGTCTCGCAAGATCGACTCGATCGGCCGCACCAGCGCGCAGATCACCGTCTCCTCCGATCTCGTCCTGCTCGACATCGACATGCCGCGCAACGTCTACCAGGCCAATTGCCAGCACGTGCTCTACGACGCAATTGCGGCTTCGCCGCGGAACCTTTTCCACGCTCCGGCACGGTCGGCGCCGGTTCAACGCAGACGCCGATCGACTGGTCGGCCGCCAACGCGTTTCCAGCAAGGCACCATCACCTTCACCTCCGGCGCCAATACCGGAACGACCTCAACGATCAAGGCGGCGGGCACCGGCTGATTCCTCTTGTCTATCCGCTTCCCTACGCGCCCCGCGTCGGCGACACTTTCACTGTCACTGCCGGCTGCGACCACACGACGACGACCTGCAAGCCGCTTCACCAACCTCACTCAATTTCGCGGCTTCCCCTTCGTGCCGCCGCCGCAGATCATTACCGGGCCGCTGTCCTCCACATATACGAGCAGCGCCAAGGGCGGCAAGTAGGAGCAACATTGAACGAAGCAGAGCAACGCGCAGCTGTCGTCACCGAGGCGCGCAAATGGATTCTGACGCCCTATCACAATTGCGCCGACATTCGCGGCGTCGGCGTCGATTGCGGCATGCTGATCGTGCGCGTCTTCGTCGATCTCGGCCTCGCGCCGCCCTTCGACCCGCGTCCCTACGCGCCCGACTGGATGCTCCATCGCGACGAGGAAAAATATCTCGGTTTCTTCACCGAGCGCTGCACGCGGGTCAAGGCGCCACGGCCCGGCGAATCGTCCTGTTCCGCTACGGCCGCAGCTATTCGCATGGCGGCATTGTCACCGACGTCGATCCCGTCGCCATCGTCCACGCCTATCACGACGCCGGCTGCGTGATCGAGGAAAACCTTGCGCAAAATCCAGCTTTGACCGATCCGAAGCGCAAGCTGGCGTATTTTTCGATCTGGACAAAAAAGCCGGCTGCTAATGGGTTTTCTCCACGCCGGGAACGCCAACACCCAGATCACCAAATATTCCGGACTGCAGGTGCAGACGACCTCGGCTGCGTGCCGGTGCCGATCTTCTACGGCTCCAATATCCTCGCGCCGAACTGCTTCTGGTACGAGAACTTCCAGGCCCAGCCGCAAACGGGCGGCAAGGGCGGCGGCAAGGCGAGCGGCGGTCGCCCACCAGCTACAATTATTCCTGCTCGATCATGATGGGGATCGCCGAAGGGCCGATCGCCGGCATCGGCCATATCTGGCAGACCTCGACCACCGCACTCGACCTCGCTCGCTCGCCCTCAGCCTTTTCGCCGGAGCCTCGCCGCAAACGGTCTGGTCCTATCTCGCCTCGGCCTTTCCCAGCCAGTCGCTGACCTATCCCGGCGTCGCCTATGTCGCCAGCGCGAACTACGATCTCGGCTCGTCGGCCAGCGTCGGCGACAATAATTTCGAGGTCTTCGGCATCCTCTACGGCACGGGCGTCAACGGCATCGACGCCGACCCGGCCCAGGTGATTTCCGACTTTCTCACCAACCCGCAATATGGCGTCGGCTTTCCCGCCGCCTCGATCGACGCGACGGCGCTCTTCGCCAATGCCGGCGACAACTCCTACCAGACCTATTGCTGGGCCAATTATCTCGCCATCAGCCCGGCGCTGAACATGCAGGAGACAGCCACCTCGATCCTGGCGCGCTGGCTGCAGTTCACCAATTCCACGGCGGTCTGGTCGGGCGGCCTGCTGAAGATCATCCCCTATGGCGACAACGCCATCACCGGCGGTTCGCCGACGTCCCCAGAAGACCTGGACCCCGAATCTCACGCCGATCTACGATCTCACCGACGAGGATTTCCTGCACACGGAAGGCGAGGACCCGGTCAAGATCACCCGCTCCGATCCCTCTTCGGCCTATAACCAGCAGGCGATCGAAATCCAGGCGCGCTCCGATGCCTACAACACCGGACCTATCGTCGCGTTCGACCAGGCGTCGATCGACCGCTTCGGCCTGCGCATCGGCTCGACGATTACGGCGCATGAAATCTGCGACTTGCAGGTCGCGCAAACCTCCGCGCAATTGATCCTGCAGCGCGGGCTGTACATCCGCAACACCTACGTTTTCAAGCTGTCGATCGAATTCTGCCTGCTCGATCCCATGGACCTTGTGACACTGACCGATCCGGCGCTCGGTTTGAACAAGACGGTCGTGCGCCTCGTCGAGATCGAGGAGGACGCCGACGGCGCGCTCACTGTCACTGCCGAGGAGTTCCCCCAGGGCGTTGCGACGGCGACGCAATATCCGACCCAGGCGAAATCCAACGGCTCGCCCGATAGCGCGGTCGCGCCCCAGCCGGTCAATACGCCGCTTCTCATTGAGCCGCCACCGAACCTCACAGGCGACACCGCTCAATTATGGGTTGGCGCGAGCGGACAGAATGGCGATCCCAATTGGGGCGGCTGCATCGTCTGGGCGTCGCTCGACGGCAATTCCTACGCCCAGGTCGCCCGGGTCGGTTCGCCTGCGCGGCAGGGCATCCTCGCCGCTGCGCTGCCCGCCTACGCCGGCGCCAATCCCGACGCAACCGACACGCTCGCGGTGAACCTGACCGAGAGCGGCGGCGTGTTGTCGTCCACGACGACGCCGAGCGCGGCGGCGGGCGTCACGCTATGCTATGTCGATGGCGAATATCTGAGTTTTACGACGGCGACGCTGACGGCGGCGAACCAATATGGCCTGACCGGCCTTTATCGCGGCCTCGATGGTTCGGCTGCGCCGGCGCACGTCAGCGGCGCGACCTTCTGCCTGCTCGATTCCGCCATCCTGCAATATGACCTGTCCGCCGCGCAGATCGGCCAGACCCTCTATCTCAAATTCCAGAGCTTCAACATTTTCGGCGCCGGTTTGCAGGAGCTTTCGACCTGCGTCGCCTATACCCACACGGTTCAGGGGACGGGCGCCACAGGGCCCGTCGCCGCAGCCCTGGCGATCGGGACCGCGATGGATTACGGCGCGGTTTCCGCCGCCATATCGGAAGAGGACGATTTTGGCCTCGCCTCTGTAGCGGCATCGACTTTTATCGATCTCGGCGCCGTCGCCTCCTGAATTGTTGTTTTCACCCAACCCATCGCCGCACAAGGAAATTCATGTCCGTTCAAGTCAAGCGACGCCGCGACACCGCGGCGAATATCGCCGGATTCACCGGGCGCAGGGCGAATTGATCGTCGATACCACGAACAATCGCGTCATCGTCGGCGACGGCGCGACCGCCGGTGGCTGGCCGGCGGCCAAGCTCTCCGAAATCTTCACCGGAAATTCCGCCCTGGCTCAATTGGCGCTCGGCGCTTTCGGTTCGGCGCTCAAGGTCGGGATCATCGAACAGCTGGTCACGCTCTCAGGCGCCTCGACCACGGCAGCGTCGCCCATTCCGGCGAATTGCATCGTGCTCGGCGTCGGTTCTCGCACCGTGACAGCGATCACCGGCGCGACCTCCTATGAAGTCGGCCAAACCGGGGCCCTGTCGCAATTTGGCTCCAGCCTCGGGATCGCCGCCGGCTCCACCAATTGCGGGATCATCGGCCCCACCGGATTTTATTCGGCGACAAACCTCGTCGTCACCGCCGCCGGCGGCAGCTTTACCGGCGGAACAGTGCGGCTGGCCATCTTCTACCTGCTCCTCACGCAGCCAACGTCCTGACGCCAAGAATTCTGGAGATTCACATGCAATGGAAAAATCCTGACGGATCGCTGACCGAAGGCGTCGTGGTTGAAGATGGCGCCGGCAACAAACTGGGAACAGCATCCAATCCGCTCAATGTGACCGGCTTGTCCGGCGGGGGCGGCGCTATCGCCGCGGCCGCCGGCGCCTTCGCCGCCGGCGCACTGGTCGACGGCGCGGACATCACGCAAGGGACCAAATCCGACGCCATTGCCACGGTCGCGAGCGGCTCGGCCGGGACGTGGTCGGTCGTCTCTTTGCTCAAGCAGGTCATCACGACGCTTCAAGGTTGGCTCAACTTCAACATCGGCGTCGGCGGCGCAGCGGTTTCCTCATCCAATCCCGTCGCCGTCTTCGACGGCTACCAATCGCCGGTCGCAGTGAACTGGACGAATTCCACGACTGTCAACACCGCGCAGACCGTCGCCACTTCCGGCATGGACACGGTCATCGTAACGCTGGTCGCGAATGCAAACGTGACGGGCGGCGCGGTCACCTTCGAGGTCTATGACGGCGCGACCTGGCTGCCGGTGAAAGCCCCGACGATCATCGATTATACGACGGTCGGCTCCGTCATCATTTCGGCGAGTTTTTCCAAGGGGTTCCAGGTCCCGGTCGCCGGCTTCCCGCAATTTCGGATAAGGCTTTCGACGGCTTTGGCCGGGACGGGAGCGTCGCTGACCGTCACGGCGATCGTCTCGTCCGCGCCCGACGTCTCGCTCGTGACCGTCGGCCTCGATCCGGCACAGCCTCTCCCCGTGGGCTCGAACGTCATCGGCGGCGTGACGCAATCTGGAGCCTGGAACATCGGGACCGTAACCACGCTTCCGGCGCTGCCCGCTGGATCGAACAATATCGGGTCAGCGGACTGCTCAGTCTATGAGTATGGAAACCTATTAATGCGCAATATATCGACATTTTCCGGCATCGCACTGCCGCCGCGCTGGGGCTTGCGCAACCTTCGCGGCTCTTTGCTGACTCGATGAGCGTCTACCCAGCGATCAGCGTCACGGTCAGCACCGCGCAATCGCCATTCATCTATGCGCCTTCGCCCAACGTACGGCAGACGTGTATCTCTATGCAGCGCGGCGTGCGTGGCGGCATTGTCGTTGCAGCGTCAACGGCGGCCTCCGCGCGCGCGGCGGCGGAGGCGGCTCCGTTTCGCTTGTGCTGCCGCACAAACCGCCTTATAAGGCGGTACAGTTGCTCAGGATTGCCGGATCGGCGGCTGCTGGAGGCGTTGGAGGCAGTTCATTCTTCGCTGCGACGGCTTATGCGCGGCGGCGGCGCGTCAGACAAAGCCAGCCCGGCGTCCGCGCGGCGGCGCGGTGGTTACGGTTGCCCCGCCACGCGCCGGCAACGGATCAGGCTCGTCGCAGCCGGCGGCGTGGCGCGATGGTCTTAACGGCGCGGAGCGCAGCGCAGCAGCGCGCGCCCACCCAGCCTCCAGCGGCGGTGGCGGCGGCGGTTCGGCTGGCGTCGCTTACGTTGGTGGCGCGTCCATCGGCGCAACCAGTGGCGGCTCCGGCGGGGATTCACAGCTGCAAACGGCGCCAACAACGGGGCGAATGGCGGATATGACCTTGGTGGCGCGAGGGCGGGCGCCGTGGGCGGCGCCGGCATTGGCGGTAACGGGACAAGTCGTAACTTCGCATCAAATCCCTTGATCGAACTCTACTGGAACGGCAGGCGCCGGCGGCGCTTCGTCCTTGACCTTGGGTTACGCCGGCGGCGCGGGAGGCGCCTACGGCGGCGGGGGCGGCGGCGGGGGTGATGCGCAGACCGGCGGATCCGCCTGCGTCGGCGGCGCAGAAGGCGCCGGCCTTGCCGTTATCGTCGAGCATCATTGAGGATGGTATGACCAACATTGAATTTCTGCCGCTGCTCAAGGTGGTTGCCGGCGTTCAGGGCGACGAGGATTTTAACCCTTCTATCGCCTTCATGCAGTCGGACGGCGTGACGCCGATCGGTCTTGCCGGGATCGCCTTCACCGCCAAGATCGGCTCGCTTGCTACGCTATCGACCTCGGCGGGATCACTGGTTGTTTCCGGGCCTGGAAATAATGTCCTGTCGTTCAGCGCCCCGGCGATAGGTCGCGCCATTTGGCCGACCGGCCCGCAGCCCCTGTCGCTCCAGGCGACCGACGGAACCTACACCCGTGACGTTTTCGCCAATTCGACCCTTATAGTCGGGAATCCCGCATCATTCAGCGTGACGACCTTCTCGACGCCCGGCGCGAGCGCTGCGGTGATAGGCACATTCACGGCGGTGGCCATTGCAGCTGCGCTCGCCGGGCTTTCCCCCGCGCAGCTTTCGATGTTGCGGCCGCGCTTCTTCCCATCTGGCTGGACGCGCTGCCGATCTATTCCGGCTCCGGGGCGGCGCCGGTGCAGACCGGCCAGTGGTTTCTCGACAACGGCGTTCTGACAAAGGCGAACTGAATGACTCTTGCTGATCGTATCCGAAATGGCGTCATCGCCGGCCTTTGCGCTTCCCTCGTCTGCGTCGGCTCCTTTGCTGTCGGGCAGGGCGTCGTTCCACTGATCCAGCTTGCGCAGCTCGCTTTCAAGGTGCAGGTCACAGCGCCTAATCTAGGGGGACTGAAGGCGAGTTCGCTCACGCTTTACTCAGCGGTTTATCGCCAGGGCTTCGCCACGGCCGGCGACGGCGGCGGCGCTCTCTATATCGCCTCCTCATCCGCCTGCACGCTCAACTCAGGGGCAGGCGACAATGGTTCACAGGTCGCTCCGTCAGCGGGACGGGGTGCTGGCTGCTGGCTCGGACCGATCGGTTCAATGTGGCGGCGTTCGGCGCTCAGCCGGCCACAACAAATAATATCATCGACTCGACGACGGCGATCCAGGCCGCGATCAATGCGGCCGAAGCGCAAATCCTCATGCCAACGAGCGCGGGAAACACTGGAGCCGACTACTGGAGCGCCACTGGCGCCCCCTCCGTCTACCTCCCCTGCGGGCTCTATTGGACGAGCGGGCTAGATATCTACCAGAACGAACGTTTTGGCGGCGACAATCCCGGCTGTGTGAAAATCGCTTTGCTTGCCGGCTCGAACAGGAGCGTGATCCGGGTCCATGACCTATCCGGCAATCTCGCCGTCAGCGACGCGGGATCGCAGCTCGAGCAGTCGCCCTGGTTGATCGGATTTTCCATCGACGGCAACTCCAGCCAGCAGTCCAGCACGGCGACAAGTCATGGCATCGAGCTTTCGGACGCAGTTTCTCCTTATCCGTCATACGGGTCGGGCGCGCACATCGACCACGTCTACGTCAACGGAGCGCTCGACCATGGGATTTATATCGGCCTCGGGCGACAGTATGGCGTTATTGACGATGTTATCGTAACCGGCAATGGAGAAGACGGAATTCGTCTTCAAACCTGCGATTGGGCGATTTCAAATTCGAGCATCGGCGCGAATACATGGAATGGCCTGGATTTTTATAATGCGTGCGCGATCACAGTCTCAAACACCGCCGTCTATAACAACGCCGGAAATGGCGTTAATTTTGGCGGTATTTTCGGCTCATATTTCTGGTTTACGGGCGGGACGATCAGCGCCAACGCAAGCAACGGCGTCCTCATTTCGCTGGGGTCGCTGACGCCAACCGCGATGATCGGATTTGCAAACACGCAATTCACCGACAACAGCGCCTATGGCGGGAGTTCCTACTCGCAGATTTCTGCCACAAATACCGGGATGCTGATGCTCTCGAATGTGAGCGTGACGTATCAGGGCAGTGGAAACGATACAAAATACATCATCAACAATGACACGAGCGGAATGGTCAGCGTCAGCAACCTGACCTATTCGACTGCGACGGTGCATGTCCCGTACACCACTGCGCCCTTCGCAAATCCCTCCTATGTCTCCGGCACAGCCAACGGCGTAAGCCTGGGCGGCGTCTCCTGTTCCGGCGCGCCCTCCGGATCTTATGCCGTGACCAACGGCGTCGTCACGCACTGCTGATCCGCCAGCGCCGAGCAGGGCGCCAGGTTTTCCATCAATGCTCATCCCACGGCGCGTTTCTTTCCACTTGCAGAAGTCGGCGAGGTCGGAAGACGCCCGCCTTTCGAGGGGGCGCGCCCGCCTTCAACAGGACTCCCCATGACCTTCCTCGTCTTGCCGCGCGGCTATACGGCCGCCGAATTCGCCACCTACATCGCCACGCTGCACTGGCGCGTCTGGCGGCCGAAATTCCTTGTCCTGCACAACACCGCCGAGCCGAACCTGAAGCAATGGGCTCACGGTTGCGGCGACGCCTACGAGCTTCAGCGCGTGAAAAACCTCAACGCCTATTACAAGGACAGCGAACATTGGCACAGTGGACCTCACCTGTTCATTTCGCCGTCGAAAATATGGGTCGCCTGCGACCTTCAGGCCGATGGCGTCCACGCCTCATGCTACAACCACGAGAGCATCGGCATTGAAATGGTCGGCGATTATGCAACCGATGATTTCGCTGCAGGCGAGGGCGCAAAGGTTCGCGATCTGAGCGTGCAGGCGCTTGCGATCCTGCACCGGGCGCTCAATCTCGATCCGCATACGATTCATTTCCACAAGGAATGCATCCGCGACCATCACGACTGTCCCGGCAAGAACGTCGACAAGGCCGATCTCATCTCGCGCGTTGTCGAAGCGTCGAGGAGGCAGTGACATGACCGCCTCGATTTATTACCCCAACGCCACGGTTATCTATGAATTCTGGCGCGCCGCCGGCCTGACGCCGGCGCAGGCGGCGGGACTTCTCGCCCAGGCCGACGCCGAATCCTCGCTCGATCCCAAGGCCGTCGGCGACCGCGACCAGGCCTTCGGCATCGACCAGTGGCACGCCGCGCGCGTCGACGCCATCCGGAACGGCTGCGGCGTCGATCTCGCAAGACTCCGCCTTTGGAAGATCAGCTCAAGGCCGCCCTTTGGGAATTGAAGCACACTGAAAAGCTGGCTTTCCGGCGGATCAAGGACGCCAGCACGGCTTACGACGCAGGCTACGCCGCCGCGCGCTACTGGGAACGACCCGGCTCCACTTCGCAATACGCCAAGCGAGGCGCGACCGCCGAGAAATGGGCGGTTTATTTCAAGAATCATCCAGTCTGAAAGGATACGCCGTGAACCGCATTTTCAAGAACTGGAAAACGTCGGCCGTAGGATTGATGCTGCTCGCCGCCGCGGCGCTGCAGATCGCGGGCGCAGACACTGGCCTGCACGAAACCACTGGCGAGATCATCATACAGGCCCTCGTCGCCTTCGGCTTTATTGCCGCCAAGGACGCGAGCGTTTCGAAATGAGCGTCTGGATCCGCTGCGTCGACTGGCTGGTCGCCGCAATCAAATCGCCGACGCCCTTGCAATCGGTCGCCGCGACCATCAACAAGGATGCGGCGCCCTTCGCCGCCGCGGCCAAATTCATGAGGGACGTCGCCGCCAACAAGGCGTCGGTATCCGAGGGGCTTTCCGCCGGCCTCGGCGTGGCGCAAGTCCTCGAAGCCTTCATCCCCGACGGGGCGGACGTGGTTCTGGCGATCGAACTTCTCCAGGCGGCGGACACGCTCTACACCGCGCTGCCAGCCGCCTTCCAACTCATCAAAACCCACCCTGGGCCGCTACCCCCAGTCTTCGGTGGGAAGGCCCAATCCGAAGTCGTCAGCGGCTACGCCGGATTCTAGGCGTCAACTCGTCTCAAAAGGAAACTTCATGATCAAGCTGCTTCGCGGCGCGCTCGCGCTCGCTCTTCTGTCCTCCCCAGTCTCAGCCATGTCCGGCGTTTCGACCTCCACGCTTCAGGGGGACGCGCAGACCGCCGCGACGGTCGCCTGCCTTGTGGCCGACGGCGCCAATGCGACGCTCTCTGTCGAGGATGCGATCAACCAAGGCAAGGCCACGCAGGCGGTCCGCACCGGAACGACCGGCGCCGTAGTCAACGCCAGCGCCGCCATCTGCGCGCAACTCGGCGGCATTGCGCAAAATCTTTCGGCGCCTGCCGGTACTCCCGCTGTGGCGGCTTCGGCAAACTGAGGGCGTCATAGGGCGCCGCTTCACGCGGCGCTTTTTTCGCTGAATGGAATGAAACGCATGGCGGTGGATATGAACGGCGCTGAATTGTCGAATTGGCTCCTGACTTTGGGCGCGAGCGCGTTGACCGCAGTCGGCGGCTTCGTTCTGGCGCTGGTCAATCGCGGTCCTGCGATGCAATCTGCCGTCGACAGCCGCCTGCGGACGCTGATCGACGGCTACGAGAGACGCGTCGACGATTTGACGCTGGAAGTGCACAGCCTGCGCGAAGAAGTCGTCAATTTGCGCAAGGCGCTCGCCGATGCGCATCTCTCGACAGGTTTTGGCGCATGAGCGGCGATCCTCCATTTGCTGTCGTGGGCAGATAGAGCCGCGCGCGAACCGATATTCTTTTTCCCGTCCGGCGTCAGCCGGACGGTTTTTTTTGCGTTTGGGCCTCTGCTTGAGATATTACCGTCAAATCAATTCGTTGAGTATCGATTGGAAAAATGGGAAGCCTCTTGACTCCACGTGGATTTGGGAGTTTGATAGAACATAACGGGAACAAAAGGTGCGAAAGCCCATGCGCTGGATCGATACTCAGGGAGATGCGGCGCCGCGCCGTACGAAAACCCTGGCGGCTCTGCGCGGGCTGCTCGCCAGGACCGACGGAAAAAACGCGACGGCGCCGAACCGCGTTCCTCGCTTTTCCCTTGGCGCGGAAAACGTCGACGCCTTTTTGGAGGGCGGCTTGAGCCGCGCCGGTCTGCATGAAATTCATGCGCCCTGGAGCGCCGACTGGTCCGCCGCCGTCGGTTTCGGTCTGGCCTTGGCCTTGCGCGCGGCGCCGGGGCGGCCGCTGTTCTGGGCGCGGCAGGATATTCTGGAGGGAGAGGCTGGACGCCTCAACGGTATGGGGCTGGCCGAATTCGGCGTGGATCCCGCCGCCCTGTCGCTGGTGCGTGGCAAGGACGCCGAGGCGGTGTTGCGCGCCGGTGTCGAAGCGGCGCGCTGCAAAAGTCTCGGCGCAACGCTGATCGAGGTTTTTGGCGCGCCGCGCGCGCTTGATCTCACAGCCACCCTGCGCTTGGCGCGGGCGGCGGAAGCTTCGGGCGTGACCGTGTTCCTGCTGCGCATTCGCGCGCCGCAAGACATGAAAGCAGAAGCGAAGGAAAAGGCGAAGACCGGACCGCCGCCTTCCGCCGCCGTCTCGCGCTGGCGGGCGCGGGCGCAAAACTCTCGCGCTCTTCTCGCCAATGCGCCGGGCTTCCCGAGTTTTTCCGTCACGCTGCTGCGTCATCGCGGCGGCGTGGCTGATCGTGCGGCTGATCGTTCTTGGCGTCTGGAGTGGCTGCGTGACCGAGGCCTATTTCATGAAATCGCCGATGTCCGCACGGCGCTACCTCGCTCTGTGGCTGCCCTTCCTGCCGACGGACAGGCTCCGTCGCGGGAACGGCGCGCCGGCTGACGAGGCGCCTTTCGCATTGGTCGAGAAACAGCAGAATGCGCAGAGGTTGTTTGCGCTCAATCCCGCCGCCTTGCGCCACGGGCTGACGCCGGGCCTGTCCTTGGCAGACGCGCGCGCGCGTCTGCCGCAACTCGCGACAGCGGAAGCCGACCACCTCGCGGACGCGAAAATCCTGGCGCGTCTGGCGGCGCGCTGCGAGCGCTATACGCCGCTGACGGCGCTGGACGAGCCGCATGGCCTGGTCCTCGATGTCACCGGCTGCGCCCATTTGTTCGGCGGCGAGCAGGGGCTTTGCGCCAATGTGTCGCAGGATATGGAAAGCCTGGGGTTTTCCGCGCGCGGCGCTCTCACGGCGACGCCCGACGCCGCCCGCGCTTTGGCGCGTTTTTCCGTCGGCGGCGTTTTTCCGCCCGGTGAAGAAAGAGCGGCGGTCGCCTGCTTGCCTCTGGCGGCGTTGGAGACAGGGGAGGAAACTCTTCTCGCCTTGAGTTGCGCGGGATTCAAATCGCTCGGCGATGTCGCCTCACGACATTCGCGTCTTTTTTCCGCGCGTTTCGGCGGCGATTTCTCGCGAAAGATCGAACGTCTGTTCGGACGCGAAGACGTGCGGATAAAACCCTTGCGGCCGCCGCCGGATTGCATGGTCGAACGGCATTTCCTGGAGCCTCTGACGCATCGCGAATCCATCGAAGCCGCCTTGCAGGACCTGATGCGGAAGACCGCGCATCGGCTGGAGCGGCGTGGCCAGGGCGGGCGCCTGTTCGAAGCCGTCTTTTTCCGCTCCGATGGTTTTGTCCGCCGCCTGCGAGTTGAGACCCTGCGCCCCACGCGCGATCCGAAAATCCTGTTCCGCCTGTTTCGCGAGAAACTCGACGCACTGGCTGATCCGCTCGATCCGGGCTTTGGCTTCGACGCCCTGCGTCTCTGCGTGCCTCGGGCGGAAAATTTCGAGACGGCGCAGGGTGATTTCTCTGGCGCAGCGGCGCAGGAAACGGAACAGGAATTGAGCGAATTGCTCGACCGGCTCACGACGCGTTTTGGCCGCGCGCGCGTGCTGCGTTTCGTCCGCCTCGACACGCATGAGCCCGAACGCGAAAGTCCCGCCGTTCCCGCTGCTGCGACTTCCTCTGAAATCCTGGCCGCCGCCGGCGCCGGGCCAGCCGCCGGCGCGCCCGATTACCCTGTTCGATCCACCGCAGCCGGTCGAGGTTCTGGCTTTGGCGCCGGATGGCCCGCCGGCGCGCTTCCACTGGCGAAAAAAAATGCATGATGTGTTGCGCGCCGAAGGGCCGGAACGCATTGCGCCGGATTGGGTCCGGCTCGATCCCGAAGACTTCGGGCCGGAGGCGCCGACGCGCGATTATTACCGCGTCGAGGATGTCGATGGCCGCCGCTTCTGGCTGTTCCGGCGCGGGCTATACGAGCGTGGCGACGAGACGCCGCTCTGGTTCGTGCATGGGCTGTTTGCATGATGTCCTATGCCGAGGCCGTTTGCGCCAGCCATTATTCATTCCTGCGTGGCGCCTCGCCACCGGGCGATCTGATCCGGTCGGCGCTGCGGCTGGGCTATTTCGGCCTTGGCCTGTGCGACCGCAATTCCGTGGCCGGCGTCGTGCGGGCGCTCAGCGCGCTGGAGGATATCGCCGAGAGGGGTGATGAACTCGCTCGCCGCGCGCAAAATTTTCGCTTGCTGGCCGGCGCGCGCCTGGTCTTTGCCGATGGAACTCCGGATATCGCCGCCTATCCCGCCAGCCGGGCAGGGTGGGGACGTCTATGCCGCCTGCTCAGCCAAGGCAAGAGGCGGACGAAAAAGGGCGATTGCCTTTTATCCCTCGACGATCTGCTGGCGGATGCGGAAGATCTTTTGTTGATCCTGTTGCCGACGCAAAATGTCGCCGCGCTGGAAAAGACTCTGCCGCTCCTGCGCGCCGCCTGTCCCGAAAAAACCTGGCTCGGAGTCAACATGCCGAGGAGTGGAGGCGACCGTCGACGGCTGCAGGAATCGCGGCTTATGGCGCAGGCGCAGGGCGTCAAATTGCTGGCGCAAAATGACGCGCTTTACGCCGAGCCGGAAGATCGCGCCCTGCAGGATGTCCTCAGTTGCGTGCGCGAAAAAATCACCCTGGCGCAGGCAGGCCGCCGACTGGAGAGCAATGCCGAGCGGCATCTGAAGACGCCGCAGGAAATGGCGCGGCTTTTCGCGGATGCGCCGGAAGCGATCGAGGAAGTCGCGCGCTTTTTTGCCCAGGCGAAATTTCATTTGCGCGAATTATCCTATGAGTATCCCGACGAGCCGACGCCGCAGGGCTGGGCGCCCCAGGCCTGGCTGGAAGAGTTGACCCGCCGCGCCTTGCCGCAGCGCTATCCGCAAGGCGCGCCGCAAAAAGTGCGCGACCTCATCGCCGAGGAACTGGCGCTGATCGCCAAGCTCGATTACGCGACCTATTTCCTCACCATCTACGAGATCGTCGATTTTGCGCGCGAACGCGACATCCTCTGCCAGGGGCGCGGCTCGGCGGCCAATTCCGCCGTCTGTTATGTGCTTGGAATCACCGCCGTCGACCCGGCGGAAAACGACCTGTTGTTCGCCCGCTTCATTTCTTCGGCGCGCAAGGAGCCGCCCGATATCGACGTCGATTTCGAGCATGAGCGGCGCGAGGAAGTCATCCAGCATATTTACGAAAAATACGGCCGCGAGCGCGCCGGCCTTGCCGCGGCGGTGATTTCCTATCGGCCGCGCAGCGCCCTGCGCGACGTGGCAAAAGTGTTCGGCTTGTCGGAAGACATCATCGTCGCGCTGGGCTCGCTGCAATGGGGCAGCCATGGCGCCAGCGTCAAACAGGAGCATGTCTCCCAGGCTGGCCTCGACCCCGCCAATCCGCTCATCCGCCGCGTGATTTTTTTCGCGCGCAAACTGTTGGGCTTTCCGCGTCATCTCTCGCAGCATGTCGGCGGCTTCGTTCTGACGCGCGGCCGCCTGGACGAACTCGTCCCCATCGGCAACGCCGCCATGCCCAACCGCACTTTCCTCGAATGGGACAAGGACGACATCGCTGCGCTCGGCCTGATGAAGGTAGATGTCCTGGCGCTCGGCATGCTCACCTTCATTCGCAAGGGATTTGACCTGCTGCGCCACGAGGGTTCGGAATTGGGGCTGGCCGACGTCCCGCGCGAGGACGCCGCGGTTTATGACATGCTGTGCAAGGGCGATTCCATCGGCGTGTTCCAGGTCGAGAGCCGTGCGCAGATGAACATGCTGCCGCATCTGCGGCCGCGCAAATTCTACGACCTGGTGATCGAGGTCGCCATCGTGCGGCCGGGTCCGATCCAGGGCGACATGGTGCATCCCTATCTGCGTCGCCGCGCCGGGCAGGAGAAAATCCATTTTCCATCGCCCGCGCCCGAACATGGTCCGCCCGACGAACTGCATCGCGTGCTCGGCAAGACGCTCGGCGTGCCCCTGTTCCAGGAACAGGCGATGAGCCTCGCCATGGTCGCGGCGAAATTTTCCGAAGAGGAAGCCAACCGCCTGCGTCGCGCCATGGCGACCTTTCGGCATCTTGGAACCATCGGTGAATTCGAGGCGATGATGGTCGAGCGCATGTGCGCGCGCGGCTATGAGCGCGATTTCGCCCAGCGTTGCTTCGAGCAGATCAAGGGGTTCGGCTCCTATGGCTTTCCCGAAAGCCATGCCGCCTCATTCGCGCAATTGGTTTATGTCTCGGCCTGGCTGAAATGCCGGCATCCCCAAGTCTTCGCCTGCGCGCTCCTGAACGCGCAGCCGATGGGTTTCTATGCCCCGGCGCAGATCGTGCGCGACGCGCGCGAGCATGGCGTGGAAATCCGCCCCGTCGACGTCAATCGCTCTTCATGGGACAATACGCTCGAACGCGCGCAAGACGGCGCGCTGGCCTTGCGCCTCGGCTTCAGGCAGGTCGGCGGCCTGGCCGAGGGCGAAGTGGAGTGCTTGGTCGCTGCGCGCGGCGCCGGTTTCGACACGCTGGAATCCTGCGCCATGCGGACCAATCTTCCCTCACGGACACTGAAAATCCTCGCCGACGCCGACGCCTTCCGCTCATGCCGCACGCTGGAGCATGCGCAGGACGAAAGGGGGCTCGACCGCAGATCGGCGCTATGGTCCGCGCGGCGTCTTTCTGGGGCTAATTCTTTGCCGCTTTTCGCCGCGGCGGGGGTGGAGGAATGGGGAGAAGAGCCCGACGCCGCATTGCCTCGTTTGCGTCTCGGCGAACAGGTTGTCGCCGATTACCAGACGGTTCGCATGTCGCTGTCGGCGCATCCGATGCAATTGTTGCGGCCTGTTTTCGAGCGCGAGGGAATTTTGCGCGCCTCCGCGCTGGCCGATTGCCGTAACGGCGCCTGGAAGAAGGCGGCGGGCCTGGTGCTCGTGCGCCAGCGGCCTGGCAATGGCAAGATGGTGTTCATCACGCTGGAGGATGAGACGGGCGTGGTCAATGTCGCGCTTTATGCGACGGTGTTCGAGCGCTATCGCAAGCAAGTGATGGCGTCGCGGCTGATGGCGGTGGAAGGCCGCGTCCAGAAAAGCTGGGCGGGGGTGACGCATCTGCTCGGCAGTCACGTTTTCGACCGTTCCGAGGAACTGGCCCGACTGTCGGAAGGCGCGAGCGCCGGCGGTCCGGATCGCGCCGTCCATCCGCGCAACGTGCGGGTCATCCCGTCATCGCGCGATTTTCATTGAATAGCCGGCTCAAAATTCCGCTTGGCCGCGCCTCAGTCTCGCCATTATAACAAGAGTTGGCGCGGGCGTGGCGAAATCGGTAGACGCAAGGGACTTAAAATCCCTCGGCCTTGGCCGTGCCGGTTCAAGTCCGGCCGCCCGCACCACTCCGATTTTAGTTGAATATCCACGAATCGTGCCGTGGAGACGCTGTCAATTTTGTCGAGACGGTCGCGGACATAGGGAAGGCTGGTGCTGCAGCGTTCGCCTGCTCGCGTCGGCTGGCGCCGTCGAAGATCTGCAATCGCTGCGTTCTTGGCTCGGATTGTTCAATTCAGCCCAAGCATGATCCGCGCTTCCGTGACGCTTGCCACGTCGCGCCCAACCGACCGGGCCAAAGCCGCCATATCCTCAACCAGCGTCCCATTGCTTTCGACTTTCGCACCGTCCGCTCGATAAAAGGTATCCTCCAGTCCCACCCGAAGTTGGCCGCCAAGCTCAGCGCAGCGTCGATGCAGCGCCCAGATGTCCGAGCGGCCAATGGCGGTAACCTGCCAAGGGTTTTGCGGCGGCTTCAACTTGAGGAGAATGGGCAAAAGGTCGGTATCGCAGGGCATGCCGCTTTCAACGCCCATGACAAAATTATAGCGCGCCTCTCCCTGGAACAGGCCAGCCGCGCGATACATGGCGACGCAGCGCACGATGCCCGTGTCAAAACACTCGAATTCCGGGATGATTCCCAAGGGATTCATCACATCGAGATAGGCTTTGACCTTTTCGACTGGATTGTCGAACAGGATTGGCTTCCAGGCCCAGGCGCCATCGGCGCGCGATTTCAGATAATTGAGCGAACCGGCGTTGCATGCGCCAATTTCCGGCCTTGTCTGCTCAAGGCAGGCCAAAGCCGGCGCGAAATCGGGACCAATCACCCCCGATGTGTGATTGATAATGACGTCTGGGCAGGCGGCGCGTATGGCTTCCTGTACATCCTTGGAGAGCTGGAGGTCCCACGACGGCAGATGTCCCTTGCCTTCGCCCTGCTGACGCAAGTGGATATGCATGATCGAGGCGCCTGCGTCATAGGCGCGCTTGGCTTCTCTCGCCATTTGTTCGGGCGTAACCGGCACGTGATGCTGTTTGGGATCGGTCAGTACGCCGTTGAGCGCGCAGGTGATGATGGCTTTTTCGGTCAAGGCGGAATTCCTCTGGTCGTCAAGGACGTGAAACGCCACAATGCAGGTCGACGGCCGCTCCAGCGCCGCAGGCGTTTTTGTGCAAATGGGACGACGTCTTCGCGCGCGCTTGCAGCGCCAGCGCCAATTGTCCTTCGACGAAGGAGATGCCCGACCGGCTAGCCATTGGCTTGAACCTCCAGTTCCAGGCGCGCCAGAATATCGCCTGCGCGCGCCTGCGCATCGGGCGCTGCGGCCAGCTCGATCACCTTGCCGGAGGCGCCGGCGCGATGAACATGTTCCATCTTCATCGCCTCGAGGGTGAAGAGTTTTTGGCCCTTCTCCACCCGATCCCCGATGGCCGCGTGAACGCCGACGATGCGTCCGCTCATGGCGGCCGCGACATTGCCGGACCCTGCCTGCGCATCGCCTTGGCTTTTGGGCGCGAGGGAGGCATCGACGACGATCATCTGATCGGCGCCACATTGAACGAAAAGCGCCTCCTGACCGAGGTGAAAGCCAAAATCAGAAGAACGCCCATCAATCTCCAGACGCAAGAGGCCTGATACGATGAGTTCTGGGGCCGGCAGTCTGGCCAAATGCCTGCCGCCCCCGGCTTCAACGCAAAAAGCGCCATCACGCTCACGCCAGACGCTGAGGGCATAGCGCACGCCATCGACGTCGATCACGAGGGGCGCCGCAAAAGGCGGCCCCAGATGACGTCCCTGCGCGAGAAAGCGCGGATCCATGCGCGCCAGAAACAGACAAAGACCCGCGCGCCCAGCCTCATCCGTCGTTAGCGGCTTCGCCAGCAGGTCTTCATTATTGGCGCCGACAAAAGCGGTCGTCGCCCGGCCCGCGGCGAACTCCTCGTGATTTCAGCGCGCGCGCCAGGAAGCCCTGGTTGGTCGCGACGCCAAGGCAGATCGTACGGCTAAGTCCATCGATAAGTTTTCGCCTGGCTTCGTCGCGGTCCGGTCCATGCGCGATCAGTTTGGCGATCATCGAATCGTAATGGGGGGATATTTCGGCGCCGTCTTCGAGCGCCGTCTCGACCCTCAATTCTCCAGGCGGGACTCCATCTGACGATCGTCCCGGTTTGTGGCAGAAACTCGCGTTCCGGCGCCTCCGCGCAAAGGCGAACCTCGATCGCATGTCCATTAAAAGCGATCTCCTTCTGGCTGAGCGGCAAGGGCTCGCCAGCAGCGATGCGCAATTGCCATTCAACGAGATCGAGTCCCGTGACCGCTTCGGTGACGCAATGCTCAACCTGAAGACGCGTGTTCATTTCCATGAAGTAGAAATTGTCCAGGC
Organism: uncultured Alphaproteobacteria bacterium; assembly: GCA_963710275.1. Classification (GTDB taxonomy): domain Bacteria; phylum Pseudomonadota; class Alphaproteobacteria; order Rhizobiales; family Beijerinckiaceae; genus Rhodoblastus. The sequence continues at coordinate 995,241 of CAVPZS010000008.1, read as the reverse complement.
CGTCGACCAGGAACTCGAGCGTGCCTGCGCCCTCATAGGACATGGCCTGCACCGCCCGCACTGAGGCTTCGCACATGCGCGTCCGCAACTCCGCGCTCAACGCCGGCGAAGGCGTTTCTTCAATCAACTTCTGCCGTCTTCTCTGCACCGAGCAATCGCGCTCGCCCATGTGCACGCCATGGCCATAGCGATCGCCGAACACCTGAACTTCAATATGACGGGCGTCCACGATGGCTTTTTCAAGCATGATCGCGCCATCGCCAAATGCGCTCAGAGCCTCCGAGCGCGCCTGGCGCAGGCTGTCGGCAAAAGCGGCTTCGCCGGCGACGAGCCTGATGCCGCGCCCGCCGCCGCCTGCGACCGCCTTGACCATCAAGGGAAAACCAATCCTTCGGGCCTCGTCGAAGAGGCGCGCCTCATCCTGATCGTCGCCGTCATAGCCGGGCGCAATCGGAACGCCGGCACGCGCCATCAGGGACTTGGCGCGCGCCTTGTGGCCCATGGCTTCGGCCTGCTCCGGCGAAGGGCCGATGAAGACGAGACCGGCCGCACGCGCCGCGCGCGAAAAGTCGGCGTTTTCGGCAAGAAAGCCGTAGCCGGGATGAATCGCGTCGGCGCCGCATGCGCGTGCGGCGGCGATCAGCTTTTCGATCGAAAGATAAGATTCTCTTGCCGGCGCAGCGCCGATCGCAATGGCTTCGTCGGCCTCGCGCACATGACGGGCGCGCGCGTCCGCCTGCGAATAGGCGGAGACCGTGCGATAGCCCAGGCGCCGCGCCGTGGCGATGACGCGCAAGGCGACTTCGCCGCGATTGGCGATGAGGATTTTGCAAAATGGCGTCTTTCCGTCGGCACGGCTCATGGGCGGGCGACCGAAAATTGGATGGGAGTTGTCTGCCGCATTTGCGCCTGACGGCAAATGTCCAGCGTTTGGGCGAGCACGGCGCGGGTGTCGCGCGGATCGATAACGCCATCGTCGAGCAATCGCGCGCTGGTGGCGAAGACGTCAATCTGGCTTTCGAACAGAGCGACGATTTTCTCCCTGGCCGCAGCGATTTTCGCCTCGGCCGCCGCCTCCGTCTCCGCGCCTCCACGTTTCTGCGCGGCGGCGCGCATCACGATCGCCATGGTTTCGGCGGCCTGTTCGGCGCCCATCACCGCCGTTCGGGCGTTGGGCCAAGAGAAACAAAAGCGCGGCGCGAAACCCCGCCCACACATGCCGTAGTTGCCCGCGCCGTAGGAGGCGCCGCAATAAATGGTGATCTGTGGCGTCGAAGCGCTCGCCACTGCTTGAATCATCTTCGATCGATGCTTGATCATCCCCGCCTCTTCATAGGCGCGCCCGACGAAGAAGCCGGTCGTATTGTTTAGATATACGATCGGCTTTTGTGTCTGACAGCACGTCTGGATGAAATGGGTCGCCTTGTTGGCGCCGTCGGGATCGAGCGGACCATTATTGGTGATGAAGCCGACAGGAAAGCCTTCGATAAAGCCAGTCCCACAAACCGTCGCAGGCCCATAATCGGGACTGAATTGCAAAAATTCCGAGCCGTCGACAAGCCGGACGACGACTTGGCGCATGTCGACGGGACGTTTGGCGTCCGTCGGCATGATCGACAAAAGCTCTTCTTCGCCGAACTTCGGCGGCGCGGGCGCGCGTTCCGGCTTTGCCGCAGGCGTCTTGTTCCAGCCGAGGCCCGCAACGATTTGACGGGCGATGCGCACCGCGTCGCGATCGTCCTCGGCGAGAAAATCGCCAAGCCCGGAAATCCGCGTGTGCATTTGCGCGCCGCCGAGCTCTTCCTCAGTGGCGATTTCGCCGGTGGCGGCTTTCAAAAGCGGCGGCCCGGCCAAAAAGGCCCGCGTGCGGCCCCGCACCATCACGACGTAGTCGGACAAACCTGTCTGATAGGCGCCGCCCGCGGTGGAAGAGCCATGGGTGACGGTGATGACGGGAAGGCCCGCTGCCGACAGCCTGGCGATATTGGCGAAAAGCGCGCCGCCGCGCACAAAATCCTCGACGCGGTAGCGCATCAGATTGGCGCCGGCGCTTTCGACCAGCTGGACGAAGGGAAGCTTGTTTTCCAGCGCCAGCTCCTGGCAGCGCAAGGTCTTTTCAAGCCCCATCGGCTGCAGGGCGCCGGCGTCGATCCCGCTGTCATTGGCGAGGATCATGCAGCGCGCGCCGCAGACGAAGCCGATGCCGGCAATGACGCCCGAACCAGGAATGCTGGCCTGGGGATCGGGATTATCGAGCAGATAGCCGGACAGCGAACAAAGTTCGAGAAAGGGAGAGCCTGGATCGAGCAGCAGCGCCACGCGTTCACGTGGCGTCAGCTGTCCGCGCTTGTGAAAGCGGTCGGCTTGCGCCAGCGACGTCTGACGTGTTCGCGCCTCGAGCGCGCGCACGCGATTGAGCAAACGCCGCATGCCCTCGGCGTTGGATTGGGCTTCGGCGTTGTCAAGATCGATGGCTTCGAGACCGCTCACGATTGCGTCCCTTTGCCGCCAAGCGTTCGGGCTATGAGGTTGAGCATGATTTCATCCGCGCCGCCCCCAATCGAGGCGAGGCGCATGTCGCGAAAGGCCCGGGATACCGGCGTTTCCGTCATGTAGCCCATGCCGCCCCAATATTGCAGGCAGGCGTCAGACGCCTCTCGGCCAAGGCGTCCAGCCTTGAGTTTGGCCATGCTGGCGAGACGAGTGACGTCCTGCCCGGCCAGCATGTTTTCCGCAGCGCAATAGGTCAGCGCGCGCAGGGCCTCGACCTCGGTCAAGAGTTCGGCGAGACGAAACTGCACCACCTGATTATCGAAGATTGCGCGCCCGAAAGCTTTGCGCTGGCTAGTGTATTCGACCGTGTCGGCGATCATCGCCTCCAGTGCCTTGAGCTGGGCGGCGGCGGCCCACAATCGCTCCTCCTGGAACTGCATCATCTGATATTTGAAGCCCATGCCCTCTTCGCCGACGCGGTAACGCTTGGGCACGCGCACGGCGTCTAAGAAAATCTGCGCAGTGTCGGACGAGCGCATGCCCAGCTTGTCGAGCTTTCGGGCGATCTCGACGCCCTTGGTTTTCATCGGCACGCAGATCATCGATTTGTTGGCGTGCACGGGACCCTCGCCCGTATTGGCCAGCAAGCACATCCAGTCGGCCTGGCAGCCGCTGGTGGTCCACATCTTGCCGCCGTCGATGACGTAATCGTCGCCGTCGGAGCGCGCCCTGGTCTTGACCGAGGCGACGTCCGATCCGGCGCCGACTTCGGAAACGCCGAGGCAGGCGACAAATTCGCCGCTGATCGAAGGGGTCAGGAACTCCTGGCGCAATTCGTCGGAGCCAAATCGCGCCAGCGCGGGCGTCGCCATGTCTGTCTGCACGCCGATCGCCATGGGCACGCCGCCGCAGCGCACGCGGCCGAGCTCCTCCGCCATCAGCAGCGCGTAGGAATAGTCCAGGCCGAGCCCGCCAAACGCCACCGGCTTGTTCAGGCCCAAAAACCCTTGCGCGCCCATTTTCAAGAACAGCTCATGTGCCGGGAACTGGCCGTCTCGCTCCCATTCCGCGACATGGGGATTGATCTCCTTGTCGATGAAATGCTCAAGCGCGCGCCGCACGGGTTCGTGCTCTGCGGTAAACAGCATTCCAACTCCTCCAAGAGCTTTCTGTGTCGGCGCTTGTCGGCAACAAGCGCGAGCAGGTCACATTGGCCGATCGGAAGCGCGCGGGCTTGCGTCCTGCAGCTAGGAAACGCAAATTTTACCCCGACCTGACCGCAATCACTGGACGGCGCGGAAAATTTCCATGTCGCGTGAACCCGCAAAGATCGTGCGCGGCTTGAGACCGTAAAAGCGGCGTATCGAATGGGAAAAATGGGTTGAATTGGGATAGCCGATGTCTTGCGCGAGGTGGGTCAGATTCATCCTGGTATTGGCGAAATTGAGCAGATGGCGGGCGCGCTTCCAGGCGCGCAGCACCTTCAGGGGGACGCCCGTCTCCTGCTTGAACAGGTGCAGGAAACGGGAAAGGGAAAGATTGGCGATCGCGGCGCCCTCGACCGCGCCAAAGGAATTGCCGGGGTCCGCGCGCAAACGATCGAGCGCGCGCGCCACCCTTGGGTCGATGTTGCGGCGCGGCAAGGGCGCGCCGAAGGCGATCTCATCAAACCGCGCGCCGGACATCTGCGTGGGGCAAGCGCTGGTAGAGAGCCTGTCGCCTGCGGCAAAAATCATGTCGGCCAGGGCGTCCGGGGCCATGGCCCGGCAACGCGCTTCAAATTGCGCGAGGGCGACGGCGTCGACGCTCTCGGGTTCGATGATGATTCCCGCGAGATGGGGAAGGTCGCATTCGAGGCTATGCTCGAAATAAGGGGAGATGACCCCGGCTTGCCCCTTGCTGACGAGGCCGCCCGCCCCGAAGATGGAAACTTGGCCATTGCGTGCGGCGAACAGGCCGAGGCCGCCGAGCACGCGTTTACGCGGTCGCCCATGCAGGCCCGAATAGAAGACACGGTCCGGGCCGACCAGCATGAATTTTCGAGCGTGATGATCCTTGTCGGCCATCGGTTCCTCCCTTTCGTTTTGAAGGGAGTATGGCCGGAATGTCCAGGCCGCGCCAGCTTCAAAGCCCCATCTGGCGGCTCGCGAGATCTTTCATGATCTCTTCCGCGCCGCCGCCGATGGCGTTGACCTTGACCTCTCGATAGATGCGCTCGACCTTGGGGCCGCGCAAATAGCCGGCGCCGCCGAAAATCTGCACCGCCTCCGAGGCGCAAAAGGCCAGGGTCTGGGTCGCCTGGTTCTTCAACATGCAGACCTGCGCGATCGGATTCTCGCCCTGTTGGACGCGCCATGCGAGCGTTTCCAGAAAAGCCTGCGTCGCCTCGATTCTCTGCGCCATGTCGACCAGCTTGTGGCGGATGACCTGGTGCTGCGACAAGGCCTTGCCAAAGGTCCGCCTTTCCTTCGTGTAGGCGACGGCATCATCGAGGCAGACCCGCGCAAAAGCCGCGCAACCCGCGGCGAGCGTCAGCCGCTCATGGTTGAAGTTCTTCATGATCAGGGGAAAGCCGCCGCCCTCTTCGCCAAGCAGGTTTTCGACGGGAACCCGCAGATCCTCGAAATAGAGGGTTGCGGTGTCCGACGCCCACCAGCCCGTTTTCTTCAAGGGCGTTCGCGACAGGCCGGGCGTGTCTCCCTCGATCAGAAGCAGGCTGATCCCGCCGGCGCCGGGGCCGCCCGTGCGCACGGCCGTTGTGATGACATCGGCGCGCATTCCCGAGGTGATGAAGGTCTTCTGGCCGTTGACGACATAGTGATCGCCTTGCCGGCGCGCGCTTGTCGAGAGATTGGCGACGTCGGATCCGCCTGAGGGTTCGGTGATGGCGAGCGCCGATATTTTCTCGCCGGCCAGGATTTTTGGCAGGACACGGGCTTTGAGCGCAGGCTTGCCGCCGCGCAGAATTGGCGGAGCGCCGATGCAATGGCTGAGCAGGCTTGCCGAAACGCCCCCCACGCCCGCGCGCGCCAGTTCCTGCACGGCGGCAATCCACATGAACAGGTCCGCGGGAACGCCGCCATATTCGGCGGGGAAACCAATGCCAAGCAGGCCGATCTCCGCAGCCTGGCGGTAAAGTTCGCGCGGAAATCGCTCTTGCTCGTCCCAGGCCGCAGCATAGGGTTCGATATCCCGTTTGACGAAACGGGCGACCTGGGCTCGAAAAGCTTCGTGCTCTTCCTGGTAGAACGGGTTTGCCATCAGGTTTCGGGATCTCTGCCTCCGAGGAGTTTAGGCGACCCGCCGCAGGACGGCTTGCGTCAAGGCGCCATTTCAGCTGCTTTGCGCAAGTCCGGATCCCGCTTTTGATTTATAGTCGGCTCAACGATAATCGCGCCGGCCGAAAAAGGCGCGTTCAATGTGGAGGAAAACGGATGGGGGCGCCCGATATCGGTCTGGCCAACTGGTTTGCGCGTCGCGCGGCCAGAACGCCGCATCGCAAGGCCGTGACTTTTGAGGGAGAGACCCTCGACTATGCGGCGATGCAGCGAGCGATCGAACGCACAGCCGGGCGTCTCGCGGGCCTTGGCGTCGTAAGCGGCGACCGCGTCGCCTATCTCGGCCTGAATCATCCGGCCTTCCTGATTGCGATGTTTGCCTGCGCGCGCATCGGAGCGATTTTCACGCCGCTCAACTTTCGCCTTGCCGGGCCGGAAATCGCCTATATCATCAATGATTCGGAGGCCTGCGTCCTCATCTGCGACCAGAACCTTCGGGCGGTCGCAGATGGCGTGCGCGCCTCACTTTCCAGCGTGCGCGCGTTTCTGGCGGTCGAGGGCGACGCGCCCGGCTGGGAGGCGTTTGAAGGCCATGGCCAGCCTGTCGAACAGATCACGGTCGACCCCGACGCGCCCGCTCTCATCATGTACACCTCGGGCACCACGGGCCATCCCAAGGGCGCCATCCTCACCCATGCCAATTTCTGGTGGAACAATTGCAACGCCATCCACAATGTGGACGCGCTCGCCGATGACGTGACGCTGACGGCGGCGCCCTGTTTCATATCGGCGGACTCAATGTGCTGACCCTGCTGACCTTGCAGAAGGGCGGCGAGGTCGTCATCGAGCCGGCTTTCGATCCGGGCAAGACGATTGCCGCCATCGAACGCCATCGCGTGACGACCATGTTCGGCGTTCCCGCCATGTTTTTGTTCATGAGCCAGCATCCAAATTTCGCCAGCGCCGATCTGTCCAGCGTGCGCAGCTTCGTCTGCGGGGGCGCGCCTTGTCCCAAGCCGCTGCTGATCCTCTACAATTCGCGCAATTTGCCAATGCATCAAGGCTATGGCCTGACCGAGACAGCGCCAATGGTCTCCTTCCTGCCGCCGGAATTCGCGCTGAGCAAGCTTGGTTCGTCGGGCATTCCGCCCTTGTTCACCGACGTCAAACTGGTCGACGGCGAAGGCCGCACGGTGCAAAAAGCGCTTGATCGCGGCGAAATCTGCGTGCGCGGCCCGCATGTCACTCCGGGCTATTGGCGCAAACCTGAAGCGACCGCCGCGGCAATCGACAAGGACGGCTGGTTCCACACCGGCGACATCGGCTATTGCGACGATGAGGGCATGCTCTACATCGCCGACCGCATCAAGGACATGATCATTTCCGGCGGCGAAAACGTCTATCCGGCGGAAGTCGAATTGATATTGGCGGCGCATCCGGCCATCGCGGAAGCCGCCGTGGTCGGCGCGCCCGACCCCAACTGGGGCGAAATTCCTGTCGCCTTCGTCGCGCTGAAGGCGGGCTGCGAACTAGACCTCGAGGGGTTGCGAGAATTCGCCGGCAAGTCGCTCGCGCGCTACAAGCTCCCCGCCAGGCTTGAAATCAGGGCCGCATTGCCGCGCAACGCCACGGGCAAGATCCTCAAATACCAGTTGAGAGGCGAAACAAGCGACAACTGACGCTCTCGCGCCGCCTCAAAGCGTGGCGGGCAGCCCCGCCGCCTCTGCGGCTTCGCGCTCGGCAAGGACGGCGCGCTGGTAGCCCTCGCGTTGTTCGAGGCGCTTCCAATAGGCGAGGACGGCGGGCGGCATTTTGTCGCCCAGACCTATGATTGAGGCCAGTCGCAGCGCATAGCCAACGGAGATGTCGGCGGCGGTGAAGCGTCCTGCGCACAGGGTTTCTGATTGGCTCAGGCGCGCGTCGAGCGCGCGCAGACGCGCCAGGAACCATCTGGCGTAATCTTCGGCAACCTGGGGCTGCCGGCGTTCCGCGGGCTCTAGGACGCCATAGCGCAGCACCAAGGTCTGGGGAAAGGTCAGGGTCGCCTCGCCATGATGCAGCCAGTTGAGATAGGCGCCGAAATCGACTTCATCGGGCGCGACGGCAAGAGGCGAGGGGCCATGGCGAATAGCCAGATACTCGCAAATGGCCGAAGACTTGGTCATGCGCGTGTCCCCGTCGATCAGCAGGGGAATGGTGCCCAGAGGATTGACGTCAAGATATTCCGGTGATTTCACGCGGGGCGGAAAGCCAAGCATTTTAAGCGTATAGGGAAGCCCCATTTCTTCGAGCGCCCAAAGCGGTCGAAAGGAACGCGCGGCCTGACAATGGTAAAGGACGATCACGTATTGCTCCCGCCTGAAGGCCTGCGAGACCGCAAGCTATCAGATTGACCGCCAAAAACTTGCGTCAAAAAACCTTTTCGTCTGCTCCGCTCGCAGCGCGGTCAGATTCCAGGCCGAGGCGACCGTCGCACTGAATGCCGCATGGGAGTTGCGGGTTGGCTTGATGTCAGAAAGAATTGGCGCGATCCCGCTAATCGGAGCATCTGATGACCAATGCGGCAACAGCCCCGGGAGCTACCGCCCCGGATATGCTCAAGACAGCCCCTCGCCGATCGTCGAATGCGCCGGTCAGGTTAGCCGTGGTGACCTATGTGTCTGGGAAGGCGGCGGGACCATTCGGATTTCCCGCGCGCAATGCGGCGGAATTGCTGGTCGAGGCCATAAACGCCGGCGATGAGCTGCCGCCCCCCTTTGCGTCCATGGGCTTTGCGGGACGCAAGCTGTCGCTCAATGTTTACGACGAAGTCGGCTCACCGGAGGAGCAGGTCGAACTGTTTCGGAGACTACACGCAAATCAGGCTGAGGTTGTCGTCGGCTATGCCGGAAGCGGCGTCGCGGCGGCGGTGGCGCCCGTCGCCGAGGAATTGCGTCTGCTCACGGTCATCTCCGGCGCAGGGACCAGCCAGCTCTACGCCAGCCGCAATTGGAACTGGGTTTTTCGCACACAGACGACGACCACTGCGGACGCCATTGGCGCCGCGCGTTATGTCGCGGCCTTGCCCGGAACGAGCGCGATATCCTTTGGCGGCGTCAATCAAGACTACCTCTGGGGAACCGACAGCTGGAACGAATTTCGCGCCGCGCTGCTCCGGCTTCGTCCGGACGCCAACGACGTCGGAGGCCATTTCGCCAAACTTTATTCAGCCGAAGTGGAGAAGCCGCTCGAAAGCCTCAAGGCGGCGAAAGCGCAACTCATTCATTCGGCGAACTGGGGCATCGATCTCTTTCGATTGGTGGAGGAGGCCAAGAATTGCGTTCCCGACGCACGGCTCCTGCTGGTGGCCGCGGAAAGTGGTTTGTCACGCATGGCTGGATCCATTCCCGAGGGCGCGATCATCGGAGGTCGTGGCGCTCACGGCTGGCTGGCCCACGATACCGCGCTGAACAGGTGGTTCGTGGCCGCCTATCGGGACCGATATGAAGTGGCGCCTATTTATCCGGCCTATGGCGTAGCGAACGCCCTGCTGGGCCTCAAGGCGGCCTGGGACAAGGCCGGACCCGCCGCCAATACCGCCGATGTCGGCTCAGCGCTGGCCGGTTCGACGTTCGAGGGAATGGGCTCGCTGATTTCGATGTCTCGGGCGAATGGCCGTCAAGCCGTGGCGGAAGCCGCTTATGGGACCGTGCATCGAAATCGGGAAACGCGGCAGATTGAACTCGTCGATATCAGCCGCTTTCCCGCGGAAAGCGTCAATCCGCCGGATGGCGTGACTGGCCTGCAATGGATCGAGAACGGGCTCAAAATCGAATCTTGCTGACTTTCCTTGCTGAAGCGGCCTCGTCAGCCGCGGCCCGATCGGCAACAACTGAAAGCGGATTTTGGATGGCGCGCACGGCGACGGCGGCGCCTCGACGATGGTTCGCAGGGCAGGCGCCCGCCGAGCGCATGAAGCCCTCCGCCCCTTACTTCTTCAGCTCGCCCCTCGGATCATAAGGCTTGTCGGATTTCCAGCGCTTCATCATCTCTTCGAGGTCGGGGGTCGCGCCCTCGGGCAGGACGATGCGCAGGGTGACGAGAAGGTCCCCAGCCGGCTGGCCTCCGGCCGCCGGCAATCCCTTTCCGCGTAAACGAAGGGTCCGGCCAGAATTGCTGTGAGGCGGCAGGGTCAACTCCACCTTGCCGCCGAGCGTCGGCGATTTCGACCTTGGCGCCCAGGACGGCCTCGTAAAGCGTGATCGGCAGGTCGAGCCGCAGGTCACGGCCTTCGATCCTGAAGAGGCCATGCTTCTCAAACCGCACGGCGATCAGGGCGTCGCCGGCCGGCCCTCCGTTCGGGCTGGGCTGCCCCTGGCCGCGCAGGCGAATTTGCTTGCCTTCCTCGATTCCCGCGGGAACATTGACTTCGAGGGTTTTGCCGCTGGGCATCAACACTCGCGCCTTGCCGCCGTGGATGGCTGTCTCCAGCGAGACATGAGCTTCGATGGCGATATCGGCGCCGGGCTCCCGAGTCTGCCGTCCCGCGCCGCGGGGCCCGCCACGCATGGCGCCGCCGAACAAATCGGAAAAAATGTCGCTTGCGTCGAAACCCGCGCCCGCCCCAGGCGCGCCGCCGAAATTGAACTCGAAATGCTCGGCTGCGCCGCCGCCGCGCCGGGCGCCGCCGAAGCCTGGGCCGCCGCCTCTCGAAAACCCTTCGAAACCGGGATGGCGCGGCTTGCCCTCGGCGTCGATTTCGCCGCGGTCGAATTGCGCCCGCTTCTTCTCGTCGCCGAGAATCTCATAAGCCGCATTAGCCTCGGAGAATTTTTCCTTGGCCTTGGGATCCTTGGGATTCTGGTCGGGATGATGCTGCTTGGCGAGTTTCCTGAACGCCTTTTTCACGTCGCCGTGCGAGGCGTCCTTGGCGACGCCGAGTATTTGATAAGGATCGCGCATTCTGCCTTTAAGCCCAATTGGACGCCGGCCCGGTTCAGGCGCCGGCGCAAAGTCTTAGCGCTTATTTGGACGCGCGGCCATCCCGGCGCAAGGGCCCAAGCCCAAAAGCGCTCCAAAAGCTTCGCTAAAGGCCTCAGTCCTTTTTTTCCGGATGCAGTTCGGACAGGGTCCACTGCGCGTTCTTGTCGCGGCAGGCGACGCCGTTCGCCGTCTCGGCGCTCGAAGCCGCGTCGAACCGAGCTGAAAAACCGCGACAAACAAGGTCATTTGACGGGTAGGCGAAGCCGGCGGCCGTGACCGATCCATGCGCCTTGCTGACGGGGTTGTCCCAACGCACGGTCGCGCCATTGCCCTGGGGGTCGAGAGCGATGGCCAGCGCGCCGAGCGCGCGGCGGCGGTCTTCCTCGTCCAGCGAGGCCGGCAGATTGGGCGCGGGCTTCGCGGCGACCGGGATGGAGCCGGTTGGCTCTGTGTCGACGCCGCCCATCGGCCCCCCGAGGGACATGGCGCAGCCGCCGAGCGCCTGGCAAAGCGCCAGAATACCGGCCGCGCGTCGAAGCCCGCGAAAAATTTGCGGCCCAAGCGGCGCCGGCGCCCTATGGAAATGATACAAGGACAGGTACAAGGCGGGCGCAATCCGGCTGGGAGTGTCTCAGGAGAGATCATGCGATGAACGCATTAACGGGGAGTAACCACAGCGACGCGCATGCGCCTTTTGCCCTGTTCCGGCAATGGATGGCCGAGGCGGAAAAGCGCGAGATCAACGATCCCAACGCCATGTGCCTGGCCACCGTCGACGCCCAAGGCCTGCCCAACGCCCGCATGGTGCTGCTGAAATCGTTCGATGACGACGGGTTTGTCTTCTATACCAACAAGGAAAGCGCCAAAGGCCTGGAGCTCGCCGGGCAGAAGCAGGCGGCCGGGGTGCTGCACTGGAAGAGCCTGCGCCGCCAGTTTCGCTTTCGCGGTCGGGTGGAAGGCGTCGCCGAGGCCGAATCGGACGCCTATTTCGCCAGCCGCGCGCGCGACAGCCGTATCGGCGCCTGGGCCAGCCAGCAGTCGCGGCCGCTGGAAAGCCGGTTCGCGCTGGAAAAGGCCGTCGCCGTTTACGCCGCGCGCTTCAATATCGGCGAGATCCCGCGCCCCGCTTACTGGGGCGGCTACCGCATTCGTCCGGTAGAGATGGAGTTCTGGACCGACAAGCCCTTCCGTCTGCACGAACGGCAGCGGTTCACCCGCCCCGCGCCGGAAGGCGACTGGCTTTGCGAGCACCTTTATCCTTGACAGAGTCATTGAAAGATTTGCGCCGCCATTATCCGGTTCAACCGGCCCTGGCTGTCAGCCTCGCGGTGTTCCGCGCAGGAAAGGTTCTCCTCGCCACGCGCACGGAGGCTCCTTACCGGCGCCTGTTCACCTTGCCTGGCGGGCTGGTAGAAACCGGAGAAACGCTGGAAGCCGCCGCGCTGCGCGAAATGCGCGAGGAGACTGGAGTGCTGGCCCGCCTCGTCGGCTTCAACCAGCCTGTGCAGCACATTGCGCGCGATTCCCTCGGCCGCGTCGAACGCCATTACGTCATTCTGTCCTTCGCAGCCGTTTGGATCGCCAACGAGGCGCGGGCGGGCGCGGAGGCGGGCGAAGTGCTTTGGCGGGCGCCGGATGATTTGGCAGGGCTTTCCATGACCCCGGGTCTGGCCCATATAGTCGCCGACGCGAAACGGATCGTGGAGGGAGCGCGATGAAATTTTCTGCGCGCTTCTGGCGCTTGATGCGGCAGGCGGCCTTCGCCGGCGTCATGGTCGCCGTCTTGGCCGCGGAGAGGCCGTCGCCGGCGCAGGCGCAGTTCTTTTTCCCCTTTTTCGACAACCGCCCCACGGCGCCGCCCGCTGTCGGTCTCCGCCCGCGACGTCATCGCAGCGACGCCGAAGTCGATCTCCGGCCGCGCCGCCCTCGCGGCGAGAGCGTGGTCAACCTGCGGTCGAAGGCCAGACGGCGCCACGAAAGCCCCCGCATTGCGCACGAAAAAAAGCCCCGCGCGGAGCCCGTGAAGCCGGTCGAGACCGCCGCGCCGGCCGCGCCCGAAGGGCCGCCGCCGGTCTACGAACCGCAATTGCTGCGTCTGTCGGAAATCATGGGCGCGCTCGCCTGGCTCCAGACCGTTTGCGCCGCGCCTGTTCCCACCCAGGTCCGCGCCGACGCCAGCCCCCCCGCCAAGGCGGCGTCCGAAAGCCGACGTCCGAACGACTGTCGCCCGACGACGCGCCCTGGCGCGAGCGGATGGAAAACCTCATGAGCGCTGAAGGCGCAGGGTTGGCGCGCCGCGAAAGGCTCGCGGGCGCCTATAATCATGGCCTGCAGGGCTATCAATTCAGCTATCGCGTCTGCACGCCCAGCGCCTTGCTTGCGCGCCGCCGCTTCCTGGACGAGGGGGCGCGACTGGCGCATGAAATTTCCACCCAATATCGCGCCAATTGAACCGAAGTTTTGCTGGCCCCCATGAATAGTGAAGTAAAAACAATATGTTATTATGGGCGCAAACGCCTTGTGGAAATTAACCCTTTATTAAGGCTTGCCTCGCGTCACGATGTTTTGACGGCTAAGGTCGTGGCCATGATGAGCCCCACCAATCCCACCTATGTCGAACTCGAAGGCGCCGAAGATGAGCGCCAGGCGGCCCTGTCCTATGTGACGGAAGCCTTTGCCGAGGCGATTTTGGCGGGGATAGAGAGCGAAAGCTTCGCCCATGCGGCCTTGTTCGCAGCCTTGCAGGAACTCGTCGAAACCTATGGCGAAGATGCGGTCGCCGTTTTCGCCGGACGCCTCCCCGAACGAATTGTTGGCGGCGAGTTCACCGTGGCGATGAAGCACTGAATTCAAGGGGCGAATGGCCGCTTATGGTCTAGTGAGGCCGGACGTTTGTTGGCTGGACCAGCCAAAATTGCCGCAAGCCCCGCCAGAAAGCCGCGAGAACGACGCTGGCCGCGGGAGCCCGGCAAGAATGCCGGCGACGGCCGAGAAAAATTCAACGAAAGAGGCAGGGGCGCCCGCATTAGAGGTTCGAACGCCAGGCGAAGGCGTTCGCTATGGCGTCGCCATTCGCTCACCCGCCGCGTCGTCTCGGGATGGGTTTCCAGCCATGTCACGATTTCCTCGCGCCGTCCCGCGTCGAGAAAATCGTCGATGAACTTGTGGAGATCGCCTTCTGTGACCGGGCCGCCGGCCATCGCCGGTTCGTTTGGGACGCTTTGTACGCCCAGGGCGTGGAGGTGCGGGTGGCTCCGGCCCGAGATTTCACCGGCCAGCCGGACGCGTGCAAACGCCAGCCGCGACAGCGCCTGTTCGCGGGACATGTCGAGGACTTCGCCTGCCTGCTCATAAGTCAGGCGCTCCAGCGCCACCAAGGCGAGGAGGGCGCGGAACTCGTATGGAAGCCGAGGCAGGGCGCGAGATTCCGGCGCCCAGGCATAATGGGCGGCCCGGATCGGCGACGGAGACTTGCCAAGAAAGGACGCCCTCTCGGCTGCTCCTGGATCGAAATCGTTATTTTGAACGAGACGTTCACGCGCCAATTCCGTAACGCGCCTGTAAAGCAGCAGAACCTGACTGGTTTCCGGGCCGAAGGTGATCGTGGGCGCCGCGCCGTCGCTGGCGCGCCAGAAGCCTAGCAGCGCCTCCTGCGCTAGGTCGTCCGCTTCCTGGTCGGGTCGTGGACGTCCATCCTCTGTCCGGCTCGCCGCAGGCCAGCTTCCCAGAAGGGCGTGGGCGTAACGCCGCAGCTGCGGTGTCAGGCGGACGATCGTTTCGCGCATGGCGCGCGCAGCTCCACTTTGCCGAAAACCGCCCAATTCGTCCGCGACGCCCGGAAAAAGCCGCACGCGAGCCGTCTGGCGGTCACATAATGTTAACAAACTTTAAACTTTCCCGTTCCAATTGACCATACGTCGAGCCATTTTATCCCTAATTTCCGCCGCTTCGGACGCAAGCGCCGCAGGACGTTGGCATTGCCCGGCTCAAGCATGGGCTTGTGCGCCTCTTGCCTCGCGCGCGGGGCAAGGCTAAAGGACCGCACACGTCACCCAGGGATCGATAGACAAATGACTGAAGCGGACGCCGCCGTCCTGAGCGCTCAAATGGGGGTCATGCGCGGCAAGCGCGGCCTGGTCATGGGCCTCGCCAATAATCGTTCCATCGCCTGGGGTATTGCGCGCGCGGCCCATCTGGCCGGGGCCGAAATCGCCCTGACCTATCAGGGAGAGGCTCTGGAGCGGCGCGTGAAGCCGCTGGCGGCTGAGTTGGGCGCCCATGTCGTCGGCGAATGCGACGTGACCGACGCAAAGTCGATCGACGCGGTCTTCACCGAGGTCGAAAAGCTTTGGGGCGAACTGGACTTCGTTGTCCATTGCATCGCTTTTTCCGACAAGGACGAGCTGACCGGCCGTTATGTCGACACCAGCGAGGAGAATTTCAAAAACTCGCTGCTGATCTCCTGCTATTCCTTCACCGCCGTCGCCCAGCGCGCCGAGAAGCTGATGAAGAACGGCGGCTCCATGCTCACGCTGACTTATTACGGCGCGGAAAAATGGATGCCGCATTACAACGTCATGGGCGTCGCCAAGGCGGCGCTGGAGGCCAGCGTGCGCTATCTCGCCGCCGACCTCGGCGAGAAGGGCATTCGCGTCAACGCCATTTCCGCCGGCCCGATCAAGACGCTTGCCGCCTCGGGCATCGGCGATTTCCGCTATATCCTGAAGTGGAACGAATATAACGCGCCGTTGCGCCGCACCGTCACCATCGACGAAGTCGGCGACAGCGCAGTCTTCCTGCTCTCGCCAATGGGGCGCGGCGTGACCGGCGAAATCCTGCATGTGGACGCCGGCTATCATATCGTCGGCATGAAGAACCCCAACGCGCCCGACATTTCCAAAAAGGAATGACCTCCGATCCTCGTCCTTCGTCGTCGCGGCTGTATTTCCTGCGGCATGGCGAGACCGACTGGAACGCCGAGGGGCGGTTGCAGGGTCAGAAGGACGTGCCGCTGAACGCGCTGGGTCGTGACCAGGCGGCCCGGGCCGGGCGCAAATTGCAAAAGATTCTGGCTTCGCGCGGCGAGGATTTCCCCGCGCTCTCCTATCAGTGTTCGCCGCTGCTGCGCACTCGCCAGACGCTGCAGCTCGCTCGCGCGGAAATGGGTCTGCCGGCGGACGAGGGCGTTCTCGACCGACGGCTGATCGAATTCACCTTCGGGCGTTGGGAGGGGCTGACCTGGCCAGAGGTCTGCGCCGTCGATCCGGAACTGGCGCGGGAACGCGAAGCCGACAAATGGAATTTCGTCCCGCCGGGCGGCGAAAGCTATGCGCAATTGGCGCAAAGGCTGGCGCCTTGGCTGGCAGAGCAGACAGGCGCCTCAGTGGTGGTCTCGCATGGCGGCGTCGCCCGCGCGCTGATGGCGATGATCGGCGGCCTGCCCGAAGAACGCGCTCCCATCGCAGACATCTGGCAGGGCAGGGTGCTCATCTTTTCCGCCGGCCGCTTCGACTGGATGTGATTTCACAAGTCAAATCAGGGCGTCGCTCAAGGGAGCTGCGGCAGAGAATAAGCAGGAGTTGATGCTTGCGCGGAAATGCAATTTAAGCGAGTAAGCCTCGAAAATTACACGCATTTTGTTTCAGCTTCGCTTTTCGGTTGAACGCGCCGACCGACGAGCGAAGCAGGCGGGGCGACTGCAACAACCGCCGCCAGCAACTTTTTCAGGCGGAAGCGCCGCCGTTTTTCTCCAGGCTTGCAGCCAGCTCGGCCGCCAAGCCGAAGAAGCGCCGCCGCACTTCCGGCACGAAGGGGTTCATCCGCTCGATGGCGTAAAAAACCTCCGGCGCGTCATGGCGCACCATGTCGACCGCCTTGAGCAGCAGATCGAAGCTGACCGTCGTCATCTGGTGGGGCAGGGGCTCCATCTCCACCAGCACCTTGGCGATGAGATGGGTGAGGCCCTGAACCATGGCGGCCTGGCGGTCATGCTCTTCCGGCGTGGCGATGATGGCGTCGAGCCCGAACCTGTTGCGGAGGAAGGCGGCCAGCGGACGGGCGCGGCGGCCCCGGATCGGGCAGATCACGATTTTCAGACCCTTGACGCCGCCGCGCGCGCTTTGCGGTCCAAACATGGGGTGGGTGCCGATGATGTCGACGTGATCAGGCAGTTCCGCCAGCATGGTCTGCGCCGGCGCGACTTTCACGGAGCCCACGTCAATCACCACGGCGCCTGGGCGCAGATGCGGGTGGATCGCTGCTATCACCGAACTCAGCGCCGGCACCGGCGTAGCGAGGATGACGACGTCGCAGGCGGCGACTCCGGCACAGCGACGTCAGCGTAACGCCCTTGATTGGCTCGGTGACGGCCGGGTCATGTCCGAGCAGCGGAAACAGCGCTCCGAGATGGGCCGCGACCAGCCGGCCGAAGGCGCCAAGCCCGATCAGGCCGATGGTCGCAGGCGTTTTTTTCGGCCTTGTCCTGGCGCGCTCGCTCAAAATGAAATTCCCGGTTGGCTATTTTTCCGCCACCCGTCAATCCGTCTCGCGGAAAAGTCAAGCTCTTCGCTATTTCGCCTGGTCGTAATTGCACGACTTCGGGAAAGAATTGAACTTGAGCGGGCCGCCGCAGGGATCGCAGCCGCTGACCAGGACGCAGAGCGCCAGGAGCGCGCCAAGGCGAAAACAAAGGGCCACGATCCAGTCTCCACTTCCCATGATACGGCGCGGAAATTGCGCCGGGCGCCGGCCCAAAGTCAAGCCACAGGAGCGGCCACGTTAACGTTAATGGAAAGGCGCAGCTCATGCAGGGCTCGAAATTGAGCCAAATCAATGGGGTGTCCGAGCGTTGCCGTTAAGGAGAGGGAAGGGTGTTAATCTTTCCTTAATCATCTCAGGCGCGGGTCCGGGATCAACGATGACCGATTATTTTCCTGTGCTCGCGCGCGCCGTGGCGGCCACGCCCACCGCCGATTCTGTCGCTCGCCAGGCCATCTACCGTTCCGCGCGGCGGGCCATGGTGCGGGCTTTGGTCAGCGCGCGGCCGAACGCGCTGAACGCCATCCTGAACACTGAACATGGCGAATTCGACACGGCGGTGGCGCGAGTTGAGGCCGAAGTCCGGCGCGCGTCGCCTCGGCCGGAGCAACCGGAAGATCTCGCGCGCGCCCTTGGCTTACGCCGCGAGGCGCGCAGGGCGCCGGAACCCGAACCCGAACCCGACCAAGAATTGCAAATAACCGAAGAACCTGAAACTGCCGAAGAACCTGAAATCACCGCCGAGGCCTTACCCGTCTCGGCAGACCCTGCTGTGGATCGCTCGCGTGGCGTAGTGGAGAGACCAATGTCGAGACTGGACGAACTGAACAAGATCCTGCGCAAATTGCAGAGCGATTCCCCTGGTCTCGAAGCCAGTGCGCTGATTTCGGAAGACGGATTGATGATCGCCAGCGCCCTGACGCCCGATCTCGACGAGACCCGCGTCGCCGGCATGACCGCCACTTTGCTTAACCTCGGCACCCGCGCCGCCGTCGAACTGGCGCGCGGAGAAGTCAAGGAAGTGATCATCCGCGGCGAGCGCGGCTATGCGGTGATGATCGACGCCGGCCGTGGCGTGCTGCTGCTGGCCCTGGCCAATGAAAGCGCCAAGCTTGGCCTGATCTTCTTCGACATGCACGAGGCCATCCGCGGCCTGAAGAAAGTGCTTTGAGTTTGCCCCGATCCGTCTATGGGAGGGCCAATTCCAAAGGCTTTAAAGAAAGACCCGGAGCGCCTGATGGCCAATATTGAACTGTTCAACAACGGCGCGCACCGCAACATCCTGCTGCAGGAATTCGACGGCGGCGGCCTGGCGGTGCAGACCAACCAGCACGTGATCATCGACGGCGACAACGGGATGATCCTCGATCCCGGCGGCCACAAGATCTATAGCAAGGTGCTGGCCGAAACCTTTTCCGTGCTCGGCAAGGCCAAGTTGACGGAAATATTCCTGTCGCACCAGGACCCCGACATTGTCGCGGCCTTGAACGGCTGGCTGATGACCACCGACGCCGAAGCCCATGTCTCCAGCCTGTGGGTGCGCTTCGTGCCGCATTTCGGCCTGGACCGCCTGGTGGCGGATCGTCTCCGCGCCATTCCCGACGAGGGCATGATCTATCAGCTCGGCGGCGCCAAGCTCTATTACCTTCCCGCGCATTTCCTGCATTCGGAAGGCAATTTCCAGCTCTATGACCCGACCGCGAAAATCCTTTATACTGGCGACCTCGGCGCCTCGATCGGCCAGGGCTATCGGGAAGTCGCCGATTTCGACGCTCATCTGCGCTACATGGAAGGGTTCCATCGCCGCTACATGTGCTCGCGCCGGGTGATGCGCGCCTGGGCCGACATGGTGCGCGACCTCGACATCGAAATCATCGCGCCACAGCACGGCGCCTTGTTCCGCGGCAAGGACATGGTCACGAAATTCATCGACTGGTGCGCCGACCTCGAATGCGGCGTCGACCTGATCACGCCGACATTCCGGATTCCGACCGCCTGAGGCGGCCGGAAAGCTTTGAGCCGGCGAAAGTGAACATGGCGCTAGACATCGACCTGAGCGGCGACACCCAATTCCGTCTGGCGGCCGAAGACGCGCCCCTATGGCCGGCGGCGGCATTCGCCGTGCTCGGCGCGGCGCTGGCCTTCGCCGCCAGCGCGCAGATTTTCGCGCCGCCTCCAACCGCGGCGGCTCCGCCCGCAGTCGAAATCGCGGCGCGGGTCGCTTCCGAGCGGCCCCTTCCGCGTCCCGAAACAGCCCCGCCGTCGCCCGAGACCGCGCCTGCGGCGCCGCCAGCAGAAACGGTGGCGAAAGAAAATCCGGTCGAAACGCCGACCGAACTGGCCAGGCCCGCGCCCGAATCGGCCGCCGTCGCCGCGACCGCCCAAACGCCAGCTGCGCCTCCAGCCCCCGCCGCGCCAGAGCCGTCCGCCTGCCTGCCCATCGTCTCGATCCCCTTCGACCTCAACAGCGCGCGGCTCAAGACCACGGGCCTGGACGCCCTGGTCACGCCGCTGCGGGCGTGGCTCGCGACCCACACGGGCGCCGTTCTGTCTGTGGAGGGTCATGCCGACGCCACCGGGCCCGAAGCCTATAATGTCGTGCTCAGCTACAAGCGCGCCGAAGCGGCGGCGGCGTGGCTGGCGCAGGCCGGAACGGCCCCGGAGCGGATCGCGGCGCGCGCCGCCGGCACGCGGGCGCCATCGCGGCAGGCCGCGAACGCCGTCAGCAACCGCCAGGTTATTCTCCAGATCGAGGGCGTCGAACCCTGCCGTGACGACGGCGCGCCGGCGCAGGCCCCATGACCCCTTTTGCCCTGATCATTGCGGCTGCGGCCGTCGTCTTGTTGGTGACCGCCGGCTATCTGATCGGCGTCCGGCGCGGCTTTTCGGCCCGTGAGAAGCTGCGCGAGGCGACGCAGCAGCAGAGGCAGGCGCTGCAATTGGCGCAGCGCGAATTGTCGCGCAAGGTCGAAGCGCAGGAGCAGGGGCTGCGCGCCACCATCGAACAGGCTCTGGCGCCTCTTGTCCATCGTGAGCAATTGTCCTTCGACCTGTCGAGCCTGAAGACCGGCGAGGGGTCGCGCGACCTGACGCAGTTGCTCGACAAGATCGCCGAAGCGGGCGATTTCACCACAGTGGCGCTCAGCGATTCCGAAGGCCTGCCGCTGGCCGGCAATAGCGGCGCGCAGGAGATCGACCGGCTCGCAGTCAATTCGTCCTTCGTAATGCTGATGGCCGAGCGCATCGGTTCCGACAAGTTTCCGGCGCCGACGGCGATCCTGACCCGCGACACTGGCAATCTCACCACGCTCTATCGCATTTTCGACGTGCAAGACCAGAAAATCGCGCTGACGGCGGTCTCCAGCGGCGCCAACCTGACCCCAACCACGCTCGATCCGGCCCTGGCGAAGGTTTCAGGGATGCTTTCAACGAAGTCTTGAAGGCGCTTGGGATCGATCAAGCCTTCCTGCTGTCGGTCAGGCTTCGACCTGTGCGTCCTCCAGCGAGGCAGAAAGTTCGGCGATCGCAAGGTCGATCTCGGCGCGGCGCTGCTCGAGATATTTCAGCTGCGATCTGATGATCGCCTTGTCATTGAACGCAAGCGCCCCATCCTTTTCGCTGCCTTGGCCATTTTGCAGGAAACCTTCGATCTCCGTGAGAGTGAAGCCAAGGCTTTTGCCTTTCAGTATGGCCCTCAGACGTTCGATCTGTATCTTGTCGTAGCAGCGCGCGCCGCTTTGGCGGATCGAGGTCAACATGCCGCGTTGCTCGTAAAAATGTAGCGAGCGCGCCGTGATATCGAATTGGCGCACGACCTCGCCTATCGGTAAAATCGCGTCACTGAGTTTTTTTGACCCAATGTCTTGAACAGGTTTCTGCTTTTCGTCGAGGGCCTGGCGCAATCCCAATATTGTCATAGCCTTGTGCACATAGTTAAGAGCGATGGCGACGACTTATATCCTGTCGCCAATCTAATAAAAAAGATTTTAATCGCTTCCTTGATTGCTATCTACACCACTAAGTTACTTGACATCAAATGAAAATTCGGGGAATAGACGCGCCGGGGTCCCTGGCTCAACAGCCAGATTACGCGGCCTTGGCCTGTGGTATGTGTCCGACCCCGAACAAGCGCTTGAATTTCTTAACTCGGCCCGACCAACGATGGCGCGCGACTTCGCGATCGCGCGCTTCCTGGTCCGTGCAATAATTGAGCATGACGTAACGGCGAGGGCCGATGAACTGCTTGTGGCCGTGCCAGGAATTCGCCTGTACCCGGAAAATGAAGGCGAGGCCGCCTTCAGGCGCCACTTCCGCGGCATAGTCCTCGATGTCAGTCCCCGAACGCAGCACGCGCAGCTTTCCGCCTTGGTCGACCCAGTCCTCGTTGAGGTAAAGTAGCAAGGTCGCCAGCTTGAACTTGGAGTCGGCGTGGATGCGGCCGTCCTTGGCCTGGCAGTTGCTGCGCACGGTGACCATGGTGGGCCGTCCCGTCAGGTCGATGCCAAGCTTTTCCTCCATGATCTTGCGGACATCAGGCCCTTCGAGCTCCTTGAGCAATTGCGCGAAGGCGGGCCCATAGGGCGCGGCTTCGGGCAGGAACAGGCCGCCCATGTCGATTCTCGGATAATCCTTGATCGCCGCCGCAATGTCTTCGGGCGACAGGATGCCGCGCGTCACGGCATAGGGGAAGGGATCGGAAACCGGCGTGGAGGCTCTGAATGCGTCGTAATTCAACATGCTGAAACCTCGCAAAAAAGGCAGGGCACCTTAGGATCGCGAAAGCCTTAGCTCATTGATCCGCATCAATGGTCCTGCGGCGCGAAGCCCGGGAAAGGCGGAACTCGACGGGAAACGGAGCGTTGAGGACGGAACTCTATCTCCGGGGCGCCAGGATGAAACGCACGGGCTGGATACTGGGCGGCGCGCTGGCGTTAATCGTCGCGGTCGGCGCCTATGTCATTTATACGAGCTTCGATTTTATGGTTCCCGTCGTCGCCATGGGCGTGAATTACGTCCGCTACATGCACGCGCCCAAGGGGACCATCGAGATCGAAACCGCGCCAAACGCCGGGGATCAGACCGCGACGATCAAGCCCGCGCCAGTGGACTTGCATAATGACGGCGACGCAGATTGGCCAAGCTACAACAAAACCCTGACCTCGGAGCGCTTTTCGTCGCTGGACCAGATCAATGCGGCCAACGCGGGCAACCTGCAGCTGCTCTGCACCTTCGACACCGGGCAGCATACCGGCTTCAATACGGGATTGCTCGAAGTGGGGGGAGCCCTCGTCTTCACCACGGAATATGATATTTTCTCGATCAATCCCGATAATTGCAGCCAGAACTGGCGCGTCCACGAGAACTACACGCCGGCCACCGCCCAAGGCGTCAGCCGCGGGCCGGCCTATCTCGACGGCATGTTGTTTCGCGGCACGCAGGACGGCCGTGTCCTGGCCTATGACTTCAAGACCGGCAAACGCCTTTGGGAAACCGCGATCGCCGATCCGAAAAAAGGCGAGAGCGCCCCTGCCGCGCCGATCGCCTGGAACGGCCTGGTGTTCATCGGAAATGCGGGCGGCGACATCAAGGGCGTCAAGGGCCGCATGTATGCGCTCGACGCCAGGACGGGAAAGATCGTTTGGGAATTCTACCTCGTGCCGAAACAGCCCGGAGACGAGGAGCGTGGACCGGAGGCGCCGTCGCCGCTCGACACGTCGAGTTGGAAGATGGCGCCCGGCGCGCCGATTACCGGCGGCGCGACCTGGACCTCCTACACGCTCGACCCGGAAAAGGGGCTGCTCTATGTTCCCGGCGGCAATCCCGCGCCGGATTTCGGCGCGGACATGCGCAAGGGCGAAAACCTTTATTCGGGGTCGGTCGTCGTGCTCGACGCGAAAACCGGCGCCTACAAGTCCCATTTCAAGATCGTGCCGAAAGACTGGCACGATTGGGATATGTCGACGGCGCCGGTGCTGATCCACTCGACCGGCGGCAAGGACATGATGCTTGTGGCGCCGAAAGACGGCCATCTCTACGGTTTCGACCTGGCGACGCAACAAATGCTGTATCGGCGCCCCATGACCAGGGTCGACAACGCCGACGCTCCTTTTGCTGCGGGAAAGCCGGTCCATTATTGCCCAGGCTCGATTGGCGGCGCGGAATGGAATGGACCCGGCTATGACCCGAAGAACAATCTCGTCATGGTCGGCGAAATCGACTGGTGCTCCACCGCGACCCTCGAGACCAAGGCGGAAATGGACGCGACTGCGACCGGGCGCCCCTGGTCCGGCGAAGCTTCGCTCAATCCCTACAATACCTGGGGCAAGCAGGATCCCGTGTTCGACTGGGCCGGCTGGGTCACGGCTGTCGACGCCGACACCGGCCAATGGCGCTGGCGCGCCAAGACCAATTATCCGATCCAGAGCGGCATGACGCCGACGGCTGGCGGCGTCGTGTTCTTCGGCGACATGGGCGGCAATTTCTACGCGCTCGACGCCAATGACGGCCACAAATTATGGGGCCGGAAGATCGGCGGCGCGGTCGGCGGCGGCGTCATTACCTACAAGGCTGGCGACAAGCAGCGCGTGGCGGTCGCCACCGGCCTGACGGAAGTCCTGTGGCCGACGGAAATCACCACCGCCAAGGTCTCCATCCTCGGTCTCAAGTGAACTTCAACCCCACGTGCGGCGCTTCCTCCTTCGGGAAATCCGCCGCCAGCGCGACCTCCTTGCCGGCGACCAGTTCGGCGCGGAAGGCGTCGGTCCGCGCCGTGATCACGTCCTGGGCCACCGAGCCCAGCACCAGCCGCAGGGGCGGTTTCGCCGCCTCGACGGCCGCGATCATCGCCTTGGCGCCACGAGCCGGGTCGCCCGCCTGGGTTCCGGCATAGGCCTGGGTGGCCTTGCGCCGGGCGATCGCCGTTTCGGCATAGGCTTCGATGGCGTTTTTCGGAGTTTTCAGCGACCGGCCGGCCCAATCGGTGCGGAAGGGGCCCGGCTCCACGATCAACACCTTGATCCCGAGCGGCGCGAGTTCCTTGGCCATGGCCTCGGACAGGCCTTCGACCGCGAATTTGGTCGCATTGTAATAGCCGATCCCCGGGAAGCCGCAGACGCCGCCCATCGAGGAAATATTGACAATCGTCCCGCTCTTCTGAGCTCGCATGGCCGGCAGCACGGCGCGGCACATGGCTGCGAGCCCGAAGACGTTGGTTTCGAACAGGGCGCGGATTTCCGCGTCCTCGCCTTCCTCCACCGCCGCGAGATAGCCGTAGCCGGCGTTGTTCACCAGCACGTCGATGCGGCCGAAACGCGCCTTCGCCTCCTTGACCGCGGTCTCGATCTGCGCGGGCTGGTCGACATTGAGGGCGAGGCAGAGGGCGTTTTGCGGATGAGCTGAAGCGAAATCGGCGACCTTGGACGGGTCGCGCGCGGTCACGACGACACGATAGCCGCCCTCGAGCAAAAGCTTCGCCAGTTCACGGCCGAAGCCGGTGGAGCAACCGGTGATGAACCAGACGGGCTTGGCGTTTTGAGGCATGGTGGAACTCCCTTAGCTTGGCCGCTCCAGATGTAGGTCTGGGGACGGCGGACGCAAGCCCTTCCGCTGTTTTTCGCCGCAAGCCGGGGCTGGCGAAAAATCCCGGACCGACTCACAAAACCTCCTTCTTTTGCGGGTAGGAGCGCGGCTGATCCTGTGCTATGGCGAAACCCCAACCGGGGCGGGACCGGGCTGAGGGCAGGGCGAACGGGAACGAACGATGACGGAAATCGTAATGGATTCAACGGCGGAAATGCGATCCGCCGGAACGCGTCCATCTGACTCCCTTTCGGTCCTGCGCGGCGCCTTCCGTCCCGACCTGGTGCGCGACGAATTGCTCGCCGAGATTTTCGGATCGACCGCCGCCGGCAGCCCGCATGCCGTCGCCATGAGCACGATGGAGCGCAAGCTCACCTATGCCGAGGTCGATCGCGAGGCCACGGCCCTGGCGCGAGGTCTGGTGCGGCGCAAGATCGGCCCCGGCGACGTGGTCGGGCTTTGGGGGCCGCGCGGGCCGGAATTGCTGATCTGCCAGATCGCCGTCGCCAAGATCGGCGCCGCCTGGCTGCCCTTCGACGCCGACGCGCCGGTCGAACGCATCGAAACCTGCCTGCGCGACGCCGAAGCCAAGGGGCTCCTGACTTCGGAAGCCTTCGCCATCAAGGCGCGCGGCGGCGTCACGGCGCCGATCCTGACCGAAGCCGACCTGATCGACCATGCCGACCAGAGCGCGGTCGACGCGCGCAAGCTCGGCGCGACGCCGGATCATCCGGCCTATATGATCTATACGTCGGGATCGACGGGCACGCCCAAGGGCATTGTCATCACCGGCCGCAACATCTGCCATTATCTGCGCTCGGCCAACGAGACCTACAGGATCGGCAAGGCCGACATCGTCTTCCAGGGCGCCTCCATCGCCTTCGACCTGTCGATGGAGGAAATCTGGATTCCCTATCTCGCCGGCGCGACCCTGTTCGTCGCCACGCCCGAAGTGATGGGCGAGGCCGAGGCGCTCCCCGACCTGATGGAGGAAGTCGGCGTCACCGTGCTCGACACCGTGCCGACCCTGCTTTCGCTGATGCCGAAGGACATCCCGACCCTTCGCGTCATCATTTTGGGCGGCGAGGCCTGTCCGCCGGCCGTGGCCAACCGCTGGTGCAAGCCGGGACGCACGATTTTCAATTCCTACGGCCCGACCGAGGCCACGGTGGTCGCCACCGTGGCCGAGGTGCTGCCGAACGAGCCCGTGACCATCGGCGGCCCGATCGCCAACTACACCTGCTATGTCGCCGACGAGGCGAACAACCTGCTGGAGCGCGGCGTCGAGGGCGAATTGCTGATCGGCGGCCCGGGCGTGGCGCGCGGCTATCTCAAGCGCGACGCGCTGACGGCGGAAAAATTCATCGCCAACCCCTTCGACACAACCGGGACCGATCCGATCCTCTACCGCTCCGGCGACGCCGTGGCGATGACGAGCGACGGCAAGATCGCCTTCCACGGCCGCATCGACGACCAGGTCAAGATTCGCGGCTTCCGTGTCGAACTCGGTGAGATCGAGGCCAGGCTGGCGGATCTTTCCGGCGTCAACCAGGCGGCCGTGGTGCTGCGTAACGACGATGGCCTCGACCAGCTCGTCGCCTTCCTGGTCGCGGAGAAAGAGACGACGCTCGATCCCAAGGCCATTCGCACGGAGCTGCGAGCCAACCTTCCCGCCTATATGGTCCCGGCTCGCTATCGAGATTCGCGACGCGCTTCCCCGGCTGTCCTCGGGCAAGGTCAATCGCAACGCCCTCAAGAAGGAGACGCTGACGGCGCCGGTGTCGTCCGAGGAGCAGGAGGAGCCGAAGACCCCGACCGAGGCGATCCTGCTCGACGCGGCCAAAAAGGTGTTGCCGCCGCAGGCTTTGCCTTTCGACGCCGATTTTTTCACCGATCTCGGCGGCCATTCGCTGCTCGCTGCGCGTTTCGTCTCCCTTGTCCGCCAGACGCCGACGCTCGCCGGCGTGACCTTGCAGGACATGTATTCCGCGCGGACGCTGCGCGCGGTCGCTGCGCTGCTGGACGAGAAGGCGGCGCTGAGCGGCGGCCCGAAGGACCTGTCCTTCACGCCGCCGCCCTTGCTGCATCGTTTTCTCTGCGGCCTCGCCCAGGCCGTCTGCCTGCCCTTCCTGCTGGCGATCACCACCGCGCAGTGGCTGGGCATATTCGTGTCCTACATGTTGCTGACCGACACGGACGCCAGCATCTGGCAGGAAATCGCCTCGCTGCTCGGCGTCTATGTCATTGTCAACATCGCCACGGTGATCCTCGCCATCGTGACCAAGTGGCTGGTGATCGGGCGGTTCAAGCCGGGCCGCTATCCCATCTGGGGGGTCTATTATTTCCGCTGGTGGCTGGTCCAGCGCATGCTCAACCTGACCCACATCAAGTGGCTTCAGGGGTCACCGATCATGGGGGCCTATCTCAGGGCGCTGGGCGCCAAGGTCGGCGAGGACGCCAATATTTCCGAGGTCGAGATCGGCGCGGTCGATCTGATCTCCATCGGCGCCGGTTCGACGCTCGGCGCGCGCGTGAAACTCTCGAACGTCACCTTCGAGGGCGCCGAAATGATCATCGGGCCGATCGAGATCGGTCCGGACTGCTATATCGGCTCGTCCTGCGTCATCGAGGACCACGTGGTGCTGGAAGAGGGCGCGGAACTGCGCGACCTCACAGCGCTGGCGCCGCGCACAAAGGTCGCCGCATGGGAAATCTGGGACGGGTCGCCCGCCCGTTGCGTCGGTTCCGTGGACAAGGAGAGCCTTCGTCCCTTCGCCCAGGTCGGCCAGGGCAAGCGCGGCGTGCAGACCTTCCTTTACGCCTTGATGCTGCTGGCGATTCCGCCTGTGGGCCTGCTGCCGCTGTTCCCGGCCTTCTGGGTGTTCGACCGCATTGACGAGTTCCTGGGGCTGGCTGCGACCGACCGCATGCTTTACATGGCGGCCATTCCGGTCATGGCCTGGCCGACCGCCTTCGTCATGGTGCTGGTGACGGTGGCGTTCATCGCCGCCGTGCGCTGGATCGTGCTGCCGAGGGTGCGCGAGGGCGTCTATTCGGTCTTCTCCTGGTTCTATCTGCGCAAATGGGCGGTGTCGCTGGCGACCGAGGTGACGCTCGAAACCCTGTCCTCGCTCTATGCGACGGTCTACATGCGCGCCTGGTATCGCCTGATGGGCGCGAAGATCGGCAAGGATTCGGAAATCTCCACCAATCTCGCCGGCCGCTACGATCTGGTCGAGATCGGCGACAAATGCTTTATCGCCGACGAGGTGATCCTCGGCGACGAGGACGTGCGGCGCGGCTGGATGCGGCTGGAGAAGCTCAAGACCGGTTCGCGCGTGTTCATCGGCAATGACGGCGTGCTGCCGCCGGGGTCGGTGATTCCCGACGGAACGCTGATCGGCATCAAGTCCAAGCCGCCGGCCAATGACGAGATTTCGCCCGGCGACACCTGGTTTGGCTCGCCGCCGATCAAACTGCCGGTGCGGCAGAAGTTCGACGGCGGCGGTTCGACCTGGACCTATGAAGCGCCAAAATGGAAGAAGTTTGCGCGCGCCGCTTTTGAGGCGGTGCATATTTCCCTGCCGACCATGCTGTTCATCACCTTCGGGACCTGGGCGATCGAATGGTTCGGCCCGGCCATGCTTGACGGCGCTTACGGCCGGGTGTTCTGGATGTTCGTCGCCTCCTCGACGATGATCGCGGCGCTGATGACCGCCATCGTCATCGGCGTGAAATGGGTGACCATGGGCCGTTACGAGCCGGTGACGAAGCCTATGTGGTCCTGGTGGGCGATGCGCACAGAGGCGGTGGCCGTGCTTTACTGGGGCATGGCCGGCAAGGTCATGCTCGACCATTTGCGCTGCACGCCCTTCCTGCCCTGGCTGCTGCGGCTTTTTGGCGCGAAATTCGGCCAGGGCTGCGTGCTCGACATGACCGACATCACCGAATTCGACTGCATCGAGGTCGGCGATTTCTGCAACCTCAATTCCATGAGCGCGTTGCAGACCCATCTCTACGAAGATCGGGTGATGAAGGTCGGGCGGGTCAAGCTGGGCTCCGGCGTCACAGTCGGCGCGGGCTCGACCGTGCTTTACGATTCGCATATCGGCGATTTCGCGCGCCTCGGACCGCTGACCATCGTGATGAAGGGCGAATCCATTCCAGCCCATACGGAATGGACGGGCGCTCCGGCGCAGCCGACGCAGCACGCGGCGTAAACGTTCAGCGAAATGATCGCCGCCCTCAATGCCGCGATTTAGCCGCCACTTGCAGTGGTTACGCTCGAGTATTAGGCTGTCACATAAGAAGAAAAAGTGATCGGGCAGGAAAAAATGGCCAGCGACGACGACGCCCTTCGGGTATGGTTTCGCCTCATCCGCATTCACACCCGCAGCCGGATGGCTGTGGCAAATCGCTTGCGCGCCTTCGATCTCTCGGTGCCGCAATGCGACGTGCTGACCACGTTGACCGAATGCGAAGGCCTGTCGCAGCAGGATCTGGCTGAGCGGCTCTATGTCACCAAGGGCAATATTTCCGGCCTGATCGATCGTCTGGTGGCTAATGGTCTGGTCGAGCGCCGCTCATTGGCGGGGGATCGCCGCTCCCACGCCATTTTCCTGACGCCTGAAGGGCGCGAACTGGCGCGGCGGGGCATTGAGGCGCAGAAGGCCTTTGTTTCCGAGACCTTCGGACGGGTCGCGCCTGAGCGGCTGGCCCTGTTCGAAGAATTGCTGGTCGAGTTGCGCGATCTGGTCCGCGCCCAGGATGATCGTTCCGGACGGCCCGACCCTTCCGACCAGTCCGCAGAAGAGGGCGTCGACGCTTGAGCGCCGACGCGGAGCCGTTTTCTCCGCAGGCCTTCGACGAGGCATTTTTCACAGCCCCGGCTTCGGTCTGGCGTGAGGGCCTGCTCCAGCGGCGCTATTCCGCCCCGGAATTGCTGGAGGCGGTCTGGGAACGCATCCTGCGCCGCAATCCAACGCTCAACGCCCTGGCCGCCTATGATCATGAAGTCGGCCTCGGCGCGACGCCGCGGAGTCCGAGCGCCGAATTTCGCGCGGCGAGCCGCGGCCGCTGGAGGGATTGCCGCTCACCATCAAGGACAGTTTTGAAACCGCCGGGTTGACGACGACGTGCGGCGCGCCCGAATTCGCCGAATACCGCCCGGAATCCGACGCCATCGCCGTGGCGCGGCTTCGCGCCGCCGGGGCGATCATCCTCGCCAAGAGCAATGTTCCGCGCATGGCCGGCGATTTCCAGACCTATAACGATCTTTTCGGCGTTACCGCCAATCCCTGGGACGCGGAGCGCTCATGCGGCGGTTCGTCCGGCGGCGCGGCGGCGGCGGTCGCCGCCGGCTTTTGCGCCTTCGACATGGCCTCGGACCTGGGCGGTTCGATCCGCTGGCCAGCGCATTGCTGCGGCCTGTTCGGCCTCAAGACCAGCTGGGGGCAAATTCCCCTGTTCGGCCATATTCCCCCGCATCCGGCGATGCGGCTGAAGAGCCCGCCCGACCTGGCGGTGGCGGGGCCTCTGGCGCGCTCGGCCGGCGATCTCGACCTCGCGCTTTCGGTCGCCGCCGGGCCGATCAACGCCAGGGGCCCGGCTTTCCTGAAGAAGGCGCGCAAGACCGAAATCCCGGGACTTGCGCCTGGCGCTCTGGCTCGACGAGGATTTTGCGCCGGTCGCCATCGAGGTGGCGGACGCGGTCAGCGAGGCGGCGACGGACTTCCAACGGGCGGGGGCTCGGGTCGATGTCGACGCAGGCCGGCGGTCGATTTCGCGGAAGCCTTCGAAATTTACGCCTTCCTCAACTTCGCCATCGGCTTTGCCGGCGCGTCCAGGGAGACGCGGGCGCAATTCGCCGAAAAGGCGAAAGGTTTCGACGCCGGGGACAGCAGCTATCTCGCCTTGCAGGCGCGCGCGGCGAAATTGGACGCCGCGACCTTCTCGCGGCTGATGGAGCGCCGCACCGCGATTACAGGGGCTTTCGCCGCTTTTTTCCAGGATTACGACGCCATTCTTTGCCCGCCCGCGCCCTGCGTGGCGATCCGCCATGATTTTTCGCCGGATCTTTTCGCCCGGCGCCTCGATATTGGCGGCGGCTCCTTGCCCTATTACGATCTGCTGAAATGGGCGAGCCTCGCCTCGCTGGCGCATCTTCCCGCCGTCGTGGCGCCCGTCGGCCCGGGCGCGAAAGGCTTGCCGAGCGGCGTCCAGATCATCTGCGCCTTTGACGAGGACCGTAGCGCGGTGAGGATCGCCGCGATGCTGGAGAAGCTGAACGGCGGATTTCGCGCCCCGCCGACAGCCCTGATTCAGGACACCGGCCCGCGAGCGTCCTTAACCCCGATTTTACGCAATCCGCGCAATGTGCCGGCAAGGAATTCACCGGCTATCAAGCTTAACGCTTGTTTTGCCGCGGCCGGTGCTCCGGGTTAGTCGAGTTCGAGGCGAGCGCAAGTCATGAGCGAACAGCAGATCATCGAAACTTCGGCGCAGCCGAACCGTCAGGACGCCCGCGACCTGCAATCTCGGCTTTACCGCGAGATCGGCCTCGCGGCCGTCGAAGCCGAACTGCAGAAGATTGAGGAAACGGTCTCTGATGTGCGCGCCCTGTTCGCTGCCCGCGACGACCGCGCGACCATCGTGGCGTTCCGCTCCCGCGGCCGCGCCGCCTGAGCGAAGCCTCGTCAGGCGGAACTCCACGATCCCTTCATCTTTTCGACGCAGAGTGCTGGCACAGACGCCTGGCGCTGACCTCGGCGTCAGATGGCGGGCATAGCGGAGAAAGCATGATCGATCGACGCCGATTTCTCGCCGCGGGGGCCGCCTTGCCCCTGCTTGGCGTTGCGACCGGCGTTTACGCGGTGGGCGTCGAGCCCAATCTGCTCCTGCAAGTCAAGACGCTACTCTCTGACCCCGGCCAACTGGCCGGCCAATTTGCGCCTTCGCCTCGTCGTTATCAGCGATATCCACGCGGGCGAGCCCTTTATGGGCGCAGCAAGGATCAGGCGCATCGCCGAGGCCGCCAACGCGCTGAACCCCGATGCAGTCCTGCTGCTCGGGGACTTCAACGCCGGGCATTTCTTCGTCAATCGCGCCGTCACTTCCCAGCAGATCGGAGAAGCGCTCTCGGTGCTTCGCGCTCCTCTGGGCTGTTACGCCGTGCTGGGTAACCACGACTGGTGGCATGGCGACCTGCTCACCCTGCCTTCGGATGGAACCGTCGCCATCAGGCGGGCGCTCAAGCAGGCGGGAATTGTCGTCCTGGAGAACCACGCTATCCCGCTAAGCCGGAACGGCGAAAAGTTCTGGCTGGCCGGCCTCGGCGACCAGTTGGCCGACGCGCCGCCTAACCATCGCAACGACGAAGGCGACGATCTGGGGATCGACGATCTCGGCGCCGACCCTGGCCCTGGTCACGGATGACGCGCCGATCGTGATGATGGCGCATGAACCGATGATCTTCCGCCACATGCCGAAGCGGGTGGCGCTGACGCTCAGCGGCCATACCCACGGCGGCCAGGTCAACCTGCCGCTTTTGGGACCGATCGTCGGAACATTGCGCTTCGGGTCCGATCTCGTTTACGGCCATGTCGTCCGCGACGAGCGACATCTGATCATTTCGGGAGGGCTTGGTGAGTCCGTCGCGCCAGTGCGCTTCATGCGGCCGCCGGAAATTGTCCAGGTCGAACTCGGGGCGCCGGACGGAGCCGACTGGAAGCTGAGCGCCGTCTAACGCGAGCCCTCAGATTCCCATCAGCGTCAGCACATGCGCGGCGACAGAACGCGCCAGTCCGTCGAGGTCGTAGCCGCCTTCGAGGATCGAGACCAGCCGGCCGCCGCTGCGGCTGTCGGCAAGGTCCATGAGCTTGCCCGTCGCCCAGGCGAAGTCGGCCTCGACGAGATTGAGATTGGCGAGGGGATCGCGGCGATGGGCGTCGAAACCCGCCGAAATAATAACAAGGTCGGGGCCGAAATCCTCGATTCGCGGCAGGACGCAGACTTCCATCGCCTCGCGGAACTGCACGCCATTGTCGCCCGCGTTGAGCGGCGCATTGACGATGTTGTTATATTCGCCCCTCTCGCCGCTGGAACCCGTGCCGGGATAGAGCGGCATTTCATGGGTCGAGCAATACATGACATTCGGGTCGGACCAGAAGATGTCCTGAGTGCCATTGCCGTGATGGACGTCGAAATCCATGATCGCGACGCGTTGCGCGCCGTGGGCCGCGATGGCGTGACGCGCCGCGACGGCGGCGTTGTTGAAAAAGCAGAAACCCATGGGCGTCGCGCGTTCGGCATGGTGGCCCGGCGGCCGCATGGCGACGAAGGCGTTGTCCACGTGCGGCGCATGACTTCGTCCACCGCCTGGCAGGCGCCGCCGATGGCGTAGAACGCCGCCTCCAGCGTGCCGGGGCTCATGGTGGTGTCGCTGTCGAGCCGGGCGAAACCGTCGCGCGGCGACGTTTCTTCAAGCGCCTGGATATAGGATTCGGGATGGACGCGAAGCGCCATTCGCGAGAGCCCTTAGGGGACTGGTCCGCGAATGAGCGTCATGAACTTTTCATGTTCGAGGATTCGCTCGATCACTCGAACGCGATCCGCCCTTTCGGGATGGCCGGGTCCATTGTCATGCGCGAGGCCGGAAGGATGAGAAATCAACAATGTATTCAATTCAAGCCCGCAAACAGCGTCTTCCCCTCGCGCGCCTGGCGATTGGACCTTGTCCCGCTGAAAAGTAAGGCGGTCAGGGCCGGCGCGACGATTTTGCCATGAGCATCGCCCCATTCCGCGCGGCTGTCCAACAGCGTTTAAGGAATTACGACCAAAGTATGTGACTTTATGCGCGGGAGTGGCGCTTTCACGCTATGCGGCCGCTGTATCCGTGACACCGGCGCACACGCCACATGGTATGTATTCATATCTTATTACCAATAACTGGTGGACTTGCCGTCGTGACGGCGTGACAGTTTATGGTAAGTAAGGTTTGAATTGATGCGCTGGGACAGCCGCGACGAATTGGGGCGGATCGATGAATTTTCGGACGAAAGCATGTATCGTTTTCCTGGCGGCGGCGCTGGCGGGTTGCAACATGACCGAAACGCCAGATCCGACGCTGAGCGGCAAGGACAAGGAATTCCTGTCGCTCGCTCCGCAGGCGACGTTCCGCGGCGAATATCGCCGCTTCATCGTCGACGACCCCACCGGCGCCGCTGCCGGGCACGATCACCATCGATACGACTTCAAGAATTTCCTCTACTTCTCGCTGCCGAACAAGAAAGCCGTTCGCTATGGCGTCGCCACGGGCAACGAGGCCGCTGGCTGGCACGGCGAAGCCGATGGTCGGCAGCATGGCCGAATGGCCGCGCTGGATGCCGCCGGCCGACATGCTCGAGCGCTGGCCCCACCTGAAGCCGACGGCCGACGCCGGCGGCCTGCCGGGCGGCCCCGATAATCCGCTCGGCTCCCGCGCGCTTTACCTGTTCCAGGGCGACAAGGATTCGATGTATCGCATCCATGGCACCAACGAGCCGGACGGAAATCGGCCAGCAGGTGTCTTCGGGCTGTATCCGCATGCGCGATATCGACGTCATCGACCTCTATAACCGCGTCCATGTCGGCACCCAGGTCGTGGTGCGCTAGGCCGCCGCCTTCTGATCGGCCGTTTTCAAGCTTTCGAGCCTCTCCGCGATTTGACCTTGTCGCGGAGGGCTTATTTGTTTGTTGGCGGCCTGCATTTGACTCTAGCCTGCCGCCGCGCCTAACAAGACCTCCGGCCAGACGGTCCCCTTGGTGAAAGGGGTTTCAAGGGAATGCGGCCGGGTTGGACCCCTAGAATTGTCCGGAACCGCAGCTGCCCCCGCAACTGTGAATGGGAAGCCTGGACGCCATAAACCACTGATCGCTGCGATCGGGAAGGCGGCGCCAGGAGATCGCCAGCAAGCGATCGACCCATGAGCCAGGAGACCTGCCGTCGGCCATGACACGTGACAGGCGGGGCGTTCCTTCGTCACGGTTCGGCGCGGGATTCCGAATCCCTGGCCGGATGGCGGAGGTTTCGCCGCGCGCCGCCACAGGAGCGCTGCATGGCCGGAGATCTCGCCAAAATACCCGTCACCATCGTCACCGGATTTCTGGGCGCGGGCAAAACGACGCTCATTCGCCATGTGCTGGCCAATGCCCAGGGGCGACGCCTCGCGCTGGTGATCAATGAATTCGGCGATGTCGGCGTCGATGGCGAAATCCTGCGGAATTGCGGCGTCGAGCTCCTGCCCCGAGGACAATATCGTCGAACTGGCCAATGGCTGCCTGTGCTGCACCGTGGCCGACGATTTCCTGCCGGCGATCGAAGGCCTGCTGGCGCGCGAGCCGCGCCCGATCACATCCTGATCGAGACTTCGCGGCCTCGCGCTGCCAAACCCCTCGTCAAGGCCTTCGACTGGCCGGAGATCAGCGCCAGGCTGACGGTGGATGGCGTGATCGCGGTGGTCGACGCCGCCGCCGTCGCGGACGGGCCGTTTCGCCGACGACGAAGAAAAGCTCAAAGCCCAGCGCGCGCAGGACGCGGCGCTCGACCACGACAATCCGCTGGAGGAAGTCTACGAGGATCAACTGCTCTGCGCCGATCTGATCCTGCTCAACAAGTCCGATCTGTTGTCCGAGGCGGCGTCTGGAGAAAGTGCGCGTGGAAATCGCGGCGCAAATTCCCCGCGCGGTCAAAATCGTCGCGACGCGTCAGGGGAAGCTGGACATCGAACGTGCTGCTCGGCCTCGCCGCCGCCGCCGAAGACGATCTCGCTCGCGCGCCCCTCGCATCACGATACGGAGGAGGGGCACGACCACGATGATTTCGAAACTTTCATCGTGTCGCTCAAGCCGGCGACGGATGCCGCCAGCCTGTCGGAAAAACTCGCCGATGTCGCGCGTGACCATGACGTGCTGCGCATGAAGGGCTTTGTCGAAGTGGCGGGCAAGCCGATGCGGCTGCTGGTGCAGGGCGTCGGCGCGCGTTTCTCGCATCAGTTCGACCGGCCCTGGCGCGCCGGCGAAGCAGCGCGCCGGACGGCTGGTGGTGATCGGCCAGAAAGGCTTTGACCGCGCGGCGATCCAAGCGGCTTTGACGGCCTACCCATGCACCTCGTCCGCACCGATCAGCGATCTCTCGACGAGACGGCGCAAGCCGTCGATCTCGAACAATCGCCTGCGGATATTGTCGCCTGTCCTTCGCCGACAGCGACCTGTCGCTGCTCGCCGAAGCCCATGATGGCGCGCGGCATCCGCAGCCTGCGGCTGGCGGCGCTCGGACAGTTGAAGCATCCCTTATTCGGTCGATCTCCATATCGAAAAAGTATGCGCGCGCGCGCGCTTCGTGCTGGTGCGGCTGCTCGGCGGCCTCGACTATTGGCGCTATGGCGTCGAGGAACTGGCCGTCGCCGCGCGCAAACATGGCTTTGCAACTCGCCGTCATTCCCGGCGATTTCGATGGAAGACGAGCGGCTGGATCGGGCCTCGACCTTGCCAGTCGCGGATCTGAGGCAGATCTGGGCCTATTTCCGCGAAAGCGGGCCGGAGAATATCGCCGCCTGTCTCGATTTCATCGCGATCAAAAATTGCCGGCGCCGGCGACGCGCCGCCGCCACGGCCCGTGCCCGCCTTCGGCCTGTTCAACCCAGCCTGCCTGCCTGCCGGCGCAGGGCGCGGCGACGGCCTTCATCGTGTTCTATCGCAGCGCCTTTCTTGCCGGCGACTGTGCGCCGGTCACGGCTTTGGCGACGGCGTCTGGCGCGCGGAAAATTTTCGCGTGCGCAGCTTCTATGTCTCCAGCCTGAAGGACGCCGCCGCCTGCGCGCCGCTGGCGGGACAGATCGCGGCGGAAAAGCCGGACGTGATCCTCAACGCCACCGCTTTTTCAGCGCGGCTCGACGGCGGCGGCGGCGTGCTGGACGCGCGCCGACGCGCCCGTGCTGCAGGTGATTTTTTCCGGCGCCGGCGTCGAGCAATGGCGCGACGCCCAGCGCGGCCTTTCCGCCGCCGACCTCGCCATGAATGTGGTGCTGCCGGAAATCGACGGCCGCATCGTCTCGCGCGCGATTTCCTTCAAGCGCGCGCAGGACAGGGACGAGACGCTGCAGTTTTCTCCCGCGCGGCACGAGCCCGAGGCTGTCGCGCGTGAACTTTGTCGCGGCGATGGCCGCGCGCTGGGCGCGGCTGCGCCGCAAACCCGACGCCGAGAAAAGACTGGCGCTGATCCTGTCGGATTATCCCGCCAAGGGCGGCCGCGCCGGTTACGCCGTGGGCCTCGACACGCAGCAAAGCGCCGGCGCCATTCTCGCGCGTCTCGCGACCGAGGGCTTGACGTCGCGTCCTTGCCGGCGCCGCGGATCTTATCGAAAAGCTGCAATCCGGCCCGCTGCTGCGACGGTGACGCTCGACGTCCTATCGCGCCTTTCTGGAAAGGCCTGCCGCAGGATTTTGTCGCCACGCGTCAATGCGCGCTGGGGCGAGCCGGAAGGCGACGCTTCCGTCCGCGACGGCGCCTTCGTTTTCCGTTTCCTGCGGCTCGGAAAAATCATCGTCGCCTTGCAGCCGGATCGCGGCTCGGTCGAAAATCGCAAGGGCGATTATCACGATGCCGCCTTGCCGCCGCGCCACGCCTTTCTCGCCTTCTATCTCTGGCTGCGCGAGAGCGAAGACATCGACGCGCTGATCCATTGCGGCGCGCATGGCGCGCTGGAATGGCTGCCGGGCAAGAGCGTGGCGCTGTCGGAGGACTGCGCGCCGGAAATCGCGCTTGGTCCCGTGCCGCTGATCTATCCCTTCATCGTCAATAATCCGGGCGAGGCGGCGCAGGCGAAACGCCGCTCCGGCGCGGTCATCGTCAGCCATCTCTCGCCGCCTTTGGTCAAGGCGGGCGCGCATGGCGCGACGGCGGAAATCGAGGCCCTGTTCGACGAATATGCGCAGGCGCAGGGCCTCGATCCCGCGTCGCGCGAGAATGCTCGCCGATCTCATCCTGCAACGCGCCGAAGCCACCGGCCTGTTGCAGGAATGCGGCGCGCGAAAAGACGAGGACGCGCTGATCCAGCTCGACGCCTGGCTCTGCGACCTCAAGGAAATGCGCATCAACGACGGGCTGCACGTGTTCGGCCAGTCGCCGCACGGCGCCCTGCGCGACGAAATGCTCGGCGGCCTATCCCGCGGACGAACAGGGCGAGCGTCGGCGAAAAGCTCGACGCCTGCGGCGCGGCGGAAATGGACGCGCTCGTCCACGCCTTGCGCGGCGGTTTTGTCCAGCCGAGCCCCTCCGGCGCGCCGGGGCGCGGACGCAAGGACGTGCTGCCGACCGGGCGCAATCTCTTCGCCGTCGATCCGCGCGCCATTCCCACCCGCACCGCCTGGGACATCGGCCAGCGGCTGGCGCAGGAAGTGCTCGACCGCTATCTGCAGGACCATGGCGAATGGCCGCGCCGCATCGTGCTCGACCTCTGGGGCAGCGCCTCCATGCGCACCGGCGGCGACGACCTCGCGCAAGGCTTCGCGCTGCTCGGCGTGCGCCCGCTGTGGGACGCCGCCTCGACGCGTATGAGCGGTTATGAAATCCTGCCGCTGGCGCAACTCGGCCGCCCGCGCGTCGATGTCACCTTGCGCATTTCCGGCCTGTTCCGCGATGTCTTCCCGCAGCAGATCGAGGCCTTCGACTCCGCCGTGCGCGCCGTCGCCGCGCTCGACGAGCCATCGGAAGAAAATCCGCTGGCGGGCGAGGCCGAACCGCGCCGGATTTTCGGCGCGGCGCCGGGCGCCTATGGCGTCGATCTCTCGGGCCGTCTCGCCGTGTCGGACTGGCGCGACCGCGATGAGCTGGCGCAAACCTATCTCGCCGCCAGCGACCACGCCTATGGCGCGAACGGCGATCCGCTGGCGCCCGTCGACCGGGTCGTTTCGCCGCACGCGTGCGCGGCGCCGACGCCTTCGTCCATGTGCAGGATCTGGCCGGCCAGGATGTGCTGAACGCCGACGCCTTCGCCACGCATGAAGGCGGTTTCGCCGCCGCCGCCGAATTTCTGGGCGCGACGCCGAGCCTTTATCATGTCGACGCGACGCAGGATGGCGCGGCCAAGGTGCGCACGCTCGGACGAGGAAATCTCGCGAGTCATCCGCGCGCCGCGCGACCAATCCGCTGTGGTTGGACGGCATGATGCGCCACGGCCATAACGGCGCGGCGGAAATCGCCGAAACCGTCGACAATCTCTTCGCCTTCGCCGCGCTCAGCGAGGCGACCGAAGGCCGGCATTTCGATCTCCTGTTCGACGCCGTCTGCGGCGACGAGAAGGTGCGCGCCTTCCTGGAGCGGGAAAACCCGCGCGCGGCGCGATCGATCGCGGAAAAATTCAACGGAGGCCGAACAGCGCGGCTTCTGGACGTCGCGGCGCAATTCCACCGCCGCCATACTTGCCGAAATGAGGGGCGCGAAATGGGAATGATCGAAACCTTGCGCAAGGGCTGGTGTCCCGGCGCGCTGGCGCCCATGCTCAGCGGCGACGGCTATATCTTCCGGCTGCGGCTCGTCAACGGCATCCTCTCCTTCGAGCGCGCGGAAGATTTTCGCCCGCCTGGCGCGGCGCTACGGCAATGGCGCCTTCGATCTTTCCGCCCGCGCCAATCTGCAAATGCGCGGCGTCGGCGTCGATGACATCCCGCCTCCTGCAGGCGGAACTGGCGGCGCTCGGCCTGCTCGATTCCGATCCGCGCGCGGAAGCCGTGCGCAATATCGTGCCGAGTCCGCTCGCTGGCTTCGATCCGACGGCGCTGATCGACGCGCGGCCGCTGGTCGAGGCCTTGAATGCGCTGCTGGTCCGGGAGAAGGCGCTGCACGACCTGCCGCCGAAATTCGGATTTTCCGTCGACGGCCGCGGCGTGCTGCCGCTTGCGCGGCGTCGAGACCGACATCGGTTTTGCCGCCTTTCTCGACGGCGAGGACCTGCGCCTGCGCGTCGCGCTCGGCGGCATTGTCGTCGGCAGCGTCACGCCCGAGCATTTCATCGAGGCGGCGGAAAACCTGGCGCGCAATTTCCTGCGCCTGCGCGTTGGCGAGCGGCGCATGGCGGCGCTGGTCGCGCGGCTCGACGCCACGGTCGGCGTGGCCGGCCTGTTCGAACATGTGCCGATCGACATCGAAGCGCCGCAACGGGTTCTGACCCCGATCGGACCGGACAAATTTCTGGGCGCGCGATGAGTGCGGCGAGCGCATTTCGTCGGCGCCGGGCTGTTGTTCGGCCGTATCGAAGCCGACGCGCTGGAGCTTGCTGGCGAGCGAGGCGGAGGCTGCATGGCGCGGCGGAACTGCGTCTCACGCCCTGGCGCGCCTTGCTGGCGGTCGGCCTTGCGCGCGACAAGCGCGGAAGCTCTGGCGGCGCGGCTGGAAAGGCTGCGGTTTCCTGCTCGACGCCGCCGATCCGCGGCTGGCCTTCACGGCCTGTCCCGGCGCGCCCGCGTGCAATTCCGCGCTGGGCGACGTGCGCGCGGCGGCGCTGGCTCTGGCGCCGCATTGGCGCGTCGACGCTGGACGCGTGCATGTCTCCGGCTGCGTCAAGGGCTGCGCGCTGCACGCCCGCGCCTTGACCATCGTCGCCGAACGCGACGGCTTCGCGCTGGTCGAAAACGGCTATGCGCGCGATGAGCCCGTCGCGCGGCGGCTCGACCTCGCCGCGCTTGCAAGAGACGACTGGAAAAGACTTTCAATGGGAGCGCGGGTTTGACCACCGCCTATGACTATATCCGCGACGGCGCGGAAATTTACAGAAACTCCTTCGCCATCATCCGCCGCGAGGCCGATCTGGCGCGTTTTACGCGCGAGGAGGAGCGGGTCGCGGTGCGGGTCATCCACGCCAGCGGCATGGTGGAGATCGCGCCCGACCTGTATTTTTCCGCCGGCGCGGCGCAGGCCGGCATCGCGGCGCTGGCCGGCGGGCGCGCCGATCCTGTGCGACGCCAACATGGTCGCCCATGGCGTGACCCGCGCGCGCCTGCCGAGCGACAACGAAGTGATCTGCACGCTGGCCGATCCGCGTGTCGCCGCGCTCGCCAAGGAGATGGGCACGACGCGCACGGCGGCGGCGATGGAGTTTTGGCGGCCGCAGCTCGCCGGCGCGGTGGTCGCCTTCGGCAATGCGCCGACGGCGCTGTTTCACCTGCTCGAAATGCTCGATGCCGGCGCGCCGCGTCCGGCGCTGATCCTCGCCATGCCCGTCGGTTTCGTCGGCGCGGCGGAATCGAAGGAGGCGGCGATCGCCGATGGGCGCGTTCCCGGTGATCGCGATGCGCGGGCGCAAGGGCGGCAGCGCCATGGCGGCGGCGGCGATCAATGCGCTGGCGAGCGAAAAGGAATGAGCCGGCAACTGGAAAAAATCGGCCGCCTGTACGGCGTGGGTCTCGGACCCGGCGATCCCGAACTTGCTGACGGTGAAGGCGGTGCGGGTGATCGAGACGACGCCGGTCATCGCCTATTTCGCCAAGGCCTGGTCGGCGCGGCAATGCGCGCGCCATCGCCGATCGCTGGATTCCCGTCCAGCGCGGAGGAAATGCCGCTGCATTATCCGGTGACGACGGAAATTCCGGTCACCGATCCCGCCTATAACCGCCAACTCGCGGCTTTTTACGAGGACGCGGCGGACGCCATCGCGGCAAAACTTGCCTGCGGGCGCGACGTGGCGATCCTGAGCGAGGGCGATCCGCTTGTTCTATGGCTCCTTCATGCATCTCTACATCCGGCTGAGGGAGCGCTTCGCTGTCACCATCGTGCCGGGCGTCACCGGCATGGCCGGCTGCTGGTCGGCGGCGGGCGAGCCGATGACCTGGGGCGACGACGTGCTGACGGTGTTGCCCGGAACCCTGCCGCCTGAAGTCCTGGCCGAAAAGCTGGCTGGCGACCGACGCCGCGGTGATCATGAAGATCGGCAAGAATTTCGCGAAAATCCGCGAAGCGCTGCGTCGTCAGCGGCCATTACGATCGCGCGCTCTATGTCGAGCGCGGCACGATGGCGGGCGAGAAGGTCATGGCGCTGAAGGACAAGACCGACGATGTCGCGCCCTATTTCGCCATCATCCTCGTCAGCGGGCAGGGGCGGCGGCCATGAATGCAACGGCGGCGTGCTGTTCATCGTCGGTCTCGGACCCGGCCCCGAGTGCTGGCTGGTTCCCGAGGCCAGCGAGCGCTCTGGCGCAGGCCGACGCGCTGATCGGCTACAAGCCCTACACCGATCGCGTGCCGGAGCGCGCCGGCCTGGAGCGTTTTCCAACCGACAATCGCGTCGAAATCCTGCGCGCGCGACATGCGCTGGAGTTGGCGCAGGCGGGCCGCAAGGTGGCGGTGGTTTCGGGCGGCGACGCCGGCGTGTTCGGCATGGCGGCGGCGGTATTCGAGGCGATGGAGGCCGGCGATCCGGCGTGGCGCGACGCTCGACATCCGCATCACTGCCCGGCGTCAGCGCCGTGATGGCGGCGGCGGCGCGGCTCGGCGCGCCGCTCGGCCATGATTTCTGCGTGATTTCGCTGTCCGACAATCTCAAACCCTGGGAGGTCATCGCGCGTCGCCTGAAGGCGGCCGCGCAAGGCGATTTCGTCATCGCGCTGTACAATCCCGCGTCAAAGGCGCGGCCGCGCCAGATTTTCGACGCCTTCGACCTGCTGCGCGCGCACAAGGACGGCGCGACGCCGGTAGCTTTCGCGCGGGCGGTGGGTCGGCCTGACGAGCGCCTCATCGTCACTGATCTGGCGCAGGCCGATCCCGGCCTCGTCGACATGGCGACGCTGGTGCTGATCGGTTCGTCGGAAACGCGCTTCGTCGCGCGGCCCGATGGCGAGCCCTGGCTATTGACGCCGCGAAGCTACGGGGCCGGGCGATGAGCCTCGATCCAATCCAGCACGTCTGCGAGCCGGAAGGCCTCATCGGCGCCGGTTGCCCTGCGGGCGCGCAACCAATATGACGGGAATGCCCAACTGCCGCGCGGCGACGAGCTTTGCCGCGGTGGCGTCGCCGCCGCTGTTCTTCGACACCAGGATTTCGATTTTTTCCTCGCGCATCAGCGCCAGTTCGTCCTCCAGCGCAAAGGGGCCTCGCGCAGAGACGAACTTATGCTTTGGCAGCATGGCGAGGTCCGCCGGCTCGTCGATGGCGCGCACCAGATATACATGTTGCGGCGCGGCGGCGAAGGCGGCGAGTTGCAGCCGGCCCTGGGTCAGGAAAACGCGGCGCGGCTTTCCGCCGAGCGCGGCGACGGCGGCGTCCATGTCGGCGACTTCGATCCATCGGTCGCCTGCGACCGGCGTCCAGGCGGGGCGCGAAAACACCAGCAGCGGAACGCCCGCCGTTGGCAGGCCGCACGCGCATGGGCGGACATTTGCGCGGCGAAGGGATG
Organism: uncultured Alphaproteobacteria bacterium; assembly: GCA_963710275.1. Lineage (GTDB taxonomy): Bacteria > Pseudomonadota > Alphaproteobacteria > Rhizobiales > Beijerinckiaceae > Rhodoblastus. Next base: position 951,971 of record CAVPZS010000008.1, on the reverse strand, counting down.
GGTGGCGTCGATCAAGGCGTCGATTTTTTCCTGGCGCAGATAGGCGACGAGGCCCTCCACGCCGCCGAAGCCGCCGATGCGGCTCGGAATGGGAGCGGGCAGGGGATTTTGCGTGCGTCCGGCCAACGACAGCATCGGGCTCAGATCGTTGCGTGCCCGCCAGGGCGCGCGCCAACTGGCTCGCTTGCGTCGTGCCGCCGAGAATCAGAATCCGCAAATCGTCGCTCCTAGGGGAGTATGTGCATGACCACGCCCTGGCTCACTTTGATCGGTCTCGGCGAAGACGGGCGCGCCGGCCTGTCTCCTGCCGCAAACGACGCGCTGGCGCAAGCGCGTCTGGTCGTCGGCGGCGCGCGGCACCTGGCGCTGGTCGCGCCGATCCCCAGCGAGACCCTGTGCTGGCCATCGCCGATGGACGCGGCCTATCCGCAAATTCTGGCGCGGCGCGGCGAAAAGGTGGCTGGTGCTCGCCTCGGGCGATCCGTTTTTCTATGGCGTCGGCTCCGTGCTGGCGGGTCTCGTCCCGCCGGCGGAAATGCTCTGCCTGCCGGCGCCTTCCGCCTTCAGCCTGGTCGCGGCGCGGCTCGGCTGGGGGCAGCAGGATTGCGCGCTGGTCACGCTGCACGGCCGTCCGCTGGAAAACATCATTCCGCATTTGCAGGACGGCGCCAGAATCATTGCGCTGTCCTGGGACGCCAGCACGCCGGGAAAACTCGCGGCGCTGCTGAGCAAGCGCGGCTTCGGCGCCTCGCGGCTGACGGTCTGCGAACATCTCGGCGGACCAAGGGAGCGCGTTCGCGCAACGCTTGCCCGCGACTTTGCGCTGGACGACATTGCGGCGCTGAACACGGTCGCGCTCGACCTCGTCGCCGATCGCGACGCGCTCATCCTGCCGCGCGCGCCCGGCCTGCCGGACGACTGTTTCGAGCATGACGGCCAGATCACCAAGGCGGAATTTCGCGCCCTGACTCTCTGCGCGCTGGCGCCGCGTCGCGGCGAACTGCTCTGGGATATCGGCGCCGGTTCCGGTTCGGTCGCCATTGAATTCATGCTGGCCGATGAGGCCAACGCCGCCATCGCCATCGAAGCCAATGTTTCGCGCGCGGCGCGGATCAAGCGCAACGCCCTGGCGTTGGGTACGCCGGGACTGCAGGTGGTCGAGGGCAGGGCGCCGGAAGCTTTGGCCGCTCTGCCGCGTCCGCAAAAGATCTTCATCGGCGGCGGCGCCACCGCGCCGGGCGTGATGGCGGCGGCGCTGGACGCGCTCCCGCCCGGCGGACTGCTGGTGGTCCATGGCGTGACGCTCGAAACGCAAAGCCTGCTCGTCGAACGGCATGGCGCGCTTGGCGGCCGGCTGATCCAGGCGCAGATCGCGCGGGCCGAAAAGCTCGGCGGCTTTTTCGCCTTCCGTCCCGCGCTGCCCATCGTGCAATGGATTTACGAAAAACCATGCTGAGTGAAATCGCCATCGGAGTTGGCTGCAAGCAGGGCGCGACCGCGGCCGCGGTTATCGCGTTATTGCGCACCACCCTGGACGATGCTCCGCCATTCGGGCGGGCGACGATATTCACTGTTGCGCGCAAATTCGGCGAACCCGGACTGCGCGAGGCAGGGCTCTATCTGGGTTTCGAGATCGTCTTCCTCGACGAGACCGAGTTTCTCGCGCGGCAGGATGAGTTTATGCGGCGCGGCGCCGCGCCGTCGCGTAAAGCGCATGAATTGACCGGTTTTTCCAGCGTCGCCGAGGCGGCGGCGCTGATGGGCGGCGGCCCGCAGGCGACGCTCATCCTGCGCCGTCGCGCCATGGACGGCGTAACCTGCGCGGTGGCGGCCGTGGAGACAGAGACATGAAAGTGCATTTCATCGGCGCCGGGCCCGGCGCGCCCGACCTCATCACCCTGCGCGGCCGCGACATTCTCGCGCGCTGTCCAGTCTGCCTCTATGCCGGCTCGCTGGTGCCCAGGGAGTTGCTGGCGCATTGCCCGGCCGACGCCCGCATCGTCGACACGGCGCCGATGACGCTCGACGAGATCGCCGCCGAATTCCTTCGCGCAAAGGAAGACGATCAGGATGTGGCGCGGCTGCATTCCGGCGATCTCTCGGTCTGGAGCGCGATGGGCGAGCAATTGCGCCGGCTCGACGCGCTCGGCATCGCCTATGACGTGACCCCCGGCGTGCCCGCCTTCGCCGCCGCCGCCGCCGCATTGCAGCGCGAACTGACCTTGCCGGAAGTGGCGCAATCGCTCGTTCTGACCCGCACCTCCGGCCGCGCTTCGTCCATGCCCGAGCGCGAAAAGCTTTCCGCCTTCGCCGCCACCGGCGCGACGCTGGCGATCCATCTGTCGATCCATGCGCTGGACAAGGATCGTCGCGGAGCTGACGCCTTTCTATGGCGAGGATTGCCCCATCGCGCTGGTATTCCGGGCCTCATGGCCCGACGAGCGCATCCTGCAGGCGACGCTTGCGACCATTTGCGCCCTGGCGGCGCAAAATCCGATGGAGCGCACGGCGCTGATCCTGGTCGGCCCGGCCCTGAGCGCGACCGATTTCCGGGAAAGCGCGCTCTACGATCCCGATTACCGCCGCCGCTACCGCGGCGGCTATGTCCGCGCCGACGGAACAATCGAGGCGGACGAATGAAAGGGGCGGCCTGTATCCCCTTTCGCCGCGCCCGCAGCGACGGCGGCTTAATCGCCGACGTTCATGAATCCTGTCCGCGCCAGCAATCCGCCGTCGCGGTCGAAAATCACGACCTCCAACTCGGTAGGCGCGCCGCGCAAAGCCTTGGCCGCCGTGCGCCAGGCGGCCTGCGCCACGCCTTCGCCGAGATTGACGCCTCCGGCCGCCGCGATCTCGAAGGCATGTTTGGCGGAATTGGCGGCGCGGATCGCGGAGGCCGTTTCGCCCGCCGCGAGACCGGCGAGAAATTCGTGGTCGACGGCGCCGCGCTTCGAGTGCAAATCCAGCAGACCCTGCGCCAGCTTGGTCATCTTGCCCATGCCGCCGGCGACGACCACCCGGCGCACGGGATGCTGGCGCAGATATTTCAGCATTCCGCCGACGAAATCGCCCATGTCGATCAGCGCCTCTTCGGGCAGGCCGTGGAGCGCCCTGACGGCGGCTTCGGAGGTCGAGCCGGTGGCGCCGGCGACCGTGTCGAGACCCATCGCGCGGGCGACGTCGATGCCGCTGTGGATCGAGGCGATCCACGCGGCGCAGGAAAACGGCGTGACAATGCCGGTGGTGCCGAGGATGGACAGGCCGCCGACAATGCCGAGCCGGCCATTGAGCGTGCGCTCGGCGATTTTCTCGCCATTCGGAATGGAGATTTCGACCAGTACGTCCCTCGGGCCGTCGCGCAGCGCGGCCTCGGCTACGATCGCTTCGCAGATCATCTGGCGAGGGCCGGGGTTGATGGCGGGTTCGCCGACGGGCAGCGGCAGGCCGGGCCGCGTCACCGTGCCGACGCCCTCGCCCGCGACGAAGCCGACGCCCGAGCCGGGCGAAGCAAGACGCACGCGCGCGATCACCAGCGCGCCATGGGTCACGTCGGGATCGTCGCCGGCGTCCTTGACGATGCCGGCGCGGCAGAAATCCTGCCCTCTTTCCTGCAGGGCAAGAGCGAAAGCCGGCGTCTGGCCGCCGGGCAGACGGATGGAAACCGGGTCGGGAAATTCGCCGCCGATCAGCGCCGCATAGGCGGCGCGCGCCGCCGCCGCCGCGCAGGCGCCGGTGGTCCAGCCGCGCCGCAATTGCGCCCTGTCGGTTGTGTCCAGGTCCTCTTGCATGTCTTGACCTACCGCGCCGCGTGTCTCCCGCCAAAGGATTTTATCATATGACCGCGCGCGGACTAATCATCGCCGCGCCGCGCTCCGGCGGCGGCAAGACGACGCTGACTCTCGGTTTGATGCGCGCCTTCCGCGAGCGCGGGGTAAAAGTCGCCGGGATAAAATCCGGTCCGGATTATATTGATCCGGCCTTCCATCAGGCGGCGCTCGGCCGCGAAAGCTTCAATCTCAATTCCTGGGCGATGGAGCCGAGCCTTCTTTGCGCGCTGGCGGGGCAGGCGGCGGAAGGCGCCGATCTCTTGCTTGCGGAAGGCTCGATGGGCCTGTTCGACGGCGTGCCGGGCGCCAGCGGCCGCACGGGCGCCTCCGCCGACGTCGCCGCCGCGCTTGGGCTGCCGGTGCTGCTGGTGCTCGACGCATCGGGACAGGCGCAATCGGCCGGCGCGGTCGCCAAGGGCTGCGCCATGTTCGATGCGCGCGTAACGATCGCTGGCGTGGTGCTGAACAAGATCGGCAGTCCGCGCCACCTGCTGTTGGCCAAGGCGGGCGTCGAGGCCGCCGGGCTCAAGGTCATCGGGGCGTTGCCGAAACAAGGCGACATCGCGCTGCCGGAACGCCATCTCGGCCTGGTGCAGGCGAGCGAGACGACGGAACTCGAGGCGCGGCTGGAGGCGCTGGCGGATTTTGTCCGCTGCCATGTCGATCTCGACGCGGTCCTGGCCTTGGCCGCGCCGATGCGGGGGCGAGCGGCGGAGACGGCGCGCCCGCTGCGTCCGCCGGGCCAGAAGGTCGCCATTGCCCGCGACGCCGCCTTTTCCTTCCTCTATCCGCATCTTCTCTCGGGATGGCGGGCGCAGGGGGCCGAGTTCGCCTTTTTCTCGCCGCTCGCCGACGAGGCGCCGCAAAACGATTGCGACGCGGCCTGGCTGCCGGGCGGCTATCCCGAGCTCCATGCCGGAAAGCTCGCCGGAAAAACGCGGTTCCTCGACGGTCTCCGCGCCTTTGCGCAAGCACGGCCTGTCCATGGCGAATGCGGCGGCTATATGGTCCTGGGCGAGACGCTCACCGACGCCGCCGGGACGACGCACGCCATGGCTGGGCTCCTGTCCGTGCAAACCTCGTTCGCCCGGCGCAAGATGACACTCGGCTATCGCGACGCCACGCTTCTGGCCGATTGCGCTTTGGGCCGCGCAGGGCAAAGATTGCGCGGCCACGAATTTCATTACGCCGGCATTGTCGCGCTGGGCGACGACGAACCCCTGGCGCTCGCCGCCGACGCCTATGGCGGCGAGGCCTTGCCTTCCGGTTCGCGACGCGGTCGCGTCTCCGGCGGATTTTTCCATTGCATCGCGGAGGCGTCATGCAAGAGCTGAATTTGCAAAAGCCAGTTTTCGACGCCCGTTTCCGTGCGGAACTGGAACAGCTGATGCGCTGGCGGCGCGACGTGCGCCGTTTTCGCCGCGATCCCGTAGCGGAAGATCTGCTCGACGCCCTGTTCGATCTGGCGCAGGTCGCGCCCTCGGTCGGCAACAGCCAGCCCTGGCGCTTCATCCGCGTCGAAAGCGCGGAAAAGCGGGCGGCGATCCGCGCTAATTTCCTCGCCTGCAACGCCAAGGCTTTGGCGGCGCAGGACGGAAGCCGAGCCGCGCTTTACGCAAAGCTGAAGCTGGAAGGAATCGACGCCGCGCCGGTGCAGCTGGCGGTATTCTGCGATCGCGCAACCGAGCAGGGCCACGGACTTGGCAGCGGCACCATGCCGGAAACGCTGGATTATTCCGTCGTCGGCATGATCGCCGGATTCTGGTTGGCCGCGCGAGCAGCGGGGCTCGGGCTCGGCTGGGTCTCCATTCTCGACCCGGAGGAGGTAAAAGTCGCGCTGGGGGCTCCCCCGTCGCACAAATTCATCGCCTTCCTCTGCCTGGGCTGGCCGGAGGAGGAGCATGTCGACCCGGAACTCGTGCGCTGCGGATGGCAGGACCGGACCTCAGCCGGACGGAAGATCGTCAGGGTTTGACGAGCGTCCGGGCGCCAACCGGCACTGTGATCAATTCAAATCAAATCATCCGCTCGCGATTATCTTCCCTTGCATCATGGGGGCGATTCGTGGGGGATGAGGTATTCCGCGCGTTATGCGTTAGCAGAAAAGTTACCACGGGCAGATTAGGATAAACGCAAGCCGTGACAATGCGTTGTAAGGTGCGGCAGCTGTGAGGCTGCTTTGTCGCCGGCGATTTTTCAATTCCTGAGGATTATGTCATGGGTAATTTCGCACTGCGTTTCGAGGACAAGAACCGACCGCTGCGACGGGGAAAATCCGCCGCCGCCTCTGTCATTTTCATTGTTCAGCGTGTGGTCGCGATCCTGATGATCGGCGTCGGTCTCAGCCTGGGCTGGATGTTCGCGAATGGCGACGGGCAGGCGGTGAACCGTCTCCTGGGTCTTTGACCGACGATCAAACCAGCGCTTCCGCCGCCAGTTCCCGGGCCTGAACAAAAAACGACTCTATATCCGCCATCGTGGCGCGGTGGTTGAAAATGGCGCAGCGGATCGCCGCGCGCCCGTCGATCAGCGTGATCGACGGCGCTGCAATCCCCCGCACGTGCAAGGCTTCGACCAGCCGGCGATTTTGCGCGTCGCCGTCCTCGGCGGCGATGCTGAAACACACGATATTGAGCGGAACCGGCGCGACCAGGCGAAACTCTCGCGACGTCCCGATCAACTTCGCCAGGTGGCGGGCGACCGCGCAATTGCCTTCCATGGCCTCGCCCAACGCGCGCGTTCCAAAGGTCTGCAGGGTCATCCAGACTTTTAGCGCGCGGAAGCCACGGGAGAGGTCGGGGCCGAGATCGCAGGGCCAGGTTTCGCCCTTGGCCAGGCCATGTTCCGCGCGCGTCAGATAGGCTGCGGGACTCGCGAAGGTCTGGCGCTGGGCCTCGCCGTCGCGCACCAGGATGAAACCGGCGTCATAGGGGACATGCGCCCATTTGTGAAAGTCGAAGGCGATGGAATTGGCGCGCTCGATTCCGGCCAGCAACGGCTTCAGCTGCTCGGAAAACATCGCCAGCGCGCCAAAGGCGCCGTCCACGTGCAGCCAGAGCTTTTCCTCGCGCGCGAAATCGGCGAGTTGGGCCAACGGATCGACGGCGCCGAAATTGACCGTGCCCGCCGAGGCCACGATCAGGAATGGCTTGGCGCCCGAGGCGCGGTCTGCGGCGACCAGCGCCTTCAGGGCGGCGAGATCCATCCGCCCCCCGGCGTCGCAGGGGATCTTCCGGAGCGCATCGATCCCCAGTCCGGCCATGTCCATCGCCTGGGCCACGCAGCCATGGGCCTCGGTCGAGGCATAGGCGGCGAGCCTGTCGCCTTGCAGTCCGCGCTGGCGCACGTCGCCGCCAAGAAAGGCGCGCCGGGCGATCAGCACGCCAAGGAAGTTGGCCATGGAGGTTCCACCGACGAACAGGCCCGAAGCCTCAGGCGGAAAGCCGAAAATCTCGGCCATGCTTGCGACGATGCGCCGCTCCAGCTCGACGCCGACATGGTTGCGGCCGCCGCAATTGGCGTTGAGACCGGCTGCGAGCATCTCCGCCACCATGCCAACAGGGGTTCCCGCGCCATGGGCCCAGCCCATGAAACCGGGGTGGCGGTTGCCAACGCCATAGGGTTTGATCAATTCGGAGAAATCACCCAGAACCGTTGCGAGTCCGCGCGGTTCGACCGGAGCTGCCTCGTCAAGACGGCGCAAGACGGCATCCGGCGTCTCGACCCAGACCGGACGATGGCGCAATGTCGCGAGATCGTCGATCATTTCGTCCAGCGCCCGATGGCTCAAGCGGCGAAATTCGTCCCAGTCGTCGGGGTCGAGCGATTTTTGCGCTGTGGTCATCGACAAATCCGTTTTTTCGGCGTTTTTCGCTGGCGGCGGCGAGGCCGCAAACCAGGTTATGGCATGAGTCGTATCTATTTCGATTACAATGCGACAGCGCCGCTGCGGCCCAAGGCGCGGCAGGCGGTCCTGCAGGGGCTGGAGGCCGGCAACGCCTCCAGCGTCCACGCGGAGGGACGCGCCGCGCGCGCGCTGGTCGAATCGGCGCGGATTTCCGTCGCCGCGGCTTTGGGGACAGGGCCCGACCAGATCATTTTCGTGTCGGGCGCCACCGAGGCGGCGAATTTCGCCCTTCGCCCCGAGGAAGGGCAAATTCTGCTGATCGGCGGCGGCGAGCACCCCTGCGTGCAGACAGGGCACGGGTTTCCTGTGGATCGCGTGAAAAGCGTCAACCTCGATCGCGAGGGGCGCCTCGACCTCGACGATCTCACCGCAAAGCTGGCGGCAAGCGGCCTGCAGCCTGTGCTTGCCCTCCAGGCGGTCAATAACGAGACCGGCGTCATCCAGCCTGTGGCCGAGGCCGCCGAAAAGCTCCACGCGGCCGGCGGCCTGCTGGTCTGCGACGCTGTCCAGGCTTTTGGCCGCATGCCCTGCAATTTCAATGGAACGGGCGCCGACGCCATCTTCCTCTCCAGCCACAAGCTCGGCGGTACCAAGGGCGTGGGCGCCCTGGCCTATGCGCGGCGCGGCCTTGTCCCCAAAGCGTCGATGATTCGAGGCGGCGGCCAGGAACGCGGCCATCGCGGCGGCACGGAAAATGTCGCTGGGATCGCCGGGTTTGCCGCCGTGGTGAAGCTGGCGGGCGCTGAAATGGCCGAGGAATCGGCGCGATTGACGCGCTTGCGCGACTTTTTGCAGGGAGCCCTGCTGGAAATCGCGCCCGAAGCCGCCATATTCGGCAGACAGGCGGCGCGCGTTGGCAATACCCTGGCCTTCGCACTTCCGGATCTCCCCGCCGAAACCCTGGTCGCGGCTTTCGATGTCGAAGGCGTGGCCCTTTCTTCCGGGTCGGCCTGCTCTTCCGGCAAAGTGACGCCATCGCCCGTGCTCGCAGCCATGGGCGTTCCCGCCGGAATTGGCGCGTTGCGCCTTGCGGGTCAGCTTGGGCTGGAATTCAAATCAGGAAGAGGTGGTGCGTTTTCTGGAGATATTGGTTAGAGTGCGAGAGAGAATGCGGCGAAGGCTGACCAAACCGGCCTGAAACGCGTTGGAAAAATAGACTCAACCAGCGGTCCTTGAAACCGCGTTAGGTGAGGAGAGTGAAAATGGCGGCTGTCCAGGAGACTGTCGACAAGGTCAAGACGCTTGACGTTGACGCTTATAAATACGGATTTTTTACTGACATCGAGTCCGACAAGGCCCCCAAGGGGCTGAACGAGGACACCGTCCGCTTCATCTCGGCGAAGAAGAACGAGCCCGAATGGCTCACGGCCTGGCGCCTTGACGCCTTTCGCCGCTGGCAGACCATGGTCGAGCCCAATTGGGCGCGGGTGCGTTACCCCAAGATCGATTACCAGGACCTCTATTATTATTCGGCGCCGAAAAGCGCCGAGGGGCCGCGCACGCTCGAAGAGGTCGATCCCGAACTGCTCCGCGCTTACGAGAAGCTGGGAATACCGCTGCGCGAGCAGGAATTGCTGGCTGGAGTGCAGGAGCGGCGCGTCGCCGTGGACGCGGTATTCGATTCCGTGTCCGTGGTCACGACCTTCAAGGCGGAACTGGCCAAGGCCGGCGTGATCTTCTGTCCGATCTCCGAGGCGGTGCAGACCCACCCCGAACTGGTGCGCAAATATCTCGGCTCGGTCGTACCGGTGAGCGACAATTATTTCGCGACCTTGAACTCGGCAGTATTTTCCGACGGCTCCTTCGTCTATGTGCCGCCTGGCGTGCGCTGCCCGATGGAGCTCTCGACCTATTTCCGCATCAATGAAAAGAACACCGGCCAGTTCGAGCGCACGCTGATCATCGCCGACAAGGGCTCCTACGTCTCCTATCTCGAGGGATGCACGGCGCCGCAACGCGATGAAAACCAGTTGCACGCCGCCGTGGTCGAACTGATCGCGCTGGACGACGCCGAAATCAAATATTCCACGGTGCAGAACTGGTATCCCGGCGACGCCAACGGCAAAGGCGGGATCTTCAATTTCGTCACCAAACGCGGCGATTGCCGCGGCGACCGCTCGAAGATTTCCTGGACCCAGGTCGAGACCGGCTCGGCCATCACCTGGAAATATCCCTCCTGCATCCTCAGGGGCGAGTCGTCGCGCGGCGAATTCTATTCGATCGCCATTTCCAACGGCTACCAGCAGGTCGATTCCGGCACCAAGATGCTGCATCTCGGCGCGAATACGTCGAGCCGCGTCATTTCCAAGGGCATCGCGGCGGGGCGTTCCCAGAACACCTATCGCGGCCAGATCTCGGCGCATCGCAAGGCGGCCAATGCGCGCAATTTCACCAATTGCGACAGTTTGTTGATCGGCGACAAATGCGGCGCCCATACCGTGCCCTATATCGAGGCGAAGAATTCCTCCGCAACATTCGAGCATGAGGCGACCACGTCGAAAATCTCCGACGACCAGCTGTTCTACTGCATGCAGCGCGGGCTCTCGGCCGAAGAGGCGACGGCCCTGATCGTCAACGGCTTCGTCCGCGACGTGCTGCAACAGCTGCCGATGGAGTTCGCGGTCGAGGCGCAGAAGCTGATCGCCATTTCGCTCGAAGGCAGCGTCGGCTGATTTCTCGCCGCGTCGCCGCCTCTTTTTCCAGGGTTTTATTCATGCTTGAAATCAACAATCTCCATGTTTCCGTCGCCGGCAAGAAGATCATCGACGGCTTGAGCCTGACGGTGGATGCCGGCCAGGTCGCCGCGATCATGGGGCCGAACGGCTCCGGCAAGTCGACCCTGTCCTATGTCATCGCCGGCCGGCCCGATTACGAGGTCACCGAAGGCTCGATCAAGCTCGATGGCGTGGACCTGCTGGAGAAGACCGCCGCCGAACGCGCGGCGCTCGGCCTGTTCCTGGTGTTCCAGTATCCGCTGGAAATCCCCGGCGTCGCCACCATGACATTCCTCAAGGCGGCGATCAACGCCCAGCGCAAGGCGCGCGGCGACGGCGAGTTGTCGACCCCCGATTTCATGAAACGGGTGCGCGAGGCGTCGAAAAAGCTGAACATCGCGCAGGACATGCTGAAGCGGCCGGTCAATCTCGGCTTTTCCGGCGGCGAGAAGAAGCGCATGGAAATTCTGCAAATGGCGCTGCTGGAGCCGCGTTTCGCCATTCTCGACGAGATGGATTCCGGCCTCGACATCGACGCCCTGCGCATTTGCGCCGAGGGCGTGAATGCGATGCGTTCTAGGGAGCGCGGCCTGCTGGTCATCACCCATTACCAGCGCCTGCTGAACTACATCGCGCCGGACGTGGTGCATGTGATGTCGAAGGGAAAAATCGTCAAAAGCGGCGGTCCGGAACTGGCGCTGGAGCTGGAAAAGAGCGGCTATGCCGATTACGCCAGCGAGGCGGCATGATGGGCGCGCCGCTGACAACGCCGACGCAGGCCGAGCAGGATTTCGCCAAGGCGTTTGCATTTGCCGCGCCGGTTGGCGAGGCCAAGGCGGCGTTCGAGCGTTTCGCCGGCGCCGGCCTGCCGAGCCGCCGCGTCGAATCCTGGCATTACACCGATTTGCGCGCGAAATTGCGCGCCGCGCCCGCGTCGGCCGAGGCGCCGAATACGCAAGCGATCGCCGCCGCCAAAGCGAAAATTCCTGATACCGCCACGCTGAAGATCGTCACCATCGACGGCTTTTTCATCCCCGAATTGAGCAGCGGTCTGTCGGGTCTGGCCGGGGTGACGCTCTGCGAATTTTCCGGCGATCACGCGAAGGCGAGCGATCCGCTGCTCGATCTCAATTCGGCTTTCGCTCCATCGGGGTTCTTTCTCGAAATCGCGGCTGGCGCAAGGATCGAAAAGACGCTGGAGATTCTTGCCCTTGCGGGGGACGATCCGGCGCGCGCCCGGTATGGGCGCGGCCGCGTCGCGCTTCGGCGCGGGCGCGAAAGCCAGCGTGATCGAGACCCGGGCGGAAGCGGCCGAGGGCTTCGCCGACAGCGTGCTGACCATGGAGTTGGCGTCCGGGGCCGAACTGGATTACGCTTGCCGTTGCGAGACCAGCGCGCGCGGTCGAAGTGCAAAATCTTGTCGCGCGGGTCGATGAAGGCGCGCAACTGCGCGTCTCCGGCCTGATCGCGGGGGCCGCCATTCCTTCGGCGGCAGATGTTCGTCACCTGCGCGGGCGAAAACGCGCAAGTGCATCTCTCCGGCGCGGCTCTGCTGAAGGGCCGCGACCATGCCGACACGACGCTCACCGTGACCCATGAGGCGCGCGCCTGCCTGAGCCGCGAAACCTATAAGTATGTGCTGGCCGAGCAGGCCAATGGCGTATTCCAGGGCAAGATCGTCGTGCCGCCGCAGGCGCAGAAAACCGACGGCAAGATGCTATGCCGCGGCCTTCTGCTCTCCGACGACGCCGCCATGTCGGTGAAGCCGGAACTGGAGATTTTCGCCGACGACGTCGCCTGCGGCCATGGCGCCGCTTGCGCGAAACTTGACGCGACGCAGATTTTCTACATGGAATCGCGGGGCATTCCGAAGCCGCAGGCGCAGGCGATCCTGATCGAAGCCTTCGCGGCGGAAGCGTTCGACATCCTGCAGGACGAAACCTTGCGCGACATGCTCAACGCCGACTTGGCGCGGCTGCTGGCCACGGGAGCCTTCGCATGAACCAGCAGACGAAAATCCGCGCCTATGATGTCGAGAAAATCCGCGCGGATTTCCCGATCCTGGCGGAGCGGCCTTATGGCAAGCCGCTTGTCTATCTCGACAATGCGGCCTCGGCGCAAAAGCCGCGGGCCGTGATCGAGCGCATGGTCCATGCCTATGAACATGAATATTCCAATGTCCATCGCGGCCTGCATTATCTCGCCAATGCCGCCACCGACGCCTTCGAGGCGGCGCGCGAGAAAGTTCGCGGCTTCCTCAACGCCGCCTCGACCGAGGAAATCATTTTCACCCGAGGCGCCACCGAGGCGCTGAACCTCGTCGCTTCTTCCTTTGGCCTCGCCCATGTCGGGGAGGGGGATGAAATCGTGCTCTCGGTGATGGAGCATCACTCCAATATCGTCCCCTGGCATTTTTTGCGCGAGCGCAAGGGCGCGGTGCTGAAATGGGTCGATGTGGAAGACGACGGCGCGTTTTCGCTGGAGGCGTTCGAGGCGGCCCTGAGCGAGCGGACAAAGATCGTCGCCATCACCCACATGTCCAATGTCCTGGGCACGATCACGCCGATCAAGGACATTGTCCGCATCGCCCATGAGCGCGGGATACCGGTGCTGGTCGACGGCTCGCAGGGCGCGGTTCATTGCGACGTCGACGTGCGCGATCTCGATGTCGATTTCTATGTCGTCACCGGCCACAAGCTTTACGGCCCCACCGGCATTGGCGCGCTCTACGCCAAGAAAAGCTGGCTGGAAAACCTGCCGCCCTTCGCCGGCGGCGGCGAAATGATCGAAACGGTGACGTGGGACAACGTCACCTATGGCGTTCCGCCGCAAAGGTTCGAGGCGGGAACGCCGCCGATCGTCGAGGCGATCGGTCTGGGCGCGGCGCTGGACTACATGGAAGGCATTGGACGCGCCGCCATTCACGCCCATGAGGCGGAGCTTGGCGCCTATGCCGCAAAACGCCTGCCGGAAGTTCCGGGCCTGAAACTGTTCGGGACGGCGCCGGGCAAGGGCGCCGTGTTCGCCTTCGAGATGAAGGGCGCGCACGCCCATGACATCGCCACGGTGATCGATCGGTCCGGCGTCGCGGTGCGCGCCGGCACCCATTGCGCCCAGCCCTTGCTGTCGCGCTATGGCGTCACCTCCACCTGTCGCGCCTCCCTAGCGCTCTACAACACATGCGCGGAAATCGACGCGCTGGTTGCGGCGCTGGAGCGGGCCGCCCATCTCTTTACCTGATACGGATATCCGCGATGAACGAACTCGCCAAAGCGCCCGAGACCGAGAACGAGCCCAACCGCCCGGCTTTCGCCGCGCAGGAGGCGTTTTCGGCCGACGAACTGCAACAACTGACCGACGGCATCATCGCAGCGCTGAAATCGGTCTATGACCCGGAAATTCCGGCCGACATCTACGAACTCGGGCTGATCTACCGCGTCGACATCGACGACAGCCATTTCGTCACCATCGACATGACCTTGACCGCGCCAGGCTGCCCGGTCGCGGGCGAAATGCCGGTCTGGGTCGAGAACGCCGTCGCCGCGGTGCCGGGCGTGGCCGGGGTCGAAGTCAAGATGGTGTTCGACCCGCCGTGGGATCAGAGCCGCATGTCGGACGAGGCCAGGGTGGCGCTGGACATGTGGTGAGGCGGCGTTTCACGTCCAGAGGTTGATCTTGTTGCCCTGCTTGTCGGTGAACGCGCCGAGAATGATCAGGACGAAGTCGACCACGGCCCAGATGATGAATCCGCCGCCGGTCAGCAGTTGCAGGATGCCTGTGCCAATTTTTCCAACGTAAAAGCGGTGGAAGCCGAACAGGCCGAAGAAGAAGCACAGCAAGGCCGCAGGCAGGATGCGCTTTTGGGATGCGGTATTGGGCGCGCCGCAACGCGGGCAGACGGTCGCCGTTTCGTGGATTTCGGTTCCGCATCCGTGACAAACAACCATAGTTTCAATCCCTCATAAAAAGAACATGGCCTCGCGAAGCGTTCCCCCGCAAGGCCCTGGTAATTCAGCGCATATCCGGCGGCGCCGCCTCTTTTGCGAGGTTCGCCAGCGCTTCATCCAGCGTCGCGAAGGTTTGCGCCTGCGAGCCCAGACGCCGGATCGACACGGTGCGTTCCGCCGCTTCCTTGCGGCCGACCACGATCAGCACCGGGACCTTGGCCAGCGACAATTCGCGCACCTTGTAATTGATCTTCTCATTGCGGAGGTCGCCCTCCACCCGCAGTCCCATCTTCCGCGCCGCGGCGATGATTTCCTGCGCGTAGTCGTCGGCGTCGGACGTGATCGTGCAGACAGCCGCCTGGATCGGGGACAGCCACAGCGGCAGATGTCCCGCGTGATGCTCGATCAATATGCCGGTAAAGCGCTCCAGCGAGCCGAAAATGGCGCGATGGATCATCACCGGCGTCTGCTTTTCGAACTCAGCGTCGATATAGAAGGCGCCGAAACGGCCCGGCAGGTTGAAGTCGACCTGGGTCGTGCCGCATTGCCATTCGCGGCCGATGGCGTCGCGCAGCGTATATTCGAGCTTGGGACCGTAAAAGGCGCCTTCGCCGGGGTTGATGCCCGTCTTGACGCCTTGCGCCGTCAGCTCGTCGAGCACCTTTTTCAAGGCCGCTTCCGCCTTGTCCCAGCCCTCGTCATTGCCGACGCGCTTTTCCGGACGCGTCGAGAGCTTGACCACCAAATCCTCGAAGCCGAAATCCTTGTAGATCGACATGACCATGTCGTTGATCTTCATGGCCTCCGCCATGATCTGGTCTTCGGTGCAGAAAATATGGGCGTCGTCTTGCGTGAAGGCGCGCACCCGCATCATGCCGTGGATCGCGCCCGAGGGCTCATAGCGATGGACGATGCCGAATTCGGCGATCTTCATCGGCAGGTCGCGGTAGGATTTCAGTCCGTTCTTGAAGATCTGGACATGGCCGGGGCAGTTCATCGGCTTCAGCGCGAACACGCGCTCGTCCTCGGTCGTGGTGACGAACATGTTCTCGCGATAGGTCTGCCAATGGCCGGAGGTCTCCCAAAGGGCGCGGTCGAGCACCTGCGGCGTGTTGACTTCGATATAGCCGTTGTCCTGCTGGCGGCGGCGCATGAAGGAGATCAGGCACTGGAACAGGGTCCAGCCCTTGGGATGCCAGAAGATCGTGCCCGGACCCTCTTCCTGGAAATGGAACAGGTCCATTTCGCGCCCGAGGCGGCGATGGTCGCGGCGCTCGGCCTCTTCCATCTGTTTCAGGTAGGCGTCGAGGTCTTCCTGCCTGGCGAAGGCGGTGGCGTAAATGCGCTGCAGCATGGGCTTGTTGGAATCGCCGCGCCAATAGGCGCCCGCCACCTTCATCAGCTTGAAGGCGGTTCCGATTTTTCCCGTCGACGGCATGTGCGGGCCGCGGCAGAGGTCGAGCCAGTCGCCCTGCTTGTAGACCGATATTTTTTGGTCCGCGGAAATGGCGTCGATCAGTTCGACCTTGAACGCTTCGCCATGGGTCTCGAACCAGGCCTTGGCCTCGTCCCGGGTCCACTCCTCGCGCACGATCGGCTTGTCGGCGGCGACGATCTCGCGCATCTTCTTTTCGATCGCCGCGAAATCCTCGGGCGTGAAGGGCTCGGCGCGGTAGAAGTCGTAATAAAAGCCGTTTTCGATCACCGGGCCGATGGTCACCTGCGTGCCGGGATAGAGCGCCTGCACCGCGTCGGCCAGCACATGGGCGGCGTCATGGCGGATCAGCTCCAGCGCCCGGGGGTCGTCGCGGTTGACGAATTCGAGTTTCGCATCGGTCTTGATCGGCGCCGCGAGATCGACCAGTTCGCCGTCGAGGACCATGGCCACAGTGCGCTTGGCGAGCGAAGGCGAAATGCCCTTGGCGATAGTCGACGCCGGTCACGCCGGCTTCAAACGAACGCTGCGCGCCGTCGGGAAAGGTAATCGCGATCATTCAGTCTCTCCTCTTGCTCACTCGCCGAGACGAGCCGGCGTAAGCATTCATGGGAGCCAAGGTCTATTACGATTTGGCGGCGCCGCGCAATGCGTTTGCCGCCCGCGCAAAAGAGGAGGTGATTGACGCGCGCGGCAAGGGCAGGCCAAAGTGGCGCCGGAAAATTTGGCGTTCTGGTGGAATGTGAGCAGTTTGCAAAGACAGATCAAGCTGGCGCTGCTGGCGGCGGCGGCCGTGCTGGCCGCGGCTTTCGGCAGTTGGTTCCTGGCGTCGAGCCAACAGGCTCAAGCGCCGGTTGAGCCGCCTTTGGCGGTCAAGCCCGTCGCGACCCAGCCCGTGCCGCCGGACGCCGTCGAGCCAAGCCCCCAGCCGGCTGCGCTGAGCCCGCCGGCCGACCCCGCCGCACGGGCGGCGCTGGAGGAGAAATTGGGACAGGCGCCGGAATTCTCGGGGTTCTTCAACCGTCTGCGCGCGCTCTACCCGGCCGATTACGACGCCGCGGTCAAGGCCGCGACGGGGCAGGGCCTTGAGAAGGGCGATGACGCCGCCGATCTCTTTCTCGATGAATCGGTGCGGTTGCTGCGCCAGACGCGCGGCCTGAACGGCGCCAAGGCGGGAGGCCAGGCGCTCGACCGCCTGTTCGCAGCCCATTTGAACGTGTTGCGTGATCTGGCAGCGAGCGACGCGCCGCTTTGCGTCGATTTTCTCAATGGCGCCCCAACCGGGCGATTCGGGGCCTTCACTGGCGCCCATCGCGCCCTGATGGCCGACGAGGCCTTGGCCGGACTTGAGGCCATCGAGGATGGCGCGGAGAAGAAGATCGACCGCGAGGCGCCGTCCGAGCAGGATTTCGACGATCTGGAAAAGCTGCTACGGTCCAGGGGGCTGGACGCCGCCGCCATCGCGCTGCTGCTCGACGGCAAGGAGCCCAATCCGCCTCTTTCCGACGAACAGGCCTGCCATAATGGCCTGGTTTATCTCGACGCGCTGAAATCCCTGCCCGACCTGCAACGCCTGAGGCTCTACGCCCTGGCGCTGGAGGTGATGGCGCACGAGTGAAAGCTAATCCATCAAACCCGACGCCTTGAGCCAGTAAACCAGCATCAAGGTCTTGGCGTCGCGGATTTCGCCCTTGGCCGATTGGGCCAGGACGTCGTCCCAGGACGCTTCGATGACCTCAATCTCCTCGCCTTCGTCCTCCATGCCGCCGCCGGCGCCGACGCGGGCCTCGGGCGTATAGGGCGCGACGAAAAAATAGAGCTTTTCCGTCGTCGCCGCCGGGCTGACGAAGGCCTCGAACAGAAAGCGCATTTCGCTTACCTGCAAACCCATTTCTTCCATTGCCTCACGGCGCATGCATACGTCGGCGGCCTCGCCGGGGTCGAGCGTCCCGGCGCAGGCTTCCAGTAGATTCGGGGTTTTGTCGTTCATATAGGCGCCGAGCCGGAACTGCCGCGTCAATAGCAGTTTTTTCCTCAGCGGATCGTAAGGCAACAGCGTGGCGGCGTCGGGCCGGCGAAACAGGTGGCGCTCGTGCGGCTCCCAGCGCCCGTCCGCCTTGCGCAAATCATAGGTGATGTCGGAATAGACATATTTGCCGCGCGCCAGGACCTTTTCATCCAGATTGCGCAAAGTGGCTTGATCCTGATCGTCGTTCGCCATGATTTAATGCCCGAATTGTTCGCGCAGGATGCGCTCTTCCATGGAATGGCCGGGGTCGTGCAGCAGTTCCAGCCCGGTCGAATGGTCGGTCGTCACTTTGACCCGCAGCACGTTGCGGATTTCGAAATGGTCGGCGACCGCGGCGACGGGACGCTTGTCCGCTTCCAGAATTTCCAGCGTCACCTCGGCCTTGTCCGAGAGCAGCGCGCCGCGCCAGCGGCGGGGGCGGAAGGCCGAGATCGGCGTCAGCGCCATCAGCGGCGCGTCGAGCGGGAGGATTGGCCCGTTGGCGGAAAGATTATAGGCGGTGGAGCCGGCCGGCGAGGCGACCAGCACGCCATCGGCGATCAACTCCTCCATCCGCACCTGGCCGTCGATCAAAACCCGCAGCTTGGCTGCCTGGGATCTCTGGCGCAGCAGCGAAACTTCATTGATCGCATGGGCCACGGCGGTCTCGCCCTTCACCGTCTCCGCTTCCATGCGCAAGGGATGAATGAGCGAACTTTTCGCCTGGGCCAGCCGCTTGCGCAGGCCGGTCTCGCGGAACTCGTTCATCAGGAAACCGACGGAGCCGCGATTCATGCCGTAGATCGGCACGTTGCGGCCCATGAACGTGTGCAGGGTCTGCAACATCAGGCCGTCGCCGCCCAGCGCGACCACCACATCGGCCTCGTCGGAATGGACATCGCCATAGCGGCCGACCAGCCGGGCGCGCGCCTCGTCGGACTCCGGCGATCCGGAAGACAGGAAATTGATCCGCTCGAACCGGCGTCCCTTGCTCAAAGAATCGATCATTTCGCTCTTCGCCGTCTGGTCCGGGGCTTGGTTCAAGGTGCTTTCGAGGCTTGGCCCACAGCATTAGGCGATGGGGCGCCCAATCGCAAGGAGAAGGGCGAATCGGCGCCGCCGGCGGAGGAGGTCGGACATGGGGCGAAGGCGTTTCGGTCCGCTTCCGTATAAATACCCAGATCGACTTTCGTCGTGGACAAGACAAATTGGCTGTCGTGGACCGAACGCGCGCCGCTGCGCCAAAGCCTGGCCTAATCAGCGGAATAGCGCGCGGCGCTTTGCCATTTTCCGCGCGAAGGCAATTTCAAAAAGCAGCGACACGAGCTTCGCCCGCCGCGGGATTCGGTTTGTCCTTGATGCGGATCAAAAACTTTCTACCCTCACGCTTGCGTGATAGGATCAATTGGCTTTTGATAACAAGGGCGGCTGGCGGCGACGCTCTCGCGGGAGTTGAGTTTTGGAAAATTTGGCCGAGAAGGCGTTGGTCGATACGGTCTTCGGGCGCCTGGAAGCGAATGTGCGGACGCTCACGTGTTCGTCGCACCGGCCCGCGCAAGGCGCGGTGCTGGATTGCGTCGATTGCGAAATCAAGAACCTGAGCATTTGCGCCGCATTGGAGCCGGAAGAATTCGACGCGCTTGAGCGCATCGGCCGCACCCAGGCCTATCCGGCCAAGACGACGATTTTCGAACAGGGCCGAGAGGCCGGCTTCGTCTATAATCTCACCTCCGGCGCCCTGCGCCTTTCGAAGCTTCTTCCCGACGGGCGCCGGCAGGTGGTGGGCTTCGCCATGCCGGGCGATTTTCTCGGCCTGGCGCTGCAAGAATCTCACATGTTCACTGCGGATGCCCTGACTCCCGCGAAACTTTGTCAGTTCTCACGGGTCGGCTTTTCCGAATTGCTCGACGAAAAGCCGCGGCTGTTGCGGGCGCTGATGGATTTTGCCTCGCATGAATTGTCGCAGGCGCAGGATCAGATGGTGATTCTGGGACGGCGCACGGCCGAAGAGAAGATCGCCGCCTTCCTTATGGGCATGCGCAAGCGCTATGCCCGCATCCATGGCCCCTCCGTCCACGTGCCCCTGCCGATGACCCGGCTGGACATCGGAGATTATCTCGGCCTGACGGTCGAGACGGTCAGCCGCATGATGACCCGCATGGCGCGGGAAAAGACCATTGTCATCGTCCCCGACGGCGTGCGTCTGCTGGATGTGCCGCGCCTGGAGCAATTGGCCGAAGTTTGAGGCCCTCCATTGATTGCAAGGCCATTGATTGAGACGCGGCGCTGGTTTTTGAGCGGCGTTCGCGTGGGTCTGTCCGGTCCGGCCTTTTATGTCGCGCTGTCGCTGATGGGCGTTGGCGGCCTGGCGCGGGCGGCGGGATTTCCGATCGGCGCGGCGGCGCTCTCCACGCTCCTGATCTGGGCCGGCCCGGCCCAATTGCTGCTGTTCGGCGCCATCGCGGCGAAAACGGCGCCGCCGGCCATAGCCTTGGCGGTCAGCCTGTCCTCGGTGCGGTTGCTGCCCATGTGCCTGTCGGTGCTGCCCATGCTTCGACAGCCGCCGACGCGGCTGGCGACGCTGCTCGCCGCCTCGCATTTCATCGCCGTGACGGTCTGGGCGGAATCCCTGCGTCGGCTGCCGGACATCGACAAGCCGGCGCGCCTTCCCTTTTTCTTCGGTCTGGCCTTGACCTGCATGAGCCTGACGACGCTCTTCACCATGCTCGGCTATTGGCTGATCGGCTCGGCGCCGGCGCCCCTGGGGGCCGGGTTGATGATGCTGTCGCCGATCTATTTTCTCTTCACCACCGCGCGATCGGCGCGATCGGGAGCGGACTGGCTGGCCATGCTGTTCGGCGCGGTCCTGGCGCCCCTGACGCAAAATTTCGTCGGCGGCGGCTTTGACCTGCCGGTGCTGGCGCTGATCGGCGGCGGCGGCGCCTGGCTGGCCGGATTTTTCGCCCGGCGAACGTCGCGGCCCCTTCAGCGTTGATCACGGCTGGAAATGCATTGATGATCGCCAAGTTCATTGAAGGGATTCGCCGCGATGGATGAGCAGATTTGGACCGACGTCGATTCCTATATCGTTGAGAAAATTGTCGCGGGCGACCCGGCGCTCGATGCGGCGCTCGACGCCAACAGGATCGCCGGCCTGCCGTCGATCGACGTGTCGCCGGCGCAGGGCAAGCTCCTTCATCTTTTCGCCCGCATGGTCGGCGCCAGGCGGGTTCTGGAAATCGGCACGCTCGGCGGCTACTCGACGATCTGGCTCGCCCGCGCCCTGCCGCCCGACGGCGTCGTCGTGACCCTCGAGGCCCTTCCCGAACACGCCGCCGTGGCGCGGCGCAATATCGACCATGCGGGCCTTGGCGGAAAGGTCGACATGCGCGTCGGCCCGGCCCTGGAAACTCTGCCCATTCTCGAAGACGAGGGCGCCGGTCCCTTCGATCTGGTCTTCATCGACGCCGACAAACGCAACAATCCGGACTATCTGGAATGGGCGCTGAAGCTGGCCCGCGTCGGAACCGTGATCGTCGTCGACAATGTCGTGCGCGGCGGCAGGATCGTCGACGGCGCGCGCGATGACGAGGATCTCCAAGGCATCCGCCGCTTCTTCGAGATGGCGGGGAAGGACCCGCGGCTCAGCGCCACGGCGATCCAGACGGTCGGAAGCAAGGGCTGGGACGGTTTTGCGCTCGCCCTCGTCGAAAGGCCGGCATGAGTTTTTTAGGCGATCCGCAACTCGCGCCGTATCTGGCGGTCATCGTGCTGGGCTTTTTGCCGAGCGAAATCTGGCGCCTGCTTTCGGTTTTTCTGGCGCGAAAAATCGACGAGGATTCCGAGGTCTTCCTGTTCGTGCGCAGCGTCGCCACCGTGCTGCTGGTCGGGGTGGTGGTGAAGGTCGTGCTGATTCCGTCGCACCAACTGGCGAACGTGCCGATCTGGGCGCGCTGCGCCGCCTTCGCTGTCGCCGGCGGCGCCTTTTTCGCCGCCCGCCGCTCGGTTTTCGCCGCCATTGTCGCGGGTGAGGCCGCCATCATCTGCACGGCCTGGCTTTGGACCGGCTGAAGGCGGTCCTTACCCTTCCGCCGCCAGGGCCGCGCGGATCTTGTCGGCGTTGACCTTCAGAGTCGCCGCTTCCTCCATTCGTCCTGCATGGGAACGAAGAGCCACGCCTTCCCAGCGGGGAATGAGGTGGAAATGCAGGTGCAGGACGGTCTGGCCGCCGGCGGGCTCGTTGAACTGGTGCAGCGTGAGGCCTTCCGCCCCCATGCCCGCCTTTACGGCGCGCCCGATCTTCTGCACCCGCAGGATCAGGGCCGACAGCGCCTCGGGCGAGACATCGAGCAGGCCCCGGGCTTGCGTCTTGGGAACGACCAGCACATGTCCGTCGGCGCGCGGCATGACGTCCATGAAGGCCAGCACGGCCTCGTCCTCATAGACCTTCTCGCAGGGAATCTCGCCGCGCAAAATCTTGGCGAAAATATTGTTCGGATCGTAAGCGGACATTTTCAGCTCCGGCGTAGACAAACGTGTTGGACCCTGCCCAAGGGCAGCGCAGGGGTCAAGGGCGGCGCAGGGGTCAAGCGCAAGGCGTCGTCAAGACTTCTTGAACGGCGCCAATTCGGCATATTCCTCGATCATGCCGTCCACGGCCTCAGCCTCGCGCTGGAAAAAATCCGCGGCCGCGCGGGCGAGGCGGGGGTCGGAGAATTCATGCGCCGAGAAGGTGGGGACGGCCTCATAGCCGCGCGACAGCTTGTGCTCGCCCTGCGCCCCGGCTTCGACGCGCTTCAGTCCGCGCGATATGGCGAAGTCGATCGCCTGATAATAGCAGAGTTCGAAATGCAGGCAGGGATGCTCCTCGATCGCGCCCCAGTTGCGCCCGTAGAGCGCGTCGTCGCCGATGAGGTTCAGCGCTCCGGCGATGAAGCGCCCGTCGCGCTTCGCCATCACCAGCAGGATGCGGTCGGCCAGGGCCGCGCCAAGAGCGGAGAAGAATTTGCGGTTGAGATAGGGGCGGCCCCATTTGCGCGAGCCGGTGTCGAGATAGAAAGCGAAGAAGGCGTCCCAATGCGCCTCGGAAAGTCCGGCGCCGGTCGCCCATTCGATCTCGATCCCGGCGGCCAGGGCGGTGGCGCGCTCCTTGCGGATCGCCTTGCGCTTGCGCGACGCCAGCGTGGCGAGGAAGTCATCGAAAGTCTCGTATCCGCGGTTGAAAAAATGGAATTGCTGGCCCTTGCGCTGCGACAGGCCGCTGGCGCCGAGAAAGTCCCAGTCGCCTCCGTCGGGAAAGGTGACGTGCAATGACGAGACGCCGGTCTGCTTGGTGACGGCGCGCAGGCCCTCGACCAGCGCCGTGCGCGCAAAATCGGGGGCGTCGGCGGCGACGAGCAGGCGACGGCCGGGAACCGGGGTGAAGGGCACCGCGACCAGCAATTTGGGATAATAGCGTTCCCCGATCCGCTCATAAGCGTCGGCGAGAGCGTGATCGAACACATATTCGCCGAGCGAATGGGTCTTGAAATAGGCCGGCGCGCAAGCGACGAGTTTTTGCTCCTGCGTCCCTTTTTCCTCCTGCGTCTCGACCAGCACATGCGCGGGGATCCACCCCGTTCGGCCGCCGACGCAGCCCGAGCTTTCGAGCGCCTCGAGAAAGGCGTGGGTCAGAAAAGGATTGAACCGCTCGCCGCCGGCGGTCGCGGGCGCCTGGGAGGGATTGGCGCAGGCGTCCCAGGCCGCGGGTTCAACCGCGCCGATGCGCTCGATGGTTCGGATGCGAAAGGGGGCTTTGCTCATTGGCCCGCATCATCGCCTGAAAATTGCGGGCTTTCCAGCCGCAAGTTTCGGCGCCGCAGCGCGGGACGTCTCAGGTCGCGGCTTCGACGGTTTTCAATTGCGGCGAGCGCAACCAGCGAACGAGGCGGCTTCCCTAGGCGGCTTTTCGATGAAGGCGTGGCTCATGGCCGCGAGCTCCATGCAGCCGCCTGCGCCTTTCCAGCGCTTACGCCGCCGCGGCGGTGACGCGATTGCGGCCGCCATGTTTCGACAGGTAGAGCGCCTGGTCGGCGCGCTTGAACAGGGCGTCGGGCGTATCCTCGCCATTGCTGGCGGAAAGGCCGATCGACACGGTGATGGGAATGCTGCGCGCGCCTTTTTCAATGGGGAAGGGCGCGGAGGCGACGGCGGCGCGGATGCGCTCCGCGACGATCTGGGCGATCTGCAATTTGGTGTCGGGCATGACGACGACGAATTCCTCGCCGCCGAACCGGCACATCAGGTCGGCGCCGCGCACGACGCGCTTCACCCGCGCCGCAAAAGTCCTCAACACCTCGTCGCCGGCGTCGTGGCCGTAGGTGTCGTTGACCTTCTTGAAATGGTCGATGTCGAGGATCATCGATGAGACCGGGCGCCCCTTCTGGGTCGCCTGTTCGAGCAGCGACAGGAGATGGGTTTCGAGATAGCGGCGATTGTTGAGCCCGGTCAGCGGGTCGACGACGGCCATTTCCATTGCCGCCTGGACATTGTTGCGCAGGCTGTCGGCGTAGCGCTTGCGCCGGACCTGGGTGCGGACGCGGGCGATGATCTCGTTCTTGTCGATGGGCCTGACGAGATAGTCGTTCACGCCGAGGTCGAGGCCGCGCAGGATGCGCTGGCGGTCTTCGAGATCGGCCAGCATCAGCAGCGGCGTATGCCGTGTGCGGTCGAGCGAGCGTAACTGGCTGCACAGGCGCAGGCCGTCGAAATTGGCGAGGCCGAGGCTGACGATGACCAGTTCGTAATCGGCGTCGGCGACGCGGAACAGCGCTTCCTGCGCGTCAGGTTCGATATCGACCTCATAGCGGTCGCGCATGGCGGCGACGATGCGCTCGGAGGAATTGGCGCGGTCATCGACCACCAGGATCTTGCCGCCGAGACCGTCGTCAAGCGCGTGGCGCACCGCGGCGGTGACGCCGAGATTGGCTGAAGTGTTGGCGCGGGAGCGCAATTCGTCGACGACCAGCTTGAGCCGCGCCAGGGAGCGCACGCGCGCCAGCAACGCGATTTCGTCGATCGGCTTGGTCAGGAAATCGTCGGCGCCGGCGTCCAGGCCCTTGACGCGGTCGGCGGTCTGGTCGAGCGCCGTGACCATGATCACCGGGAGATGCAGGGTTTCGGGATTGGCCTTGAGCTTGCGGCAGACCTCGAACCCGTCCATGCCCGGCATCATCACGTCGAGCAGGACGATGTCGCAATCGCCCCTTTCGCAGATTTCCAGCGCCTCGAAACCATTGGTCGCCGTGACCACGTCGAAATATTCCGCCGTCAGCCGCGCTTCGAGCAGTTTGAGATTGGGCAGGACATCATCCACCACCAGCACGCGCGCCGTCATGGCTCAAGCCTTTCAAGCATTTTGGGAAACCGCCGCATCACTTGTCGCCGATGTAATTGCGGACCGTCTCCAGGAATTTCACGACCGAAATCGGCTTGGACAGATAGGCTTCGCAGCCGCCTTGCCGGATCTTCTCCTCGTCGCCCTTCATCGCAAACGCAGTGATGGCGATGACAGGAATGGGCGCGAGTTCGGGATCGTCCTTCAGCCATTGGGTCACCTGCAGGCCGGAAACCTCCGGAAGCTGGATGTCCATCAGGATCAGGTTGGGCCGATGCTGGCGCGCAAGGCCGACCGCCTCGACGCCGCTCTTGGTCTGAACGGTGGCGTAGCCGTGAGCTTCGAGCAAATCGTTGAAGAGCTTCATATTCAGCTCATTGTCCTCAACGATCAGAACCGTTTTCTTCATTGTGTCCCGCCACAGCCGGTCCGGCCCCGAATCCGTCGCGGCCCTACGGATTGAAACCTAGCGAAGAGAAATTGACGAAATGAAAATTTACTCCCAACTTGTGGCGACAAATTTAGCCTGTTGGAAACCCTGCCTTGTCCTTTCGTCCCTTGTCTCCGCGCCGTCACCCGATCAACCGCGAGGAGGCCGAGGCCCTGGCTGTCGAGGGGTTGACCTTTCTCGCCGCTGATCCCGAACGCCTCCAGCGTTTCCTCGCCCTGTCGGGCCTCGATATCGCCAATCTGCGCTCTGCCGCGACGGATGAGGGCTTTTTGGCCGGGCTTGATGGCCTATCTGGTCTCCGATGAGGCGCAGTTGCTGGATTTCGCGGCGGCTGTCGGCCACGCGCCGGAGGACGTCGCGGCGGCGCATCACGTCCTGAACCCGGTTTTCGAGGGTTAATTTTCTCTCAAGGCTCGGGTAGCGGTTTCGGCAAATCCCGACTAAAAAGCGGGCAAGGTCGCTACAACCGGGATTTCTTCGCATGGTCAAGATCGTTTACGTCAGCTCCTCCGGCGCAAGGCAGGAGGTCGAGGCGCAGCCGGGCATGACCGTCATGGAAGTCGCGATCAAGGCAGGGATCGACGAAATCGTCGGCGAATGCGGCGGCGCCTGCGCCTGCGCCACCTGCCACGTCTATGTCGCGCCCGAATGGAAGGACAAGCTGCCGCCGCTCGGCCCGATGGAAAGCGACATGCTTGATTTCGCCGTCGATCCCCGTCCGACTTCGCGCCTGTCCTGTCAGATCACCATCTCGCCGGAGCTGGACGGGCTGATCGTCGAGACGCCCGAGCGCCAGGGCTGAGTTTCAGCTTTCCGACTTCAGCTTTCCGACTTCAGCTTTCCGTTTTCTTGCCGCCGTCGCCGAGCAAAAACGGAGCGACGTCGCTGACGCCAGGCGGCTTTTGCGCGAAGAAGGGCATCGGGCGGCAAACCGCCATGGCGGAAAGTCCGATTCGCGTCGTCAGCAGGCCATTGAGTACGCCTTCGCCGAGCCGCGTGGATATTTTCGCGGCGATCCCGTGGCCGAGAACGGTCTGCATGAGGCTGTCGCCCACCGCCATGCCGCCGGTGATGGCGAGATGGGCGCCGACGGCGCGGGCCAGCCGCCAGGCGCCGAGCAGGCCGGGACGCCCGCCGTAGATTTCGGCGATGCGGCGGATCAGCCGCAGCGCCTGGGCGGCGACGAAGATCACGTCGATGATGGCGCGCGGGCTGAGCGCCGCGACCAGCGACACGCGCTTGGCGGCGGCGGCGATCTCCTGCCGGACGTTGTCATCCAAGGCCGGCATCAACTGCCGCTCCGCGATATCGATCAGGTCGCGTCCGTCGACGATCTCGCGGCGCAAGCCGTCGAGGTTCGCCCGGGCGACGGCCGTGGCCGGCTGATGCTTGTAGAGCGCGATCAATTCGCCAACTTTCTGCCGGGCGAGTTCGCGCTCGTCGGCCTCATGCGCCCGCGCCAGCTCCCGGTGCAGCAACGCGATCTGGCGCTGGCGCAGGATCGCGATGACTTCGCGCCCGGTCAGGACGATTGTCGCCAGCAAGGCGAGACCGGCGAGGCCGAGGCCGATGGCGCCGAGCGCGACGGAGCGGGCGAACAGCTGCTCGATCAGCCCGTCGAGCCACAGGCCGAAGGCGAAGCTGACAAGACCGCCAAGCGCCGAAACCAGCAGTCCGCTCCAGCTCCAGCCCGCGCCGCGCAAAAAGCCGCGGCTTTGCGCCGCCTCCACCGCCTGTTCAGCGGGGTCGCCGAAAACTTCGGCTTCGGCGGCATAGGCGTCGGGCTTTTCCTCAACCACGAAGTCAGGCGCGGCGTCCGTCGGAGTCGAGGCGGAAGGCGCGCGGCCTCTGCTTTTTCGCTTCGGTCATTTCAGCCGGTCTCCGAACAGGAACTGACAGGCGCGGTCGAGCCGAATGTGGGGCGGCGGCGCATCGTCCAGCGGCGGGAGCGGCGGACGGAAGCGCAGGAAGCGCATGTCCGCTTCTCCCTCAGGCGTGGCCAGGCCGTCGCCGCGGAAGGCTGCGCGCGGATCGGTCGGCAATTGGCCTGGGAAGACCGCCGCTTCCGTGGCGCCGTCGAAGACCTGCCCGTCGAGGGTCTCGCCGGCCAGCGGCGTCCCGACAATGGCGTCGAGCGTTTCCCGGCCCTGGCGCACGGCCGCCTCGCGGGTGGCGCGCACGGCGGCCAGGGCGATGACGTCGACGGCGGCGCCGGAAAATTCCGAATGAGCGATGGCGCGGGCGGTCACCTGGCGCAAGATCGCTTCCAGGCGGTCGTGGCTCATATGGTGCAGATGGTCGGCCTTGGTGGCGGCGACCAGGATCTTGTCGATCTTCGGCCGGAACAGGCGCGCCAGCGGATTGCTCCGCCCGATGCGGAAGGCGCCCAGCACCTCGTCCAGGGCCGTTTGCAGGTCGCGCAGGGCGGCGGGGCCCGAATTCAGCGCCGCCAGCGCGTCGACCAGCACGATTTGCCGGTCGAGACGGGCGAAATGGTCCCGGAAGAAGGGTTTGACCACCACGCCCTTGTAGGACTCGTAGCGCCGCTCCATCATCGCCGCCAGCGTGCCAGGGCCGATCTCGCCGCCCGCCGGCAAGGGCAGGGGCGCGAAGGTCAGGGCAGGCGATCCCTCGAGATCGCCGGGCATGAGGAAGCGGCCGGGCGGCAAGGTCGAGAGCGCATAGGCGTCGCTACGCGCGGCGCGCAGATAGGCGGTGAACATTTCGGCCGCGCGGCGGGCGAGGGTCTCGTCCTCTGGGCCGGAGGGATCGAGCGTGGCCGAAAAGCCGCGCCAGTCGGCGGCGAAAGGCGCGCGCGCGGCGGCGGCGCTCGCCTCGAAGGTTTCGTGCGACCAGTCGGCGTAGGTTTTTTCCATCAACGGCAGGTCGAGCAGCCATTCCCCGGGATAATCGACAATGTCGATGGTGAAATGCGAGGGTCCCGGACGGAAACCAGCTTGCCGCTCGAAATCCAGCCGCAGCCGCAACTCGGAAATCTGGCGGGTCGATTGAGGCCAGCGCCGCTCTTGGCCCTCGGCGTTTTGTCCCTTGGCGTCTTGGCCGGTCAGGGCGGCGAGGTGGTCCTCGTAGCTGAACCTCGCGACATTGTCGTCGGGTTGCGGCTCCAGCCGCCCGCCAATCAGCCGGCCTTCGGCGGCGACGCGAAACACGGGCAGCGGATTTTTGCCGCCGCGCCCGAACGCCGTGAGTTGCCGGGCGAGGGCGGTGATGAACACGGTCTTGCCGGCGCGCGACAACCCGGTGACGCCCAGGCGCAGTCCCTTGCCCCGCATGAGTTCGGAGAGGTTGGCGGCGCTGTTGCGCGCTTCCTGGATCAGGTCGGCGAAGGTGGACAAGGCGAGGTCTCGGCGCGGGCAAGCGGGGCCCTGGCCGACATCTAAGCACGATTCCGGGGCAGGGAAGACGCGGCGGCAAAACATTTCCGTTGCCGGGAAGAAGGGAGAAAATTTTTTTCATTCAAAATCAAATGGTTGCGACGATATTCCAAAGGTCAGGATGAGACCGTTCGCGCGATGTGCTTAGAGTTTGCTTCAAGCTGCTGAAAAATAACAGAATTAACCTTGCGGCTGAGCCTGTGCTTGGCCGGATGATAATGACGTTAGGTTAAGAAAGCGGTTAGCGCGCCGCCGCCCCAGCGCAATTTTCTCCAGTCCTCGGCGTCGACCGCGAAAATCGCCAGGCCGCCGGGCGGAAATCCGCGGGACATCCGGGACAGGGCGTCGCGATCGCCCGAGCCGGCAAATTGCGCGGCGAAGTCGCTCACGCCCGGATTATGGCTGACGATCAACGCCGCCGCGACTTTTTCGGGCATTTCGCGCGCCGCCTCCATGATGTCGTGGCGCTCGGCGTTATAGAGCTTTCTTTCGAACTTGACCTCGGGCGCCACGCTCAGCCTTGCGCTGGCGATCTCCCAGCTTTCCCGTGTGCGCAAAGCATCGGAGACGATCACAAGATCGAGCTTTTGCGCGGATTCCGCCAAAAAGGCGCCGATGCGGGCGGCGGTCTCGCGGCCGGTCGCGGTCAGCGGTCTCTCGTGGTCGCGGAACTTTGGAGAATGGACGGCTTCGGCGTGGCGGAAGAGGAGCAAGTGGCGCATGAGGGTAAAATAGCACGGATTCCTGACGGGTCCGCAACAGGGGATCCGTCAGTCGGCGGACAGCGGGTCCGGGCGGAATTCGAGAATATCGCCCGGTTGGCAGTCGAGCGCCTCGCAGATTTTTTCCAGCGTCTCGAAGCGCACGCCCTTGACCTTGCCGGATTTGAGCAAGGACAGATTTTGTTCCGCAATGCCGATCCGCGCCGCGAGGTCGCGCGAGCGAACCTTGCGTTTGGCGAGCATGACATCGAGGTTGACGATGATGGGCATGGTCAGACGATCTGTGCGTGTTCTTCGGCCAGCTCCGTCGCTGTCTTGAAGATATAGGCGAGCGAGAACAGGAAGGTGATGAAAATCATATCCAGAAGGTCATGCGGCTGGAATAGCCAGGCATATCTGTCGCCGGCGCCTTGATCCGGGGTCAGCAGGGTGAAAATCGCCGGCCTCGTCAGAATGTCCGCGATCTTGGCGGCGGCGCCGACCAAAGCGAGGCGTCGCAGGCCGAGCGCCGCGGCGAGCGAAAAAATATCGCCTGCGAGATAGCGGGAGAACAGCCGCCACAAGACGAATGCGATGGTGGCGACAAGAGACCAGTCGAAGAGCTGGATGCCGAAAGCCGCGTAATAATTGAGGTCGGACACGTCAGCGGGATCAAACTTGAAAATTTTGCCATACGTGGCCAGGGCTCGATGACGGTCGCTCCAGGTCGAGACGACAAGGTACAGGACCCAAAGCGCCCAGACGACCGCCATGCCGCGAACGAGTTGGCACAGCCAGCCGATTTTCTGGCGCAAGGTCTGCGCGAAGGGCGAGGGCGCTGCGGCGGCGGCGGAATCGTCGTCAAGAATTTCGGTCATGATTCATTCCTTGAAAAAGCATCAGAAAATAGCGACGAAGCCAGCGTCAAAAATCATGATTTCTCCGCCAAGGCGATTTTTGCGACAAATGTTCGCCATTGCGCCCCTACCGCCGTTCCGAAGGCGCCCTCGAACGCGGTCCTGAAATTTTCACCGGCAAAAAGTCCGTCGAGCAGGCGCGCAAAGGCCGCTCGGTCTTTTTCGCGCAGATAAGTGACGAACATACCCGCCTGACGATAGGCCATATGGGCGATGCGGTAGGGATCGGGGTCGCGCCAGTCTTTCGCCGCTGGAAGGGAGATCTGAAACAAGGTGGCGTCCGGCGTCTCTATGGTCTGGCCGGCGAGGATCGCGACGCGCGCTTCGGCGGGCGTGACTTTCTGGGCGCCTCCGCCTCCGGAGGCCGCCACCGCAAGTCCTTCGATAAACCAGGAGGGAACTGTAAGCACGGTCAGTCGTGGCAGATTGCCGAACAGATGCGCGTGCGACAATTCGTGGGTGAGATAGAGTTCGAGCTGCTCCGGCGCGCCGCGGGCGAGACGCGGCGACAACGTGACCCTGTCAAAAAACGTCACGCCGCTCGGAACTGCGCTGCCCCGTCCGTTGGCGGCGGCGTAATGGCCCTCGTCGGCATAGGCGACGACAGTCACTGCCGCGGCGAATCGCCGCCCCTGGAAATTTTCGATCCGCGCCTTGTCGCGCGCGAGGATAGCGCCAACCTGCTCGGCCAGTTTCTCCGCGCCCTGCTCGTAACGGATTCCGCAATCGTCGCGCAGGCAGGGGAGGTTCTTCGGACTGTGCAGCAGGGCCGAGGCCGGCCCACAGCCAGAGAGCGGAGCCAGGGCGGCAAGCGCGAGGACAAGCAATCGGGACGGGCGTGGAAACATCCGGGGTCTCCGTGGCGAGGGGATAATGCCCTATGAATAACACGCGAAAAAATTAATTTAAAACATTAAAAAAACATTTTATATCGTGGTTACCCTTTGATCGCCGCCTGCAAATTTGTGGAGAGGGTTCTA
Source organism: uncultured Alphaproteobacteria bacterium (assembly GCA_963710275.1). Classification (GTDB taxonomy): domain Bacteria; phylum Pseudomonadota; class Alphaproteobacteria; order Rhizobiales; family Beijerinckiaceae; genus Rhodoblastus. The sequence goes on along the minus strand of CAVPZS010000008.1, from coordinate 920,314 downwards.
CATCGGTGGCCAATTGGGCTCGCTTGGCATGGCGGACAGTCCGCGCCAAGGGGAGGGCGCCCTGCAACCCAGCTATCGCGTCGGCGACGGAAATCGGGGCGATACCGGCCTTGCGGCGGCCGTCGCCTTACCTCGTCAATTCCTTCATTGCCGCCTCAATTCCCTCGAGCGTCAGCGGGAACATCCGGTCTTCCATGATTTGCTGGATGACGCCGATCGATTGCGTATATTGCCAATGCGTCTTCGGCGTCGGATTGAGCCAGACCGCATGGGGCCAGCATTGCAGCGCCCGCTCCAGCCAGACTTTTCCCGCCTCTTCATTGTAATGCTCGACCGAGCCGCCCTCCATGACGATCTCATAGGGGCTCATGGACGCGTCGCCGACGAAAATCAGTTTGTAGTCATGGGGATAGGTATGCAGCAGGTCCCAGGTGGCCATTTTTTCGGTAAAGCGGCGCTGGTTGTTCTTCCACACCCCCTCATAGAGGCAATTGTGGAAATAAAAATGCTCCAGATGTTTGAATTCGGTGCGCGCGGCGGCAAACAAATGTTCGACCTGCTCGATGTGCCAGTCCATAGAGCCGCCGATATCCAGCAGCAGCAGCACCTTGACGGTGTTGCGGCGCTCCGGTCGCAATTTCAAATCGAGAAAACCCTGGCGCGCCGTCGCGCCGATGGTGCTTTCGAGGTCGAGTTCCTCCGCGGCGCCGGTGCGCGCCAGTTTTCGCAGACGGCGCAGGGCCAGCTTGATGTTGCGCGGCCCGAGCTCCTCGGCCCCGTCCAGATCCTTGAATTCGCGCTTGTCCCAGACCTTAACCGCGGAAAAATTGCGGTTTCCATCCTGGCCGATGCGAATTCCCTCGGGGTTGTAACCATAGGCGCCGAAGGGCGAGGTTCCTGCCGTGCCGATCCACTTGCTGCCGCCCTGATGGCGCTCCTTCTGCTCTTCGAGACGCTTTTTCAGCGTCTCCATCAGCTTGTCCCAGCCGAGCGCCTCGATTTGCTTCTTCTCTTCCTCGGTGAGGAATTTTTCCGCCAGTTTTTTCAGCCACTCTTCCGGGATTTGCGCGGCCTCTGTCAGGTCGGCGCTTGATTCGAGCCCTTTGAAGGTTTCGGCGAAGACGCGGTCGAACTTGTCGAGATTGCGCTCGTCCTTCACCAGGCAGGTGCGGGCGAGGAAATAGAAATCCTCGATCGAACGCTGCGCGAGGTCGGCCTGGAGCCCCTCCATCAGGGTCAGATACTCTCGCAGAGAGACGGGCACTTGCGCTTGCCGGAGGGCGGTGAAGAAATCGATCAGCATGAAGCCAGTGTGCCAGAAGGGACAAGGCCCGTCATCGCAAAAAAGAAAACCGGCGGCGCTGATGCGCCGCCGGCTTGAATTGTGTCAGTTTCCGTTGACCGGAACGCTCTCGTACTGAACTCAGTACTTGGCGGCGACGGCCTTCGGGGCTTCCGGAGCCCAGAGCGGAACGATCAGGGTCAGCCAGCCACGGGTGTCGTAGCCGTTGGTGCTGCTCAGCACCGCTGCCGTCGAGGTTCTTGATCGCGACGTCGCGGCGACAGCTTCAACTGGGCGATGACCGGGCCGAAGTTATAGCCGACCAAGCCGCCGACGGCGACTTCAGAGGCCTTCTGGAAGCCAATGAACGGAGTGCCAAGATCGTTTTCGCCGAACACGAACGCGCCGACTTCCCACTTGCCGAAGGACTTCGTGATCGCGAAATCCCAATCGAGCCAAGCGGAGCCTTGGAGATCGCCCGTGAAGTTGTTCGACGAGGAGTTCTTGAAGCCGTTGGAGGAATTCTTGCCGGTGCCGTAAGCGATGTGGGCGTTCGCGCCCCAACCGTCAGCGCCGTGCCAGGCGATCGCGGCTTCCTGAGAGAACGTGCCGTAGTTCTGCGGCGCGATCTGGTTCTTGATGCCAGGATAGTATTCTTCTTCGATCGTGACGCTGAAGCCGTTGCCGAGGTTCCAGCCCATGCCGACGCCGAGAACGTTCTCGAAGTTGCCGGAGAGATAGAGAGCATTGGCCGGACCGACGCCCGACTGGTTGGGCTTGGCGATATAGGCTTCGGCGTTGGCGAACTGGAAGAACGGACGTCCGCCAAGGATTTCCCACGGGGTCGACCAGATCAGGTTGATCGGAACGAGCACGCCGGCTTCAAAGCCGGTGCCGGCGTGGCTGCCCCAATCGAGAATGCCGACTTCATAGACGCCGGTCGGCAGCGGGGTGCCGGTCGACAGGCCGGCGGTCAGGCCGGGCTGCTGCTGGGCGCTGGTCAGAAGGTTGCCGGCGGCGAAGGCGCTGGAAGCGCCGACCAGCGAGGCCAGGGCGACCGCAGTGCCGAGAAGTTTGGACTTGATGCTCATATTATTTACCCCTCCCGAGGGCTTCAGTTCGCGTGTAAACCAGTAGTTCGAATTTGCACCAGCGACTGCAGCCAGGCGCTCGATTCAAATGTCCCTTGGCGATACCGCCGAGAACTCAACAATAGATGAAGCGGGCAGGCGGAAGAAGGGGGCGGAGCCATAGAACCGCCCGAATTGGGCCATTTGAGGCTATTCTGCGTCCGGCCGTTGCGAAAATGTCACAAGATTTGTGCGGCGCAAAACCAGGGGTAACATGCTGGCGGAAGCGAAGGATCGCCTGGGAGGCCTGAGAAACCGGGAATTTCGGATCGCGGCCATCCCTTCGGCGGCAAGCGACTCCATTTTGGGCATTAAGCGCGTCGTTTGGGCATTTTCCTCGCAAATCGAGTTGGAGGTTCGAATTCATCGAGACAAAACCCGCTTCGGTTGCCGGCTTCGTCGCCATGCGGCATTCTGCTTTCGGGCTGCGTCCCTGGACCCAAACCAACGCGCCGCCGATCCCGCGGTCAGGAATGAACACATGCGCTTTAATGGAACCGAGAGTTACATCGCAACGCCGGATCTGAAAGTGGCGGTCAACGCCGCTGTGGCGCTGGAACGGCCGCTGCTGATCAAGGGTGAGCCCGGCACGGGCAAGACCGTGCTCGCCGAGGAAGTGGCCAAGTCCATGGGCGCGCCGCTGCTGACTTGGCACATCAAGTCCACTACCAAGGCGCAGCAGGGGCTCTACGAATATGACGCCGTCTCGCGGCTGCGGGATTCGCAGCTGGGCGATCCGCGCGTCACCGAGATCGGCCATTACATCAAGCGCGGAAAATTATGGGAGGCCTTCACCGCAGAGGGGCCGCTCGTGCTGCTGATCGACGAAATCGACAAGGCCGACATCGAATTTCCCAACGACCTTTTGCTCGAACTGGATCGAATGGAGTTCCATGTCTACGAAACCGGCGAGACGATCCGGGCGAAAAGACGTCCTCTGGTCATCATCACTTCCAATAATGAGAAGGAATTGCCGGACGCCTTCCTGCGGCGCTGCTTCTTCCATTACATCAAGTTCCCGGACAAGCCGACGATGGAGGCGATTGTCGCGACGCATTTCCCGCATCTGAAGAAGAACCTGGTCGAGGAGGCGCTGCGCCTGTTCTTCCAGATGCGCGAGGTCCCCGGACTGAAGAAAAAGCCGTCGACGTCGGAATTGCTCGACTGGTTGAAGCTGCTGCTCAGCGAAGACATCACGCCGGAACAATTGCGCGAGAGCGATACGTCCAAACTGATACCGCCGTTGCATGGCGCCTTGCTCAAGAATGAGCAGGACGTCCACATGTTCGAGCGGCTAGCCTTTTTAAATCGCCGCGAGCGGAGGTAGGCGTTTTCACGACGAGGCGCGCTGCTCCAGCAAGCCAGCGATTGCGGCCAGCGCCGCTTCCGCCGCCGCGCCGTCGGGGCCACCGGCCTGAGCCATGTCGGGCCGACCGCCGCCGCCCTTGCCGCCGAGCTTTTCCGAAGCGATACGGACGAAATCGACGGCGTTGAACTTCTGCGTCAGGTCCGGCGTGACCGCCACGACCACGCCGGCCCGGCCATCGTCGGAAACGCCGACGATGGCGATGACGCCGGAACCGACCGTCTGCTTGGCTTCGTCGGCCAGCGATTTCAGGTCCTTCATCTCCACGCCGGACACGGCGCGGGCGAAATAATTCACCCCGGCGATTTGCCGCAGGGGCTGCTCAGTGGCGCCGCCGCCGGCCATGGCCAGCTTTTTCCGCGCCTCGGTGAGTTCGCGCTCCAGTTTCTTGCGCTCGTCGAGCAGGGCCGCGAGCCTTTCTGACGCATCCTCGATCGGCGCGCGAAGCAGGCCGGACAGGTCGCGCAATACGCGGGCCTCGGCGTTGAGATGGCGCCGGGCGGCCATGCCTGTCTTGGCCTCGATGCGTTGCACGCCTGCGGCCACCGCGCCGCGGCCGGTGATCGAAACCAGGCCGATGTCGCCGGTGCGCGCGACATGGACGCCGCCGCACAGCTCGATCGAGAAGGGCTTCAAGCCGTTGCTTCCCATCGAAACCACGCGCACTTCGTCGCCATATTTTTCGCCGAACAGGGCGCGGGCGCCGGATTCGACCGCCTGGTCCACCGCCATCAGACGGGTGACGACCTCCCCGTTTTCCAGCACCGCGCGATTGGCGAGATCTTCGATCTGCGCCAGTTCCTGGTCGCTGACAGGCTTGGGATGAGCAAAATCGAAACGAAGCTTGTCGGGCGCCACCAGCGACCCTTTTTGCGCGACATGGTCGCCCAATATCTCCCGCAGGGCTTCGTGAAGCAGATGGGTCGCCGAGTGGTTGGCCCTGATCGCCGAGTGGCGCTCGTGATCGACTTCCAATTGCAGGGCGGCGCCGATCGTGACTTCGCCTTCCTCCACGACAACTTCGTGTACGAACAGGTCGCCGAGCTTTTTCGAGGTATTGTCGACCCGCAGGCGCAGGCCCGGGGCGTGCAGCGCTCCGGTGTCGCCGACTTGTCCGCCGGATTCGGCGTAGAAAGGCGTCTGATTGAGGATCAGAAGACCCGTCTGGCCGGCAGACAACTTTTCCTGCCGCGCGCCGTCGCGCAACAACGCGACCACCACGCCCTCGGCTTTTTCCGTGTCGTAGCCCAGAAAATCGGTCGCGCCGACCTCGTCCTTGACGGCGAACCAGATCGTTTCGGTGGCGGCTTCGCCGGACCCGGTCCAGGCTTTCCTCGCCTCGGCGCGCTGGCGCTGCATGGCCTCGTCGAAGGCTGGCTTGTCGACGCCGATTTTTCTGGCGCGCAAAGCTTCCTGGGTCAGGTCGAGCGGAAAGCCATAGGTGTCGTAAAGCTTGAAGGCGACGTCGCCGGAAAGGTTCTGGCCGGCCTGAAGATCGCGCAATTCGTCGTCGAGGATGGAGAGGCCGCGCGCGAGGGTGACACGAAAGCGGGTCTCTTCCAGCTTCAGCGTCTCCTCGATCAGGGCCTGGGCGCGGGTGAGCTCGGGATAGGCAGCGCCCATTTCGCGCACCAGCGCCGGAACCAGGCGCCACATCAGCGGATCGCGCGCGCCGAGCATCTGAGCATGGCGCATGGCGCGGCGCATGATGCGGCGCAGGACGTAGCCCCGGCCTTCATTGGCCGGCAGCACGCCGTCGGCGACCAGGAAGGCGGAGGCGCGCAAGTGATCGGCGATGATGCGGTGGCTCGCCTGCATGGCGCCGTCGGGCTCGACGCCGGTGGCTTCCGCCACGGCGCGAATCAGGGCGCGGAACAGGTCGATGTCATAGTTGGAATGGACGCCCTGCATCAGCGCGGCGATGCGCTCCAGCCCCATGCCGGTGTCGATCGAGGGTCGGGGCAGGGGAATGCGCTCTCCTGGGCCGACCTGCTCATATTGCATGAAGACGAGGTTCCAGAACTCCAGGAAGCGGTCGCCATCCTCGTCCGGGCTGCCGGGCGGCCCGCCGCGCAAAGTCTCGCCCTGGTCGTAGAAGATTTCCGAACAGGGCCCGCAGGGACCAGTTTCCCCCATCGACCAGAAATTGTCGCTCGAAGCGATGCGGATGATGCGATCGTCAGCAAAGCCGGCGATCTTTTTCCACAGGCCGAAGGCCTCCTCGTCATCGTGATAGACGGTGACCAGCAGCTTGTCCTTCGGCAAACCGAAGTCCTTGATGATCAGGTCCCAGGCGAGCCTAATGGCCTGTTCCTTGAAATAATCGCCAAACGAGAAGTTGCCGAGCATTTCAAAAAAAGTGTGATGGCGCGCGGTATAGCCGACATTATCGAGGTCATTGTGCTTGCCGCCGGCGCGCACGCATTTCTGCGAGGACGTGGCCCGGACGTAGCTGCGCTTCTCGGCGCCGGTGAAGAGGTTCTTGAACGGAACCATCCCGGCATTGGTAAACATGAGGGTCGGATCGTTGCGCGGAACCAGCGACGAGGATTCGACCTTCGTGTGGCCGTTCCTGGCGAAATAGTCGAGAAATGTGGACCGGATTTCGTTGACGCCGCTCATGGAATGGTCTCGATCCTCTGCCTCGGTCTGCCTTGTCCCGCCGATAAAACCAATGGCGCGAGCAAGCGGCCTTATCTACCGGCAGGCCAAGAGCCTGTCGAGAGCAGGAGACGCATTATCTTGCCGGCGGGTTTCTGCGCATTCGCCGACAAGCTCTTGCACGATGAGGATTTTGGCGCCTCGAAGTGGCGAATGAGGGGCGCCCCGACAGGCAGAACCCGCCGCCGAGGCCAGAATCACTCGTCGCCGGCTTCCGAGGGGTCGATATTGTCGAGGATGCGTTCGGCGATCAGTCCGGCGTTTTCCCGGATGGTCTGTTCGATCCGGGCGGCGGCGTCGGGATTGGCCTTGAGGAAAGCCTTGGCGTTTTCACGTCCCTGGCCGAGCCGCTGGCTGTCGAAGGAGAACCAGGCGCCGGATTTTTCCACCACCCCGGCCTTGACGCCGAGATCGACCAATTCACCGAATTTCGACACGCCTTCGCCATACATGATGTCGAATTCCACCTGCTTGAACGGCGGGGCGACCTTGTTCTTGACCACCTTGACGCGGGTCTGGTTGCCGATGACTTCCTCGCGGTCCTTGATCGCGCCGATGCGGCGGATGTCGAGACGCACGGAGGCATAGAATTTCAGGGCATTGCCGCCGGTGGTGGTCTCCGGCGAGCCGTACATCACGCCGATCTTCATGCGGATCTGGTTGATGAAAATCACCATGGTCCGCGACTTGGAAATCGAGGCGGTCAGCTTGCGCAGCGCCTGGCTCATCAGGCGGGCCTGCAGGCCCGGCTGGACGTCGCCCATTTCGCCGTCGATTTCTGCGCGGGGCACCAGCGCCGCGACGGAATCGATCACCAGCACGTCAACCGCGCCAGAGCGCACCAGAGTGTCGGTGATTTCCAGCGCCTGTTCGCCGGTGTCGGGCTGCGAAATCAGGAGATCGTCGAGCTGGACGCCGAGCTTTCTTGCGTAGACCGGATCGAGCGCATGTTCGGCGTCGACGAAGGCGCAAACGCCGCCGCTTTTCTGCGCCTCGGCGATGGTGTGCAGCGCGAGCGTGGTCTTGCCGGAGGATTCCGGCCCGTAGATTTCGATGACGCGGCCGCGGGGAAGGCCGCCGACGCCAAGGGCGATGTCGAGACCCAGCGAACCCGTGGAAATGGTCTCGATTTCCGTCACGGCCTGGTTTTTCCCAAGGCGCATGATCGAGCCTTTGCCAAAGGCGCGCTCGATTTGCGCGAGGGCGGCGTCAAGCGCCTTGGTCTTGTCCACGGAGGTTCCTTCCACGAGGCGGAGATTCGCTTGCGACATTGGGCTCGATCCTTTTGGCATGTGGGACGCGGGTGATGCAATCGCCTTATTGGCAATGTACCTAGTTTGTTCTTGTCTGCAAGTTCTTTTTTTGTTCGCGCGCCAGGTTGTGTTCGCAGGGATTGCTTGCGCGCGGCCTCAAAGGTTGGCGCCGTTCTTGGAGCCTGATCTTCAGAACGCCGAGGTTGTGCCAATTTGACGCAATTCAGGCGGAAACGCTCTCAAAACGGGATAGCGCGCCATGGCAAGGCTCTTGATTTCGATCGATCAAACCTATTTAGCGACAGACGATGCGGCCAAGCGCCGCCGCCCTCGTGGACCGGCGGCCGAGGCCGCGCCAAGTCCGGCTCCCAGCGCGGTGCCTCGCCGGAGCCAGATTCGCAATTGGCTGGTGGACGCAGTCAGCATCCTGGTGATCGTTGCTTCCGTCGCAACGATCTACGCGATCCGCTGAACGCGCGGGCGGGTGGCCCCGATCGGTCGGATGCTGCGGCCTAAAGGTTGAGCGTCAGGCACTTCGCCGCGCCGCCGGCCTTGATGAATTCCGAGAGCGGAGTGAGCACCGGCGTGAGCCCGGCGCCTTCCAGCTTCAGGCGCAGGGCGGCCGACGCGTCGTTCATGATGACGAGGTCGTCCAGCGCCACAGCGTTGCAGCAGAATTTTAATGCGTCCTCTTCATCGACGGCAATGCGGCGATCCTCCGGGACGAGCGCCTCGATGGCCGCGCGGGATCTTTCGTCAAAGGCCGCGGGGAAATACATCAGGAAACCCACGGGCAGGGGGCACAGGCAAGTGTCGAGGTGATAGAATCGCGGATCGACAAGTGTCAACGACACGGCGCGGGTGATCAGCAGCGCCTGCAAAAAGGGCGCGACGTCTTCATGCGAGCGAAAGCCGTGGCCGACCCAGAAGAGCTCCCGCGCGCAATCGTGCAGCGCGTCACCGGCGCCCTCGAAATGCAGGTCGGCGGGCGGATCGAAGACCTTGTAGCCGTTTTCGTCGAACCAGAGACGATCGAATCGTTCCTCGCCCCTTCGCTCGAGGCAGCGGAAGCGGCTGATAATGACGCGCGAGCCCCTGACAACCCCGGCGTTGGCGGTGAAGACCAGGTCGGGAAGGCCGGGCTGCGGCGGCTGCAGCGCGACGGTCGCGCGCCTCTCGATGATCTCCTTGAGCTGCGTCCATTGGCGCAGCGCGGCTTGATCGTCGGTGCGGGCGTATTGGCCCTCCATCCACGGATTGATGACATAGGCCACCTCGAAATGATCGGGCTGGCACATCAGGATTCTCTTGGGCGGCGCCGACTGAAACATCCGAACTCGGTAAGGTTGCGGTCCTCAGCGTCAAACCGTTGCGGTCAAGTAAGGTTCCGCGCGCTTAGCGCATGTTGGCTTTCACCGTCTCGATCAACTGCTTGAGCGTGAAGGGCTTGGGCATGAACCCAAAATCCTCGCCTTCGGGCAGATTTTTCGAGAAGGCGTCCTCGGCATAGCCGGAGACGAAGATCACCCGGCATTTAATGCCGCGCTTGCGCAATTCGCCGAACATGGTCGGGCCGTCCATTTCCGGCATGACCACGTCGGAGACGACCAGGTCGATGTGATGCTGCGTCTCCTCCACCACGCGCAGCGCGTCGAGGCCGGTTTCCGCCTCCAGCACCGTATAGCCGCGCGAGGCAAGCGCCCGGGCGCCGAAGGAGCGCACCGCCTCCTCGTCCTCCACCAGCAGCACCACGCCGTGGCCGGTATGATCGGCTGCCGCTTTCTTCTCCTCGACCTTCGGCGCCTCGACTGGCGCCTCCGCCTCGGGAATGTGCCGGGTCAGGAAGATCCGGAAGGTCGTGCCGCGTCCCACCTGCGTGTCGCAGAACACGAATCCGCCGGTCTGCTTGACGATGCCATAGACCATGGACAGGCCGAGGCCGGTGCCCTTGCCGACTTCCTTGGTGGTGAAGAAGGGGTCGAAGATCTTGTCGAGGATTTCCTTGGGAATGCCGGTGCCGGTGTCCTCCACCTCGACCACGACATATTCGCCCATGGGCAGCAGTTTTTCGCCATAGGCGGCGCATTCGGGCGCCGTGACATTCTTGGTGCGGATGAAGATCTTGCCGCCGTCGGGCATGGCGTCGCGGGCGTTGACGATCAGGTTCATGATGACCTGCTCGAACTGGTTCAGGTCGGCCTTGACCAGCCAGAGGTCGCGGCCCTGCTTGAGGTCCACCTCGATCTTTTCGCCGACCAGCCGGCGCGTCAGCATCTGCAGTTCGGACAGCACGTCGCCGAGTTGCAGCACCTGAGGCCGCAAGGTCTGGCGGCGTGAAAAGGCCAGCAGCTGCCGCACCAGGCCGGCGGCGCGGTTGGCGTTCTGCTTGATCTGCATGATGTCCTGGAAGGACGGATCGGTCGGGCGGTGATTGGCCAGCAGCAGGTCGGAATAGCCGATGATCGCGGTCAGCACGTTGTTGAAGTCGTGCGCGACGCCGCCGGCCAGCTGCCCGACCGCCTGCATCTTCTGCGACTGGTGCAACTGCTCTTCGCGATTGCGTTCTTCCGTGGTGTCGAGCGCGAAGATCACCGCGCCGCGCTGGTTGGCTTCCTCATTGGGGGTGACGAAAAGGCGCGCCGCGCGGGTCGACCCTTCCGCCGCCGCGTCGATCGGGTCGTTTTCCTCGACGCCGCTGGCGGCGGCGGCGACGGCTGCCTGCAGGGCGGGGCGGTGCGCCGCGGCGACGCCGTTGACGATCAGCCGGCGACCGCCTTCGGCGTCGGCGAGGGCGCCGGGCAGCAGTTTGGCGAAGGCGGCGTTGGAGCGCAGGATGACTCCGTCGCGATCCACCGTCGCGATCGCCATGGGCGTGGAATTGAAGAAGCGGGCGAAACGAACTTCCGCCGCCCGGGCTTCCTCGGCGGGCTCGCCGCCGGGCGCGCGGTTGAGAGCCAGGGTGCGCGAGGCGCCGGGGGCGCCGTCATGGCCATAGGCGACGCGATGCAGCAGGCGCACCGGCAGGCGCAGCCCGTCACGACGGCGCAGGTCGAGGTCGATCTGGTCTGTGCGAACCGTGTTCGCCGGGCCGTTGGCCGAGGCGAGAAGCGCGGCGGCGTCGCCGACCACGATGTCGCGCAGGGCGAGGCCGCCGGAGCCAACCTGGGCGAGGTCGAAATCCAGCCAGTCGGCGAGGGTCGCGTTCATGTAGGAGATATTGCCCGAAGGATCGGTGGCGAAGAAGCCGGCCGGGGCGTGGTCGAGGAAATCGATCGCGTGCTGCAGTTCCTGGAACACGTTTTCATGCCGCTCGCGTTCGCGGGTCACGTCGGAAATGGTCCAGAGCGCGGCGAGCGGGCTGGCGAGGCGCTCGATCGGCCGCACGCGAATGCGATACCAGCCGAAGGCGGCGTCGCCGAGCAGGGGCGGGGTCAGGCGCAATTCCTCGGCGGCGCGCTTGCCTTCTCGGGCGGCCTGGGACAGACGGTAGAGCGGCTCCGAGACTTCCGGCGCGCCGGAAAACAGCCGGTCTACCGGGCGTAGCGCGGAAGCGTCGGAGGCGCCCGAGAGAGCCATATAGGTCTCGTTGGCGTAGACGATGCGCGTATCGCCCTCGGTGACGATCATCCCGTCGGGGCTGGTGTCGGCGACGATCTTGGTGACGTCGTTGCGTGATCGCGCGCCAGCAATTTGGATAAATCCAACAGCATAGGCGAGAAGCCCGGAGACGCCGATGAAGGCGAGGAAGGCCAGCAGGACGAGGATCAGCCGCGTCGCCTGGCCCTCGGGCATGAAGGAAAAGGCCGCGATCACCGCGACGAGAAAGCCGGCGAGCAGCAGAACCAGCCCTGGGCTGCCGGCGCGTTCGGACCGGTCGAGACTGGAATGCGTTGGAGTTCTGGCTCATGGACAGCCTTTGCGAGCGCCTGCGAAACAGCGAGTTTATCGGAACAATTTTAAGGATTCGTCGTCGTCATGAAAGGAGAATGTCGAGAAAGACGCGAGACGCGCGGTTGGTCGCGTTAACCAAACATTAACCTTTCTTGCGCAGCCGCCTGTCCGTTGCGTTATATATAGGGATTGAAAGGGTCCGACGATCAGGAGACGGGCTGAGGCCATGCCGACATTTTTGCAAGACAACAAATTGGTGACCTGGTCCCTGGCCTTGGTTTCCTTCCTCGTCGCTTTCTATCTGATGCTCAAGATCATCGAGATTGTCGCCGATCTGCGCCGCCGGATACCGCGCGGTTCGCGCTCGCGGCAATTGCGTCTCGGTTTTGTCGAGACCTTCGATCTCGACGGCGAACGGCAATTGTTGCTGGTGCGGCGCGACAATATCGAACATTTGCTGATGATCGGCGGTCCCAATGACGTGCTGGTCGAATCCGGCATCGTCAGGGTCGAGCCGCGCGAGGCGCGCGAAACGCGCAAGCTGGACCACCCGCCGCGCGCCGTCGAGGCGCCTGCGACGGCCAGCCTGCCCCCGGCCGCGACGCCCGTCCCCGCGCCGGCTGCGATCTCCGCCGCGACCGCCGAGGCCATCGAAGCCGCGCTCGCCGCTCTGCCTGCCGCCCCGGGACCGGCGCGCGCGCCGACCATGCCGGTCATCCCTGCCGCCGCGGACCTGCCGGCTGGCGAACTGGAGACGCCGCCCGAGCCGGAACCCGAACCCGCGCCCATCCCGGAAGCCGCGCGGACCTTCGCCCCGCCGCCGCCCGAGCGTCCGGCCCCGCGCTTCCAGCCGCCGCCGCGCGTCGGTCCCGCCGCGCCCAGGCCTTCCGCTCCCTCGCCTTCGGCTCCCTTGCCGCCGCCGCGCTTCACGCCTCCAGCAGGATTCGGCTCGACGGGCGCCCAGGACAACAAGCAAGGAAACGAGCCGCCGCGGCCGCGTTTCGTGATGCCGCCGATCGTCCGGCGCAACGCCCCTGCCGCGCCGCCGGTCGAACCGCCGCCCGAGTCGGGCTCGGCTTTTGCGCCCCCGTCACTGCCCCCTGCGGCCGCTGCTCCGCCGCCGCCCGCTCCGGCGCCGAAGCCATCCTTCTTCGCGCCGCAACCTCCAGCCCCGGCGCCTCAGGAGCCCTCTGCTCCTCCGCCGCCTCCTCTTGCGCCGCAAGCTCCCGCGCCAACGCCGGAACTGAATTTCGATACGGATTTCGAGCCGCTCGAATTGCTCGAAGAGGAAATGGCGAAGCTGCTCGGCCGCCCGCTGAACAGGTGAGGGGTCCGAACTAATGAAAAAGCCGCGGCGAGGGCCGCGGCGTGGACAGGACGCCAAATTGACGCGCCGCTCCGAAATATCCCACGGAGCGGCGTTTTTTTGGGGGCCGGCTCAATCGTCGCGGTAGACGCGTTCGCGGCGCTCGTGGCGCTCCTGCGCCTCGATCGAAAGCGTCGCGATAGGGCGGGCGTCGAGGCGCTTCAGCGAGATGGGATCGCCGGTTTCCTCGCAATAGCCATAAGTGCCGTCGTCGAGACGGCCGATGGCGGAGTCGATCTTGGCGATCAGCTTGCGTTGGCGATCACGGGCGCGCAATTCAATGGCGCGGTCCGTTTCGGATGAGGCGCGATCGGCGATATCTGCGTGATTTTCGCTCTCGGATTGCAGGGCGGCGAGGGTCTCACGCGCCTCCTGCAATATTTCTTCTTTCCAATTCAGAAGCTTGCGCCGAAAATATTCCTTCTGACGATCGTTCATGAACGGTTCGTCTTCAGACGGGCGATACGGGTCCGCATGGGTGGCCGAGGCCATGATTCCAATCTCCCCAACGAAAGGCGCGGCCCTTATATATCGCGCGCCGCGGAACCACAATCCGCTGCGCGGCAAACGCCGAAAAAACCTTTGTTTTTGCGCGATTGGCGGCTTTTTATTGTTTTAAATCAAAGCTTCTAACTATGGGATTCGCCTCCGGCGTCCCTGTCGAAGGGCTCGAAGCGAATGGCGGAGCGCGATCCGGCCGCCGTTTGGATGGAGAGGAGGAAGGGGGGGAGGTCGTCGCCGCGGCGCAGGCTGGCGGTCCAGCAGGCGTCCGAGCCGGCGTCGGCGATTCGCGGGCGGGGCGCGGAGCCAGGGAGGGGCGCATCGGCCGCTGACGGCCGGAACAGAGGGGCAAACAGCGACTGCATGAATGCGGCGCCCGTCTCCCCAGCGGATTTCGCGCCGAACCAACGTCTGTCTTTCATTCCGCAGTCCTCCAGCTGGCCCCATGGGAGAGGTGTAAAAATTTCATTCCATGTGGTTAATTTACAATTCAGATTGTTGTTCATTGCGATTGGATTGTAAAGTTTTCATTCGTAAAAATGCCGTGATTGCGCTAGGTTTTTTCCGTGGCGGCGTTGTTTTCTGTATGTTCTTTGATCTGGCGCAAAGGTCGGCTTTTATGCTGGGGCGCAGCACAAAATCACAACGGGCGGCGGATCGAATCGTGGCGACCGCCCGCGGGGAATCAGGAGGGGTATCATGAGTTCTGGCTTCGAGCAGAATGCGGAATTTCTGGCGCTGGCGGCGCGCGAGGCGCGCGACGAGGCCCGGCGCCTGTTGGCCCGGATCGAGATATTGATCGCGGGATTGGCGGCGAAAGATCCGGTCGCTGGCCTTGAGTTGCGCCGTTCCGCGGTGGAGTTTCTGGTTGCCGCCGGCGACGCCCAGTCGCGGCGCGGCGATACCCACCTTTCCGTGGTCGGTCGGGGCGCCGGCGACCGTTCGGGCGAGGTCGAGCCGATGATCGTTGAGGTGCTGGAGGGGGAGACCGGCGGCATGCACGTCGACGCCGTATTCGAACTGCTGTGCGAAATGGGGTTCGAAATTACGAAAGGAAATCTTTCTGTAAAATTACACCGGATGATCAAGTCGGGTCGCCTGATTTCCACTGCGCGCGGTTTTTATGCGCTGTCCACCATGGAGCGGGCGCGGCGCCAGGCGGGGTGATGCGTAGCGTTGGCGATGTCGCGTGAGCAGGCTCAGCCCTGCGGCGTCCTGCCGGCGAAGGCTCTGGCGGCTTCGACGAATTCGCTCGGCATCATCACGATGGTCATGGTGTTCTGCTCGGCGCCGACTTCGGTAAGCATCTGCATGCGGCGCAATTCCAGCGCCGCGGGCGAGGACATCATGGTTTCCGCGGCCTGACGCAGCTTTTCGGCGGCCTCGGTTTCCGCTTCCGCCTTGATGATCCGGGCGCGCTTTTCCCGCAAAGCTTCGGCCTCCTGAGCCATGGCCCGCTGCATGGTCGGCGGAATCTCCACGCTTTTCATCGCGACACGTTCGACTTTGACGCCCCAGGGCTCTGTCACCGTGTCGATCGCGGTCTGCATGGCCGCCGAAATCGCCATCTGTTCTTTCAGAATTTCGTCGAGCGTGTGCCGGCCGATGATGTCGCGCAGGGTGGTGATCGCCACCTGCACCACGGAATCCTCGACATTGCGGACTTCGAACACCGAGCGCTCGGCGACGACGATGCGCCGCCAGATCACCGCGTCGATGCGGATCGGCACATTGTCGCGGCTGATCGCCTCCTGGCCGGACACGGCTGACGTCACGACGCGCATGTCGACCTTGGTGACGCTCTCGATCAGCGGGATGATCCAGAACAGGCCCGGTCCCCGCGTGGCGACATAGCGGCCGAAGCGCAGCACGACGCCGCGCTGGTATTGCTGCGCGACCCGAAACCCCGCGAAGAAAAGGATTATGGCGAGGAAAATGAGCAAAGAAACGAAGGCCATGGCCATATTCCCGAAAAGGAGGGCGTGACGTCTCCAGAGTATCGCCAATTTTGACGTCGGCGGAAAGACGGCGCCTCGTCAGGGCGAGTTGCGAAGCTCGTCCAGCACGCCGTCGAGCCAGGCCCGCCAAGTCCCGACGTCGAGCGGCGCGGCGTCGAACAGGATGCGGTACATGATCGGCGCGATGACGCGGTCCATCAGAGCATCGACCTTCGGCGCCGCTTCGCCCCGCTCCCGGGCGCGGTCGCAGATCAGCGCCAGCTGGCTGCGGGTAAAGGCGTCGCATCGCCCGCCCGCGCTCGCGCCGTCCCGGCACGCCAGGACATCGCGCGTCATGCCGCGGCCCGGACCTGAGGACATTTCGTCGACATATTGCTCCAGCCAGCCTTCGAGATCGGAGCGAAGGGACCCGGTGTCGCTGGGATCCGTCTCCGGGCGCAGCCGCTCGACGGCGACATCGGCGAGCAGGTTGGGCAGATCGCCCCAGCGCCGATAGATGGTCGACGGCGTGACGCCCGCGCGCTCCGCCACGGCCGGAATTGTCAGCGCCCCACGACCGGCTTCAAGCAACAATTGCTTGACCGCTCCATGAATCGCCGCCTGCACGCGCGCGCTCCGACCTCCAGGCCGGATATTTTCTTTCGCAGCCATCTCGTCTCCCGGCGCGTTCTCCAGGCAGGTTGGGGGCTTCGCTTAAAGCTAATAATTTGCTTTAGTGCGAAAACAAGGTTAGGATACTAACGCATAAAATTAGCTTTAAGGCAGGAGGGCGATCATGTCCACAGGCGACACATCGACCGAGCGGTCGCGGCTCAGGTTGGGCGGCGCCGCGGCGACCCTGCTGCTGGTCTCGATTCTCGCCGCCTTCATGGCCGCATCCACCACGCCCACGCCGCTCTACCGACTCTATCAGGAGGCGTGGGGCTTCTCCCCGGTGATCCTGACGGTTGTTTTCAGCGCCTATGCCTTCAGCCTTTTGCTGGCGCTGCTGACGGCCGGAAAGCTCTCCGACCATATCGGCCGCCGGCCGGTCATTTTCGCCGCTCTGGCTCTGGAAATCCTCGCCATGGTCGCCTTCATCGGCGCCAACTCCGCCAACGCCCTGATCGGCGCGCGACTGTGCCAGGGATTCGCCACCGGCGTCGCCAGCGGTGTGCTCGGCGCCGCCATCCTCGACGCGAGCCTCGAGCACGGCCCGCTGATCAATGGGATCGGCATGCCGGTCGGTCTCGCCATCGGCGCCGTCGGCGCGAGCATTCTGGCGGAGTTCGCGCCTTTGCCGCTGCGCCTGTCCTATATGCTGCTGCTGGCTCTGTTCGCCCTGCAGGCGCTGTCGATCTGGCTCATCCCGGAAACGGGTCGCCCGCGTCCCGGCGCCTGGGCCTCGTTGGTCCCGAGCGTCGGCATACCGCGTCAAGCGCGACGCATGTTTTTGATGGTGACGCCGCTCAATGTCGCCGCCTGGGCGTTTGGGTCATTCTATTTTTCGCTGGCGCCATCGGTGGTGCGCGAAGCGACAGGCTCCGTCTCGCATCTGCTTGGGGGGCTGGTGGTCGGCGCGCTCACGGTCAGCGGCGCCGTCGGCATTCTGATCCTGCGCTTTCGCCAAAGCACGGACATTCTGGTGATTGGCGCGTCGATCCTGGCGTTTGGCGCCGCGCTTCTCGTCGCGGCGACCCATCTGCATTCGACGGCCCTGATCTTCATCGGAACCATGGTCGCGGGTTTCGGCTGGGGCGGCAGCTTTCTCGGCGTGTTGCGCACGCTGACGCCGCTGGCGGCGCCCGAGGAGCGCGCGGGTCTGATGGCCGCCTATTATGTCGAAAGCTATCTGACCATGAGCCTGCCGGCGCTGTTGGCTGGGCAGGCGGTCCGCGCCTTCGGTCTCGCCTGGACCACCGACATATATGCAGGCGCAGTGATTTGCCTGGCGCTCTCGGCGCTCCTTGTGCAGAAAATGAAGAAATAAAAAAAAGCGGGCCAGAACGGCCCGCTTCAATTTTCCTGCAAGCGTAAAAGCTTACGCCATCGCCTTCTTCAGGTTTTCGTCGATCTTGTCGAGGAAGCCCGAGGTCGACAGCCATTTCTGGTCGGCGCCGACCAGCAGGGCGAGATCCTTGGTCATGAAGCCGGATTCGACCGTGTCGACGCAGACCTTTTCCAGCGTCAGCGAAAATTTCAGCAGGTCCGCATTGTCGTCGAGCTTGGCGCGATGGGCGAGGCCGCGGGTCCAGGCGAAGATCGAGGCGATGGAGTTGGTGGAGGTCTCCTTGCCCTTCTGATGCTCGCGATAGTGGCGGGTGACGGTGCCATGCGCCGCTTCCGCCTCCACCGTCATGCCGTCGGGGGTCATCAGCACCGAGGTCATCAGGCCGAGCGAGCCAAAGCCCTGCGCGACCGTGTCGGACTGCACGTCGCCGTCATAGTTCTTGCAGGCCCAGACATAGCCGCCCGACCATTTCAGCGCCGAGGCGACCATGTCGTCGATCAGGCGATGCTCGTAGGTGATCCGGGCCTCGACGAACCGGTCATGGAACTCGTTCTCGTAGACTTCCTGGAACAGGTCCTTGAAGCGGCCGTCATAGGCCTTGAGAATGGTGTTCTTGGTCGAGAGATAGACCGGCCACTTGCGCAGCAGGCCATAGTTCAGCGAGGCCCGGGCGAAGTCGCGGATCGAATCGTCGAGGTTGTACATGGCCATGGCGACGCCGGCGCCGGGGTACTTGAAGACTTCCTTCTCGATGACCTTGCCGTCCTCGCCTTCGAACTTCATGGTCAGGCGGCCCTTGCCGGGAACGCGGAAATCGGTGGCGCGATACTGGTCGCCATAGGCGTGGCGGCCGACGACGATCGGCTGGGTCCAGCCGGGAACGAGGCGCGGCACGTTCTTGCAGATGATCGGCTCGCGGAAGATGGTGCCGCCGAGGATATTGCGGATCGTGCCGTTCGGCGACTTCCACATTTCCTTGAGGTTGAATTCCTTGACGCGCGCCTCGTCCGGGGTGATCGTCGCGCATTTCACGGCGACGCCGTATTTCTTGGTCGCCTCGGCCGAGTCGATGGTCACCTGGTCATTGGTGGCGTCGCGGTTCTCGACCGACAGGTCGTAATATTTCAGGTCGATGTCGAGATAGGGATGGATCAGCTTTTCCTTGATGAATTGCCAGATGATCCGGGTCATTTCGTCGCCGTCCATTTCGACGACCGGATTGGCGACCTTGATCTTGTTCATGCAGACCTCACAGGGAAATTGACGACGCTGCGCCGGGCGGCGCGACTTGGTCCGCCCTATAGCATCGGCCTGTCGCGCAGCCTAGTGCGGCTTTCGGCGAAATCAGGGGCGCGGAAATCCCTTGCGTGAAAATCATTATGCCTGTGCCGCAAGACCGCCAGCGTCACGCTTTCGACCGCCTGGATCGACATCTCGTCCTTGGCCAGGAAGCCCGAAGCGCCGGCGCGATAGGCGCAGCGCCTGATATCCGGCGAATCCAGCGCGGACATCACGACAACCGGCGCGTGATTCTTGCGGGCGACATCGGCGACGAAGGAAATGGAGGTCTCGAAACCGAGCCAATAGTCGACGTAAATGACATCGAAGACGGCCTTTTGCAGCAGGGCGCGGGCGGCAAGGACGCTGCCGCAAAGCGAGACGGAGAATTCCAGCTGCTTTGACCGCGCCACAAGCCGCGTAAAACCGAATGCGTCTTCGGCGTCATAGTCGAGCAGAAGGACGCTGATCCGGTCTCGCTCCTGGCGAAGACTGTTGGAGTCGGCCAGGCAATCCATCATGGACAGAGGCATCGCGTGATTCCCGCCAGGCACGCCCCCATGCCGGCAATTGAAACGACCCCCTGGCGGCCAATCTAGTCGAAATCGAAAAGCTAACAAGCGGTTAACGCTGTCAAAGCAAAGAAAACGGCCTTTGTGGCTTTCGCGCAACAAGGGCCGGGCTTTCCGTTGCTTTCCCCGCGTAAGTACGGCGGCGACCGGTGACGCGCTGCTTGGAAGCTTTATTGGCCGGCGTCAGCCCGATGTCTTTTGCCGCTTCCGCGCCCGGGCGGCCCGCGGCGCCCGAGCGAGAGCGCGCGCGACGACGTTTTCGCCGATCCGCCAGCGCGGCTGGGCGAGGCTGAGCAATTCGTATAAATCCTCCGGCGCCATGGGGCGGGCGAAAAAATAGCCCTGGCCGAACTCACAGCCCCGCGCCTGCAGCGCGGCGACCTGTCCGGCGGTCTCGACGCCTTCCGCGACCACGTCGAAACCGAGGCATTTGGCGAGGTCGATGATGGTCGAGACGATCGCGGCGTCGGCCGCGTGCTCGGTCATGTCCTGAACGAAGCTGCGGTCGATCTTGAGCCGATCCAGCGGCATGCGCTTGAGATAGGCGAAGGAGGAGTAGCCGGTGCCGAAATCGTCTATCGCCAGCCGCAGGCCCAAGGCTTTCAAAGCGTCCAGCTTTTGTGTCGCCGCCGGACCATGCCGCATCAGCGCGCTTTCGGTCAGCTCCAGCTCCAGCCGGTCGCCCGGCAGGCAGGTGTCGCGCAGCACGTCGCGGACGTCGTCGATCAGGGAGGGGCACTCGAACTGGCGCGGCGACAGATTGACCGACATGGTGAGCGGGCCGAACCCCATGGAGTCCCACCGCGTCGCCTGGGCGCAGGCTTCGTGCAGGATCCACAGGCCGAGCGGAATGATGAGGCCGGTTTCCTCGGCCAGGGGAATGAACTGGTCGGGCGGCACCAGCCCATATTCCGGCTGGAGCCAGCGCACCAGCGCCTCGACGCCATGGATGCGGCCGGTCGCGAGATCTACCAGCGGTTGGTAGTAGAGCACGAACTCGCCGCGATCGAGCGCGCGGCGCAGGCGCGCCTCCATGTCGAGCCTCTTTTCCGCAGCCCTGGTCAGAACGCGGTCGAAATAGCGAAAGCTTCCCCGTCCATGCGCCTTCGCGTCGTAAAGCGCGGCGTCGGCATATTGGATCAACTGCGTCGCGGTCTCGGCGTCGGTGGGGAACAGGCTGATCCCGACGCTGGCGCCGAGAAAGATTTCCGGCGCGCAGCTGAGGGCGAAAGGCGTATCGGACAGGGCGGCGATGAGTTTTTCGGCGACCCGTCCCGCGTCCTCGGGATGGGCCAGATCCTCGAGGACCGCCACGAATTCGTCGCCGCCGTGGCGCGCAAGCAGGTCGGTCGCGCGCAGCTGCGCCTCCAGGCGTCGCACCGCCAGCGCCAGCAACTCGTCCCCCGCGCCATGGCCAAAACTGTCATTGACATTCTTGAACCGGTCGAGATCGAGGAAAAGCACGGCGCCGGTCGAACCGGAGCGCTGCGCCCGCGACACGGCGTGGTCGAGGAACTCTGACAAGAGCAGCCGGTTGGGCAGGTCGGTGAGCGGATCGTGGTGCGCGATATGCTGCATCCGCCGCTCCAACTCCTTGAGCCGGGTGATATCGCTGAACACGCCGACATAATTGACGAGCGCGCCGTTGTCGTCGCGGACCTCGCTGATGGTCAGCCATTGCGGGTAGACTTCGCCGTTCTTGCGCCGGTTCCACAGCTCGCCCTGCCAATGGCCGGCCTCTTTGATCACGCGCCACATTTCCCGGTAGAATTCGGGACCTTGCCGGCCGGATTTCAGCAGCGGGAAGCCGCCCATCAGGAACTCGGTTTCGGAATAGCCGGTAATGTCGCAAAAGGCGCGGTTGACCGAGATGATCTTCCCTCTGGCGTCGGAGACGATGATGCCTTCGCCGGTGCTGTTGAACACGGCGGCGGCCTGGCGCAGCGAACGTTCGATCCTCTTGTGTTCGCTGATGTCGACATGGGTGCCGACCAGACGCGTCACCTTGCCGTTTTCATCGAGCACTGGCAGGGCGCGGGATATGACGTCCATGTAAAGGCCGCCTTTGCGCCGTATCCGGTATTCGACCTCATACCTGCCCTGCCCATTGACGGAGGCGTCCACTTGCGCCAGCGTCCCCTCGAGATCGTCCGGATGGACCAGGTTTTTCCAGCTCTCGCGGGTGCAGTCGGCGTCCTGCTCGTCAAAGCCGAGCATGGCCTTCCAGCCCGGAGAATAATACATTTCGTCAGTTCTCAGATCCCAATCCCAGAGGCCGTAATTCGAGCCGCGCATGGCCAGCTGGAAGCGTTCTTCGCTTTGCTTCAGCGCCCGCAGGCTTTCGTCCGCCCTGGCTTCCAGCTCATCGGCCCGGCGTTCTATCTCGCCGCGCAGCCGCTCGGCTTCGAGTGTCAGTCGGGCGATGGGCGAAAGCTCGGCGCCGATCACCAGCGCCGCGACGGCGCCGACGCAAAATCGACTGACGCCGTCGTCGGAAACGCCGCCTTCGCCGAAGCAAAAGAAACCGAACAGGGGGGTCTCGCCCATGACATTTCGGGCCGTCTCGATTTCCTCGACCGACGCGGAAGGCCCCATGAAACGGAGGCGGAAGGCGCTGTAGCCGAGCATGGCGACGGCTGGCTTCGTAATGCCGCCCCTTAAAATCGCGTTGCGCAGCGCATCACTCGCCGAGCGGCGCATGGACGCCGCAACAGGCTCCATGACCGTCAGCGACGCCCCGGGCTCGACAACGTGCGACAGGCTGCATCCGCCGCCGGGCGTCAGATAGCGGCCGACCAAAACGGTATATTGCCCCAGTCCGCTCGGCCGTCCGAATACGCGTTTCGACGCCAGCGAGACGTGCTTGCCCTCCAGTTCGGCGCGGGTCGAGCCGAGCATCCGGGGCAGGGCGTCGGCGGCGGCCTGATCGCCAATCCTGAGCATCTCGTAGCCGACGGCCGAGGTGACGTTCAGGGTCTCGGCAGTGGGCGCAAATCCATGAGTCAGGGCGATGCCGAATTGCAGCCTGGTTTCGAACATGGCCACGAGCAAGCCGTCTTCGATCACGTCCTCTCCATGGAAAATGGCGTTGGACTGCATTTTCAGGTCGTCGGCCGCCGCCGCCGCCAGAATTGGAAAGCGGGAGCCAGAAAGGGTTTTCAGGCGTTCGACGATCTCATAGGCGCAGGATTTGGCGACACTGCTGTTGCCCGGCGCGAAAACCACGGCGAAGACCGACTTGCCTTCGCTGGCCAGTCGCGGCCAGCACAGGCCGGCGGGGTCGAAATAGCCGGAGATTTCGGGCGAACCGATCGCCTCTTCCAGCGCCCGATCCCAGCCGGCGGAGACTTTTCGTCCAACCGCCCGGCGCAGGACGATGTGCGGCGAGGCCCAGACGGAAACGACGATGCTGTTGCGGCGGGCTTCGCCGCATATCTCGCCGGCCGTAGTGGCGCCGATCACCGGGGCATCCCCTGTCACCTCGGCGACGCCACGCAGGGCTTCCCCTAGGTCAAGAGTAGCGGAAACAAAGACGAAGACCACGGATAGCGGATGCGAGGACACCGACTCGCGGGCCCGTCGCGCCGCGCGAACCGCGGCGGCAAAAGAATCCGGCCCCGCCTCGACGGCTGTCCCGACTTCAATTTCTGGGGGATTGGTCATGTATGCAGCGGGCGCCGGAGGAGGTTGCATATCAACCATAGGTTGCAATCGTTACGAAGCCCTTGTCACGGCGGCGTGACCGAAAAAATAAGTTGCTGCAGTACCTTAGTTCACGCCTCCAGGCTCGTGGCGGGGGCGCCGTCGGCAAAGATGATCTCGAATGTCGAGCCGACGGTCGGGGTCGATCTGGCGGTCAGCCGCCAGCCATGGCGCTTGGCGATGGTCTTGCAAATGGCCAGGCCAATGCCGGTGCCGGGAATTTCGCTGCGATTATGCAGGCGGCGAAAGGGTTCGAATATTTCCTCGCGATGGGCGACGGCGAAGCCGATCCCCTCATCCTCGATCGCCAGCCGGCGCTCCGCCTCGTTTTGCTTCAGCAGAATGCGGACGCGCGGCGGTTGGCCCGGCTTGTGGTATTTCACGGCGTTGGAGACGAGGTTTTGCACCAGCTGGAAGGCCTGCGCCTTGTCGCCCTGAACGATGAAATCGTCGCCGTGGATTTCGATCTCGGCCGCTTCCTCGGCGATGGTCTGCGACAGGCTGTCGAGGACGAGCTGGATCGTCTCCCGCACCGGCACAGCCTCCATCGCGCAGGCGTCGTTGAAGCTGCGCGCGAGTATCAGCAGATCGGCGACGAGATGGCGCGCATGCCGCGCCGAGGTCGCCATGACCTCGGCGGCATAGCGCGCCTCGTCCGCATTGCCCGAGGTCATGGCCGAGACGAGTATGTCGGCGAAGGCCGAGATTTTGCGCAAAGGCTCCTGGATGTCGTGCGACGCCACATAGGCGAAGCGCGACAGGCTCTCGTTGGCGCGCTCCAGCTCCGCCAGCGAGTTTTTCAGCGTCTCTTCGGTCGCAAGCCGCGCGGAAACATCGATGGCGAAGGCGACGACGCGCGGTCCGAGCGGCGTCTCCACCGGGGTCAGGCCGATTTCGACCGGAAAGACGCCGCCGTCACGGCGCAGCGCGCGCAGGTCGCGGCCGACGCCCATCTGCCGCTTGCTCGGATTGGCGTTGAAGCTGCTTCGCAAGCCCTTGTGCTTGGCCCGCAAGCCGGCGGGCACCAGCCGGTCGATGCTGACGCCGATCAGCTCGCCCGGCGCGTAACCAAAAATCTCCTCGCATTGCGCATTGGCCATTTCGATGCGCCCATCCTGGTCGACCATGAACATGGCCGCGGGCGAGGCCTCGAAGGCGAGACGCAGCATATGGGAGGAGGTTCCGTCCGCCATTTTTCTTCAACCGATTGGAGGCCTTCGCCGGGGGAGCGCAGCGCGTCCATTGTATAATTCGCGGCGCCCTTGTATATTGATTTTTCGAACGATTTTCTTGCGCCGCACAAAGCGGCGGCCGAGCTTCGGCTTTGTCTGTAAGTAGATTTCGAAATCTGAAATTCTTTCAACCGGTTTTGCGGGCGTGAGTTCGCATGGTGAAATCTGGAAAAAGCTTTGAAGTCCTGATCGTAGAGGATGATCTCGACGACGCATATTTGCTGAAGCGCGCGTTGAACGTCGCGGCGCAAGAAAACCAGGTGACATTGGGTGTGACGCATCAGGTCAATGGCATGGACGCTCTGGGCGCGGTCGCGCGCGGCGACCTGACCAGCCGGCTCCCGGACGTGATCGTCGTTGACCTTAACATGCCGCTGGTCGACGGCGACCGCTTCCTCGACCAGTTGCGCACCAAGCTGCAATTGGGCGACGTGCCGGCGGCGGTGCTGACAACATCGACGGAAAAGCCGGTTCACGCCAGGGCTTTGGCGTCCGGCGCCAATGTCGTTTTCGCCAAGCCGAATTCGCAGGACGAACTGATCGAAATCGCGAGACAGATCCTGGCTCTGGGCGGCTGCGCCCCGCGCGGGACGCAGCCGCCCGTGTCGGCCTGAAATCGGGCGGCGTCCTTGCCGCCGCCCTTTCACGCGGGATTGCGGTTCGCGCGACCCGCCCCTCGATGGATCTCAGGCTGCCTGCTGCTGCTTCAGGCTGGCGTAAAGCGCAGTCTCGAAATTCATGTAGCCGACGAACGAGACGGGATCGCCGAAGGGCAGAATCTGCGTCGCCCAGATAGCCGCCGATGCCGTTGCTGCCGGTCGATCCAGTAGAACAGATTCGCCAGTCCCGCCCAGCCGAGCGCGCCAGCGGGGCGTCCGGTCGGCGCCTGCTCGTCGTTGACCATGAAGCTCAGCGCCCAGGATTTCGACAGGCCGGGGAAGAACTCCGCGTCGTTGGACAGGGATGGGGATGACGCCCGGCAGCATGCAGATCTTCTTGTCGCCGAGGCCGTTTTTCTCTGCCATGGCGACGGTCTCCGGCTTGAGGACCCGGCCGTGCTCGCCGGCGCCGTCATTGAGCCACATGCGGATGAAGCGCATGTAGTCGCCGACCGTGCCGTAAAGCCCGTGGCCGCCCATGTGCACCTCCGGCTCCGGCGGCAGCTCGAAATCGAGCGGCGTCAGCGAGCCGTCGGCCTCGCGCTGCGTGCATGCCGGCCAGTCGCTGGCGCATCGACGGCGTCAGCGAAAACGCGGTATCGTGTCATGCCGAGCGGTCCGAAGATGCGCTCGTTGAAAACGTCGCCGAGCCGCGTGCCGGTTATCGCTTCGATCGACCTGCCCGCACCAGTCGAGGTTGCGAGCCGTATTCCCAGCGCTCGCCGGGATCGAACAGCAGCGGCGTCATCAGCGCCGCTTTGGTCGCGGTGATGATGCTGGGCTGGCCCTTCTCCGTCGCCAGGCGATTGATATGTCGCGTTGAAGAAATCATAAGCCGAAGCCGGCGGTGTGCAGCATCAGCATCCGCGTCGTGATGTCGCGCCTGGGCGCGCGCAGCCTCGGCTCGCCGGCGTCGTCGAATCCGTCGATCACCTGCATCTTGCCGATGTCCGGCGCATAGGTTTTCGCCGGCGCGTCGAGGTCGAGCCTGCCCTCCTCGACAAGTTGCAGCGCGGCTGTTCCGGTGATCGCCTTGGTGGTCGAAAATATGCGCGAACACGCTGTCGGTGGTCATGGCGGCGTCCTGGTCCATCCGCCGTTTGCCGGCGGCGCCTTCGAAGATATTGCCGCGCCGGTCGGTCGCCATGGCGACGACGCCGGGAACGCGTGGCGAGGCAGATACGACGCCTTGCAGGATGGCGTCGGCATTCGCGGTGATATTCGAGCCCATCGCATTTCTCCCATGTGATCGCGGGATTCTTGCCGCCTATTTTTTTGCGTGGTGGAGCGTTTCTGGCCGCTCCCCGAGGCGAAACGACAAGCTTGCGAAACAGGTTCCTCAGTCGAAGCAGGTTCCTCAGTCGAAGAAGGCCAACGTTCGGAATTCGATGCTGGCGCGCGGCGGCGTACCCTCGGGCGTGGTCGGGTCCTCGAAGCCGGTATGCGGCGCGAAACGGGTGACCGTCCGGTCCGAATCCCAGCATTTGATCAGCAGGCATTCGTCGACGGCGAGATCGGGAATGTAGAACCAGCGCTGCGCCGGATTATAGGCGAGGCTGTAGGTTTCGCCGGGTCGGTGCGGGAAAATCAGGTCGGTCGGCATCAGGTCGGCGGGATCGATGCTGCGGCCGTCGCCGAGCGCCAGCGGCCAGTCGCGCGCGACGTGTCCGACGGGACGCCAGACATTGATGACGGCGGCGCGGCGCGACAGCAACTCTTCCGCTTGGTCCCCCATGATGTCGCGCACTCGTTGCGGCCCGGATTTTTCCGTCTGGTCGACATGGGCCCGGGCGACCGGCTGGCGCTGGACGCTGAGGTCTGATTCGCCGGTGCGGCGGCGCAAGGTATGGTCGAACACGAGGACCCGCGATGCGCCGGTGGCCGCCCTGACGATCTCGGCGGCTTCCGGATGGCCGAGCGCCAGGGTCTGCGCCTCGTCGCCGAAATCGCGCGCCGCGCTGCGATGCCGGACCAGCGCGTAGCCTTCCCGGTCGAGCGAAAAGCGCTCCGCGACCGGCCGCGCATTGGCGATTGAGGTCACATGCGGCTCGATCGCCACATTCGATTCCGGCACGCCTTCGGGCGGCGGGAAACGGTAGAAATAAAGCTTATCCGCGCGCCGCGCGGTATAGGCGAGGTTGGCGGAAACGGTTTCGAGTTTTTCGGGCGCGAAGACTTCAGGCGCGAACGCGGTGTTCATCGGGCATCTCCAAATGGCCACTCTGGGGCCTTGAAACTTCTCCCGGGCCGAAGCTCAATCGAAACTCGCGTGGCGCACCGCCGCCGCGACCGCGGAAGATCCTTTATTTCGTCTTTCACGACAGGAAATGCGATAAGGCGGGATGAAATAGCCGTATTGCGAATACGCAATCGGGCGCTCGCCCGGCAGGAGAGGCGCACGGGCGCAACTTGCCTTGATATCCTGCGGGGACTAGCTTCCCCCCGCAAATTCGGAGGGGAAATTGGTCGGAGCGGGTACAGACAGGACAAAACCTTTGTTCGAGGGCGGCCCGGCGATCATCCTGGTGCGGCCGCAGCTTGCGGTGAACATCGGCATGTGCGCCCGCGCGATGGCCAATTTCGGCCTGTCGGACCTGCGGCTGGTGAGCCCGCGCGAAGGCTGGCCACGGACGGGAGCGCGGCGCAAGGGCGCCTATGCCGCCGCCGCCGGCGCCGTGCATCTGCTGGAACAGGCCAAGGTGTTCGACTCGGTCGCGGCTGCGGTCGCCGACCTCAATTTTGTCTGGGCGACGACCGCGCGCGAGCGCGGCCAGCACAAGCTCATCGAGGCGCCCGCGACCGCCATGGCGGAAACCGCCGCCGCCGTCGCGGCAGGCGAAAAACACGGCATCATTTTCGGGCCGGAGCGCACCGGGCTGGACAATGACGACATCGCGCTCGCCTCGGCGATCCTGACCTTTCCGGTCAATCCCGCCTATGGTTCGCTCAATCTGGCGCAGGCCGTGCTGCTGTGCGGATACGAATATTTCAAGGCTCGGCAGGGCGGGGCGGTTCCTTTCGAGAGGCTCGAGCGGTCGCCGCCAGCGCAGCGCGAAATGACCCTGTCCTTTTTCGAATTCCTGGAGGGGAAGCTCGAAGACGCAGGCTTCTTCCGTCCAGCCTCCAAGCGCCCGGTGATGCAGCGCAACCTGCGCAACATGTTGCACCGGATGAACCTGTCCCAGCAAGACGTGCGCACCCTCTGGGGCGCCATCGTGCGGCTGGTCGAAGGCCCGCGGGAAAAGCCGCAGACGCGCAAAAGGATCAAGCAGGCGAAGACCGCGGCGGCGCCGGACGAGACAAAGGCCTGAACGGTTCGGCCGCGACAGGCGTCGTCACGACGGGTTCCTGAACTCCGAAAGTCCCAGGCGGCGGATCCGCCGATGGATCGTCGTCCGATCGACGCCGTTCTCGCGGGCGACCTGGGAGACGTTCCAGCCGTTACGCCGCAGATCGGCGAGCAATTCCGCCGCTCCGCCATCCGCCTTGCCCGTTTTTACGCGCATGCGCGAAACGAAGTCCGGGAGGTCGTCGATGTCGATCAGCGTCCCCTCGGCCATGGCGCAGGCATAATCCAGCGCATTGACGAGTTCGCGGATATTGCCCGGCCAGTCATGCTGTCGCAACCGCAGCAGAGCCGCCGGCGTAAAAGTGAAGGCGCGGCTGAACAGGGCTCGCCTTAACGTCAGTATCCGCTCGACCAGCCAGTCGAAATCCCGGCGCTCGCGCAGGGGCGGAAGGGTCAGGACGGCGCCGTTCAGGCGGAAATAAAGGTCCTCGCGGAACTGGCCGGCCTTGATCAACTCGACGAGATCGTGATGGGTCGCGGCGATCACGCGAATGTCGATCGGCATGGGCCGCGTCGCTCCGACCGGCGTCAGCTCCCGTTCCGCAAGAACGCGCAGCAGCCGTGTCTGCGAGGCTGGCGGCATGTCCCCGATTTCATCGAGAAACAGTGTTCCGCCATTGGCTTCCAGCACAAGACCTTTCTTGCCCTTGGCCTTGGCGCCGGTGAAAGAGCCCGCTTCGTGGCCGAAGAGTTCGCTTTCGATCAGTCCTTCCGGCAAGGCAGCGCAATTCACGGCGACAAACGGCTTTGCCGCACGAGGACTGACGCCGTGGAGCGCCTTGGCGAGATGTTCCTTCCCGGCGCCTGTCTCTCCCTGAATCAGCAAGCTCATCTGGGCGTTGGCGAGTTTTGCCGCCCGCGAAAGGACGTCGCGCATGGCCGGGTCGTCGCCGGACAAGGCTGCCAGGGCGGCAGGCAAAGGCCGCCGCACGGGCGTGTCGGACGGAGATTTCTTCACCGGTGGCGGCAAGGTCTGCGCAAACAACATGCGCCCGCTGCGACGCAGGCGCAGGCCGCGCTGTTCGGCCGGCCGGGAATGCGCATAGAGCGGAAGGTCGTCCACCGTGCACTCGAAGACATCGGCGAGGGACAGCGGGCGCATGGACTGGCCGATCGGCCTGAGCATGGGTTGCTCCTGTTGCAGCAGGTGACGGGCGCGATTGTTGATCCCGATGATGGCGCCCGAACTATCGATCGCCATGACGACGTCGGGTTCGACGTCCGCGAATTCGGCGCTGGCGGCGAGCCGCAGGATCCATTCGTGACGGAAGCGGTTGAGCAGGTTCGCCGTCTCGATCTTGTGCGCGAAGGATTTCACCAGTTGCAGCGCCAGGAACTGGCTGCCCTTGGGCTCCGGAGAGCGCAGCGCGGAAATGTCCAGCACCGCCGCCATGGCGCCGGAGGGGTCGTAGATTGGCGCGGCGGTGCAGGTCAGCGGGATGTGGGTCGCGTCGAAATGATCGGTCTGGTGAACGCTGAGAGCCTCTCCCGTCGAGATGCAGGTGCCGACGGCGCAGGTGCCGGCATGGCTTTCGCTCCAGTCGGCGCCCAGATAGAGCCCGGCCTTGCGGCAGTGGTTGTTGAAGGTGGGATCGCCGATGAAATCGACGGTCACGCCCTTGGCGTCGGTCAGCAGCAGCACATAACCAAGCCCGGCAACCTGCCGATAGAGCGTCTCGACCCCAAATCGCGCCGTATGCAAAAATTCGTCCATGGCGTCGCGATGCTCGCGCAATTGCCCGGCAGTGACGATCTGGGCCTCGCGCAGCACCGCAGGATCCAGCTTGTGCTCGGTGACGCAGCGCAGCCAGGAATCGTGGATGATCCGATCGCGGCGCGACACGCGCTCGGTCGAGGCGCGCACGAGTTCTGCGATGTGAGCGGAATGCCCCTCGACCATGATCGATCCTCCCGGACCTTATGTCTTTCTCTGGCGTTCTCTTTGACGCTCTTGGCTTCAGCATCGCGCGGAAACGATCGCCGATCAAGGTGAGGCGCGGCGGCGCCACAGGTGAGGCGCCGGCGCCTCGGCCTTGCCGATTGCGAAGTGGATTAATGTTTTGAAAAACAACAATAAAACTAAAGTCGGCGTTCTGGCGCCGGCCTTGCTGGAAAGCCCGCGAGTTCGACCGACAAGGCGAACCGACAGAAGAAAGCCGCACAGTCGGCGACAGGGAGACGAAAAATGCTCGACAAGGTTTCTGCGACGACAACCCTATCCGAAGTTCTCGGCCGGCTCGACAAGGCGTTGATCGCCGGCGACGTCGACGCCGCGCTCGAACTGTTCCAGGCCGATTGCTACTGGCGCGATCTCGTCACCTTCACCTGGAACATCAAGACAATGGAGGGCAAGGAGCAGATCGCAGACATGCTGCGCGCGCAACTCGCGGAGGGCAAGCCGTCGAACTGGCGCGTCGCCGATGGCGAGGAAGCCAGCGAAAGCGGCGATCTGATCGAAGGCTGGATCCAGTTCGAGACCGCCGCGGCGCGGGGCTTTGGCCATATCAGGCTCAAGGACGGCCGCATCTGGACGCTGCTGACCACCATGCAGGAATTGAAGGGCTTCGAGGAGCGATCCGGCGCGACGCGCCCCATGGGGGCCAAGCATGGCATCGATCCCGCCCGCAAGACCTGGCTTGAATCGCTCGACGAGGAAAAGAAGGAGCTAGGCTATTCCCGGCAGCCCTATTGCCTCGTTGTCGGTGGCGGGCAGGGCGGCATCGCCCTGGCGGCGCGGCTGCGCCAGCTCGATGTTCCCACCATCGTCATCGACAAGCACGAGCGTCCCGGCGACCAGTGGCGCAAGCGTTACAAGTCGCTCTGCCTGCATGATCCCGTCTGGTACGACCATCTGCCCTATCTGCCTTTTCCCGCGAACTGGCCGGTTTTTGCGCCCAAGGACAAGATCGGCGACTGGCTGGAAATGTATACCAAGGTCATGGAAATCAATTACTGGGCCTCCACCGAATGCCTGAGCTGCGCCTATGACGAGGCGGCAAAGGAATGGACGGTCAAGGTGAAGCGCGATGGCCAGGAAATCGTGCTGAAGCCCAAGCAGCTCGTGCTCGCCACGGGCATGTCGGGCAAAGCCAACTGGCCGAAGTTCAAGGGCATGGACGTCTTCAAGGGCGAGCAGCAGCACAGTTCCAACCATCCCGGGCCGGACGCCTATCACGGCAAGAAGGTGGTGGTCATCGGCGCCAATAATTCGGCGCATGACATCTGCGCGGCGCTGTGGGAAGGCGGCGCCGACGTGACCATGGTCCAGCGCTCGTCCACCCATATCGTCAAGTCGGATTCGCTGATGGAAATCGGCCTCGGCGCGCTGTATTCCGAGCAGGCGGTGAAGTCCGGCATGACCACGCAGAAGGCGGACATGATCTTCGCATCCTTGCCCTACAAGATCATGCACGAGTTCCAGATCCCCATCTACAATGCAATCCGCGAGCGCGACGCCGATTTCTACAAGAGGCTGGAGGCGGCGGGTTTCATGCTCGATTTCGGCGATGACGACTCCGGCCTGTTCATGAAATATCTGCGGCGCGGCTCGGGCTATTACATTGACGTCGGCGCCTGCGATCTCGTCGCCGACGGGCGCATCAAGCTCAAGAGCGGCGTCGATGTCGATCACCTCACCGAAAACTCGGTGGTTTTGACCGACGGAACGGAGTTGCCGGCCGATCTGATCGTCTACGCCACCGGCTATGGATCGATGAACGGCTGGGCCGCCGACCTCATCTCGAAGGAGGTCGCCGACAAGGTCGGCAAGGTCTGGGGCCTGGGCTCTGATACCACCAAGGACCCCGGTCCGTGGGAAGGCGAGCAGCGCAACATGTGGAAGCCGACGCAGCAGGAGGCGCTGTGGTTCCACGGCGGCAACCTGCACCAGTCCCGCCATTATTCGCTCTATCTCGCGCTGCAATTGAAAGCGCGGATGGAGGGCCTGCCGACGCCGGTCTACGGGCTGCAGAAGGCGCATCATCTTTCTTAGGCTTGAGTCTATCGACGGGGCGCCGGTCTGCGGACCGGTCGCTCTTTCGCCGGCCTGGCGCCATCGGCTTATGGCCGGTGGCGCCAGAGTCGGACCTGTTTCGCTCACCTCGATTTGCGAAGCTGGGCGCTCGCCAAATAGTTGCGCGTGGCGCTCGAGAATTCGCCGTCCAGTTTCCCCATCAACGCCCAGCCGTCGTCGAGATCATGTTGCAGGCCGAGCGTCGTCAAGGCGCCGTTCGGCGCGGGACGATCAGGAAAGTTCGGCGCAAGTCCATGTCTCAAAAAAAATTGTGAAATTTCAATATACAATGCGAAAATATCCGTATTTATACTGAACTCGGCGCCAAATACTGCATGACGACACTATTTCGCTATTGATGAGGGTTGGTTGACCGCGATCAAATCTGCCAAGCGGGGTCGCCGTCGTCTCGGATTTTAATCGCTCACGTTGCAAAAATTCGCGCGAGCCTCGGCGCTAGCGCACCGTCGACTAGGCGGCCGATGTGTCTTGTGTTACAGGCTTTTGCGGGCCGCTGGCGCCGGAGCGGAGGACACGCTAACGTGCTGTTAGGGCGTCAAATTCTGTCAAAAAGGCTGCAGTTTCATGGCTGTGGCGAATTCGGAAATGCTTTTGGCTCCTCCAAAATTGAATGAACGAGTCAACTTTCTACGTGAGCGTCTATTCTTGTGACGACATATCCTGACCCTGCGGGGCCTGCCGTCGGAACGAAATCACCCTCGCCGCGCTTCATCGAGGTTCCTCCATGCCTAGCCATTCCCGGCCTAGCGATTCCCGCCTCGCCGCTCCGATCCTCGAGCTCTTGGCCTATGCGGACCGCTGTCGTGGCCAGGGCCAGCTGGTCGACGCGGAAGCCGCGTGCCAGCAAGCGCTCGAAGCGCGGCCGGACCAGCCCGAGGCCGAACATCTGCTCGGCCTCATTGCGCATCAGCGCGGCCGTCTGGGCGACGCCATCGAATTTCTGCGGCGCGCCGTGCGCCACGCGCCGCACAACGCCCTTTTCCATTCCAATCTCGGCGAAATGCTGCGCCAGGCCGGGCAGTTCAAGCAGGCGGTGGCGCAGGCGCGCCGCGCGGCCGAACTCGACCCGGCCAGCGCCACGGCCTGGAGCAATCTCGGCGCCGCCCTTTACGAACTGAAGGATTACGAGGAGTCCGCGAAGGCGCATCGCCGGGCCCTGCAGGCCGATCCGAACTTCGCGCTCGGCCATTGCAATCTCGGCAACGCCCTGTACGGACTCAAGCGCAACGAGGAAGCCATCGTCGCCTATCGCCGCGCCGTGGAGCTCGACCCCAACCTGGTCGACGGCTGGGCCAATCTCGGCGCCACGCTGCACCATAACGGCGAATATGACGAGGCGGTGGCGGCGCTGCGCCGCGCCCTAGCGCTGTGGCCCGAACACGCCAACGCCCGCTCCGGCCTCGGCATATTGCTGCTGATGCGCGGCGACTTCGCCGAAGGCTGGGCGGAATATGAATGGCGGCTGCGCTCGAGCGAACGCAAGGGGCCGCGCTTTCCCGAAAAACCCTGGCGCGGCGAAACCCTCGTCGGCAAGCATATTTATGTCCAGGCCGAGCAGGGGTTTGGCGATACCCTGCAATTCGTCCGCTATATCCCGCTATTGGCGCAGCGGGCCGGAAAAGTGAGCCTGCGCGTCCATCAGCAGCTCGCTGGCCTGTTGCGCGAAAACCTTCCGGGCGTCGATGTGTTCGGCGACCGAGGCGACCCCGCGCCGTTCGACTGCGACATTGCGCTGATGAGCCTGCCGTACGTGTTCGGCACGCGCTACGAATCCATTCCCGCCGACCTTGGCTACCTGCGCCCTCCGGCCGAGGCGCTGGCCCGCTGGAAGGGGCGATTCGAGGGCATGAAGGGGCTGAAGGTCGGCCTGATCTGGGGCGGCAATCCCGAACATGTCAACGATCGCCGCCGCTCGCTCGACCTGAAACATCTCGCGCCGCTTTTGCATGTTCCCGGCGTCTCCTTCGCCAGCCTGCAGTTCGGGCCGCGCGCCGCCGATCTCAAAAAGATCGGCCGCGACGCGCACAGGATTTTGGACCTGTCCGGCGAACTCGGCGATTTTGCCAGCACTTCCGGCGCCGTGGCCGGCCTCGACCTGGTGATATCCATCGACTCCTCCGGCGCGCATCTTGCCGGCGCGCTGGGCAAACCCGTGTGGGTGATGACCTCCTGGGTGGCAGACTGGCGCTGGCGGCTCGATCGCGAGGACAACGCCTGGTATCCCAACGCCCGCCTGTTCCGCCAGAAGAAGGACGAGGACTGGCCGGCGGTGGTCGAGCGCATGGCGGAGGCGCTGAAAGCCGCCGTCGAAAATCCGGCGCAACTGACGCCGTTTCTGGCGGAGGGACGCAGGCGCGCGGCGATGGCGACAGCGATCCTCCAGGCCGAGACCACGCGGGCGAAGACCGTGGCGCCAACGGCGCCGGCGCTCAATGCCGGGCAATTGCTGGCCATGGCCGAACAGAAGCGCCGCCAGAGCCTGCTCGCCGACGCGCAGGAGCTTTCCGCCCGCGCGGCGACGGTCGAGCCTGACAACGCCGAGGCCGTCCACCTGCTCGGCATCATCGCGCATGAATCGGGGCGGCTCCACGAGGCGATCGCGCATCTGCGCCGAGCCTGCGCGCTCGCGCCGCAACAGCCGCTCTATCACGCCAACCTCGGCGAGATGTGCCGATTGGCCGGACTGGTCGACGAGGCCGTCGCCGAGGGACGAACAGCTGTCGAATTGCAGCCCGCCTATCCTGGCGCCTGGAGCAACCTGGGCATCGCCCTGTTCGACAAGGAGCGGTTCGAGGAGGCGCTGGAGTGCCTCGACCGCGCCCTGGCGCTGCAGGACAATTTCGCCATGGGGCACAGCAATCGCGGCAACGCCCTGCAGCGGCTGAAGCGTTTCCGCGAGGCCGAAGGCGCCTATCGCCGTTCGCTCGAACTCGAGCCGCGCTACGCCGACGCCTGGAACAATCTCGGCACCTGCCTGCGCGAGCTCAAGCGTTACGGCGAAGCCGAGGCGGCTTATCGCCAGGCTTTGGCGCTGAAGCCGCACGATCCCGACATTCTCGACAGCCTGGCGCTGGCGCTGAAGGATCTGGAGCGTTTCGACGAGGCCGCCGAGACGTTTCGCGCGGCGCTGGCGATCGAGGCGCGCAGCGACAAGATCTGCGTGCATTTCGGGGCGATGCTGATCGACCGCCATGTGATCGACGAAGCCGCCGCGCTGGCGGAACGGGCGCTGGCGCTCAACCCGGACAACCACGACGCCGTCAACCTGATGGGACGCGTCAGTTTCGAGCGCGAACAGCCGGAACAGGCGCTCGGCTTTTTCCAGCGCGCGCTGGCGCTCAAGCCAGGTCTTGCCGACGCTTACAACAATATGGGCAATGCGCTTAAGGAGCTCGGCCGGCTCGATGACGCGCTGACCGCCTATCACAAGTCGCTCGAACTCGATCCCGACATCACCGGCGTCTATGTCAATCTCGCGGATTCCATGAAATTCGCGCCCGGTGATCGCTATCTGACGCAGATGCAGGCGCTCGCGGCCAGGACGGAGGGGTTGTCGCCGACCGACCGCCTGCAACTCGATTTCGCGCTCGGCAAGGCCTATGCCGATCTCAAGGAATATTCGCGCTCGTTCGGCCATCTGCTGCAAGGCAATGCGGCGAAACGGGCAGCGATCGCCTATGACGAAGACGCCGCCATGGCGTTTTTCGACCGGATCGAAAAGGTGTTTTCACGCAAGCTGATCGCGCAAAAATCGGGCGGCGGCGATGCGTCGGCGCGACCGATCTTCGTTCTGGGCATGCCACGCTCGGGAACGACGCTGGTCGAGCAGATCATCGCCAGCCATCCGATGGCGCATGGCGCCGGCGAACTCATGACGCTGCACGACACTGTCATCGAAAAGGAGGCCGGAGGGCCGTCCTACCCGGAGCTCGTCGCGTCACTCGATGCAGGGGGCCTGCGCCGGCTGGGCGCCAGCTATCTCGACAAGTTGCGCAAGATCGCGCCCGAGGGCGAGCGGGTCACCGACAAGATGCCTTCGAACTATTACTACGTCGGGTTGATCCATCTCGCCTTGCCCAACGCCAAGATCATCCACACCGTCCGCGATCCCGTCGACAATTGCATTTCATGCTTTTCAAAGCTTTTCTCCGCGGAGCAGAACCACACCTATGACCTCGGCGAACTCGGCCGCTATTATCGGCGCTACGAGCGCCTGATGGCGCATTGGCGCAATGCGCTTCCGACGGGCGCCTTCCTCGACGTGCGCTACGAGGATGTCGTCGCCGACACCGAGGGCGCGGCGCGGCGCATCCTGGCGCACTGCGGACTGCCCTGGGACGACCGCTGTCTCGCTTTTCACGAGACGGATCGCCCGGTCAGGACCGCCAGCGCCACCCAGGTGCGCCAGCCGATCTACGCCAGCGCGGTCGGCCGCTGGCGCGTCTATGAGGAATTTCTCGGGCCATTGCTGACCGCGCTCGGCAAAGCCGAACCGGTTGGGAAAGGTCGGCCTTGAGCTTTTGATCTGCGCCCTGTGGGCGGTCGCGCACTTTCAGACCGCGCCGCCGGCAAGGGCATAGGGTCCGCCGCGCGCAAGCGCGCGCTGGTAGGCGGGGCGCGCGTGAATGGCGTCGAGGAAGGCCCAGGCTTTCGGGCGTCCCTCGCGCAAATTTCCGCGCGCCGCCGCCGCCTCCAGGGGAAAGCTCATCTGAATGTCGGCGGCGGTGAAATCCGGGCCGGCGAACCATGCGGAGTCCTCGAGGGATTTTTCCCAGAAGTCCATGTGACGCCGGAGGTCCGGATCGACCACGCCCGCCAGCAGTTGCCGGGAGACCAGACCGGCGAAAGGCCGCAGCAAAGCCGGAAAACGCTTGGGAAAAACCGAAAAGATCAGCTTGTTGACCAGGATCGGCATGGCCGAGCCTTCCGCGTAATGCAGCCAGTAGGCATAGCGCAGACTTTCCGACGTCCTGGGCGCCGGGACGAGGCGTCCGCCGCCATAGGCGTCAAGAATATAGGTGAGGATGGCGCCGGATTCGGCGATCACCTTGCCGTCATCGGTTACGACAGGCGATTTTCCGAGCGGGTGGATCGCGCGTAATTCGGGGGGCGCGCGCATGTCGGGACCGCGCTTGTAGAATTTGATGTCATAGGGCAGGCCGAGCTCCTCGAGCAGCCAGAGCACGCGTTGCGACCGCGAATTGTCGAGGTGGTGAACAATCAGCATGCCGCCTCTCCTGTCGCGGCCGCTTAGTCGACCCGCATCCATCCGTCCGAGCCGAGCCGCTCCTGCGGCAGGTATTGCGCCTTGTAGTCCATCTTCTTCGAGCCCGAGACCCAATAGCCGAGATAGAGGTGCGGCAATCCCATTTGTCTCGCGCGGGAAATATGGTCGAGGATCATGTAGGCGCCAAGCGAGCGGCCGGCCAGTTCGGGATCGTAGAAGGAATAGACCATGGACAGCCCGTCATCGAGCACGTCGGTCAGGCAGCAGGCGACCAGTTTGCCTGGTTCTCCGTCCGGGCCGAGCAGGCGGTAGCGCGCCAGCCGGCTCTCGACATGGCTGTCCTCGATCATCATTGCATAGTCGAGCATGGCCATGTCGGCCATGCCGCCGTCGCTGTGGCGGGAGTCCAGATAGGTGCGGAACAGGGCATATTGCTCGCTGTCGGAGCGGGCGGGGCCGAGCGCGCCTGAAAGCTCCTCGTTGCGCGCCAGAATCCTCTTCTGCGTGCGTCCTGGCGCAAATTCGTCGCAAAGGATGCGCACCGAAACGCAGGACTTGCAGTTTTCGCAGGCGGGCCGATAGGCGATCGTTTGCGAGCGGCGAAAGCCCGAGTGGGTGAGAGCGTCGTTGAGGCGGCTGGCGCGCCGCCCCACAAGATGGGTGAAGACCTTGCGTTCTTCCTTGCCTGGCAGATAGGGGCAGGGTGACGGCGAGGTGAGATAAAACTGCGGCGGATCGCGCGGCTCGCTGGTCATTCCCCGTATTTCCTCCTCAGACGCGGCGGAGCACGATCACGCCGGCGAGGATATCGTGCAGACATCGCTTGTCGGTGGAAAGCAGCGAGAACAGGAACACCGGAGGAAACATCCAGCTGACGTAGAACAGCACCGCATGGACGGCGGCGTGGAGGAAGGGCGTGGGCGCCCCATTGACCAGGCGCATCTCGAGATCCATCGCCTTCATGCCCGGCGTGGCCATGCGCCAGCCGGAAATGGTCAGGCCGTTGTAGAAAAAGGCGACGAAGGGAAAGATCGGCGGCAGCAGCAGCCAGGCGACCCCCAGCGTCAGCAGGCCGAGCACGAAGAAGATCAACGTCGACAGGATGGTGACCAGGATCAGGTCGAGCAGCACCGCTGTCATGCGTCGCGTGCGCACGCCCTGCAGGGCGCTCGCGGGCAGGGGGGCAAGCGGATAGACCGCCGTCGCGCCCACGCCGTTCCAGCCATTGGCGTTGCTCATGGTCCCGCTCTCCCTCTGTAATCGCGAGACTTAATCTGGCTTTTCATCCTTGCGAGCGCAAGGGGGCTTAACGTTCAGTTCACCGCTTCCGACGTTTTGAAGGCCAGCAGTTTCGCGCCCTTGCGCGCGCCCTTGCTGTCGCTGGGGCAAAAGCCGAGCCTGCTGAGCAGCCGCCAGGAAGCCGAATTTTCGCGAGGGCATTCGGCGATGATGCGACGTTCAGGAAAGCTTGCGCGGAGCAGGGCGAGCATGCCGCCGGCCGCCTCGGCCCCATAATGCTTGCCGTGATAGGGGACGCCGAGCCAGAAGCCGAGCTCGATATCCGTTTCGTTGCGGGCGAGCGCGCCGGCGCAGCCGATCATCGGGCCTTCGTCGCCGGAACGGACGGCGGCGAAACAGCCCTTGTCCAGGCGCGACAGGTCAATCAATTGCTGGGCGTCTGCGAGGGTGAAGGGCTGGCGCAGCAGCGAAACGCCCGCCGCAACCAAGGGATCATTGGTCAGCACCACCAGTTGGAAGGCGTCCGCCGCCTTCAACGGGGTCAAGACCAGACGCGGCGTGCGCGCCGACCCCTCGGGGAATAATCTTTCACAGAAATTGGCGATTTTGCGCGCGCCCATGCCCTTTCCTCTTCCCTGAAGCGGAAATTTCTGTCTGCGAGGCGCGCGAGCCGGAATTGCGATCCGCGCTGCTTCCCTCGCCGGGCTTATGCGCCTTTTTTCAGCATTTCCGCCGCCCTGGGCGCGAAATAGGTCAAGACGCCGTTTGCGCCCGCCCTTTTGAAGGCGAACAGGCTCTCCATCATGGCTTTGTCGCCGTCCAGCCACCCATTCTGCGCCGCAGCCATGATCATCGCATATTCTCCGGAAACTTGATAGGCGAAGGTGGGGACGGCGAACTCGTCTTTTACGCGGCGGATAATGTCGAGATAGGGCAGGCCGGGCTTGACCATGACCATGTCGGCGCCTTCCTCGAGATCCTGCGCCACTTCGCGCAGGGCTTCGTCAGAATTGGCGGGGTCCATCTGATAGGTGCGCTTGTCGCCGACCAGCACCGCCTTGGTGCCGATGGCGTCGCGGAACGGCCCGTAGAAGGCCGAGGCGTATTTGGCCGCATAGGCCATGATCTGCACGCTTTGGAACCCCTCGCTGTCGAGGCCGGCGCGGATCGCGCCCACGCGCCCGTCCATCATGTCGGAAGGCGCGATGACGTCGGCGCCCGCGCGGGCCTGGTTGAGCGCCTGTTCGACCAGAATGGCCACGGTCTCGTCGTTGAGGATATGCTCGCCGTCCATCACGCCGTCATGGCCGTGGCTGGTATAGGGATCGAGCGCGGCGTCGGTGATGAGCCCGATCTGCGGGACCGCCTGCTTTATCGCGCGACAGGCGCGGCACACCAGGTTGGCGTCGTTGAGCGCCTCGGAGCCATTGGGGTCGCGAAGCTCCGGGTCGGTATAGGGAAACAGCGCGATGGCGGGGATCGACAATTCGGCGGCTCTCTTGCGCCTCGACCACGGCCTGATCCACGGAAAGGCGCTCGACGCCCGGCATGGAGGCGACGGGCATGCGGAGGTTTTCGCCCTCGACGACAAAGAGCGGCCAGATCAGGTCGTCCGTGGTCAGCACGTTTTCGCGCACCAGACGGCGGGACCAGTCCGCCTTGCGGTTGCGGCGCGGACGGTGGGTCAGGCCGAGCGAAAGGTCGAGCGGGTGGCGGGAGTTTCTGGAGCATGGCGGCGATCCCGAATGAAGATGGCCTCTCCTAGCATATTGCGGCGAGGAAATTTTTTGCGGCGACGAAAATGATTTCGCTTTGGGCGGCAGAGCCAAATGGGATTATCGCGTCTGAGGCGGGCGGCAGAATGAGGAGTGATTCGAGACGGGAGTCGGGCGCTCTCATGGCATTATTTCAAGGGCCGCACGGCGATAGGACGAGGCGTCGCAGCAATCGGCGCGCTCGCCATCCAGGTCGGGGTGAAAGCCGGGCCCGACGCGGAAGAGGCGCGCTGGGCCCTCGTCCTGACCATTTTCTTTCGCGTGATCGCGCTTCTGTGGATCATCGAGGGCCTGGAGCAGTGGCTGCGCATCCTTACGCCGACGGCAGGCTCCTTCCTCGATCTCCCCGCCTCCGGGTCGCCGCCACCATTTTCTTCGCCGTGCTCGACCTTGTCGCCGCCGTCGGACTCTGGCTGGTCGCGCCCTGGGGGGGCGTGGTTTGGCTGCTGACCCTGCTGGCGCAAATTTTTGTCGTCGTCGGTCAAGCCGTCCTTCTTTTTCGGCGGCGGCTGGCTGCGGCCTTTCGATCGGCGCCCTGCTGATCGCCTACCTGGTCCTGTCGTGGCGCGCCAATGTCGCTTCGGGCGAGAGCGGCGCGGCGGACCGCCTGGTCGAGGCGATCCGGCGAGCTTTGGGCCGTGGTCTGAGGAGCGTCCTCTTTGTGATGCAAGGGCGCCACACGCAAGCGCAGCGACAGGGGTTAACAACTCTCAACCTAAATACTTGTTTTAATTCATCGATGATTCACTTCAATTGAGCTTACGGGCGGTAACGCCGGATTCAGCTTGTTGTTTAAACCGGTTTTCATTCGCAGCCCCTCATGGTCTGTTCCATGGACGCAGCCGGGAAACATAAGCGGCGCGCAAATCAGAACACAGGGATCAAGACAATGTCGAACGCCGCCGAAAATGGAAGTCTCCGCCGCCCGCGCCGAACGCGGCGCCGAAGTGCGCCCGGTCTACCTCGAAGCCCTCACCCTGGTGGAGCGGCTGCATCGCCGCCTGCTGGACGTCATCAAGGACGAATTCGACCGTCGCGGCCGCTCCGACATCAACGCCGTGCAGGCGCTGCTGCTCTACAACATCGGCGACAGCGGAACTGACCGCCGGCGAACTGCGCACCCGCGGCTACTACCTCGGCTCCAATGTCTCCTATAACGTCAAGAAGCTGGTGGAGATGGGCTACCTGCATCATGCCCGCTCGCGCGTCGACCGCCGCTCGGTCCGCATCAGCCTCACCCCGGCAGGCAAGGACGTGCGCGACATCGTCGCGGGCCTTTATGAAAAGCATGTCTTCACGGTGGAACAGATCGGCGGCGTCTCGATCGCCGAATTCCAGGCCGTCAATAACGCCCTGACCCGCCTGGAGCGCTTCTGGACCGACCAGATCAAGTATCGTCTCTGATTTTCTGATCCCTTTACGCGGATTGTCGTACCCCTTCGACAATTCGCCAGACTTCGCCGGGCTGCAAAGCCCGGCTTTTTTTTGTTTAGTTTCAATGAATTTCATTCGCGCAAAACGGCGTCCATTTCGCCTGAAAACGCTCAAGTCGAGGCTTCGCCTTAAAATCGCCGCGCTATTCGCGCCTTTTTAACCCTCGTCATCGAATCTTTGCGCAATTCGCCGGCGGGGCGTCCGCCAGGCCGGGGAAAAGCATTTTGACATTGGAGTTTCGATTTTGAACAGACCCGATTTGACGCCATCCCGCTCGGCTGCGCGTCGTCTGGGCGCCGTCGGCTGTCTGGCCCTCGGCGCGATGGCTTTGACTGCTCCGGTTCGGGCCGGCGACGGTTTCAGCCAGGCCGAATGGGCGCAGCGTTATGACTCCGACGCGCGCTTGACGGTCTCCCGCTCGACCACCCCGCTGCTGTCGCCGCGGACGCTGGCCGCCACCGAGCAGGCGATCGAGCAATATCGCGACCATCGTCGCCAATGGCGGCTGGAGCCAGGATCCCGACGGGACAGACGCTGAAGCTCGGCTCGTCCGGCCCGGCGGTGGCGGCCCTGCGCAAGCGCCTGATCGTCACCGGCGATCTCGATCGCGGCCTCGTCCAATTCCGGCGTTTACGATTCCTATGTCGAGGCGGGCGTCAAGCGGTTGCAGGCGCGCCATGGCCTGATCGAAAGCGGCGTCGTCAATCCGCCGACCGCCGAAGCCATGAACGTGCCGGCTGACTTCCGGCTGCGCCAGCTCGAAACCAATATCGTGCGGCTGCGCACCTTCGCCGACCAATCTCGGCGAGCGTTTCGTCGAGGCCAATATTCCCGCCGCCATGGTCGAGACCGTGGAAAACGATACGGTTGCGACTCACCATGCGGCGGGCGTCGGCAAGATCGACCGCCAGTCGCCGGTCATGCAGACCCGCGCGCTGGACATCGACTTCAATCCCTACTGGACCGTGCCAGCCTCGATCATCCGCAAGGATCTGATCCCGAAGATGCAGGCCGACCCAAATTACCTGCGCGACAACCACATCCGCATTTTCAACAAGGAAAATGTCGAGGTCCAGCCGGAATCAGATCAACTGGCATTCGCTGGAAGCGACCAACTACCGCTTCCGCGAGGACCCGAGCACCGAAAACTCGCTCGGCGTGGTGCGCATCAACATCAACAATCCCTACGGCGTCTATATGCATGACACGCCGGCCAAGGGCGTGTTCGGCGACGATTTCCGCTTCGTGTCGTCAGGCTGCATGCGCATGCAGAACGTGCGCGACTATGTCGCCTGGCTATTGAAGAACAATCCGGGCTGGGACCGTGACCACATCGACCAGGCGATCGCCTCGGGCGAGCGGCTGGACGTCAAGATCGAGCCGCCGGTCAATGTCTACTGGGTCTATATCACCGCCTGGGGCACGCCGGAGGGTCTCGTGCAGTTCCGCGAGGATATCTACCAGCGCGACGGCTTCTCCACTGTCGCCGGCGGACCAGCCCGCCGATGCAGCGTCGGTCGCATCAGACCCAGGGCGGCCGCCCGGCGATCGATCCGGAGCCGGACGAGCAGTAAGACACCCGATCTTCGGTTGAAAAACGCCGCCGGAGGTCCCGATCCTCCGGGGCGAAGTCTTTTCCGGCCTTCCTTCCGCTGACATCGCGTGATATGGGGCCAGCAATTCCGGCGCTCGTCGCCGCGGATCATCTCCGGCGAACATGCGTTCGCCGGAGGTTATCAGAGTTTTGTTTTCACGCGTTTTCTTCACGCGAACCGGAATCCACTTCGCTCGAAAACGCTTTAGAGCCAGAAGGAAGCCCAAG
Organism: uncultured Alphaproteobacteria bacterium; assembly: GCA_963710275.1. Taxonomy (GTDB): domain Bacteria; phylum Pseudomonadota; class Alphaproteobacteria; order Rhizobiales; family Beijerinckiaceae; genus Rhodoblastus. Next base: position 876,594 of record CAVPZS010000008.1, on the reverse strand, counting down.
CATGAGCCAATCCAGCGCCGCCGCGGCGAGGTCGACCTCCAACAGCTTTTTCGGCGCCTCCCTCGCCGAAGCCGATCCCGAAATCTTCCGCGCGGTTGAGCTTGGAGCTTGGCCGTCAGCGCAAGGAAATCGAGCTGATCGCTTCGGAAAACATCGTTTCCCGCGCCGTGCTCGAAGCGCAGGGCTCGGTGCTGACCAATAAATATGCCGAAGGCTATCCCGGAAAGCGCTATTACGGCGGCTGCCAGTTCGTCGACATCGCCGAAAATCTGGCGATCGAGCGCGTCACCAAGCTTTTCGGCTGCGCCTACGCCAATGTGCAGCCCAATTCCGGCAGCCAGGCCAACCAGGCGGTTTTCCTCGCCCTGCTCCAGCCCGGCGACACGTTCATGGGCCTCGACCTCGCTGCGGGCGGACATCTCACCCATGGCGCGCCGGTCAACATGTCAGGCAAATGGTTCAAGCCCGTGTCGCTATGGCGTCAGCCCCGAGACCGGCCGCATCGACATGGACGAGGTCGAAAAGCTCGCTCATGAGCACAAGCCCAAGCTGATCATCGCAGGCGGTTCGGCCTATGCCCGGCATTGGGATTTCGCCAGGTTCCGCGCCATCGCCGACAGCATCGGCGCTTATCTGTTCGTCGACATGGCGCATTTCGCCGGCCTCGTGGCGGGCGGGGCGCATCCCTCGCCATTCCCTCACGCCCATGTCGTCACCTCCACAACGCACAAGACCCTGCGCGGCCCGCGCGGCGGCCTCGTCCTGACCGACGACGAGGCGATGGCGAAAAAGATCAATTCGGCGATCTTCCCCGGCCTGCAGGGCGGCCCGCTGATGCATGTCATCGCAGGCAAGGCGGTGGCCTTTGGCGAGGCGCTGCAGCCTGAATTCAAGATTTACGCCCGCCAGGTGGTGGACAACGCCCGCGCGCTGGCTGAAACGCTGAAGGCGGGCGGGCTCGATCTCGTCACCGGCGGCACCGACAATCATCTGATGCTGGTCGACCTCCGTCCGAAGAAACTCACGGGCAAGGCCGCGGAAATCGCGTTGGGGCGCGCGGAAATCACCTGCAACAAGAACGGCGTGCCCTTCGATCCGGAAAAGCCGTGGGTGACCTCGGGCATCCGCCTCGGCGCGCCCGCCGCCACCTCGCGTGGCTTCGGCGTTGCGGAGTTCAAGCAGGTCGGCGAGTTGATCGTCGAAACCCTCGACGGACTGGCGAAAAACGGCGACGCCGGCAACGCCTCAGTGGAAGCCGCGGTGCGCGGAAAGGTCGAACAACTGACCGGCCGCTTCCCAATCTACTGACCGGGGGGCAAGGGTAAGGTCAAGCTTAAAGCATTGAAATCGCCGCAATAAAATTTGCGGCGATTTCTTTTTGCGCCTATGCTGGGAACGGTTTTCGAAGCTTGAAGTTGGGTTTTAGCCCCCTTTTTCAGCGCGGAGCTGCGCTTGTCCCAGGAAGACCGAAAAAACGTCGGCGTCGACGCTGCGGCGCCGCTGGCGATTTTCCTCGATTTCGACGGTACGCTGATCGACCTTGCGGCGACGCCGTCCGAGGCCGCCGCGCCGCCGGGACTGGCGGCGCTGTTGGAGGACCTGTCGCGAAAACTCGGCGGGGCGCTGGCCATCATTACCGGCCGCTCCCTGGTCGACATCGACCGGATGCTGGCGCCGTCGCAGCTTCGCGCCGCCGGCGTCCATGGGGCCGAAATACGCGAGGAGACCGGCGGCGAGGTCCGGCGCCGGACGGCGCCGCTGGAGGCGTCCTTTGTCGAGTCGGTCCGCCGGCTGGAAGATCTCGCGCCTGGCATTCTCGTCGAGACAAAAAGCGTCGGCATCGCCGTGCATTATCGCCTGGCCGAGGAAAAGGGGCCGGAAGTCGAGCGGCTGCTCGGCGCATTGCTGCCCGGGGCAGGCGAGGCTCTCGACCTTCGACCCGGGAAGATGGTGGCGGAGGCGATCCCGCGCGCGGTGTCGAAAGGCGCGGCCTTGCGCGACTTCATGCAAAGGCCGCCCTTCGCCGGACGTCGCCCGATCATGATCGGCGACGACAGCGGCGATCTCTCGGCTTTCGAAGCGGCTGAAAACCTGGGGGGCAAGGGCTTGCGGGTGGCCGGCGAGTACTTCGCAAGCGCCGTCGCGGATTTCTCCGGAACCGCCGAAGTGCGGCAATGGCTCGGCCAACTGGCGGGCAAATCCCTGCAAGGCGAATCCAAGGGCAAGTCACGCGCTTCGCAGAAGCGAAAGGACGGCGGTTGATGCAGCTTAATCCCACCATCGATCTGGCCGTCATCGGCAATGGCAATATTTCGGCGCTGCTCGACCGCTCGGGCGCCATCGTCTGGATGTGCTGGCCGCGCGTCGACGGCGATCCGGTGTTCTGCGCCCTGGTCGACGGCAAGATGCCGGAAAACGGCTACTTCGCCATCCGCTTCGACGAGGATGGCGCGACCTCGGAGCAGACCTATGTGCGCAACACCGCCATCGTCCGCACGGTCGTGACCTCGGCGGACGGCGCCGCCTCCTTCGTCATCACCGATTTCGCGCCGCGCTTTCCGCAGTTCGGCCGCCATTACAATCCGCCGATGATCCTGCGCCGCGTCGAGCCCTTGCGCGGGCTCTGCCGCATCCGCGTCCGCATGCGTCCGCGCATGGCTTACGGGCGGCTGCGCGCGCAGCCGGTGATGGGCTCGAACCATATCCGCTACACCAGCGAGGCTGGAACCATCCGGCTCACCACCGACGCGCCGGTTTCCTATATCGCCACCGACGGGGCCTTCATCCTGTCGCAGCCGACCACGTTCATCCTTCACGCCGACGAGCCCCTGCCAAGCTCCATTCCGCGGTTGGCGCGCGAGTTCCATGACCAGACGCTCGAAGCCTGGCGCGAATGGGTGCGCAATCTCTACGTGCCCTTCGAATATCAGGAAGAGGTGATCCGCGCCGCCATCACCCTGCAACTATGCAGTTTCGAGCAGACCGGGGCCATTGTCGCCGCGCTCACCACCTCGCTGCCGGAGGCCCCGGCGACGCAGCGCAATTGGGATTACCGCTATTGCTGGATTCGCGACGCCTTCTACACCGTGCAGGCGCTGAATCGCGTCGGCGCGACGGTGACCATGGTGCGCTTCATCGATTACGTCACCAACATCATCGCCATGGAGCGCGGCCCGGACCTGAAGCCGGTCTATGCCGTGCTGCCGGAGATGACGCTGGAGGAATGCGAGGCGCCGGACCTTGCCGGCTATCGCGGCTATGGGCCGGTGCGGGTCGGCAATGACGCGGTCAACCAGATCCAGCACGACGTCTATGGCAGCGTCATCCTTTCCGCCTCACAGATGTTTTTCGACGAACGCCTGCCGCAAAAGGGCGACGAGGCGCTGTTCTCCTTGCTGGAGCCGCTCGGCATGCGGGCGCTGGCTGTGGCGCTGACGCCGGACGCGGGCATCTGGGAATATCGCGACAAGCCGGCGATCCACACCTATTCCGCAGCCATGTGCTGGGTCGCCTGCGACCGGCTGGCGCGGATCGCGTCGCGGCTGAACATGGTGGATCGCGCCGCGCAATGGCGGAAATCCGCCGATGACCTGCGCGAGACCATCTTGGAGCGCAGCTGGCGTCCGGACATCAACTGCTACGCCGGCCATCTCGACTCCGATCACATCGACGCCAGCACGTTGCTGCTCAGCGACCTCGGCATGGTCGCGCCCGACGACCCGAAATTCATCGCCACCGTGGAGACGACCGGCAAGGTGCTCGGCCGCAACCGCTACATGTTCCGTTACGCCGCGCCGGACGATTTCGGCGCGCCGACCACCGCCTTCACCCTGTGCAGCTTCTGGTACGTCGAGGCTCTGGCGGCGATCGGCAGGCGCGACGAGGCGCGCGAGCTGTTCGAAAAGATCTTGTCGCGCCGCAACCATGTCGGGTTGCTGTCGGAGGACATTGATCCGGTGACCGGCGAATTATGGGGCAATTTCCCGCAAACCTATTCGGCAGTCGGCATCATCCTGGCCGCCATGAGGCTGTCGCAAAGCTGGGAGGCGGCGCGATGACAGCGCTCCCCGGTCCCGGCGACGGCAGGGGCGACGCCAGATCGCGGCTGGCGTCGATCTTCGCCGGCCGGGGCTGGTTCTATCTCATGATCGCGGTCGCGGCCGCGCTGGTCATCGGCCTTGGAGCCCTGGGGCCGGCCAACATGTTCATCGAGAACTGGGCGCGGCGCGATGTCGAGATGCAGACCAATCTCGCCTTCCGCGCGATCAGCGACGATCTCGCCACCGCCGCCTTGGCAAAGGAGGGCGGCGACCTCAAGCCCTTGCTCGACCGGATCGCAGAAGGCAATCGGGATCTGTCGCTCGCCTATTGCTCGGCAAACGCCGAATTGCGCTACGCCAGCGCCGACTTTCGCAAGGGCATGGATTGCGCCGACCTGCCGCGACGCAAAACCGAGCGCTTCCGGTGGAGGCGAGCGCAGGGCGGCTACATCACCGTCAGCGTCTATCCGCTGGGCGACGCCAAATCGGGCACCTTCATCGTCGCTCCCAGCGCCGATTACGTTCGCCGCCGCGTCAACGAACTGCGGCTTTTCGCCGCTCTCGACCTGATGGGGCTGATGCTGGGTTTCGGCCTCCTGACCATGGCCGTCGTGCTGGTCATGCGCCGCAGCTGGCTCAACTCGCTGCGCGCGGCGATCGCCGACGGTCGCCGCCTGTCGGCGCCGCCGGATCTCGACCGGCCCGAGCTGCCTGTCAATGAAGAGATCAACGCCCTGCTGGCGGAATTGCGCATGGAGCGCAAATTCGTCGAGGGCATCCATGTCAAATGGTCGCCGGACAACCTTGCATCTGCTGCTGCAGGAGGAATTGCCCGATGCGCGGGTGCTGATCGTCTCCAATCGCGAGCCCTATATTCACAACCTTGTCGATGGCGAAATCAAACTGCAGATCCCGGCGAGCGGCCTGGTCTCGGCGCTGGAGCCGGTGATGCGGGCCTGCGGCGGCGTATGGATCGCCCATGGCGGCGGCTCGGCGGACCGGGAGACCTGCGACGCCAACGACCGGCTGCAGGTCCCGCCGGACGATCCGACCTATACGCTTCGCCGGGTCTGGCTCACCGACGAGGAACAGGACGGCTATTATTACGGACTGGCCAACGAAGGGCTCTGGCCGCTCTGCCACATCGCCTTCGTTCGCCCGACGTTTCGCGAGCAGGACTGGGCCTATTACAAGGAAGTCAGCGCGCGTTTCGCCGACGTCGTCGCCGAGGAGGCCAATTGCGACAATCCCGTGGTGCTGGTGCAGGATTATCATTTCGCCCTGCTGCCGCGCATGGTTCGCCAGCGACTGCCCAAGGCGACGATCATCACCTTCTGGCACATTCCCTGGCCCAATGCCGAAACCTTCGGGATTTGTCCCTGGCGCAACGAGATCCTCGACGGCTTGCTCGGCTCGTCGATCCTTGGTTTCCATACCCGTTTCCATTGCAATAATTTCATCGAGACCGTCGACCGCTTCATCGAAAGCCGCGTCGACCGCGAAAACTCCTCGATCACGCGGCGCGGGCGGGAAACCCTGATCCGGCCCTATCCCATTTCCATCGAATGGCCGCCGCGCGCGCTGGCGACGCAGGCGCCGGTGGAGGAATGCCGCGCCGCGGTGCGGAAACGTTTCGGGCTTGCCGACGACGTGCGCATCGTCGTGGGCGTCGAGCGCTTCGACTATACCAAGGGCATCCTCGACCGGATGCACGCCATCGACGACCTCCTTGCCGACAAGCCTGAATGGCGCGGCAAGGTCACGCTGATCCAGGCGGCGGCGCCGACGCGCGAAAAACTCGCGGCCTATGCCGGCCTGCAGCACGAGGCGGAGCAACTGGCGGCCGAGATCAACGACAAATACGCGGGGAACGGCGCGCGCCGATTCACCTGGTGATCAAGCACCACGATCCGCACCAGGTGTTCGAATTGTTCCGCGCCGCCGACATCTGCATCGTCTCGGCCCTGCATGACGGCATGAACCTGGTAGCCAAGGAGTTCGTGGCGGCGCGCGACGACGGCCTGGGCGTGCTGATCCTGTCGAGTTTCGCCGGCGCCTCGCGCGAACTGACCGAGGCGCTGATCGTCAATCCCTATGACACCCACGGGATGGCCAAGGCTTTCGACCGGGCGCTGCGCATGAGCGAGGCCGAGCAGATGGAGCGGATGAAGATGATGTGCGGCCAGGTCGGCGAGCGCAACGTCTATCGCTGGGCGGCGCAGATGCTGCTGGACGCCTCCTGGCTGCGTCGCCGAGAGCGCGTCGCTTTCGCTGCGCGCGGGGCCGCGGCCGACGCCATCCCGCAACTGCATGGCGAAGCCGGGGCGTTGCCGGGCAGGTGAGGCTTGGCGATGGTCCGTCATCGTTTGCTAACCATGTTGGCCATATCGCCTCGTTGTTGAGCCCTCGTTTCAGGCCTGCGGTAACCAAACGTAATAGTCTGACGCCTAAATTCAGGGTTGTGTTTTGCTCGTTCATCAAACAGCCGATCGATTACGAGACCTTCATGAACCTTTTCCGATCCTTGTGGCGCGCTTTCAGCCGGTCGAGCGGCACCTTTCGCGCCGAACTTGTGGCGACGGCTTTCGTCGGCCTGTTCCTCACGACGCATGCGGAGAAGTTCGCCGATCGCCTGCCGCAACTCGCCGTTCCCCTGGCCTTGGTCTCCGCCTGCTATCTGGCGAAGATTGCATTGATGGCGCATCTTTCGCGCCAGGGCGGCACGGCCTGGGACTATGGTCATTCACGCAAACTCGTCACCGGCGGGATTTACCGGCTTACGCGCAATCCGGTCTATTCCATCGTGTTGCTGCAATTCGCGTTGTGGATAGTCGTCGTCCAGCTCTGCGAACAGGTTGATAGCGGCGCGCCTGACGAGCGGCTTGCCGCCTATGCCTGGCTTTCGGGAGCGGCGTTGATCCTGGTCGGCATGTGGCAATATTTCAGCCGGATCGCCGTGCCGCGCGAGGAGAAAACCCTCCTCGCCGACCACGGCGCCGATTTTCGCGCCTACTGCCTGCGCGTTCCGCGCTGGGGCGCGAGCCCTCCCGAGAACGCCGCCTTTGTCGCGTTTTTCTGCGCGCCGGCTCCGGAAGACTTCCCCTCCGAATAGGCTCGCCGGGCCAGCCCGCTGCTTGCTGGCGCTCAATATCCGTTAGTTACTTTACGCCGGACAATACTTTCGGCGTGATGCGCGGGCGAGAGGTCGCCATGGCCAGCGTGGCTGGCCATGGTCGGGCAGCCGTGTCGCCAAACCTATTTCTTTTTGGCCGGAGCTTTCTTTGCCGGAGCTTTCTTGACCGGCGCCTTTTTGGCGGGCGATCCGCCTTCGAAAGGCGTCTCGTCGGAATCCTCTATGTCCTTCGCCTTGGCCGCCGCCTTCTTCGCCGGCGCCGCCTTCTTCGCAGAGGCCTTTTTTGCTGCAGGCTTCCTGGTCGCGGGCTTCTTGCCCGGCTTGGCGCCGGAATCGATCTTGTCCTGGATCAGTCTTATCGCCTGTTCGATCGACACCGTCTCCAGCGCCATGCTCTTGGGCAGCGTGGCGTTGACCTTGTTCCACGACACATAGGCGCCGAACCGCCCGGCGCGCGCCGCGATCGGGCCGCCGTCGGGATGCTCGCCCAGCAGGCGCCCGTCGCTCGGCGCGCCGGCCGCCTTGGCGTCCACCAGTTCGATGGCCTTTTCGAGCGTGAGGCCGGTCATGTCCGTGCCCTTGGGCAGGGTGGCGTTGACCTTGCCCCAGGCGAGATAGGGGCCGAACCTGCCGGCCTTCAAGGCGATGGCGCCGCCCTGCGGATGCTCGCCGAGGGCGCGAATTTCGCCGCCCGCGCCGCGGATGCCGCCGCCGGCCTCCTTGGTCAGGATCAGGTCGATGGCGCGATTGCCGCCGATTTCAAGCACATTCTCGTCCTTGCCGAGATTGGCGTAGGTCTTGTTGTGCTGCACATAGGAGCCGTAGCGGCCGATGCCGGCGAGGATGGGCTCGCCGCTTTCGGGATGTTTGGCCACTTCGCGCGGCAGCGACAGGAGCGCCAGCGCGATCTCCAGAGTGACCTCGTCCGCCTTGATATTGGCGGGGAGAGATGAGCGCTTGGGCTTGTCGCCTTCGCCTTCCTGGACATAGGCGCCGAAACGCCCGTCGCGCAGGGTGATTTCCTGGCCGGTCTTCGGGTCTTCGCCCAGGACCTTGACGCCGGGACGTTCGCCGTCCCCCTTGGCGGCGCTTTCGCCGCGATCCGAGAGCGTGCGGGTATATTTGCACTCAGGATAGTTCGAGCAGCCGATGAAGGCGCCGAATTTGCCGAGCTTCAGCGAAATCTGGCCGGTTCCGCAGATCGGGCAGGCGCGGGGATTGGAGCCGTCCTCCTTGGCCGGGAAGATATGGGGCCCCAGCAAATCATTGAGGCTGTCGAGGACCTGCCCCGTGCGCAGGTCCTTGGTGCCGTCGATCGCCGCCGAAAAATCCTTCCAGAAATCGCGCAGGACCTCCTTCCAGTCGATCTCGCTGTTGGAGACGCGGTCGAGCTGTTCCTCCAGCGCGGCGGTGAAGTCATATTGGACGTAGCGGCCGAAGAAGCTTTCCAGGAAGGCCGTGACCAGCCGCCCCTTGTCCTCGGGCACGAGGCGTTTCTTGTCGAGCTTGACGTAGTCGCTCTCGCGCAGCACCGCGAGCGTCGAGGCATAGGTGGAGGGCCGGCCGATGCCGAGCTCTTCCATGCGCTTGATCAGCGTCGCCTCGGTATAGCGCGGCGGAGGCTCGGTGAAATGCTGGTCGGCCTCGATCTTGTCCTTCTTCAGCGCCTCGCCTTGCGGCATGGGAGGAAGACGGCCGGACTCCTCGTCCTCCTCGTCGTCCTTGCCTTCCTGGTAGAGCTTCAGGAACCCGTCGAAGCGGACGACCTGGCCGGTGGCGCGCAGGTCGAGGTTGCGCTCGCCGACCTTGGCGGAGATATCGACCGTGGTGCGCTCCAGCAGCGCCAATTCCATCTGGCTGGCGATCATGCGGGTCCAGACGAGCTCGTAGAGCTTGGCCTGATCGTTATCCAGATAGCGCGCGACCTGCTTGGGCAGGCGCGACAGGTCGGTGGGGCGGATCGCCTCGTGGGCTTCCTGCGCGTTCTTGGCCTTGACGGTATATTTGCGCGGGGCCGGCGGCACGTAATTGTCGCCGAATTCCTTGCCGATCACCGAACGCGCGGCGGCGACCGCTTCCGGCGCCACATCGACGCCGTCGGTACGCATATAGGTGATGAGGCCGACGGTCTCGCCGCCGATATCGACGCCTTCATAGAGGCGCTGGGCGACGCGCATGGCGATGGCCGGGGCCATGCCGAGTTTCCGCGAGGCTTCCTGCTGCAAGGTGGAGGTGGTGAAAGGCGCGTGAGGGTGCCGCTTGGCCGGCTTGGCCTCGACGGAAGCGACCGAAAACGCGGCCTTTTCCAGCGCGGTCTTGAAGGCTTCGGCCTCGGCGCCGGCGCCAATGTCGAGCCGGGTGATTTTCTTGCCGTCCGCGCCGACGAGGCGGGCGATGAAGGGAGCATCGGCCTGGGTGCGCAGATGCGCGACCAGCGACCAGTATTCGCGGGTGACGAATTTCTCGATCTCCAGCTCGCGGTCGCAGACCAGCCGCAAGGCCACCGATTGCACGCGGCCGGCCGACTTGGCGCCGGGAAGCTTGCGCCACAGCACCGGCGAAAGATTGAAGCCGACGAGATAATCCAGGGCGCGGCGGGCCAGATAGGCCTCGACCAGCGACGTGTCGATCTGGCGGGGATGGCGCATCGCCTCGAGGATCGCGTCCTTGGTGATGGCGTTGAACACCACGCGCTCGACCGGCTTGTCCTTGAGCACCTTCTTGTTGCGCAGGACTTCCAGCACGTGCCAGGAAATGGCCTCTCCCTCGCGATCCGGATCGGTCGCGAGCACGATCCTGTCGGCGTTCTTGACCAGCGCGGCGATGTCCGACAGGCGCTTGTTCGCCTTGCCGTCCACTTCCCACAGCATCTTGAAATCGGCTTCCGGGTCGACCGAACCGTCCTTGGCCGGCAGGTCGCGCACATGCCCGAATGAGGCGATGACCTCGAAGTTCTTGCCGAGATATTTGTTGATCGTCTTGGCCTTGGCGGGCAATTCGACGATGACGACGTCCATTTGATGACCTCTGGCGATGACCCCTGGACCTGAAAAAGGCCGCAAATCTTTGAGCGCTCAAGGGCGCGAACAGCGGCGGAAAATGGGGGACCGGCGGCCAATAGTCAAATGGGCATTGGTCGCCTGCGCGAAATTTGCGCAGGGCAGGGCAGGCATTGGGCGCAGTTTCGACAGCCCAGGTTGCCGGTCGTCCGGCAATCGCGGCGCGCCTTGTCCGGCCGGCTATTGCCCTTTCATCCGCTCGGTTTGGGCTCGAGGACAAAATAGACGCCGAAAAAAGGCGCCAGCATCAGCGGCAACAGGATTCCGATGCAGAACGGCGCAGGCAAAAGAAGCCAGCAGCCGCGCCAGCCGAACTTGACCAGCGCGCGAAGGAGCAAGATCAGCCAAACCACGGGCAAAAGCATTGAAACGGCGATGGCGACGTTCGTGGGGATCCAGTCAAGCTGGTAAAAGACGTCGGCGGTCACGGTGACTTGCAGGGCCGCCGTCAACCAGGCGCTCTTGACGTGCGCGCCGAGCAATCGCTGGAACGGCATGGAAATCAGCTGTTTACATGCGGGCTTGCGATGAGGGCGACCAGCGCCAAAAGGACCGGCCACATGCAGAAAGGCGCGGGCAAGAGAAGCCAGCAGCCGCGCCATTTAAAATTCCTGACCGCCTGAATGAAAATGACGGGCCAGAAGATCATCGACGCCAGCCCCAGGGGAAGGGGTAACGCGAAAGAGACGCCGAGCATCGCTGACGTCACCAGGGCGAGTTGCGCGCCGGCCATCAGCCAGGCGAATGCGATGAGCTTGCGAAGGTCGACCATTCCTGCGATCCCCTTTGGATTGAGGCTGCCGCGCTTGCGCAGTCCGAGGCTCTACATTAGACCAAAATCATGAACGCACCCTTCGCCTTTTCCCATCGTCACCTCCTCGGCATCGAGGGCCTGAACCGGCTTGACCTCCTTTTTCTGCTGGAGCTGGCGGAGGAGGCCGTCGAAGTGTCCCGCCAGGTCGAGAAGAAAAAGACCAGCCTGCGCGGCCGCACGCAGATCAACCTGTTCTTCGAGGCCTCGACCCGGACGCAAAGCTCGTTCGAACTGGCAGGCAAGCGTCTCGGCGCCGACGTGATGAACATGTCGGTGGCCAATAGTTCGGTCAAGAAGGGCGAAACCTTGATCGACACGGCGATCACGCTCAACGCCATGCGGCCCGACATCATCGTGGTGCGCCATCATTCCGCCGGCGCCTGCCATTTGCTGGCGCGCAAGGTCGATTGCGCCGTGATCAACGCCGGCGACGGCGCCCATGAGCATCCGACCCAGGCTTTGCTGGACGCGTTGACCATCCGCCGCGCCAAAGGCCGCATCGATGGCCTGACCGTCGCCATTTGCGGCGACGTGCTGCATTCGCGCGTCGCCCGCTCGAACATCATCGCGCTGGGCTGCCTGGGCGCGCGGGTGCGCGTCGTCGGGCCGTCCACCCTGATGCCCTCGGGGATCGGGCAGATGGGGGTGGAGGTCCACAACAACATGCGCGACGGCCTGCGCGACGCTGATATCGTGATGATGCTGCGGCTGCAGCGCGAGCGCATGCAGGGCGCTTTCATTCCCTCGACCCGCGAATATTTCCGCTTTTTCGGGCTGGACGCGGAAAAGCTCGGATATGCCAAGCCGGACGCGCTGGTGATGCATCCCGGCCCGATGAACCGCGGCGTCGAGATCGATTCCGGGGTAGCTGACGGCGACCAGAGCCTGATCCGCGAACAGGTGGAAATGGGCGTCGCCGTGCGCATGGCCGTGCTCGAGGCGCTGGCGAGGAATTTGCCGAACGGGTGAGGCGGCGCCCCGCGCGTTGCCCCGAACTTGCCTGCGCTCGACCTCGCCAACAAAAGGTAAAAATAATTTACTTTGTGTTGGGAGAGAATCGCTTATCCTTTTAATCAGCGAGGAGCAGGCCCATGGCAAACCCTTCACACAGAAGCGCCAAAACCTCTCCCGCTGCTTATCCAGTCGTGTCGTGTAAACCTCCACCGTGCAGTCCGTCCTAGACGGAATGCGCGCCCGTCGTTTCATGCCGAGGAGTCCTCGCGTGGGTAAACAACTGGACCGAAAGAAGAGCCGCAATTCCCGTCAACAATATGGAGTTAATCCGCGCCAACGCGGAGACGCAGAGATCATCGAGTTCCAAGGATCGAAATTCCAGAACCAGCGCGCCCTGCCACCCATCAAAGCTCTCAATCCAACCCAGTCGCAATATCTCGCCGCCCTCCGCTCCAGTGAGCAAATCGTGGTCTTGGGGCCCGCCGGCACCGGCAAGACCTGGATCGCCGCCACCCATGCCGCCGACCTCCTCCGCAACGGCAAAATCGACAAGATCATCCTTACCCGTCCCAATGTGCCCTGCGGCCGTTCGCTGGGCTTCTTCCCCGGCTCGATGGAGGACAAGTTCGCGCCCTGGGCGGTCCCGATCGCCGACGCCATCAAGGAGCGCATGGGCTCCGGACCTTACGAAATCGCGCTGAAACGCGGCGATATCGAAATGGTCCCCTTCGAGGTGATGCGCGGGCGTTCCTGGAAGAACGCCTTCATCCTGCTCGACGAGGCGCAGAACACCAGCATCGGCGAAATCAAGACCTTTCTCACCCGCGTCGGCGAGAACTGCATCAGCGTGATCAACGGCGACGTCAACCAGTGCGACATTGCCCAGGCTTCCGGCCTGCGCCGCATGATCGAGCTGGTCCGCACCCATGACATGCCGGTGCCGGTGATCGAGTTCGGAATCAACGACATCGTCCGCTCCGGTCTCTGCGCCATGTGGGTGCGGGCGTTCGAAGGGGATACGTCGACCTATTGAGATTTTCGCCCCGGCGACGCTGACGCGCCGCCGGGGCGTTTCCGCCTCCTCAGCGTGAGCGGAGCGCAACCAACCGCTTTGCCGCGAGCGATGGATTGCTTCCGCCGCTCGCAATGCCGGAGGCAAGCTTTTATAAGGAGACCATCCGACCCCTGAGTCGTCGGTCGCGAAAGGGTTTTCGGATGAGTCGCCTCGTCTATGTGCTGAACGGCCCCAATCTCAATCTGCTCGGCCAGCGCGAGCCGCATATCTACGGGTCCGAGACCCTCGCCGATGTCGAGCGCGCCTGTCGCGCCCTGGCTGGCGCGTTGAAGCTCGAAGTGCATTTCTACCAGAGCAATCGCGAATATGAATTGATCGACTGGATCCACGAGGCGCGCGGCAAGGCCGGCGGCCTCGTCATCAATCCCGCCGCCTTGACCCACACTTCGGTGGCGCTGCTCGACGCGCTGAACGCCTTCGAAGCGCCGGTGATCGAGGTGCACATTTCCAACATCCACAAGCGCGAGGAATTCCGTCACCATTCCTTCGTGTCGAAACGCGCCGACGGCGTGATCGCCGGCTGCGGCGCGCAAGGCTACGACCTCGCCTTGCGCCGGATCGCGAAGCTCATCGACAGCAAGGGGTGAGCCGCTTGGTAAGTCCCTTGGCGCGCCGGGCCCTGGCCGCGCCCCGGCCGAAACTGCTCAAATACCTGTTTGGCCGCCATATACTGAATGGTTTCGCGGTCGCTGTCGGCGTGCTCGTCGTGGCGCTGGCTGGTTGGCGTGACCTTGAGCTTCGGCGCCGGCATGGCCGCGGCCTCCGGCGCGCTTTGCGTCAGCATTTCCGACCAGCCCATGCCCTTCCGGGCCAAGGTCGCGCGTCCTGCCGCTGGCCTGGATCTGCGCCGCGGGCGCCTCGCTCGCCACCGCGCTTTGCGTCGAAACGCCCTGGCTCGAGGCGCCGGTGATCGTCGCCACCGGAATCATCGCCGGCCTTTCGCTCGCCTGGGGCCGCTGGGCGATCCCGATCAGCGTCTCGATCATGCTGGCCATGGTCTTCACCCTCGGCGCGCCGGCGGAGCGACTTGACGCTTCGCCTGCGCTACGAACTCCTGTTCGCGATCGGCGGCGGGCTTTACATCCCTGTCGCGCTGGCCCTGACGCGCCTGCTCGACCCCTCGGGCCGCCGCCTGACCCTCGCCGAAGTCTTGCGCGAATTTGCCGCTTATCTTGCGCTGCGTCGCCGATTTCTATCGCGACACCGGCGACCAGGCCGCCCTCTACATGAAGGTCGTCGAGCAGCAGGCGGCGCTTCTCCGACCATTTGCAGGCGGCGCGCAGCCTGATCGTCGGCTCCCGCGACCCCAAGGACATCGTGCGTTTCTTCGCCGCCATCGTCATGATGCTGGAGGCTTTCGACGGCATGGTGTCGACCCATGCCGACCAGGCGCCCGTGCGCCTGGCCGCCGCGCAAAAACGACCTGGCGCAGCTCGTCGCCGATCTGGTGCTGCAACTGGCGGGCGAACTCGATACGCTGGCCGTCGACCTGACCGTCGGCAGGAAAAACCTGGTCCTTCCCCGACCATGAGGAAACGCTCGATCTCTTGGCGGCGGAAATAGAAAAGCTCGGCGCCGACCCCGCCGCCGATCCCGACCTGCTGCGCGCCGCGCGGCTGACTCGCGCCCGGCTGGCCTGGGTGGTCAGGCATCTCGCCCGCCTGCCTTCGGTGCTGACCAATCCCGACAAGGCGAAACAGGCGCTGGCCGGGGTCGAGCCGAGCGAAATTCGTCGCGCCCCTGCGCGTGTCCATGGCGCCGATCCTCAAGGCGTTGCGCTGGTCCTCGCCGGTCTTCCGCCATGCGCTGCGGCTCGGGCTGGCGCTCGGCTTCGGCTATGTGCTGATCATCTTCGTTCCCGGCCTGCGTCACGGCAACTGGATCCTGCTCACCACCGCGGTGATCATGCGCGCCAGCTACAGCGTGACCAAGCAGCGCCGCAACGATCGGCTGATCGGCTCGCTCGTCGGCTGCGGCGTCGCCGGCGCGCTGCTGTGGACCAATTCGCCGCTGCCTGCTCTTCGCCGCGCAACTTACGGCCATCGGCGTCGCCCACGCTTTCGCGCGGGTCGATTACCGCCTGACCTCGACTTCGGCCACGATCATGGCGCTGCTGGCCATGCATCTCATCGATCCGGTCGAGGCGGCGCCGGTGCTGTCGAGGCTGGTCGACACGGCGATCGGCGCCGCCATCGCCTATGTCGCCAACCTTGTGCTGCCGCAATGGGAGCGCCAGGGCGCGCCAGCCATCGCCCGCGCCTTCCTTGGCCAGCTCTGCGATCTATGCCGTCCATTCGCTGCGCTGGGACGCGCAGGAGCAGGAATATCGCCTGGCGCGGAAAAGCCTGATCGAAGCGATGGCGGCGATGAGCGAATCCGCGACGCGCATGCGCGGCGACCCCGCGGCGCCAGCGCACGCTGTGGGAGGATTACGGCAAGCTGATCGCCGCCGCCTATACGACAGCGGCCCAGATCGTCACCGTGCGCCTGCTGATCCGCTCGCGCCGCGCGGAACTCGACCCCGTGCCCTGCGCGAAATTGCTCGACGAGACGCGGCAGTCGGTTCTGACCATGCTCGATCTTTCGAGACGCCCGCCGCCCCTCGCGGAAGAGGGGAAACACGAAGGCGAATCCAACGCCTTCGCGGCGCTCCGCCAGCGTTGCGCCGAAATTCTGAGGGAAGCGGGCAGGCTGAGGGAAATTGTCGCGCAGGGGTGGGTGTAGCAAACTCGGCGGCTCCATTTTTCCGCTGATTTCCGCTTCTGGCGCGAGCGTGTTGAATCCCCTATAATGCGACGCTGACCTCCCAATCCGCCGACAGGCCGCCATTGCCCGACGAAAAAAACCTCCGCATCGTCATCGTCGACCAGAACCCGTTGCGCACCGCGATCCTGCGCGACGGGTTGCGTGAGGCTGGGCATGAGCAGGTGACCGATCGTCGATACATTTCTCGACCTCGAACAGCGCCTGCGCGCCATCGACGCCGACATCGTGCTGATCGATCTCGAAAACCCCAATCGCGACGTGCTGGAGCAGATGATCCGCGTCTCCGGAGCGGCCGCCCGGCCGGTCGCGATGTTCGCCGACCGCTCCGACGCCGCGATGATCAACGCCGCGATCGACGCCGGCGTCTCGGCCTATGTGGTTGACGGGCTGAAGAAGGAGCGGGTGAAAAACATCGTCGACCTGAGCATTTCCCGCTTCAACGCCTTTGCGCGCCTGCGCGAGGAACTTGGCCGCCGCGCAGGGGCAACTGGCCGACCGCAAGGCCATCGACCAGGCCAAGGGGCTGGTGATGAAGGCGAAGAACATTCCCGAGGAGCAGGCCTACGCCATGATGCGCAAGGTCGCGATGAACGAGGGCAAGAAGATCGCGGACATCGCCCGCTCGATCATCACCGCGGCGGAGTTTCTCAGATGATCGCAGGTCTTGCGCATCGGCTACATGCCGCTTACCGACGCCGGGCTGCTGCTTGTCGCCGCAGCGCAAAGCATTTCGACCGCGAGGAGGGTCTGCGCTTCGAGCTTGCGCCAGAGCCATCCTGGGCCAATCTGCGCGACAAGCTGGCGCTCGGCATTTACGACGCCGCCCACATGCTGGCCCCCGCCGTGGTCGCCTCCACCCTCGGCCTTGAACGGCTTTCCCGCGCCGATGATCGGCGCCGTGGCGCTGGGACTGGACGGCAACGCCATTTCCGTCGCGCCCGCGCTCGCCGCCGCCCTGCGCATAAAAAGGTTTCGGGCGATCCCACCGATCCCGCCGTGCACGGCGCGGGCGCTGGCGGAGGTGATCTCCGATCGCAAGCGGCCAGAACCTGGCCGCCTCTGCGCTTCGCCCATGTCTTTCCCTTATTCATCGCATCATTATCAGTTGCTGCCTTGGCTGCGCGCGGGCGGCATCGAGCCCGCCGACGTGCGGCTGACGGTGACGCCGCCGCCGTTGATGCAGCAATCGGTCGCGGGCGGCTATATCGACGGCTTCTGCGTCGGCGAGCCCTGGAACAGTCTGGCGCAGCAGGCGGGCGCCGCGGAAATCCTGCATCCTTGCCGCGCGCTGGCGGCGGATTGCCCGGAAAAGCTGCTGGCCTTCCGCCGCGAGTCCGCCAATGACGCGCCGGAACTGCCGCGCGCCGCCGCCCGCGCTGTGCGCCGCGCCGCGCTCTGGGGCGAGAGCGAGGAAAATCGGGCCGAATTCTGCCGGATCATCGCGGAAAAATCTCGACGCCGGCGCTAGCCGCGGAATGGTCGCGGCCTCGCTGGCGCGAAAATGGCTCCGCCTCGATGGCGAGGCCACCGCGCTCGCCGGACCGCAGGCGCTCTGGCTCTATGTGCTGATGGCCTCCGCTCGGCCAGACCGAAGTCGATGAGGGGCTGGCCGCACTGGCGCAAAAGGCGTTCTGGCCGCTCGATGGCGCGCCGCCGCCGCGCCTGCGGTTCCCGCGTTCAAGCCTGCGGCTTTCGATCCGGCGCATTGGCGGGAAACCGCTTTCGGCGTTGGCGGCGCACGAAAAATAAGCAGTTGCGGCTCTGCTCAATTTTCGCGGCGCAAAATTCAATCGACAGGCGCCCGGCGCCAAAACCTCGGCAAGCGAAGCCCGGAAGTCGCGGCCGGAAAAATCCGATTAAAACCATGTTAAACCAACATCATTCCCGCAACGCGGCAAACTGGCATGGCCCTTGCGACATGAGTTGCAGGTCAATGACGACCCCGACCATCGGTTCGCGAAAACCAAAGACGGTTTTTGCTTGAGGTCCTCCGACGCAGCGCCTGCGCGCTGTCGAGAGTTCGGGAAGTCATACGCCCATCCGCCTCAAGTTGAATCTTTGCGTCCGGGTCGCCGCAGCAAGAGGGCGTCCCATGGGACAAGCGGAATTCCTGATCGACACGCGCGCAGCGCCTGGTGGTGATCGGCAACGGCATGGCCGGCGGCCGCGCCATGGAAGAGCTTTTCGCGAAAGACCACGCGCCGACGCAAGAAACTCGAAGAATTGGACTGTCACGGTGTTCGGCGCCGAGCCGCGGGTCAATTACAACCGCATCATGCTGTCGCCGGTGCTGTCGGGCGAAAAGGCGTTTGAAGACATCATCATCCATGACGAGGCCTGGTACGCCAAGCATGGCGTCGAATCTGCGGCGCGGCGCAGTCCGTCGTCGCCATCGACCGCGCGGCCCGGACGGTCGAGACCGCGAGCCGGCGAAAAGCTCGGCTACGACAAGCTTGTCATCGCCACGGGTTCGCAGCCTTTCGTCATCCCGGTTCCCGGCGCCAATCTCAAGGGCGTCGTCACCTTCCGCGATCTCGACGATGTCGCGCTGATGCATGAGGCGGCGGAAAAGGGCGGCCACGCCGTGGTGATCGGCGGCGGGCTGCTCGGCCTCGAAGCCGCGGCCGGCCTGGCGCTCAAGGGCATGAAGGTTTCGGTCGTGCATCTCATGCCGACGCTGATGGAGCGCCAGCTCGATCCCAGCGCCGGCTATCTGCTGCAAAAGTCCATCACCGAGCGCGGCATCGATGTCTACACCGCCGCCAATACCGAAGCCATCCTCGGCGAGACCGAAGTCACCGGCGTCAAGCTCGAAGGACGGCCGCGTGCTGCCGGCCGACATCGTCGTCATGGCGGTCGGCATCCGCCCCAACGCCGTACTGGCCAAATCGGCCGGGCTCGACTGCAATCGCGGCGTGCTGGTCGACGACCATTTGCGCACCAGCGATCCCGCACATCTACGCCGTCGGCGAATGCGTCGAACATCGCGGCCAATGCTACGGCCTCGTCGCGCCGCTCTATGAAATGGCCAAGGTACTGGCGAGCGAACTGGCGGATGAAAAGCCCGCTCGGCTTCACCCCCACTGTGACTTCGACAAAGCTGAAAGTCACCGGCATCGACCTGTTTTCGGCCGGCGATTTTTCCGATGACGACGCCAATAACGAGGTCGTGCTGCGCGATCCCTCGCGCGGCGTCTACAAGCGCGTCGTGCTGCGCGACAACAAGGTCGTCGGCGCCGTGCTCTACGGCGACACGGCGGACGGCGCCTGGTATTTCGACCTGCTCAAAAAGGGCGAGGATGTCGGCGGCATTCGCGACACGCTTGATCTTCGGTCAGGCCTATCAGGGAGGGTCGCCGCTGGACCCTACGGCGGCCGTTGCAGCCTTGCCGGATGACGCGGAAATTTGCGGCTGCAACGGCGTTTGCAAAGGCGCCATCGTCAAGGCGATCCAGGCCGACGCGTCTGACCACGCTCGACGAGGTGCGGGCCAAGACCAAGGCGTCGGCCTCCTGCGGCCAATGCGCCGGCAAGGTCGAGCTGCTGCTGGCGGCGACGCTCGGCGATGCCTACGAAAAATCCGCCCGCCGACCGATGTGCACATGCACCGACCTGACGCATGAGGAAGTGCGCGGCTTCATCAAGTCGCAAGCAGCTCAAGTCGCAGCCGGCGGTGTTGCAGGAACTGGGCTGGAAAAGCTCGGGCGGCTGCCCTACCTGCCGCCCGGCGCTGAATTATTACCTGCTCTGCGACTGGCCCTACGAATACAAGGACGATTACCAGTCGCGCTTCGTCAATGAACGCGTCCACGCCAATATCCAGAAGGACGGCACGTTTTCGGTGGTGCCGCGCATGTGGGGCGGCGTGACCACGCCCGACGAATTGCGCGCCATCGCCGATGTCGCCGACCGCTTCAAGATCCCCTCCGTGAAAGTCACCGGCGGCCAGCGCATCGACCTGCTTGGCGTGAAGAAGCAGGACCTTCCCGGCGGTCTGGGCGCAACTCAATGCGGCGGGCTGGTCTCGGGTTTTGCTTACGCCAAGGGCCTGCGCACGGTGAAGACCTGTGTCGGAACCGACTGGTGCCGCTTCGGCACCCAGGATTCAACCGGCCTCGGCATCAAGATGGAGAAGCTTTCTGCGGCTCGTGGACGCCCGCGAAGGTGAAGCTGGCCGTATCCGGCTGCCCGCGCAATTGCGCCGAGGCGACCGTCAAGGACATTGGCGTCGTTTGCACCGACAGCGGCTACGACCTGCATGTCGCGGGCGCCGCGGGCCTGCATGTGCGCGCCACCGACCTGCTTGGCCATGTCCATAGCGAGGAGGAAGCGCTCGAATATTGTCGCCGCGATCATGCAGATGTATCGCGAAGAGGCCGCCTATCTCGACCGCCTGTGGAAGTGGGTCGAGAAGACGGGTCTGGAGCGACTGCGCGCCGCAATCATGGGAGACCATGACAATCGCAAGGCGCTTTACGAGCGCTTCCTGATCTCGCAACGCGTCGCCCGTCGCGATCCCTGGGCCGAGCGCGCCGCCGGCAAGGACATGCACGAATTCACGCCGCTGGCCGTGCTTTCGCCCGCGCTTCCCATCGCCGCCGAATGAAGGATTTTACCGTGGAAGAGGCTCAAAACCTATTGGTTCGACGTCGGCCCCATCGACGCCATTCCCCAGCGCGGCGCGCGCACGGTGAAGACGCCGCGCCGCGAGATCGCGGTGTTCCGCACGGCGTCGAACGAGATCTTCGCGCTGGAGAACAAGTGCCCGCACAAGGGCGGGCCGTTGAGCGAAGGCATTGTTCACGGCCGCAAGGTCGCCTGTCCGCTGCACAATCTGATCATCGATCTGGAAACGCGGCATCGCGGCGCGGACGACGACGGGTTGCGCGCGAAAATTCCCGGTGAAGATCGAGCGCGGCCGCATCTATCTCGACATGGGCGTGGCGGCCCCGGCGCCTGCAGCGAGGAAGATCCTGCAGAGCCGATGACCCAGACCGTCAACACCACCTGTCCCTACTGCGGCACCGGCTGCGGCGTCAGCGCCGCGCTCGACGGCGAGGGAAGCGCGCGTTTCCGGCGACAAGACGCATCCGGCGAATTTCGGCCGGCTCTGCGTCAAGGGCTCGGCGCTGGCGCAGGTGCTGACCCACGAGGAGCGGCTGCTTGCATCCTCAAGATCGCGGGCGCGCGCGCAAGCTGGGACGACGCGCTCGATCTCGTCGGCGCGAAAGCTTCCGGCAGAACCATCGCCGAGCATGGCCCTGACGCCGTCGCACTTCTATCTCTCCGGCCAACTGCTCACCGAGGATTATTACGTCGCCAACAAGCTGATGAAGGGGTTTATCGGCGCGGCCAATATCGACACCAATTCGCGCCTCTGCATGTCGGCCTCGGTCGCCGGACACAAGCGCGCTTTCGGCTCGGACACGGTGCCGGGCTGCTACGAGGATCTGGAACAGGCCGACCTCGTCGTGCTCGTCGGCTCCAATCTCGCCTGGTGCCATCCGGTGCTCCACCAGCGGCTCGCGGCGGCGCGCGAAAAGCGCGGCGGCTTGCCGAAAATCGTCAATATCGACCCGCGCCGCACGGCGACCAGCGAACTCGCCGACCTGCATCTGTCGCTCGCGCCGGGCTCTGATGTCGCCCTGTTCAACGGCCTGTTGCGCGAGCTGAACAAGGCCGGCAAGCGCGCGAAGAAATTCGTCGCCGATCACACCAGCGGCGCCGACGCGGCGCTCGCCGAGGCGCGGAAATGGACGCTCGAAAAAGACGGCTGAAGCGACCGGCCTTTCGCTCGGCGGAACTGCGCCGGTTCTTCGATCTGGTCATCGCCAACGACAAGACCGTCACGGTCTATTCGCAGGGCGTCAACCAGTCCTCGGCCGGCGCCGACAAGGTCAACGCGATCATCAACACCCATCTGCTGACCGGTCGGATCGGCAAGCCGGGCTGCGGACCTTTTTCCGTCACCGGACAGCCCAACGCCATGGGCGGACGCGAAGTCGGCGGCCTCGCCAACATGCTCGCCGCCCACATGGAGATCGACAACGCCGATCACCGCGCCTTGACGCAGGACTTCTGGCGTTCGCCGGCCATCGCCTGCAAAGCCGGGGCTCAAGGCGGTCGAGCTTGTTCCAGGCCATCCACGACGGGCGCGTCAAGGCGGTGTGGATCATCGCCACCAATCCGGTGGACATCCATGCCCGACGCCGATTTCGTCCGCGCGGCGCTGGAAAAATGTCCCTTCGTCGTTGTCTCCGACGTGGTGGAGAAACACCGACACCGCGCGCTACGCCCATGTGCTGCTGCCCGCCGAAGCGTGGGGAGAAAAGGACGGCACGGTCACCAATTCCGAGCGGCGCATCTCACGCCAGCGCGCCTTGCGCAAGGCGCCGGGCGAGGCGCGCGCCGACTGGCGGGCGATCTGCGGCGTGGCGCAACGCATGGGTTTCGCCGAAGCTTTTCGCTTCGATGGTCCCTGCGGCGATCTTCCGCGAACACGCGGCGCTGTCCGGCCTCGGAATTTCGGCGCGCGCGACTTCGACATATCCGCTTTCGCCGAGCATTTGCGATGCGGATTACCGAGGACTCGCGCCATTCCAGTGGCCGCGCCCGGCGGGCGCGACGGCCAGCGACGAACCGCGCCGTTTCTTCGCGGAGGGCAAATTCTTCACGCCGACGGGCGCGCCAATTTCGTCGCGACGCCGTTTCGCGGCCTCGCCAACTCCCGCCGACGCCGCGCATCCGTTCATCCTCAATACCGGTCGCATCCGCGACCAATGGCACACCATGACCCGCACGGGGCTGGCGCAAAGGCCTGTCGCAGCATATCGCCGAGCCCTTCGCCGAATTGAACCCGATGGACGCGGCGCGGCTGGGGGTGGAAACCGCCACTCTGGTGCGGCTTTCCAATGCGCGCGGTTCGGTGCTGTTGCGCGCGCAAATCACCGAGCGGCAGAGACGAGGCGCGGTCTTCGCGCCGATCCACTGGAACGACCAATACGCGTCCGACGCCCGCGTCGGCGCACTGGTCGCGCCGGTGGTCGATCCGGTGTCCGGCCAGCCGGAAAGCAAGGCGACGCCGGTCGCGATCGAAGCGGTTTCGCCCATCTGGTACGCCTTCGCGCTGACGCGGAAAAAGCCGGACAATCTGGACTGCGGCTACTGGGCCCTGGCGCGCGCCGATGCGGGTTGGCGCTGCGAACTCGCGGGCATTGAGCCCGTCGCCGACTGGGAGTTTTTTGCGCGCAAGATTTTCGGCCTTGATGCGGATGAGGCCTGCGACTTCACCGCCATGCGCGACGCGAGGGGCGGCGCCTATCGCTGCGTCGCCGCGCGCGAGGGAAAAATCCTTGGCGCGCTGTTTGTCGCGCCCGCGCCGGTCGCCGTCGCGCGCGCCTGGGCTTGCGAACAATTCGCGCAAGAGGGCGCGACGCCGCTGGCTTTGCTCGCGGGTCGGCCGCCGCGCGCCTGCCGCGATCCCGGCAAGAAAATCTGCGTCTGCCTGAACGTCGGCGCCAACACCATCCTCGACGCCATTCGCGACGAAAACCTGAGCAGCGCCGACGCTGTCGCCCAGAAGACCGGCGCGGGTAGCGGCTGCGGCTCGTGCAAGCCTGAAATCGAACGCCTGCTTGAGCCAGGCTGGAAACGAAATCCTGCCGGCAGCGGCGAACCAAGTCTGATCCAAGCAAAGGGGCAAGGAATGAAGCTTTCCGATCTGAAACAATCCGGTCACTGGCCGACGCTGATGTCCGCCTTTCTCTATTTCGACATCAGCTTCATGGCCTGGGTCTCGCTCGGGCCGCTGATGGCCTATATCGCCAAGGCGATGAATATTCCGATCGAACAGAAGCTGACCCTCGTCGCCATCCCCGTGCTGTCCGGCGCGATCCTGCGCATTCCCCTGGGCATTCTTGCCGACACCATCGGATCCAAGCTCACCGGCACCCTGGCGCAGATCGTCATGACCCTTGGCCTGCGCCTGGGTGTTCCTGTTCGGCCTGAGCGGCCCCGGCGCCGTGGCGGCGTTCGGCGCGCTGCTCGGCCTCGGCGGCGCCTCCTTCGCCGTGGCGCTGCCGCAGGCCAGCCGCTGGTATCCGCCCAAGCTGCAGGGCGTGGTGATGGGCATCGCCGGCGCCGGCAACATGGGCGTGGTGCTCGACACCCTGTTCGCGCCGACCATCGCCGAACATTTTGGCTGGCAGGGCGTCTACGGCGGCGTTGCTGGTCCCGATGGTCGTCATCCTCGTAGTCTACATGCTCACGGTGAAGGACGCGCCCGGCTCGATCAAGCGCATCCCGCTCAAAAGCCTATGGCGAATTGCTGCTCGATACCGACAGCCGCTGGTTCATGTTCTTCTACTTCATCACCTTCGGCGGCTTTGTCGGCCTGGCCTCGGCGCTGCCGCTCTACTTCAACAACCACTTCCACACCACGCCGGTCGCGGCGGGCCTGATGGTGTCGCTGATCGTGTTCTTCGGTTCGACCTTCCGGCCGGTCGGCGGCGCCATCGCCGACCGGGTCGGCGGCATCAAGTCGCTGACCGTGATGTTTTGCGTCGTCGCCGCCTGCTATTTCGCCATTTCGCAATTGCCGGAGGGAATCAAGCCCGCGCAGCGGCGCCGGATGGTCTCTGACAGAACTGCCGGCCGAGGGCTGGCTCGCGGTGGGCCTGTTTTCGATCGGCACGCTCTGCCTCGGCATGGGCAATGGCGCGGTGTTCCAGTTGCTGCCGCAGCGCTTTCGCGGCGAGGTCGGGGTGATGACGGGCCTGGTCGGCTTTGCCGGCGGCCTCGGCGGGTTCTTCCTCGCCAAGGCGCTGGCGACGTCGAAGGAAATGACCGGCGGCTTCATGGCGGGCTTCCTGTTCTTCGGCGTGCTGGCCCTGCTCGGCGTCGCCGGGCTGACCTTCGTGAAGCACCGCTGGCGCACCACCTGGGGCGCTGTTTCCGGCGCGCGGATTTGATTTTTCCGCGGCGCGCGTCAAGACTGCCGCCTGCATGATCGGCGCCGTCATTGCGAAGACACGCAATGACGGCGTATTCAAGAACCGCCGGACCATTTCGGAACCCCACACGATGACCCGGCTGGACCGCGCCGACCACGACCTGCGCTTCGAGATCGGCTTCGCCTCGGAGCGCGGCAAACGGCTGGACAACCAGGATTTCGCCGCCGTGCGCATCGGCCGTCCGCGGATTGACGCGCGTCGCGCGACCGTGGCCGCCGTCGCCGACGGGGTCGGCGGCGCGCAAGGGCGGGCGCGAGGCGGCGGAGCTGACCGTGCGCTGCTTCTTCGACGGCTTCTTCAATCTGCCCGGCTCGCTCGGCATTCGCCAGGCCGCGGCCCGCTCGCTCGATGCGGTCAATAGCTGGATCGTCGGGCAAAGCCATGCCGATCCGCAACTCCTGGGCATGGCGACGACCTTCACCGCGCTGATCCTCGACGGCCGCGCCGGCCATTGCGTCCATGTCGGCGACAGCCGCCTCTATCGTTTTCGCGAGGGGACGCTCGAACGCCTGACCGAAGACCATGTGATGGGACGCGGCGAGTTCAGCCATGTCCTGCGCCGCGCTGTCGGGCTGGAAGACGCCGTGGCGCTCGACCATTCCACCTTCGCGTTGCGTTCGCATGAGCGCTATCTGCTGTGCAGCGACGGCGTGCACGGCCCTTTGGGCGACGCGAGGCTGCGCGCGATTCTCGCGCTGCGCCACGCGCCGGAGCCGACCGCGCAGGAATTGGTCGCCGCCGCGCTCGACGCGGGCGGCGCCGACAACGCCACGGCTGTTATCGTCGACATTCTCGACACGCCGCCGGCCGACGAAGAGGAAATCAGCGACCACTTCGGCGAATTGCCGATTCTCGCCGTTCCAAAGATCGGCGACCTGGTCGACGATTACCGCATCGACAAGCGTGATCGCCGACGGGCGCTACAGCCGGCTGATGCGGGCGCAGGATTTGCGCAGCGGCGCGCAGGTGGTGATGAAATTTCCGCAGCCGCGCGTGGCCGCGGAAAAAGTCTATCGCCGCGCCTTCATCAACGAGGCCTTCGTCGCCGGTCGCGTGCGCAGCCCGTGGATCGGCGAGGTGATCGAGCAACCGCCGGGGCGCCAGATCCCGGCTCTATTCGGTCATGCCCTATTATGATGGCGAGACGCTCGAGCAGCGGCTTTCGCGAGAGCCGCGCGTGACCTACCAGGAAGGGGCGCTGCTCGCCACGCGCATCGCCCGCGCGGTCGCGACCCTGCACCGCGCGGGGATCGTCCATCGCGACATCAAGCCGGACAATGTGCTGCTGCTGAAGGACGGCGGCTTGCGGCTGATCGATCTCGGCGTCGCGCGCCTGCCGCAGATCGAGGATTTTCCGCCGGAGGACATTCCCGGCACGCCTTCCTACATGGCGCCGGAACTTTTCAGCGGCGCCGCCGGCGACGAAATGTCCGACCTTTTCGCGCTCGGCGTGACCCTTTTCCGGCTGTTTGCGCGAAGCTATCCCTATGGCGAGATCGAGCCGTTCACGAAACCGCGGTTCGGCGCCCCGGCCTCGCTGATGGCGCGGCGGCCCGATCTGCCGGCCTGGCTCGACGCGGCCATCGCGAAGGCGATCCACGTCGATCCGGCCAGAGCGCTATGGCGACGTGCTGGAATTCGCCTTCGAGATCGAGAACGGCGCGCAATCGGGCCGTCCCGCGGCGCCAAGGAAAGCCTCGCTCTATCAAAAAAATCCGCTGCTGTTCTGGCAGGGGCTTTGCGCGGTTCTGGTCGTGGCTTTGCTCGTCCTGCTGGCGCGGCGGTGAGGTTCAGACGCTCACGCCGAGGCAGAGCAAGGCGGCGAAGATCGCCTGCCCCCGCGCCGTCTGCGCCAGGATAAGGTTGAGACCGGGACCGACGGGTTCGCGCAGGAAACGGCGGACCAGCGCCAGCGAGAAGGGCAGGGCGGCCAGCGCGATCCAGAGGGGTCGCGACGGCAGCAGCTGGCCGAGCGGCGCCAGCAGCGCAAAGGGGGCGAGCATCAGGCCGGCGTAAAGCGCGCCGGACCCTTGCGGCCCAAGCAGGATGGCGAGCATTTTCCGTCCGTTTCGCGCGTCTTCGATCCGATCGCGGTGGTTGTTGACCAACAGTACCGCCGCCGCGAACAGGCCGAGCGCCGCGCCGCCGATCAGCGCCGCGGAATCGAGCCGACCCGCCGCCAGCCAGCAGGTTCCGCCCACGGCGGCGACGCCAAAGAAGGCCAGCACGAAAATTTCGGCCAGGGGCGTGTGGGAGATCGGTTTCGGCCCGCTGGAATAGGCCCATCCGCAAAGGATCGAAGCCAGGCCCAGCAGCAGGATCGGCGCGCCGCCGAGCCAGACCAGGTAAAGGCCGCTGAGCGCCGCAAGGGCGAAGGACAGCGCCGCGCCCCGTTCCACCTCCGAGGCGCCGAGCAGTCCGGCGGCGGTGACGCGCAGGGGGCCGAGGCGGTCCGGCCCGTCGGCGCCGCGAAAAAAGTCGGCGGCGTCATTATGCAGGTTGGTCCCGATCTGGATCGCCGCCGAGGCCAGCAGCGCGACGACGACGGCGCTCCAGCGCATGGCTCCACCCGCGGCGTGGGCGAGGGCGGCGCCAACGGCGACAGGGGCCAGCGACAGCGTCAGGGTCTTCGGACGGGTCGCCATCAGCCAGGCGCGCAAACGGTCGGGGGTCATTCGCATGTGGCGCGATCGAGAAGGATCGCTCATTCTCGCAAGGCGCGATCCAAATGGATCGCTCCGGCGAAATCTTTTTCGGCCGTCGCGGAAATCCGCGCCGAGGCGAGGTCGATCCCCTCCAGCATCGCGCCGCTCAGGCGCGCGCCGCGCAGGTCTGCGCCGGCCGCATCCGCCCGCGAAAGATTGGCGCGTTCGAAATTGGCGTCGGTCAGCTTGGCGAATTCCAGATCGGCGTGCGAGAAATTGGCGCCTTCGAAATTGGCCCCGCGCAGGTCCGCTGACCGCAGCACCGCGCGCATGAGCCCCATGGACTGGTTCCTCATGTCCGCGGACCCGTCGGCGCCGGACAGGTTTGCGCCGACCAGGCTGGCCCCGGACAGGTCGCTGGCGAGCCGGGTTTGCGACAGGTTGACCCGGTCCATCTTCGCACCCAGCAATTGCGCGCCGAACAGATGCGCGCCGGACAGGTCGGCGCCGGTGAAATCGGCCTCCAGCGCCCAGGACTGGTCGAGTATGGCGCCACGGAGATTGGAGCCTGTGAGCCTGGCGTGGTTGAGGCGGGCGCCGCGCAGATTGGCGCCGGCGAGATCGAGGTTCGACAGGTCGAGCCGGTTCAGGCTCTTGCCGGAAAGGTCCAGCCTGGCGCCGGGCGCGCCGCTGGCGATCAGGGCGACAATCTGGGCGCGGGTCATTTCGGGCCTGGTGAAGGCCGGCGTCGAGAGATCGACCCCGCTCATCATGCCTTGCGCCAAGACGGGCGACAAGACGGGGAAGGAGAGGGGCGACGTCAGAAGCGCGAGCGCCATAAGGATTTTTTTCGCCATATCCGCCCCCGGAATCATGATTCCCCGCTGAATTTTTACACTGGAACGACTATGCGACGGCGGCGTTCCCAAGGCAAACTGCCTTGCTCTCGTCCCGAGGTTCATCGTGCCCCGCCTGACCGCCAATGATTTTCATCCGGAAATACTGCGCCTGTTCGACCAATATGTGCATGGGCTGATACCCCGGCGCGGGTTTTTGCAAGGCGCTTCGAGCCTCGCCGCTCTGTCGGGGGCGAGCGCGGCCGAATTGCTCGACATGCTCAATCCGCGCTTCGCCTGGGCGCAGCAGGTTTCGCCCGGCGATCCGCGCCTGACGGCGCAGCATATCGAAATCGAGTTGCCGCAAGGCTCGGGCGTGCTGCGCTGCTACATGGCGCAGCCGGCCCGCAAAGGATGGCAAGCCGGCGGAAAAGCGTCCGGTCGTGCTGGTGATCCATGAAAATCGCGGCCTCAATCCGCATATCGAGGATATCGCCCGTCGGCTGGCGCTGGAGGATTTTTGGCGCTCGCGCCCGACGCGCTGACGCCGCTCGGCGGCTATCCCGGCGACGAGGACCGCGCCCGCGAGCTTTTTGGCCAGCTCGACCAGAAGAAATGCATCGAGGATTTCATCGCAGCGGCGCATTTCCTGCGCAAATCGCCTGAAGGGGCGGGCCGTCTCGGCGCGATCGGCTTCTGCTATGGCGGCGGCGTGGTCAACACCCTGGCCGAGCGCCTCCCCGACCTGCTGGCGGGCGTTCCCTTCTACGGCGTCGCGCCGGATTTGGCCAAGGTCGGCGACATCAAGGCGGAGTTGCAACTGCATTTCGCCGGCGCCGACGACCGCGTCAACGCGACTTGGCCGCCTTATGAAGCGGCGCTGAAAGCGGCGGGCGTGCGCTACGAGGCGTTCATCTACCCAAACGTGCAGCACGGGTTCAACAATGACACTACGCCACGCTTCGACGCAGCCGCGGCCAAGCTCGCCTGGGAGCGGTCCATCGGGTTTTTCAAGCGGGTTTTGCCGGGTTGACGGAGGTCCTGCCGGCAAGGTCAAGTTGTTTTCCGCCGAATTGGCGGATGTATTACAAGTCATGCAAAAACAGCATATCTTTATCTATATCAGATGACGTGCGTAAATACTGTCTAAATCGCTCGTTAACCATGTTTTACAACGTATATCAACGTTAACCCTTGCTTATCTGAGTTGGTGAAAACTCCGATAAATTCCAAAAAACAAGGGGATGTCCAATGAATGCCGTCATCATGATCTTTCTGGGAATATTTGTCGTCGTCAGTTCCGCGATGGCCTCCTATTTCATGGGCGTCTCGAAGGAGCGATTGTGGCTGCGAAGCCGCAAATCCGAGGAGCTCTACCACAAGGCCGAGGAGACCCACCTCGATCTCTATAATTTCTTCAGGCAGAACTACGAGATCAGCCGCTCGGTGGTCCGGCAGAATGACGGGCGGGAGATCGCGGCGATCAACCGTCATATTGTCGACCTGAAGATCCTGGTCGGCATTTATTTTCCCTCGCTCGGACCGCAACTGGCCGGCGCGGTGTCGGCGACGGCGACGGCCTTCGACATGCTGCGGCTTCTCCAGACCAGCGACGAAACCAATCGCGAGCGGGCTTTCGAAGCGCTGGACTACGCCGTGAGCAACCTCAAGGACTCGTTCGACCGGTTCAAGGGAGGCATATTGGCGGCCGGCAGCATCGACAAGGTCGGCAAGATCTCCGACGCCTTGCTCAACCGCGGTCACCGCGCCCAATCCGAACGGGTTTTCTCCATCGCGGCGTAAAGGCTGCGGAAGAACGGCCAAAGTCAGGGAAAATGCCGACGCAGAAAAGCTCGGCGTCCCCCGGCGCCGAGCTCCGCGAACCTGACGCCCCCCGACGTCCGGCTCTATTTGTTGTTCCCCCGTTGCTACCCGCGAGGAACAAGTGGACAATAACGTCGGGCCCCGGCTACGTAAATCGGTGATCGCCGTCAAAAAGGAATTTGGCTGGGCCTGTTGCAAATATGCCCTGGCATAGACCAAGCTGGTCAACGCCTGAGCATCTGACGCATGTATTGGCATCCTTGTCGGAGTCATGCTGTCGGTGAGGCGCAGAGAGCCTGGAGCGGCGGATTTCAGACTTCGACCAATCCGCGCAAGATCGGACGCCGACGCGGATGTTCCTTGAATTTGGATGAGGCCCCTTCAGCGCGTGGTCGTGCCGACTCTGTCGGCGGATCGCAGACCAGTTGCGACGACACGAGCCTCGGCTGCCGGCCGGCGGTCATCAACGCCTACATTGAATGATCCCACCAGCAGGCCTGAAAAAATGCTCGGCGCGCCGTCGTCTCGCAATATGGCTTGAAAAATCTTGCGCAGGGCGTTCATGCGACCCCCCATATTTTCCTTGAGCTTGGATATGCGAATTGCGGCGCGCGAATGCAATCGTCGAGCCGGCGCGGCGCCATCACTTCTTCGTGCGCGCAGGGAGGGAAGATCGGCGCCTGTCGGTTGTCGCTGCTGATTAATTCATCTATATCGGCATTTACGGGGGGAGAGCGCGGATGATCGGCAGGAACGGCGTTTCAGGCGCCGCATCGCGCGCGACATGAGTCTCATCGCCTCGCTGCTGGCGGTGACGGCGCCGGTCATGCTCGTCGCGCTGGTCGGCTATGTCTGGGCATGGCGACGTTTCCCTTTCGACCACGCTTTCGTCACGCAAATCGTCACCCTGGTCGGCGCTCCGTCGCTGGTCTTCGTCACCTTGTCGAAGAGCCGTTTCGCGCTGGCCGACCTTTCGCGGATGGGGGGCGCGAGCCTCGCCTGCCTGGTCGTCTTCGCGCTGGTGGCGACGATCGGGCTGCGCGTCGCAAAACTTCCGCTGCGAATCTATCTGCCGTCGCTGATCTTCCCCAATATCGGCAACATGGGCCTGCCAATCTGTCTTTACGCCTTCGGAGAGCGCGGACTGGCCCTGGCGATGGTTTATTTCGCCGTCTGTTCGACCTGCAATTTCATTTTCGGTCCGGCGATCGCGATGGGGCGGATGACCATCGGGGGCGTCCTGCGCGTGCCCTTCCTCTACGCCGCGGCGCTGGCCGTCCTGTGCTCGCAGCTGGAAATTGCGATGCCACAATGGCTGATCAATACGCTGACGCTGATCGGCAATGTGACCATTCCGCTGATGCTGATGGGGCTTGGCGTCGCGCTGGCGAACCTGTCGGCTAAAAACAAACTGCGGCAGATGGCGCTGGCGCTGGCGCGCATTGGTCTCGGGCTGGCTGGCGGTCTTTGCGTCGCCTGGCTGTTCGGGCTGCAAGGCGCAGAGCGCGGCGTGCTGATCATCGAGAGCGCCATGCCCACGGCGCTGTTCAACTATCTCTTCGCCCGCGCCCATGGCGCTGATCCCGACGAGGTCGCAGGCATGGTCCTGCTGTCGACCCTCGTCTCCTTCGCCACCTTGCCGGCGCTGGTCGCATTGGCGACCTGAGACCTATTCCGCTTCGATCTTGTGCTTGCGCAGGCGGTAGGCGAGGGTGGGGCGGCTGATGCTGAGCAAACGCGCGGCCAGGGAAAGATTGCCGTTGGCCTCGCTGAGAGCCATGCGCAACATGCGCGCCTCGGTGTCGGCCAGCGCCGGCAGTCCGCCTTCCGCGGAGATCGCGTTGTCGCCGTTCGGGTCCGAGGCGAGCGAAAGGCCGCCGTTCTTCTGGATGACGAAGGCGACCTGATCCATTTCCTCGCCGGAGCAGAACAGATGGGAGATGTCGAGCGCGGCGCCGTCGTCGGCGAGGATGACCGCGCGCTCGATCAGGTTTTCCATCTCGCGCACATTTCCGGGCCAGCGGTAATTGATCAGCGCGTCGACCGCGCGTTCGCGAAAACCGGTGATGGACTTGCCGTGCTTCTTGCAGGCGCGCTGCATGAACCAGTTCATCAGCAGCGGGATGTCGTCGCGCCGGTCGCGCAACGGCGGCACGCGGATGGGGAAGACATTGAGCCGATAGAACAGGTCCTCGCGGAATGTCCCCTCCTTCACCGCGTCGCGCAGATTGACATTGGTGGCGGCGATGACGCGGACGTCGACCTTGCGCACCCGCGTGTCGCCGACGCGTTCGATCTCGCCCTGCTGCAAGGCCCGCAAAAGCTTGCCTTGCGCGGTGAAGCTCAGGGTGCCGATCTCGTCGAGGAACAGCGTGCCGCCATGCGCGCGCTCGAAACGTCCGGGCCGCGAGGCGACGGCGCCTGTGAACCCGCCCTTCTCGACGCCGAACAGTTCGGATTCCGTCAATTGTTCGGGAATGGAGGCGCAATTGACCGCGATGAAGGGACCTTTGGCGCGGTCGCTGAGGCGATGCAGATTATGCGAGAAAATCTCCTTGCCCACGCCGCTTTCGCCGAGAAAGAGCACGGTCGCCAAGGTCGGCGCGGCCTTCTTCACCAGATGGCAGACGGTGTTGAAGCCGCTGGAGATTCCGACCATGCCGAAATCGTTTTCCTGGGTCGAGACTTTCCGCACGGTCGGTCGGGCCGTCGCCGGCGCCTGGTTCGGCGGCGTCGGGGTCCATTTGACGAAATCGCCGATCTGCAGGAAGCGCAGGTCGTCGCGGGCGTCCTCGCCCCATTCCTCGACCGGCTTGCCGACGACGCGGCAGCGGTCGTGGCCCATGGCGCGGCATTCGATTTCGCGCCACAGGATCGGGCGGCCCATGAAGGTCGAGGTATAGCCGCAGGCGTAGCCGACCAGCATCCAGCAGGACGGCTCCTGGCCGATGCCGTAATCGGCCAGATGCGCCTCGGCTTCGGCGCAGTCGATCAGGGCGAAATCGCCGAAATAGCGGCCGCTGCCGACATCGATGTCGAGCGCGATCGGCTCGCAATGCACGATGCCTTCGAGCGAGACGAGTTGCGGCCCGGCGAGGAAATGGTCGTAGACGCCGGACGAGGCGCGCAGCCTTTTCGCCATTTCCGCGTCGCGCGCGCCAGCCTGGTAGCCCATGCGGGTGACGATGCCGCGCGCGGTTTCCTGGCTGAGGCTTTCGATCAGTTCCTGTCGCAAGATGCCCAGCGAGGAGACATGCATCAGCATCATGCGCTGGTCGTCGAGCCAGATGCGGCCCTGGCTCGGCATGAAGCGCAGGCGGTTGGCGAGATCGTTGATTTCCGGCACCCGGATGGCGCAGAGCGAAGCCGCGTCATGCACCGGCGTTTCACGGCTGGTCGGCACGGATTTCAGCAAGGCGCGTCTCGTCGGACTGGCGTGCATTGCAGGTCCTCCTGGCGTGGGCCGGCCTGGATCGACCCGATGGCGTCGGATCGGAACTCCAGACGACAATTTGCGGTCGCGCGGAACGCGCGATAACGCCGTCGCCGTCGGGATTGAGCCGCCGGCGAGATCAGTCGGTTCCATCGCGCAGAAGGCGACAGTGCAAAGCGCGCGCGCTCTCACCGCTCGTCCGCCTTGCGGCGGAATCCGTTTCCCTGCAGCAGATTGAAACAAATTCTCCCTTGGCCCGCGCCGCGTTTTTTGTTCTGAAGCGGCGCTTGACCAGTTGCTTTTTTAACAGGCGCCTCTTTCCAGGTCAAGAACAGTATCGATATTTTGTAGATTACCGATTATTTCGATATTATCGCAAATAACCTTCCTCATCCAGATCGTTGATCTTTCACGACAAAAAGCGCCCCGCAGGAAGGCCTGCGGGGCGCTCTTGAAGCTTGAGCTTTTCAGAAAAACTTGTCGGAGTGGATCTGCGCCATCGGCGCCCGCCAGCGCATGACCAGCAGGTCCTGCATGGCCTCGATCATCGGCGGGGGCCCGGCGAAATAATATTCATGGTTCTCGACCGGCGCCTGCAGACCATTTTCGACCGCCGCATGGACGAAACCGCGCGCGCCCGTCCAGCCGCTTGCCTCAGGTTCGGACGACAGGACCGGCGTATAGGTCAGTTCGGCCAGTTCCCGCGGCGCCATCAAATGCGGCACGCAAAGATCGGCGGAGGTCCGCGCGCCCTCGAAGACCTGGATGCGGCGGCCGCGTTTCAGCGCCGCTAGCGCGATGGACACGATGGGCGCGACGCCGGACCCGCCTGCGACGCACACGAGGTCGCGGTCGTTGTCGTCACGCCAGTAAGCGTGGCCGTAGGGCGCGTCGAGGGTCAGCGCGTCGCCGATCGAGAGCGCGTCGAACATCGCATTGCTGCCGACGCCGCCGGGCGTCCTGCGGATGACGAAACGCCATTCGCCCTCGGCATTGGGCAGGTTCGACATGGAATAGGCGCGCGGCCCCTCGGCGCCGGGCGGGTGGAAGATGGCGTATTGTCCCGGCCGGAACGCCGCCGGTTCGCCAGAGCGGAACACGAATTCGGCCATACCAGGCGCGATTTCGCGCCGCAGCGACAGGGTCGCGTGAACGCGCCGCGTCGCGAAGAACGGCTTGTTCTCTTCGGCAGTGCGCAGCTTGATCACGCAATCGCCGCACGGGCGGGACTGGCAGGCGAGGCGCCTGCCGCGCTTGCGCTCGCGTTCCGAGAGGCCCGGCGCGTCCGCCCACAGCGTCTCCATCTCGCCCGACACGAGTTCGAAGCGGCAGCTGCCGCAGCCGCCGACGCCGCAATCGTAGGGAAAGCCCACTCCCGCGCGGAGAGCGCCGCGGAGCAGGCTGTCCTCGTCGGCGGAGACGACGAATCCGTCTCCGCCCTCGATCTGGATGCGATGGGTCATCGCGCCTTCACCGTCAGAGCCCGAAGCCACGGCGCAGCGCGACCGTCGCCTGCTTGGCGTTGGCGGCGGCGTCGGGGGAGTCAGGCAGATGGGCGCACTACGCGTCGATCGCGGCGTCGCCGAGCGGCTGCCCATTTCGCCACCCATTTTTCCAGCACGTCCTTGTTGCCCTCGGTCTCCAGCGCCAGCTTGACCAGGGCGCCGGTCCAGCGGCGGTGCCGGTCGACGTCGACGAGTTGCGCGTCGGTGACGAGGCCGAGCAGGGTGTCGCCATTATGGCGCGCAGCCTGGCCGAGCGCCGCGCAGCACGGTCTCCTCGAAGGCGGGACGCGCCACGAGGTTCAGGGCGACGAAGCTTTCGGCCCAGTCATAGGCGCAAAGGCGCCTTTTCGACCAGTTCGCGGAAGCCTTGCCAGGCCGGATCGTTCTCCCAGATGGCCCGTTCGCCGGTCCCGAAGCCGAGGTCGTCGAAGGTCTTGCCAAGCTCCTTGGTGCGATAGGCGGTGTGGGTGAGCCAGCGCAGCGAATCCGCCGCCTGGTAGGTCGCGCAATTCGAAATGGTCGAAGCCGGCGCGATCTGGGTCAGATAGGCGGAGCCCATCTGCAGGGTGTGGATGAGATAACGGCCGGGCGTGTAGAGCCGCGCCAGCTGGCCGGCCCAGCCCTTGTCCATCATCGCGTCATGACCGCGCGAGGAAAACTGGTCGAACAGGCCGTAGACATAGTTCTCGTGCCCGTCCTGCAGCATGTTGTAGGTGCGGTAGACCATTTCGTCAGGGTCGCGGAACGAATTCCAGTCCGCGTGCTTGAGCGGGCTGGCGTTGCGGTTGGTCTTGAACCACAGCGCCATCGGCAT
Organism: uncultured Alphaproteobacteria bacterium; assembly: GCA_963710275.1. GTDB lineage: Bacteria > Pseudomonadota > Alphaproteobacteria > Rhizobiales > Beijerinckiaceae > Rhodoblastus. The sequence continues at coordinate 840,685 of CAVPZS010000008.1, read as the reverse complement.
GTTCGGATCGAGCTCGAAGGGCGCATCCGGATTGTCGGTGGTGAAGTGCAGGTTGGTCGGAGACGATTTCATACTCGCTCGGCTTGCGGCGGCGGCCGGCGAGATGGCTCCAGGTCTTCAGGGGTTTCAAAACGACAGGGGCAGGGGCGTTCATGGGATGCTCCAGAAAGGAAAGGCCGGGTTCCGGCGACAACAGGCGTCAAGGCGGATCAGAGCGTCTTCTCGTAAGTAGAAGCGGACGAAATCGTCCGTCGTCTCGATGCGGCCGGCGAAGGAGCCGAGATTGACTTCGAGCTCCGACATGCGGAAGGGACGGCCCAGCGCCCGCTCCAGGGTTTCGCGGCGCAGGATCATTTCGCCTTCCGTGTCGATGCGGACATAGGCGATCTTGTCGTCGACGCGGATGGTCTTGCCCGGGTTGTCTTCCTCGGCGGCCTCGATGACACCGGCGGTGATGGGTCCCGCGCGCAGGATCGGGCCGACGCGGTTGTTGCGATAGCCGTCAGCGGCTTTTTGAGTGGTCACGATGTTTCCTCCAGAAACTTATTGCGTTCAGGCGCTTTCTTCATGCGAACCGGCATCCGCTTCGCTTGAAAACCCCATTGTTTTTTAGGTGTGGGCGAAGAGGGGGCTCACCCCCTCCGTCGCGACAAGGATGTTGTCGCCCTCGATCTTGACGGGATATTCGGCGAGACGGCAGTCCGACGGATTGACGCCGGCGCCGGTCGTGGCGTCGAAAGTCCATTGATGGGCGCGGCACATGATGACGCGGCCGTCGAACTTGCCTTCGGCAAGCGGGATGTCCTGGTGCGGGCACATGCCCTGGAAGGCGCGGATTTCGCCGCCTTCGGGCCAGACCAGCAGGATCGGCTGGCCGTCGACCTCGACTTCGGTCATGTCGCCTTCCCAGAGATCGTCCAGAGTGCAGGCTGGCTTGAAGTTCATCTTGGAGCTCACTGCGTCGCAGAAAATGAACTCGAGCGCCTCCATCGGCTTGATGTCGGTCTCGTGCAGCTCGCGCGTCGCGCGGGAAGAATTCCGTCGCGCCCTGACGGCGCACGCGGACCACTTTGTCGGGGCGCGGCGCGACGCGGCGTCCGACCGAATGATGCGCGGCGGCGGCGGCGACCTCGTCCATGGTGTTGTCGGTGTCGACCGGAACGAGTTGCAGCACGAAGTCATACTGGAAGTTGGAAATAATGGGGAACAGAGCCATGTTCGGCGTCCTTCTCGAAGACGTTGGAAATGGAGCAGGGGCGCGGCGCGCGAAAACGCATGTCGCTGCGGCAGGGCACGGGCGTCTATTCCGCGGCGGCTTTCGTCGGGTGGCGGAAGGCCTCGACCCAGGAATAGCCATGCGCGTCGTCGCCCATTTCGCCGGGCGCGAGGTTCATGTACATCAGCGCGCCCATCAGGTCGGGCGGCGAGATTTTCCCTGCGAGGAACCGATCGACCAGGGTCATGTGGTCGCGATAGCGGTGCGGATCCTGCTCGAAGACCCAGCGGTCGATCTCCGAATTGAAGTGATAGAGCCGTCCTTCGTATTCGAGCGGATAATCCTTGACGTTCCAGCCGTCGCCGGGAATGGCGCAGATCGGAATCTGGCTCATGTTGCAGACGATCGGCAGCGTCTCGGGCGCGGTCAGCTCGGGCGGCCGTTGAGCAGGTTGTCGGTGATGACGTCCCAGCACTTGCCGAAGCTGGCGTTCCAGCCCGGATATTTCTCTTCCAGCCATTCGCGGCATTCCGGCGTGACGCCGGCGGCGGGGTTCCACCACAGGGTCGGACGCCAGAACCACAGGCCCATCTGATAGGCGTGGTGCTGGTAGTCGAATTCGGCGATCATCTTGTCCCAGTACCAGGGCAGGTCGAGGCCGAGATCGATCAGCGCAGCGCTCGAACTGGCCGACGATCCACTCCACCATGAACTCCTTGAACGACTGTTTGCGGTGCTCGAGCGGCGTGTTGTAGTCCATCGACGGGCCGGTCAGGATGCAGAAGATGCGCCAGGCGCGGGCGATGGCGATGTCGACCAGTTTCTGCGCCTCGGCCTTGCGGCCGTTGGAGATCAGCACCTGCAGGGCCGGGCCGCCGATCTGGGCGTGGCGCGATTCGTCGGTCTGGATGCGACGAGATCAGGCTCGCGAAGGTGAAGTCGCCGGTTTCCGCCGCGTCGGCGGCGAGACCCAGGAACTGCATGTTGGTGAAGCCGGTCTCGAAGGCGAAGGTCAGCATCACCGCGATGTCGGTGGCGCTGCGCGCCATGAACAGGTCGTCGAACGTGTGGCGCGCGGCGATCGCCGCCCATTCATTGGTGTGATAGGCCTTGTGCGCCCAGTCGAACTGCCGGTCCTTCGAGCACATATTCGTGCGGGAAGAACAGCTGGATCTGCGCGTGGCGGTTCTCGTCCATCATGCCGAAGGTCGCCATGTTGCGCATGCCCGGCGCCTGGCCGAAACGCACCATGCGCGCCTCGGCGCTCATGGCGGCGTATTCGCCGAGCGCGATGGCGCCGTAATGGGACTTCAGGATCGAGAGCCAGCCCGGATCGGAGTTCTCGAAGATGCGGCTGCGCTCGAGCGCGGCCTTCACCGAATAGGCGCCGGCGTCCTTTTCGCGCTGGATGCGCACATATTCGGGATAGGAGGTCTTGTACGGCTCGTCATAGACTTCCCACTTCTCCATCGGCACGCCCTGCGCGCCGGTCATGATGTCCGGAAAAAGCTCGGTCTCGGTGACGTATTTCGGCGTCCAGTTGGTGGAGCGGGCGATGTCGTACCATTCGTGGCGTTCGAGCAATGCCATGGCGTTTCCCTGTGATGATGTTATGGGCGGGGCGCGCTTGAGCGCAGTCCGCCAGACCTCATCGCAATGTTGGCGCCAGAAACCGGCCCGCGGTCGATGTGGCGCTGCAGCAATTTCGTTAAAGACGCCTTTTGTCGTGTGAAATAATTTTTGTCGACGGTCGTATTGCTGCGCCGCAGCAAGACTTTGACGCCGCGCGACTGCACGATGTGATCAAATTTTTTCGTGCGTCGCGGCGGCCGAATTTCATCAAATGATGAAACGCCGATCTCTTTTTTCGTGGGAAGATTGCAGTCGCCGCGAACGTGCGCGTTCTGCGCGCCTCATGCGCGCAGTCGGAACCCGGATCGGCCAAAAGCTGTCGAAGTTCAGGCGGTCTTGCGCTTCTTTTCGCGCGCCGGGGTCGTCGCGCAACGCGTCTTTTTCGGCTCCGCCGGCGCCATCGCCTTGCGCAGGATGTTCAAGGTGCGGTCGATATGTTCCGCCGTGAGCTTGCAGGCCAGCTCGGTGTCGCGCGCCAAGGTGGCGTCGACGATCGCCTTGTGCTCGGCGTGGACGTCGCGCGGAATGTTGCGCAGTTCCAGCGACATCCGGCGATAGCGCTCCGACTGCTGGAACAGCAGGCTGTTGAGATGGTGCAGCCAGCGGGACGGGCAGGCGGCGATCAGCGCGGCGTGGAACTCGCGATTGCGCGCTTCGAAATCAAGCAGGGCGCCCGCGGGGTCCTCGCTCAACCGCTCCTCGACCTTGGACAGCCGGTAGAACGAGGCGACGATCTGGCTTTCCCAGGCCTCGTCGCCGGCGGCGATGGATTGTCGCAGGGCCTCCGTCTCGATCAGCTTGCGGACTTCGGTGAGGTCGCGGAAATCGTCGAGCGAGGCGGGGGCGACGCGGAAGCCGCGCTGCCCCTCGGTCGTCACCAAGGCTTCGCCGAGAAGGCGCGTGAGCGCCTCGCGGATGGTGCTGCCGCTCAAGTTGTAGCGCGCGCGCAATTCGTCGGTGCGCAATTTGGCGCCCGGCGCGAAGGTGCCGTCGAGGATGCCGCGTCTTAATGTCGCATAGGCGGTTTCGACTAAAGTTTTTGGCGCCTTCGGAGCGCCCTCGCGCTCGCTCTCCGCAGTCTTTTCCATCATCGCCGCATCGCCCTTCAGGCGCGAGAATCGTGGGATATTCATCCATATTACCGGCAAAGAATCGAACTTTGGAACGAAAACGACATTTTCGCGACGGTTGGGAAATATCGGTAAAAACGCGTAGTGGTGCGCCAAAAAAAATATCGATATTCGGGTTGACTGCCGATTTTGAGCGGCGTAAAAATCCAAACGTCAGAGAGTGGGGCCGTCAAAAGAGCTCCCCTCGGATGAATGGACCGCAGCAAAAAAAACGCGGTTCGTGGAGGAGACAGCAATTGGGCCAGCAGGACAAGGGCGCCCCCTTGAGGGCGCGCGCGCAGACGCGCCACAAAGGAAATTTGTCCGCATCCTCGGCACGCGGCACGACCGCTATGTCGAGTTCGAATTTTCGATCAACGACAGCGATCTCGCCGTCGAGCTGATCCTGCCTTTCGCCGGCTTCGACGAATTCTGTTCGCTGCAGAACGCGACCGTTCTGCCGCCAGAGCCCGCCGCCGCCGCCCAGTTGGAGCAACTGGCCTGGCGTTCGGGTCAGCCCGGACTTTTGCGGCGGGTCAAGGACGCCGTCGAAAGCACGCCCGAGCACAAGGGAAAAGACATTTCTCGCAACTGAAACCGCATTTCCTGGGAGGGAGAAGCATGACCGTACAAATCAAGACGATTGGATTTTGAGCCGAAGCGCCAGACCTTTGGCCATGTCGCGCGGCGCATCGGCGAGGGCAAGCCCGCCACGCGCTATCAGGAAGCCACGCTCGACGTCCAGGCGACGGCGAACTTCCATTACAAGCCCTTGTGGGAGCCGGAGTACTGGTTCTATGACGCGGGCAAGAGCGCAGTGAAGATGGAAGACTGGTACAAGCCGCTCGACCCGCGCCAGTTTTACTACGCGACCTACAATATCTCGCGCGCCAACATGAATCAGGCGGTCGAGCGCAACTTCGCCTTCGTCGCCGAGCGCGGCCTGATCGAAAAGCTGTCGGCCGAGACCAAGGCAAAGATCCAGCGCGGCCTGCTCCCCGTACGCCATCTGCACTGGGGCTCGAACATGAACATGTCCGAGATCTGCCAGCGCGGCTATGGCACGGCCGTCACCGCGCCTTGCATCTTCTCGGCGGCCGATCATCTCGGCATGGCCCAGATCGTCAGCCGCATCGGCCTCGAACTCGACGGCCAGACCGGCGTCAGCCTCGACGCCGCCAAGCAGACCTGGCTCAACGATCCGGCCTGGCAGGGCGTGCGCAAGCTGATCGAAGATAGCTTCGTCGAGCGCGACTGGTTCAAGCTGTTTGTGACCCAGACCCTCGCCGTCAACGGCGTCATCCTCGATCTCGTCTACAAGGGCGCCGACGCCGCCTGGGTCGAAGGCGCTGTCACGGTCGCCATGCTGGGCGAATTCGAGAGCGACTGGCGCGCCGACGAAAGCCGCTGGAGCGACAGCGTCATCAAGACCGTCGCCGCGGAAAGCGCCGAGAACAAGGCGCTGATTTCCGAATGGGCGAAGGCTTCGATCGACGCCGCGATCCAGGCGGCCAAGCCTTTGTCCGCGGCGCTGCTCGGCGACAATGGCGCGGCGGCGGAAGCCGCCGGCGAGGCGACCCGCAAGCGCGCAGCTTCCCTCGGCCTCACGCTCTAACAAGGAAAATCAATCATGGCGCAGATCGCTTCGCTCACCCTTTACCACAACGATGAAGCCCGCCCGATCATCGAGGCCATCATGGCCGACAATCCCGGCGTGCGGGTGCTGAACATGCCCGGCGTGGTCAAGCTCGACTGCGACCAGAAACTGGTCGTCAAGCGCGCTTCGGTCGAAGAGCGTCTGGGCCGGACCTGGGACCCGCAGGAAATGCACCTGGTGCTGGTGTCCATGGCCGGCAATCTCGACGAGGACGACGACCAGTTCTCCGTGAGCTGGAGACACTGAAGGCAGCAATCACGTCAACGCCGGAAAGCTCGATGAGGCTTTCCGGCCCCGGCTCAAATATTTCTGGGAGGAAATCATGACCGCCAAGAAGTTAGGTCTGAAACAGCGTTACGCAGCATTGACTCGCGGGCTCGACTGGGAAACCAGCTATCAGCCGATGGACAAGGTATTCCCCTACGACTCAGTTCGAGGGCATCAAGATCAAGGACTGGTCGGCCTGGGAAGACCCCTTCCGCCTGACCATGGACGCCTACTGGAAGTTCCAGGCGGAAAAGGAGCGCAAGCTCTACGCCGTGATCGACAGCTTCGCGCAGAACAACGGCCAGACCAACCTCTCCGACGCGCGCTACATCAACGTGATGAAGCTGTTCATCACCGGCGTCTCGCCGCTGGAATACCAGGCCCATCGCGGCTTCGCGTTCACCGGCCGGCACCTGCGCGGCGCCGGCACCCGCGTCGCCTGCCAGATGCAATCGCTCGACGAATTGCGCCATTTCCAGACCCAGGCGCACACCGTCAGCCACTACAACAAGTTCTTCGACGGCTTTGGCGAGTTCCAGCACATGCACGATCGCGTGTGGTATCTCTCGGTGCCGAAAAGCTTCTTTGACGACGCCCGCTCCTCGGGCCCGTTCGAATACATGATCGCGATCGGCTTCGCCTTCGAATATCTGCTGACCAACCTGCTGTTCGTGCCCTTCATGTCGGGCGCGGCGTACAATGGCGACATGTCGACGGTGACCTTCGGCTTCTCCGCGCAGTCGGACGAAAGCCGCCACATGACCCTCGGCATCGAGGTGATCAAGTTCCTGCTGGAGCAGCATCCCGACAATTTGCCGATCGTGCAGAAATGGGTCGACAAATGGTTCTGGCGCGGCTTCCGCGTGCTCGGCCTCGTCGCCATGATGATGGATTACATGCTGCCGAAGAAGGTGATGTCCTGGAAGGAAGCCTGGGAAATCTACTTCGTCGAAGCCGGCGGCTCGCTGTTCGAGGATCTGGCGCGTTACGGCCTGAAAGTGCCGAAATATGCCGACTTCGCGACGGAATCGGCCGAGCATATTTCGCACCAGAACTGGGCGATCTTCTATCAATATACCCACGCCGCAGGCTTCCACACCTGGATGCCCGACGCCGAGCACCTCGACTGGCTGTCGGAAAAATATCCCAACACCTTCGACAAGTATTACCGGCCGCGTTGGGAAATGTGGGCGCAGGCCGAGAAGGAAGGCAAGCGCTTCTACAATATGGCGCTGCCGCAGCTCTGCCAGACCTGCCAGATCCCGATGGGCTATACCGAGCCGGGCGATCCGACCACGATCTGCTTCCGCGAGAGCCAGTTCAAGGGCGAAACCTACCACTTCTGCTCGGACGGCTGTAAGGACATTTTCGACGGCGAGCCGGAGAAATTCGTCCAGGCCTGGCTGCCGGTTCACCAGATTTTCCAGGGCAATTGCGGCGGTCCGACCGTGCCCGACGTGCTGAACTGGTACAAGCTCAACCTCGGCGCCGACAACATGGACTACGTCGGCTCTCCCGACGAGAAGCTGTGGAACGAGTGGATGGCCAACCGCGTCGGCGCCACTAAGGCTGCCGGCTGATCGACAGATCGCTGCACGAAACAATGGCGCGGCGGCGAACGCCGCGCCCCTCGCCCCTCGAAAGGGCAAAAGAAATTGGGAGAGAAACAATGTCAGTCACCGCGCTTGCGCCCGGCTATGAAGGTAAGATCGAATTTCGCGACGCCGAAAAGAACTTCCACGGCAATCGCCTTGTCTACGTTCATTGGGAACAGCATCTGTCCATCTGCGCCGCGCTGGCTTTTCCGCTGCCGCCCGACATGCCCTTCGCCGCGTTCATCGAGGCGATCGTCAAGCCGCATTATAATTTCCATCCCGACTTCGAAAAGATCGACTGGTCGAAGGTGGTGTGGATGATCGACGGCGTGAAGAAGGTCCCCGACCTGAGCAAATCTCTGGCGGAAAACGGCGTTCGCCACAAGTCGCTGGTGCGCTTCTGGACGCCCGGCCTCAACGGCTACAAGGGCTCGGCGAGCTGAACGTCCAACTTCATCCTTACGAAAAAAGAGTGTCATGTCCGTGCATCAGTTGACGATTGATCCCCTGGGCGAAACGATCGAGGTCGAGGAGGGCCAAACCGTCCTCGACGCCTGTCTTCGCGCCGGCGTCTATCTTCCACATGCCTGCGGACATGGCCTCTGCGGCACCTGCAAGACGCAGGTGTTGGACGGCGAAATCGATCATGGCGAGGCCTCGCCCTTCGCCCTGATGGATTTCGAGCGCGACGACGGCTTCATCCTCGCCTGCACGGCGACGCTGCAAAGCGACGTGACCATCGAGGCCGATGTCGAGGAAGACCCCGACGCGCGCAAAATCCCGGTGCGCGATTTCGTCGGAACAGTGGTCGCGATCGACGATCTCGCCCATGACGTCAAGGGCGTGCGTCTCGCTGTCGAGGGCGGCCCGATCGACTTCCAGGCCGGCCAATATGTCAATGTCACCCTGCCGGGCGTCGAGGGCTCGCGCGCCTTCTCCATCGCCAACGCGCCTAGCGATTCAGGCCATGTCGAACTGCAGATCCGGCGCGTGCCGGGCGGCGCCGGCACGGGCTATGTCCACGAAAAACTCGAAGGTTGGCGACAAGCTGACTTTCAATGGTCCGAGCGGGCGTTTCATCGTGCGCAAGTCGCGCGGCGGCCCGAAACTTTTTCTCGCCGGCGGCACCGGCGTCTCCAGCCCGCGCTCGATGATCCTCGACCTGCTCGAAGAGGGCTATGCCGAGCCGATCACGCTGGTGCATGGCGTGAGGACGCAGGCCGATCTTTACGGCCGCGAAGATTTCGAGGCGCTGGCCGCCAGGCATCCGAATTTTCGCTACGTGCCCGCCTTGTCGAGCGAGCCCGAGGATAGCGCCTGGAAGGGCGAGCGCGGTTTTGTCCATGACGTCGCCAAGCGTGTCTATGGCGGCCAGTTCGAAGGCAATACCGCCTATCTCTGCGGCCCGCCGCATGATGATCGAAGCCTGCATCGGCGCGCTGATGCAGGGGCGCCTGTTCGAAAAGCACATTTTCACCGAGCGGTTCTTCACCGCCAAGGATTGCGCGGAAAAGCCGAAAAGCCCGTTGTTCAAGAGGCTTTAGGCCCGCGCATGCAACTCGCGGAGGACGTCTCCGCCATCGAACTTTCGCTCCGGCCGAGATTATCGGTCGCGGTCAAAGGAAAATGGCCGCAAGGCCGGACAGTTTCGTTTTGAGGAGGAAATGGTATGGCAATTTCAGGGGTTCTTCGTCCAGGCTTCATCCAGCTTCGCGTGCTGGACATGCCCGCATCGATCCATCACTACACCAAATACATCGGCATGCATCAGGTCACCGAAGGCGCCGATGGCCGCGTCTATCTCAAGACCGCCGACGAATTCGACCATCATTCCTTCGTGCTGCGCCGCGCCGATACCGCGGGCTTCGACCTGATGGCGTTCAAGGTGCTCGAAGACGCCGACCTCGACAAGTTCGAGAAGCGCATCACCGACTATGGCTTCAAGGTCGACCATGTTCCCGCGGGCGAAATGCCCGGCATCGGCCGCCGCATCGGCTGGACCATCGCCTCGGGTCACCGCATCGAGCTTTTCGCCCATTCCGACCAGTCCGATCCCAAACCCGCCTCGCACAATCCCGACGTCTGGCAGGTCGAGCCCCACGGCATGAGCGCGCGGCGCTTCGACCATGCGCTGCTCTACGGCCCGGAGATCGAGAAGAACCTCGACTTCTTCGAGAAGTGCCTGGACTTCCGCTGCGCCGAGCGCGTCGACATGCCCGATGGCCTGCTGGCGATCTGGATGACCTGCGGCATGAAGGCGCATGACATCGCCTTCGTGAAATATCCCGAGCCGAACAAGTTTCACCACGCCGCCTTCGACCTGGAGAACTGGAACGACGTCGGCCATGCCGGCGACATCCTGACCCGCTACGACATCCCCGTCGACATCGGCCCGACCCGCCACGGCATCACCCGCGGTCAGACGATCTATTTCTTCGATCCCTCTGGCAATCGCAACGAAGTGTTCGCCGGCGGCTACACCTATTACCCTGACAACCCGACCCGCACCTGGGACGAGACCCAGATCGGCAAGGGCATCTTCTACTACGAGCGCCAGTTGAACGACGCCTTCCTGACCGTCGTGACCTGACGGAAAACTTCACGCCGGCGGGGCCATTTCGGCTTCCGCCGGCGTTTTCTTGCCGCGCCGGAAAAGACCAGCCTGGGCGCCGCGTCGGCGGTTGCGGCCGCGCCCGCTCAGAGCGCTTGCGGCGCATCCAGACTGGAATATCATTCAATCATCGCACCCGCGCTTGTCGGCGCCTCGTCGCCGGCGCCTGCGGCTCTGCGCGCGGGCGCGCGTTTGCTTTCCTGCAAGCGGCCGAATCGGATTTCAGTCGATATTTTCGTTGATTATCGACATAATTGGTGGCAAATCAGGTCCAACAAATTTCGCTTCGGAGAAATCTCCTGCGAGATCAGGATCGTAGAGGACAGGAGACGGGCATGTCGGTTCAGGCTCTGCACAAACAGGCGCGGATCAGCGTCGACAGCGCGCGTCGCGACGCCGCTCATTTCATCGACGGCGTTTTCACGCAAGGGACGACGGGCAAGGGCTGGGACAATCTTTCGCCGCTCGACAACAGCCTGATCGGCCGCGTGCCGGAAGGCGGCAAGGCCGAGGTCGACGCCGCCGTGCAAGCCGCCAAGGCGGCGCTCGACGGTCCCTGGGGGCAGATGACCGTCGCCCAGCGCACCGACATGCTGGCCGCGGTCGCCGACGAGATCAACGCCCGCTTCGACGAATTCCTCGCGGCCGAATGCCTCGACACCGGCAAGCCCTTCGGCCTCGCGTCGCATATCGACATTCCGCGCGGCGCCGCCAATTTCAAGATGTTCGCCGATACGGTGAAGGGACATCTCGACCGAGACCTTCATGATGCCGACGCCGGACGGCGCCGGCGCGATCAATTACGGCTTTCGTCGCCCCAAGGGCGTGATCGCCGTGATTTCGCCGTGGAACCTGCCGCTGCTGCTGATGACCTGGAAGGTCGGCCCGGCGCTCGCCTGCGGCAATACCGTCATCGTCAAGCCTTCGGAGGAAACGCCTCTGACCGCGACGCTGCTCGGCGAAGTGATGAACAAGGTCGGCGTGCCCAAGGGCGTCTATAACGTCGTCCACGGCCTCGGCCCGAACTCGGCCGGCGAATTCCTGACCCAGCATCCCCTGGTCAACGGCATCACCTTCACCGGCGAGACGCGCACGGGCGAGGCGATCATGCGCCAGGCCGCGCATGGAATCCGCCAGGTATCGGCTGAACTCGGCGGCAAAAATCCGGCGATCGTCTTCGCCGATTGCGATCTCGACAAGGCGATCGAAGGCACGTTGCGTTCGGCCTTCGCCAATTGCGGCCAGGTGTGCCTGGGCACCGAGCGGGTCTATGTCGAGCGGCCGATCTTCGACGCCTTTGTCGCGCGGCTGAAGGCCGGCGCCGAAGCGCTGCGTCATGGACGCCCGGAAGATCCCGAGACGACGCTCGGCCCGCTGATCAGCCAGGAACATCGCGAAAAGGTGCTGTCCTATTATCAGTTGGCGGTGAAGGAAGGCGCGACGCTGGTCACCGGCGGCGGCGTTCCCGACATGCCGGCGGATCTCGCCAAGGGCGCCTGGGTACAGCCGACGATCTGGACCGGCCTCGCCGACGACGCGCGCACTGTCAACGAGGAAATCTTTGGCCCCTGCTGCCACATCCGCCCCTTCGACACCGAAGAGGAGGCGGTCCGCCTTGCTAACAGCACGCCCTATGGCCTGGCGGCGGCGGTGTGGACGGAAAATCTTTCGCGCGCCCATCGCGTCGCGGCGAAGATGGAGGTCGGCATCTGCTGGGTGAACAGCTGGTTCCTGCGCGATCTGCGCACCGCCTTCGGCGGCGCCAAGCAATCCGGCATCGGCCGCGAGGGCGGCCTGCATTCGCTGGAGTTCTATACCGAGCTCTCCAATATCTGCATCAAGCTGTGAGGGTGGTGATTTGACGGATCAAGCGGTTCAACAAGTCGCCGACGCCATTTTCCAGGCTCATGATACGCGGCGCGCCTTGCGCGCCGGTTCGGGATCTCTTGCCTGAGGGGCGGCTCGACCTGGCCTATGCGGCGCAGGAGATCAATACCAAGCGTTGGCTCGACGCCGGGCCGCCGCCTGGTCGGGCGCAAGATCGGACTGACCTCGCTGGCGGTGCAAAAGCAACTCGGCGTCGACCAGCCAGATTACGGCATGCTGTTCGACGACATGGCCGTTCCCGACGGCTGGGAGATCGGCCGCAAGCAGCTAATCCAGCCCAAGGTCGAGGCCGAGGTCGCCTTCGTGCTCGATCGCGATCTCGACCAGGAGCGCATCACCATCGCCGACGTTTTGCGCGCGATCGCCTTTGCTCTTCCCGCGATCGAGGTGGTGGATTCGCGCATCGCCGACTGGAAGATCGGCATTCTCGACACCATCGCCGACAATGCGTCCTCCGGTCTCTATGTGCTTGGCGGCAGCCCGAAGAAGCTCGACGGCCTCGATCTGCGCATGGCCGGCATGGTGATGGAATCGGGCGGCGAGCCGATTTCGGTCGGCGCCGGGGCCGCCTGCCTCGGCGATCCCTTGTCGGCGGTGCTGTGGCTGGCCAAGACCATGGCCCGCGTCGGGCGGCCGCTGAAGGCCGGCGACACCGTGATGTCGGGCGCGCTGGGGCCGATGGCCCCGGTCAAATGGGGCGACGTCGTCGAGACGCGCATTACCGGGCTCGGCTCGGTGCGCACAGCCTTTGCGAAGGAACGGACATGACGAAGAAAATTTCTGCCGCGATCATCGGATCGGGCAATATCGGCACCGACCTGATGATCAAGATCATGCGCATGTCGAAGCATCTGGAGATGGGCGCGATGGTCGGCATCGATCCGGCCTCCGACGGTCTCGCGCGTGCGGCGCGCCTCGGCGTGCCGGTGACCCACGAGGGCATCGAGGGCCTGCGCAAGCTGCCGAACTACGGCGACATCAAGGTGGTGTTCGACGCCACCTCGGCCGGCGCCCACGTCAAGAACAACGAGATCCTGCAGAAGGACGGCAAGAAGGTCATCGACCTGACGCCCGCGGCCATCGGCCCCTTCACCATTCCCGTGATCAATGGCGACGCCAATATCGACGAGCCCAATGTCAACATGGTCACCTGCGGCGGCCAGGCGACGATCCCGATCGTCAACGCCGTGCGCCGCGCGTCTTCCCGCGTGATCTGGGGCGAGATCGTCGCCTCGATCTCCTCGAAGTCCGCCGGCCCCGGCACGCGCGCCAACATCGACGAGTTCACCGAGACGACGTCGAAGGCGATCGAAATTCTCGGCGGCGCCGAGCACGGCAAGGCGATCATCATTCTCAACCCCGCCGAGCCGCCGCTGATCATGCGCGACACCGTGTTCACCCTGTCGCAGGGCGGCACGAAGGAGGCGATCGAGAAGTCGATCCTCGACATGGTCGCCGCCGTGCAGAAATATGTGCCGGGCTATCGGCTGAAGCAGAAGGTGCAGTTCGAGCACATCGGCGACAACGCGCCGGTGCGCATTCCCGGCGTCGGCCTGTGCTCGGGCCTGAAGACCACGGTGTTCCTCGAAGTCGAGGGCGCGGCGCATTACCTTCCCGCCTACGCCGGGAATCTCGACATCATGACCTCGGCGGCGATGACCACCGCCGACCATTGGGCGGCGAAACAACTGACCATGGAGCCTGCATAATGGCCCGCGCGAACCCCAACAAGCTCTACATCCAGGACGTCACCCTGCGCGACGGGATGCACGCCATCCGCCACCAGTATAATCTCGACGTGGTGCAAGGCGATCGCCCGCGCGCTCGACCGCGCCGGAGTCGACGCCATCGAGATCTGCCATGGCGACGGCATCACCGGCTCGACCTTCAACTACGGGTTCGGCTCGCATGACGACGCCGAATGGATCGCGGCGGTGGCCGGGGAATGCCAGCATGCGGCGCCGACGGTGCTGCTCATTCCCGGCATCGGCACGGTGCATGACCTCAAGCACATGCATGAGGCCGGGGCGCGCAGCGTGCGCGTCGCCACCCATTGCACCGAGGCCGACGTCTCCCGACAGCATATCGAGGCGGGCCGGGCGCTGGGCATGGACACGGTCGGCTTTCTGATGATGGCGCACATGATCGAGGCGCCGAAGCTGGTCGAGCAGGCGCTGCTGATGGAAAGCTATGGCGCGGAATGCGTCTATGTCACGGATTCTGCCGGCGCGCTGCTGCCGAACCAATATGCCGAACGGGTGAAGGCGGTGCGCGCGGCGCTGAAGCCGGAAACCGAGATCGGCGTGCACACCCATCATAATCTCACGCTCGGCGTCGCCAATGCGGTCGCGGGCATCGAGGCGGGCGCAGTGCGCGTCGACGCCTCGCTTGCGGGCATGGGCGCGGGCGCCGGCAATGCGCCGCTGGAGGCGCTGATCGCCGTGCTCGACCGCATGGGCGTCGAAACGGGCTGCGACCTGCACATGCTGATGGACGCCGCCGACGACCTCGTGCGTCCTCTGCAGGACCGTCCTGTGCGCGTCGACCGCGAGAGCCTGTCGCTCGGCTATTCGGGCGTCTATTCAAGCTTCCTGCGCCATGCCGAAAACGCCTCGAAACTCTATGGCGTCGACGCGCGCGACATTCTCACCGAACTCGGCCGAGCGCCGCATGGTCGGCGGCCAGGAGGACATGATCGTCGACGTGGCGCTCGACATATTGAAGGCCCGTGAAGCGGAGGCCGCCGCGCAATGACCGATCTTGCGAAATATGCGGAGATCGTCGACGAGGCGGCGCGCACGGCGGGGGCCATTCCGCAGTTCACCGAAAGCGGACCCTTCAGCGTCGAGGCCGCCTATGCGGTGCAGGCTCTGTCGCTGGAGCGCCGCTTCGCGCGCGGCGAAAGACTGGTCGGGATCAAGATGGGGCTCACGTCCCGCGCCAAGATGATCCAGGTCGGGGTCGACGAGGTGATCTGGGGGCGGCTCACCGACGCGATGCGACTGGAGGAGGGCGGTTCTCTGTCCAAGTCCCGCTACGTGCATCCGCGCATTGAACCGGAACTCGCCTTCCTGATGAAGCGCGACCTCTCCGGCGAGGTATCCTCAGCGGAGGCGATGGCCGCAGTGGAGGCGATTGCGCCGGCGATGGAGATCATCGATTCGCGCTATCGCGACTTCAAGTTCGCGCTTCCGGACGTGATCGCCGACAACTCCTCATCGTCGGGTTTCGTCGTCGGCAACTGGGCCCCGCCGGACCAGGATTTTTCCAATCTGGGCCTGGTGATGGAAGTCGACGGACGGCCGGCGCAGATCGGCTCGACGGCGGCGATCCTCGGCCATCCCGCGCGTTCCCTGGTGGCGGCGGCGAAGGCTGCCGGGCGGACCATCGGCGGTCTGAAGGCGGGCTGGATCGTGCTGGCGGGCGGCGCGACCGCGGCGCATTCCCTGGTCGTTGGCCAGAATGTGCGCACGACCATCCAGAACCTCGGCTCCGTATCCATTCGCGTAGAGGAATAGCCATGCCCATCGTCGACATCACCATGATCGAAGGCCGTTCGGACGAGGCGAAGGAAAAGCTGATCGCCAAAGTGACGGACGCTATCGTCGAGGCCATCGCCGCGCCAAAGGACTCGATCCGCGTCATCCTGCGCGAAGTCCCGGCCAAGCACTTCGGCGCCGGCGGCGCGTCGAAGGCCAAGAAATAGCCGTCTGATCAATACCGGCAAGCAACGGCAAGAAATAGGCGCCAAAGACCCAATCTGGGTCTTTGGCCTCAACAGTTGACACGCATCCCTGCTATGTTGGCGCGCTTCGTGGCGACAGGAGGCAGGCATCGGACGTGGCGGCGCCGGCGCCGACTAAATGTTGGCGGCAAAGGAAAAAATCCGCCTTCCGGCGCTGCTTTTTTTTCTGTACTGTCGCTCGTCGCTTCGAATGCCGGAAAACTGGCGCGAAACACTCCTGGGAGGGAGCTGAAATGACTAAAAATCTTGGACGCCGTCAATTCCTGTTGTCCGCCGCCGCCGGCGTGGCGTCGACGTCATTCGCGGGCCACGCGCTCGCCGCGCCGCGCGTGGTCAAGATCGGCCTTGTCGCGCCGCAGACGGGTCCGCTGGCGATCTTCTCCGAGCAGGTGCCGTGGGTCGTCGAGCAGATCAAGAAAGTCACCAACAACCAGGTGACCATCGCCGGCGTGGCGCATCCGCTCGAAATCGTGCTGCGCGACAGCCAGTCCAATCCCAACCGCGCCGCGGAAGTCACCAAGAACCTGATCCTGCAGGAAAAGGTCGACATCGTCACCGCCTGCGCCACCCCCGAGACGGTCAATCCCGTCGCCGACCAGGCGGAGCTCGCCGGCGTGCCCTGCCTGTCCAACGACGCGCCGCTCGAGCCGTACTTCTTCGGCCGCAACGGCGACCCCAAGAAGGGTTTCGACTGGACCTATCACTTCTTCTTCAGCGCCACCAATCTCGCCGACGCCTATTTCGCCTCCTGGGACCAGGTCCCGACCAACAAGGTGATCGGCGCGCTGTGGCCGAACGACAATGACGGCCAGGCCTTCTCGAAGATCTTCACCGCGGTGGCCGCGGCCAAGGGCTACAAGATCGTCGATCCCGGCCGCATCGACCTGCCGGCCGGCAATTACAACGCGCAGATCGCCGCCTTCAAGTCGGCGGGCGTCGAGATCGTCTCGGGCGTGTTGCCGCCGCCCGAATATACCGCCTTCGCCAGCGCCGCGGCGCAGCAGAACTTCCGCCCCAAGGTCGTCGCCATGGCCAAGGCGACGGAATTCCCCGCCGCCGTCGCGCCGCTCGGCGAGCGCGCCCAGGGCCTGTCGGTGGAAACCTGGTGGTCGCCGACCCATCCCTACAAGTCCGGACTTACCGGGCAATCGTCGCAGCAGCTCGCCGACGCCTATGAGGCGGCGACCGGGCGGCAATGGTCGATGACGCTCGGCTTCCGCCACTCGCTGTTCGAGGTCGCGCTCGACGCGCTCAAGCGCACCAAGAACATCGACGACGCCGCCTCGATCCGCGACGCCATCGCGGCCACCGACTATGCCTCGATCGTCGGCCCGATCAATTTCAAGAAGGGTCCGTTCCCCAACACCAGCCGCACGCCGCTGGTGATCGGGCAATGGCAGAAGGGCAAGAAATTCCCCTTCGACCTGGTCAATGTCGACAACGCCACCGCCAAGGACATCCCGCTCGGCGGCAAGATGATCGCCGTCCCCTACGGCGCGTAAGGAATGTCGCTCCGTCGCCTTTGGCGGCGGGGCCCACCTGGAATGTTGAGGGGCCATGCTCGAACTGAGACATGTTTCGCGGCGCTTCGGCGGCTTGCGGGTGATCGAGGGACTCGACCTGCGCGTTCAGCGCGGCGAGATCCTTGGCGTACTCGGCCCGAATGGCGCGGGCAAGAGCACGTTGTTCAACCTCGTCGCCGGGGTGATCCCGCCCAACGAGGGCGCGATCCTCTACGAGGGACGCGACATCACCTCGATGAAGGTGTGGAACCGGCGGCGGCTCGGCATCGGCCGCACCTATCAGGTGCCTAAACCCTTCAGCCACATGAGCGTGTTCGAGAACGTGCTGGTCGCCGCCGTTCATGGCGGCGGCCTGTCGATCCATGCTGGACGCAAGGAGGCCGAGGCGTCGCTGGAATTGACCAATCTCACCCGCCTTGCCGCGCATCCGGCCGGCTCCCTGTCACTGCTCGACCTGAAGCGCCTCGAACTGGCGAAGGCGGTCGTGAAGAAGCCGGACCTGCTGCTGCTCGACGAGATCGCCGGCGGCCTGACCGATGCCGAATGCGTGTCGCTGCTGGACATATTGACGACGATCCATGCGCGCGGCGCGACGATCATCTGGGTGGAGCACGTCATCCACGCGTTGAAAAAAATCGCGACGCGGCTGGCGGTGCTTTACGGCGGCTCCATCCTCGCCGAAGGCGGCCCGGACGAAATTCTCGCCGATTCCCGCGTCAAGGAAGTCTATCTGGGAGCCGAATGACCATGGCTCTTGCCAGCCAAACCCAAACCCAGTCCACTGCAGGAAAACTGCTGAGCGTCGAGAAGCTCAACGTCTTCTACGACCAGTTCCAGGCGACGCATGACATCGACCTCGACGTCGGCGCCGGCGAAATCGTCTCGATCATCGGCGCCAATGGCGCGGGCAAATCTTCGCTGCTCAAGGCCATCGTCGGGCAGGCCTCGGCCAAGGGGACGCTGCGCTTCGCCGGTCGCGACATTGCCGGCCTGCCGACCGCCGAAATCGTGCGCGCCGGCGTGGCGCTGGTGCCCGAGGGGCGGCGGCTGTTTCCTTCGTTGACGGTGCGGGAAAACCTGCGCATCGGCTGGGAGCTGGGAAGCCGCGGCGCCATCGACATGGAACAGGTCGCCGAATGGTTTCCGGTGCTGCGCGAGCGCGCGGATTCGCTGGCGCGAACGCTCTCCGGCGGCCAGCAGCAGATGGTGGCGCTCGGCCGCGCGCTGCTGACCAATCCGCGCCTGCTGCTGTGCGACGAGATCAGCCTCGGATTGTCGCCGCTGATCGTCAGCCAGCTCTACGCGATCATCCCCGCGATCCGCGACCGGGGCATCGGCATCGTGCTGGTCGAGCAGGATGTGGGACGGGCGCTCTCTGTCTCCGACCGGTTCTACTGCCTGCTCGAAGGCGAGGTTTCGCTGTCGGGCCGCCCCTCGGAGATCAATCGCGACTCCATCATGCAACATTATTTTGGCGTGTGACCGCTCATGGCTGTGGACCTTCTCAATCTGATCGTGCAAGGCGTCCTCATCGGCGGCCTTTACGCGCTTTTCGCCGTGGGCCTCTCGATGTCGCTTGGCGTGATGCGCTTCATCAACATCGCCCATGGCGACATGATCGTGCTGTTCTCCTTCGTGCTGATGTCGCTTTCCACCGCGCTCGGATGGTCGCCCTTCATCACCGCCATCGCGATGCTGCCCCTGGCGTTCGGCGCGGGCTTCGCGATGCAGCGTTACCTGCTCCAGCGCATCGTCGGGAAAAGCGTGCTGCCGATCGTCCTGGTCACCTTCGGCCTGTCTATCATCATCCAGAACGGCCTGCTCCAGACCTATGGCCCTGACACGCGCAAACTGTCGGGCGGCGCGATCGAGATCGCCTCCATCAATGTCGGCGGCCTCATCGACATCGGCGTCTATCCGCTGGTGGTGTTCATCGCGGCGGTGCTGGTGATCGGCGGCCTCGACCTGTTTCTCTACCGAACGGCGATCGGCGCGCGCATCCGCGCCGTCGCCGACGATCCTGCGGCTGCAGATCTCATCGGCCTGTCGTCGGCGCGGGTCTACGCCATCGCCGGCGGCATCGTCGGCGTCTCCATGATGATCGCCGCCGCCTGCATGTCGGTCTGGACCAATTTCGACCCGGCGATTGGGCCGAGCCGGCTGCTGGCGGCGTTTGAAGCGGTGGCGCTGGGCGGCCTCGGCAGCCTGTGGGGCACGCTGGTTGGCGGCATCGTTCTCGGGCTGGCGCAGAACGCCGGCGCCCATTTCGACGCGGCGTGGCAAACTCTCGCCCAGCATCTGGTCTTTCTCGTCATCCTCGTCCTGCGTCCGCAGGGCCTGTTCGCGAAAGGATGACGGGCGTGTCGGGTTTCCTGTCCTCGCAAAAATTCCTCACCGGCGCGCGCGTCGTGCTTGTCGTCGCGGCCTTGGCCTGCCTTGCCGGGCCGTGGCTGTTCGACCTGAACCAGATGACCCTGCTGACGGACCTGTTCATCCTGATCGTGCTGGCGCTCACCTGGAACCTGCTCGCCGGCTACGCCGACATCGTCAGCGTGGGACAGCAGGCTTTTGTCGGCGTCGGCGCCTATGCGTTCTATGGCCTGACGGCGCTGGCCCATCTCGATCCCTGGCTGGCGATCCCGCTCGCAGCCCTCATCACCCTCGCTCTGGCGGTTCCGTCCATGGCGGCGATCTTCCGGCTGCGCGCCGCCTATCTGGCGGTCGGCACCTGGGTCGCGGCCGACGTGCTGATGCTGATCGCCGGCAAACTGCCGGGATTCGGCGGGGGCTCGGGCGTCAGCCTCCCCATTTCGGTGGTGAAGACCTTTGGCGCGACCCAGCACGCGCGCATCCAGAATTTTTACGAAATGAGCCTTGGCCTCGCCCTGCTCACCTTCTTCGCCACCTGGGCCCTGTTGCGCTCGCGCATCGGCCTGGGCCTGACCGCCATGCGCGACAATGAGGAGGCGGCAGGCTCCGCTGGCGTCAATCTCACCACGTCCCGCATGATCTGCTTCCTGTGGACGGCGCCCTTCCTGGGGCTCGCCGGCGTGCTGGTCACGCTGCAAAAATTGCGCATCGCGCCTTCGGCCTCCTTCAGCATCACCGACTGGACCATTTTCATCATCTTCATCGTGGTCATCGGCGGCATCGGCAGCCTGGAAGGTCCTGTCATCGGCGCGATCCTGTTCATCGTGCTG
The DNA here is from genome assembly GCA_963710275.1 of uncultured Alphaproteobacteria bacterium. Classification (GTDB taxonomy): domain Bacteria; phylum Pseudomonadota; class Alphaproteobacteria; order Rhizobiales; family Beijerinckiaceae; genus Rhodoblastus. Next base: position 820,243 of record CAVPZS010000008.1, on the reverse strand, counting down.
CGGGAATACCTGTCCGGGTTCGGCGCCTGGTACCTGATCCTGCTCGGGGCCGTTTCGATCGGCATCATGCTGACCGAGCCGCGCGGGCTGTGGGGGCTGATGCGCCGCCTCGGCGCCGGGGAGCTGATTTCCGTATCGCATCGCCCGCCGCCCGCCAGGGTCGAACAGGCGAAGGTCGAACAGGCGGCGGCGGAATAAGGCCGGAAACTTCGGGTGTCTGTCCATGGATCTGAATAAGCAGCCTGGACTGGGCCTGGCGTCGACTGTCCTGGTGGTCGTCGTCTCCTTGGCTTTCGCGGTCGCGCTCACGCCGGCCGTGGAAATGGGCTGGGCGACCCTGGCGCTGGTTTCCATGGTTCCGACGCAGATTCTGCTCACGCTGTTCTGGCATGGCGAGGTTCCGCGTTCTCTCGGCCGGCTGAGCCAACCCTGGCGCGGGCTGGCGTTCGTCGGCCTGACGGTCAGCCGTGGGACTGGTCGTGGCCGGGCTGGCGATCCTGGTCTTGGGGGGCGGGGAGGCGCGGCCGACGCCTTTCGTCATCATGGTCCTGATCATCACCGTGCCGGTCACACTTGTGGCAGGCCGTGCTGCTGGAGGCCTGGCCCTGGGTCCTGGTGACGAAATCCAGGGTGTGGCAAGGCCTCTGCATTCTCGTCGGCGACCTATGTCGTCGCCTGGACGATCAGTCGCATTTTCTATGATTTTTCATTCCTGCGCGATGCGCCTTTCTATCGCGAGGCGCTCGATCCGCACGGATTGTTCTACGCCCAGTCGCCGCTCACGCTCTGCGTCGCTTCGGTCTCTGCGACCCTCGCCCTGGTGGTGATGGATTTCTGGCCGACCGCGAGCATATCAGGGCATGCATGGCGCCGTCTGGCCAATGTGCTTTTCGTGGCGGCTTTGGTCGGGGCGCTCTGGCTCGGCTTCGTGACGCTCGGCGGCATGGACATCGTGCAATTCCAGGCGCGGGTCTGCGTCTGCCTGATCTTCGGCCTGTTCATCCTGATGGTGATGATGCGCGTCAGCATTTTTACCGGATTGCCGCAGCCCTGGCGCGGCCTCGCGCTCAACGCGGCGGCCGCGGTTCTGGCGATTGTGACCTATGCGCTCTACGCCTGGGTGGCGGGTCAAATCGGCCTCGCCGGCGGCAAGCCCAATTACGACCTGGAACTGTGGCTGGCCTCGGCCATGCTGGCGATCACCTTTCCCTTCATGGTGGTCTTCGCCGATTTTTTCGACTTCTGGCCGCTGGCGCGTCAGCGGCCAGGCGCCGGATGATCACATGATGCTCTTGACCACGCCGCCATCGACGCGCAGGGCCGAGCCGTTGGTGGCTGACGCCTGCACCGAGCAGAGATAGACCACCATGTTCGCGACCTCATCGACGCTGGCGAGGCGGCGCAGCAGCGAGCTCGGCCGGTGTTCGGCGATGAAGCGGGCCTCCATTTCCGGCTGCGACACGCCGGCCTCGGCCGCCATCTTGGCGAAGAAATCAGCGACGCCCTCGGAGCGGGTCGGGCCGGGCAGCACGGCGTTGACGGTGACGCCCGTGCCGGCGGTCATTTCCGCCAGGCCGCGCGAGACAGCGAGCTGCGCGGTCTTGGTCGTGCCGTAATGCACCATTTCCGGCGGGGTATTGAGAGCGGATTCGCTCGATATGAAGACGATGCGGCCCCAGTTGCGCGCCAGCATGCCCGGCAGGTAGGCGCGCGACATGCGCACGCCGCTCAGCACGTTGGTCTCAAAGAATTTCAGCCAGTCCTCATCGGTGATCTCAAGGAAGGGTTTTGGTTCGAAAATGCCAAGGTTGTTGACGAGTATGTCGACGTCGGCGACGGTGGCGGCGAAGCGTTCCGCGCCCTTGGCCGTGGCGAGATCGCAGGCGATGCCGATCGCCTGGACGCCCGGCACCGTTTCCCGCAGTTTGTTGAGCGCGGCGCGGACGCGCTCTTCGGTCCGGCCATTGAGGATGATTTGCGCGCCGGCGCGGCCAAGGCCGGCCGCGATGGCGAAGCCGATCCCAGAGGTCGAACCGGTCACAACGGCGGTCTTGCCGAGCAGATCGATATGCATCTTTCGACTCCCTGTTTCAGGCTGTTTCATTCACGCTTGGGCTTCGGCAAAAAAGTCCTGAAGCAAACGCGCAAAACGCTGGGCGTGTTCGATCTGCACCCAATGGCCGCAGCGGCTGAAGACATGCAGTTGCGAGCGGTCGATCCAGTCGAGCAGGGTCAGTGAATTGGACAGGGGGATCACCTCGTCGTCGCGGCCGTGGATGATCAGGGTTTCATGCGGGATGGCGCGAATGTCGGCCTCCTTGCTCGTCATGGCGTCGACCCAGCGCTGGCGCGGGGCGGGGAACATGGCGGCAAAGGACTCCTGGAATCCCGGCCTGATGCTGGCGCGATAGCGCAGCTCCGCCAGCTCGTCGTTCACCAGTTCACGACTGAAGGCGAAGATATCGAGCAGCTTGCGCATGGCGTCGAAGGAGGGCTGATAGCCCCAGACCGCATCGAGGCCCGGCGTGATGGGGAAGGGCACGCCGACGCTGCCCATCAGCGCCAGACGCTCGACCCGCTCGGGATGGCGGATCGCCAGGGCGAGGGCGATGGCGCCGCCGAAGGAATTGCCGACGAGATGCGCCCGCGCGATTCCCAGCGCGTCGAGCAGCCCGACCGCCTGCGCCACCCAGGCGTCCATGTCGTATTTGAACCCCGCCGGCCGCTCGGAAAAACCGAAGCCGACCATATCAGGCGCGATCACGCGGCCGGTCTTGGCGAGCTCCGGAATGACCAGCCGCCAATTGGCCCAGGCGCTGACGCCCGGTCCCGAACCGTGGATCAGCAGGGTGGGAAATCCGGTTCCGCGATCGTGGTAGTTGGTGTCGATTCCCGCGGCCTTTGCGCGCAGGGCGATTTCGGGATTTTTCTCGGTCATCAGGCGTCTCCCTCGCACGGCGAAAATACGCCGGTCATTTTTCTTGGCGCTGTCGTTTCTTGTCGGGTTAAAAAATATCGATAAAAAATCGTATAGCAGAATTAGACAAAATAACGACAAAAATCTTGACGCTCGATACGCCCGGGCGTAGAGACGACGACGCGCGGGAGGCAATCGGCGAACTCCCGAAAAACAACGACATGCCAAATCTCTGGGAGGGGAGGCGGCAAGGGCGGGAAATGCCCGCATCGTCGCCAGCCTTGTGCATCCATCGAGACGAGCGCGCGGACACATTCAACGGCGCCACGGGAAAAACTTCATGTCATCGAAGCAGGACGTGACCTCCATATTCACCCAGGAAGAGGGCGACATCCATCTCGGCGGCATCGACGCCCTGGTGCGCCTGACGCTGGATCAGGGGCGCGCCGACGCCCGGCGCGGCCTGAACACCGGCATGTTCGTCTCCGGCTATCGCGGCTCGCCCGTCGGCATGCTCGACGCGGCGTTGCTCAAGCAGCAGAAGCTGCTGCTGCAGAACAACATTCATTTCGTCGACGGCCTCAACGAGGACCTTGCGGCCACGGCGGTGTGGGGCACGCAGATGCTCCACACGGTCGGCAAGCAAAAGCTCGATGGCGTCACTGGCATGTGGTACGGCAAGGCGCCCGGCGTCGACCGCTCCGGCGACGCGCTGAAACACGCCAATTACACCGGCATCGGCAAGAATGGCGGCGTGCTGGCCATCGCCGGCGACGATCCCTCGTGCAAAAGCTCGTCACTGTGCAGCCAGTCCGAGCCGATGCTGTTCCATCTCGGCATTCCCTCGCTCTTTCCGGGCAATGTGCAGGACATCCTCGACCTGGGACTGCATGGCTACAACATGTCGCGCCTCGCCGGCCTGTGGATCGGCATGAAGATCGTGACCAATGTCGCTGACGGCACGGGAACCGCCAATATCTCGCCGGATCGGCTGGAGTTCGTCACGCCCGACCTGACCTTCGACGGCAAGCCGTTCACGCCCAACATGAACCTCGGGATGAACGTGCGCGCGGAGGCTCTGGAGATGGAGCAGTCGCTCTATACCCGCCGCCTCGAAGTGGTGAAGCGCTATGCGCTGGCCAACAGGCTCAATCGCGTGGTGTTCGAGAACGACAGCGCCTGGCTCGGCATCATCACCGCCGGCAAGACCTATCACGATCTCAGGCAGGCGTTCCTTGAACTCGGCCTCGACGACGCGGCGCTGAAACGCTACGGAATCCGCATCCTGAAGATGGGCATGCTGTTTCCGATGGAGCCCGCGGTCGTCCGCGATTTCGCGCAGGGGCTCGAGGAAATCTTCGTCATCGAGGAGAAGCGGCCGTTCCTGGAAATGTTCGCCAAGAATGTGCTCTACGGCGCGGCCAATGCGCCGCGCGTCGTCGGCAAGTTCGACGAGGAGGAGAAGGAGCTGCTGCCGCATTACGGCGAGTTCGAATCCGACGTCATCGCCCGCGCCCTGACGAAGCGCCTGTCGCGCAAGGGGCGGGTGGAGTCGGCCGAGGCCTGGCTGGCGAAACTCGACGAGATTCGCGCCCGCGGAAAAGTCGCCACCTCCGCGCGCACCGCCTGGTATTGCTCGGGCTGTCCGCATAATTCCTCGACCGTTGCGCCCGATGGCGCCACGGTTTCCGCCGGCATCGGCTGCCACACCATGTCGATGTGGATGGGCCGCAATGTCGTGATGGGCACCCATATGGGCGCCGAGGGCGCGCAGTGGATCGGCATGGCGCCCTTCACCGACGAAAAACATATTTTCCAGAACATGGGCGACGGCACCTATGCCCATTCGGGCAGCCTGGCGATCCGCTATTGCGCCTCCACCGGAGCCAATATCACCTTCAAACTGCTGCGCAACGCCCATACGTCCATGACCGGCGGACAGGAGATCATGGGCGCGCATCCCGTGGTCGACGTGGTCAACGACCTGCTCGCCAATGGCGTTAAGAAAGTCATCGTGACCACCGACAACCCCGAGAGCTTCTACGGCGTATCTCTCCCGGGCGGAACCCAGGTCTGGCATCGCGACCGGCTCGATGAGGCGCAGCGGGTCCTGGCGGAGATTCCGGGAACCACGGTGCTGCTGCACGATCAGGAATGCGCCGCCGAATTGCGCCGCGCGCGCTCGCGCGGCAAGGCCAATGAGCCGGCCGAAGTGCTTGTCATCAACGAGCGCGTCTGTGAAGGCTGCGGCGATTGCGGAGAAAAATCCAACTGCATGAGCGTGGAGCCGGTCGCCACCGAATTCGGCCGCAAGACCCGCATCCACCAGTCCTCCTGCAACAAGGATTATTCCTGCGTCAAAGGTTTTTGTCCCTCGTTCCTGACCGTGACGCCAAACCCGGAACCTGCGGCGGCCGACGGCGCCAAGAAAAAGAAAAAGGGCCGCATTCCCGCGCTCACCCGCGACCTGCCGCAGCCCTCATCGAAAGTCGACACCAGCCTCGGCTTCAACATCCATCTGATGGGGATCGGCGGCACCGGTTCGGTCACGGTGGCGGCGACGCTGGCCAACGCCGCGCGGCTGGAAGGCAAGCACGTCATCGGCCTCGATCAGACCGGCCTGGCGCAAAAGGGCGGCGCGGTCATCTCCGACCTGAAGATCAGCCACGCGCCATTCGAGGGCTCCAACAAGATCACCGACGGTCGCGCCGACCTCTATCTCGGCTTCGACATTCTCAATGCGACGGACGCGAAAAATCTCGACAAGTGCAATCCCGAGCGCACCATCGCCGTGGTGTCGACGACGCAGACGCCGACCGGCCACATGATCACCGACCGCCACAAGCTTTTCCCGGGTGTCACCGGTCTGACGGCGGCGATCGACGCGGTAACGCGCAAGTCGGAAAACATCTTCCTCGACGGCCAGGCGCTGGCGGAAGGCCTGTTTGCCGACAGCATGGCGACCAACCTGTTCATGGTCGGCGTGGCCTATCAGGCGGGAACGATTCCGCTGCAGGCCGCCTCCATCGAGACAGCCATCAAAATGGCCGGGGTCGGCGTCGCGCAGGGCGTGGCGGCGTTCCAGTGGGGCCGCATGGCGGTGGTCGACCCGGCCTTTGTGCAGGCCGAGATCGCCAAATACGTCCCCGCAGCGAAGACGGCCGAACTGACGCCGCGGGCCCGCGAAATCGTCGCCTCCACTGGCGCCGAGGGAGAGGTCAGGCGGCTGCTCGAGATCCGGGTTCCCGAACTGATCGCCTGGCAGGACGAAGCCACCGCGGAACGCTACGCGGCGGCGATGAAAAAAGTCGTGGCGGCGGAGAAGCGGGTCGCGTCCGGCCAAACGGCGCTTGGCGAGACGGTCGCGCGCAACCTCTACAAGCTGATGGCCTACAAGGACGAATATGAAGTGGCGCGGCTGCATGCCGATCCCGCTTTTCAGGCCCAGCTCGAGGCGCAATTCCCGCATGGCTACAAGGTCGTCTACAATCTCGCGCCGCCGCTGCTGGCCAAGCGCGATCCCGCGACCGGCCAATTGCAAAAGATGACCTTCGGTCCCTGGGTGCTCAAGGCGTTCAGGCTGCTCGCCGGGCTGAAGCGTTTCCGCGGCGGCGCGCTGGACCTGTTCGGCCGGACGCAGGAGCGCCAGGCCGAGCGGCGGCTGATCGCAGATTATCTGGCGCTTCTCAACGACATCCTGTCGCTGCTGAACGGGGAAAATTATGCGCGGGCCGTGGACTTGGCAGGTGCGCCCGACGAAATCCGGGGCTATGGTCACGTCAAGGAAGAAGCGATCCGGGTCGCGAAACAGCGGGAAGCGGAGCTTTGGGCCGCCTTCCGCGCGGGCTCCGGCGCGGCGCGGGCGGAGGACCTCGTTTCAGCTTGATCTGCCGACAGGGGACAGGAGACTTGGGATGAAACTGCTGCGTTATGGGCCGCTCGGCCAGGAACGTCCGGGCGTGCTGGACGCGGAAGGTCGCATTCGCGCCCTCTCGCCGGCGATCAAGGATTTTACGCCGGACGTGCTGTCGCCGCAGGGGTTGGCCGTGCTCGCCGCGATCGATCCGCAGCGCCTGCCTCTGGTGGATGGCGCGCCGCGTCTCGGGACGCCGGTCGCCGGCATCGGCCAGATCCACGCCATCGGGCTGAATTATCGCGCCCACGCCCTCGAATCCGGCATGGCGATCCCGCAGGAGCCGATCCTGTTCAACAAGGCGATTTCCAGCCTGTCCGGCCCCAACGACGACATCATCATCCCCACCGGCGCCAAAAGCGTCGACTGGGAAGTCGAACTCGGGCTGGTGATCGGGACGGAGGCCTATCAGGTCTCGGAAGCCGAGGCGTTGAACCACGTCGCCGGCTACATGACGGCCAATGACGTCTCGGAGCGCGACTTCCAGCTCAAGCACGGCGGCCAGTTCGTCAAGGGCAAGAGCATGCCCAATTCCTGTCCTCTGGGACCTTATCTCGTCACCCGTGACGAGGTTCCCGATCCCCAGGCCCTGTCCCTGCGCCTGGAGGTCAATGGCGCGGCGATGCAGGACGGCGCGACGTCCGACATGATCTTCGGCGTGGCCTCGCTGATTTCCCACCTCAGCCAGTTTTTTCGCCTGCTGCCCGGCGATGTCGTCATCACGGGCACGCCGGCCGGCGTCGGCATGGGGCGAAAGCCGCAGGTCTGGCTCAAGCCGGGCGACATCGTGACGGTCGAGGTTGGTCACCTGGGCCGGCAAACGCAGAAAGTCCGCGCGCAGTAAGCCTTTACTCCTCGGGGTCGCGACATTTTGTCGCGGACGGGTCCCGGCATTGTCTGCTATAGGGCTCCTCCTTTCCCAAATCCAAGCTAGGTGGCGTAAAGAATGAACCATAAGCATCGCTTGACCCTGCACACTCTGTTCGCGCATCCGATCAGCAGCAATATCGACCCCAAGACGGTCAAGGCGACGCTGGAGGGACTTGGCGCCGAACTGACCCATGGCCACGGTCGCGTTACGGTGACGTTGAACGGCGCTTCCCATGGTTTCCACGACACCCATCACAGCCTGTCCAAGGAAGAGGTGGTGGGGATGCGGAAATTCCTGACCGACGCCGGCATCGACCCCGCGCGCGATTATCCGATCTGACAGGGCTTGCCTCTGCTATAATGCTTGCGAGGTTCCGGGCGAGTTGCTTCAATGAACTTGAGGCGACGGTCGGGACGTGGCGGTGGAACGACAACTCCGATTTTGCATCGAGTGTGACGACATGGAAAAATACCAAGAAATAGCCAAGGCGCTCGAGGCTCGTCTCGCCGAATTGTCGGGTCACGTCGCCGAGATCGACATTGAACTGCGCAAGTCGCTGTCCGCTGATTCGGAAGAGCAGGCGATCGACCTGGAAAACCAGGACGCGCTCGAAGGCATTGAAAAGACGAAGCTGCAGGAAATCCGTCAAATCGGCGCCGCGCTCAAGCGCATCGCCGACGGCGGCTATGGCTTTTGCGCGCAATGCGGCGAGCCGATCGATCCCAAGCGCCTCAAGGCGCTGCCGACGGCGACGAAGTGCATCGCCTGCGCAAGCTGATTTCAGCAGCAGTTCAAAGCTTTTCCCGTTAATTTCAGGTCAAGCCCGCCATAGCCGGCGCAGCGTAGCAATTCATCTTCGCAGGATGGATTGCTACGCTGCGACGGCAATGCTCGCGTCAGGGAGCCAATCGCGCAAAATCCTCAAGGCAAGAAAAACTCAAGACAAGAAAACCTCAAGGCAAGATGGCGCCGCGCACCAGCAGCAGCGTGTTGGCGCGCAGGACGGGCCATTCGCCGAGCCATGCCGGATCGAAACGGATCTGCGCCAGCACGCTCTCGACCCGGAATTCGGCGAGGCAGGTGTTGGGCAGGCCGTCTGACGGAATTTTCGGGCGCTGGCAGCGGGCGAAGAATTCTTCGCCATCGGGTGGGGAGAGATAGAGATCCTCGCCTGCATAGGGCGAAGCCTCCTCGAAACGCCGGCGCAGCAGGCCGCCCTCCGCCACCTGCGCCTCTGCGGCAAGGAAAGGTCCGTAGCGTTCGGCCGGCGCGGCGGCGGCTTTGCCCTCGAATTGCGGCGCCGGCGTCAGAGTGATGAAAATCTGCGCCCGGCCCCTTTGCGTCGGGTCCCCAGCGGCCGGAACGCGTTGCGGATCCGCGGCGCCGGGGGCGAAATCCGGGGCCAGCACGGTAAGATCGATGCGGTCTGCCTGGGCCGGTTCGGGATTTCGCAGATAGGTGGAGGCGAAACGCAATTTCTGCGCGCCGAGGCTGAAGATCACCGCTTCGTCCGTTGGCGCGGCCGGCCACAGTCGCCACAACGCCAAAGCCGCGAGCAGGACGATGATGGGGCCGAAGCCGACAAGGAGGAGAATTTTTCGCACGCCAAAAAAATCTTGCGCGGCCGGGATAAACGCGGCCAAAAGGGGAGAGACACGGCCATTGAGCCGATTGCGCCGGCTTTGGCAAGGGAGCAGAACGCATCAACTCTTTATTCGCTCGACGGCGTCGCGCCGGAGCTGCCCTCGGACGGCCGCTATTTCGTCGCGCCGGACGCCAATGTCATCGGCAAGGTGCGGCTGGGCGAGGACGCCAGCGTCTGGTTTGGCGCGACGCTGCGCGGCGACAACGAGTGGATCGATATCGGCGCGCGGAGCAATGTCCAGGACGGTTCGGTGCTGCACACCGACATGGGCTCGCCCCTGACCATCGGCCCCGATGTCACCATCGGCCACAGCGTGATCCTGCACGGCTGCGCGATCGGCGAAGGCAGCCTGATCGGCATGGGCGCGACCCTGCTCAATGGCGCGAAGATTGGAAAATTCTGCATTGTCGGCGCCAATGCGCTGGTGACGGAAAACAAGGAATTTCCCGATTATTCGCTGATTGTGGGCTCGCCGGCCAAGGTCGTCAGGCAGCTCGACGAATCCTCCGCCAAGGGCCTGCTCGCCAGCGCCAGAAACTATGCCGCGAACGGCCGCCGCTACGCGGCCGGATTGCAGAAGATCGGCTAAGCCGGCGTTTAAAGAATCACGTTTTCGTCGAACACGTCGAAGGACAGCGGCAAGGCGAATTCAAGCGCCATGCCGTGGTCGAAGCAGCGAACGACGCGCGCCGGGCGGCGGCCGATGTGCAGCATGGTTCCCATCGGAGCCTGGGCCGTGCTGGTGACGGCGGCGCCGGACACGGAAATATCGACGATCTTGGCGGGTATCAGCGTGCCGTCGGGCAGGCGGATGGTGGTTGCGACCTCGTTCGGCACGATACGTTCGTGGCGGCGGTCTTCGGGCAGGCCGAGAACCTTGCGGTTCGCCAGCCAGGTCAACTGGTTGACCAGCTTCTCGCGCTTGGTCGCGGGCATGTTCGCCGTCATGGCGAAACCGAATTCGAGATGACGAACGATATGGCCTTCGATTCGACCCAGCGCGTCAAAATAGGCGACAATCCTTTCGCCGATGGCGCCGCGCACCGGGGCGGTGACGGCGAGGCCGCCGACCGAGACGTCGATCGTCTGGCAGGGAAATTCACGCTTGTCCTCGAGCATGTAGCGGCCGAGCAGCGCGAGTTTCACGCGCGCATGGCGTCGCCTTTCGAGCGGCTTGGAAACAATTTTCGCTTGAACTTGCATAGGCTTCGCCAACTCGTTCCCGTAAATCTTCGCGATCATAGCGACAACAGGGTTAATTCGTTGTTTACGGCCGGGCTTGCGGTCGCATAAAAGCGTTCGGTTGATGACGCGCGTCATGATCGGGGGCGAGATGCCGCGCGGCCTTTGCCGGCTGAACGCCCTCAATCGTCCATGGCGAGCAGTCCGGCGTCGCCGCCTGATGACGCGGTATTGACGGTCAGCGTCGTTTCTACCAGGAAAGGTCGCAAATAGTCGGGTCCGCCGGCTTTCGGCCCCGTTCCGCTCAGGCCCAGGCCGCCGAAGGGCTGGCTGCCGACAACCGCGCCGATCATGTTGCGATTGACATAGAGATTGCCGGCCGGCGCGAGCTTCGCAAATTCGGCGATGCGGCTTTCGATCCGCGTCTGCAGGCCGGCGGTCAGGCCATAGCCGCTGGCGCCGATTTCCCCGATCAAAGCGGCAAAATCTTCGCCGCGCCAGCTCGTCACGTGCAGGACGGGGCCGAAAATTTCGTCCCTCAAATCGGCCGCGCGGTCGAGCCGCACGATATGCGGCGCAACGAAAAGTCCGGGCGGCGCGGCGCCAGCGTAGAGGATCCGGCCTTGCGCGGCATATTCGGCGATCTTGGCGTCAAGCCGCGCCTTGGCCGCGGCATCGATGACCGGTCCGACATGGGTCGCGAGGGCCTTTGGGTCGCCGACGCGCAATTCCCGCGCCGCGCCCGCCAGCATGGCGACTGCCGGTCCGAAAATATCCTGCTGCAGGCACAGGAGCCGGAGGGCGGAGCAGCGCTGGCCGGCCGAACGGAAGGCCGAGCTTATGGCGTCGTCGACCACCTGCTCGATCAAAGCGGTGGAATCGACGATTGCCGCATTGATCCCGCCGGTTTCAGCGATCAACGGCGCGATGGGGCCGGGTTTTTCGGCGAGCCGCCGCTGGATGGCGCGGGCGGTTGCGACCGAGCCGGTAAACACGACTCCCGCCGTTCGAGGGTCCGCCACGAGCGCGGCCCCGAGCGCGCCGTCGCCGGGCGCCAGTCGCAAGACGCCAGAGGGACAGCCGGCGTCGTAAAGCAGGCCGACGGCTGTTCGCGCGATGCGAGGCGTTTGCGGCGCCGGCTTGGCGACGACGCAATTGCCGGTGACGAGAGCGGCGGCGATCTGGCCGATGAAAATCGCCAGCGGAAAATTCCATGGGGAAATGCAGACGAAGACGCCGCGCCCGTGCAGGCGCAGGACGTTTTTCTCGCCGGTCGGGCCGGGCAGGGGCGTCTCGCGGCAGATCGCCACAGCCTGCGCCGCATAATAGCGGCAGAGGTCCGCGGCCTCGCGAACCTCCGCCAGCGCGTCGTCCAGCGTCTTGCCCGCCTCGCCTTGCAAGCAGGGCGATCAGCGCGCCGCGCTGCGCCTCGATGGCGTCGGCGGCGCGCAGCAGGATTTCCGCGCGCTGCGCGACCGGGGTTGCGCGCCAGGCGGGGAAGGCCTTTTGCGCCGCTGCCATGGCGTCGGGCGCCGCATCGGCGTCGGCCCCGAATTCTGGCCTGAGGCCGCCGGCGTGGCTTTCGACCTCCGCCCGCAGCGCCGTCAGCGCCCTGCGGTCGCCGAATTCGACGCCACGCGAATTTTTCCGCGGCGCGAAAAGATCGCCCGGCAGGGGCAAGCGGGCGTGGCGCGCCCGGCCGCTGACGCGAAGCGTGTCCAGCGGATCGGCCAGCAAGTCGCTTTCGGACGCCGAGGGATCGGCGGCGCGGGCGACGAAGGAACTGTTGGCGCCATTTTCGATCAGCCGCCGCACCAGATAGGCGAGCAGGTCGCGATGCGGGCCGACCGGCGCATAGACCCTGCAGGCGACGCCCGAGCGCTTGCGCAAAGCCTCGTGCAGGGCTTCGCCCATGCCGTGCAGGCGCTGGAACTCGTAATCCTTGCGGCCGGCGGCGCGGCTGACGACGGACGCGGCGGTGAGGGCGTTGTGGGTGGCGAATTGCGGATAGAGCCTTTTCGCCGCGAGAAGCTGGTTGGCGCAGGCGAGGAAATTCAGGTCGGTCATTACTTTCCGCGAAAACACCGGATAATCGGCGAGGCCGCGCTCCTGCGCCCGCTTGATCTCGCTGTCCCAATAAGCGCCCTTGACCAGCCGCACCATGAAGCGGCGATCGAACCGCTCAGCCAGGGCGGCGACATGGGCGATCGCCGCGCGCCGCCCGCTTCTGGTAGGCCTGCGCCGCCAAGCCGAAACCGTCCCAGCCGCGCAGGGAGGGATCGGCGACGACGCGGCCGATCACGTCCAGTGACAACTCGAGCCGGTCGGCCTCCTCCGCGTCCACGGTCAGGCCGAGATTTTCCCGCTTCGCCAGCCTTGCCAGCTCCAGCAGCCGCGGCGCCAGCTCCGCCATGACGCGCTCGGCGGAAATCGCTTCGTAGCGCGGATGCAGCGCCGAGAGTTTTATGGAAATCCCCGGCCGGTCTCTTGGCGTCTCGCCCTGCGCGTCGCGGCCTATGGCGGCGATCGCTTGCCTGTAGGCGTCGAAATGCCGCTCGGCGTCCGCGGCAGTGCGCGCAGCCTCGCCGAGCATGTCGAAGGAATGAAGATCCGGGCTCGCTTGCGCGCGATGGAGCGCGGCTTCGATCGTTTCGCCGAAGACGAAATGGCCGCCGAGCAGGGTCATGGCGCGCCTTGCGGCGGCGCGCAGCGCCGGCGCGCCGAGACGTCTGGCAAGATCGGCCACGTGCTTGTGGGCGGAAAAACCGGGACCGATCAGTTTGGCGGACAACCCGAGCGCGAAGGCGCAGGCCTGGACCAGAGGCGCGCTGGACGTGGTCCGGTGATGGGCGAAATCGCCGGCCGCCAGCTTGTCGGCGAGCAGGAGGTCGGCGGTGGCGTCGTCGGGAAGCCGCGCCAGCGCCTCGGCGAGCGCCATCACCGCCAGCCCTTCTGGCGAAGACAGCTTGAATTCGTGCAGGAATTCCTCGACGCCGCCGAGGCCGGCGCCGCGCGCTCGCATCGCGCGGATCAGGCCCTGGGCCAGGGTCCGGGCGGCGGGGTCGGGCGGTTCGCGCAAAAATTCCGCCGCGAACGCCTCGTCGGGCGGCGCATAGGGCGGCGAGAAAATATCATTCGCCGGAAGGATTTGCTCGTTCATTTCGGGCCGCATGGAAAAGACTTCCGCGAACTGGAATCATACCCCAGATTGAACCACGACTTGGAAGGGGAACGCGGATGAGGTCTTGCTCGTTGCTGGCGGCGCTGGCGCTTTGCGCGATTGCCGCGCCGTTGCGGGCGGCGCCGGCCAATACGCTCCGTGAACTTTCCGATCAACTCGGCCATTGCCTCGTCGCGCCCGGCGACGGCGAAGTGACCCTGCGCCTGAGCCTGCGCCGCGACGGCGCGCTGCTCGGAAAGCCGCATGTCGCCTTTTCCAGATTGCCCAAGGACGAGGAAAAGCGGCGCCAAGTGCTGGAAAGCATCGCCGCCGCCGTTGATCGCTGCCTTCCGGCGAAAATCACCGATGCGCTGGGCGGGGCCATCGCCGGCCGTCCGCTGGTGTTGCGCTTCGTCCCGAGACGGCGAGAAACCGATATCTGATCGCAACGAAAAACGGCGGCCCGAGGGACCGCCGTTGATTTTGCAAAGACCTTGAAAGGCTCAGCGCTTCGAGAACTGGAAGCTGCGGCGAGCCTTGCGCTTGCCGTACTTTTTACGTTCGACGACGCGCGAGTCGCGGGTCAGGAAGCCGGCCTTCTTCAGCGCGCCGCGCAGGGCGGGCTCGTAATAGGTCAGGGCCTTGGACAAGCCGTGGCGCACCGCGCCGGCCTGGCCGGACAGGCCGCCGCCGGCGACAGTGACGACCATGTCGTACTGTTCGTTGCGGTTGGCGACTCCGAGCGGTTGCTGCAGGATCATGCGCAGCACCGGACGGGCGAAATAGACTTCGAGTTCGCGGCCGTTGACGGTGACCTTGCCCGAGCCGGGCTTGATCCAGACGCGGGCGACGGCGTTCTTGCGCTTGCCGGTGGCATAGGCGCGGCCGAGCTTGTCGAGCTTCTGCACATGCACAGGCGCTTCAGGGGCCGGAGCGGCGGTCGCGCTCTTGAGGTCCTGCAGGGAGGAGATGGTCTCGGCCATGATCAGTCGTTCCTGGCGTTCTTGGAGTTCAGGGCGGCGACATCGAGAACGGAGGGGTTCTGCGCCGCATGGGGATGTTCGGCGCCCTTGTAGACGCGAAGATTCGACAATTGCTTCACGCCGAGCGGGCCGCGCGGCAGCATGCGCTGCACCGCCTTCTCAACGACGCGCTCGGGGAACCGGCCTTCGAGAATGTATTTGGCCGAACGCTCCTTGATGCCGCCGGGGAAGCCCGTGTGGTGATAATAGACCTTCTGGTCGCGCTTGCGGCCGGTGAGAACCACCTTGTCCGCATTGATGACGATGATGTTGTCGCCATCGTCCATATGGGGCGTGAAGGTCGCCTTGTGCTTGCCGCGCAGGCGCAGCGCGATGATCGAGGCGAGGCGGCCGACGACGAGGCCCTTGCCGTCGATCAGCACCCATTTCTTCTCGATTTCGGCGGCCTTGGCCGAATAGGTCTTGCCGTACATTGTGTTTTTTTCCGGTTGGATCGCGGGAGGCGTCAGATCACAGCCCCCGGGGAAGATGGCGGCTTGTACGGGAGGGCTTGCGCTTTGTCAACCGCATCTGGCCGCTCAGCGCTGCAAAATCAGGCTTTTTGCAGACGCGGTATCATATTACCGCTTTAGGCGGCGCCGGAATTGAATAGGTGCCGACGGCATGAGCTACCGGCTCGTCCGAATTCTCGGCGTAGATCGTGACTTCGCCGACGGCCAGCCTCTTGCCGAGCTTCAACAGGCGGCAATGGGCGATGAGGTCGCGCGCCGGCGGCTTGCGCAGGAAATTGATGTTGAGATTGGTCGTCACCGCCAGGGCGATGGGGCCGATATGGGCGAGGATGACGACATAGAGCCCGACATCGGCGAGGGCGAACATGGCCGGGCCGGAGACGGTGCCGCCGGGGCGCAGATGTTTTTCATGCGCCGTCATGCGCATCCGGCATGTCAACGAGCCGACGTCTTCGACGGAAAATGTGCGGCCGCCATGATGCAATTGCGGAAATTCCGCGTCGAGGAAGCCCTCGATCTCGGCGACGGTCATGATCGGCTTGGACTGGAACGACTTGGGCATGGCCGCCAACTTATCGTCTCTTCCCGGCAAAGCACAAGGCGAACGCCGTGTTAGCTTTTCCGTGGCATGATCGAAGACGATCGCGACTTAGCGAAAAAATTCGAAAAATCTAAATATTTCAGTTGGTAACCTCATTTAGTTAATCTCATTTATTGATATCCTCGCTTAGTTGATCAATAATTAACCATAAGCAACTGAAAATTATCGTAAAATTAGATCATCAAAAGCTTCAGGTCGCTGCGGGCGACCCTGAAGTGCCGGAAAACCGTGGCCGTCATCGGACCTTCACTGGCCGCGCCATCCTACGGACTTGGAGGCATCGACGAAAAATACCACACTTGTTTGACGGAGATGCCGAGCGCAGCGCGCCGGGTGACGTGCTGTGAAAAACTCGCGCCCAATGTGACGCTGCCAAGAATATTTCTCGCTAAGCCGTGCAGAGGCAGTTATCGTTTGTTTTAGGGGGGCGGCGGCGGTCATGTCCATTTCGCTAATTACAGAGGCGTATAATCTTGGAGAAGGTCAAAGCAAGGCGTCCTTGGCCGAGGCTCTTAAGACTTTGTCGGCTATTCGCACAAGATATACTGACCTTGACATAATGATTGTTGACCCTTTAGCCGACCCGTCCATTGAGGCGTTTGCGGTCAATATTGATCCATTTTTTAAATATGTAGCCGTTCCAGGTAGTTCTTATGAAGGGCAGAAAGATGTGGCCGTGCAACGCTCCACGTCGGATTTTGTTGTATTCCTCGATGGCGACTGTCACCCAGCCCACGATACGTGGCTTGATGAACTCATGGCGCCATTTCAAGACCGAGAGATAAGCGCGGTCGGCGGGCTAACCGTCTACGATGATTTTTCTCTTACGGGCCAAGCCATGTCGGTCATGGATTTTGGGTTCCTGTTTGTCGAAAATGGTGAACCGCTTGGCTGTTACGCTTCCAATAATGTGGCGTTCCGACGAGAGGCGTGGATCACATGCCCGATCCCCTATCATGAGAGTTTGCGATCCGTCTGCTATGCCCACGCGCAAGTTATGGCGCGAATGGGCTACCGGCTCGTCCTGTCTCGGAACGCTTTGGTGCTTCACGAGCTTCCCGATCCACAGAAGGAGCGGACGCGACGTGGGTACGACCTTGTCTCCGCATGCTGGGCTGACCCGCGCCTCGCGACCACAAAGTTGATTGTTGAAGCCGGAGCTGCTGCGCGCATCCTGGCGGAACAATCAGCACTGGAAGAATTGCGACTGCACTGCGCCCCAGAATGTCTCGGGATCACTGAAAAAAATCTACCTCTGGTTTTGGAAGAGATTAAGAGGCTAAGAGCATTCGATCTTGTGGGTTTGGAGGCCGCCCTTGAAGAAGGCCACAAGACAGGCAAGAACATGACGGCTTTCGAAGCGCACGGGGAGGCAGAAAGCTCACAAGATGACGATGCGCCGAACGGCAAGTCGGCCGTCAACGGATCAGCCAACGACGGGTTGGCGGAGAGTCATGTTAGGCCGCCGCGAGGAATTATTTCTAGGTTGATAAAGAATTATTTTTTATCGTTTCGATCGTAATTCGCTGACAATGTCTTTGCACTTGCAAAAATCGTAGCGATTAACGGCAGAGAAAATGCCGAGGGGCCGTCCCCGTCTTTCTTTTGGCAGATAATACAGTGGGGGATCGCGTAATGCTCAGCTCGAGTTGAGCGCACGGAAATCTGTGTTGTCGCGATCCCGCTTTTGCGCGTTACAGGTCTTCGCCCGCAAGTCACGAGGAAATGGACGTCCGTGACGCCTCGACGGCTACATCGCCGAGGCTAAGCCACGGGCGCAGAGCTTCAAACGCCAACCGCACGCGCGCCTTCGGCCGTGACCGGCAGAACGCTTGGGTCCGCGGCGCCCATCCTTGCAAATTATCTTTGGCCTCCCATTCGCGGGAGTATTGACATTGGCTTTAAAATGTTCTTGATTTGTTCCGGTGCTTGTCGAGTTAGGGAGAGCGTATCATGTCTCTGGTTTTTGGCGGCGGCGTTGAAACATTTGCGGGCCCGCGGTTTTTCTCAGGCGCGCGCCGCGCGCGGCTCCGGCGCTCGCCGGCGCAAGCGTTGCTGTCCCGCGCGACCGCTCTGCTTCGCGGCGAACACCCGATAAATGTTCCTTCCGCTTGGCTCTCGCCCGCCAGGCGCGAGGAAATGGAGCTTCATGACGCCTTCGACCGCATCGCCGATGCCGCCGGCCTGTCGCAGGACGAGCGGGCCGTGATTTGCGGCGGGTCCCGCGCGCTGTCGGGAGTTGTCCTGGCGCTCGAAACCATTGGCGCGGCGCTGGAGCTGTTTCCGGTCCCGGCAGCCGCCCTCTGCTGGTTGCGCGGCGAGACCGTCGAAGAGCCGTTCTGCGGTCGTTCGCCGATGGCAATGATGGCGGCCGATGGCCGTCTGGGCGTGGAAATGACGCTGCTGCGCTTGAGGGCGCGGCTACGCAGAGAACGCAGGGCCTGAAGCGTTTAAGGCGACGACTTGGCTAGGGACGCGCGTTTTGAGCGTCGGCCGCTGTCATTGGCCTTATTCCGCCGCAGCGTCCGCCGCCAGATGCAGGCTGCGGTCGAATTGCGTCCGGTGGAGCAGGGCGTAAACGCCATTTTTCGCCAGCAATTCGTCCTGGCGCCCGGATTCGATGACCTTGCCGCCTTCGATGACGCAAATGCGCTCGGCGTTGGCCACCGTGCTGAGGCGATGGGCGATGACCAGCGTCGTGCGTCCGGCGCACAGGGTCTTCAGCGCCTCCTGCACCGCGCGTTCCGATTCCGTGTCGAGCGCCGAGGTCGCCTCGTCGAGCAGGATGAGGTGAGCGTTCTTCAGGAAGGCGCGGGCGATGGCGATGCGTTGGCGCTGGCCGCCGGAAAGCTGCATGCCCTGTTCGCCGACGGGCGAATCGTAGCCGCGCTCGAAACCGGTGATGAAGTCGTGGGCATAGGCGGCCTTGGCGGCGGCGACGATCTCGTCCTCGCTCGCGCCCGGCTTGCCGAAGGCGATATTGTCTCGGATCGAGCCTTTGAACAGGAAACTGTCCTGCCCGACATAGGCGATCTGCCGGCGCAGCGAGCGGCGCGAACAGGCGCAGATATCCTGGCCGTCAATCAGAACCTTGCCGCCGGTGGGCTCATAGAAGCGCAGCAGCATGGACATGGTCGTGGTCTTGCCGCCGCCGGAGCGGCCGACCAGCGCCGTGGTTTGGCCGGGTTCGGCGACAAGGCTGAGCTTGTTCAGCACGAGTTCGCCGGCGCGATAGAAGAAGTCGACGTTTTCGAATTCGACGCGCCCTTCGGTGACCTGCAGTTCCGGCTCGTCGCCGGTTTCCTTTTCCGGCGTCGGCTGGTCGAGGAAGTCATAGAGCATGCCGACGCCCATCAGCGAGGAGGTCAGGTCGACATGCAGGCGGGCGACGCGCTTGGCTGGCTCCGTGGCCAGCAGCAGGGCGGTGATGAAGGCGAAGAAATTGCCGGGCTGCTCGCCGCTGTAGATGACGCGAGAGCCGCCATAGACCACGACCAGGGCGATGGCGAAGCCGGCCAGCGTCTCCATCAGCGGGCTTGAACGCGACTGGATGCGCGAGAGCTTGTTGGCGGCGCGCTCGAATTGCCGGATGCCCGCCACCTGCCGCTCGAGCATGAAAGGCTCTAGCGTGAAGGCCTTGACCACGCGAATGCCCTGCGCCGTCTCCTGCAGGGATTCGAGGATGGCGGCGAAGCCGTAGAACTCGGTCATCATCACCTTCTTGGCGCGATTTCCGAGCTTGCGCACGCCGACAATGGCCATGGGCATGATCAATATGGCGAGCGAGGCCAGCAGCGGATCCTGCGCAAACATGGCGTAGGTCAGGCCAATGGTGGTCAATATGTCGCGGCCGAGCGCGGTGATCAGCATGTTGAGCGCGCCGCTCGCCGATTGGGCGATAAAGGCCTGGCGCGCGATGAATTCGGTGGAATGGCGGGCGTTGTAGAAGCTGATGTCCATCGCCAGCATTTTGTCGAAAATGCGGGTCTGGATTTCTGCGATGATGTTATTGGCGATTTTCGACAGGACCACCTGCTGGCCATAGGTGGCCAGGCCCTTGACGATATAAATGGTCATGATCGCCCCGCCGATCGCCCACATGGCGGCGACGCTGCGACCGACGAAAATCCGGTCGAAGATATATTTCATGACAAAGGCGGAAGCCGTCGTCGTCGCCGCGATCAGGCCCATCATCGCGAAAGCGAGCACATAGCCCTTGAGGTGCTTGCGACCCTGGTCGCGCACCAGGCGCTCGATCAGGTGCAATTGCCCCGTGCTGAACAATTTCGTGCGCAAGCGATGCAGGATGGAGTCGAACAAGCACATTCTTTCGGCGGTCGATCGCTTTTTTCCGCGTTCCGACCGCATGGAACGCGCGAACGCGACAAGGCGGCCGGCAGGAGGCGGGCTGCCTCGACCGCGCTTTGCGCGCCTTCTGTGGAAGGGAATGAGCCTGATGTCAATGTGCTGGAGATTTGGCCGGCTCAAACGCCGGGGGATCAATGACCGTGAAGAAAGAAGATCTGGAACAGGGAAATGCCGAGTTCTGCCAGAATCAGCAGCACAATGGTGAATTCCATGCGCGAGGATCGGTCGGCGTCGATAATGTCGGTGAGGGCGCGGACGGTCTCGACGATCACGTCCAGCTTCCGTTGCAGGGTCTGGCCGCGCTCCTTCAACTCGTATTCGTCCTCGAGCCGGGCATAAAGGCGTTCGAGGTCGGGGCGGTCCCACAACACGTCGGGCTTGTCCTCGACGGCGACGCGGCCGGAGACCCGATGCTGCACCTGCAGCGCCTGACCGATCAGCCGCAGCATTTCGCGCCGGTCTCGCATCGGCCGCCCGTGCAGGGCGAGGGTGGCGGCCAGGGGCTCGACCTTGTCGAACACGCCATTGACCTCGCGCTCGTCGCGCCCCAGCGCCACGCTTTTGGCCAGGGCGTCGGCAAAGACCAGGAAACGCGCGTCGGACAGGTCTTTCAGCGCGATCGGGCCGCCGGGGGTGATGCGGTCCTCGCCCTCGCCGCCGATGGTGAGAATGGCGATTTCATCCTCTTTGCGCAGCCGCGCGCCGATGATCCGGTCCTTGAGTTTGAGAAGGACATCCTCTTCCTCGAGCGGCGACAGGCCGACCATCACCGCCACGCCATAGCGATAAAGCGCCACGCGGCCCGCCTGGCCGACATGAAACGCCAGCGGCGCCGCTGAAATCGCGTCAGCCCGCTCCAGCCCGCCGATCTCGATGCGATCGCCCAGCAGCAGCGCGCGCGCCGTCACGCGCAAGCACGGAGGAAAGGGGTTGGGAATTCGTTCATTCCGGCGTTTTAGCCGAATTTTGCGACAATTGCTCGGCTTTTTGCCGGACGCGCGGCGCGTGACGACTTCGGGGCTAGATCGAGTGGCGCAAGCGAGGCAGTTTATGGCGAAGTGCAGGCGAGGATGAATTCACGACCAGTTCCAGTGCCACGGGCTCCCGCAAGCACGCCACCTGAAATACCTCCAAATAAGGAGCGGAGGAAAGAAAAGAACAACTAAAATCATTGGGATAATATGGTCCCACAGTTCCGAGACCGGATCGCTGCCAAGGTTGTTGGAGGGATTGCCCGTTTCGTAATGGACGAAAATCGGCGCGCCAATCCGGACGTTATCGCAGTTGCCGCCCGCCGCGGAATTTCCGCGGCCATGATAAATCTTGCCGTCGACCTCGAATTCATAGGAGCGGGAGGCGTGATTGGCGCAATCCTTCGCAGTGAACGAGCCGACTATTTTGGCGTGGTTCTCACGAATACGCTCGATTCGCTCGATATAAGCATACTCGCCGCTCGCGAGCACGACCGTGACGAGCAAGGCCGCTAGAAGCGTCCAAGCTATCAAAACAGCTCGCACCGGCGTAGACTGGTTTTCTGTCGCAGTTTGGGTCATTTCCTGACTTATAAAAAACTATGCACGTTATCTAATAGGCGCATGAAACGCAGCCGAACTGTAAGATACCGCTACGGTCCAGGCAATGGCCCGGATCCATCGCCCTTGCCCGCAAAGCGTCCGCGTCTATGCTGGGCGACACGAAAAATCTCTGCGGCACGCGGGATAAAAAAACCATGCCCCATACCCCCCATCCTTTCGCGCGCTTCATCGCCATTCTCGGGCGCGGCCGCAATCTTTCTCGCGCCCTGACCCTGGAAGAGGCGGAAGAGGCGATGACCATGATCCTGGAGGACAAGGTCCTGCCGGAACAGCTCGGCGCCTTCCTCATGCTGTTGCGGGTGAAGGAGGAAAGCGCCGCGGAAATCGCCGGTTTCGTCAAGGCGGTGCGCAAGAGCCTGCCGCCGCCGCCCGACTTGCTGCCGGCGGTGGATTGGTCGTCCTATGCCGGCAAGAAGCGGCAATTGCCCTGGTTCCTGCTGGCGGCGCTGTGCCTGGCCTCGAGCGGTCACGCCGTCTTCATGCATGGCTTTGATGGCCACACCGCTGGCCGGCTCTATACCGGCGACGTCTTGCGCAGGCTTGGGCTCGCGCCCGTCGAAAATTTCGTCGCCGCGGCGCAGCAGCTCAGGCAGAAGAATTTTGCCTATATGGACCTTGAGCACATCAGCCCGCCGCTGGCGCGCATGATGGGCTTCAAGAAGATTCTGGGCCTGCGCTCCCCGGTCCACACGCATTGCGCGGATGATCAATCCGCTGCATGCGCCCTGCCTGCTGCAGGGAATTTTTCATCCCAATTACATGACGACCCATCGCGACGCGGCGCTTCTGCTCGGCGAGAGCAACATGGTCGGTTTTCGCGGCGAGGGCGGCGAGATCGAGCGGCGCCCCGGCAAACCTTGCGAAACCCTTGGGATCGCTCGATGGCAAGCCTTCGAGGAGCGCTGGCCGCCCGGTCATGGACGAACCGCGGCAATTGCCGGACGAGGCCATGGATTTTTCGCGCCTCGTCGCCGTCTGGCGCAGCGAGATCCGCGACGCCTATGCCGAGGCGGCCATAGCCGGCACCCTGGCCATGGCGCTGAAGCACCATGGGCCTTGCGCCGGACATGCAAATGGCGCAAAGCCGCGCGGAAGAATTTTGGCGCGCCCGCGATCCTGCCCGTCTGCTCGCGGCCTGAGGGCTGCAACACCCCTCATCCGTCGCGCTTCGCGCGCCCTCTTCTCCCGCAAGGGGAGAAGGGATTGTTGAACAACGAGACCTGAATGCAACCGCCTTCCCCTGTTTCTCGACGTCAAAAACCGCCGCGTCGGCGTGATCGGCGGCGGCTCGGTCGCCGCCCGGCGCGTCGAGACCCTGTTTCGCGCCGGCGCCGATATCCGGCTTTTCGCCGCCGAGCTGAGCGCGGAATTCGACGCGTTCTGCGGGGCCAGTTCATCCGCGGCGACCTTGGCGACCCGCAGGCGTTCGATGGCTGCGCGCTGTGCTATTTCGTCCCGGACGCCGGTGAGGAGCTCCGGACGCCGCAGTTGCTCGCCTCGCGCCCGCGCCGCCGAGGCGCTGGTCAATGTCGCCGACCATCCGGGGATGAGCGATTTCATCGTGCCCTCCGTGCTCGACCGCAGCCCGCTGATCGTCGCCATTTCCACCGGCGGCGACGCGCCCTTGCTCGGGCGGATGCTGAAGGCGCGGCTGGAAACGCTGATTCCCGCCTCCTATGGCCGCCTGGCGGCGCTTGCCGGCGCCGGGCCGCGCGGCGCTTGCGGACAAGCTTGCCGACCATGGCGCGCGGCTGCGCTTCTGGGAGCGCAGTTTACGACGGCCCGATCGCCGAGATGGCGCTGGCGGGGGACGAAGGCCGGGCCGAGGCCGCGCTGGCGCAGGAAATCGCCGCCTGCAAGCCGGACGGATCCTCGGCGGAAGCCTCGTCCGCGCGGCGAGGTCTACCTCGTCGGCGCCGGACCGGGCGATCCCGATCTTCTGACGTTTCGCGCCTTCCGCCTGATGCAGCAGGCCGATGTCGTGCTCTACGATCGGCTGGTCGAGCCCTCGCATCATGGACCGGGTGCGCCGCGACGCCGAGCGCATCTATGTCGGCAAGAAGCGCTCCGACCACGCCTTGCCGCAGGAGGAGATCGGCGAGCTGATGGTGCGGCTGGCGCTGGAAGGCAAGCGCGTGCTGCGGCTCAAGGGCGGCGACCCCTTCATTTTCGGGCGCGGCGGCGAGGAGATCGAGAAGCTCGCCGAACATCGCATCCCCTTCCAGGTCTGCCCCGGCGTGACGGCGGCGGCGGGCTGTTCGGCCTATGCCGGGATACCATTGACCCATCGCGATTACGCGCAATCCTGCGTCTTCGTCACCGGCCATGGCCGAACGGGCCGATCGACCTCGACTGGTCGACCCTGCTGCGCCCGAACCAGACCGTGGCGGTCTATATGGGGCTGGCCCATCTCGAATTCCTGATGCAGGAATTCCAGCGCCGCGGCGCCTCGGCGCGACCTGCCGGTCGCGGTCATTGAAAACGGCACCCGCGACCAACCAGATCACCGTCACGGGAACGATCTCCACCATCGCCGAAAAAGCTGCGGCGGCGGGGCTGCGCGGCCCGACCATCATCATTGTCGGCGAAGTTGTCGCGCCTGCGCGACACGCTCAACTGGTATCAACCGAAAAGCGGGATCGAACATGCCCAGCGAATGAACAGGTTTTGGCGGCGCTGAGCCGGATCGCCGGCCCGGACGGCAAGACCCCCTGACCGAAACCGGCGCGCTGTCCGGCCTGAATATCCATGATGGCAAGGTCTATGTGACCCTGAACGTGACTTCGGAACAGGCGCAGAGCAGCGAACCCATGCGCAAGGCGGCCCAGGACGCGATCACCGGCCTTCCCGGCGTCGCGGCCGCCTTTGTGGCGCTGACCGCGGAGCGCGCGCCGCAGGTCCACGCGCCGCAAGCCCAAAAGAGCCCCAGGCAGGAGCGCCGGCGCAAGGGACCGGCCTCGACCATGTGGAGAAAATCATTGCCGTCGCCTCGGGCAAGGGCGGCGTCGGCAAGTCGACCACCGCAGCCAATCTCGCCGTGGCGCTGGCGGCGCAGGGCTCGAGGGTCGGGCTGCTGGACGCCGATGTGTTCGGCCCCTCCGTGCCCGTGCTGTTCGGCCTGTCGGGCAAGCCGAAATTTTCGGGTGACGGCAAGAGCCTCGCGCCTTTTGAGAAGTTTGGCGTGAAGCTGATGTCGATCGGTTTTCTCGTGCCCGACGGCCAGGCCGTGGTCTGGCGCGGCCCCCTGGTCATGACGGCGATCAAGCAATTGCTGCGCGACGTCGCCTGGGGCGAACTCGACATCCTCGTGGTGGACATGCCGCCGGGCACTGGCGACGTGCAGCTGACGCTGGCGCAGAACGCTTCGCTGGCCGGAGCGGTGGTGGTTTCGACGCCACAGGACCTGGCTTTGATCGACGCGCGGCGCGCGGTCGCCATGTTCGGACAGGTCAAGACGCCGATCCTCGGCCTGTTCGAGAACATGAGCTATTTCCTCTGCCCGCATTGCGGCGGCCGCTCGGACATTTTCGCCCATGGCGGCGCTCAGGCCGAGGCCGAGAAGAGCGGCCTGCGCTTCCTGGGTTCGGCGCCGCTCGACATGGCGATTCGCGAGACGTCCGATTCCGGCGCGCCGGTCGCCGCCTCCGCCCCGGACTCGGCCGCCGCGCAGCCCTATTTCGTCTTGGCGCGCGCAGTTCTCGAAGAGGCGGCGAAGGCCGGCCGCCGCGCGCCGACGATTTCCGTTGGGTGAAGGAGCCGTGGCGCGTCATTGCGAGGAGCGAAGCGACGAAGCAATCCATGCTGCGGTCACCGTCGCGATTGAAAGGTATATTGCTTCATACGAGCGTGAAAGCTGCGGGAACGAAGGAAGCCGCCCAGCGGCGGCTTCCGAAATTTCATTGAACTGTGTTCGAATAGGCGAAGGCAGCCGCATTGTGATTGCGGCGATTGCCCACAAAGCCGAGACCCGCAAAGCCGGCCAGCATCAGCAGCCACGTCGAGAGTTCGGGCACGGCGGAGGGGCTCAAACGCTGTTCCTCTGCCACCTATGCCATTTCGTTCGCCTCGTGTAGAAGCCGTCGCGGGGCTCAAGAACAGTCCAGAACCTGAAGGGGCTCACTCGTGGATCGCCGCGGCTTTCTCTCAGCTTTTGCCCTCGCTCTGGCTACGTCGGGCCACGCATCAGCGCAGCAGCCCAAGTGGGCGTCCTTGCCGGCGGGTCTGGCCCCGCAGAAGGCGCCGGGCCTCTCCTGGGCCGGGTCGGGTCCGCCGGCGATCGAGATTTTCGATTATAACTGTCCCTATTGCCGGGCGGTGTTCGAAACCCTCGACGCTCGGGTCGCGAGGCCGGGCGCGCTGCGGCTGGGACTGATCGACAGTCCGCAATTGGCGATCGGCTCGATCCAGGCGGCGAAATTGCGCCAGGCGGCGCTCAAGCTTTATGGGCCGGCCAGGGCTTATGCGTTTCATCGCCGTCTTTTCGCCCATCGCGGCGCCATCGACGGCGAGACCGGGATGGCCGCGGCCAAGGAAATGGGTTTCGACGTGGAAAAATTGACCGGCGTCGCCGACAGCGACGCCGTGCGCGACGTGCTGGTCGCCCAGTCGCGTTTCCTGAACCGCGCCGGCGTGCGCGCGACGCCCGCCTTCATCATCGGGGGACGCCTGCTGTCAGGCTGGCCCGGCGCCGATGGTTTCGACGCGGCGCTGAAAAGTCGCAGTGGCTGAAAGGTCTTGGCGGCTGAAAAGGATTGATTTGCCGGGGCGGATCGCCGATGAAGGCGCCGGCGGGAGCCAATTCCTCATCCCTGGGGCGCGACCACTGTGACGACGAAAAAAATCTTCATCGACGGCGAAGCCGGCACCACCGGCCTGCATATCCGTGAACAGCTTTCGAAGCGCGAAGATGTCGCATCTGGTCTCCATCGCGCCGGAAAAACGCAAGGACGTCGAGGCCAAGGCGGAAATTCTGGCCAATGTCGATCTGACCATCCTCTGCCTGCCCGACGCGGCGGCGAAGGAAAGCGTGGCGCTGGCCGAGACGCTTGGCGTCAGGGCCCCGCGGATTCTCGACGCTTCGACCGCCCATCGCGTCGCGGAGGGATGGACCTATGGTTTTGCCGAGCTCTCGACGGGGCAGGGGGACGCCATCCGCGCGGCGAAGAATGTCGCCAATCCCGGCTGCTACGCCACCGGCGCCATCGCCATGTTGCGCCCGCTGGTCGACGCCGGACTGATCGACGCCGACCAATTCCTGGCGATCAACGCCGTGTCAGGCTATTCCGGCGGCGGCAAGCAGATGATCGCCGATTACGAGAAGGGCATGGCGGCGCCTTTCGAGCTTTACGGGCTCGGCCTGGAGCACAAGCACCTGCCGGAAATCATCGCCTATGCGCGTTTGCGGACGCGGCCGCTGTTCGTGCCCTCGGTCGGGAATTTCGCCCAGGGCATGCTGGTCAGCCTGCCGCTGGCCCTTGACGAGTTGCCCGGCAAGCCGGAGTCCGGCGACCTCGAGGCGGCGCTGGCGGCGCATTACGCCGGATGCGCCCATATCCGCGTGGTCGCGCCGGAAGCCGACGGCAAGCTCTCGCCCGAGGCGCTGAACGGCACCAATGACCTGGAAATCCGGGTTTTCGCCAATCAGGCGCGTCGCCAGGCGGTGATCGTCGCGCGGCTCGACAACCTTGGCAAGGGCGCTTCCGGCGCCGCCGTGCAAAACATGGATCTGATGCTGGGACTGTAGCGCCGGGGCGTTACGGCGGTTGGGTGCGCGCCCCGCGCCGAATTCTTGAAAACCTCACCGTGATCCGCAATGCGGATTGTCGCCGCAATGATGCGGGCGCCATGGCTCGGTTTTCACCGGCGACCGATGCACTTGCGGATTCGGCCAATAGGCTGGCCCGACGATCCGGTTGCGGGCGGGGGTCGAAGCCGGCTGCGGGCTCGCGGACAAAACCGGATTGACCAAGGCGGGAGAGACAAAAGCTGCGATGGCGACGACGCCGAGAAATTTGCGCATGGATGTGACCTGAACAGGGAATCGCGCCAATCCCGGCAAGCCGGAATTGGCCATTGCTCAACCTAACGCAAGTTCGCAGAAGAAAAACAGCGGGAAATTTCAGTAGGCCGCGGCTACCGAATGGCCGCGCACGATCACGACCGGCCGATGACGCCAGGCTGCATGGCGGCGGCAGTGGCGCGCTGAAAGCGTGATGATGTGCGGCCCCTGGCGAACATGCAACGGCGGATTTGGCGGAATGTTGTAGACCACGCCATAGCCGGTGGGTTCATAGCTTCCGGCGCCAAAGCCGACCGGATAGAACGGGGGCGGATAATCCGGCGCGCCGCCGGTGTATTGCGCTTCGGGCGTTGCAGCATAGTCCCCGCCATAGCCGTCATAGCCACCGGGAAGCCCGGCCAGCCGGCCGACATTGCGGACATAGCCGTGGGCGTAGTGGGCGTGGCCGCGAAACGCATGGCCGCCGCCCGACCTGGCCAGCACCGGGGAACTCGCGGCGAGCAGGGCGCCGACGCCGGCGAGAACGGCGAATTTCGAAATCTGACCCATAACAGCACTCCTGTCCCGAACAGAGACCGTTCCTGCCTTGTGACTGTCCCGAAAACGCGAGGATTCGGGACAGGGCAGGACGTGTGGCCTCATTGGGGCAAGAAGGGCGCCGAGACGGGCCGGGGTCAGGCCTTGACGCGGACGTATTCGCCGGGCGCGTCGCCGAGCAACGCAACCTTGCCGCCTCCGGGCTCGCGCGCGGGGACTTTTTCCGGCGCCTGGGCGGCGATCCAGGCGGCCCAGTCCGGCCACCAGGAGCCGGCAGTCTCCTGGGCGTTGGCGACCCAGTCCTCGAAGGCGCCCGACGGTTTCGGGCCGGTCCAGAACTGGTATTTCGGCTTGGGCCCGGGCGGATTGATTACGCCGGCGATATGGCCCGATCCGCCCATCACGTAACGCATCTCGCCGCCAAACAGCTTGGCGCCGTTGAACACCGACTTGGCCGGCGCGATATGGTCTTCCCGCGCGGCCAGATTATAGACGGGGATGGTGATCTTGCCGAGGTCGAGCGTCTCGTCGCCCAGCACCATTTCCTTCTTGGCGAAACGGTTTTCGAGATAGCAGTTGCGCAGGTAATAGGAGTGGTTGGCGCGCGGCATCCGGGTGGAATCCGCGTTCCAGGTCAGGAGATCGAAAGCCATCGGCTCGATGCCCCTTAGGTAATTGTTGACGACATAGGACCAGATCAGGTCGTTGGGCCGCAGCATGTTGAAGGCGTTGGCCATGGAGCGGCCTTCGAGGAAGCCGGCGGCGTGCATTTCGTCTTCGATGTTTTTGATGCGGTCCTCGTCGGCGAAGACTTTCAGATCGCCTGGATCGGCGAAATCGACCTGCGTGGTGAACAGCGTCGCGCTGTCGATCCGATCGTCCTTCTTGGCCGCCATATAGGCGAGGGTCGCTGCGGTCAGGGTGCCGCCGACGCAATAGCCGATCGCCGTGACCTTCCGCTCGCCGGTGATGGTCTCGATCTGGTCGAGCGCCGCGAAAATGCCGTCGCGCATATAGGCTTCGAAATCCTTGTCGGCGTGACGCGCGTCGGGATTGATCCAGGAGATGCAGAACACGGTGAGGCCCTGCGCCACCGCCCAGCGGATGAAGCTTTTGTCCGCATTGAGGTCGAGGATGTAGAACTTGTTGATCCAGGGCGGCACGATCAGGAGGGGACGCTTGTAGACCTGCTCCGTGGTCGGCGCATATTGGATCAGCTCGATGAGGTCGTTGCGGAACACCACCTTGCCCGGCGTGGTGGCGAGATTGACGCCGAGCTTGAACTTGTCGCCGCTGCTTTGGCGGATGCGGATATTGCCGTTGCCGGCCTCCACGTCCTCGGCCAGCATCTTCATGCCGCGCGCGAGATTTTCGCCCTCGGCGGCCCAGGTCGTGCGCAGGAGTTCGGGATTGGTCATCAGGAAGTTCGAGGGCGACAGGGCGCCGGCCATCTGCCGGACATAGAAGGCGGCCTTGTCATGGGTGAGCTTGTCGACTTCGGCGCCGTCGACCATGGCGGTCGCCCAATTATTGGCGATGGAATAGGCCTGACGCAGGAAGTCGAAACCCGGATTTTCCTGCCAGTCGGGGGCGGAAAAGCGCTTGTCCCTGGGGTCGGCGGCAGGTAGGGGGTCTGCTCCTCGCCCGAAAACCGGCGCAAGGTATTGGCCCACGAGACCGAGGAACTCCGAGGTAGGCTGGTTTGCGCCTCGATCGCGCGGCTCGGGTCGGCCAGCCAATATTCGGCGACATGGCCGAAGGTCTTGATCGCGTCGGCGACGTCGTCGGCGATGCCGGGCTTGACCTTGCCTTCTTCGACCGGCTTGACCATGGCGGCCACGGCCTTGCCGAATTGCTCCATGGCCACGGCGACATTTTCCGCCATGCGCTCGAATTTCGGCGGGATCAAATCGGGGCCGGCGTCGTGCGGATGCTTCTTCCCGGGTCGCGGGCTGCGGCGCAGGCGCAGGCTGAGGCGGAGCGACGGCGGCAGTGGCAGGCGCGGCGCTCGCGGCGGTCTCGACTTTTTCAGTCTTTTCAGCCTTGGCGTGCGCGGCGCCATTCCCGCTTCCGTTCCTGGCGGCCCCCTTGCCCGGTTTCTTCGTCGTCGGCCCGGGAACAACGCCTTTCGGCGCCAGCTCCATCACTAGGCTTTCGATCTGCGGATCCTGGCTGGACGACATGACGCTCCCTCACTTTTTATCGGGACTGATTTTGAGGCCTGCTCCGGCCATGGTCCCGTTTCGGACATAATAAGACTTTATGCGACAGTTTGAGCAATGATCCGATCGATGCAATTCCTTAGGCTAATTTACGCGACTATCGATGAAAGCCAACCCGCCATGAGCGCTAAATTGATTATGCGATTTCTCGGCTACCCGGCGCTGGCCGCCTTTGTCGTCGTCGGCGCCTGCGGCGGCGCCGGGGCGCAGGCAGGCAACGCCGCCGCCCGCGGCAAATCCCGCGGAAAAATTGCCCGACCCGCCGGCCCCGAATCCCTTTCGCGCCGTGACCGACTTCATGGGATTGACGACGGAACACCGCGAGGCCGCTGATTTCGTGCGCGCCACTCGTCCCGACGAAGACAAGATGGACTATTCGCACCTGACCGGCGTCGACAAGAAGCGGGTTCCGGTCAAGACCGCGGCAGAGGTCGAGGCAGACAAGGCCGCGCTGATCGCAGTGCGGGGCAAGGCCGACGAGAGCCGGAAAAGGCTGGAAGGCGAAAAGCTGGCGCCGGTCGCGCCGAACAAGGCGCCGCCGCCGGTCGAAGACAAATTCTGAGCGCCGCGCGGTAAAATCCGCCAGGGAGCGTTTCGCGGCGGCGAATTTCTGCCGCGGCTCTTACAAAATCCCTGACATGCGGGCCGCGCGGTGCTAATCACCGCGTTTCCCCGCCCCCGGACGCCAGATGAATTCGGGGAAGAAGAAAAGGACTGGGTTGATGAGCGATTTTTATCGCGTGCGGCGCCTGCCACCCTATGTGTTCGAACAGGTCAACCGTCTGAAAGCCAAGGCCCGCGCCGGCGGCGCCGATATCATCGACCTCGGCATGGGCAATCCCGACCTGCCGACGCCCCGCCACGTCGTCGAAAAACTGGTGGAGACCGCGGGCAAGCCGCGCACCGACCGCTATTCGGCCTCCAAGGGAATCGCCGGGCTCCGCCGCGCCCAGGCCGGCTATTACGAGCGTCGCTTCGGCGTGAAGCTCGATCCCGACACCCAGGTCGTCGCCACGCTCGGCTCCAAGGAAGGCTTCGCCAACATGGCGCAGGCCATCACCGCGCCGGGCGACGTCGTGCTCGTGCCCAATCCCTCCTATCCGATCCATGCCTTCGGCTTCCTCATGGCGGGCGGGGTGATCCGCTCGGTGCCGATCGAGCCGAACGAGGAGTTCTTCCGCGCGGCCGAGCGGGCGGTGATGCACTCCATCCCCAAGCCCATCGCCATTGTCGTCTGCTATCCGTCCAATCCGACGGCCATGGTCGCCACCCTCGATTTCTACAAGGATCTCGTCCGTTTCGCGAAACAGCACGACATCTACATCCTCTCCGACGTCGCCTATGCCGAAGTCTATTTCGACGACAATCCGCCGCCCTCGGTATTGCAGGTCCCCGGCGCCAATGACGTGTGCGTGGAGTTCTCCTCCATGTCCAAGACCTATTCCATGGCCGGTTGGCGCATCGGCTTTGCGGTTGGCAACGAACGCCTGCTGGCGGCGCTGGCGCGCGTCAAATCCTATCTTGACTATGGCGCCTATACGCCGATCCAGGTTGCGGCGGCGACGGCGCTGAACGGATCGGACGATTGCATCAAGGAAATGCGCGGCATCTACAAGAAGCGCCGCGACGTGATGGTGGAAAGTTTTGGCCAGGCGGGCTGGAAGATTCCGGCCCCCTCGGCCTCCATGTTCGCCTGGGTGCCTGTCCCCGAGAAATACCGCCCCCTCGGCAGCCTGGAGTTCTCCAAACTGCTGATCGAAAAGGCCGACGTTGCGGTCGCGCCGGGCATTGGCTTCGGCGAGCATGGCGACGAATACGTGCGTCTGGCTCTGGTCGAGAACGAGCAGCGCATTCGCCAGGCGGCGCGGGGAATCAGGCGCTTCTTCGATGGTGACGAAACGTTGCACAATGTGGTCGGCGCCGCCGCGGGCGGCTGAATTCGACGGCTTTTGACGCGCCGGAAGCGATTCCGGCGCTTTTTCTTTGATTTTCCAATGCTTGCACTCCGCGCTCAAGGCTCGCGCAAGCTGGCGGTGGCCATGCTGGACCGTTCAACCAGCGGGAAGCCTGCCGTGCCGAAATTCTACATGACTTTGACGCGCCGGGTCTGGGCGCTGGCCTTGATCGCGCTGGCCACCATGGGCCTGGGCACAGGCCTGGCGCTCTATGAATTCAACAATCTGAACCTCGACCATCGGCGGGCGGAGTTGCGCCACGAAGTGGAGATTGCGGCAACCCTTGTCAGAAAGTCGGGCGCTTCCACCGACCGGCCGGATTCGATTCGCGCGGCCCTCGAGCAATTGCGGCCGCTGCGTATCGGCGAAGAGGGCTATTTCTTCGCCCTCGACATGGAGGGCAAAGCCCTGCTGTCGCCGGTGAAGCCCGAAATCGAGGGCAGCAGCTTGCTTGGCGTCAAGGACGCGTCAGGAGGCTTTCCATTCCAGCAAATGCTCAACGCTGCGCGAACCGCGGGAAGCGGCTTCATCACCTATATCTGGACGCGGCCCGGCGAGTTGGCGGGCCACGAAAAGACCTCTTACGTGCTATCCTTGCCTGAACTCGGCGTAATGGTCGGCTCGGGCGTCTTTTTCGATGACTTGTTCGAACAAATCCTCGTCGTCGCCGAGCGGATCACGCTCATGGTCGCGCCCCTCCTTGCCCTGTTCCTGGGCGCCGCCTGGTTCATCGGCCATACCATTTCGCGGCGGCTGAGCACAATGACCTCGGCGCTGGGAGAAATGGCGCAGGGTAATTACGACATCGTGCTGCCAGGCCTCGACCGCCAGGACGAGCTGGCGGCCATGGCGCGCGAGGTCGAGACGTTCAAGCTCGGCCTGCGCCGGCAGTCGGAGGCGCAAAGCGCCCAGCGCTCCGAGGCCCGCAGGGCGGCGGAGGAAAAACGGACCGGCGAGATGACGACGCTGGCGCAAAGATTCGAATCAGCGGTTGGCGCGGTCGTCGACGCGGTGGGGAAATCGACTCATGAACTCGAAAATGTCGCCCGCTCCCTGGTGCAGGAGGCGCGCTATTCCGGCGAGCAGGCCGAAATCGGCGCGCAGGCGGCGGATGTCGCCACCCATAATGTGCAATCGGTGGCGGCGGCAGCAGAGCAGTTGACCTATTCGGTCGAGGAGATCGGCAACCAGGCGACGCGTTCGCAGACCGTGTCCTCCCATGCCGCGCGCGAGGCGGCGGCGACGAGCCAGCGCATGGACGAACTGGTCGCGGCGATCGCGCATATCGGCGGCATTGTCGAGATGATCACCGGCATCGCCCAGCAGACCAACATGCTGGCGCTCAACGCCACCATCGAGGCGGCGCGGGCGGGCGAGCAGGGGCGCGGCTTCGCCGTGGTGGCGCAGGAGGTGAAGTCGCTCGCCGAGCAGACCACCCGCGCCACCGCCGACGTCGCCGAGCAGATCGCCAACGTCCAGCGCGCGTCGCAGGAGGCAAGCGCCTGCATCGGCGCGATGACCGAGGCGACCGAGGAGGTCAACTCCATCGCCTCGGCCATTGCGACCTCGGTCGATTCGCAGGGCGCCGCGACCCGCGAAATCGCCCATAACGTGCAGGAGACCGCGGCAAAGACCGACGAGTTGAACCGGGTGATCGAGGAAGTGCGCAACGCCTCCCGGCAGTCCGGGACCTCCGCCGAGCAGGTGCTGCAATCGGTGACCGGCCTGGCTGGCCAGACGCAAAGGCTGCGCGTCGAATGCGAAGCCTTTCTGGCGCAGGTGCGGACCGCTTAAAGCGGCTCGTTCGCGCGCCGTCGCTCGAGTTCCGGGATGACGCGATCGACCACTTCGGCCCAATCGTGCAGCTGGCGCTGGCGGAAGATGCGCAGGGAGGGGTACCAGGGGCTGTCCTCGCGCGGCGCCATCCACCTCCACTCGCTGTTGCGGCGGTTCAGCAGCCAGGCGGGAACTCCGAGCGCCCCGGCAAGATGGATGTTGACGCTGTCTATGCCGATGACGAGGTCCAGATTGGCGACAAGCGCCGCTGTCACGGCAAAATCGGCCAGCTCCTCGGTCCAGTCGATCCAGTCCACACCCTCTGGAACGGGTGGCGCGGCCTGTCCCTCGCCGCGCTTTTGCAGCGACACCCAGGTCGCGCCTTCGACTCCCAGCAGGCGCAGCCATTGTTCCCCAGGGAGCGATCGCGACGCGTTGAAGCGGTAGTCCGGCCTTCCGGTCCAGCAAAATCCGATCTTCAGCTTGTGCGCCGCCTTTTTTTCCAGCCGGATGCGCCAGGACTCCTTCGCGGATGAGGGCAGCTTCAGATAGGCGGGCGGCGCCGGAAGCGTGTCCAGCCGCGTCCCCAGCACGAAAGGCAGGGACATCAGCATGCAATGACAGTCCCAGCTCGAATAATCGCTGGGGTAATTGGTGAAGATCGCGATATCCTCGCCGAAGGTCCAGTCCATCAGCCGCGCCAGCGGCGGCGACACCAGCAGGCCGATGCGCGCAAACCTCTGTCGCAACAAGGGGAGAAAGCGGCAGAACTGGATCGTGTCGCCATAGCCCTGCTCTACGACGACGAGGATCGAGGCGCGATCCTCGCCATGCCATCGCGGCAGGGGGATGTTGACGAAATGCGCCTGTCCGGTCTGCAACTCGTGGGCGCCGAGGAAACGGGCCTCGTAATTCCGCCAGCCCTCTTCCCAATCGCCGAGCTCCAGCTGCGACGCGCCCAGAACCAGGCGGACGGAAGCGCAGTCCGGCTCGATCGCCAGGGCCCGATGCGCCATCTCTACGGCTTCGGCCGGCCGCCCGGCGTCGGCGAGGCTCGTCACGCAATTCGCCAGCAGGGCGAGGTCGTCGCCATGGGTCGGCAAAAGCTCCTGAAAGCAGGCGACGGCCTGATCGAAGCGGCCTTCCGTCCAATGTTTGAGCCCGGGGGCAAGATAATCGTCGGTTTTTTGGATGGGCGCCGACGCCGTCCGGGTGAGCCGCAAGCGGCGCAAATCTTCCTGCCCGAACTCGGCAAAACCCGGATTGATCGCCACGGCGCGATCGAAATAATTTGCGGCGGCGTCGAGATTGCCATGGCGAAAGGCGACCACGGCGAGGTTGTGGTGGGCTTCGGCATTGCCCGCGTCAAAGCCCACCGCCCGCTCGAAGGCCTGTCCTGCCTCGAACAGGGCGCCCTGGTTCATCAGGAAATGTCCGAGATTGTTCCAGGCGCGATCGTGAAAGGGGGTCTGCGCGAGCAGCTTGCGCAACAAGGCGATCGCCTTGTCGTATTCGCCGCGATCGCCCAGCGCGATGCTAAGATTATACATCGACTCCGCATCATCTGGCGCGAGGCGGCGCGCCTTGCGTCCCGCCAGGAGAGCGCCCGTCAGATCGCCGCGCCGCCGTTTCAGTTCGCATAAGTTTCGCCAGTAAACGGGGTTCTTGCGGTCGTGGGAAAGCGCCGTCTCCAGACAGGCGATGGCGGAGGGCAGGTCGCCACTGTCAAGGATGAGAAGAGAAAGCGCGGACCAGGCGGCGCCGGCGCCGGGATGCCGCTCCACGATCTGCCGATAGGCCGCCTCGGCCTCCGCCGTGCGGCCCGAGCGATGCAATTGCTCCGCCCTGGCCATGTCCGCGCCGAGATCGGGCAACTCCTTGGCGACCTGCAATGCAGTATTCTGGCGCGAAGACGGAAGACCCATGAAAATAATCTCGATGCAATGGAGCCGGGCAGTCGGGCGAGCGGAAACGTAACATAAAATCTGGCGGCGGACAGGATCTGGCGGCCCGATGGTTAAACGGGCTTGAGCCGCGCCCCGTCAGCGGTGATCTCCAGGCTGCGATAGAAACAGGACTTGCGGCCGGTGTGGCAGGCCTTGCCGTCGCCGCCCGCCTCGACGCGCAGAAGCAGGGCGTCCTGGTCGCAATCGGTGCGGATTTCGACCACTTTCTGAACCTGTCCGGAGGTGTCGCCCTTGCGCCAAAGCGTTCCGCGAGAGCGCGACCAGTAATGGGCGACGCCGGTTTCAAGCGTCTTTTCCAGCGCGAGTTCGTTCATGTAGGCGAGCATCAGGATCTCGCCGCTGGACGCCTCCGTGGTGACGCAGACGATCAGGCCGCTGGCATCGAACTTCGGCGTGAAGGCGTCGCCTTCTTCGAGGAGCTTCTTGTCGGCCGGGGGCGTCGGGAAGGGCATGCTCATTCTCGTTATGTCGGAACGCCGCCGTCGACGGTCACCGTCCCCTGACCAGGCTCAGGAACCGCGCCTGCTCGGCCGGGTCGGTCTTGAACGGGCCGCTGAACTGCATCGTCATGGTCAGGGCGCCCGGTTTGCGCACGCCGCGCATCGACATGCACATGTGCTCCGCCTCCACCAGCACCGCGGCGCCGCGCGAATGCAGGTGGGAATCGAGCGCCGCCACGATCTGCGCCGTCAGGGCTTCCTGCAGTCTGCAGGCGGCGGGCGTAGAGATCGACCAGGCGGCCGAGCTTCGACAGGCCGAGCACGCCGCCGTCGGGATAATAGGCGACATGCGCCTTGCCGAAGAAGGGCGCCATATGGTGTTCGCAATGCGAGACGAAGGGGATGTCGCGCACCAGCACCATCTCGCCATAGCCCTGGACATCCTCGAACACCGTGTCGAGCACGTCGGATGGGTCCTGGGCATAGCCGGCGAACAGCTCCTCATAGGCTTTCGCCACGCGGGCGGGCGTGTCGCGCAGGCCTTCGCGGGCCGGGTCGTCTCCCGCCCAGGACAGCAGCACGGCGACGGCGGCTTCGGCCTCGGCGCGGGTCGGACGGGGACGCGCGTCAACAAGCTTGGGCTTGACCTCCAAGGGAACAACCTTCGTCCCGGCGGCGGAACGTTTGCGCGAACGGGGGAGGGTGGAGTGAACCACGTCGTCCAAAAACCTATCTCCTGCGTGAACGGGCCGGCACAACGGTTTGCGTTGGCCCGCCAAGCCAAGGCGAACTCGCGCCGGGCGGGGTTTCAGCGTTTCCGACGCCGCAGATTTTCACGCAAAAGCGGCGCATCCATCAGAATATAGCCTCTAGGACGGCGTTTTCCAGTCGTCAATGCAAAACAGAGCCGTCGCGCAGCGCCCGAATTCAAATGCGCGCTGTCGCCTCCTGCAGCCACGAGCGCCCGGTCGTATCCAGATGCGGCGCGAGTTCCTTGCGGCACCTCGTGCGTGATAGGCGTTGAGCCAGGATTTTTCTTCCCCCGTCAGCAGCTTCGGCTCGATCAGCCGAAGATCGATGGGAACCAGGGTCAGGGTCTCGAAGCCGAGCATCGGGCGTTCGCCGCCTTCGATCTCGCGGGGTTCGACGACGACGAGATTTTCGATGCGGATGCCGAACTCGCCCTCGCGGTAATAGCCCGGCTCGTTGGACAGGATCATGCCCGGCTCCAGCGTCGCGTCGCGCCGAGTTTCGAGATGCGCTGCGGCCCCTCATGCACCGAGAGATAGGAGCCGACGCCATGGCCGACGCCGTGGTCGAAATCCAGGCCCGCCTCCCACAAAGGCAGGCGCGCGAGGGAGTCGAGTTGCGCGCCGCTGGTTCCGCGCGGAAAAACGGCGCGGGCGATGGCGATATGGCCCTTGAGCACCAGCGTATTGGCGTGGCGCGCGAAATTTTTCCGCCCGCCCGACCGCGACCGTGCGGGTCACGTCGGTGGTGCCGTCGAAATATTGGCCGCCGGAATCGACGAGATACACGCCCTTGCCGATGGTCGAACACTGATTTTTCGGTGACCCGGTAATGCGGCAGGGCGGCATGCGGGCCGAAGGCGGAAATGGTCGGGAAGGAAATGTCGCTTCAATTCGCCGCTGTCGCGCCGAAAGGTTTCCAACGCCTGCGCCGCCTCGATCTCTGTCAGCTTGCCCTTCGCCGCATGGGCGTCGAACCAGCACAGGAAGCGCGCCATGGCGACGCCGTCGCGCAGATGCGCGGCGCGGGCGCCGGCCAGTTCGACCGCGTTCTTCGTCGCCTTCATCAGAGCGATGGGATCGCCGCCGCGCGCCGAGCTTGCCGCCGGCGTCGGAAAAGGCGTGGACCAGCGCCGAGGGCGCGGTCGCCGCGTCATATTGCAGGGCGTATCTGTCTCGCCCCGAGCTCGGTCGAGGCGCGTCCGGGCAGGTCGGCGGGCGGCGCAGAGTTCGGCCAGTTCGCCGAGCGCTTCGCGCAATCTTCTGTCGAAAGCTTGCGCCGGTTCGATGAAAAGCTCGCGGCTTTCCCTCGCGCGGAATAAGGGCGAAGCCCAATGCGATCGGCGTATGCGCGACATCGTGCGCCGCGCAGGTTGAAGGCCCAGGCGAGCGCATGCGGGTCGCTGACCAGCAGGAAATCGGCCTTGCAGGCGCGGCGGCGATTTGTTCGAGCTTCTTCTCCGCGGGCTCGCCGGCATATTTGCGCGGATGCAGCGTGACTGCGCCCGAGCGGCGGCGGCGGCCGGTCGGCCCAGAGCGCGGTCGATGGGATTTTCCGCGACGGCGACCAAAGCCGCGCCGGTTTTTTCGATCGCCGCGCGTGAAGCGCGCGATCTGCGCCGGGCGTATGCAGCGAGGGGTCATAGCCGATGCGGGCGCCGTGCTTCAGCTGCCTGCGCCAGCCAGTCCGACGGCGCGGTCTCGACCAGATCGATCGAGTTGAAGACTTTCGGCGTCGACCTGCTCGCGCGCCTGCACGGTATAGCGCCCGTCGACGAACAGCGCCGCCTTGTCGCGCAACACGATGGCGAAGCCGGCGCTGCCGGTGAAGCCGGTGAGCCACGCCAGCCGCTCCTCGCAGGGCGCGACATATTCGTTCTGGTGCGCGTCGGCGCGCGGCACGAGAAAGCCGTCGAGGCGCGGCTTTTCCAGCGCCGCGCGCAAGGCTTTTCAAGCGGGCGGCGCCATGGGAGGGATCGGCGGTCTCGTCAAAGGTCTGGAAAGAGATTTGAACATTGGCTGCAACTGTAAAGCGAATTACCGGCTTTTGGAAACGGCTAATCGCCGTTTCGGCTCGACGTCGACCTTGCAATTTTCAGGTCCCTTGCAATTGCAGGCCCGTGCAAGCCAGGTCCAATCGGACTAGCGGGAGCGCCGTCTCGGCGCCGCCCCTCCGCGCCGCATCAGCAACGTCGCCCAGCCGTCGATGTCGCGGCGTCCGCCAGCGAAAACCCTGCCGCCGCCAGCTCGACAAGACGCCGGGCACGTCGCGTCGCCAGCAGGCCCGACAGGACGACATCGGCGCCGGGCGCGGCCAGGCGCGCGGCCGAAGGCGCGAGCAGCCGCAGGGGTTTGGCCAGAATATTGGCGAGGATCAGGTCGTAATGGCGGGGGCGGTTCGAGCGAGGGGTGGGCCGCGCCCTTGGCGACGACCGGCCGCAGCCAGGGGCCGGCGCCGTTGAGCACGGCGTTTTCCCGCGCGGCGATCACCGCCTTGGCGTCGATGTCGCCGGCGGCGATTTCGTTGTGCAGGGCGAGGGCGGCGCCAAGCGCGAGCACGCCCGTGCCGCTGCCGATGTCGAGCACCGCCTTCGGGCGGCGACGTTTGAGAATGTCGTCGATATAAAGCAGGCAGCCGCGCGTCGTGCCGTGGTGGCCGGTGCCAAAGGCCAGCGCCGCCTCGATCTCCATGGCGATGTCGTTGGCCGGCGGCGGCGCGGTCGTGGCGCCATGGACCAGAAAGCGCCCGGCGCGCACGGCGGACAGGCCCGCCAGCGAGGCGGCGACCCAGTCCTTCTTCTCCACGCGGCCGAACGTGACCTGTTGCGCCAGCTCCTCGCCGACCGCGCAGGCGACGAGGGCGCGGACATTGTCCTCGTCGGGCGCATTGGCCGAAATAGACTTCGACCACCCAGGGCGTCGCCGCCCAGCTGGCGGTCGTGGCGTTTTCCTCGAAGGCCGCGGCTGCGGTATCGGCCGGGATCGAACGTCTCGACGACGAGATCGGCGACAGAGCGCGGGCGCTGGCTTCGTCGCATTTCAGCCGCATCATATAGGCGGCGTTGTTGGGGGGCAAGCCTTCGAGCATGGCGGGGCTCTAGCATGGGGCAGCGGGCGGAGTCGATGCGGCCGGCTCGATCGGGCTTGCGCGGGCTCGCGGGGCCGCTAGATTGGGCCCCGAT
This sequence comes from uncultured Alphaproteobacteria bacterium, assembly GCA_963710275.1. Taxonomy (GTDB): domain Bacteria; phylum Pseudomonadota; class Alphaproteobacteria; order Rhizobiales; family Beijerinckiaceae; genus Rhodoblastus. The sequence continues at coordinate 779,649 of CAVPZS010000008.1, read as the reverse complement.
CCGGAGACGCGAAATGCATGTGTTGCCTGTCCTTGCCTTGTTGATCCTGAGCATTTCCAGCGCCGCCCTTGCCGACGCGCCGAAGCCCGAGCCCATGCCCATTCCCGTCGCCTCGCTCCAGTCTTATGGCGCGAAAAATCCCTCCTGTCCGGAGTGGAGCGACGGCTGCGCGGTCTGCAGACGATCGGCTGACGCGAGCCATTGCTCGACGCCGGGGATTGCCTGCCAGCCGCACGAAATCCTTTGCCGGGAAGCGACTAAATAGAGCGGGCAAACAGCTTTGTGTCACAAAATCTTGTGATGTCCCTGCGAAAATGCACAATGCGGCGTTGCGCAAGTTGGCTGAAGGCGATTCGGGCGGCCAGCGCAGCTGTTTTCGCCACCGGGGACCATAATCCATGCGCTGTCCCTATTGCGGCAGTCTCGACACCCAGGTGAAGGATTCCCGACCGACCGACGACTCCTCGTCGATCCGCCGCCGTCGCGTCTGCCCGGATTGCGGCGGGCGTTTCACCACTTTCGAGCGCGTGCAATTGCGCGAATTGACGGTGGTGAAGAAATCCGGTCGCCGCGCGCCCTTCGACCGCGACAAGCTGGTCGCGCTCGGTGCAGATCGCGCTGCGCAAGCGCCCGGTCGATCCCGAACGCATCGACCGCATGATCAATGGCCTGGTGCGGCAACTGGAAAGCCAGGGCGAGGCCGAAATCAGCCTCGGAAAAAATCGGCGAACTGGTGATGGCAGGGCTTGAAGCCGCTCGACGAAGTCGCCTATGTGCGCTTCGCCTCGGTCTATCGCAATTTCCGCGAGGCGCGCGATTTCGGCCCCTTGCTCGACGAACTCTCCGAAGCGGAGCCTTCCGACGAGCCTGCCGCCGCCGCGCTGCCGGATCGGCCCAAACAGGGCGGCTGACATGGCGTTTTCCGTCGACGACGAGAGGTTTTTGCGCGCCGCCCTGGCGCTCGGCCGGCGCAATCTCGGCGCGACGGCGCCCAATCCGGCGGTCGGCGCGCTGGTGGTGCGCGACGGCGCCATCGTCGGGCGCGGCTGGACACTGCCCGGGCGGCCGGCCGCACGCCGAACCGCTCGCTCTGGCGCAGGCGGGCGAACTTGCGCGAGGCGCCACGCTTTATGTGACGCTGGAGCCCTGCGCCCATCACGGCAAGACCCCGCCCTGCGCGGAAGCCATCGTCGCCGTCGGGCGTGGCGCGGGTGGTCGGCGGCCTGACCGATCCCGACCCGCGCGTCGCCGGCCAGGGTTTTGCGCTGTTGCGCGCCAATGGCGTCGAGGTCGAGGCCAATGTGTTGCCGGAAGACTGCCGGCGCGCCCATCGCGGCCATATCCTGCGCGTGACCGAAAACCGGCCGATGGTGACGCTGAAGATCGCCCAGACGGCGGATGGCCAGGCGGCGGGCGGCGAACATGACCAGCGCCTGTCCATCACCGGGCTGGCCGCCAATCTGCGCACCCATGTCCTGCGCGCCATGCATGACGCGATCATGGTCGGGATCGGCACGGTCCTGGGCGACGATCCGCTGATGACCGTGCGCCTGCCGGGCTGCGACCGCCGGCCCTTGCGCGTCGTGCTGGACGCGCGGCTCGACCTGCCGCTGCGCTCGCGCCTCGTCGCCTCTGCCGCGGGAAGCGCCGGTGCTGGTTATTTGCGGCGACGAGGCGGCCGCCGGCGCGCGCGCCGCCTTGGTCAGGGCAGGGCGTCCAAATCGAATCCTGCCCGCTCGACGCCGCGGGACGGCTCGATTTGCGCGCGGCTCTGGGAATTTTGGCGCGGCGCGGGATGACGCGGGTGTTTTCGGAAGGCGGCCCGCGCGTCGGCGCCGCCCTGATCGCGCAGGCGCTTGCCGACGAGATGATCCTGCTGACCAGCCCGAAACCGCTGGGACGCAAGGGCGTCGAGGCCCTGTCCCCCGAGGCGCGCGCATTGCTCGGCGACGCCGGCGCGTAGCGCGTGCTGGAACAAGGCTTGCTTGGGGCAGATAGTTTTACCCATTACGAGAGGCGCTAATGTTCACCGGTCTGGTCAGCGATGTCGGGCTTTTGCTCTCGGTCGAGCCGCGCGGCGACCTGCGGCGGCTGAAGCTCGCCTCGCATTATCCGGCGGAAAGCTTTTCGCTCGGCGCCTCGGTGGCCCATAATGGCGTCTGCATGACCCTGGTCGCCTTCGGTCCGCGCGCTGAAGGCGACGGTTTCACCAGTTGGCACGAGGTCGACGCGGCTGCCGAAACCCTGGCCGTGACCACGGCCGGCGCCTGGACGGCGGGCGACCGCGTCAACCTCGAGCGTTCGCTTGCGGATCGGCGACGAACTGGGCGGGCACATGGTGTCGGGCCATGTCGACGGCGTGGCGCAGATCGTCGAGCGCCGCGATTTCGACGGCATGGCGCATTTCGACATCGAGGTCGCCCCCGGCGCTGGCGAAGTTCATCGCCGAAAAGGGCTCGGTGGCGTTGGACGGAACCTCGCTGACGGTCAACAAGGTTGCGCGAAACCGCTTCACCATCCTGCTGATCCCGCACACGCTGGAAGTGACCGCCTGGGGCGGCCGCAAGACGGGCGACCGGATCAACATCGAGGTGGACACGATGGCCCGCTACGCCGCGCGGCTGGTGGAGGCGGCGGCGGAATAGTGAATAGGACCGGCGAATGAATAAAGCGGTCAAAAATCAGGATTTTGGCGCGTGAGTTTCTGGGCGGGCTAGCAAAGCATGCGCCGCAAACAAGCTTCCAAACGTTCCGCTTCCGAGCGCAACGGCGTAGATCGCCGCATGGCTCCAGAGTTCGGAAGCGGAAATCGTCCCACTTGATGCGGACTTCCATAGGATCAGAGCGCCGAGTGGCAGATTGAGCAGCATACCCGTTGCAGTGCCGGGCGAATATGACCGCGTGGCGAGGCTGACGATAAGATGCGGAAGCAAGGCGTTGACGGCCATGGCAAGCGCGAAGCCGGCCAGGGCGAGTTGAAAGCTTAGGTTTTCCGGGTGAGCATTGACGCCGATGGCGGCGATCCAGATCGCTACGCTGACGAGCGATGTCACCAGCCAATAAATTTTCGGATTCGGATCGAACGGGAGCTTCACGTGAGAGCGCGCCCACGGGACCAGGAACAAAGCCTCCTCCGCATTGTGAAGCGTCACCCCCAAGGCGAACAGGAGGGCGATCGACCTGTATGACGAGCCATCCATTGATGCGGGTTTCCGGCGGGTGGCGCGGCGCGGACACTCTCCCCGCCAAAGCGGGGCGGCGGGGAGAGGGGAAGGCGCCGCCTCAGCCCTGCGGCAGTTGGCCGCCGGGGGTCAGCTTGTGGATCAGTTGCGGCAGGGATTGCGCGAGAAGCTGCGACATCTGCTCCGGGCTGATTCCCGCCTGCGCCGCGATATCGGCGATCTTGCCCTGGCCGATCACGGAATTGATCTGCTCAGGCGAAATCGGGTGATTTTCGCCTTCGCTCACCCAGCTGTCGGCGGCCGCGCCGTGACCGGCGTTGCGGAACTGATCGAGCAGCGAGCCGAGGCCGCCGGAAACGGCGGTTCCCGCGGCCGCGCCGGCCAGCGCGCCGCCGATCGGGCTGTTGGCGAGGCCGCTGAGCGCGCCGCCGAGACCGCCCGCCGCGCCGCTCAGCGATCCCGCGAGATTTCCTAAGGCGCCGCCGAGAAATCCGCCGCCGCCTTGCGCGGGGGCCGCGGGGTCGGGCGCGGCGGCCGCGTCGGGCGCGGGCGCCGCCTGTTCATGCTTGCCGCCGAGAAAATGGCCGAGGATCAGCGCGCCGGCCGCGATCATCAACGGCTTGGCGAGATTTCCGCCCGGTACGGATTCGTTGATGGCGTCGTCGAAGAAACCCATGACTATCCTCCTCAAAAGAGGCCCGCCGCACCCTCTGGCGGCGCGCCAGTCTGGCCGCGCAGGAACCTTCGCGCAAGTGACGAATTGTTCTTTTACAATGGTTGCGCCCGCGCTCTACTGGCCTTGCTTTTGGTCAGCTTCGAGCGGAAGCTGAGCCGGCGGTCCGTTCGCGGGGCCGCTTGCGGGCGAAGAGCGCGCGAGAAAACGGGAGACGACGTCATGGGTATCCTCAGCTGGATCGTTCTGGGCCTCATTGCGGGCTTCATCGGCAGCAAGCTCGTCAACAAGACCGGCGAGGGCATGGTCCTGGACATCGTCCTGGGCATTGTCGGCGCCATCGTCGGCGGCTTCATTTCCAGCGCGCTGGGCATGGGCGGCGTCACTGGCATCAACCTTTACAGCATCCTGATCGCGGTCATCGGCGCCGTGGTGGTGCTGATCGGCTATCGGACGATCACCGGAAGCAGCCGACTCTAAAAACGCGGTTCGACGCAGAAAGTTTTTCGCACGGCCTCCGCAAAGCGGCCGTGCGTGAGCGTTTGTTGTCTCTGCCGGGTTGCGCGGCGGCGAGCCTCGTACTACTCGTTCACGCCATTCTCCTCGCACAGGAAGACCCATGGCTGAACCGAGCCGAGCGCTTGAGACGATTGAATCCGTTGACGGCGCGCATTTTCTCATCATCGAGGCGCGATTCTACGACGCCATAGGCGCGTTGCAGCTCGAAGGCGCGCGGCATGCGTTGGTCGCCGCCGGCGCGCGCTGGACCGTGGTTCGCGCGCCCGGCGCGCTGGAAATCCCCGCCGCCGCCGCCATCCTGCTCGACGCCGCGCAGCAGGCCGGCGCGCCTTACGCCGGCGTGATCGCGCTGGGCTGCGTCATTCGCGGCGAGACCTACCATTTCGAGATCGTCGCCGGGGAGAGCGCCCGCGCGCTGATGGACCTGTCTGTGGCCCGGAAGCTGCCGCTTGGCAATGGCATATTGACGGTCGAAAACGAGGCCCAGGCCCTCGAGCGCGCCGACAAGGCCAGGCTCGACAAGGGCGGCGACGCGGCGCGCGCGGCGCTGGCCATGTATCGCATGAAGCAACAGGCGGAAAAACACTGATGGCCGCCGAAAATCGTTCCGCCGCGCGGCTCGCCGCCGTCCAGGCGCTCTATCAGATGGAAGTCACCGGCAAGGGTGTGAAGGAGATTCTTTCCGAGTTCGAAACCTGCTGGATCGGCCAGGAGGTTGAGGGCGACCAATACAAGCCGGCGGAAATCGCCTTTTTCCGCTCCATCGTTGGGGGCGTGGTCGAAAACCAGGTTGAAATCGACCGCACCGTGGACAAGACCCTGGCCGAGGGCTGGCCGCTGCGCCGCGTCGAGGCGCTGCTGCGCGCGATCCTGCGCGGCGGGGCGTTCGAATTGCTCAAGCGCGGCGATATTCCGGCGCGGGTGGCGATCAAGGAATATGTCGATGTCGCCGGCGCCTTTTTCGACCGCGACGAGGCGGGCATGATCAACGCCGTGCTTGACGCCCTGGCGCGCAAGTTCCGGCCGGACGAGTTCAAGGCCTAGGCCACGCATGGCGCCGTCATTGCGGGCGGAGCCGTCGCTTCGCTTCTCGCAATGACGGAGGTGGGAGCTTCGTAAAATGCCCCGTCTCTCCGAACAGGACCTCATCGCCCGTTATTTCGCGCCTCTCGCCGGGCCGGGCGGCCTTGGCCTGCGCGACGACGCAGCGCTTCTGGCGCCGCCGCCGGGGATGGAACTCGTGCTGACCGCCGACGCCCTGGTCGCGGGCGTGCATTTCTTCGCCGCGGACCCCCCCGGGAAAGTCGCCGCCAAGGCCTTGGCGGTCAATCTTTCCGATCTCGCCGCCAAGGCCGCCGATCCCCTGGGATTCTCTGCTGACGCTCGCCTTGCCGCCCGACTGGACCGCCGACTGGCTGGAAGCCTTTGCCCGGGGACTGGGGGAAATGGCCGAAAAAAGCCGCTGCCCGCTGCTCGGCGGCGACACCGTGGCGACATCAGGACCGCTCACCCTGTCGATCACGGCTCTCGGCGCGGTTCCCGCGGGAACAATGCCCCGCCGCGCGACTGCGAAGGCGGGCGACGCCCTCTATGTGTCCGGGACTATTGGCGACGCCGCGCTGGGGCTCGCCCTTCGTGAGGCCGAAATCGCGAGAAATCCCGCCCCGTTCTGGGCGGAAGAGCTCGACTCCCAGCAGCGGGCGGCGCTGATCGAACGCTATCTCCTGCCAAGCCCCCGCTTGACGTTGGCGCCGGCCTTGCGCGTCGCCAGCGCGGCCATGGACGTTTCCGACGGGCTGGTCGGCGACTTGCGCGCCATGATGCGGGCTAGCCATGCGGCGGCGCATGTCGATCTGCGGAAAATTCCGCTGTCCCCCGCCGCCAGCGCGGCGCTGGCCGCGGACGTCAGCCTGCTCGACAGGATCATGTGCGGGGGTGACGATTACGAAATCCTCTGCGCCGTTCCCCGCGACGCGGCGGCGCGCTTCGAGGCGCTGGCCGGGGAGGCCCGGATCAAGGTCGTGCGAATCGGCGGCGTGTGCGCGACCGGGGCGCGGGAAACCATTCTCGGCCTCGACGGCAAACCGCGCGCCTTTACTCGCGACCGCTTCAGTCACTTCTAGAAGCGCCGAAAAACCTGGCGGTTTCGGGCGTGTTTGATCGAGGTCAAGCAAAGTCAACTTTATGACGAGAGACGCGCGTCAAGCTACGCATTGCAGGTTTCGCGGCTTTATGAAACATATTCGCCTGAACCGTTAGGATGAGGCCCGGACTCCGTTTTTTTCGGACAAGGATTACAGTCCGGGCATAAAAGGCTGCGGTAAAAACAAGGGACGGAAATATGACAATCTGGCTCATCATATTAGGCGGGCTCTTGTCCGTCGTTTACGGCTTCATCACCGTCAATGGGTTGATGGCCGCCGACGCGGGCACCGCGCGCATGCAGGAAATCGCCGGCGCGGTGGCGGAAGGCGCGCAGGCCTATCTGAAGCGGCAATACGCCACCATCAGCGTGGTGGGCGTGGTCATCTGCGTCATTCTGTTCATCTTGCTCGGCGCCAAGACGGCGGTCGGCTTCCTGATCGGCGCTATCCTGTCCGGCGCCGCCGGCTTCATCGGCATGAACGTCTCCGTCCGCGCCAATGTGCGCACGGCGCAGGCCGCCACCAAGTCGCTGGCGGGCGGTCTCGACATCGCCTTCAAGGCGGGCGCGGTCACCGGCCTGCTGGTCGCCGGTCTGGCGCTTCTGGGCGTCGCGGGTTATTTCGCCGTCCTCACCGGCCCCATGGGCCTTTCCGTCAACAATCGCGAAGTGGTCGACGCGCTGGTGGCGCTCGGCTTCGGCGCCTCGTTGATCTCGATCTTCGCGCGTCTCGGCGGCGGCATCTTCACCAAGGGCGCTGACGTCGGCGCCGACCTCGTCGGCAAGGTTGAGGCCGGCATTCCGGAAGATGACCCACGCAACCCCGCGACCATCGCCGACAACGTCGGCGACAATGTCGGCGACTGCGCGGGCATGGCGGCCGACCTGTTCGAAACCTATGCGGTGACCGTCGTCGCCACCATGGTGCTGGCGTCGATCTTCTTCGCCAAGGACACGTCGCTGACCAGCGCCATGCTCTATCCCATGGCGATCTGCGCAATTTGCATCGTCACCTCGATCATCGGCGCGGGCTTCGTCAAGCTCGGGGCCAATAATTCGATCATGGGCGCGCTCTACAAGGGCCTGATCGTCACCGGCCTGCTGTCGATCGTGGGTCTCGCCATCGCCACTCATTTCGTGATCGGCTGGGGCTCGATCGGCGAAGTCGCTGGCCGGGCCGTGACCGGAGCGAACCTGTTCTACTGCGGTCTGGCCGGGCTCGCGGTGACCGGCGCCATCGTCTATATCACCGAATATTATACCGGCACGGGCAAGCGCCCGGTGGTGTCCATCGCCCAGGCTTCGGTCACCGGCCATGGCACCAATGTCATCCAGGGTCTCGCCGTGTCGCTTGAATCGACGGCGCTGCCGGCCCTGGTGATCGTGGCGGGCATTATCGGCACCTACCAGGCTGGCCGGCCTGTTCGGCACGGCGATCGCGGTGACCACCATGCTCGGCCTCGCCGGCATGATCGTCGCGCTCGACGCTTTCGGTCCCGTGACCGACAACGCCGGCGGCATCGCCGAAATGGCTGGCCTGCCCAAGGAAGTGCGCCAGTCCACCGACGCGCTCGACGCGGTCGGCAACACCACCAAGGCCGTGACCAAGGGCTACGCCATTGGTTCGGCCGGCCTCGGCGCGCTGGTTCTGTTCGCCGCCTACACCAACGACCTGAAAGCCTTCACCGAACAGGAACTGCCGTATTTCAAGGGCATGGGCAAAGTCGACTTCGACCTCTCCAATCCCTATGTCGTCGCGGGCCTGATCTTCGGCGGACTGATCCCCTACCTGTTTGGCGGCATCGCCATGACGGCGGTGGGTCGCGCGGCCGGTTCGGTGGTCGAGGAAGTGCGCCGCCAGTTCAAGGAAAAGCCTGGCATCATGACCGGAGCCGAGCGTCCCGACTACGGCCGCGCGGTGGACATGCTGACCAAGGCGGCGATCAAGGAAATGATCATTCCGTCGCATGCTGCCTGTGCTCGCGCCGCTCGTCGTCTATTTCGGCGTGCTGCTGATATCCGGCAGCAAGGCCTCGGCCTTCGCGGCGCTGGGCGCCTCGCTGCTCGGCGTGATCGTCAACGGCCTGTTCGTCGCCATTTCCATGACCTCGGGCGGCGGCGCCTGGGACAACGCCAAGAAGAGCTTTGAAGACGGCTTCGTCGACAAGGACGGCGTGACCCACCTCAAGGGCTCCGACGCCCACAAGGCCTCGGTCACCGGCGACACCGTCGGCGACCCCTACAAGGACACCGCCGGCCCGGCGGTCAATCCCGCGATCAAGATCACCAATATCGTCGCGCTGCTGCTGCTCGCCGTCCTGGCGCACCAGGGCATGTGAGGAAAAGCCCCGGCCGGGCGCGCCCGGCCGGAACCGGCTAAAAGAAAACCCGCGGGCCCTTGGCCAGCGGGTTTTTCTTTTCACAGCGTCGCCGCGTTTTTCGTCAGAGGCCCAGGCGGAAATTGCCGACCTGCTTGATCAGGGTTTGCAGCAGGCGGTTCTCGCCGCCGCCCGTGACTGTCTGGCGCGAGGTGAAATCGACGACGCGGCCATCCTGCAGCCCGTAATTGGCGATGCGCGTCACCTTCTTGCCCTTGTCGAAATAGACCGCATAGACCCGCTGATCGGTGACTCGCGCCGGCAGGAAGGGCAGGGGCTGCTCGAGCTTCTGGCTGATGTAGTACCAGGCGTCGCCGCCGACCGTGGAGGTCGTGGAGGGCGTGCCCAGCAGGATCAGCACCTGTTCGGCGGCCGCGCCGGTCCGCACCTGCTCCAGCGTCTGCGCATCGAAGACATAGCCGCGATAGATGACGCCGCCGTTGAAAAAATCGCATCGCGCGGGGCGTGGTCGTCGCCAGGGTCGCCCCCAGGATGGTCGTCGCGATGGCCAGCGCGCCACCGGCGCCAGTCCGCAAGCCTTTCCGCCCCAAACGCGATATCGCCTTCGCCGCCATTTCAGATTCTCCGCTGCGCGCGCCCGCAAGATTATCCTTGCATCCGGCAGGCCACACGCCTAACCCCCGCTTGGGGCAAAAGCAAGGCCGGCGCTTGCGCCTTGCGGCTCAAGCTTCTGCTCCGACGGATATAACGCGGAAGCGGGACATTGACGATGATTTTCGGCCTTTTTCGCAAGAAGCCGCATCAGGAGACGGTCGCGCGCCTGCACGGCGCGATTGTCGCGCAATCGCGCCTGCCGGCCTTTTTCCTGCCGCCCTATGGCGCGCCGGACACCTTCGAGGGCCGTTTCGAAATCCAGACCCTCAACGCCGGCCTGGTCCTGCGCCGCCTGAGCCTGCTGCGGCGAACCGGGACCCGAAGTCGCCCAGGCGCTGTCCGACGCCACTTTTCGGCCTTTGACGACGCCTTGCGCGAAATCGGCGTTTCCGACGTCGGCGTGCCGAAGAAAATGAAAAAGCTCGCCGGCGCCTTCATGGGGCGCGGCGTCGCCTATGCCCAGGCGATGGAGCAGGGCGACGCGGCGCTCGCCGCGGCCCTGGCGCGCAATGTCCTGGCCGGCGAAGGCGACGGCGCGCGCGCTGGCGGCCTATGCGCGGGCGCGCCGCAGACGAAGTTCGCGGAAACGCCGCTGGAAACGTTCCTGCGCGGCGAAGCGCCCTTTCCGGCGCCTTGAGCCGCTCGCGAATCGCCCATTGGCCTTGCGACGGGAAAAGCATATAACCCGCTTCTTTCGCCACTGGGGACGTCATGAGCGAATTGAACATTCCGGGAGCCGCCGCCCTTTTCGCGCCGCTGTCGCCGTCGACTTCCGTCGGCGATGCCGGCCAGCGCCTGAATGGCCAGGCGAGCGAGGCCGAATGCGCGGCCCTGGCCGAACAGGACGGCCTGGTCGCGCTGCGCGACCTGCTCGTCGAGGCCGAACTGTCGCGGCGCGGCCGAGAGGGCCTTTAGCCAAGGGCCGCGTGTCGGCGCTCGTCACCCAGACCTGCGTGGTGACGCTGGAGCCTTTCGAAGCCCGGGTCGAACGAGCCGTTCGAAGTCGAATTCGCGCCGCAGGCCGAGGCCGAGGCGGCTTATGAGCGGGCGATGGCGGAAATCGAGGCGGCGCAGGACAAGGCCGCCGCTCTGGCCGAACAGCGCGATCCGCCCGATCCGATCATCAACGGCAAGGTCGACCTCGGCGCCCTGGCGCTGGAATTCCTGGCCCTGGGACTCGATCCGCCATCCGCGCAAGCCCGGCGCGCGTTTCGAGGAGCCATCGCAGGCCGGCGGAGGATGAGAAAGTCTCGCCCTTCAGCGCGCTGGCGAGCTTGAAAAAGGACTGAACCTCGATGCCGGGCGGCCCTGCCAGAAGACGCGCCATGAGGGGCTTGCCAAGCGCCGCGCAAAAGCTATTGTCGCGCGCCGGCCGGAAGCGGCGGGGCGCGCGACGCCCGGAATTGGAGAAATAGCGGGTATGGATAAGCCTGTGCGGATTGCGCTGGACGCCATGGGCGGCGATTTCGGCCCTTCGGTGGTCGCGCCCGGCGCGGAAATGTTTCTGGAGCGGCAGCCGGACGTCAAGTTCCTGATGTTCGGCGACCAGGAAAAAATCGCTGCCCTTCCTCCACGCCCGTCCCCGGCTCGCCGCCGCGACGACCTTGCGCCACACCGACGTCGCCGTCGGCATGGCCGACAAGCCCAGCCAGGCCCTGCGCGCCGGACGGCGCGTCTCCTCGATGTGGATGGCGATCGAGGCGGTCAAGACCGGCGCAGGCCGATTGCGCGGTTTCAGCCGGCAACACCGGCGCGCTGATGGCCATGTCCAAGGTCTGCCTGCGCACCATGGCGCAGATCGACCGTCCGGCGCTGGCCGCGATCTGGCCGACCCTTGCGCGGCCGCTCCATCGTGCTCGACGTCGGCGCGACCATCGGCGCGGACGCCCAGCATTATGTCGATCTCGCCATCATGGGCGCGGCCATGGCGCGCGCCCTGTTCGAACTGGAGCGCCCGACCGTCGGCCTGCTCAATGTCGGCGTCGAGGAAGTCAAGGGCATAGAGGAGGTCAAGGCCGCCTCCCGCCTGCTCCAGGAGATCGATTCGCCGCTGCTCGACTATCACGGCTTCGTCGAGGGCGACGACATCGGCCGCGGCACGGTCGATGTCGTGGTGACCGAGGGATTTACCGGCAATATCGCGCTCAAGACCGCGGAAGGCACGGCGCGCCAGCAGATCACGCCTACCTGCGCCAGGGCTTGACCCGCAATTGGAGGACGAAGCTCGGCGCGCTGCATCGCCCGCTCCGCCTTCGTCGAGCTGAAGGCGAAATCGGCGCCGCGCGAAACCAACGGCGCCGTGCTGCTCGGCCTCGACGGCGTGGTGATCAAGGGCCATGGCGGCATCGACGCCGACGGCTTTTCCGGCGCCATTGAAATCGGCTACGGCATGGTGCGCCACGGCCTGCTGGACAAGATCCGCGACATGATGAGCCTCGCGGAAAACCCTGCCGCCGCCCCGGAATACGGGAGCGAGGACGCGCCGGCCGATCGGCAAGGCGAGCCCGGCATGACCAGAAGAACGGAAACAGCACAGTGACGCAAGAAAACAAGCGCCTGCGCTCGGTGGTGATGGGCGTCGGCTCCGCTTTGCCGAAACGTTGCGTCACCAATCGGGAGCTGGAAAAGCAGGTCGAGACGTCAGACGCATGGATCGTGCAGCGCACCGGCATCACCCAGCGCTATCTCGCCGGAGAGGGCGAAACCACCTCGACGCTCGGCGCCGCTGCGGCGCGCGCGGCGCTGGCCAATGCCGGGATCGCGCCTGAGGACATCGACCTCATCATCTGCGCCACCTCGACGCCCGACTATACCTTTCCCGCCGCCGCCACCATGATCCAGGCGGAGCTGGGCATCACAGGCGGCGTCGCCTTCGATTTGCAGGCGGTTTGCTCCGGCTTCGTCTTCGCCGTGGCGACGGCCGACAAGTTCCTGGCCTCCGGTTCGCACAAGAGGGCGCTGGTGATCGGCGCCGAGACCTTTTCCCGCATCCTGGACTGGGAAGACCGCACCACCTGCGTGCTGTTTGGCGACGGCGCCGGCGCCATGGTGCTGGAGGCCCAGGAAATGGAGATTTCGGACGAGGGCGGCCCAAGGATCGCGGCGTGCTCACCAGCCAGTTGCGCTCCGACGGCCGCCATCGCGCCAAGCTCTATGTCGATGGCGGTCCCTCGACGACCGGGACGGTCGGCCATTTGCGCATGGAGGGCAAGGAAGTCTTCCGATTCGCCGTCGGTCAGGTCACCGACGTGATGACCCACGCTTTCGAGGCGGCGGGCGTGACCGCGGAGGACCTGACCTGGTTCGTGCCGCACCAGGCCAATCGCCGAATCATCGACGCCTCGGCGCAAAAGCTCGGCATCGCGCCGCACAAGGTCGTCACGACAGTGCAACTGCACGGCAACACGTCGGCGGCCTCGATACCACTGGCGCTCGCCGTCGCCGTCGAGGACGGGCGAATCAAGCGCGGCGACCTCGTGATGATCGAGGCGATCGGCGGCGGCTTCACCTGGGGCGCCGCGCTGATCAGGTGGTGAAGGGGGCCGCGTTTCTCGCGGCCGTCCCGTATTTTTGTCCTCGATCTCGCATCTGGGGCCGGCCGCCTCCGTATCATCCGCAAAATCGAGATTCACACTCGAATTCCGTAGCTTAAGTATTATAAATTGGCGATATTCCGTTCGCGCCGTCCGGGTCGTGTTCGGATGGACGAAAATTGAGCGAAAATGTTTTTGAGAGGTTTCCGCATGACGACCGACGACATTGTATCTCCCAAGCTCGGTCGGGCTTTTAGCCCGGGCGTGGAATCTGCGGCGGAGACGCGACACACGGTGACCCGTTCCGACCTTGCCGAGGCGGTTTTCCGGCGCATCGGCCTCTCCCGTCTCGAATCGGCGCAACTCGTGGAGCAACTCATCTCCGAAATCAGCGATGCGGTGCTGCGCGGCGAAAATGTCAAGCTTTCCAGTTTCGGCACTTTTCTCCAGCGCGCGAAGCGCGAGCGCGTCGGCCGTAATCCCAAGACCGGCGTCGAGGCCACCATCACGCCGCGAAAGGTGCTGGTTTTCAAGGCCTCGCACATCATGCGCGCCAGGGTCAACGGCGCGGCGCCCGACGCCTGACAACCTAAGGTATCGCTTCGTTTTCGCTGGACAAGACACCGCCGACCCGCGAAATTATCGCGTCGGCTGAAAGTCAGCCGCTCAAGTCCGGCGCGGGCCGGACATTGCGGGGCGCGCGATGGAGAAGACGCAGGACGCTTTTCGCACCATCGGCGAAGTCGCGGAAGAGCTTGATTTGCCGCAGCATGTGCTGCGCTTCTGGGAAACCAAATTCGTCCAGATCCGGCCGGTGAAGCGCGCCGGGGGCCGGCGCTATTACCGGCCGGACGACATCCAGCTTGCTCGCGGCGATCCGCATTCTGCTCTACAGCGAAGGCTACACGATCAAGGGCGTGCAACGCATCCTGAAGGAGCAGGGCGCGCGCGCCGTCGTCACGGCCTCGCAGGGCCCCGCCGGGGCGACGGACCAGCGCGGCAGGGCGCTCCGCCGCGACGCCCCTCGCCGCGAATAGGGCCTGCGAAGAGCAGCAGGCGCTGAACGCACTCGCCGGCTGTCTGACGCCGCTCGGCCCCGCAGAGCCGACGACCGCGGAAAGCCAGGCCGAGTCCTTGCCGACCCGCCGGAATTCGCAGACATCGACGCCCCGGCGATCACTTTCCTCTCGCCGCAAGATCGCCATCGCATGGAAGCCATTCTCGCCGAATTGAACGAATGCGCACGGACCCTGGCCGAGGCGCGCCGCCGCTGAGGCGAAACGTTTTACAGGCTTTTTTCCGGCACGCCGTTGCCAGGCGGAAAAGCCTTGTCTATAAGGCGGGCAGTCGGAGTGTAGCGCAGCCCGGTTAGCGCACTAGTCTGGGGGACTAGGGGTCGTGGGTTCGAATCCCGCCACTCCGACCATTTCTCGCTTGTCAGAGTCTGGCCATGTCGCTGCGGACAGAGCGGAAAGAGCTCGGGCCAACGCTGTCCTGTTGCAGGTCGATGAGCCGGAACCTTAGCTTGTAAAGCTGACGATTCCTCTTCTCAAATTCTCAAACATGCAGCTTCGTCCGCAGGCCGTCACAAGCTGTCGCGGCGCGCAAGTTTCGCGCAACCTCCGGGGCCTAATTTCCAGGTCAGGCTCTGCAAAGGCTGCGCAAACAGGGCGGGTTTCCGTCCTCGCATGTCGCTGTGGGCGCCGTCCTCGTTCCTGCGAAAACGACATGGCCCGCATCGACAGAAATCGCCTGAAGAATATTGCGCCCCGACAGAAAGCCTCCGCTGCGAGCGGGCTGGACGAGAAAATCTACACTGCCTTGAGCTTGCTGGTCGGCGCCATCGCCCTCGCCGGAATTGGCTATGGCCTTTTCGCCGATTCGAGCACGAAAGCCAGGAAAGGCTGGGACCTCACGCCGCCCCCCGACCTCGAGAACCATAGGCTCGGCGCCAGGTAGGCCGCGTCTTGCCCGTCGGCGAGGGCGCGCCCGAGCCCGACAAGCTCTGACTTTCATTTTCCGACTATGAAATTTTTGTGGCTCGAGCTCTGCGAGAGAGTCCATCCGACGCGTAAAATCGTTTATATGTCGATTGTTCCTGACGCAGGAAAACCAAACCCGGCGCTGGAATTCGTTTTGGGGGGAAACCAATGACCTTTCTTGTCGCCGTGGCGGCGCTCTGCTTCCTGATGTTCGTCGCCTATCGAGGTTTTTCCGTCATCCTGTTCGCGCCGATCGCCGCCATGGGCGCGGTGCTGCTCACCGATCCCGCCGCCGTGCCCGCCGCCTTCAGCGGCGTGTTCATGGAAAGCATGGTCGGCTTCGTCAAGAACTACTTCCCGGTCTTCCTGCTCGGCGCGCTGTTCGGCAAGGTGATCGAACTGTCGGGCTTTTCGAAATCCATCGCCTCCTGGATCGTCGGGCTGCTGGGCGCCGGACGGGCGATGGCCGCCATCGTCGCGATCGGCGCCATCCTCACCTATGGCGGCGTCTCGCTGTTCGTCGTGGTCTTCGCGGTCTATCCCTTCGCCGCCGAAATGTTCCGCCAGAGCAACATTCCCAAGCGCCTGATTCCCGGCACGATCGCGCTCGGCGCCTTTACCTTCACCATGGATTCGCTGCCCGGCACGCCGCAGATCCAGAACATCATCCCGACCACCTATTTCAAGACCGACGCCTTCGCCGCGCCGGTCCTCGGCTCGCTCGGCGGCCTGTACATACTCATCGTCGGCCTCGCCTACCTCGAATGGCGGCGCCGGCAGGCGGCCAAGGCCGGCGAGGGCTATGGCGAGAACCACATCAACGAGCCGCCGCCGATCGAACAGGGCGCCCTCGCCAATCCCTTCATCGCGCTGCTGCCGCTGATCCTGGTGTTCGGCCTCAACAAGCTTTTCACGGTGTCTGGTCACGTCCTCCTATGGCAAGACCTATGAGTTGAAGCTCGCCGCCATGGCCAAGCCGGTGACGGTCGCGGTGGACAAGCTGGCGGGGGTCTGGGCGGTCGAAGGCGCGCTGCTGGTCGGCGTGCTGACGGTGCTGATCCTGGCCTGGAAGCCCGTGACCAAAGGTTTCGCCGAAGGCGGCAAGGCCGCGGTCGGCGGCGCGCTTCTCGCCTCGATGAACACGGCTTCCGAATATGGCTTTGGCGCGGTCATCGCCACGCTGCCCGGCTTCGTCGCCATCCGCGAGGCGCTGACGGCCATTCCCAACCCGCTGGTCAACGAGGCGGTGACGGTCACGACGCTTGCGGGCATCACCGGTTCGGCTTCGGGCGGCATGGGCATAGCGCTCGCCGCCATGTCCGACCAGTTCATCGCGGCCGCCAACGCCAACGGCATTCCGATGCAGGTGCTGCACCGCGTCGCCGCCATGGCGTCGGGCGGTATGGACACACTGCCGCACAACGGCGCGGTCATCACCCTGCTCGCGGTGACCGGCCTGACGCACAAGCTGTCCTACAAGGATATTTTCGCCGTCACCTGCATCAAGACCAGCGCGGTCTTCGTAGTCATCGCGATCTATTATCTGACCGGATGGGTGTAGCCCGCCCTAGGCGGAATGACGCAGCAGGAATTCCCGCAGGCGGTCCGCGGTCGCCTGCGGGTGCTGGTCGATGAAGAAATGGCCGCCAGACATGGCCAATACGGTCATGTCAGTGCAAATGTCCCGCCATTCGTCGGCGAGGTCGAAGGTTTTCGCCATGACCCCCTGCGCGCCATAGAGGATCAGCGCGGGGCAATCGATGGTTTTGCTTTCGCGCGCGTCCAGATCGAAGTCGGCATGCGCGGCGGCGCGATAGTCGGCGCAGGAGGCGGCGATCATCGCCGGATTTCGCCAGGCGCGACGGTAGTCGGCGAGTTGCTCGGGATCGAAATCCTCCTGGCTCGCCGCGCCCCAGCCAAACAGGCAGGTCTCGTAGAAGAAATCGGGATCGGCGCCGATCAGCCGTTCCGGAAAGGGCGCCGGCTGCTGCAGGAAATACCAGTGCCAATAAGCGCTCGCGAGGCGGCGGTCGACCTTGGCGAAAGTGGCGTGCGTCGGGGCTATGTCCATCAGGGTGACGGTGCGCACGGCGTCTCGCGTGGTCGAGCGCCAGGCGATGGGCTGTCCGCGCGCCGCGATCGTGGCCAACGAGATGGAAACGTTCAAACCCGAGGCGGCGCATCAGGCCGGCCTGGTCGCCCGCCATGGCGCGAAAGGAGTAGTTGGCGCCGTCGGGCTCGGCGGCCGGCTTGGCGGAGTCCCCGTAGCCGCGCAAGTCGGCGCAGACCAGGGTGAAGCGGTCCGCCAGCAGCGGCGCGACCCGCGCCCAGAGCGCCCGCGTCTGCGGATAGCCGTGCAGCAGGAGCACGGGTGGCCCCGAGCCGCCCATGCTGAAGGCGATTTCCACGCCGTCGATTATTTCACTGCGCTGCTGGAAGCCTTCGAACATGGCTCAGGCCGCAGGATTTTTGTCGCCGGTATCGGCGTTGCCCTTGGCCGCGCGCTTTCTCGTCTTCTTGGCCGGCGCCGTCGCCCCTTTCCCGGTTTCCGGCGTCTTCTTTTTCGCTGGCGCCGTCTTCTTTTCATCTGGCGTCGTCTTGGCCCCTGTCGTGGCGACCCAGGCGACCCAGGCGGCGTGGTCGGCCTCGTTGCGTTCGGCATAGGCCAGAGCGAAATCGGCGATGGCGAGGTCGAAGGCGTCGCTCGAACCCATATAGCCGGAAATCACCGCGGGATCGCCGGAACGGGCGTGCGCGCGCGCCAGAGTGCGTCCGCACAGCCGGGCGTAATCGGACAGGCCCTCGGTTTCGGCGACTTCGCTGATGCCGCCGAGCCGGCGGTTCTTCAGAATGCGGACGTAATAGTGCCGTCCGGATGCTTCGTTCTCGGTCCAGCCGAGAAAAATGTCGCTTGCCGCTTGCATCATGCGCTGGCCGTCGACCACGCGGCGGCCCTGATGCCCATTCAGGACCAGATTCTCGTCGAGGACTTCCAGCACTGAATGCACGGCCTCCTTCACCTGCAGGAACAAGGGCTCGTCGTCGCCGCTCATGAACAGGCCGACATAGCAATAGGTGCCGACCGATCCGACGCCGACCGCCTTGAAAACAAAATCCTTCAGCGCGAAACGGTCATAAAGCGTGGCGAAAGCGGGCTGCAGGTTGGCGCGATATTTGATGAAATCCGCCTCGGCCGAAAATCCCATCGCAGCGTCGGAGCCAGGCGCGAAATGGAAGATACGCGGCGCCTTGTCATGGATTACTGGCGCGCCGGATTCGGCCATCACTGGAAAATTATCGTCGCGATCGAGGCCTTCGCCGCGCGCCCGCGCCATGACCGCCTGCATCTTCTTGCGCATGGGCGCATTGCGGAATTTTTTGACCTCCTGCTCCAGGTCGATCCGGCTGTGCCAGATCTCCATCGGCGACAGATAGGACAATCCCTCCATGCGCTTGCGATAGGCGCGCACTGAGGCGGCGGCGAGTTCGTGGCGCTCCGATTTCGATGCGCCCGCCGAGGCGGCGGCGACGACGATGCTGGACGCCAGCCGCTTGAGGTCGACGGTGAAGTCGACGCCAGGCAGGGTTTCGTCGAAATCGTTGATGTCGAAGAGTATATTGTCTTCCGGCGTGACAAAGGCGCCGAAATTCATCAAGTGGCAATCGCCACAGGCCTGGACTTTGGCGCCGGCCATGGGCTGCCACTGCAGGTCATGCGCCATCACCGCCGCCGCGCCGCGCAGATAGGCGAATGGGTCGCCCGCCATGATTTGACCTCGCAGATCGACCAAGGCCGGCAGGCGCGCGGCGTTTTGCGCCTCGAGAATGGCGGCGGCGTCGCGGTCCGCGGGTCCGAGCAATTGAGCGTGGAGGGCGCGCGGCGTCAGCTTGCGCAGGCTTTTGCCCTGTTGCATCCGGTCGGCGCGCGAAGCGAGGGGGTGGCTCATCGGATACTCCTGGCCTATTAAATTCGCCGCGAGGATAGTCATCAAGCGGCGGGATGCAAGGTTACGCTCACGCCATCAGGGCGGGAAGCGAAGACAAGGTGAACGCCGCCGCCAGCTTGTCGCGCAAGGCGGACGCCGTCGCTACCGCGGCCGGCCCGTCGCCATGCACACAAATGCTGTGGATTGGCGTCGGCAGGACCTTGCCACTCCGCGTCACGATCCCGCCCGCGGCGAGCATGGCGCCGACATGGGCCAGGCATTGCGCTACGTCGTGGAGCACCGCGCCGGGCTTTTCGCGCGGCGTGAGCGTCGCGTCGTCCTCATAGGCGCGGTCGGCGAAGATTTCCGATGCGACCCTCATACCCAGGGCGGCGCCGGCCCCGGCGAGCGGCGACAGCGCGGGGGCGAGCAGGATCAATTTGTCGTGATAGGCATGCGCCGCCTTGACCACCACTTCGGCCAGCGCGGCGTCGCGGCAGGCGTCATTGCTCAGCGCGCCATGCGGCTTGACATGGGTCACGCGGCCGCCGCGGGCGCGCGCGAAACCATCGAGGGCGCCGATCTGGTAGAGCATCAGCGCCTCGATCTCTTCCGCCGAGCAGCGCAGCGAGCGGCGGCCGAAACCCTGCAAGTCGGGATAGGAGGGATGGGCGCCGATGCTGACGCCGGAGGCCAGCGCCGCCGCGACGGTTTTCTGCATGGTCACGGGGTCGCCGGCATGGAAGCCGCAGGCGAGGTTCGCCGATTGCACGAGGCGCAACAGGGCGTCGTCGTCGCCCATCCGCCAGGCGCCGAAACTTTCGCCGAGGTCGGCGTTGAGGTTGATTTTTGCGGCGGTCATGGCGATGGACCATATGACGGTCTGGTCAATCCCCCGAGACCGCGCCGCTGATGAGATTTTCGCTCCATAATTTCTCCGCGTCCCACCCGTCCCGGACGGCCGAGATTTTCTCGCGCCATCGCGCGAAATTTTCGCGCGCGGCTTTTCGCGCCGCCGCCGCTTCATTCTGCCCGACCGGCGCGAAACGGAGGATGTCGCCGGGCCGCACATGCGCCGCTCGCGCGAGATCGGCGGCAATGACGCAGCCGATCTTGGCATAGCCGCCGGAAGTCTGGCAATCCGCGCGCAGCAGGATTGGCTGGCCGTCACCGGGAACTTGCAACGCGCCGGGAGTCGCGCCGTCGGAAACAATGTTCGCGCCGCCGTCGACGATGTTCGAGTTTCGGGCCGGACAGCCTCAGGCCCATCCGGTCGCTGTCGGCGCTGGCGCGCCATTCGGCCGTGGCGAAAACAGCGCGCGGCCTCCGCCGTGAAGTTCTCCTCCTGCGGTCCCCGGATGAAACGGATCGGGCCGCTGTCCCGAGACAAGGGCGGCGCCGAGAAATCGTCGCCTTCGGTATGCGCGCAATGCAGCGCGTCGCCGGCGACAATGGTCCTTCCCTCGATCCCGCCGAATTTGGCGCGCGCAAAGGTCGAGCGGCTGCCGAGGACCGGGGGGAGGTCGAGTCCGCCCGAAAAACCCAGATAGGCGGGGCCTTGGCCAAGGCGAAGGGCGAGCGTGTCACCGACCCGCAACGCCAGGCCCCGCCAACCCGCGACATTTTTTTGCGTCCCGTCGGCCCGGGTCAGCAGGCCGCTCAGGTCTCCGGCAAGGCCGAGCCGCAAGGGCCCCTGTTCGACGCGCAACGTCGGCGCGGCGAGCAGGATTTCGAGACCGGCTGAAGCTTCCGGCGCGCCCGCGAGGCAATTGGCGGCGGCGAGGCCTTGCGCGTCGAGCGCGCCGCTCAGCGGCACGCCCAGGGCGCGAAAGCCGGGCCGGCCGAAATCCTGCGCGGAGACGCCGACGCCGGCCTTTTCGACGATCAGCCGGGCGCTCATTTTGCGCGCAACAGCGACGCGGAAAAACCGGCGCCCGACCAGTCCCGCTCCAGACGGTCGAACGCCGCGCGATCGATGGGACGCCAGCGCACGCGGTCGCCAGGCGTCAGCAGGGCGGGGCGATCGAGGTCGCGCGGGTCGAACAAGGGCGCGGGCGTGCGTCCGATCACCCGCCAGCCGCCGGGGCTGTCGAAGGGATAGGCGGCGCACATGCCGTCCGCCACGGCCAGCGAGCGCGCCGGGACTTTTTTCCGCGGCGTCGCCAGGCGCGGCGCGTCCAGCGCCGGCGGCAGGCCGGATAGATAGGCGAAGCCGGGCTGGAATCCGAGCATCGCGGCCTCAAAGGTCTGCGCCGCGAGACGCTCGATATAGTCTTCCGGAGAGAGCCCTTTCAGCGACGCCGTCTCCGCGAGGTCGGGCGCGAATTCCGGGTCGGCGCAAAAAGGGATGTCGAACAGCGCGCCCTGCGTTTTCGCACGCGCGCCCAGCTGAGCCAAAGGCGTCAGCGTCGCCTGAAGGCTGGAAAAATCCACCTCGTCGGGATCATACCAGACCGTGGCAGAGGCGAAGGCCGGCGCCCATTCGTTCACGCCGGACAGGGCCGCCTCGCCGAGCCGCGCGCAAAACCCAAGAGCCCGCTCCCGGGTCTCCGCGTCGATCCGCTCGCCAAAGACGACCGTCACTGCGGCGTCGCCAAGGGGCTTGATTTTGGGCCAGATCCGCGCCGGCGCCGGCATGTCAGGCGCTCGTGGCGATCGCAATGCCGACGTAATGGCAGCCGGCGGCGGCCAGGACAAAACCATGCCAGATGGCGTTCTGGAATTTCAGGCTGTGCCAGCGGTAAAAAATCACGCCGACCGAATAAAGCAGGCCGCCGATGGCCACCAGCGCCATGGTCGAACCGGGCAGGGAGGCCATCAGCGGCCGCAGGGCGAAAACCGCGACCCAGCCCAGCGCGAGGTAAAAGACCAAAGAGGCCCGGTCGAACCGTCCCGGCCAGAACAGCTTCAAGCCGATCCCGAAGATGGCGCCGCCCCAGACGATGGCGGCGAGCGTCCAGGCCAGGGCGTGGTCGGGCAATTGCGCCAGCAGCGCCGTGTAGGTGCCGGCGATCATCAGATAGATCGCGGCGTGGTCGAAGCGCCGCAGCAGCCATTTCAGCGGCGAGGGCGGCGTCATGTTATAGGCGCAGGAAAAGCCGAACAGCAGGAAGAAGCTGGCCGCGTAAACAGCCATGGCCAAGCCGGCGCTGGCGTCGCCCGCCCGGACGATGCGCACGAACAGCACGGCGAAGGCGATGAGCCCGGCGACGATCGCCGCCGCATGGATGAATCCGTCGGCGACCAGTTCGCCGACCGTATAGGGTCGCTTGGCGAGGCGCGGATGTTCGGGCGAAAGCGACATTAGCGGAAGTCTCCGGCAGCGGGCGGAACGCCAATTAAGCAGAGGTTCGGGGCGAAAGAAAGGAGCGGTTTGGCGTAAGCCAGAGGGCGACGGCGGCGGCGATGGAGACGATTCCCGCCGAATTTCGCCTTTCGCAAAATTTTGCTTCTGTTTTTCCAAGCCTTGTGGCGCCAATGGCGAAAAGACGCGCTGACAGGAAAGCGCCATATAAGGACAGCGGGGGAGGAGAGAAATGCGAAAGACGGTCTCGCGGCGGCCCGGACCTCGGCGTCGGTGACGGAGGACAGCACCAAATTTTCAGGTCGCCCGCAAGAAAAATGGGCGGCGACGGCGCGGCAGGCGGCCCTGTTCGCGCTGCCCCTTTTGCTTGTGGCGCTGATCGGCGCGCAATGGCTCGACGCGGATTTCATCATGTTGCGCGAGAGCGCCCAGCGGCAATCGACCGAGGTCGCCGATCGCGTCGGCGAGGTCGGCGCGCGGGCGGTGACCAGCCTGACCACGATAGCCTGGGCCGATGTCGAACTGGCCGAGGCCGACGCCGTCGATCCTTCCGCGCGGCTGTGGCAGGTGATCTACGGCTATAATCTCAACCTGCTGGTGTTGCAGCGCAAGGGCGACCGCACTGCCTTCCCGCCGGAAGACCCTCTGGCCATGCCGAAAATGTGGGAGGAAAAGCTGCGCGCCCTGACCGACGTGGCGGATCTGCTGCGCGAGGGCGACCAGCTCAACGGCTGGTTCCCGCATATTTCCGGCGAATATTACTTCGAATGCCGCCGCAGCGGCGCCGGCGCCGCGCGTCTTGAAAACTGCATCGCCTTGAGCAGCGAGCAGATTTTCCCGATCCTTTTCGCCGCGCTCGCGACCAAGGCCGCCGACCTGCCGGACTGGTCGTTCCAGTTGCGCGATCCCTTCGATCGGATCGTCTGGCGCCATGGCGCGGCGGCCCGCAATTACGAGGATTTTTCGCTCAGCGGGGCGCTGCACAACTGGACGCTTGAAATCGCCGGCGCGCCGCCGCCGCATCGCGACATTTTCGGTCGCCTGGCCCTGGCCGCGCCTTTGGCGCTGGTCTGGCTGCTGCTGGTGTTCCAGTCGCGCCGCGCGCATAACGCGCTTCTCGCCGAGACGGCCTCGCGCGCGGAAATGGCGACGCGGCTGTCGCATGACCTGCGCACGCCCCTGGCCAATCTTAAACTCTACGCCGAGCTGATTTCGCGCAAGGCCGCGGGAACGCCGGAGATCGACCGCTATTGCGCGCGTGCTGACCGAGGAGATCGACCGGCTCGACAAGCTGGCGGGCGAGACGATCTCGCGGCGCGATCAGCCCGCGACGCCTGCAAAAACCGCCGCCGATCCCGGCGCGCTGGCCGGCCGCATCCTTGCGCGTTACGAAAACCTGCTGGCGGCGTCTGGCTCCACCTGCGAATTGCATTGCGACGCCAACGGAGAATTGCGTTTCGACACGGTCGGGTTCGAGCGCATATTGATCAACCTGATCGACAATGCGCGCAAATACGCTCCAGGAGTGATCCAGGTGTTTTTGAGGGAAAGCGACGGATTCCTGGCGCTGTCGGTGCGCGACTTCGGAGCCGATCCGGCGCATGCCGCGCAGTCGCCGTCGCATGGCCTCGGCCTCGCCATCGTGCGCGATCTCGCGCGCGCGAATGGCGGCGGCTTTACCTTGAGCGGCGCCGATCCGGGCCTGGTCGCCAAGGCGACGCTTCGCGCCGAAAAGAAAGGGGAGGGGGCGTGAAGATCCTGATCGCCGAAGACGACGCCAATTTGCGCGCCGGCCTGGTCGACCTGCTGGCGCTGGAAGGGCTGACCTGCGTCGTCGCCGAGGACGGCGAGGCCGCCTGGAAGGCGTTCGTCGACGAGGCGCCGGCGCTTTGCCTGTTTGACGTGATGATGCCGCGCCTCGACGGACTCGACCTCTGCCGCCGCATCCGCGCCCGCGATGCGCGCACGCCGATCCTGTTGCTGTCGGCGCGCGGCGCCGAGATCGACCGCGTCATTGGCCTGGAGATCGGCGCCGATGATTACATCGCGAAACCTTTCGCGGCCCGGGAGCTGGTCGCGCGGATCAAGGCGGCGCTGCGCCGGACCAGGGCCGCGCCCGCGGGGGCAGCCGAGGTCCCGACCGCGGCGTCGGGGCGGCTGCGCATGGGCGACCTGGAGATCGACCCGGGCGCCCTGCGCGCCTGGCGCGCCGGCCAGGGCATCGACCTCAGCCCGCGCGAACTGGCCATCCTCAAGGCGCTGCTGGAGCGCAAGGGCAAGGCGGTGACGCGCGACGAACTGTTCGACCTCGCCTGGGGCCGCGACTACATGCCCAACAGCCGGGCGCTCGATCAATATGTTTCCGGCCTGCGGCGCAAGATCGAACTGGACCCGGCGCACCCGCGCATCGTCTCCACCGTGCATGGCGTCGGCTATCGCTATGACGAAGGCGGCTAGCGGTCGGGCCGATGCTCTCTGACAAAAATCTTACAAATTTCTCGCGCCCGCCTGACCCATGGCGCAGCCGGCGGGGATAGAAATAATCAGCGTGTTACGGGATCGGCTCATCCTCCGCGTCGATGCCATGCGCGAATGACCAATAAACCTCCAAGGGAGATCGATAATGGCCTGGACCACCCCCGAAGTCTGCGAAGTTTGCGTCGGCATGGAAGTCACCAGCTACATGTCCGCCGAAATCTGAGACCGGCTCTGGGCGCCGTGAGGTTCCACGGCGCCGCGAAGGCTCCAGGCGTCGAAGCGTATCGTCTTCGACGCCTTTTTCATGCGGGGAAGACGATGAATTTGAAAACAGGAATTTGCGCCCTTTCTTTTGCCGCGGCCCTGTTCGCCGCTCCGGCCGCCTTGCGCGCGGCGGGGACTCCCTACGCCCATGCCGCGCCCACGCAAGGCGCCGATGTCGACGACGAGGTCGGCCGCCTCAACCCGCAGGAACTTGGCATCGACTATTGGATCGCCCGCTCCAAGGAGGCGCGATACGATGCGGGCATGTGCATGTATGGCTATCCGCTCGCCAAGATGGGCTGGCATGAAGAGGCGCGACGCATTTTCGAACGCTGCGCGGAACACGGGAACCTCAGCTCGATGGCCTGGGCGGCCTGGCAGGAGGAGAATGGCTATGACCGGCCGTCGAACCCGATCGCGGCGGCGGAATGGGACCGGAGGCTGGCCGATACCGGCTCCTCGCTCGGCCAGTTCAATTACGGCCTCGACATTTTGCGCGGCCATGGCGTGACGCAGGACCGGGCGCTCGGCAAAGCTTACGTCGACCGGGCGGCGGCGGGCGGCGACACCACGGCACGGGAGTTGGCTGCGCATGACTATGATCCCGAAATCGGTGACGCCTACGGCCGATCTCGCCCATTACCGCCAGCCGCAGTTCTGATTCCCAGTGATTGCCGGAGAAGTCCGTCAGCGTAGCGACGAGCGATCCGGCCTGCGATTGTCCCAGAGGTGGATTGCTTCGCTTCGCTCGCAATGATGGTGTTACTCACCCGCCGTATTGCTGCCGCAAAACATTCTTCTGCACCTTGCCCATGGCGTTGCGCGGCAAATCGTCGACGAAGACGATTCTTTTCGGCCATTTGAATTTCGCCAGGCGGTCCGTCAGCGCCGCGCGGATAAAAGCCTCGTCGATCGCGGCCCCCTTTTCCCGCACCACGATCGCCGCCACGGACTCGCCGAAATCGGCGTCGGGCAGGCCGATCACCGCGCTCTCGACCACGCCGGCCATGGCGTCGATCTCGCTCTCGATTTCCTTGGGATAAATGTTGAGGCCGCCGCTGATGATCAGGTCCTTGCCGCGCCCGACGATGTGGACGTAGCCCTTTTCGTCGATCTTGCCGAGGTCGCCGGTGATGAAGAAACCATCCGGCCGGAATTCGCTCGCCGTCTTTTCCGGCATCAGCCAATAGCCCTTGAACACGTTCGGGCCCTTCACCTCGATCATGCCGATCTCGCCTTGCCCTAGAAGCGCGCCGGTCTCGGGATCGGCGATGCGCAACGCGACGCCGGGCAGGGGCGGACCGACCGTCCCGGCGACGCGCTCGCCGTCATAGGGGTTCGAGGTGTTCATGTTGGTTTCGGTCATGCCATAGCGTTCGAGTATGGCGTGGCCGGTGCGCTCGCGCCAGGCGCGATGCGTCTCCGCGAGCAGCGGCGCCGAGCCCGAAATGAACAGCCGGATGCTGGCGCAGGTTTCCTGGGACAGGGCGGGCTCTTCGAGCAGGCGGGTGTAGAAGGTCGGCACGCCCATCAGCGTCGTGCCGCGCAGGCGCCCCGGCCTGTCCCGCATGGCCTGGAGGATTTTGCGCGCGTCGAATTTCGGCAGGAAAATCATTGCCCCGAAGGCGAGGAGCAGCGTGTTGGTCGCCACGAACAGGCCGTGGGTGTGATAGACGGGCAGGGCGTGGATCAGCACGTCTTCGGCGGTGAAACGCCAGAAATCGACGAGGGTGCGGGCGTTGGAGGCGAGGTTTTCATGCGACAGCATCGCGCCCTTCGAGCGGCCGGTGGTCCCCGATGTATAGAGGATCGCGGCGAGATCATCGGGGCCGCGCGCGGCGTTGCCGAACTCCGGCGGGCTGGCGAAGGCGAGGTCGAACAATTCGCCGTCCTTGCCCTGGCCATGGGGGACGATGCGCGCGCCGGCCTTCTCCGCGACCTCGGTCAGCGCGCCGCGCCGTTCGGGATCGCAGACCAGGATTTTCGGCTTGGCGTCCCCGAGGAAATAGCCGACTTCATGCGGCGTATAGGCGGTGTTGAGCGGCAGGAACACGGCGCCGGCGCGAACGCACGCAAGATAGACAAAGAGATAGGCGGGCGATTTCTCCATCTGCATGGCCACGCGGTCGCCCGGCGCGACGCCGAGCGAGACGAGCGCGTGGGCGTAACGCGCGCTGGCCGACAGCATCTGGCGGTAGGAGATTTTTCCGCCGTCCTCCGTCTCGATGAAGGTTTTGCCGGGATCGGCGATTTTCGAGACGATGAGATCGAACAGGTGATTCACGCGAGTCTCCGGATTTTTCACGCCCTTAATTGCGGCGCAGCGGCTTCGAGCAGCAATTGCAGCGCGGTCTGCACCGCCAGTCGGCGGATGTCGATGCGCGTCAGCGGCTTGCCCTTGGGCGCGGCGAAATGCCTTTGCGCCAGCAGGGTCGGGCGCTCGCTCTGCGCCAGGGCGAAATGCACCAGGCCCACCGGCTTTTCCTCCGTGCCGCCATCCGGGCCGGCGATCCCGGTGATCGCTGCCGCAAGCTGCGCCCTTGAGCGCTCCAGCGCGCCATTCGCCATGGCCTCGGCCGTTTCCGCCGACACCGCGCCATGGGCGGCGATGATTTCCGCGGGCACGCCGAGCAACTCCTGCTTGGCCTCGTTGCTGTAGGTGACAAAGCCGCGCTCGAACACCAGCGACGAACCGGCGTTTTCGGTCAGGGCCCCGGCCAGCAGGCCGCCGGTGCAGGATTCCGCGGTCACGATCTTCAGCTTGCGGGCGAGGCAGGCGTCGAGCGTGCGCTGCGCCAGGAGAATGAGTTCGTCGCGCATCTGGGCCTTTCACAAATCTGAGAGCCTGACTGGAAATTCGCTCGGGCTCTAGGGCAATCGTACCGTCGCCATGGCCAGCGCGGCAATGCCCTCCTGGCGCCCGGTGAAGCCGAGCCGTTCCGAAGTCGTCGCCTTGACCGCCACGCGGTCGATCGGCAATTGCATGATCTCCGAGATTTTTTGCCGGATCGCGTCGCGATGCGGGCCGACCTTGGGCCGCTCGCAGATCAGGGTGGCGTCGACATGGGCGACGCGGCCGCCCTTGGCGCCCACAAGCTCCACGGCATGGCGCAGGAAGCGGTCGGAGGCGGCGCCGCGCCATTGCGGGTCGCTGGGCGGGAAATGCGCGCCAATGTCGCCGTCGGCGATGGCGCCCAGCACGGCGTCGGTAATGGCGTGCAGCAGCACGTCGGCGTCGGAATGGCCGACGAGGCCATGGTCATGCGCAATTCTGACGCCGCCGAGCCAGACATGGTCGCCCTCGCCGAAGGCGTGGACGTCGAAACCCTGGCCGGTGCGCACGTCGGGAAGATCATTCAGCAGCTTCGCCTCCATGCGCGAAAAATCCTCCTAAGTCGTGAGTTTGATGTTGGCGCTTTCTCCGGGGAAGACGAAGACGCAATGGCCGGCCCATTCGGCCACGGCGGCGTCGTCGGTCAATTCGCGGCAGCCGTCTTCACGCACCGCGCGATGGGCGTCGAGGATCAGGCCGAGGCGAAAGGCCTGCGGCGTCTGCACGGCGCGGAGCGTGGCGCGCTCGGGGGTGGCGACAATCCGCGCGTCTTCCGCGACCTGCTTGATGGTGTCGGTGACGACGATGCCGGGGACGCCGGCGCCATGTTCGCGCGCCGCGTCGAGCGCGCGGCGGATCAGGCCGGGACCGACGAAGGGACGGGCCGCGTCATGAATCAGGACAGGCGCGTCGGGCGCCGCGCCGGCCTCGGCCAGGGCTTCGAGTCCGTTGCAGACGCTGTCCTGCCGCGTTGCGCCGCCGATGACCGGCGGATCGAGCCTTGCGCGCATGTCTGCCGGAAGCGGGGCGATGGCGGCGTCGTAGAGGTCGCGGTCGTCGCGGTGGATCGCAACACGCGCCCGCGCGCCCGGCGCGCCGTCGAACAGGCTTTTGAGGGTCCGGGTCAGCACCGGCTCGCCGGCCAGCAGCCGATATTGCTTCGGGCCGCCTTCGCCGGCGCGTGCGCCGCGCCCCGCCGCGACGACCAGGAAAAGCGCGCCGTCCGAAAAAGTCGCGCCCGGTTCGCCTAGGTCTTGGGTCATTTCCGTCCCGCCCGAAATGATTTTTCCTTGCACGGACATGTCGCCCGAATTCACTCAAACGTCAATTTGCAAGCATTTCGCATTGCGGGGAAGAAATTTCTGTCTAAAATGCGGGCATGGAAGTTTTTGCACAGCAAATAAGCAGCGATGAGGCCGAAAAAACCCCGTCGGGAAGACAGTTGCGGATCGGCGATCTGGTCTTGGAGGGCGCCGCCTTCCTGGCGCCGATGGCCGGCGTCACCGATCTGGCCATGCGGCGGCTGGCGCGAAAGTTCGGCGCGGGGCTGGCGTTTTCCGAAATGGTCGCGAGCAATGACATAGCCAGCGGCGGCCGGGAGAGTTTCCTGCGCATCCAGGGCGAGGGCGTATCGCCCCATGCCGTCCAGATCGCGGGCTGCGCCGCCGAGAGCATGGCCGAGGCGGCGCGCATGGCGGAATCCGCCGGCGCCGACCTGATCGACATCAACATGGGCTGCCCGTCGAAGCGCGTGGTTGGCGGCCTCGCGGGATCGGCGCTGATGCGCGATCTCGACCATGCGGCGCGGTTGATCGGCGCGGTGGTCCGGGCGGTCAATGTTCCCGTCAGCGTCAAGATGCGGCTTGGCTGGGACGAGGAGTCGCTCAACGCGCCGGCGCTGGCGCGGCGCGCCGAGGCCGAGGGCGCGCGCATGATCGTCGTGCATGGCCGCACGCGGAGCCAGTTCTATTCCGGCGCCGCCGATTGGGCCGCGATCCGCCCGGTCTGCGAAGCTGTCGATATCCCCGTGGTCGCCAACGGCGATTGCCGCACGCCCGAAGACGCGCGCAGGATGCTCGCGCTTTCAGGCGCCCGGGCGGCGATGATCGGCCGCGGGGCGCTGGGCCAGCCCTGGCTGGTCGGCGAGATCGCCCATTTCCTCGACGCGGGCGTCAGGCGGCCGCCGCTTTCGGCTGAAATGCGGCGGGACGCCGCTTTAGAACATTATGCCGGTCTGCTGGAGCTGTTCGGGCCCGCCCAGGGCCTTCGCCACGCGCGCAAGCATCTTGCAGCCTATGCCGACGTTGCCGCGCAATCGGGCGCACAACTCGATCCGGCGCGGCGCGCGCGACTGGTGCGCAGCGAAGACCCGGTCGAGGTCGCCGCCCTGCTGGCGCGGCTTTATGAGTCGGCGCCCGAAACGGAGGCGGCATGAAACGCAGTTCTGCACAAAAACTAGGCGCCTCCGTCGCCGAATTGAGCGACGAGCAGGCGGGCCTGGGCGGATTGGAGGCGTGGCAACTGCTCAACGCCTTGCCGCATCCGCTGCTTTCGGTCGGCGGCGACGGCGCGATCCGCGACGCCAATCCGGCGGCGGAACTGTTTTTCGCCATGTCCCGCAACGCTCTGCGCCGGATCAAATTCCAGGAATTGCTGCCTTTTGGCTCGCCCTTGACCTCGGCCATCGAGCAGGTGCGCCAGCGTCGCGCGCCGATCAACGAATATCGCGTCGACCTTGGCACGCCCAAGATCGGCATCGAGCGTTTCGTCGACATTCATATCGCGCCGCTGCCGAACTTGCGCGACGGCGTGGTGATCATGCTGCAGGAGCGCACCATCGCCGACAAGATGGACCGGCAGTTGACCCATCGTGGCGCGGCGCGTTCGCTTTCTGCGATGGGCGCCATGTTGGCGCATGAGATCAAGAACCCGCTGTCGGGCATTCGCGGCGCCGCGCAATTGCTGGAGACGGCGGTCGGCGACGAGGATCGCAGCCTGTGCCGGCTGATCTGCGACGAGACCGACCGCATCGTCCAGCTCGTCGAGCGCATGGAGGCGTTTTCGGACGGCCGTCCGGTTGAGCGCGGCTCCGTCAATATCCACGAAGTGCTGGAGCATGTGCGCCGCGTCGCCCAGGCCGGCTTCGCCCGCCGCATCCGCTTTGTCGAAAATTACGACCCGTCGCTGCCGCATGTGCTGGCCAATCGCGACCAGCTGGTCCAGGTGTTCCTGAACCTGGTGAAGAACGCCGCGGAAGCGATCGGCGACGACGCGATGGACGGCGAAATCGAGCTCACCACCGCTTTTCGGCCGGGCGTGCGGATCAAGGCGCCCGGCAAGGCGTCGCCGGTCAGCCTGCCGCTGGAATTCTGCGTGCGCGACAATGGCCCGGGCGTGCCGGAAGACATGATGCAGCATCTTTTCGACCCCTTTGTCACCACGAAAACGTCGGGTTCTGGCCTCGGTCTTGCATTGGTGGCCAAGATCATCGGCGATCATGGCGGGGTCATCGAATGCGAATCGCATCCTCGCAAGACGGTCTTCCGCATATTGATGCCGGTTTTCTCCAACCGGGACGGCGCTTCCTGAGCGCGGCTTCGGACGGGGAAAAGGAAGGGTTTGGAGGTTCTTGAATGCCCAGCGGCAATATTCTCGTCGCGGATGACGATGCGGCCATCCGGACGGTGGTCGGCCAGGCCCTTACGCGGGCGGGCTATGAAGTGCGCACGACGGGCGCCGCCTCCACGCTCTGGCGCTGGATCCAGGCGGGCGAGGGCGACCTGGTGATCACCGACGTGGTCATGCCGGACGAAAACGCCTTCGAACTCCTGCCCCGCGTGAAGAAGGCGAGGCCTGACCTTCCGGTCATCGTGATGAGCGCGCAGAACACTTTCATGACCGCGATCAAGGCGTCGGAGCGCGGCGCCTATGAATATCTGCCAAAACCTTTCGACCTGAAGGAGCTTCTGGCCATTGTCGGCCGGGCCTTGAACGAGCCGAAGAACCGGCTGCGCGCGCCCGAGCCCGACGACATGGATTCCATGCCGCTGGTCGGACGTTCCCCGGCCATGCAGGATATTTTCCGCGCCCTGGCGCGGCTGATGCAGTCCGACCTGACGGTCATGATCACCGGCGAATCCGGCACCGGCAAGGAGCTGGTCGCCCGCGCGCTGCATGACTATGGCAAGCGCAAGAAGGGCCCCTTCGTGCCGATCAATGTCGCGGCGATCCCGCGCGACCTGATTGAATCGGAACTTTTCGGCCACGAAAAGGGGGCGTTTACCGGCGCCAATCAACGCTCCATCGGCCGCTTCGAACAGGCCGAGGGCGGCACGCTGTTTCTGGACGAGATCGGCGACATGCCGATGGACGCCCAGACGCGGCTGCTGCGCGTGCTGCAGCAAGGCGAATATACCACGGTCGGCGGGCGCACGCCGATCAAGACCAATGTTCGCATCGTCGCCGCGACCAACAAGGATCTGCGCATCCTGATCCAGCAGGGTCTCTTCCGCGAGGATCTGTTCTTCCGGCTGAACGTGGTGCCGCTGCGGCTGCCGCCGCTGCGGGAGCGCGCGGAAGACATTGGCGATCTCGCCCGCCATTTCTTCGCCCAGGCGGTGAATGACGGGCTGCCGCTGAAGGCCCTGGAGCCGGCGGCGCTGGAGCGGATGAAGCGCTACAAGTGGCCGGGCAACATCCGCGAGCTGGAAAACCTGGTGCGGCGCCTCGCCGCGCTCTATCCGCAGGAAGTGATTTCCGAGCAGATCGTCGCCAGCGAATTGGGGATCGATTCCGGCCGCGAGAGCGCTTTTCCGCTCGCCAATGGCGGGGCCTCGGCCGGCGCCGCGGGGTCGGCGCGCGACGCCGACGAATCCCTGTCCATGTCGGTCGAGCGGCATCTGGCGGAACTGTTCAAGACCCATGGCGACAACCTGCCGCCGCCCGGCCTCTATCACCGCATCCTGCGCGAGATCGAATATCCGCTGATTTCGATCGCTCTGGCGGCGACCCGCGGCAACCAGATCAAGGCCGCGGAACTGCTGGGCCTGAACCGCAATACGTTGCGGAAGAAGGTGCGGGACCTGGATGTGCGGCTGATGCGCTCGACGCGGTGAGGGGGCGCAGGAAACGTGCGGCCCCCGATCTGACGCCCCGCGGTCTTTTTGCCTCGCCCGCCATTGCCTAAAAGCCGCGGCTTCGCTAGCAATGGCTCGCATGAAACGCGTCGCGCTCTATACGGGGTCGTTTGATCCCGTCACCAATGGCCATGTCGACATGATCCACGCCGCGATGCGGCTGTGCGACCGCCTCGTCGTGGCCATCGGCGTGCATCCCGGCAAGGCGCCCCTGTTCACGGCGCCCGAACGCGTCGAGATGATCGAGAATGTCTTCTCGGCGGATGCGGAAGCGCTGGGGTGCGAACTCGATGTGGTCACCTTCGACGGGCTGGCCGTGGACGCCGCGCGGAAAGCCGGCGCCGGCCTGATCATTCGCGGCCTGCGCGACGGCACGGATCTCGATTATGAAATGTCCATGGCCGGCATGAATGGCGTGATGGCGCCCGAAGTCCAGACCGTTTTTCTTCCCGCCGGCCTGGAAGTGCGGCATATAACCGCCACTTTAGTGCGGCAAATCGCGCTGATGGGCGGCGATGTCGCCCCCTTTGCGCCTCGAATCGTCGTCGAAGCTTTACGCCGCAAGGCGGCGAAACCCTGAGGAGTTCCCAATGACGGAAACGACGCTTGATCGCCGGCAACTCGCCAAGGCCCTGTCGCTCGGCGCGGCCACGGCGCTGCTGGCCGGCAAGACGGCTATGGCTGCCCAGGAACCTGTCAATGATCCTGCCAATACGCTTTATCTCCAGCTCAAGGACGGACGCGTCGTCATCCGCCTGCGGCCCGATCTCGCGCCGCAGCACGTGGCGCGCATCAAGACCCTGGCCAAGCGCGGCTTTTACAACGGCGTCGTGTTCCATCGCGTGATCGAAGGCTTCATGGCCCAGACCGGCGATCCGACCGGCACCGGCATGGGCGGCTCCGATTTGCCGAATCTCCCCGCCGAATTCTCCAGCGAACCGTTCAAGCGCGGCACGCTGGGCATGGCGCGGTCGCAGTCGCCCAATTCCGCCAATTCGCAATTTTTCATCTGCCTCGCCCCGGCGAATTTCCTCGACGGAAAATACACCGTGTTCGGCGAAGTGGTTTCGGGCATGGAATTCGTCGACAAGATCAAGCGCGGCGATTCCAGTGACAACGGCAAGGTGGAAAATCCCGACAAGATCATCAGCATGAAACTGGCGTCCGACGCCTGAATTCAATTACGCCCGCGCTCGATCTCGCAGGACGGGATCCGGCGTCATCTCAAGAAAAAGGAACGCTCATGTCCGACGAAGGCAATCTCCTGACGCTGGAAACCACCAAGGGCGACGTGGTCATCCGCATGCGCCCCGACCTTGCGCCCAACCATGTCGAGCATATCAAGAAGCTGGTCGGCGAAAAATTCTATGACGGCGTCGTCTTCCATCGCGTGATCGACGGCTTCATGGCCCAGACCGGCTGCCCGCATGGCACGGGGACCGGCGGCTCGAAATATCCGAACCTGAAGGCCGAATTCAACGCCGCCCCGCACGTGCGCGGCACGGCCTCCATGGCGCGGGCGGCGAGCCCCGATTCGGCCAATTCGCAGTTTTTCATCTGTTTCGACAACGCCCGCTTTCTCGACAAGCAATATACGGTCTGGGGCGAAGTGATCTCGGGCATGGAGAATGTCGACAAGATCAAGCGCGGCGAGCCGGTGAAGGATCCGGACAAGATCGTCTCCGCCAAGATCAGCTGAGCATAGGTCATTAAAAACCGGGGCTTCTGCCCCGGTTTCCTTTTGGGAGGCGTCGTTCAGCCGCGGTTCAGCTGTCTCTCGCTAATCAAGGCGAGGCTTCCGCAAGGTTTTTCACGCCCTTTTGTTGATGCGCAGCATTGACGGACGCGAAAAAAGCAGGAAGCTTCACATCACGCCGGCGCCGCCTCTTGCTCCGCCGGCAAAAGGGGAGCAGCCCATGTCCATTCGTTCCGCCCTCATCCTCGCCGGCGCCGTCGCGCTCGTAGGATTGGGTTCCGCCGCCAGCGCCCAGGAATTCGGCGATGAAGCAATGCGCCGACAAGTGGCAGGCGGCCAAGGCCGCCAACCAGACCGGCGGTCTGAGCTATCTGCAATTTTCGTCGAAATGCCGCGCTGACCTGAAGGCCAACCCGGCGGCGCCTGCCGCGGCTCCCGCCGCCGCGCCGGCCGCTCCCGCGGCGCCTGCCGCCCCGACGCCTGCCGCCGCTCCGGCCCCGGCTGCGCCCGTCGCCCCGACGCCGCGCGTCGCGGCTCCGGCCGCCCCCGCCGCGCCCGCGGCTGCCGGCTCGCCGGTCTTCCCGACCGCGATTTCGCCGGCGCACGCCAGCGAAACCGCCGGCAAGGCGCGCATGCACACCTGCGTCGACCAGTACAACGCCAACAAGGCGACGGGCGGCAACGCCGGCCTGAAGTGGATCCAGAAGGGCGGCGGCTATTACAGCCTTTGCAACGCCAAGCTCAAGGGCTGAGCTTTTTGCATGAAAGAGGCCCCGGCGCGAAACCCGCGCCGGGGCCTTTTTATTTCGATCGATCTGTTGGTCACACCGCGTGGGCGTGATGTTTCGCGGCCTGCACTTTGGCCTTGTCGCCGGCGACGCGCGAGGAATCGCTGTTGTTGAACATTTCGAGATCGTCGAGATCGGCGTCGGTCGGCGGCGTCAGCGCCTGGTCCATATAGGCGCGCGCCTCGGGCCGCCGCAGTTCACGCCGCAACCGCCAAAGCTTGAACGCCAGCGCCCCGACGCGGATGTGGTTGAGCGCGACCGTGCCGAAGTGGCGCGGATAGAACAGCAGAGGATTTTCGAGCGGCATGCCGGGCCGCCGGTCGCGCCGCACCTTGCGCCGGAGATAGCCGCCCTGCAGCGGATGGACCTTTTCCAGCTTCACGCAGGCCCAGAACCAGATGATCAGGAACAAGGCCTTGCCCGGCGACGTGCCGACCGCGGCGGCGCGGCGCATGATCGTCTCCATGTGCTCCGGCGAATAATAGAGGTCCCAGCATTCGTGATATATGCCTTCCCACTCCGCCTTGGTCATGTTGGCGTGGCCGGTCACGACATGTTCGAGATCGTATTTGTTCATGTCCGGGTCCATCCACACGCCATTCTTGCGCAGGCGCTGGTGATCCTCGGAGCCGGGCAGGGGGGTGAGGCAGAAGAACTCCAGCATGTCCAGGGGCAATTCGCGCTGGATGATGCCGATGTCGCGGCGGATCGAATCCGGCGTGTCGGCTGGAAAGCCGAGGATATAGCCGGCATAGGTGAAGCAGCCGGCCTTTTTCCAGGCGAGCAGCATGTCGCGGTATTCGGCGATGCGGTTCTGCTTCTTTTTCGCCGCGACCAGATTGGCCGGATTGATGTTTTCCAGCCCGATGAACACCCGCTTCACGCCGGCCCGCGCCGCCTTGTCGATGAAATGGGGAATGCGGTGGCAGAGCGTGTCGACCTGGATGATGAAGGTGCAGTTCAAGGCTCTCGGATTCGCGCAGTTCGATGATCCGGTCGAAGATCGGCTCCCAGTTCTTGTTGCGGGCGAAATTGTCGTCGGTGATGAAGAAGGAATGCACGCCCTGCGCGAGATTGGCGCGGATGATGATTTCGACGTCGTCGGCGCTGCGATGGCGCGACTTCCGGCCCTGCACGTTGATGATGGTGCAGAAGGAGCACTGGAACGGACAGCCGCGCCCGGCGTCGAAGCTGGTGACGGCGCCGCTGGTGCCGCGGATCACTTCGGCCGGCAGGATCGGCGGCGTCGTGCCGTCGAGGCCGGGCAGGTCGTCCATGTAATTGTAGAGCGGCTTGAGCTGTCCGCTGAACGCGTCGCGCAGCACCGCGTCGAGCCGTCCTTCGCACTCGCCCGCGAACAGCCCGCATCCCAGCGCCTGCGCCTCGCGCAGGTCGGCGGGAAGCTCCGGCAGCATGGAAAGGCAGCCGGAGACATGGAATCCGCCGATTGCGACCGGGGCGCCGGCGGCGCGAAAGCGGCGGGCGAGGTCGAGGGCGCGCGGAAACTGGTTCGACTGCACGCCGACCATGCCGACCAGGCCCGATCCCGCCGTGGCGATCGAGGCGGCGATTTTTTCCGGCCTGATGCGGGTGTTGGTCTCGTCATAGACGAAAATCTTGATTGCGACGTCGGGCCCGAGCGCATGGCGCCGGGCGCAATCGTCGGCGATGCCGTGCAGGGCGGCGAGGCTGTTGGACGGAATGGCGGAGCGCATCCACTGGATGACATAGCCGTCGTCGTCGTAATGCGACGGCTTGACGAGATGGAGCTCGAAGGTTTTTCCGGTCATGAACGCCCTTTTGGCCAGACAGGCTCTTTAACCAGCGGCAGAATACACGCTTGGCCCAAATTCCCGATTTGTATTCGGAAGCTTGCAGGCGTCGCCCGAAGTCTCCCGCCATTGACGGAGGAAATCGGGCGAAATCGTGACGGCAAAACAGGCGAAACGCAATCAGCCGAGATAGGCGTAAAGCGCGCCGGCCGTGCCGATGATCCCGAGCAGGATGGCGGAACGCCAGGGCCAGAGCTGGCCGCGCATGATGATGGCGATGGTGGCTACGGCGATTCCGACATGCAGGAAAGTGACGGCGATGGTCAGGATATGGTGGCGCCGCTCATGGACCTCGCTTTCGGCGAGCGCCGACGCGGACTGAGCCTCGAAACCCCGCGCGTCCTTCTCGATGTCCTTCTGCTCGTCGGCGTAGCGGCGCGCCTTCTCCGCGAACTCCTGCATCTTGGGGCCGGGTTGTTCGGCGGCGACGGCGTAGAGGTTCATCTTCGTGCTCTTGGCCTGGAAGAAGCCCCAGGCGTCGCTGGCTCGGGCCTGCGCCAGCACGGCGTGGTTCTTTTCGCCGAAGGCCGCCGCCGTCTCCAGGGTTTCCAGACTGCCGGCGGTGGCGGCGAGCATGGCGAGAATCGCAATGGTGATCGACACCAGGGTCAGCGTCCTGTCGCCGAGATGGGCGACGTGCTCGGCATGCTCGGCGTGTTCGAAATGTTCGGTCGGCAATTCGCTCAATTTGGACCTCAAGTCTTTAGCAAGGTGAATCGCCGCAAGGTTATCCGGCCCCGCGGGCCGGGGCAAACGCGCCGGTTCCCCTCGACTTTTCGCGATGTGGACAGGAGCGGGAGGCCCGCCTATAAAGCGCCATGATCTCCGGGGGAGACCCTTGGGGCGCAAGCTGAAAAGGGCCTGATGGCCCGACAAATCGATAGGCGAGCCATGCAAAATCAGGAACTGGCGTCTTCAGCCGCGCTGCGGGAAACCATGGTCGAGCGGCAGGTCCGCACTTTCGACGTCACCGACGCCGGCGTCCTCGCGCGCATGAAGGCCGTGCCGCGCGAAATCTTCGTCGATCCGCAGCTCGTCACCCTGGCCTATTCCGACGCCTGCCTGACAGTCACCGGCGCAGGTCCGCGCGAACTGACGGCGCCGCTGATTCTCGCCCGCCTGCTCAAGGAAGCGCGCCTGCGCGAGAGCGACCGCGTGCTGGTCGTCGCCGGAGCCTCCGGCTATGCGGCGGCCCTCGTCGCCGGCCTCGTCGGCTCCGTCGTCAGCCTCGACGACGACGAAAAATTGACCGCACAGGCGCAGGCCAATCTCGCTAAGCTCGGCCTCGCCAACGCCAAGGCGGTCACAGGCCCCTTGGCGGAAGGCGCGAAGGGCGACGCGCCTTTTGACCTGATCATCGTCGACGGGGTGAGCCAGGGCGAATTCGGCGCCTTGTTCGACCAACTCGCGGAGGGCGGGCGCCTGGTCGGCATCGTCGCCGAATCGTCCGGCGCGCGCGGCGGCCGGGCCACCCTGTTCCAGCGCGTCGGGGGCAAGGTCAGCGCCCGTGCCCTGTTCGACGCCTCGGCGGGCGGGCTGAAGGCTTTCGCCAGGCCCCAAGCATTCGTTTTCTAAGTAGTTCCCCCGATGGACCTGTGACTTTTTTGGCGCAGGGGCGAAGGAAAAGCTTTTCTCGCGCGGGAAAGCGCGGCGGGGGCGGGTGTTAAGGTTGACGGAAGGGTTGTGTGCTTTCATTTTAGCCGCGGCGCTGCTCGATTTGATTCCATTCGAGTGACGCCCCTGGCGGTGGTTCAGGCGCTTACCCGATCTGGTCGGTTTTGGGGGTCTTACTTTGCGGCGCTTTTCATTATTGGACCTGGCGTTTGGCCTAGCAGCGTTTTCAGCGCTCTGCGGCTCCCAGACGGCGTCAGCGGAAAGCATGTCGAGCGCGTTGTCGCGCGCCTATGACAATAATCCCGACATCAACCAGCAGCGCGCTGCTGCGCGGGCGAAGGACGAGGGCGTTCCGACGGCCAAGGCCGGTTGGCTGCCGAAGGCCAGCGCCACGCTGAACGCCGGCCACCAGGTCACCCAGATTTCGAACGCGCTCGGTCTCGGCGTCAGCGAAAAGCAGGTCGCCAATCCTCGCGGCTCCAGCGTGACCGTAACCGAAACCGTCTTTGACGGCCAGCGCACCGCCAATGGCGTGCGCGGCGCCGAATCCGCGGTGCTGCAGGCGCGCGAAAACCTTCGCCTGACGGAGTTGACCACGCTTCAAAGCGCGGCGACGGCCTATATGGATGTGTTGCGCGACCAGGCCGTGCTCGGCCTGCGCCGCGCCAATATCAAGGTTCTCGAAGTCCAGTTGCAACAGACGCGCGACCGCTTCCAGGTCGGCGAAGTGACGCGGACCGACGTGGCCCAGGCCGAATCGTCGCTGGCCGGCTCAAAGGCCGACTATGCCGTCGCCCAATCCAATCTGCAGACTTCCGTCGCCTCCTATCGCCGCCTGATCGGCGTCGAGCCCCGGCAGCTGCAGCCGGCGCAGCCGATCGAGAGGCTGCTGCCGCGCACGCTCGAACAGTCCATCGGCACAGGTTTGTCCGAGCATCCGCAAATTGTCGGCGCCCTGCATCAGGTCGACCAGGCGGTGTCGCAGGTCAAGGTCGCGGAAGGCGCGCTGCTCCCGACTGCGAGCCTGCAGGGCAACGTCATGCAGAGCAATGACACGTCCGGCTTCCAGGGTTACGACATGTGGAGCGCCAGCGTCGTCGGCCAGATCAATATTCCGCTCTATCAGGGCGGCGCAGAATATGCCGCGATCCGCCAGGCCAAGGAATTGCTGGGCCAATCGCGGCTTGCGGTTGATTCGGCGCGGATCGTCGTTCGCGGCGCCGTCGCCACCGCCTGGGGGCAGCTCGCCGCGGCGCGCGCCTCCATCGTCGCCTTTCAGGCGGCGGTCAAGGCCGCTGAAGTGGCGCTGAACGGCGTTCGCGAGGAAGCCAAGGTCGGCCAGCGCACCACGCTCGACGTGCTCAACGCCCAGCAGACCCTGCTAAACTCCCGCGTGCAGCTGGTGACGGCTCAGCACGACCGCGTCGTCGCCTCCTATGCGGTCATGGGAGCGATCGGTCGGCTTTCGGCGCAGGGCCTCGGCCTGGGCGTGGTCGCCTATGATCCGTCGCTGCATTACGACCAGGTCAAGAACAAGTTCTTTGGCTGGTCCACGCCAGACGGGCGCTGAACTTCGCGCGCCGAAATCAAGCGCATTGCGGAACGCTGGAAAAAAAGCCGTGGGGCAATCGCTTGACCGGGCGTTCGCGTCTTGCGCCGGGAATCGATCAGGCGCATTTTTAACTCTCATTCAATTCGCATTAGAGCGTCCGAGGTCATGACCGCAACGAACGCCCCGTCCTATCCGGCCGCCTTGAGCGCCGAGCAAAAGGCGCATGAGCCGTCGATGGACGATATTCTGGCCTCGATCCGCCGGATTATCTCCGATGACGACGCCCTGCCATTGAGCCGCCGCGCCCGCGCCGCCGCCAGGCTTCCCGCCGCGCCGCCGGTCGCCGCGGCTGCAGAGCCAGCGCCTGTGATCACGCCGCCGGCGGCGCCGATGGCGCGGTCCGATTCGGCGCGCCCGTCTTCTGATGCGTTTTTCGGTCTCGGCCATCGTCTGGGCCGCGAAGCCGACGCCCCTGGGCGCCACGAGGGCGCCGCGCCGGAAGCGTCGGCGCCGGGCGCCACACCCGCCGCCGCGCCGAAGCTCGCGCGCATTGCGGCGCCGGTCGTCGAAGCGCCGGCCACGCGAATGCCGGAGCCCATCGTAACGGAAGCGTCGGCGCCGTCCGCAACGGCCGAAGCGCCGCCGCCTGTTGCGCCAAGAATGCCGTCGTTGAAGTTGCGGGAGTTTGCGCTGAAAAATTTTTCCGCGCGTCCGATTTCCGCCCCTGTCGCCGAGCCGCCTGCCGAAGAGCCCGTCGCGCCGGCTCCGGTCGCCGCCTCCCGGTCGAAGCGGAAAGCGCGCCGATGGAGCCTTTGGTCCTGCGCCCGTCGCTTGTCGATGCCCCGGCTCCGGCCGAGACCGGGAAGACTTCGGTCGTGTCGCTGGCCCCGCGCCTCGCCAATTTTTCCGATACGCGCCTGAAGATCGCGCCGCTTAACTTCCGCACGCCGGTGTTTCGCGCGCCGCCGAGGCCGGTCGAGCCCGCGGAGGAGCCCGCGCATGCCGTCGCGGCGCCGGTCGAACCGGTCGCGGAGATCAGGCCAGTAAAGCCGATCGACCCGGAATATCCCGCCCCCGAACGCGCGGCGCCTGAAAACGCCACGCCTGAAAGATCAGCCGGCAGGTCGGCCGCCGCCTTGGCGGAGGCTCTGGTGGCGGAGGCCGCGCCTGAACAGGCGCCGCCCATGCCCGAGTTGCCGCAGACCGCGCCAGAACCGCAACAGGCGGCGCCGGGTCGGCCGCGGGCGGAAGGCGGCGATTCCGGGTTGCTGTCGCCAATGACCGGGGCCAAGATCAACGCATCCTTCGAGGCGCTGGCCGAAAGCCTGATGAACCGCGATCCCGATCTGGTCGAACGCCTGGCGCGCGAAATGCTGCGGCCCATGCTGAAGTCCTGGCTGGACGACAATCTGCCCATCGTGGTGGAGCGTCTGGTGCGCGCTGAAATCGAACGGGTAGCGCGCGGCCGCTGACGCCGTTTCTTCCGCCGTTCTCCTCTTTACCGCCATTCTCAGGCCGCAATGTCATTGACTTGCGGCCTGCGCTCGGTTTTGTTGCGGCTTCTCACGGCTTATGGACTCTCTCGCATAAGTTCGCGCCCTTGCCCGTCGAAGGACGGGCGCAAGTCGCCGCCCATTGGCGTTCGCTCCCAGCCGGCCTCGGTCGGCGGCCCGCTTCGCCGTCAACTTGAAATGCTGGTTCGCCGCTCATGATGGAAAAGACTTTCGATCCCGCCGCCGTGGAAAGCCGCATTGCGGCGGAGTGGGAGGCGGCGGGCGCCTTCCGAGCCGGCAGGCCTGAACGCGCCTCGAGCGCGCCCTATACCATCGTGATTCCGCCGCCGAACGTGACGGGATCGCTGCACATGGGGCATGCGCTCAACAACACGCTGCAGGACATTCTCTGCCGCTTCGAGCGCATGCGCGGCAAGGACGTGCTGTGGCAGCCAGGAACCGACCATGCGGGCATCGCGACGCAAATGGTGGTCGAGCGCCGCCTCGCCGCGGCGGGCGAACCCGCCCGCCGCGATCTCGGCCGCGAAAAATTCCTGGAAAAGGTCTGGGAATGGAAGGCCGAATTGGGCGGCGCCATTGTCAATCAGCTGAAACGCCTCGGCGCCTCCTGCGACTGGTCGCGCGAACGCTTCACCATGGACCCCGGCTCGTCGAAGGCCGTACTGAAAGCCTTCGTCGAACTGTACCGCGCCGGCCTGATCTACAAGGACAAGCGGCTGGTGAACTGGGATCCGAAGCTGCTGACGGCGGTGTCGGACATCGAAGTGGTGGCGCAGACGGTCAAGGGCTCGCTCTGGCACTTCAAATATCCGATCGCCGACGACGCAGGCAACGCCACCGAAGAGTTCATCGTGGTGGCGACGACGCGGCCGGAAACCATGCTCGGCGACAGCGCCGTGGCGGTGCATCCCGATGACGAGCGCTATTCCCACTTGCTCGGAAAGAAGGCGCTGCTGCCGCTGGTCGGGCGACTCGATTCCCATCGTCGCCGACAGCTATTCCGACCCGGAGAAGGGTTCGGGCGCGGTGAAGATCACTCCGGCGCATGACTTCAACGACTTCGAGGTCGGCCAGCGCCACAAGCTGCCGCTGATCAACATCCTCGACGCGGAAGCCCGAATTCTCCTCCAGGAGAACGAGGCCTTCCTCGAAGGGGTGATCGAGAACGACGACTTGTCGCAGACGCTGGAAAGCCTGCACGGGCTCTCCCGCGAGGACGCGCGGAAAGCCGTGATCGCCCTCATGGAAGAGCGCGGCCTGATCGCGACCATCGAGGCGCATGAGCATCAAGTGCCTCATGGCGATCGCTCGGGTGTGGTGATCGAGCCCTGGCTGACCGACCAATGGTATGTCGACGCGAAAACCCTGGCCGCGCCGGCGCTGGCGGCGGTGCGCTCGGGCGAGACGAACTTCGTGCCGAAGAACTGGGAGAAGACGTTCTTCGACTGGCTGGAAAACATCCAGCCCTGGTGCATTTCCCGCCAGCTGTGGTGGGGCCACCAGATTCCCGCCTGGTATGCGCCCTGGGGCGCGGTCTATGTCGCCGAGGACGAGGAGGAGGCGCTCGCCGACGCCCTGGCCGACGCGGTCAAGCGCGGCGTCTACAGCGACGCGGAGGCAGAGGCGATGGCCTCCGACCCGGACAAGGCGGCGGGCCTGCTGACCCGCGACGAGGACGTGCTGGACACCTGGTTTTCCTCAGGGCTCTGGCCGCTGTCGACGCTCGGCTGGCCGGAGGAGCAAAACGATCTGGCGCGGCGCTATCCGACCGACGTGCTGGTCACCGGCTTCGACATCATCTTCTTCTGGGTCGCCCGGATGATGATGTTCGGCATTTATTTCGGCAAGAAGGTTCCCTTCCGCCACGTCTATCTCCACGCGCTGGTGCGTGACGAGAAGGGCGCGAAAATGTCCAAGTCGAAGGGGAACGTCATCGACCCCCTGCACTTGATCGACACCTACGGCGCCGACGCGCTGCGCTTTACCCTCGCGGCCATGGCGGCGCAGGGGCGCGACATCAAGCTGGCGACCAACCGGGTCGAGGGCTATCGCAATTTCGCGACCAAGCTATGGAATGCGGCGCGCTTCGCCGAAATGAACGAGTGCGTTGGCCGCCCCGGCTTCGATCCGGTCAAGGTCAAGGAAGTGTTGAACCGCTGGATTCTCGGCGAGACCGCGCGAGCGGTGCGCGAGGTCGAGACGGCGCTCGTCGCCTATCGCTTCAACGAGGCGGCGCAGGCGGCCTATCGCTTTGTCTGGAACATCTTCTGCGACTGGCACCTGGAGCTGACCAAGCCGCTGCTGCAGGGAGATGACGGCCCAGCCAAACAGGAGACGCGCGAAACCATCGCCTTCGTGCTGGACCAGACCTGCAAGCTGCTGCACCCCTTCATGCCCTTCCTCACCGAAGAGCTCTGGGCGATCAA
This sequence comes from uncultured Alphaproteobacteria bacterium, assembly GCA_963710275.1. Lineage (GTDB taxonomy): Bacteria > Pseudomonadota > Alphaproteobacteria > Rhizobiales > Beijerinckiaceae > Rhodoblastus. The sequence goes on along the minus strand of CAVPZS010000008.1, from coordinate 735,262 downwards.
GGGCGAGCAGACGCCGCGCGAAAGCGTGCTGGCGCTGGCGCTGTGGCCGGATATGAAGGGGCTGGAAAACGCCGACGCGGAGGCGGAAATCGGCTGGGTGGTCGACCTCGTGTCGCAGGTGCGTTCGGTGCGCGCCGAGATGAATGTGCCAGCCGGCGCGCAAATTCCGCTGGCGCTGGTCGGCGCCAATGAGGCCGACACGCGGCGCGCCCATCGCTGGAATGATATCCTGAAGCGCCTGGCGCGCCTGTCGCAGATCGACTTTGTCGACAAGGCGCCGCCGCAGTCGGCGCAGATGATTGTCCGCGGCGCGTCGCTGGCGCTGCCCCTGGCCGGCGTGATCGATTTCGCCGCCGAGCGGGCGCGGCTGGAAAAGGCCATCGCCGCCGAGCAGAAGGAAATTTTCAAGATCGACGCCAAGCTCGGCAACGCCGACTTCCTGCGCCGCGCGCCGGAAGAGGTGGTCGAGGAAAACCAGGAGCGCCGCGAACTGGCGGTGGCGAAGCTGGAGAAGATGACGGCGGCGCTGAAGCTGCTGGGGTGACGCGCGGGCCGATCAGCGCAGCGGAATGAGTGGAGCAATATGTATGACGCTCTCCAGCACAAGGCCGGCGCCATTGTGCTGGCCGGCGCGCTGCTGGCGCTGGCCACCGGCCTTTCCGGCCTCGCCTGAAGCGCGTCAGCCCGCGAAGCTTTCGTATATCAGCTTCACGTTCAGCGCCGTGATCCCGACGCCGATGGCGCCGGCCAGCGCCGTGGTGGCGCGGGAGGCGACAAAAGGCCCCATGATTTTCCGCGAGCCGGTGAACCACACCAGCGGCAGGATGGCGAAGGGCAAAGCAAAACTCAGCGCCACCTGCGACAGCACGAGCAGCCGCGCCGTGGCCGACTCGCCGGCGATGACGGTGACGGCGACCGCCGGGGTGATGGTCAGGGCCCGGGTGATCAGCCGGCGCCCGGCGGGAGACAGGCGCAGGCGCAAGAAACCGTCCATGATCATCTGCCCGGCGAGCGTCGCGGTCAACGAACTGTTCAGGCCGCAGGCGATCAGGGCGATGGCGAAGAGCTTGGCCGCCACGGGCGCGCCGAGGACGGGCGCGATCAGCCGGTAGGCGTCGGAGATTTCCGCAACTTCCTTGTGGCCATGGGCGAAGAAGGTGGCCGCCGCCAGGATCAGGATGGCGCCGTTGATCGCCATGGCGAAAATCAGCGCCAGGGCGGAATCGGCCAGCGCGAACCTTATCGCCTCGCGCCGCGCGGAAAAATTTGGCGCCACGGCGCGCGTCTGCACGATGCCGGAGTGCAGGAAAAGGTTGTGCGGCATGACGGTGGCGCCGAGGATGCCCAGCGCCAGATAGAGCATTCTGCCGTCGGTCGTCACGTCCGCGGAAGGCAGCAGGCCCTGCGCCGCCGCGGCCCAATCCGGCCGCGCCAAAAACAGCTGGGCCGCGAAGCACAGCGAAATGACGATCAGCAGCGCGATGACGAAAGCTTCCAGCTTGCGGAAGCCGAAACGCTCGAACAGCAGGATCAGCCCGACATCCAGCGCGGTGATGATCGCGCCGAGCCATAGCGGCAGGCCGAACAGCAGGTTGAGGCCGATCGCCGTGCCGATGACCTCGGCGAGGTCGGTCGCGAGAATGGCCGCCTCTTGCGTCAGCCACAGGAAGATCGCGGCCCGGCGGGGCAGATGGGCGCGGCAGGCCTGGGCGAGGTCGAGATTGGCGCCGAAGGCCAGCCGCGCGGACAGCGCTTGCAGGACGATGGCCATCAGGCTGGAGAGGACGGCGACGAACAGCAGGCGCATGCCGAATTCCGAGCCGGCGGCAAGCGCGGTCGCCCAGTTGCCAGGGTCCATGTAGCCGGTGGCGACGAGATAGCCGGGACCGACGAACACCATGAACCGGGTGAAAAAGCCCGCCCCCCGCGGGGTCGGCACAGATCCCCGCGCGGCGGAGAAACCGTCGGCGACGCCGGTCAGATGGGGAAGGGGACGCAACATTTGCTCGGGCCGCCAGTTATATCGGACGTTTACTTTAACGGGGCGAAAAATGCGACGGCGCGTCGCAGGACTTCAAAATGATTTGAACGCCGGCGGAGCGATCCGATTGCGGAAAAGTCGAGGCAGGGAAAATCCTTGGGATTGGCGGTTTTGCAACCTTTTTCGGCGACATTGTGTCATTGGCCGCCGAATCGGGCGACTGAAGCTGTGGCATGGGCGCCACAGCCGCAATGCAACTTCACAATGCCCGAAGTTTGAAAAGCCGCCGCCGCAATTCAGCCATAAACGAACCGCTTCTTCTAACGTGAAGGGCTGGCGTCTTGCTCAAGCGGATGGCTCGGAATTCTGGCGAAGCCAGCGCGAAAAAGGTGTTTGATGGCGGCGTTCGGGTTGATGATGCGGGCTTGCATGTTGGGCGTCTTGTGCGCCACGCCGGCATGCGCCTTTGACGGCCCGGACAAGACCGCGCAGGCCGACCGCGGCGCCGACCACGCCCTGGAAATGTTCAAGGATCCCCGTCAGGCGCTGCAATCGGCGCTGGAAAGTTTCCGCAGCGGCGACGCCGCCTCGTCGGTGGCCGCGCTGAAATATGCTGCGGCCGGCGGAGAGTCGCTGGCGCAATGGAAGCTCGGCAAGATGTACGCCGATGGCGACGGCGTGCCGCGCGACGATTACAGGGCCTATCAGTACTTCCAGGAAATCGTCGATCGTTACGACGAGGAAACCGCCAACTGGCGGGAAAAATCCGTGGTCGCCAGCGCTTTCGTCGCGGTCGGCGTATTCGAGATGAACGGCATTGCCGGCTCGCGCCTTCGTCCCGACCCGGACCAGGCCATGCGCATGTTCCTTTACGCCGCCACCAATTTTTCCGATTCCAACGCCCAGTATAACCTGGCGCGCCTCTATCTGGACGGCGCCGAGGGTTTCGCCAAGGACTCGCGGCAGGCGGCGCGCTGGTTCAACCTGGCTGCGGAAAAGGGCCATGTCGAATCCCAGGCGTTGCTCGGCCATCTGCTCTTCGTCGGGGAGGGCATGCAGCCCCAGCGCGCCCGCGGCCTGATGTGGCTGACCCTGGCGCGCGAGGGCGCGACGGGCAAGGCGCAGGAATGGGTCAATGCGCTCTACGAGCAGGACATGAAGCTCGCGGGCGACAATGACCGCCAGGTCGCGCTGGTCTTCCTTGAAGAACACATGAAAAAGCGCAACTGACGGCTGGATTCTCCACCCGCGCGCGAAAATCAAGGGAACTGCATCAAGAAAGCAAAACGCGGCCCGGAAGAACCGCAGCCGCGTTGAAAATTCTATGCTTTGGCTGGTCTCAGAAGTTGAACCAGCCGCTGGTGCGGAAGCGATAAGCGACTTCCAGGCCGATCGTATACTGGTCGGGCGAGCCGGCGTGGAGCGTCAGCGGGCTGTCGGCGACGCTTCCGGTCAGGCGCTGGTAATTGCCGAAGCCGGTAATGCGCCAGCGGTCGTTCAGGTCGTAACGCGCGGCGACGGTGAGGCCGGCCGAGGTCAGGCCGCCTCCGGCGTTATAGGGCGTGAGGCCGCCGCCGCTGGCCAGGTTGACCGCGGATTGCGCCGGGGTGACTGAAAAGAAGGTCTCGGCGAACTTGTTGTTGCCAAAATAGAGGCGCGGGCCAGCCGACAGGGTCAGCTTGTCGAAAGTGTGCCAGACATCGGCGCTCGCCGTGCCCACCATGCCGTCATGGCCGGTGACGGCTTCGAGCACTTCCAGGCGGGCGCGGAACCAGGGCAAGGGCGTCACTTCGGCGAAAGCGCCGACTTCGACGCTGGGCGCGACATAGCTCATGCCGGTGAGTTCGCGATCGCCGTAACGCGCGCGGTCGCCGATCCAGCGCCCGGTCGGGCCGACATGCAGCCAGGGATTGTCGTAAAGCGCGATGTTGAAACCGTCGTCCGGGGTGCTGAAGCGTTCGGGCTGGTCGGCGCGGCGGATGCTGACGCCCGGAAGGCCGAAAAGGCTGTAGCGGTTGGCGCCGGGATAGAGCGGCCCCACGCTTCCCTGGGCGGAAAGCGTGACGATCCAGTCCGGAATCGGCGGGGGAGGCGCGATATTGGTCGCCGGAAGGTCGGCGGCAAAAGCGGAGCCGGCGCCTGTGACGGCGATGGCGGCTCCCGAAATAAACCGGCGTAACGACAACTTCAAAACGCTTCTCCCGAATCCTGGTTTTTTGTACCAGCCGATCGGGCAGCCGGATAGGCGTTTGCCGCCCAAAAATCCATATTGCCGGCGGCGTCGTTTTCTTGCAACAGTCGGGGGGGCTGGAGCGGTCCGAGGGAAGATGTTGACGATCAAGGGCATTTCGGCCGCAAAGGCCCCGGCTTTGGTCGCGCGCGGGCTGGTGCGCGTCTATCGGCTCAGCCTCTCCGGGCTGGTCGGGCGCAATTGCCGCTACCTGCCGACCTGTTCCGCCTATATGGACGAGGCTTTGGCGCGGCACGGTCTGTGGGCGGGAGGCTGGATGGGTTTTGCGCGCCTGTGCCGCTGCCAGCCTCTGGGGCGACTCCGGCTACGATCCGGTATTGAAAGCGCTGCCGGAGGGGGCCGACGCCCTGCACCCCTGGCGCTACGGGTCATGGCGGCGCAAGCCCGTCTGCGAGGCGGTGGAGCAGATCTGATCAGGCGGCGATAAGTTCTTTTTCCAATGCATTGAAATCGATGAAGATTTCAATGTCGTCTTCCAGGGCGGCCACTGGCGTGGCCTCGGGCTCGAACCCGACCTCGTCGTCGTACGCCGCGACCGGTTCCGGCTCGACCGGCGCGACTTCCGGGATCGCCGCCGCTTGCGCAACCGGAGTCGCGACGAATTGCGGGGCCTGATAGGTTTCGCACTGTCGGCGCGTCGGCGGGCGCGGGCGCCTCGCGCTGCATGCGCTCCATGTTGCGCCGGCCGATTTCGCGGGCCGCGTCGCCTTCGAAGCGGCGCAGCAGCGCGATCAGGCGGCCGAAAGCCTCCTCGCCCGCGGCCTCGCAGCGCGCCAGCACCGCATGGATGACCGGCAGGCGCAAGGCGCCGTCATCGGCGTCGGTCTGGTGATGCGATAGAGCGGAAAGCGCGGTGGAAAAGGCGAGCATCAACGGCGCCGGCAGGCCGGCCTTGGCATAGAGCGCGGCGAAGGCGTTGGAGTTCGGGTCCTTGATCAGCCCGGCGACGCGACGCGGGCCCATGCCGGTCAGCTCGACCAGGGTCGCCTCGAACAGGCCGGTCTGGCCACAAAGCAGGGCGCGGAGCGCCAGGCCGGCGGTCAGCTGCCCGGTGACGCGCAGATAGGCGGCGAGCGCAGCGGTTTCGTCGGAATAGCTGGCGCAGCCCGCCGCGATGATCATGGTGGCGCGGTCACGGGAGTCCTGGGCGAGGCGCTCGGAACGGGCGCGGGACAGCCAGTTGCGCTGGACGGCGTGGTCGGCGAGCTGGCGGGCCGCGGCGTTGGCCAGGGCGGCGCGCACTTCGCCGGGCAACCAGGAGCGGCCGAGCAGGGCCTCGCGCATTTCGCCGTCGGCGCCGAAGCGCTCGATGATGCGGCGCATGGCGAAATCGGGCAGATTGGCGCCTTCGTTGACGGCCAGCGCGATCAGCGCCTCCCGCGAGGCGACCTCGGCCAAAGCGGCGGCGACGGTGGCGGAAAGTTCGGGACGCAACGCGATGGCGGCCTGGGCGGCGAAATCGCCGATGGCCGCGCAATCGATCAGTTGCGCGTCTGACAAAAGCGGCGAGCGCGCCAGCACGACCGTGGAAATGTCGGATTGATCGCAGGCCAGGCCGAGCATGATGGCCGGCGGCGCCTCGGCGGCGCTGGCGAGGCTCTCGGCCAGGGCGCGGCGGACCAGCGGGGATGGATCGTCCATCAGGGCATAGAGGGTCTGCTCGGCCTCGCCGCGCTCCTCTTCGCTCAGGTCGCTGTAAAGATAGGCCCGGGCCAGGGCGCCGACGCCATCCGCGCGCGCGCTGGCCGATGCGTTCTGCGACCAATGGATGAACTTGCGGACGATCATGGGCAACTCGTTGCCTTGGACTGGTTGGTTAACGCAGTGTGAGCAATCAAGGTAAAGTTTCGCTTAACGGCAATTCTCGCCGGGTGCCGGGACGGATGCCATGCGCTCTATTTTCCTGTTTTCCACGTCCCGCGAGGCTTTCGCCGCGGCGCTCGCCAGCGAGGCCGACGCTTTCGCCGTCGATCTCTCAAGCGTGACGGCTGAAGGAATCGAAGACGCGCGGAAAAGGGCCGCTGCGCTGATCCTGGAGGCGCGGGAGCGCCAGAAAACCTGCCTGGCGAAAATCCATGCCCTGGCGTCGGGTCTCGCCGACGGCGATCTCGACGCGGTGATGGCGGCGCGCCCGGAGGGCGTGATCCTGCCCGACGCCTGCGGCGGCCGCGACGTCCAGCATCTCGGCGCGAAACTGGCGGTGCGCGAGGCGGAGAACGATTTTCCCGACGGCGCCGCGAAAATCCTGGCGCTTGGCGCCGATTCGCCGGCAGCCTTGTTCGAACTCGGCAGTTTTATCCGCGCCACGCGGCGGCTGATCGGCCTCGGCCGCGACGAGCGGGCCTTGGCGCAAAGGTTGGGAATAGGGGATTGGGGTGAGGGCGACGCGCCCGAGCCCTTGCGCGTGGCGCGTTCGCTTTGCCTGTTCGCCGCCCGCGCCGCCGGCGCGCCGGCCTATGATTGCGCCGAGCCGGGCGAGGGCGAGGAATTCGAGCGCCAGTGCGCGCTGGCCGCGCGCGACGGTTTTTCAGGAAAATTCGTCGTCAGCGCGGCGCAGGCGATCATCGCCAATGCGGCTTTTGGCGCGCGCTAGAAATCGGGTGACCAATTCCCCGAGGTTCGGCCGCACTCGATCCTCGATGGCCGCGTCGACGCGGCCGATGTATATGAAACCGGCGATCTTTTCGTGTCCGGCAAGGCCGAGCCGGTCGAGGAATTCGCGGTCATAGGCGCACCATTCGGTCATCCAGGCGGTGCGGAAACCCAGGGCGGTTGCGGCGACCGTCAGCGCCATGCAGGCGGCGCCGGCCGACATTTCCTGCTCCCACAGGGGGATTTTCACATGCGGCGCCGCGCGGGACACCACGCCGATCACCAGCGGAGCCCGCGAAAAACGGCCGCGCTCGGTCTCGATGCGCTGAGGCTCGGCTTGCGGCTCGCGGCGGCCGTGAATTTCGGCGAGGATTTGTCCTGCCCTGTCGCGGCCTTCGCCTTCGAACACGATGAAGCGCCAGGGCGCCAGCTTGCCGTGGTCCGGCACCCGGGCGGCGAGGGCAAGAATCGTTTCCAGCTCCTGCGCGTCGGGCCCGGGACCCTGCATCCGCACAGGCGGGGCGGAGCGGCGGGTTTTCAGAAGGTTTATGGTGTCGTTCATCTGTTCATCCGAGCTTTTCGAAGAGGAAAGCCCTAAAAAGGTCACTTTGTAAACCGAAGCCGTTGATCGGCGCCAAAGGGGAACGATGTTGCGGGCAAAACTGAAGACGACGCGAGCAGGAACGGGAGCGCGGCTGGCCGCGCTGGCGCAAGTGCTGGCGCTGCTGCTGGCCGCCATGCCGGCCCGCGCCCAGGCGCCCACAACCACGCCCGCACCCGCGCCCGCGCCCGACGTCGGCGCCAGACCAGACCATCGCCGCGCCGCGTTCGCCGGTTTCGCTCACCGCGGTCTTCGCGCCGGGGGATGCGCAGCCGATCCGCTCCGGCCTTTCCTGGCGGGTGTTCGACGCCCGGGCCGACGCCGATGGCAATCACGCGCTGGTCGCCGAATCCAGCCAGGCCTTGCCCGCGTTTTCGCTGGCCGACGGCGATTACATCGTCCATGTCGCCTGCGGGCTGGCCAGCGCCAGCCGGCAGATCACGGTCAGCGGCGCGCCGGTCATCGAAAGAGTGCCGATGAACGCCGGCGCGTTGAAGATCTCCGGAACTGCTCGGCGATGCGCCCATTCCGCCGGCGCGGCTGAATATCCTGCTCTACCTGCCTTCGCGCAACGATCCGGAAGCCAAGCTGATCATTCCCAACCTCAAGGCCAACGAGCCGGAATGCCTGCCCGAGGGCGCCTATCACATCGTCGAAAAGCTGATGGATGTGCAGCCAGGTTCGTCGACAGCGACCAATTCGACCATTTACGCCGATCTGCGGGTTCAGGCGGGCAAGCTCACTTCGGGCGTGCTGCGCCATCGCGCTGCGACCATGACGCTGAAGCTGGTCAACAACCCCGGCGGCGAGGCTTTGGCCAACACCAGCTTCTCGATCCTCACGCCGGGCGGCGACGTGATCCGTGAAATGATCGGCGCCTTCCCCTCCATGGTGCTGGCCGAAGGCGAATATGTCGCCATCGCCCGTCATGACAACAAGACCTACCAGGCGACGTTCAAGGTGGTGTCCAGCCAGGACCGCGACGTCGAGGTGATGGCGAAGGAGTCGCCCAATCCCTGACCTTGTTTCGCGCCAAGTCACCAGGGCGCCAGCGCATCATGACATGAAACAAGGCGCTGGCCCGCGATCAGGCTTAGATTTCAATTTCGTTCGGGAGCTTCACAGCATGCGCGCCATTTCGACTGCAAATTTTTTCGGTCTCGTCCTCGCCCTTGGCGTTTTCGCGCCGGCGGCGCAGGCCGCCGACATCGCGCATGGCGAGCAAATCGCGCGGCGCTGGTGCGCGCCCTGCCATCTGGTCGCGCCGGACCAGAAGGAAGCCAGCGCCGACGTCGCGCCCTTCGCGACCGTGGCGAAAACCAAGACGGACGCGCAACTGGCCAACTTCCTCGCCGATCCGCATCCGAAAATGCCGGACCTGAAGCTCAGCCGCGACGAGATCGGCGATCTCGTCGCCTATATCCGCAGCCTCGCTCCTGTCCAGGATTAGAGCATATCCCGCGAAAGTGGACTTACGTTAAGGATATGCGCCTGCAAAAAAATCTAGAGCCCCCGAAGGCGAGGGCTTTAGTTGTCTTCACCTTCCGGCAGCGGCACGTTGAAGCCGTTGAGCGTGGTCGAGACCATGCAATAGAGGCCGACAAGGTAGATCAGCTCGGCAGCCGCCTGTTCGCCGAAAGCGTCCACGGCGCGCTTGTAGACGATGGCGGGCAAGGGGCCGGCGACCAGGGCCGCGGCCATGTCGTAGCCGATCAATTCCTCGCGGGTCAGATCGACCGGGCGCTGTCCCGCGACGATGGTGGCGATCTTGTCGTCCGAGAGGCCGCGCAATTCGCCGACCGCCACATGGGCGTAGATCTCATAGGCAGAATGGAATTTCGCGCCGGTGACGAGTATCGCCACCTCGCGCACCGGCTTCGGCACTTTCGGATTGCCGGCCATCGCCTTGACCAGATTCCAAACCGGGCCGCCGAACTGCGGAAAGCTCACCCAGGGATTCCATGGGCCGATCAATTCGCCATCCTTGTCGATGGCGGTGAAGCCTTTGAAACTGGTCTCGATGCCCTGTTTCATGTCGTCGTAGAGTTTTTGCTGGTCGGCGTCGAGCTGGTCTTTCTTCAGCAGGGGCAAGCGCATGGGAGGTCCAATCCTGTGAGCGAAAATATTGCGGCTTAACGTTTTCTGACGGCGAAAGGTCTATGGCGCGGGATTGCCGCGAATCTGGTGGATGGCGTGGATGCGCTTTTCCAGATCGGCGGCCAGGGTCCGCGGCGCCGCCAGAATGTGCTTCAACTGGTCGATATTGGTCGCGCCGACGATATTGGCGGTGACGAAGGGCCGCGAGGTGACGAAGGCCAGCGCCATGTGTATGGGATCGATGGAAAATTCCCTCGCCAGGGCGTGGTAATCCTCGATCGCTTCGTCCACGCCGGGCTTCTGGTAGCGCTGGCCGCGGTTGAACAGGGTGCTGCGCGCCCCCTCGGGACGGGCGCCGCGCAGATATTTGCCGGTGAGATAGCCCTGCGCCAGCGGCGAATAGGCCAGCAACCCCACCTGCTCGCGAAAGGCGAATTCGGCGAGGCCGAGTTCGAACTGGCGGTTCAGCAGATGATAGGCGTTCTGGATCGAGGCGACCCGCGGGCCGCGCTTGTGGCCGGCGGCGCTCAAGAAGCGGCTGACGCCCCAGGCGGTTTCGTTGGAGACGCCGAAATGGCGGATCTTGCCCTGCTCGACCAGCTCCTGCATCGCGCCGAGCGTTTCCTCGAAACTCACGCCGTCCGGGCCGCCGCGATCATGATAGGCGTTGGACAGGCCCTCGAACAGGTCCATCGGCCGGTCCGGCCAGTGCAGCTGGTAGAGGTCGACGTAATCCGTCCCTAGGCGCTTCAGCGATCCCTCGATGGCGTCAAAAATGTTCTTGCGGTCGAGGCGGGGCAGGGCGCCGTCCGCCCGCATCCAGTTCATCGCGCTGCGGCCGGAGATTTTCGTCGCCAGGATGATGTCGTCGCGCTTGCCACGCCTTTTCAGCCAGGCGCCGATGATGGTCTCGGTCGCGCCATAGGTCTCGCGCCGCGGTGGAATGGAATAAAGCTCGGCGGTGTCGAAGAAATTGATCCCCTGCGACACGGCGTAATCCATTTGCGCGAAGGCGTCGGCCTCGCCTGTCTGCTGGCCGTAGGTCATGGTGCCCAGGCAGATTTCGGACACGGCGAGGTCCGTGCGGCCGAGTTTACGCATGTTCATTCCTGAAACTCCCGAAGGGCGGCGAATCTGTCGCGCGGCAGCATAGAACGGCGGCGGCCAAGGCCAAGCGCAGATTGGGCCATTTTGGGTTTGCTTTGTTGCAATTCAGCCGAAAAAACGCCGCGCCTCGCGCAGGCAGGCGGAAAATCCCTCCAAGTCGGCGAGATCGACGCCCACGGCAGAGGGTCGCCAGATCCTGCGCCCCTGCTTTTTCAACGCGGCGTCGAGCATCAGATTGTCGGCGTTGCCGAAATCCTCGATCAGCAGCCCCGCGCAGTCGCGGGTGAGGCCGGCTTCCCCCGCCTGCGCGCCGAAGGTAGCGGCGACCCGGTCGAACAGGCTTTGCGCGCTGTTGGAATAGGCGAAGACCGGTTTTTCCAGGGCGGCGAAAAAGCCGAGTTCGAAGGCCGTTCCGGGATCGGCGTTGACGCCGCGAAATGGCGACAGATTGAAGATTGCCGCGTCGGACTGCCGCATCTTCTCGACATTGGCGGTGAAGATGTTTTCATCGATTTTTTCGGCGGCTACGGCCGGGAGCTCGCCTTCGAGCGGAAACAGCCCGACAAAGCCGAGCTCCTCGCACAGCATCTTCTTCCGCGCGCCGATCTCGGCGGCGTCGGGCAGAAATACTTCGGGTCCGGCGAGGTAGATTTTGGGCTGGGGCATGGGCGCGCTCTCTGTCGCCCGATTTATCGCACGAAGGATGGGGCGGTTTCTACCGCGCATCCGGCGCGATGAACTGGCCGAAAGCGCGCGGGCTCGCGCCGGCCGGTATTTTTCTTCCCACTTTCAAGCTGTTCGTATCAATGGCGGCGAGTTGGTCGTCCATCCAGCAGGCGACCAGCGCTTCCCTTTGGTCGGGCGAGATCAGGATGCCCTCGGGATAGCCGCAAGCCTCGACCGTCCCCAGCGGCGCGTAGGTTTTGCCGTCGAAGACGGACACGCTGTCATCGTGCTGGTTGGTGACGAAAATGCGGCCGCCATCGGCGGTCACGGCCACGGCGTAAGGATAGCTGCGCACTTTCAGCCGCCGCGTCTCCTGCTGCGACGCCGGATCGATCACTGACACGTCTCCCGACTTGACATTGGCGACCAGCAGGCGCGGGCCATCCGGCCCCTTGGCGTCGAAGGTGACGCCAAAGGGCGCCTGGCCCACGGCGATCTTGGCGACGGCGCGACGTGATGCGAGCTTTACCACGGAAACGGTGTCGCTCTCGCGATTGGCGACATAGAGCCAGCGGTTGTCCGGGCTCGTGGCCATCCCGGCCGGCGATTTACCGACGGTGATCGCGCCATCCACGGCCAGTCGCTCGGTATCGACGACGAAAACCTGGTCCGCGTACCAATCGGCGACGAAAAGCCTTTCGCCCTTCGTGTCGAGCGCCAGTCCCAGGGGGCCCTGTCCGACCGCGATTTCGGCGACGGCCTTGTGCGTCCCGTCGGGCTGGCGTTCGACGACGGAGACGCTGTGTCCCTCCGGATTGGACACGTAAATGCGCCGCGCGCCGGGCGCGACCGCGACGCCGGCCGGTTTCCTGCCGACGCCCAACCTTTCGATGACGCGCCCTCGCGCCAGATCGACGACCGAAAGCGCATCCGCCCCCTGATCGGTCACAAAGGCGAGCGGCTCCGCGCGCGCCGTCGCGCACAGGGCCAGAAGCACGAAAGCCGTGCGAAAGCTCACTGGCTGGACTCTGCCAGGCTCTTCAGGTTTTCGAGGCCGGCCCGATAGACCATGACGACCGCGCCGACGGAGGCCGCGTCGTTCAGTTCGGGCGGCGGGTCGTTCAGCATGTAGCCGCGATAAAAGGCGCCCTGCCACAGGACGACCGATCCGCCCTTGCCATTGTCCACGACGCTGATTGTCGAGGTGTAGTCGTTGACCGGAAGGATTTTCGGATCGACCTTCGGAATTTCATATTTGTAGCTGTGCGCGGCGTCATCATATTTGTCCAGGACCTCCACGAAGGTGGGGCCGCCGAGACCTTTGAGAACCACGGTGCGCGACGATCCGACCTCATTGCCCTTGTCGGCCACGCTGGAGGCGACGGGCGGAAGCCATTTGGAAAGCGCGTCGAAATCCTTGATGATGGCCCAAACTTTTGTCGGCGGCGCGTCGATCTGGATCGCCTCCTGCACCTTCTGGCGCGACGGTCCATGCGCGAGAACTGGGCCTGAGCAAAAGGCGAGCATGGATACGGCCAAGGCAAGCGCTTTCATTATTTCCTCCATCCGCTCTTTGCCGGATATGTTTTCCAGCTTGGCGATGACTATGTCAGAGGGAGGATCGGCTTGCCAACGCCGGGGGCGGCGCAATCGCCCTTGCAGGCGGTTCCTGTGCCAATTCTAAGAATACTCGGAAAACAAGCGAGCGAAACATGGCTTCTGCGACCCTTGCCGCCTATTTCGAGCGGATCAAATGGACCGGCGACGCGCCTGCTACGGAAAAAACGCTGGCGCGGCTGTTGCGCGCGCATATGACGGCCATTCCCTTCGAAAATCTCGACGTCCTGCTGGGCCGGCCGGTGCGGCTGGACCTTGCGAGCCTGAAGGCCAAGCTGATCGACAACAGGCGCGGCGGTTATTGTTTCGAGCACACGACCCTGTTCGCCGCCATGCTCGAAGCGCTGGGCTTCGACGTTTCCCGCCATTCGGCGCGGGTGGTGCGTTTCCTGCCGCGCGACCGCGCGCCGCGCTCCCACATGTTCCTGACCGTGAACCTGCCGGAGGGCGTTTTTGTCGTCGATCCCGGCTTCGGCGGTCCGGCTGCGACTTTTCCGGTTCCGCTTGTTGACGTCGCGGTTGCAGGCGAAAAGACCCATTGGATGGCGCGCGACGGGGATTTCTGGGTCTTCCGCTGCCAGGGCGAGCAAGGCGCGACGGACGCCTGGGTCTCGACGCTTGAGCATGATCTGCCGGTCGATTTCGATGTGTCGAACCATTACATGTCGACACATCCGAACTCGCCTTTCACCAAGGGGGTGATGGCGAGCATCTTCACGGAAAATGGCCGCGTCGGCGTGATGAACCGCGACGTCACGATCCGGGAAGGCGACGACGTGAAAAAATCGCAGCTGGACGACCGCGCCGCCCTGCGCCGGCTGCTGAACGACCATCTGGGTTTTGATCTGCCCGAGCTCGAGAGCGTGAGGGTTCCCGCCTTGCCTGAGTGGGTTTGATTCCCTCCACGACCTGCTTGTCGCCATCAGGCGCTCTCTTGCTTCCTGCAATGCCGCTAGCGCACCCGGCGCGTCGCCCCCGTTCAACAATTTTGAAAATTTTAATAGCGCAGGTCCGGAAAAGAAAACGAAAGGGATTGCGTCAACCTCTTTTTTTGATTGCGCGAAGGATCACGCTTTTTGGCCGAATTCAGAGATGCCGTCATGCGCTGAGAAGGGCGCGGGATTGCGCAGGACTTTGGCGCGCAAAGCCGCAAAAGAAAAAAGCCGGGATCGTTGTGATCCCGGCTTTTTTCACTTCAAGTCGCCTAACTTACGCGAGCGCGGCGGCCGCGCGCGACCTGCGTGCGCCCAGAAAGCCGAGGCCCAGGAAGCCCGCCAGCATCAGCGCCCAGGTGGAGGGCTCGGGAACGCCGGAAACATTGCCCGTTAGCTGATATCCGATGTTGTCGCCGAGAACCAGGCTTTGAACGCCGGTGTGCGGTGTCGTGTCGATTAGCGAGCCGTTGCCGCCGTTGAAGGCAGGCAGCCCCATGATAGGAGCGATAAAGCCCGCCCAGTACGTTCCCGCGTTCAACGAGAGCCCTGAAACAGAACCGCTCAGAATGCTGATGTTGTTTCCATCGCTGCTCGCGAGGATGGGCGAGATGGCTTCGGAGAAAATTATCGAACTATGGGTGCTGTTATATACCTCAAAGGTGAAGCCGCCGAGGCCTTCAAAATAGGTCTGCGAAAAAAAGCCACCGCCCGGATATGTTACCAGCTCCAGACCAGTAATATGGGCCGATTGGGTGAGCGTGAACTGATCCAGCGGTTCCCAGGTGCTGCCCCTGCCATCACAATCGGAACACCACGCAGCCCCATCATACGCGGTCTCCGAGAACGCAGGAACCGACTGGTAGACGACCGCGGCGCGAGCCGCTGCGGGCGCGACTGCCGCCATGACAAGGGCCAAACTGGCCGCCACCATTGTTTTCATGCTTAGCTCTCCCCCGAGTTGCAATTTTCAAGGCGAACTCAACCGCCCGTGAAAGGGCTTAGCAGGTGCGACAGAATGACGCAACGGCATGTCGCTATCATTGCTTGAGAGCTTCCTGGACCTCACTCAGGCCTTCTTGCCGAACTCCGAAATCCCGCCATGCGCAGCCGACCAGGGCGCGGGGTCGCGCAGGAATTTCTCCACCTCGTCCAGCGTCGCCTCGGGCAGATAACTGGTCTTGCGCGCGACCTTCAGCACGTCCCACCAGGTGGTGAGCTGGTGCAGTTCGATGCCGCCCTTGCGAAGCTCTTCGCGGGCGGTCGGGAAGATGTCATAGAAGAAGAAAACAAAGGTGTGGTCGCATTTCTGCCCGGCCTCGCGGATGGCCTCGCAGAAATTGAGCTTTGAGCCGCCGTCGGTGGCGAGATCCTCGACCAAAAGCGTCCGCGCGCCTTCGGTCACTTCGCCCTCGATGCGGGCGTTGCGGCCGAAACCTTTCGGCTTCTTGCGCACATATTGCATTGGCAAAGCAAGGCGGTCGGAAATCCAGGCGGCGAAGGGAATGCCCGCCGTCTCGCCGCCGGCGATGATGTCGAGGCTCTCATAGCCGATCTCGCGCTGGATGGTCTTCACCGCGAAATCCAGCAGCGCCGTGCGCAGCCGCGGGAAGGCGATCAGCTTGCGCATGTCGGTATAGACGGGGCTGGCCCAGCCCGAGGTGAAAATGAACGGCTTTTCCGCGTTGAACAGCACGGCCCCGACTTCCAGCAGCATTTTCGCCGTCTCTTCGGCGATCAGCTGTTTTTCGAGCGCGGCGGGGGAAAGCTCGGTCATGTCGTGGAATTCCATTTTTTTCGCGGGCGGCCTGATTTGGACCGGATGGGCGCGCGCGTCAACATTTTCACGCCTCTTCTGCCCTATGGCGCGCCGGACAGGCGACAAAGGCCCCATGACCGATCTCTTCGCCAGCGCCGGACTGGAGCAGGGCGCGCCGCGCCCGCTGGCCGAGCGGCTGCGCCCGAAAAACCTGGGCGAAGTGGCGGGGCAGGACCATCTGCTCGGCCCGAATGGCGCGCTGACCAGGCTGGTCGAGTCGGGTTCGCTGGGGAGCCTGATCTTCTGGGGGCCGCCGGGCACCGGCAAGACCACGGTGGCGCGGCTGCTGGCGCATGAGACCAAGCTGCATTTCGTCCAGGGCTCGGCGATTTTCTCCGGCGTCGCGGAACTGAAGAAAATGTTCGAGGAGGCGCGCGGGCGCCGCCGTATCGGGCAGGGCACCCTGCTGTTCATCGACGAGATCCATCGCTTCAACCGCGCCCAGCAGGACAGTTTTCTTCCGGTCATGGAGGATGGCACCGTCACCCTGATCGGCGCGACCACGGAAAATCCCTCCTTCGAACTCAACGCCGCGCTCCTGTCGCGCGCACGGGTGCTGACTTTCCACAGCCTTGACGACGCCGCGATCGAAAAGCTGTTCGCGCGGGCGGAAGAGGCCGAGCAAAAACCGCTGCCGCTGGACGAGGCGGCGCGGGCGGCGCTGGTGCGCATGGCCGACGGCGACGGCCGCGCCGCGCTGACGCTGGTGGAGGAAATCTACCGGGCCGCGCGGGAAAACGAGGTTTTCGACCCCGCCGGGCTGGCCGAGGTCGTGCAGCGCCGCGCCCCGATCTACGACAAGGGCCAGGAGGGCCATTACAATCTCATCAGCGCCCTGCACAAGACGGTGCGCGGCTCGGACCCCGACGCGGCGCTCTATTATCTCGCCCGCATGTTCGACGCCGGCGAAGATCCGCTGTTCATCGCCCGCCGCGTGGTGCGCATGGCCTCGGAAGACATCGGCCTCGCCGATCCCCAGGCTCTGGTCGTCGCCAACGCCGCCAAGGACGCCTATGATTTCCTTGGCTCTCCCGAGGGGGAGCTGGCGATCGCGCAGGCGGTGATCTATTGCGCCTGTGCGCCCAAATCCAACGCCGCCTATGTCGCCTACAAGGCGGCGATGCGCCTCGCCCGCGAGCGCGGCTCGCTCATGCCGCCAAAGGTCATCCTCAACGCGCCGACGAAACTGATGAAGAACGAGGGCTATGGCGCCAGCTACGCCTATGACCATGATGAACCGGACGCCTTTTCCGGCCAGGATTACTGGCCGGAGGATTTGGGCCGGCAGAGACTTTACGAACCGGTGGAGCGCGGGTTCGAGCGCGAGATTGGCAAACGGCTGGATTATTGGGCGAAGCTGCGCAAGGAGCGCGGGGAGGGCTAGGTCCTCGACGCCGCGCCGAATCCAGGCTAAATGTCTGTTACCGTTCAAGAATAAAGCCTTGCGAATACTATGCGAGCGTCGGCTTCCCGAATAGTATCGGCGTGAATTCGTCAGTCTCAGGCAAGCTTTAGCCGATAGCCATGAGCATCCTGTTCATGGAGTCCCTTCCCCATGCCCAATATTTACGCCGTGCCGGTCCGCGTCGCGCTGCTTGTCGCGCTCGCCTTCGTTTCGATCGCCAGCGGCGGCGCGCTGGCCTACCTGAACCTGAAAGACGCGCTGTTCGAACAGAAACGGGTCGAGTTGCGGCACGAGAGCGAAACGCTGATGAGCGTCATCGACGGCTTCCAGCAACGCGCGTCCCGGGGGGAGATGACGGTCGAAGCCGCCAAGGCCGCGGCGAAGGACGCCATCCGGCCCGTGCGTTTCGGCGAGGACCACAATTACTTCTTCGTCTATGAACTGGATGGGACCACTATCCTGCTGCCGTCCAAGCCGGAGCTCGAGGGCAAGAGCGCCCTCGGCATCCTGGACCAGACGGGGCAATCCATCGTTCGCCACTTCATCGACAATGCGCGCGCCGGGCGGCGGCATGTATTCCTATGCCTGGGTCAAGCCCGGCGCCAAGGAGCCGAGCCTCAAGATGGCCTATTCCATGCTGGTTCCCGGCTGGAACTGGGTGCTGGGCACGGGCTTCCATGTCACCGACATCGAGGCCGCGCTGGCCGATAATTCGCGCGTATCTTCTCTGGGCGCTACCCTGGCGTCTCTGCTGCTGATCGGCGTGGCCGCCTTTTTCGTCACGCGCAGCATCGCGAAGCCTCTGGCCGGGCTGACCCGGTCCATGGACCAGTTGCGGGCGGGCGATCTCGACGCCGAGATCGAAGGCGCGTCCCGGCGCGACGAGATCGGCGTGATCGCGCATTCCGTCGTGCTGTTTCGCAACCTGCTGCGCGAACGCCAGACAAAAGACGCCGAGGCCGAGAACAGGCGCCGCCTGGACGGGGAAAGCTGCGCCGCGCCGCGCTCGACACGCTGGCCCGGGAGTTTGACGGAACCGTGCGCAAGGCCGCCGATGGCATCGATCAGACGGCGATCGGCTTCGAAACCGTCTCGGCCGACCTGCTCGTCCTTGCCAGAGACACGCGCCAGCAGGCGGCGACCAGCGCCAGGGCCGGCCGCACGGCGCAGGAAAACGTGCAAGCCGTCTCCACGGCGGCAGAGGAGCTGACCGCCTCGATCCGCGAGATTTCGAGCCAGGTCAACCACGCGGCGGATCTGACCGGCGCCGCGGTGCGCGAGACCGAACGCGCGGCCGGGGTCATTCGCGGGCTTGAGGCGGCGTCCGAGGAAATCGGCAAGGTCGCCCTGCTGATCCAGGATGTCGCCAACCAGACCAACCTGCTGGCGCTCAACGCCACCATCGAGGCGGCGCGGGCGGGCGAAGCCGGCAAGGGCTTCGCCGTCGTCGCGTCGGAAGTGAAGGTCCTTGCCAGTTCGACGACCAGGGCCACCGAAGAGATCACGCAGCGCATCCACGTGATTCAGCAAGGATCGCGCGAGGCGGTGGAGGCGACCCGAATGGTCGAAACGAGCATCGGCCGCATTTCCGAAACCTCGACAGCGATCGCCACCACGCTCGACCAGCAGAATTCCGCCGTGTCCCAGATCGCGCAGGCCATTTCGGACACGTTGGGCGCTGTCGCCGGCCTCGCCGAGGACATGGAGAGCCTGATGCGCAACGCCGCGTCGTCCGACGCCAAATCGCAGGAAGTCGCCGAGGCGGCGCGGGGCATGCGCGGCGGAACCGCGCTGCTGCACAGCCAGCTGGACCGGCTGACCCAAGAGCTTCGCGCGGGCTGACCCAAGAGCTTCGCGCGGGCTGAAAAGGCTGGATTATCGCCGCGATTTGCGCGAGGAAGGAGGATGCGGCCTGAAGCGCCGTCGATGAATGGCTCGCAATGTCCTTTGCACAAAATCGCTATCTCACTCATCTGGTTTTCCGGTCCCGCCACGCCGGCCGGCGCTGGGGCCGTCGCGGATCCTTCCTGCTCGGCGGGCTGGCCGTAGGCGCGGCGGCGGTGTTGATGGCGACGCTCGCCGACCACGCCCAGGCCCTGTTCGCGCAGGCGCATCGCTCGCATCCCTATTTCGCCGTCGCCGCGACGCCGCTGGGTTTCGGGCTGGCGGTCTGGCTGGCGCGCAATTTCTTTCCCAATTCGCAGGGCAGCGGCATTCCGCAATGCATCGCCGCGCTCGAGATCGAAGACCAGGGGGCGCGCGAAAAACTGGTGTCGATGCGCGTGGCCCTCGGCAAGATCGTCGTGATGTGCATCGGCCTGCTGTTTGGGGCCTCGACAGGGCGCGAGGGGCCGACGGTGCAGGTCGGCGCCGCCATCATGCACGCCATAGGCCGCCATTCCCCCTATCGTCAGGCCGGCTTCCTGCTGGCGGGCGCCTCCGCCGGCGTCGCCGCCGCCTTCAATACGCCGCTCGCCGGCATCGTCTTCGGCATCGAGGAGATGAGCCGCTCGTTCGAGCAGCGCACCAGCGGCCTGATCGTCGGCGCCGTGATCGCCGCCGGCCTGTTCTCTGTCGCCATGCTTGGCGATTATTCCTATTTCGGCGCGACCTCAGCCAGCTTGCCGCTGGGCGCCGCCTGGCTGCCGCTCGTCGCCTGCGCCGTGCTCGGCGGAGCGACCGGCGGCCTGTTCATCCGCTTCGTCAACATCCTCGCGCCGGGCCGGACCGGGCTGCTCGGGCGCATCGGCGAGGCCTCCCGGCGCCGGCCCGTCGCCTTCGCCATGCTCTGCGGCCTCGGCGTGGCCCTGTGCGGCCTGAACGGCGACCTGTCCATTTTCGGCACCGGCTACGACCAGGCGCGAACGGTCGTCCACGACGGCTCGGGGATCGATTATCTTTTCGGGCCGCTGAAATTCATGGCCACCGCGCTTTCGGCGATCAGCGGCATTCCCGGCGGCGTGTTTTCGCCCTCGCTGGCGATCGGCGCGGGCGAGGCTTCGGCGGTGCACCTGCTGTTCCCGCAGGCGGCGCTCTCCGCCCTGGCCCTGATCGGCATGGTCGCCTATCTCACCGGCGTCACCCAGGCGCCGATCACCGCCTTCGTCATCGTCGCCGAGATGACCAACGATCACGCCATGGTGGTGCCGCTGATGCTGGCGGCGTTGATCGCCCAGGCCGTGTCGCGCCAGATCAGCCCCGAGGGCTTTTATCACACCCTCGCGCGCAATTTCCTGCGGCGCTCTAATGACGCGGCCGCCCATCCGCGCTAAAGATCGGCGATGCAGGGCTATCTTCTGGTTTTTTTCGGCGCCGGATTCGGCGGATGTTTGCGTCATACGGTCAATCTCCTTGCGGCACGGCTGCTCGGGACCAATTTTCCGTGGGGCACGTTTCTGATCAATGTGTCGGGTTCGCTGGTGATGGGCCTGCTTGCCGGCTATCTGGCTTTTCGCGCCGACCAGAGCTGGACGCAGAATGTGCGCCTTTTCCTGCTCACCGGCATTCTCGGCGGCTACACCACGTTTTCCGCCTTTTCGCTCGATTCTGCGCTGCTCTATGAGCGACGGCGAATTGGCGATGTGCGCAGCCTATGTCGGCGGTTCGGTCGGGCTGGCGCTGGTTGGCGTGTTCAGCGGCCTCGCGCTCATGAGGGCAATCATATGACGAGGGTAACACGCCCATCCAAAGACGCCGGCAAGGGCCGCGCGGGCGCAAGAACACGCTCCGCGACCGAGAAGCGCCCGACGGGCGACAAGGGCGCGGCGCCCAAGGCGAAGCATTTTTTCGCCGCGCGTGCGAAAAAGGCGCGGCCGGAGGACGACGGTTTCGATCCCGTGACGGCCGCGCGCCTGGTGCGCGAGGCTTCGGAAGCGTTTCAAGCCTCCGAAGCCAAGGAAAAGCCGGCGCCGGCGCCCGATTTGGAGACGTCGAAGGTGCAGATCCTCATCGTCACTGACGACGAGGACGGCATGCGCGTCGACCGCTGGTTCAAGCGCCGCATCCCCACGCTTTCCCTGTCGCATCTTGCGAAAATCTGTCGCAAGGGCGAAGTTCGCCTGAGCGGCAAGCGCGTCGAAACCTCGTCGCGCGTCGTCGCCGGCGCCAATGTGCGCGTTCCCCCGCTGAGCATGGAGGGCGTCGCTGCGCCCGCCGTTAAAAAACCGGTTTATTCCGAGGCCGACGCCCGCGCCATCAAGGACATGATCCTGCTCGACGACCGCGACCTGATGGTGCTGAACAAGCCGTTCGGCCTCGCGGTGCAGGGCGGTTCGGGCACCAAGGTCCATCTCGACGGCATGTTGGCAGTCACTGGCCAACGAGCGCGGCGACCGGCCGGTGCTGGTGCA
Source organism: uncultured Alphaproteobacteria bacterium (assembly GCA_963710275.1). Taxonomy (GTDB): domain Bacteria; phylum Pseudomonadota; class Alphaproteobacteria; order Rhizobiales; family Beijerinckiaceae; genus Rhodoblastus. The sequence continues at coordinate 713,845 of CAVPZS010000008.1, read as the reverse complement.
TCGCCTCGATCGCGACACCTCAGGCGTGCTGCTGATCGCGAAGACGCGGAAAATGGCCGCCGATCTCGGCGAGATCTTCCGCACCCGCGCGGCCAAGAAGATTTATTGGGCCATGGTGGAGGGCGTGCCGCCGCTGAAGGAGGGCCGCATTTCGCTTTATCTCGCCAAGGGCGAGGCGATGGGGGATACCCGCGGGCCGCGCGGTAAGGGCAAGCATGGCCTGGAAGAGCGCCGCGACATCGAGAAGATGCGCGTGGCCAAGCACGGCGACGACGACGCGCAACATTCGCTGACCTATTACGCTGTCGTGGATAAACTGGCGCCGCGCCTGTCCTGGCTGTCGATGAAGCCGATGACCGGCCGCACCCATCAGTTGCGCGCCCATGCCGAGGCCATCGGCTGCCCGATCGTCGGCGATCCGAAATATGGGCACGGGCAGGAAGACTCCTACCGGCGCGCCGATCCCAACCGCAACCTGCCCGCCGGGGTGGAGAACAAGCTGCATCTGCTGGCGCGCCGGCTGATCCTGCCGCATCCCAAGGGCGGCGTGCTCGACGTGACCGCGCCTTTGCCGCCGCACATGAAACACTCCTGGGACCTGTTCGGCTTCGATGCGAGCCAATATGACCCGATCATGGACGCGCCCGAGGAATAGGGCGGCATCCCCTCGTCATTGCGAGCGAAGCGACGCAATCCATCCCTGAGAGCGGGGGATGGATTGCGTCGCTTCGCTCGCAATGACGGCGTCAGGGCAAATCACTGTGCGTCCGGCGCCGGCGCCGTCAGGGCGCGCAGCCTTTCGCGGTCCTGCGCCTTTTGCGCCTCGATCCGCGCCTGTTCGCGCTCCAGCGCGCGGGCGGCCACGGCGCTGACGAAAGCCGTGGACTCGACATGGCGGACCGGCGCCGCCCAGGGACCGACCCAGGTCACGCCGGCGCGAGGCAGAGGCGCGGTCCAGCTTTCCGGCGCTTTTTGCGCGGCGAGCGTCAGCGCCAGGCTCATGCTGGCGTCGCGGAGGTCGAAAGCCGCCTCCAGCCCCGGCGGCTGGCTTTTTTCGCGCGCCAGGGTCAGGCGTCCGTCGGCGAGGCGCAGCGCAAAATCCGCTTCCGGCAAATGAAAGGCGTCGTGGGCAAAGCCCTGGTCGAGCGTTCTCGCCACCTTCCCAGCGTCGAAGGGCGCGTTGTCGGCCACGCTGGCGGCCAGAGCCTCGTCCGGCGCTTCTGTCGCCGCGCCGGCGATGGCGAGGTCATGCGTTTGCGCGGAGCCGTTGCCGGCGAGCGAGCCGATCAGGGCGGCGGCATTGGCGCCATTGCCGGCGAAATGCAGCCGTCCCTCCAGCTTTCCGGAAAACGCCGGGTTTTTCAGCGCGTAATCGGCGCCTTCGGCGTCGCCCTCCAGCGTGACGCGCCCACCGTCGCGGCGCAGGTCCAGCTTTCCGCGCAGCGTGACGCCAACGCCGTCCAGCCGCGCCTCGCTGATGCTCAGATATCCGGGGCCGAGCGCCAGATCGAATTGCGCCCTGGCCCCGAAGGGTTTCAAGTCCTCCGTCTCCACCGCCAGTTTCGCGCGGGGCGGATCGGTGACGACAGGCGCGAAGGACAGGCTCGACCATAGCGCGCCCTGCCTGACCGGCGCCGGAGGGCCGAGCACGAGCGCCAGCAGCGCCGGCCCTGACAGGCGGTCACAGGCCAGCCGCCCGGAAATCCCTTCGGCGTCGAACGCGAGATCGCCGCTCAGCTTGGTCCCGCCCCAGTCTCCAGCGAGGTCTTGCATCTTCAGCTCGCCCGGCTTTCCCGCAAGATGCGCCGTGAGCCGCGCCGGCTGCGGCGCGGGAACGAGGCCGGCGAAGAATCGGGCCATGTCGCCGGACAGCGCCAGATCGCCGTCGAGCGACGGGGCCTTGAGCGGATCGCCTGAAACGCCGTGGAAATCGCCATGGAGGCCGGCGACATCGGCGGCGGCGGTCAGATTCAGCTTCCCGGTCTGGCCGTCTTGCGTCTGCGCCCGCGCCGTCACGTGGGCGGGGCCATATTTCTGGGTCAGCAGCATCGCCGAGCCGAGCTGGTTGAGCAAGACGCCGCCCTCGGGGGCGGCGAGCTCGAGACTGGCGTCGCCGCCCGGGGCGAGGGAGGCGGAAATTTTCGTGCCGCCGAGCGCGCCGGCCAGATCAAACCCCTTCTCGCCCGATCTGGCGGCGAGGTCGACTGGAGACAGCAGTTTGCCGCGAGACGCAAAAAGCCCGGTGGCGGGACCCGGCGCGAGGCGGACGAAAAGCCGCGCCATGTCGGTCACATCCGCGGCCTTGAGCCGCGCCTCGCCCCTGACGTCGGTGAAATCGTGGCCCCAGCCGCCGGAAGCCGTCAGATCGCCGCCGCCGATGTTGCGCAGCTCAAGCCTCTCCAGCGTCGTTGCGTCGTCCTTCCGCAAAACATGCGCCGTGATCTTGCCGGCTTCGCCATAGGCGACCCCGGCGCGCGTCAGCTTGACCGTCTGGGCGACCAGCGACAGGTCGAGATCGGCGCCGGGGAAAAGCCCATCCGATATTTCCGGCGCGGCGTCGAGATCGAGCGCCGGCGCGGTCAGATGCGCGGCGAGCCACGGCCGACGCCCGGGCTCGGTCTTGAATGTCAGGTCGCCGGAAAATTTCGTCCGGTCGAGGCGCAGGTTGGCGGGGGCCACGGTGATCGCATCCGGCGACAGCAGGACGTCGCCGGTCAGCTCCACTGTCCGCGCTTTCATGCTGGCCAAAGGCGCGACGGCGGGCAGGGCGGCGGCGAAAGCGGCGAAATCTTCCGCCTTGAACTCCCCCTTGCCACGCCAGCTGTAAGGATCGGTCTTGTCCGGCGCGGCGGACAATTCGAGCCGGGCGCCGCCCGGACCCTGCGCTTCGATATGCGAGGGCGCGCCGGTCTTGCGGTCGTATCGCGCCTGCGTCCACGAAATTCCGCGCCAGTCGAGCGAGTCGGCGGCGAGATGCAGGTCGAGCGGCGACTTGCTGGCGCTGGCCGCCAGCAAGGGCGCGGCCAGGACCGACGTCCAGGCCTCGCCCAGATGCGGGCTGGCGACATCGAGCGTGACCTTGCCGGTCTGGGCCTCATAGCGGGCCTTGCCCGAAACCTTGTCAGCCAGCGGCCCTTCGCCGAGTCGCGCGGCAAGGCTTTCACTCTCGACGCCTTCGAGCCGCGCGACCAGCGCGCCTTCGGCCTGCCAGGAGTTCAACTCGCCTTTGCCGGCCTCGATCTGTCCCTTCGCCTTGGCCTGGCCGGTAAAGGTCGGCGCCGCCGCGAGGATCGCCTTGCCCCCGACGTCGAGTTGCCCGGTCCAGCCCGGCGCGGCGGAAAAAGCCACTTGCCCGTCGAGGTCCAGCCGGCCTTTGTCGCCCGGCCAGTTCAGGCTGGCCTTGAGCGGCAGCCGATTCTTGGCCAGCACGTCGCTGGTGAAGGCGAGACCGAGTTTCTCGCCCGATAGCGCCAGGACGCCGCGGCCCTGGAACGGGCCGGCCAGCGAGGGCGCCTTGGCTGCAAGATCGGGAATGTCCAGGACGAGCGCCGGGGCGCCGGGCTGGACGAGGGTCAGCCGCGCGTCATGCAGCGCGAGATCGTCGATCTGCGCCGCGGCGTTCGCTCCGAGATTGCGGAGCTTGTCCACAGCCAGCGAGATGTCGGCGCCCTCCAGCCGCGCCGTGGAGATTTGCAGCCTGCCCTGGATCAGGGAGGGCAGGGACAATTCGAAAAACGCGGTCTTCGCCCTGAGCGAACCGAGATCGCCTGTCACGCCGATGTCGTGCGCAGAAAATTGCGGCGTCGGCAGCAGGCGCAGCTCGATCGGGCCGTCGAGCGCCACCTGCGCGCCGCTGATCGAGGCGAGCTCTTCGGCAAAGCGGCCGCGATAGGCGTCGAAATCCACGATGTGGGGCGCAGCCAGCGCCGCCGTCAGCACAGCGATCAGGGCGATTCCGATATAGGTCAGGACATCGCGCATGATGTGCAGTCCGCCCGATCAGCCGCGGCGCTCGACGAAGGAGTCGAGCACGAGTTTGCGGCCGGCCTTGTCGAAATCGATGGTGAGCTTGGCGCCGTCCACGGAAACCACCGATCCCGGGCCGAATTTCTGATGGAAGATACGCTCGCCTCCGGTGAATTTCGCGGCGGTCGTGGAGCGCGCGACCACTTCGCCCTCGATGGTCAGCGGCGCCCGGACAGGGGGCGCGTCCGCGCGCTGCTGCGCCCGCTTCCAGCCGGGCGTGTCGTAGCGCGAGCCGAAGGAGTCCATATTGGCGAAGCGCGACTGCGCATAGGCGCCGTAATGGCCGCCGCTTTGCTGGCTTTCGACCAGTTGCACATGAGCAGGCGGCAAATCGTCGATGAAGCGCGAGGGAACCGTGGTCTGCCACAGGCCGTGGATGCGGCGGTTGCTGGCGAACATGATCTTCGCCCGCCTGCGGGCGCGGGTGATGCCGACATAGGCGAGGCGGCGCTCCTCCTCGAGGCCGGCGCGGCCGCTTTCGTCGAGGGAACGCTGGTGCGGGAACAGGCCTTCCTCCCAGCCGGGCAGGAACACCGTCTCGAACTCCAGCCCCTTGGCGCCATGCAGGGTCATGATCGACACCCGCTCGCCGCCCTCCTTGTTGTCGGCGTCCATCACCAGCGAGACATGTTCGAGGAAGGCGCCGAGATCGGGGAACTCCTCGATCGAGCGCACCAGTTCCTTGAGGTTTTCCAGCCGCCCCTCGGCTTCGGCCGAACGATCCTGCTTCCAGAAGTCGGTATAGCCGGATTCTTCCAGAATCTGCTCGGCGAGCTCGTAATGCGGCTTGTGCTCGACCAGGCCGGACCAGCGTGAAAAATCGGCGAGCAGGCTGCGCAGCGACGTGCGCGGCCGGTTCTTCAGCTCCTCGGTTTCGACCAGCGCGCGGGCGGCCTGCATCAGCGGAATCTGGCTGCGCCGCGCATAGTCGTGCACAATTTGCAGGGTGCTTTCGCCGAGGCCGCGCTTGGGAGTGTTGACGATCCGCTCGAAGGCGAGGTCGTCGGCCGGCTGGGCGACGCAGCGCAGATAGGCGAGGGCGTCGCGAATCTCAAGCCGCTCGTAGAAGCGCGGACCTCCGATCACCTTGTAGGGCAGGCCAAGATTGATGAAGCGCTCCTCGAATTCGCGCATCTGGAACGAGGCGCGCACGAGTATGGCGATGTCGTCGAGCGAATGGCCCTGCCGCTGCAACTGCTCGATCTCTTCGCCGACGACGCGGGCCTCCTCCTCCGAATCCCACACGCCCGCGATGGTCGGCTTTTCGCCCGCCTCGCCGTCGGTGAACAGGGTCTTTCCGAGGCGGTCGCGGTTCTGGGCGATGAGATGCGAAGCGGTGGCGAGAATATGGGCGGTCGAGCGATAGTTGCGCTCCAGCCGGATCACTTTGGCGCCGGGGAAATCCTTTTCGAAACGCAGGATATTGTCGACGTCCGCGCCGCGCCAGCCATAGATCGACTGGTCGTCGTCGCCGACGCAGCAGATGTTCTGCCGCGCGTCGGCGCTGCCGCGCTGGGCGAGCAGGCGCAGCCAGAGATATTGCACCGCATTGGTGTCCTGGTACTCGTCCACCAGGATATATTTGAAGCGCTCCTGGTATTCGCGCAGCACATCCGCGTTTTCGCGCAGCAGGCGCAGGCATTCCAGCAGAAGGTCGCCGAAATCGGCGGCGTTGAGAATCTTCAGGCGCTCCTGGTAAAGCGTGTAGAGGGCGCCCCCCTTGCCATTGGCGAAGGCCTGCGCCTCGCCGGCCGGGACATGTTTCGGATCGAGGCCGCGATTTTTCCAGTTGTCGATCAGCCAGGCCAGCGAGCGCGCGGTCCAGCGCTTGTCGTCAATGTCTTCCGCCTTCAGCACCTGCTTCAGCAGGCGGATCTGGTCGTCGGTGTCGAGAATGGTGAAATTCGATTTGAGACCGACCAGCTCGGCGTGGCGGCGCAGGATTTTCGTCGCGATGGCGTGAAAGGTGCCGAGCCAGCCCATGCCCTCGGCGCCTGGGCCGATCAGCGTGGCGATGCGCTCCTTCATCTCGCGCGCGGCCTTGTTGGTGAAGGTCACGGCGAGGATTTCCCAGGGGCGGGCCCGGCCCTGGTCGAGAATATGGGCGATGCGTGACGTCAGGACCCGGGTCTTGCCGGTGCCCGCGCCGGCCAGCACCAGCACCGGGCCATCCAGAGCCTCCACCGCCTCGCGCTGTTCGGGATTGAGCGCGACGAGCCAGTCGGGTTTTCCACGTGCGGCGGCTTGCGCGCGCGCCGCCAGTCCGCCGGCGCGCGGCCCGGCATGGGGCAGGTCGTCATCTCGGAGGGAATAGGGATCGGACAATTTGACGGGCCAGATGGAGGAACGAACAGCGAATCGAACCTGCAATGTGGGGCCTGATGGCGGCCTTGTCGAATCCTTCGCAGGCTTGTTGCGCCGGCGCGCCTGATTTCAAGAAATTTTACTAAAAATTGAGCCAATTTTTTCGCGATCGGTAAATTCGGGTCGTCTATCATGCAGTTTCAATATGGAGTTGACGTTTGGTCATGAAGCAGTTCGGGAGGGCCTGACCGTGGTGGGAAGCAAGATGCTGCACAAGATCTCTGCCTTTCGCGGCAATAAACATGGCGGCGTCGCGATTTTTTCGCCATCGCCTTGATCCCGATGCTGATCTTCATCGGCGCCGCCATCGATTACGGCATGGAGTCGCGCGACGCCTCGGTTCTGGCCGCTGCGACGGATGCGGCGGCGCTCGCCGCGGTTTCGCCTTCGTCCCCCGCCTATGCGCTGGCGCAGGCCATGCCCAGCGACGGCACGATCTCGGTCGACGGGACGGCCTATGTCAATCTGCTCAAGGCCAATCTCGGCAACCGGCCGGAAATGACCTTGAATACGCCGCAGATCACATTGCAGAAGGTCGGGTCCAACGTGACGGCGACCGTGGTTGCGACAGCATCGGTCAAGACCATGATGATGGGCATGTTCGGCGCCAAAAACTTCACGATCGGCAAGACCTCGAGTTCCACCGTCAATCTGCCGACCTATGTCGACTTCTACCTTTTGCTCGACAATTCGCCGTCGATGGGCATTGGAGCCTCGCCGACGGACATCGCCAATCTGGAGACATATACGGCCAGCGATTCAACCTATCTGAACAGCGTCGCCGGTCAGTCCCCGTGCGGCTTCGCGTGCCACGATCTCTCCCAGAACGGCAAAAGTCCGGTGACCGACACCTACACGATCGCCAGAAACAATAATGTCACGCTGCGGATCGACCTGCTGCGCTCGGCGACCCAACAGCTGATGAGCGTGGCGACGGCCGCGGAACAGACGAACGGAATACCCGGCCAATACCGTTTCGCCGTTTACACTCTCGGCGCGACCTCGACGCAGGCGCAAAACAGCGCCGTCACCAATGTCGTCCCGCTCAGCTCGAACCTTTCGAGCGTTGCGACCCAGGCCGCCGCCGTCGATCTGATGACGGTCGACCATGCCGGCGAATATAACGACCAGGATACGTCCTTCGATACGGCTTTGCCGGCGATCGCGCAGGCCATGCCGAACGGCGCCGACGGCTCGAGCACGAGTTCGCGGGAGCAGGTCCTGGTGTTCATCACCGATGGCGTCGCCGACGAAAACCTGAATGGAAACCGCACCATCGAAGTCGTCAACCAAAGCCTGTGCAACGCGATCAAGCAGCGCTCGATCCAGATCGCCATCCTCTATACGACCTATGGTCCGATCAAGGACAATGGCTTCTACATGGCCTACGTCGATCCGCTCAACCCGTCGCCGAGCGCCGGCCTGACCCCGATCGAATCGGCCTTGCAGCAATGCGCCAGCAGCCCGGTGACGAAATATTACGCCGAGGTTCAGCCCGGCGGCGATGTCTCCAAGGCGCTCGCGGGTCTTTTCAACAACATCATCGCGACCTCCCGCCTCACCCACTGACCAGACGCCGCGACGGATCGGACTTTGGTTGGCCCCGTCAACGACGGGGCCAACCGTCAGGACTTCTTCAGGAAGCAGGTCTTCAGCACCAGGCCCTTGACCTTGTCGGTGCGGCCTTCGATTTCCTCGGGGTCGTCGGTGAGATGAATCCCGCGGATCACCGTGCCGCGCTTCAGCACGGTCGAGGAGCCCTTCACCTTGAGATCCTTGATGACGGAGACGTTGTCGCCCTCGTTCAGGATGGCGCCGTTGGAATCGCGCGTTTCGGACATGTCCTGGCTCCCGCTGTTCTTGATGTGCGGGTTAAGCCTTCCGAAAAACGGTTTGTCCAGCGCGAAAAGGGCCGGCGGGCAAAAAACGTCAGGCGGCCATGGCGAGATTCGCCAGGATCTCGCGCCGCTCGACGCCAGCCTTGGTCCGCTGCCAGAAACATTCGAGCCGGCCGCTCGCCGGATTGCGCAGCCAGACACAAGTCAGGTAAAAACTGCTGGTCGGGACAGGGTTGAGCGAGGAAAGCATGGGCGAAACTCCTGAAGAACTCTCCCCCAGGATTGCGCGGCATTTCTTTATTCGAGATTGCAATTTTTCGCTTTGCGCCGGGTGATCGGCCGACCGGCGGAGCTATTCGAAAGCCTGGTTAAGCGATCGAGAATCAACGCGCATGACATGATTGATGACATCATCCATGACTTGATCCATGACTTGCGCCGCGATTGAAGCTAAACACAGGCATGATCTATTCTTGGCTGATCGCGCCCTTCGCCGATTACGAATTCATGCGCCGCGCCCTGGTTGGCGCTCTCGCGCTGGCGCTGGCGGGCGCGCCGCTTGGCGTTTTCCTGATCCTGCGCCGCATGTCGCTGTCGGGCGACGCGATGGCGCATGGCATCCTGCCCGGCGCGGCGATCGGCTATCTCGTCGCCGGCCTGTCGCTTCCCGCCATGACCATCGGCGGGGTGCTGGCCGGCTTCGCCGTGGCGATTGGCGCCGGCGCCGTCGCCCGCGCCACGGTCTTGCGCGAAGACGCGTCGCTCGCCGCCTTCTACCTGCTTTCGCTGGCGCTGGGCGTCACGCTCGTCTCCGCGCGGGGCTCCAATGTCGACCTGCTGCATGTGCTGTTCGGCAGCGTGCTGGCGCTTGATGACGCGACACTGATCCTGCTCGCCGCCATTTCCAGCCTCACCCTCGTCGGGCTGGCGCTGATCTACCGGCCGCTGGTGCTTGAAACGCTCGACCCGGGTTTTCTGGCCTCAGTCAGCCGCGCAGGCGCCTGGACCCACGCCGCCTTTCTCGCCCTGGTGGCGCTCAATCTCGTCGGCGGCTTTTTCGCGCTGGGCACCTTGCTCGCGGTCGGCGTGATGATGCTGCCGGCGGTTTCCGCACGGCTGTGGACGCAGAACATCACCGGCATGATGCTGATCGCCGCGCTGTTCGGCGTCCTCGGCTGCTATGCCGGGCTGGTGGCCAGCTATTATTTCAGCCTGCCGTCCGGTCCGCTGATCATCCTTGCCTGCGGCGCGTTCTACCTTTTTTCCCTGATCGCCGGGCCGGCGGGCGGGGTCTTGCGCAAGATCACGCCCCGATCACATCTCGAAGGCTGATCTCCGCGGCGCGGCGGCATCAAACCAAGTAGAGTGGATCAGCCCCAAGCTTCAGCAGTTCGCCGGCGTGCAATCGGCGCAAAGCCCCTGAACCTCGATAGCCACGCGCTCCGGTGAAAAACCGGCGCCAGCCGCCATGCGCGCCAGAGCAGCGTCTATTTCCACGCCGCCAAATTCCAACGCCTTGCCGCAGGCGCGGCAGATCATGAAGCCAGCGCGATGGCGGCGGTCGTGGTCATGGCTCTGCGCCAGGTCGCAGCGCCGGCAGGCGACATAGGCATTCTGCGTTTCGAGCCTATGCGCCAGCCCCTTGTCGATCAGCTTCTGCAAGGCGCGATAGACCGTCGGCGGCGCCAGCCTTCCATCCTCGCGCAAAGCGTCGATCACGTCATAAGCCGATAGTGGCTTTTGCGCCGCCGCGAGCAGGTCGCGGATGCGCATTTGCATTGGATTGAGCGCAGGCGACGGACGGGCGGGCATCTTTCTTCCTTGACGGATGTTATAACATCCGCACATTCTACCGAACAGCCTTTTCCAAGGCGGAAAGATAGAGGTTGGCGATGCATTCGAAAAGCCGATTTGGTTGGATTGCGGCGCTGGGCCTGTCGCTTCTGGCGACGAACGCTGCGGCGCAGGCCCCCGAAAAACTCTCCGTCGTCGCGAGCTTTTCCATTCTCGGCGACCTCATTCGCGAGGTGGGCGGCGACAAGGTCGAGGTCAAGACCCTGGTCGGACCGGACGGAGACGTCCATGTCTACCAGCCGAGCCCCGCCGACGCGCAGAGCCTCGCCAAGGCAAGGCTCATCGTCATCAACGGCCTGGCGCTGGAGGGCTGGATGGAGCGCCTGATCGCGGCCTCCGGCGCCAAGGCGCCGGTCGTGGTGGCGACCAAGGGCGTGGTGGCGCGCGAAGGATTGGGCGAGGGCGAAAAAGGCCTTGATCCCCATGCCTGGCAGAGCATCGCCAACGCCAGGATCTATGTCGGCAATATCCTGGCCGGCCTGGTGGCCGCCGATCCCGGCGACGGCGACTATTTCCGCGAGCGGGCGCAAAATTACGCATCCCGGCTGGACGCGACCGAAAAGGACGTCCGCGCGGCGATCGCGCAAATACCGCCTGGGAATCGCCGCATCATCACCACCCATGACGCCTTCGGCTATTTCGGTCAGGCTTATGGATTTTCGTTCATCGCGCCGGAAGGGCTCTCGACGGAATCCGAGCCTTCCGCAAAGGATGTGGCGCGGCTGATCAGCCAGATCCGCCGCGAAAAGGCCCCGGCGGTGTTTCTGGAAAACATTTCCGATCCGCGGCTGATGCGGCAAATCGCCGAGGAATCCGGGGCGAAACTGGGCGGCGAGCTGTTTTCCGAACTCGTTATCGAAGCCGGACGGGCCCGCCGCCACTTACATCGCGATGATGGAACATAATATAAGCGAGTTGAAGAAGGCGCTCATTCCGTCAAATTAAGGCTCAAGGGAGTCCGCATGTCCGACGATAAAATCCCCGTCACCGTGCTCACCGGCTATCTCGGCGCCGGCAAGACGACGCTGCTGAACCGCATCCTCACCGAGGATCACGGCAGGAAATTCGCGGTGATCGTCAACGAGTTCGGCGAGATCGGGATCGACAACGACCTGGTCGTGGACGCCGACGAGGAAGTCTTCGAAATGAACAACGGCTGCATCTGCTGCACCGTGCGCGGCGACCTGATCCGCATCATCGAGGGCCTGATGCGCCGCAAGGGCAAGTTCGACGCGATCCTGGTGGAAACAACCGGCCTCGCCGATCCCGCCCCGGTGGCGCAGACCTTTTTCGTCGACGCCGACGTGCAGAAGGACGCGCGCCTCGATGCCATCGTCACCGTCGCCGACGCCAAATGGCTGGCCGACCGGCTCAAGGACGCGCCCGAAGCCAAGAACCAGATCGCCTTCGCCGACGTCATCCTGCTCAACAAGGTCGATCTCGTCTCGCCGGGCGAACTGGAAGAGGTCGAGGCGCGCATCCGCGGCATCAATCCCTACGCCAAGCTGCACCGCACGACGAAATGCGCCATAGATCTCGACGCCGTGCTCGGCCAGAACGCCTTCGATCTCGACCGCATTCTGGAGCTCGAGCCCGAATTCCTGACCGTGGAAGAACACGACCACGGCCATCATCGTCACGACCACGGCCATGGCCATGAGCATCACGGCCATGAGCATCACGACGAGTGCGGCCCGGATTGCGGACATGATCACCACGATCACAAGCACGATCATCACGATCATGCGCCGAAAGTGCTGCATGACGCCGAGATGCAATCCGTGTCGATCTCGCTCGACGGCCCAGTCGATCCCGAGGTTTTCCTGCCCTGGATCAACGAGGTGGTGCAGCGCGACGGCATCGACATCCTGCGCTCCAAGGGCATCCTCGCCTTTCCGGACGAGCCCAGGCGCTATGTCTTCCAGGGCGTGCACATGATCCTGGACGGCGATCTGCAACGCGACTGGAAGCCTGATGAAAAGCGCTCCAGCCGCATCGTCTTCATCGGACGCCATCTCAAGGAAGAGCAGTTGCGCCAAGGGTTCCTGGCCTGCGCGGCGGAAGCCAGGGTGCAGTAAGGCTCGCCAACAAGGGGCATTCAGCTGCGGGACGTCGCCTTTTCCTGCGAGACTTTTTCCTGCGAGACTTTTTCCTGATAGTCTTGCAGCAGTCTCACGCGTAGCGCGGAGGACAAATTGGCGGCGCCGCGCGCGCCGTCGATCTCCGCCACCAGCGCCGCAATGGAGATGTCCCTTTCGCGCGCCAGGTCGCGCAGGGCGTCCCAAAAAGCTGTTTCCAGGGAAATGCTGGTGCGGTGCCCGGCGATGACCAGCGAATGTTTCTGCACCCGGCCGGGATCGTCAGCGCTCATTGCTGGCGATCTGGCTTGTCGCCGCCTTCCATCAAGTGGCCGTCGAGGTTTTTTTCAGCCTTTGCGCGGGCCTTTTCGGCGAGCTGCCGCTCGGGCTTGCTCAATCCATGTTGGATACGGTTTTCGTGAGCCTGGGCCTCGTCGCGCCGCCGCTCGGCGGCTTTTCGCGCCCGGCGAAGGTTGACGATTTCGCCCATGGGCTCAGGGCTTCTTGCGGAAGGCGTCGATGGAGACGACTTTCGACTCCTCGCCCGCTTCGGAGGTCTTGGCCGCGCCCTTGTCCGGCCGCCGGCTTGTCGGCCGCCGCGTCGCCAAGGACTTGGCCGCTCCAGAAGGTTTCTTCGCCGCAGCCGGGGCAGGGTGGATATCGGGTTCGGAGCCGGCGCCGCGCGGTTTCGGCTTTTCAGTCAGGGACGTGGGACGGGGCGGGTTGGCGACGGGGCCGACCTCCAGCGTCTCCTCGTCCTCGTCCTCGAAATCGTCGCTGTCTTCGCTGCCGTCCTGGGCCTCGAATTTCAGCCCGAATTGCACCGAGGGGTCGTAGAAGCCGGACACGGCGTCGAACGGCACCTGCAAGCGCTCGGGAATGTTCTTGAAATGCAGGCCGACCTCGAAGCCGGCATGATCCACCTTCAGGTCCCAGAACTGATATTGCAGGATGATGGTCATTTCCTCGGGATATTGCTCGCGCAGGCGGGGTGAAAGTTTGACGCCCGGCGCCTGGGTGCGGAAGGTGATGTAGAAATGATGCTCGCCCGGCAATCCGTCGCGCGCGGCGTCCTCCAGGACTTTGCGAACCACGCTGCGCAGCGCTTCCTGAACCTGAAGATCATAACGAATCAAGTCTGTCGACATAAGCGGGGCCGTATCCGTTCTCGGGCCGGACCGCTGTTCGAGGACTGGTCTGGCTTTTGCCGGCAAAGGAGCCGGCATCTGAAAAAGTGGAGGCTTCTGTTGCCAGGCGCCTCCGGGCCCCGCCTTAAAGTGCTACCCCTAAGGACTTAATTTCGGTACCAGAACCGCATTACGCGGCGACGGCAACCGGAGCATAGTTGTCATTGGCAACTATAGGTTTGACCCAGATATCGGCGGAATCATGCCGGGCAAAAACAGATCCTTTACACCCTCGTCGATCCTATTTCGCCCCCGCCGCGACCCAGCAGTCCATTCTCGCCTTGAACGAAACCGCTCTTGAACGAAAAGGCTGATGGGCCCTGGTGGAGGCGCCGGGTACCGCCCCCGGGTCCGAAAGGCTTATTCCGATAGTCATTTATCGCCATATCCGTCCGAAGACGGCAAATCGAATATAGAGAAGGGCGCGGGATGGCGAAAGGGGAGAATTGCGAAAATCTCCGGTTGCGGCCCTTGCCGCCAGCCGGGCTCCGGTTCAATCTGTGGAAAAGACGACCCGCATCCATTCGGGCGGAAAACAAGAATTGCCACGCTTGGGGAGAAGCATGCAGCAGGAAGCCCAAACGCCCGCGTCAGGCGGGGCCGCGCCGCCTGCGCGCGCAGTCGTCGTCCGCAAGTTGCAGAAGGATGACGTCTGGCTCTCGCTGGTCGCCGGCTGGAACGATCTGAAACGCGCGCCGGCCTATGGTCTGGCCGTCGGCGCGATCTATGCGGCGGGCGGCTGGATGGCGATCTTTTTTGCGCGGCTGTCCAGCCTGCATTATTTCACCTACCCCTTTCTCACCGGTTTCGCCCTGGTCGCGCCCTTCATGGCCGCGGCGACCTATGAAGTCAGCCGGCGGCTGGAGCAGGGTGAGCCGCTGTCCTGGCGCGCGATCCTGGGCTCGGTCAAGACAAGTGGCGGACGCGACCTCGGCTGGATGGCGCTGGTCTCGCTGTTTTCCTTCATCCTCTGGGTCGATTACGCCTTTTTCCTCTATCTGACCTTTTACGGCGCCCATATGCCGGACCCGGCCGAATTCGTCCAGGAAGCGCTGTCGACGGAAAAGGAACTCATTTTCCTCGCTCACCGGCAATCTGGTCGGCGGCGTGATCGCCTTCTTCGTGTTCTCGATCACGGTGGTGTCCTGCCCGTTGCTGCTCGACCGCGACGTCGATTTCGTCACCGCCATGGTCAGTTCGGTCAAGTCCGTGCTGCTCAATCCCTGGCCGCTGCTGGTCTGGGCCCTGACCATCGCGCTGTTCCTGGCCTTCGGCCTGCTCTCCGGCCTGCTGGGCCTGATCGTGATCCTGCCGCTGCTCGGCCACGCCTCCTGGCACGTCTACCGCAAGCTCGTTGAACCCTGAGAGCGAATCGCTAAACTGCCGATCCCCTTGCGGCGGAGTTCATCATGCGGTCCTATCTCGATCTGTTGCGGCGCATCCTCGACGAGGGCGCAACCAAGAGCGACCGCACCGGCACGGGCGTCACCTCGATCTTCGGCGCCCAACTGCGTTTCGATCTCACGGCCGGCTTTCCGCTGCTGACGACAAAAAAGCTGCACACCAAATCCATCATCCACGAATTGCTGTGGTTCTTACGCGGCGACACCAACATCGCGTATCTGAAGCAGCATGGCGTCAGCATCTGGGACGAATGGGCCAATGAGGAGGGCGACCTCGGCCCGGTCTATGGCAAGCAATGGCGTTCCTGGCAGGGCGCCGACGGCCGGACCTATGACCAGATTTCCTGGCTGGTCGACGAAATCAAGAAGAACCCTTTCTCGCGCCGGCTGGTGGTTTCGGCCTGGAACCCGGCCGAGATCGAGAACATGGCGCTCGCGCCCTGCCATTGCCTGTTCCAGTTCTATGTCGCGGAAGTTGGGGGCGTGCGGCGCCTGTCCTGCCAGCTTTACCAGCGTTCGGCCGATTTCTTCCTCGGCGTGCCCTTCAACATCGCCTCCTATGCGCTGCTGACCCACCTGGTGGCGCAGGCCTGCGGGCTGGAGGTGGGCGACTTCGTCCACACCTTCGGCGACGCCCATCTTTATTCCAACCATGTGGAACAGGCGCGGCTGCAATTGTCGCGCGCGCCCGGCGCCCTGCCGAAGCTGAAACTCAATCCGGCGAAGAAAAACCTGTTCGATTTCGTCTTCGAGGACATTGAAATCGAAGGCTATTCGCCGCAGCCGGCGATCAAGGCGCCGGTGGCGGTATGAGCGAGCCGCTGCTGCCGATGACAATCGTCGCCGCCATCGCCCGCAATGGCGCGCTCGGCAAGGACAACGCCATTCCCTGGCGCGCGCCGAGCGATCTCAAGCGGTTCCGCGAAATCACCTGGGGCCGGCCGCTGATCATGGGCCGCAAGACTTATCAAGTCCATCGGAAAGCCCTTGCCGGGCCGCGAAACCGTCGTCGTGACGCGCGACCGCTCCTTTCATACCGGGGAAGACCTGCCGGAGCATCTTCATGTCGCGCATGATTTCGAATCGGCCCTGGCTCTGGCCAACCAGCTCGCCCGCTTCGATGCACGCGGCGGAAATCATCATCGCCGGCGGCGGCGAGCTTTACCGCCAGGCGCTGCCGCGACGCAATTCCTGCGCCTGACCCGGGTCGATTGCGACGCCCGAGGCCGACGCCTTTTTCCCCGATGTCGACTGGAGCCATTGGCGGGAATTGCGCCGCGAAAAGCCGGAACGCGGACCCAAGGACGAATGCGACGCTGGAATATGTCGATTTCGACCGGGTCTCTAAAGCTCGATTGTGCGGGCGACCGCGCCGCGTCCTATATAGGGGCGGCCTTCCGCGCGCCGCCAAAAACCGGCGCAAAGCGCATTTCAAGCGAAAAAAATCGAGGAATTCATGCCCTGGAGCAATCAAGGCGGCGATCAACAGCCGAAGCCGGAAGGCCTTCCGGACCCGAGATCGCCTGGCGATCCCTGGGGCAATGGCCCGAAGAGCAACTTCGGTCCCGAAGACCCCTTGGGGAGGAGGCGGCGGAGGCGGCGGCCCAAACCCCAACGCCGATTTCGAAGCCTGGGTGCAAAAGGCGCAGGACAAGCTGCGCAACATGACCGCCGGCGACTTTTCGCCCCGCAGCATTTTCACCTTGCTCGCCGTGCTCGTGCTGCTGTGGCTGGCCAGCGGCTTCTATACCGTCGATCCCAACCAGGTCGGCCTCAATCTGGTTTTCGGCCGTTATACCGGCAAGACCGGTCCCGGCCTGAACTATATCTGGCCTGAGCCGATCGGCTCGTACCATCAAGCTCAATGTCACCGACCGCAATTCCATCGACATCGGCGCGCGGGGCCGCACCGATGCCGGCGACCCTGATGGACGTGCCCGAAGAAAGCCTGATGCTGACCGGCGACGAGAACATCGCCGACGTCAAGTTCCGCGTGATCTGGCAGATCGATCCGGCCCATCCGGAGGAATTCGCCTTTAACATCAAGAATCAGGGCGAAACCATCAAGGCGGTGGCGGAAAGCGCCATGCGCGAGACTCGTCGGCCGCACCAAAATCCAGCCCTTGCTGACCACCGAGCGCAAGATGATCGAGCCGGCGGTCGCAATCGGCCATGCAGACCATTCTCGATTCCTACCAGGCCGGCGTCACCATCCTGCAGGTGCAATTGCTGTCGGTCGATCCGCCGCCCACCGTCATCGCGGCCTTCCGCGACGTGACGGCGGCGCAGCAGGATCGCAGCCGATTCGTCAACGAGGCGCAGGCGCAGGCCAACAGCATCGTGCCGCAGGCGCGCGGCGACGCCGCCCGGATCCTCGCGCGACGCGGAAGCCTATCGCGAGCAGACGGTGGCGGAAGCGCGCGGCCAGACGGCGCGTTATCACGAAGGTGTTCGATGAATATCAAGCAAGGCGCCCGACGTGACGCGCCAGCGCCTTTATCTCGAAACCATGGAGCGCGTGCTCGGCGCGGGCGACAAGATCATCCTCGACCGCTCCGCCGGCGCCCCGCCGCTGATCCTGCCGCTGACGCCTTTCGACCTTACGCCCAAGCCCCCGCCGGAGGCCAGTCCACCGCCGGAGGCCAATCGGCAAACCAGACCGGAGGCCAGCCATGAACCCGACCCGCCTCATCGGGCTCGCCATCGGCGCCTTGATCCTTGTGGTCCTCGGCTTTTCCGCGACCTTCGAACTGCATCAGACCCAACAGGCCCTGCTGCTGCGCTTCGGCGAACCGGTGCCGGAACGCGGCCTCGTCACCGAACCCGGCCTGCATTTCAAGCTGCCGCTGATCGAAACCGTCGTTTATCTCGACAACCGCATCCTCGATCTCGAATCGATCGAAGCAGGAGGTTCTCGCCTCCGACAACCAGCGGCTCGAAGTCGACGCCTTCGTGCGCTACAAGATCGCCGACCCCCTGAAATTCTACCAGACCGTGGGCAGCGTCGCCGGCGCCGACAACCAGCTCGGCTCGGTGCTCAATTCCGCCGTGCGCCGCGTGCTCGGCGACGCCAACCAGACCCAGATCGTGCGCGACGACCGCGCCGCGCTGACGGCGAAAATCCGCGATCAGGTCAATCGCGAGGCCGAGCGTTTCGGCGTCTCGATCGTTGACGCGCGCATTCGGCGCGTCGACCTGCCGCGCCAGATTTCGGAAAAGGTGTTCGACCGCATGCGCACCGAGCGCGCCCGCGAGGCCGCCGAATATCGCGCGCTCGGCCAGCAGGAGGCGCAGCAGATCCGCTCCAGCGCCCAGCGCGACGCCACCGTCATCGTGGCCGAGGCGCAGCAGAAGCGGCGACACCATGCGCGGCGACGGCGAGGCGGAGCGCAACCGCG
Source organism: uncultured Alphaproteobacteria bacterium (assembly GCA_963710275.1). GTDB lineage: Bacteria > Pseudomonadota > Alphaproteobacteria > Rhizobiales > Beijerinckiaceae > Rhodoblastus. The sequence continues at coordinate 695,697 of CAVPZS010000008.1, read as the reverse complement.
TCTTCGCCGAAGCCTTCAGCAAGGACCCGGACTTCTTCGCCTTCTATCGCTCGATGCAGGCTTATGACGCGTCGCTCAAAGGCAAGGGCGCGCGTTTCGTCATTTCGCCGAATTCGGACTTCTTCCGCTTTTCGATCAGTGCCTCGGGCAAGGCCGCCGGCCGCAAAACCCTGACCTTAGTTCTTCGCGAGGCTGACATGAAACTTTTGACAGCAAGGCGTTCGGTCGTGGGGTCGTCGCGGGCCTCGCGATCGTCCGCCGCGCTGGTTCCTCGGCGGGCTCTCGCCGGCTTTGGCGCGCGGCGCGCCCGAATCCTTCGCCGATCTCGCGGAAAAGGTGACCCCGGCCGTGGTCAATATTTCCGCCACCCAGGTGGTGGAGGAGAAGAAGCCGGACATCCAGAAACCGCCGCCCGGCTCGCAGCTCGACGACATGTTCGAGGAATTCTTGAAGCGCCATCGCCAGCAGAATGGCGAAGGCCACGCCCATCGCTCCTCTTCGCTCGGCTCCGGCTTCGTCATCGACCCGTCGGGCATTATCATCACCAATAACCACGTCATCGACGGCGCCAACGAGATCGAGGTGATTTTCACCGACGGCTCGAAGCTCAAGGCGGAGATCGTCGGCAAGGACGCCAAGGTCGATCATCGCGGTGCTGCGGGTGAAATCCGCCCAAGCCGCTCGCGGCGGTGAAATTCGGCGACAGCGACAAGAGCCGGGTTGGCGACTGGGTGCTGGCGGTCGGCAATCCCTTCGCGCTCGGCGGCACGGTGACGGCGGGCATTATTTCCGCCACGCGGCGCAATATCGACAGCGGCCCCTACGACAATTACATCCAGACCGACGCGGCCATCAACAAGGGCAATTCCGGCGGCCCGCTGTTCAATCTCGACGGCGAAGTGATCGGCGTCAACACCGCGATCCTCTCGCCGTCGGGCGGTTCGGTCGGCATTGGTTTCGCCACGCCCGTCCAACACCGTCGCAGCCGGTGATCGAGCAATTGCTGAAATTCGGCGAGACGCGGCGCGGCTGGCTCGGCGTGCGCATCCAGAACGTCGACGATTCCATCGCCGAATGCCTGGAATCTCGGCAAGGCGCGCGGCGCGCTGATCTCGGGCGTCGACGAAAAGGGCCCCTCGGCCGGGGCCGGCTTCAAGCCGGGCGACGTGATCGTCAAATTCGACGGCAAGCCGGTCGCCGACGCGCATGAATTGCCGAAGATCGTCGCGACCTCGCCGGTCGGCAAGGACGTCGAGGTCGTGGTGATCCGCGACGGCAAGGAAATGACCAAGAAAGTGGCGCTGGGCCGGCTCGAGGAAAGCGAAGCCAAGCTCGCCAAGGCGACGGCCGCCGGAAAAGCCGGTCGCGCCGCAGCCGAAGACCGCCCATGCGCTGGGCCTGGATCTGCTGGCGCTGAACGCCGAAATGCGCGGCAAATTCCAGATCAAGGACAGCGTCAAGGCAGGCGTGGTGATCGGCAAGGTCGATCCGGAGACGCCCGCGGCGGAACAGCATCTGGCGCCGGGCGACGTGATCGTCGAGGTCAACCGCCAGCCGGTTGCGACGCCGGAAGACGTTCTGGCGCAGGCCAAGGCGCTGAAGGCTGACGGCCGCAAAATCGGCGCTGCTGCTGGTCGCCAATGCACAGGGGCAGGCGCGCTTTGTAGCGCTGTCGGTGGACTAACTGATGCGTTCTGCCGGTTCAGGCGATGTCGCGGCGGGGACGTTTTAATCTAATTTTTCTGCCGTAACGTCTAGCGCAACGTAATACTGCGTTGCGATCGCGGGCGCAGGATTTCCAGTAGCGTTTTGTGGCGTTTTTTTGGCGCGTAATGGACTGCAAAGCTTTGCCGGCGTTCGCAATATTGTGAAAACAAAGCGGGTAGCTTTCATCCCTTTCCGGAGTATCGTCCGCCCCCTGCCAAGCGATATGGCGGTCCGCGCCAGCGGTCGCGAGCTTGAGCAGCAACACGCGGGGGCGTAGAGCGAAAGGGAAAATCATCATGATTCATTCCGATCAATCGCAGCAGAACGCATTCCAGAATCCGCAACAGCAAAACGCCCAGTTGCAGCAGCTGGTGCAATCCCTGCTCCAGCAGGTGCAATACCAGCAATCCCAGGGCCTCGGGCAGAACTGGGGACAGGGAGGACTTGGGCAAGGCGGCATGGGACAAGGCGGGTTGGGCCAGGGAGCGCTGGGACAAGGCGCTTTCGGGCAATACGGAGCCTATGGCCAATCCCAGGGCTGGGGCGGCATGAACCAGCAGCGGCAGCTTTCCCAGCAGGATGTCAGCAATATCCTGCAGCAGATCGCGCCGGTGCTGCCGCAGATCATCGCCCAGGCGCAGCAGGGCCAGTATCAGCCGCAAGCGGCTTTCGGCGGCGGCTTTGGCGGCCAGCGGACCCTGTCGCACCATGAGGTCAATGAGGTTGTCCGGCAGATCCTGCCGGTGCTGCCGCAACTCCTGCAATCCATGCAGGGCCAGAACCAGCAGGGTTATGGCGGCGGCTTCGGCCAGCTCATGCAGGGCTGGGGACAGGGTCAAGGCTGGGGACAGGCCGCCTTCGGCCAGGGACAGCAGAATCCCTTCCAGCAGCAGAATCCTTACCAGAACCAGCAGCACCAGCAGGGCTTCCAGCGTCAGCTGACCCCTCAGGACATCCAGGAGGTCGCGGGACGCCTGGCGGAGATCCTGCCTCAGGCGACCGGCGGCAATTTCGGCCAGCAACGGTTCTGAACGGGACGGGTAATGTCTTCGGGCAGGGCATTGTCCCTGCCCGACCTTGTTTGTCTTCATTATCGCCTTGCACTCATGAGGAGCGGACAATGGCTTTTTCTTCGACCGGGGCGCCAAGAAACATGAACAATCCAGGCATGAACACTCCGAGCATGGGCAATCCGGGGGAGGATTTGCGCGTGCTGTCAGCGGTGCTGCAGGACATCATGCCGACGCTCGCGCGCATCCAGACACGCTCGCCGCAAGCCCAGCAGGGCGCGCAAGCGCAAATGACGCCGGAAAGCGCGGCGGCGATCGCCTTGGTTTCGGACCTCGGCGCCGACAGCCTGCGGCGTCTGACCGCCTTCCTCGACGCCTATGCCGGCAAGCATGACGGCCTGGAAAACTGCATCCCGCTGGTCGCGGCGGCGGCGCATGCGCTCGCCGCGCGCGACTACGAGCAAAGCTTCACGATGATTTTCGAGAGCTACCGAACCATCGCCCAGCTTCGCGCCCATGATCCGAACTTGCCCATGCCCGGCGCGGCCCGATCCCTGGAAGGTCGGCATGGCGACGAACAGCGGCAAAACGCGGGCGACAAGCCGGAAGCTTCGCAGGGAGCGTCGCACTAACATTTTGCTGTGGAAAATTAAACGTTATTTCAGCCACTTGGCAAATGGTGGCATTGCATTTGCTTGGTCCCCGATTACTGTGCCGACCAAGGCGCAGCAGTCGGGAGTGAATCGTGTTCCATCCCATTGGACTTCACCTTCACGCTTCCCACGGGGGGAAAAACCACCGTGGGCCGGCCCGCGCGACTGAGCCCAGGCCGGAATTCCCGCGGCGCGCGCACAAGGATTCCGTCGGACTGGAGCTGGAGCGGTTGCGGCGCCGCCTGTTGCGCAACCTCCACTCGGATCACTCCCATCGCGTGATGACCGGCATGATGGGCCTGCTGGTTCTTTGCGGCTACCTGTCCGGCAAATCCCGGACGCCGCATGTTCATGCCGCCAACTCGACACTTGCGTCCGCCGATTGCCCGCCGCATGTCGTGCTCAAACGTTTCGGCGCCCGGCCGCTGACCCCCGGCGAGGCGCCGGGTCTCTATGCCCTGCTGCTCAATATTTGCGCACGCGCCAACATGCGCCGCGCGCCGGAGCTGTTCCTGCTGCCGGTCCCCGCCATGAACGCCTATGCGCTGGGCGGCCCTGATAACGCCTGCATCACCGTGACCCAGGGTCTGCTGCGCGGCTTGTCGCGCGCCGAAGTCGCCGGCATCCTCGCTCACGAGGTCGCGCATATCCTCAATCATGACACCCATGCGCTGAACTGGGCCGCCGCCGTGCAGAGCCAGATCGCCGCCTCGGCGCTGCGCGGCATGGCCGATCTGGCCTCCGGCGGCGCGGCTTTCGCGCATGGCGATCAGCACGCGGCCTTGCTCGTTTCCGCGCCGGCGCTGGCGCATCTGCTCTATCTCGCCTTGTCGCGGGTGCGCGAATTCGACGCCGACGCCACGGCGCTCGACCTGATCGACGATCCCGACGCTCTCGACCGCCGCGCTGTGGAAACTTGAGCATTTCCACAGCGGACGCACGCCCTTGAACGCCCATTTTCAGGACGACGCCTTCGCGCGTTCGCTGCGAAGCCATCCGGGCACGTGGGAGAGAATCGCCTGCCTCGCAGGGGCGTGACCGTAACTTCACCTCGGGCGGTCATCTGACGGCGCGCTTTCTGCGCTTCCGGCGCTCACGAACATTGAGTTCGCTCCGCTCCGGTTCTCGAAATCACCGCAAGCTGATCCACCCGAGCGAATTACCGATCAAGCTCACAGGCTAGAGCCCCGGCGGGGGGCCAAAGAATCCCACGATGTGCGAAATGCGGCCGTCGCTGTCGAGTTCGCCGAAATCGCGGCCATCTATGGCGACGCCGCCGTCCGGCGTCTGCAATTGCCAGGTGAAGTGAATCTTGTTGCTGTGCTGGTCGACGGCGCTTGTGGCGACGATCCGGCAGCCGGCATAGGCCTGGTGAAATCCAACAATATGGTGGTTCAGGTTGCTCCGCCCGGCGACGACGCCGTTGGGGTCCTCGTAGACGCCGCCCTCGCTCCAGGATTTTGCGAGCAATTGCGCGCGGGCGCCGTCCTCTTTCTCGTTCCAGGCGGCGCAATAGGCGCTGACGATCTCATTCGTGCTCATGCGATCCTCCTTGACTGTCATTTCCGAAGGGCCGAACAGCGGTGCAGAGCGCATTGTTTTTTTATAAGTATATCATAAGAAATTGGCCTTACTCGTCCGCAATTTGGCAAGTACAGTGTAGCCGAGCTTTGGAGAACTGGCGACTTCTTTTCCCGCAATATCATCCCTTCGACCGTCGCCACCGGCGTGATGAAAACGGGCGCGGCGGGGGCGACACGCTGTCTTCGGCGATCAGCGCCTTGCGGTAGATGTCGCGCTGCTCGTGGATCGAGGCGATGACCAGTCCCATGGGCACGCCGATGTCGACCAGAGCCGCTTCCGACAGCTGCAGCGACGCCTCCGTCGTCTCCGGCACGGCGTCGGTGGCGCCGAGCTTGTAGAGCCCGCGGGCATGCGCGGCGTCGCGTGCGCGAGCGACGATGGTGAGGTCGACCCTGGCCTCGCGCGCCAGCCGCACCACCGCGTCGACAGCGCTCGGCGTATGCATGGTCACGATGACGGCGCGGGCCTGGGCGAGGCCGCAGCGGTCGAGGAAGGCGCGCTGCGTCGCGTCGCCCCAATAAACCGGCTCGCCGCGTCCGCGCGCCTGCGCCGCGACGCCCGCGTCGCCGTCGACGCAGAGGAAGTCGATCTTGTGGGCGCGCATCAGGTCGCCGACGATCTGGCCGACCCGGCCGTAGCCGACGATGATGACGCGCGAGGCCGGCGCGAGCTCTGCCGCATCGGGCCCGGCGACCATTTTTTCCCGCGCCTTTCCGCGCGCCGCCAGGAAAGCGAAAAACGGGATCAGGGCCATGGAGAGGGTGACGGCGATCATCACCTCGCCGGCAAGTTCTTCCGGCAGGATGCGCGCCGCGACGGCTGCGGTGACGAGCAGGAAGGCGAATTCGCCGCCGGGGCCGAGCAGCAGCCCGATTTCGCGCGCCTGGCGCCGGTTGGTGCGAAACAGCAGCGCGAGGCCGGCGGTCAGCGGCGCCTTGACCAGGATCATGCCCAGCGCCAGCCCGAGGGTCGTCGAGGGATGGGCGACCACCCGCAGCGGATCGAGGCCGGCGCCGACCGAGACGAAGAACAGGCCGAGCAGCAGGCCTTTGAACGGGTCGATGGCGGTTTCGACGGCGCGGCGATATTCGGTTTCCGCCAGCAAGAGCCCGGCGATGAAGGCGCCCATCGCCATGGACAGGCCGGCGGAGGCGGCGGAGACGGCGGCGCCGATCACCACCAGCAGGCAGGCGGCCATGAAAAGTTCCGGCGACCGCGTGTGGGCCACGAGCTGGAACAGCGGCCGCAGCAGCAGCCGCCCGGCGCCGACGATCAGCGCCACCGCGAGCAGCGCTGACGCGAGCGTCCAGATCAGGCTGGGATGCGTCTCGGCGTCGGCGCTGAACATGGCGATGACGAAGAGCAGGGGCGCCACCAGCAGGTCCTGAAACAGCAGAACCGAGAAAATGGCGCGCCCGGACAGGGTGTTGAGGCGCTTTTTCTCCGCCAGCACCGGCACGGTGATCGCGGTGGAGGAGAGCGCCAGGCCCAGGCCGAGCACAACCGAGGCCGGCTGCGACAAGCCGCTGGCGCGCGCGACGGCGAACAGGGCCGCGCCGCAGACCGCGACCTGCAAGGCGCCGAGCCCGAAGACGAAGCGCCGAAGCAGCAACAGGCGCTCCAGCGACAATTCCAGCCCGATGTTGAACATCAGGAAAACCACGCCGAATTCCGCGACGAGCGTCGATGTTCTTGCTGTTGGCGAGGACGGGCAGGCGGAAAGGGAACCATCGCGTCGAGCCGCCCGAGCACGTTCGGCCCGATCAGCATTCCGGCGACGAGGAAGCCCAGCACGGGGCTGACGCGCAGGCGGCGGAAACAGCGGCACGACCACGCCCGCGACGCTGAGGAAGAGCAGCGGCGCCTTGAAGGGCTCCAGATCGAAATGTGCGGCCAATTGCTTTCTCCCGGCGAAACAGGATATCGGATTTGCGCCGCGCGCCAAGGTTTTGAAATCCTTATTCGCGCGTCGCAAGCTTCACGCCAAGGCCAGAGGCGAGAGGAGCCGCCATGCGGAATGGAATTTTCAGCCGTCGCGCGCCTGGAGACGGCTTTTCGTCCCGCGCCCTGGGATTTCGCGCGAGACCGAGGCGGCGCGGATCGACGCGCATTGGCGGGAGAACCTGGCGAAAAAGCCAAGGACTTTCGACGGCGTCGTGCTTCTGCTGCGCCATGCCGAAATCCTCGACACGCCGGAGGGCGGCGTGTTGCGCGGCGCGTTTTTCGACACCAATTATCCGCAATTTCCTCGCCTGGCGCGATTTCGGCTATCCCGACCGCGAGGTGTTCAACTGCTTCGCCATGGCGGCCTTGCGCTCCAGCGATGGCGCCTGGCTGCTCGGCGAAATGGGCGCCGCACACCACGCCGGCGGGAAAAATCTATTTCGCCGCGGGCACGCCTGACGCCAACGACATTTTCGGCGACAAGGTCGATCTCGCCTCGAGCGTGGCGCGTGAAATGCAGGAAGAAACGGGCTTCTCGCCCGGGGAGGCGACGCCTTCGCCCGGCTGGCGGATCGTCGTCGAAGGCCAGAAGATCGCCTGCATGCAGGAGCGGTCGCTGGCTCTGACGGCGCAGGAAGCCTGTGACCGCGCTGCAAAGTTCATCGCGCAGCGATCCCGAGCCGGAACTGGCCCGCCTGCACGCGGTCCGCGGCGTCGCCGATATCGACGCCGAGCGCATGCCGACATTCATCCAGATGTTCTTGCGCGACGCCTTTGCGGCGAGCGAGGCGTGAGAACATCGGGCTTCCACGCGCGCGCGTCGCTGGCCTAAGACCCTCCGGAAAACCCAGGACCTCGTCGCGCACATGATATTCGCATCGACAATATCACCAAGCAGAACAGCCACCAGATCCTGTTCATCGAGGCCTCGGCGGCGCTGCTGAAGGGCGAGAAAATCGGCCTGGTCGGCCCCAATGGCGCGGGCAAGACCACGCTGTTTCGCATGATCACCGGGCAGGAAGACCCCGACGAGGGCCAGGTCTCGGTCGATCGCGGCGTCACCATCGGCTATTTCAGCCAGGACGTCGGCGACATGGCCGGCCGCAGCGCCGTGGCCGAAGTCATGGACGGCGCCGGTCCCGTGAGCGTCGTCGCCGCCGAACTGCACGAGCTGGAGACCGCCATGGCGGACCCGGACCGGATGGACGAGATGGACGAGATCATCGAGCGCTATGGCGAGGTGCAGGCGCGGTTCGAGGAGCTCGACGGCTACGCGCTGGAGGGCCGCGCCCGCGAAGTCCTGGCCGGCCTCAGCTTTTCCCAGGAAATGATGGACGGCGACGTCGGCGCGCTCTCCGGCGGCTGGAAGATGCGCGTGGCGCTGGCCCGCATCCTGCTGATGCGCCCGGACGCCATGCTGCTCGACGAGCCGAGCAACCATCTCGACCTCGAAAGCCTGATCTGGCTGGAAGAATTTCTGAAGAACTACGAAGGCGCGCTGCTGATGACCTCGCATGACCGCGAGTTCATGAACCGCATCGTCAGGAAGATCGTCGAGATCGACGCCGGCGGCTTGAACACCTTCTCCGGCGATTACGAGTTCTACGAGGCAGCAGCGCGCGCTCAACGAGAAGCAGCAGCAGGCGCAATTCGAACGGCAGCAGGCGATGCTCGCCAAGGAGATCGCCTTCATCGAACGTTTCAAGGCCCGCGCCTCGCATGCCGCGCAGGTGCAGAGCCGGGTGAAGAAGCTCGAAAAAATCGACCGCGTCGAGCCGCCGCGCCGGCGTCAGACCGTGGCGTTCGATTTCCCTCCGGCGCCGCGCTCCGGCGAGGACGTGGTCACGCTGAAAAATCTGCACAAGGGCTATGGCGCCAGGCGCATCTATGACGGGCTGGATTTCCAGGTGCGCCGACGCGAGCGCTGGTGCGTGATGGGCGTCAACGGCGCCGGCAAGTCCACGCTCCTAAAGCTGATCGCCGGCGCGACCGAGCCCGACGAAGGCGACGTGACGGTCGGCGGCAGCGTCAAGATGGGCTATTTCGCCCAGCACGCCATGGAAGTGCTGGACGGCGAGCGCACTGTCTTTGAAACCTTGGAAGACGCCTTTCCGCAAGCGGGGCAGGGATCGCTGCGCGCGCTGGCGGGATGTTTCGGCTTTTCCGGCGACGATGTCGAAAAGCGGTGCCGGGTGCTGTCAGGCGGCGAAAAGGCCCGGCTGGCGATGGCGCTGATGCTGTTCGACCCGCCGAATTTTTTGGTGCTGGACGAGCCGACCAACCATCTGGACATGGCGACCAAGGAAATGCTGATCAAGGCCCTGTCGCAATATGACGGGCGCCATGCTGTTCGTCTCGCATGACCGGCATTTCCTCGCCGAGCTGTCGAACCGCGTGCTGGAAGTGACGCCCGAGGGCGTGCACAAATATGGCGGCGGCTACACCGAATATGTCGCCCGCACCGGCCACGAAGCGCCGGGACTGCGGAGCTGAGGGAGAGGCGAAGCCTCGCGGCTTCGCCTTTTACGTCAGAACGCGATCTTCAGGCCGCCCGATCCTGTGAAGTCCTCGCCGCCCGGCTGTCCGAGGGTCTGGGAGACATTGGCGATCAGGGCCACGCCGCTGGCGATGTTCAGGCTGGCGCCGGCGGCGAAACGGGCGAAGGCGTGGTTGGGGGCGCTTGCCGCGTTCCAGCTGTTGACGATCATCGGGGCGGATACAGCGCTGTACTGGATGACGCGGCCCGAGCCTTCGAAGTTGTTTTCCGCCGTCACATTCAGGAAGGTGTCGAGCGGTCCGTAGGCGGAGCCGTAGACGTAGCGGATCTGCGCGCCGGCGCTGCCCAGGAGGGCTTCGGCGTTCTGTCCGTTGAGGCTGAGGTTGAGGGCGGCGTCGCCGGTTTCGGAATAGCCGTCCACATGGGCGCGCACATAGGTCAGGCCGACGATCGGGCCGAGCCGCGTGGCGGGCGCGACATCGAACAGATAGCCGGTCTTGAACGCGGCGGCGAAGGTCGCTCCATTCGGGCTCGCCGTCAGATTGCCGATCACGCCGGGCCGCGTCAGGGAATAATTCAGCGCGCCATAGGACAGGATGCCCTGCGCGAAGAGGCGCTGCGCGTCATAGGCGCCATAGAGGCCGAACTGGTTGGCGTTGGCGGAGGAAATTCCGGCGCCCTGGCTCAGGTTGAGGCTCGGGGCGGAATAGCTGTAGGCCGCGCCGATCAGCAAATTCGGGGTGACGCGATATTCGACGCCGAGATCGCCGCCCAGCCCGTCCCAGCGATAGCCGAGGGAATTGCCCTGGGACGAACGCGTCCCGACCCCGCCATTGACCTGCATGTAGAAGGACAACGGGTTCGGCTGCTGCGGCGTCGCCAGCGGGCCCTTGACGACGGGCGCGCCGGCATAGGCCATGAAGCCCCCCGACGCCGGCGCGGCGGGGCCGTTGAACAGGTCGAGGCGACCGAACATGGTTCCGACGAAACCGCCGACGGCGCTCAGGCCGAGTTGCCCCGTCGCGGCGAAAGTTTCCGGCGCATTGAGCCGGTTCTCGATATATTCGGCGACGATGGCGAATCCGGCCGAGGTCAGGTGAATTCCGTCCACATAAAAGAGATACTGGTTTTGCAGGGCCACGGCCTGGGCCGTCACGCCGACGCAGGCCGCCGGGCACACGTTCGAACCATTGGCGACGCCTGCCGCCGTGAAGCCGAAGGCCGTGGGATTGCTTTGAATGTTTTTCAGGATAGCGGTCAGGTCGACATATTCGACACGCACGCCGCTCGCCGCCACCGGGGCCAGCGCCGACTGCATGTCCTGGTTGTAGCTTGCGGCATAGGCGCTGCCGGCCGGCCTCGCAGATGCGGGAATGGTCGGGTCCGGCAGGAGCGCGGCGTTGCCGGCGAGGAAGACGAGGTTTCGCGCGCCATAGCTGACGAGGGCGTTGATTCCGGCCATTGCGTTGGCGGCCGATTGCGCCGCATAGGCAGGCGCCGCGGAGGCTGGCAGGCCAAAGCCTTCGTAGAGGCGCACATCGTTGCCGCCAATGCTCAGCGTGACCAGCGCATTGGCGGGAATCGACTGGCCCGTGGCCGGGAACATGGATTGCCATTCATAGGCGAAGCCGGGCAGGGTCGGAGAGCCGGGCGGCAGGCTCGCCTGCACGATATTCTGCCAACCGTTAGGCGCCGTGCCGGTCAAGGCGCCGCCGATGGCGAAATTATTGTCGTGAACGCCATAGTAGGCCGACAAGTCGTCGTTGAAATTCGTGCCGCCGCTGAAACGCCCGGTCGGATAGACGGCGTTCGGTCCCACAAACTTGAAGAGATTACCGGTATCCGCGTAGCTGTCGCCAAAGGCGTAGAGCGAGGAAAACTGTTGGGCGCAGGCCGGTTGCGCGGCGGCGACGGCGGCGACGGCGAACCCGCCCAGCAAAAGGCGTTGGAAATCCCTGGTCGACATTTGCTTCCTCCCGGAAGGATTGAAAATTGAAATTCCAATCATGGCGTCTTTTTAGGCCGCGGTTGCCAAGAGTATTCCTGTGATCAAACGCCGTTTCAAGCGCGCAAAATTTCCTTCGGGCCAAAATGCCTTGTTTTTCAGCGCGGGCGCCATTTTCTTACGCTACGTAATAAAAATGCAACAGAGGCATGCCGGATCGGCCTGATGTGTCGTGACTGTTTCTGCTAATAATTAAGTCGTACAAAGTCACCTCGTTGGTAAACGATTGGCGTAACTCGCACAAATATTGCCAGCAACATTTCATGTCAGCGGCATTTTGATGCCTCATGATGGGAACTTTACCTTTGCAAGGAAATTTCAGCCTAGGTCGAGTTCTGCGCGATTGTGCTTGTCGAGGGGGATCTCATGAGTATTGCGTCGGCGCCCATCTTGCGAAGCCGGGCCGAATCGAACCCCGCGATTACACGGGTGGTGGTTTCGAGCATCATCGGCACGGCGGCCGAATGGTATGATTTCCTGCTTTATGGCGCCTGCAGCGCGCTGGTCTTCAACAAGCTGTTCTTTCCGCTGTCCGATCCGGCGCTGGGCGTGATCGCCGCCTTCGGCGCCTATGGCGTCGGGTTGCTGGCGCGGCCTTTCGGCGCCGCGATTTTCGGGCATTTCGGCGACCGGGTCGGGCGCAAGGCCATGCTCGCGGTGACCATTGTCATCATGGGGCTCGGGACCTTTTGCATCGGCCTGCTGCCGACCTATGACCAGATCGGCCTGCTCGCGCCTGTTCTCCTGGTGTTGCTGCGCCTGTTGCAAGGCATCGGCATCGGCGGCGAGTGGGGCGGCGCCGTGCTCATGGTGGTCGAGAACGCGCCGGCGCAAAATCGCGGCTTGCTCGGCGCGCTGGTGCAACTGGGCTATCCGCTGGGCAATCTCGCCGCCATCGCCGCGCTGGCGCTGGCCTCGCAAATGCCCGAGGCGCAGTTCCTGGCCTGGGGCTGGCGTGTTCCCTTCCTTCTCAGCATCTTCATGACCGGCGTCGGCTTCTATATCCGCCTGCGGCTGGAGGAGACGCCCGTCTTCCGCGCGATTGAAGCGCGGGGCGAGACGGCGCGCGCGCCTCTGGTCGAGGTCGTGACCGCCCAGCGCCGGCCCTTTTTGATCGCCGTCGGACTCAAGCTTTCCGAGATCGGCTACGTCGCCGTCGCCGGGATATTTTCCATCAGCTATGTCACGAAAAACCTCGGGCTTTCGCGCGGCGTGATCCTCAACGCCCTGATGCTGTCGTCCATCGTGGCGCTGTTCGCGATACCCGCGTTCGGCTGGCTGTCGGACAGGATCGGCCGCAAGGCGATGTTCACCTTCAGCTGCCTGTTCGAAATCGCCTTCGCCTTTCCGCTGTTCTGGCTGCTGGACACGAAGGACGCGCTCGCCGTCACTTCAGCGATCGTCGTCGCGATCACCTTCGGGCAGATGATCGGGTTCGGCGTCGGCGCGCCATGGTATGCCGAACTTTTCGCCGGGCGGCTGCGCTATAGCGGCGCCTCGCTCGGTTTCCAGGTCGGCGCGGCGATCAGCGGCGGCCTCACGCCCTTCGCCGCCGCGAGTTTGCTCGCCTGGACCAACGGCGCCGCCTGGCCGATTTCGCTCTACCTGATTGCGCTCGCGCTCGTCAGCCTCGCTGCGACGAGGGCGGCGCCGGAAACCGCCGGCAGGCCGCTGAAGACCTAGGCCGGATAGCCGTGGCGGGTCTTGGTGGCCCTGAGCAATCCCTCGGCGCGCAGATTGTCGCCCTCCGAGCACGCGTGGTCCGCCTCGGCCAGGTCGCCCTGGATTTGCTTGTAGACGTCAGGGTTGACGTGGCCCATGGAGAGATCGTTGTCCTGGATCGCGCGGAACCGCGCGATGTCCGCGGCGCAGCCGCCGCCCTGCGGCAGTTGCGCGCCCGGCGGCGTCACCCGCAGCGAAGTCTGCGGCGGTAGAGGGGGGATCATCACTTCCGGCGACGCGCGGTTGGCGTTGCAGCCGGCAAGGGCCAACAACAGCGCCAGCGACAAGGCCGGCGGCGGGGCCAGGAAAAACATGCGCATGGCGGGCCTCGCGAAATTCAATCTCCAGCGGACAATCGGACCATGCCGCGTCGCGGTCAAGTCCAGCCCACGATCTCGCTGAGCCCGTCGAGGATCGCGCCCGCAAGGCTCAGCCGGCGCGCAGCAGCCGCAAGGCGGATTCACGCTCGAACAGATAGAGCAATATCCGCAGGTCCTTGCGCGGGCCGTCGAGGTCGGGGTCTTCAGCCAGGGCGCGCTCGGCCTCGTCGCGGGCGGCGCGCAGCAGGGTGGCGTGGATGTCGAGCCTTGCGATCCTGAACCCCGGCGCCCCGGACTGGCGGGCGCCCAGAACCTCCCCTTCGCCGCGCAGGCGCAAATCCTCCTCGGCGATGCGGAACCCGTCCTCGGTCTCGCGCAGAATTTCCAGCCGGGCGCGCGCGGTCTCGCCGAGCGGCCCGGCGTAGAGCAGAATGCAGGAGGATTTCGCCGAGCCGCGCCCGACCCGGCCGCGCAGCTGGTGGAGTTGCGACAGGCCGAAACGTTCGGCGTGCTCGATCACCATGATGGTCGCCTCGGGCACGTTGACGCCGACCTCGATCACCGTGGTGGCCACGAGGATTTTCGTTTCGCCCGTGGCGAAAGCCTCCATGGCCTCATCCTTGTCGCGGCCCTTCATCTGGCCATGGACGAGACCCACCGCGTCGCCGAAGAATTTGCGCAAATCCTCGGCGCGGTCCTCCGCCGCCGCGAGGTCGCTGTCCTCGCTGCCCTCGACCAGCGGGCAGACCCAATAGACCCGCGCCCCCGCCTTGATGGCGCGGCCCAGTCCGGCCACCACTTCGTCGATGCGCTCGGCGTTGACGACGCGCGTGTCGATCGGCTGGCGACCCGGCGGCTTTTCGCGCAGGGAGGAAAGCTCCATGTCGCCGAAAAAGGCCAGCGCCAGGGTGCGCGGAATGGGCGTCGCGGTCATCGCCAGCACGTCGACGCCGCGGCCCTTGTCGGCGAGCGTCAGGCGCTGATGCACGCCGAAGCGATGCTGCTCGTCGATCACCGCCAGCCCCAGGTCGGCGAAGGCGATCTCGTCCTGCACCAGCGCATGGGTGCCGATGGCGATGTCGATCGCGCCGCTGGCGAGCTTTTCCAGCGTCGCGCGGCGTTCGGACGCCTTGTCGCGGCCGGTGATCAGCGCCACGGTCAGGCCGGCGGACTCGGCCAGCGGTTTTATGGTGGCGTAATGCTGGCGGGCCAGGATTTCGGTCGGCGCCATCAGCGCCGCCTGGCGGCCGCTCTCGATCGCCTGCGCCATGGCCAGAAGCGCGACAATGGTCTTGCCGGAGCCGACGTCGCCCTGCAGCAGCCGCAACATGCGCTTGTCGCTGGAAAGATCGGCGGAAATTTCCGCTACGGCGATCTTCTGGTCGCCGGTGAGTTCGAAGGGCAGGGCGCCCAGGATTTTCGCCGCCAGATGGCCGTCGCCCTTCTGGGAGCGGCCGCGGATGGTCTGCATCTTGGCGCGCACCAGCCGCAACGCGAGCTGGTGCGACAGCAATTCGTCATAAGCCAGCCGCGTCCAGGATCGGCCTTCCAAGGCGAGGTCCTGCGGCTGCTGCGGATGGTGGAGTTTTGTCAGGCTGTCGGCGAAACTTTCCCAATGGCTGGCGCGCAGGCTGCGCTCCTCCAGCCATTCGGGCAAGTTTCGGCAGGCGGGCGAGGGCGGCGGCTGCGGCTTTCGCCGCGACGCGCTGGAACAGCCCTTCGGTCAGGCCATAGACCGGCTCGACCGGGGGCAGGGCGGCCAGCCCGGCTTCGTCGACGATGCGGTCGGGATGGACCATCTGCTTGTAAAAATCGAACATTTCGACCAGGCCCGAAACCCAGCGCGTGGCGCCGAGCGGCAGGGCTTTTTCGACCCAGGCCTGGTTGGCGCGGAAGAACACCAGCGACATGTCGCCGGTTTCGTCCTCGACCAGCACCCGATAAGGGCCTTTTCCGCGAGGAGGGCCGATGTTCCGTCACGCGCGCTTCGATGGTCGAGACCGCGCCGATGGGAGCCTGCGCGATCTTCGGGCGGTTGCGGCGGTCGATGCTGGAAACCGGCAGGTGCAGCAGGATGTCGAGTACGCGCGCCGGAGCGCCGTCGCCGAGCAGCCGGTCGAACAGTTTGCCGGTCTTGGGGCCGACGCCGGGCAGGGCGCTGGCCTCGGCGAAGAGGGGATCGAGAAGCGAGGGCCGCATGTCCCGTGTTTACCCGGGGCGGCGGCAGGCGGCAAGGTCCGCGGCGGAACCCGGACGAGGCGTCATGTGTTGCCGCTTTTGCCGGCCGGCGCGTGAATTTCGGGAGGCATGCATGCCGAAGTCAGGCGAGCTTGCGCGTTTCGCGCCCCTGCATCCGCGGCTTGCCGCCCTGGGATTCCGGGCGGTGCTGCCCATGGCCGAGCGCTGGTTTCGCGCCAGGAACATCCATCGGCCGGGCAGCGCTTTCGCGGCGGGACGCGCTCAGGAACTGAGGGCGCGGCTGGCGCGCGGCGAAACCGCTTATCTCGCCGGCATTGCCCTGGGCGGTTTTCACAATAGCGGCGTCGCGCTGGTGGAGGTCACGCCCGACGGCGGCCCGCGCCTGATCTGCAACAACGAGGAAGAGCGGTTTTCCGGCGAAAAGCATACCAACCGGTTTCCCCGCCGGTCGCTCGACGCGCTGGGCGAAATCATGAGGGATCGCGGCGTCGATCCGGAGGCCATCGTCGCCTGGCTCGCAACCTATGATTTCCCGCTGTTGTTCGCCGCGGGGACGCGTTCCCTGCTCGAGGAGTTTCCCGCCAGCCTCGACGCGGTCTTCCAGGACCACAGCCCGGCCTATGACGGCGCGCGGCTCCGCGAGGGCTGCCGCGCCCCGGCCTTGCTGGCCGCGCATTTCGGCCTCGATGAGCCCGTTCCAGTCATCTGCGTGAGGCACCACGACAACCACGCCTGGTTCTCCTACATGGTCTCGCCCTTCGCGACCGGGTCCGAGCCCGCGATGATCGTGGTGGTCGACGGCTCCGGCGACGACGCCTCGACTTCGCTCTATCTCGGCGAAAACGGCGTCGTCCGGCTGCTCCGCGGCAACGACAGCCTTTTCGATTCGCTCGGCCTGTTCTACGGCATGATCAGCTCGACCCAGGGCGGCTGGACCCAATTGAGCAGCGAGGGCCGCTACATGGGCGCGGCCGCTTACGGCGAGATGGATCGCGCGAAAAACCCCTTCTACAAGCGTCTCAGCCGGATTTTCGACAAAGGGCCGGATGGCGACCTGCGCCTCAACCGGTCGCTGGCCAACTGGCCGCGAGGGTTGTTCAGGACACCCTATACGCAGGCGTTGATCGAACTTCTCGGCCCGCCCATCCCTCGCGCGAAAATGTGGAATCCGGACGCTGTGCTGCGCGTCGAAGATGTCCAGCACGCGCCCAATACGCGCGAGCGGCTCGACAAGGCCGCGGCGACCCAGTTGGTGTTCGAGGACGCCCTGATCCATGTCGTGGACGGTTTCATCCGCGCCTCCGGCAGCGACCGGCTGGTGCTGTCGGGCGGAGCGGCGCTGAACGCGCTCGCCAGCATGCGGCTGCTTGAGCATTTCGACGAGGACTACTTTGCTCGCACGCTCGGGCGACGCACGCGGCTGCATTTGTGGGTCCCGCCGACGCCCAACGATTCGGGCGTGACCGCCGGCGCGGCTTACGCCTTCGCCGCCGCCGCCGGCGCCGGCCCGGGCCCGAAGCTCGAACACGCCTTCTATTGCGGCCGCGCGCCGCGCCGTTCCGAAATCCGCGCCGCCCTGGCCGGCGGCCGGATATCGCGTGGACCGAGCTCGGCGACGCCTCGCAGGAGTTTGGGCGTGACGCCATCGCCGATCTGATGGCGTCGATCACGGCGCGGGATGGAGTCATCGCGCTGTTCCAGGGCGCGGCGGAGACGGGTCCGCGCGCGCTGGGCCACCGGTCCATCCTCGCCAATCCCTGCAATCCGCGCACCCGCGAATTGCTCAACGAGCGCGTCAAATACCGCGAGGCGATCCGGCCGCTGGCGCCGATGATGACGCTGGCTGCGGCCAAGGACCTGTTCGAGCTGTCGGACGGGGCCTCGGACGATGATTATAACGCCTATAATTACATGGTTCTGACCGCCATGGCCAAGCCGGAGGCGCGCTTGCGCATTCCCGCAGTGATCCACGCCGACGGCACCGCCCGGCTGCAGATCGTGCGCGAAGCCGCCGATCCCCTCACGCACGCCTATCTCAAGGCGCTGGGACGGCGGATCGGCGTCGAGGTCGCGGTAAACACCTCGTTCAACGTCGGCGGCCCCATCGCGCAAACCCCGCTCCATGCGCTGGAAACGCTGCGCCGCGCCAGGGGCATGGACGGCGTGTTCCTGTTTTGCGAGGAAGGGCCGGTACTTGCCGCCTGGATCAAGGCGGGCGGCGGACGGCTCGCGCGCTGGCTGGAGGACTGGCGGCTGGAAACGGGCGTCGCGGCGGACGGCTGAGGTGGCCCTGGTCGGCCGTGCTTTGCATCATCATGCACGCGAAAGACGGATAGGGCTCGGGTCTCTCGGAGGCAGGCGTGACTTTTTGTTTCAATCGCTGGATCGGCCTTCAGGCTTCAGACAAGGGCGCGAGATGGGCGTGCGCGTCTGCGACGGCCGCGTCCGCGACAAATCCAGCGGCGTCGAGAGCCGCGTGGAGCGCGCAGAGCTGCCGATAGGAACGAAAAAACGGCGACCAATCATTGATGTGATGGACCAATTTCGATTCCAGATCAGCGGCGACGACACGCAAGTTTTGAATTTCCTGGCGCATCGCTTCAAGTTTGTGGAGTTCGTTGATGGTAAGCATCGTTATGCCCTTAGGTCACCACGCGTCTGCTCAAGATTGACGCCGGAAGGATAGTTCATCGCTTTGGCTGGAATTAATACATAGTGTCTCGGAATTAATACTGTATGAATGAGGCTTTCTGGTTGTCGTAAGTTCGGATTCCCAGTGACGTCAGGCCGGTAGCGAAGTTTTTGTTTTCCAAGTCAAGACGTTATCTGTTGTCTGCGCTGAAGAAGGCGTTGCGAAGAGTGCGGGCCTCGCCGACGGAAGCCTTCCCTCACGCCTGCGCTCAGGCTAACTTGAGCGCGTGCCCCATGGAGAGTTCCGTGACCCGCCTGACGAGTTTTTTATTGGGCCTCTTCGCCCTTTGTGTTCCCGCCTTCGCGCTGGACAAGGTGACCATCGGCGCCAACTGGCTGGCCGAGGCCGAGCACGGCGGGTTCTACCAGGCGGTCGCCGATGGAACCTACGCGAAATACGGGCTCGACGTGACCATTGTTCCCGGCGGCCCGCAGAAGAACAATCGGCTGCTGCTCGCCGCTAAAAAGATCGATTTCTACATGGGCGACAATCTGGTCGGCCAGTTTTCGGCGATCAGCGAAAACATTCCCATCGTCACCGTCGCGGCGATCTTCCAGAAAGACCCGCTGGCCTTCATGTCGCATCCCGGCGCCGGCTTCGACCGTTTCGAGGACCTTCCCAAGGCCAAGGCTTTCGTCGGCCTCGCCAGCCTGACCACGGTCTGGCCCTGGATGGAAAAGCGCTGGGGTTTTTCCCGCGCAAAGGTCGCGCCCTATAATTTCAATTCCGCGCCGTTCCTCGCCGACAAGGCGTCGATCCAGCAAGGTTACGTAACTTCAGAGCCTTACGCCATCGAACGCGAAGGCGGGTTCAAGCCCAATGTCTTCCTGCTCGCCGACCACGGTTATGAGAGCTACGCCACCACCATCGAGACGCGCCGCGACCTGATCGCCGCCAAGCCTGACCTGGTGCAGCGTTTCGTCGACGCCTCCCTCCTCGGCTGGAAGACCTACCTGCATGGCGACTCTCGCGCCGCCAATGCCGCGATCAAGGCGCAAAACCCCGATATCGACGATGCGCAACTCGCCTTTTCCATCGCCCAGATGAAGAGTTTCGGGATCGTGGACTCCGGCGACGCTCTGACAAGCGGCATTGGCGCGATGGATTTTACGCGCATAAAGCGCTTCTACCAGAGCATGGCGGAGGCGGGCGTCGTCCCGGCCGGTCTCGATATGGCGAAGGGTTTCGACTTCCGCTTCTGCAACAAGCGCGTCGGTCTGGCGACGGAGGGCAAGAACTGAGCGCGCCGCTGCTTTCGCTGCGCGACCTGCGCCTGTCCTTCAAGGCTGACGCAAAGGTGATCGACGCGCTCGACCTCGACCTCTGGGAAGGCGAATTCCTGTGCCTGCTGGGTCCGTCGGGATGCGGAAAATCGACCGTGCTGCGGCTGATCTCGGGGCTGGAGACGCCCGATTCCGGCGCGATCGATTGGTCTGATGGCGCGGCGCCGAAGATCGGCTTCGTGTTCCAGGAGCCGAACCTGATGCCCTGGGCCGATGTCTGGGCCAATGTCTATCTGCCCCTGCGTCTCGCCGGGGTGGGACGGCGCGAGGCTGATCCCCTTGTGATGGCGCAGCTTTCCCGCGTCGGACTTGCCGACGCGGCGCGGAAACTGCCGAGAGAACTCTCGGGCGGGATGAAGATGCGCGTCTCGATCGCCCGCGCACTGGTCGACCGGCCGCAACTCCTGCTGCTCGACGAGCCTTTCGCCGCACTGGACGAAATCACCCGCTGGCAGCTGAACGACGCGCTGCTGAAACTGCAAGGCGAGAACGCGGCGACGGTGGTCTTCGTCACCCACGCGGTGTCGGAAAGCGCCTATCTGGCCGATCGCGTCGCGGTCATGCGGGCGCGTCCCGGGCGGATCGACGCGCTGCTTTCCCTGCGCCATCAGGCGCGCGGCCCGGTGGAGCGGCACAGCGCCGACTATGCCGCGAGCTGCGGCGCCATTGCGGAGGCGCTGGAGCAGGCGATGGGGAGGTCGGGGCCATGAAGACGTTTCTCGCCCGTGTCGCGCCGCTGCTGGCGCTTGCCGTGCTCCTGATCGTCTGGGAAGCGGCGGTGCGGATCGAAAACATTCCGCCCGCGCAATTGCCGGCGCCCAGCGTCATTGCCGCGGTGCTGGCCGACAATGCGCCGCTGCTGCTGAACGCCGCCGCAGCGACGCTCTCGGAGGCCTTGCAGGCGCTGGCGCTGGCGGCGATCGGCGGCGTGGCGCTGGCGCTGGTGTTCGCCTGGTCGCCCTGGCTGGAGCGCGCCTTCCTGCCGCTGGCCATCGCCGCCCAGGTGACGCCGCTGATCGCCATTGCGCCGCTGCTGCTGATCTATCTCGACGCGCGCGCCGCGGTGCTGGCCTGCGCCTTTCTCGTCGCCTTCTTCCCGATCCTGTCCAACGCCTCGGCCGGGCTCAAGGCGACCGACCGCGGCCTGGTGGAGCTGTTCCGGCTGAAGGGAGCGTCTCGCGGCAAGATCCTGCTGTTGCTGCGTCTGCCCTCGGCCTTGCCGCAGATTTTCACCGGCCTGCGCATCGGCGGCGGCCTGGCGCTGATCGGCGCCGTGGCGGCCGAGCTCGCCGCGGGCCCGGCGGGCAGCAGCGAAGGCCTGGCTTTCCGAATCGTCGAGTCCGGCTACCGTCTGAAAATTCCGCTGATGTTCGCGGCCGTCACGCTATTGTGTTTTTGCGGCATGGCGCTTTACGCGGCCTTGGCCGGACTCGACCGGCTTTGCTTGCGTCGCTGGCGCGACCGGTAAGGCGTGGACCAAGCGGAAGGCCTAGGGGTTGCGACGTTTTAGCGCAGGCCGTTTTCCTGTGTTTTTTGGGCAACTGTCAACAAAATTTATCGTGAACCCTATTTTCGCCTTTTTTGTCGCCTCTTTTGCACCCGCTCAACACGGCGGCGCTTTCGCCTGAGTTGTTCGACTTGGAGAAAGGCCGCGACATCTTCGCAAAACTGGTTTTTGCGGAGGCGTCATCGTTTTGTTTCGATTCATATTCCTTCCCTCGCGGGCGGAGAGTCTTCCGGGGAATATGGTTCTGCTGCGCGGCGCCCGCAACCCGAGGCGCCGCAGAGAGCGCAGCTCGAGGATCGGGCCGGAATGGGCAGGAATAATGCAGCATTCGCCAAAGGTCGTTAACGGGAATTTAGGTATATTTTGCTTTGCTACAAGGACGCGCGACGTCCTGACGAACATTTCGGACGGCGGCGGGAGCACCCCGGCGGCGCCGGTTCGCTTGCTGACGCAGGTTTGCCCCGGCCAGCTCGAATCCGAACCGCGGCGCCTGGGCCCGATCAGCGAAGTGTTTGTAGGATCTGGCGAATGACAGATTGGAGTTACGAAACCTATGATCCGGCGTTCACGGATCGCGCGAGCCTGCCGCGGAAAGTCTTTTCCCACGCCGTGCCCGCTCTTGCCGCGTTCTCCTTCAGCGCCATTGTCGCGCTGAAGCTGGCCGGCGGCCTGGCCGAACAGGCTTACGAGGCGAATTCCGCGGAAGCGCGGGCGCCAGCGGTCGTCAAGTCCGTGGCCAAGGCCGACGCGGCGCCGCAAGCCGAACAAAAGCAAGCCGCCAATCCCTATGGCGCCCTGTTCGATCCCAATGGCTCGCTGGTCGGCGTCCCCGCGCTGTTCGCGTCGAGCGCGCCGATCGGTCCCGCTTTTTCGCCTTTGCAGTCCGAACCCCTGTTCGTGATGGTCGATCCGGTCGAGCCGGGTCCGCAGGTGGCCGAGACCCAGGAGAGCGAGGCTTCGCCGCCGCAGGTCGCGGAACGCGCGCCTGTCGTCGAGCAGAGGCAGGAGCAGGTCGCGGAGGCCGAAGAGGGCGCGCCGTCCATCTCCGCGCCGACGCCGCCAGTCCGTCCAGCCGAGCTTTCGGCTCCGCCGCGCGCGGAATCCGTCGCCCCCCCGCCGCGTCGCGAGGCGCCCCGCGCCGCCGTGGCGTCGCGCGAGAAGGCGCAACCGGCGTCTCTGGCGCAAAACGATCCGCGCTCTTTCTTCGACAAGCTGTTCGGGGCCAAGACGGACGAAAAGGGCGCGCAACTGGCCTACGCCAATCCCGACGGCGGCCTGTTCGGCCTGGGGCGTGGCGGGTCGTCCAGCCCGGCGCCCTTCAGGGCGGGCAATGGCACTGCGGTCTATGACATTTCCGCCCATACGGTCTACCTGCCGAACGGGACGGCGCTGGAAGCCCATTCGGGCCTTGGTCCCTATTTCGACGATCCGGGCCATGTCCATCTGCGCATGCGCGGCGCGACGCCGCCGGCGGTCTACAACCTGACCCTGCGCGAAAGCCTGTTCCATGGCGTCCAGGCGCTGCGCCTTAACCCGATCAGCGGCTCGGTCTACGGTCGTTCGGGCCTGCTGGCGCATACCTTCATGCTGGGCCAGCGCGGCGACAGCAATGGCTGCGTCTCCTTCCGCAACTACCGCGCCTTCCTGCAAGCCTACATGAACGGCGAAGTGCGCCGCCTCGTGGTGGTGCCGCGCAGGGGTTGATTTCTTGCTGTTGAACTTTTCGCGGCCAGGGCCGTGAGATAGACGCTGACAGTCCTCCTTCGGAGTCCTATAAGACCGACGACGCTTGCGCCCCAAAAAGGGCGCAAGCGCTTTTGGCGTTTTTCGGGAGGCCGCATGTCGGGCACACAGAGATCAAGCGCGGACCTGGACCCGCGCCGGCGGAGAATTCTGTTTCGCTGCTGGCATCGCGGCATGCGCGAGGTCGACCTGCTGCTTGGCCAGTTCGCCGACGCCCGCATCGATCAGCTCAGCGAAGCTGAGCTCGACCAGCTCGAAAATTTCATGGAGGCGCAGGACGCCGACATATTTTCGTGGTTCGCCGGCTCGAAACCCGTCGATCCCGTCTATGACGCGCCGATCTTCCTGACTATCAAGGCGTTTCATACCCATCACTCGCCGGTGAATTTGTAAGGGGCCCTCGCCGTCATTGCGAGGAGCCATAGGGCTCCCGAAGGGACGCCCGTCTCGCGACGGGCTAGGGCGACGAAGCAATCCAGGCTGCGGTTCGCCGCGAGATGGATTGCTTCGCTCCGCTCGCAATGACGATTGGAGAGGTCGAGAACTCAGGTCAGATCAACAAGCTATGAAAGAACTGCAACGCGCCATCGCCGAGCTTGAAAAATCCCGCTCGCTGATCCTTTCGCGCGCGCCGGACGGGTTCGACGCCTTTGTCGCCGCCGACCTCACCCGCGCGCTCGCCAGGGCCGGGGAGGGGCGATCCTGCGCCCTCGTCCATGTCGCCCGCGACAGCCAGCGCCTGCGCGCCTTCAAGGAAACCTTCGCCTTTTCCGCGCCCGAGGCGGAAATCCTCGAATTCCCCGCCTGGGACTGCCAGCCTTACGATCGCGTCTCCCCGACGCCCGCCATCGCCGCGCAGCGCATGACCGCTCTGGCGCGGCTGGCCCGCACGCGCTCCTCGCTGGAAAAGCCGCGCCTGCTGGTCACCACCGTCGCCGCTTTGACCCAGCGCGTGCCTCCGCTGAAGGAAATGGCGGCGAAAAGCTTCTCGGCCGCGCCGGGCGCCGCGGTCGATATCCACGCGCTCGCGCAATGGCTCGAAGCCAACGGTTTCCTGCGCGCCTCGACCGTGAGGGAAAGCGGCGAATACGCCCTGCGCGGCGGCATTGTCGATCTCTATCCGCCCAGCCTGCCGGCCCCGGTGCGGCTTGATTTTTTCGGCGACATTCTCGAAACCATCCGCGCCTTCGATCCCGAGAGCCAGCGCACAACAGGGCAATTGCGCGCGCTCGACCTCGTGCCTGTGAACGAATCCTCGATCACCACCGAGAGCATCAAGCGGTTCCGGCAGAAATACGTGGCGCTGTTCGGCGCGCAGACGCGCGGCGACACGCTCTATGAGACGATGAGCGAGGGACGGCGTCCCGCGGGCCTCGATCACTGGCTGCCGCTGCTCTACGACGGGCTGGACAGCCTGTTCGACTATGTCGGCGACGCGCCGCTGCTGCTGGATTCCCAGGCCGAGGCCGCGGCGCATGAGCGTTTCGCCTTGATCAAGGATTATTACGACGCGCGCCGCACGGCCTATCGGCAGGACCCCGCGCACAGCAATTACAAGCCGCTGGCGCCCGACGAGCTTTATTTCCAGCCAGAAGAGTTCTCCGAAAAACTCGCCCGCGCGACGACGGCGAAAATTTCGCCCTTCGCCGCGCCGGAAGGCGGCAAGGAGCTGGTCATCGATTGCGGCGGCGCGCCGGGGCGCAATTTCTCCCCCGAGCGCAATGACGAAAACGCCAATGTGTTCCAGGCCGCCGTCGATCACATCCGCGCCCTCCAGGGCGAAGGGAAAAAAGTCGTCGTCGCCGGCTGGAGCGACGGCTCGCGCGACCGGCTGGGCTCCGTGCTCGCCGAGCACGGGCTGAAGAAACACGAGCTGGTTTCGAACCTGTCGCAGGCGCTGTCCTTGCGCGACGGACGCGCAGCGCTGGCCGTGATCGGGCTGGAAGCGGGCTTTGTCGCCGGCGATCTCGCGGTGATCGGCGAGCAGGATATTCTCGGCGACCGCCTGGCGCCGCAACGGCGGCGCAAGAAGCGCGGCGCGAATTTCCTGGCCGAAGTCGCGGCGCTGTCGGCCGGCGATCTCGTCGTCCACGTCGACCACGGCATCGGCCGCTTCATCGGGCTGAAACATATCGAGGCCGCGGGCGCGCCGCATGACTGCCTGGAGCTGCATTATTCCGGCGGCGACAAGCTGTTCGTGCCGGTGGAGAACATCGAACTGCTGACGCGCTTCGGCTCGGAGGACGCCGAGGCGGCGCTCGACCGGCTCGGCCATTCGGCCTGGCGCGAGCGCAAGGCCCGGCTGAAGCTGCGCATCCGCCAGATGGCGCAGGGGCTGATCAAGATCGCTGCGGCGCGGGCGCTGCATGAGGCGCCGAAATTCGTCGCCCCGGAAGGACTTTACGAGGAATTCTGCGCCCGCTTCCCCTATGACGAGACCGACGACCAGCTCGCCGCCATCGAGACCACCTTGCAGGACATGGCCGCGGGTAGGCCGATGGATCGGCTGATCTGTGGCGACGTCGGTTTCGGCAAGACCGAAGTGGCCTTGCGCGCGGCCTTCGCCGCCGCGATCGACGGCTCGCAGGTCGCGGTCGTCGTGCCGACCACGCTGCTGGCGCGCCAGCATTACAAGAATTTTTGCGCGCGCTTTTCGGGCCTGCCGATCCGGCTGGCGCAAATGTCGCGCATGGTGTCGACCGCGGCCATGCGCGACGCGCGGAAAGGGATCGCGGAGGGATCGATCGACATCGTCATCGGCACCCATGCGGTGCTGGGCAAGACGGTGAGCTTCAAGAACCTAGGCCTCGTCATCATCGACGAGGAGCAGCATTTCGGCGTCGGCCACAAGGAGCGGCTGAAGGAGCTGCGCTCGGAGGTCCACGTGCTGACGCTCTCGGCGACGCCGATCCCGCGCACCCTGCAACTGGCCCTCACCGGCGTGCGCGAATTGTCGATCATCGCCACGCCCCCGGTCGATCGCCTCGCCGTGCGCACCTTTGTCACGCCCTTCGATGACCTCATCGTGCGCGAGGCTCTGTTGCGCGAGCGGTTCCGGGGCGGGCAGAGCTTCTTCGTCTGCCCGCGGCTCGAAGACCTGGATGACGCAACGTCCTGGCTGCGGCAGAATGTGCCCGAAGCGAAATTTACCGTCGCCCATGGCCAGATGGCCTCAACAGAGCTCGAAGATCGCATCGGCGCCTTTTACGACGGCAAATATGACGTGCTGGTCTCGACCAATATCGTCGAATCCGGCCTGGACATACCCACCGCCAACACGCTCATCGTCTATCGCGCCGACATGTTCGGGCTGGCGCAGCTCTACCAGCTGCGCGGCCGCGTCGGGCGCTCGAAAACCCGCGCCTATGCGCTGTTCACCACGCCCGCCAGCAAGACCATCACGCCGCAGGCTTCAAGACGGCTGGAAGTGCTGCAATCGCTCGACACGCTCGGAGCGGGCTTCCAGCTCGCCAGCCATGACCTCGACATCCGCGGCGCCGGCAATCTGCTCGGCGACGAACAGTCCGGCCATATCAAGGAAGTCGGCTACGAGCTCTACCAGCAGATGCTCAACGAGACCATCGCAGCGCTGAAGGCGGGCGGCGGCGAGGCGGTCGAAGAAGCATGGTCGCCGCTGATCACCCTGGGGACGCCGGTGACCATTCCCGAACATTATGTCGAGGATCTCAACCTGCGCCTGCAGCTCTACCGCCGCCTGGCCTCGCTGGACGACGAAGCGGACATCGAGAATTTCGCCGCTGAGATGATCGACCGCTTCGGCCCGATGCCGGACGAGGTCAAGCAGCTTATGTTGCTGGTCGGTGTGAAAGCCTTGTGCAGGCGCGCCCATGTGGAAAAACTGGAGGCTGGGCCGAAGGGCGTCATCATCGGCTTCCGCAACAACAGCTTCGCCAATCCGCAGGGATTGGTGCGCTTTATCTCGAGGCAGGGATCTGAGGCCAAGGTCCGGCCCGACATGAAGATCGTCTTCATCGGCGAGTATGAACGCGCTCAGGACCGGCTGAGCGGCGCCCGCGCACTGCTGCGCGAGCTTGTTCAGATTGCGGAGAAGAAGAGCGCGTGACGCCGTCGGCGCCCTCGTGGAGCAAGCGCCTTAGTTCGCCTTTGGCGTCGTAGGCGCGTCTCCGGGCGTCTCGGCCTCTTCAGCGTCGCTTATTTTTCCGATGGCGGCCTTGAGCGCCAACAATGCGATTTCGATCTCCGGATATTGAGGCAGCACGCCGAGGCTCCCCAAATCGGCCGAGGCGAAATGCAGTTCGATTTCCGCGCGCTGGAGATGTGCAAGCACCTGCTCTGCGTCTTTTGCGAGCATGTTGGCGCCCCCTGTCGTCGGGTAAATCGTAGGGTTGCGAATAGCGCCCGGAATTCTCGTGAACACTTGGGACCTCATATCGATTTTTCTGCAAGCTCAGGCTTTGCGCTTGCCGCTTCCGTTTCGTCACATCCGGACGAAAGTGCATGAAGAACAATCGGATGAAGCATGGTCCCGGGTCAATAAGGAGTTGCGCGTATCGCGGCCGGCGCGCCGCCCCCGCAACAGCGCCGCCAGATCCAATTTCAGTCCCATCTTGTGGAAATCACAGGGCATATGACGGAAACCTGGGAGCTTGCCGTCGCCGCCGCCCTTGGAGGCTCCCGGGAATAGGTAATAGCCCTTATTCCATTTTCCGGTCAAGGGCGTGGCGATGAAGTTCGCCTGAAAACAATGTACTAGCTTTCAGGATCGCCGAGAGCGGCGCCGGCGGCCGACGCTCGCTCCAGGCTCAGGTAGAGACGGATCAGTTCGGGGAGGCTGCCGGTTCCCGTCTTCTTCAAGATCCTGGCGCGATGGATTTCCACGGTGCGATGGCTGATGCCCAGCTCATAGGCGACGATCTTGTTTTGATGTCCGAGCACCAGCCGGTCGAGGACTTCGCGTTCGCGCGCCGACAGCGACGCGAAGCGGGCGTCCGCCTCGCGCTGTTCTGCCGGCTTGACGCAGCATTTCGCCAAAGTGTTGCGGACGGTGGCGATCAGCACGTCGGCGCGAAACGGCTTTTCGAGCACGTCGACGGCGCCGCGCTTGGTCGCGAGCACAGCCAGGGGCACGTCGGCGTGGCCGGTCAGCAAAATGACGCTCAGGTCGAGGCCGCGTTCCTTGACATAATCCAGAAGCTCCATCCCCGACATTTCGGGCATGCGAACGTCGGTTACCAGGCAACCGCAGGAACTCCGCAGGAAAATCGCGAATGAAGTCCTTGGCCGACGCATGGGTCTTGACGGCGAAACCTTCAGTGATCAGCAGGCGGCTGACCGAGACGCGAATGGCTTCGTCGTCGTCGACAATGTGGATCGCCATGGGCCGGCTCATGAGTCTTCTCCCGGAGCGATCAATGGCAGGACCAGGCTGAACACGGCGCCGCCGCCTGGATTCGCGCCGACCGTCAGGCTTCCCGAGTGGATTTCGACGATCGAGCGCGACAGCGACAGGCCGATCCCCATGCCCTTGGCCTTGGTGGTCGCCAGCGGCTCGAACAGCTTGTCTTTCACGTCGCGCGCGATGCCGGGCCCGATATCGATGACGTCGATCTGAATTGCGGCGTTCCCCCTTGCGGAGGTCGCGATCGTCAACCTGGGACCGGTCAGGTCTTCCATTGCTTCCTCGGCATTGCGGACGAGATTGAACAGCACCTGTCTCATTTGCACCTTGTCGATGAAAACCCGGTCGCGGGCCGCCTCGAGCGTCAGAACAATCGGACACTCCCTGCGGCGCGGCGTGACCAGCATGGAGTCGCGGACTTCCACGATCAGCGCGTGCATGCTGTGGGCGGTCTTGTCCGGCTCGCCGCGCGCCGCGAACTGCCGCAGATGCGAGATGATCTCGCCGGCGCGAACGGTTTGTTCGACCGCCAGGCCGAGACTGTCCTCGACCTTGAAGGGACGCTTGTCTGCGGGCATGCGCATCAGGCGCTGCGCCGTTTCGACATGGGCGCCGATGGCGGCCAGCGGCTGGTTGAGCTCATGCGCCAGGGCCGCGGCCATGCCGCCCATGGCGGTCAGGCGTTGGGCTTTCAATTGTTCTATCCGCTCCTCGATCACGCGGCGCTCCGATAGATCGCGCACGAAGCCGACGAAAAGCCGCTGGTCGTCGAATGTCGAGCCGGCGAGCGCGATCTCGACGGGAAAGACCGATCCGTCCTTGCGCAGGCCTTCCATGCGCTGCTCGCGGCCGTAGACTTTGACATCCTTCAATGATTGCGCCTCCGCCTCCTCCAGCGCCGCCCGATGCGACAGCCAGTAGGTCTCCGGCATAAGGATCTCGGCGTGGCGCCCGATGATTTCATCCCTCGCGTAGCCGAACATGGCCACGCCCGCGGCGTTGATAGACTGGATCACGCCGGCGCTGTCGACCGAGATGATTGCGTCCTGGGCGCAATCGAGGACGGCGTTGAGCCGCGCCTCATTGTGCGCCAAAGCGAATTGCGCGAGCTTGAGTTCGGTGATGTCGGTCTGGACGCCGTCCCAGACGAGCTGGCCGTCCGGCATGCGGCTGGAACGGGCATGCAGTCTGATCCAGCTTCTTCCGCCGTCGGGTCTTATGATCGGCAATTCGACGGAGTAGTCCGTTCCCTCCCGCGTGGCTTTTCCCCTCGCGGCAAAGTAGGTCGACCAGTAGTCCGGGGGGACGCTCCTGAGCAGCGCCGCGGGGTTGGCCATGGCCTCCTCCGCGGAAACGCCGGTGAGCTTCTCGACGCCCGCGCTCAGGTAAAGCAGGCGGCCTTTGCCCGCCGCATCCCGCGTAAATTTGAAGACGACGCTGTTGGGCAGGTTGTCGCTCAAGGTGCGAAGGCGTTCCTCGCTGGCGCGCAAGGCCTCTTCGGCCTTGACGCTTTCCGTCTCGTCGACGAGCACCGAGCAGGAATAGAGCGGCTTCCCGTCGACATTGCGGATCAGTGTCGACTGGACGCGGGCCCATGCGATTTCCCCGTTCTTCAGGAAAAAGCGGAACCGGCCCGCGAAGGCGTTTTCGACGCCGGCCCGATGGAAGTCCCGCGCGGTCTGGTAGGTCGGGATGTCGTCGGGATGGGCAAAGTCTTCCGCCGTCTTGCCGATCAACTCCTCGGGCGTATACCCACTGATGTCGCAAAGCCATTTATTGACTTTGAGATAACGGCCCTGCAGGTCGGTTTCGAGAGCGCCGAAGGCGCCGTTGTTGAAGAAGGCGCGATACCGTCTCTTCGCTTTCGCGCCGGCTCTCCTCGGCCTCTTCGCGTTTGGTGATGTCCTCGATGATCCCGCAGGAATAAAGTGGAGCGCCATTGCCGTCGCGCACCAGCGAGGCCGTGATCCTGATCCAGGCGAGGCTGCCGTCCTTGCGCGGAAAGCGGACGCGCTCGAGGCCTTCTGGTCGTCCCGAGAGATGAGCTGCCCGCGCCTGTTCGTAAACGGGCCGGTCGTCCGGCCGCACGAGCTCCATCGTGGTCTTGCCGATCAGGTCCTCGGGCTCGTATCCGCCCATTTCGCAGAGCTTCTGGTTCACCTTGATGATGCGGCCGCCGAGGTCGAGTTCGGCTGCCCCGAATGCGGCGTTGTCGAAGAAGACGCGATAGCGTTGCTCGCTCTCCCGCAAGGCGGACTCGGCCTCGACGCGGGCCGTGACTTCTTCGATGATGCCGCAGGAATAGAGCGGGACGCCCTTGCCGTCGCGCACCAGCGCCGCGGTGAGACGGAACCAGCCGAGGCTGCCATCCTTGCGCCGGAAACGCATTTCGTGGGTGAACGACCTGGTCTTTCCGCTCAGATAGGCGTCGCGCGCAGCCAGATACCCCGCCGCGTCGTCGGGGTGCGCGATCTCCGTCACCTTCTTGCCGAGATAGTCCTCGGCGCAATAACCGCCCATTTCGCACAGGCGCTTGTTCACCTTGAGCAGGTGGCCGTCAAGGTCGAGTTCGGCGGCGCCGAAGGCGGCGTTGTCGAAGAAGATGCGGTAGCGCTGCTCGCTGTCCCGCAAGGCGTGCTCGGCCTCGACCCGTGCGGTAATCTCTTCGACGATGCCGCAGGAATAGATCGGAACGCCCTTGCCGTCGCGCACCAGCGACGCCGTCAGGCGGTACCAGCCGAGGCTGCCGTCCTTGCGATAAAGGCGCATTTCATGGGCGAACGACCTGTCGGCGCCCTTCAGATAGGCGGCGCGCGCCGCAAGATAACCCGCCGCGTCGTCCCGATGCGCCCCGTCCGTCACTTTTTTGCCGACATAGTCTTCGGCGGAATAGCCGCTCATTTCGCAAAGGCGCTTGTTGGCCTTGAGGACATTGCCTTCGAGGTCGAGTTCGGCTGCGCCGAAAGCGGCGTTGTCGAAGAAGATGCGATAGCGCTGCTCGTTCTCGCGCCGGGCGGCTTCCGCTTCCCTTGTCGCAGTGATGTTTTCCGTGGTGACGATGACGCCGCCGGGCAGCCCGTTATGGTCGATCCAGGGATAGGCCGACCAGCGATACCAGTTGCGGACGCCGTCGGACCGCGGCCAGGAGTTCCTCGTCTTCCCTAAGGTGATTTCCGGCCAGCACCTGCCGTGCGATTTCTTCCCATCGCGTGCGCATCTCCGGATGCAACTCCAGAGCGTTCAGGCCGATGAACTCGCCTTTCCCGGCGCCGAACTCCTCTGTCCAGCGCTGGCTGACCGCGACATAGGTCATGTCGCGGTCGAACATGGCGACGCCATAGGGCGCCTTCTCGATAAAACTGCCCAGCCCCGGCGTGATGTCGATCGCCAGTCCACCAACAAATTTCGTCTGACCTTCCAAGTTTCGGATGGGGAAGCGGCTGACCAGCATTTGCCTGGAGCCGCCCCCGGGAAGCCTGATGACCTCTGTCGCCGTGAGGCCGTTCGGGCTCTCGAGCGCGCGGCGGTCGTTCGCGCTCCGGTCGACGTCCATTTCCTTCGGAAACAGCTGTTCAGCGGTTCGTCCCAGGATTTTTTCCGGCGTCATGTGGAAGGCGAGCGCGAAGGCGTGGGTCACGAAGACGTAGGCCCCCTCGAGGTCCTTGATCCAGGCTCCGCCTGGAAAGGCGTGCATGAAACGTGAAAAGCGCTCCTCGCTGTCGTGCAGGGCGTTCCCGCGGCGCTCCAGCTCCTGGGCCTGCCACGCCGCCTGACGGCGCAGCTCCGCGGCTTCCACCGCATTGTCGATGGCCCAACCGAGACCATCCGCGGTGAGGGCCTGACCATCAAGACATTGGTGGATGCGGAGGCGCCGCGCGGTCGACCTGTCGATCATCTCGCCCATCGCGGCGATGACAATGATGGGGGCGTCAAACTCCGGGCGCTCCGCGCGCAGCCGCGCGACAAATTCGCAGGCGTCCAGGTCGGGCAGGCGGCGCGCCAGCAGCACGCAATCCGGACGCAAGGCTTCGCAAAGGCGCAGCCCTTCCGCGGCGCTTGAGGCTTCCGCGAGGACATGCTTGCCCGCGTCGGCTTCGAGAACCAGGCGCAGGCAATCACGGCTGTGCTGATCTGCGTCCATGATCAGGACGGCGCAGGGCGCGGCGCTCATTTGATCGATCCATTTGTGACGTGACGGCAAGGATAGGGACAATGAAATTCCCTTCCGTTTTGGGCGCCTTACGCTGCAGTGTCAATACTTGTGGTTGTGGAGATCGTAAAACTCGCGGGACGTTATTAATGTCCCCTCAGGAGCGAGTGGAGCAGGATTTGAATTCCCATTAAGGATTGTGGTGCGGCGCCTGCTTCATTGCAAATTCAGACCATTCTTGTTGAGCCAACCAAGCAATAATTTGCAAGGTCGGGTTAAATCTTGTGGCGAAAACCCGCGCCGGGCGGCGGCAGGACAGAAAGTCCCGGTCACGCGGTCATCGCCAGAACGAAATTCCGGAATTCCTCCAGTTGCTTGCGCAAAAATTCCTTCGTTGTCCCGTCGGTCAGGTCGCCAGTGGCGTTGTCGCTTTTGCCATAGGCGCCGCCGATCATCGCTTCCGGCGTGTTCATCACGCGACCGTCGAGAAAGACGAAACACTGGCGCAGGTGATATTGCGCGCGGGCGCCGCCGAGCGCGCCGGGCGAGGCGGACTGGATCAATATGGGCTTGGCCTTGAACGGCTGCGCGGGCAGGCGAGACAGCCAGTCAATGGCGTTCTTCAAGCCGCCCGGGATGGAATAGTTATATTCCGGCGAGATCACGATGACCCCGTTCGCCGCGGTGATCGCCGCGCCCATCGCCTCCACCGGTCCCGGAAAGCCCTTCGCCTGAAGATCGGCGTCATAGAGCGGCAAATCGCCGATCGAACCGAGCGCGGCGATGGTCACGCCGTCAGGCGCCAGCTCTGGAAGGGCGCGGGCGACGCCGCCATTGACGGAGGCCTTGCGCAGGCTCCCGAGCAGGGTGACGAAATGCAGTTTTGCCGCGGCCATGAAACGCTCCTGTGCCCCAGGGAACGGTAACGTTTCAGGCGTCCAAAAGTTTGGGCGAAAAATTGTCGGATTGTTCGATCCATCCCTCGGCTGCGGCGCGGCCGGCGTCGCGCAGGCTGGTGATGAAGGACCAGTCGAGATTGCCCGGGCTGGCCTGCGCCAGGCGTTCGACCTCGTTCTCGGCGCTGAGCCGGTCGAGACGCAGCTTCGCCCATTTGCCCGAGGCGTCGCCCGCCGCGCAGAGCGGCGCCAGCAGGCGGATGGCTTCGATCTCGCGCTCGAGGGTCGAGGCGAAATTGATCTGGTCGATGCGCCGCTCGATCTCCTGGCGCGAGCGCGGAACGACTTGCGAACGGGTCGGGGTGATCTGGATGATCAGCACATTGGAAGCGTCGGTTTCCGCCACCAGCGGCGTCAGCGGCGGATTGGCGACATAGCCGCCGTCCCAGTAGGATTCGCCTTCGATCTCCACGGTGTGATGAAGCAGCGGCAGGCAGGCCGAGGCCAGCACCGTCTCCACGGTCAGTTCCGGGTTGCGGAAAATGCGCAGCGACGCCGCGCCGACGCGGGTCGCGCCGATCAGCAGGCGCGGGCTGGCCGATTGGCGCAGCAGCTCGAAGTCGACATGGGATTCGAGCGCCCGGCGCAGCGGATTGAGGTCGAACGGGTTGAATTGATAGGGCGACAGCGCGCGGGCCAGAAAGCCCATCGGCAGGGTCACGGATTTCGGCAGGAACAGCGCGGACTGGCTGACATGGGACCAGAAATCATCAAGGTTCTTCCGCGCCCCGTCGCGCCCGCCGCTGGCGAGGCCGCTGGCCAGCAGCACGGCGTTGACCGCCCCGGCGCTGGCGCCCGAAAACGCGTCGAACTGGATGCGCTCCTCCTCGAGCAGGCGGTCGAGCGCGCCCCAGGTGAAGGCGCCGAAGGATCCGCCGCCCTGCAAGGCCAGGGCGAGGTTGCGCGGCGGCCAGGGGCGCGCGGCGTCTTCGCTTCGCAGATTGAGCGCGGCCTTGATGAAATCCATGTCGCGGCTCTCCGTTCCGCGCCGCCGGGGCGCCGCCAGAAGTTAATCCCGGCGCGCCGGATCGCAAGGGGCCATGAACGCTTAAATCCGGCGCCCGGCTCAGAGCGGAGAATCGTCCCCGAACGGCAGGTCGCCGGTCGTCTTCGCCCAGGCGGTCAGGATTTCGGACAGGAGCCTCGTGCTGTGTCGCAGGACGAAGGATCTGTCTCGGGCCATGTCCGTCATGTCGCAGGCGAGAAAATAGGCGTTGATCGCCGCCTCTACCGAAGCGTCGCGCGCCTCGTTCGGGCGGGCGCGGTCTTGCTTGTCCGGGAGCGCCGGGAGCATGGCGTCGAGATACATCAATCGCGAAAAGGAGCGCCGCACGCTGGCTTCAAGCTCAGCCAGGTCCATGGACTCGGTCTTGTGGTCGGTGACGTCCACATGCGAAATGATGGCGCCCTCCTTCCGCAACGCGTCGAGCGGCGCGACATTCATTCGGAACCAGCGTTCCGTCGACGGACCGTGACAGGGATAGGTCATGGCGAATTCGGGCAGGGAGCCGTCAAGCACGCCGGAAATGCCCAAACAGGCGGCGACAGCATAGGGGTCAGAGCCGGCCTTGCGGCACAGGTCGAGATAGTTGACGCCGACGGCAATGAAGTCTTCGGCGCTCGCCCCTTGGGCTTTCGCGATCGACTGCCAGGCGGCGTTGACGAGCATGATCGACCCGGACGCGTCGACGACGGCGATAAGGGCGGGCGATGCCTGGATCCCAAGGCGACACAGCGCCTCTGTCGCCTTGATGACTGCGGACAGGGCGTTGTCGTCAACCAGATGATGCATCGCGTCAGTCCCTTGGTTCGGCCGTCCGCGTGGCCCGATGGCCGCCATTGTTTTTACAAGTATATCGCTTTCTTCAGGCCGCGACAGCCCAACGCTTGTTCGCTTGGGCTATGCAGGCTGGAATTTCAGTTTTCGCCGCTCCGCCACCAGGTTTCCAGAGTGTCCCCGTACAAAGGCGCGTAATGGGGCAGGGCCTTGGGGCGATCAATGCGCAACCAATGGGCGACCCATTGGTTGCGGCTGTGGAACAGCGGCACGATGTAAAATCCGGAGAGCAGCACCCGGTCCAGCGCCCGGGCGGCGGCGACAAAATCTTCTTGCGAATGGGCCGCCTGCAACGCCGCGATCATGGCGTCGATCGCCGGGTTTTTCGCCCCGGCGAGATTGTAGGACGCCTCCTGTTCCGCGCTGTCTCCGCCCCAGCGCATGCGTTGCTCATTGCCGGGCGAGGCGGAGGCCTGCCACAGACCGATCATCATGTCGAAATCGAAGCGCTGGCGGCGTCGCTGATATTGCACCTCGTCGACCGAGCGCACATGCGCCTCGACGCCGATCCGGCGCAATTGCCCGGAAAAGAGCAGCGCCAGCCGTTCCTGGTCCCGGCTGGCGACCAGGATCTCGAAGCTCAGCGGCTTGCCGTCGCGGGTCAGCAGCCCGTCGCGCAGCCGCCATCCCGCCGTGGCGGCGAGCGCCAGCGCCCTGCGCGCCATGTCGCGGTCGCGGCCGCTGCCGTCGGAGCGCGGGGGCGTCCAGGCGCCGGACATGATGTCGTCGCGCACGGCGTCGGGATAGGGGGCGAGCAGAGCGCGCTCGGCCGCGCTGGCCGGCCGGCCGGAGCAGGATAGTTCCGATTCGTCGAAGAAGCTTTTCGTGCGGGTATAGAGATTGGAATAGAGATTGGCGTCGATCCATTCGAAGTCGAACATCATCGCCAGGGCCTCGCGCAAGCGCGAGTCGGCAAAGATTTGGCGCCTCGTGTTGAAGGCGAACCCCTGCATGCCCTTGGGGCCGCCGAGGGCCAGGGATTCGACCGCCACGCGCCCATCGCGGCGGGCGGAAAAGTCATAGCCGCCGACCCAGCGGTTGGGCTCGGTTTCCTCGCGATAATCGATCAGGCCGGCCTTGAACGCCTCGAACAGGCTGTTGTCGTCGCGGCCATAGGCGAAATCCACCTCGTCGAAATTATAAAGGCCGCGCGTGATCGGCCGGTCCTTCGCCCAGTAATTTCGATCGCGGCGCAGGACGAGTTTTTCGCCGGGCTTGACCTCGGCGACGACGTAGGGGCCGGAGCCGAGCGGAACGGCCAGGCCCTCCTGCGTGAAGCGCTGTTCGGTCATGACATGGGCGGGCAGCACCGGCATCAGGGCCAGGATCAGCGGCAATTCGCGGTCATCGGCGCCGGAAAGGTCATAGCGCACGGTCAGGGCGTCGGGCGCCTCGATGGAGCGGACCAGCGCGTAGGCGGCGCGCTGCTGCGGCCGTCCCTGGGCCTTAAGCAGATTGAAGGTGAAGACCACGTCTTTCGCCGTGATCGGCGCGCCGTCGGAGAAATGCGCGGCCGGGTCGAGGCGGAAGGTGACAAAGTCGCGCGCCGGGTCGGTCTCAATCGAGCGGGCGATCAGGCCATAGAGGGTAAAAGGCTCGTCGAGGCTGCGGGCCATCAGGCTTTCATAGACCGGGCCAGTCAGGCCCAGGGCGGTGGAGCCGGCGTTGACGCCATAGGGATTGAGATTGTCGAAGGCGCCAAACGCGCCGAGATGCAGCACGCCGCCCTTGGGGGCGTCAGGATTGACGTAGGGCAGATGGTCGAAATCCGGACCGAGCGCCGGATCGCCATGCATGGCGATGGCGTGGCTGATTCGGCTTGCCGCCGCGAAATCCGTTTCTTGCGCCACGCCCAGGCCGCCGGAGAGCGCCAATTGGCGGCCAGAAGCGCGGCGGCGCGGCAAATCAGGAGAAAAACCGGGTAAAAAGGTGGGCGCATGGGCTAATCTTAGTGGATAGGGGCCCGCGCGTCAGGCAATACGGCGACAAAAATGCGACGCGGAGGGATTATCGGCTGGAAAATAGCCGGCGAAGGCGATATGAAGCTGCCGTCAATCTATCGCCTCATTTTGGGGTGAAGAGCGCGCGTCTTTGACCCGGCGAGCGGAAATGCTGCTCCAGTCGCCGCCCGGGCGGAAAGCCGCTCAGTTGAAAGGATTTCGAATGTCGTTGTCTTCGTCCCGCATGGGCGCCGCTCTGGTCGCGGGCGCCTTGCTCCTCGGCTCCGCGCCGGCCTTCGCGCAAAAGTCGCCGGCTCCCGCCGCCCCGGCCGCGCCCGCTCCGGCGCCGCAGCCTGGACAGCAGCAGGGTCCGATGAAGGTCGAGCTCATCCCGACGCAGGAAAAATGGACCAAGGTTTGCGGCCACGACCAGGCCGCCAACAAGGACATTTGCTACACCACGCGCGATTTCGGCGCAGCAGAAGGACCAGCCGCCGGTGCTGGCGCTCGCCGTCTATGACGTCAAGGGCGAAGACGTCAAGATGGTGCGCTTCCTGATGCCGGTCGGCCTGATGCTGCGCCCTGGCTTCCGTTTCGCGGTCGACAAGGGGCCGGTTTCCGAAGGCGCTTTCGAAATCTGTTTCCCGAACGGCTGTTTCGCTGAAGCCAAGGTGAAGAAGGACGTTATCGAAGCGGCCAAGAAGGGCACGACGGTCAGCGTCGTGGTCAAGAACCAGGCCAATGCGGAAGTGATCTTCAATCTGCCGCTCAGCGGCTTCGGCGCCGCCTTCGACGGCCCGGCCGTCGATCCCAAGGTGCTGGCGGAACAGCAGCAGAAGCTCGCCGCGGAACTGCAGAAGCGCGCCGAGGAAGAGCGCAAGAAGCTCGAAACGCAGCAGCCCGCCGCCGGCGGCGCCGCCGCTCCCGCCGTTCCGGCTCCCGCCGCGAAGTAAGCTTCACCGGGCATACTGTGAGAAATGGACGCGCGGAGTTTTCCGCGCGTTTTTTCATGCCCGTTTCCGGGCGAGCCAATCCGGTTGCGGTCGTTGCCGGGCGGCGTCCGCGGTCGTGAGCCGCGCCATCGTATAGGCGTCGACGGGGCCGTCCTCGCGGCGGATGAAATCCGGGTGGAGCCCCTCGATTTCAAAGCCGAAGCGGCGATAGAGCCGAATGGCCGGCTCATTGTCGGCAAAGACCGTCAATTGCACCCTTTGCAGCCCGGCCAGCAGGTCGGCGATCTCCAGCAACCTTTGCAGGAGCGCGGCGCCGAAGCCCCGGCGCTGGAACTTTTCGCGCACGCCGAGGAAAAACCAGCCGATATGGCTTTGGCGCTCCGTCAGCAGATATAGGCCGGCGAACCCGGCCAGCTGGCCTTCGCATTCGCAGACGATCTCGCATTTGTCGGCGCCGAGGCAGGCGAGCCAGCCGCGCATCTCCTCCACCCCGGCAAAGGGCGGGAGATGGGTGGCGAAACGCTGAAACCTGTCCTCGTTGAACAGGGCCACCAGGTCCGCGTCGTCATGCGGGTCGCGCAGGCGCAGGGCATGTGGATCAGGCATTGTTCGTCGTCGGGCCGGACGACTGGATCGCAGTCTGCTGGGCCGGGCTGTCGTCCAGTGCGTCGAGCAAAGCCTGCGGCAGACCGGCGGCGCTGGAGCTGGAGTTTGTCGAATCGGTCGGGTCGATCAACTGATCGGTGGTCGCGGTCAGGCTGTCCGCGCCGTCTGCGCCGCCGCCATGATGGTGGTGGTGATGCGCGCCGGCGACGCCCGAACTCGTCGAAGCTCCCTGCATGGCCTGGATGAGGGTCTGCGCATCCTGCTGGGCGGTCGCGGCGTTGCCCGACTGCGCCGCGCCGACGAGATTTTCCAGGTCGGTCATTACGCTAGTGGAGCTGGAACCGGCCAGGCTGGAGCCAGTCGGACTGGTGACGCCCAGGGCCGTCAAATCGCTCGCGACGGCCGTGGCCGAGGATTGCAGCGAGGTTGTCGCGCCGCTCAAGGCCGCGCCGAGCAGGGATGTCAGATCGTTTTGGAGGCTGGAGACGGAGGTCGCCGCGGTCGTGTCTTGCGTCGCTGAAACCGCGGCGGCGCCTGCGGTGGCGACGGACTGCGTCATCTGCTGAAAAGACGCGGCGTCGGCGCCCTGCGCATCGGATTGCTGGGTTTTAAGGGCGTTGCGGCGCTGCTGCGCCAGGGCGACGCCGGCAGAATCGCCGCTGATGCTGGACAAGGACATGCAAGCCTCCGTGATTTGCGCCGCGGATCATGCGGGCGGAGGCTTGCGGGGGGCTGGAATGCGCCTGGAGATGGAGGATCAGTTCAGGACGGCGGCCTTGCGCATGTAACGGCCGGTGTCGGCGCGGACAAAGGCCTCGTCGATCTGGGGGTTGCGCAGGGGCGCGCCGCTCTCGTCGCGTTCGAGGTTCTGCTCGGACACATAGGCCATGTATTCGGTTTCGGAATTTTCCGCGTAGAGATGATAGAAGGGCTGATCCTTGGCCGGGCGCACTTCCTCGGGAATGGACAGCCACCATTCCTCGGTATTGGCGAAG
Source organism: uncultured Alphaproteobacteria bacterium (assembly GCA_963710275.1). Lineage (GTDB taxonomy): Bacteria > Pseudomonadota > Alphaproteobacteria > Rhizobiales > Beijerinckiaceae > Rhodoblastus. The sequence goes on along the minus strand of CAVPZS010000008.1, from coordinate 656,014 downwards.
ACCGGGTCGATATCGTAGATCACGCCGCGGAACGCGTATTTGCGGTGCTTGACGATTTCCCCAATGCCGAATTTCGCCGCGCGCGGTTTCATGTGGGGTTTCCCGTCAGTTGGCGCTGATATCCAGCGGCTCTCTCGTCGGAATGCCATTTCGCAGCGCGCGAAAACAAAAATTCCATCGGTTTCGCGCGTGACAGGCCGTGGAAGGTACCGCGACCTCGGCCCGAAAGTCAAGATTCGGCGCGAAGATGCGGCCAGCGGCTCCGGGATGGCGGAGCCACTGGCCGCGCCAACTCAAAAACCGTAAAGCGTGGCGAACTCGGGATCCCTGGCCGCCACCTGGCGGGCGCAGTCGACCATCACCTTGGCCTGTTTCCAGGTGGCGTCGTCCTGCATCTTGCCGTCGATCATGGCGACGCCGGAGCCGTCCGGCATGGCTTCCAGGATTTTCTTGGCGAAAGCCACTTCCTTGGGATCGGGCGAAAACACCTTCTTCGCGATGGCGATCTGGTTGGGATGCAGCGACCAGGCGCCAGCGCAGCCCATCAGAAAGGCGTTGCGGAACTGGACTTCGCAGGCGGCGAGGTCGGCGATGTCGCCGAACGGGCCGTAAAAACTCTTGATGCCGGCGGAGGCGCAGGCATCGACCATCTTGGCGACGGTGTAATGCCAGAGGTCCTGCTGATAGACGGCGCGCTCGGCGGCGGCGTCGGCGCCCGGATCGGCCAGCACCTTGTATTCGGGATGGCCGCCGCCGACGCGGGTGGTCTTCATGGCGCGCGACGCCGCGAGATCGGCCGGGCCGAGGCTCATGCCATGCATGCGCGGCGAGGCGAGGGCGATCTGCTCGACATTCTTCACGCCTTCGGCGGTCTCCAGCAGGGCGTGGATCAGGATCGGCTTGCGTACGCCATGTTTGGCCTCGAGCTGGGCCAGCAACTGGTCGAGATAATGAATGTCCCAGGGGCCCTCGACCTTGGGCAGCATGATGACGTCGAGCTTGTCGCCGATCGCGCCGACGATTTCGGTCACGTCGTCGAGCAGCCAGGGCGAATTCAGGCAGTTCACGCGGGTCCACAGGCCGGTGGAGCCGTAGTCATGGGCGAGGGCCATCTCGATGAAACCCTTGCGCGCGGCGTCCTTGGCGTCGGCGGGGATGGCGTCCTCGAGGTTGCCGAGGATGACGTCGGTCTTGGAAATGGTCTCGCCGATCTTGGCGCGCACCTTTTCCAGATGCGGCGGCACGAAATGGATCATGCGCTCGACCCGCACCGGCAATTCGCGATAGGGGGCCGGCGCGCCAATGGCGAGGGGTTCGAAAAATTTGCGCGGGCTTTTCGTGGTCATGGCGCTGGCTCCGTATGCGAGAGTCGCTGAAAACGCTTCGGCGCCGCGTCTAGGATAAAATAGCCTTGGCCGCAATTGAACAATCGCTCGGTCTGGCCCAAAATCGCGCTCATGAGCGAGATAAGCCAAGCCTTGGATGACGAGCCGATCGAACTGCTGACCCCCTCCGAGATGAGCCAGGCCGACGCCCTGACCATCGCCGGGGGAACGCCGGGCTACGCCCTGATGCTGCGCGCCGGGAAAAACGTGGCGTCGGTCGCGGCGGACATGCTGCGTTCCGGACAGGACGAAAGGTTAGGCCAGAGAGTGGCGGTCTATTGCGGCCCCGGCAACAATGGCGGCGACGGCTATGTCGCGGCGCGCCTGCTGCGCGAGCAGGGGTTCGACGTGCGCGTCGCCAGGCTGGGCGATCCCCGCTTTTTGCGCGGCGACGCAGCCCTGGCCTTTGCGGACTGGCCCGGCGAAACGCTTCTTGCCCAGGACCTTGACCCGCGCGACGCCGACCTGGTCATCGACGCGCTGTTCGGCGCGGGACTGTCGCGGCCGCTCGACGGGCCGGCCCTGGAAATCGTGCAGAAGATCAACGCCGGCGGCGCCGCTGTGCTGGCGGTGGACGTGCCTTCGGGCCTGGACGGCGCCAATGGCGCGATCGGCTCGGATTGCGTGCAGGCGCGGGTGACCGTGACCTTTTTCCGGCTGAAACCCGGGCATGTGCTGCTGCCGGGCCGGCTGGCTTGCGGCAAGGTCCACCTCACCCAGATCGGGATCGAGGAGGAGACGCTTGCCGAGATCAAGCCGCAGACCTTTCTCAACGCCGAGAGGCTCTGGCTGGCGCACATGCCCTGGCCTCGTCTCGATGGCCATAAATACGGGCGCGGCCATCTGGTCGTCGCCTCGGGCCCGGCGACGCGAACCGGGGCGGCGCGACTCGCCGCCCGCGCCGGTCTTCGCGTCGGCGCTGGGCTGGTCACCGTCGCCAGCCCCGAAAACGCCCTTGCCGTCAACGCCGCCGCCCTGACCGCGATCATGTTGCGGCAAGCGGATGACGCTGCGCAATGGCGCGACCTCCTCGCCGACCGGCGCTTTTCGGCCGTGGTCATCGGGCCGGGTTTTGGAACGGGCGCGGCGACGCGGGAGATTGTCGCGACCCTGCTGGCGACGGGGCAGGAGGGCCGTCGCCTCGGCGTGGTGCTGGACGCCGACGCCCTGACGTCGTTTTCGCCCGACTGGGAGCGCCTGGCCAGGCTGGTCCCGGTCGGCGCCGAGCTTGTTCTCACGCCGCATGAAGGCGAATTCGATCGTCTTTTCAGTAAGAAAGGAGATGTACCTCAGCCATCGGGCGATGCCTTGGAGGCGGCGGGCCAACCTTCGGATTTCACCTATAAAATCGACCGGGCTCGCGCGGCGGCCCGCGCGGTCGGCGCCTGCGTCGTCTTCAAGGGACCGGACACGGTAGTCGCGGCGCCGGATGGGCGCGCCTGCGTCGCGCGCCATGCGCCGCCGACGCTGGCGACCGCGGGATCGGGCGACGTGCTTTCAGGACTGATCGGCGGCTTGCTGGCGCAAGGCATGCCGACATTCGAGGCCGCCGCCTGCGGCGTCTGGCTGCACGGCGAGGCGGCCAACCTGTTCGGGCCGGGCCTGATCGCGGAGGATTTGCCCGACATTCTGCCGCGCGTCCTCGCAAATCTCGCCTTGCGGCAAAGCTGACGGCAGGGCCTTTGCGGCTGCGCCCTGTGCTTATAAATAGGGCGTTCTTCTTATCCGGAGTTTGCAATGTCCGAAGCCGTCATCGCCCAAAAGTCGCCTTATCCCGTAGAGGTCGAAGAGGGCAAGACCTATTACTGGTGTTCCTGCGGCAAGTCCGCCAAGCAGCCGTTCTGCGACGGCGCGCATAAGGGGTCGAATTTCGCTCCCGTCGCCTACAAGGCGGAAAAGACGGGAACGGCTTATTTCTGCGGCTGCAAACACTCTGGAAACGGCGCGCTTTGCGACGGGGCTCACAGCGCTCTCTGAAGAGGGCCGGTGAGCTGATGTCGTCACGTCACTTCGAACCAAGCCGCCAGCCCCGATGCGAAATGTTCTGAGATCGCCGACATGATCAGCCATTTGCCCGGATTGTCGGCGACAAAGGCGACATGCTTGGTCTTGCCCTCTGGCACGACCACGCTGTCGCGCCAATAGGGGTCCCAGCCGTCGTCGAAATCGTGCAGCAGCCGCATCACATGGCCCTGCACGTGCAGGACCTGGGGAACCAGCGTCTTGTTGACCAGGCCAAGCGAAACAGGCGTCCCCTTCTTCACTGAAAACAGTGGCGGCCCTTCAAGGCCCGAATGGCCGTTGATGCGCCAGACGCGGCGCAGGTCTTCGCCCTGCGGCTTGTAGGCGGCGGGCGTTCCCTTTTGCGCGCCGCCTTCGATCACCAGATCGAGTTTTTTTGCCGCTTCGAGCTGGATTTCCCCCGGCAGCAGCGGATTGGAGGCAAAGGCGGGCAGGATCGGCTGCGGCGGCCGCGGCGTTCCCCCGGTCTGAATCTCCAGCAGGGTCGCGTCGGGCAATTCGATTGGCGCCGCGGAGGATCAGCCGGACTTTCTGGTTTTCAAGCGGCGGCAGGTCGAGGATCACGTCGAATCGCGCCCCCGGCGTGGAGGGGATCGTGCGCCGCACCGGCTCGAACGGATCGCAGGGCTGGCCGTCCACGGCAATGACTTTCGGAAGTCCGCCGTCGAAGGCGAGGACCATGATCCGCGCATTGGCGGCGTTGATAAGCCGTAACCGCAACCGCGCGCCGGGCGGGTAGACGAGCGGCGCCGCTTTCGAGCGGGAGTTGACTGTGGCGAGACCGCCGAACCGCCCCTCGCGCAGCGCGTCGGCCGGATTGTCGAAATCGGGGACGATCTGCGAGGAAGCGTCGAGCCGCCAGTCGGAAAGCACGAGAATCAGTTCGGCGTCGACCGCGACCGGCTGAGGCTCGTCGACGATGACGACGCCATAGAGGCCGCGTCCAAGCTGTTCGCCGGAAAAAGACGGAACGAGCGGCTGATAGAGATAGGTTCCGGCGTCGGGCGGGGTGAATTTCAGGTCGCGGGTTTCGCCGGGCGCCAAAATTTTTGGCGCCGGACCCGCGCGCCGTCGATTTCATTGGCAATCCGCATGCCGCGCCAATGCAGGAACAAGGGTTGTTCGAGCCGGTTGACCAGCCGAGCCTTGATTTCCTGCCCAAGCTTGACCCGCAACAGCGGGCCGGGCGTCTGGCCGTTGAAACCCCAGGTTTTCGTGGGCGGCGCCGGCGGCGGCAAGAGTTGCGTCTCGCCTGGCCGGGCCTCGAGCAGGATGAAGCCGTCGGGCTCGTCGGCGCGCGACGGGCAGGGCGGGAGCGAAGAGGGTGACGACGGCGGAGCCGATCAGCTTGCGGCGGGTGAATTGCATGCCCGCAGGTTCGCCGAAACCGGCCTTGTTCCGCAAGCCAGGCGAGGGCAATGGCGGCGAAGGGCGGGGATACTTAGGCAAAGCCGCATTTTTTTGCTGCGTTCTTTCTCCGCCATTGCTATAGAGCCCCACCCGGACGGGCGGCCGCGCTCTCGAGCTGCGGCGCCAAGGCGGCGGCGCAACCGCGCGCGGGCGTGGCGGAACTGGTAGACGCGCCGGATTTAGGTTCCGGTGGTGAAAATCGTGGGGGTTCGAGTCCCTCCGCCCGCACCAGCGCTTTTCAATTCGTCAGGGATCGGGAAGGGCCTCGCGCAGGATCTCGACGCGCAGGATCTCTGAGAGGGTCGCGCAGCGAAGTTTCAACGAGCTTGGAGGCTTGTGCCGCTCGGCCGAAAGGTTTGAGAAGGTTTTTGACGATGCAAACGACTGAAACGCTTTCGCAGGGGCTGAAGCGGGCCATATCAGGTGGTGCTGCCCGCCGCCGAACTCGCCTCCAAGCTCGATGCGCAGCTCGCCGACATCAAGGCCAAGGTGCGCATCAACGGCTTCCGCCCCGGCAAGGTGCCGACCGGCGCATCTGCGCCGCCTCTATGGCAAGTCGATCATGGGCGACGTCGTCCAGCAGGCTGTCAACGACGCCCAGAAGCAGATTCTCGCCGACAACAAGCTTCGCCTCGCCGGCCAGCCCAAGATCGACTTCCCCGAAGACCAGGCCGAGATGGAAAAGGTGCTCGAAGCCAAGGGCGACCTGAAGTTCAGCCTGTCCTTCGAAGTCCTGCCCAACTTCGAGGTCGGCTCCTTCGACGATGTCGAGCTCGAGCGCCTCGTCGCCGAAGTGCCGGAAGAGGAAGTGCAGCAGCAGCATCGACCAGCTGGCCGAGCGCAACCGCACCTTCACGCCGCGCGAAGAAGGCGCAGCGGCGCAGTCCGGCGACAAGCTCACCATCGATTTCGTCGGCAAGCATCGGCGACGAGGCTTTTGAGGGCGGCACGGCGAGGACGTCGATCTCGTGCTCGGCTCCGGCAGCTTCATTCCCGGCTTCGAGGACGCAGCTCGAAGGCGCGAAGGCTGGCGACGAGCGCACGGTCAATGTGACCTTCCCGGCGGATTACCAGGCCGAGAAGCTGGCCGGCCAGGACGCGGCCTTCGACGTCAAGGTCAAGGCGGTCGCCGCGCCCGGCCGACGCGACCATCGACGACGCCTTCGCCAAGAACTTCGGCTTCGACAGCGTCGGAGAAGCTGCGCGAGGCGGTCCACGGCCGCGTCAAGGCCGACTATGACCGCGCCTCGCGCGACAAGCTCAAGCGCGCCCTGCTCGACGCGCTCGACAAGAAATACGACTTCGAACTGCCGCAGGAAATGGTCGAACAGGAATTCGCCGGCATCTGGCAGCAGGTCGAGGCCGAGCAGAAGGCGACCGGCAAGACCTTCGCCGACGAAGGCACGACCGAGGAAGAGCAGCGCGCCGAATACCGCCGCATCGCCGAACGCCGCGTGCGCCTCGGCCTGGTCGTGGCGGAAGTCGGCGACAAGGCCGGCGTCAAGGTGGCGGATGAGGAAGTGTCGCGCGCCATCATGGAGCGCGCCCGCCAGTTCCCCGGCCAGGAAAAGCTGTTCTGGGACTATTACCAGAAGAATCCGCAGGCCCTGGCCGAGATTCGCGCGCCGCTCTATGAGGAAAAAGTCGTCGATCACATCGTCTCGCTGGCCAAGGTCACCGACAAGACCGTGTCCAAGGAAGAATTGTTCAAGGTCGAGGACGAAGACGCCAAGGCGTGAAACTCGGCCTGAAGGATCGATCAGAACGCCCGCGCCTCAGCGGGCGGACTCCGTTTGCGGTCGTGCAAGCGAGCGCTGTTTTTTTGCCGTAGCGTCCTGCGGGTCATGCAGCCCCCGGCCGAAAATCGTCGCAATACTGTTCAGAATTTCTTCGGATCGTCCGGCTGTTCATGCTTGGAAGCTCGTCACAACTCGGCGTGTTGTGCGAATCAAGGCGAGGCCGGCTCGGCCCCGATCTTGCATCGAGGCGCCGGCCTCGAACGCAGGTCGCGTCCTGGCAAGGGCACGCGGACGGAACGCGGTCAGGATGAAGCGCAGCGCGGCCATTGCCTCGGCCGGAAGGCGCATTATGTTGGGATGAGGCCACGAAAAAGAGCGGCGCTGGCCGCCAAAGGAATTGATCCATGCGCGATCCGATTGACGTCTATAATCAGTATCTCATCCCGCAAGTCATCGAGAACACGCCGCGCGGCGAGCGCGGCTTCGACATTTATTCGCGCCTGCTGCGCGAGCGGATCATCTTCCTGACCGGCCCGGTCGAGGACGGCATGGCCTCGGTGATCATCGCGCAGCTGCTGTTTCTCGAGGCCGAAAATCCGAAGAAGGAAATCTCCATGTACATCAACTCGCCGGGCGGCGTGGTGACGGCGGGCCTGGCGATCTACGACACGATGCAGTTCATCAAGCCCAAGGTTTCGACGCTTTGCGTCGGCCAGGCGGCCTCGATGGGCTCGCTGCTGCTCTGCGGCGGCGAAAAGGACATGCGATTCGCCCTGCCCAACGCCCGCATCATGGTGCATCAGCCCTCGGGCGGCTTCCAGGGCCAGGCCTCGGACATCCTCCGCCACGCCGAGGACATCATGAAGGTCAAGAAGCGGCTGAACGAGATCTACGTCAAGCATACCGGCCAGGACTACGACACCATCGAACGCACGCTCGACCGCGACCATTTCATGTCGGCGGAAGAAGCCAAGGCTTTCGGCCTGATCGACCAGGTGCTGACCAAGCGCCGCCGAGCCGGTCGAAGAGAAGAAGTGACATTTTTTTCCGCGGCGCCCGTATTTTGCTAGGGATTGCCGGGGGAAATGCGAAGCTTGCCATTGACGCCCATGAGCTTAAATTGAGTCTCGAACGTTGAGGAAGGACCGGGGCGCGTAATGCGCCAATTCGTCGAACCGGCGACGAAGGATCCAGCCGGCGGCGGAGCGCAGAGCTCCGCCAAAGGCCTAGGACAGAGGCGGCCGAATGGGCCCGAAATCGGCCGCAAGGAGAAGCTTATGAGCAAGGTCGGCAGCAGCGACTCGAAGAACACGCTCTACTGCTCGTTCTGCGGCAAGAGCCAGCACGAGGTGCGCAAGCTGATCGCCGGGCCGACGGTGTTCATCTGCGACGAGTGCGTCGAACTCTGCATGGACATCATCCGCGAGGAGAACAAATCCGCGCTCGTGAAGACCCGCGACGGCATTCCGACGCCGAAGGAGATCTGCAAGGTCCTGGACGATTATGTGATCGGCCAGTTCCAGGCCAAGCGCGTGCTCTCGGTCGCCGTCCACAATCACTACAAGCGCCTCAACCACGCGACGCAAGCATTCCGACGTCGAGCTGGCCAAGTCCAACATCCTGCTGGTCGGCCCCACCGGCTCCGGCAAGACCCTGCTGGCGCAGACGCTGGCGCGCATCCTCGACGTGCCCTTCACCATGGCCGACGCCACCACGCTGACCGAAGCCGGCTATGTCGGCGAGGACGTGGAAAACATCATCCTCAAGCTGCTTGCAGGCGTCCGACTATAATGTCGAGCGCGCCCAGCGCGGCATCGTCTATATCGACGAAATCGACAAGATTTCCCGCAAGTCCGACAATCCCTCGATCACCCGCGACGTGTCGGGCGAGGGCGTGCAGCAGGCGCTGCTGAAGATCATGGAAGGCACGGTCGCCTCCGTGCCGCCGCAGGGCGGCCGCAAGCATCCCCAGCAGGAATTCCTGCAGGTGGACACGACCAACATCCTGTTCATCTGCGGCGGCGCCTTCGCCGGCCTCGACAAGATCATCTCGGGCCGCGGCAAGGGCACGTCGATCGGCTTCGGCGCCAAGGTCGAAGGGCCGGACGAGCGCCGCACCGGCGAAATCTTCCGCCAGGTCGAGCCGGAAGATCTGCTGCACTTCGGCCTGATCCCGGAATTCGTCGGCCGTCTGCCGGTGATCGCGACGCTCGAGGATCTCGACGAGGACGCGCTGAAGAAGATCCTCACCGAGCCGAAGAACGCGCTGGTCAAGCAATATCAGCGCCTGTTCGAGATGGAGAACGTCGAGCTGACCTTCCAGGACGAGGCGCTCAACGTCATCGTCGCGCAAGGCGATCGACCGCAAGACCGGCGCGCGCGGCCTGCGCTCGATCATGGAGGGCATCCTGCTCGACACCATGTACGACCTGCCCGGCCTCGAGGGCGTCGAACAGGTGGTGATCGGCCCGGAAGTGGTCGAAGGCAAGGCGAAGCCGCTCTATATTTATGCGGAGCGCTCCGAGAAAAGCGGCGTCAGCGCCTGACCTGCGACGAGTTGGAGGGCGGCTCCGGCCGCCTTCCGCCTGTTGGGGCGACACCAAGGTGACGCCCTTGGCCGCCCGTTCGGGCCGGGAGCTGAAATCCAAGGCTGCGCTTTTGCCTTGGATCGCTTGAAAGGCTGGCGCCGTCGCCCCATTTGCCTTTTAACGCAACCCAGCACGCCGCCGACGCTCAAATGAGGTCGCGCGGCGCATGAGACGGGGCGCCGGCGCCGTAAAGGCCGGATCACCCTCGCCACATGGGCGGCCCTTACTGCCGCCAACTGCGGCGTCGAGAAGCGCCGTGACAGATAGGATCAATCCATGACCAGCCCGAAGCGTGAACTGCCCGCCGCCGGCGTGACCGAGAGCTATCCGGTCCTGCCCCTGCGCGACATCGTCGTTTTCCCGCACATGATCGTGCCGCTCTTCGTCGGCCGCGAAAAAAGCATTCGCGCGCTGGAAGAGGTCATGAAGGCCGACAAGTTCATCCTTCTCGCGACGCAGATGAACGCGGCGGAAGACGACCCCAAGCCCGAAGCGGTGTTTTCGGCCGGCGTCCTCGCCAGCGTGCTGCAATTGCTGAAACTGCCCGACGGCACGGTCAAGGTGCTGGTCGAAGGCATGGCGCGCGCCAAGGTGACGCGCTACACCCGCACCGAAGAATATTACGAGGCCGAGGCGCAGATCACGCCCGAGGAGCTGCCCGACGCGGTCGAGGCCGAGGCGCTGGCGCGTTCGGTGGCCTCGGAATTCGAAGGCTATGTGAAGCTCAACAAGAAGGTTTCGCCGGAAGTCGTCTCCGCCGTGGCGCAGATCGACGATCCCGGCAAGCTGGCCGATACGGTGGCCTCGCATCTGTCGGTGAAGATCGGCGACCGCCAGGCCGTGCTGGAAATGACCTCCGTCGCCAAGCGGCTGGAAAAATGCCTGCAGCTGATGGAAAGCGAAATCTCGGTCCTGCAGGTCGAGAAGCGCATCCGGACGCGCGTCAAGCGGCAGATGGAGAAGACCCAGCGCGAATATTACCTGAATGAGCAGATGAAGGCCATTCAGAAGGAACTGGGCGACGAGGACGGCAAGGACGACCTCTCCGAGCTGGAAGAGAAGATCAAGACGACCAAGCTGTCGAAGGAAGCCCATGACAAGGCGCTGGCCGAGCTGAAGAAGCTGCGCCAGATGTCGCCGATGTCGGCGGAAGCGACGGTGGTGCGCAACTATCTCGACTGGCTGGTGTCCATTCCGTGGAACAAGCGCTCCAAGATCAAGAAGGACCTTGCCTCGGCGCAGGACCTGCTCGACGCCGAGCATTACGGCCTCGACAAGGTCAAGGAGCGGATCGTCGAATATCTCGCCGTGCAGAGCCGCGCCAACAAGCTGACCGGCCCGATCCTGTGCCTTGTCGGCCCGCCCGGCGTCGGCAAGACCTCGCTCGGCAAGTCGATCGCCAAGGCGACGGGACGCGAGTTCGTGCGCATGTCGCTCGGCGGCGTGCGCGACGAGGCGGAGATTCGCGGCCATCGCCGGACCTATATCGGCTCCATGCCCGGCAAGCTGATCCAGTCCATGCGCAAGGCCAAGACCTCCAATCCGCTGTTCCTGCTCGATGAAATCGACAAGATGGGCCAGGATTTCCGCGGCGATCCGTCTTCGGCGCTGCTGGAAGTGCTCGATCCCGAGCAGAACTCGACCTTCAACGACCATTACCTGGAGGTCGACTACGACCTGTCCAGCGTGATGTTCGTGACCACGGCGAATACGCTGAACATTCCGGCGCCTCTGATGGACCGCATGGAGATCATCCGCATCGCCGGCTACACGGAGGACGAGAAGGCGGTCATCGCGCGCAAGCACCTGATCCCCGCCGCGACCAAGAAGCATGGCCTCAGCCCGACCGAATGGACGATCGAGGACGCCGCGCTGACCAAGATCATCCGCCGCTATACGCGTGAGGCCGGCGTGCGCAATCTCGATCGCGAGATCGCCAATCTCGCCCGCAAGGCGGTGAAGGAGATCCTGCTCGCCAAGCCGAAGATCGACAAGGTCGTCGTCACCGAGGAGAATGTCGAGACCTATCTCGGCGTGCCGCGCTATCGCTATGGCGAAGTGGAGCTCGAGGATCAGGTTGGCGTGGTCACCGGCCTCGCCTGGACGGAAGTCGGCGGCGAATTGCTGACCATCGAAGGCGTGATGATGCCCGGCAAGGGCCGCATGACGGTGACCGGCAACCTCCGCGACGTGATGAAGGAATCGATTTCGGCGGCGGCCTCCTATGTCCGCTCGCGGGCGGTGGATTTCGGCCTCGAGCCGCCCATGTTCGACCGTCGCGACATCCACGTCCACGTGCCGGAAGGCGCGACGCCCAAGGACGGCCCTTCGGCGGGCGTGGCCATGGCCACCGCCATCGTCTCGGTGTTCACCGGCATTCCCGTGCGGCGCGACATCGCCATGACCGGCGAAATCACCCTCCGCGGCCGGGTGCTGCCGATCGGCGGCCTGAAGGAAAAACTGCTCGCGGCCTTGCGCGGCGGTCTGAAGAAGGTGCTGATTCCGGAAGAAAACGCCAAGGATCTGGTCGATATTCCCGAATCGGTGAAGAACAACCTGGAGATCGTGCCGGTGTCGCGCATGGAGGAGGTGCTGAAGCACGCCCTGCTGCGCATGCCGGAACCGATCACCTGGGAGGAGGGCGCGGTCAAGGCCGAGCCGCCCGCCGTCGACGACGAAACGGTGGGCGTGGTCGCGCACTGAACTCGCCACGCGAAGTCGAAAAATGACACATTTTCTGGCCGGAACGCGAGGCGTTCCGGCCTTTTTGCCGTGCACAAGCGGTGTGCGGCGCGAAAGAGCGGGTTTTTCACGCCTTTTTCCATCTTCCTGCGCGGAATCCCTTGCTTTGTGGGGGATTCAATCCGAAAGTGGCTCCGTCGAACCGGGCGCGAATTCGAGCTTCAGTCGCAAGCGCGGCGCCGATTCCATCCGGATGTCGATGAACTCTCACCAGGCCGAGGCGTCGGGGCGCGTCGCGGCCAACTGGCGTGGCGGCGCGCATTTCACGCGCCCAAAGACACAGGACAAATTCACATGACCAATAAAGCGGAACTGATTGATGCGGTCGCGGAAGCGACGGAAACCTCCAAGGCCGCCGCCGGCGACGCGCTGGACGCCGTGATCGCCGCGATCACCAATGCGCTGAAGAGCGGCGAGGAAGTTCGCCTCGTTGGTTTCGGAACCTTCTCCGTCAAGACCCGCGCCGCCGGCAAGGGCCGCAACCCGGCCACCGGCAAGGAAATCGAGATTCCGGCTTCCAAGAGCGTTCGCTTCAAGCCCGGCGCCCAGCTCAAGACGACCGTCAACAAGTAAGACGCAAAGGCGGCCTGTTTTGGCCGCCTGTTTTGTTCCCGGTCGCCCATCAAAGTGAAATCCTTGGTCCGGCGGGCGCAAGCGCCCGTCGGATTTTTAGGTCTGGCGAGACGGGAAGATTGAGGCTTGCAAGCGTCCGGGCGGCGCTCTAAGAGCCTTGTGGCGGCCGCGCGACCCGAGAAATCGCAAGGGCGGGCGCCGACTTTTGCTTAAGTCCGGGCGGTTAGCTCAGTTGGTAGAGCATCTCGTTTACACCGAGAGGGTCGGCGGTTCGAGACCGTCACCGCCCACCAAATTCCGGGGAACAAGGCATGGTCGCATTTCGGGTCGGGCCAATTTTGCGCGGCGCCTTGCCGGGACTGGCTGCGGCCTGGCTGCTGGCCTCGGGGTCCCTTGCCCGCGCTGAAGCCATGTCCTTCCGGCTGGAGACGATGCGCGACGGAACGCGCTGCGGCGCCCATTGCCCGCAGGTGATCGTGGCCGATGGCCAGATCACCAATTCGACGCCCCGCGAATTCCTCGACTTCCTGCGCGAAAACGCCTTTTCCCGCGATCTGCGCACGGTGGTCTTCCTCAATTCCCAGGGCGGCTATGTCGTCGCCTCGATGGAGCTGGGGCAGATTTTCCGCAAAATCGGCGCGGCGACCGTGGTGGCGCGCTTCACGCCGGCTGCCGGGCGCTCGCGATTCTTCAGCGCCAGCTGCCTGTCGGCCTGCGTCTACGCCTTCATGGGCGGAAGGAAGCGCGTTGCGCCGCAGGGCAGCGTGCTGGGCATCCACCGCATGTTCGCCAATCAGGCCCATGGCGGATTCTTCGGCGAATCGACGGTCGAGCGGGTCTACGACAATGGCCAGATGGCGCAGATGTTGATGAGCTACAGCGCGCGCATGGGCGTCAGCCGCGACATCATCCGCTCTGCCGAACATATTTCCTCGCAGACCATCCACACTGTGACGCCAGCGGAAATGGCGCGCTGGAATCTGGCGGGCCGCGTTTTCTGAGCGCCTCGCACGGATTTCAGGAAAACGTCGTATCGGCGCTTGACTTGCCGGCGCCGCTGTCTTAATTCGCAGGCCTCCGATCGGCGCGGCAGCGTCGCGGTCGAGCGGGGGAGTAGCTCAGTTGGTTAGAGCGCCGGCCTGTCACGCCGGAGGTCGCGGGTTCGAGTCCCGTCTCTCTCGCCAGTTTTCTCTCTCGTCAGTTGTCCTCGAAAATTTCCTGCGTGCGCCTCGTCGCCTTGCTGTCATGTCGCTTGCCTAGTCTTGCCGGCCGAAAGCAGGAAGGCGCGCCATGGACCCGTCCCCCAAATCGGCTGAAATTTTCCCGCAAAATCTCGTCCTCGGTTATGAGACTTTTCTGGGGGGCGAATTCCGCCGCGAGCGCGCGACTTTCCACGAACTCGCCGAAAAGGGGCAGCATCCGCATACGCTGGTTATCGGCTGTTGCGATTCGCGCGTCATGCCTGAGGAAATATTCGCCGCCGCGCCGGGCGAAATCTTCGACATCCGCAATGTCGCCAATCTCGTGCCGCCTTTCGCCGACCATGAGCGCCATCACAGCGTCTGGGCCGCAGTGGATTACGCGCTCACCGCATTGCGGGTGAAATGCATCGTCGTGCTCGGCCATGGCAAGTGCGGCGGCGTCCACGCCTATGTCGAGGGCGGATCGGCGCGCTTTGCGGCGACGCTCGAGTTCCCACGACGCGCTCGGCCACTGGATCGGCCTGATCGGCCCGGCGGCGCGCCGCCTCGGCGACGGGCCCGCTGACGCCGCCGATTACGTGGAAAGGCTGGCGCGGGAATCGGTCAGGCAGAGCCTCGACAATTTGCGCGCCCATCCCAGACTGGCGGCGCTGGAGCGAGCGGGGGAGCTTCGCCTTCACGGCGCCTGGTTCGACATCGACGAGGCGCGTCTGCTGGCGCTGGATTCGCGCGGGGAATTCGTGCAGGTCGCGGCGGCGCGCCACCGCGCCGTCCTGGGAGGCTGAGCTCCTGCCGCAAAGCCTTGTTTTTTCGCAAGGCTGCTGGAGCCCTGACTGGCGTTTTCGACTTCGCGCCTTATATTCCGGAGGCGAGGCCGCCTCCCATCGAGGCCAAACGCAGCCGCGGCGATTCGGCTCACGCGCGTCAGTTATCGGGCGGAAAAGTCTTTCGACTTTCGCATCACGGGCGGCGCGGCGAGCGTCTTCCCGCTCCGGCGCAACCCCCTGAAAACCAGGCTTTTCAGGGGCGCCAAGGCGCCAGGCCGGAGAGGTCCGGCCGCCCCGCGCGCAACCCCGCCAAGCGGGGGCGCGCTTTGAGCTTGCGCGCTTCGCCGCGCTGCGATACGGAACCTCCATAATCCCTCGTGGAGTGCGGCTTTTACCGGCCTGATGCCACCGAGGGACCGCGGCAAGGCCAGCCGGGTCTTTGGAGACCCGGCGCGGCGGCGTCGGAAACATGAGCCAGGACAATCCCATGCCGGTCCTCCTGAACGACTATCTGCCGCTGGTGATCTTCATCGCCCTCGCCGCGGTGATTGCCGGGGCGCTGCTCGTCGCGCCCTTCCTTCTGGCTTTCAAGGCGCCCGACGCCGAAAAGCTTTCCGCCTATGAGTGCGGTTTCAACGCTTTCGACGACGCGCGCATGAAATTCGACGTCCGGTTCTACCTGGTGTCGCTGCTCTTCATCATCTTCGATCTGGAAGTAGCCTTCCTCTTCCCCTGGGCCGTGGCCTTCCGCAAGATCGGCGCCTTCGGCTTCTGGTCGATGATGATCTTCCTCGGCGTGCTCACTGTCGGCTTCATCTACGAATGGAAAAAGGGAGCCCTGGAATGGGATTGATCTCGGATAAAGGTCAAACTCTGGTCGCGCCGGCCCCTCGCGGCATTCTCGATCCGCGCACCGGCAAGCCGGTGGGCGCCAATGACCCGACTTTCCTGGCGATCAACGACGAGCTGGCCGACAAGGGCTTCCTGGTCACCGCCACCGACGACCTGATCAACTGGGCCCGCACCGGCTCGCTGATGTGGATGACCTTCGGTCTGGCCTGCTGCGCGGTGGAGATGATGCAGGCGGCCATGCCGCGCTACGACGTCGAGCGCTTCGGCTTCGCGCCGCGCGCCTAGCCCGCGCCAGTCGGACGTGATGATCGTCGCCGGCACCCTGACCAACAAGATGGCGCCCGCCCTGCGCAAGGTCTACGACCAGATGCCCGAGCCGCGTTATGTCATCTCCATGGGCTCCTGCGCCAATGGCGGCGGCTATTACCACTATTCCTATTCGGTGGTGCGCGGCTGCGACCGCATCGTGCCCGTCGACATCTATGTGCCCGGCTGCCCGCCCTCGGCGGAAGCGCTGGTCTACGGCATCCTGCTGCTGCAGCGGAAGATCCGCCGCACCGGCACCATTGAGCGCTGAGCCGCCAAGCAAACCTAAGGTGTGAGAATGGCCAACGAGCAGAACGCCGCGCCGATTGAGGCGGTTGACCACGCCGCCGCGCTGCGGGCCAATTTGAAGGCCTTGTCGGAAAAGATCCAGGCCGGGCTCGGCGCCGCCGTGATCAGCGCGGGCGTCGCCTTCGACGAATTGAACGTCATTGTCGACGCGGGCTCGTGGGTCGCCGCCCTGACCCATCTTCGCGACCTCGGCTTCATCTGCTTCATCGACCTGACCGCCGTCGACTGGCCGGCGCGCGAAAAGCGCTTCGACGTCGTCGTCCATCTGCTCGACCCCAAGGCCAACCTGCGCATTCGCGTCAAATGCCTGACCGACGAGGCCACGCCGATCGAGTCATGCGCGAATGTCTGGCCAGCGGCCAACTGGTTCGAGCGCGAAGCCTACGACATGTATGGCGTGCTGTTCTCCGGCCATCCGGACCTGCGCCGCATGCTGACTGATTACGGCTTCGACGGCCATCCCTTGCGCAAGGACTTCCCGATGACCGGCTATGTCGAGGCGCGCTATGATGACGCTCGCAAGCGCGTCGTCTACGAGCCGGTGAAGCTCAGCCAGGAATATCGCAGCTTCGACTTCCTCTCGCCCTGGGAGGCCGCGCAATACGAGCTTCCCGGCGACGAAAAAGCCAGCAAGCAGGGATGACCGGAATGCGCGCGATCGCACGACTCCTGCTTCCGCTGGTCCTGCTCCCCTGCCTGTGCGGCGCGCCCGCGCTCGCGCAAACGCCGGCGCCAGCGGCGGGCGGCTACCAGGAAAAGCTCAAGACCTATGACCCCGCCGCGGTGGCCGCTGCGGAATCCTACGCCAAGACCTTCAACATGCGTGGCATGATGGAAAAGAGCGCGCCGGGCGTGGTGCGCACTCTGTCGGAGCAGATGAAGGCCAAGAATCCCGGCCTCACCGACGCACAGAGCCAAAAGTTCTTTTCGCTCTTCACGCAGAACTTCCTCTCCGATAGCTCCGAGGTCGTGGAGCACGCCATGATCCTGCAGATGCTGGACGTGTTCAGCAAGGAGGAGCTGGTGGCCGTGGACACCTTCTATTCCTCCCCCCTGGGCGTCAGCGTGCTGAAGAAAATGCCGGTCTTGATGGGTCACATGCCCCACATCATGGAAATGATGCAGAGCTTTATCATTCCCCGGGCGCTGGACGCGGCCAAGGAACAAATGCGCAAGGATGGCGTCGAGGTGAAAATCTGATGGGCGAGCAAATCTCCGAACAGAACCAGCGCAATTTCTCGATCAATTTCGGCCCGCAGCATCCGGCGGCGCATGGCGTGCTGCGGCTGGTGCTGGAGTTCGACGGCGAAGTGGTGGAGCGCGTCGATCCGCATATCGGCCTGCTGCATCGCGGCACCGAGAAGCTGATGGAATCCCGCACCTATCTGCAGAACATGCCCTATTTCGATCGGCTCGACTATTGCGCGCCGATGAACCAGGAGCATGCCTTCTGCCTCGCGATCGAGAAGTTGCTGGAGGTCGAAGTTCCGCGCCGCGCCCAGTTGATCCGCGTGCTCTATTGCGAAATCGGCCGCCTGCTTTCGCATCTGCTGAACGTCACGACCCAGGCGATGGACGTCGGCGCCCTGACCCCGCCGGTCTGGGGATTCGAGGAACGCGAAAAGCTGATGGTGTTCTACGAGCGCGCCTCCGGCGCCCGCATGCACGCCAATTACTTCCGTCCCGGGCGGCGTCGCCAGGGACCTGCCGGTCAAGCTGATCGAGGACATCGGCGCCTGGTGCGATCCTTTCCTGAAAGTCTGCGACGACCTGGAAGAGCTGTTCATCGAAAACCGCATCTTCAAGCAGCGTAACGTCGGCATCGCCGTGGTGACGCTGGAAGAATGCTGGAAATGGGGCTTCTCAGGTCCGGTGCTGCGCGGCTCCGGCGCGGCCTGGGACCTGCGCCGCGCGCAGCCTTATGAATGCTACGAGGAGATGGAGTTCGACATTCCCGTCGGCGTAGCATGGCGATTGCTATGATCGTCAGGTGGTGCGCATGGAGGAAATGCGCCAGTCGGTCCGCATCATGAAGCAATGCGTGGCAAAACTGCTCGATCCCTCAAACGCCGGGCCGGTGCTGACGCCCAACCACAAGATCACGCCGCCCAAGCCGCGGCGCGATGAAGAATTCGATGGAATTGCTGATCCATCACTTCAAGCTGTTCACCGAAGGTTTCCGCGTGCCGGCCGGCGAGGTCTATGCCGCCGTCGAGGCGCCCAAGGGCGAATTCGGCGTCTATCTCGTCGCCGACGGCACTGACAAACCTTACAAGTGCAAGATTTGCGCGCCGGGCTTCGCCCATTTGCAGGCTATGGACATGCTGAGCCGCGGGCATCTGCTCGCCGACGTCTCGGCCATCCTCGGCGCGCAGGACATCGTGTTCGGGGAGGTCGACCGGTGACCCTGGCCCAATCGCTTCGCAAGAACGCGACCGTTCTCTCCTTGGGGTTCGTCTCCGCCATTGTCGCGCTGGTGTTGATGCGGCAGTCGTCGGGCGAACCCTTGTTCCAGCCGCAATCGGATTTCGGCGTCGTGATCGGGGCCATCCTGGTCACGGCCTTCGTCGTCTTCAAGGACATGCGCGCCGAACAGAACGCCTCCAGTGGGAAGCCAAATTCATGAGCGTCCGCCGTCTCGCCGAAACCCAGCCGGACTCCTTCGAGTTCACGCCGGAAAACCAAGCCTGGCTCGACGCCCAGATCGCCAAATATCCGCCGGGCCGCCAGGCTTCGGCCGTGATACCGGCGCTGTGGCAGGCGCAGAAGCAGCATGACTACTGGCTGCCGCAAAAGGCCATCGAGAAGGTCGCCGACCTCCTGGGGATGGCCTATATCCGCGTGCTCGAAATCGCCACGTTCTACACCATGTTCAACCTGGCGCCGGTCGGCAAATATTACATCCAGCTTTGCGGCACCACGCCCTGCATGTTGCGCGGCTCGGACGACATCATCCGCATCTGCGAGGAGCGCATCGGCCCGCAGAGCGAGGTGACGGCGGACGGCCTGTTCTCCTGGCTCGAGGTCGAGTGCCTGGGCGCCTGCTGCAATGCGCCGATGGTGCAGATCAACGACGATTATTACGAGGATCTCGACGCCGCCAACTTTGGCAAGCTGCTCGACGATCTCGCCGCGGGACGGCCGGTGAAGGTCGGTTCGCAGACCGGGCGCCGGCGCTCGGAGCCTCAGGGCGGCCTTTGACGGCGCTTACGGAATTTATGGCGCGGACGGCGTGAGCGGTCCCTCTCCGTCCGCAAACGGCAAAGTGAGGAGACGAGGATGCTCAGGACAAGGATCGCATCTTCCAGAATCTCTACGGCTATGGCGATCGCCGGCCTGGAAGGCGCCAGGAAGCGCGGCGCTGGGACAACACCAAGGGCCTGCTCGAAAAGGGCAGGGACTGGATCATCAACGAGATGAAGGCCTCGGGCCTGCGCGGCCGCGGCGGCGCCGGCTTCCCGACCGGCCTGAAATGGTCCTTCATGCCCAAGCCTGATCCTGCCAGGCCGTCCTATCTGGTCGTCAACGCCGACGAATCGGAGCCCGGCACCTGCAAGGATCGCGAGATCATGCGCAACGACCCGCATCTGCTGGTCGAAGGCTGCCTCGTCGCCAGCTTCGCCATGGGCGCCAACGCCGCCTATATCTACGTCCGCGGCGAGTTCATCGCGGAGCGGAGCAGCCTGCAGGCGGCGGTCGACAGGCCTATGCCGCCAATCTGCTCGGCCAGAACAATATCCACGGCTATCCCTTCGAGGTTTACGTCCATCACGGCGCCGGCGCCTATATCTGCGGCGAAGAAACGGCGCTGCTCGAGTCGCTCGAGGGCAAGAAGGGCATGCCGCGGCTGAAGCCGCCGTTCCCGGCCAACATGGGCCTCTACGGCTGCCCGACGACGGTCAACAATGTCGAATCCATCGCCGTGGCCCCGACCATTCTGCGCCGCGGCGCGGCGTGGTTTGCCGGCTTCGGCGCCAAGAACAACGCCGGCACCAAGCTGTTCAGCATTTCCGGCCACGTCAACAAGCCGTGCAATGTCGAGGAATCCATGTCGATTCCCTTCCGCGAGCTGATCGAAAAGCATTGCGGCGGCATTCGCGGCGGCTGGGACAATCTGCTGGCGGTAATCCCCGGCGGCTCGTCGGTGCGTTGCGTGCCGGCCGACCAGATCATCGACTGCCCGATGGATTTCGACAGCCTGTCCAAGCTGAAGTCCGGCCTCGGCACGGCGGCGGTGATCGTGATGGACAAGTCCACCGACATCATCCGCGCCATCGCCCGTCTGTCGCATTTCTACAAGCACGAAAGCTGCGGCCAGTGCACGCCGTGCCGCGAAGGCACCGGCTGGATGTACCGGGTGATGGAGCGCATGGTCGAGGGACGTGCGCAGAAGAAGGAAATCGACATGTTGTTCGACGTGTCGAAGCAGATCGAGGGGCACACGATCTGCGCGCTCGGCGATGCGGCGGCCTGGCCGATCCAGGGCCTGATCACGCATTTCCGTCCGGTGATCGAGGCGCGCATCGACAGCTATACCGCCAGGGCCGACCGGGACGCGGTCAAGGTCGCGGCGCAGTAATTCACGCGCCTCGGCGGCTTGGGCCGCCGGGCAGCGAACGAAGCTGCATCGGCGCCAGCCGATGCGGAGCGAATGCGACAGTGCGTCGAGGACGCCCGTCTAAAGACGGGCTGACGGCCGAGCTGATGCGAGGGGCGCCTCGCCCGAAGGGCGGGCAAAATAGGGAAGCTCAGATGGCGAAAATCATCGTCGATGGCGCCGAAGTGGACGTGCCGCCGGAATACTCGATGCTCCAGGCCTGCGAAGAGGCGGGCAAGGAGATTCCGCGCTTCTGCTATCACGAGCGCCTGTCGGTCGCCGGCAATTGCCGCATGTGCCTGGTCGAGGTGAAGGGCGGCCCGCCCAAGCCCACGGCCTCCTGCGCCATGCTGGTGCGCGACCTGCGGCCCGGCCCGAACGGCGAGCCGCCGGTCGTGCTGACCAATTCGCCGATGGTGAAAAAGGCCCGCGAAGGGGTGATGGAGTTCCTGCTCATCAACCATCCGCTCGATTGCCCGATTTGCGACCAGGGCGGCGAATGCGACCTGCAGGACCAGGCCATGGCCTTTGGCGTCGACCGCTCGCGCTATCACGAGAGCAAGCGCGCGGTCGAAAACAAATACATCGGCCCGCTGGTCAAGACCGAGATGAACCGCTGCATCCATTGCACGCGCTGCGTCCGCTTCACCGCTGAAATCTGCGGCACCTCTGATATGGGCGCCGATCGGCCGCGGCGAGGACATGGAGATCACTACCTATCTCGAACATGCGATGACCTCGGAACTGCAGGGCAATGTCACCGACCTCTGCCCGGTCGGCGCGCTGCTGCCCCGCCCGCAGAATTTCCGCGCGCGTCCGTGGGAATATAACAAGACCCCGGGCGTGGACGTGATGGATGCGCTCGGCTCGTCGATCCGCATCGACACCCGCGGCCGCGAGGTCATGCGCATCCTGCCCCGCCTGAACGAGGCGGTGAACGAGGAATGGATCTCCGACAAGGCCCGCCAGAACGTCGACGGGTTGAAGACGCAGCGTCTCGACCGGCCCTATCTGCGCGACCGGCGGCAAGCTTCGTCCGGTGTCCTGGGCCGCGGCTTTCGCCGCCATCGCCGACAAGGTCAAGTCGGCTTCTCCCGAAAAGATCGGCTTCATCGGCGGCGATCTGTCCTCGGTGGAAGACCTTTATGCCGCCAAGGCGTTGGCCGAAAAGCTCGGCGTCAAGAACATCGACGCGCGCCAGGACGGCGCCAGGCTCGATCCTGCCTTGGGCCGCGCCTCCTATCTGTTCAACGCCACGGTCGAGGGCATTGACCGCGCCGACGCCCTGCTGATCGTCGGCTCCAATCCGCGCTGGGAAGCGCCGGTGCTCAACGCCCGCATCCGCCGCCGCTGGCGCGCCGGAAACTTCCCCATCGGCCTGATCGGCGAAAATGCCGACTTGACCTACAATTACGAGTATCTCGGCGCCGGGCCCGAGGAACTCGCCAAGGTGGCGCAGGGCCAGGGCTTTGCCGAAGCCTTGTCCAAGGCCGAACGCCCGCTGATCCTGGTCGGGCAGGGCGCCCTGGCGCGCGAAGACGGCGCCGCCATCCTGGCGCTGGCGGCCAAGCTCGGCGCGCCAAAGGGCGACTGGACCGGCTTTTCGGTGCTGCACACCGCGGCTTCGCGCGTCGGCGCGCTCGACCTCGGCTTCGTGCCGGGGCAGGGCGGTCTGGACGCCGCGCAAATGGCCAAGGCCGGCGCGCTGGACGTCGCTTTCCTGGTCGGCGCCGACGAGATCTCGGTCGAGCCGGGCGCTTTCGTTGTTTATGTCGGCTCGCATGGCGACCGCGGCGCGCATCGCGCCGACGTCATCTTGCCGGGCGCGGCCTATACCGAAAAATCCGGCACTTACGTGAACACCGAGGGACGTGTGCAGATGGCTGACCGCGCCGCCTTTCCTCCGGGCGACGCCCGCGAGGACTGGGCGATCTTCCGCGCTCTGTCAGGCGCGCTCGGCCAGGCCTTGCCCTTCGACTCGCTGGCGGCGCTTCGCTCGCAGCTCTATGCGTCTTATCCGCATTTCGCACAGCTGGACGTGATCGCGCCGGCGGACGGCTCGGCCCTCGCGTCGCTGCCGGCCGGCGATGTCGGGCCGGCCGCGCTGGTGACGCCCATCGTCGATTTCTACCTGACCAACCCGATTGCGCGCGCTTCGCACGTCATGGCCGAATGCTCGGCCCTGGCCAAGGGCCGTACCGTCGCCCAAGCGGCGGAATGAGGAGCAGATTCGCATGGACCTCCTGATCACCCTCCTCGTCATTGTCGCGAAAAGCCTCGGGATCCTGATCGTCCTGCTGGTGCTCGTCGCCTATTACATCCTCGCCGACCGCAAGATCTGGGCGGCGGTGCAGTTGCGGCGCGGGCCGAATGTCGTCGGTCCCTGGGGACTCTGGCAATCCTTCGCCGACATGATCAAGTTCTGCGTCAAGGAGCCGGTCATTCCGGACGGCGCCAACAAGGGCGTCTTCCTGATCGCGCCCCTGGTGACCTCGGTCCTGGCGCTGGCGGCCTGGGCGGTGATCCCGGTCAACGACAGCTGGGCGGTCGCCAATATCAATGTCGGCGTGCTCTATATCTTCGCCATCTCGTCGCTGGGCGTCTATGGCGTCATCATGGGCGGCTGGGCCTCGAACTCGAAATATCCCTTCCTCGCCGCCCTGCGTTCGGCGGCGCAGATGGTGTCCTACGAAGTCTCGATCGGCTTCGTCATCATCACCGTGCTGCTTTGCGCGGGATCGCTGAACCTCAACGACATCGTCAAGGCGCAGGACACCAAATGGGGCCTGCTCGGCTGGTACTGGCTGCCGCTGTTCCCGATGTTCGTGATCTTCTTCATCTCGGCGCTGGCCGAGACCAACCGCCCGCCTTTCGATCTGGTCGAAGCCGAATCGGAACTGGTGGCGGGCTTCATGGTCGAATATTCCGCCAGCCAGTATCTGCTGTTCATGCTCGGCGAATATGTCGCCATCGTCACCATGTGCGCCCTGCTGACCATCCTGTTCTGCGGCGGCTGGCTGCCCCCGGTGAACATCGCGCCTTTCACCCTGGTCCCGGGCGTGGTCTGGTTCGTGCTCAAGGTGAGCTGGTTCTTCTTCCTCTTCGCCATGGTCAAGGCCTTCGTGCCGCGCTACCGCTATGACCAGCTGATGCGCCTGGGCTGGAAGGTGTTCCTGCCGATTTCGCTGGTCGCGGTGGTGGTCGTGGCGGGACTTGTCGAGTTCACCGGCTTCGCCGGCGGCGTCGCGCACTGAAAGGATCCTCCATGTCGCTCCTTCAAACCGCCAACGCGCTTCTCCTGAAGGAATTCGTCGGCGCCTTCTTCCTGTCCTTCCGCTATCTGCTGAAGCCCAAGGCGACGCTGAACTATCCCCACGAGAAGAACCCGCAGTCGCCCCGCTTTCGCGGCGAGCATGCGCTGCGCCGCTATCCCAATGGCGAAGAGCGCTGCATCGCCTGCAAGCTGTGCGAGGCGATCTGCCCGGCGCAGGCCATCACCATCGAGGCGGCGCCGCGCGGCAATGACGGCACCCGCCGCACCACGCGCTACGACATCGACATGACCAAGTGCATCTATTGCGGCTTCTGCCAGGAAGCCTGCCCGGTGGACGCCATTGTCGAAGGGCCGAACTCGGAATTTGCGGTGGAGACGCGCGAGGAACTGTTCTTCGACAAGCAACGCCTGCTCGACAATGGCGCGGTCTGGGAGCGAGAAATCGCCCGCAACATCGCCGCCGACGCGCCCTATCGCTGAATTTTTCCCTGCGCCCCCGGGCGCGCGGGTTTGTCTTTACCGCAGGCCGACTCTTGATTAAGCCATGTCCGGCAGTCTCGAGTCGGCGAATGATGCGATCAACGCCCGAAGATCGGGCCACAGGTGGACCATGAACCTAGTTCCGGCCTTCTTCTATCTGTTTTCATTCGGCGTGATCGCCTCGGCCGTCATGGTCATATCCGCGCGCAATCCCGTCCATTCCGTGCTGTTCCTGATCCTCGCCTTCGTCAATGCCGCGGGGCTGTTCCTGCTCACCGGCGCGGAATTCCTCGCGATGATCCTGGTGGTCGTCTATGTCGGCGCGGTGGCGGTGCTGTTCCTGTTCGTGGTGATGATGCTCGACGTCGACTTCGCCCAGCTGAAACAGGGTTTCCTGCAATATCTGCCCATCGGCGTGCTGGTCGGCGTGATCGTGCTGGTCGAATTGGGCACGGTCATCTGGCGTCTGGACGGTGGCGCCCCACGCGGCGGAGGGGCTGCAGACGCCCACGCCCGACGGACTCACCAATACGGCGGCGATCGGCCGCGTGCTCTACACGCAATATGTCTATCTGTTCCAGGCGGCCGGTTTCGTGCTGCTGACGGCG
The DNA here is from genome assembly GCA_963710275.1 of uncultured Alphaproteobacteria bacterium. Classification (GTDB taxonomy): domain Bacteria; phylum Pseudomonadota; class Alphaproteobacteria; order Rhizobiales; family Beijerinckiaceae; genus Rhodoblastus. The sequence goes on along the minus strand of CAVPZS010000008.1, from coordinate 631,160 downwards.
ATGGTCGGCGCCATTGTCCTCACCCTGCATCACAAGCCGAACGTGCGCCGGCAGGTCATCGCCGAGCAGAACGCGCGCACCCGCGCCTCGGCCATCGAAGTCAAGAAAGTCCCGTCTCGGGCGGGCGTGTAAGGAGCGGCTCAATGATCATCGGGCTCGAACATTATCTGGTCGTCGCCGCCGTCCTTTTCACCCTGGGCGTCGCCGGCATCATTCTCAACCGCAAGAACGTCATCGTCATCCTGATGTCGGTGGAGTTGATCCTGCTCTCGGTCAATCTCAACCTCGTGGCCTTTTCCGCGAAGCTGCACGATCTGACGGGCCAGATCTTCGCCCTGTTCATCCTCACCGTGGCGGCCGCGGAAGCCGCCATCGGCCTGGCGATCCTGGTCACCTATTTCCGCAACCGCGGCACCATCGCGGTCGAAGACATTAATATGATGAAGGGCTGATCGACATGATCTCCGCAATCGTCTTTCTTCCCCTTCTCGGTTTTCTGATCGCCGGCCTGTTCGGCCGCCAGATCGGCGCGCGCGCCGCCGAAGCCGTGACCACCGTCCTCCTCTTCGTCTCCTGCGTCCTGTCCTGGACGATCTTCTGCCGCGTCGGCCTCACGGGCGAACCTTTCTCGACGACGGTCCTGGCCAACTGGATGACCTCGGGCGTGCTGAAGGTCGACTGGGCGCTGCGCGTCGACACGCTGACCGCGGTCATGCTGGTGGTGGTGACGACGGTGTCGTCGCTGGTCCATCTCTATTCCATCGGCTACATGCACGAAGACCCGTCGCGTCCGCGCTTCTTCGCCTACCTGTCGCTGTTCACCTTCGCCATGCTGATGCTGGTGACGGCGGACAACCTGGCGCAGATGTTCTTCGGCTGGGAAGGCGTGGGTCTCGCCTCCTACCTGCTGATCGGCTTCTGGTACGAGAAGCCCTCGGCCTGCGCCGCGGCGATCAAGGCCTTTGTCGTCAACCGCGTCGGCGACTTCGGCTTCGCGCTCGGCATCTTCCTGATTTTCATCCTCACCAAGTCGATTTCCTTCGACACCATCTTCGCCGCCGCGCCCGGCCTCGCCCACAAGACCATCCATGTCTTCGGCGCCGACTGGGACGCGATGACCGTCACCTGCCTGCTGCTGTTCATGGGCGCCTGCGGCAAGTCGGCGCAGTTCCTGCTGCACACCTGGCTGCCGGACGCGATGGAAGGCCCGACCCCGGTTTCGGCCCTCATCCATGCCGCGACCATGGTCACCGCCGGCGTGTTCATGGTGGCGCGCCTGTCGCCGCTGTTCGAACAGGCCCCGGAAGCCCTGACCGTGGTCACGATCATCGGCGCCACCACCGCCTTCTTCGCGGCCACCGTCGGCCTGGTGCAGAACGACATCAAGCGCGTCATCGCCTATTCGACCTGTTCGCAGCTCGGCTACATGTTCGTCGGCCTCGGCGTCGGCGGCTACTCGCTCGGCATTTTCCACCTCTTCACCCACGCCTTCTTCAAGGCCCTGCTGTTTCTCGGCGCGGGCTCGGTCATCCACGCCATGCACCATGAGCAGGACATGCGGAACATGGGCGGATTGTGGAAGAAGATTCCGATCACCTTCGCCTGCATGACTTTCGGCACGCTGGCGCTGACCGGCTTCCCCTATACCGCCGGCTATTTCTCCAAGGACGCGATCATCGAGGCCGCCTATGCCGCGGGCCTGCATGGGCAGGCTGCGACTTACGCCTTCGTGCTGACGGTGCTGGCCGCGGGCATGACCTCCTTCTACAGCTGGCGCCTGGTGTTCATGACCTTCTTCGGCAAGGCCCGCTGGGCCGAGGCCGATCATGCCGACGCGCATGGTCACGACGATCACGTTTCCGCGGATGCGCATGGCCACGACGACCACGCGCAGGATGATCATGGACACGACGACCATGGCCACCATGCGCTTGACCCGCATGAATCGCCGAACACGATGATGATCCCGCTCTATGTGCTGTCGCTCGGCGCGCATTTTCGCCGGCCTGATTTTCAAGGGCTGGTTCATCGGCCATGAGTCGGTCAAGGAATTCTGGCGCGGCTCGCTGTTCTTCGGCGCGGAAAACCACATCCTGCACGAGATGCACGAGATACCCTCGTGGGTCGGGATGCTGCCCTTCGCCCTGATGGTCGGCGGTTTCGTGCTGTCCTACTACTTCTACATCGTCTCGCCGGAGACGCCGGTGCGCCTCGCCGCGCGCTTCAACGGGATCTACAGGTTCCTGCTCAACAAGTGGTACTTCGACGAGCTCTATGACTTCCTGTTCGTGCGCCCGGCCTTCTGGCTCGGCCGCGTGTTCTGGAAGGGCGGAGACGGCGCGATCATCGACCGTCTCGGTCCGGACGGCATTGCCGCCCGCGTGCTCGACGGCACGAGCTGGATCGTGCGGCTGCAGACCGGCTACATCTATAATTACGCCTTTGCGATGCTGATCGGCCTTGCGGCGATCATCACCTATTACCTGGTCGGCGGAGCGCACTGATGTTCGGTTTTGGCATTCTCTCCGGGCTGACCTTCCTGCCTCTGGTCGGCGCCGCCCTCATCCTGTTCGTTCCCGGCGACGACAGCGAAGCGGCGAAGACCAACATCCGCTGGATCGCGCTGTGGACGACGCTGGTGGTCTTCGGCCTCTCGCTTTACGCCTGGGCGCATTTCACCTCCGGCGTCCGCGGCGTTCCAGTTCGTCGAGCAGAAGAGCTGGTTCGGCTCGGGCCTGACCTACAAGCTCGGCGTGGACGGCATTTCCTTCCCCTTCGTGGTGCTGACCGCCTTCCTGATGCCCTTCTGCATCGCCGCCTCCTGGAATTCGATCGACACCCGCGTCAAGGAATACATGATCGCGTTCCTGGTGCTGGAAACGCTGATGATCGGCGTGTTCTGCGCGCTCGACCTGGTGCTGTTCTACCTGTTCTTCGAGGGCGGGTTGATTCCGATGTTCATCATCATCGGCGTCTGGGGCGGCAAGCGGCGCATCTACGCCAGCTTCAAGTTCTTCCTCTATACGCTGGCCGGCTCGCTGCTGATGCTCATCGCCATACTCGCGATGTATTCGCAGACCCACACCATGGACATCACTGAGCTGCTGCACACCAAGTTCGATCCCAGCCTGCAGAAATGGCTGTGGCTCGCCTTCTTCGCCTCCTTCGCGGTGAAGATGCCGATGTGGCCGGTTCATACCTGGTTGCCCGACGCCCACGTCGAGGCGCCCGACCGCAGGCTCGGTCATCCTGGCCGGCATCCTGCTGAAGATGGGCGGTTACGGCTTCATCCGCTTCTCGCTGCCGATGTTCCCCGACGCGTCGCATTATTTCGCGCCGCTGGTCTTCGCCCTGTCGGTGATCGCCATCATCTACACCTCGCTGGTGGCGCTGGTGCAGGAGGACATCAAGAAGCTGATCGCCTATTCCTCGGTGGCGCACATGGGCTTCGTCACCATGGGCCTGTTCGCCATGAACCAGCAGGCGGTGCAGGGCGCGGTGTTCCAGATGGTGTCGCACGGCCTCGTCTCCGCCGCGCTCTTCCTTTGCGTCGGCGTGGTCTATGACCGGCTGCACACCCGCGACATCGCGGCCTATGGCGGCATTGTCGCCAAGATGCCTGTCTATGCCGTGGCCTTCATGATCTTCACCATGGCCAATGTCGGCCTGCCCGGCACCTCGGGCTTCGTCGGCGAATTCCTGACCCTGATCGGCACGTTCCAGGCCAACAGCTGGGTGAGCTTCTTCGCCACCACGGGCGTGATCCTCTCGGCCGCCTATGCGCTGTTCCTCTACCGCCGCGTGATCTTCGGCAAGCTGGAAAAATCGAGCCTGCAGGGCCTGACCGACCTGTCCCCGCGCGAAATGGCGATCCTGGCGCCGCTGGTGGTGATGACCATCTGGTACGGCGTTCAGCCCAACGCCGTTCTCGACGCCTGCTCGGGTTCGGTCGCCGAACTGGTCAAGGGTTACGACACGGCTCTGGCCGTGACCAAGACCGCCGCCGACGCCACCTTGCAATTCGCCGCCAATCAAGCGCACTGAGAGCCGCACCATGATTTCGCTTTCCACCGAACTCGCCCGCGCGCTGCCGGAAGCCATCCTGGCGGTCGGCGCGATCGTGCTGCTGCTGATCGGCGCCTTTCGCGGCAAGACCACCGACGGACCCATGTCCGACATCGCGGTGGGCCTGCTCGGCGCGGCCATCCTCGCCATCGTGCTGGGGGGCGCCAAGTCCGATGGCGTGGCTTTCGATGACGCCTTCATCGCCGATCGCTTCGGCGACTTCATGAAGGTGTTGGCGCTGATCGGCTCCATCGTCACCTTGCTGATGGCCGGCGACTTCTTCCGTCGCGCCGGGGTCGACAAGTTCGAATTCCCGATCCTGATCGTGCTGGCGACGCTCGGCATGATGATCCTGATTTCGGCCAATGGCCTGATCGCGCTCTATCTCGGACTGGAGTTGATGTCGCTGTCGCTCTATGTCGTCGCCGCGCTCAGCCGCGACGACGCGCGGGCGTCGGAAGCCGGCCTGAAATATTTCGTCCTGGGCGCGCTCTCCTCGGGCATGCTGCTCTATGGCGCCTCGCTGATCTATGGTTTTGCCGGCACCGTGACCTTCCCCGGCATCGCCGCGGCGATCGGCGGCCACGCCAATAATGGCGTGATCTTCGGCCTGGTCTTCCTCTTCGCCGGTCTCGCCTTCAAGATGTCGGTTGTGCCGTTCCACATGTGGACGCCCGACGTCTACGAGGGCGCGCCCACCCCCGTCACGACCTTCTTCGCCTCGGCGCCCAAGGTCGCGGCCGTCGCCATCGCCATCCGCGTCATCATCACCGCCTTCCCGGGCGCTCACGAGCAGTGGCGGCAGATCATCGTGTTCATGGCGCTCGCCTCCATGGCGCTTGGCTCCTTCGCCGCCATCGGCCAGAACAACATCAAGCGCCTGATGGCCTATTCCGCGATCGGCCACATGGGCTTCGCGCTGGTCGGCCTCGCGGCGGGCACGCAGGCGGGCGTCCAGGGCATGGTGCTCTACATGGCGATCTACCTGGTGATGACGCTCGGGACCTTCGCCGCCATCCTGTCGATGCGCGTCGACGGCAAGCCGGTGGAGAACATCTCCGACCTCGCCGGACTGGGCAACACCAACAAGGGCATGGCCTTCTTCCTGGCCATGCTGATGTTCTCGCTGGCCGGCGTGCCGCCGATGGCCGGCTTCTTCGCCAAATTCTACGTCTTCATGGCGGCGGTCGAGGCGCATCTCTACTGGCTGGCGGTGATCGGCATCCTGACCAGCGCCGTGGCGGCCTTCTACTATCTGCGCATCGTCAAGATCATCTATTTCGATGCCGTCGGCGCCGGCTTTCGACAAGGCGACCGTCACCCAGCGCACGGTGCTCGCGCTGTCGTCGCTGGCCGATGCTGCTGTTCTGGGTCTATCCGGCGCCTCTGGTCGAAGCGGCGACCGCTGCGGCCAAGTCCCTGTTCTGATCTGTGTATCTCGGCGACAGGGCGATTGCGGCCGGCTACCGGCTGGAGGAGTTTCCATCGCTGGGCTCGACCAATGACGAGGCGATGAGCCGGGTCTCCACCGGAGACCCAGGCCGCCTGTGGGTCGCGGCGCAGGAACAGACGAGGGGCAGGGGGCGTTTCGGCCGGACCTGGCGCTCGCCGCCGGGAAATCTCTACGCCACGCCTGCTGCTGATCGATCCCGCGCCGCCGCCGCGCGCCGCGCAACTGGGCTTTGTCGCTGGCGTCGCGCTTGATCTCGGCGCTGCGGACGCTGACGGACAATGATCCGCGCTTGCGGCTCAAATGGCCGAACGATGCGCTGCATGGCGGCGCCAAGCTGTCCGGCCTGCTGCTGGAAAGCGCGTTGAAGAATGGCCAGTTCGGCTGCGTCATCGGTTTTGGCGTCAACTGCCTGTCCTCGCCTGAACGACGCGCCTTATCCAACCGCCAGCCTGAAGAGCATCGGCGCCGAGTTCCTGCGACCGCGCGGCGCTGTTCGCCGCCTTGTCCGATCAGGTCGCGCTGTGGCTGGATGTGTGGGCGAGGGGCGAGAACTTCGCCCGCATCCGCGCCGCCTGGCTGGAGCATGCCGGCGGCCTCGGCGGCCCGGTTCGGGTTTCGGGGCAGAACTCTTCTCTCGACGGCATTTTCCAGGGCATTGACGCGCAGGGGCGTATGCTGTTGGAAAGACCGGACGGATCGGTCGAAACGATCGAGGCGGGCGACGTGAACCTCGGAATTCCCGAGCCTCGGTAATTTTTTCAGGAAAGCACTCGGTATTAAATGGCTTCAGAATCCGAAGACATCGTTTTTGCCCCGCTGGGCGGTCTGGGCGAAATCGGCATGAACGCCGCGCTCTACGGGTTCGGGACGTCGAAAAAACGCAAATGGATCATGGTCGATTGCGGCGTCGCCTTCGCCGGCGCCGACATGCCCGGCGTGGACCTGATCCTGCCCGATCCGAGCTTCATCGAGAAGAACCGCAAGGACCTGCTTGGTCTGGTCGTCACCCATGCGCATGAGGACCATGTCGGCGCCATCGCCTCGCTGTGGCCGCGCCTCGGCTGCCCGGTCTACGCCACGCGCTTCGCCGCGGGCTTGCTGCACACCCGCCGCCTCGCCGAACCCGGCGCGCCCGACGTGCCGATCCATGAGGTGAAGCAGGGCGGACGGCTGACGCTCGGACCGTTCGAGATCGAATTCGTGCCGATGTCGCATTCCATCCCCGAATCCAACCTGCTGGCGATCCGCACCCCGGCCGGCGTGGTGGTCCATAGCGGCGACTGGAAGCTCGATCCGACGCCGGGCCTCGGACTCTCCACCGACATCGAGCGGTTGAAGAAGATCGGCGACGAGGGCGTGCGGGCGCTGATCAGCGATTCCACCAATATTCTGCGCGAAGGCGAGAGCCCGTCCGAAGCCGACGTGGCCGCGGTCCTTCGCGAAAAGATCGCGGCGGCCAAGGGCCGGGTGATGGTCACGACCTTCGCCTCCAACGTCACCCGCCTGCGCGCGGTCTGCCTTGCGGCGCAGGCGGCAGGCCGCCGGATCGTGCTGGCCGGACGCGCCATGGAGCGCGCCCTGCAGGTGGCCAGGGAATGCGGCTATCTCGACGACGTGCCGGAACTGCTGTCGCTCGACAGCTTCAGCCGCCTGCCGCCGAACAAGGTTCTGGTGCTCGCCACCGGCAGCCAGGGCGAGTCGCGCGCCGCCATGTCGCGCATCGTGCGCGGCGAGCATGCGGTGAAACTGGCGGCGAACGACCTGGTGATCTTTTCCTCGCGCACCATTCCCGGCAATGAGCGCGAGGTCAACGCCATCGTCAACGGCCTCATCCTGCAAGGGGTCGACGTGCTCACCGATCGCGACGCCCTGGTCCATTGCTCCGGCCATCCGCGCCGCGGCGAGGTTTCCAAGCTCTATGACTGGCTGCGGCCGCAAATTTCCGTGCCCGCCCATGGCGAAGCGCTGCATCTGCGCGTCCACGCCGAATTCGCGCGCGCGAAGGGGGTGGAGCATGTGCTGACGGCGCATAATGGCGACGTCATCTCGCTCGGCCCGGACTCGCCCTGCCATCTCGACCCGATCCCGCACGGTCGGCTTTACCGCGACGGCGAAGTGATCCTCAGCGAAAAGGACGATTGCTTCCGCGAGCGTCATCGCCTCGCCGCCGCCGGGATCATCAGCATCGGCTTCGCCCTGAATTCCAAGGGTGACCTCGTGGGAACGCCAGACGTGACCATGTTCGGCCTGCCGGAAAAGACCCGCGACAACCGCGCCATGGACGAGGTGGTCGACCGCGCGCTGTTCCAGACGCTCGACAGCCTGCCGCGCGCCAAGAAAAGAGACGCCGACACCGCCTGCACGGCGGTGGAGCGCGCGGTGCGCGCGGCGGTCTCCAACGCCTGGGGCAAGAAGCCGCATGTTCACGTACTCGCTATAGAAGTGTGAAATTGAAAGGAAAATTAGATGATCGGCCGTCTTAACCATGTCGCCATCGCGGTGAAGGATATTTCCGCCGCCTCCGCCACCTATCGCGACGTCCTCGGCGCGAAAGTGTCCGCGCCGACGCAGCAGCCCGACCATGGCGTCACCGTGGTGTTCATCGAATTGCCCAACACCAAGATCGAATTGCTGGAGCCGCTGGGCGCCGCCTCGCCGATCGCCAAGTTCCTGGAAAAAAATCCCGACGGCGGCATGCATCACGTCTGCTACGAGGTGGACGACATTCTGGCCGCCCGCGACAAATTGAAAGCGAGCGGCGCGCGGGTGATCGGCGATGGCAATCCGAAGATCGGCGCCCACGGCAAGCCCGTGTTGTTCCTGCATCCCAAGGATTTCAACGGGACGCTGGTCGAGATCGAACAGGTCTGAGCGGACTTTTCAAACGCGGGGAGGACGGCAATGTCGGCATTCGATTTCACGCCCTTTCCCTTGCCCATGGCCTTGGCGGTATATTTCACGGCATGGTGGGTGTGCCTGTTCGCGGTGCTGCCTTTCGGCGTGCGCAATCACCGCGAAGGGGCGGAAAAACTTCCCGAAGGCGCCGATCCCGGCTCGCCTGTGGCGCCGCACCTCGCTAAGAAGGCGCTGGCGACAACCTTGCTCGCGGCCGTGGTCTACGCGGTGGTGGTCGTCGCCTCGAATGTCATGGGGTGAGGAAATCATGTCGCAAGAATCGTCCGCCGCACGCCCGAAGCCGCTTCTGAGCGATTTTGCGGTCATTTCCCGCGATAAGCTGCGTTACGGCGACACGGATCGCCAGGGCCACGTCAATAACGCGGTCTTCGCGACTTTTCTCGAAACCGGCCGAGTCGAAACGCTGATCGGCGGCGGCGCCGACCTGAAGGGGCCGGACGGCGCCTTCGTTCTCGCCCATCTGGAGCTCGACTTTCTGGCGGAAGTGAACTGGCCGGGCGAGGTGGAAATCGGCACGCGCGTCGCATCGGTCGGCCGCAGCTCGTTGCGGATGGAGCAGGCGGTGTTCCAGGACGGCGGCTGCGTCGCCAGAGGCATGTCCGTCATCGTCCTCACCGATGTGAAGACGCGACGTTCGAAGCCCTTTTCCGACGAGGCGCGGGTCTGGCTGGAGGCCAGGACGCACAAGCTTGTCGGGGAATTGCGGGATACGGGGGCGGCGTTTCTTGACGGCCTGTTGTCTGGCGTCGAGCGCAAGACGGGTTGGCTGATGGCGGAACAATCAGGCGCGGAGCGGCCCTACCGCATGCAATCTTTGCTTGGACGTAGCCGATGGGAGGCGGATCGTCTGCGCGACGAGGTTCGCGCTTACGCTCTTGAAGCACTTTCGGAGTTTGACGCGGTCCTGGTGGTGGACGAGACGGGTTTTGTGAAAAAGGGCGATCATTCGGTGGGGGTGGCGCGTCAATATTCCGGAGCGGCCGGACGCATCGAGAACAGCCAAGTCGGCGTGTTCCTGACCTACGCCAGCCGCTATGGCCAGACGCTGATCGACCGGCGCTTGTATTTGCCAGAGAAATGGGCGGCCGACGCGCCGCGGCGGGCGGCAGCAGCCGTTCCTGAGGAGATTGATTTCGCCACCAAACCGGCGATGGCGCGCGAGATGATCGCGGCCAATCTGGACGCCGGCGTCAAGTGCGCCTACGTGCTCGGCGACGCGGTTTATGGCGCCGACAGCGGCTTGCGGCACATGCTGGAAAAGCGCGAACAGCCCTATGTTCTTGCCGTGCGCTCCAACCATTTTCTGCGCGTCGGCGGCGGCTCGCTTCAGGGAACGACGCCAGAAGAGTTGGTCAACGCCCTGGCGCAGGACGATTTCGCCTGCCACGCCGCCGGCGAAGGCGCCAAAGGTCCGCGCCTTTACGATTGGGCGTGCGTGCGGCTGCATTGGCGCAAAGACCCGCGCTTTGCGCATTGGCTCCTGGTCCGACGCAGTCGAGGCAAGACGCCCGATCGCGCCTATTATCTCGTTTTTGCTCCGACTGAGGCGACGCTCGCCGACTTGGCCGGTGTCGCAGGCCTGCGCTGGACGATCGAAGAATGTTTCGAGCGCGCGAAAAGCGATCTTGGCCTCGATCATTGCGAGGCGCGCTCCTGGCATGGCTGGCATCGCCATATGAGCCTGTGCATGGCGGCAGCTTATCTCGCGAAAGCTCTGGCGCGGCTTCCGGTAAACCGCTATGCACGACATCGCGCTCATGCCTGAATTCTTTTCCGATTTCGTCGTCATTTCGGATATCCAGTCGGCGATTGAAGTCGCCTCGCCTTCCCTTGGGCGCGCGCATGCATCGCATTTCCAACTCCAACGTCGCGGAAAAGCCCGGCAAGAAGTCGGAGCCTCGCCGCTGGAGCGCACTTTCTCTTTGGTGCGAGCGAACGACCTACTCCGAGAAAGGGCGCCTTCTACGTGGCGAAGGCCGCGAGGAATGGACGGGCGCGACGCTAATGATCGTCGGACCGACGGGCAAATTCTTCACGGCAGCGCCACAACGACAACGGCAGTCCGTCGAGCAATACAGAATAGTCAAGAGAGCTTGAGGGCTCTGGCCAAGCGCTACGGGGTCAACCCCAAGACGGTCGAGAAGTGGAAAAAGCGCGCCTCAACCGCGGATCGGAAGACCGGGCCGAATGCCCCAAAATCGACGGTCCTGACGGAGGAAGAAGAGGCGATCGTCGTCGCATTTCGTCGGCACACCCTGCTGGCGCTCGACGATTGCCTGTATGCTTTGCAGGCGACAATCCCACATCTTTCGCGTTCGTCGCTGCACCGATGCCTGCAACGCCACGGCATCTCTCGTCTGCCGGAAGTGGAAGGCGACAAGCCCGCCAGGAAGAAATTCAATTCCTATCCGATCGGCTATTTTCATATCGACATTGCCGAAGTTCAGACCGCCGAGGGTAGGCTATCATCTCTTTGTCGCTATTGATAGGACGAGCAAATTCGCTTTTGTGCAGCTCCATGCTCGCGCCACTTAATCCATTTTCCGCCGGTGGATCACCGCCATGCCGAGCACGGCCATGGCGGTCGCCTGATGCGCCATCGCCGCCCAGAGCGGCACGACGAGCACCAGCGTGGTGATCCCCAGGCCGAGCTGGACCAGAGCCAGCGACGCGAGCAGCGTCGCGCGGCGGGCCAGGCGCTTGCACAGCGGGGTCAGCTGCGCGTGCGCGGCGTGGAGCAGCGCCAGCGCCAGCAGCAGATAGGCGACCATGCGGTGCTGGAACTGCGCCATCGTCACATTGTCGAGGAAATTGGCGGTCCAGGGCGTCAGGTTGAACAGGTGCTGGAATGGGGGGATGAAATGTCCGTCCATCAACGGCCACTCGTTATAGACCAGTCCGGCGCGCAGGCCGGCGACGAGGCCGCCGAGGCCGATCTGCGCCAATGCGACGCCGAGCAGGACGCTCGCCTCCAGGCGCAGCCGGTGCGTCTTGTGGCCGAGCGTGTCGCGGTAGTTGGGCAGCAGCCCCGCGGCGGTCCACAGCACGGCGGCGAAAGTGACGCTGGCGAGGAGGAGATGGATCGCCAGCCGTTCCTGCGCCACTTCGACCCGATGGACGAGGCCCGACGACACCATCCACCAGCCGACGAAGCCCTGCAACGCGCCCAGCGCGAAAATGGCGGGCAGCCGCCAGCGCAAGCTGCCGACGATCTTGCCGCGGGCCAGGAACCACAGGTAGGGCACGGCGAAGACCAGGCCGATCAGGCGACCGAGCAGGCGATGACTCCATTCCCAGGCGAAAATGGTCTTGAAGCGGCTGAGGTCCATGTCGGGAAACAATTCCCGATATTGCGGGATCTGCTGGTATTTTTCGAAGGCGGCGCGCCAGTCGGCCTCGCTCAGCGGCGGCAGGACGCCGGTCACCGGCTTCCATTCGGTGATGGAAAGGCCTGATTCGGTCAGCCGCGTGGCGCCGCCGACCACGACCATGGCCAGGATCAGGGCGGCGACGATCCACAGCCACAGACGGATGGCGCGGAAAGGGTCGGCGACCTCGGTCGAATTTTTGGTTTTGTGCGGCATGTCTCTTTCCGGCGGCGCCCCTGCGAGGCTTCTTGTCCTTACGCGTTCATCACGCGAACCGGAATCCACTTCGCTTGAAAACGCCTTAAATTAGGTCATCTCGCGGGCGCAGCGCAAAGAAAAACCGCGCCGGGGGGCGGCGCGGTTCGTTCATGGGGTGAGCGAAGAGATCAATCGTCGCTGCGGTCGTGGTGATGGTGGTGATGATGGCGCCAGCCGCCGTGACCGCCTTCGTGATGGCCCCAGCCTTCGCCGCCACCGCCGCGATGCTTCATCATGTGGCGGGCGATCTTCTCGAACTCCGGCTTCTGCGTGGCGTCGAGGCTGTTGTAGAAGGCGATCAGCTTCGGCTCTGTCGCCTTGAAGGCGTCGAGGCGGCGCTGCATCATCTGTTCACGGAAGGCGAGCTTCTTTTCAAAGGTGGAGAGATCGGGCTTGTTGGCGCAGATCGCGGCCTTGTTGTCGGCGCGGGCTTTCGCGCGCGCGTCCTGCAGGTCCTTGTAGGCGGTCTTCTGCGCGTCGGTCAGCTTCAGGCGCTCGGCCAGATGCTCGGCGCGCTTGGCCTGCCACTCGGCGCGCTTGGCTTGCCATTCGGAGGCCTTGTCGTTCTTGCCCTGGTCCGAGCACATGCGCTCGAAACGGGCCTCGGGCCCCTTGTGCTCGTCCGGGGCCGCGAAAGCCGGCGCAAGGAACAGCGCGCCGGCGGAACAGCCGAGCAGGAGGGCGGAAATCTTCAAAATACGCATGGCGTCATGTCTCCCAGGAGGTTTCCTGTTGGCGCGCGCCTCTCAGGCGCGGCGACCCGTGCTTTTTCGCTCATCACCGGTGAACTCAGCATGAACGCCCAAGGTATTGCCGTGGATGACGAAGATGTAATCTTTTCGTCATCTTCCTGGTTAACGTAACTTTAAGCCTTGATCGGGCGATGGCGCGGCGTTAGGGCTTCTAGGAAGCCGGGAGAGAACGAAATTGCGCAGCCGCCAGCGGAAACTGATCGGGACCATCTTCATGTTGATCTTTGTGGTGGTCTACGCCCTGATCGCCATGGTCGTGGCGCAGGCGACCGCGATGAAGGTCGAGTCCGGGTTCTGGCGGACGATCATTTTCGCGGCGCTCGGCCTCGGCTGGGCGATCCCGGTCGTGCCGCTGATCGGATGGATGGAAAAGCGCGACGACTGAACCTTGAAAGGCCGGAGGCGACGGTGGCCTGAATTGCCGTGGGCGCGCCAGGGACGACGGGCCCGAGTAGATTCCGGACCTCTCCGCGGCGCTGTTCCGGCATTTTTGCGGGGGGCATGCATGCGTAATGCGCCCGGCCAAAGAACGTCGCGATGAAGCGGAAATCCATCAAACTGCGTCCCGGATCCTTTGGCGCCTGTTCCGTGAGCTCGCGGCTAGATCGGGCGCAAGCCGGTGCGGATGATCGTCCCGACGTGTTCGCCACGCAGCGCGGCGGTAAGCCGGCCCGGCGCGAGGCCGTTGATGATCTGAACGTGTTCGAGGTGGCGGGCGGTGGCCATTACTTCGACGAGCGCACGGTCGATGGGCAACGCGCCCTCGATTTTCGACAGCTCGGTCGCGCTGGTCTCGCGTATCAATTTCGCCTTTTCGCCGTCGGGGCCTCTGGGATCGACATCATAGACCCCATCGACGTCCTCGACGATGGTGAGGCCGGCCGCGCCGAGCGCGTCGGCGAGCAGGAAGGCGCCGGTGTCGCCCCGGTGCGGCGGGATGCGCGACCCCGGAAACTCGTGGTGGTGGTATGGCGGAAAGGCGCTGCCCACGGCGGCGCGGGCCGCGCAGAGGTGGATGGCGAGCTGGTTCGCGATGGTCGGATGCTCAAGATAGGAGACGCCGTCAGCCGCAAGCAGTGAAGCGAGAATGTGACCGTTCTGGCCAGCCTCGCTCGCCGCGAGCGGCGCGAGAGAGCCGACGGGCAGGCCGAGGTCGAGGCCCACCCCATAAAGGTGGCGGGCGCGGATTCCGGCGCCCGTCAGGATGAGCAGACGGTGCTCTGGCAGCAGTTTTCTGATTTCCTCGACGACGGGCAGGATCGCTTCCGCGCCGCGATCCATGATGGAGCGGCCGCCGATCTTCACGACTTGAAGCCAGGGGAGGAGACGCACGGGACGCCCGCCGGCGACGGGGCGGGTCAGGCTGTCATCGAGGAGGGTTTGGCGCGCAAGCGGCGAAGTCACGTGCTTGATGCCGAGGGAGTGTTCGGTCATGGGGTGATCCTCAGCGAGCGGTGATGATGGTGCCGACGTGCTCGCCGGCGAGCGCGCGGGTCAAATTTCCGGGGACGAGGCCGTTGACGACTTGCACCTCGCGGACATGGCGGGCGGCCTTGAGCAGGTCGAGCATCGGGAATTCGAGGATCGAATCGTGCAGCCCTCGCGCCTTCATCTCGTCGACCGAGATTTTCGGAATGAATTTGGCGTCCTTCGCGGTTTTCGGATTGGCGTCGTAGAGGCCATTTTCGTCTTTCACGAAGATCATCGCCTTGCAGCCAAACTGCTCGGCGACGAGGAAGCAGCCGGCGTCTGTGCGGTACGGCGGCAGGACGCCCTCTGCGGCCGGGCGCATCCAGAGTTTGTAAGGCGGCATGCCGCTGAAGATGACGGCGTGAATTTCGGCGAGGAAGAGGGGGACCGCCGAAAGGCCGGCGCCCTCGACCAGGGGAATGCCGTGTTTCGCGAAAAGATGGCCAAGCATGGCCGCGTTCTGGTCGGCGACCGAGGCGCCGAGCTGGGAGAGAACGCCTGCCGGCAGGTTGAGCCCCGCCGCAATCGAATAGAGGTGCCTGGCGCGTGTGCCTGCTCCGGTTCCAATCAGCAGCTGGTGCGCCTTTCGGGCGGCGACAATCTCGTCAACGAGTGGATAGACGGCCGCGCGACCGCGGTCGATGACGCTCTGACCACCGATCTTGATCACGGTGGCGTCCGGAAGGATGCGGAAGTCTTCAGCCCCTTCGGTCGCCGCAAGGAGCTGCGCATCCGTCAGCGAGCGCTGCATCAGCAGCGCCTCAAGCTCCGTCGTCGTAGTGGCCATGCGGAAGCCTCTCGTTATTATAACTGTTATTTTCTTCGAGTGCGTTGATACGGCTGATGGAGCCACCCCGCAATTCACGAAAATCATACTTCTGTTACGCCGCCGGGAAAAAACGACGAGAAATGCAACATTCTGTAATTTTCGTCAGTTGCCCCAGTCGCGTTGGCGCGGTTCGTCGCCATTGACGCCGACTGGGGCGGGGCTCCGCCCAAGGATTTGTTACAAATGGTCCTGATCGTCAGACCGCGTCGGCGCCGGTTTCGCCAGTGCGGATCCGGACAACCATTTCCACCGGCGTCACGAATATCTTTCCGTCGCCGATGTGGCCGGTCTGGGCGCTTTTCTGGATGACTTGCATGGCGTCGTTGACCTGGTCGCTGGGTAGCACGCATTCGAGCATTAATTTGGGCAGCAAGGAGGTGGCATAGGGCGCTCCGCTGTAAATTTCGTTATGTCCCATCTGCCGGCCAGCGCCCTGGACTTCCGTGATGGTGATCCCGCCGACGCCAAGCTTCCGCAAAGCTTCGCTCACTTCTTCGAATTTGAACGGTTTGATGATCGCGACGATCTTCTTCATCGGCTGCGGCTCCTGCGGCTTTACGCTAACGCCGGCATGATCGGTGCGAAAGTCCCCATTTGGCGAGCGCCTCGGCGCCCGGCGTGTCTAAGGCTCGTCACTGGACCAGCGTTGCGAATGCAGGGCCCGGGCGATCGCCAGGGCGCGGGCGTTTTGCAGAGCGTCGACGGGCTCATCATCCTGCTGGGTTGCGGCAATGTCGGCGCAGGCCGCGACCGCGCGTTCGAGCAACTCCGCCTTGGGATAGGGCTTGCCGGAGCGTTCGCCATAGGCGCGGTAATCGCAGGCGCAAAGCGTCATCAGCAGCCTGAAGGATTCCGGGCGGTCAAACGCCCCGAGTCGCTCGAGCATCAAGCTGAGGGGGCCGGCGCGCGCCTTTGAAGCGCGGTGGACGCGCTCGCATTCGGCAAGCGCCAGCAGGGCGAGGTCCCGGCATTCCCTCGGCGCGCCAAGACGATCACAAATGGCCGCGATGCGCGGCAGCCCTCGCTCGACATGCTTGTAGTGCAAGGGAAGATGTTCCCGTGGCGAATCCGCCTTGCCGACATTCATCGCCAGCAGGGCGAAGCGCGCGGGAAGCGGCGCGTCGCAGAGGGCGGCCTCGGCGAGCGTTTTCAGGATATGCGCGCCGATGTCCACCGGCGCCGCCTCATCGGCGATTTGCGGAACGCCGAACAAGGCTGCGACTTCGGGAAGGATCTGGTCAAGCGCGCCGCATTCGCGCAGGATCTGGACCATTCTGGACGGCGCCCGCCCCATCAGGCCACGCGCCAGCTCCGGCCAGATTTGGGCGGGCGCGACGTCGAACAAAAATCCGGCGTCCGCTTGTTCGAACAGGAGGTTGAGGATTTCCTCGTCCGGTTCGGCCTCGGATTCGGCGAGCAGGGACGCCAGACGAAGGATGCCGAGCGCCGGATGCGTTTGCGCCAAGTCGGCCAGTGCGGCGGTGAATTTGCGGTCCATGGCGAAGGGCAAGCAATTATCGCGCCCGTAAACGGAACGGAGCGCTGGCCCATAACTTGCCTGTCTTGCCGTGAGATATTCCGGTTGAGAAGGCGACACCGATGGCTTTCACTTTCATCTGTCAGACGAGCGCCATGGCAGAAGGCGGCTTAGGCTTCTTCCAGGCCGGCAAGAAAAGCGTGATGCTGGTCTGGCCAAAGGGCGATGAGCTCAAGGCCTATCGCGGGCGCTGCCCGCATGCGGACGTGCCGCTTACCGAAGCGACCTTCGACGGGCAAATCGTCACTTGCCCGCACCACCAGTGGGGCTTCGACAGCGCCAACGGCAAATGTGTGACGCACCTCGTCCGCAACGTGCTGCATCCCTATCCCGTGCGCGTCGAAGGCGACGAGATTCTGGTCGACGTCGGACCTATCAAGCCGCCGCGTCCAGCGGCCTTGCAAGCGAGTTAAAACGGGCCTGCCGGCAAACGAAAGCTTCCGACATGACAGACAAAGAGCAATGGGTCGTCTGGAATGGCTCGATGGGAATTCTCGATGTGGCGACGATCGGCCCTGTCCTGGATGGAGCAGACGGCCGGAGCGCCTTTCTGGCGGCGCCCTATGACGTCGTCGGGCCTTTCAGTCTTGACGAGCTTGAATTGCAGGGGCGGATCGCCTTTGAAGAATGTCTCGTCATGTCGCGGCGGAGATGGCAGGAGGATCAGGACAACCTGCGCATCGCAGCGCGTGAAAGGCGTCGAGCTTTTCGGATTCGGTTTGATTTCGACGATGATGGCCAGGAGCATCGCGAGGTCCTGAACCTGCCGCAGGAGGGAACGCTAGAACCGTCTGAAATCAACGCGGCGTTTCGACAGCTGGCAAAGACAGCGCATCCTGACGCCGGCGGAAGTGACGAGCGCTACCGCCGCATCGCCGAGGCCCGCGACGCGCTGCTGGAACAATTCGTGGGGGCGATGTAGGTTTTTGGCGAGGATATGGGTGCGAACGCTTTTGGACAAAATGGAATTGCCCAGGTTCAATCCGAATACCTTCTCGGCGAGATTGCCTCGGGGCTAAGCGAGGAAGTCAGTTGCAATTTCTGGGCGCCTTTGGTCGATCGCTTGCGAAGCAGGCGGCCCCGAAAAGCGCGACGCCTTAGAAAGGCTGCTGCATGGGTTCCGTTCGCACTGCGGGCCCGTTTCCCCGGCGTTTTCCTGATGCGAACCTGAAGCGCGCAGCAAGAAACCAACTAACAATATCGCCAGTTAGTTGCTTGCTTTTTATGGTGAACCTGTGGTGAGCGCGTCGGGATTCGAACCCGAGACCCTCTGATTAAAAGTCAGATGCTCTACCGGCTGAGCTACGCGCTCCCTTGCGGGGTTCAGCGGAATTACAGGGCTTCGTCCGCCCGGTCAATAGCCAACCATCCCGCTCACGGCTTCTTGCCTGCGCCGCCGCGCAGACGACCAATCAGGGCTTTCAGCCGCGCGTCGCGCTTGATCGCGGTTTTCAATCTCATCGCCGCCGCGAAGACCGGTTTCGCCGCCAAGCCCACAAAACCCGGCGCAAAAAACGCGTCGGCCATGGGTTCCACTTCATTGCAGAACGTGGCCTTGTAGCGCGCGTCGCCGACGCCGAGGTCGAAAGCGGCGATCTTTCGCGCGCAGGCGTCGCGCAGCACGTGGGTCAGCAGGATGTCGCCAGGGCTCGACTTGGCGATCTCCGGATCGTCGTCGAAGCTGTTGAAATTGCCCTGCAGGCGGCCGCCGTTCAGCCCCGCCGCCAGCACGGCGACGATTCGGTCGTCCAGCGTCAATGCGTGCAATTCCAGCGTCGGAGGCGCGCCGTTTTCGGGAATCGACGCCAAAGCGGAATAGAAGGCGCGTACGCCGTTCGTCTCCGCCTCTGCGGTCAGTCCGGGCAGCCGACGCTCCTTCTGCGCGAAGAAGGCGCCCAGGATTTGCGTCGCCTGAATCTGGTTTTCTGCGCGAAGATAGCGCAGCGCCCCCATGCCGGCGAGGCGCTTCTCTTTTTTGCGCAGCTTCTTGCGCGTGTCCGAAGACAGCCGCCCCGCGAGGAAGGCGTCGCCGTCCTCGCATAGTTTTGTGGAGTAGGCGTTGTCGGGCGCCGGCTGATTCGGCAACAGGCACAAGGGATTGGCGGCGCCATCCCAGCTTCGGGGCAGGTTCAGGAGGCGATAGAGATGCGGGCCGCCATTCCCCTGCCGCGACGCCTGCCGCAGCAGAGACCGCAGGTCCTGCACCGAAAAATCGCAACCGGGGCGGAACAGGCCCAGATTGTAATTGGAGTGCTTGCCGCCCAGGAACTCCGCGACCCGCAGCGGCCCGAACCGGCGCACACCAAGCGGCAGCAAGGCGAGCGGCGCGCCCGCCGCATCGCGAGCGACAATGAAAAAAGGCGAAACATGCAGCTTGCGTCCGCAAGTCTCCAGCCAGCGCAGCGCGAAAGCTTCGCCCTGGTAGAGGGAGCCGCAAGTCTCGGGCGCCAGTTCCCGCCATGCGCCCAGCGCCTGCGCCGGATCTTCGAACACGTCGATCCGCGCGAAGGCGGACGCTCCCTGGTGCGGAGGCGCGGCGGCTGGCGGAACTCTGTCCAATGTGACGGTCATGCCCTATTCTAGCAATAAACAGTCAATGCAATGTTGATAGCTTGGCTCGACCGGAGAGACGGGCGCGGAGCAGGCATGGGTTTCAAGCAAAATGTGATCGGGGCCGGGTTCAGCCTGTTTCGCGCCACCCGGCTGCACCGGCTGGCCGGCGATTTCTTTCGCGGGCGCGGCGTCATCCTGACCTTCCACCGCATTCGCCCCGCGGCTGCGAGCGGTTTTCGCCCCAACGGACTGCTCGAGATCACGCCGGAGTTTTTGCAATCCGTCCTTGCTCTTCTGGGCAGGAACGGCCTGGAGATCGTCACGCTGGACGAGGGAGTGGCGCGGCTGAAGACGGGGCAGGGCGCTCCCTTCGCCGTCCTGACTTTCGACGACGGGTTTCGCGATGTCGTCACTTATGGCCTGCCGGTGCTGGAGCGGAACAGCGCGCCCTTCACCTTCTACATCGCGCCCGGCTATCCCGACCGCACGGCGCGGATGTGGTGGACGGAGTTGGAGGAGGCCATTCGCCGGCTGGACCGAATCGAGCTCGATCTCGACGGCGCCCGCCTGGCGCTGCCCTCGCGAACCGACGCGGAGAAAAGCGCGGCCTTCGAGCGCATCTATTGGCTGCTGCGCGGCTGCGGCGAAGAGCAGTTGATGGCGGCGGTCGCCCTGCTGCGTGATCGCGCCGGCGTGGAGCCTCGCGCGCTGGTCGCATCCGGCTGCCTCGACTGGGAAGAGCTTCGCGCCCTCGCCGCCCATCCCCTGGCGACGATGGGCGCGCATACCCTGACCCATCCCCGCCTGGCCTTCCTGTCCGAAGACGCCGCGCTGGCGGAAATGGCTGAGAGCCGCATTCGACTGGAGCGGGAATTCGGGCAAAAATGCCGGCATTTCGCCTATCCCTATGGCGACGCAGGCTCGGCGGGGCCGCGCGAATTCGCGCTGGCCGCGAAACTGGGGTTCGAGACCGCCGTGACCACGCGGCCAGGCATGATTTTCCCGGAACATGCCGAACACTTGCTGGCGCTGCCGCGCATGTCGGTCAACGGCTTGTGGCAGGACGAAGGCTATTTCGAAACGCTGCTGTCCGGCGCGCCCTTCGCGCTATGGAATCGCGGGCGGCGGGTGAACGTGGCCTGAGGGCGCCATTGCGACCGGAGCGAAACCATCCATCTTGGCGTGCCGCAAGTCGGATGGCGTCGTCGCTGCGTGAGACCGCCGTTACTTGGCCTGAAACCCTTTTTCGAAGGCGGGCTCGAAGCCGAGCTTCACCCAGGGCTCCCTTGAACGCGTCCAGAGCTGCGCCCCGACCTCCTGCAGGCTGGAATGATCGTCGAGCGACCCGGCCTTCAGGATGAACATGCCGGGGCGCTCCTTCTTGTTGACGCTGCCCAGCGAACCGCCGCATTTCGGACAGAACTTGCGGTTCAGGATGTTGCCGCTTTCGGCCGTGTCGTCGTAATTCGCCAGCGGGTCGCCCGCGAAGGTCATGTCGGCGTCCGATACCAGCACATTGACGGAAAAGGCCGAACCGGAGGATTTCTGGCAATGGGTGCAATGGCAGATGATGACCTTGGTCGGCGCCGTCTTCAGGGTGTAACGGATGGCGCCGCAAAGGCAGCCGCCTTTCACTTCGCTCATGTCTGTCTCCGTGTCAGGCAGGAAAGCCCTTTTCGTGGGCGGGAACTTCCGAACCGAATTTGACCCAGGGCTGCTTCGATCGCGTCCAGATCTGGACCGCCGCGTCCGCAAGACTGGAGTGATCGTCGAGCGAGCCGGCCTTGAGGATGAAATGGCCGGGGATGGTCTCGGTGACGCTGCCAAGCGAAGCGCCGCATTTGGCGCAGAAACGGCGCTCGATGATCTTGCCGCTTTCGCCGCGGTCCGGATAGGCCGCCGCGGGCGCGCCTTCGAAGGCGATGTCGGCGTCGGCCACGAGCAGATTGGTCGAAAAGGCCGAGCCGGAGGCTTTTTGGCAATGCGTGCAATGGCAGAGGATGACGCTCGTGGGCGTCGTTTTCAGAGTGTAACGCGTGGCGCCGCAAAGGCACCCACCTTTCAATGCGCTCATGATTTCTCTCCCTCGGTTGTTTTTTGTAAAAATTTTTCTTCAATTGGCCAGTGCGCGGCTGTTTTTGTCAAGCTTGCACTGGTTGAAAATGGCGTGAGCGGAAGGATCGGCGGCGCCGCCGCCGCAGGGTCCTTGACTTGCCGGCGGCAAGGGCATATTGAGGCCGCTCTTTGGCAGGCGGAAACGCCGGCCGAAATTCTGCACCCGTGACCGCTCCCTTTTATCAGGTGAGCCGTCTGTCGGCCTTCGAGAACCCGGAGTCATCCGGAATTTCGCGAGGCAGAGGAGGGCGCGTTCACCCCGCTGGGCGGGAGGATCGCGATCAGGCGGCGCTTGTGCGCCGGTCTGTGCGTGTCCTCGCGTCGCTATTCGAGGATACTATGACCAAGCGTTCAGAAGCCAAGTATAAAATCGACCGCCGCATGGGCCAGAACATCTGGGGCCGCCCGAAGAGCCCGGTCAACCGCCGCGAATACGGCCCGGGCCAGCACGGCCAGCGCCGCAAGGGCAAGATGTCGGATTTCGGCACCCAGCTCAAGGCCAAGCAGAAGCTCAAGGGCTATTACGGCAATATTTCGGAAAAGCAGTTCCGCAAATATTACGCCGAAGCGATCCGCATGAAGGGCGACTCGGGCGACAACATGATTGGCCTGCTGGAGCGCCGCCTCGACGCGGTGGTTTATCGCGCCAAGTTCGTGCCGACCGTCTTTGCCGCGCGCCAGTTCGTCAACCATGGCCACGTCAAGGTCAACGGCCGCCGCGTCAACATCGCCTCCTATCTGGTCAAGCCGGGCGATGTGGTCGAGATCAAGGAATCCTCGCGCCAGCTCGTGATTGTGCTCGAAGCGGTGGGCCTCGCCGAGCGCGACGTGCCGGATTTCTACGAGGTCGACCATTCCAAGATGACCGCCAAGATGACCCGCATACCCGCTGCCGTCGGAAGTGCCTTATCCCGTGCAGATGGAGCCGAATCTGGTCATCGAATTCTATTCGCGCTGAGTTTTCCGCAACTGCGCAGCCCTTGCGAGGGCAGGCCAGGAGCGAATGCGACGCAAAAGCAAAATCGGCCGCCTTCGGGCGGCCTTTTTTGTAGCGGCTTGAGCCTTCCGAAATGGCCGGCATGCTTGCCTTGGCGAGCAGGGAAGCTTTGCAATGGCCTTAATTTGTCCACACCATGAGTTCCTGTGCAAACGCTTTGATGTTGTGGCCGCCAGGCGCCGAAGCTAATATGGCCACTGAAGGTTGTGCTTTCGGTGGCTTGGGGGCGCCGGATGCATTCCCGTCAATGAAAACATTGAATGCCTGCGCCCACGGGCCGATTGAATTCAATTGGCTGCGGTGCGGCATGTCAAAATCGCATTCATTGCTTCGCGAGGACTCCTCTTGACTGCGCCCCTGTTGTCCCAAGCATCGCCATCCCCGTCGTCATCCTTCCCGCTTTCTTCCGGACCTCCCTACGGCGCCGGCGTGCAGGCCTCGGCGCTCGCCCTGGCCCTGCTGCTTGGATTTGGCCTCGGAACGACCTTCCAGGCCAGCCGCGAGCACGGCCGGTTTGGGCAGGAACGAGCAGAGCCGGCGCCGGCGCCCAGTGTCGCGACTGCGCCACGCGTCGTAACGACGCCCGCTCCCCCGCCTGCCGCGGAGCCAATGGTCGAAAAACCCGCGCCCCTGACCGTCGCGCCCGTCGCGGATGCGCCCGTCGCGCCAGCGGCGCCCGCGCCAGTCATGTACGCCTATGTCATTCGCTACGAAAAAGGCGGGAATTTCGCCTATGAGACGGGGGCGGGCAAGTTCGACAACGTCGCCGCCGCGCGGGCCTTCGCTATCGCGCAATGCGAGAAGAAGGGCCGTAATTGCAAGTTCAACTACACGCCGGTCGGCAATTGCATCGCTGTCGCGCGACCGCCTTACGGATCGTTCCGGGTTTCGGTCGTCGCGCCCGACGAGGCCGCCGCCGCCGCCAACGCGCTGTCGCAATGCGCCGAGGAACATGCGTCGGGCTGCCGGATCGACAAGGCGCTCTGTCCACAACCCTGACGGCCGAAAAAATCGGATTGCAAAAAATGACCGCTGGTGAGCGGTCATTTTTTTGTGTCGATCCGGAAGGACGTCCGGCGAGTTAAATTTGATTTGCGTCAAGGACCATTATGTCGTGCGGCGCGACCCTGTTTTCAGTCAATAGGGAGAGGAAAATGACTAGGCTGGCGGCACTTTTGTGGGTCATGAGCGGCACCGTGCTGGCGGGCGTCGCGGTGGTGGTTGTTTTGATGATGCCGGATCTGCAGTCCGAGGCCATGCGCTTCATCCCGATCGCGGCGATCGCAGGTTATATTGTCGGCATCCCCTTCGCCGTGCTCGCTGCGAAAGCGATCACGCACGGCGCGGCATGAATCTTTGCAGAGCTTCCGCGGCCGCTTGAGCGGCGCGGGAGGGCGGTTCGAAGTCAAAGCTTTGACAGAAGCCCGGCCAGACGCATCAGACCCTCCGGCCAGGGACCGTGACCGCTCTCGGCGTTGATATGGCCGGCGTCGCCCGCGTCGGCCAAGTCCAGGCCCCATTGGGCTGACAGCCTTTCGGCGAAGCCATAGTCAGCGAAAGGATCGCTGCGGCTTGCGACAATCACGCCGGGAACCTGGAGCGCCCTCAGGGGCGCTCTTTCTTTGAAACGGGGTCGACCTGGTCGGGAAGGGGCTGTCGGACTCAGGCGGCGCGACCAGGAAGGCGGCGGCGATCCTGCTCGGCGTGACCTCAGCGATGGCCTGGGCCGCGGCGAGCGATCCGAGGCTATGCCCGACAATGGCCACCGGCCGCGTCGAAGCCTCGATTTCGTGCAGGATCCTGGCGACCCATGCGTCGCGCGACGGGTTCAGCCAATCGTCCTGGACGACCATCCGCGCGGTCGAAAGCTTTTGCGCCCAGCGACTTTGCCAGTGGTTTGGGCCGGAGCCGCCAAGGCCGGGAACGATGAGAATGTCGAGATCGGAAACGCGCATAAGGCCTATCTAGCCAATACCGGCGCCTTTTTAAAGCGCAAGCCCGTAGCAATTCACGGGGGCCTTGTCGTGTTCGCCACGGCCCACCGACTTTTCAGAATGCGTCGCGCGGAGACAGTTGTGAAGTCCTTGATCGACCACTCTCCGGCGTTTCCTTCTCCCGCAGGCGAGTAGGGAAATTAGCAGCACCTGAATCCGCCGTTGTTGCCCACCCCGAACCTTCGGTCCTCGCGGTTGCGGAAAAATTCCGTCGGCGTCATCGGCGTCTGTTCTGGGTGCAGGCGCGCGTTATGAGCCAGATAGTTCTCGTAATCGGGCTGGCCGACCATCAGGTTGACGGTCTGGCGCAATTTCTTAGCGAAACCTCTTAAGCCTTGACGGGCTGCAATCCGGGCATTTCATCGCCGGTCTCCCGTGTTGTCGCGTTCGGATTGGACAAGGCCTTGAAGATCGTCGCCAGGCCAAACCAGATCATGGCCAGCACCAGCGCGATGAAGATGGCGGTCAGGCCGGTGTTGACATGGGCGTTGGAAATGACCCGATGCATGTCCTCGACGGTTTTGGCGGGCGCCAGCACCTTGCCCTCGGCCAGCGCCGCCGAATATTTTTGCGCCTGCGCCAGAAAGCCGATTGCCGGATTGGCGTCGAAGATCTTTTCCCAGCCCGCCGTCAGGGTGCAGATCACAGCCAGACCGTCGGCGCCAGGGTGATGGCGGCGTAAGCGCTGGCGCTTCATCTTGAACAGCACGGCGGTGCACAGGATCAGGGCGATGGCCGCCAGCATCTGGTTGGAAATGCCGAACAGCGGCCAGAGCGTGTTGATGCCGCCGAGCGGATCGACCACGCCCTGATAGAGGAAATAGCCCCAGCCGGCGACGGCGAGCGCGGTCGCGAGCAGGTTGGCGGCGAAATTCTGCGTCTGCGCCATGGCGGGGACGAAATGGCCGAGCAGGTCCTGGATCATGAAACGGCCGACGCGGGTGCCGGCGTCGATCGTGGTCAGGATGAACAGGGCCTCGAACAGGATGGCGAAATGATACCAGAAGGCGGTCATCCCGACGCCGCCGACGAAGCCCGACAGGATTTGCGCCATGCCCACGGCCAGCGTCGGCGCGCCGCCGGCGCGCGACAGGATGGTCGCCTCGCCAACGCTTTTCGCGGCGTCGGTCAGCATGTCCGGGGTGACCACGAAGCCCCAGCTGGAAATGGTCTGCGCCGCCTGCGCCGCGGTGGTCCCGATCACGCCGGCCGGCGAGTTCATCGCGAAATAGACGCCCGGCTCCAGCACCGAGGCGGCGATCAGCGCCATGATGGCGACGAAGCTTTCCATCAGCATGCGCGCCATAGCCGATGAAGCGCATCTCGCTTTCGCGCGTCACCATCTTGGGCGTGGTGCCGGAGGAGATCGAGCGCATGGAAACCCGACACCGCGCCGCAGGCGATGGTGATGAACAGGAAGGGGAACAGTGCGCCCTTGAACACCGGCCCGCTGCCGTCGATGAAACGGCTCAGCGGCCGGCATCTTCAGATCGGGCATGACGAAGGCGATGCCGATGGCCAGCGCGCAGATGGTGCCGATCTTGAGGAAGGTGGAGAGATAGTCGCGCGGCGCGAGCAGGATCCACACCGGCAGGACCGAGGCGACGAAGCCATAGCCGATCAGCATCAGCGCCAGGGTCTCGCCCTTGAAGGTGAACAGCGGCGCGAGCGCCGGGTCCTCGGCTGACGGTCTGGCCGTAGAAAATTCCCGCCATCAGCAGCACGAAGCCGATCAGCGACATTTCGACGATGCGGCCGGGCCGCAGGAAGCGGTTGTAAAGCCCCATCAGCATGGCGATCGGCAGGGTCGAGAGAACGGTGAAGGTCCCCCAGGGGCTGCCGGCCAGCGCCTTGACCACCACGCAGCGCCAGCACCGCGAGCAGGATGATCATGATCGCCAGCACGCCGAATTGCGCGATGAGGCCGGCGGCCGCGCCCATTTCGGTCTTGATCAGGTCGCCGAGCGAGCGGCCGTCGCGGCGGGTCGAGATGAACAGCACGATGAAATCCTGCACCGCGCCGGCGAAGACCACGCCGACCAGTAGCCAGAGCATGCCGGGCAGATAGCCCATTTGCGCCGCGAGAACCGGGCCGACCAGCGGGCCGGCGCCGGCGATGGCCGCGAAATGATGGCCGAACAGCACATATTTGTCGGTCGGAACGTAATCGAGCCCGTCGTTGCGGCGGACCGCTGGCGTGACGCGCGAATTGTCGAGGCCGAGCGCCTTTTCGGCGATGAAGCGGCTGTAGAAGCGATAGGCGACGAGATAGACGCAGATCGCGGCGGTCACCAGCCAGAGCGCGTTGATGGTCTCGCCGCGATGCAGGGCGACGGTGGCGAGCGACAGAGCGCCGGCGACCGAGACCGCGATCCAGCCGATCCAGGAAAAAGCCGAGCCTTTCGACGGCTTGCGCATCGGTCATGTCTTCTCTCCTCCCACGTCACGCCCTGGTTGCTGCCGGGCGATCTCGTCTGATTTGCCGCAGTTTAGAGCGGGATGCGAAAAAGTGGAAACCGGTTTTTCGCAAAAAATCCTGCGTTTCAACAAAAGCTGGCGGCGCATGTTTGAAAATGCGTGATGCGCGATTCACATTTGCGTCACGGAGTTGACGTTGAAAGTCTCGCCCGGCGGATTTTCGCCGATGCGCAGGGTCTTGGCGTTCATCAGCCGATAGGGTGGGGCGGGCAGGTTATAGGGGGCGGGAACGTCCTTGTAGACCCGGCCCGCCAGATCGTATTTCGAGCCGTGGCAGGGGCAGAACCAGCCGCCCGGCCAGTCCGGCCCCTGCTGGCCCTTGTTCGGCTCGATAGAGCGGAATGCAGCCGAGATGGGTGCAGACGCCGATGAAAACAGCCCATTGCGCCTCCGCCGAACGATGCCAGTTCTTCGCATAGGGCGGCTGCTGGAGGACGTCCGAATTGGGATCGCGCAATTGCGCGACCAGAGCGGGAACGCGCAGGGTCGCCAGCGCTTCAGGCGTGCGATTGACCACGAAGATCGGATGGCCGCGCCAGAGCACGAC
Organism: uncultured Alphaproteobacteria bacterium; assembly: GCA_963710275.1. GTDB lineage: Bacteria > Pseudomonadota > Alphaproteobacteria > Rhizobiales > Beijerinckiaceae > Rhodoblastus. Next base: position 603,828 of record CAVPZS010000008.1, on the reverse strand, counting down.
GATTTGCTGTCCGGGCGCGATGCTGGAGAGATCGACGTCGAAAGGCGCGCCGGCGGCGACCACTTCAGCGTCGGGCTCCATCTGGGCGACGAAGCGGCCAAAGCGTGGCGGCCGTCCCCACCGCGGCCAGCGCGCCCGTGGCGATGTAAAGGAAATCGCGCCGCGTCGCGGGCTGTGCGGCATCCGGGCTCGCCCGGTCCAGAGCTTCGGTCATCGTCGCCTCGCGTTTGAAGGTTTTCGATAAACCCGCGAAACCCGGATTTGGCGCCGCTTCGAAAGCGCGCAAGAGGAAGTTGCGTTTTCTTGCGGATTGGCGCGGGGCGGCGCGAGCGCTATAAAGGTCGGGCGAAAAAGCTTTTCAACGGCGCCAACAGAAGGCCGGGCATCATGAAACTCGTCGTTTTCGACATAGACGGCACGCTGGTCGACAGCCAGAATCTCATCGTCGAGGCCCAGCGGCGGGCCTTCGCCTCGCTGGGCATGCCCGCACCCTCACGCCAGCAGGCGCTTTCCGTGGTCGGCCTGTCGCTGCATGAGGCTTTCGACATGCTGACCGAGGGGCGCGGCCCCAGCGAGGCGCTGGCCAAGGGCTACAAGGACGCCTGGACGCAATTGCGGGCCGAGTCGGACGACCACGACCCGCTCTATGCCGGCGCCCATGAATTCCTGCAGGAGATGGCCAATTGCGGGCATTGCGTCCTGGGCGTGGCCACCGGCAAATCGCGGGCCGGCGTCGTCAGGCTGTTCGACCGCTATGGCTGGCATGACTTCTTCGCCACCGTGCAGACCGCCGACGACGCGCCGTCGAAACCCGCGCCGGACATGCTCGCGCGCGCCCTTGCGGAAACCGGGATCGGCGCGCGCGACGCCTGCATGGTCGGCGACACCACGTTCGACATGCACATGGCCCATCACGCCGGCGTCCACGCCATTGGCGTCGGCTGGGGCTACCACCGCCACGACAAGCTGCTGAAGGCCGGCGCGGCGACCATCGTCGAGGATTTCGCCAGCCTGCGCGAAACTCTCGAAGAGTTTTTCCAATGCGCGACGACCTGAGCGCCATCTTCGTCGAAGACGGCGAGCGCAATCCCCTGAAATCGGCGCAACGCGACCTGAAGCGTCCGCTGCCCAAACGGTTTTACAAGGATGTCTCGGTGATTCCCGCCGAGGGCGGCTTCGGGCTGGCGCTCGACGGCAAGCCGGTGCGCACCCCCGCGCGCGCGCCGCTGACGGTTCCGACCCGGGCGCTGGCCGAAGGGCTCGCCGAGGAATGGCGCGCCCAGGGCGAGCATATCGATCCGGCCAGGATGCCAAAGACGCGGCTGATCAATACCGCGCTCGACGGCGTGGCGCGGGAGATGGAGGCGACGGCGGCGGAAATCGCGAAATTCGCCGGCTCCGACCTCGTCTGCTATCGCGCTGGCGAGCCGGAGAGCCTGGTCGCGGCCCAAAACGCGGCGTGGAATCCGATCCTCGATTTTGCGCGCGAAAAATTTTCAGCCCGCTTCGTCTGTTCGCAAGGGGTGATGTTCGTGGCCCAGCCGGAGGACTCGGTCGCGGCCATCGCGCGCGCCGTGTCCGCCCAGGGGCAGGGCGAAGGCGGCGCGGAAAGCTCGCGGCGCTGCATGTCATGACCACCTTGTCCGGCTCGGCGCTGATTGCGTTGGCGCTGATCCACAGGGCGCTCGATTTCGACGCGGCCTGGGCGGCCGCTCATGTCGACGAAGACCATCAGATGCGCTTCTGGGGCGCCGACGACGAGGCGCTTGCGCGCAGCAAGGCCCGCAAGGCCGAAATGCGCGCCGCGCATGAGGTATTTCTGGCCTCGTCGGAATAGAGCGATCGAAGGGGAACGACGGACGACCGATGTCTTGGTGGTCGCGCCCTGCGCTGAATTGCCGCAGGCTTAAGACCTCATCCCCGTAAATATACGGAATTAGCAACGACGGCCGGAACTGTTAGGCATCATCGCCTGATGTCGGTGATTCTAGTCGCTTTGCTGGAAAAACCGGCGGACTTTCCTTTTGGGAAGGCGAGGGCGCCGCATTCGACGCGACTTCGCCACAGCCGGCGAAAAAATGTCGGCGCGGAGGACTATCTTGGCCAAACGTGACGCGAAACGCCCGGCGCATCCAGGAGAGATGCTGCGCAAGACCCTCCTTCCGGTTACGCCTCACACCAAGGTTGAAGTCGCCGCGGCGCTGGGCGTGTCGCGGGAGACCCTTTACAAGCTTCTGAACGAGCGGCAGCGCGTGACGCCGGAGCTCGCAGCCAAGCTCGGCAAGGCGTTCGGCAACGGGCCTGCGGTCTGGCTGAAGATGCAGGCGGCCGTCGACATCTATCACGCCGAGCAGGTGGACCTTTCCGGCGTGCGCGAGCTGGAAGGCGTGTGAGAACGATTCCCCTCGGGCATTAGACGAACGAATTCACGCATTCGTCATCTCTCGGTTTCCCCCGCCGAAAAGCCGTGCTAAACCCCCGCCGAAACTCAGGTCTGCGGCGCTTACCGCGTCGCGCCGTCCCGATAATGCCCCCAGGGATCATTGGACAATGAAACACATCCTCGAAATCCTCGACGAACGTCGTGAAGGCGCCCGGATGGGCGGCGGCCAGAGGCGCATCGACGCGCAGCACAAGCGCGGCAAGCTGACCGCCCGCGAGCGCATCGAACTGCTGCTCGACCATAATTCCTTCGAGGAATTCGACATGTTCGTGCAGCATCGCTGCGTCGATTTCGGCATGGACAAGGAAGACAAGATCCCGGGCGACGGCGTCGTTACCGGCTGGGGCACGGTCAATGGCCGGGTCATCTATGTCTTCGCCAAGGATTTCACCGTGCTCGGCGGCTCGCTGTCCGAGACGCATGCGCAGAAGATCATGAAAATCCAGGACATGGCGCTGCGCAACCGCGCGCCGATCATCGGCCTGTTCGACGCCGGCGGCGCGCGCATCCAGGAAGGCGTGGCGGCGCTCGGCGGCTATGGCGAGGTCTTCCAGCGCAATGTGCTGGCGTCCGGCGTCATTCCGCAGATTTCGGTGATCATGGGCCCCTGCGCCGGCGGCGACGTCTATTCGCCGGCCATGACCGACTTCATCTTCATGGTCAAGGACACGTCCTACATGTTCGTGACCGGACCGGACGTGGTCAAGACCGTCACCAACGAGACGGTGACCGCCGAAGAACTCGGCGGCGCCTCGGTCCACGCCACCAAGAGCTCGATCGCCGACAAGGCCTTTGACAATGACGTGCAGGCGCTGTTGCAGATGCGCCGGCTGATCGACTTCCTGCCTTCGTCCAATACCGACGAACTTCCGGAATGGCCGACCTTCGACGTCGACGACCGCTATGACATGTCGCTGAACACGATCATCCCGGACAATCCGAACAAGCCCTACGACATGAAGGAACTGATCACGAAGGTCGTCGACGAGGGCGATTTCTTCGAGATCCAGGAAGCCCACGCGAAAAATATCGTCGTCGGCTTCGGACGCTTCGACGGCCGCACGGTCGGCATCGTCGGCAATCAGCCCATGGTGCTGGCCGGCGTGCTCGATTCCGACGCCTCGCGCAAGGCGGCGCGCTTCGTGCGCTTCTGCGACGCCTTCAACATTCCGATCGTCACCTTCGTCGACGTCCCCGGCTTCCTGCCCGGCACGGCGCAGGAATATGGCGGCCTCATCAAGCACGGCGCCAAGCTGCTGTTCGCCTATGCCGAAGCCACGGTGCCGAAGATCACGGTCATCACGCGCAAGGCCTTCGGCGGCGCCTATGACGTCATGGCGTCCAAGCATTTGCGCGGCGACATCAATTACGCCTGGCCGACCGCTCAGATCGCAGTGATGGGCGCCAAGGGCGCGGTCGAGATCATCTTCCGCCAGGACCTGAGCGATGCGGAAAAGATCGCCGAGCGCACGAAGGAATACGAGAGCCGCTTCCTGTCGCCCTTCGTCGCCGCCGAGCGCGGCTATATCGACGAGGTCATCCAGCCCTTCGGCACGCGCAAGCGGGTCGCCCGCGCGCTCGCCATGCTGCGCCACAAGGAACTGGAAAACCCCTGGAAGAAGCACGACAATATTCCGCTGTAAGTCAGGCGCAGACGGAAATCGCAGTCTCAGCAAACCTCCCGCCGTCGGCGGGAGGTTTTTTTGGCGTCCGGCTTCCTGGCGCGAAGTTTCGGTGGCGATCCAGCCCTGGAAATCATCCCTCAGCTGACCCCAAGCCATGCTGCGCAAGGCGCTGGAATAGGAACTATTGCGCTCCTACAGCTGCGACGTCGCGCAGCGCGCGCAAACGCCTTCACCCCGAGGAGCGCCGGCCCCGCGCCTGTTTCAATGCCGGCACTTGGCCGCAGGCGGAAACTCGATTCCGGTCAATTCGCCGGTCAGCACGAAATCGCCATAGTCGAGCTTGAGCCGCGACGAGACGCCATTTTCGTAAAGATTGAACGACAACACGTATTCCGGCGTGCCGTCGCGCTGGCCGGCGGGGAAATAGGACAGCGCCACCGGCCAGCGCTGCAATCCGCTGCAAGGCGGCGGCCTGCGCGCCCTTGTCATGATCGGGCTCGGTGCGCGGGCTTGCCGATGATGGCGGTGACGTCGAAAACCTTGCGGCCATCGTCGGAGGCGTCGTAAACGCGCGCCAAAAGGACTTTTTCGCCGCTTGCCGCGCGGCCTCGATCACCTTGTCGATATGCTGGGTCGGGAAATACACGCCAGTTTCGGCGTTGAACTTGAACGGCTGCGGACGGGTGAGGGCGATGGCCACGGCGCCGCGCGCGTCGCGTTCGGCGCGGCCGTCGACCTCGTCGCCCTTGCCGACCTCGGCGTCGCGATGTTGAAGCGGAAATCGTCGCCCTTGGCGTCCTCGTAGGTGCTGGTGCGGGTTTCGGTGATCTGCCGTTCGCCTTCCTGCGGCTGCATGTCCACGACCTGGCGCAGCGTCTGGGCATAGCCGTCGCAGACCGAGGAAAAATCGAAGGCGATCTTGCCGCTGGCGCTGGCCGGCGCCTTGGTCCCGGCGCCCTCGACGAGGTTCAGATCATAGATCGCCTTGTGGCTCGCCAGCCGCGGGCCGGCGGCGACTTCGGCGCTCCGGCGACGCGGGAGATGGCGGTCAAGGCGCAGCAGACGAAGAGCAATCCGTGTGAAAGTCGCATGCGTGAGCAGTGTCCCCGAGAGAGTCCGCGCCGTGAAGCCTCGTAATCTAGCCGTGCGAAATCATTGCGGGAAGGGCGTGGCGAAATTACGGTGATCGTGACGACAAACTGGAGAGGATGTTCAATGGGACAGATTGCCGAGCGAGGTCGAGCGCCGGCTCGCCAATCTCGGTTTCGTGCTGCCGGAGCCAGCCGCGCCCATCGCCAATTATGTCGCCGGCCGTGCAGCAGCGGCGCGCTGTTCGTTCGTTTCCGGGCAATTGCCGCTCGGGCCCGACGGCGCGCTGGCGCCCGCCCATGTCGGCAAGGTCGGGGCGGAGGTCGACGAGGCCGAGGCGAAGCCGGGCGGCGGCGCTTTGCGCGTTGAATTGCCTGGCGCAGGCGCGGGCGCTGACTCGGCGATCTCGACCGGATCGCCCATTGCGTCCGCCTCGGCGGCTTCATCCACTGCGCCGAAGATTTCACCCGGCTCGCGCTGGTGATGAACGGCGCCTCCGACCTGATGGCGCCGCGCTCGGGCGAAAAGGGCGCCCATGCCCGCTCGACGGTCGGCGTCGCTGCAATTGCCGCTCGGGGCCTGTGTCGAGGTCGAGGCGATCTTCGAAATCGCGCCATGAAATCGCCAAGCCTGACGCCGATCCGCCGTCCTGGCTGACGGCGCGGCCGATCGCCCATCGCGGCCTGCATGACGCTGCGCTCGGCCTGGCGGAAAATTCGGCTGGGCGCGGCGCGGGCGGCGCTGGCCAAGGGCTATCGCGTCGAATGCGACCTCCGCCTGTCGCGCGACGGCAAGGTTTTCGTCTTCCACGACGACCGGCTCGAAAGGCTTACTGACGAGAGCGGGTTTTTCGCGCGCCGCGACGCAGCGGAATTGCAAAAGATCGGCCTGCGCGATTCGGACGAGACAATTCCGACGCTGGAAGATTTTCTGGCGCTGGCGCAGGGCGCCGGGCCGCTGATCGTCGAGCTCAAGAGCGATTTTTCCGGCAATTTGGCGCTGGCCGCCGCCGTCGCGGCGACCTTGGCGATTACGCGGGACCCGTCGCGTTGAAAAGCTTCGATCCCGCGCTGATCGCCGTCCTGCGGTCGTCTGGGGCGCCTTGGCCGCTGGGAATCGTCGCCCAGGAACATTACGACGAGGAGGAGTTCGCCGAGTTGACGCTCGACCAGGTCCACAGCCTGCGGCGCTTCACCCATGCCGCGGAAACCCAGCCTGATTTCCTGTCCTGGCGCGCGGCGGACCTGCCGCATCCCCTCTGCGAGTTCGCCCGCGCCTGCGCGAAAACGCCGGTTCTGGCCTGGACCATCCGCACGCCCGGACAGGCCGCCGCGGCGCGAAGACACGCCGACCAGATCGTTTTCGAGGGTTTTGTCGCCTGACGCGGCCCCGTTCAGCGATCCAGCCGCGCCAATGCGTCGCGGCCGCGACGCGAGCCATTCTCGGCGGCTTTGGCGTACCAGTCCCGGGCCTGAACCCGGTCGACCTTGACGCTCTTGCCATTTTCGAGAAGCCAGCCCATGTCCTCCTGCGCCGGACCGAAGCCTTGCTCGGCCGCCTTCCGGTACCAGCCGATCGCCCGGGCGTAGTCCTGTCCGACGTCCTTGCCGCGCTCATAAAGCCAGCCGAGCCGCGCCTGGGCTCGCGCCCAGCCCTGTTCCGCGGATTTGGTCAGCCAGAGCAGGGACAGGCCCGTGTCGCGCGCCACGCCGCGCCCGCGGTGGTACAGGCAGCCAAGCTCATATTGCGCTTCGGCGTTTCCCTGCGACGCCGCTTGTCGGAGCCAACCCGCCGCGATCGCTTCGTCCAGCGGAACGCCCTTGCCGCAAAGATAAAGCTGGCCAAGCCTGGTCTGTCCTTTGGCGTCGCCCGCGTCGGCAGCCTGGCGATAGAGGGCGAAGGCCCGGAAGAAATCCGCGCTGTCGAACGCCTTGTCCGCGGAGCGTAGCCATAGCGCGAGCTCGCGTTCCGCCGCCGAGCGTCCGCCGCTCCGACAGCGTCTTGGCTGGGTGGGCGGCGCGCCCACCCCAACATCTTTGCGAAAGCCGAGCGCAGGAATTGGACGATGCCGATGAAATCCATCGTGGCGACTTTTTCAAAACACCCTGGCTCGCTTGCGGCGCTAAGTGCGCAAGGGCCGAGGATCAAGTTCCCAAAGGGATGATGCCATAAACAAAAGAAAGTGCGAGAACAAATCAATCCAGGATGTCAACGAGACGGCGCAAAATGTCGATCTGCGGTTGACGCAGAAACGAAAAAAGCCGCCCGGAGGCGGCTTTAGTCGTCATAATCCAAGTATTACTTGATCTTGGTTTCCTTGAACTCGACGTGCTTGCGCGCGACGGGATCGTATTTCTTGAACGCCAGCTTGTCGGTCTTGGTGCGGGCGTTCTTCTTGGTGACGTAAAAGAAGCCGGTGTCGGCGGTCGACAGAAGCTTGATCTTGATGGTCGCGGCCTTGGCCATTTGTGTCTTCCTGCAAGCATGTGCCGGCGTCGCGCGCGCACCCGAATCCTTTGGGACGAAGGCCAATGACTGGAACGAAAGAGGCCGGAGAACACTCCGGCCCGAAACTCTCGCGCAACATACGGATCACCTGCGCTTTTGTCAAGCGCGCGGCACATCAGAGCCGTCCGCCCTGTCTCAATGCGCCAAGGCTTTGGCGCCATTGTGCTGGGCGATGATCGCGTCGGCCGGCTTGCCGACGATTTCGGCCAGATGGTCGAATTTCGCCTGAAGAAGCCGACGCCCGCCGTCGCGGAGCGCAACTCGACGATCAGCCCGCTCATTTCCGCCTCCGGCATCAGGGCGTTGAGCACGTCCCAGCCTTCCCAGCCGGGGCGTCCGTCATAGCCGAGGATCTGTCCGCGCCGCGCCGAAACGATCGCGGTCACCCGCGACAAGCGCTTCGCTCGGCGCGGTCACTTCGACGGAAAAGATCGGCTCCAGCAGCACCGGATTGGCCTTGCCCAGCGCCTCGGCCATGCCGATGCGCGCGGCGGTGCGGAAGGCCATGTCGGAGGAAATCGACCGAATGATAGGAGCCGTCGGTCAGGGTCGCGGCGACGTCGACCACCGGGAAGCCGAGCGGCCCCTTGTCCAGCGCGTCGCGGCAGCCTTCCTCGATGGCGCTGAAGAAGTTGCGCGGCACCGAGCCGCCATGCACGGTCTCGTTGAATTGCGAAACCTTCGCCGCGCGGCAGGGGCGCCACGTCCAGCGCGACGTCGCCGAACTGGCCGTGGCCGCCGGACTGTTTCTTGTGGCGGCCGCGCACCGAGACGGCATGGCGGATGGTTTCGCGATAGCCGACGACCGGCTTGTGCGTCTCGACAGTGACGCCGAACCGCGCGGAGAGCCGCTCCAGCGCCACGCGCAGATGCATCTCGCCCTGGCCGAACAGTTTCAACTCGGCCGCCTCCTGGTCATGGACGAAGGCCAGGGAGGGGTCTTCCTCGATCAGCTTGGCCATGGCGGTGGCGAGCCTCACCTCGTCCTTGCGGTCCTTGACCGCCAGGGCCAGGGCGTGCGCGGGATGCGGAGGAATTCGGCGGTCGCCGCAGAGGCTGCGGGAGCGCCGCCTTGGCGTCGCCGAAGCTCTCGCCGGTCGCGACATGGTCGAGGCGGCCGAAGGCGACGCAATCGCCTTCCTCGACCTTGGGCTGTTTCGAGGCGGCGAGGCCCATCAGCCGCGACAGGCCGGCGATGCGGTCCTCGCCGCGCGCGCTCTTGACCACGCCGCCGTCGCTGAACGACCCGCGCAGCACGCGCGCAAAGGTCAGCTTGCCGCCATGGGCGGTGTGGATGGTCTTCACCGCATGGGCCAGCGGCGCGCCTTCGTCGGCGACGCCCAGGCGCGCGCGCACGGCGGCGACGTCCAGGCGATTCATGGCGCAGCGCCTTCAGCAGGCGGGTGACGCCATGGCCCTCTTCGGCCGAACCGATCAGCACCGGCGCAACCAGCCCTTCGCGCAATTCGCGGGTGAGATCGTCGAAAATCTGGTCGCGCGGCGGCTCGATGTCGGAAATCAGCTCCTCCATCAGCGAGTCGTCGTAATCGGCGAGGCGCTCCAGCATGGTGTAGCGCGCCTCTTTCTCCTGCGGCACGTTCGCCGGCGGGCACGTCGACCACTTCGGACGGGGCGTGTTCGCGATAGACGAAGGCGCGCTCCAGCGCGAGATCGATGAAGCCGGTGGCGATGCCGTTCTGCCAGATCGGAATCTGGCGCAGCAACAGGGGCGTGCGCGAGGCCGGCTGCAAGCAGCGCGAGCGTGTCGCGGATGCGCGCGGAGGCCTGGGCCTGGTCGATCTTGTTGAGGAAGAGAATGCGGGGGACGTTGAGGTCCTCGAGTTCGCGCAGGATCATGCGCAGGGCCGGCAGCTTGCGCTCGTCGGCCTCGCAGACGACGATGGCCGCGTCGCAAAGCGGCAGCACATTGCGCGCCTCGTGCAGGAATTCCACCGAACCGGGGCAGGTCGACGAAGGTCAAGCGGTCGCCGAGATAATCGACCGAGGCGATGTTGGCCTCGACGCTGGCGGCGTGGGCGCGGGCTTCGGCGCTGGAATCGCCGACCGACGAGCCGTCGCGCACCGACCCCTGGCGCGACAAGGCGCCGGCGCGGGCGAGGATGCTTTCGAGCAAGGTTGTCTTGCCGCTCTGGAACGGGCCGACAAGCGCGATCAATCGCGGCCCGCTGACGCGTCTGTCGCCGTTTTGGGTCTCGCTCATGATTTTTCTCCTTGTTTTCGGCGCCGACCGGGCCGGATGGCGCGGGGGCTGTCGTAAATATTTCACGCGTCGCCGGGTTTGCCAATGTTTTTGGCGCGCGCGATCAAGCTCAAGGTTAAACCTCGGGCAGGATCGGGGGATTGATCGGGATCAAGGGCTAAAGCCTTATCGACGCGAAATTTTTGCCCTTTAAGAGGGGCAGGGGGCCCTTGCAAACGCGCTGTCGGCAGCCCTACATCTTTTCGGCTGCCGAAAATAACAGTTTACAAAAACCGTAGAATTTAGGTATTTGATATACAGCCCCGTTTCGGGTCCCAGGATCGCCGCCGATGATGAGTTTTCTGCACCTGTTCCAGCTGCCTTTCGTCCTGTCCGGCTTTGTGGTCGGCGGGCTGGTGGGGCTGACGGGCGTGGGCGGCGGTTCGCTGATGACTCCTCTGCTGGTGCTGCTGTTCGGCATCCACCCCGCTACTGCGGTCGGAACCGACCTGCTTTACGCGGGCGTCACCAAGATCAGCGGTTCGGCCGTCCACGGCGCGCATGGCTCCATCGAATGGCGGGTGGTGCGCCGGCTGGCGCTGGGCAGCGCGCCCGCGGCGGTGCTGACCATTCTGGCGCTGGCCCATTTCGGCGCCCATTCCGGCCAGGCCAATTCCGCGATCACCACCACCCTGGGCGTGGCCTTGCTGCTGACCTCCGGGTCGCTGCTGTTTCGCCCCTGGCTGGTGGCCAAGGCGGCGCCCTTCTTCGACACCCGCAGCGAGACGCAGATCGCCTGGCTGACCGTGGTCCTGGGCGCGGGGCTCGGCGTCCTGGTCTCGATATCTTCGGTCGGCGCCGGCGCGATCGGAGTCACCGTGCTGCTGATGCTCTATCCCAGGATGCCCACTCTGCGCATTGTCGGCTCCGACATCGCCCATGCCGTCCCCCTGACGCTGATCGCCGGCTCGGGACACTGGATGATCGGCTCGATCGATTGGCTGTTGCTCCTCTCCTTGCTGGCCGGTTCGATTCCGGGCATCGCCCTATCAAGCCATTTCGCCGGCCGCGTCCCCGACCGCGCGCTGCGCACGCTGCTGGCCGGCACATTGGTGCTGGTCGGCGGGAGGTTGGCCTTTTGATCCGCTGCTGGGAGTAATTTTGTGTCTTTATAAGAGTATTTCTTATCGATAACTGTATTTGCAGCGTTCAAGCTGCCCATTATACTTCCTTTACGCCCTGGCGGCGCCTTTCCAATCGAAACCTTACGCCGTTTCGAGCTAGAAAAAAATGCGATCCTGCAAGCGAAGGCGGAAAGTCGCCCGGTTCGGTCGAACCCGGCGGTATGGCGCCCGGCTGTTCACGCACGGACGCGCAGGGAGTCACAGCAAATGACCAGACTTCACCAGAAATCCGCGCATTTGGCCTTCGTGGCGGCGCTTTTGGCTTCGTCGGCGGCATGGAGCGCGCCGCTGGCGCCGACGCCCGATCGGGACGGCGTCCGCGTGACCCAGGTCCGCGGCGACCGCGAACAGAATTGGCAGGCGGACAACCAGGGCCGCATCGAATACCGGAGCCAGCAGATGCACACCGGCGGCGGCGGCAATTCCAAATAACCAAAATCCCGTCGCGCGGCGGACCTGTTTCCGTCGCGCGTCGTGAACCTAATTTGTCTTTTCTCGTTGGTCTTCGTCATTCGCAGTGGCGCGCGTTGGCTCGCGGGAACGCCCTGCAAGGCGCAAGGGAGCAGAAAATGGCCAAGGTTCAGACCACAGTTGCGGGCGCTGGTCGTGATTTCATCCGTTCTCATCGCTTCGTCCGCCGCCTGGGCGACGCTGAGCCGGGGGAATCGACGCGGACGCGAGCGTGACGCCGGCGCGTTACAATGAACGCGGCGTTTGGGTCGGCGAGCACCGCTATTTCGATGACGCCAGCGGATATGAACGCGCCCAGCAGAGGCACACGGGCGGCGCCGGCCATACCAAATAGCTGAGCGCGCGCACTCGCCTTCTATATCGCCACTTGCCGCCCGATCTCGACGACGTTGTCGCAGGGCAGACGCAGGAAATCGGCGACATGCACCGCGTTGCGCTGCATCGCGGCGTAGATCGCCGTCTCCCAGGCAGGCGACCCTTGCCGTCGTCGCGGGTGACGACGGTTTCATGCCCGACATAATAAGTCGTCTCGTCGAAGGCGAAGGGAACGCCGTTTTCGTGCGCTTCCCGGAGCAGGGCCGGGATGTCGGGCCTTTCCATGAAGCCATAGCGCGCCGTCACCCGCCAGAATCCCGGCGCGAGCTTCTCGACAGTCATCCGGTTCGCGGCGGCGACCCAGGGAATTTGCTGGCTGAGCGCGGTCACGATCACGCAATTTTCGAACAGCGAGCGGTTCTGTCGGACATGCCAGTCCATGACCGCAGGGACGCCGTCGGATTGTCGCGACAGGAAGACGCCGACGCCAGCCGGGCGGGGGAGCTTCTCCTGTTCGATCCGCGCCAGGAATTGCTCGACGGGGAGGGAGGTTGTGTGGACATGTTCGGCGATCGCCTCGCAGCCCCGATGCCAGATCAGCATGATGGAGTAGGTCGCCAGCGCCAGCAGCAGCGGCACATAGCCGCCGTCCATGACCTTGGCCATGTTGGCGAGGAAGAACGAGGCGTCCACGACCACGAAGGCGCCGGCGACGGCCGCGCTGCGGAGCAGAGACCAGTTCCATATCTCGCGCATGGCGATGAACAGGAGCGCCGAGGTCATCAGCATGGTCGCCGAAACGGCGATGCCATAGGCGGCGGCGAGATTGTCGGATTTCTTGAAGAACAGCGCAAGGAACAGGGTCACCGCCATCAACAGCCAGTTGACGGCGCCGACATAGATCTGGCCATAGCCTTCCTGGGAGGTCTGGACGATGCGCAGGCGCGGCAGCCAGCCGAGGCGGATCGCCTGCCGCGTCATGGAAAAGGCGCCGGTGATGATCGACTGGCTGGCGATGATGGTGGCGACCGTCGCCAGGCCGACGAAGGGGATCATCAGGACCGGCGGGCAGAGCTGGTAGAAGATATTGTCCTGCGCCGAACCGCCCGAGAGCAGCAATCCGCATTGGCCGGCGTAGTTCAGCACCAGGGCCGGAAACACCACGCCGGACCAGGCGAGGCGGATCGGTTTCGCGCCGAAATGGCCCATGTCTGCGTAAAGCGCCTCGGCGCCGGTCACGCAAAGGAAGACGCCGCCGAGGGTCAGGAAGCTGGTCAGGCCGTTGGAGCCGAGGAATCTGATCGCGTAAAGCGGATTGAAGGCGAGAAAGACGATGGGGTGGTCGAAGATGCCGCGCAGGCCGAGCAGGGCGATGGCCACGAACCACACCAGCATGATCGGGCCGAAGAAGCGGCCGATCCGAGCCGTGCCCATCGGCTGGATGGCGAACAGCCCGATCAGGATCGCCACGGTCGCAGGCAGAATGTAGGGCTCCAGGTCCGGCGTGACCGTCTTCAGGCCTTCCAGCGCCGAAAGCACTGATATGGCCGGGGTGATGGCGCCGTCGCCGTAGATCAGCGCCGCGCCGAACAGGCCGAAGGCGACGAGCAGCGGCCGCTTGTGCTTCTTCATGCCCAGCAAGGCCATCAGCGCGAGTATGCCGCCCTCGCCATCATTGTCGACGCTCATCGCGAACATGACATATTTGATCGAGGTGACGATGATCAGCGTCCACAGCAGCAGCGACAGCACGCCCATCACCACCTCGGGCGAGGGCGCCGCGCCGGTCATGTCGAGCACGGTCTTCAGCGTATAGAGCGGGCTGGTGCCGATGTCGCCGAACACCACGCCCAGCGCCGAAAGGCCGAGCATGCCCAATCCCGGGGCTTTTGCCGTATTCTGGGCTTGGATTTCAGCCTGGGCGGTCACGCGAAACTCCGCTTGTCGGTGAAAAAAATAAATTAGCCTGTCTATGTGACGTTCCGCTGCAGGCGGAAGTTTCGCGGGGCGTCCATAGGCCCGGTCAGCATGCACATAAGCGGCGTGACGGGCAAATCGGCCGACTCAGACGCCTCCGTAAAACCGGCCAAAGGAAAGGGCCGCCATAATTCCCATGAGGAGCGCGCCGAGCGCGGCGGCAAGAAAATGCAGGGTCTTGCGCAGTTCGAAATCGCCGACGCGGGCGAGCAGGACGTAACCGACAACGGCGTTGAAGAAACCCCAAAGCACGTTGACCAGCGCGCTCGACAGCCCTTCCCCCGGCGGGTTCGCGAAAGGGCTTTGAAACGGATGCCCTGAGACCCCCGACACAAAATGGGGAACGGCGTTTGCGAGGAATGCGCCGCCGAAAAAATAAGCCAGATAATGATACCATTTCATAATGAAAGCTCCTTGCAACCGAGGACTTGACCGTAAAATAAGACGCGCTGGCGCACAATGCGACGGCTACCTCAGCCGCGACTCGATGATCGAGCCGTCGCGGGCCTTGAGCTGGTAGCGCACGGGAGTTTGGCCGTCGAACCAGATGTCGCGCTCCAGCCCGCCGCTCACCTTGTAATGGTCGAGTTTCCTGCCTTGCGGCCCGGGCTCCTGGCCCAGCAGCTTGACGACGATCTGCAGGACCTGCCCGGTCTCGATCATCACGATCGGGCCGGAATGCAACTGCTGTTCGCTCCAGAAACTGCCGGGAATGGCGTTGGACGGCGCGACGCTGGTCTTGCCGTCGGCGGTGACGATCAACTTGCCGCCCTTGTGGTCGACCTTGACCAGATGTTTCGCGCCATTGTCGTCGGTGGAGGAGACAAAACTGTCGAAATGGCTATCCAGCCAGATTTCCTGGGCCAGGAATTCGTATGTATAGGCGGTGATGAAGGCGACCTTCACCTGCACATTGGTCTGGGTGTCGAGCGTGGTTTTCGATCCGTCGCGGGTGATGGTCGTCTGGTGCACGCCGATCTTGTCGCCATTGCGGGCAATGTCGAACACCAGGCGCTTGACCAAGGGCGCCGCGCGGCCGGGGCGAAAGGACAGCGCCAGCAGCGCGGACTGAAGGAAAAATCTTCTGTTGGCCCGTCTCATCGGCAATGCTCCGCGCAAAAAAAAGGGACGCGAAGCGGCGGCGATGGTTCCCCACCGCCGCCCGATCAATTCAGTCCTGTCAGGACGCGGGCTTTACTTACCGGCGTCCGTCTTGATCTGTTTGCTGTTATAATTGAGCTGCTGGTTCAAGGACTTCTGGTCCGCCTTGGTGATGTGGCCGCCGTCGGTCTTGGCCATGCTCTGTTCCTCGCCGCGGATGGTCTTGTCCTCCGCGCGCAACGTCGTGGCTTGCGATGGCGTGATCTTGCCTTCCGACAGATCCTTGCTGATGCGCGCCTCCTGGTTTTCGATGCGGTCATTGACCTCGTCGCGGCGAGGATGTTCCTCCGCCCAGGTTGCGGCGGGAGCGCCGGAATGGCCCGCCGACGCGGCTTGTGTCATGCCGAGCGCGGCGAAAAGGGCGGCGGCGGCAATGCCGATATATTGGCTGCTGGTATGGGGCTTGGTCACGTTTTCTCCTATGGACTTCAGGCGCGCACCAAAAGTCGCCCAGGACAGCAGGATCGCGACGGCGCAAAGCGCTGGAACGAGAGCCCCCCGGCCCATCCCGTTCCCTATCGGCTCTTCCCCTCAAAAGCCGACCCGCCCGCGATCCCGCTGCAACCTGGGCGAGCAGATTAGTGCCGGGGAAGCCGGTCCGGGTCAACAGCCTTAAACCAAAGCTCTAGCAAATCAGCCGGTTACGTGGCGCCGAGGACACGCGTGACGCGCGTTACTCAAAGCTCCAGCTCTTCGGGCCGTCGCTCTGGCCGTGCTTGAGTTGCTGCTCCAGCAGGATGAGGGCGTCGGCGGTCATGTCGGCGTCGAGCAGGGCGCCGTGGCGCTCGTCGCGTTCGCTGGCGTCGAGCGCAAGCCGGTCGCACATGGCCGTCAGCGACAGGCCGGCGCCGGGGTAGAGCTGCCCGTAGAGTTTCTGGGTGCAGATGTAGCGCGCCTCCTCATAGGCGGCCTCGCCCCATTTGATCGTCTTGGCGCGGGCGAATTCGTAATTGAGGAAATCGCGCTCGTTCTTGTAGGCGTGGGCGACAATGGGCGCCTCGCCGATGAAGGCTTTCAGCTCTTCTAGGATCGCCGGAAAGCGCGGCGCGCTCTTCAAATCCGCGGGCTTGATCTTGTGAATGGCGATGGCCGCCGGGTCGATCGGCGCGTCGGGATTGACCAGCGTGCGCAGCGTACGCTCCTTGCGCCATCCGTCACCGTCGCGCAGCATTTCGACAAAGCCGACCTCGATCACCACGCCCGGCGGTTTCCACGCAAAAGGCTGTTTCTTGATGAAATCAGCGGTCGGCGTCCGCTTGCCCGTGGTCTCGGCGTCGAAGGCGACGAGCCGGTCGTATTTTGCGAGGAAATCCGGCGCGAACATTGGGGCCTCCGAGGACGACGAGGTATCAGGCCTAGAACGCCTTGAAGGCGATGATCGTCTGCGTGTCGACGATGCCGGGCAGCTTCTGCACCTTCTCGCCGACGAAATGGCCGATGTCGACGTCGTCCTCGACGAAGAACTTCGCCAATATGTCGAAATTGCCGGCGATCGAATGGATTTCGGAGGCGATCTCGGCTTCGGCCAACTCGCTGGCGACCTCGTAGGTGCGCCCGAGCGCGCATTTGATCTCGACGAAGAAGGTTTTCATGGCGGGCTTTCCTAGACTGCGACCCTAGCTATAGCCGATTCTCGGGCGGCATTGCCGATTCTTGGGCGGCCCGCGTCATTTGCGGAACAGGGTCTTCAAATGGCCCGGCTGGCTGCGCAGATATTGGTCGGGGGCGCGGACCGAGGCCCCGAAATGCGCCGCCGCATGCCAGGGCCAGCGCGGATCGTAGAGCATGGCGCGCGCCAGGGCGATCAGGTCCGCGTCGCCATTGGCGAGGATGGCTTCGGCCTGGTCGTACTCGGTGATCAGCCCGACGGCGACGACCGGAATCGACACTGCCTGCTTCACCGCCCGCGCCAGCGGAACCTGATAGCTGGGTCCGAGCGGGATCTTCGCGTTCGCCAGGCCGCCGCTCGACACGTGCATCGCCGCGCAGCCGCGCTTTTCCAGCGCCTGCGAAAAGGCGACCGTCTCCTCGATGGTCCAGCCTCCCTCGATCCAGTCCGTGCCTGACACGCGCATGGTGACCGGGCGATCGGCGGGGAAGGCGGCGCGCACGGCGTCGAAGACTTCCAGCGGAAAGCGCATCCGGTTTTCCAGCGAGCCGCCATAGTCGTCGTCGCGCCGGTTCGACAAGGGCGACAGGAACTGGTGCAGCAGATAGCCATGCGCCCCATGCAATTGCACCGCGTCAATGCCGAGCCGGGCGGCGCGCAGCGCGGCGGCGACGAAAGCCTCGCGGATGCCCGTGAGATCGTCGCGGCTCAGCGCGTTCGGGGCGTTTTCGCCGGGGTTCATCGGCAGGGCCGAGGGCGCGACGGTCTGCCATCCCTGCGGCGTGTTCGGCGCGATCTGCAAGCCGCCCTTCCATGGCGCGGCGCAGGAGGCCTTGCGTCCGGCATGGCCGAGCTGGATGGCGATGGGCATGGCCGACCAGCGTCGCACGGCGGTGAGCACCCGCGCCATGGCGGCCTCGCAATCGTCGGAATAGAGCCCGACGTCGGCATGGGTGATGCGGCCCTCGGGCGTGACGGCGGTGGCCTCGATCGTCAGCAGCCCCGCGCCCGAAAGCGCGAGCTGGCCGAGATGGATCAGGTGCCAGTCGGTCATGCAGCCGTCCGCGGCCGAATATTGGCACATGGGCGCGATGACGATGCGGTTCTCGAGCTTGAGACGACCGGCCTGCAAAGGCGAAAAAAGAAGGGATCCAGCCATGACCGGCGCTCCATGCTGCGTTGTGGTCAAGACTAGGAAAGGCGCCGCGCCGGGTCAACGATGACGGCCGCAAGCGAACCTTGCGGCCGGACAATCGTTGAGGCGCGGGGGGCGAAGCGATGACGCTGGTTCAAATCGCCCGAGCGCTCATCTGCTGCGCAATATGGTCGGCCTGCCTGATCGCCAGCGTGACGATCGTCAAGGTCGGGTTCTCGGCTCCGCCGGTGGTGAACTGGCTGCCGTCGGACACGAACAGGGGCGTATTGCGGCTTCCGACAAGACGCCGGAGGTTTATTCCTTGGCCAAAGCGTCCATCGCCTGGGGCAGGCCGCGGAAGGAAATCGGGAACTTCACGGCGCGGCCCGCGGAATCAACGAACTCGACCCAGCCCGGTTCGTTCTGCCCATGCAGGACCTTCAACTGCGCATCACTGAGCGTCATGTCGGCGAAACATCCGGAGGGAATGCAGCGGCGCCAGGGCATTTCCTGCGGACGCGCGTCCTTTTCGCCGGTGGCGAACTTGACGAGGCTCGGTAGCGCAATATTCGCCGGCAGATGCATGATCAAGCGGTAGGGGTCGGCTTTGGCGGCTCGGCCGATCGCGACCTCTGCGACGGTGGTCTGCTGCTGGCCCTGGCCGCCCTGGACGGTCAGGCCGATCTCGCAGATCTTGGCGGCGGCGTCGCCGACGCGCTGGCAGCGCAGCACCCAGTCGCCGTAGCTGGCCGTGGTCGTCTGCGGTTCAGCGCTGACCGGCGGGGGCGTCGGGGCGGCCGCGGGCTTCTGGTCCGCGGCGAAGGCCGGGTAGGCGAGGATCTGCGCAAACAGCAGGGCGGCGACGCGGCGTCCGGTCATTTCAGCTCCATGGATTGATTTTGCGCCCGTGCTTTGGCGCGCGAAGAAGACAAGCGGATGACGACCCGGGGACGACGCCGCTGCTACTCCTTGGCCATGGCGTCCATGGCCTGTCCCAGGCCGCGAAAGGACATCGGAAGCTTCTGCGGCCGGCCGGCGGCGTCGAAAAACTCGATCGCGCCCGGTTCGTCCTGGATGTGGAAGATGTTGGCCTGGGCGTCGGTGAGCGCGGCGTCGGCGAAGCAGCCGACCGGCGCGCAGCGGCGCCAGGCCAGCTCGACGCCGTGGGCCTCGCGATAGGAAAGCTTGACGATGCTCGGCAGCGAAATATTGCTGGCGACATGGACAGTGACGCGGATCGGATCGGCCTTGTTCAGGCGGCTCATCGCGATTTCGGCGATGGGCTGGCGCTTCTGGGCGTCCTGGATGGTCTCAGCGATCTCGCAGAGCTTCTGGGCGGCGGCGCCTTCGCCGGCGCGCTGGCAGCGCAGGGTCCAGTCGCCGAAGGTCGCGCTGGTGGCCTGCGGTTCGGCGGGGACCGGCGCGGGCGGCTGCGCCGCAGCAGGTGAGGCGAGAAATAGGGCGAAAAGGGCGGCGGCGAAGCGGCGTCCGGTCATTTCAGTCTCCAAAAGCGCGTTTTTTTGAGGCGTGACGCGAAAGGCGATGGCAGCGGATTTTTTCAGGCCGCGCCCTGCTTGCGCTCGCGCAGGAACTGGAAGAATTCGACGCCTTCGCGCAGCCGCCGCTTCATCATGTCGCGGTCGCGCGCCATTTCGCCGACGATCGACGCGATCTTTCCCGCGCGGAAATAGAACTGCCGATAAAAAGTCTCGACCGAATCGAAGATCTCGGTATGGCTGAGGTCGGGATAGTGAAGCGGCGCGATCTGCACGCCATGCTCGTCGACGAGTTCCGCATTGGCGCTGTCGAGCCAGCCGTTCTTGAGCGCCTGGTCGTAAAGCTCCGTGCCGGGGTAGGGCGCCGCCAGCGACACCTGCAGCGTGTGCGGATTGACCTCCTTGGCGAACTGGATCGTCTCCCGGATGGTCTCGCGGGTTTCTCCGGGCAGGCCCAGGATGAACGTGCCGTGGACGGTCACGCCGAGCTCGTGGCAATCCTTCGAGAAGCGCCGGGCGACCTCGACCAGCATGCCCTTCTTGATATTGTGCAGGATCTTCTGGTTGCCGGATCTCATAGCCCACCAGCAGCAGCCGCAAGCCATTGTCCTTCAGGATTTTCAAGGTCGCGCGGGGAACATTGGCCTTGGCGGTGCAGGACCAGGTGACGCCGAGCTTGCCGAGCTCCTTCGCGATCGCTTCGGCGCGGGGAAGGTCATCGGTAAATGTGTCGTCGTCGAAGAAAAATTCCTTCACTTGCGGGAAGTTCTTCTGCGCCCAGGCGATTTCCCCGACCACATGGCCGACGCTGCGGGTGCGGTAGCGATGGCCGCCGACCGTCTGCGGCCACAGGCAGAAGGTGCAGCGCGACTTGCAGCCGCGCCCGGTATAGATCGAGAGATAGGGGTGTTTCAGATAGCCGCTGAAATAGCGTTCGATCTGCAGGTCGCGCTTGTAGACCGGCGAGACCCAGGGCAGGTCGTCCATGTTTTCCAGCATGGCGCGGTCCTTGTTGTGCTGGATCGCGCCCGAAGCGTCGCGCCAGGACAGGCCGTCGATGGCGGAAAAATCCTTGCCGTCGGCGACGTCCTTGATGGTGAAGTCGAACTCGTTGCGGGCGACGAAATCAAGCGCCGGCGCGGATTTCAGGCTCTCTTCCGGGAAGACCGCGACCTTGGCGCCGATCATCCCCACTTTGAGCGAGGGATTGGCGTCTTTCAGCGCCTTGATGCATTTGACGTCTTCGCCGAAGGACGGGGCGGAAGTGTGCAGCACCGCGAGGTCGAAATCCCCAGCCTGCGCCACGACCTCGGGAAGCTTGATCTTGTGCGAGGGGGCGTCGATCAGCTTGCTGTTCTCGACGAGGGCTGCGGGCTGCGCCAGCCAGGTCGGGTACCAGTAGGAGGAGATTTCGCGCCGCGCCTGGAAACGCGAACCGGCGCCGCCGTCGAAACCGTCGAAGGACGGGGCCTGGAGAAACAGGGTGCGCATGATCGCTCCTTCGTCGTCTGAAATTTGCCCGTGTTTAAGCACGATCCGGCGACACGGTTCAATGCGACAAGACTTTTTTATTCGATTCCGCGGCTCGACGTCGCCTCTTGCCCGCGGTCGGACGCCTTCTCATGCCCGGCGACAAGGCGCGCCAGCGCCGGGCCGATCAAGATCACCAGCAAAATCCGCGCGGTCTGCAGCGACATCACGAACGGCATGTCGATTTTAGTCGAGGCGGCGATGATGGCGATGGCGTCCATGCCGCCGGGACTGGTGGCGAGATAGGCGGTCATGGCGTCGACATGGGCGTAATGGGCCAGCGCCACGCCAAAGCCGCCGCAGATCGCAAGCAGCGCCAGGGTCGAGGCCAGCACCGCCGGAAGCGCCTTGAAGGCATGGACCAGGATGGCGCGGGTGAAACGCAGGCCGATGCTCCAGCCGAGCACGGCATAGCAGATGACAAGAAGCGGGCGCGGCAGTTCGAGGGTCATCAGGCCGAAATCCTGCAAGCTCGCGCCGGCGATCAAGGGCAGCAGCATGGGGCCGGCGGGAATGCGCAGGCGCTGGCCGGCCCAGGCGCATGAAACCAGCAGGGCGCAGGTCAGGCCGAAAGCCGGCCAGTCGACCGGCGGCGCGGCGATGAGCCAGGGATTGGGCCCCTCTGCGACGCCGGGAGTGAAGAAGCGCGCGACCAGGCTGGCGACCAGCGCCACCAGCAATACGCGCAAATATTGCATGAAGGCGACGAGCCTCATGTCGGCGCCATAGGCGTCGGCGAGCAGGACCATGGCCGAGGCCGCGCCGGGCAGGGAGCCCCAGATCGGCGTCGAATTCGGGAAAAATCCGCAAGCGCGCCAG
Organism: uncultured Alphaproteobacteria bacterium; assembly: GCA_963710275.1. Classification (GTDB taxonomy): domain Bacteria; phylum Pseudomonadota; class Alphaproteobacteria; order Rhizobiales; family Beijerinckiaceae; genus Rhodoblastus. The sequence continues at coordinate 582,266 of CAVPZS010000008.1, read as the reverse complement.
AGCCCAGCCAAGCAGGCAGCTGGCGACGATCACCGACAGCGCCGCGGCGATGAACAGCGGCCAGTCGCGCGCGATTTCGTGCAGGATATCGGGGCGGATGAATTTCGCCACCATCCCGCCGATGATCGCCTGCGCGAGCAGGAAGAAGCGCGGGGGCACGCGCAACTCGCCCTCATGGGACGAAACCAGGGCCGCCGCGGCGATCGCCCCCAGCAGCAGGGCGGCGGGCAGACGCAGCAGCGTCAAGAGCCCGGCGATCAGGATGGTCAGGAGCGCCGTCGCCGCCCATGGGATGGCGAGGTTTTTCCCGCGAAAACTGAAAGGCGTCTTCAATCCGCCGTCCCTTCCAGCGCCAGGTCGGCGCTTTGACAGACGCGAGACAGGCGCGGAAAGATTTTTTCGACCGCGAAGGCGTGCATATCCTTGGTATGGGTGGCGCAGAGGTCCTCGGCGATCACCACCGCATAGCCAAGCTCCCACGCCTGCCGCGCTGTCGATTCGACGCCGAAATTGGTGGCGACGCCGCCCAGCACGATCGTGCCAACGCCGCGTCTGCGCAGCTGGAGCTCCAGTTCGGTGCCGTAAAAGGCGCCCCACTGCCGCTTGACGATGGTGAGATCGCCCGGCGCCTGCAGGCCCTCGACGTATTCGGCCCAGTCGGCGGGCATGTCGGCCGCGCCGCGCATGGGTTCGTCCGTGGCCTGGCTCGGCGCGTCGGCGAAATCCGGCGCGAAAGCCACTTTCACCAGGATCACGGGCGCGCCGCCCGCGCGGAATTTTTCGGCGAGTTTTTTGGCGCGGGAAATCACTTCTGGCCCGCTGTGCGGGGCGAGCGGCCGGTTGACGATGCCCTTCTGCAAATCGATGAGGACAAGCGCGGTCGTTTTGGGGTCGAGAGCGAGCATGGCGGGCTTTCCGATGGGTTGCCGCCGCCTTAGAGCCTTTTTCCCGCCGAGCGCAAAGTCAAATCTTGGCCGAAGCTGCTCACGGGCGCGCCGCCGAAAAAAGGCCCGCGACCGCGGGGGGCACGGTAACGGGCTGAAGTAGCGCATTTTGTGTGCGAACAGGTTAATGCAACCTGAACGCGCGCGATGGGGCGTCGCTTCCGTTCCAACATACGCAGGCGCCCGCGCGAAAGTTTCAGTCGCCGAAAATCGACCATTTCATCTTCTGCGCCAGCTTTTCCAGCGCGAGACGGGCGAGGTGGGAATTGCCCATGGCGTCGAGGCCGGGCGACCATGCCGCGATCGAGGCTTTGCCCGGCGCCACCGCCAATATGCCGCCGCCGACGCCGCTCTTGCCCGGCAGTCCCACCCTGAAGGCGAACTCGCCCGAGCCGTCGTAATGGCCGCAGGTCAGCATCAAGGCGTTGATGCGCCGCGCACGCTCCGCCGAAATGATGCTGTAGCCGGTCGAGGGATTGCGCCCGGAATGGGCGAGATAGCGCCCGGCCAGAGCCAGTTGCCGGCAGGACATGGCAATGGCGCAATGGTGGAAATAGGTTCCGAGCACATGTTCGACCGGATTTTCCAGCAGGCCGAAACTTTTCAGGAAATTGGCCAGGGCGATGTTGCGAAAGCCGGTCCTTTGCTCCGATTGCGCCACGTTCTGGTCGATGTAGATCGAACTCGTCATCGGCGGCGGCGCGGCTGAAACGCAGGATTTCGCCCAGGGCGGCGCGCGGAAAATGGCCGGCCAGCAGGGAGTCGGTGACGGCGATCGCCCCGGCGTTGATGAAGGGGTTGCGCGGCACGCCATTTTCCAGTTCGAGCTGGATGATGGAGTTGAACGGATTGCCCGAGGGCTCGCGGCCGACCTTGCGCCAGAGACGGTCGCCGGCCTTGCCTAGCGCCAGGGTCAGGGTGAAGACTTTTGATATGCTCTGGATCGAAAAGGGCGTGTCGCAATCGCCCGCGGCGATGACGCGTCCGTCGGCGGCGGCGACGGCCAGGCCGAAGTTTTTCGGATCGACGCGCGCCAGTTCGGGAATATAGGCCGCGACTTCGCCGCGATCCTCCCGTTTGCGCATTTCCTCGGCGATGTCGCGGACGACGGATTCGAGATCGGGCAAAGGCGGCCTCAGGTTCAGCCTGCGGGGTGCCGGCTAATTTTCCGTCATAAACCGATTTCCGGCAACCCAGGACGTGGCCACCACGCCCGAGGTCGCCGCCTTGCCGCAATAGCGCCAGATCAAGGCGCCATTGACTGTCCGCCGCTAGATTGATTTCAAAATGACTTTACGAGGCCGGTCGATGAACGAGACCAAGAAACCTGAAGACTCCGCCCCGCTCCATGACGTGCTGGATGTCGCGCCGCCCGCTCAGGTTCCGGCCAGGGTGGAGCAACCCAAGCCGCTCCCCGCGATCGTCGAACACCAGCCGGCGGGCAAGAAGGCGGTTTGGACGCGCCGCCTGGCGATTCTGCTGCTGATCGGCGGCGGCGCCGGTTTCCTCTGGTGGCAGGCGCATCGCGCCCCCGCCATTCCCGCCTGGATCGTCTACGGCAATGGCCGGCTCGAGGCCGATCCGATCGACATCGACACCAAATTCGCCGGCCGCATCGCCGAATTGAAGGTCGACGAGGGCGACACGGTGACATCAGGCCAGGTGCTGGCGCTGATGGACACGCGCGATCTCGCGCAAACCCTTAAACGCGACGAAGCGCAGATCGAGCAGGCGAAAAAGGCGGTCGACGAGGCCTATGCCAACGTCAAGGCCGCGGTCAGCCAGTCGGTCCTTGCGGAACAGGAAATGGTCCGCGCCGAAAAGCTGACGGCCGAAGGCTGGATGACCCACGAAAACTATGACCAGCGCAAGCAGACGCTTGACGGCGCCCATGCGACCCAGACCGCCGCCGAACATCGGGCGCGGGAAGCGGTCAAGGCGCTCGAGGCGGCGCAGCATGACGCCGAAGTGGTTCGGGTCAATATCGACGACAATACCCTGGTGGCGCCGCGGGACGGGCGCATCGAATATCGCGTCGCCAATGTCGGCGAAGTCTTGCCCGCGGGCGGCAAGGTTTTCACCATGCTCGACACGGGTTACGTCTACATGGACGTCTATCTGCCGACGCTCGCCGCCGACAAGGTCAAGATCGGCGCCGACGCCCGCATCCTGCTGGACGGCTATCCCGACCGGCCGATTCCCGCAAAAGTCTCGTTCCTGGCCGATCAGGCGCAATTCACGCCGAAAATGGTCGAGACCCAGAATGATCGCGACAAGCTGATGTTCCGGGTGAGGGTGCGCATCGATCCGGCGCGCTCGCACGCCCATGGCGACAGCGTGCGCAGCGGCCTGCCCGGGGCGGCCTATGTGAAGACCGACGACAAGGCGGCCTGGACCCCGGCTTTGCAAGGTCCGATGGAATGAGCGGTCCGGACGGGGACAAGGAGGCTTCCGCGGTCGTCCGCCTGCGGCATTTGCGCCATGACTACGGCAGCAACGCCGCGCTGGACGGGGTCACCCTCGACATTCCCGCGGGGCGCATGGTCGGACTGGTCGGACCCGACGGCGTCGGCAAGTCGACCCTGCTGGGTCTGATCGCCGGCGCCAAGGCCTTGCAGCAGGGCGGCGCCGAAGTGCTGGGCGGCGACATCTCCGACGCCGGCTGGCGAAGATCGGTGTGTCCGCGCATCGCCTACATGCCGCAAGGGCTGGGGAAGAACCTCTATCCCGACCTCACGGTGGCGGAAAACATCACCTTTTTCTCGCGGCTTTACGGCCAGGGCGCGGAGGAGGGCGCGGCGCGGCTGCGCAGCCTTTTGCGCGACACGGGCCTGTCGCCCTTCGCCGACCGCCTGGCGCAGAAGCTTTCCGGCGGCATGAGGCAGAAACTCGGCCTGTGCTGCTCGCTGATCCACGACCCGCAATTGCTGATCCTCGACGAGCCGACCACCGGCGTCGATCCGCTGTCGCGCCGGCAGTTCTGGGAGCTGGTGGATCGGATGCGCCAAAACGCGGGAGCGGTTGGCGCAGGCCAGAGCGACCGCCAGCAAATGAGCGTGATCGTCGCCACCGCTTATATGGAGGAGGCGGAGCGTTTCGACTTCCTGATCGCCATGAACGCCGGCAAGGTGCTGGCGACGGGCACGCCGGGCCAGATCAAGGCGCGGACCGGCGCCGACAGCATCGAGGAGGCCTTTGTCGCCTTGCTGCCCGAAGCCGAAAGGGCGCGGGCGAGAAAGCTGGAAATTCCGCCCAGAAGCGGCGACGGCGACGCGCCGGTGATCTCCGCGAGAGGGCTGACCTGCCGCTTCGGCGATTTCACCGCCGTCGACCATGTCGATCTCGACATTGGCCGTGGCGAAATCTTCGGCTTTGTCGGCTCGAACGGCTGCGGCAAGACCACGACGATGAAGATGCTCTGCGGCCTGCTGCCGCCGACGGAAGGGACCGCCTCGCTGTTTGGCCAGACCATGGAGGCCGGCGGCATGGAATCGCGCCGCCGCGTCGGCTATATGTCGCAGAGCTTTTCGCTCTACACCGAACTGACCGTGGCGCAAAACCTGGAGCTGCACGCGCGCCTGTTCCATTTGTCGCGCGACGACGCGCGCGCTCGCATCGCCGAACTGCTGGATCGTTTCGGCCTGAAAGCCCAGGAAAATGCGCTGGCCTCCGACCTGCCGCTTGGCATGAGGCAGCGCCTCGCGCTGGCCGTGGCGCTGGTCCACAAGCCCGACCTGCTGATCCTCGACGAGCCCACCTCCGGCGTCGACCCCATCGCCCGCGACGAATTCTGGCGCCTGCTGATCGAGCTTTCCCGCGAGCAGGGCGTGACCATTTTCATCTCGACCCATTTCATGAACGAGGCGGCGCGCTGCGACCGCATCTCGCTGATGGACTTCAGGCAAGATCCTCGCCACCGACCAGCCCGCGAAACTGGCCGAGGTGAGGGGCGTCGCCACGCTGGAAGAGGCGTTCATCGCCGCTCTCGAACAGGCTGGGGCCGGGCGCTCGAGCGAAGCGGGGGAGGCGCCCGGCGAAGCGTTCGTCGTCCCGGCGTCGCAGGCGGCGAAAAACCCCTGGTTCAGCCTGCGCCGCATGATGGCCTACACCATCCGCGAAATCCTCGAATTGTCGCGCGACCCGATCCGCCTGGGCTATGCGCTGTTCGGCCCGGCGCTGTTGCTGCTGGTGCTCGGCTTCGGCATCACCACGGACGTGGATTCGCTGACCTATGCCGTGCTCGACCGCGACAACAGCTTTCTCAGCCGCGCCTATGCCTCTGAGGTTCGCGGCTCGGCCTATTTCATCGAGCATCCGGCGATCACCGACGCCGAGGATTTGCGCAAGCGGCTGAAAAGCGGCTCCGTCAGCGCGACCATCGAGATACCGCCGGGTTTCGGCCGCGACATCAAGCGCGGGCGCCAGACCTACGTCTCCGTCTGGATCGACGGCGCCATGCCCTTCCGCGCCGAAACCATCCACGGCTATCTCCAAGGCGTGCACCAGCAATTCCTCGCCGATCCCGCCATTCGCGGATTATCAGATTCCCTTGCGGCGCCGCCCGCCGCGCCGCAGGCCACTATCGAGACCCGCTTCCGCTACAACCAGGATTTCGACTCCATCTACGCCATGGTCCCCGGCGCCATCGCGCTGCAGCTGGCGTTGATCCCAGCGATCCTGATGGCGCTCGCCATCGTGCGCGAGAAGGAGCTGGGTTCGATCACCAACCTCTATGTGACGCCGGTGACGCGCCTGGAATTCCTGCTCGGCAAGCAGATCCCCTATGTGCTGCTGGCGACGGTCGACTTCCTCGTCATGTTCCTGATGGCGATCTACATCTTCAAGGTGCCGCTGAAGGGCGGCTTCGGTATATTGGCGCTGAGCTCGGTGGTCTATGTCGCCGCCACTACCGGCTACGGCATGGTGGTCTCCGCCTTCACCCGCACCCAGATCGCGGCGCTGTTCGGCACGGCCATCCTGACCATACTCCCGGCCTCGATGTTCGCCGGCATGAGCACGCCGGTCTCCTCGGTCACCGGCATGGGCCGGGTGATGGGCGAACTCTTCCCGATGAGCTATTACCTGCCGATCTGCGTCGGAACCTTCACCAAGGGCCTCGGCTTCGCCGACCTGGCGCGGCATCTGGCGCTGCTGTCGCTCTTCGTGCCCGCGCTGATCCTGCTCAGCCTGATGCTTTTGCGCAAACAGGAGAAGTGATGCAGACCCTCGCCAATATCTTCTGGCTCGGCATGAAGGAGCTGCGCAGCTTCTTCCGCGACTGGGTGCTGCTGGGGCTGGTGGTCTATTCGTTCTCGCTCGCGATCATCGCCCAGGCGCAGAGCAATTCCCAGGAAGTGCACAACGCCTCGTTGGCGGTGGTCGACGAGGACCATTCGGAAATTTCCGCGCGACTGGCCCACGCCTTCCTGCCGCCCTATTTCCTGCCCGCCGTGCAGGTGAAGGAGGCCGATATCGACCGGCTGATGAATGTCGGCGCCTATACGTTCATCCTCGACATCCCCCCCAATTTCCAGCGCGACCTCGTCGGCGGACGCCGGCCGACGCTGCAATTCAATGTCGACGCCACCGCCATGGTGCAGGCGGGACTGGGCTCGGGCTATGCGCAGGAAATCCTGAGCGACGAGATCAGCAAATATCTGACCCGGCAGGACAAGCCGCCACCGGCCCTGATCGGCCAGCAGGTGCGCATCGCCTTCAATCCCAATATCACCACCGCCTGGTTCACCAGCGTGATGGGCATCATCAGCTCGACCAACATGCTGGCGATCATCCTGGCCGGCGCCGCCGTGGTGCGCGAACGCGAGCACGGCACAGTCGAGCATCTGCTGGTCATGCCGGTGACGCCGTTCGAGATCGCCATGGCGAAGATCTGGGCCAACAGCCTGATCATCGCCGCCGCGGAGGCGCTGTCGCTGGTCTTCATCGTGCAATTGCTGCTGCACATCCCGATCGAGGGCTCGATACCGCTCTTCATGTGCGGCGCGCTGCTCTATCTGTTCTTCGCCACTTCGGTCGGCATTTTTCTCGCCACCATCGCCAAGACCATGCCGCAGCTCGGCCTGCTCTATCTGCTGGTGGCGGTGCCCTTGAACTTGCTGTCGGGCGCCAACACGCCGCTGGAAAGCATGCCGCCCTTCCTGCGCACGATCATGCAGGCGTCGCCCTCGACCCATTTCGTCGCCATAGCCCAGGCGATCCTGTACCGCGGCGCCGGCTTCGACCTGGTCTGGCCGAAATTCCTCGCCGTAGGCCTGATCGGCGGCCTTTTCCTCGCAGCGGGGTTGTGGCGGTTCAGGCGCGTGTCGGCGCAGTCGGTCTAGGTCCGCGCGTCACTCGAGCTTGCCGCGCTTTTCCGGCATGTCCTCGCTCTGCTGCTCCAGCATTTTCAGACATTCGGTCGCGTTGTCGATATGGAAGGCGATGCGATCGATCGCTTCGCTTTGCAGGCCGAGCAGGCGAATTTCCGCCCGGGCGAAGGTCAGGTCGACACTGACGATCTGCAGTAGCGTGCGGGCGTCTTCGCGCATGAGGTCTATCCATTTGGCCGTCCGGAAGGGGGCGACCAATAGCGCCGTCATGATTGATTGGAAACGGTTTTCTGCAACTTTAGACGAAATCAAAACTGTGCGGCGGCGGCGCGGCGTCCGTCGTCGGGGAGCGCTGGCATAAGCCTTGCTTACAAATGAAAGATCAGCCGATCTTGATTTTTTGGAGCGCGAACCTATGCCGCTTTACAGCTTTCATTGCGCCGCATGCGACAAGGATTTCGAAATGCTGATGCGTTTCGACGACACGCCTGTCTGCCCGGCCTGCGGCGGCGCGGACATGGGGCGGCTGGCCTCGCGCGTGGCGCCGGAGCTGAAATCGGACGCAATCAAGAAATCCTGGCGGGCGAAGGCGGCTCGGGAAGGCGATTTGAGCAATTTCAGCAAGACCGAGCGCAATCAGTTCAAGAAGTGATCACGAAGCCCGCCGAGCCCTGGTCGCCGCCCGGCGCTTCGAAAACGGCCCGTTGACGATCACGACCAGCAACAGATAGGCGGCGAAAAACAGCGCCAGCGCGTCGAACAGGCCGTGCGGCGAGGCGAGGTCTAGGCCGAGGCCGAGCGCCGGCGGCCCGGCCATCATGCCCAGCGCATACATCATGATATAGGCGGCGTTGGCGTCGCCGAGCTTTGGTCCGTGGAATTTTTCCGCCAGGGCCGCGAGGCCGACCGTGTAGAGCCCGCCGATGACCCCGCCCCAGACGAACAGGGCCAGGGCGTAAAGCGGCCGGTCGGCGGCAAAGGCGGGCAGGCTCAAGGCGCCGAGCAGTGCCGAAGGCGGCAAAAAAGCCGAGCAGCGCGATCTTGTTCACCCGGTCGGCGATCATGCCGATGCGGAATGGGGAAGACGACGTTGCCGAGCGCAAAGAGCGTGAGCTGGAAGGTCGCCCATTCAGGCGAAAAGCCGGCGCGCAGGCCGAACACGGGAAGCAGCCCGTTCAGCCCGGTTTCCAGCGCGCCATAGAGCAGGCTCGCGGCCAGCGCGACCGGCGCGGCGGCGAAAAGCGCGCCGCAGTTTCGGCAGGCCGCCGCCGCCTTCCATCGGCGACCGCGCCTTCTTCGCCCACCCATATGCACGGGCAGGGCGCTCAAGCGCCATCAGGCCGGCGGCGAGGAGGAAGGGCGGCAGGCCCTGCACGCCGGTCAGGCTCAGCAGGGCCGGGCCGGTGGCGAAGCCGAGCGCGAGCACGGTGGCGTAAACGCCCGAGCGACCATGCCGCGCTGGCCGCGCGGCGCGGCGGCGCTGATCCAGTATTCGCTGACGACGAAGATCACGGTGAGCGACAGGCCGAACAGGCGCGCGAATGCCAGCCAGAGCGTGTAATCGGCGCAGAAGGCGAAGCCCAGCAGGCAGGCGACGCCCAGCGCGATGGCCAGAACAGCAGCCTGCTCACGCCGAGGTCTGTGGGCGAGCCAGGGCGTCAGCGGCGCGCCGATGAGCGTAGCGAGGCCGGTGACCGCGATATGCAGGCCGTTGGCGCGGGCCGGGATAGCCCGCCGCCTCCAGCCGCAGCGCAAGCAGGGGTATGACCAGCGACAGGCCGACGCCGACGATGGAAATGCAGGAAATGGCGGCGGCGAGTTTTTTGCGCGTTGGCGAATCGAAGGCGGAAAACATGAGGCGTATAGGCCACGATTTTCGTGCGGACGGAAGGCGGGGCTTTGCGTGACCGGAAGCGTACGCTCCCGAGGCCGCCTGCGCGCTAAAGTTCGTCGCGCCGCCATTTGCCGTGAAGCTGGTAGAAAAAGGCGCCGGCGTGAAAAAGCTCAAGCCGCCGTCGAGCCGCTGCCGCAATTCCGCCAGCACGCGGAGGGTGATCGGCGGCAGGTCGAGCGTTTCGGCCTCCTTCAGGCCGATCCAGGCCAGTTCGACCAGTTCGGCGTCGGCATGGACGAAACCCTCAAGCCTCTTCGCGATGTGGCTCGCGTCCAGCGCGAAAAAGCGGGTGTCGAACCGTTTTGGCCGCTGCGGGGGGGTGATGGCGCGGGCGATGAAATGCATGTCCTGCAAATCGGGCAGGCATCCGGACGCCGCATAATCGCTCCAGGCGCCAGGCGGCGGGGCCTCCGGGCCGCCGATACTCCGCCGTCCCGATCACCAAGCCCGGTTTCCTCAAAAGTCTCGCGGATCGCGGCCAGCGCCAGCGCGCGGGCGAAGTCGGGCTGCCCACGCCGCCGCGCCGCCGCTTCATCAGCCGCGCCTCGACCCGCGAGTCGAGCGCGCCGGCGACATTCATAAGGCGGTCGCCCGCCTCCACCCGTCCGCCGGGAAAGACGAATTTGCCGGGCATGAACTTGTGGCCATGATGGCGCTTCCCGAGCAGGACCTTGGCCTTGTCGCCCTTGCCGTCGAGCAGGATCAGGGTCGCGGCGTCGCGCGGGCGCAGCGCGCGTTTCTTTTCGACGTGCGGGGGCGGTCAATGTCACGGCAATTCCTCTGGCGTGGTGCTTGTCGAAACCATGCATGCGCAGGGCCCATTGGTAGGCGATCAGCGCCCCCTTGACGATAGGCAGCAGCCAGAGGCAAAGCAGCAGCGCGACCAGCGGCCAGACGATCATGTGGCCCCAGTCGGGGAAATCCGGGCCATAACTCCTGCGCCGCCATCAGGCCGGCGACGACAAAATGGCCGGCGATGAACATGGTGACATAGGGCGGCATGTCGTCGGCGCGATGGTGGATGCAGTTCCTCGCCGCAATGCGGGCAGGCGTCGGAGACCTTGAGATAGCGCATAGAAAATTCTGCCCTTGCCCGCAGGCCGGGCAAAGCTTTCGCATGCCGCGTTTCGAGCGCCGGCCAGATCGCGCGCTTCTCCGCCATGCTGTCGCCTGAGCTTTTCCCAGCGGTCCGTTCATCCGCGTTTCCGTCGTGTGGCGGCGTTTCGCCCCGTCGGAAATTTGCGCCGCGCCGGCGCCGCGCGCCGGCCGCATCTTGCCCTTGCTCTGCATCTCGAAACGCAGGGCGCCGGCGAAGGGCGCGGCCTCCATCAGCTTCACCGTCACGAGATCGCCAAGCTGGAAGGTCTCGCCGGTGCGCGAGCCGATCAGGGCGTGATGCGCCTCGTCATAGGCGAAATAATCGTTGCCGAGCGTGGCCGCGGGGACAAAGCCGTCGGCGCCGGTGTCTGCCAGCTTTGACGAACAGGCCGGCGCGGGTGGCGCCGGCGATGCGGCCGTCGAAAATGTCGCGCCGATGTGCTCGGCGAGAAACGTCGCGATCAGACGGTCGGTGGTTTCGCGCTCGGCCGCCATGGCGCGGCGTTCGGCGGCGGAAATGCGCGCGGCGATCTCGGCCAGATGCTCGCGGCCCATTTCCGGCAGGCCGCCGGCGCCGAGATCCAGCGCCCGCACCAGGGCGCGATGCACGATCAGGTCGGCATAGCGGCGGATCGGCGAGGTGAAATGGGCGTAGCGGCGCAGATGCAGGCCGAAATGGCCGTAGTTTTCCGCGACATATTCCGCCTGCGCCTGGGTGCGCAGCACGATTTCGTTGACGACGTTCTCGTGCTCCGTGCCGCGCACCTTTGCGAGGATGTCGTTGAACTGGCTCGGCTTCACCACCTGGCCCTTGGCGAGCTTGATGCCGATGGTCGCCAGGAACTCCGACGAGCGCGTTGAGCTTTTCCGCCGAGGGCTCGCCATGGGCGCGATAGATCAGATGCGACTTTTCCGCCTCCAGCGTTTCGGCGGCGGCGACATTGGCGAGGATCATGAATTCCTCGATCAACTTGTGCGCGTCGAGGCGCGGCGGCGTCCAGCACCCGGTCCACCGTGCCGTCGGGCTTCAGCATGATCTTGCGCTCGGGCAGGTCGAGATCGAGCGGCGAGCGTTTTTCGCGCGCCGAGCATGACCGCCTCGTAAGCGCGCCACAGCGGGCGCAGGACACCGTCGAGCAGAGGCCGTGTGGTCTCGTCGGGGCGCCCGTCGATGGCGTCCTGCGCCTGCTGCATAGGACAGTTTCGCCGCCGAGCGCATCATCACGCGGAAGAACCTGTGGTCGAGCTTGTGGCCGTCCTTGCCGATGCGCATGCGCACGGCCAGCGCCGGCCGGTCCTCGCCCTGGCGCAGCGAGCAGAGGTCGTTGGAAATGCGCTCCGGCAGCATCGGCACGACGCGGTCGGGGAAATAGACCGAATTGCCGCGATCCAGCGCCTCGCGGTCGAGCGCGCGCGCCGGGGCGGACATAATAGCAGACGTCGGCGATGGCGACGGTGACGACAAAGCCCTCGGGATTGTCCGGCGCGCCGTCGGGCTCGGCGAAGACCGCGTCGTCATGGTCCTTGGCGTCTGGCGGGTCGATGGTCACCAGCGGAATGGAGCGCCAGTCCTCGCGGCGAAAACCTTCGGCTTCCATGCGCGCGGGTTTGGCCGCTTCCGAAGCCTCGATGGTCTCGGGGCGGAAAAGGTCGGGAATGCCGTGGATATTGATGGCGATGAGGCTGATCGCCTTTTCGCTGTTCATCGAGCCGAGCCGCTCGCGAACTTTCGCCACCGGCAGGCCGAGGCGCCCGCGCGCAAGCGTCTCGACGCTGACGAGGTCGCCGTCGCGCGCCTCGCCGCGATCGGCTTCCGAGACGATAAATTCCTTTTCGCGCAGCTTCTTGTCCACGGGGACGATGCGGCCGCCGCCGCGTGCGCGGGTCTTCGCGGAACACGCCGAGCGTCCGCCGGGCGGCGCGCGACAGCAGCTTGACCACGCGGCCCGAATAGGCGGGACCTTCGTCCGCCGAGCGGCGCGACGCGCAGCAGCGCGCGGTCGCCGACGCCGGCGGTGGGCAGATGCTGGTCCTTGCGCGGCCGTTTCGCGGCGCGAAGACGACGATCTTCGGCGCGGGTCCGAGGGCCTCGTCCCATTCGGCCGGCGTGGCGATCAACTCGCCGTCGCGGTCGCGCGAGACGATGTCGGCGAGCACGATCTGGGGCAGGGCGCCGGCCTCGATGCAGCCCCTTGCGCGAGCGCGCGACGGCGCCTTCCAGCTCCAGCTCCTTCAGGATTTTCTTGAGCAGGATCTTGTCGTCGCCGCGAATGCCGAAGGCGCGGGCGATTTCGCGCTTGCCGATCTTGTCGGCATGGGCGGAGCCGGCTTTCTCCGCCTCCGCATGTTCGCGGGCGATGAAGGCGACGATTTCGTCGCGACTCGGGAAGGGTTTGGGGTTTTTCTGCACAGGGGCAACATAGGGGCGGAAGGCCCCGCCGTCATCTGGCGATTTGGGCCGCGTCTTCGCTCATCACCCCAGCGACGGTTTGCGCGTCAAAGTTCCTCGGAAAAATATGTCGTTGATATCGACATCGTCAGGCTGGCTCATGGCGAGCCGACTTACGGCGATGACGCCTCAATCGCCGCGGACGCAGCGTCCAGCTCCATGGTTTCCAGATTTGTGCTGCGCGTTTCCTCGCTCAGGATCAGGGCGGCAAGCGTGGACCCGCCAAGACCGGCCAGATAGACGCCGACCGACCCTGGGCCGTAATTGGCCGCGAGCCAGGTCGCCACGAAAGGCGTCAAGGCCGCGCCGATGATCGAGGCCGCGTTATAGGCGATGCCGGAGCCTGTGTAGCGGGTGTTGGTCGGGAAGAGTTCAGGCAGAAGCGCTGACATGGGGCCGAAGGTGAGCCCCATGAGGCTCATGCCCAGGCTCAGGAACACCAGCATGAGGCCGAGGTTCGCCTTGCCTCCGGATCCCATCGTCGCTGGCGACAGAAACCAGCCGAAGCTCAGGCCGAAAAGGATGATGCCGACGGTCACGACGATCAGGAAACGGCGTCGTCCGACCCGATCGGCAAGATAGCCCGAAACGGGAATGAAACCGGCGAAGAGGACGACCGAAACGAGCTGGAGATAAAGAAACGCCCGGTAATCTATGCCGAGCAGGCCCAATTCGGGCCTGCCAATGGCGTAAGACAGGATCCAGGTCGTCATCAGGTAGAAGACGCCATAGGTCGCGACCATCATGAAGGTTCCACGAACGAGTTCGCCGAGGTTGTTCCGCACCACCTCGGCCAACGGCGATTTCAGCTTTTCTCCGCGTTCCAGCGCGCGGACGAAAACGGGCGTTTCCTGCAATTTCACTCGCACATAAAGACCGACCACAACCATGACGATGGACATGAGAAAGGGAATGCGCCAGCCCCACGCCAGGAAACGATCGTCGACCTGAGCCGCGCCCGACCTGAAGCCGAAGAAGGTCGTGAGCGCAAGGAAGAAGCCGTTCGCCAGGATGAAACCGAAGGGCGCCCCGAGTTGCGGCCACATCGCGGCCTGCGCCCGCTTGCCCGGCGCGGCGGTCTCCGCGGCGAGCAGGGCGGCGCCCGACCATTCGCCGCCCAGGCCCAATCCCTGACAGAAACGCAAAAGCGCAAGAAGCGCCGGCGCCAGCAATCCGATCGCCTGATAAGACGGCAGCAACCCCACGGCAAAAGTGGCGAGCCCCATGAGCAGCAGCGAACCGATCAACGTGGCTTTGCGTCCCACTCTGTCGCCGAAGTGGCCGAACAGGATCGAGCCGAAGGGACGAGCGACAAAGGCGACGCCGAACGTGGCCATGGATGAGAGAAGCGCGGCCGCTCCTTCGCCTCGAGGGAAAAACAGCAGCGGGAATATCGAGACGGCGGCCGTCGCATACATGTAGAAATCGAAGAACTCGATCGTCGTCCCGATCAGGCTCGCAACGATAATTCGCCGCCGCTCGTCGGGTGCGACCCCATCATTCCCGCTCATGCGCAATCCCCCAGGCGCGAGATCCGTCTTTCGCGACACTTGCTCTGTGACGATCACGGCGACCGGCTCACATGCCCGTCGAGAAAGGTCAGGCTATCCCCGCCTTCGGCGCGCCAGTAGACATAGGCGTCGGGCTGGCCCCAGCTTCGCGAAAGCCAGCGGGCGCCGAACACGCCTTCGTCATTGGCGCAGGGCGACCAGGCCGACGAAACCCTCGCGTTCCAGTTCCTGCTGCAGGGCGCGGGCGTCGGAGCCGAGCGGAAATCTTTGCCGCAGGCGCTGGCCAAGCCCCGTGGGCGGCCGAACGCCCTGCTTCTTGCGCGCGTCCTGTTCGTAAAGCGAGCGCGCGGGGCAGGGCGCGGCGCGCAGGCCGTCGTCCGGCAGGCCTTCCAGCAGGGACGGCGGGGGCGCGGTCGCCGGCCACAGCGCCCAGAGCCCCGCGCCCGCCGCAAAGGCGAGCGCGAGCCAAAGCGCGATGCGGGCAAACCCCATCAGACCTTGCCCATCAGCTTTTGAATTCGTCCATGCCGCCGTGGAGCAGGAACTGCTCCAGCCAGTGGATGTCGTAGGCGCCATCCTGGATGTCGGAATTGCGCACGAGGATGCGGAACAGCGGCAAGGTCGTGTCGATGCCGTCGACGATGAATTCGTCCAGCGCCCGGCGCAGGCGCATCAGCGCCTCGTTGCGTGTGCGGCCCTGCACGATCAGCTTGCCGACCAGCGAATTGTAATTGGGCGGGATCATATAGCCCTGATAGACCGCCGAATCGACGCGCACGCCGACGCCGCCGGGCGGGTGGTAATAAAGGATCTTGCCGGGCGAGGGCCGGAAGGTCGCGGCGTGCTCGGCGTTGACGCGGCACTCGATGGCGTGGCCGCGCAATTCGATATCGGCCTGGGTGTAGGAAAGCGGCGCGCCGCTGGCGATCTTGATCTGCTCGACGACGAGATCGAGGCCGGAAATCATCTCGGTGATCGGATGCTCGACCTGGATGCGGGTGTTCATCTCGATGAAGTAGAACTCGCCGTTCTCGTAGAGGAACTCGATGGTGCCGGCGCCGGAATATTTCAGCTTGCGCATGGCGTCGGCGCAGATTTCGCCGATACGGTTGCGTTCGTCCTGGTTGAGCGCGGGAGAGGGCGTCTCCTCCAGCACCTTCTGATGGCGACGCTGCAGCGAGCAGTCGCGCTCGCCGAGATGGATGGCATTGCCCTGGCCGTCGCCGAGAATCTGGATTTCGATATGGCGTGGCTTCTGCAGATATTTTTCGAGATAGACCGCGTCGTCGCCGAAGGCCGCCTTGGCCTCGGTGCGGGCCATGGTCAGGGCTTCGGACAGGTCTTCGGCCGTGAGCGCGACCTTCATGCCGCGTCCGCCGCCGCCCGCCGCCGCCTTGACCAGCACCGGAAAGCCGATCTCCCCGGCGACCCGCATGGCCTCGTCATCGTCGGTGATGCCGCCCTCGGAGCCGGGCACGCAGGGGATGCCCAGGGCGCGGGCCGTGCGCTTCGCCTCGATCTTGTCGCCCATGATGCGGATATGTTCGGGCTTGGGGCCGATGAAGCCGATGTTGTGATCGGCGAGGATTTCCGCGAACTTGGCGTTTTCCGAAAGGAATCCGTAGCCGGGATGGATGGCGTCGGCGCCGGTGATCTCGCAGGCCGAGAGCAGCGCGGGGATGTTGAGATAGGACTCGCGGGCAGGCGCCGGGCCTATGCAGACGGATTCATCGGCCAGCTTGACGTGCATGGCTTCCGAGTCGACCGTGGAATGCACGGCGACCGTGGCGATGCCCAGCTCCTTCGCGGCGCGCAGGATGCGAAGGGCGATTTCGCCGCGATTGGCGATGAGAATTTTTTCAAACATCAGGCTCTCTGATTTTCAGGTCTTTCGCGACAAATCGCGCAATTCTGCCTCTTGCATCGGCTCCAGATAGGGACGTCTTGCGACGCCCCTCGGCGTCCGCGCGCCCCGTTCCGGCCTCAGGCGATCACGAGCAGCGCCTGGCCGTATTCGACCGGATGCCCGTCCTCGACCAGGATGGCGGTGATGGCGCCGGACTTGTGGGCGACGATGTCGTTGAACGTCTTCATCGCCTCGACCAGCAGCACCTTCTGGCCGGCGGAGACATGGGTTCCGATCTCGACGAAGGGTTTTGCATCCGGGCTCGGCCGCAGATAGACCGTCCCGACCATGGGCGATTTCAGGATGTCGGCGGAATTGGCTGGGGCGGCTCCCGGCGCGCCGGCTGCCGGAGCGGCGACCGCCGCCGAAGCCGGGGCGGCCAGCACGGGCGCGGCTTGCTGCTGCTGCGCATAACCGGGCGCCGAAGCCACGTAAGTCGCCTGCCGCGCCACGCGGATGCGCAGATCGCCCTTTTCCACCTCGATTTCGGTGAGGTCGGACTCGCTCAGCATATTGGCGATTTCCCGCACCAGCCCGGCGTCTATCTTCGGGCTTGAGGCGCTGGCGGGTTTCGCGGCGGCGCTGGCGGGTTGCGGAGCGGAGCTGGTTTTGCTCATTCGATCGAGAGCCTTCGTTCTGCGGGGCGATAGCGGCTAAGCAGCCCAAGTACGGTTAAAGGCCCGCCTATAAACTTTTTGGCCGGCCATTGAAAGGGTTTTGAGGTAAAGCCTGCGCCCGCGCGCGAAATCCGCACAGTTTTCCGCGCCGCCTTGTTTTTGCGGCGACGGCGCACTAGGTTGCGGCTAACGACGCCAAGCGTCAGAGGCCTTGCGCGAGCAGCGCCGCTTCAAGCCAAACCGGAGGAATACCAATCATGGGCGGCCTTTCCTTGCCCCATCTGCTGCTTTTGGGCGCGGTCGTGCTCATCCTGTTCGGCGGCAAAGGCAAAATCTCCGAGATCATGGGCGACGTCGCCAAGGGCATCAAATCCTTCAAGAAGGGCCTGTCTGACGACGACACGGCGGCGCCGCCCAGACGCCGGCAGACGCCCCCAAGACGATCGACCATCAGGCTCCCGCCGCGCTCGACGCCTCGCGCGATCAGCACAAGGTCGGCTGATCGCCTTAAGGCCTGAGGGGCAGCCATGTTCGATTTCGATGTGGGCAAGCTGCTGCTGATCGGCGTGGTGGCCCTGATCTTCATTCCGCCCAAGGACCTGCCGGCGGCCTTGCGCCAGCTTGGCCGCCTGGTCGGCCAGGCGCGCCGCATCGCCTCGGAGTTCCAGGGCCATTTCAACGAAGCCATCCGCGAGACCGAACTCGGCGACCTCAAGGACGAATTCAGCCACATGAAGAAGGCGGCCTCGCTCGAAGGCGCCATGGCGCAGGTCGCGGAAATCGTCGAGCCGGCGTCGCAGATCGACGTTTCCAAGGAATACGCGCCCAAGCCGGTCGAGCCCGTCGCGGTTGCGGAGCCCTCCATTGCGGTCGAGCCCTCGTCCGTTGCCGAGCCCGAGGCCGTCGCCTCCCCCGCGACCGTCGATCAGCCGCCAGCGCCCGCTGACGCCGACAAAATCGAAAAGCCCGTGGCGGAAAGCCGGCAATGACCCAGGCCGATATCGACGCGTCCAAGGCGCCCCTGATCGACCATCTGATTGAATTGCGGTCCCGCCTGATCAAGGCCTTGACCGCTTTCCTGTTGGCCTTTGTCGTCTGCTTCTATTTTTCGCACGAGATCTACAACGTCCTGCTCGGTCCCTATGTGTCGGTGGTCGGGGCGGAAAACGCCAAGCTGATCGCCACCCATTTCCTCGAGCAATTCTTCACCCAGTTGAAATTGTCGATGTTCGGCGCGGGCTTCATCGCCTTTCCGATCATGGCGATGCAACTCTACAAATTCGTGGCGCCCGGGCTCTATTCGCATGAGCGCAAGGCTTTCGCGCCCTATCTGCTGGCGACGCCGGTGTTCTTCTTTCTCGGGGCGATGCTGGTCTATTTCGCGGTCATGCCGTTCCTGATCAAGTTTTCGGTGAGCTTCCAGCAGCTCAATGTGAAGGGCGAAGCGACCATCGAGCTGCTGCCGAAGGTCAGCGAATACCTGTCGCTGATCATGACCCTGATCTTCGCCTTCGGCATCGCCTTCCAGCTGCCGGTGATCCTGACCCTGCTCGGCCATGCAGGCGTGATTGATCAGGCTTTCCTGAGGGCCAAGCGTCGCTATGCGGTCGTCCTGATCACCGTGGTGGCGGCGATCCTGACCCCGCCCGACCTGATTTCGATGTGCGCCCTTGTCGTTCCGATGGTGCTTCTTTACGAAGGGGCGGTATTCGCGGTGGGGCTCATCGAAAAGAATCGGGCCGCGCCCAAGCCCGACGCAAATGGGTGAAGTCGGGCTGCAAACGGCGGTTTCCTCCGCTCCGATGCTCACGTACTAGAGTACGCTCCGCTTCGGTGCTCGAAAATCGCCGTTTTCGCCGCAACTTGACCCATTTTCGTTCGGGCTTCCTGCCAAGATTTCGGAATTTGAATAATGCACGACATCAAATCGATCCGCGACAACCCGCAGGCGTTTCGCGCCGACCTGTTGCGGCGCAAGCCCGATGAGGCCGCGGCGGATGCGCTGCTGGCGCGGCTGATCGCGCTCGACGACGCGCGACGCGCGGCGATCGGGCGCGCCCAGGCGGCGCAGGAGCGGCGCAACGCCGCCTCCAAGGAAATCGGCGCGGCGATGAAGGCCAAGGACAGCGCGCTCGCCGACAAGCTGAAGCAGGAAGTGGCCGACCTCAAGACCGGCATGGGCGCCATCGAGGCCGAGGAAAAGGCGGCGATCCTGGCGCTGGAGCAGGAACTGGCGGCCATCCCCAATCGCCCGCTGCCGGACGTCCCCAAGGGCGCCGACGAGAACGACAATGTCGAATTGCGCCTTGTCGGGCAAAAGCCGGCGCTGGACTTCAAGCCGAAGGAGCATTTCGAGCTCGGCGAAGCGCTCGGCCTGATGGATTTCGAGGCGGCCTCGCGGCATGTCCGGCGCGCGTTTCGTCGTGCTCAAGGGAAAGCTGGCGCGGCTGGAGCGGGCGCTCGCCCAGTTCATGCTCGACCTGCACACCGACCACCATGGCTATCAGGAAGTCGCGCCGCCGCTGCTGGTGCGCGACGCCGCCATGTTCGGCACGGCGCAATTGCCCAAGTTCAAGGACGACCAGTTCGCGGCGGTTGATCTCACCAGGGTCGAGCGTTCGCAAGAAGCGCTACATATGTTGACGCAGCAAGATGATATTGGCGGCGTAAAAGATGCTCTAGATCGATACCGACTTATCCGAAATCGAGCATTTCTGGCTGATCCCCACGGCGGAAGTGCCGCTGACCAATCTCGTCCGCGAGCAGATCCTCGACGAGGCGGCGCTGCCGATGCGGATGACCGCGGGCACGCAATGTTTCCGCGCCGAGGCCGGCGCGGCGGGCCGCGACACGCGCGGCATGATCCGCCAGCACCAGTTCTCCAAGGTGGAGATGGTGTCGATCACGACGCCGGAGCAATCGCAAGAAGAGCACGAGCGCATGACCGCCTGCGCCGAGGAAGTGCTGAAACGGCTCGGCCTGGCCTATCGCGTGGTGCTGCTCTGCACGGGCGACATGGGCTTCGCTTCGCAAAGAACCTATGACATCGAGGTCTGGCTGCCGGGCCAGGACCGCTATCGCGAAATCTCCTCCTGCTCGGTCTGCGGCGATTTCCAGGCGCGGCGCATGAACGCCCGCTATCGCCCCGCCGACGGCAAGGCGCCGCGTTTCGTCCACACCCTCAACGGCTCCGGCGTCGCGGTCGGCCGCGCGCTGGTGGCGGTGCTGGAGAATTACCAGAACGCCGACGGTTCGGTGACCGTGCCCGAGGTTTTGCGCCCCTATATGGGCGGGCTGGAGACGATCACGCGCGGATAGGGAAGTGGTTTCTTGATTTGGGGAATTCAGGCATATCACCCCTTATCGCACTGGCAGACTATCACTATCCAAGAGTCCAAGCGCCGTCCAGACGACGACTTTACCGCGATCTGCTCGCGGAGCCATCGATGATCGCCAAACCCCGTCGAGTGACCGGCTGTCATTAAATCGGGATGGGTGTGAGTCGATGCCGAAACCAATCGGCGAGTTCGTGCTCGCTCAATTGTCCTCCAGCGACGCGCTCCATGATATCGACCGCGTTGAGCTTGTCGAACGTAAGACGGTATCCGTTATCAGCCAGGAACAGGCGCGCGAGCACCCAGGCCGTTCTCTTGTTGCCGTCTGCAAATCCGTGATTTTTTTCGAGGCCGCAGGCGTATGCTGCGGCAAATTCCGCGGCATCGGGCTGGTCATAGTTCGCAATTTGAAGAGGGCGAGCGAGTGCGGACTCGACGGCATTTTGATCCCGTATTCCGTCGAGTCCGCCGTGTTCGCTGATTTGGCGATCGTGAATGGCGTAGGCGAGCTCTGTGCTGATCCATCGCCAGTTCATTTTGCGAGGGCCCGAAGTACATCGCGGTCTTCAAGCATGATTTCCTCGGCCAGTTTCATCTGGCGTTCGAAATCGGGGTTGTAAGGGGTCAGTCGATAGCCGCCGTCGGGCGCTTCGGTCAGATAGACGGTGTCGCCTTTCCGGACCTTGAGGTGCGCCATGGCTTCTTTCGTCAGGATAAATCCCGCCGACGAGCCAACGGTCGTAATCTTGAACGTGAGCATGATATCTCCTTTCTATATAACAAACATTATATAGTAGATTGCGACAGGGCTTCAAGCGGGACGTAAAAAAGCAAAAATTGTGCGACGCTGCATATTACCGCGGTCTGCGTGCGGGGAGCTGTCGCGCCAGGCGGGTCTCCGGCGGGAGAAGGACAGCTCCGCCGAAAAAGCTGTTCCCTTCCGCGGCGCGCGCTATAAGACGCTTGAAATCCTCGGCAAACTCGGGCGGCCAAAATGCGCATTCTGATCACCAATGACGATGGCGTCCACGCGCCCGGCCTGAAAGTGCTGGAAAAAATCGCGAGACAATTGTCCGACGACGTCTTCGTCGTCGCGCCGGAGACCGACCAGTCCGGCGTCGCCCATTCGCTGTCCCTTTCCGATCCCCTGCGCCTGCGAAAAATTTCCGACCGGCATTTTGCCGTCAAGGGCACGCCGACCGACTGCATCATCATGGGCGTGCGCAAGCTGATGGTCGACGCGCCGCCGGACCTCATCCTTTCCGGCGTCAACCGGGGCCAGAACGTCGCCGAGGACGTGACCTATTCCGGCACCATCGCCGGGGCGATGGAAGGCACGATGCTCGGCTTTCCCTCGATCGCCCTGTCGCAATGCTATTCGCCCAAGGGCGTGCATTGGGACTGCGCCGAAACCCACGCTCCCCAGCTGATTTCGCGGCTGATCGAAAAGGGCCTGCCTGAGGGCGTGCTGCTCAATGTCAATTTCCCGGCCTGTCCCGCCGATCAGGTGCAGGGCGAGGTTCTGGCCCGCCAGGGACGGCGCAACGCCGAACTGATGAAGATCGAGCCGCGCTTCGACGGGCGCGGCAATCCCTATTACTGGATCGCTTTCGAGCGGGCCGAATATGAGGTCGGCGTCGGCACCGATCTCGAAGCCATGGTCCAGAAGAAGATTTCCATCACGCCGCTGCGCCTCGACCTCACCGACGACCCGGCGCTAAGACATTTCGCAGGCCTGTTCGGCTGAGCTTGGCCATGGGGCCGCCGTCGATCTTTTCTCCCTTCTTGTCGCCCGAAGCGCAGGCGCGCGCGGAAGCCAAGGCGCAATTGCTGCTGCGCTTGCGCGCGAGGGGCCTTCGCGATCTTACCCTGCTGCGCGCGGTGGAGAGCACGCCGCGCGAAAGTTTCGTCGGCGTCGCCTATGCCGAACTGGCGCTGCGCGATGTCGCCGTGCCCTTGCCCTGCGGCCAGACCATGGAGCCGCCGTCCCTCCTGGCGCAAATGCTGACGGCGCTGGCGCCGCTGAGGCATCACCGCATCCTCGAGATCGGCGCCGGCTCCGGCTATTCGGCGGGGGTTCTGGCGCAGATCGGCCGCGACGTGGTCAGCCTCGAATGTTTCCAGCGCCTGGCGCTCGAGGCCCGCGCCCGTCTGGAGCGTCTGGGCGTGAAAAACGTCAACCTGCTCTGGGCCGACGGTTTCGAGATTTCACCGAGCTTCGGCTTGTTCGACCGCATCCTCGTCCACGGCGCATTGGATTTGCCCCCGCCGAATATTCTCGGCGCCCTTGGGGAAGGCGGCGTATTGGTCGCCGCGCGCAAGGGGGAAGGCCAACAGGCCGAGTTGATCCGCTACAGTCGCGGACCCAGCGACCGTATCGAGGCCGAAATTGTCGGCCCCTGTCGCGCGCAAAAGCTTTTGCATGGCCTTTTCCGGCAGGATTGAACAAAAATCTTTCGGCGCGCACGAAACCGTGATCCCCGGCGATGTCGCTGCAATTTCGCCATAATTTTTGCTGCGCGGGTTCGAAACATGGCTAACAAGTATTTAATAGAAAAGGATTTTATGAATCTGCGTTCATCTTAAACGCTCCTTTAACCGGCCCGGCATTAAATCAATGACAGTTGTAAAAGCGTGGGTGGGATGCGTGATGAGCGAAGCGCTGCAAAAAGGACCGGCGGTCCGGTTGGCGATGGTCGGCGTGGCCACAATGTTGCTTGGCGGCTGTGCCGATTCGAGCCGGATGGGCGACCCTTTCGCCGATCCGTTCCGGACGTCCTCGTCGCGCTATGACCGCAGCCCCACGGGATCGACGACACAGGCGCCGCCGCAGAGCCAGGGCTCCAATTTCTTTGCCGAGACCTTCCGTCCCTTCGACGATCACCCGGCGCCGGCCCCTCAGCCGACGCGCGCTCCTGATTACGAAAGGCCGCACGTCGCTCCGCCCATGGCTGTCCAGAGCCAGCCTTTGGCGCCGCCCCAGTCCATCGCCAGCCGGCCCATCGCCGCGCCGCGTCCGGTCCTGGCGCAGCCGGTCGAGCCGACCTTCCGTCCGGCCCCTGCGCCTTCCGCTTCGATCATGCGGACTGGTCCCAGCTCGGTGGGCGGATGGAGCGCCGAAGGCGGCGTGCCCGTGGTCGTAGCCCAGGGCGAAACCGCCGAGATGATCGCCACGCGTTATGGCGTGCCGACTGCGACTCTGCTCAGCCTGAACGGCTATGCCAGCCGCGCCCAGGTCCAGCCGGGTTCGCGCCTGGTGATCCCGGTCTATCACGCCGGCGGCGCACAGCACGCGGTCGCGGCGCCGGCCCAGCCGCGCCCGGCGCAGACGGCGCGTCTGGAAGCCCCGAAGCCTGCCCAGCTCCAGGCCCCGGCGCCTGTTCGGCAAGCGCGGGCCGCTATTGCGCCGCAACCTCAATCCTTGTCCAATCCGACGGCGGCTTTGGCTGAAAAACGCGCCAGCCTGGCTCAGGCCAAGGCGCAGGAAACCAACTCCAGGATGGCCAAGGCGGATGCCGACGCCCGCACGGCGCAAGTCCTGGCCGACGCCAAGAAGCTGGCTGACGGCAAGAAACTTGCCGACGCCAAGAAATTGAACGACGCGAAGAAACTGGCTGCGGCCAAGCCGGCGGCGCCGAAGCAGCTTGTGGCAAGCGTCGCGCCGGTCCAGCCCGCGCCGGTTCAGCCCGTTCAGCAAGCGATCACCCGGCCCGCCAAGCAGGCTGTGGTCGAAGAAGCCGCTCCGGCTACGACGGCCAGTGTGCCGCCGCCGGCCATGGGCTCGGCGTCGCAGGCGGCGGATTCCGCCAATCCGGAATTCCGCTGGCCGGCCCGCGGCCGCGTCATTCAGGCTTTCGGCGCCGGAGGCAATGACGGCATCAACATCGCCGTGCCCGAAGGCACGCAGGTCAAGGCGGCGGAAGGCGGCAAGGTTGTCTATTCCGGCAGCGAGCTGAAAGGCTACGGCAATCTCGTCCTGATCCAGCATCCCAACGGTTTCGTCTCCGCCTACGCCAACAACGGCTCGCTGAACGTCAAGCGCGGCGACACCGTCAAGCGCGGCCAGACCATCGCGCTGTCGGGCCAGACCGGCAATGTCGCCTCGCCGCAACTGCACTTCGAATTGCGCAAGGGCCAGAAGCCGGTCGATCCGTCGAGCTATCTGGCGGGGCTGTAAAACCAATACTTTTCCGGCGCCGCGAGACACGGGTCCGGGAAAGCAAACGGGGTGGCATGGGTCCCAAGCGAGGCCCGCGCCGCCCCGATTTATTTTCAGAGCGTCAGGCGCAAGATTCGCACTGGCGCGCCGGCCTCGCAGGCGGGCGCCTTGGCCGGACGCAACAGCAGCGCCGTCGATTGCGACAATACGCTGTTCAGCGAGCTGTCCTGGTCCGGCTGCGGCGTCGCCAGCATCCGTCCCTGATCGTCGAATGCGAGCGTGGCGCGCAGATATTCCTGGCGGGCGCCTCCCGCCGGCAAGGGAATGGCGGCGAAGGCCGGCTCCATTCGGTCGGCGCCGGCCGAACCGTCGCCGCATAGGGCGCGGATCAGCGGTTTCAGGAACAATTCGCCGCAGACGACCGCCGAGACCGGATTGCCGGGCAGGCCGAGCACGGTCATCGGCCCGATATGGCCATGGATCAACGGCTTGCCGGGTTTCATGGCGACCCGCCAGAAATTCAGCTCCATCCCCTCGCGCGCCAAAGCGCCGCGCACGAGGTCGTGGTCGCCGACCGAGGCGCCGCCAATGGTGACGAGCACGTCCACTTTTTGCTTCAATGCGCCGGCAATGGCGGCTTCGATGTCGGCCTGCCTGTCCATGCAGAGGCCGAGATCGATGGCCTCGCCGCCCGCGGCGGCGATCAGCCCGAGCACGGCATAGGTATTGGAGGCGACGATCTGATCCGGCGCGCGCGCGAGGCCGGGCGCGACCAGTTCGTCGCCAGAGCCCAGCACGCCGATGCGCGGACGTCGCGCCAGCGGCAGGGTCGCGTGGTCGGCGCTGGCGGCGAGCGCGACATCGGCGGGGGAAAGCCGCCGTCCCCGGCGCAAAATGGTCGCGCCCTCGCGGAAGTCGATACCCTCGAGGCGGATATTGCTCCCGGGCGTCACCGGCGCGGTGGCGGTGACAAGATCGCCCTCCCGGCGCGCGTCTTCCTGGATCAGCACCGCATCCGCGCCCTCGGGCACGGGGGCGCCGGTGAAAATGCGCACCGCCTGTCCAGGTCCGCAGGCGCCGGCAAAAGCCCGGCCGGCGGAGGATTCTCCGATGACCTTCAGCGGCCCGGCGCCGTCTGCGGTCCGCAACGCATAGCCGTCCATGGCCGACAGCGCCTTGGGCGGCTGGGTGCGGCGGGCGGTCAGGTCTTGCGCGAGGGTCCGGCCGAACGCCTGCGCCAGCGGCGTGTCCACGACGTCGAGGGGACCTTTGGCCGCAGAGAGGATTTTTTCCAGCGCTTCGTCGACGCTCAGCGGCGGCGTTTTCGTCTCTGTCATTCGCCAGGCTCCCCAATTTTGGCGCGCCGTCGGCTCGCAGTCGCAATGCCGGCGCGGCTATTCGGCGCGGAAATAATCGCCCGACTCGCCGCCGGTCTTTTCGACCAGCCTGACGTTTTCGATCCGCATGGCGCGGTCGGCGGCTTTCAGCATGTCGTAGATGGTCAGGCAGGCGACGGAGACGGCGGTGAGCGCCTCCATCTCCACGCCGGTCTCGCCCAGCACTTTTGCGCGCGCCTTCACCTGCAGGCCCGGCAGGCTGTCATCGGGCGAAATTTCGACCTGCGACGCCGGTGAGACACAGCGGATGGCAGAGCGGGATCAATTCATGCGTGCGCTTGGCCGCCATGATGCCGGCGATGCGGGCGGCGGCGAAGACATCGCCCTTCTTGGCCTGTCCGGAGAGGCAGAGCGCCAGGGTTTCGGGCGCCATGACCACGCAGCCCCGCGCCACCGCGACGCGGGCGCTGCGCGGTTTGGCCGAGACATCGACCATGCGCGCGTCGCCGGCGTCGCTCAAATGGGTCAACCGGCCCGAAGGCCTGGTCATGCCGGCTGCTTGGCGGAAACGCCGGTCAGGAGCTGCCTGGTGGCCTCGGTCACGTCGGACTGGCGCATCAGCGACTCGCCGACCAGGAAGGCGTTGATGCCCGCCTTTTGCAGCCGCGAAGGATGTCGGCATGGCTGGCGATGCCGCTTTCGGCGACGAGGATCCGGTCCTTTGGCGCGCGGGCCGCAAGCTTCTCGCTGTTTTCCAGCGACACCTTGAAATCGCGGAGGTTGCGGTTGTTGATGCCGATCAGCGGCGTCTCCAGCGCCAGGGCGCGGTCGAGTTCGGCCTCGTCATGGGCTTCGACCAGAACGTCCATCTTCAGGTCATGGGCGGCGACGTTGAGCGCGCGGGCTTCGCGATCGTTGACGCAGGCCATGATGATCAGGATGCAGTCGGCGCCGGCGGCGCGGGCCTCGTAGACCTGATAGGGGTCGAACAGGAAATCCTTGCGCAGGGCGGGGAGGTGCGTCGCGGCGCGCGCCACGGCGAGATCGTCCAGCTTGCCCTTGAAAGAGGGCGCGTCGGTGAGCACGGAAAGGCAGGTTGCTCCTCCCGCCTGATAGGCGCGGGCGAGCACGGCCGGCTCGAAGTCGCTGCGGATCAGTCCCTTGGACGGGCTCGCCTTCTTCACCTCGGCGATCAGCGCCGGGCGGCCGCCGTCGATCTGCGCTTCGAGCGCGCGCAGAAAACCGCGCGGCGGATCATGGTCATGCGCCTTGCGCTCCAGCGTCACGAAGGGCACGCGCACCTTCGCCTCGGAGATTTCCGTCCGCTTGTAGGCTTCGATTCTTTTCAGAATATCGGGCATGTCACAACCTTAGCGCCTAAACCGCCGCCTGTGTACCGGCGGATGCATCTTCATTGGAGATTCTTATCAAATTTTCGAGCGTGGCGCGCGCCTTGCCGCTGTCGAGCGCCTCTTCGGCGCGCGTTACGCCCTGGGTCAAGTTTTCGACCGCGCCCGCCACCACAAGCGCCGCCGCCGCGTTGAAGACCGCGATGTCGCGATAGGCGTTCTTCTCGCCCGGCCAGCACCGCGCGCAGGGCGCTGGCGTTATAAGACGGCTCGCCGCCGCGCAGCTCCGCCAGCGTGGCGCGCTTCAAGCCGACATCTTCCGGCGCGATCTCGAAGCGGCGCAAGGCGCCGTTTTCCAGCGCCAGCACCGAAGTCGGGCCGGTGGTGGAGATCTCGTCAAGCCCGTCGGCGCCATGCACCACCCAGACGCATTCGGCGCCGAGCTCCTGCAAGGTCTTGGCGATCGGCTCCATCCATTTGGCGGCGAAGACGCCGATCAGGGCGCGCTTGACCCCGGCCGGATTGGACAGGGGGCCGAGCAGGTTGAACAGGGTGCGGGCGCCGAGTTCGCGCCGCACCGGGCCGACATGGGCCATGGCGGCGTGATGGGCCTGGGCGGTCATGAAGCCGATATTGGCTTCACGGAGGCTTGCTTCGATGCGTTCCGGAGCGATGCCGATGCGCACCCCGAGTTCGGTCAGCACGTCGCTCGCCCCCGACAGCGAGGACGCCGCGCGATTGCCGTGCTTGGCCACGGGCACGCCGCAGGCGGCGACGATCAAGGCCGCCAGGGTCGAAATATTATAGCTCTGCAATCCGTCGCCGCCGGTGCCGACGATGTCGATCGCGCCTTCGGGCGCCCGCACCTTCAACATTTTCCCGCGCATGGCCGAGACCGCGCCGGTCATTTCCTCAAGCGTCTCGCCTCTGGCGCGCAGCCCCATCAGAAAGGCGCCCATCTGGGCGGGCGTGGTCTCGCCGGAAAGAAGGCAGTCGAAAGCCTGCTCCGACTTCGGCGCGGGTCAGCGCGGCGCCGGTGGCGATCTTGTGCAGGAAGGGCTTGAAGCTTTCCATATCGGCTCTCAGGTCCGGCCCTTGGCCGTGTTCCAGGCGCGGGCCAGGTCGAGGAAATTGCGCAGCAGCGCATGGCCATGCTCGGAGGCGATGCTTTCGGGGTGGAATTGCACGCCATGGGTGGGATGGGTGAGATGGCTCAGGCCCATGATCAGCCCGTCCGCGGTCTTGGCGGTCACCGCCAGCTCAGTGGGCAGTCCGTCGCGCAGGACGATGAGCGAATGATAGCGGGTGGCCTTGAACGGGCTCGGCAGGCCGTGGAATACGGTCTCGCCTTCGTGAAAGATATCGTGGACCTTGCCGTGAATGGGCAGGGGGGCGCGCACGACCTCGCCGCCAAAAGCCTCGCCTATGGCCTGGTGGCCGAGGCAGACGCCGAAAATCGGGATCCTGTGGCTGGCGGCGCGGATCAGGTCGAGGCAGATCCCCGCCTCGCGCGGCGTGCAGGGGCCGGGGGACAATACCAGGCAGCCCGGGTCTTCGCCGATGACGTCGTCGACGCTGGCCTGGTCGTTGCGCACGACCTTCACCTTGGCGCCGAGCGCGCCGAAATAGTGCACCAGGTTGAAGGTGAAGCTGTCGTAATTGTCGATCAGGGTGACGTTGAGCATTTTCACGAGCCGTTTTGTGTGACCGTGTTTTGAGCGGAAGGGACGGCGAAGTCAATGCGACGGGCGTTTGCCGGCCTTTAACCCGGGAGGCGCCGATGCTATATCCGAGAGGCAACGCAATTCGCCGGCCTTGAACCGGTCGAAAGGGATTGAAATGGCCGCACGCCCCTTGATGGAAATTACCGACGCCGCGGCGTCCAGGGTCAAAATGCTGGTGGAAAAGGCCGGCGGCAACGCCATAGGCCTGCGCGTCGGCGTCAAGAACGGCGGCTGCGCCGGCATGTCCTATACGGTGGAGATGGCGGAAGAGTCGCGTCCCGGCGAGATGGCGGTCGAGGACAAGGGCGCGAAGGTGCTGATCGACCCCAAGGCGGTGCTGTTCCTGATCGGCGCGCGGATGGATTTCGCCACGACCAAACTGGCCGCGACCTTTGTGTTCGATAATCCCAATGAAACCGCGTCCTGCGGCTGCGGCGAGTCGGTGTCGCTGACCCCGGTGTCGGAAGAGGCGTTGCAAAGCTTCGGCGTTTGAGCGCGCCGAGACGCCGACTTCAGATCCGAAGGAAAGCGATTTCGAAAGTCGCAGTGAACGTGTCCCGCTGCGCCGCCAGCAGGCGGCGTAGCGCCGCTGGCGGGCTTGGGCTATGGCCGGGCCGCGGCCTGTGCGCGCCAGTGCGCTTCAGGCTGTGCAGGAACGCTCGGGCGTTGGGATAGCTCACGGCAAAACTCTTCACCTCGGCTTCGGCGAGGCCGGTCGCGAAATCCGCGGCGGGAAAGGCCCATAATCCATCCTCGAGTCCGGCCGCATCCAGCAGGCCGCGCCATTCGGCCAGGCTGCCGTTCACGGGAACCGCGACGTGCAATCGTCCCTCCGGCGCGAGACGCTTGCGCCATGCGATCAGCGCCGCGCGGGGATCGGGCAGCCAATGCAGCATCATGCTCGACAGGATCAGGTTGGGCGCCTCCACGCCATCAAGGTCCAGCGCGTCGCGGCAAAGCGTCTTCACCCCAGGGAATTTCGCCTGAAAAACCTCCAGCATGGCGGGGGAGGCGTCCAGTGCGCAAAACTCGGCCTCGGGCCAGATTTTCAGCGCCGCCTCGGTGACATGGCCGGCGCCGCAGCCGAGATCGAGAATTTTCCCCGGCGCCGCCTCGGCGCCGGCCGCTGCGCGGAAAACCAGTTCGCGCGCGACCTCGCGCTGGACCTGCGATGCGGAATCATAGGTCCCGGCCGCCGCATCGAAGGCGCGGATGACGGCGTTTTCGTCAGAACTCATGAGCGCGCAAAAATCCCGCAATTTCGTCCACGCAGAAATCCGGCGCGGTCCAGGGCAGTCCATGGCCTCCCGCGGCGCGCAGGACAAGCTTTCCGCCGGTCGCCGTCGCAAGTCGCCTTGACGCCGAGGGCGGCGCCAGCGCGTCATCTTCAGCGGCGAGGACGAGCCAGGGTTTTTGCGCCAAAACAGGCGCGGCGTCAAAATCGCGCAACAATTCCAGGCCTGCGGCCAGCGCTTCGGTTTGCGCCGGCCGTCCGGTCGGCGGAGCGCCAATGGAGGCGCGAAAATTCTCCACGCAGTTTTGTGCGTCGCGGACCAGCGCTTTCTGCATGGCGCGCAGGGCGGCGGATTTCACGCAGCCGCGTCCGGAGTCGTCCAGGGTGAAACGGTCGAAGGAATTGACGGCGACGACGCCGGCCCAGTCCTGCCTGTGTCGCAGGCCCCACAGAAGTCCGGCGGAATGGCCGACCAGGATGTCGCCGGGCAAGGCGTCGGGCAGACGCGGCGTTCCCAGATAGCCGGGATCGACGCGAAATTGCGGAACGGCGGCGAGCCTTGCCGCGCAGAAATTCCCACATTTCCGGCCCCAGCGCCCAGCCGGGAACGAGCACGAGCCTCACGCCGCCGATCTCGCCGCATACCTGGCCGCATAGGCTGGCGCGAATTCGCTCAACGCGGCGATCAGCGCGTCAATGTCGTCGTCCCTGTGCGCGGCGCTGAGCGACAGCCGCAACCGGCTCGAGCCCTGCGGCACGGTCGGGGGCCGGATCGCCGGGACGAGAAAGCCGCGCTTTTCCAGCTCCGCCGCCAGCGTCAGGGCGTCGGCCTCCGCGCCGACCAGCACCGGCACGATCTGGCTGGCGCTGGCGCCGCAATTCCACCCCTGCGCCTTGAGCGCCGCCCGCAGCCGCGCCGCCTGCGCCAGCAGCGATCGCCGCGCTTCCGCCATTTGCGGAACCAGGGTCAAGGCGGCGTCAATCGCGCCAAGCACGCTCGGCGGCAGGCCGGTGCTGTAGATCAGTCCGCCGCAGCGCTGGACCAGGAATTCACGGATGTCCGCCGGGCATGCGAGATAGGAGCCGAAGCCGCCCAAAGCCTTGCCGAAGGTCCCCATGGCCACGTCGACGACATCGGCGAAATCCTCGCAAAGGCCGAAACCGCGCGCGCCGAACACGCCGGTGGCGTGGGCTTCGTCGACATAAAGCAGGGCGCCGAAGGATTGCGCCAGCGCGCCGATGCGCTGGAGATCGGCGAGATCGCCATCCATGCCGAATACGCTTTCGGTCACGATCAGGCAGAAATCGCCCTTTTCCGTCGCGCGCGCGCAACAGGCTTTCCAGATGGTCGCAGTCATTGTGCTGGAAACGCATCAGCCGCGCGCCGGAGAGCAGGGCGCCTTGCAGCAGCGAATGATGGGCGAGCCGGTCGGCGAGGATCGTCACCGGGCGGCCGATCACCTCCTTGTCGGCCAGCGCCGCGACGGCGGTGAGATTGGTCTGGTAGCCCGACGGCCATGATCAGCGCCGCAGGCTGGTTCTTGGCCTTGGCGATTCGGGCCTCAAGCTCTGCGAAAACAGGGTGTTCGCCCGTGACCAGACGCGAGGCGGCGACGCCCGCGCCGTGTTTTTGCGCGTAATCGCACGCTGATTTGATCAGGGCAGGGTGCTGGCTCAGGCCGAGATAGTCATTGCTGGCGAAATTGACCAGCAGCGCGCCGTCGCGCCAGACCCGGCCCTCAGGCGCGAGCGCGGACGTTTTCAGGCTGCGCAGCAGGTTCTGCTCGGCGCGCCGCGCGCTCCAG
This sequence comes from uncultured Alphaproteobacteria bacterium, assembly GCA_963710275.1. Lineage (GTDB taxonomy): Bacteria > Pseudomonadota > Alphaproteobacteria > Rhizobiales > Beijerinckiaceae > Rhodoblastus. The sequence goes on along the minus strand of CAVPZS010000008.1, from coordinate 550,575 downwards.
GCGCGGAAAAAATCTGTTTTTGCCATTTGCCGCCAAACTGATAGAAGAACCGCAAATAAAAGTCACGGGAATGTCATGACCTTGAACCCGCAATTCTCCGAAGAAGACCGCCTCGAAAAATCCCCTTCCGCCACGATTGGACGCAAGGACAGATCGAGGCGCTGTTCGCCCTGCCGCTGCTCGATCTGGTGCATCGCGCGCAAAGCGTCCATCGTCAATATCACGACGACACGATTCAGCTCGCGAGCCTGTTGTCGATCAAGACCGGCGGCTGCGCCGAGGATTGCGGCTATTGCCCGCAAAGCGCCCATTACGCCAAAAAGACCGGGTCAGGCCAAGGAAACGCAGATGGACGTCGATTACGTCCTTTCGCGCGCCAGGACGGCCAAGGAGGCGGGGGCCTCGCGCTTCTGCATGGGCGCCGCGTGGCGCTCGGTGCGCGACGGCAAGGAATTCGACTCCGTGGTCGACATGGTCAAGGGCGTGGTCGACATGGGCATGGAGGCCTGCGTCACGCTCGGCATGTTGCAGCCGCATCAGGCGAAACGCCTCGCCGAGGCCGGCCTGCACAGCTACAACCACAATCTCGACACCAGCCCGGAATTCTATGGCGAGATCGTCTCGACCCGCACCTACCAGGAGCGGCTCGACACCTTGGCCACCGTGCGCGCCGCCGGCATCAACCTGTGCTGCGGCGGCATTATCGGCATGGGCGAGAAGGAGCACGACCGCGCCTCGCTGCTGCGTATTCTGTCCGAAATGAACCCCCATCCCGAGAGCGTCCCGGTCAATGCGCTGGTGGCGGTCAAGGGCACGCCGATGGAAGGCCGCCCGCCGGTCGACGCCTTCGACATGGTCAGGATGATCGCGGTGGCGCGCATCGTCATGCCAAAATCGCGGGTGCGCCTCTCGGCGGGACGCTCTGAAATGAGCGCCGAGGCCCAGGCCCTGTGCTTCATGGCCGGCGCCAACTCGATCTTCTATGGCGAAAAGCTGCTGACCACCGAAAACAACGACGCCGCCGAAGATCGCGCTTTGATCGACCGGCTGGGGCTAAAGGTGCGGGAGACGACGGAAAGCCACTTCCATCACGATCTCGACAACCACGAGGGCAGCACGTCGCAAATGGCCGAGGTCAAGGCCGCCAGCTGAGGTCTTTCGATCGTGAAGGCGGGCGTGAGATAGACAATGTCGCCGAAGGGGCGGATCCAGACGCCCCGTTCCGCGAACTCTTGCCGCAGGCCCGCCGCATCGCGCAAATCGGCGCATTGCACGACGCCAACTGCGCCTTTCGCGCGCACATCCAGCACGCCTGGAATTTTCGCGCAAGGCGCGAGACCCTCACGCAATTGCGCCTCGATCTCGGCGACCTGATGAAGACGCGGCTCGGTCTCGAACAGGTCGAGCGAGGCGTTGGCGGCGGCGCAGGCGAGCGGGTTGGCCATGAAAGTCGGACCGTGCATCAAGGCCTTGTCATGACTTTCTGACAAGAAACATTCAAAGATGCGCGGTCGCGCCACGGTCGCTGCGAGGCTCAGGGCGCCGCCGGTCAAACCCTTGCCGAGACAGAGGATGTCTGGCGTGACGCCGGCCTGTTCGCAGGCGAACAGGCTGCCGGCGCGGCCGAAGCCGACAAAGATTTCATCGGCGATCAGCAGCACGCCGTGGCGCTCGCAGGCCGCGGCAATTCTGCGCAACGTTTCCGCGGAATGGAATTTCATGCCGCCGGCGCCCTGGACCAGGGGCTCGACCAGCACGGCGGCGATGGCGGATTTTTCGCGCGCCAGCAGCGCGTCGAAGGCTGCTTCCGTCTCCGCGTCCTCGGGCAATTCGGCCAGGGATTGCTTCGGCAGGTAATCCTTGAACAGCGCGTGCATGCTCTCCTCGGGATCGCAGACCGACATGCAGGCCATGGTGTCGCCGTGGTAGCCGTTGCGGAAGGAAACGAAGCGGCTGCGCCCTGATACGCCGCGATTGAGCCAGTATTGCACGGCCATTTTCATCGCGACTTCCACCGCCACCGAGCCGCTGTCGACGAAAAACACGTGGTTCAGGTCGCCGGGCGTCTTTTGCGCCAGCCGTTCGGCCAGTCTGAGCGCGGGTTCATGGACGAGGCCGCCGAACATCACATGCGGCATGGCCTCGATCTGGGCGTGGAGCGCCGCCTGGATATGGGGATGGTTATAGCCGTGGCAGGCGGTCCACCAGCTGGCGATCCCGTCGATCAGTTCGCGCCCGTCGGCGAGGCGGATCAGCGACCCCTCGGTTGAAACCGCCTGCAAAGGCTGGCGGGCGCTCAGCATTTGGGTGTAGGGAAGCCAGACGTGGCTCAGCAGGTTTTCGCGGGGCGATTTTGGGAGAGGCATGGGTTGGCTCGAAAATATTTCGTCACCTCGACCGGCACCGGCATCGGCAAGACTTATGTCACGTCGGCGCTGATCCGGCAGGCGCGGGCGCAAAAAATGTCGGTCGCCGCCGCCAAGCCGGTCATCTCCGGTTTTGACCAGCGGGATTTGGCCGGAAGCGACACCGGCGTCTTGCTCGCCGCGCTGGGCGAGCCTTTGACGCAGTCGGCGGCGGAGAAAATCTCGCCCTGGCGGTTCACTGCGCCGCTCGCGCCCAACATGGCGGCGCGGGCGGAGGGCCGGGCGCTCGACTGCGCCGCGCTGTTCGCGCATGGGCGCCAATTCCTGCAAAAACAGGCCGATCTGATCCTGATCGAGGGCGTTGGCGGCGTCATGGTCCCGCTCGACGAGCAGCGCACGGTGCTGGACTGGATCTGCGCGCTCGACGCGCCGGTCCTGCTGGTGGTCGGCGACTATCTCGGCACGCTCAGTCACACCCTGACGGCGGTCGAGGTTTTGCGCGCGAGAGGAGTGGAGATCGCCGCGGTCATCATCAATGAGGGCGAAGACCAATCCGTCCCCTTCGAGGACACCCGCGCGGAAATCGCCCTGCGGGTCGCGCCGGTCCCCGTCCTCGCCCTTGAGCGCGGCGCGGACGGCCACGAGCTCGAATTCCTGCTGTAGCCCGGTTCGCGCGGGCTACGGGAATGAAGGTTACGTTACCCAAGGGTGTGGTTACGTGACCCGGCGAACAAATCGCAGGAGCTGTTTTCCGCGCCGGCTAGCCGCCGTTACTCCACGTCCTCGACCTTGTCCGGGCCGCCGCCATGGACGCGCTGGGCCAGTGACGCCTCCATGAAGGCGTCGATGTCGCCGTCCAGAACGTCGTCGGGCGTGCCGGAAACGTAGCCGGTGCGCAGGTCCTTCACCATCTGGTAGGGCTGCAGCACGTAGGAGCGGATCTGGTGGCCCCAGCCGATTTCCGACTTTGTCGCGTTGACCTTGTTCGCTTCGGCCTCGCGGCGCTCCAGTTCCTGCTCGTAGAGGCGCGCGCGCAGCATGTTCCAGGCGGTGGCGCGGTTCTTGTGTTGCGAGCGCTCCATCTGGCAGGCGACCACGATCCCCGAGGGGATATGGGTGATGCGCACCGCTGAATCCGTGGTGTTGATGTGCTGGCCGCCCGCGCCTTGCGCGCGATAGGTGTCGATGCGGCAGTCGCTTTCATTGACCTGGATGTCGATCTTGTCGTCGATGACCGGATAGACCCAGGCGGAAGCGAAGCTGGTGTGGCGGCGGGCGTTCGAATCGAAGGGCGAAATGCGCACCAGGCGATGCACGCCGGATTCGGTCTTGGCCCAGCCATGGGCGTTATGGCCCTTGATCAGCAAAGTCGCCGACTTGATGCCCGCCTCGTCGCCCGGCGTCTCTTCGATCAGCTCGACCTTGAATTTCTTGCGCTCGCCCCAGCGGGCGTACATGCGCAGCAGCATGCGCGCCCAGTCGCAGCTTTCGGTGCCGCCGGCGCCGGAATGGATTTCGATGAAGGTGTCGTTGGCGTCGGCTTCACCCGACAGCAGGGCCTCGACCTGACGGCGCGCGGCCTCGGTCTTGATCAGCTTGAGCTGCTCGATTCCCTCCTGCTCGGCGGCGGCGTCGCCCTCCATCTCGCCCAGTTCGACCAGGGTGACGGCGTCTTCGAGTTCTCGCTCGAATTTGGCCAGCGATCCCAGCCGATCTTCGAGGTCGGTGCGCTCGCGCATCAGCTTTTGCGCGGTTTCGGCATCGTTCCAGAGATTGGGGTCTTCGGATTTGGCGTTCAGTTCCGCGAGGCGGCGCGTCGAATTCTCGACGTCAAAGATGCCTCCTCAGCAGTCCCACCGACTGCTTGATCTGTTCGACGAGCGATTCCGCTTCGGCGCGCATGAGCTTGATTCCCGTTCCAGAATGAGGACCAGACATAGAGGCGGCCGCCCGGTCTGTAAAGCGAGCGATGATGCAAAGTCGTCGCCCGATGTTGACGCTGTCAACAAGACTGCCTAATGTGCGGGCGCATTTGCAAGCGACCAATTTGGCAAGAATTTGGGGAGATGGCTCATGTCCCTGTCCGACAGTCGCCTCGCCGTCGGGCCCTTTCTCGCCCTGTCGCGGATAAAACTCCGGCGCGCCCGCATGACCGGGCTGATCGCCTGGCGCAATCTCGTCCACGACCGCATGCGCTTCGGCGTGACCATCGTCGGGATCGCCTTTGCGACGCTGCTGATGGGCATCCAGCTGGGCATGCTGGTCAATTTCATCCACACCACCGCCAATCTGGTCGACCACGCCGGCGCCGACCTCTGGATCACCGCGCATGGGGTCAAGACGGTCGATCTCGCGACGCCGCTGGAGGAAAGGCGGCGTTTCCAGGCCCTGGCGACCGAGGGCGTCGGCGCCGCCGAACCCTGGCTGATCGGCTTCGGCTTCTGGAAAAAGCCCGACGGCGTGCGCGAGACGGTGATCATCGTCGGCGTCGAGCCGGATTTCGACCATGGGACAGCCCTGGTCCCTGCTCGACGGGCTCGATGCGCGCGAAGCCCTGCTCAATCCGGACGGCGTCATCGTCGACCGGCTCTATGCGCAAAAACTCGGCGTCGAGCGCCTTGGCCAGACATTTGAAATCAACGACCGGCGCGTCCGCGTGGTCGGCTTCACCTCGGGCATCCGCACCTTCACCCAATCGCCTTATGTGTTCGCCTCGCTGAGGAAGGCGCGGTCGATCGCCTCCAGCCTTCCCAATGCCGAAAAGGCCATCACCTATGTGCCGATCCGCGTCGCCGCCGGCGCGTCGGTGCAGGCGACCCGCGCGGCGCTGGCGGCGCGCATGCCCGACGTCGATGTCCTGACCGGCGACGAGTTCTCCCGGCGCAGCAGCAATTACTGGCTGTTTTCGACCGGAGCCGGCTTTACCGTGATTTCCTCGTCGGTGCTGGCGCTGTTCGTCGGCGTGGTCATCGCGGCGCAAACCCTTTACGCCAGCACCATCGACCGCCTGCCGGAATACGCCACCTTGCGCGCCATGGGCGGCAGCCGCTTCTATCTTTACGCCATTGTCGTCAAGCAGGCCTTGATCGGCGGCCTGATCGGCTATGTCGTCGGCATGGCCTTCGTCTTCGCCATGGCCTGGCTCGGGCGCGACGCCAGCGCCGCGCCCGAGGCGCCGCTCTGGCTCGCGGCTTCGATCGGCGTGGTGATGGAGGTGATGTGCGTCGCCGCCTCGATGATTTCGCTGCAGAAGGTCACCGCCATCGATCCGGCGGAGGTGTTCAGATGAGCGCGGTTCAGATGAACGATCGCGTCATCCGGGCTCAAAGCGTCGGTCATGTCTTCGGGACCGGAGAAACTGCTTTCACCGCGCTTCATTCGGTCGATATCGACGTGCGCCGGGGCGAGGTCCTGTTGCTGATGGGGCCGTCCGGCAGCGGCAAGACCACGCTGCTGCACATCCTGGGCGGGTTGTTGCGGCCGACCTCCGGCCAGGTGCTGCTGAACGGCGCGCCCATCGAGCATCTCGGCGAGGAGGCGCGCGGCGCCTTGCGGCTGAAAAATTTTGGCTTCGTGTTCCAGAATTTCAACCTGTTCCCGGTCCTGACCGCGACGGAGAATGTGCTGGTCGCCTTCGACCTGCTGGGCGTCGAGCTTCGCGAGGGGCGCCGGCGCGCCCGCGATCTCCTGACCCTGGTCGGACTCGAGCAGAGGCTCGACGCCTATCCCGCCGAATTGAGCGGCGGCCAGAAGCAGCGCGTCGCCATCGCCCGCGCCCTGGCCGGCGATCCGCAGATCCTGATGGCCGACGAGCCCACCGCGGCGCTCGACGCCGAAAACGGCCACAAGGCCATGGAGCTGTTTCGCCGCCTCGCCAGCGACCACAGGCGCGCCGTGGTCATCGTCACCCACGATCCGCGCACGCTGCCTTTCGCCGATCGCATCGTCCATCTCGAAGACGGGGCGATCATCGCAAAAGCCGAGACCTTTGCAGAAACGGGAGCCGCCTGATGCGTTTGCGCTCGAAGTTTGTCGGAGCCGCTCTGCTTATGCTCGCGCAGCCCGGATTTGCCGATGAGACGAAACCCTCGCCTTACGTCCTCGCGGCGCCGGGCCTGGTCGAGCCCTATGGCGAGGAGCGCGAAATCGCCTCGCAGGTGATCGGCGTGATCGACAAGATGCTGGTCGAGGAAAACGACGTCGTCACGGCGGGGCAGGTGATCGCCATCGTCGAGAACAGCGAGCAGGCGGCGCGACTGGCTTCCGCCCGGGCGCAGCTCGCGGAGGCGCAGGCCCTGCTGGACAAGGCCGTGCATGGCGCGCGGCCGGAAGAGCGCCGCGAGGCCGTGGCGAACCTGGCCCAGCTCGACGCCGAAGCGCAGATGGCCGATCTCGACTTCAAGCGCAAGCAGCCGTTGGCGGCGCGCGGCGCCGCCACGCAATCGGCGCTGGACCAGGCCATTTCGACCCTGCATTCGCTGAAGTCGCGCCGCGCCGCCATGGCGGAAAGGCTCGCCGTGATCGAGGCCGGGACGCGCGAGGAGGATCTGGCCGCCGCGCGCGCGGTCGTCGACCGGCTGAAGGCGGAAACGGCCCTGGCCGATGCGTTGCTGGAAAAGACCCTGATCCGGTCGCCCATCGCCGGGGTGATCCTGCGCCGCCAGCGCAACGCCGGAGAAGCGGTAACCAATGTCGACCCGACGTCCATCGCCATTGTCGGCGATCTCGGCCGCCTGCGCGTGCGCGCCGAAGTGGACGAGACCGACATCGGCCGCGTCAGCATCGGCCAGAGGGTCGAAGTCGTCGCCGACGCCTTTCCCGGCAAGCGCTTTGGCGGCTCGGTGTCGCGCATCGCCCGACGGCTCGGGGCCAAGTTGATCCAGACCGGGCGACCCTCCGAAAAGGTCGACATGAAGGTGCTTCAGACCCTGATCGATCTGGACCCGGACGTACAATTGCCGGTGAATTTGCGCGTCGACGTGTTTTTCCTGGCCGAGAGCGCGAAAGCCGCAAGCGCCGGGGATCGCTGAAGCGGCGCCGTCAACGCCACGCTGGCGCGGAACTCAGTAAAGCCCGCCCGTTCCGGGGCCGACCTGCGCGTCGGTCGCCGGCGCCTTGGCGACGCCTCCGCCGCCGCCTCCACCGCCTCCGCCGTAGCTGTCGGGCGGAGCCGTGCCGGGCTTGAAGGCTTCGAGGATCGAGCCGGCGCCCGAGGACCGCATGCCCGAATGCACGTCGACCGAGATCAGCTTGATGCCCGGCGGCACGCGAAAGGGCGTGTCTGGCTTGTCGGCCAGCGCCATCTTCATGAAGTCGCGGAAGATCGGCGCGGCATAGGTCGCGGCCTGCGCCGAATTGCCGAGGGAGCGCGGATGGTCGTAGCCGAGATAAACGCCGACCGTGAGGTCGGGCGAATAGCCGACGAACCACAGATCCTTGGCGTCATTGGTGGTGCCGGTCTTGCCGGCGAGATGCTTGCCCACTTCCTTGATCGACACGCCGGTGCCGCGCTGGATCACGCCTTCCATGATCGAGGTCATCTGATAGGCGGTGAGGGCGTCGATCACCTGTTCGCGATTGTCCACCAGCTTCGGTTCGCTGGTCGGATCGAATTTCGGCGCGTCGCAGCCGAGGCACTGGCGCTCGTCGTGACGGTAGATGGTATGGCCCCAGCGGTCCTGGATGCGGTCGATCAGGGTCGGCTTGATGCGCTTGCCGCCGTTGGCCAGCATGGAATAGGCGGTGACCATGCGCATGACCGTGGTTTCGCCGGCGCCGAGCGCGTTGGGCAGATACAGCCCGAGATTGTCGTAGACGCCGAAGCGACGCGCGTATTCGGCGATCAAGGGCATGCCGATGTCGCGGGCGAGGCGCACGGTCATCAGGTTCTTCGAATGCTCGATGCCGTAGCGCAGGGTATGCGGTCCGTAGTGGCCTTCCTCGAAATTCTCCGGCCGCCAGACTTCCCCATTCGGTTGGGCGATCTCGATCGGCTCGTCGAGAATGATCGAAGAGGGCGTATAGCCGCTTTCGAGCGCCGTGGCGTAGACGATCGGCTTGAAGGACGAGCCCGGCTGGCGCTGCGCCTGGGTGGCGCGGTTGAAGTTCGACTGGTCGTAGGAGTAGCCGCCGACCATGGCGAAGACGCGGCCGGTATAGGGGTCCATGGCGACGATGGCGCCGGAAATTTCCGGTATCTGGCGCAGGCGGAACTGGCCGGCATGTCCCTCCATCGGCTCGACATAGATCACGTCGCCCTTGGCCACCGCCTGCTTCATGCGCTGGCGGGTCCAGCGGACGCCGTCCAGAGACAAGGTCCCGGTCTCGCGAACCCGCGAAAGCTCGCCGGATTTCTCGCGCGGCGGCTGCAGGCCGATTCGGCGCCGAGAGTCGCTGACGTCGAGCGCGACGGCGAGCCGCCAGGGCGCAACGTCGCCATAGGCCGGGATCTCGGCCAGCGGCTGGCCCCAATCGGCGGAAACGTCGATCTGCTTGATGGCGCCGCGATAGCCATGCGCCTCGTCGAAGCGCACAAGGCCCTCGGCCAGCACCTTGCGCGCCATCAGCTGCATTTTCGGATCGAGCGTGGTGCGGACCGACAGGCCGCCCTCGTAGAGTTTCTTGTCGCCGTAGCGGTCGTTCAACTCGCGCCGCACTTCCTCGGCGAAATAGCCGGCGGCCATGGTGTTGGGCGAGAGGGTGCGCGGATTGACGGTCAGCGGCTCGGCCTTGGCGGCGTCGCCGTCCTTGCGCGAGACATAGCCGTTTTCCACCATGCGCTCGATGACGTAATTGCGGCGGGCTATGGCCTTGTCGCGATTGCGGAAGGGATTGAGTTCGCTCGGCGCCTTGGGCAGGGCGGCGAGATAGGCCATTTCGGCGATGGATAGCTCATGCACCGACTTGTCGAAATAATTCAGCGCCGCGGCGGCGATGCCGTAATTGCCCAGGCCGAGATAGATTTCATTGAGGTAGAGCTCGAGGATGCGCTCTTTCGAATAGGCCTGCTCGATACGCATCGACAGCAGCGCTTCCTTGATCTTGCGATCGATGGAGCGTTCGTTGGTGAGCAGGAAGTTCTTCGCCACCTGCTGGGTGATGGTCGAGGCGCCCTGCATGTGCTTGCCGCCCTGCACCAGTATGAGGGCGGCGCGGACGATGCCTTCCGGGTCGATGCCGTTGTGGGTGTAGAAATTCTTGTCCTCGGCCGAGATGAAGGCCTGCTTGACCAGCGGCGGAATGGCGTTTGACGGCAGGTAGAGCCGGCGTTCGTGCGAATATTCGGCGAGCAGCGAGCCGTCGCCCGCATGGACGCGGGTCATGATCGGCGGCTCGTAATTCTTCAGCTGCGAATAGTCGGGCAGGTCCTTGTTGTAGACATAGATCAGCGCGCCGACGCCCAGCGCGACCAGGACAAAGACGATCGCCAGCGTCGCGAATACGAAGCCGAGAAACCGGGCGAGCATCCTCATGAAAAAACCTTCCGCCTGGACGCCATGGAACGGGGCGCGAACCCGAATGAATCGCCGCGCCGTCCTGCGCCTATAGCATCCCCCTCGGGCGCCGGCCATGTTGAATTCGTCATGTCGGTGAGGCGCGGAGCCTAGTTGCCCGGGGTTTGTGTCCCTTTAAGGGCGCCGAAGGCCGGGTCGGCCACGGAGGAGGTGGGATTCGCGTCAGCCGGCTGACGCGAGGCGAAGAAGGCGTCGATGGCGCGGGCGACCTGGCCCGCGGCCTTTTCCCGCCATTCCCCGGAGGTCAATTCCGCGACGTCGGCGTCATTCGACAGATAGCCGAGCTCCAGCAGGACGGAGGGCACGTCCGGCGCCTTGAGCACGACAAAGCCGGCGGAACGGCGCGGGTTCTTGTTGAGCCGCGCGGCGACCTTCCAGTATTCGGCCAGAGAATGGGCGAAGACATGGGAATAGGCGCGGGTTTCCCGGCGCGTCAGGTCGAACAAGATGTCATTGACGTCGCTGGCGTCCTCCTTCGCGTCCTCGCCGGCGGCGGAATCGGCCTTGTTCTCGTGTTCGGCGATGCGGGCGGCCTCGCGGTCGGAGGCGCGGTCCGAGACGGTATAGACGGTCGCGCCCTGCACGTCCTCGCCGCCGCCGGCCAGGGCGTCGGCATGCAGCGAAACGAACAGCGCGGCGCCGAGGCCGCGGGCCATGCGCACGCGCTCGCCGAGCGGCACGAAAGTGTCGTCCTCGCGGGTGAACACCACCTTGTAACGGCCGCTTTCGCGCAATTTGGCGCCGAGCGCCTTGGCGAAATCGAGCACGATGGATTTTTCCACCGCATGGTCGCGTCCCATCGCCCCGTTGTCGACGCCGCCATGGCCGGGGTCGAGCACGATGACCGGCTTTTGCGATGCCTTTTCAGCCGGAGCCGTCGTTGCAAGCGGCGGGGCGTTTTCGATTCCTTGGCCGGTTTTTTGCGCCTGCTTCTCGGCGCCGGACCGCGCGGCGGCCGTGAAAGGCGGCTACGGGCTGCGGGGCGAGCGTCAGTGTCAAAACCGAGCTTCCGTCAGGTCTTGGCTCACATTTTGTGGACAGGACCTCGGCCGGGCCAGAGAGGTCGACGACGATGCGCGACTTGCCCGGCGACAGCTTGCCAAAGCGGAAGGACGCGATGGCGCCGGATTTTGGCGCCGGCCGGCTTTGCCGCATGGCGCCGGGATCTTGCCGGCGGCTCGAGGCCGACGCCGGGATCGATCTGGAAATTGATTTCAGGCAGGTCGACGATGGCGCGGGCGGGCGCGTCGAGCACATAGGTCTCGGCGGCGACGCAGGCGCTCAGAGTGAAGGCGAGGCGCGTCTCGCGGCCCGTCGTCGTCCTGCCGCGCCTCGACGGCGACGGGGATGGCAGGAAGGGGAGCCAGGGGAGCGGCAGGCTGCGCCAGCGCAGGCGCCCGTGATCCGCTCGCCCCTGCAAACGCCAGCAGCGCCAAGGCGCAGAGCCGGGCGATCCAGTCAGGCCTCATTTTTTCCTGCGCGCAAAACATGTTGTCCGCTTCGAGCGTTCCATCGGAGTTTCAAGTCAGACCATGAAAACGTTAACGACTGTTTACCTTGATAGGATGCGCGGCCTCGCAAAAATGTTGCGCGGGCGCCACACATGCGGAGAAAACTTGCCAAAACCCTTATTCCTCGTCTACATAGGAATTGTTCCAGTTCGGGCGCGATCGGATTCGCGCCAATCGAGCAATGGTCGGACCTTCCCAGCCTCGACGCGCCGCCTGCAAGGCGGGAGTTTTTCGCGCCGGCCGGGTTTAAGCCGCACTTCGCTCGCCTCACGTTTTGGACATTGTCCGGCGTCGTCAGCGCGCTGGAGGACAGGTGAGAATTTTGTCGGTGTTCGCCACAAAACTTCGCCGCGGCGATCTTTTCCGCGCGAAGTCTGCAATCGAGAGACTTTCCGGCGCCGCAAGGCGTGCGGGTTTCGCGCGATTCGCGGCGGCCGCCCTCTCGCCGGCCTCCGCCGCGCCGCGCCGCCAAGCGGGCTCTGCGCCCGACCTTTCAAGCCGCGTCGCAGCGCGGCCCATATCGCATCCACACTTTCCTTCAACCCCATATCGCATGGCGCGCCAGCTTTGGCGCGAAGCCGCGCGCGCGGAACGGTCGGGCGGCCTAGCCCCCGCCGACGTTCCCGCAGCCGCGGCCAGGGCCAGCGGCCGCGCCATGCCTGCAAGAGTTCCCAATGGCCAACAAAATGATCATCGACGCCTCCCACCCCGAAGAAACGCGGGTGGTGGTGCTACGCGGCAATAGGGTCGAGGAGTTCGATTTCGAATCCGCGTCCAAGAAGCAGCTACGAGGCAATATCTATCTGGCGAAAGTGACGCGGGTCGAACCCTCGCTGCAGGCGGCCTTTGTCGAATATGGCGGCAATCGCCATGGCTTCCTCGCCTTTTCCGAAATCCATCCGGATTATTACCAGATCCCGCACGCCGACCGCGCCGCGCTGCTGGAAGAAGAATCCCGCGCCCAGCGCGAGGAGGACGACGAGGAGAACGGCCGCCGCCGCAGCCGTCGCCATCGCCGCGGCTCGGAACGCCGCCGTCCCAACGAAGACGAGCGGGTGAGCAGCGAAGTGCTGCCTGACGACGCCGAGCAGCCGGAGACGGGGGCCATCGCCGCCGACGCGCTGCAAACGGCTGAAACGGCCGAGACCCAGGACACGGCGCCGGCCCAGGAATTTGTCGATAGCCAGCCGGTTGAAGGCGAGGCGCCAGCGCCGGTCGCGGAAGTCTCCGCCGATCATCGTGAAGAGCCCGGCGAAACGGTCGCGAAGGTGGCTGTGGAAGCGCCTGCCGAGGAAGCTGCGCCTTTCGCGGAAGCGCCCGCCGCGCCCGTGGCCGTCGAGCCTGCGACTGTCGAGGCCGCGCCTGTCGAGCCGGCGCGCCGAAGCCGCCGAACAGCCGGCTCCGCATGGCGAAAGCCACGAGATCGCCCATGATCCCGAAGGTTTCGCCGTCGTCGAGGAAACCGACGAGGACGAGGACGACGATGAAGACGAAGAGTTCGCTCGACGAATGCCGCCGTTTCCTACGATTCCGAGCATGACGAAGCTCCCCGCGCCGCCGCGCATGACGAAGAGGCCAGCGATTCGGAAGCAAGGTCGCGCCGTTTCTCTGAACGAGGATCAGGAGGCCGAGCACGGCGACAATGGCGAAGGCGATGAAGAGGAAGTCGTCGACCAGCTTGGCGGCGACGCCATGGACGAGACGCCCTATCGCGCGCCGCGCATGCGCCGGCAATACAAGATCCAGGAAGTGATCAAGCGCCGCCAGGTCCTGCTGATCCAGGTCGTCAAGGAAGAGCGCGGCAACAAGGGCGCGGCCCTGACCACCTATCTGTCGCTTGCCGGGCGCTATTCGGTGCTCATGCCCAACACCGCCCGCGGCGGCGGCATTTCGCGGAAGATCACCGACGCCGTCGACCGCAAGCGCCTGAAGGAAATCGCGCAGGAGCTGGAGGTTCCGGAAGGCATGGGCGTGATTCTGCGCACCGCCGGGGCTTCCCGCACCAAGCCGGAAGTGAAGCGCGACTTCGAATATCTGATGCGCATGTGGGAGACGGTGCGCGAGATGACGCTGTCGTCCAGCGCCCCGGCGCTCGTCTATGAGGAGGGCTCGTTGATCAAGCGCGCCATCCGCGACCTCTACAACAAGGACATAGACGACGTGATGGTCGCGGGCGAGGCGGGTTTCCGCGAGGCGCGCGACTTCATGCGCCTGCTCATGCCGAGCCATGTCAAGAACGTGCAATATTATCGCGATCCGCAGCCTGTGTTCGCCAAATATGGCGCGGAGTCGCAACTCGACGCGCTGTTCCACAACCAGGTGACCTTGAAGTCGGGCGGCTATCTGGTCATCAACCAGACCGAAGCGCTGGTCGCCATCGACGTCAACTCCGGCCGATCGACCCGCGAGCACAATATCGAGGACACGGCGCTACGCACCAATCTCGAGGCGGCGGACGAAGTGGCGCGGCAGTTGCGCCTGCGCGATCTCGCCGGCCTGATCGTCGTCGACTTCATCGACATGGAGGAAAACCGCAACAATCGCGCGGTCGAACGTCGCATCAAGGAAGCCTTGAAGGACGACCGCGCCCGCATCCAGGTTGGCCGCATCTCGCATTTCGGCCTGCTGGAAATGTCGCGCCAGCGCATCCGCACAGGCGTGCTGGAAGGCTCGTCCATCGTCTGTCCGCATTGCGCCGGGCGCCGGCACCGTGCGCTCGACCGCTTCGGTCGCCGTGCATGTCATGCGCGTGCTCGAGGACGCCCTGATCAAGAGCGCCTCGCATAATGTCATCCTGCGCACCCGGACCGACATCGCGCTCTACATCCTGAACCAGAAGCGGTCTTTGCTGCGCCTGATCGAAGAACGTTTCGGCGTCTCCGTGACGGTGGAGGCCGACGATTCGCTGACGGGCGGCGCCTATCATGCGCTGGAGCGCGGCGAACCCGCCGCCGGCGTGTCGGGCGATCCGATGCGCCGTTTCGATCCGCGCCGTCCGATCGAGGACATCGAGCCGATCGGTGACGCCGAGTCGGAGGTTGAGGTCGAATTCGAGGAAGAGGCCGAGGGCGAGGTTGAAGCCGGGGCGGAATCCGCCGAAGCCGGCGAAGAGCGAGGCGAGGACGAGAGCGCCGAGGCCGCGGAAAACCGCCGCCGTCGTCGCCGTCGTCGCGGCCGCGGCCGCAATTTCGATCGCGAGGCCAGTTCGGTGGAAGCCAATGCCGAGCAGCCTTCGGACGAAGGCCTGGGCACGCTGGCGGCCATTGGCGGCGATCTGATCGCGCCCGTTCCGGCCGGGGTCGACGACGAGGGCGGTCCCGAGGGATCCGCCGACGACGACTCAGACGGACGGCGCCGTGGCCGGGGCCGCTGGCGGCGTCGCGGCGGTCGCGGACGCGGCGGCGAGGGCGGCGAATTCAATGGCGATTGGCGGCCCACCGCCGAGGCGAAATCGGAAGGCGAATCGGAAGCTGCGCCGGCTGCCGTGACGCAAGACCACGAGGCGCCGGTCCAGCAGGGCGACGGTTCATCCGATTTTGCGCCCTTGCCGTCATGGAGCGCGGAAGCGCCGGCGACGCCTGGGACGGACCATGGGACGAACCATGAGACGAACGAGGCTTCGCCCGCGGAGCCTGCCAAGCCGGTTGCGGAGGCGGCGCCCCTCGAGTCGGCGCCGGTCGCCAGCGAGGTCCGCGCCAGCGAGACCCAGACCAGCGCGGCTCCGACGCCTGTGGACGCTCAACCGGAACCGGCGCCGCGCGCCGAGGCCGGCCCCGCCGCAACAGCCGGAGTTGCCGGTGATCACCCAGGCCGATCCGGAAAAGCCAAAGCGTTCCGGTTGGTGGGCAAGGGCCAAGGCCAATCTCACAGGGCACTGAGCTTTAATCACAAGACGGGAAAAGGCCGCGCCAGGACGCGGCCTTTTTCATGCCGCCATTTTCATGCCGCCATGCCTGTTCCCCGAAGCGGGAGAACGATCCGGCGCCAATCCGCCCTTCCACGATGGATCAAGCAAAAAACGACGTCGTCATGTATTCGTCGCGCCGCCGCCAAGAAAAGGCTTTTGGCGGCAGGGCAGGGCGGCGAGGGCGGCCGGACGCAAAAATAATGGGCCCCGCCGCATGTTGCGCGCAGGGCCCTGTATTCGCTCAAAAGGCGAATTCCGATAGTGATCAGAAGATAAGGCGGTCAATTCCGCTATTGTGCTGCATGTGATTTAACTATGGGCGTCTCCCATCAAAAGGGCAGATTTCGGTGTTTCTCCAAACGGTTAGGGCGTTGCCGCCTCGCTCCGTCAGATGCATCCGAAACATGCGTAGTGAGGTGGAGTCATGCGTCCCGTTTTCCAATCCTCTATTCGCCGCGCCGCAATGCAGGGACCGAAGTCCAGACTGGGGTGGGCTCAATCGTGAGGCTGGCTGGTCGTAATGGCCACCGGACAAAGCGTTTTAAGTCTTGTCATCGATATTGCAGTTACGGACCAGGTTATTGCCCGCCTTCAGGTTCGTAGCCCGTCGGCGATGTCCTTGACTTAAAAGCGGCTCCGCACGTCTTTCAATCAAGGCTGCAACAATTGGAGTGTGACAGTTTTTTTGCTCCCGTCAATAGACGATTTGTCGCCGGCCGGCCCGGCGCGGGACGTCTGGCGACGGGGTTAAAAATGAGTTAATTCAATGGATCGCTTGAAATTGCGGGGCTTGCGCTCAAAGGCCCGCGCGCGGCGTCATGAAACCTTGGCCGAAGCGCGGCATAACGCCGCGTTTGGCAGACATGCGGAGAATATGGCCGATGCGCGCGTTTTTATCGCCGAAGTTTTATTTCTGTGGATTTCTTGCCGCCGTCGGCCTGTTCGCGCGGGCGCCGCGCGCGAAAAGCGCGCAGCCGCCGCGCTTCGACCATGTCTTCGTCATCATCCTCGAGAATCACGGCTTCGACGACGCGATCTATAACGGCCCGTCGCCTTTCCTGCAGAAGCTGGCGCAGGAACAGGGACTGGCGACGCTCTATTTCGGCGTCGCCCACCCGAGCCTGCCCAATTACCTCGCCCTGATCGGCGGCGACGAGTTCGGCATCCGCGACGACCGGCCGAGCTGTTTCGCCGTGGACATCGCGCCTCCGACCGCCTGCAACAAGATCGCGGGCGATTCGCTGGTCGAGCAGTTGCATTCGGCGGGGCTCAGCTTCGCCATTTATGCCGCAGTCCCTGCCGGCGGCCGGCTCGCTGGTTGTTGGTCAGCCCCGGCGGGCGCGGCGGCGCGCTTTATGCGCAGAAGCACAATCCCGTTCGCCTATTTCGAGACCCTTGCGAGGGACACTGCGGCGCTGGCGACGATGAAGCCTTATGAAGCCCTGGCCGGCCGATCTCGCTGGCGAGGCGCCGAATGTGGCGCTGATCGTGCCCAACCAGTGCCATGACGGCCATGGCCTGACCTCCTGCCACGACCGCGACCGGTTGATCGCCGATTACGACGCATTCGTGCGCGACGCTGTCGAGACGATCCGCGGTCAAAGGCCTGGACCCGGCGCTCCGCGATCGTCGTCACTTTCGATGAGGGCGCGCGGACGCTTTATCCCGACGCGCCGGTGTCGGAAATCGCCCGCCGCGCGGGCGGCGCGGACAACCACATCGCGACCATTGTGGCCACGCCATGCGGGACGCCCCGGCAGGACGCCACGCGCTACGATCATTACAGCCTGCTGGCGACGATCGAGGACGGCTTCGGCCTGCCGCGCCTGCGCAAGGCGGCGGCGGCGCGCGACATGGCCGGGCTTTTCGCCGGCGGCTGCGCGCCGCTGACCACGTTCAGGTGAGGCTGTTGGAATCGGGGTGATGGCGGCCCCGGCTTTCGAGAGGGCAATAAAGCCGGGGCCGCCGAGATCGTCATGCAAGGCGAGAAAGCGGGAGATGGGAGCCGCGAATGCCGGGCCTGACGATGTCCGATATCGTTCTTCGCCATGGAGCGGCAATGCCGGGCGAACGTTTTCGAAAATTCGCTGTGACGACGCGTGGCATTACATCCTGGCGCGCAGCCCCTAAGATGGCTTTCCGGCGAGCGCGAAGCGTAACATGTGAATTAATTACATATTGTCCTGAACCTGAGGCCAAAGCGGGCTGTCAGGCAAGAGCAAATTTCGGGCGGCGCGGTCGAGGGGCTGGAACAGGAATGGGCGACAAGATCAATGCCGTCTGGCGCTTGCACAGCGAGGGCCGCTTCCTCGTCGGGCGCGAGCGGATCAAGCTGCTCGAAAAGGTGGCCGAACTCGGCAGCATCGCCAAAGCGGCCAAGGAGACGGGTTTCAGCTACAAGACGGCCTGGGATTCGGTCAATGCGGTGAACAACCTGCTGCCGACTCCGGCTTTCCTCACCCGGCCCGGCGGACGTTCGGGCGGCGGCGCGGAAGTCACGCCCGAGGGGCGGCAACTGATCGCCACCTTTCACCGGCTCGAAGAAAAGCTGTCGCGCATCTCCAACCTGATCGCGGAGGAGGGGCTCCACGGCCAGGAGGAGGCGCTGTCTATGGGCGGTGGGCGCGCGAATTTCGGCGCGTAACGTCTTTCAGGCGGAAGTGCGCAGATCAGGCGCTGGGCGGTCGACGTCGAAGTGACGATGAAGATCGGCGAAGACCGGAACATCCTGGCGATCGTCACCAATGACGCGGCCGACGACCTCGCCCTGGCGCCGGGCCGAAAGTGCTGGCCCTGGTCAAATCCCCCTTCGTCCGCCTGTACGCCCCGGACCACGCGCCCGAGCGGGGGCGCAACTTCTTCCTCGGCGACGTGACGGCGCGCGTCGACGCCGAACGCAACAGCGAGATCCATATCGACATAGGCCACGGCAAGACGCTCCACGTGGTCGCGCCGCGCGAGACCGTCGAGGACCTCGGTCTCGAGCCTGGGGCGAAGGTCGCGGCCTGCTTCGACGCCAGCCAGGTTATCCTGGCGGTCAACTAGTTGATTGCCAAGGCCATGGTCGTTTAATCGCCGGCAAAGTCTTGCCGCGCGACGGCAAAAAACCATTTTTTGCGGTTTCAATAAAATTTAAGTGAATTTATCGCCGCCCTGTTTGTGGTTACGGTCGGACTGTGGGGCATCAACCGCCGCGTTGGGAAAAGCCATGAGTAACGCGCTTTTTGCGACTGAAGACCTTGACCTTGCCTTGACCAAGATCGCAGCGTGCTGCCCCGTGCTCTATACCGGGCCGCACCAGGGCGTCTTTCGCTTCGAGAGCGTGAAACTGGCCGCTATCATGTCCTCGCGCGGCGTCCAGGCGGCGCCGTTCAAGGGCGAAGCCGGCGATGCCGCGACGGCGTCCGCAACAAGCGTCGCGGCGCGCATCTTCCACTCCTGAGCGCGGGCCGGAACTTTCAGTACTTGGCGGCGACCGGCGCCGCCGGCGCCGTTTCAGGCGCCCCAAACGCCACCCTCACGCCCCCATAGACAGAGAGCGGCTGCGCGGGCGTGACGGATTCCGCGTTGCTCAGGTTGGCGAAGGGACCGGGAAGGTTGACGTAGCCACCATAGGCGTAATAGCGGCGATCGAGCAGGTTCTCGATCGCGCCCGAAAAACTCGACCTGGTCGGTCAGCTTGTAGGAGCCGTTGAGCGAAACGGTGAAATAGGCCGGCAGCAGGGGCTGCTGGTTCGAATTGTCGCCGGCGTAACGCTGCGGCCCGACGAAAAGCAGGTCCGCCGCCGACGCGCGCCTTGGTCGAAATGTTCCAATCGCCGCCGAGCTTCACGCGATGGCGCGGGACCATCGGAAGCTGGTCGCCGGGCTGGACGTAAATCAGGCCATTGGCGTCGGCCGCCGGGCTGTTCGATTGCAAGTCAGCGAGCGCCGTGCGATAAGTCGCGTCGACATAGGCGTAGCTGACGTGGACGTCGAACGGTCCCTTCCTGTAGTTGATCGAGGCGTCCAGGCCCTGCCGCAGGGTGTCGCCGACATTGGAGAAATAACCGAAGCCCTGCTGCATCGGGTCGTTGATCTGCTCAGATGTCGTTGGAGGTCAGGGTGTGGAAGGCGCCGAGCTTCCAGCCGATCGAGCCCCAGCCGTTGGAAAGCTCGTTCTGGCCGCGCAAGCCCGCTTCATAGGTGCGCGCCACCACCTGTTTCAGGTTGGGGTCGTTGACCAGGAAAGCTGCCGATGATGCAGGGCTGGAGCGGATTGGAGCAGCCCAGCTCCAGCGGCGTCGGGGCGCGGTTGGATTCGGCGTAGGAGGCGTAGGCCTGGAGGTTCGGCGTGATCTTGTAGGTCAGCCCGACGACCGGGTTGATGTGGGTATAATCGTGCTCGCCGGTGACGCTCGCCGCCCAGTTCGTCGAACAGCGAGATCGAAGCGAGGTTGAGCCTCGCGCCGCCGAAATCGTCAGCTTGTCGGTCAGGTCGAAGGCGTCGAGGATGTTGAGGCCGAAATAGCGGTTGATGGTGTGGACGTCGACGGGCCCGTCGGAGACCGGATCGCCCGAGGGGCCGAGGTAGACGCCGGATCCCGCCACGACATAATTCGGCTGGATGACGCCCAGTTCGGCCGAGGCGCCGAAGGTGGTCTGGCTGTAGTCATAGCTCGCGCCGAAGCTGAGATGGTTCTTGTAGCCGAACAGAGTATCGGTGTTGGACAGCTGGACGCTGGCGCCGACAGCTGGTGGTGCGCGTGCTGGTGCGGTCGATTTCGCCAAGCGGCAGCCCCAGGGAGTTGGGGATGCCGCCGAGTCGGGAGTTGCTGGCCGTTCAGCCCGTTGGCCGGAGTGACCGTGTCGTTGAAGCAGAGATTGACGCCATCGGCGCAAGCCTGCGCATCGGTCGGGTTGCCGTCCTGCGCCTGCTGCACGAAGCGGCGGACATAGGCGGTGGACGACAGGCTCCAGGTCGGCGACAGCGTGAACTTGCCCGAAAGCGTCGCCATGCCCATCTCGTTCCGGGTGGTCTGCGGCGTCGTATAAACGGCGCCCCAGTCCTGCTGCAACCAGCTGGATCGGCGTCGTGGCCGCGGCCCCGAACAGATTGTCGGCGACGCTGAGGCTCAGATGAATTTCGTTGCCCTCGGCGCGATAGCCGAGATCGCCATAGAAGCGCTGCACCAGCGACGAGCCGAAATCGCGATAGCCGTCGTCATGCGCGGCTTCGAGCGCGACATAGGTGGCGAAATTGCCGATTTGCTTGCCATATTCCAGGCCGGCCTGGATGCGGCCGTAGGAGCCGCCCTGGAGTTCCAGCTTGCCGCCCTGGAAGCTGAAGCCGTCCTTCATCCTGATGTTCAGCGCGCCGCCCAAGCGCATTGAGGCCGAAGGCGGGGTTGTTGGAGATCAGGTCCATCGACGCGACGGCGAAGGTCGGGATCATGTCGAAATTGACCTGGTCGCCGAAGGCCTCGTTGATGCGCACGCCGTTCTGATAGACCGCAAAGCCCTGCGGCGTGCCGGAGACCGGCGAGGCGACGAAGCCGCGATATTCCAGGTCCGGCTGGAAGGAATTGCCCGAAGGCGCCTGGAGCGTGACGCCCGGCGTGACCCGTTGCAACGTGTCGGCGGCAGAGGGCGAACCGGTGCGGGCGATTTCGGCGGCGTCCACATGGTGGTTGTCGGACGGGCTGGCGTCCCGCAGGAAATCATAGGGGGCGGGCGCGGCCGCAGTCTCGGCCGTCGCCGGAGCGGCTGGCGCGGTCGCGGCGGTCGTGGGCGCGCTGGTGGTGATGTCGATGTCGGGGAGGGCGACGACCTCGGCCCGCGCGGCGCCCGAGGCGGCCACGCCGATCGCGACGACCCATGCGACAGTGAGTTTCATTTGTGTCCCCGGAATTTCTTTTTATGCGCCTGGGTCAAGCCTTGCCGGCTGCGCCTGGGCCGGTCAAGTCTGCGGACCGCAAATTTTCCGTGACCGGCCG
The DNA here is from genome assembly GCA_963710275.1 of uncultured Alphaproteobacteria bacterium. Taxonomy (GTDB): domain Bacteria; phylum Pseudomonadota; class Alphaproteobacteria; order Rhizobiales; family Beijerinckiaceae; genus Rhodoblastus. The sequence goes on along the minus strand of CAVPZS010000008.1, from coordinate 529,302 downwards.
CTGACACTGACAGGAGAAGTTTACGAACGCTCACGTTTGCTTGAGATCGATGCGGAAACGGCGCCTTCGTGTTGCATGGCGTCAAAAGCGCGCTAGCTACGTTGAAAGAGGAGAAAGATGATGCCGACCCGCCGTTCATTGCTGATTTCCCTTGGCATCCTTGCCGCCGCCGCGGCTTCGCCCGCTCTGGCCCGTTCCGGTCTGCCCAAGGGGCTGGATGCGGACGCGGACGGCACGCTCGATCTCGAGGAGGCGAAAAAGGCCGCTGGCGAGCTGTTCGACAAGCTGGACAAGGACCACGAGGGAACGCTGGACGCGCGAGAACTGCATGCAAGGCTGACTGCGGCCGAAATCGGGTCTGCCGATCCCGACAAGGACAAGACCCTGACCAGGGACGAATTCCTGGCGCTGGTCGAAGAGCGTTTCAAGGCCGCCGACAAGGACGGCGACGGCACGCTCGATGCGAAGGAGTTGCATGCCAAGGCCGGTCGCGCGCTGTTGAAGCTGCTGAAGTGAGAGCTGCGGACCGAGTTTCGCCGGAACTCAATGTTTTTGCGGACAGTTGAGGAGGTCCTTTTCCTCGATCGACGCGATTTCGGCCTTCTTGAGTTCAAGCTTGAGGACGTCGCATTTGCGGCCGCCCTTCAGGCCCAGCTTCACGTCGTAGAGCCCCGGCGGCGTGTCCTTCAGGCTCAGCCGCTCGTCCACGTCGAGTTCGCCATCCTTGTCGTCCTTGGCGAGGTTTCGGCCGAAATTCTTCGCGCCGCTCGGCGCCAATCTGAGATCGAGGATGGTCGAGGCGGTCAGGTTCCAGATCCGGATCGGCTTTTCGTCAGCCAGAACTGAACCGCCGGCGGCGAAAGCCAGAATGGCGACACAGGCCGCGGAAATTCTCCTTTTCATTGTTCCCCCTGGATTTTGCTTCTTGCTGGGTTCTAGCGTTTCGACACAACAAAACACGACCAAGCGGCCGGCGCCAGTCGCCTAAATGGCGCCGCGCGCAAGCAGAAGCGCGATTTAGACGCGCTCCAAGTTGCGCAAATGCGCCCTTTGGCTTACACCCCGCGACCATGTCGCAAGGGCGAGAGACAACCGCGCAAATCGAAACGGCCGGGCTGAAGATCACGCCGTTCTTCCGTCGGTTGGCCGTGCTCGGGCCGGGCCTTCTGGTCATGCTCGCCGACACCGACGCCGGCAATGTGGTGACGGCCGCGCAGGCCGGCGCGCAATGGAATTACCGTCTGCTGCCGTTGATCTTGGCGCTCGCGCCCGCGCTCTACATGGTGCAGGAGCTGTCCGCGCGGCTGGGCGTGTTCACGGGGCGCGGCTTTGGCGAACTGATCCGCGAACGCCTCGGCGACGCCTGGGCCCTGGTGGCGCTGGCGGGGCTTGCCGCCGCCACCTTCGGCACGCTGGTCACCGAATTCACTGGCGTCGCCGGCATTGGCGAACTCTACGGGGTTTCGCGCGAGGTCTCGCTGCCCTTCGCCTGCGCCGTGCTGCTGGCGGTCGCCGTCACCGGCTCCTATCGGCGCGTCGAGCGCATCGCCCTGGCCATCGGCTTGTTCGAGGGCGCCTTCCTTCTGGTGGCGTGGCGGGCCCATCCCAATCCGCTGACGGCGGTCGCCGACGTCATGGGCTCGCCGCTCGGCGACAGGAAATTCCTGTTCCTCGCCGCCGCGTTGATCGGTTCGGTGTTCAACCCCTGGATGGTTTTCTACCAGCAGGCGGCCGAGGCGCGCAAAAACATGGCGCCCGGCGATTTCGCCGCCGCGCGCTGGGATACGGCGATCGGCGCGGGGCTGACCCAGGCGCTCACCGGCGCGGTGCTGGTCGCCGCCGCCGCAACCCTCTATGCCGGCGACAGGCAGGCGAGCCTCGCCAGCATCGGCCAGATCGGCGAGGCGCTCACCGGCGCGCTGGGGCCCTCGACCGGCCGGCTGATCTTCAGCCTCGGCGTGCTCGGGGCGTCGCTGGCCGCCGCCATCGTCGCTTCGCTGGCGCTGTCCTGGGGCGTCACCGAAATCCTCGGGCCTCGCGCCAGAACCTACAAAAGGCAGTTCGACTCGCGCTGGTTTTTCCGGCTCTATGCCGCATGCGTCTTGGGTTCGGCGGCGCTGGCGGGCTTTTCGGGCGATCTGGTCTGGCTCAACATCGCCGCGCAGGTCGCCAACGCCCTGCTGTTTCCCGGGGTCGTCGGCCTGCTGATCGTGCTGGCGGTCAAGCTGCCGCCGCCTCACCGTCTCGCCGGGATCAGGCTGTGGCTGACGGCGCTGATCGCGGCGAGCGTGGCGGCGGCGGGACTGGTCGGCTTTTTCGCCGGCCTGCTCTGAAACCGGCCGGTTTCGCTGGAGCCGCGGGCTGTTCCTGAGCTATCCTTCACGACCGGAAACCGATCGAGAAGCCGCCTTGCCCAAACTTGCCCTGTCGCCGTCGCTCCGGTCGCTGATCTATGCCCTGCGCGGCGGTTTCCTGGTGCGGCCCCTGGCGATCGTCCTCATCCTGGGCGCCACGGGGGCGGTGCTTTCCGCCGCCGAGGAGAGTTATCCGGCCCTGCGCCGGCTGGTCCCGAAAATCCTGTTTCCGTCCGACAGCGATCCTCAATCGGCGCAGACGATCCTCGCCAGCATCGCTACCTCCACCATGACCGTGGTGTCGATCGTCTTCGCGATCCTGCTGATGACCCTGACCCTGGCCTCGACGCAATTCTCGCCGCGCCTGCTGGTCAGTTTCGTCCGCGACAAGGTCACGCAGGGCACGCTGGGCATATTCCTGGGGACCTTCTCCTATTGCATCGCCGCCATGCCGGCGGCGCGGCAGTCGCCTGCGCCCTTCGCCCCGACCCTGACCGTGATGGGCGCCATGATGCTGACGCCGGTCTGCGTCGGCTGGCTGGTCTATTTCATCCACCACATTTCCAACGCCATCAGCGTCAACCACATCGTCGACCGCATCCGCCGCGAGACCGAAGAGGTGATCGACGGGCTGATGCCGGAGTCGCGCCTGCCTGTGCAGCCGGAGGAAATCGTCGGCGCCTTCCCGGGCGCGCTGGAGGGGGCCATCGCCAGCAACCGGTCCGGCTACATCCGCTTTGTCGATATCCAGAGGCTGCGAGAGCTGACCAAGACCTGGCGCGTCTGCCTGAGGCTGGAGCGCCGCGTCGGCCATTTCATTCCCGAAGGCGTGGCCCTCATGCGTTTCACGCGGGGCGAGCGGATGACCGCCGAGCGCGCGTCGCAATTCCTGGCCGCGGTCGATATCGGCCCGACCCGCACCTTGCAGCAGGACGTGGAGTTCGGCGTGGTTCAGATCGTCGACGTGGCCCTGCGCGCCATGTCGCCGGCGGTCAACGATCCGACCACGGCGATTTCCTGCGTCGATCAGTTGTCGAGCATCCTGATCCGCTGGATCGGACGCGCGCCGCCGCGCCGCGCCTTTTACGATCCGCCGCACGTGCTGCGCCTGGTCGTGCCCTGGATCGACCTCGAGGGCCTGCTCGACCTCGCCTTCGAGCAGATCCGCCATTACGCAGCGGCGGACGCGGCGGTGAGCCTGCGGCTGATGCGGGCCTTCGGCGACATCGCCAGCACGGTGAGCGACCCGGGACCGCGCCAGGCGCTTCTGGCGCGAGGCAAGCGTCTCTGCGCCGAATGCGAGGGGCGGCTGCAGCAGGACGACCTCGGAAGGCTGCGCCGCCGCCTCGCGGCCCTGGAGGCGGGAACGGCGGCGCCGGACGCCGGGGGGCAGGAGGCCAGCCGATTTTAGACCATCCAAAAAATGATTGACGCCAGCATGTTGCGATGGATGCTTAATCGATTTTATCGATCTGCTCGTAACTGATCTTGCCGTCCTTTGCCTTACGCCACTCGTAGACGACATAGTCGGCGCGGGTGACGTCGCCCTTGGCGTCGAAGGAGAGGTCTCCAACCACCGACTTGTACGGCCCCTGCTCGTGCAGCGCCTTGGCCACAGTGGCGGGATCGAGCGAATTGGCCTTTTCGATCGCCTGCTTGATCACCTGCACGGCGGCATAGGTGTAGAGCGTGTAGGTCTCCGGATTATAGTGCCTGAGCTCGAAGGCCTTCACCACATTGAACGCTTCGGGGCGCAGGCGCGGGTCCGGCGGGAAGGTCATCAGCGTTCCCTCGACGCCCGGGCCGGCGATGGCCGCGAATTCCTGGCTGGCGATGCCGTCGCCGCCCATCACGACGGCTTTCACGCCCTGGTCGCGCATCTGCCGCACCAGCAAGCCGCCTTCGGTATGCACGCCGCCGTAATAGACGATGTCGGCGTCCACCGACTTGATCTTGGAGACGATGGAGGAAAAGTCCTTTTCGCCCTTGTTCAGACCCTCGTAGAGCACGTCATGGACGCCGGCCGCCGCGAGCGCCTTGCGCGTCTCGTCGGCGAGGCCTTTGCCATAGGTCGACTTGTCGTGGACGATGGCGATCTTCTTGCCCTTGGCGTGGTCGATCAGATATTTGGCGGCGACGGCGCCTTGCTGGTCGTCGCGCCCGCAGGTGCGAAACAGCATGGTCAGGCCGCGCTCGGTGACCTGCGGATTGGTCGAGCCGGGGGTGATTTCCAATATGCCCGCCTCGTTATAGGCTTCCGACGCGGGCATGGTGACGTTGGAATTGAAATGGCCGACGACGAAGCCGACGCCGTCGCCGATGAACTGGTTGGCGACCGAGCGGCCCTGCTTGGCGTCGGCGGCGTCGTCGCCGACGCTGAGTTCGATCTTCTGGCCGAGGATGCCGCCCGCGGAATTGATGTCCAGCACCGCCTGCTCGGCGCCGTTCTTCAACTGCGCGCCAAAGGCCGCGTCGGGACCGGTGATCGGCGCGCCGACGCCGAATTTGATCTGCGCATGGGCGCAGCCGCTCGAGAGAAGGGTGGCCGCAAGCAGCGCCGCCAACAGGTTATTCCGCATGAAATCAGCTCCAGATGCGCAAATGCGCCTGGAGCCGATCTTGCCGTTCGTCAGACCTGTTGTCGATGTGTATTCCGGAGAGAATCAGCGACGGCCGCCATGTCCGCCGCCGCCATGTCCGCCGCCTCCATGACCGCCGCCGCCGTGGAAGCCGCCGCCACTGTGGAGAACGCCGCCGTGGAAGCCGCCGCCGCCGCGGCCCCCGCGAAATCCTCCCCGATAGCCGCCGCCATAGCCGCCGCCGCCATAGCCGTCATCGTAATAGCCGCAATCGTTGAAGTAACAGGGATGGGACAGCACCCCGCCGACGATCGCGCCGAACATGGCCGCTGCCGCCGCGCCGCCTCCGCCGCCGCCGCGATGGCGGTAATGGCGGACTGCGACGGTTTCAATCGCCGGGACGGTTGCGGAAAACGTGGGCCTCGGCGCGTGGATCGGCGCGGCGAAGGCGGGAGCGGCCGCGCCGGCAAGCGCCAGCGCCAGAACGAGAGAGATGGGTTTCAACATGATTTTTTCCCCATGAAAGATGCTTGAAGCGGAAATCCTATTTGCCGTGAACCTTGCTGCGCAGTTCGTCGAACAGCTTTTGCTGGGTGGCGTCGAGGCTGTCGTAGAAGGCTATCAGCTTTGGGTTCTCGGCTTTCAGGGCTTCGAGCCGGTCTTCGAGGAATTTCTGGTGCAGTTCGAGCCGGGCCTTGAAGCTGGACAGGTCGGGCTTGGCGCCGCAGAGCTTCGCCTTCACGTCCTCATTCGCCTTCGCGCGGGCGGCCTGGAATTCCTTGAACGCCGCCTTCTGCGCATCGCTGAGCTTGAGGTGAGCGGCGAGATGATCAGCGACCTTGTCCTCTTGCGCCTTCGTCTCGTCGGCTTTGTTGCAGAGACGTTCAAGGTAGGGCGCGGCCTTCTGCGCTTGAGCGAGGCCGCCGGCGAACAGCAAGGCCGCGGTCGCCAGCGGGAGCAAACGGATTTTCATGGGAACCACCTTTGTCGGCACAATCTCGAATGACGATTGCCGAACCTAACACAGCTTTGGCTGAGCCAGTTCCATTTTTGTGCTGGAAGCTCGGTCGCATGGCGTCGCTCGCGACAGCGAATGGCGCAGGAGGGGCGCCACCGCTGGCGTCCCGGCTGGCCGCTACGAGTAGATGGCGTCAGGCGGCGGATGCGGGAGGACCATTCCTTGCGTCCAGGCGGCGATGGATTTCCCTCCGCGTAATGGTCTCTCCCTCGGGGCCTTCGATACGGAGCAATTCGCAGCCCTGATCGAGCAGGGCGCGCGCTTTGGCCAGCGCGTCTTCGGCAGAGCGTAGCGGCGGTGAGCACGCTTCAATATGTTCGTTGACGCGGCAAACGACAATCCATTCGCGCATTGTTCCCTCCCTCGACAAGGTGGGTAACGGAGCGCAGGTAAAATCGTTCCGGTATCCCGGAGGAGACAGCGGGCGCCAGCTAGGGCGTATGTTGGTCCTGCCCGAGCCACGGATATTGCCGCCTGACCAGCGCGCCGTGGGCGAAGCGCCAGGCAAGTCCCTGGGCGACAAGCGACCATGCATAGGCGACCAGCGCCGCCCCGAAGGCGGCAAGCGGTTCGCCGAACAGCGACCAATGCAGGAAACGCATGGCGAAGGCGAGCGGCAGGCCGTAAAGCGGCAGCAGCCACAGCGGGCGCCAGGTCAGCGCGGCGGCGCGCCCGGAGGCGACCGAGGCCAGGCCGCCCAGAAACAGCGTGACGCCGATGAAGACGCGCGGATCGCCGACAATGTCCGGGGTCAATGCGCGCCTCCTTCCAGATAGGCGGCGCGGATCTTCGGGTCGCGCAAGAGCTCTGCGCCCGGTCCCTGCATGGTGATGGCGCCATTGACGAGGACGTAGCCGCGATCGGCCAGTTTCAGCGCATGATGCGCGTCCTGTTCGACCAGGAAGACGGAGAGGCCCTCCTCCTTGTTGAGACGGCGCACCACCTCGAAAATCTGCTTGCAGACCAGCGGCGCGAGGCCGAGCGAGGGCTCGTCGAGCAGCAGCATCTTCGGGCGGCTCATCAGGGCGCGGGCGATGGCCAGCATCTGCTGTTCGCCGCCCGACAGCGTGCCGCCGCGTTGGGCGGCGCGCTCCTTCAAGCGCGGAAAAATGGCGTAGACGCGGTCGAGATTGTCCGCAAACCCGTCGTGGCCCGACACCGCCGCGCCCATCTGCAGGTTCTCGTAAACGGTCATGCGGGCGAAGATGCGCCGCCCCTCCGGCGACTGGGCGATGGACAGGCGGGCGATCTCGTGGGTCGGCAGGTCGGTAATGTCCTGGCCGTCGAAAGCGATGGTTCCGGAGCGCAGGCGCGGCGCGCCGAAAATGCTCATCATCAGCGTGGATTTGCCGGCGCCGTTGGCGCCGATCAACGCCACGATCTCGCCTTGGCCGACATCGAGATCGACGCCTTTCAGCGCCTGCACCGCGCCGTAGAAGGCGGTGGCGCCGCGGATCGACAGCAGCGCGCTCATGGCAAGGCCTCGCCGGCCATGACGGCCTCGACGGCGGGCTCTTCTTCCTCGACGCCGAGATAGGCGGCGATGACAGCCGGGTTTTCCCGAACCTCGTCGGGCGCGCCGTCGGCGATCTTCTGGCCGTAATCCAGCACCACCAGATGGTCGGAAATGGCCATGACCACGGACATGTCATGCTCGATCAGGAGGATGGAGGTTTCGCCCTCGTCGCGGATGTCTTTCAGCAGATCGGCGAGACCGTGGGATTCGCTGGGGTTCAGGCCCGCCGCGGGCTCGTCGAGGCAGAGCAGGGCCGGCCCTGCGCACATGGCGCGGGCGATTTCGAGACGCCGCTGGTCGCCATAGGGCAGGGCGCCCGCGGGATCGTCGGCGCGCGCGCGCAGGCCGATGCGTTCCAGCCAGCTTTCTGCGCGGAAAACCGCCTCTGTTTCGGCGCGCCGCCAGATCGGCAGGCCGAGCAGGCCAAACAGGGAAAGGCCGGAGGCCCTGGCCAAGGCGACATGCTGGGCGACAATCAGGTTTTCCAGCGCGCTCATGCCCGGGAAAAGCCTGATGTTCTGGAAGGTGCGCGCCACCCGCGCCTTTTTGGCGATCTCGAAATCGGCCATCCGCTCCAGCAGGAACAGGTCGTCGCCCGCGTGTTTGCGTCCCGTCCGGGTCAGGGCCTCGATCCGGTCGTCGACCAGGCCGCCCCGCGGCGAAAAGGCGATGCGGCCGACGGTGGGCTTGTAGAAACCGGTCAGGCAGTTGAACAGCGTGGTCTTGCCTGCGCCGTTCGGGCCGATCAGGGCGGTGATGTCGCCGCGCCCGGCGGAAAAGGACACGTCGTTGACGGCGGTGAGCCCGCCGAAGCGCATGGTGAGGCGGTCGACCCGCAGCAGCGGATCGGCGATCCAGCGCGAACAGGTCATATCCCTCGAACAGGTCATGGCCGGGCCTCGGCCACCACGAGCGGCGTCGCCAGGATGGTGGGCTGGCGGGACGACACGATGCCGCGGGGGCGGAAATTCATCATCGCCACCATGGCGAGGCCGACCAGCAGCATGCGATATTGGGTCGGGTCGAAATCGGGCCCGAAGATGGACTTGAGGAAGTTCAATTCGCGCAGCAGTTCCGAGGCGCCGACGATCAGCACGGCCGCCGCGGCGACGCCGACCTGCGAGCCGCGCCCGCCGAGCACGACCATGGCCAGGATGGTCGCGCTTTCCGTGAAGGTGAAGCTCGACGGCGAGACGAATTCCTGCCGCAGCGCGAACAGGCAGCCGGCGACCCCGGCGAAGAAGGCGCCGAGCGCGAAGGCGGTGAGCTTGATATTGGCGGTGTCGAGCCCGAGCGCGCGGCAGGCGATCTCATCCTCGCGCAGGGCTTCCCAGGCGCGGCCGAGCGGCAGGCGTCGCAGCCGGATCGAGACGAAATTGGCTGAAAAGGCCAGGACCAGCACGATGTAATAGAGGAAGATCAGCTTGTGGACGCCGCCGACGAAATGCAGGCCGAAATGGGCGTCGAAGCCGCGCGGGCCATTGATGAAGGGCAGGCCGAAGAAGCTCAGCTTGGGGAAACTGTAGAGACCGGCCTCGCCATGGGTGACGTCGGTCCAGTTGATCAGCACGGTGCGGACGATCTCCGCAAAGGCGAGGGTGACGATGGCGAGATAGTCGCCGCGCAGGCGCAGCACCGGGAAGCCGATGCAAAAGCCCCAGAAGGCCGCCAGGGCGCCGCAGATCGGCAGCAGCGCCCAGAAGCTGAGGCCGGTCATCGGGGCGAGCAGGGCATAGGCGTAGGCGCCCACGGCGTAAAACGCGACATAGCCGAGATCGAGCAGGCCGGCGAGGCCGACCGTGATGTTCAGGCCCCAGGCGAGCAGGACATAGAGCAGGATCTGCACGCCAAAGGTGTCGACCCATTTGAGCGAGGCTTGCGGGCCGAGCAGCGCCAGCATCAGCAGCGGATAGGCGACCAGCGCCAGTCCGCCTGCCGGCCCGAGCCAGCCGCGCCTGGGCTTGGCGGCTTCCAGGACGGGGATCGCCGCAGGCTTTTTCCGCGCGCCCCACAGCGACAGCGCGAAGCGCAGCGCGGCGCCGACAGCGCAAAAGCCGAGGAACAGCGGCCAGCGCGAGGTCAGCGCCAGGACATTGTTGAAATCGGGCTCGGCGCGGAAAGCGACGATCGGAAAGCCGAGGCCCGCGACGACCAGCGCGGCGAGGCCCGCATCCCTGAGCGCGCGAGTGACGGGGGAAGCGGCGGCGCTCATCAGACCTTTTCCACGTCGGGGCGTCCGAGCAGGCCGGAGGGCATGAAGATCAGGGTGATGGCGAGGATGGAGAAGGCGGCGACATCCTTGTAGTCGCTGGAGAAATATTGCCCCCACAGGGTCTCGATCAGGCCGATCGCGAGCCCGCCGAGCACGGCGCCGGGCAGGGAGCCGATGCCGCCGAGCACGGCGGCGGTAAAGGCCTTGACGCCGGGAACAAAACCGTCCGACGATTTGATCACCCCATATTGCAGCAGGAACAGGCAGCCGGCGACGGCCGCCAGCGCCGCGCCGATGACAAAGGTCAGGGCAATGGTGCGGTTGACGTCGACGCCAAGCAGCGAGGCCATCTTGGCGTCCTGCTCGCAGGCCCGTTGCGCCCGTCCGAGCGGCGTCTTCTGCACCACGAACCAGAAGGCGGCGAGCAGCACGACGGTGACCGCGACGATGAGGATCTGCTTGTAGGACAGGGTGACGTCATAAGCGCCGCCATGGGTGATGGCGATGACGTCGTTGAGGATGGGCGGGATGGACTTGTTGTTCGGGCCCTGCGCCACCGTGACGAAATTGGCCAGGAATGTGGACATGCCAATGGCGGAAATCAGCGGCGCCAGCCGGAAGGAGCCGCGCAGGCGTCGATAGGCGACCCGCTCGATGACGAAGTTCCACAGCGCGGTCAGCCCCATGGTGGCGAACAGCACGGCGAAGAAGGAAAGGCCGGCCGGCAGCCCGAGCACCTGCGTCAGCAGCAGCAAAAGCAGGAGCGCAATGAAGGCGGAGAGCATGAACACGTCGCCATGGGCGAAATTGACCATGCCGATGATGCCGAACACCATCGTGTAACCGATGGCGATCAGGCCGTAGATCGAGCCGAGCGTGACGCCGTTGATCAACTGCTGCAGGAAAACTTCCATTCACGTGTCCAGAATTGCTTTTTTCCCGCCGTCGCGCCGGTCATTCACGCTAGCAAGCGCCACGCCACGCCGCAACAATGCGGCCGGGCGCGCCCTCGACAGAGCTCAGATGGCCTTGGCCGCCGCCAGGACCTCGTCGGCGTGGCCGGGGACCTTCACCTTGCGCCAGACCTCAGCAATCTTGCCCTTGCCGTCGATCAGGAAGGTCGTGCGCTCGACGCCCATGTACTTGCGGCCATACATGCTTTTCTCGACCCAGACGCCATAGGCCTCCAGCATGGACTTGGCCTCGTCTGAAACCAGGGGGAAGCCGAGCTCGTATTTCTGGCGGAACTTGTCGTGCCTTTTGACCGGATCGGGCGAGGCGCCGACGATGGCCGCGCCGGCCGCCGCGAATTCGCCGGCCAGGCGGTTGAAGTCGATCGCCTCGGCGGTGCAGCCCGAGGTGTCATCCTTGGGATAGAAATAGAGGACGAGCTTCTTGCCCTTGAAATCGGACAGGCCAAGCAATCCCTCGCCGTCGCGCGGGAGCCTGAAATCGGGAGCGCTCGCGCCCGGTTGCAGCAAATTCGTCATCGATGTCCTTTCCGGAGACCGCTCAGGGTCTTTTTTTCCGCATAATCTTGTCTGAAATATCCGCGAAACGTAAGCCCCTGCTGCGGCGCAAAACCGATTTGAACCGAAGCTCGCGGCGGCGTGCTATAGAAGGACGATTCGCCGGGCGGCGCCAGCGGCGCGGGCGAAGAAAGCGTGGGCCTTGGTCGAAACAGACGAAAAGGAAGTTGTCGCGGCGCGGGAGCGCCCGCTGCGACGCCGCTGGCGGGTGCGCCACGCGGCGGGCGCGTGCTTTTCCCTGGCCCTGCTGGCGGTGATCTTCGGCATGGGCGCGCTGGTCGTGGTCCTCGGGCTGGGGCGGCTCAATCTCGACGCCTTCAGGGCGCCGCTGGTCGCGGCGCTGCAGCAAAGGCTCGGCCCCGCCTATCGGCTTGAAATCGGGGAAATGGCGATCGAGCGCCAGGACCACGGCCTCGCCCTGGCGCTGGACGGACTGACCGTCAGCCAGGCGAATGGGCAGCGGCTGCTGACCGCCCCGAAAGCCGACCTGATCTTCGATCCTCTGTCGCTCCTTGCCGGGCGGATCAAGCCGACGCGCGTGGAGCTCGACGATCTCGCGGTGCAATTGCGGGTGCGGCCCGATGGCGGCATCGACCTGCGCGCCGGGGCCGAGGCCGAGGCGCCCGAGCCCGAGCCGCCGGCGCAGGCCGCGCCCGCCGTCGATCCCCAGATATCGGTCGCGCCGCCCACCAGCGCTCCCGCGCCGGTGACGCGGGCGAAAATCATGCGCCAGGCGGCCGCGGCGCTCAATTCCATCTTCGACATCGCCGCCGGCGTCGACAGTCCCATCGCCGTGCTCGATCATTTCGGCGTCCGGCGCGGCCGGCTTGTCATCGACGACCGCGCGGCTGGGCAGACCCGCGGCTTCGACGATTTCGAATTCGCGCTGGATCGCGGCCACGAGGCGAAAATTGGCGTGGTCCACGTGAAAATGTCGGCGCGCGGACCGAGCGGACGCTGGAGCGTGCAAGGCGCGGCGCATGGGGCGCGGGGCGAGCCGCACGACCTCTCGCTCGAGGCCGGCGGCTTCTCGATCGACGAAATCGCTCTGCTTGCCGGAAAAACCTCGCTGCCTGTCGATTCCGACATTCCGATCTCGTTGAAGGCTTCGGCCGCTTTCGAGGGCGACGGCCATGTGCTGGAGGCCAATGCGCGGCTGGCGCTCGGCGACGGCTTCTGGCGTTTCGACGACCCCGACTTCGCGCCGTTGTTCGTGGACGAAGTCTTTGCCGCGGCGCATTGGGACGCTGGCGCTCATCGGGCGGTGATCGACGAGGCGCAGGTGTTTTCCGGCGCCACCCGGTTCTTCCTCAATGGCGTGATCACGCCGCCGGCCAGCGACAACGCCCCCTGGAGCATCGTCTTCAAGCAATCGGAGGCCTGCGTCATCGGTCCCGACCGCGCCGGCGAAAAGGCGGTGACGATTTCCACGCTTCATGGCGACCTGAGCGTCGATCCCGCCAACAAGACGCTGGGCGTCAACCGGATCGAACTGGTCGGGCCGGAACTGGCGGTGGCCGCGCAGGGGACGGTTGATTGGGCCAATGGGCCGCATATCCGGCTCGGACTGGCGGCAGGAAAGACCTCCGCGGCGGCGGCCCTGGCGCTCTGGCCCAATAATGTCGGCGCCCCGGCGCGCGGCTGGGCCGGCGACCACCTGTTGAGCGGCACGCTGGAAACCCTGCGCGCGGCGATCGATCTCGACGATACCGACCTGCGCATGATGCGGGCGGAACATGCGCCGATGGACGACCGCATGACCATCGACTACACGATCAAGGACGCGTCCTTCAGCTTTCTCGACGACGCGCCGCCGGTCGTCGGCATGAGCGGCCAGGGCCACTCCACCGGACGGGCCACGAGGATTACCGCCAGCAGCGGCGGGCTGGAGGCGGGCCCCAACCGGCGGATCGAGCTCAGCGACGGCGTCCTGTCCATGCCGGATCTCGAAACCAAGCCGCTGGCCATCAGCGTGACGGCGCGCGGTAAAGGGTCGCTCGATGCGCTTGGCGAGGTGCTGTCGCGGCCCGGTTTCGCCAAGGTCGTCAACCTGCCGCTCGATCCGAAGACCACCAAGGGGCAGTTCGACGGGATCTTCACCTGGCGCAGCAAGCTGGCGCCCGTTTACGATCCTCGCGCGGAGAGCATCGACGTCTCCGCGAAGATCGAGAATTTTTCCGCCGAACATCTGGTCGGCAAGGAAAAGCTGGAGCAGGGCGCGCTGAGCGTGAACCTGGAGAAGGGCGTCACCCATGTCACCGGGACGGGGAAGCTCTTCGGCGGCCCGGCCAGCATCGACCTGACGCGTAATGGCGCGGAGCCGCCGCAGGGGACGGTTTCCTTTGTCATGGACGATGCGGCCCGGACCAGGGCCGGGCTGAATTTCGGCGCGGGCGTCGCCGGGCCTGTCGCGATCAAGGCCGTGGGCGAACCGGGCGTGGCCCATCCCTCGGCCCAGGTCGAGATGGACCTTACCAGGACCGCGCTGAATTATCCGATACCCGGCCTTTACAAGCCGGCGGGGCGCCCGGGCAAGGCGGCCTTCAATTATCGCGAGGACGAACGCGGCGGGTCCAGCCTGGAGCAGATCGTGTTCGACGCCGGCGGCCCCTCGGCCAAGGGCGCGATGCAACTCGGGCCTGATGGCGCGATGGTTTCCGCCAAATTGAGCCAGGTGAAATTCTCGCCCGGCGACAATATGCAGGTCGAGGCCGTCAGGGCCGGCGAAACGCTGAAGATTTCGGCGAAAGGCGCGGCGGTCGACGCGCGGCCCTTCCTGAAGAACCTCGCCATGTCCAACGACACGGGACACGCGGAAAAAACCGATTTCGACCTCGACCTCAACGCCAGCCTGCTGTCGGGCGCCAATCGACAGATTGTCTCCAACGCCGAATTGCGCGTCGCCCGGAAGGGCGCGCAGATCCAGGCCCTCCGTTTTTCCGGCAAGCTCGGCGGCGACGCGCTGGAGGGCGCGCTTTTTCGCGCCGACGGCGGCTCGCCGGTGCTGCGCGTCAGCACGTCCGACGCTGGCGCGCTGCTGGCTTTCATGGACATGTACAGCCACATGGAGGGCGGACAACTTCGAATGCGCGCTGCGGCTGGGCGACGGCGGCGTGTCCGGCCCTGTCGACATCGAGAATTTCATCCTGCGCGGCGAGCCGGCCATGCGCAGCTTCGCCTCGGCGCCTGCGGGCGAGCAGTTTGCCGCGAAGGTCAAGCTCGATCCCGACGTCGTCGCCTTCTCCAAGCTGCATGCCGTGCTGAACAAGAGCGGCGGCAAGCTGTCGATCCGCGACGGCGCCATGTCGAGCCCGAGTATCGGCTCGACGCTTGAGGGCTTTGTCGATTTCGACCGTGATTCCCTCGACCTGTCCGGCGTTTTCGTACCCGCCTATGGGGTCAACAACCTGTTCGGCCAGATCCCCGGTTTGGGCCTCGTCCTCGGCGGCGGTTCGCAGGAGGGGCTGATCGGCCTCAATTATCGCGTCACCGGAAAGATCTCGGCGCCGGTCCTGTCGGTCAATCCGCTTTCGGCCATCGCCCCCGGCTTCTTGCGCAAGATATTCGGCGTCCTGCCCAATTAAAGCCGCGCGGCCGGCCAGCCTTTTTTGTGCTTTAAAAATTGCTGAAAGCCGCTTCCAGTTTTTTAAATTTCTTTTTATCGGTCGCCGCGTCAGTCTTAGCTCCAGACATTCCAATCCGCGGGGGAGCCTTGATCGACACGGTAATTTTCGACTTGGACGGCACTCTGGCGGAGACCGAGGAGATCCATCGCCGCGCCTTCAACCGCGCTTTCGCAGAATGCGGGCTGGCGTGGACGTGGGATGAAACGCTCTATCGCGATCTCCTGCGGGTGACCGGCGGCAAGGAGCGCATCGCGCATTACGCGGCCGTTTCGGGCGATGCGCTCGACGCCGGGGCGATCGGGCGCGTTCATGCGCGCAAGACCGCCTTCTACACCGCCATGATTGACGCGGGCGACGTGGCGCTTAGACCGGGAATCCAGGAGTTCCTGGATGAGATCGGGGCGCGAGGCCTCGGCATGGCCATAGCCACGACCACCACCTTCGCCAATGTCCAGGCCTTGCTCACGGCGACCCTGGGTCCAGGCTGGCGCGGCGTTTTCCCGGTGGTTGTCGCAGGCGACATGGTCGCGCGGAAAAAGCCCGCGCCCGACGCGTACCTGCTCGCTCTGGAACGATTGGAGCGCTCGGCGGAGGCCTGCATCGCGATCGAGGATTCCCGCAATGGCGTGCTCGCCGCGCGTGGGGCCGGCCTGCGGGTCATAGGCGTCAGCAGCGCCTTTGTCGCCGACGATTTGAGCGAAGCCAGCCTGCAACTGCCCGATTGCCGGGCGCTATCGCTGGCGCTCCTGCGGCAGCTCGACGCGGCGACGGCGCGCGAGGGATGAACGGTCGCTGTTCGGCGGCCGGTAGGCCATCGGCGCCCAGACCCTGTTCCAGCGTCCACAGCAAGGCGGCGGCGATCGGCTGGTAATATTCGGGCAGCACGCCGAGAGCGGCCCTGCTTTGCGAGGGTGACGTATTGGGGGATTTTTCGCGCCCTGGCGCTGCACAGCCAATGCCGCAAGGAGGAAATCGAGTTCGGGCGGCTTGCGCAAGACACGGGCGAACCGCCCGCATCTCGTGCAATATCAGCCTGTTCACTCGGCGGGCTTGGCCTTGATCTTCACGGAGCGCAGCAAGAAGCTCGGCACATGGTCGCCGAGGCCGATGACCGGAGGGTCATTGTCAGGCCGGCTGCTGCGCCTCTGCCTGTGCTCGTCGCGCGGCGCCGTATCCCCGGAAAGAACGTCATTGCGCGGCGGTCGCGCCGGCTGTTCCGCACGCGGCGCCCGTTCCGGGCGCTCGGCGCGATGGGGCCGCTCGCGATGCGGGCGCTCCGCGTGGTCGTTGCGCCCCTCGCCTGGATGGCGCACCGCGGCATGGATGCGCTCGGTGCGCTCGGCGGCGGGATCAGGTTCGGAATGCGCGTGCGCGGCGCGGTCCGGGCGCGGGCCGCGCTCGGGGCGGCCGCGCTCGCCGCGCCCGCTGCGCCGCGGCCGGTCGTTGCTGCGTGAGGCCCGCTCGCGGTCGCGCTCGACATATTGCGGCTCGCCGAGCTCGTTCACGCGCGGTCCATGCCAGTCGATCTGCTTCTTGATGAGGTCTTCGATCTGGGCGATGTACTTGCCGTCGTCGGAGGTGACGATGGTATAGGAGTGGCCGGAACGGCCGGCGCGGCCGGTGCGGCCGATGCGGTGGACGTAGTCTTCCGAATGGGTCGGCACGTCGAAATTGAAGACATGGCTGACATCGGGAATGTCGAGGCCGCGCGCGGCGACGTCGGAACAGACCAGAATATCCACCGCGCCGTTCTTGAAGGCGTCGAGCGAAGCCATGCGGGCCGACTGATCCATGTCGCCATGCAGGGCGCCGACAGGGAAGCCGTGCTTTTCCAGGCTCTTGTGAACGATGGCGACGTCGCGCTTGCGGTTGCAGAAGACGATGGCGTTCTTCAGTCCCTCGGCTTCGCGCAACAGGCGGCGCAGCGTCTCGCGCTTGTCGCCGCCGCCATGCGAGGCGACCAGTTCCTGGGTGATGGTCATGGCCGTGGTGGCGGCGCGGGCGACTTCGACCCGGCAGGGATTGTGCAGGAACTGCTCGGTCAGCCGGGTGATTTCCGGCGGCATGGTCGCCGAGAAGAACAGGGTCTGCCGGGTGAAGGGCACCAGCTTGCAGATCTTCTCGATGTCGGGAATGAAGCCCATGTCGAGCATGCGGTCGGCCTCGTCGATGACGAGGATTTCGATGCCGCCGAGCATCAGCTTGCCGCGTTCGAAGAAGTCGAGCAGGCGGCCGGGCGTGGCGATCAGCACGTCGGCGCCGCGCATGATCTTGGTTTCCTGGTCGGCGAAGGAGACGCCGCCGATCAGCAGCGCCACGTTCAGCTTGTGCTGGGAGCCGTATTTGACAAAGCTTTCCTCGACCTGGGCGGCGAGTTCGCGCGTCGGCTCCAGGATCAGCGTGCGCGGCATGCGGGCGCGGGCGCGGCCTTGTTCGAGCCGGCTGAGCATGGGCAGGACGAAGGCGGCGGTCTTGCCGGTGCCGGTCTGCGCGATGCCGAGAACGTCGCGGCCGGCGAGGGCGAAAGGAATGGCCTGCGCCTGGATGGGCGTCGGAGTGGTGTAGCCGGAGGCTTCGACGGCGCGCAGCACTTTTTCGCTGAGGCCGAGTTCTGTAAATTGCATTAAATGTCCCAAAAACGGGTTTGCCAATGGATCGCGTCTGGCGGAAAGTTCGTGGCCTTTTTCGGCCGGAGTGAAGCGGCGGTGTTATCCCGCCCCTTCAAGTCGATACGCCGCAATGGCGGGCGCGCGCGATTCCGGAGGACGCCGCCGGGACCATTAGGCCAAGCGGCTCCAGAGTCAATGAAATTCTGGAAAAAGTCAGGTTGCGCCGGCGATTTGGCTTAAATTTCGCCGAGCGGCGCCTTTTGACAGCCAAAAACTCAGTGCGCCGGCGTGTTCTGCCCACAGGGATTGAGGCTGGTCGCCGCCGCGCGGCCCGGAATCGAGGCGGTGGCCGTGTAATCGACCCCGGGATAACGCGCGGTGGCGTGGGGGATCGAAATTTCAGGCAGGGAGCCCGATTGCGCCATCTTGTCGATGCCGCGCGCGCCGAGCACGCAGGTGATCGAGATCAGGGCGCAAAGAATCGCGAATTTATCGACTGCCGAGCCTTTGGCGTTGCTCGCGAATTTCTTGGCGAATCGGGAAAGGTCAGACATGGGCTGGCTCCATCAGGTCAGGGCCTTTATGCCCCGCTCAGGGTAAACGGATGGTTAGCGCGGCCGGCTTTTGTCGCTTTCGCCAAGCGGGCAAGGGGTGATGCGCGGCCCTGAAAAAATCAGCGCGGCCGCATCCTGGCGAGGAGATTATCCCGCAAAACCAGCTGGTGATAAAGCGCCGCCAGGGCGTGCAGGACGACGACGGCGATCAGGACATGCGCCAGAAGGCCATGGATTTCCGTGACCTCATGCGCCATGTCGTGGTTCGCCTCCCAGGGCGAGGGAATTTGCAGCAAGCCGAAATCGAGCGGGCGCCCGCGCAGGAAAAAAGCGCGAAGGCCGAGGATGGGAATGAGCGCGATCAGCAGATAGACGAGGCCGTGACCGGCTGCGGCGGCCTTGCGGAGCAGAGCGCTCATGCCGGCCGGGTAGGGCGGCTTCCTGTGGGTCGCGCGCCAGACGACGCGCAGAACCAACAGGAGCAGCAGGATCACGCCAAACACGGCATGGAGGTTGATCACCGCGGGGCGCTGCGGCTTGTCGAACAGGTCGACGGCGAGGCCCAGGGCGTAGAGGCCGAAAATCATCAGCGCCATCAGCCAGTGCAGCGCCACGGAGAGGCGGTCGTAGCTTTGCGGTTCGGCGTCGTCGCTCATGCCCGCCAATCCTTAGAGGTCGACGAGATCGGAGGCGGCGGCGAAAGCCGCGCGCTCCTGCAGGAAGGCGAAACGAGCTTCGGGCTTGGTCCCCATCAGCCGTTCCACCGAATCCGCGGTCGCCTCGCGGTCCTCTTCGACAATGCCCACCTTGAGCAGGGTGCGCTTGCCGGGGGCCATGGTGGTTTCCTTCAGCTGCGCCGGCATCATCTCGCCCAGCCCCTTGAAGCGGCTGAACTCGATCTTGCCGCGTCCCGTGAACTGGGTGCGGACCAGTTCGTCGCGGTGCAGTTCGTCGCGCGCATAGGCGGTCTTGGCGCCTTGCGACAACTTGAACAGCGGCGGCACGGCCAGATAGAGATGGCCCTGCTCGATCAGCTTGGGCATTTGCCGATAGAAGAAGGTGATCAGCAGCGAGGCGATATGGGCGCCGTCGACGTCGGCGTCGGTCATGATGATGATCTTGTCGTAGCGCAGGTCTTCGGCGCGATAATGCGAGCCCGTTCCGGCGCCCAGGGCCTGGATCAGGTCGGCTGAGCTGCTGGTTGGCCGCCAGCTTGTCGCGCGTCGCGCTGGCGACGTTCAGGATCTTGCCGCGCAGCGGCAGGATGGCCTGGCTGGCGCGGTCGCGCGCCTGCTTGGCGGAGCCGCCGGCGGAATCGCCTTCGACGATAAACAATTCAGAGCCTTGCGCAGAGTTATTCGTGCAATCCGCGAGCTTGCCGGGCAGACGCAACTTGCGCACCGCGCTCTTGCGGGCGACATCCTTTTCGGCGCGGCGGCGCAGCCTCTCCTCGGCGCGCTCGATCCCCCAGTCGAGCAGCCGGTTGGCCTGCGCGGGCGACGCGGCCAGCCAATGGTCGAAGGCGTCGCGCACCGTGCTTTCGACGATGCGCGAGGCCTCCAGGCTCATCAGCCGGCTCTTGTTCTGGCCCTGGAACTCCGGCTCGCGGATGAAGATCGAGATCAGCGCGGCGCAACCGTTCATCAGGTCGTCGGTGGTGATGGCCGCGGCGCGCTTGCCCTGGCCGATGCGCTCGGCATGGTCCTTCAGCGCGCGCAGCAGCGCGAGGCGAAGGCCGGATTCATGAGTGCCGCCGTCGGGCGTCGGAATGGTGTTGCAATAGGAATGGACGAAACCGTCGTCCTGGGCCAGCCAGGCGCACCGCCCATTCCAGCGAGCCGTGGCGCTCGGCCTTTTCCACCCGGCCGACGAAGAACTGGTCGGCGACCTGCTCCTTGCCCTCGATATCGGCGGCGAGATAATCCTTGAGGCCGCCGGGAAAATGGAACACCGCCTCGGGCGGGGTCTTGCCTGCGGGATCGAGCAGGCCGGGCGCGCATTTCCAGCGGATTTCCACGCCGCCGAACAGATAGGCCTTTGCGCGCGCCATCTTGAAGATGCGGGCCGGGCTGAATTTCGCGCGTCTTCGCGGAAGATCTGCGGGTCGGCCTTGAAGCGCACCTTGGTGCCGCGCCGGTTGGTGACCCGTCCGACCGTCTCCAGCTTGCCGATCGGATTGCCGCGCTCGAAAACCTGGCGATAAAGCATCTGCCCGCGGGCGACCTCGACTTCGAGGCGCTCGGACAGCGCGTTGACCACGGAAACGCCGACGCCATGCAGGCCGCCGGAGGTCTGGTACGCGCCGGAATCGAATTTGCCGCCGGCATGCAGGGTGCACATGATGACTTCCAGCGCCGATTTCTTCGGAAACTTGGGATGCGGATCGATCGGAATGCCGCGCCCGTTGTCCATCACGCTGAGATAGCCGTCCTCGTCCATGGCGACGTCGATGCGGGTGGCGTGGCCGGCCACCGCCTCGTCCATCGCATTGTCGAGCACTTCGGCGAACAGGTGATGCAGCGCGCTCTCGTCGGTGCCGCCGATATACATGCCCGGACGCCGGCGCACCGGCTCGAGCCCCTCCAGCACCTCGATCGAGGAGGCGTTATAGTCGGCCTCGCCGGGCGTGCCGGCGTGCTGGGGCTTTTTGACTTCCGGCGCGGGTTTTTTGCCGCGCGAGAGCTTGCCGTCGCCGCCGCCGTCTCCCGCCGAAGAGCCGCCGAATAAATCCTTGTTGTCAGCCATGTTCCCGCGTTTTTTTGCGTTTGGCGCCTGGCGAAGCCAACCCGGAAGACGTTTCGGGTCGAATCGACCTAGGCGATGCTGGAGCTGTCGTCCCTTTAGCACGTTTGGCGCGGCGATGTGAACAGAACGAAAACAATTTTTTCGCCGCTGTGGATTTCTCGCCCTCGGAAACGGACCGAGCGCCGGCGTTGCGGCCCAGGAACCTTGCCAAGCGGTAGAAAGTTGTCGTAAGTCCGAGAAGTAGGCTTTTTATCCAAAATGCTTGGGTTTATCGATTGTCCGGCCGCAGGCCGAGGGGGGGTCCATGCCACGTTTGCTGCTTGCGGATGACGATCCGTTGCTGGGAATGCTGGTTGGCGACTGGTTGACCGACGCCGGCTGCGACGTGGTCGGCCCCGCGGTTTCCGTCGCCAGCGGGCTGGCGCTGATCGAGAAGGAAGGCGCCGCTCTCGATGGCGCGCTGCTCGACGTCACCTTGCGCGACGGCGATTCCTATCCCCTGGCCGACGCGCTCGAGCCTGCGCGGCATTCCCTACGCCTTCGTCACGGGGCACGGGGTTGGAGGGCTCGCCCCCGCCTATCGCGGCGCCTTGACGCTGACCAAGCCTTTCCTGCCCGAGGACCTGCAAAAGACCGTCGCCCGTCTTTGCGCGCTCAAGTCGCGGTAAGGCAGGCTTCAGTCACCGCAGCAGCTTCGCAAGTTGATGGCGCAAGTCCTCGGCGCTGACCGGCTTGTGCAGCAGGTCGAAGCCGCTGGCCGTGATTTCCGAAATATGTTCCTTGGCGGTGTCGCCGGTGAGAACCAGCGTCGGATAGGCGCGCCCGGCGCAGGCGCGCGATCTCCTGCGCCGTCTCCAGTCCGGTCATGCCGGCGCCCAGCCGGTAGTCGGTGACGATGGCGTCGAATCGCCATTGCTTGGCGGAAGCCAGCTCCAGCGCCTCCTCGCCGCTGGCGGCGGCGAAGGTCTGGCAGCCCCATTGCTGGGCGATGCTCTCCAGGCCGTGGCGCAGGATGTTATTGTCCTCGACGATCAGGATGCGGCCGCCGGGATCGTCGAGCCTCGCGGGCCGCGAATTGTCGGGGCCGGGCGCTTCGGCCGCGGGGAGGGACAGCGAGAAGCGCGAGCCGCGCCCGGGCGTGGAGCGCAGCTCGATCTTGCCCTTCATCAGCGGCACCAGGCGCGCGACGATGGCGAGGCCGAGGCCGAGGCCCTGGCCGAGATCGCGGCCGGGATTGTTCAGCTGGATGAATTCGTCGAAGATTTCCGTCTGCTTGTCGGCGGGCACGCCGACGCCGGTGTCGATGACGTCGATGCGGATTTTCCGCCCGCGCTTGCGCGTACTGACCAGCACGCCGCCGCTCGACGTGTAGCGCAGCGCGTTTTCGATCAGGTTGCGCAGGGCGCGCTCGACGAGGGTCTGATCGCCCATCACCGCCCGGTCGCGGGCGAGGACGCGGAAGTCCAGGTTCTTGTCACGCGCCTTGGCGGCATACTCCCCGGCGAGGCGGCGCAGCAGCGCGCCGAGGTCGACCCGTTCGATGGTCGGCTCGACCACGCCGGCGTCGAGACGGGAAATGTCGAGAATGGCGGTCAGCAGGCCGTTGAGCCCGCCGAGCGCCTGTTTCATCATCAGGGTCGTCTCGACCGCCTTGGCGTTGGCCGCGACCTGCCGCTCCATCAGCGACAGCAGCAGGACCAGCGACTGCACCGGCTGGCGCAGGTCGTGGCTGGCCGAGGCCAGGAACTTGGACTTGGCGCGATTGGCGCGCTCGGCTTCCGACTTGGCGGCGATGATTTCGGCTTCGATCGCCTTCTGTCGTGAAATGTCGCGGAAATAGACGCTGATGCCGCCTTCCGCCGTCGGATAGACGCTGAAATAGGTCCATTTCCTGAGCAGGGGCGAGACAAGCTCGAAATCGAGCGGCTGCCGGCTCGCCATGGCGCGGCTGTAATTTGCGTGCACCTGGCTGTTGCGGACCTGAGGGAAGACGTCGAAGAAGTTCTGGCCGATGACGTCTTTCTGCTTCTTCTTGAGGAGCTTTTCGGCCCTGGCGTTGAAAAAGACGAAGCGCCACTTCGCATCGAGCGCATAGAAGCCGTCGGCGATGCTGGTGAGGATCTCGTCGACCCTGGCCTTGGCCGCGCTGAGCGCCCGGCGTCCTTCGACCAGGTTCGAAATGTCCAGGCTGGTGGTGAAGGCGCGCGACGGCCGGCCGTCCGGCAGCAACTCGGCGATCCACACGCTTTCGATCCAGCGCTCCATCCCGTCGTCGCCGATGGTGCGGTATTCCACCCGGCCGGCCAGTTGCCCCTCGGAAAAGTCCTTCAGCGTCAGGGAGAGACGCCTGGCGTCTTCGGGCGCGACATGTTTCACCAGATTGGCGAGCAGGCGATCGACGCCCTTGCCCGACTGCTCGGCCAGAGGCGTGTATCCCATCACGCCCGCGTAATTCTCCGCGACCGTCACGTGGTCTTCGACCAGGTCGATGTCGGCATAGGTCAGGCGCGCCGCGTCGGCGGCGTGGCGCAGCCGCGCCTGACTCCGGCGCAACGACTCCTCGGCGCGTTTTTGCGCGGTGATGTCGAGATTGATGCCGGTCATGCGCAAGGGTTCGCCGTCGGCGCCGAAATCGACCCGGCCCAGGCCGAGCAGCCAGAGGATTTCGCCATCCGGATGGACCACCCGGAATTCCGACCGGTATTCGGTCGCGCGTTTCGCCAGGGCGTCGGCCACCGCGCCCGCCACCGCCGCCCGGTCGTCCGGATGGACGCAGTTCAGGAAGACCTCGTAGGAGGGCGGGCC
The DNA here is from genome assembly GCA_963710275.1 of uncultured Alphaproteobacteria bacterium. Classification (GTDB taxonomy): domain Bacteria; phylum Pseudomonadota; class Alphaproteobacteria; order Rhizobiales; family Beijerinckiaceae; genus Rhodoblastus. The sequence continues at coordinate 505,755 of CAVPZS010000008.1, read as the reverse complement.
CTTTTCGGGCGCGTGGCCATAGAGAACATAGGCCTGGGGAGACCAGATATTTTCGCCGGTCACGACATTCCAGTCGAAGGCCGCGGCGTGCGCGCCGTCCAGCGCGAAGCGCAGCCGCTCCTCGCTGTCGCGCAAGGCGTCTTCGGTCTGTTTCTGCGCGGTGATATCGAGATTGATGCCCGACATGCGCGCGGGCGAGCCGTCTTCGCTGAAGTCGACCTGACCCAGGGCTGCCAGCCAGCGAATTTCGCCGGAGCGCAGCGCAACGCGGTATTCGGCGCGATAATTGGTCGTCCGCCTTTCCATGCAGGCGCGAACGGCCTCCTCGGCCGCCGGCCTGTCTTCGGGCAGGATGCTCGCCGCCCAGGCCTCGTAGGATGGCGAAGTCGCCGGATCGATATCGTGCAGCGCGAAGATTTCCGGCGACCAGACCTGCTTGCCGCCGTCGACAGCCCAGCTCCAGGCTGCCGCCCGGGCGCCGCTCAGGGCGAAGCGCAGCCGCTCCTCGCTGTCGCGCAGGGCTTGTTCGGCGCGCACCCGTTCGGTGATGTCGTGATCGGCGCCGACCACCCATTGCGTCTGGCCATGCGGGTCGACGCGCAGCGTCGCCACTCCCTCGATGACGCGGATTTCGCCATCGTTCCTGCGTTTGATCCGGAGCTGGAAACGGTGGACGCCGCCGCCCTTGCGCAGGAACTGGAACATCTCCTCCTGATGCCCCGGAAGATCCTCGGGGAGGACGCAATCAGCCCAGGCGGCGTAATCGGCGAGGCCGCCTTCCGTCGGAGGAAGTCCGTGCAGGCGGAACATCTGGGCGTCCCAGACGGTCACGCCGGTCTGCACATTCCATTCCCAGATGCCGACCTCGGTCGCTTCGGTGGCGAGCTGGATGCGCTGCTGGCTTTCGCGCAGCGCGATTTCCGCCCTTTTGGCGAGGTCGATGTCGGCGACCATCAAGATCGCGCCGGTCACGGCGCCTTGCTCGTCGCGCAGGGGCGTCGCCGTGACATCGGTCCAGATTTCGCGTCCGTCGGGGTCGCGGTACAGCGCCTCCATCGCGGCGTTGGGGCTCGCCCCGCAGCGCCCGCATGGCGGGGTAATCGGTCCGTTCGAGCCGCTTGCCCCCAGCGTCCACCGAGCGCCAGCGGTCGAACGTCTCGTCGTCCATGCCCGGAATGACGTCGCGCGCGAAACGCGAAAGCAGCGCGTTCTTCAGCAGGAACCGTCCCTTGACGTCGGTGACGCCGATGGCGAGCGGCATTTGCTCGAAGGTGGTGGCGAGCAACGCGCGGCTTTGGCGCAGCTCGGTCTCGCTGTCGCGCAGCGCCTCTTCGGCGCGCTTGACCCGGTCGACATCGGTGATGATGACGATCGCGCCCGTCACGGCGCCGGTCTCGTCGCGCAGGGCGGAGGCGGCGACGTGGGTCCAGGTCTCCGTTCCGTCGGGCGAGACGATGGAGCGCCTCGAGGAGGCGTCCTTTTCGCCGCGAAGCGCCCGCGCGGAAGGCAACATGCTCCGGTCGAGCCGGTCGCCCTCGGCGTCCGAGGCCAGCCAGCGCTTCGCGCCTTACCGGGTCCTTCGAGGCGACGCGGTCGATCGCGAAACGCGCCATGCGCGCTGTTCTGCATGGTGATGCGGCCTTCGGCGTCGGTGACGGCGAGGGCGGCGGGCATTTGCACGAAGATCGCGGCGAGCAGCGCCCGGCTTTGGCTCAAGTGTTCCTCGCTCTCGCGCAGGGCGATTTCCGCGCGCTTGGCCTGGTCGATGTCGGTGACGATCGTGACGGCGCCGGTCAAGGCGCCGTCGGCGTCGCGCAAGGGCGTGGCGGCGACGCGCGCCCAGATTTCAGTACCATCGGGCGCCGTATAGAGCGCTTCGTCGACGACGTCCTTTTCGCCGCGCAGCGCCCGCGCGGATGGATACATGTCGCGGCCGATGCGATTGCCCTCGGCGTCCTCGAACCGCCAGCGGCCGTAGTTTTCGTCATCCTTGGACGCCACGCGATCGCTGGCGAACTGCGCTATGCGCGAGTTCTTCAGGGTGAACCGGCCTTCGGCGTCGGTCACGGCGATGGCGACGGGCATTTGCTCGAAGACGGCGGCGAGCAGCGCCTCGCTTTGCCGCAGGCGTTCTTCGCTCTCGCGCAAGGCGATTTCGCCGCGCTTGGCCTGGTCTATGTCGGTGACGACCATGATCGCGCCGGTCACGGCGCCGCCCTCGTCGCGCAGGGGCGTGGCCGCGACATGCGTCCAGATCTGGGCGCCGTCCGGCGCATCGTAGAGCGCTTCGGCGAAAGCGTGGTTTTCGCCGCGCAGGGCGCGCGCGGATGGGTACATCTCGCGGCCGACCCGTTTGCCCTCGGCGTCCCGAATATGCCAGCGGCCGTAGTTTTCGTCGTCCCTGGACGCCACGCTGTCCCTGGCGTAACGCGCCCCGCGCGAATTTTTCATGGTGAGACGGCCGCTGGCGTCGGCGACGCCGATGGCGACCGGCATTTGTTCGAACACCGCGGCGAGCAGGGCCTCGCTCTTGCGCAGCGCCTCCTCGGCTTGCTTGCGGGCGGTGATGTCGGTGCGGATGGCGACATACTGGCGCGGCTTGCCCGCGTCGTCGAGGAAAGGAACGATGGTGGTGTCGACCCAATAGGCCGAGCCGTCCTTGGCGCGGTTGCACAATTCGCCGCGCCAGACCTTGCCGCCGGAAATGGTCCGCCACAGGTCGCGGAAGAACGCGGGCGGATGATGGCTGGAATTGATGATGCGATGGGTCTGCCCGAGCAACTCCTCGCGGGAATATTGGGAAATGGCGCAGAACTTGTCGTTGACCTCGGTGATCACGCCCGTGGAATCGGTAATGGCGACGATGGCGTGTTCGTCGAGCGCGGCCTTGAGGTCCTCGATTTCCTTGAGCGAATCCCGCAGCGCCTGCTCGTTGGCCCTGCGCGCGGTGATGTCCTCGGAATTGATCAGGATGCCGCCGATTTCGCCTCGGGCGTCGCGCCAGGGGCGCGCCTGCCATTTGATCCAGCTCTTTTCGCCGTCCTTGCGATGGAAAAGGTCGCCGTCGGAGCTTGCGACCTCTCCTTCGAGGCAACGCCTGTGGACGCCCTTCCATTTTTCGGGAAGGGTCGGGAAAATTTCGTAGTGGCTGACGCCGACCGGAGTCCGCGTGTTGCCGGCGCGCGCGTTCCATTCTGCGCTGGCGGCGAGATAGCGCATGTCGCGGTCGAACATGGCGATGGCCACGGGCGCCTGTTCGATGAACTGCCGCTGGCGCTCCTCGCTCCGGCGCAGGGCCGCCTCGGCGTTCAGGGTGTCGGTGACGTCGGTCTGCACGCCATGCCAGACGATCCGCCCGTCGTCCATGCGTCGCGGCCGTGAGCGCAGCCGCATCCAGCGCATTTCGCCGTCGGCCCGCCTGATCGGCAGGTCCATCGCGAAATCCGACAGGTCGCGCGCGCTGCGCCTCTCCGCCTCGACCAGTTGCGCGGCGTATTCCGGCGGAATCTGGCGGCTCAGGACGCCAATGTCGGCCAAGGCCTCCTCGACCGGCACGCCCGTCAGCTTTTCCATGCCGGCGCTGAGATAAAGGAAGCGGGGCGTCCCGTCGGGCTCGTAGCTGAAGCGGTAGACGGCGCTGTCCGGCAGGTTGTCGCCCAGCGCGCGAAGGCTTTCCTCGCTCTCGCGCAAGGCCGCCTCGGCGCGCTTGCGCTCGGAAATGTCGCGCAGGATCTTCGAGGCGCCGACCACCGCGCCATGGGCGTCCTTGACCGGCGACACCGACACCGAAACGTCAATGACGCTCCCATCCCTGGCGACGCGCGAGGTTTCGTATTGGAGGACGGTTTCGCCGGCGCGCACGCGGCCGATGAGGTTGGTCTCCTCCTGCAACCGGGCGATGGGGATGATGCGGGCGATCGACTGGCCAACCATGTCTTCGGCCGTGTAGCCGAACAGCCGCTCGGCGCCCTTGTTCCAGCTGGTGACGACGGAGTCGAGGGTGAGCCCGACGATGGCGTCCTGGGCGCTGGCGACGATCGCCGCGAGCCGGGCCGTCGCGAGTTGGCTTTCCTTGTGGTGGGAGATATCCTCGGAGGAAATGATGATCCCGCCGATCGCGCCCTGGCCGTCGCGCCAGGGACGGACCTCCCATTTCACCCATTGAACGGAGCCGTCGGCGCGCTCGAAAGGCTCGCCGTCGGAAGTTTCGACCGCGCCGGCCAGACAGCGGCGATGCACCGCTTTCCACGCCTCGGGAATTTCGGGAAAAACCTCGTAATGGCAGCGGCCGACCTCCGCCTCGACGCCGTAATAGGTCCGCCAGCGCGCGCTGGCGGCGAGACAGACCATGTCGCGGTCGAACATGGCGATGGCGGCGGGGGCGTGCTCGATGAATAGGGAGAGCTGGCTCTCGGTCTGGCGCAGCCGCTCCAGTTCGCGCTTCTCGTCGGTGATGTCGCAGACGGCGCCGTAAAGCCGGCCGGGGACATCGTCTTCCCGGGCGACGCTTGCGGAGAACTTGATCCAGCGCTCGTCGCCGGTGTCGGCGCGGCGGATGCGGTAGGTCAATTCGAAATGGCGGGGTCCGTCGGGGTTCAAGGCCGCCGCATAGGCGGCGTCGAAACAGGCGACATCCTCGGGATGGAGCAGGCTGACGAAGAGGTCGCGGGTGATCTCGACGTCCTGCGCCAGGCCGAACAGCGCCTTGGCCGCCGGCGACGCATTCTTGGCGCGCACGACCGCGTTCAAGGCGCCGACGCGGTGGGGATCGCTCGGTTCCGGCCCGTGCGGGCGGCGCGTCAACAGGTTTGGCTTTTCGCCGCGCATTCTATGGCGTCGTCCCGGATATTGGCCTTGGGCCAGAACCTATACCCAAACCACGGTAAAACCAAAATTTTCGCGAAAACCCAAGTTCAGGATCGCGAGCGGCGCGAAGTCCTCCGCGCCCTCCGCATGGAAGTCCTCCGCGCCCTCCGCATGTTGGAATAAATTTGTAAGAAAGCGCTTTCTCGCCATTGGATCAAATGCGTTGCGCGCGGAAGGATGGTAGGGGAAAACTGCGGCGCGCCGGAATCGCGGCAATGGTCTGGATCCCGGGCGCACGAAAAATTGATAAGGGACGCGCCGAACAGGCGGCCGGTCGGGGAGAATGGCGATGTTTTCGCGGGGGATTGTCGGGATCGGCGGGTTTGCGTTGCTGGCGACCGCTTTATTCGCCGGCGCCGCGCAAGCGGAAAGTCCGGCGCAGGTCGATCCGCCGTTCCACAACCTGCGCTATGACGAGGATTTTTCCGGCCTCAGGAACAAGCCCGATCCGACCTGGTGGGAGCGGCTCAAATACATCCCGCTCGGCGCCACCGCCTACGGGCCGATCTTCTTGACGCTGGGCGGGCAGTTGCGCGAGCGCCACGAGAATTACGTCTACCCCAATTTCGGGGTGAAGGCGCCGACGCGCGACGGCTATCTGCTTGAACGCCTCATGCTCCACGGCGACCTCCACGTCACCGACTGGTTCCGCGCTTTCGTTGAATTGGGCGACGACCGCATCTTCGGCCGGCGCGGCAATACGTCCACCACCGACGTCGATCGCTGGGACCTGATGCAGCGTTTCGTCGACTTGCGCCTGCCGTCGCCCTTCGGCGACGCCCCGACCGTGCGCTACGGCCGCGAGGAATTGCTGTTCGGCTACCAGCGCCTGGTCGCCGTTCGCGAGGGCCCCAATGTGCGCCGCGATTTCGACGGCTTGCGCATCCACGACCAGATCGGCGAGGCCAGCCTGGACTTCGTCATGGTGCAGCCGACAGTGGACAGCCCCTATGCGATCGACGACGAATCCAACGCCGCTCAGCACATGGCCGGCGTCTATGTCACGACCCCGGTCTTCGACGCCCTGAAGGCCGATTTTTACAGCCTGGATTACTCGAACACCCAGGCGAAATTCCGCAATGTGACCGGGGCGGAGAAAATCGAAACGCTGGGAACGCGGCTGTTTGGCGAGGCGAATGGCTTTGACTGGAATGCCGAGGCCTCGTTTCAGACCGGCGAATTCAACAACCAGCCGGTCAAGGCCTATCTGCTGGCCGCCATCGCCGGCTATACGCTGGAAGACGCCGCCTGGAAGCCGCGCCTCGGCGTCTCCGCCAATGACGCTTCGGGCGATAACGCCAAGTCCAAGACCATCGGCACGTTCAATCCGATGTTCCCACGTCTGCCCTATTTCGCGGAAACGCCGCTGATGGTTCCCGCCAATGTGATGGACATCAGGCCGACCCTCAGGTTCGAGCCGGTCCAGCGCGTGTCCGTCATCCTGGGCTTCGACAGCCTGTGGCGAAATTCGACCACTGACGGTCTCTACGGCAGCGGCCTGTCGGAATTTGTCAACACCAACAAGGCCAGGAGCGCGAAAGTCGGCAACGAAGCCTCGGCTGACGTCCGCTGGCAGGTCGATCGGCATCTGCAACTGGGCGCGATCGTCGCCGAACTTTTCGCTGGCCCGGCGATGACCGAGGCTGCAATGAAAAGCACGGTCTACATGGTGCTGTTCGCCAAATACAAGTTCTGAGCGCGAAGCCTTGGGCCTGGCGTCTCGAGCCGAGAGCGTCGCCCCGGATTTTCCGGCTCACCTGTGATGGCCGCCGCCATGGAACCCGCCTCCATGGAAGCCGCCGCCATGGAAGCCGCCGCCGTGGAACCCGCCAAAGCCATGGTGGAAGCCCCCGAAGCGATGGCCTCCAAAGTGGTGGCCTCCAAAGTGGTGGCCTCCAAAGTGGTGGCCGCCGAAGTGATGTCTGCCGAAATGATGGCCGCCGTGGCGATGCCCGCCGCCATGACGTCCGCCCATATGACGTCCGCCCATATGACCTCGGTGGCCGGCGCCCATGCCGCGACCCTCTCGTCCGCCCATTCCGTGTCCGCCATAGCCGCCACCGTAATCGCCCCAGTCTGAGCCGTAGAGGCCGAAGGGATCATAAAAGCCGAGCCCGAACAGGCCCCACGCGAATGGACCCAGGCCCCAGCCATAGCCGCAGCCATAAAGGGAGCAGTCCCAGTCATAGCCGTAGTCGCCATAGCCACAGCCCGTAAACAGGCAGGCGCCGTCGGCCAAAGGCCAGAACAGGGCGGCGAAGTCCGCATCGCCGCCTTCCGCCTCGGCGGCGCCGCCGCCCCGATGATGATGGTGGCGGCGATGATGGCGATGATAGCGCGCCAGTTCGATCGAAGGCGCTTGCGGGCTGAATTGCGGCCTGGGCGGCGCGACCGGCCCGGCCATTGTCGGAGCGCTGAAGGCCAGCGCCACCGCCGCCGCATAAGTGGAAAGGCGTCCGAATTTCATCCGACCCTCCCTGTCATCTGCGGCCGCGTGCGGATTGCGAGGCCATGTTCTGGCGCATTCCGTCGAATTTCGCCTTCTGCTCGCTGTTGAGGCTGTTGTAGAAGTCGATCAGTTTCGGATTGACGCTTTTCAATGTGTCCAGTTGGGTCTCGAGCATTTTCTGGCGGAAATCGAGGCTCGCCTGGAAGGACGTCAGGTCCGGTTTTTCGTTGCAGACCTTCGATCTGGCGTCGTCGATCGCCTTGGCCTGCGTATCGCGATAATCCAGCAGCTTCTTCTTCTGGTCGTCGCCAAGCAGCAGGCTCTTGGTCAGGGTGTCGACATAGGTGTTGTCCTTGTCGGCGGGTTGCGGCTTCGCGGCGCACATCTTGTCGAAGGCCGCCTTCATGCTTCCCTTGTCCTGGTCGCCCGCATCCATTCGCGCCAAAGCGACCCCTCCCGAGCTGACGAGGATCAGCACGGCCAAAACCGATTTTCTCATGTCTGTCTCCCTGGACTGCGATCGACGGCGTCTAATATTGCGCCTGTCGTTGTCACACTTTTGCAATGGCGCCAGGCGTTGCCGGCTGCATCCCCGAACAACCGAAAACGCAGGCGTTGGTTCCGCGCAAACGACGCGAAACGCTTGGATTTGCTGGCTTCTGGCAAGGATGAAACGAAATTCATTTGCGTCATCATTGGTTGACGCGCTACAGGTCTTCGTCCCCTGGGCGACGCCTTCGGGACAAGTCTTTGCAACAGACGCGGAAAACGCCGCCAGGCTCCGGCTGGAGGGCGCGCTTTTGACGACAGTCAACGACCGGACGAGACGACCTTGATGAGGCGTCCGGCGAAGGAACAGACGCGATGAACAAGACCGAACTCAGAGCAGTCGTTTCGCTTGCCGCAGTCTTTGCGGCCAGGCTGCTCGGTCTGTTCATGGTCTACCCGATCTTCGCGCAATATGCTCGCGATCTCTCGGGCGCGAACCTGCGGCTGATTGGCCTGGCGCTCGGGGCCTACGGGCTGGCGCAAGGGTTTCTGCAAATACCGCTCGGCCTGCTCTCAGATCGCATCGGGCGCAAGAAAGTGATCGCCGGGGGATTGGTTGTGTTCGGCCTGGGCAGCGTCGTCGCGGCGCTTTCGACTTCGATCGAGGGCGTGCTGCTCGGGCGTATTCTGCAAGGCGCCGGCGCGGTGGGCTCATCAATTCTGGCGCTCGCGGCCGATCTCACGCGCGATGAAGTGCGCACCCGCGCCATGGCCGTGATCGGGGTCACCATCGGCTTCTCCTTCGCGCTCGCCATTCTCATCGGGCCGCCGATCGCCGCGGCCGTCGGGCTTCGCGGGATTTTCTGGATCACCGCCGGCCTGGCCGTCGCAGGCGTCGCCGTGACGCTCGGCGCGGTCCCGTCGCCCGATCACGCCGTTCCGCGAAACCTTGACTGGCCGACTTTCCTGCGGGTGCTGCGCGACGGCGAATTGCTGCGGCTCGATTTCGCGATTTTCACCCTGCACGCCGTCCTGACCTCGAGTTTCCTTGTCATCCCGGCCATCCTGGCGCAGGCGCTGCATCTGGACGTGGCGAGCCAATGGATGTTCTATTTACCGGTCATGGCGGGCGCGATGGCGCTGATGGTCCCCTTGATCATCGTCGCGGAGACCCGCGGTCGGATGAAAGAGGTTTTCGTCGGCTCGATCGTGGCGATCCTGGCCAGCCTCGTAATGCTTGTCGCAGCGCCTTCGGGCGCGGTCGCGACCACGGTCGCGTTGGTCGTCTTTTTCACCGGCTTCAACGCCATGGAGGCGATGCTGCCGTCTTTGGTGACCAAGTTCGCGCCGCCAACCGCAAAGGGCGCGGCCACTGGCGTCTATTCGACGGCGCAGTTCCTCGGAATTTTCTTCGGCGGCGCCGGCAGCGGCTGGCTGCTGCAGGCGCAGGGCCCCCATGGCGTGTTCGCCTTCGCCATCGCGATGACCCTTATCTGGCTGGCGGTCGCGGCCACGATGCGCCGCCCCGCGCTGCGCCAGAGCCGCGCGGCCGTCGTCGAGGCGCAGGCCGAAAAGGCTTGACGCCCCGCCAAGGGCGCGCAATCCGTTGCAAAAATGCATTTACGCCAAGCTTGACGCTGGCGCGCGGAAAAAGCCGCCCTATATTCCGGACGGGCGGTTTTTGCCCGCGAGATTCCCTGGAGTTCACATGAAGACCAAATTTGCCGCCGCCCTCGTGGCGATTTCGCTCGCCTCGTCCCTCGGCGTTTCCGGCGAGGCGCAGGCCAAGGGCTGTATCCGTGGCGCGCTCGCGGGCGGCGTCGCCGGCCATTACGCCGGCCATCACGCCGTCGCCGGCGCGATCGGCGGCTGCATCGCCGCGCGCCATTACTACAAGATGAAACGGCAGCAGCAGTTGCAACAGCAGCAGGTGGAGCCCGCGCCCGCGCGCTGAGCGATCGCGCTGATGCGAAAACCCCTCGCAGGCCGCGGGCTGCGAGGGGTTTTTCGTTTTGGCGGGTCATTGGGACGCAAAAGGGGCGGCCAGACGGCCGCCCCTCGCAATCATGTCGAGGAAAGCCTCAGTAGGAATAATACATGTCGAATTCGACCGGGTGCGGCGTCATTTCCATGCGCATGACGTCCTGCATCTTCAGCTCGATATAGCTGTCGATGAAGTCCTCGCTGAACACGTCGCCGGCCTTGAGGAAGGCGCGGTCCTTGTCGAGGCAGGCGAGGGCTTCGCGCAGCGAACCGCAGACCGTCGGGATCTTCTTCAACTCGCGCGGGGGCAGGTCGTAGAGGTCCTTGTCCATGGCGGCGCCGGGATCGATCTTGTTGGCGATGCCGTCAAGGCCGGCCATCAGCATGGCCGAGAAGGCCAGGTAGGGGTTCGCGGCGGGATCCGGGAAGCGGACTTCGACGCGCTTGGCCTTCGGGTTGTTCGCCCAGGGGATGCGGCAGGAGGCCGAGCGGTTGCGCGCCGAATAGGCGAGCAGCACCGGGGCTTCGTAGCCGGGCACCAGGCGCTTGTAGGAATTGGTGGTCGGATTGGTGAAGGCGTTGAGCGCCTTGGCGTGACGGATGATGCCGCCGATATAGTACAGGCATTCCTGGCTGAGGTCGGCGTATTTGTCGCCGGCCATGACCGGCTTGCCGTCCTTCCAGATCGACTGGTGGACGTGCATGCCCGAGCCGTTGTCGCCATAGACCGGCTTGGGCATGAAGGTTGCGGTCTTGCCGTAGGAATTGGCGACCTGGTGGATGGCGTATTTATAGATCTGCAAATGATCGGCCATCGTGGTCAGCGTGCCGAACTTCATGCCGAGCTCGTGCTGCGCCGACGCCACTTCGTGATGGTGCTTCTCGACCTTGACGCCCATGGCCGCCATGGCCGCGAGCATCTCGCCGCGCATGTCCTGCGCGGAATCGACCGGGGGAACCGGGAAATAGCCGCCCTTGGTGCGGACGCGGTGGCCGAGGTTGCCGCCCTCGTAGGGAGTGTCGGCGTTGGTCGGCAGTTCGACGGAGTCGAGAACGAAGCCGGTGTTGTATGGGTCGGCCTTGAAGCGGACGTCATCGAAGACGAAGAATTCGGCTTCCGGGCCGAAATAGGCGGTGTCGCCGACGCCGGTGCTCTTGAGATAGGCTTCCGCCTTCTTGGCGATGCTGCGCGGGTCGCGGTGATAGGGCTCGCCGGTCATGGGCTCGAGCACGTCGCAGACGATCGAAAGCGTCGCGGCGGAAAAGAAGGGATCGAGGACGGCCGTGGAGGGGTCCGGCATCAGCAGCATGTCGGATTCGTTGATCGCCTTCCAGCCGGCGATGGACGAGCCGTCGAAGCCCATGCCTTCCGAGAAGAAATCGTCGTCGACCAAGGCGATGTCGAAGGTGACGTGCTGCCACTTGCCGCGCGGATCGGTGAAGCGGAGGTCGACATACTTGATGTCTTCGTCCTTGATTTTCTGCAGTACTTCCTTGGCGGTCGTCATTTCATTGCCCCTTGTCGATGGAGGTGACGTTGAAGTGGAAAATGTTTTTGGCGGGAAGGGGCGTCAGACCGCGTCCGAGCCGGTTTCGCCGGTACGAATGCGGATCGCGCCTTCGATATTGGAAATGAAGATCTTGCCGTCGCCGATGCGGCCGGTCTGGGCGGCCTTGCGAATGGCTTCCACGGCGCGCTCGACGGCGCTGTCGGCGAGAACCAGTTCGATTTTGACCTTGGGAAGGAAGTCGACGACATATTCGGCGCCGCGATAAAGCTCGGTATGGCCTTTCTGGCGCCCAAAACCCTTGGCTTCGGTCACGGTGATGCCGTGCAGGCCGGCTTCCTGCAGCGCTTCCTTCACTTCGTCGAGTTTGAAGGGCTTGATGATGGCTTCGACTTTTTTCATTCCTGGGCGTCTCTCCCTGTCAGGCGCGGCGCTTGTTTCGGCCTGCCGCGCGCAACCTCAGCGTCATAACACCGCCACGCTCGACAAGCCAGCGGGGTGTGCGCGCATTTGGCGTCAATTTGCCCGTTGCGAAGGCATTTGGAGTGGAATATCGCGGAAAACGGCTGCGGATGGATCAAATTTTGCTGAAAACAGCCGCCGGCGCGGCTTTTCGCCGCATCGGCCGCTTTCGCGCGGAAATTCGCTTGGGTGAGTCAGCTGGCTGACCCGAGTGAATTTACGCCGGACCCTGGCCGATCGGCAGGTCCTTGCGTAGCCCCCATTCCGCCCAGGAGCCGTCATAGACCGCGACGTGGGCATGTCCGGTCGAGGCCATGGCCAGGGCGAAGATCGCCGCGGACACGCCGGAGCCGCAGGTGGCGATGGTCGGCTTGGCCGGATCGAAGCCGGCGGCGGAAAAAGCCGTGGCCAGTTCGGCCGGCGGACGCAGCCGTCCCTCGGTCAGCAAGTCGTTCCAGGGCAGGTTGCGGCTGCCGGGAATATGGCCGGACCGCAAGCCCGGGCGCGGCTCCAGCTCGTCGCCACGGAAGCGCGGCGCAGAGCGGGCGTCGACGATCTGCGCGGCCGAGGACCCGCCAGCCGAGGGGGCGCCGATGTTGGCGCTCGCGTCGCGCACGTCTTCGAGCGAGGCGATCAGGGCGTGGTCGAGCCGGGCGGTGAAATGGCGCGACTTCGGCAGGGCTTCGCCCTCGTCGGTCGGCCGGCCCTCGGCCAGCCATTTCGGCAGGCCGCCGTCGAGCACGACGACATCGCGGACGCCAAAGGCGCGAAAGGTCCACCAGACCCGCGCCGCAGAAAACAGGCCGAGCGAATCATAGACGACGATCTTCATGCCGTCGCCGATGCCGAGTTTCCGGACGGCGCTGGAGAAGGCCACGGGATCGGGCAACATGTGCGGGAGGCTGGAATTCTTGTCCGCGATGGCGTCGATGTCGAAGAAGACGGCGCCTGGGATGTGGCGTTCCAGAAATTCGGCGCGTCCGCTGCGATCGGCTGTGGGCAGGTGCCATGAGGCGTCGACGATCGCCAGTCCGGGCGCGCCGAGATGTTCGGCCAGCCACTCGGTGGATACGAGATATTTCGATTCGTTCTGACTCGCTTCGCCGGTCATTTTTCACTCCCTGTCGTCGCCAAATTAGCGGCGTCGCGCGCTGCGCGAAACCACTCCTTTGCGCCAAGGGCGATTTTTTTGTGCAAACGTTTTTTCAAGCCTGGCGTTTTTCCAGCCAGCGCGGCGTCGGCAGGTTCTTCTCGCGCAGGAACGCGGGATTGTAGAGTTTCGAGGCGTAGCGCACGCCCGAATCGCATAGCACGGTGACGATGGTGTGGCCGGGGCCGAGCTCGCGCGCCAGCCGGATCGCGCCGGCGATGTTGATGGCCGAGGAGCCGCCGAGCAGCAATCCCTCCTGTTCGGCGAGATCGAACAGGATCGGCAGGGCCTCCTCGTCGGTGATCTGGTAGGCGATGTCGATGGGCGCGTCGACCAGATTGGCGGTGATGCGGCCCTGGCCGATGCCCTCGGTGATCGACGATCCCGACGACTTCAGTTCGCCGGTCTTGTAATAGGAATAGAGCGCCGCGCCCATCGGGTCGGCGAGGGCGATCTTGACGCCGGGCTTGCGCGCCTTGAGCGCCAGGGCGACGCCGGCGAGCGTCCCGCCGGTGCCCACCGCGCTGACGAAACCGTCGACTTTGCCGTCAAGCTGTTGATAAATTTCGGGTCCGGTGGTGAGTTCGTGGCCGCGGCGGTTGGCGACGTTGTCGAACTGGTTGGCCCAGATCGCGCCCTCTGGAGTCGTTGCGGCGAGTTCCGCCGCCAGCCGCCCGGAATATTTGACGTAATTGTCGGGATTGGAATAGGGAACGGCCGGAACCTCGATCAGTTCGGCGCCTTGCAGGCGCAGCATGGTCTTCTTCTCTTCCGACTGCGTGTTCGGAATCACGATCACCGTGCGAAAGCCGAGCGCATTGGCGACCAGCGCCAGGCCGATGCCGGTATTGCCCGCCGTGCCCTCGACGATGGTTCCCCCCGGCTTCAGCGCGCCTGTTTCCACGGCGTCCTGCACGATGGCCAGCGCGGCGCGATCCTTGACCGAACCGCCGGGATTCATGAATTCCGCCTTGCCGTAGATGTCGCATCCCGTGGCTTCCGAGGCCGCCTTGAGTTTGATCAGCGGCGTGTGGCCGATGGCGTCGAGAACCGAATCCGTGACTTTCATGACAATTCCTATGGATTTTGGCAGGATGCTAGCTGGCGCGGGCGAGGCCTGCAAGCGTTGGGCCGCATCAGGGTTTACAGGCTTGCAAATGCGGCCAGCGCCCGGCGGCGGGCGAAGTCATGGTCGATGATCGGCTTTGGATAGGTTTCGCCCAGTCGCACCTTCGCCTCGGCCAGCGCGGCCGCCGGCGCCGTCCAAGGCCGGTGGATGTATCTGTTCGGCAGTTCCGCCAGCTCCGGGCAATAGCGGCGGACATAGGCGCCGTCGGGATCGAATTTTTCGCCCTGCAGAACCGGATTGAAAATGCGGAAATAGGGCGCGGCGTCGGCGCCGCAACCGGCGACCCATTGCCAGTTCGCGACATTGTTCGCCGCGTCGGCGTCCACCAGCGTATCCCAGAACCAGGCCTCGCCCGCGCGCCAGTCGATCAGCAGGTGTTTGGTCAGGAAGGAGGCTGTCACCATGCGGACGCGATTATGCATACAACCGGTCCGCCACAGCTCGCGCATGCCGGCGTCGACAAGCGGATAACCGGTCAGGCCCCGCCGCCAGGCTTTCAGGGCGGCTTCGTCCTCGAGCCAGGGAAAGGCGTCGAAGCGCGCCTGGAAGTTGCGCGAGGGGAGGTCGGGAAAGGCGAAGAGCAAATGATGGCAGAATTCACGCCAGCCGAGTTCGGACAGGAACTTGTCCGAATTTTTCATGCCTGACGCCGCGGCGAAAATTTCGCGCGGCGAAATCTCGCCGAAATGCAGGTGGGCGGACAGGTTCGACGTCGCGTGTTCGTCGGTGCGGTCGCGCAAGGTTGCGTAACCATCGAGCTTGTCGGACAAAAAGTTACGTAACCTTTTCCGCGCGCCGCTTTCGCCTGGGTCGGCCTCCGGAAAATCCTGCGCCCAGTTCGGGCGTTCGGGCGCGAGCCCGAGTGTCTTCCCGTCGACACGCGGAGGCGCTTCGGGAGGCCAGTCGGCGAAGGCGATTTTCTTCGGCGCGGGCCCGGGCGGAGCGCGTTCGAATTTCTCGCGCAAGGCCCGCCAGAAAGGCGTGAACACCTTGAAGGCGCCGCCGCTGCCTGTCTTGACCTGCCACGGCTCCGCCAGCAGCGCGCCATTAAAGCTTTCGACCTGCATTCCCTGGGAGCGGAAAAGTTCTTTCAGCCGCTTGTCCTGGACAATTTCGCCGCCGCGGTAACGCCGATTCCAGAAAATCGCCGAGGCGCCGCTGGCCTCGACCAGGCGCGGCAATAGCTCGTCCGCGGCGCCGCGCAGCACATGCAATGCGCCGCCGCGCCTCGAAAGTTCCTCGTCAAGCGCCCGCAAGGACAGGTCGAGCCGCCAGCGACTGGCCGCGCCGGGCGCGCGTATGCCCTCATCTTCCGAATCGAGCAGGAAGACGCACAGGATTTTCCTGCCGCCGGCCATCGCGGCGGCGAGCGCCGGATTGTCGGCGAGGCGCAGATCGTTACGGAACCAGACAAGCGCGGTCATGACGGCCTTTTCACCTGAACATGCGCCAGAGAAGGCGCCGCGGCCGCTCATGGTTCCGACGCTCAGGCCCCCGAGTCAAAAATCGCCTCCAGGTCGGCGGCGTCGAGCAGGCGAAAGTCGCCGGCGTCGAGATCGGCAGGCAGGACAAGGCCGCCGATCGCCTCACGATGCAAGGCGACGACGTGGTTGCCGACGGCGGCGAACATGCGCCGCGCCTGATGATAACGGCCCTCATGAAGCGTCAGCCGCGCCTCTCGCGGCCCCAGGACCTCCAGCCGGGCCGGCAGCAGCGGCTTGTCTTCGCCCTCGAGCATCAGCGTCCCCCCGGCGAAGATTTTTTCCTCGCCGCCGTCCAGGGGCCGGTCCAGCGTCGCGTGGTAAACCTTGGCGATGCTGTGGCGCGGAGAGATGATCCTGTGCAGCAGCGCGCCGTCGTCGGTCATAAGCAGCAGGCCGGAGGTCTCCTTGTCGAGCCGGCCGACCGTGGAAATCGCGGGATCGCGGCGCCGCCAGCGGTCGGGCAGCAGACGATAGACGAGAGGACCGGCCTCCTTGTGCGAACAGGTCGCGCCGAGCGGCTTGTTCATCATCAGCGCCATGCCGGGCAGGGGGTCCAGCGTCTCGCCGTCGATCTGCAGGCGTTCGCAAAGATCGGGCGCCAGGGGCGTGCGCTGCTCGATGTCGCGCAAGGGCGCGCCGTCGAGTTTTATGCGCCCGTTGCGCGCGAGAATCTGCATCTCGCGGCGCGAGCCGTAACCGAGATTGGCGAGCAGGCGGTCGAGCCGCATTTCCTTTTTTGCCGGGATTTTGGACATGCCGCCGTCTATCACGGCGCCCCCAAGCCCGGCAAACAGGTTCGCCCTCAGCTCGGGCGTTTCTTCTTCGGCTTGGCGGGGGCGAGCAATATGTCTGTCCAGGCGCGGACGGCTTTCCTGGTCAGCTGGGTCTGCGGTCTTGGCGCCATCGCCTTTGTCGCGCCGCGGGCCCGTTCGGGCGCCAAATGGGCGCCGCCGAGCGACAGGCTCGTCAGGGGATTTTTCTTGATCCAGGGCTTGGCCATGTCAGGGCCTCCCATTGCAATGCCCGGCTTTCGCCGCGAGCCGGCGTGTCTACACGCCCGAAGCGATCTTTATATGACGGCCCGCTTATTTGATCGCCTCGATGATCTTGAAACCTTTTTCCTCGGCGACCGGCGCGACTTCGCGGAATTTCTGGGTGAGGATCGCTTCATAGGGCAGGTGGCGATTGGCCACCAGCCAGCAGGCGCCGCCTGGACGCAGCAGCGAGGCCGCCTTGTCGATGAAGGCCATTCCCAGCGCCTTGTTCTCGGTTCCCGCCTCGTGGAAAGGCGGATTCATGGCGACGAAGTCCAGCGGCGGCATATTGGCCAGGGTCCGCGCGTCGGCCCAGAGAATCAACGCCCTGTCGTCGGCGACATTGCGCCGGCAGAGCTCGACGGCGCGGCGGTCGATATCGGCGAGCACCAGGCTTTTCACGCGAGGCGAGGCGAGGATGGTGTGGGCGAGCAGGCCGAGGCCGCAGCCGAGATCGGCGCCGCGACCGGAAAATTCGGGCAGGTGGCGCATCAGCAGGGCCGAGCCGGGATCGATTCGGTCCCAGGCGAAGACGCCGGGCTGTGTCCACAGGCCCAGCGATTCGGACAGGCGCGGTTCGCCCGCGGCGATCGCCTCGGCGACGGCGGCCGGATCGAACTGGGCCGCGGCGTGGCAGATGCGGTGATGGCGCTTGGCCGTCTCGACGCAGGCGCAGCCCAGTTCCGCCAATTCCTTGGCGAGCCGGCCGCCGCCCTTGTCCTTGGGGGCCATCACGACAAAGGGCGCGCCGGGCGCCAGGGCGCGCAGGGCCAGGGCCAGGGCGTGGCGGCGCTCGATGGCCCCGGGAGGCGCGAGCATGGCGAGATTCGGCAAGGCGCCCGGTGGCAGCGATTCGAGATCGTCCGAACCGGGAAAGAGCGGCGAGAACTGGCGGGCGGGCGCGGCGATATCGGCGAGTTCGCCTGGCGGCGCGCCGAACAGATTGTCAAAGGTCATGATGTCCCCGGAATGCCCCGCTGTTTTCACGGAAACGGCAAGTCCGCGCAAGCCAAAACAAGTCCGCGCAAGACGAAAAAAGGGGAAGAGAGTGGCTCCCTGAGCAGGGCTCGAACCTGCGACAAAGCGATTAACAGTCGCTTGCTCTACCAACTGAGCTATCAGGGATCGCTGTTGCGATGACCGGCGTATAGCAGCGTGGAATCCGATTGAAAAGCCCGAAAACGAACTTTTCACGACAATGGGAAACTGTCGGATCGACTCTTGCGGCGGGTCGCCGCTTGCTGCTATAGGCGTTCTCGTCGATGACATGTTCGTGTCGCCGGACAGAGGCCTCGTGGCGGAGTGGCTACGCAGAGGACTGCAAATCCTTGCACCCCAGTTCGATTCTGGGCGAGGCCTCCATCATCTCGCGCCAGCCGCGGCGCCGATAATCCCAAAACCCTTCGTTCAAGCTTCAGGCTGCGGGAAATATTCCGCCGCTTGGGCGTTACCTTGGCGAAAGCCGTTCCAGGGAGCCCGCCATGTTGACCCCATCGCAATGCCGCGCCGCCCGCGCCTTGATCAATTGGTCGAGGGAGGAGCTGGCTTCGGCGTCCAGGCTGCATTTGGGGGTGATCGCCGATTTCGAGCAGTTTGGGCGCGAGCCCGACGAGAGGGCCCTTGACGCCTTGCGCCATGCGTTGGAGGCTGCGGGAGTCGTCTTCCTCGACGCCGGTTCGGACCGGAGCGGCGGACCGGGAGTGCGGCTGCGGCGGGTCAAGTCCGGCGAGACCATCGCGCTCGAAGACCTGAACGCCGCCAACGACGAATGATTCCACGGCGGCAGCCGATGACCGACGCGTTCGAGATTCGCCATATCCTGGCAGAAGGCCGCGTCCAGGGCGTCGGCTATCGCGACTTCGTCTGCCGGCAGGCCGCGAGGCTCGGCGTCAAAGGCTGGGTGCGCAACAGAAGGGACGGAACCGTCGAGGCGCTCGCCGTCGGCGCCGCCGCCGAACTCGAAATTCTGCTCGCGGAAATGCGCCGGGGGCCGCCGCACAGCCAGGTCGTCAATCTGCATGTCGCCGCAGGCGCCGCGTCGGAAGGCGAAACGCCGCTAGATTTTGTCGTCCGGTCGACCTGTTGATCCTCGACAATCGCGTCGCTGTTGCGCCAATCTGGTCGCGATTTCCCCGGGGCGCGAGCCTCCCTGGCTGGCGCCGAAAATGCTTGTCGCGGCCAACCAGCGTCGTTGCCCGCGAAGCGCCGGAGAGGGTCGGAACATGCAGCAGCTTTCCCAACGTCAGGACCAGTCGCCCTTGCCCATGGCGCGAAAACCCGGTCCGGCCTTGCCCCGCGCCGGCGCCGAGGAAATTTCGTTTGGCGGCTTCGTCTTTTCCGCCGGCGATGCGCCCGAGGCCGGCGGCCTTTTCGTCCTGACCCGGCGGATCGGCGAATTTCTCTATCCCGTGTTGATCGGGGAGGCCGAAAACATCGCGCTCGCGCTGGAAAAACTGCATCTGGACGAACCGGTGCTGGGCGCCGGGCTCTGCGACGGCGCTGTGCTGGATGCTGCGGGACAATGAGCGCATGCGCGGCCACATCCTGCGCGAACTCGTCGGCAAATATGATCCGCCGCTCAATGTCGAATATCGCAAGGGCCGCGCCGCGCCGGAGATCGCCGCTCTGGTGGCCGATCGCGGCCAGCACTTGAGCCCCGGCGAAGCCGAATTCGGCGCCGCCACGGTCGAGGTCAGCGAAGCGGAAATTCGCGCCATGGTGCGCGGCTTTTATGACGAGGGATTGCAGGACCCATTGATCGGCCCGGTGTTCAAGCGCAGCGTCGCCGACTGGGACCAGCATTTCGACGCCGCCCAGGATTTCTGGTCGCGCACGCTGCTCGGCACCACCCGCTATCACGGCAGCCCCTTCACGCCGCATCTGTCGCTCAACCTGAAGCCGGAGTTTTTCGAGCGCTGGATCGCACTGTTCAAGAGCGCGGCCACGACCCATCTGCCGCCGGCGGCGGCGCGAGCGGCGATCGCCAAGGTCGAGCATATGAGCGTCTGTTTCCAGGCCGGGCTGTTTCCGCCGCAAATGCCGGGGCCGTCGGCGTGAGCGGAGCAGGGGAAGGGCAAGGGCAAGCGGAAGAGCAAGGGCAAGCCGAAGCGGAAGGGCCGCGCGCCTTTTTCGACGCCCAGCGGGCCAATTTCGCGAAAGTCCTGGCGCGAGGGAGCGGCGACGCGCGGCTCGCCGACGTGCTGGCGGCTCTGGCCTGCGACAATTACCAGAACAATGCCGTCATCCAGGCCGAGGGCCAGCCTGCGCCCGCCTGCGAACGCGGTTGCGACGCCTGTTGCTGCCTGCAGGTCTCGGCGACGGCGCCGGAGATCTTTCACGCCGCGCATTTCATTCGCCTCACCGCGCCGGCTTTCGCGAAACATGGCGTCGATCTCGCGCAAAAGCTGCGCCAGACCCAGGCGCTGACGGCGGGACGGAGCCAGCAGCAGCGTTGCGCCTCGCGGGTGGCCTGTCCGTTCGTCATCGGCGGCGCCTGCGCCATCTATGCCGCGCGGCCGCTCGCCTGTCGCGGCCACCTGTCCTTCGATCGCAACGCCTGCGTCGCGGCGATCGAGGGCGGCGACGCCGACGTTCCCGCGTCGGACGCGCACAAGACCGTGCGCTGCCTGGTGCAGGGCGCGCTGCAATCCTCGCTCCATGACGCCGGGCTCGGCTGGGGCGCGTATGAATTTCTCGCAGCGCTCGATCGGGTCCTTGATAATCCCGATTGCGAGCGGCTTTGGCGCGAAGGCCATGATGTTTTCGCGGACTTGCGGCTCGATGACATCGCGGCCTTGGCAGGCGAGGCTCTGTAACAAGATCGATCAATACATGACGCACGTCATGTAAATAAGCGATCTAAGCTTAAGACAAAAATTATCAAAGCCATATATTGCTGAAAACAAGCGCCAGCCAAGCCTTTCTGAAACGATACTGCTCTCCTTCGACTCTTTGGCGCGGCGCAATTCGCTCAAGAAAGGTTCGAATAATGAGAATTTCCGCTCGCAACTCCATCGCCGGCAAGGTGCTCGAAATCAAGAAGGGCCCGATCACCGCGCATGTGCAGATCGCCATCGTCGGCACGGTGCTGACCGCCGACGTGACCACCGAAACCATCGAGGAACTCGACCTGAAAGTCGGCGACAAGGTCTACGCCGTGGTCAAGCCGAACGACATCATGCTCGCGATGGACTGAAGGGATGCTTTGAAACGAGGCGCTTTCACGCCGCCGGCGAGGTGATCTCGTCCGGCGTGCGCGCCGCGGCGATGCGCTGGTATTCGTCGCGCACATGGGGTCCGCCATATTTGCGCTCCAGCCGGCGCACGGTGAAATGGCCTTTGGCCAAGGACTGGAAATGATCGATGAAGGCGAGGTTGATCGCCGCCCCGCCAATGGCGCCGAAGGCCGGCGCCGCCTGAGCGATGAATTTCTGGCCGACGACAAAGCCGAATCGCGAGCCGATCTGCGCCAGCAGTCGCACCAGCGCCGGCGCGGTTTCGTCGATGACGCCACGGCTGGCGATATAGCGCGCGGCCTCGGAAACCGAGCGCGCGAGCAGGCCGCGAATCGCGAAATAGCCTGAATCCGTGACATTGCCGCTGGGATCGCGGCCGTCCAGCGCAAAAACCTCCAGGCAAGCCAAGGTCGCCTCGGGATTGGCGAGGTCCTCGCCCTCGGAGCGCGCGATATCCGCGATCGAGCGCAGCATGACGGTGGTCGTCACTGGCAATTCGACCGGCAGGCTCAACAGGCCGAGCGCGCCGCCGGCCGCGCCCGAAGCCGCCGCCATGATCTTGTGGGCGCGGTTGCGATCCTGCACCGGCTTGCCTGCCAGCGACTTGACGGCGGCGCGCAGCGCCACGCGCATGGCGGCCATGGCTGCGCCGTCGACGATCTTCGCGGTTCTTTCCGGCGCGAATTTCTTCAGCACGTTCATCTGACGGCCGATCATGTTGGAAACGCGCAGGGCCACGCCGACATGCTCCAGCCGCCGCACGGCGTCCGCGAGCGCGGCGTGGTCGGCGGGGGTCATCTGCCTCGTGTCGAATTCGGGGATCATGGGTTGCTCCCAAAGCGCGTCATGCGCGGCCGTCCGACAAAAATGGCGGGTTTGCGGAGGGAATCAAGGCCTGAATTAACCTTGGGGGCGGCGCCCGGGTAAAAATTCCTCCTTTCCGATTTCTTGCGGCGATCCCGGACATTTCATGAAGACCGGAAAAAACCCCTTGCAAACCGGGGGCGTCAGGCGATTGCGAACAATTCGACGCAATTTCGGGCGGAATTTTTATACTTAATTCCGCGAAAGCAGAAAATGAACGCATTTGTCTAAAATGCGGCATTTTTACTTATGCCGTCGCCAAAAGGTCGCGATCAATAGTGCGTCATACACGAGGTATGACATGCGTTATTCATCGATCACCGCTTTCGCCGCCCTTCTCACGATCCTGGTTTCTTGCGTCATTGGCGGCGCGTCCGAAGCCGGCCAGACTTTCTCCGGTCGCGACATCGCCTTTGCGGCGGTCGGCGACGAAACCAGCATTCCCTTCGGCTGGGTGGAGTTCTGCCAGCGTTACAAGGGCGAATGCGGCGGCGCCGGCGCGGCGATGGACGTCAACCTGACGGAGCGCGCCATGCGCGAAATCCAGCAGGTCAACAATCTGGTCAACCACAGCGTCGAGGCGGTCTCCGACATGGATCACTGGGGCGTGGTCGATCGCTGGGACTATCCGATGGACGGCAAGGGCGATTGCGAAGATTACGCCCTGATGAAGCGCAAGATCCTGATCGAACGCGGTTTTCCGCGCCAGGCGCTGCTGATCACCGTGGTCCGCGACCAGCAGAACGAAGGCCACGCCATCCTGACGGTCAAGACCAACGGCGGCGAATTCATCCTCGACAACCTCAATGACGAGGTGACCCCGGTGAACCGCATCGCTTACCGGCTGGTGAAGCGCCAGAGCCAGGAAGACCCGAATGTGTGGGTCGCGCTCGGGCCGACCGCCTCCTCGGTCGTGGCTTCGCGCTGAATTCTGGTCGCCAGTTTCGCAGAACCCCGCCACTCCTGGCGGGGTTTTTTCGTTTCTGTTTTTGGCCTCCCGCCGCTATGACGACGCGTCCGAGGGGATCTGGACGTGCGCGTAGACCTGTTTGATTTCGATCTGCCGGAAGAGCGGATCGCGTTGCGGCCGGCTGAGCCGCGCGAAGCCGCGCGTTTGCTGGTGGTCGCGCCCGAGGGAACGCGCGACGCCCATGTCGGCGACCTCCCGGGCTTCTTGCGGCCCGGCGATGTGCTGGTGGTCAATGACGCCAAGGTGATCCCGGCCCAGCTTTCGGGCTGGCGGCGGCGCGCCGACGCGGTCGCCCGCATCGACGCCACTTTGCACAAGCGCGAGGACGCCTCGCACTGGCGGGCCTTCGTCCGACCGGCCAAGAAACTGAAGATTGGCGAGACCGTCGTGTTCGGCGGCCCGGACGAGGGCGCGGCCTGCCAGATGGATGCGCTGTGGGCGCGCGTCGAGGACAAGAACGAGGGCGAGGCGCTGCTGTCGTTCAATCTGTCCGGGCCGGTGCTCGACGACGCCATTTTCGTCCACGGCCATATGCCGCTGCCGCCCTATATCGCGGCGCGGCGCAAGGAGGACGCGAAGGACGCGCGGGACTACCAGACGCTTTTCGCGGAAAAATCGGGAGCGGTGGCGGCGCCGACGGCGGGGCTGCATTTCACGCCCGCGCTGGTGGCCGCGGCGCAGGCGGCAGGCGCGAGCGTCGAAAAGGTGACCCTGCTGGTCGGGGCGGGGACGTTCCTTCCGGTCAAGGCGGAAGACACAGCCGATCATGTCATGCATTCCGAATGGGGCGAGATCGACGCGGCGACGGCGGCGCGGCTCAACGCAGCGCGGGCGGCGGGGGGGCGGATCTTTGCGGTGGGGACCACCAGCCTCCGCATTCTCGAAAGCGCCGCGGGAGAAGACGGGCTCGTCAGGCCCTTCGCCGGCGACACCGCGATTTTCATCACGCCGGGCTATCGTTTCCGCGCCGTGGACGCGCTGATGACCAATTTCCACCTGCCGCGCTCGACCCTGTTCATGCTGGTCTGCGCCTTTGCCGGCCTGGAGCGCATGCGCGCGGCCTATCGGCACGCCATAGACGCGGACTACCGCTTCTATTCCTATGGCGACGCCTGTCTGCTGCTGCGCGAATAACTGGCGGAAAAAACAATTGATCCCCTCGCGCGCGCGGAACGGCTGGAGGGGGCCGCCATTCCCGGCGAGAGGGGATCAATCGCAACAGGCTTTCGCCCGTATCCAGAAAACGTCCGGGAGACCTGAAGGGGGCAGGATTATCCAGCGTCTTTGGAACTCAATCCTGAGCCTTGCCCCAGCGCGCGTAAACCTTGGCGCGCTGAGACGGCTTGATGTTGATTTTCGTGAGATCGCCGCCGGCATGGGCGACCAGCACCGGGTCGATCAGGCGGCGCCACCAGAAGGGGAAGAGGGTAATGAGGCTCATGCCGGCGTAGCCGGTGGGCAATTGCGGCGCCTCCTCGAAATGGCGAAGCGCCTGGTAGCGCCGCATCGGATGGGCGTGATGGTCCGAGTGGCGGGGCAGGTGGTAGAGCATGATATTGGTCGCGATATGGCTGGAGTTCCAGCTATGGCGCGGCTCGCAGGGCGAATAGCGGCCATCGGCGCGCTTTTCGCGCAGCAGGCCGTAGTGCTGGAGATAGTTCACCATCTCCAGCATGGTCAGGCCGATGAAGCCTTGCAGGAACAGCCAGGGCAGCGCGCCCCAGCCGAGCCAGGCGGTCAGCGCCGCGAACAGCAGCGGCGTGAGGATCCAGGCGCTGAGCACATCGTTGCGCCAGCTCCAGAGCGACTGGCCGCGCTTGGCGAAACGCGCCTTTTCCAGGTTCCAGGCGTCCTTGACCCCGCCAACCAGGGTGCGCGGGAAATAGGCGTAGAAGGATTCGCCCATCTGCGCCGAGGAAAAATCCGCCGGCGTCGCCGCCCATACGTGATGCGATCCATTATGCTCGGTGGTGAAATGGCCGAAAAAGCTCGGCGCCAGCACGAATTTGGCCAGCCAGCGCTCCAGCGTCGCGGATTTGTGGCCGAGCTCATGGGCGTTGGTGATGGCGATGCCGTTGGAAATGCCGAGCGTGACGGCGAGGCCGAGCGAATCGATCCAGTCGAGGCCGCCGCGGACCAGCATCCAGGCGCTCCAGGCCAGCACGACATACTGGACCGGCATGACCAGGCAGGCCACCCAGCGGAAATAGCTTTCGTTCTCGACCGCGGCTATGTCCTGCAGAGCGTAGCTGGCCTTGTCCTCGCCGACGATGATGTCGATCACCGCGACGACGCCATAGACGAAGATCAGGCCGAACCAGTAGAACAGCGGCATGCCCGTCGCCTTGACCAGCAGGAAGCCCAGCAAGGGCAGGGCGGGCGGAATGAAGCCCATCAGCCAAAGCCAGCGCTTGGCGCCATACATGGACTTGTCTCTGGCGGGCTGCAAAGTCTCGGCGTGGCTCACGGCGGCGGTCTCGGAACGGTGACATTGATTTTCCGCTGACCATCGTAACTTCTGCGCCGGGAACGAAAAGTCTCAAATAAAACATTATGCGCAAAAAACGCGTCATCGGGGTTGCGTCAAAAAGCCTTTCCCTCGGCGCGGGTTTTCCTTAGTTTGCGCTGCATCAACCCGAAATATCGAAAGCCGCCGACTTCATGCCCGAACGCGCGACATTTTATGTCACCACCGCCATTCCCTACGCCAATGGCGCGCCGCATATCGGCCACGCCTACGAGCGCATCGCCACCGACGCCTTCGCCCGGTTCAACCGGCTCGACGGCCGCGACACGCTTTTCGTCACCGGCATGGACGAACATGGGCTGAAGATGCAGCAGACCGCGGCGCGCGAGGGTTTGACCCCGCAGGCGCTGGCCGACCGCACCGCCTTGCAGTTCGAGGCGATGGGCGAAAAGCTGAATGCGCGCGCCGACGACGTGGTGCGCACCACCCAGGCGCGCCACAAGACCACGGTGCAGGAAATCTGGCGGCGGATGGCCGCGCGCGGCGACATTTATCTCTCCAAATATTCCGGCTGGTATTCGGTGCGCGACGAAGCCTATTACGACGAAGGCGAGCTGACCGTCGCCAGCGACGGGAAGAAGCTGGCGCCGACCGGGACGCCGGTCGAATGGGTCGAAGAGGAGAGCTACTTTTTTCGCCTGTCCGCCTATGGCGACAGGCTGCTCGCCCATTACGAGGCCAACCCCGATTTCGTCACGCCGGAAAAATACCGCAACGAGATCGTCGCCTTCGTCAAGCGCGGCCTGAAAGACCTGTCGATCAGCCGCACCACCTTCGACTGGGGCATTCCGGTTCCCGGCGACGAGCGCCACGTGATGTATGTCTGGGTCGACGCGCTGACCAATTACCTGACCGCGACCGGCTGGCTGGAGCAGGGCGAGCGCGCGAAATTCTGGCCGGCCGACGCCCATGTGATCGGCAAGGACATCACCCGCTTCCACGCCATCTTCTGGCCGGCCTTCCTGATGTCGGCGGAGGTCCCGCTGCCGAAGCAGATCGTCGTGCATGGCTTTCTGTTCAACCGCGGCGAGAAGATGTCGAAGTCGGTCGGCAATGTCATCGATCCCAATGCGCTGGCCGACCATTACGGCGTCGACGCCCTGCGTTATTTCTTCCTGCGCGAGGTGCCCTTCGGCCAGGACGGCGACTATTCCCATGACGCCATCGTTCGCCGCATCAACGCCGATCTGGCCAATGATCATCGGCAATCTGGCGCAAAGGTCGCTGTCGATGATCGCCAAGAACTGCGGCGGCCGCGTTCCCGAGCAGGGCGAGGTTTCCGAGGCTGACACGGCGATGCTGACGCAGGCCTATGGCGCGGTCGCCGCGGTTCGCGCCGCCATGCGCGCCTACGCGCCGCATACGGCCTTGAGCGAAATCTGGGCGGTGGTGGCGGAAACCAATCGCTATTTTGCCGGGCAGGAACCCTGGAAGCTGACCAAGACCGATCCCGCGCGACGCGACAGCGTGCTGTTCGTCACGGCGGAGACGCTGCGGGTCGTCGCGCTGCTGTGCCAGCCCTTCATACCCGCAGGCCGCGGCCAAGCTGCTCGACCTGCTGGGCGTCAACGCGGATCAGCGGACGTTCGCCTTCGCCACGCCGGAACATCGGCTGTATCAAGGCGTTGACCTGCCCGCTCCGGCGCCGATTTTCCCGCGCTATGTCGAGCCGGAAGACGGACAGGGAAACGCCTGATGCGCCTGATCGACACCCATTGCCATCTCGACTTTCCCGAACTGGCCAGGGATCGCGCCGGCGTGCTGGCGCGCGCCGCCGCGGCCGGCGTGGCGCGGATGATCACCATCTGCACCGAGGTGGAGAAATTTGCGGGCATAGCAGCCATTTCCGAGAGCGCGGACAACATCTTCTGTTCGGTCGGGACCCATCCCAATCACGCGCAGGACGAGCGCGAGTTTTCCGCGGCGGAACTGGTCGGCGCTCGCCGCTCATCCCAAATGCGTGGCCATTGGCGAGACCGGGCTGGATTATCATTACAACCGCGCGCCGCGCGATCTCGCCCATCGCGTCTTCCGCGCCCATATCGCGGCGGCGCGGCAGACCGGCCTGCCGCTGGTGATCCATTCGCGCGACGCCGATGAAGACATGGCCGCCATCTTGAAAGAAGAAACCGCGGCGGGACCGTTCAAGGCGCTGCTGCATTGTTTCACGTCGAGCCGCGAACTGGCCGAGGCGGCGCTGGCGCTGGGCGGCTATATCTCCTTCTCCGGCGTCGTCACCTTCAAGAATTCCGAGGAATTGCGCAAGATTGCGGAGCTCGTGCCGCTGGAGCGCATGCTGGTCGAAACCGATGCGCCCTTCCTCGCGCCGACGCCGCATCGCGGCAAGACCAACGAGCCTGCCTATGTCGCCGACACCGCGCGGCTGCTGGCCAGGGTCAAAGGAGTCGAAGTTGAAGCCCTGGCTGAGATAACCACAGCCAATGCGTTAAAACTGTTCGACAAAATGCCGCCACTCGTCGCATGAGCCTGGAGATTTCCATATTGGGCTGCGGCTCGTCGGCCGGCGTTCCGCGCGTCGCACAGGGCTGGGGCGCCTGCGATCCCGGCAACCCCAGAAATCGTCGCCGCCGCTGCGCCATCCTGATCGAACAGGGCGCCGGGCTCGAGACCGACCCGCCTTCTCGTCGACGCGGGCCCGGATTTGCGCGAGCAGTTGCTGCTGGCCGACATCCACCGTATCGACGCGTTGCTGCTTACCCATGCCCATGCCGACCATATCCACGGACTCGACGATTTGCGGCCGCTGACCATGGCCATGCGCCGCATGATCGACTGTTATCTCGACGAGCCCACCTGGAAATCCGTCGGACTGCGCTTCGATTACCTGTTCAAGACCCCGCCGGGGAGCAATTATCCGCCCTTGCTCATCCCGCATCGCCTTGTTCATGGCGAGCCCGTTTCCCACGACGGCCCTGGCGGCGCGATCCGGGCGACGCCGTTCCGCTTCAACCACGGCGACATCGACGCGCTGGGCTTTCGCCTCGGCGCCTGCGCCTACACGCCCGACGTCAAGTATTTCCCGGAAAACTGCTTTCCCTTCCTGGAAAATCTCGACCTGTGGATCGTCGACGCGCTGCGCTACCGCGACCATCCCAGCCATTTGTCGGTGAGCGAGACCCTGAAGCTCATCGAGCGTTTCCGGCCGAAGCGCGCGGTGCTGACCAATCTCCACACCGATCTCGATTACGAAGCCTTGCGCAAGATCCTGCCTGACAACGTCGAGCCGGCCTTTGACGGCATGCGGCTGCAAATCACATGAACGCAGGTCGCACGGACGCGCAACGCCTGGCCGAGCATTACGCCCTCTGCGGCGTCGCCCTGCGCGCCGCCGACCGCGACCGCTACCTCGCCTGCCTGTTCGCCCCGGACGCCGCGCGTCCGCATCTTTTCGCGCTCTATGCCTTCAACGCCGAAGTCGCGCATATCCGCGACCACGTCTCACAACCGATGCTGGGCGAAATGCGGCTGCAATGGTGGATCGACGCGCTGGACGGGCAAGACAATGGAGACTTGAGGGGCGACCTCCACGCCCATCCCACCGCCGACGCCCTGCTGGCGACGATAAAAACCTTCGACCTGCCGAAACAGGCGTTTCGCGACCTGCTGGAGGCGCGGCGCTTCGACATGTATGACGATCCCGCGCCTGACATGGGGTTTCTGGACGCCTATTGCGGCGAAACCTGCTCCAGCCTGTTCCGGCTTGCCGGCCTGATCCTTGGCGCCGTCCCTGACGCCGATGCGGCGGGCCACGCCGGCTGCGCCTATGCGATGACCGGCCTGCTGCGGGCGCTGCCCTGGCATGTCGCCAACCGGCAATGCTACCTGCCGCAGGATTTGCTGGCCCGCCACGGCCTCTCCCCGCAAGATTTGTTCACGCGTCAAACGACCCCGGCGGTGTCGGCGGCGCTGGCTGAAATGCGGGCCGTGACGCGCGATCATCTGGCCGAGGCGAAGAAGGCGGTCGCGGCCTTGCCGAAATCGGATCGCGAAAGCTTCCGCCTGCTGGCCTTGCCTGAACTTTACCTGCGCGAAATGGAGCGGCGGGGTTACGACCCCTTCAAAACCCTGCCGGAGGTCGCGCCCTGGCGGCGGCAGTGGGCGCTGTGGCGGCAAAAAATATAGCCAAAGCAAGCAGAAACCAGAGGATAACTCATCGCGTTCCTTTCTCGGCGGACCTCAGGCGGCAGCGGAGGATGCGATGCAAACCTATATATCGCTCGCGACTTGGACTGAATTGGGCGTGCGCGAAATCAAGAACTCGCCCCAGCGGCTGGATTCGTCCAAGGCCGTGGCAAAACAATTCAATGGCGAAATATTGCATTTTTACATGACCATGGGGGAGTGCGACATGGTCATCATCAGCGAATTTCCGGATGACGCGTCGATGGCGCTGTTCTCCCTGCATCTCGCCAAAGGCGGCGCGGTCCGGATGAAGACCCTGAAGACCTTCACCGAGCCGGCCTATCGCGAAATCATGCGTTCGCTCGGATAGGACGCCAACTGGCTCGCCGCGGCGGGAAGTCCGCTGATCTCCAGGGTGAATTTCTGGCGAATGGCGCGGGCGAAGTCCTTGTAGCCGTGGGCGGGCAGCAGAAAGGCGCCCGCTCCGCCCATCACATGCTGTTCGTACCAGGGCTCCAGCAACTTGATTTCAGCGGTCAGGGTGCGCGCCTGGAAGGGCCGGCCCGGCGCCCGGTAGGCCCCGCCGCCCACCGGACGCGACGGGTCGCCCTCGTGGATGGGCAGGCCGTTGATCGTCATGCCGGTCGCGACCAGCGCGTCGCGATTGGCGATGGTCTCCTCGTCGCCGTCGCAATTGTCGACGCCGTCGCCCGAAACATCCATCACCACCCGGCGCGCCTTGGCGGGCAGGGTGGTCACGACAAGGTCAGATACGAATTTCATCATATGGGCGACGCAGGTGAATTCGCCCTCCTGTCGCGCGGTTCGACGCACCCTCGCGGCGAGCGCCAGCACGTCGGCGCGGGAGGACAGGCGCGTCCAGGGGATCGAGATCGCCGGCCGCTCCGACCATTCGACCATGGTGAAAAAAATGCTGCCGCGCGCCCCTCCGAGAATGGCCTCGATGACCGCGCTGTCCTCAAGCGCCTTGGCGATCCCGTCCATCTGCAGATTGTAACGCTTCTCGTCGACCGATCCGGAAACGTCGATGGATACGACCAGGGCGGTGTCGACAGGCGCTTCCGCCGCCAAAACGGCTCGGCCCGGGATCAGCGCAGCTGCGAGCAAGGCCAGGCCGGAGAGGATAAGGCGATACGCGCGCGGCAAGGCGACTCCAGAAAAAGCGGGCGGGTCAGGCTCCCAGCATGCGACGGGGCCGCGCCCTTTTAAATGGCGCCTAGGAATGAGACGGTTACTGCGCGCGTTGGCCCGCCAGGGCGGCCAAGGCCGCGAGCGCGGCGGACAGGGCCTTGACCACCGCGAGTTCAGGGTCGACGCCAAAACGTTGCGCCAGCCAGACGGGGTCGTCATAGGAAAGCCGGACTGTTCCTCCTTCGTCTTCCCAGACGAGCATCTTCAGCGGCAATTCCAGCCCGATCTCCTGCCGCTGCTGCATCAACGGCGTGCCGCCCTTAGGGTTGCCGAAAACCAGCACGACAGTCGGGCGCAGGCTCAGGCCGGCGGCCAGGGCGCCGGCGCCATGATCGATGCGGGCGAAAATTGTTATGTCCTTGTCACGCATTGCCGTCTCGACGCGCGCGAGCGTCTCCGCGAACGAATACGCGCTCGCCAGCGTCACGAGGCCGTCCGCCATGTTCACCTCCAAAAAAGGACAAACGATTTTATGGGCTTATTGTTGCGCGCCGGCGCTGCCGCAAGGCTGGAGTAAAAATTCTTGTCACCCGGCGCCGGAGAGCGTAGCTATGTAAGGAAGTCATAAAGAGTCGGTCGGCTGACGCATTAAATGAAGTGAACTGCCCCATGAAATTCGTTTCCGCCATCATCAAACCCTTCCTCCTGGATGACGTCCGTGACGCGCTGGTCGAGGTCGGCGTCGAGGGCCTGATCATCGCCGAGGTCAAGGGTGGCGGGCGGCAGCGGGGTCATACCGAACTCTATCAGGGCGCGGAATACAGCGTGACCTTCGTGCCGAAAATGCGCCTGGATATCGCGGTCGCGGACGATCAGGTGGAAAAGGTCGTCAAGGCCATCTGCAAATCGGCCTATACTGGCAAGGTTGGCGACGGCAAGATTTTCGTCACGCCGATCGATCGCGTGGTGCGCATCCGCACCGGCGAGACCGATAACGACGCGATCTGAAACTTTCAGAATCCGAAGAATTTTTCGCGCAGGGCGTCTTCATAGAGCTTCTTGGCGGCCTTGACCTTGTTGCGCAGGTCGTCCTCCTCGAAATGCGCCTGTTCCCACTTGTCTATTTCGGCGACGCTGTGGTTGACCGAAGCGAGGTCCTCCTCGCGTTGGATCGCCGCGCGCCATTCGTCCATCGCCGCCTTGTAATCGGCCTGCAGCTTGTCGAGTTCCGGATATGTGTCCACCATGCGTCGCTCCTCTTCTCGCAGAGATGGCTCACCGCTGTGAAGCTTGTGAGACGGACTTATTGCGCGCAAATCCCGTCAAATCCGGAGGGCAGGGGATTTCCTTGCGCACCGCTTGGGCGAAGGGTTTCAATCCGCAATTGATGCGGAGCAGGTTGAGCTTTCCGCCTTTCGGCCATGCCTGATAGGTCACGATCTTGCGGGTGATTGCGATCACCTTGTAGTTTTCGGCGCCTGCGGAATAGCATTTGCCGATTTCGATCGCATCCTCGTTCATCGCCATGGCGGCCCCCAGAGTTCAAGACCGATGGCCAATCAAGGATCGTGCCGCGCGCTTGTCCTATTCCGATTCCGCCATCTTCTTCAGCTGCGCGCCCATGGCGGCCCGCGCCGCCGCGGTCGCGGACCAGTTGCGGCCCGCCGAGGTCATGCCGCCGTCGACGACGAGGTCCTGGCCGTTGATGAAGCCCGACCCGTCGCCCGCCAGAAACACCGCGGCCTTCGCGATGTCCTCGGGCAAGCCGGCGCGGGGGATGGTCTGCATGGTCGCGAAGGCCTGCTTGATGGCGCCGGTCGCCCGGTCGGCCTTGGCGCCTTCGACGCCCGCGGCCTTGGCGAAAATGCCGGTGACGATGGCGCCGGGCGAGATGCTGTTGACGCGCACGCCCTTCTCCCCGAGTTCCGCCGCGACCGAACGGGTCAGCGCCAGCACCGCGCCCTTGGTGGTCGAATAGATGTGGCCGGAGACGCCGCCGCGCAGGCCGGCGACGCTGGCGATATTGATGATGCTGCCGGCGTTCTGCGCGGCCATGACCGGCGCGACATGCTTCATGCCCAGCAGCACGCCGCGCACATTGATCGCCATCAACAGGTCGAAGGCTTCGACGTCGGTGTCGGCGACGGGGATCATCGGCGCGGGGACGCCGGCATTGTTGACGAGAACATCCACGCGGCCGTATTGCCGCATCACGGCGGCGACCAGCGCCTTGACGTCGGCCTCGACCGAAACGTCGCAGCGGATGAAGCGCGCGCCCAGCCGTTTTTCCAGGCTTAAGCCTTCCTCTTCGCGACGCGCGGCGAGGACCAGCGTCGCGCCTTCCTCTGCGAAAACTTCCGCGATCCTCTCGCCGATTCCGCTCGTCGCGCCGGTGACGATCGCGACCTTGCCAGCCAGACTCCCCATGCGCGCCTCCCTGTATCGTTCTGCTTAATTCCGCAGCCAGGCCAGCATATCCGCTTCCGCGCGTTCCGACAGCGCGCGTTTTTTCGCCAGCGCCTTTTCCGGGCCGCGCATCCGCTGGCCGTCGGGCGATTTCGGCGTGAACTCCATCGGCGGGAACAGGCCGAAATTGACGTTCATCGGCTGGAACGAGCGCGGCCCGGCGTCGATGGTCTCGATATGGCCGCCGGTGATGTGGTTGAGCAGGGCGCCGATGGCGGTGGTCAAAGGCGGCGGCGGCGACTCGCCGGCCGAGCCGCTCGCTGGCCGCCATGCGGCCGGCGATCAGGCCGACCGCGGCGCTTTCGACATAGCCTTCGCAGCCGGTGATCTGGCCGGCGAAACGCAGGCGCGGATCGGCCTTGAGCCGCAGCGACCGCGTCGAGCACTTTCGGGGAATTCAGGAACGTGTTGCGGTGCAGCCCGCCGAGCCGCGCGAATTCGGCGCGCTCCAGCCCAGGGATCATGCGGAAGATGGCGGCCTGCGCGCCATAGAGCAGCTTGGTCTGGAACCCGACCATATTATAGAGCGTGCCCAGCGCGTTATCCTGCCGCAGTTGCACGATGGCGTAGGCTTTGACGGTGGGATTGTGCGGATTGGTGAGGCCGACCGGCTTCATCGGCCCGTGGCGCAGGGTCTCGAAGCCGCGCTCGGCCATGACCTCGATCGGCAGGCACCCGTCGAAATAGGGCGTCTTTTCCCAATCCTTGAATTGCGTCTTCTCGCCCGCGATCAGGGCGTTGACGAAGGCCTCATATTGCTCGCGGTCGAGCGGGCAATTGATGTAATCGGCGCCGGTTCCGCCCGGGCCCGCCTTGTCGTAGCGCGACTGATACCAGGCCTTGTCCATGTCGATGGTGTCTGCGATGGACGATGGGGGCGATGGCGTCGAAAAAGGCCAGTTGCGCCTCGCCGGTGAGCTTGCCGATGGCTTCGGCGAGGGCGGGCGAGGTCAGCGGGCCGCTGGCGATGATGACCTTGTCCCAATCGGCCGGCGGCAGGCCCGCCACTTCCTCGCGGCAGATCGTGATCAGCGGCTCGGCTTCCAGCGCCTGGGTCACGCTTTCGGCGAAAGCGTCGCGGTCGACCGCCAGCGCGCCGCCGGCCGGCACCTTGTGGGCGTCGGCGCAACGCATGATCAGCGAGTCCATCGCCCGCATTTCCCGATGCAGCACGCCGACGGCGTTGCCTGCGGCGTCGTCCGAGCGGAACGAGTTCGAGCAGACCAGTTCGGCGCAGGGATTCGGTCTTGTGCGCCTCGGTGGCGCGATTGCGGGCGCATTTCGTGCAGGACGACGGGAACGCCGGCCTGGGCGATCTGCCAGGCGGCTTCGGAGCCGGCGAGGCCGCCGCCGACCACGTGGACGGTTTTCAGGGATGAATTTTCTGTCATGCGCCTTACTAGGGCATCGGAAGCCGAAAAAGCCAGTCCCAAGCTCGCCTTTCGTTGCGGGTCGTGGTAACTCGCGTGTCCAAACTTCCCCCGAGAGTTGCGCATGTCCGATATTTTTCGCGAAGTCGACGAAGACGTCCGCCAGGACAAGATGGTGGAGCTGTGGTCGAAATATTCGATCGTCGTCGCCGGTCTGGCCCTCGCCATCGTCGCCGCGACGGCGCTTTTCGTCTGGCAGCGCCATGTGAAGCAGACCCAGGCCGAGGCGGCCGGCTTGCTCTACCAGGCCGCGCAGGAGCTGTCGCAGAAGAACAGGCACGAGGATGCGGCCGCCGCTTTCGAGGAGCTGGCGAAGACGGCGCCTGCGGGCTACCAGTTGCTGGCGCGGCTGCGCGCCGCCGAGGAAAAGGGCCTCACCGACGCCGCGGGCGCGGTAAAGGAGCTAGACCTCATATCCGGCGACGAGAAGTCGCTCCGCTGTGGCGCGATCTCGCCCGCCTGCGCGCCGGCGCCTTGCGCGTCGACGACGCCGACAGATCCGAGGTCGAGCAGCGTTTCGCTCCCTTGATGAACGGCTCCTACCGCCATAGCGCGCGCGAGTTCATGGCGCTTGCGGCGCTCAAGCGCGGCGACTTCGAGGAGGCGGGAAAATTGCTCGACCAGATCGTTGTCGATCCCAACGCCCCGGCCAACCTGCGCCAGCGCGCCCAGGGTTTTCTGTCGCTGGTGCGCGGCGGCGGCAAGTTCACGCCGGGTCCGGCGTCGCCTGCGCCCGACACGCCCGCGGCGGCTTCTCCGAACTCGCCTGCGGCGTCTCCTCCGAACTTGCCTGCGGCGCCTGCCGCCTCACCCCCAGCGAAGTAGGTTCATGACTTTCACCGTCGCCATCATCGGGCGGCCCAATGTCGGCAAATCCACGCTGTTCAACCGGCTGGTCGGCAAGAAGCTGGCGCTGGTCGACGACCAGCCCGGCGTCACCCGCGACCGCCGCTCCGGCGAGGCCAAGCTCGGCGACCTCCTCTTCACCATCATCGACACGGCGGGGCTCGAGGAAGGCGGCGCGGAATCGCTGACCGGCCGCATGCGCGCCCAGACCGAAGCCGCGATCGAGGACGCCGACGCGATTTTCTTCGTCATGGACGCGCGGGTGGGCGTCACGCCCGAAGACCGCCATTTCGCCTCGCTGGTGCGCCGCGCGGGCAAGCCCTTGATCGTCATCGCCAACAAGGCCGAGGGCCGCGCCGGCGAAGCGGGCGCCTATGACGCCTTCGGCCTCGGCCTCGGCGATCCGGTGCCGCTTTCGGCCGAACACGGCGACGGCATGGCCGAGCTTTATGCCTCGCTGCTCGCGGCCCTGCCGGAAGAAACCGCCCTGGTCGAAGAGGAAGAGGAGACCCGGGAGCGGCTGACGCTTGCGGATGACGAGGACGGCAGCGAACTCGATCCGACCAAGCCCCTGCGCATCGCCATCGTCGGCCGGCCCAACGCCGGCAAGTCGACGCTGATCAACCGCATCCTCGGCGAGGACCGCCTGCTGATCGGGCCGGAAGCCGGCATCACCCGCGATTCCATCGGCGTCGATTTCGTCTGGCGCAAGGGGTCGGTCGAGCGCAAGATGAAGATTTTCGACACGGCCGGACTGCGCCGCCGCGCGAGAGTCGAGGACAAGCTCGAAAAGCTCGCCGCCGCCGACGCGCTGCGCGCCGTGAGTTTCGCCGAGGTCGTGGTGGTGCTGCTCGATGCGACCATTCCCTTCGAGAAGCAGGACTCTGACCATCACCGATCTCGCCGCGCGCGAGGGCCGGGCGCTGGTGATCGGCGTCAACAAATGGGATCTGATCGCCGACAAGCCGGCGAAGCTCGTGGAATTGCGCGAGGAGGCCGAACGCCTGCTGCCGCAGGTGCGCGGCGCGCCGGTGGTGCCGGTATCCGGCGCGACGGGGCAGGGGCTCGACGCGCTGATGGCGGCGATCCTCCACGTCCATGAGGTATGGAACAGGCGCATTTCCACGTCGCGGCTCAACCGCTGGCTGGAAGCCGTGCTCGACCAGACGCCGCCGCCCGCCGTCGCCGGACGGCGCATCAAAATCCGCTACATGACCCAGCCCAAGGCGCGGCCGCCGCATTTCGTGCTGTTCGGCAACCAGCTCGACGAATTGGCGGAGAGCTACCAGCGCTTCCTGATCAACGGCTTGCGCAAGACGTTTGACTTGCCGGGCGTGCCGATCCGCATCACCCTGAAACAGGGCGACAATCCTTTCGCGGGCAAGAAACGGCGGCGCTGAAGCGTTTTTGGCGACCCGGCTCCGTCAGCGCGCGAGGTCCGATCCTCTGGAAACGGACGGCGGCAGTTCGCAGGCGATTGCGGCGCAGCCGCTCGCGCGGCCAATTTTGCGGCGCGGCGCGGCAATGGGCAGCAATGGTGAGTCGAAGGGCGTTTCCGCCGCCTGCATCGTCACGCCTCGGGGCAGTTTCAAGGTCACGGTCGCGCCCTGGCCCGGGAGCGAGGTCATGCGCGCTTCGCCGCCCGACTGCTTGGCGAAACGGAATACCTGGCTCAGACCCAGGCCTGTGCCCTTGCCGACCGGCTTGGTCGTGTAAAATGGCTCGAAAACGCGATTCAACACCGCCGGATCGATGCCGCCGCCCGTATCCGTGACGTCGATTTCGACATAGTCGGCGTCGGTGGCGCGCAGGTTGCGGGCGGAGACAGTGAGCGCGCCATCCCCCGGCATGGCGTCGCGGGCGTTGACCGCGATATTGATCAGCGCGACCTCGAGCGCACAGGGGTCGCAATGGATCGGCCAGATATTTTCGGGGATGCGGAATTCGACCTTGATGCCCGCATGCACGGAATGGGCGATCAATTCACGCCATTTTTCGGCCTCACGGGCAAATTCGAGCGTTTCCGGCCTGGAAACGTCCTTGCGGGAAAAGGCGAGGAGGCCTCCGGCGATGGACGATGCGCGCTTGCAGCTGTGCTGGATGGTTTCGATGGCGGCGTTGCGGGCTTCGATATCGTCGTTGCGTCGCTGAATCACATGCAGCGAGGACATCACCACCTGCAGCAAATTGTTGAAGTCATGCACGATGCTGCCGCTCATGGCGCCTAGCGCCTCAAGCTTCGCCGCATGGTGCAGCGCCTGCTCCAGTTCGCCGCGCGCCTTTCGGTCATGCAGGGCGACGACGCCAAAGGCCAGATTGTCCGCGAGCTCGATCAGCAGGGTTTGTTCCTGCAGGCCGAAGGCATGGGGCTCCGAGGCATAGATGATGAGGGCGCCAAAGACGGCGCCGCCTTCCTTCAAAGGCAGCGCCATCACCGAGCGATAGCCGCGCTCGCGGGCTGCGTTCTGCCAGGGCGCCATCAGCGGATGGGCGTCGAGATCATTGCAAACCTGCGGTTCGGCCGAGCGTATCGCGCTGCCGGCGGGGCCGCGGCCGCGCGGTCCGTCGTCCCAGGAAATGCTGGCCAGTCCGGCATAGCCATTTTCGTTTCCGGCGCTGGCTGCCGGCCGCACCGTGCAGGCTTCGTCAAATTCGGCAAGGCCGACCCAGGCCATGGGAAAGCCGCCGATCTCGACGATCACGCGGCACATTTCCGCATAAAGCTGCCGCTCGTCGACGGCGTCGAGCATCGCCCGTCCGGCTGCGGTCATGGTCGCAAGAATTCGGTTCGAGCGGTCCAGGTCGTGCGTCGTCGAGTTCGTCCTTGGTCCGATCACGTGGAGATGCACGACGACACAGCGCTTGCGCGCCTGCGAGCCGATGTACACCTCCGCTTCGGCGCTGAAAAACTGGTCGTCGGCGCGGCAGCCGTCGATGTCGAAAGCACGCCTGATGGTTTTGGCCCCGGCCCTGGCCTGGCCGACCAGATCGCGGACGCAGCGCCGCAAACGCTCGGGAAGTCGCGTCTCGTTGAAAGGACGGCCGACCAGGGTCTCGCCTGCGCCCGCCATCAGCGCCTCGGCCGCCGGGTTGGCGGCGACGATGGCGCCCGACAGGTCGACGCAAATGAAGGCGTCCTGTGTGCCCTCGCTGAAAGCGCGGCTGCTCGATGCTCTGTCACTTGTACGGAGTTTCGCCATGACGCCAGCAACCGATGAGCGTTGAAAATTTCTTGTGGAAAGGCGCAATCGCAACCTTGACGTGAGGGTAAGTCCAACCCGCTGTACGGTCAACGACTTAATGGTTTATATCGAGCGGCGCCATCTGCGGCGACATCAAAAACTTGGCCGCTAACATCGTATTCCCGTGCGTTTTTTTGGCGCCGCAAAGCTTTTTGTCCGCCGTAGTCGTACGTAGATACACTTAGGCGTGACGAGCCTTTGTGCTTGATGCGTGACGAGCGGAAAGCCTATCAATGTGGCATGAAAAAAACGCGCTCCGTCTCGCCTCCGATCGATTGCGGCGCCTTTCTGCCCGGATATGATTTTTCGGACGCTTTTGCCGTGGCGGCGCCGCCTGGCGTGGACGCGCCCGAGGCCGTGCGCCGCGCCTTCGCGAGGCCGCCGCGCTGGGCCGCATTCTTGATGGAGGCGCGGGACCGTATCGTCGCGCCCTTCGGCCTGAGGCCCGCGCCCTCGACCGGGTTTCCGGTGATCAGCGAGACGCCCGACATCGTCGTCATGGGGTTCGACGACCGCCATCTTGATTTCCGCATCGTGGTGACGGTCATGGCGGGAGTCGCGACGGTGACGACCATCGTCCGCCGCCACAATCTGGCCGGGCGGATCTATCTCGCGGCCGTGCTGCCCTTCCATAGGCTCATCGCACCGGCTTTCGTTGAACGGATCGGCTGAGGCGAATGTCCGCTGCGGTTAGCTAAGCCGGTCCCTGAAAGCGCAAGACCCTGTCCTTCGGGAAATCGTAGATCGCTGCCGGTCTCGGTCCAGTCGGGACCGCAGAGATCGGCGACTTTCGGCGCGAACTCTTCCGGCGTCCGCAGGCTGGCCGGGTCTTCGCCGGGCATGGCCGAGGCGCGCATTTTGGTGCGCAGCGGGCCGGGATTGACGCTCATCGCCCTGATGTTGGAGACATTGAGCGTCTCGGCGGCATAGGTGCGCAGGATCGCGTCCAGCGCCGATTTCGATGAGGCATAAGGACCCCAGAAGGCCGAGAGTTCGGCCTTCTGCGCCGCGCCCGAGGAGATGAGCACGACGCGCCCGGCGTCGGAGACGCGCAGCAGCGGGTCGAGCGAGCGCAGCAGCCGGTAATTGGCGGTGACGTTGATGGCGAAGACCTGGTCCCACTTGTCCGGATCGCAATGGGAGATCAGGGTCAGCGGGCCGAGCACGCCGGCGTTGCCGACGAAAATGTCGAGCTTGCCCCAGCGCTCGTGGATGGCGGCGCCGAGCCGGTCGAGCGCCGGGAAATCCTTGAGGTCGCAGGGGACCAGCGTCGCCTCGCCGCCGAGCGCGCGGATGGCGTCGTCCAGCTCCTCCAGCGCGCCCTGCGTGCGCGCCAGGGCGATGACATGGGCGCCGCGGCGAGCCAGCTCCAGCGCCACGGCGCGGCCGATGCCGCGCGAGGCGCCGGTGACGAGGGCGATGCGGCCGGCGAGTTTTCCCGCCGGCGGAGACGTGTCTGACATTTGTGAAATTCCCTCGGAAGTCAGCCGGTTTCGGCCAGCAGCGACAATTGCGCCGCGGACGTCGGCGCCGTTGAGGTCGGTCAAGGTGGTCGGGTAATCGCCGGTGAAGCAATGATCGGTGAATTGCGGCCGCTGCGGATTGCGGCCGGCGCAGCCCATGGCGCGGTAAATGCCGTCGACCGACAGGAAGGCCAGGGAATCCGCGCCGATCAGCTCGCGCATTTCCTCAAGAGTATGGGTGGCGGCGAGCAGCTTGTCCCTCTGCGGCGTGTCGATGCCGTAATAGTCGGGATGGGTGATCGGCGGCGAGGAAATGCGGAAATGCACTTCCTTGGCGCCGGCGTCGCGCATCATCTGCACGATCTTCACCGAGGTCGTGCCGCGCACGATGGAATCGTCGAGCAGGATGATCCGCTTGCCCTCGACCACGGCGCGATTGGCCGAATGCTTCATCCGCACGCCCAGTTCGCGCACGCTCTGGGTCGGCTGGATGAAGGTGCGGCCGACATAATGATTGCGGATGATGCCCAGCTCGAAGGGAATGCCGGAGGCGCGGGCATAGCCGATCGCGGCCGGCACGCCGGAATCCGGCACCGGCACCACCACGTCGGCCTCGATGGGATTTTCCTGCGCCAGTTGCGCGCCCATGGCCTTGCGCACGTCATAGACCGAGCGGCCATGCACGATGGAGTCGGGGCGGGCGAAGTAGATATATTCGAAGATGCAGGGCCGGGCGGGCTGCGGCGGGAAGGGGCGCAGGCTTTCGACGCCCTTTTCGGAAATGACGACGATTTCGCCGTTCTCGACGTCGCGGACGAAATGCGCGCCGATGATGTCGAGGGCGCAGGTCTCGGACGCCAGGATGTAATGGCCGTCGAGCTGGCCGAGCACCAGCGGCCGAATGCCGAGCGGATCGCGCGCGCCGATCAGCTTCTTGTTGCTCATCGCCACAAAGGCATAGGCGCCTTCGAGCTGGCGCAGCGCCTCGATGTAGCGTTCGATGATGGAGTGTTTGCGGCTGCGCGCCACCAGATGCAGCACGACTTCGGTGTCGGAGGTCGACTGGTAGATGGCGCCGTCGCGGATCAATTCGCGGCGCATGGTCAGGGCGTTGGTGAGATTGCCGTTATGCGCCACGGCGAAGCCGCCGGAATCGAGTTCGGCGAACAGCGGCTGGACATTGCGCAGGATGGTTTCGCCGGTGGTCGAATAGCGCACATGGCCGATGGCGCGGTCGCCGGGCAGGCGCTCGATGGTCGAGGCCTTCGAAAAGGCGTCGCCGACCATGCCCATGCGGCGCTCGGAATTGAAGCGCTTGCCGTCATAGGCGACGATGCCCGCCGCCTCCTGCCCGCGATGCTGCAGGGCGTGCAGGCCGAGCGCGGTGATCGCCGCGGCGTCGGGATGGCCGAAAATGCCGAACACGCCGCATTCCTCGCGCAGCCGGTCGGCGTCCAGATCGAGATCGCCGAGATTCGCGTACGGCGCCGGAATCGTCCATAGCCCAGACTCCTGCGCGCCAGGATCCGGCGCGCGTAAGGGTTCGAAAAGACCCCGTTGCAGAAGAAAACGCTCAATAAACCCGGCGGCAGCCAAATGGAAAGAGGCCAGGTTCGATTGGTTCGACCGTGAACCCATAAAATCAATGCGCGCCCTTCACGAGAGCGTCCAGCTTGTGCTTGTCGTCCGGCGCCGGGGCGGCGTCGGCTTGGGCTTGACTTGCGTGCGCGTTGGGTTTGACCGGCGGCGAAGGCGTCGCCGGCGCGGCCTTCGGCTCCTGGTCGGCGTCGGGCGGCGCGGTCTCGTCGACGGCGCCGGGCTTGTGTTTCTTGAACTTGGCGAGAATGCCGTCGGGGTCGTCGGGCAGCAGCGCCAGCAATTGATCGCCGGTCGCTTTCAGCAACGGCAGGCTGCGCGCGTTGGCGAACCATTGGTTGCGCAGGCCGGGCGCGGAATCGGGCGCGGCGTTGCTGGCTTCGGCG
The DNA here is from genome assembly GCA_963710275.1 of uncultured Alphaproteobacteria bacterium. Taxonomy (GTDB): domain Bacteria; phylum Pseudomonadota; class Alphaproteobacteria; order Rhizobiales; family Beijerinckiaceae; genus Rhodoblastus. The sequence goes on along the minus strand of CAVPZS010000008.1, from coordinate 463,881 downwards.
AACCAGCCAGTTGAAGAAGATGAAGGCGATGGCGCAAAGCAGCAGGCCGCGCACGGCGCCGAACAGGAAGCCGAGCGAGCGGTCGAGCGCGCCGATCTTCGAATCGAGGATGGCGTTGGATATGCGGATGGTGACGATCGACACCAGGATCAGCACGAGGAAAAAGATGGCCGCGCCAGCTGCGTAGGGACGAAGGCTTCCTTGGCGATGAAGATCGGCGAGCCGGCCTCGGCCAGCTTGGGAACGAGCGACGGATAAAGATAGATCGCGGCCGCCGCCGCGAGGCCCCAGGACAGGATCGCCATGACCTCGCGGGTGAAACCGCGCAACATGGCGAGCAGCGCCGAAACCAGCACCACGACGATCAGACCGAGGTCAAGATAAGACGGCATTCAGCGCCTCGAACGGGGACGACATTGGATTCCGGCCCCAAGGAGCCAGCATTCCCTACGAAAATAAATTGAAACAGACGATTCCGCTTTTTTTCCGCGCCCGCTTATAGCGCGAGCTTTTGCGCGCGTCGACTTAAACTGCCCGCCGCGCGCACAGGTTTTGGCGCGCTGTTGCGGCCAAGTGACGCAATGTCGGCGATGGCCTCGCCGATGTGGCGGATCGGCCGCATCGCCATGCCCGCGGACCTGTTGCGTTCCGGCCTGTCCTTCTCCTGCGGCCCTTGGTCCTGCAGCCCTTGCGGCGCGACGGCGCGGGCAAAGCCGAGTTTGGTCGCCTCCTTGAGCCGCAGATTGGCGTGGGGCACCGGACGCACCGCGCCTGATAGCCCGACTTCGCCGAAAAACACCATGTCATGCGGCAGCACAGCCCCGGTGAGCGAGGAGACCAGCGCCGCCGCGGCCGCGAGATCGGCGGCCGGCTCGCGAAATCTTCATGCCGCCGGCGACATTGAGATAGATGTCGTGCTGTCCGAGCTTGACCCGGCCATGCGCCTCCAGCACCGCGACCAGCATGGACAGCCGGCTCGGGTCCCAGCCGACCACGGCGCGTCGCGGCGTGCCCAGGGCGCTCGGCGCCACCAGCGCCTGGATCTCGACCAGCACCGGCCGGGTCCCCTCCATGCCGGCGAAGACCGCGGCGCCCGGCGCCGATCCATCGCGGCCGGCGAGGAAACAGCGCGGAGGGATTGGCGACCTCGGACAGGCCGGCGCCGGTCATTTCGAACACGCCGATCTCGTCGGTCGGCCCGAAACGGTTTTTCACATTGCGCAGAATGCGGAAATGATGGCTGCCGTCGCCTTCGAAGGAGGCGACGGCGTCGACCATGTGTTCGACCACGCGCGGCCCGGCGATCTGCCCGTCCTTGGTGACATGGCCGACCAGGATCACGCAGGCGCCCGAAAGCTTGGCGAAGCGGATCAGGGCCTGCGCCGCGCCGCGCACCTGCGTCACGGTGCCCGGCGTCGAATCCGCGGTTTCCGTCCACATGGTCTGGATCGAGTCGATCACCACCAGCGAGGGCGTGCGGCCGGCGGACAGCGTGGCGATGATGTCCTCGACCGCGGTTTCGGCGGCGAGTTCGACCGGGGCGTCATTGAGCCCGAGCCTTTCCGCGCGAAGGCGCACCTGGGCCGCCGCCTCTTCGCCTGAGATATAGACCACGCGCTCCCCGCGCCTGGCCATCGCCGCGCAGACCTGGATCAGCAGGGTGGACTTGCCTATTCCCGGTTCGCCGCCGATCAAAAGCACCGAGCCGGGGACGAAACCGCCGCCGGTGACCCGGTCGAGTTCCGCCATGCCCGACAACATGCGCGGCGCCGGCTTCGACTCGCCCGAGAGGCCCTCCAGGGCGAAAATCGCGGCCCTTGCGCGCGTTGCGCGCCGCCAGCGCGCCGATCCCGGCCGTCGGCGCCTCCTCGACCAGCGAATTCCATTCGTTGCAGGATTCGCATTTGCCCTGCCAGCGCGGCGTGACCGCGCCGCAATTCTGGCAGATGAAGGATGTGCGGGCTTTGGCCAAGGCGGGCGATTCCGGGGAGGAGTAACGAGAACAAGTATAGAACATACTCGCTTCGGCTTGTCCAGTGGCGCGCCCGCCGCGCCCTTATTCCGGCATCACGACGATGGCGATCTCCGGCGAAGCGGAATTTGAGACCTGAATGACGGTATCAAGCGGAGTGAATTGAAATTTCAATGTTTTTCGAATATTCTGGCAACCCTTGACGCCGCTGTGATCGCTCGGCTTCAGCGCGATGTTGTCCTGGAAGACGTCGATCCAGGCGCCGCCGGACAGGCTGACGGTATAGACGCCCGCCGCCGGAGGCTTGGGCAGGGTCAATACGGCGGCGTAGGTTCCGGCGATCGCGTCCCGGCCGGGCGGATGGGCGAAGACGATCTTGTCGATCGGCGCGAGTTTTACGCGCGCAGCTGTTCCGATCGTCAGCGCGCCGCCGTTCTCGAGATTGGCCGCCCGGCGTCGCCAAGGCCGCCTGTTGCCGGGCGATCGGCCATTTGAAATTCTCGCAGCCGACCGGCTCCTCGGCCAGGGACGGGACCGTCGCAAAAGCGAGCAGCGCCAACGGAAAGGCAAGCTTGGCAAGACGCGGAATAGTCTGTGACATGGTGCGCTCTCCTTCGGCGGCTCACGCGGACGGCGGCGCCTTTTCACGCGCGGCCCCTGTCGCCCGAGCCGCGGTTTCCCCGTCAAGATAGACCCTTTTGAACCGCCGGCCCAGATCGGTGAGAATCTCGTAGCCGATGGTGCCGGCCTGGGAGGCCAGTTCGTCGACGCTGATGTTGGGCCCGAGGATCTCGACGCGGTCGCCGCGGCGCAACGGACCGGCGTCGCTGATGTCGATGATCGACAGGTCCATCGAAATTCGCCCCACCACCGGGCAGTAGCGACCGTCGACGAAAACTTCGACGCCGATCGGCCCTCCGGTCCCGCTGCGCAAGAAACCGTCGGCGTAGCCGAGGCCGATGGTCGCCAGCTTGCGTCGCGAGGGCGCGGTCCAGCGGGCGTTGTAGCCCGCCGTCTCGCCGCCGGGAATCTCGCGGACCTGGAGGATGACGGCCTCCAGCTCGACCACCCGGCGCATGGGATTGTCGTTGCCGGGTGTCGGATTGCCGCCGTAAAGCGCGTAGCCGGGCCGCACGAGGTCGAGATAGGGCGCCTCGTCGAGATAGAGGCCGGAACTGTTGCAGAGCGAGGCCGGCATCGGCGGCAAGGCGTCGCAGGCTTCCTCGAAACGCACGATCTGGGCGTGGTTGCGCGGCGCCGACGTATCCTCGGCGGAGACGAAATGGCTCATCGCCAGCACCGGCTGGAAGGCGTCCATCAGCGCGCGGGCGCGGGGCAGGTCGCGGACTGCCAGGCCGAGCCGGTTCATGCCGGTGTCGATATGGATGGCGGCGGGATGGGGCGAGCCGTCGAGCCGGCAGAAATCCGCCCATTCGGCGATTTCGGGCAGCGAGCCGAGCACCGGGATCAGCCGAGCCTGCGCATAAAGCGCCGAGCAGGTCGGCGCGAGGCCGTTGAGCACGAAGATCCGCGCCTCCGGCGCAATGGCGCGCAGCAATTCGCCCTCGGAAAGGTGAGCGACGAAGAAGCTGCGGCAACCCGCGGCCAGCAGGGCTTTCGCGACCGGAGCGACCCCTAGGCCATAGGCGTCGGCCTTGACCACGGCGGCGCATTCGGAGCCCCGGGCGCGGTCGGCCAGAAAACGCCAGTTCGCGGCCAGGGCGGCGAGATCGATGGTGAGGATCGCCTGACTCATCGCCCTGATTGGTTCGGGAGCTTTGACATCGGGCATGACGACTTCCTTACCTGGGCGCCGGCATGTGGTCTTCCTGCGCCAGATCGCTGAACCGTGTATATTCGCCTTCGAAGGCCAGTTCCACCGTGCCGGTCGGCCCGTGGCGCTGCTTGCCGATGATGACTTCGGCGCGGCCGTGGGCGCGCTCCATTTCGGAGAGCCATGTGGCGAATTCCGGCGTGCCTTCGCGCGGCTGCTTGTTCTTCAGGTAATATTCCTCGCGATAGACGAAGATCACCACGTCGGCGTCCTGTTCGATCGAGCCGGATTCACGCAGGTCAGACAATTGCGGGCGCTTGTCGTCGCGCGACTCGACCTGACGCGACAATTGCGACAGGGCGATGATGGGGACGTTCAATTCCTTGGCCAGGGCCTTCATGCCCGTGGTGATTTCGGTCAGTTCCTGGACGCGGTTGTCGCCCTTGGATTTGGAGCCCGACAGCAGCTGGAGGTAGTCGACCACCAGCAGGTCGAGCCCTTGCTGGCGCTTCAGCCGGCGGGCGCGGGCGGTCAGCTGCGCGATGGAAATGCCGCCGGTATGGTCGATATAAAAGGGAATCTGCTGCATTTCCCGCGCCGCATTGGTGATGCGGTGAAACTCGCCTTCGCTGATGTCGCCGCGGCGGATCTTGTAGCCGGGCACTTGCGCCTGTTCGGCGATGATACGGGTCGCCAGCTGCTCGGAGGACATTTCCAGCGAGAAGAAGCCGACAACGCCGCCATTGGTCGTTTCGTGCGTGCCGTCCGGACGCTCGTCGAAGCGATAGGTCTTGGCGATGTTGAAGGCGATATTGGTGGCGAGCGCGGTCTTGCCCATGCCGGGGCGTCCCGCGACGATGATCAGATCCGACGCCTGCAGCCCGCCCATCATGCGGTCGAGGTCGTGCATGCCCGTGGAGACGCCAGACAGCCCGCCGTCGCGCTCCCAGGCCTTGGCCGCCATGTCGACGGCATTGGTCAGGGCCATGGAAAAACTGTGAAAGCCGCCTTCGTAGCGGCCGGTCTCGGCGATGGCGTAGAGCTTGCGCTCGGCCTCCTCGATCTGCGAGCGGGGGCTGGCGTCGACGCCGGAATCATAGGCGACGTTGACCACCTCCTCGCCGATGTTGATCAGTTCGCGGCGCACGGCGAGGTCGTGGATGGCGCGGCCGTAATCGACGGCGTTGATGATGGTGGTGGCTTCCGCGGCGAGGCGGGCCAGATATTGCGGAATGGTCATGCCGCCGAGGTCCTGGTCGCCGAGGAAGGTTTTCAGCGTGACGGGCGTCGCGAGCTTGCCCGCGCGGATCAGCTGGCTGGCGGTCTCGTAGACGCGGCGGTGCAGCTCCTCGGCGAAATGCTCGGGTTTCAGGAAATCCGAGACACGGTCGAAGGCGTCGTTATTGACCAGGATGGCGCCGAGCAGCGCCTGTTCCGCCTCGATATTGGCGGGCGGCGCGCGAAAGGCGGGCTCCGGCGCGGCGACGGCGAGGGCGACGGTTGGTTCGTTTTTCCAGTGCGGCCATGGGTATGGGTCATCCTCATGCCCCGCCAGGGAAGGCGGCGCGACATTTTTCTCGAACAGGGGAGGGCGACGGGTTACGCGATCGCCAGGCCGTTGTGCCACGCCCGGCGGAGATTAGGAAAACGAATTGTTAAAAACGCTCCCCCTTGCCCATTATCCACAATTTGGAAGGAAAAGCAGAGCTCCTGGCCGAATGCGCTTGACCAGGGCGGGGAGGCCACAGGAAGTCCGAAGGGCCGGATTTTGGGCGCCCAATCAAAAAGGCCGCGCTGCGGGAGCGCGGCCTTGCTGAGCCTGAAAGTTGACGCGGAAGATCGCAGCTCAGCGGTCGCCGAGGCTGCCGTCCGTTTCGGCCAGCGCCGCGCCGATTTCGAGGCCGAGGTCGGCCATCGAGGTTTCTTCGCGCACCGTGGCCGATTCGCCCTTGCCCTGGCGCTCGGCTTCCTCGGCCGAACGGGCGACGTTGATGATGATCTCGGCGTCGACTTCCGGATGCAGATGAACCGGCGCCTTGTGCAGGCCAAGCGTCTTGATCGGCGTGCGCAGGATGATCTGGTTGCGGTCGACCGTGAAGCCGCCGGCGGTGGCCGCGTCCGCGATGTCGCGGGTGGAAACCGAACCGTAGAGCTGGCCGGATTCGCCGGCCTGGCGCAGGATCACGAAGGTCTGGCCGTTCAGCGTCTCGGCGATCTTTTCGGCTTCGCCCTTGCGCTCGAGGTTGCGGGTTTCCAGCTGGGCGCGCTGGCCTTCAAAATGCTTCTTGTTGGCTTCGGTGGCGCGCAGCGCCTTGCCGCGGGGCAGCAGGAAGTTGCGGGCGTAGCCGTCCTTGACGCGGACGACTTCGCCCATCTGGCCGAGCTTGGCGACGCGTTCGAGCAGAATGACATGCATGGGGATACTCCGTATTCGGTTCTGGTTTTGGGTGAACTACGGCGCGCCTTGCGGGCGCGCAGGGAAAAGACGGACTCGATCAGTCCGAACAGCGTGAACGCCAGCAGCAAGGGCGGCGCGGCGAGAAAGAACACCATCGTCACGGCCCACAGCGCCGACAGCAGGAGGCCGCGGTATTTGCTCTCGCGGGTGAAGGCGTGCAGGCTCGCCAGGCCCTGGAACATCAGGCAGAGGCCGCTGGCCGCCGCGAAGGCGCCGGACAGGGCGCCCGTGAGCCCGCCGATCAGGCTCAGGCCGCCGGCGATGACGAAGGCCGGCGCGACAAGGCGCGGCAGGACGAGGTTTTCGGGCAGCGACGGCCAGGGCCGGCCCAGCCGCCCCGAGATATCGACGGCGCGCGCGGCCAGCCACAGATTGACGGCGAGCAGCATGGTCTGGGAGGCGGCGACGCCGGCCGGGGCGCTCAGCAGGATCAGGCGCTTGATCGCGTCGCCCTGGACCTCGGGATCGAGATCCCTCAGGTTTTCGACCAGTTTGTCGAGATCGGGGCCGAAACGGCGCAGCAGCGCCTCGAGCGCGGCTTCAAAACCATGGTAGAAATCGGTCAGCGCGGCGACGCCCAGCCAGGCGGCGATCACCGCCAGGCTCATCACCACCGCGAGCAGCGCGCCGGGGCTGAAATATTGCGGCATCGGCCCCGAGGCGCCGTTCTTGACGGCGAAACCCTTGCGGGTCAGGGCGCCGGCGATCAGCGCCGGGGCGCCGAAGCCGAACAGGAAGATCAGGCCGAGCAGAGGCTGCGCCAGATGGGCGAGCAGGAAGGCGCCGACGAGCGCGCCGGCCAGGGCGGCGGGCGCGGAAAAGCCGATCGCGCCGATCAGCAGGGGCAAAGGCGAAAAATAGGCGAGCGCCACCTCGAGGCCGGAGCCTCGGGAAGAAGCGGCGAAGAGCAGGGCGCTGGCGAGGCCGGAGCCGAGCCCGACCGCGCGGTCGGGCCAATTGGCCGGCGGATGGTTGTCATTCATTTCTTTGCTGTCCCGCTTTCTGAGCGGTTAGAGGCGGATCAAAGTCCGTCCCAGCCAAAAAACCGACGCGCGAAATTTTCGCGCGTCGGCGTTATTCTGTCAGATCACGCGATCAGGTAGGGCAGCAGGCCCAGGAAGCGCGCGCGCTTGATGGCCTGGGCCAGTTCGCGCTGCTTCTTCGCCGAAACGGCGGTGATGCGCGAAGGCACGATCTTGCCGCGCTCGGAAATGTAGCGCGATAGCAGGCGCGTGTCCTTGTAGTCGATCTTCGGCGCGTTCGGCCCGGTGAAGGGGCAGGTCTTGCGGCGGCGGAAGAACGGACGGCGGGCGGGGCCGGCGCCGGCGGCGGAGGTGTTGGTCATCAGAATTGTCCTCCTTCGGCGGAATCTTCACGGCGCGGACCGCGCGGACCGCGCGGCGGGCCACGGCGGTCGCCACGATCTCCACGGTCGCCACGATCGCCACGATCGCCGCGGTCGTCGTCGTCGCGCTTGCGCAGCATGGCCGACGGGCCGTCTTCCAGGGCTTCGACGCGAATGGTCATGAAGCGCAGGATGTCTTCGCTGATCGACCACTGGCGCTCGGCTTCGGCCAGGGCGGCCGGGGAAGCGTCGACGTTGATCAGGGTGAAATGGGCCTTGCGGTTCTTCTTGATCCGGTAGGCGAGGGACTTGACGCCCCAATATTCGACCTTGCCGATCGTGCCGCCGAGGCCGGTCACGGTGGTCTTGAATTGCTCGGTCAGGGCTTCCGCCTGTTGGGCGGTGAGATCCTGGCGGGCAAGATAGACGTGCTCGTAAAGAGCCATGTTCTTTGCCTTTCTCTTGATACCATGGCCTTTGCCCGGTGGGCAAGGCGCCCGGCGGCATGAGCCGCCGCCGCGCTGTTCGCGCGGTCGCCAAGGCAAGCCCTGGCTCTGGTTTCGCTTTTTCGGCGCGGAGCCCTTCGAGCCCGGAGAAAGGCCCGACGGAAACATTTCGAAGGCGGGAACACGGGAAGGCGGGAACAAACCCTGCCGGCAAAAGCCAGCCTTCCGTTCAGCCCCCGGCCGAACAGCGAAGCGCGCCTTATATAGGTTTTTCGGGCGGGATCAAGTGCAAACAGCCGAATTCCGTGCTGCCCGACGGGCTCGCCTTGACAGCCAAGCCCGTCGGCGCCAATGGCTAGCGCGAATTCACGCCATGGTCAGGTCAAGGAGCGCCCCGTTGAGCGTCGCATTTGTTTTTCCGGGTCAGGGATCGCAGGCCATCGGCATGGGCAAGGCCCTCCATGACACTTATGCCGCTTCGCGCGCCGTGTTCGAGGAAGTCGACGCGGCGCTCGGCGAAAAACTCTCCGCCCTGATGTTTGAAGGCGACATCGCCGAACTGACCCTGACCGCCAACGCCCAGCCGGCGCTGATGGCGGTGAGCCTGGCGGCGCTGCGCGCGCTGGAGAGCGAAAAGGGCGTCGAACTGGCCCGCGACGTCGCCTTTCGTCGCCGGCCATTCGCTCGGCGAATATTCGGCCCTCGCCGCCGCCGGCGCGCTGCAGATCGGCGACGCCGCAAAATTGCTGCGCCTGCGCGGCCAGGCCATGCAGAAGGCGGTGCCGGTCGGCGTGGGCGCCATGGCGGCGCTGCTCGGCGCCGAGCCGGAACTCGGCGCCAGGATCGCGGCCGAAGCGACGGCGGCGTCCGGCGCCGTCTGCGAAGTGGCCAATGACAATGGCGGCGGCCAGATCGTCGTCTCCGGCGCGAAACATGCGGTGGATGCGGCGATCGAGATCGCCAAGACCAACGGCGTCAAGCGCGCCATGCTGCTGCCGGTCTCCGCGCCCTTCCATTGCGCGCTGATGAAGCCGGCGGCCGAGGCCATGCAGGCGGCGCTCGCGCATGATCGCGATCCAGCCGCCGGTGGTCGATCTCGTCGCCAATGTCACGGCGGCGCCGGTTCGCGATCCCGAGGAAATTCGCGAATTGCTGGTGCGCCAGGTCTGCGGCACGGTGCGCTGGCGCGAATCGCATGAGCTTCATGCACAGGCAGGGCGCGGATCTGTTCGTCGAGGTCGGCGCCGGCAAGGTGCTGGCCGGTCTGGTCAAGCGCACCGCCGAAGGGGCGCGCGCGCTGAATGTCGGCGTCCCCGCCGAGGTGGAAGCCTTTTCGCTGGCCTGATTTGCATTACCGGAGTCTCTGAATGTTCGATCTGACCAACCGCGTCGCTCTCGTCACCGGCGCCAGCGGCGGCCTCGGCTCCGCCATTGCCCGGGCGCTGCACGCGCAAGGCGCAAAGGTGGTCCTGTCGGGCACGCGCCGCGAAGCGCTCGACGCCCTGGCGGCTGAACTGGGCGAGCGCGCCTTTGCCGTTCCCTGCAACCTCTCCGAAAAGGACGAGGTGGAAAAGCTCGTTCCCGCCGCCGAGGCCGCCGCCGGCCCGCTCGACATCCTGGTCAACAATGCGGGCGTGACGCGCGACGGTCTTTTCATGCGCATGAAGGACGAGGACTGGGAGACGGTGCTCACCGTCAACCTGACTTCGGCCTTCCGCCTTTCGCGCGCCGTGCTCAAGGGCATGATGAAGCGCCGCTACGGCCGAATCATCAACATCACCTCCATCGTCGGCGTGACCGGCAATGCGGGCCAGGGCAATTACGCCGCCTCCAAGGCGGGCCTGATCGGCATGAGCAAGTCCCTTGCCGCCGAAGTCGCCTCGCGCAATGTCAACGTCAATTGCATCGCGCCGGGTTTCATCGCCAGCCCGATGACCGACGCGCTCAACGACAAGCAGAAGGAAGCCATACTCCAGACCATTCCCGCCGGCCATCTTGGCCAGGGCGGCGACATCGGCGCGGCCTGCGTCTATCTCGCCAGTTCGGAAGCGGCTTACGTCACCGGCCAGACCCTCCATGTCAATGGCGGAATGGCAATGATTTGAATATGTTAAGCTGAACCTTCCACGGCGGTGAGGAAAGGCCCTGGGGGGCCTCGCAATCCCGGCGGAAGTATGTTAGCAAGCCTCGGTTTATGCGGAGTTGGGTCAGGAGATTTCCTCCCCCACCGAAATTTCCACCCCCGTGAAAACCCATGCGCGGCGCCCCTTGATCTGGGCAGCGTGATGTCAGTTACGAATTACGAGGAAACTACAGATGAGCGATGTCGCCGAGCGCGTGAAGAAGATTGTTATCGAACATCTCGGCGTTGACGCCGACAAGGTCGTCGATAGCGCGAATTTCATTGATGATCTGGGCGCCGATTCCCTCGACACCGTCGAGCTGGTGATGGCGTTCGAGGAAGAATTCGGCGTGGAAATCCCCGACGACGCCGCGGAGACGATCGTGACCGTCGGCGACGCCGTCAAGTTCCTGGAAAAGGCCACGGCCCAGGGCTGATTGCCAGCCTGAGGATTTCGCGCGCGACCGGCGCAGGCTGGCCGCGCGCGAATCGTGTTATGCCTTTGTGCGGCGATTCGGGAGGGGCGCCTTCCGCCGCCGTTTTTTGCGCCCGGCGGCTTTCGGCTGCCTGCGGCGAAAGGACAAAAGCCCGAGGGAGCCGATGCGCAGGGTAGTCGTTACGGGATTAGGCATGGTGTCGCCGCTCGCCAGTGGCGTTGAGACGACCTGGAAGCGGCTCCTGGCCGGTGAAAGCGGCGCCGGGCGCATCGAGGGTTTCGACGCCTCCGACCTTGCCTGCCAGATCGCCATGCAGGTTCCGCGCGGCGACAAGCCCGACGCCTTCAATCCCGACGACTGGATGGAGCCCAAGGAACAGCGCAAGGTCGACGATTTCATCATCTTCGGCGTCGCCGCGGCGGCCCAGGCGCTGAAAGACGCGGGCTGGGCGCCGAAAACCTATCAAGAGCAGATCGAGACGGGCGTGCTGATCGGCTCGGGCATCGGCGGCCTCGGCGGCATTTGCGAGACTGCGCTGGTCTTGGCCGAAAAAGGCCCGCGCCGCGTGTCGCCGTTTTTCGTCCCCGGCCGGCTGATCAACCTGATCGGCGGCCATGTCTCGATCATGCATGGGCTGAAGGGCCCCAATCATGCGGTGGTCACCGCCTGTTCGACCGGCACCCACGCCATTGGCGACGCGGCGCGGCTGATCATGCTCGGAGACGCCGAAGTGATGGTCGCGGGCGGCGCCGAATCGGCCTGCAACCGCATCGGCATCGCGGGCTTTGCCGCCTGCAAGGCCCTGGCGACCGCCTATAACGACAATCCCAAGGCGGCCTCGCGCCCCTATGACCGCGACCGCGACGGCTTCGTCATGGGCGAGGGCGCCGGCTGCGTGGTGCTGGAATCGCTGGAGCACGCCCAGGCGCGCGGAGCGAAGATCTATGCCGAGGTCATCGGCTACGGCATGTCGGGCGACGCCTATCACATCACCGCTCCGCGCGAGGACGGCGACGGCGCCTTCCGCTGCATGCAGGCGGCGATCAAGCGGGCCGGGATAACCCCCGCACGACATCGACTATGTCAACGCCCACGGCACCTCGACCATGGCCGACGGCATCGAGTTGGCGGCGGTGGAGCGCGTCGTCGGCGACGCGGCCTCGAGCATTTCCATGTCCTCGACCAAATCCTCCGTCGGCCATCTGCTCGGCGCGGCCGGCGCGGTCGAGGCGATCTTCTCGGTCCTGGCGATCCGCGACCAGATTGCGCCGGCGACCCTCAACCTCGACAATCCCTCGGTCGAGACCAGGATCGATCTCGTCCCGCACAAGCCCCGCGCGCGCAAAATCGATACCGTCCTGTCCAATTCCTTCGGCTTCGGCGGGACCAATGCGTCGCTGATCATGCGGCGTTTCAGCTGACCTTGGGCTTCGGCGCCAGGACTTCGGGCGTCGCCGCCTCCGCGGTGACGCGACGTTTTGTCGCCAATCCCGGTGACGCGACGTTTTGTCGCCGTTCCCGGTCGCTCATCCTGATTTTGCCACAAAGACGGGCAAACTGGCCGCGGAGCGCGCGAAAAATGGCGCGCAAGGGGGGCGCGGCGCCGGTAGAAGCCTGTTTTTCTGAAAGGTTAACGACTTTTTGGTCGAACTGGGCGACAATCGAATTTGCAGGTGAATCGCCGGGCGCCGCAAATCGGTCGCCTTGGCCAGAAAATCCTGTAAGTTCGCCAGCGTAAGCGGCCCAGAACAAGGCGCGTCAGGGACATGAGCGAGGAAACGCAGGATAGCGAGCAGGGCGCAGACCCGCGGCAAGCGGATCCGCGGCAGGCGAATCCGCGGGAAGCTGGCCCGGAACGCGCGGATCAGCGCGCCCGGCGCGGCGGCGCCAGCCTGTTCGGCAAGCGCATCGCGCTCAGCCCTTCCGAAGCCCTGCATCCGGAAGCCGCGCCGCCGCCGCCGCCCGAACGGCGCAAACGCCCTGCGCTCGAAGCCTTCTCCGGTTTCCTGACCTTCCTGCTGGTCGCGGCGCTGATCGCCGCGCTCGGCGTGGTCTTCGCCAGTCACGCCGTACGCCAGCCCGGCCCCCTGGCGAGCGACAGGGCGGTGCTGATCGCTCCCGGCTCGGATTCAGAAGCCATCGTCTCGCAACTGCAGTCCGAAGGCGTCATCGACAGCCCGCTGCTGTTCACCATCGCCCTGTTCGTCGAGGGCTCACGCGAAAAGCTCAAGGCCGGCGAATTCCTGTTCAAGCAGAACGCTTCGATGCAGGAGGTGATCGACACCATCGTGCTCGGGCGGGCGATCCTGCACGCGATCACCATTCCCGAGGGCCTGACCAGCCAGCAGATCGTCGAGCGCCTGCGCCAGGACGACGTGCTCGCAGGCGACATCCAGGAAATTCCGCGCGAGGGCGCGCTGCTGCCGGAAACGTACAAGTTCCAGCGCGGCGGCAGCCGCGACTCCCTGCTGCAGAAAATGGCGCGCGACCAGAAACTGCTGCTCGACGAAATCTGGCGCCGGCGCTCCCCGGACCTGCCGCTGGCCTCGCCCTATGACCTGGTGACGCTGGCCTCCATCGTCGAAAAGGAGACCGGCAAGGCCGACGAGCGTCCGCGCGTCGCCGGCGTCTTCATCAACCGCCTGACGCGGCACATGCGGCTGCAATCGGACCCGACCATCGTTTATGGCCTGGTCGGCGGCCAGGGGCCCCTGGGCCGGCCGCTGACCCGCGCCGACATCGAATCGTCAAGTCCCTACAACACCTATGTCATCGACGGATTGCCGCCCGGCCCCATCGCCAATCCAGGCCGCGCCGCCCTGGAGGCGGTCGCCAATCCTTCGCGCACCCAGGATCTCTATTTCGTCGCCGACGGGACCGGCGGCCACGTCTTCGCCGATTCGCTCGACGCCCATAACCGCAATGTCCTGCGCTGGCGCCAGATCGAACAGGCCAAGCCCAAGATTGCGCCGGGAACCTTGGCGCCGGGAACGGTCGCTCCGCCCGCGCCGGGGCGTGACGACCACACCGAAATCGCGCCGTCGCATTACGGCGACGCGCCGAGGCGACGCCGAGTTCTACGCCCGCCGTGAAGCCTATTCCACGCCGCTGAGGGCGCGTCTGGCGCGCGACCCGGCGATGATGGCGCGGGTTGCGCCGCAATTGCCGCATGCGTCGCCGTCGCCGCGCGGGGTGACTGACCTCGCCCTGTTCCGCCGCGGGTCGAATTTGATCCAGGTCAGCGACGCCATGGCGAGCGACCCCCTGGCCGATTCGCAGATTGGCGGCGCGACGCGCGCGGAAAACGATCTGGATGGTCCCGCCGCCGATGTCGCGCAATCCGGCCCGGGCGGGCGCGGCGGCGCGCTCGACGGTCCGGTCGACGGCGCGCTGGCCTATACCGGCGGCCCGGTCAATATGGCGCCCAATGGCAAGCCGCGCATTTTCGACGCGTCGGAAGGCACGGCGCTCGACCCGCTGCGGGACAAGTCCTGGGACCTGAACAGCGCGAAAACGGTGGACCCCAGCGCGCTCAAGGGCCCGGCGCAGCAGATGCAGGGCCGCTAGGCGCGCCCGCATCGATCCTCTGCCGCGCGTGGGATCGACGTCCGCGAAAGAGGTCCGCGGCCTGAAAAGCTCAAACCCGATCCATTTTCGACGGCGCGCTATGGATTTTAGCCCCTCGAGGGCTTAATCCATCGGCGGCGGTTTTCTTGCGCCGCTGTTTCGTCAATCGGGCTCCATCGGCATGACCATTTCCAGCATGACGGGGTTTTCCCGCCAACTCCGGTTTTTCCGCGCCCTGGCATTGGGCCTGGGAAATCAAGACCGTCAATTCCAAGGCCCTCGACCTGCGCTTGCGGCTGCCGCCGGGTTTCGACGGTCTCGACGGCGCGATTCGCGCCGCCATCAGCAAATGTCTCGTTCGCGGGGCCTGCTACGCCAATCTCGCGGTGACCCGTGAAAGCCCGAGCGTGACCGCGCGGCTCAACCGCGATCTTCTCGCCCATCTGATGGACAGCTCGCGACGTTGCCGCGCCCGGAAAACATCGGTCCTTCGACGCTCGACGGCTTGCTCAACGTCCGCGGGGTCATCGAAACCGCGGAAGCCGAAGAGGACGAGGCTGCGCAGGAGCGCGCTTTCGCCGATATCCTCTCCGGACTGGACAAGGCCCTGGCTCAATTGCTGGCGATGCGCGGCGCCGAAGGCGCGGCGCTCCTTGCTGTCCTGACCCAAAGGCTTGACCGCATCGAGGCGCTGACCAGGGCCGCGGACGAAAATCCGGCGCCGCCAGCCCCAGGCGGTGCGCGAGCGCTTGAGCCAATCCCTGGCGCAGATTTGCGAGCTGGGCCGTTTCGACGAGGCTCGGCTCCATCAGGAGGCGGTGCTGCTTGCGGCCAAGGCCGATATTCGCGAGGAGCTTGACCGTCTTTATTCGCACGTGGGCGCCGCGCGCAAGCTGCTGGCGGAGGGCGGCGCGGTCGGCCGGCGGCTGGATTTCCTGGCGCAGGAATTCGGGCGCGAGACCAATACCCTTTGCGCGAAATCGAATGACGCCTCGTTGACGGCGCTGGGGCTCGAACTGAAGGTCGAAGTCGAGCAATTGCGCGAACAGGCGCAGAATATCGAGTGAGAGAGAAAATGCCGATACATCGCGCACGCCGGGGCCTGATGCTGATCCTGTCCTCGCCTTCGGGCGCGGGCAAGACCACGCTGACCCGCATGCTGCTGCAGAAGCAGGACCTGGACCTGACCCTGTCGATTTCGCTGACCACGCGCAAGCGGCGGTCGAGCGAAGCGGACGGCATCCATTATCACTTCATCGATCATGCGCGAATTCGCGCGGCGGCGTGACGCCGGCGAATTGCTCGAACATGCCGAAGTCCACGGCAATTGCTACGGCACGCCGCGCGACAAGGTGGAGGAGTTGCTGGCGCAGGGCCGCGACGTGCTGTTCGACATCGATTACCAGGGCGCGCGGCAGGTGCGCGAAAAGACGCCGCGCGACGTGGTGACGATCTTCATCCTGCCGCCGTCCATGCGCGAATTGCGCGCCCGGCTGGAGCGCCGCGCCGAGGACAGCTCCGAGACCATCGCAAAAAGGCTCGACAACGCCCGCCACGAGATCGGGCGCTGGGCCGATTACGACTATGTTCTGATCAATGACGACATCCAGACCACATTCGACGACCTCCTGTCGATCGTGCGCGCCGAGCGCCTGCGCCGCCCCCGGGTGGCCCCGGGCGCGGACGATTTTGTCGCGCGGCTGCTCCAGGAAAAAGCGTAACTTTTTCGAACCCGGGGCATTATGGAGGGATGGGCGGCGGCTGGACGCCGCCCGAAAACAGGGGACCACGCATGAGCGCCGGAGGAGAGACCGATCCACAGCAGATCGCGCCGGGCAAGCCGGAAGCCCGTGAGGACGCGGCCGCCCTGCAGGTCGGTGCCGCGGTGGCGCAGGCCATCGACGCCATGCGCAAGGTCGCCGACGAATTGACGCGTCTCGCGTCGCAAGCCGATCCCTCGGCGACCGTCGCGGCGCTCAAGGATGCCGGCAAGGCGGCTTCGGATCAGGCCAGCGCTATGGCGCAGGATTTCGCTCATGACGCGCGCGACCTGGGAGAGGCGAAGTTGCAGGACTTCACCGCCGCCGTCCGCCGCAATCCTCTCGCGTGGCTGGCCGCAGCCCTTGGTCTGGGGCTGATCGTCGGCCTGTGGAAGAATGGGGGCGGGCGGTCATGAGCGGGAAGGTCGCCCTGTCTCGCCGGATCGCGTTGATCGTCGCGGCGCTGGGCGTCGGCGCGGCGCTGCTTGCGCTGGCCCTGGTTTTCCTGGCTTTTGCCGGCTATCTCGCCTTGCTCGAAAGGCTTGCGCCCTGGCAGGCGTCCCTTGCCGTCGCGGGCGGCGCCCTGGTCATCGCGGCGCTCCTCTTCGCACTGGCCTTTCGTTCCGCGGGACGAACGGTCGATCAGGTCCAGCTTGCGGTCAAGAGCAACGCGCTCGCCGTGGCCGCGCCCGTCGCCCTCCGACTGCTGGCGCGAAACGCCCGGCTCGCGGCGAGCGTCGCGGCGCTGGCCGGGGCCGTGCTGGCCTTGTTGCGCATGCTGAAAAAGCCGGAAGACAGCCGGACCTGATCGAAAAGCTTCTCTGGGCTCGTGGGCCGAATTGTCATGCCGTCCCGCCGGTCGCGGCGGCATAGGCGCGAGCCAGGGCGCAAAAGCCTTCGACGTCGATTTCCTCGGCCCGGCGGGTCGGCTCGATCTCCGCCTGCCGCAACAGCTCCAGCGGATCGACGGGACGGGGCAGGCTTTTCAGCGACTGCCGCAGCATTTTGCGCCTTTGGCCGAAGGCCGCCAGCGTCACGGCCTCGAGCGCCTTGCCCTCGCAAGGCGCAGGATTGGCGCGCGGACGCAGCTCCACCACGCTGGAGGTGATTTTTGGCGGCGGGGTGAAGGCGGAGGGCGGCACGTCGAACAGGATTCTCGTTTCGCAGCGCCAATTGGACAGCACCCCGAGCCGGCCGTAATCGGCCCGCTGCTTGCGGCGTGGCGACGATGCGCTCGGCGACTTCGCGCTGGAACATCAGCACCATGCGGTCATAGAACGGCGGCCACGCTGGCGGCGTCAGCCAGCCGGCGAGCAGGGGCGTGCCGATATTGTAGGGCAGGTTGGCGCAAATGCGCACGGATCCGCTCACGCGCGCCTCGGCCAGGAATTGCGGATAATCCAGCGCCATCGCGTCGGCCGGGAACACCTCGAGCCGCCCGGGATAATGCGCCGCCACCTCCGCCAGCGCGGCGAGGCAGCGGTCGTCGCGCTCCACCGCGATGACGCGCTTCGCGCCATGCGCCAGCAGGGCGCGGGTCAGGCCCGCCGGGACCGGGGCCGATTTCGAGGATGGTCGCCTCGTCCAGCGGTCCGGCGGCGCGGGCGATCCTGCCGGTCAGGTTGAGATCGAACAGGAAGTTCTGGCCGAGCGATTTTTTCGCCGCGAGATCGTATTTGGCGACCACTTCGCGCAGAGGGGGGAGGGCGTCGTTCACCTTCTTGCCCGCGCCATCCGCCCGGCCAGCAGCACGGCCTCCGTCAGGCTGGTCGCGCTGGCCCGGCCGGTTCCGGCCAGCGCGAAGGCCGTGCCATGGTCCGGCGACGTGCGGATGAAGGGCAGGCCGAGGGTGACGTTGACGCCGCTGTCGAAGGCCAGCGTCTTGACCGGGATCAGCGCCTGATCGTGATACATGCAGACCGCGACGTCGTAATTTTTCCGCGCTTCGGCGTGGAACATCGTATCGGCCGGAAACGGGCCGCTGGCGCGAACGCCCTGGGCTGCGAGGCGCGTGACGGCTGGAGCGACAATGTCGAGGTCCTCGCGCCCCAAGGCGCCCTCTTCGCCGGCATGCGGATTGAGGCCGGCGAAGGCCAGTCGCGGTTCGGCAACGCCAAAATCCCGGCGCAAGGCCTGCGCGACGATGGCGCCAATCTCGACCAGCCCTTCGATCGATATCAGGGTCGGGAACCTGAGCGAGGGGGACGTGGATGGTGGCGGGAACGACGGCAAGCTCGCGCGACCAGATCATCATCACCGGTCGGGGAGCGCCGCCGAAATTGTTACGCGCCAGCTCGCCCAGATATTCCGTATGGCCGGGATGAGCGAACCCGGCCCGGTAAAGCACGGATTTGGCGATCGGGCTGGTGACGATGGCGCTGGCCAGCCCGTCCTTGACCATTTCGACGGCCCGCGAAATGGCTTCGATGGTTGCGGGGGCGTCGGCCGGATCCGGCTCGCCCGGCGCTCCGGAAACCCGGGACTGCAGGGGAACGATTGGAAGGCCCCTGGAGAAGGCCGCCTGGACCTGCTCTGGCGCGCAAGGAAGCAGCGTGACGTTCAGGCCGAGAAGCGCGGCGCGGCGGCGGAATAAATCCGGGTCGCCGAGCAGGAAGAAAGGATCGGCCGCAACCTGTCCGACGCCGACAGAATGATAGAGCGCGAGCGCCAGGTCGGGGCCGACGCCGGACGGATCGCCCTGGGTAAGGCAAATCGGCGCGAGGTCACCTGAATGACCGCCCGCCGTCATGACTTGTTTTTGACGATCACGGCGGTCTTGCGGAGCTCCTGATAGAGCTGATCCGCGTCGGAGTTGATCTTGCGCGCCAGCACGCGCTCGCGCGCCGAATCCTTGAGGCTGTCCTGGTTGGCCGCCGTGCGCGAGCAAACGGCGAGCGAGACGACGCCCTGGGAATCGCGGCTGGCCGGGGTCAAATGGCCGACTGGCGTCTTTTCCAACAGGCCGGTCAGTTGGTCGCCGAGCTGGGCGGAGGTGCGGGTGATCGGTTCGCGCACCACCAGATTGTGATATTCAGACACCAGCTTGGCGCCGCTTTCGCAATCGGTGAAGCGTGCGTGCAGCGTCTGCATTTCCTTCGCCGCGGCTTCGATTTCGGCGGGGGGAGCGTTAGGCGGCACGGTGATCAGAACCTGGCGCAAGGCATAGGTCTGCGCATGGGCCAGCTTGGGATCGCGGGCGATTTCCGCCTGGATGTCGGCTTCGCTGGCGTCCACCGCGCGGTTGCGGGCGCGGGCGTAAATATTGAACGCAGCGTGGATCGAGAGGAAATTCTCGAGATGTTTCTTGTCGATCTTCGCCGCTTGCAGCCGGGCGGCCAGAAGCCTCGGGCTTCATATGCGCCTTTTCGGCGAAGTAGCTCATGGCCGGGCCTAGCTCGGCGGACGTGACCTTGATGCCAAACTTGTTGATCTCGCCGGCTTCGAGCCGCGACTTGACGAGGCTTTCCAGCGCTGCGTCGGGCGAGGAGGGCTGGCCCATCGCGCGAAGTATTTTTTCGCGCTCGGCGAGGTCGAACGACGTCACGGGATCGCTGTTGATGGTCGCGACCAAGGATTGCGCGCGGGCGCCGACAGGCGACGCCGCAGCCAGCGCCAGCAGCGCGATCGTGGCCCCCCGCCGGAGGCGTTTCAGGTGAACAAGAGACATCTGCGACATGCTTTATTCCCATTTGTCAGGGGCCGAACGGTCAAGGCGCGCGGCCTTGTCGCCGAAATCGGCTTACGCCCAAGGAAATCAGTTATAGCGGACGCCATCCTGAATCTGCGACGGCGACAGCGCGAAGGGCGCCTTGATGTCGCCGAGCGTACGCAGGTCGAGCGTCAGCAACAAGGTCTGGTTGCGCGTATAGACCGCCGGGTTGCCGAAATTATCGGATATGACGTTGCTATAGTTCAGCAGCAGCTTGGTGCAGTCGTCCTGATAACCGACGCCGAGACCCCAGGATGCGATCGAGAAGACCGGAGCCGGCGACAGTTCCAGGACGGTGGTGTCGTAGTAGTGCCGCGAGAGATCGAAATTGATGCGGCCAGACACGAAATAATGTTCGATCATGTCATAGCGAGCGCTGAACTGCAGGCCTTCGCGGCGGTAGATATAGCCGATCAAGGGTTGCGCCTCGTAATCGGCGAATTGGCGCGCCCAGGTGGACCGGGCCGTAATTAGCGATGGCGGAAGCGTCGAGGCGGGTCAGCGCCCAGCTCGCCTGGTCGAACTGCGCCTTGGTGACGAAAGTGTAATTCGTGCTCGGCGAATAACTGATCCGCGAGACGTAGTTGGACGCCGTCGTGTCGAGGCCCGACTGCAGGCCGATGTTGGCCATGTCGGGCTGCGCAAAGGGATTGACCCCGGCCAGCTGGTAGGATTGGCCGAACATGGCGTTGACATAGCCGTTTTTGTCCATGTCCAGCGTGAATTGCGCGCCGTAGTTGGCGCGCACGCCGGTCTCGAACCTGTCGTAGCCGGTATATTTGTTCCATTCGAATAGGTTGGAGTCGTCAAACACCAGACTTTGGGCGTCGAGATTGACCAGGGTGTTCGGATTCTGAGCGTTGGGGCGCGCGATAACCTGGGCGATGGGCTCGATCACCATATTGCCGATCGGCGTCTTGCTCAGAAGCGGATAGCGCCATTCCATGCCGACGCCCGGCGTGACATAGCCATTGGCCTGGTTGTTTTCCCCCACGAAATTGCTCTGGTAAGCATTAGAAATCGTCGAGCTCCCAACGGAGCTGGAGGCGGTGAAGCTGTCCGCGGTGTTGTAGTTCAGGAAATTGCCGTTGGCGCGCGCAAAGGCGAAGGGCGTCCAGACCTCGCCGATCGGATCGATGA
Organism: uncultured Alphaproteobacteria bacterium; assembly: GCA_963710275.1. Lineage (GTDB taxonomy): Bacteria > Pseudomonadota > Alphaproteobacteria > Rhizobiales > Beijerinckiaceae > Rhodoblastus. Next base: position 443,151 of record CAVPZS010000008.1, on the reverse strand, counting down.
ACTTGCGCTGCCAGGAGAGCTGCAGGGTGGCGCTGTCATATGTGCCGCCGATGCCGCGCAGAAGACAATTGTTCTGGCTGTAGTCATAGGCGCCGGACTTGGTCTGGCACACGGGGTAGAGGCCGTAGGCGCGGTCCAGTGAAATCGCGTTGATCTGCTGATAGGAAGCAAGTGTCGCCGACGAACTGGTGAAATTCGCGTCGACTTCGATCTGGCCGCCGATTCCAAACGTCTTTGACGGGTCCAGGTCGATGGTCTTGTTGTAGTCGAGGATCGGCGCGACCGTGGCGAGCTGCGGTTGCAGGTCCGAGTTGGCTATGCCCTGGAAGGTGAAGCCGCGCAGGTCGAAATAGCCGCGGTCGCCCTGGCCGGTCAGGAAGACGGTCGAGGAGGTCTCGCGGAAGAAGTTGCCGTTCAGAGTCGGATTGGGCAGCGCGTAGTCGTTCAGGAACCACTTGTCCGAAACGCGCTGGATGTCCCAGCCGAATTTCCAGAATTGGCTCAGCCAGATTGCGCCCTGCGTCTGGACCTCGCCGCGGTCGGAGCGGTTGCCCGAGCCCCAGGGCTCGGGGGCGAAGGCGCTGTTGTCCTGCTGATGGATGCCGCTCGCCTGGAGCTGGTAATAGCCATTGTCCAGCCGCTGGCGGAATTCGATTTCGCCGAAAGCGCCCTGTCGCGTGAGATACATCGGCGTCAGCGTGACGTCCATGTTCGGGGCGATTGCCCAGAAATAGGGGAGGCCGATGCCAAATCCCGTCGTGGGACGGTCGGTGATCCTCGGCGCGAGGAAGCCGGACTGGCGGGTTACGCTCGGATCGGCGGCCGACATGAAGGGGATATAGGCGATCGGAACGCCGTAGAGCTCGAACCAGGCATGCTCGTAATAGAGCATCTGCTCGTCGTTCTTGTGGGTGATCTTTTCGGCGCGCAGACGCCAGAGCGGCGGCCGCTCGGGATGTTCGGCGCAGCTCGGGCAAGCGGAATAGGTTCCCTTTTCGAACACCGTGGTGTTGGCGTCGATCTTTTCCGAGCGCGTGGCGCTCATGTGGGTGCGTTCCTTGGTGTCGGCGCGCACGGTATCGACGAAGCCCTGCTTGAAGTCGCCGGTCAGCTCCATCCTGTCGGCATGGGTGATCGAGCCGTCGGTGTCCGTGAGCTTGACCGAGCCTTCCGCGAGGACGCGGCCGGTGTCCTTGAAATAGGTGACGCGATCCGCCTCCAGCGTCTTGCCCTGGTAATAGATCTGCGCGTCGCCCTCGGCCGTGACCGTATGCGCCTTGTCATTGTAGACGACGCTGTTGGCCTCGACGACCATCGGCGCCTTCTTGTCGCCGCCGGCGCCAGCAAGCTTGTCGTTGAGCGTGTGCTTGGCCTGGGCCAGGGCGGGAGAGGCGCCTGGGACAGCCAGGGAGGCGAAAAGCAGGGCCGCAAGAGAGAGGAAAAAGCGAACCAGACCGGAGCTGGCATGCACTCCGGCGACGCGGCGGGCCGCCGCTCCTGTCCTGTCATGGCGATGGGACACGAGCGCCATCAGCCATCCTCTCTGTTCAATAAAGTCAACGCGCCCAACATGTTGGCCACGATCGCCGGGGACCAGGCGGCGACAGGCGTGCTGAGCACTCCCGCGCCCCCGAGATCGGAGACCAGTTTCGTCGCGACATAAAGCACGAACCCGGCGGCGACGCCACCCAAAACCAATACGCCGACGCCACCCATGCGGGAAAGTTTCAACGAGAAGGAGGCCGCGATCAGCACCATCGCAGCAAGCAGTAAGGGAAGGGCGAGAAGTGACTGAAAACGCAAACGATACCCCACGGCGTCGAGGCCGGCCCCTTCGGTGTCCTCGACCAGTCGCGGCAGCGACCAGAAGGGAACTGATTCGGGCGACACGAAACTCTGCACGACCTGACTTGGATGCAGATTAGTCGCAAGATGGTAAACATCTAGCCACCTCGGATCGACGCTCGGCGCCGTGACCGTGGCGGTGGACAGGAGCCACTCCTCGCCCGTGAGCCTGGCCTGCTCGGCGTCCACCCGTTCGAGGAACCGTCCCTGGCGATCAAAGACATAGGCGGAGACATTGGCGAGCTTCAGGCCCTTGTCGGACGAGGCTTCGGCGCGAAGGATCGACTGGCCGTCCCGGCTCCTCTGCCGGATCCACATGCTCGAATCGTTTTGCGCCAGCCGCGACTTGAAGAGGAAGGTCTCGATGTCGTCGGCCTTCTGGCGCGCCAACGCCGACATGGGATTGTAGACGCCGATGGCGAACAGGCCGATCGCCAGCGCCGCCAGCAGCGGCGGCGTCAGAAATTGCCACACCGAGACGCCGGCGGCGCGGGCGACCACCAGCTCCAGCTTGCGGGTAAGGTTGATGAAGGCGGCCATGGCGCCGAAAAGCACGGCGAAGGGCAGGACCTGTTCCGACACCGCGGGGGTGCGCAGCAGCGACAGGCCGGCGACAAGCGCGGCGCTGGCGTTGGGAATGTCGCTGGTGCGCCGCAGCATCTCGACAAAGTCGACCATATAGATCAGGCCGAAAATGGTGAAGAACACCACCGCGACGCTCTTGATGAAGCGCGAACCGAGATAGAGGCCGAGCGTGCGTCCGATCATTCAGGCGGCGGCCCATGAGGCGCGGACGCGCGCGAACGGCCGGGAGGCCAGGGAGCGGAAGGCGTAAAGGGCCGCAAGCAGGCAGCCCGCCAGCGGCAAGGCATAGGCGAGCGGCACGTTCGCCGCGCTGCGCGCCACCATCGCCGACGCGCCAAAGCCGCCGACGCGCAGCATCAGCGTGCAGGCGATGGCCCCGGCCATGGCCATGCCGCGGTTCTGCCTGGTCGTGCGCGGCGCCCCGAGGCCGGCGAATGCGATCATGCCCATGGCCAGAGCATAGAGCGGCGCGATGAACCGCTCATGAAGCTCGGCGCGAAAGCGCCCCTCGTTGTTTTTGATATAGGGTTCCTCGGGATCGTAATTGAGCAGTTCGTGGGTCGATCGTTCGCGCGGGCGCAGCGGCGCGCCGTCGCCCTGGGCGCCAAAATGCGCCAGGTCGAGCGCGTAGGAATCGAACACGATCATCGCCGGGGTCGTGGCGCCCTTGTCCTGGCGCTGGATCGTGCCAGTCTGCAGCACCAGGAAGTTCTGCTTGTTGCTGTCCAGCTTGGCGGCGATTCCGGTTTCGGCGAGGTAGATGTTGTTCTGGCCTGCCTCGCGCCGGTCCTGCATGAAGATGCCGAGCAGGGCGCCGCCCGGTCCGCGGTCCCGGTAATGGAACACCAGGCCGGGTTCGAGATTGTTGAAGGCGCCCGGCCGCACGATCCTGGTCAGGAAGTCCGACTGCACCTGCGCCATGGCGTCGCGCATTTCGCGGAAGCTGGCGGGCATGGCCCAGAGCGACATGAAGGCGGAGAAGGCCGCCGCGGAGACGATCAGCGCGGCGAAGGGCCGGAACAATTGCAACGCCGACATGCCGGCCGCCGCGGTCACGACGAGTTCGCTGTCGCCGTTGAGCTTGTTGAGCGCGAACAGGATGGCGATGCACAGGGCGATCGGCGCAATGACCATGACGAGCGACGGAATGATCAGGCTGGTGACATGAAAGAACACGATCAGGGATTGACCCTTGGTGGTCATCAAGTCGAAGTCCCTCATCGCCTGCGTCAGCCAGATGACCGCCGTCAAGACGCCGAGGGAGGCCAGGAAGGCCGACCCAGCGATCTTGAAGATATAGCGTTCGATCAGGGTCATTCTTCACTTTCAGCCGGGTCGCGCGCTTCGACATAGATCAAATCTTCGCGCCGTTCCAGCGGCGTTCGAACGGGACCAATGGCCAAGTCCGAGCGCCGCGCCTGCGTCTTTCGCCGGCAATGGCGGCAAATCAATGTCGGCCCCGGGGAAGATTTCCACCGAAAAAGAATTCTCCGGGAAATATCGCCCGCATTGACCCCCTTCGCCGCGCCGTCGCATACTGCCCATTCGCTTCCGCTGCGTTTCCGACGCGCGTTTTTCCCCGGCGTCTCCCGGCCCGCCCGACGGGCCGTGCGGAGAGTTGTTTTTTCATGAGGTTTGCATGTCCGGGTCCGTCTCCATTGGCGTTGTCACTCTCGCCGAGGCCATGACCGCGCCGCCCGAGGCGGGCGGCCACGTCCTGGTCGTCTTCATCGACGGCGCGCTGGCGCTGGGGGCCGAGACCGCCCAGGCGCTGGGCGAGGCTGCCGCCCTGCCGGCGCGCGCCGCGGAAATCGCCGGCTTCAAGGGCAAGATCGGCTCCAGCCTCGAGTTCCTCGCCCCCGCCGGCCTCACCGCGCAAAAGCTTCTGGTCGTGGGAACCGCGCCGGAAAAAGCCGGCGACAAGGTCGATTACCTGCGCCTCGGCGGCGTTGTCGCCTCCAAGCTCGGCAAGGCGAAGCAGGCGCGAATCCTGTTCGATTTCCCGGCGGCGCCCGAGGATTTCGCCAGGGCGGCGGCGGACTTCATCCTCGGGCTGCGGCTGCGCGCCTACAAGTTCGAGCGGTTCAAGACCAAGAAGAGCAAGAAAGATGAGACCGAGCCGGAGGGGCCGACGGCGATCCGTCTCGCCGGCGCCGACGCCAAGGCGCTTTCGACGGCGGTCGAAAAGGTCCAGGGGGTCGCCGACGGCGTCGATCTGGCGCGCGACCTCGTCAACCTGCCGCCAAACCTGCTCTATCCCGAATCCTTCGCCGACAAGGCCAAAGAGCTGGAAAAGCTCGGCGTCGCGGTGGAGATCCTCGACGTTCCCGCGATGCAGGCGCTTGGCATGGGCGCGCTGCTCGGCGTCGGACAGGGGTCGGTGCGACCGAGCCGGCTCGTCCTGATGCGCTGGAATGGCGGCGAGAAGGATGCGCAGCCGGTCGCCTTCATCGGCAAAGGCGTCTGTTTCGATTCGGGCGGCGTTTCGCTCAAGCCCGGCGCCGGCATGGAGGACATGAAGGGCGACATGGCCGGCGCGGCCTGCGTGGTCGGCCTGATGCACGCCCTGGCGACGCGCAAGGCCAAGGCCAATGTCGTCGGGGCCATCGGCCTGGTGGAAAACATGCCCGACGGCAACGCGCAGCGGCCGGGCGACATCGTGACCTCCATGTCGGGTCAGACCATCGAGATCATCAACACCGACGCGGAGGGACGGCTGGTGCTGGCCGACGTGCTCTGGCACGTGCAGGACAGCTGCAAGCCGGCCTTCATGGTCGATCTCGCCACGCTCACCGGCGCGATCATGGTGGCGCTGGGCCAGGAATACGCGGGCTTGTTCAGCAATAATGACGAACTGGCCGAACGCCTGACCGAGGCGGGGACCAAGACTGGCGAGAAGCTCTGGCGGCTGCCGATGGGGCCGAGCTACGACAAGATGATCGATTCGAAATTCGCCGACATGAAGAATACCGGCGGCCGCCATGGCGGCTCGATCACCGCCGCGCAATTCCTGCAGCGATTCGTCAACGACACGCCCTGGGCGCATCTCGACATCGCGGGCATGGGCATGGGCTCCCCGTCCAACGACCTCAACCAGAGCTGGGGCTCGGGTTTCGGCGTCCGCCTGCTCGACCGTCTGGTGGCCGACTACTACGAAAAGTAAGACGCTTGCCGGAAATCTGGTTCTATCAGTTGCAGCGGCGCGAGCTCGACGAGGTTCTGCCGAACCTGATCGAGCGGACGCTGCAGCGCGGCTGGCGTTCGGTGGTGCAGGCGACGACGCCGGAGCGGCTCGCGGCGCTCGACAGTCTGCTTTGGACTTACGCCGAGGACAGTTTTTTGCCGCACGGATCGCAGGGCGACGGCGACCCGGAACTGCAGACCGTCTGGCTGACCCTCGGCGCGGACAACCCGAACGGCGCGCAAATCCGCTTCCTGGTGGAGGGCGCGGCGGCCGAGCCATACGCCGATGCTGATTACGAGCGCCTGATCCTGCTGTTCGACGGTCGCGACGAGGGTTTTTTGGCCAACGCCCGCGAACAATGGAAAATCTTGCGCCAGCTCAATGCGAAGCTTTCCTATTGGGCCGAAACGGAGGATGGCGGCTGGCGTCAGCAGGCGTGAGCCGGGCAGGTCGCGCGTTTTTATGGCCTTGCCGTATTTCCGCCTCAATGAAAATGCCAAGTCGCAGCCCAATGTCACGAGAACGTGATGAATTCGAGCCGGGCAAACCGGCGGCCTGAAGCGCCGGTTTCGGGAAAGAAAGGGAGTTTACCATTTGCGTCAATCATTTGGTTACCTCCGCGGAGCAATGTTGCGACCCATGATCGCCATCTTCGCCCTTTCGTCGGTTCCAACCGCACAAATCCGGGTTCGCTGACATGATTTCGCCGGCCCGAAATTCCCTTCGCAACACCCGTTCCGGCGTGGCGGCCAGGCTCCTCAGGGCGGGCCCCTTGGCCGCCCTGGCCGGGGCGCTCGCGATGGGCGGCTGCGCCCAGGGGCCGAGCGGACGACAGCACGCCAAGGAATATTTCCCGGAAGGCGTCTATGGGTCGGCCAGTCCGCGCGTTGTCGCCGATGGCGAGCCGGTGCCAAAGGGCGGCGGGCAATATCTGGTCGGCAAGCCCTATTCGGTCGCCGGCAAGACCTATGTTCCCACCGAGAAGAAATTCGCCGCCGTCGGCCTCGCCTCCTGGTATGGCGACGCCTTCCATGGCCGCCGCACCGCCAATGGCGAAATCTACGACAAGAACGCCATTACCGCCGCGCATCCGACCATGCCGCTGCCGAGCTATGCGCGGGTGACCAACCTGCGCAACCGCCGCTCCATCATCGTGCGCGTCAACGATCGCGGGCCCTATCACGGCGGCCGCGTCATGGACCTTTCCGCGAGGGCCGCAGAAGCTCTGGATTACAAGCACTTCGGTACGGCCAAGGTAAAGATCGAATATGTCGGTCGCGCCGCGCTCGGCGGTTCGGACGACCGCAAGCTGCTGGCCACCCTGCGCCTCGACGGCGAACCCGCGCAGCTCAACGATGTCGCCTATTCGCCGGTGCGCGTCGCCGAACAGCAGCGAGGCTTTTCGCGCCCTGCCCAGGGCGACGCCGAACAGGTCGCCCTCGCACAGCCTGAAGCCGCGCAGCCGGAAGGCGCGCAGGCGGAACTCTCGGGCGTGGAACAGGCGGCGCCCTTGCCGCCGACGCGTCAGGCGGACGCCCAGACGCAAGCTTATGTTCAGCCGCCGCAGGCGCAACGGGTCGCCCTGGCCGAACTCGCCGGCCCCTCGGCGGCGCTGCCGTCGAGCCCGCCTTTGCCGCCGCAACGGCCCTTCGACCTCGGGACCATCCCTGGCGCGGACACGCCGATCTCGGTATCGCGCCGCTGATTTAACCACTTCCGTATTTTCGCCTTGAAGCCGGCCGGCCCGGATCTTGAGCCTCGCGCTTTCTTGACGGCGCGCCACGTTCAAGGCTCTGGCGCGATCGGAAGAAACCGCTTATTTGTCAATTCGGCGCCGCAGTGCGGCGCCCGGCGCGACGCTTGCGCGCCGGGCGGACTATGACGGGCCTCGCCACGGCGCCCGCAGCGACGAGGGGGTTCTTTGCGCTTTCTTCCCTTGGCCTCGAACAGATTTTCGCTGCTTTACCGGCTTTGTCTCGCCCTGTCGCTGCTGAGCGGCTTCGCGCCCGCGCGGGCGCAGGGAATAACGACCGCCGTGCCTCACGCGCTCGCGATGGATTTCGAATTCGCAGACTGTGCTGTTCGAGAAGGGCGCGGACGATCCCGTCGCGCCCGCCTCGATCAACAAGCTTATGACCGCCGAACTGGTGTTCCGCGACCTGAAGAAGGGCGCAATCACTTTCGACACGCCTTTTTACATTTCCGAACACGCCTGGAAAACGGGCTCCAGCGGCACCAACATGTTCGCCAAGGTCGCTACCAATATCCGCGTCGAGGATCTTCTGCGCGGGCTGATCGTCGAATCGGGCAATGACGCGGCCGTCGCCCTGGCCGAGGGGCTGGGCGGTTCGGAGGAGAACTTCGCCGCCATGATGAATGTCCGGGCGGCCGAACTCGGCATGACCAAATCGCATTTCACCGACAGCTGGGGCGGGGAGAATGCGGCGCAGGTTGTCACGGCGCGCGACATGGCGATCTTGGCGCAGCACCTCATCCGAACCTATCCGGAGTATTATCATTTCTTCGGCGAGAAGGAGTTCACCTGGAGCAAGATCCGCCAACTCAACCGCAATCCGATCCTGTTCATGGACGTCAACGGCGACGGCCTGAAGGTCGGCAACCTGCCGGAGCAGGGCTATAATCTGGTCGGCTCCGCAACGCTCGGGCGGCCAAAGGCTGATCGTGGTGATCCTCGACGCCAAGACCGCCAAGGATCGGGCGGAAGAGGCGCGGCGGCTGTTCAACTGGGGGTTCCACGGCTTCGAAATCAAGACGCTCTACGCCGCCAACGAGACGGTCGGCAGCGCCAAGGTCTATGGCGGCGACAAGGCCGAGGCGCCGCTGGTCTCGGAGACGCCGGTGAAGCTCATGACGCCGCGCGGCTCGGCCGACAAGCTCAGCGGCAAGATCGTCTATACCGGACCGCTGATCGCGCCGGTCGCCGAGGGGCAGACGGTGGCGCGGCTGAAGGTGTTTCGCGGGACGACGCTCGCGTTGGACGTGCCGCTGAAGACCGGCGCGGCGGTGGAGCAGGGGCCCTTGATCCAGCGCGCCAAGGACGCGGCGATGGAGCTTGGCTTGCAACTGTTCCACAAGGGACTGGACAGCGCCCTTCACAGGACGCCAAAAAAGGACGCGGCGGCGGCGCCCTAAGCGAAAGAGGCCGCCCGCCCGATCAAGCGTAAGTGACGCGCCTTCTATAGCCGACCCGTCTCTTTCGGGTTATGACGAAAGAAACGCGGCGGGACCTGATTTGCGCAACCAGCGGTTCATCACATTCGAGGGCGGCGAAGGCGCGGGCAAATCGACGCAGATTTGCCTGCTGGCTTCGCATCTGCGCGAATTCGCCCGCGAAGTCGTGATCACCCGCGAGCCGGGCGGCACGCCGCTGGCGGAAAAACTGCGGTCGCTGATCCTGTCCGGCAAGGCGCGGGACATGGGCCCGCTCGGCGAGGCGCTGCTGTTTTCGGCCGCCCGAATCGACCATGTCGACGAGTTGATCCGGCCGGCCCTGGAGCGCGGGGCCTATGTGCTCTGCGACCGTTTCGCCGATTCCACCCGCGCCTACCAGGGCGCCAAGGGCGGGGTCAGCCAGGCGCAATTGCTGGCGCTGGAGAAGATCGCCTTGGCCGGGCTCAGGCCAGGCCTGACCTTCGTCCTCGACCTGCCGCCGGAAATCGGGCTGGAACGGGCGCGGGCGCGGCGGGGCGCTGACGCGGCCGACCGTTTCGAAGGCGAGGAGCTCGATTTTCATGCGCAATTGCGCGCTCGCTTCCTGGAAATCGCTCGGGCGGAACCGCAGCGCTGCGTGGTGATCGACGCCGCGCGTCCGCCGGAAGCGGTCGCCGAAGCGATCTGGTCGGTCTTTTGCGACCGGCTCCTGGCCGACGGCAAGACGCCGGGCGCAAGGAAACGGGCCTGATCTCATGGCCAGGATCACGAGTCCGCGACCTGGTGCGAGGTCGTTTTCCGAAGCGCCGCCGGAAAGCGACCGGTTCCTGCCCGTCCCGCATCCGCGCGATACTTCGGCGCTGTTTGGCCATGAAAAAGCGGAGGCCGAATTCCTCGAGGCCTATCGCTCGGGGCGCATGCCGCAGGCCTGGATCATCGGCGGACCGCAGGGAATCGGCAAGGCGACCCTCGCCTGGCGCGTGGCGCGCTTTCTCGCGGCGCATCCGGATCCGGCTGGGCCCGCCGTGCAACAAGCGAAGACGCTCGCCGTCGATCCCAACCACCAGGCGGCGCGCAAGCTTTCGGCCCTGTCCTTCGGCGACCTCGCGCTGTTGCGGCGGGAATGGATCGAAAAAACCAAAAAACACGCCACCCGCATCTCGGTCGACGACGTGCGCCGGGCGATCCATATTTTCGAACAGGCGGCGGGCGAGGGCGGCTGGCGCATGGTCCTCGTCGACAGCGCCGACGATCTCAACCCGAACAGCGCCAACGCCTTGCTGAAAATGATCGAGGAGCCGCCGCCGCGGAGCCTTTTCCTGCTCGTGGCGCATCAGCCGGGGCGTCTGCTGCCGACGATCAAGTCGCGCTGCCGAAGGGTCATGTTGCATGGCCTGACCCCGGCGCAGACCGAGGCCGCGGCGCGCGCCGCGCTCGACGCCGCGCAGGAACAGGTCGATGCGGCGGCGCTGTCGCGGGCCTGCGCCCGTTCCGGCGGCTCGGTGCGGGAGGCGCTGCGGCTTTTGTCCAATGCCGACGCGGCGCTGGACGCCCAGGTGGAGCGCATTCTCGCGCAATTGCCGGATATCGACTGGCGGATTGCGCACAAGCTGGCCGACGCAACCTCGGGCCGCGACCGCGAGACCGAATTCGAAGCCTTGTTGCAGGCCGTGTTCGCCTGGCTGTCAGCAGGTTTGCGCCGGCGGGAAAACGCGGGGCCCCGCGCGCTCGCCCCCTACGCGCTGGCCTGGGAGAGCCTGGAGCGCGAGGCGCGGGACGTCCAGATCTACAATCTCGACAAGCGGGCCTTTGTCATTGTTGTCTTTTCCAGGCTGGTGGAGGCCGAACGCGCCGCTCTCGCCGCCTCGAGCTTTACAGAGGTTTGAGTGACCGAAAATTTCGCATACCGCCTGCTCGCCCGTGACGGCGGCGCCCGCCTCGGCGAAATCTCGATGCCGCGAGGAAAAATACGCACCCCGGCCTTCATGCCGGTGGGCACCGCCGCGACCGTCAAGGCCATGTATCCCGAACAGGTGCGGGCGCTGGGCGCCGACGTCGTGCTCGGCAACACCTATCACCTGATGCTGCGTCCCGGGGCCGAGCGCGTCGCGGCGCTCGGCGGCCTCCACAAGTTCATGAACTGGCCGCATCCGATCCTCACCGACAGCGGCGGCTTCCAGGTCATGTCGCTGTCGAAGTTGCGCAAGCTCGACGAGAATGGCGTCACCTTCCAGTCGCATATCGACGGCGCGAAACATGTGCTGACGCCCGAGCGCTCGATGGAGATCCAGGCGCTGCTCGGCGCCGACATCCAGATGCAGTTCGACGAATGCGTGAAGCTGCCTTGCTCGACGGAGGAAGCCGAGCGCGCCATGCGCCTGTCGCTGCGCTGGGCCGAGAGGTCGCTGAAAAGTTTTGGCGCGCAGCCCGGCCGCGCCTGTTTTGGCATCGTGCAGGGCGGGGCCGAGCCCGACCTGCGCATCGAGAGCGCCAAGGCCCTTGCGGGCATGGGCTTCGACGGCATGGCGATCGGCGGCCTCGCGGTCGGGGAGCCGCAGGACGTCATGCTGGCGATGATCGAAACGGTGATGCCTTACCTGCCGGAAGACCGGCCGCATTACCTGATGGGCGTCGGCTCGCCCGACGACCTGATCGAATCCGTGGCGCGCGGGATCGACATGTTCGACTGCGTGATGCCGACCCGCGCCGGCCGCCACGGCCTGGCTTATACGCGCTGGGGCAAGGTCAACCTGCGCAACGCGCGCCACGCCGATGATCCGCGTCCGCTCGACGCCAACTCGTCCTGCCCGGCGGCGCGCGACTATTCCCGCGCCTATCTCCACCACCTCATGCGCTGCGAAGAAATTCTCGGGATGATGCTGCTGACCTGGGTCAATCTGGCCTATTATCAGGAGCTGATGGCCGGCATGCGCGCCGCCATCGCCGAAAATCGCTTTGATGATTTCCGCCGGGAGACCAAGGAGAACTGGAGCAGAGGCGGCGAGGGCGCCTGATCCGGTCAGCCCCGCGCAAGCCTCGCGCCGCAAATTCGCAAGGGGATGAATGACTTGTCCTGTCGTGACGCGCGCGCCAAAGTCTGGTCGACTGGGCGAAGGCGGTGGGACCAACCGATGCCGGGCTGCGGTCGCTCCGTCGGAACGGCGTCGCAGCCGGCGGGCAGGGTCTGGACGAGAGTGGGGACTCCGAGCCGGACCGACAGAATATGCGCGGAAAAACAGGGGAGCGGAAAGTCTACGGCTTTCCGCTCCTTTGCGTTGAACCCTGAAAATGCATCGGGCCCTGAACCCTGAAAAATGAAAGAGCGGAAAGACCTCGTGGTCTTTCCGCTCTGCCTCGCCTTGTCCCATCTCGCGCCGGAGAGCCTTATAAGGTCATCTCCCCCTGCGTCTTGCGACGCCGATCCGGCGCGGATAACGTCCTCCCGCGACTTGGACAGCAAGCACGCGCCAATTTTTTGGCTGCGGCCTTCCTTTCGGAATGCGACGATACGTTATTGCATCGTTTCGCCATTGTCATCAGGCCCGTAACGCGAACCCGAGAAAAAGTTTGACCAAAATGCGATTTTGACAACAAAAAAATGTTACGAGGGCCGTCCGGACGTCAAGTTCATGCTGCACTGCAGCAAAAGTCTTCGCCTTGCTTCGGCGCCGCACTTCGCCTATCGAAGCGCGACTTACAGGACAGGCGCCAATGACCAATCTCCACGAAGAAATCCGCCAACATCACGACAAGGTCTTGATCGTCGATTTTGGCTCGCAGGTGACCCAGCTCATCGCCCGCCGGGTGCGCGAAGCCGGGGTCTATTGCGAGATCGCGCCGTTCCAGAAGGCCGCCGAGGCTTTTGGGCAGATCAAGCCCGGCGCGGTCATCCTGTCCGGCGGTCCCGCTTCCGTCACCGAGCCCGGCTCGCCGCGCGCGCCCATGGCGATCTTCGAGTTCGGCCTGCCCGTCCTCGCCATCTGCTATGGCCAGCAGACCATCGCCGCGCAGCTTGGGGGCGCCGTCGAGGGCGGCCATCACGCCGAATTCGGCCGCGCCAATGTCGACATCATCGAACACAGCGCCCTGTTCGACGGCGTCTGGGAGGTCGGCGGCAATTATCCGGTGTGGATGAGCCATGGCGACCGCGTCACCCATCTGCCCGAAGGGTTCACGGTCAAGGCGCGCAGCGAGAACGCTCCTTTCGCCGTCGCCTCCGACGAGAAGCGCCGCATCTTCACCACCCAGTTCCATCCGGAAGTCGTGCATACGCCGGACGGCGCGAAGCTGATCTCCAATTTCGTCCACAAGGTCGCCGGGCTGAAATCCGACTGGACCATGGCCGCTTTCCGCGGCGAGGCGGTCAAGGCGATCCGCGAGCAGGTGGGGCAGGGCCGCGTGCTCTGCGGCCTTTCCGGCGGCGTCGATTCCTCCGTGGCGGCGGTGCTGATCCACGAGGCGATCGGCGAAAACCTGACCTGCGTCTTCGTCGATCACGGCCTGCTGCGGCAGGGCGAGGCGGAAGAGGTGGTGACCCTGTTCCGCGACCATTACAATATTCCGCTGGTCCATGTTCAGGCGGAAGACCTGTTCATCGGCGCGCTGGAAGGCGAGGCCGATCCCGAGACCAAGCGCAAAACCATCGGCCGCCTGTTCATCGAGACTTTTGAGGCCGAAGCGAAAAAAATCGCAGAGGACGGTCGCGGCGCGCCGGAGTTTTTGGCGCAGGGCACGCTCTATCCCGATGTGATCGAGAGCGTGTCCTTCACCGGCGGACCCTCGGTGACGATCAAGAGCCATCACAATGTCGGGGGACTGCCGGCGCGCATGAACATGAAGCTGGTGGAGCCGCTGCGCGAACTGTTCAAGGACGAAGTCCGCGCGCTGGGCCGCGAACTCGGCCTGCCCGAAGCCTTTGTCGGCCGCCATCCCTTCCCCGGACCCGGCCTCGCCATCCGCTGCCCCGGCGGCGTCACCCGCGAAAAACTCGACATCCTGCGCAAGGCGGATGCGGTCTATCTCGACGAAATCCGCAAGGCCGGGCTTTATGACAAGATCTGGCAGGCTTTCGCCGTGCTGCTGCCGGTGAGGACCGTCGGCGTGATGGGCGACGGGCGCACCTACGACCACGTCTGCGCCCTGCGCGCCGTGACCTCGGTCGACGGCATGACGGCGGATTTCTTCCCCTATGACATGAATTTCCTCGGCCGCGCCGCGACCCGGATCATCAACGAGGTCAAGGGCGTCAACCGCGTGGTCTATGACGTGACGTCGAAGCCGCCGGGAACGATCGAGTGGGAATAGCGCTTCGCAAGCGCTAAATTGCTGAAAAAACGCCGATGACGGCCGCGCTTGCCAGCGAGCGGCCGCGCAACCATCTGAGAGGCGGACAGCGCGCGCTCAGGGACGGACGACATCGCGTTCAGCCTGGGATCGCCGCAGATCGGAGGTTGTGATGACCGCCCAGCAAACATCTGATCGAGCCTGGAGAGACCATCGTAGCGCCATGAAGACCCCGCCGGTCGTGTCGGCGGAACAATGGAATGCGGCGCGCGAAGAACATGCTGGTCAAGGAAAAGGCATTGACCCGCGCCCGCGACGCCTTGGCCGCGGAGCGGCGGCGGATGCCGTGGCTTGCCGTCGAGAAAATCCTATGTGTTCGAAGGCCCCGAGGGAAAGCTCAGCTTGCGCGACCTGTTCGAGGGCCGCCGTCAGCTGATCGTCTATCGCGCCTTCTTCGAGCCCGGCGTGCATGGCTGGCCGGATCATGGCTGCATCGGCTGCTCCATGCTGGCCGACCATACCGCCAATCTCGCGCATCTCAACGCGCGCGACACCACGCTGGTCTACGCCTCCCGCGCGCCGCAGGCCGACATCGCGCGCCTGAAAGCGCGGATGGGCTGGACCATGCCCTGGGTGACCATCACCGACGGTTTCGACGCCGATTTCGGGGTGGACCAGTGGCACGGCCATAACGCCTTCATCCGCGACGGCGACCGGGTGTTCCGCACCTATTTCATCAACAGCCGCGGCGACGAGGCCATGGGTTCGACCTGGGCCTATCTCGACATGACCGCGCTCGGGCGCCAGGAGATCTGGGAAGACTCGCCGGAGGGCTACCCGCAAAGCCGTCCCTACAAGTGGTGGAACTGGCACGACAGCTACGCGCCCGGCGCCGCTCCCGATCCCGAATGGGTCCAGGTGTCGGACGCGGGAGAGGCGGCCTTTCGCAAACGCGCCGGCTGATCTGCGAAGGAAACGCACAAGGAACGAACTGTCGAGCCTTCACGGTCTCGGGCGCATATTTTCGTTGTTTTTGATAGATATGACTGATGCTTGGCCGCAGTTTTTCAGGCGGCGCGGCGCCATTGTGCTATGTTCGGCGCCTCTCGCATCCGTGAGGCTGAATCATGTCGATCTGGGATTGGCTGTTGAACCCGGCAGGGCTGACCCCGCATGGCTTTTGCCTGAGTTGGGCGCCTGGCCTCGTGGCGCTGCATGCGGTGTCGGATGCGATCATCGGTCTGGCCTATTTTTCCATCCCCCTGGCGCTGGCCGTCTTCGTCCATCGCCGCCGTGATATCGAGTATAGCTGGGTCTTCTATCTTTTCGTCGGCTTCATCCTGGCCTGCGGCGCCACCCACCTGATGTCGATCCTCACGCTCTGGGTTCCCGCCTACGGGATCGACGGCCTCATCAAGGCCGTGACGGCGGCGGCCTCCATCGTCACCGCCGTCATCCTGTGGCCGCTGATTCCGAAACTGCTCGCCTTGCCTTCGCCCGCGCAACTGGCGCTGGTGAACGGCGAACTGACCTTAACCGTCGCCGAAAAGGAGCGGACCGCGGAACTGCTGCGCAACAGCGAGGCGCGCGTCAAGGCGGTCAACGCCGACCTCGAGAGCCGCGTCGCCGAGCAGACTTCGGAGCTGATGGCGGCCAACATGCAATTGACCGGCGCGCTGGAGCAGCGCGACCTGCTGATCCGCGAAGTCTACCATCGCGTGAAGAACAACCTGCAGACCATCGACGCGCTGATGGCGATGCATTCGCGCGAGATCACCGACACCGACGCCAAGGACGCGCTGCTCAGCCTGCGCCAGCGCGTCTATGCGCTGGGCCTCGTCCACCAGCAACTGATGCAGTCGAGCGATCTGAAGACCTTTGACATCGCGCCCTTCCTGCACGATCTCTCGCATAACATCATCGAGGCGGGCGCCGCGCGCAACATCGACGTCAGCGTGAACTCCATTCCGCTGAAAGTCGGCCTCGATTTCGCCATTCCCCTGGGGCTGCTGGTGACCGAACTGCTCACCAACGCGCTCAAGCACGCCTTCCCCAGCGGACGGGGAAAGATCGATGTGGTGCTGAAACACGGCGAGGGAAGCGGGCTGGCGCTGATCGTCAACGACGACGGCAAAGGGCTGGTGGGCGCGTTGCCGCCGCCCAATGCGCCCAAGCCGGGGCAGGGCATCAACATCATCACCGGTCTCGTCAACCAGCTCAGAGGAAGCATGACCATGCAGCATGACCGCGGCACCCGCACCGAAATTCTAGTCGCGACCCCGGTGGCGCCATGAAGGAGCTTCGCGACCATGTCCTGATCGTCGATGACGAGTTCCTGATCGTGATGGGCCTGCACATGCAGGTCGAGGACATGGGCAGGGAGGTCTGCGCGACGGCCGCCACGGCCGAAGACGCCATCGAGGCGGCGCAGAAGCACAGACCGATGATCGTGCTGATGGATGTCCGCCTCCAGGGCGAACGGGACGGCATAGACGCCGCCCGGGTGATTCACGACACCGTCGGGTCCAAGGTGATCTTCATCACCGGATCGCGGGAGCCGGCGACGGTCGCGAGGATCGAGCAGGACCATCCCTGCGCGGTGCTGTTCAAGCCCGTTTCCGACCGCCAGCTTCGCGCGGCGATCGACGCCGCCACGAAGCATTGATTTCCACCGGGTTTCGCAGGCGGCGTTTTTTCAGTCATCGCCGATCAAGATTTTGTGATGAGTTGACTGTGGGGCGCGACCCCCAGGCGACGTTGGCAAAGCGAAGAAAGCGAGCTATGCCTTTCTTGCATTGCTACACGCCAATGGGCTGAAATTTATGCCAGAATCCGGGCGAAACGCCTTTCAGGACCAATTCGCCGCTCTTCGCAGCCACAAGGATTTCGCCGAGATCTTCCACCTGTCCGTCAGCGGCGAGGGGCCGGAAACCATCGTCCTCGGCAACGGCTTCGGCACGGACCAGCATAGCTGGCGGGCGGTGCTCCCTTATCTGGAAGCACGGGCGAAGAATCATCCGCTTCGATTGGCGGATCGACGCGTCGCATTTCGACGTCCGCCGCTATTCGCAGCTCGAAGGGTTCGCCGACGACCTGCTGGCGGTGATCGATTTCGCGTCGGCGGCGCCCTGCACGCTGATCGCCCATTCCATGTCGGGCATGATCGGCATGCTCGCGGCGAAACGCCAGCCTGGCGCCATCAGGCGCATGGTCATGATCGCCCCGGCGCCCCGCTATATCCAGGAGGAGGGCTTTGAGGCCGGGTTCAGCGAAGCCACGGTGGAAGCCCTGCTGGCGAATATCGAGGACGATTACCAGGGATGGCTGCTGCAGTTCGCGCCCTTTGTCGTCGGGCGTTCGGCAAGGCCTGAGATCGCCGAGGATTTCTGCCGCTCGTTGCGCGCGATGCGTCCGGATGTCGCGATGACCATCGCCCAGCTGATCTTCCGCATGGACATGCGGGCGCGCCTCGACGGCTTTACGGTCCCGACGACCATCATCCAGCCGCGCCATGATCCGGCCGTGCCGGTCGAAATCGGGCAATATCTGGCGGCGCGCTGGCCGCAGGCGCGACTGGAGGTCATCGACGCCGCCGGCCACCTGCCGCAGATGACCGATCCCGAGATTTTGATCGAGGCGCTGGAGCGGGCGCTGTAAGCAGGGCCGCCATGGCGATGCGATCAGAGCCGGTTCGCGCTGGTGGCGACCAGCGCCAGAAAACCCTTGATCAGGGCGATGGGCGCGGGCGGGCAGCCGGGAATATGCAGATCGACCGGAATGATCTCGGAGACGCCGCCGGCGCAGGCGGCGCTGCCGGAGAAAACGCCGCCGTCGAGGGCGCAGGCGCCCGACCGCCACCACCCATTTCGGTGAGGGCGTGGCGTCATAGGCGCGCACGCAGCGCCTCGCGCATGTTCAGGGTCACCGGCCCGGTCACCAGCAGCAGGTCGGCGTGGCGCGGCGAGGCGACGAATTTCAGGCCGAAACGCTCCAGGTCGTAGATAGGGGTTGTTCAGCGCATGGATTTCCAGCTCGCAGCCGTTGCACGAGCCGGCGTCGACCTGCGCGGATCGCCAGGCTGCGCCCGAAGCGCCGGTCGATCGCCTGCTTGAGCTCCGCGGATGCGTCCAGCAGCTCTTCGTCGCCCGGACGTCGTTCCGTCAGGGGCGGGCGCAAAAGATTTTGAAACAATATCCTGCGCATGGCCTCGCCATCTGGTTGGCGCATATTCCGGATTATGATCTAGAGATCGTGCCCGGAATAGGAGCAGTTGAAGGATTTATTGCAGAGCGGGAAATCGGCGACGATATTGCCCTCGATCGCCGCTTCCAGCAGCGGCCATTGGAACCAGGAGGGATCGCGCAAGTGGCAGCGCTCGATGGCGCCGTCCGCGCCCAGCCGCACCCAGCATAGAATGTCGCCGCGAAAGCCTTCGACCATGGCGAGGCCCTCGCCGCTTCTCGAGCCGGGCGCGGTCAGGACATCGCCCGCGGGCAGACCGGCGAGGATCTGGTCGATCATGCGCGAGGCTCTGCTCGATCTCCCTGATCCGCACCCAGACGCGCGCATTGACGTCGCCTTCCTGCAGGACGGGAACCTCGAACTTCAGCTCGTCGTAGGGAGCATAGGCGAGATCGCGGCGCGCGTCGAAAGACCGTCCCGAAGCGCGGCCGACAAAGCCGCCGCAGCCGAATTTCTGCGCCAGCGCCGGAGAAGATGCCTGTTCCGGCGGTGCGGTCCTGCAGGGAGGCGGTATTGTCGTAAAGCTCGACCAGTTGCGGAAAGGCCTTGCGGACGCCGGCCACGAGGTCGTGGATGACAAATGGCGCCGCTTGCCGGGAAATCGACCCCCATGCCGCCGGGAACGATGACGTCCATCATCAGCCGATGGCCGAAGCAGGTCTCGCAGGCCCGCAGCACGTTTTCGCGCAACACGCTGCAATGGGCGAGCATGATCGCGAAGGCGGCGTCGTTGCAGACCGCCCCGATGTCGCCGAGATGGTTGGCGACCCGCTCCAGCTCCGCCATCAGCGCCCGAAGCCAGATTGCGCGCGGCGGCGGCTCGACCTGCCAGCGCGGCCTCGACGGCGCGGGCGAAGGCGAGCGAACAGGCGACCGTGCTGTCGCCGGAGATGCGCGCCGCCAGTTTTTGCCGCGCGCTCGAGGCTTGCGCCCTGCCATCAGCCTCTCGACGCCCTTGTGGGCATAGCCGAGCCTTTCCTCCAGCCGGACGACGGTTTCGCCGGCGGCGGTGAAGCGGAAATGGCCGGGCTCGATGATGCCGGCGTGGACCGGGCCGACCGGAATCTGGTGCAGCCCTTCGCCGACGCTCGGCAGGAATTGATAGGCGGCGGCGTCGCCGGCGCGGCTCTCGGGACGCCCAGCGGCGCCGTCTCCGGCCAGCGCCCATGGTCGAGCCAGGGCCGATCGTCGTCGGCGCCGACGGCCGTCCAGCCCGAACAGGTCGCGGATCGTCCGCTCCAGCCGGATCGCGGGCGGGTGCAAACGGGAGACCGAGGGAAAGAAGCCCTCGGCGCAAGCGAAGCTCGCGACCGACGGCCTGCAGTTCCCAGCGGGTCGAGCAAGGCCATATGGACCATGCCGGCGTCGCCCCAGAGGCCGAGCAGAGTGAATTCGCCGGCCGCCAACTGGCCGGCCAGCGCGCGCCACATGCGCCTGGTCGACGACGCGGCGCGGCCAGGGGCGATGGTTTTCGATGGCGGGGAGGGCGGCAAAAGCGTCGGTGGTGGCGGTCATGGCTCTACCCCAGCATCGCGGCGATGTGCTGGAACCACGCGACCAGCGGCGGCGGCAGCCAGACGCCGGCGAGCAGCACCAGGCCCAGATGGGCGCCGAGGGGCGCGTAGGAGGCGTGGACCGCCGCCGTTCCGCGGCTCGGCTGCCCGAAGGCCATGCCGTGCAGCCGCAGGATCAAGGCGCCGAAAGCCACCAGCAGTCCCAGGCACGAGGACGAGCGCCAGGAAAGGCTGGCTCGCGACGGTGGAGCTGACCATCAGGAATTCGCTCATGAAAACGCCGGTCGGCGGCATGCCGACAATGGCCAGCACGCCGATGACCAGCGACCAGCCGAGCAGCGGATGGGTGACGGTCAAGCCGCGGATGTCCGCGATCTTCTGCGTTCCCTTGGCCTGGACGATATGGCCGACGGCGAAAAAGATCGCCGACTTGGTCAGGCTGTGCATGGCCATGTGCAGCAGCCCGGCGAAATTGGCCAGCGTGCCGCCCATCCCGAAGGCGAAGACGATGATCCCCATGTGCTCGATGGAGCTATAGGCGAACATGCGCTTGATGTCGCCGCGCCGGTACAGCATGAAACCGGCGAAGACCACCGACAGCAGCCCCAGCGTCGCCATCAGCGGACCCGGCGCGATGGCGCCGGGATTGGCCGCCATCAGCAGCTTGAAGCGCAGCACCGCATAGAGCGCGACATTCAGCAGCAGGCCGGACAGCACCGCGGAGATCGGCGTCGGGCCCTCGGCATGGGCGTCGGGCAGCCAGGCGTGCAGGGGCGCGAGGCCCACCTTGGTGCCATAGCCCAGCAGCAGGAACACGAAGGCGAGATTCAGCAGCGCCGGATCAAATTGCGCGACATTGGCGATGAGCACGGTCCAGACCATGCCGTTCAGCCCCTCGCCGACGACGGGCCGGGCGGCCATGTAGATCAGGATCGTGCCGAACAGGGCGAGCGCGATGCCGACGCTGCCGAGGATGAAGTATTTCCAGGCGGCTTCGAGCGCCTGATGGGTGCGGTACATGCCGACCATCACCACTGTGGTCAGGGTCGCGACCTCGATCGCCACCCACATCAGCCCGATGTTGTTGGCGACCAGGGCGAGGTTCATCGCGCCGAGCAGCAGCTGGTACATGGCGTGGTAGAAGCGCAATTGGGTGCGGGTCAGCCGGCGCGTGATCAAGTTCGTGGGCGATGTAGCTGGCGCTGAAGGCGCTGGTGGTGAAGGCCACGAAAGTGTTCAGGACCACGAAGACGATGTTGAGGTCGTCGATCAGCAGATAGCGCCCGGTCTCCGGCTTGACGAAAAACAGCGACAGCGCCGCGAGAAAGGTCACGAAGCAGGAGGCGACATTGAGCCTGCGCCGAGAAGCGATAGCCGGGCAGGGCCGACCATCACCGCCGCCGTCACCGCCGGCAGGAACAGGATCATGTAGATATTGTCGGCGAGCAGGGCGTTCATCGATGCTCCGCCCTGAAATCGTCAAAGGCCTGGAGATCCACGGAATTGAAGCGTTCGCGGATGCGGAACAGGAAGATGCCCACGACGATGAGCGCCACCAGGATCGAAAAGGCGACGCTGATCTCGACCACCAGCGGCATGCCCTTCGCGCCCGTCGCCGCAAGGATCAGGCCGTTTTCCAGCGACATGAAGCCGACCACCTGGCTGACCGCATTGCTGCGCGTGACCATCATCAGCAAACCCAGCAGGACCACCGAAAGCGCGAACGCCAGGTCTTCGCGCGTCAGGGCGTCGGCGCCGTGGGTGACGCGCAGCATCACCACCATGGAGAGCGCCACCAGCGCGATGCCGGCCAGCATGGTCGGCACGACGCTGACGATGGTCTCCACCTGGCGATGGATGCCGAGCCGCGCCACGATGCGATGCAGGGCGACCGGGATGACGACGGCCTTGAAGGCCAGGGTGATGGCGGCGGTGATATAGAGATGCGGCGCGTGCTGGATATAGGCCTGCCAGCTCACCGACAGCGCCAGCACCAGCGCCTGCAGGGCGAACATGTTGAGAAGCGCATAGAGCCGGTCCTGGTAGAGCAGCATGAAGCTGACCAGCACCAGGCTGCCGGCGAAGAGATGCGCGACGTCGAATTCGAGCCGGTCCATCAGAAACGCACTCCTAAAATCCCCGGGACATGAAGCGGAGCAGCGTGGCGAGCAGGCCGAGCATCAGCGCCACGCCGATGAAGTCGGGCACGCGGAAGACGCGCATCTTGGCGACCGAGGTCTCGAACATTGCCAGAGCCGCGCCCGCGCCGGCGAGTTTTCCCACATAAGTGACGACGCCGAGCACGTGGGCCGGAAAACCCGCGGCGACGGGCGCGAGGCCCCAGGGGACGAACAGGCAGGCGATCAGCGAGATATAGAGCAGCAGCTTCAACTGCGAGGAGAGCTCGATCATCGCCAGGTGGCGGCCGGAATATTCCAGCACCATGGCTTCGTGGACCATGGTCAGTTCGAGGTGGGTGGCCGGATTGTCGACGGGAATGCGGGCGTTTTCGGCCACGGCGACGATCACCAGCGCGATCAGCGCCATGCCGAGCGATACCCGCAGGCCGACGGCGGGCGACAGCATGAAGGCCGCGACCGTCGACAATTGCGTCGAGCCCGCGATCAGCGCCAGGGTGAAGACGATCATGATCATCGCGGGTTCGGCGAGGGTGGCGAACATCATCTCGCGGCTGGAGCCGAGCCCGCCAAAGCTCGTGCCGACGTCCATGCCCGCCAGCGCCAGGAAGAACCGCGCGCTGCCGAGCAGGGCGATGATGGCGATCAGGTCCGCCGACCAGCTGAACAGCAGGCCGGTGGCGAAGGTCGGAACCAGCGCCGCCGCCACCCAGGTGGCGGCGAAGACCAGGTAGGGCACGATGTGGAACAGCCAGGACGCGCTCTCGGCGACGATGGCTTCCTTCTGCGTGAGTTTGATCAGGTCATAATAAGGCTGCAGCAGGGGCGGGCCGCGCCGCAGCAGCAGCCGCGCCTTGACCTTGCGCACAAAGCCGGTCAGCAGCGGCGCGAGCAGCAGCACCACCAGCATCTGGGTCAACTGGATCGCGAGATTGCCGATCAATTCCATGACGCAAGGACCAGCAGGAGGAAGACGAGGGCGCCGAAGACCAGGCTGAGATATTGGCGGATCGACAGGAATTGCAGCGCGTTCATCCGGTCCGCCAGACCGGTGACGGCGCCGATGACCGGCTTGTAGAGAAGTTCCCAGATGCGATCGGTCATCTCGACCTCGATGCGCGCGGGGCGAAGATCGCCCGGCGGCGGCATGTCGACCTTTTCGCGGGCGCGGAAGGCGAAGTCGCCATAGACCCGCCTGATCGGCTGGGCGAAGCTTTCGGCGGTATATTGGGTCGCCGGGTCGGCGTTGGGGAATCCGCAGTCCCAGGCCGGCGCGCGCCGGATGGCGTCCGAGGCCAGCCGGTGGATGACGCTGGCCGCGAGCAGCGCCGAGCTCGCGATGAAGAGGAAGACCAGCAAGCCGTTGTAGGAGCTGCGGCTTTCGGCGATGGGCACGATGGACAGCCAGGGGATCGACGACTGCGAGATCATGTTGGCGCCGACGAGATGGCGCACGACCGGCTGCAAGGCGTCGATCACCACGCCCGGAAAGATCCCGGCCAGCAGGCAGAGGGCGGCCAGCCCCCCCATGGCGGCGAGAGCAAAGCGGTCGGTTTCGACAGCGTCCTGAGCCGCCTGGCTGCGCGGCCGGCCGAGAAAGGCGATGCCGAAGGCGCGGACGAAACAGGCGCCGGCCAAGGCCGCCGCCAGCGCCAGCAGCGCCCCGACCGCGGGAATCATCAGCCGCAGCGTCCACGCCGGCAGCGACGGGCTGAGCAGGATGGCCTGAAAAGTCAGCCATTCCGAGACGAAACCGTTCAGCGGCGGCAGGGCCGAGATCGCGGCGCAGCCGACGAGGACGAACAGGCCGGTCGCCGGCATCTTGTTGAGCAGCCCACCCAGCCGGCCCATGTCGCGTCGACCCGTCGCTGTCAGCACCGATCCCGCGCCGAAGAACAGCAGGCTCTTGAACAGCGAATGGTTCAGCACGTGGAGCAGGGCGGCGGTCATCGCCAGGGCGGCGGCGCCGGCGAAGGCGCTGGTCTCGAAAGCCAGCGCCAGCCCCAGCGCCACAAAGACCACGCCGATGTTCTCGATGGTGCTGTAGGCCAGCACGCGCTTGAGGTCCGACTGCAACAGCGCGAACAGCACGCCGAGGACTGAGGTGGCGGCGCCCACCGCCAGCACCGGGATCGCCCACCACCAGGCCGCGGGGCCGAGCAGGTCGAAGACGATGCGGATGAAGCCATAAACGGCAACCTTGGTCATGACCCCGCTCATCAGGGCCGAGACATGGCTGGGCGCGGCGGGATGGGCCAGCGGCAGCCAGACGTGCAAAGGCGCGAGGCCGGCCTTCGAGCCGGCGCCGACCAGGACCAGCGCCAGGACGAAACCGGCGACGACAGGCGACGGCGCATGGCCGCGCATGGCGGCGAAGGCGTAGCCGCCGTCGGGTCCGGCCATCAGGCCGAAGGCGAGCAGCAGGGCGAAGGTCCCTATGCTGGCCATGACGATATAGACATAGCCGGCGCGGGCGTTTTCGCGGTCGCCGTGATGGGCCATCACCAGCGCCCAGGACGCCAGCGACATGAATTCCCAGGACAGGAGGAAGGCATAGGCGTCGTCGGCGAGCAGCACCAGGTTCATGCCGGCGAGAAAGGCCGGAAAGAAGGGGAGGACGCGCCGCGCCTCACGCTCGTGGCGGCCATGGCCGACGCCATAGAGACTGGCCGCGGCGCCGCCGAGATTGACGATGACGAGGAAAAAGCTCGACAGCGCGTCGAGGCGGAAATGGGCGCCGAGCCAGGGGAGGCCGATCGGCAGCACGAGGATCGAAGGCCCGTCGGAGGTCAGCAGGCGCAGCGCCGCGGCCACCAGCAAGACGAGCGAGATCGCGAGCGAGGCGGAATAGACGAGGGCGGAGGCGCCGCGAAAGCGGGTCGGCGTCAACGCCGACAGTCCCAAGGCGAGCAGCAGCGCGTCGCCGATCAGGAAGCCCCCCGCCGGCATCACTGCACGCCACGGTTATTTATGGTCTGCCCATGGAGACTCATGTATTTTCCATCAAATATGATGTGGAATCACCAATGAATTGAATTTACGCCCTCTCGGGCCGCGGTCAATATCGGCGGGCCGCATTCGTCAGCGCAGGAGGAAGGCGACGTGATCACCGCAGCGCAATTACGGGCCGCCCGGGCCCTGCTCGGGCTCGACCAGCGCCAGCTCGCGGAATTGTCCGGCGTCTCGCTGCCGACCATCCAGCGCATGGAGGCCAGCGCCGGCAATGTCCGAGGCGTGGTCGAAACGCTGACCAAGGTAATCGAGGCGCTCGACCGGGCCGGCGTCGATCTCATCGGCGACAATGTGGAAAGCCGCGCCGGCGGGCGCGGCGTGCGTTTGAAACAGCCCCGGCCCGAGCCTTTTCCGCGGTCGTGAGTCCCGAAGCTCAATAACAGGGCGCCTAATATTTTTGCAAACGATGAATTAATATGCAGTATTTGCGTGCGGAATGCGGTCATTTACACCGTCAATGGATTGTTTGAGGGGGCCTGCGTCCTGCGGCGGCCCGGGCGCGCAATCGCGGCATTTTTCCTGCATATCCAGGACGCGGCGGGCAAGCGCGGAGCTCATCGGCTGCGCCCGCGATGTTTCTTGCAAACCAGTTTCAACGAAAACGTCGAAAGACCGACACCGGAGACTCTCCCCATGCAGCGCAGAACCTTCCTGAAGACGATGACCTACGCCGCGAGCCTGGCTGTTCTCGCGAAAGCGGCCCCCGCGCTGGCGGCCGAGGGCGAGACGATCAAGGTCGGCATCCTGCATTCGCTCTCGGGAACCATGGCGATTTCCGAGACGACCCTGAAGGACGTCATGCTCATGCTCATCGACGAGCAGAACAAGAAGGGCGGCCTGCTCGGCAAGCAGCTCGAGGCGGTGGTCGTCGATCCCGCGTCCAACTGGCCATTGTTCGCCGAAAAGGCGCGCGAACTCATCGCCAAGGACAAGGTGGCCTCCGTGTTTGGCTGCTGGACCTCGGTCTCGCGCAAATCCGTGCTTCCGGTGTTCAAGGAATTGAACAATATCCTGTTCTACCCCGTGCAATATGAGGGCGAGGAAAGCGAGCGCAACGTCATCTATACCGGCGCCGCGCCGAACCAGCAGGCCATTCCCGCCGTCGACTACCTGATGAAGGAAGAGAGCGTGAAGCGCTGGGTGCTCGCGGGCACCGACTATGTCTATCCGCGCACCACCAACAAGATCCTCGAAGCCTATCTGAAGGCCAAGGGCGTGGCGCCCGAGGACATCATGATCAATTACACGCCCTTCGGGCATAGCGACTGGCAGACCATCGTCGCCAGCATCAAGAAGTTCGGCTCCGAGGGCAAGAAGACGGCGGTGGTCTCGACCATCAACGGCGACGCCAACGTGCCCTTCTACAAGGAGCTTGGCAACCAGGGCATCAAGGCGACGGACATTCCCGTCGTCGCCTTCTCGGTCGGCGAGGAGGAGCTCGCCGGCATGGACACCAAGCCGCTGGTCGGCCAGCTCGCGGCGTGGAACTATTTCGAATCCATCGACACCCCGGAAAACAAGGCGTTCATCGAGCGCTGGCATGCGTTCACGAAAAATCCGAAGCGCGTCACCAACGATCCCATGGAAGCGCATTACATCGGCTTCAACCTCTGGGTGAAGGCGGTGGAAAAGGCCAAGACAACCGATCCGGACAAGGTGCTCGACGCGCTGATCGGCACCAAGACGCCGAACCTCACCGGCGGAATCGCCGAAGTGCTGCCCAACCATCACATCACCAAGCCGGTCTTCGTCGGCGAGATCAACGACAAGGGACAGTTCGACGTGGTGTGGAAGAGCGACGGCGTGATCGCCGGCGACGCGCTGGTCGAAGTTCCTCGAGGGCTCCAAGGATCTGGTCGGCGACTGGAAAGACAAGAAATGCGGCAATTACAACATCAAGACGGAAAAATGCGGCGGCGCCTGATGGCCTTTTCCTGAACGCTCCCATGGAGCTATGATTGCGGAAGGCGAAGTCTCTTCGCCTTCCGGCCTCTTTCTGGAAGCTTTGCCTTGACCGCTCCATTTTCCCGGATCGCCTTCCTTCTCCTTGTCGCCTTGCTGTTCCTTGCCGTGACCCATCCGTCGCGCGCGGAAACCAGCCTCTCCGGGTTCGCCAAGGACGCCTATGGCGAGACGACGCAGGCGGTCGAGGCGCTCGGCGTCAGCGCCGACCCGCGCGCGCTGCCGATCCTGCAGGCGCTTTCGGACGGACGCCTGCTGTTCGATCCGGCCACGGGCGAGGTCTATGCGCAGGAAAAGAGCGGCGGCCTGACCGTCGCCGCGACCGGCGCGCCGGCGCCAAGCAAGCCCGACGGCCTGAAATCGGTGCGGCTCAACAACAAGGTGCGCCGCGCCATAGACGCCGCGCTCGGCAACCTCAACCTGCGCGCTCCCGATCCGGCCCGGCGCCGCGAGGCGGCGCAGGCCGTGCTGCACCAGCATGACGCCGCCGCGCTGCCTGCCGTCGAGGCGGCGCTGGCGCAGGAAAAGGACGCGGGCGTCGCCAAGGCGCTCAAGGAGGCGCGCGCCGCCATCCTCGTGACGAAGGCCGACACGCCCGCGCCCGACCGGCTGCAGGCGATCGAGGTCTTGCGCCAGCGCGGCGACCAGGACGCGCAGGGCCTGCTGACCGGCATGAATGGCGGCGACGCCGCGGCGAAAGCCGCCGCCGAGACTGCCGCGAAATCGATCCAGAGCCGCATCGCCCTGTGGGGCTATCTGCAGAATGTCTGGTACGGGCTGTCGCTGGGCTCGGTCCTGCTGCTGGCGGCGATCGGCCTCGCCATCACCTTCGGCGTCATGGGCGTCATCAACATGGCCCATGGCGAAATGGTGATGGTCGGCGCCTACACCACCTTCGTCGTGCAGGAGTTCATCCGCTCCCATCATCCCGGCTGGTTCGACAATTCGCTGTTCATCGCGGTTCCCCTGGCCTTTGTCGTCACCGGCCTGTTGGGCATAGCCATCGAGCGCATCATCATCCGCCATCTCTACGGCCGCCCGCTCGAGACCCTGCTCGCCACCTTCGGCCTGTCGCTCGTGCTGCAGCAGGCGGTGCGCAGCATCTTCGGCCCCGACAATCGCGAGGTCGGCGCTCCGTCCTTCATGGCCGGGACCTTCGAACTCGGCGGCCTCCAGATCACCTACGGCCGAATGTGGATCATCGTCTTCGCGCTGGCGGTGTTCGCGGCGCTGCAATTCCTGCTGCGCGCCACCTCCTTCGGGTTGAAAATGCGCGCCGTGACCCAGAATCGCCGCATGGCCGCCTCCATGGGCATTTCGACCGACCGCATCGACGCCATGGCCTTCGGCCTCGGCTCGGGCATCGCCGGGATCGCCGGGGTGGCGCTGTCGCAGATCGACAATGTCTCGCCCAACCTCGGCCAGGGCTACATCATCGACAGTTTCATGGTGGTGGTGTTCGGCGGCGTCGGCAATCTCTGGGGCACGCTGGTCGCGGCGCTGACGCTCGGCGTCGCCAACAAGGCGCTGGAGCCGCTGGTCGGCGCGGTGCTCGGCAAGATCGCCGTGCTGGTCTTCATCATCCTGTTCATCCAGAAGCGCCCGCGCGGGTTGTTCGCGCTCAAGGGCCGGTCGGTGGAGGCCTGACATGGTCCTGTCCCGCCTGTTCTCCGCGCTCACCGGGCGCGACCGCGCCTTCCTCGCGCTGCTGGTCGCCATCGCCGTCGCTGTTCCCCTGCTGTTGCTGGCGACGCCGCAAAGCTTCGTGCTGCATCCGCCGGTCTATCTCGTCGCGCTGCTCGGCAAATATCTCTGCTTCGCCATACTCGCGGTCGCGCTCGACCTCGTCTGGGGCTATTGCGGCATCCTGTCGCTCGGACACGGCGCGTTTTTTGCCCTCGGCGGCTACGCCATGGGCATGTATCTGATGCGCCAGATCGGAACGCGCGGCGTCTACGGCAATCCGATCCTGCCGGATTTCATGGTCTTCCTGAACTGGAAGGATCTGCCGGTCACCTGGTGGGGCTTCCAGCATTTCCCCTTCGCGCTGGTCATGGCGCTGCTGGTTCCCGGCCTGCTGGCGCTGGTGTTCGGCTGGTTCGCCTTCCGCTCGCGCGTCTCCGGCGTCTATCTCTCGATCATTACCCAAGCCATGACCTACGCCCTGCTGCTGGCGTTCTTTCGCAACGACATGGGTTTCGGCGGCAATAACGGCCTGACCGACTTCAAGGAAATCCTCGGCTTCAACATCGAATCCGACGCCACCCGCGCGTGCCTGTTTTCGCTTTCGGCGCTGACGCTGGCGCTGGCCATCGTGCTGGCGCGGGCCATCGTCTCGTCGAAATTCGGCAAGGTGCTGATCGCCATCCGCGACGCGGAATTGCGGGCGCGCTTCCTCGGCTACCGGGTGGAAGTCTACAAGACCCTGGTCTTCACCGTCTCGGCCATGATGGCGGGCGTCGCCGGCGCGCTTTACGTGCCGCAGGTCGGCATCATCAATCCCGGCGAATTTGCGCCGGCCAATTCCATCGAGGCGGTGATCTGGGTGGCGATCGGCGGCCGCGGAACCCTGTTCGGCGCCGCGCTCGGGGCCATCCTGGTCAATTTCGGCAAGACCTATTTCACCGACGTCTTCCCGGAGTTCTGGCTGTTCGCGCTGGGCGCGCTGTTCATCGTGGTGACGCTGTTCCTGCCGAAGGGGGTCGTCGGGGTGGTCGACCAGTGGCGGGCGCACCGGCTGATCAAAAAGGGCATGACCCAGGCCGGCAAGCAGGCGGCGGAGTGAGGCCATGGAAAATCCCGTCATTACCCGCACCCTGCTTTATCTCGACGACATCCAGGTCACCTTCGACGGCTACAAGGCCCTGCGCGGCCTCTCCCTCGTGCTGGCGCCGGGCGAAATGCGGGCGATCATCGGCCCTAACGGCGCCGGCAAGACCACGATGATGGATGTCATCACCGGCAAGACGCAGGCCCGACACCGGCGACGCCATCTTCATGGGCGGCCACGACCTGCTGGCGCTCGACGAGGCGGCCATCGCCGAACTGGGCATCGGACGCAAGTTCCAGAAGCCGACGGTGTTCGAGAGCCACAGCATCGAGGACAATATCTGGCTGGCGCTGAAGGCGCCGCGCGGGCCGCTCTACACCCTGTTCGGCCATGGCGAGGAGCGTGCGAAGATCGAGAACATCCTGGAGACCATCCGGCTGCAGGACCATCGCAAGCGCCTGGCGGCCGACCTGTCGCATGGCCAGAAGCAATGGCTGGAAATCGGCATGCTGCTGGCCCAGGATCCGAAGCTCTTGCTGGTCGACGAGCCGGTCGCCGGCATGACTGACGCCGAAACGGCGCAGACGGCGATCCTGCTGCGCGAAATCGCGAAAAGCCATTCCGTCGTCGTCGTCGAGCACGACATGACCTTCGTGCGCGATCTCGATGTGAGAGTGACGGTGCTGCACGAAGGCGCCGTGCTGGCCGAAGGCTCGCTCGACGCCGTCAGCGCCGATCCGCGCGTCATCGAAGTCTATCTGGGGCGTTAGGATGCTGGCAGTCGAGTCGCTCGATCTTTTCTATGGCGCGGCGCAGGCGCTGCGGCAGGTGTCGATGACGGCCGAAATCGGCAAGGTCACCTGCGTGCTCGGCCGCAACGGCGTCGGCAAGACCTCGCTGATGCGCGCCATCGTCGGGCAGCAGCCGATCCGCTCCGGCGCGGTGAAGTGGGACGGCGAGGATATTTCGAAATTGCCGCCCCATGTCCGGGCCGCGCGCGGCATCGCCTTCGTGCCGCAGGGCCGCGAGATTTTTCCGCTGCTGACCGTCGAGGAAAACCTGAAGACCGGTTTCGCGGCCGCGCCGAGCGCGGAACGCTTTGTCCCGGACGAGGTGTTCGAGCTTTTTCCCGTCCTCTCCACGCATGCTGGGGCGGCGCGGCGGCGATCTCTCGGGCGGCCAGCAGCAGCAACTGGCGATCGGCCGCGCGCTGGTGATGCGGCCGCGTCTGCTGGTGCTCGACGAGCCGACCGAGGGCATCCAGCCTTCGATCATCAAGGACATCGCCGGCGCCATTTCCTATCTGCGCGGCAAGGGCGGCATGGCCATCGTGCTGGTCGAGCAATATTTCGATTTCGCCCGGGAATTGGCGGATGATTTCATCGTGATGGATCGCGGCGCGGTGGTCCTGTCCGGCGACCGCGAGTTGATGGTCGAATCCGAAGTCCGCGGCCACATGTCGGTGTGAGCGGGCGATAGATCATGGATACGACCGTCTTTGCCATCGGCAGCCCCCATGCCCGGCCTTGCGCCGGGTATCCACGCCGTTCGGTCGCCACACCCGTTGGCCGGGACAAGCCCGGTCATGACGAGCCTGCAACGGCATGACCGCGCCCATTCTCCATCCCGCGCGCGCCCGCGGGGAATTGCGCGCCCTGTTCGAGCGTGGCGACGGACCGACCTACCTGGCGCGGCTTTATGAGACCGGCGGCTTGCGTCTGCGCTGCCCCAGCCCCGAAAAGGGATGTGAAGGCGTCATGATCAACAGCGCCGGCGGCGTCGTCGGCGGCGACGGCGCGTCCTATGATTTCGAGATCGCCGCGAGCGCCAAGGCGACGCTCACCACCCAGTCCGCCGAAAAAATCTACCGCAGCGACGGCGCGATGGCGCAAATCGACATTGCCCTGCGTGTCGGCGCGGGCGGAAGTCTCGACTGGATTCCGCAGGAGACCATCCTGTTACGACCGGGCGCGGCTGTCCCGGCGCCTGAGCATCGATCTCGCCGCCAATTCGCGTCTCCTGCTGGTCGAAAGCCTGGTATTCGGGCGACTCGCCATGGGCGAGCGCGCCGCAACCGGTTTCCTGCGCGACGATTGGCGGGTGCGGCGCGACGGCAAATTGATCTTCGCCGAACACATGCGGATCGGCGAGTTCCTCGCGGCCACTCTCGACCGGCCGGCCTGCGGCGCGGGGGCGCGCGCCTGCGCCACCCTGTTGATGGTCGCGCCGGATGCGGAAAGCCGGCTGGACGGGTTTCGCGAACAACTCCATGCGCAAGCTTGCGCCGGGGGCGCCTCGGCCTGGGATGGCATGATGGTCGCCCGCATGACCAGTCCCGCGCCGGAGGTCCTGCGCAAGTCGGTCGCCGCCGCGCTCGCCTATCTGCGCGGTTGCGATTTGCCGCGCGTCTGGCAATGATGGGCCGCTCAAAACAGGGGACGCCGCGATGAACCTGACGCCGCGCGAAAAAGACAAGCTGCTGATCGCCATGGCGGCCATGGTCGCGCGAAAAAGGCTGGAGCGGGGCGTCAAGCTCAACCATCCCGAAGCCGATCGCCCTCATCACCGACCATGTCGTCGAGGGCGCGCGCGACGGCAAGAGCGTCGCGCAACTGATGGAGGAGGGCGCCCATGTCCTCACCCGCGGCCAGGTGATGGACGGCATCGCCGAAATGATCGAGGACATCCAGGTCGAGGCGACCTTTCCCGACGGCACCAAGCTCGTCACCGTGCATCACCCCATTCGCGGCGCGCAATCCGACGCTCGTTCCCGGCGAGACCATCCCCGCACGCTGGCGAGATCACGCTCAACGAAGGCGCGGCGGCCGTGACGTTGACGGTGGCCAATACCGGCGACCGGCCGATCCAGGTCGGCTCGCATTATCATTTCTTCGAGACCAACCCGGCGCTGGATTTCGACCGTGCGAAGGCGCGCGGCATGCGGCTCGACATTGCCTCGGGGACGGCGGTGCGGTTCGAACCGGGCCAGTCGCGCGAGGTGCGGCTGATCCCCTTCGCGGGCAAGAGGGAAGTTTATGGCTTCCGTCAGGAAGTGATGGGAGCGCTCTGAAATGCCGACACAAATTTCAAGAGCAGCCTATGCCGACATGTTCGGCCCCACGACCGGCGACCGGCTGCGGCTCGCCGACACCTCGCTGCTGATCGAGATCGAGCGCGATTTCACCCGCTATGGCGAGGAGGTGAAATTCGGCGGCGGCAAGGTGATCCGCGACGGCATGGGCCAGTCGCAGGCGACCAACGCGCAAGGCGCCGCCGACACCGTCATCACCAATGCGGTGATCCTCGACCATTGGGGGATCGTCAAGGCCGACGTCGCCATCCGGGACGGGCGCATCGCCGCCATCGGCAAGGCGGGCAATCCCGACATCCAGCCGGGCGTCGACATCGTCATCGGGCCGGGAACGGAAATCATCGCCGGCGAAGGCAAGATCCTGACCGCGGGCGGCTTCGACACTCATATCCATTTCATCTGCCCGCAGCAGGTCGAGGAGGCGCTGATGTCGGGCGTGACCTCCATGCTCGGCGGCGGCACGGGGCCGGCGACCGGCACCTACGCCACCACCTGCACGCCGGGGCCCTGGCATATCGCGCGCATGATCGAGGCCACCGACGGACTGCCGATGAATTTCGGCTTCGCCGGCAAGGGCAACGCCTCGCTGCCGGCCGGGCTGGTCGAGCAGGTGGAGGCCGGCGCCTGCGCGCTGAAATTGCACGAGGACTGGGGCACGACGCCCGCGGCGATCGATTGCTGCCTGTCGGTCGCCGACGATCACGACATCCAGGTGATGATCCACAGCGACACGCTGAACGAATCCGGCTTCGTCGAGGACACGATCAAGGCGTTCAAGGGCCGCACCATCCACGCCTTCCACACCGAAGGCGCCGGCGGCGGCCATGCGCCCGACATCATGACGGTGGCGGGGCTCGAAAACGTGCTGCCGTCCTCGACCAATCCGACCCGGCCTTTCACCAAGAACACGCTCGACGAGCATCTGGATATGCTGATGGTCTGCCATCACCTGGATTCGTCGATCCCGGAAGACCTCGCCTTCGCCGAAAGCCGCATCCGCAAGGAAACCATCGCGGCGGAAGACATTCTGCACGACCTCGGCGCCCTGTCGATGATGTCCTCGGACAGCCAGGCCATGGGGCGCGTCGGCGAAGTCATCATCCGCACCTGGCAGACGGCGGACAAGATGAAGCGCCAGCGCGGCCCGCTGCGCGGGAGATGGACATGGCTCGGATAATGCGCGGGCCAAACGCTACGTCGCCAAATACACCATCAATCCGGCGATCGCCCATGGCGTCTCGAAGCACATCGGCTCGGTGGAAGCAGGAAAACTCGCCGACCTCGTGCTGTGGAGCCCGGCCTTTTTCGGGGTCAAGCCGTCGCTGATCATCAAGGGCGGCATGATCGCCGCCGCGTCCATGGGCGATCCCAACGCCTCGATCCCCACGCCGCAGCCCATGCATTACCGGCCGATGTTCGGCGCCTTCGGCGCGGCGCCGCGCAAGAATTCGCTGACCTTTGTCTCGAAGGCCTCGCTCGACAAGGGGCTGGCGAGCCGCCTGCTCGTGGCGCGTCAACTGGTCGCGGTGGAGAACACGCGCGGCGGCATTTCGAAGAAGAGCATGGTCCACAATGACGCCACGCCAAAGATCGAGATCGACCCTGAAACCTATCGCGTCACCGCCGACGGCGCGCTTCTGACCTGCGAGCCGGCCGACGTGCTGCCGATGGCGCAGCGTTATTTCCTGTTCTAGCATTCGGTGAAGAAAACATGCGCTCGTCTTGGCGCCAAAAGGAAACCACATGATCTATGTTGTCGCGCATATGCAGGTCAAAACGGATAGGGTCGCGGCCTTTCTCGACAGCGCGAAGCCCGTTCTCGCCGCGACGCGCGCCGAAGCCGGCTGCATCTCCTATCTTCTCAATGCCTCGGTCGAGGACCCCACGCAATTTGTCTTCGTCGAACAATGGCGCGAACGCGCCGATCTCGACGTTCACGTGAAGTCCGCGCATATGAAGACCTTTGCCGCCGCATTGCGCGATGTGCTCGCAGGCAGGCCCAAGGTCGAATGCATCATGCCGGAAAAAGTCGAAAACCTGTGACCACGACAGAAGGGGCGGAATTGGCGCGCGCGCAGACGATTCTTCGGCGGGGAGAATGGCGCGGCGCCGCCGACTGCGTCGTGCTCGACTATGACGACCGCAACCGCCGCCGCATCGTGCTGACGGGATCGCGCGGCCTCGCCTTCCTGCTTGACCTGCCCCGCGCCGTGCATTTGCGAGGCGGCGAGGCGCTGCTGCTCGACGATGGGCGCATCGTCGAAGTGCTCGGCGCGCCCGAGCCGCTCGCGGAATTTCGCGTCGCCGACGCCCATGCCTTGATCCGCCTCGCCTGGCATCTCGGCAACCGCCATCTGCCGACCCAGATCGTCGGACAAAAGCTGCGCATCCGCCGCGACCACGTCATCGAGGAGATGGCCCGAGGCCTGGGCGCAAAGGTCACGCATATCGAGGCGCCTTTCGACCCCGAAGGCGGCGCCTACGCGTCGGCGGCGACCCATGACCATCACGGCCACGCGCACGCATGAGCGAGGGCGGGGCCGAATTTCCGGAATTGCCGCTGATGATCTGGCTGTCGCCGGCCTTTCCGGTCGGCGCCTTCGCCTATAGCCACGGGCTGGAATGGGCGGTCGAATCAGGCGCGGTCAAAAATGCCGGGGATGTGCGCATATGGCTTTCCGATTTGCTGGCGTTCGGCGCGATACGCTCGGACTGTGTGCTGCTGGCCGAGGCATACCACGCCGCCAGGGCGCTCGACCGCGAACGCCTGGAAAACGTCAACGAATTGGCGTTGGCGCTGTCGCCTTCGGCCGAGCGGCGGCTGGAGACGGCGACCCAGGGCGCGGCTTTCGTCATCGCCGCGCGCGCCGCATGGCCCTGCGCCGCGCTGGATTTTTTTGCGGCCGAAACCGCCTATCCGGTCGCGGTGGGAGCGGTCGCCGCCGGCCATGGCGCGCCGTTGCAGGCAAGCTGTGAAGCCTTCGCCCTGGCCTTTGTCGCCAATCTGGTTTCCGCCGCCGTGCGACTGGGGCCGATCGGCCAGACCGACGCGCAGAAGATCACCGCCGCGCTGTTGCCGGAAGTTTCCGCTGTCGGGCGCTTTGCGGCGCGGGCGACGCTTGACGATCTCGGCGGCTGCGCCGTTCACTCCGACATCGCCTCCATGCGTCACGAAACCCAATATAGCCGGCTGTTCCGCTCCTGAAGGAAAACCAGATGTCTCAATCCTCGCACGGTCGCTCTTCGCATGGGCCTTTGCGCGTCGGCATCGGCGGCCCGGTCGGCTCCGGCAAGACGGCCCTGATGGAAAAGCTGTGCAAGGGTTTGCGCGAAAAATTCGAGATCGCCGCGATCACCAATGATATTTTCACGAAGGAGGACCAGCGCATCCTGACCGAGGCGGGCGCCTTGCCGCCGGAGCGCATTTACGGCGTCGAGACCGGCGGCTGTCCACATACCGCGATCCGCGAGGACGCCTCGATCAATCTCGCCGCCATCGAGACCATGCGCAGCCGGTTTCCCAAGCTCGATCTGATCCTGATCGAATTTGGCGGCGACAATCTGGCGGCGACCTTTTCGCCGGAGCTGGCCGACCTCACCATTTACGTGATCGACGTTTCCGGCGGCGAGAAGATTCCTCGCAAGGGCGGCCCGGGCATCACCCGCTCGGACCTGCTGGTGATCAACAAGATCGATCTCGCGCCCCATGTCGGCGCCTCGCTGGCGGTGATGGAAACCGACGCGAAGCGCATGCGCGGCGACCGCCCCTTCGTCCTCACCAACATGAAAACCGGGGAAGGCCTGGATCGCATCGAGGCTTTTATCAGAACCCGCGGCGGACTCGTCTGACGACGTCTTGAACACGACGACCGGACTGGCGGCAGTCTTCGCGGCTGCGCTTGGCGACTGCGAACGATTTTGGCGTCAGCCCGTTTCACGTTGTTCGACCGTTTTGCGGAGGTGACAGGAATGCACGCGACGCCCGCCGCAAAGCCGACTGCGCGCAATTTCCACCCGGCGTCGCTCGATGCGGTCAACTTCCTGCTCGCCGACGTGCGCGGCGCTCTCGGGCCTTATCTGAACGTATTTCTCGTCACCCGCGAACACTGGAGCCAGGCGGATGTCGGCCTCGTGACCATGTTCGGCGGTTTGCTCGGCATTGCCGCGCAGACGCCGATCGGCGCGCTGATCGACGAAACCCGCGCCAAACGGGCCGTCGTGATTGCTGCGCTCGTCGTGCTGGCCCTCGGCG
The DNA here is from genome assembly GCA_963710275.1 of uncultured Alphaproteobacteria bacterium. Taxonomy (GTDB): domain Bacteria; phylum Pseudomonadota; class Alphaproteobacteria; order Rhizobiales; family Beijerinckiaceae; genus Rhodoblastus. The sequence continues at coordinate 406,102 of CAVPZS010000008.1, read as the reverse complement.
CCGCCGTCATCTTCGCCGCGCCGACCTTCTGGCCGGTCATGATCGCCAACGGCGCGATCACCACGGTCGGCGACGTCTTCGCCCCGGCCATCGCCGCCCTGACCCTCGGACTTTACGCGCGCCGGGAGCTGGCGCGAAGGATGGGCCGCAATTCGGCGTTCGATCACGCCGGCAATGTCGGCATCGCCTTGTCGGCGGCGGCCATCGGTTCGCTGTTCTCGCAGCGCGCCGTCTTCCTGCTGGTTCCGGCCTTCGCGCTGCTGGCGGGTCTCGCCGTCCTGTCGATCCCGGCAGGCTCAATCGATCACGACCGGGCGCGCGATATGGACGCGGAGAGGGACGCGGCGACAGGAAGGCGAGCCGCGCGGCCTCGGCGTCCTGTTCAAGTCGGCGCCGCTCTTCATATTCGGTCTTTGCATCACCCTGTTCCACTTCGCCAACGCGCCCATGCTGCCGCTGGTGGGGCAAAAGCTCGCCGCAAGGCATCCGGACGCGGCGACGGCAATGATGTCGGCCTGCATCATCGCCGCGCAACTGGTGATGCTGCCGATCGCCATCCTCGTCGGGCGCAAGGCTGACGCCTGGGGCCGCAAGCCGCTTTTTCTGGCCGGTTTCGCGGTCCTGCCCTTGCGTGCGGCGTTTTACACCCTGTCGGACAACAGCTGGTGGCTGATCGGCGTCCAATTGCTCGACGGCGTCGGCGCCGGCGTTTACGGCGCCTTGGCGCCGCTGGTCGTCGCCGACATCATGCGCGGGACCGGCCGCTATAACCTTGCCCTGGGCGCCATCGCCACGGCGCAGGGGATCGGCGCCTCGGTGAGCGGATGGGTCGCGGGTGAAATCGTCGACCATTTCGGCTATAGCGTGACTTTCCTGGCGCTGGGCGCGGTGGCGCTGCTGGCGTTGGGCGTGTTTTTCGTCTGGATGCCGGAAACCGGCGAACCATCGGCGGCTGAGACGAAGCGGACGCCTTCCGCCAGGTTTGGAGTTTAGGCTTTTTGCGTCGCGCCGAGGTTCGGCGCGCGCCAGCGGATGGCGGCGAGACCCAGCAGGGACAGGGTCGTGACGCCGGCGCCGACGAAAAAAGTCACTTGCGGGCCGAAATGGTCCCACAGCGCGCCTGCGACGACGCTTGCCGCGAGCAGCGCCAGGCCGCCGAGCAAGTTGAACACGCCAAATGCCGTGCCGCGCAAGTCCGGCGGCGTCGTATCGGCGACCAGCGTCGCCAGCAGCCCCTGGGTGAACCCCATATGCAGGCCCCAGAGCGCGATGCCCGAGGCTATGCCCACCAGGCCGCCGCTCAGCGCCAGGACGAAATCGCCGAGGATCAGCAGGCCGAAGCCGAGCATCAACACGGAAATGCGATTGAGCCGGTCGGACAGGATTCCTGCCGGATAGGCGGCGAGCGCGTAGACCAGGTTCATTACCACCAGCACCAGCGGCGCGAGCGCGACAGGAAGGCCGGCCGCCTGCGCCCGCAGGATCAGGAAGGCCTCGCTGAAGCGCGCCAGGGTGAACAGGGTCGCGGCGCCGGTCACCAGCCAATAGGCGGAGCCGAGCCGCCGCAGTTCAGGCAGGCTGAGCGGAAACCCGACCCTGCGCGAGGCCTGGGGACGCTCGGGCTCCTGCACGGCGGTGACGAGGAGAGCGACAGCGAGAAAGGCCGGGAGTACGGCGACCCAGAACACCGTGCGAAAGGCGTTCGCCGTGACAGCCATGAGGCCGATGGCGATCAGGGGGCCGATGAAGGCGCCGACAGTGTCCAGCGACTGCCGCAGGCCGAAGCTCGCGCCGCGCAATTCCGGCGGCGAGAGATCGGCGATCAGCGCATCGCGCGGCGCGCCGCGAACGCCCTTGCCGAGGCGGTCGATGAAGCGCGCCGCGACCACCCAGCCGAGCGACGACGCCAGCGGAAAGATCGGCTTGGTCAAGGCGGCAAGGCCATAGCCCAGCACGGCGAGCAGCTTGCGCATGCCCAACCAGTCCGAGATCGCGCCGGAAAAGATCTTGGTGATCGCCGCCGTCGCCTCGGCGATCCCTTCGATGAGGCCGACATCGGCCATCGAGGCGCCGAGGACGGTCACCAGATAGACCGGCAACAGGGCGTGGATCATTTCCGAAGAAACATCCATCAGCAGGGACACGAAGCCCAGCGCCCATATCCCGCGTGGAATTCTGCGCGATTGGGCCGAAAAGAATTGGGCTCGAACTCATGGCGCTTCTTCCCAGCCTTGGCGACATCGGGCCGAGATGCTCAGCCGGCGTCGATCATCTCATGCTTTTCGTTGCAATTCATGTAGCCCGGGCGCTGTTTCGACGTCGCCATGTTCAGCCATGTCGTCCGGTTCGACGTGGATGGTCACGATGGCCTCGTCCAAGGCATCCTTCAGCGCCGCCTCCAGGCGGTCGCAAATTTCGTGCGACCGCTGGACGGTCATCACACCGGGAACGACGAGATGGAACTCGATGAAGGTTGCGCGGCCGGCCAGTCGGGTCCTGACGTCGTGAACTTCGATCGCATCGTGGGAGTTCGCCGCAATCACGGCGTCGATGCGCGCGATCTCCTCTTCCGGCGCGGCCTCGTCGAGCAGGCCGCCGGAGTTTTCCTGGATGACCTCCCATCCGCTCCAGAGAACGTGGACGGCGACAAGGGCGGCAATAGGCGAGTCGAGGACCTCGATCCCCGTGATCACCACGAGGCCGACGCCGACAACGACGCCCGCCGATGTCACGACGTCCGCCAGTAAATGCCTGCCGTCGGAAACCAGCGCCGGCGAGCGGTTACGCCGCCCCTGGCGGATCAGCACGGCGCTCCAGACCGCGTTCATCACCGTGGCGACGCTGCTGATCGCCAGACCCAGGATCGGCGCGTCAATTGGCCTGGGTTTGAGGAAACCTTCGTAGGCCTCACGAAGAATGGCGCTGCCGGCCACGACGATCAGGACGCCGACGAGAATCGCGGACAGGTATTCGGCCTTGTGGTGTCCATAGGGATGCTTCTCGTCGGCAGGCTGCGCCGCGAAACCAATGGCCATGATCGCGACAACGGCTGTCGCCACGTTGATGACGCTTTCCAGCGCGTCGGAGAACAGGGCGACGCTTCCGGTCACTCGCCACGCGAGGCCTTTGATGACCAGCACGATGATGCTGACGATCAGGCTGCCGAAAGCGATTTTGCGGGATAGGGACATCGGCGACCTGTTCAGAACTGCGCGGGACAGCGGGCCGCACGCGGATTTATTAGACTGCCAGCGGTCGCTAGCCCATCATGTTTTCGTTGCGATGACATATTTGTGTCGCCAGCGTAAGAAGGCTGCGCGCGGGGCGATGGCCCCGGGGGCGCGCCGGAGGCGCTTGGTCCCTCGCCCCGGTAAAGCGCAAGGCTATGTTGTCTCGCCAAATCTGATCCGATCCGGCGATAGCGTCTTGCCTGATATTCAAGTGCTTGATGTTGTTGGCTGGGAGACCTGGATTCGAACCAAGATTAACGGAGTCAGAAGTCCGCTGTTCTACCGTTGAACTATCCCCCACCGTGCCTAGGCGCCGGAAGTGGGTGTGACATAGCCAAGACGGGCGCGAAGCGCAACCCCCTTTCGGCCGATCCAAACCTTATCCGTCAAAGTCCCTAGGCACAAAAGCCTTGTCGGCCATCGCCCCCCGGCTTTATGCTGGCCCACTGAAGAACAGACGCCTTCGTGCGCGGGGAGTGGAATTTGCGGTCTTTGAACGCGACAGGAGCAGAACGCTCGGTCGGCGACAACGTTGCGGCGCGCCTGCAACGGTGTGACGCTGACGGGCGTCCGTTCGCGTCCCGCGTTCCCGCGACCTATGCCGCGCTCGATCTTGGCACCAATAACTGCCGCCTGCTCGTCGCCCGGCCAATTCGAGATCCTGATCACGGCGGCGGCGAAAGCTTCCGCATCATCGACGCTTTCTCCCGGATCGTTCGCCTCGGCGAGGGCCTGAGCCAGAGTGGACAGCTCAGCGAGGCGGCGATTCGGCGCACGCTCGACGCCTTGGCGGTCTGCCGCGACAAGATGACCGTTCGCGGCGTCTCGCGGGCGCGGCTCATCGCCACGGAAGCTTGCCGCGCGGCGCAGAACGGTCAGGAATTCATCGAGCGGGCGCGCGAGGAGACCGGCCTCGAGCTTGAAATCATCGGCCGCGAGACCGAAGCGCGCCTCGCCGCCGCGGGATGCTCGGCCCTGGCCGATTCGGCGGCGAAAAGCGTGGTGCTGTTCGACATCGGCGGCGGCTCGTCGGAAATCGTCTGGCTCGGCGCCGGCAAGGACGCGGCCGAGCGCGTCCGGCACTGGACCTCTCTGCAACTCGGGGTCGTCACCCTGGCCGAGCGCTTCGGCGGCGCCGAAGTCTCCCTGGCGCAGTTCAACGCCATGACCGACCTGGTCGTCTCGGAACTGCAGCACTTCATCGCCAGCGCCGCGCAGGAGGAGAGATGCCATCGCTTCCACCTGCTCGGCACTTCGGGCACGGTGACGACGCTCGCCGGCGTCCACCTGAACCTGCCGCGCTATGACCGCCGCCGGGTCGACGGGCTGTGGATGTCGCATTCCGAAATCGACGCGGTGATGAACCGGCTGCGCCGCATGTCCTATGCCGAGCGTTCGCAGAACACCTGCATCGGTCCCGACCGCGCCGACCTGGTGCTGGCCGGCTGCGCCATTCTCGAAGGCATTCGCCGCAGCTTTCCTTCCGAGCGGATCCGCATCGCCGACCGCGGCCTGCGCGAAGGCATGCTGCTCGAACTGATGCGCGCCGACCGGTCGTTCTCCTTCTGAACCTGTTCAAACGCCGCTTTTCCGGCTAGGGAAGGGGTTGTGCAGCTTTAGAGGCGATGGAAATTGAAGAAACCGGCAGGCGGATCGGGCGGCGAGGGCGGTCGAGGTCTCGAAGACTCGCGTGAAGACCGCGCGAAAGCGCACGTTGTCCTCGACGCTCTGGCTCCAGCGCCAGTTGAACGATCCCTATGTCGCCAAGGCGAAACGCGAGGGCTGGCGCTCGCGCGCAGCGTTCAAGCTGCTGGAAATCGACGAAAAATATCAAATGTTGCAGCCGGGGCAAAAAATCGTCGATCTCGGCGCCGCGCCGGGCGGCTGGGCGCAGGTGGCGGCGAAAAAGGTTCGTTCGGCCCATGGCGGCGGCAAGGTCGTCGGCGTCGACCTGCTGGAAATCGAGCCGATCGCCGGCGTCGATTTCGCGGTGTTGGATTTTCTCGCCGAAGACGCCGCCGACAGGCTGAAGGCCATGCTCGGCGGCAAGGCCGACGGCGTGCTGTCCGACATGGCCGCCAACACCACCGGCCACAAGCAGACCGACCATTTGCGCATCGTCCATCTGGCCGAACTCGCCGTCGATTTCGCCGGCGAAGTGCTGAAGCCCGGCGGCTATTTCCTGTGCAAGCTGTTCCAGGGCGGCGAGACCGGCGACCTGGTGAAGCGGCTGAAACGCGATTACGCCGTGGTGCGCCACATCAAGCCGCAGGCGAGCCGCGCCGATTCCGCCGAACTCTATGTGATGGCGACGGGATTTCGCGCCGGAGACGCGGCTGCGGCGCCGGCGGAAGACGCCTGAGCCAACGAAAAACCCGGCCGCGAGGGCCGGGTTTGCGCTCCGCCTGAACGAAAAATCAGTATCTTGCGACGACCGGCGCCGAGAGCGGCGTGCTGAACAGGTAGCTCAGGCCGACGGTGAACGTGCTGTCGTTGAGCGTCATGCGGCCATTGCCCGCCCAGCTTTCCACCGGGTAGCTCCAGTGGCTGAAGTCGTAATAGCGATATTCGACGCGGGCGCTCCAGTTCTGCAGGAACGCCCACTCGAAGCCGAGGCCGACGTCAAAGCCGCTCCAGGAGCGCGAAAAGCTCACGGAAGCGCCCGGCGGCCCACTGAAGCCGCTTGCGCCCGCGGTAAAGGCGCTCGATCCCTCGGTGAAGGCGAAACCGCCGATCGCATAGAACAGGGTGCGGTCGACCGCCGTGCCCACCCGGGCGTTGATCGAACCGAGATAGTCAATGCTCGCCTTGGTGGTCAGGTCCAGGGCGCTGGTATAGGCGCTGTGCGAGGCGGCGGTTCCGAGGAAATCGCCTTCGACGCCGAGGACGAACTGGCTGATCTGATAGTTGTAGCCGATGTGGCCGCCGCCGGCGAAGCCGGTGGCATGGTTGCCGAGGGCGCCGTAAAAGGCGTCGCTCCAGTCGGCGTTGGCCTGCGAGCCGCCGAGGTCCGCGCCGGCGTAGAATCCGGTCCAGCTGAAGACGGGGGCGGGGTTGGCATAATCCGACTTGGCCGAGGGGAAATCGGCGCTAAACGCCGGGCCCGTCAAAATGGCCAAGACAGAGGTGCAAAACAACAATTTGCGCATTGAAGGCTCCTGCGCGGACGAATCAAAAGACCTTTTCGCGCCTGATTTTACACTGAAAGGTCGTCAGGCCTAGCAGCCGATGCTCAAGCTTCTCCTATTCCTGCGAGCGTGTTGCAAACGGGCTACAGAACGGCAAAAGCCCGGCCGCAAGGCCGGGCTTTGGTCTCCGCGTGAACGGAAAACGCGATCAGTATTTGGCGACGACGGGCGTATACGCGGGCGCGCTGAACAGGTAGCTCAGGCCGACGGTGACGGTGCTGTCGGTGAGCGTCGAACGGCCACTGGAGAGGAAGCCTTGCTGCCCATAGTTCCAGCGGCCGAAGTCGTAATAACGATATTCGACACGGCCCGTCCAGTTCGGGGTGAAGGCATATTCGACGCCGCCACCGATGTCATAGCCGCTCCAGTCATGGGAGAAGCTCGCGGAAGCGCCCGCCGGCGTCAGGAACCCGCTGGCTCCCGAAGTAAAGGTGGTTGATCCCTGGGTGAAGGCGTAGCCGCCGATGGCGTAGAGCAAGGTGCGGTCAAAGGCGATGCCCAGGCGGCCGTTGATCGAGCCCAGATAGTCCTGGCTGCTCTTTGTCGTGAAGTCGAACGCGCTGTTATAGACGCTGCGCGAGATGCCGGTTCCGAGGAAGTCCCCCTCGACGCCCAGCACAAACTGGTTGATTTGATAATTGTAGCCGATGTGGCCGCCGCCGACGACGCCGCTAGCGTTCCGATTGACGCTGCCGAAGGAGTTGCCAGAGTTGAGCTCTGCCCAGCCGCCGCCAATGTCCACGCCGGCGTAAAATCCGGTCCACGAGAAAACGGGCGTCGGGGCGGTGAAGACGGGCGCCGACTTGGTGGAAGGGAGGTCGGCGGCGAAGGCCGAGCCCGCCAGTGCGGCAAGCGCAACCGAAGTGAGCAGAAGATGACGCATCGCAAGGTCCTTTCTTGACGGATCAGGGGATTGCTCTAGCTCAACACTATTCGCATTGAGCGTTCCGACGCAATCTTTTTTTGGCGGCAATCGCACGTATTGCAATGCGTGTTGCAAATATGCATCGTTTTTAGACAAGTCATTGGAATGGGGAGCAACTTCAGGAAGCGTCATCTCTGCCGTAATGGAGGTTTTACGACTGTAGCGGTGAGCCACGCTACTGCACTAATTGGACGACAAAACCCCGGACGAAGCCGGGTATGCTGCATCAGTCGAAACACTATACGATTTAATCTTTTGGGCATGCTCGAACCTGCGCCACCGAATTGGCCGGTCATGCCGGCCAGAACGACGTTGGACGATTGCCAGCCCGGCCGGAAATTCCAGGGCAGTAATTCCGGAACGCTGCAGATGAACCGAACAAAGAACGCATGGACTATTGCCTCCCGGTCAAGACTTCGCAAATTGGGTCCACACAATTTCCTGCGCCCTTGGCAAGAATGTCGCGGGACGCGAGCAGTTCCGACGGATTGAGGTTCCGTTGTTCTTATGGTTAACGTCCGCGACGCCACGATACGATGAAGCGCCGCCTCTATTCTATCTGGCGCCTTAAACGCGGGCGGGTCAACCGTCCCGGGGCGCAGCTTCGTCGAGCGAGGTTACGCGCGGAGCATGCGCGCGGATCCCTTGCGAAGGTCACGCAAGCCCCTGAAAACATGGACATTGCGCCTTGGCGGCTATCGCGCGGAGAGCCGCCGGCGGCGCCTGCCTTGATCTGATTTTCACGACAAATTGAACCGCGGCCAAGCTCTGGCGGCCGAGTTCACGCGGGTTTCCTGGCCACATGGCCCGAAAGGGCCGCGCCGGCGTCGCGAGGCAGGCGCACAAAAACCAGCGCCGAGGCGGCGGTAATCGCCGCCACCGCAAAGAAGGCGGGCGGGAAGTCGTTCGCGCCGATCCGCCCCTCCAGGGAGAAGCTGCGCGTCGCCTCCACCACGGCGGCGGCCAGGGCCACGCCCGAGGATAGCGACAATTGCTGGACGACAGCGGTAAAGCTGGTCGCCTTGCTGAGTTGCGCGTTTTCGAGATCGGCATAGGCGAGCGTGTTCAGCGCGGTGAATTGCAGGGAGCGGAAAAAGCCGCCGACGAACAGCACCAGAAGCAGCAGGATTTCCGGCGTCTCAGGCCGGAACGCTCCGTTCAGCGCCAGAAAGCCGGCGGCGATCAGGGCGTTGAACACCAGGGTGTTGCGGAAGCCGAAACGGCTCAGGGCGGTCACGGCGGTCGCCTTCATCGCCAGCGCGCCCGCTGTGGCGACGAAGGTGGTGAGACCGGACTTGAAAGGCGTCATGCCGAAGCCGAGCTGCAGCAGCAAGGGCAGCAGGAAGGGCGTGGCGCCGACGCCGATGCGAAACAGGAAGCCGCCGACGAGGCTCGCCGAGAACGTCTTTATCTTCAACAGCCGCAGGTCGAGGATCGGATTGGCAACGCTCAGGGCGTGGTGGACGTAGATCGCCATGCAGCCAAGGCCGAACAGGATCAGTGCAACATTCGCGTCGCGCGGGATAAAACCGCGTCCGAGCACGGTCAGGCCGAAGATCAGGCTCGACAGGCCGAAGCCGCTCAGCAGGAAGCCTCTGGCGTCGAAGGCGGCGACGTCCTTTTCGCGGATATCCGGAATATACAGGGTCACCAGGATGACCCCGAGCGCGCCGACCGGGACATTGATCCAGAAATTCCAGCGCCAGTGCAGATAGGTGGAGATGAAGCCGCCGAGCGGCGGCCCGAGCATCGGCCCGACCAGCGCGGGGATGGTCAGATAGGCCATGGCGCGCACGATCTCGCTCCGCTCCACCGAGCGGAACAAGGCCAGGCGCCCGACGGGCGTCATCATCGCGCCGCCGCAGCCCTGGAAAATGCGGGCGGCGACGAATTGCGGCAGGGTGCTCGACAGGCCGCAAAGGATGGAGCCGATGGTGAAGACAATGATGGCGGCGCGAAACACCGTTCGCGTGCCAAAACGGTCGGCCGCCCAGCCGGAGGCGGGGATGAACACCGCCTGCGCCAGCATGTAGGAGGTCATCGAAAGTTTTAAAGCGATCGGGTCCTGATGCAGGTCGGCGGCGATGGCGGGCAGGGACGTGGCCACGATCGTCGAATTGAGGTTCTCCATGAACAGCGCGGTGGCGACGATCAGCGGCGTGAGGATGAAAGGGCGCAAGGGCGTTTCCGGCGGCGTGTCGGGATTTTCATTTAGACCCTGGTCGGCCGATTGGGAATGTGTTTCGCGCTTCGAGCATGTTTTCATGCTCCGGTGAGGTCTGCGATCTCAGACATCCGACGGACAAGGGCCGACAAAGCTGGTTATCCCGTTTTTGGGGGATGCGTATCACGTCGCCGTAATCGCCTAAAAAGGCTCCGTTGACGCCCGCATTATGTCGAACAGGACGGTTCCCGATTGCAACGCCGCACTTTGGGCGCCGAGCGGCCGGCGCGCATCGATTTTGAACGGCCGGACGACGCGGCTTTCGATGATCAGGACGCCGCCGCCAGGGTTGAGCGCTCACGGTCCAAAGGAAGCGAAAGCGAAAAGCAGGATCCACGCCCAAGCTTTGATGTGACTCCCACCTCAGCCCCCAGCAGTTCGGCGAGACGGACCACGATGGCCAGTCCCAGTCCCAGCCCGCTTTCAAGGTCGCGGCCGGGATTGCCCACTTGATAGAATTCCTCGAAAATTGCGGACAATTTGCCGGCGGCGATGCCGACGCCTGTATCGACGACGACGATCCTGATGCGCCGGCCTCGACACCTCAATCCGAGCAGGACGCCGCCTTTGATCGTATAGCGCAAAGCGTTTTCGATGAGATTGCGGAGCGCGCGCTCGAGAAGGTTGGGATCGGTCCAAGCCCAGCACCGTCCGTCAAACCGCCTGAATTCGAGTCCCTTGGCCGCGGCCGCCGTCTGGTATTCGGCCGCCAGCCGATTGACGAGCGCGCCGAGATCGACGGATTCGTTAATCGGCGCCATAGCGCCGGCGTCAAGGCGGGAAATGTCCAGGATGCCAGTGAGCAAGGATCGCAAGCCATCCACCGCCAGCTTCATCATGGCGACGGTATTCGCGATGCTCACGGTATTCACCGCCTGCTTTTCCAGTGCGGCGATCAACAAGATCAGCGACTGCACCGGCTGGCGCAGATCGTGGCTCGCCGCCGCCAGAAATTTGGACTTCATTTCACTGGCGTGCTCGGCCTCGGCTTTGGCGGCCGCGATGGCGTTTCGGCTTTCGACCAGACTTGTAACATCGTGGCCCGTGATAAAGGCGCGCGTCGGCTTGCCATCGCGGCCTGCCTCCACATTCCACCTCGCCTCTATCCACCTCACAGCGCCGTCGTCGCCTATCTCGCGGAATTCGACGGCGCCTTCCAGTTTGCCGGAGGATATGTCCTCAATGGCGGCAAGGATCTTCCAGCGGTCCGCAAGCGTGACATGCGCAAGCAGGCATGGAATAGCCTTGGCGAAGGAGGCGCGTTCAGCGTTGCGCGGAGGCATGTAGCCCATCACATGCTCAAAATTTTCTGAAACTCGCAGCCTCCGGCGCTTCATATCAATATCGGCATGGGTCAGCCGCCCGGCGTCGGCCGCGTGGCGCAAGCGGTTCTGGCTCTGCCGCAACGCCTTCTCGCTTCGACGCAGGCTGGTTTCAGCCCGTTTGCGATCGCCGATGTCGCGGATGATCATTGAAATGGCCACGACATTGCCAGCCGCGTCATTCACCGGCGAGATCATCAGCGACGCGTCGATTTTACGCCCGTCCTTGGCGACCCAAACCGTCTCGAAATGTTCAATTCGACGCCCCCGGCGTAATCGCGCCAGAACGCGCCGCTCCTCGTCGATGATCTCAGGCGGAATCAACCGGTCGATTTTTCCGCCGATCATTTCGTCGGCGCAGTAGCCGAACAGGGCTGTCGCGCCTCTGTTCCAGCTCAAGATGACGGCGTCGAGCGACTCGCTGATAATCGCGTCGGATGAGGACGAGACGAGGGCGGCGAAATGGGCCAGATCCGCCTCGACTGCTTTGCGCGGAGCCGTCACCAAAGAAGAGGCGTTTTCGAAGTCGGGCATCGGCAAGCGCCTGATTGAGTGATATGTCTACATGACCAAAAGGAATCCGACGCCAAGGAGATGGCTTCGATAGCGTCTGTATATGTTTCGGAAGCGGCGGTTCGCCGGCCAATATAGACCACCCCGCCGCCGACCAGCGTCACCGTGCAGCTCACGGTGACGCCTGTGGCAATTGTTTAGCTGAATTGAACGATCGTATACCCTGTAAATAGGGGGTGGGTCGTCTTTAAAATAGGCAACGGCAACCTGGCTGCGCAATGGGGGGGAATCCATGTCTGACGCCGCCGCATTCGGCGCGCCCGGTTCGCGCCGACGGAAACAGGAATTGTCGCCGGTTCTCGCCGCGCTGAAAACAGCTGAAGTTTTGGCGACAGCGCCCGACCCGGCCGCTTGCATCGGCGTCTTCAAGACGGCGGCTGCGAATTTCCAGGTCAGCGCCTTTGCCTGCGGCGAAGTTGATCTGGCGGAGCGGCGGCGCTGCGTCTTCTATGCCGTCGACTGGCCTGACAAGTGGCGACAATTTTACCGCCAGTCGGAATTGGTTGAGCGCGATCCCCTTCTTGAAGCGCTTCAGCGCCATTCGGGGCCTTTTTCGATGAGCGAGCTCCAACGAAAAAGGAAAATGGCGGTCGCAGGAAGCGAGGCGATCCGGATGGCGGCGCAGGAAGGCTGGGTCGACGTCCTGGCAGTGCCGGTCTCACGCGGCGGCGAGCGTTTTGGGCTGACCACGCTTTTTTTTCCGTATGAAATAAGGGACGCGGGCGTCCGGGCGTCGCTAGCGACGCTCTCCCGCGCGTTGCTCGACCGGCTCCGCTATTTCGCGCCGACGCATGGCTTTTTTTTGCCCCCAGCCGGATTGACGCCGCGCGAAATCGAGTGCCTGCAATTGATCGCGCGCGGCGGACGCGATCAGGAGGCCGCCAAAACGCTAGGGATTTCCTCGTCGACCGTGAACGAGCATATCGAAAAGGCAAAAGCGAAATTGAACGCCGCGACACGCGCTCAGGCCATCGCCGTGGCGGTGTCGCTGGCGATTATCGCGCCGTAACCGGCGCGCAGTCGCGCGGGTAATCGCAAATATTGTTCCGCGGCGTTCTCGCTTCCGCCGCTGATCGGCCAATTGCAGCACGCATCAACATTGGTTGCCCCCGACGCCCTTCACGACGACCATTCAGCCGGAATTGCCAGCGATTGCCGCGACTGCCACGCCGCCGTCGTCACCGCTCGGCAGACTGCGGAAGGAGGCTGGACACGCATAGGTTGCGACTGTTTTCAAGCAGGCTTGAAATTAAAAAACCGAGAAAAAAACATGAAAATTTCGCGGATTCTTGCCGATTTCTTCCAAAAAATCGTTTGTTTTTGCTCCATTTCGACCGTTTCTTGCGCTGCAACCGGTAGGTTGCAGCCTTCGACGCGCTGCAAAAATCTGCACGATTTCAAATGACAAGTCGCCTTTGTTTCACGTGGAACATAACAAGAACGCAGATTTTGGCCAAATCGCCAGATTTTACTCTTTCACTTTTTCGAATATGTTTCGCGCTAACCGGGAAAATCGGCGCTGAACTTCGCCGGTCGTCCCTCGCGCGGCCGCTCCTGTGCGCCCGTCCCGCGGAAAAACCGGGCGATGACGCGCGCGGCCGGCTCCAGCGAAAAGCCGTTGTCGCTCAGCGTGTGCGACGCGCGCTTGAGCATCGGACGCAACCGCGTCAGCGCGAAACCCGCGACCACGCCGCGCCAGGTCAAGGGCGCATGGAGCGCGCCCATGGCGTCGGCGCCGGTGGCGAACAGCATTTTGTAGGGGTCAGCTGGCGGCAGGAAATCGAAGCGGGTGACGCCTTCCCTCGCCAGGCTCCGCATCATGTGCAGGGTCAGGGCGTGGCCGGGCGAGGCTGCTGCAAGGTCGGCGGCATAGGCGCCGAGCAAGGAACGGTAGGACGCGCCGCATTTGAGGCCGAGCTCGACCGAAACGAGTTTTTCGCCGGCCCAAAGCCGATGCGCCCGCAGCGCGCCTTCTTCCGCCAGCGCCAGAAGGTTATCGCCGACTTTCGGATCGGACAGCGCGGAAGAAAAGCGCCGCCGCCGCCTCAGCCACTCCCGTTTGAGCAGCAACGCCTGTTCGGCCGCCTCGCGCCGCGCTCGGGGCCCTTGCGCGGTCTCGAAACGCAGCGGTCCGCAGTCGAGCAGTTTCTTCATCCGCCGTTCGACGCTCTTGTGGCGGCGGACATCGCCTCCGGCGAGTTCGATGAAGGGCGCGGCGTTGTTCTCCCTGCTTGCGACGACAAGCCGCGCGCCGCAGGAGGCGAGCACGCTGTCGGCGCGCAGGCGGGAGAGGGCCACCAGGTCGACGTCCTTCCAGCGCGCCATTTCTTTCTCCGCCGCCGCATACCAATGGCTGCGGCGAGGATCGGGCAGGGCGAGCGCATCGCCATATTGCGCCAGCGGCTCGCCGAGCCAGCGGGCGATCACGGCGCCCCAGATGTTCTCGACCTGCAGGGGCAGCAGCATGACCAGCCGGCCGTTTTCGCGCACCGTGACGATGCGCGGCGACGGGCCGCCTTTTTCGCAGCACAGCCGCCAGTCAGCGGACTGAAAACCGGTGGCTTCGGGCGTCGCGGCCTCAAGCGCGCGCCATTCGGAGGCGATGCTTTCGACCGCCGCCGAAGTCAGCAGCGTGCGCGCCGTGACCGTGATCGCCATCATCGCGCGACCCGATAGGGTTCGATGTCGACAAAACCATCCGGCGCCGCGGGATCGACGCGGAAATCGATTTTCAGGTCGAGCCGAGGCCGGCGGCGGCGGCGCGTCTGCCCGGTGAACACCTTGTGCGCGCCGGCGAGACCCAGTTTGGCCAGCGCCGAGGGACCGCGCGTATCACGCGAAAAGTCGCGGCCCCCAAATAGCGGGCGCAGCAGTCCGTTGGCGTAATCCACCGCGTAGCCGTAGCGAAGCTCGTCGGTCCAGTGCTCGGTGGTGAAAGAAATGTTGACGCAATCGCCGTTGACGACGCGGTGCGGGCACGCGCGCGGCCAGGTCGCCCAGTCGCCGCTCACCATGTCCAGGACCAGGGCCGCGTCGTCGAAACCTGGTTCGAAAGGCAGGTCCGTGTCGCGGTCGCGCTTGAGGACGATGTTTTCCAGCGCCTGCTGTGGCAGGAAGGGCGCTTCCGCCGGGTAGACATAGGCGCGCTTGCGGCCGCGAACCTGCCAAAGGCTCTGACCGGGCACGTCGCTGTGATAGGCGACCGACATGTTCGGGGACGACACCAGCACGCTCATCGAACGGCGATAGCTGCGAAAGCGTGGAACATGGGCTTCGATTTCGCCGAAGAGCCCGTCCAGCAATTCGCCATAGGCGGGAAGCGTCTCGTGGACACGGCGGAGGTGCAGCCAGAGGTTTCCGCGCGCGACGGCTTCGAACACCTGCGCGCCGTCGAGTTCGCCGAGGTCGCCCTCGCGCCATTGGCGCGGATCGAGGCCGCCCTTCGCCATGGTGTTGACGTGGATCTTGTTGCGCGGCGTGGCGTCGATCAGGCGGATCAGCGCCTCGTCGGAGAACAACGGACTTTCATGTGCGTGATGGCGCATGGCCAGCGGCCTGAGGCCAAACTGCGCGGCGTCGTCGGCGCGCCATTCGAGCAAATCCTTCACCATCGGACCGTTCCATTCGGGACCGTTCCGACGCCTTCATGCGCGAGACGCCGATCCCGTCGGCACATTTACCCCAAAGCCTCGCCAGTGTGGCGTCAAGCTTAAGAGTTGGTTAGTTTTAATCCTTAAAAGAGCCCGGCGCCGTCGGCCATTTGCGCTGCGGGTACAGGCAGCAGGGCGCGGAGTTTTCCGCGCGCGGTCTGGGTGATGAAACGAAGGTCGCGGCGCAGCCGCCAGTGCAGGCCGGGCTGGGTGGACATGTCGCGCAGGGCGCGGCTACGCGAAAGCGAGCTGGCGTCGGCGGCGATCTTCTGCGGATCGGCGTAGAAGGCGGCGATCTTGTCCGCCGCCATTCCCGGAGAAGCCAGCCAGGAGGGCAGATGGGAGTTCAGGCGCACGATGTCGGAAAAAACCTTGTCGAGGCCTGAGCCGCTGGCAGGGCAGGCGGTTCCGAAGGCGTCGCCGACCAGCACGATTCCCGGGCGGCGGACGTTTTCCATACGGTAGAGGTCGACAGGACGCAGGGAGACAGCATCCTGGACCGCCGACAGGCCTATGATGCGCGAAAGGCCCGGCAGGAGCTGGCTCAGCGCCGCGTCGGGCGTTCTTTGCAGGGCGTCCAGCAGCGGATCGGAGGCGGGGCGATAAACGAACAGGTTGCCGCGCATGGCCTCGTCGATCGGGAACAACGACAGGTACGCGAGCGCGTCCGATGGTTTTTCGCCGAAATAGGTCAGGGCGGGGAAGTCGAATTTTTGCCGCCCGGCCGGCGCCAGGTCGAAGCCGACGGAGACGGAATGGCCAGCGAAAACCAGTTTTCGCCTGAAATCGAGGCTTTTCGGCAGGAAGCCGCCGACGCCGGTGGAAATCACCGCCAACCGCGCGAAAAGGACGCGCCCATCGCCGAGGCGGATCTGTTGCCTGTCTTCGGCGACCGCCAGTTCGCAGACGCGCTGTGGGACGAACTCGAGCGCGCTTTCGGCCATGGCCGCCCTGCGCAGCGCCGCGACCAGCGAGGGGTAGCGGAAATTCAGGTTGCCGCTGGCGCGCTTTTCGATCAGCCGGCCGCGCCGGGCGACCCAGACCACGGGTTCGGGCGTCATGACAGTGCGGCAATCCGCCTGCAGGCCAAGTCGCCCGACCTGGGCCCATTGCGCGGCGGTAAGTTTTTCGGCGCGGAAATCGCGGTCATGGGGCTCGCGCGGGTCGATTAGCGCGGTTTTGCAACCCTGCCGGGCGAGGACCGCTCCCAGCGCTGCGCCAGCGGCCCCGGCGCCAATGATCGCGACCTCGAAGTCATCTGCGCGTTTCGGTGCCGACATGCTGTCCTCCGTTCCGCCCACTTAAACGTGGCAGGCGATAAATTTTCGTGAATTCGTTCCGCCTTATCCGGCGGCGGTGGCGGACAAATCACCGCCACATGCTGGCGTATTTTTTCTGTTGTGGGGGAGCGTTTTCGGCGGGTCGAGGGCGCGCCGGCGAAAAAAATCGTTCGCGCGCCAGATTGATTTGAAACCTGACATTAAAATGCTATGAGCACACGCCAACTCATAGGGCGCGCGACTCGGCGCCCCTTTCGCCTTTGCCGACGGAGCTGGCCATGACTGGAATCCCCTTTTTGACCGAAGCGCTGACGTTCGATGACGTCCTCCTGCGTCCCGGCCATTCGGAGGTCATGCCTTCGGCCGTCTCGATCAAGACGCGCCTCACCTGCGGCATTGAGCTCAACCTGCCGATCATCTCCTCCGCCATGGATACGGTGACCGAGGCGCGCCTCGCCATCGCCATGGCCCAGGCCGGCGGCATCGGCGTGATCCACCGCAATCTGGAGCCGGAAGAGCAGGCCGAGGAAGTGCGCCGGGTCAAGCGCTATGAAAGCGGCATGGTCGTCAATCCGATCACCATTTTCCCCGACGAGTCCCTGGCCGACGCGCTTGCTTTGATGAGCCGCCATTCCATTTCCGGCATTCCCGTGGTCGAACGCGGCCCGGAGAACCGGCCCGGGAAGCTCGCTGGCATCCTCACCAACCGCGACGTGCGCTTCGCCGACAATCCGGCCCAGCCGGTTTCCGAACTGATGACCAAGGCGCTGATCACGGTCGGGGAGGGCGTGCAGAAGGACGAGGCGCGGCGTCTGCTGCACCAGCACCGCATCGAAAAGCTGCTGGTGGTCGACGCCGATTTCCGATGCGTCGGGCTGGTGACGGTCAAGGATATCGAAAAGGCCACCCTGCACCCCTCCGCCTGCAAGGACGAGGCGGGGCGCCTGCGTGTCGCCGCCGCCTCCACCGTCGGCGACAAGGGTTTCACGCGAGCCGAACTGCTGATCGACGCCGGCGTCGATTGCATTGTCGTCGACACGGCGCACGGCCATTCGCAATCGGTGCTGGATCAGGTCGCGCGCATAAAACGCATCTCGAACAAGGTGGCGGTGATCGCAGGCAATATCGCGACCGCCGAAGGCGCCAAGGCTCTGATCGATGCCGGCGCCGACGCCATAAAAGTCGGCATCGGCCCCGGTTCGATCTGCACCACCCGCATCGTCGCTGGCGTCGGCGTGCCGCAACTGACCGCTGTGCTCGACGCAGTGAGCGAGGCGCGCAAGGCCGGCGTGCCGGTCATCGCCGACGGCGGCATCAAATATTCCGGCGATTTCGCCAAGGCCATCGCCGCCGGCGCCGAATGCGTTATGATCGGCTCGCTGCTGGCAGGCACGGAAGAGGCGCCCGGCGAGGTGTTCCTCTACCAGGGCCGCTCGTTCAAGGCCTATCGTGGCATGGGCTCGGTTGGCGCCATGGCGCGCGGCTCGGCCGACCGCTATTTTCAGCAGGACATCAAGGATTCGATGAAGCTGGTGCCGGAAGGCATCGAAGGACAGGTGCCCTATCGCGGCCCGGTCGGCCCGATCCTGCACCAACTCGCAGGCGGCCTGCGCGCCGCCATGGGCTATGTCGGCGCCGTCAACATCGAGGAATTGCAGAAAAGGGCCCGCTTCGTCCGCATCACCAACGCCGGCCTGCGCGAAAGCCACGTCCACGACGTCTCGATCACCCGCGAAAGCCCGAATTACCCGATGGGCGCGTAAGCGCATCTTTCGGAGGTTCGGAAAGCAGATCCGCCGCGTTCGGGGCGCGGCGGAATTTACGGTCAGACGCCTATCTTACCAGTAATAATGGCGTCGCCAATGGCGCCGATGCCAGTAATGACGATGCCAGTAATGCCGATGCCAATAGTGGCGATGCCAGTAATGCCGGTGATAATAATGGCGGCGATAATACCATGTCTTTTCAGTGAGGTTCGGCGAGGCCGCTTGCGCCGCCAGACTGGAGGCGGCGACGGGCAGCCGCTTGCGCCGGCCCCTCCGCCAATGAGGCGAGGGCGGCTAAGCTCAGGATAATCGCCAAGGCGAAATTGCGGATCAGAGACATGGGCGAAACCTCCATCCGATGTTGCGGCAAGAAACGTTGGCCGACGACCTTACGCCGCAGGATGCGCTGGCATAGCCTTGGTTGCAACAAAAGGCTTCCGCAATAACGAACTGTTTACTGGCATTACCAGCGGCTGCGCCAGCGCGGTCCCCATCCGCCGCCCCAGCGGCCCTCATTGTGGACCAGCCTCAAAATGACCTGGGCGGTTTCAGGCGGGCTGGGGAGCGGCGGCGGAGGCGCCGAGCGAGAGGACGATGACGAGGGCCAAGGGCCAAGGGCTATATGGGGAGTTTTTGCAGGTTCTTCATGCGGGAAGGCGCCTTATAGTGGGTTGCATCGGGGCGACGTGTGTGAAACGACGGCCCGCTTATAGCAATGCTCGCGTACGCGACCGAGTCCAGACGCGCGAACGAAAACAATGAGAAGGTCGCCATGCATCCCGCCGCCCGCATCGCCGCAGCGATTGAGGTTCTCGAAGATCTCGAGACGCGCCGTCGCCCCGCCGCAGATTCCTTGAAAGACTGGGGCCTGGCGCATCGCTTCGCCGGCTCGAAGGATCGCTCCGCCATCGCCTCACTGGTGTTTGACGCCCTACGCCGCCGCGCTTCCGCGCGCTGGATGATGAAATCGGAGAGGCCGCGCGGGGAAATGATCGGGGCGCTGGCGCTCGCGCGTTCGCTTCCGGCGGATGAAATCGAGACTTATTTCAGCGGCTTGGGCCACGCCCCCGCGCCGCTCGACGCCGATGAGCGGCAAAATCTCATCGCCGCGGATATTTCCGGCGCGCCCGATTGGGTCCGCGGCGATTTTCCTGAATGGCTGGCGCCGCATTTCGCCCGCGCTTTCGGCGACAGGGCGGTCGACGAGGGCAGAGCGCTCTCCGCGCGCGCGCCGCTCGACCTGCGCGTCAACCTGTTGAAGGCGACGCGGGCCGAAATCCTCGCTGAACTGGCGCATTTGTCGCCTGTCGCCTGCGCCTATGCGCCTGCGGGCGTCCGCATCGCGCAGGGCGCGGGCGGGCGCGGCGCGTCGCTCGCCGCCGAACCGGCTTATGTGCGCGGCCTCGTGGAAATCCAGGACGAGGGCTCGCAAATCGCGGCCCGCTTAGCCCGGGCAAGCGCCGGCGAGCAGGTCCTCGACCTCTGCGCCGGTGGCGGCGGCAAGAGCCTGGCCATGGCCGGCGACATGGATAATCGCGGCCAGATCTACGCCACCGACACGGACGGGCGGCGTCTGACGCCGATTTTCGCCCGGCTCGAGCGGGCGGGCGCGCGAAACGTCCAGGTGCGCGCGCCGCGAGGCCAACAGCATGATCCCATCGCCGATCTGGCCGGCGCCTGTGACCTCGTGCTGATCGACGCGCCCTGCACGGGCGTGGGAACCTGGCGGCGCAATCCCGACGCCAAGTGGCGGATGCGCCCCGGCGCGCTGGAGCAGCGCATCAAGGCGCAGACCGAAATCCTGTCCCGCGCGGAAAAATTCGTGAAGCCCGGCGGGCCGGCTTGTTTATGTGACCTGTTCGCTGCTCTGCGAGGAAAACGAGGACCCGGTGAGCGCGTTTCTCGCCGCCCATCCCGCATTCTCGGCCGAGCCCGCGGCCGAAAGCCTGGAGAAGGCTGGCCTTGACATCGCGGGGGCGGCCTCCAGCCACGGGCCGGGCTTGCGGCTCAGCCCTGCGACCCATGATGTCGACGGATTCTATATCGCGGTTCTCAAGCGCGGCTGATCGTCCTCGCCGCCTCTTTGCGCGCGCGCCAAAATCTTCAGCGCGGGCGTGGCGGCGGGACGGATCGGAGCGCGAAAATCGGTTTCGATCCGCCAGCGGCCGTGATGGCCGCCGCCGACATGATCGGCGGCCAGCGCGCAAAAAACCTCGCGGCTCATATGCGCGCAGCGCAGGCGATCGGAAAGGCCGAGGGCGCGCCGAAGTCGATCAGGGCGAAATTCCAGCGTTGCAGTTGCGCGGCGAGATTGTTGACGCCGCGCACGAAGGCCTCGTCGCTGGCGGCGAAAAATCGCTCGACAGTGAAAACCCCGCCCGCGGCGACCCCGATGAGGCCGGCGATCAGATTCCCGGCGCGGTCCCAGACTTCCAGCGAATGGGCGTAACCGGCGTCATAGAGGTCGCCAAGCGCCAGATCCATCGCCGGATTGATGCCGATATCTTGGTTTTGCGCGCAAAGCAGGAGCAGGGGATCGAAGGCCTCGTCGATTGTGACGCCATAGGCTTCCGAGCGCCGGTCGCCAAGGCCGCGCGGAAAATCGCTCGGGCGCAGGACGGCGCGGTAGGGCGGCGACCAGAGGCTGGGAAGGCCAAGCAGGGAGCGCGGCGCCGCGCCCCGGACATAGGCGTCGAGCAAATCGTCCGGCGCCAGCGAGGCGGCGCGGCCGCAAAAGCCCTCCGGCGTTTGTTTTGCTCGTGGCGCGT
Source organism: uncultured Alphaproteobacteria bacterium (assembly GCA_963710275.1). Lineage (GTDB taxonomy): Bacteria > Pseudomonadota > Alphaproteobacteria > Rhizobiales > Beijerinckiaceae > Rhodoblastus. The sequence goes on along the minus strand of CAVPZS010000008.1, from coordinate 385,176 downwards.
CAGCGCCGGTCGCGCCCGAAAACTTGTCGCGGGCGAATATCGCGAGCGCGCAGGCCAGGCCGGTGACGCGGCCCGGCGAAAACCAATGGATCAGCGCCCGAGCTCGTCGCGCCAAGGCGCGCGCCGGCTTTTCCGCCAGCCTGCTCTTCCGTGCGGCGCGGCGTTGCAGGCGGCCAGGGGCGCGGGGTCCATTGTCCTCGCTTCCCTCGGAAAAAAGTTCGGCGATGCGTTGCGCGCGCCGGTGGAGCGGCATTTGCGCGAGTTCGAGCAGGCGAGGGTCGGACAATTCATTCTCCCAATTTCGAGAGGATGATGGCCGCGCCGAATTGCAGTCGCGTTGGATAAAAGCTTAAAATGCGCGTTTAAAAGCATTAATCCTTGAGCTCTCGGGCGGAATCGCGCGAAAAGCGTAAACAGGACGGAAAGTCTTCTTTTGCGCGCAATTCCCGTCTAATCCGCAACGCCTTCCGTGCGGCCTCAGGAACGTCATGAACTATCTGGGCGAAAAACACCTGTTGCGGCGCGGCGACGACGCGCCGGGCGCGGCGCCCTTCGGCGTGTTCGAGCGCATGCTGGCGCTACGCTACATGCGTTCGCGACGCCACCGCTTCCTGCCCTCGGCGATCGCCGGGCTATCGGTCACCGGCATCGCCGTAGGGGTCATGGCGCTGATCGTCGTCATGTCGGTCATGAACGGCATGGGCTCGGAACTGATGTCAAAGATCATCGGCGTCAACGGCCATTTCTTTCTGCAGCCGCTCGAAACGCCGATGACCGACTACAAGGAGCTCAAGGTCCAGCTTGAAAAAATTCCCGGCGTCACCATGGCCATTCCGCTGGTCGAAGTCCGCGGCGGGCGTCTCCTCCCCGGTCCAGCAGACCGGCGCTCTGGTGCGCGGCATCGACGAGGCCGATCTGAAGCGCCTGCCGGGCATTGTCGGCAATGTCCGGCAGGGCACGCTGGAGCATTTCGACACGGCTGGCGGCCTCGCTATCGGCCAGCGTCTCGCCGACAATCTCGGCGTGCGCGTCGGCGACAGGGTCTCGATCCTGACGGCGAAAGGCGCGCAAACCCCCTTTGGCGTGACGCCGCGGATGAAATCCTATCCGGTGAAGGCAATTTTCCAGTTCGGCGTGTCGGAATTCGACCAGCTCTATGTGTTCATGCCGCTCGAGGAGGCGCAGGCCTTTTTCAACAAGCCGGGCGAAGTCAGCGTCATCGAGGGTTTCGTCTCCAATCCCAACGACATGGACGACATGCGCGCTGAAGATCGGCCAGACCATCAGCGAGCAGTCCATGCTCACCGACTGGCGCCAGCGCAACAAGAGCTTCTTCGACGTGCTGAAGGTGGAAAGCGACGCCATCTTCCTTATTCTGGCGATCATCGTCGCCGTCGCCTCGCTGCTGATCGTGCAGGGGCTGATCCTGCTGGTGAAGGACAAGACCCGCGACATCGCGATCATCCGCACCATGGGCGCGACGCAGGGTGCGGTCCTGCGCGTCTTCATCCTGACCGGCCTGTCGATCGGCGCGGTCGGCACGGTTATCGGCGTCGGCGTCTGGGAACGCCACTCGCCTATCATCTCGAGGACATCCGCAATTTCCTTAATCGCGCCTTCAGCCTCGACCTGTTCCCGGCGCAATTCTATTTCCTGTCGCACCTTCCCTCGGAGGTGATCCGGGGCAGGTGATCGGCGTCGCCATCATGACCCTGGTCCTCTCCTTCCTCGCGACCATCTATCCCGCCTGGCGCGCGGCGCGGCTCGATCCGGTGGAGGCCTCTGCGCCATGAATGACGACCTCGTGCAGCCTGCGCTGCGGCTGAGCAGCGTCGTCCGCCGCTACCGGAAGGCGACGGCTTTCTCGAAATTCTGCGCGGCGCTGAGGCGGCGCTTTGGCCGGGACAGGCCGTGGCGCTGGTCGCGCCCTTCCGGCGCCGGCAAATCGACCTTGCTGCATATTGCCGGGCTGCTGGAAAAGCCCGACGAGCGGCGAAGTCGAGATCGAGGGTGTGCCACTTCGGGCATGAAGGATCGCGAGCGCACCGCCCTGCGCCGGTCCAAGATCGGCTTCGTCTACCAGATGCCACCATCTGCTGCCGGAATTCACGGCGGTGGAAAATGTGATGACGCCGCAGATGATCGCCGGGCTGAACCGGTCCGAGGCGCGGCGGCGCGCAAACGAGCTGCTCGGCTATCTCGGCCTGGCCGAGCGCGGTGGCCATCGTCCGTCCGAACTTTCCGGCGGCGAGCAGCAGCGCGTCGCCATCGCCCGCGCGGTGGCCAATGCGCCCTCGCTGCTTCTGGCGGACGAACCGACCGGCAATCTCGATCCGGAAACCGCGGACCGGGTTTTCGCCGCGCCTATGTCGCTGGTCCGCGCCACCGGCCTGGCGGCCCTGATCGCCACCCATAATCTCGACCTCGCGGCGCGCATGGACAGATGTCTGACCTTGCGCAATGGACTTCTGGTTGAAATGCAGTAGGGTGCAACCATGCATTCCAACGCGCGACCGAATAGCGTGGGCAGTCGAGGAAAGCGCCTGGTTTTCGAGGTTAAGGGCGTGTTCTCGCTGGTCGACGGCTAAATCGTTGTCCACAGGCGGTTTCATGACTTATCCACAGGCATGACCAACAGAAGCCATTGGAAATTGCAGGACGCTTCGATTCACAAAAACATGTTGACGGCCAGGTTTCGTTCGGCGGAACATAACAGGATCATCACAGAGAACGAAAATTTGACGTCAATCGTGGCCTGAAAAAGCGGCAAACGACGTGGCAAGGCGCCAGCGTCGACTTCCACGACCATGGTATTCCTGCTGGCGATGGGAGCGCGGCCTTGTCTATGCTGCGACCGTCGAGTCGTCGAATTGCGGGACGGGAAGCGGGAAGCGCGGATGATGGAAGAGATCGATCGCCGCAGTCGGCTTTGTCCATCTTCACGTCCACACCTCCTTTTCGTTGCGCGAGGGCGCGATCCCCGTCGGCAAGCTGCTGAAGCTGGCGCTGGCCGACGAGCAGCCGGCGCTTGGCGGTCACGGACGTCAACAACCTGTTCGGCGCGCTCGAAATTTCCGAAAAATTCGCCAAGGAGGGCGTGCAGCCGATTCCCGGCTGCCAGGTCACCGTCGATTTTCAGGACGCGGAATCTGCTGCGCGTCAGGGGCGAGACGCTGCCGATCGACGCCTCACGCGGCAATATCGTGCTGCTGGCCAAGAACGAGCGCGGCTACGAGAACCTGATGCATCTGGTCTCGCAGGCCTGGCTGGAGGTCGAGGCCGGCGAAACGCCGCATGTCACGCTGGCGCAGCTTGTCAGCTTCCAGCGAGGGGCTGATCGCCTTGAGCGGCGGCCCGAACGGCCCGCTCGACCGGCTGTTCCTGCTCGACAAGCCGGAGGCGGCCGAGGCGCGGCTTGACGCGCTGGCGCCGCTGTTTCCCGGCCGCCTCTATATCGAAATCCAGCGCCACGGACTGGAAAGCGAAACGGAGGTCGAGCCCTTCCTGCTCGACATGGCCTATCGTCGCGAACTGCCGCTGGTGGCGACCAACGAGCCCTATTTCCTGGCGGACTTCCGATTTCGAGGCCCATGACGCGCTGCTGTGCATTTCCGACGGGGCCCTGGTCAGCCAGGACGACCGCCGCCGCCTGACCCGCTGAGCACCGATTCAAGACCCGGGCGGAAATGCATGGAAGTTTTCGCCGACCTGCCCGAAGCGACCCGCAACAGCGTGGAAATCGCGCTGCGCTGTTCCTACCGGCCGCGCACGCGCAAGCCGATCCTGCCCAATTTCACCCAAGGGAACCGACGAAGCCGCGGAATTGCGCGCGCAGGCCGATGGCGGGTCTGACCGCGCGGCTTGCCGCGCACGGCCCGGCGCCGGGCCTGACCGAGCAAACCTACCGGGAAAGGCTCGAATTCGAGCTGTCGATCATCGAGCGGATGAAATTTCCCGGCTATTTCCTGATCGTGTCCGACTTCATCAAATGGGCCAAGTCGCAGGACATTCCGGTGGGGCCAGGGCGCGGCTCCGGCGCCGGCTCGCTGGTCGCCTACTCGCTGACCATCACCGATCTCGATCCTCTTGCGCTTTTCCCTGCTGTTCGAGCGCTTTCTCAATCCGGAGCGCATCTCCATGCCGGATTTCGACATCGACTTCTGCCAGACCCGGCGCGACGAGGTCATCGCCTATGTCCGCGACCGCTATGGCGCCGACAAGGTGGCGCAGATCATCACCTTCGGCTCGTTTCTGGCGCGCGGCGTGCTGCGCAACGTCGGCCGCGTGCTGGAAATGCCGCTCGGCCTCGTGGACAAGCTGGCCAAGATGGTGCCGCAGAATCCCGCCGCGCCGGTGTCGCTCAAACAGGCCATCGAGATTCCGAGCCGCGCCTGCAGGAGGAGGCGGAAAAGGATTCGCGGGTCCGGCAATTGCTGGAGATCGCGGAAAAGCTGGAGGGGCTTTACTCCAACGCCTCGACCCATGCGGCGGGCATCGTCATCGGCGACCGGCCGCTCGACCAGCTGGTGCCGCTCTATCGCGACCCCAAATCCGACATGCCGGCGACCCAGTTCAACATGAAATGGGTCGAGCCGGCCGGCCTGGTCAAATTCGACTTTCTCGGCCTGAAAACCCTGACCACGCTGTCGACCTGCGTCGCGCTGCTGAAACAGCGCGGCATCCATGTCGATCTGTCGCAAAATTCCGCTCGACGACGTAAAAACCTTCGAAATGCTCGGGCGCGGCGAGACGGTCGGCGTGTTCCAGCTGGAAAGCGCGGGCATGCGCAAGGCGCTGGTCGAAATGCGCGCCGACCGTTTCGAGGACATCATCGCGCTGGTGGCGCTCTACCGGCCCGGCCCGATGGCCAATATCCCCACCTATTGCGCGGTGAAACTCGGCGAGGAGGACGCCGAATACCAGCATCCCAAGATCGAGCCGGTGCTCAAGGAGACGTTCGGCGTCATCATCTACCAGGAACAGGTGATGCAGATCGCCCAGATCCTCTCCGGCTATTCGCTCGGCGAGGCCGACATGCTCCGCCGCGCCATGGGCAAGAAGATCAAGGCGGAAATGGACGCCCAGCGCGCCCGTTTCGTCGACGGCGCGGTGGAGCGCGGCGTGCCCAAGGCCAAGGCCGACGAAATCTTCGATTATCTCGCCAAATTCGCCGATTACGGCTTCAACAAGAGCCATGCGGCGGCCTATGCGCTGGTCGCCTACCAGACCGCCTGGTGCAAGGCCAATCATCCCGGTCGAGTTCCTGGCCGCGTCGATGACGCTCGACAAGAGCAATACCGACAAGCTCGCGGAATTCCGCAACGAGGCCAACCGCCTGGGCATTCGCGTCGAGCCGCCGTCGATCAACCGCTCCGGCGTCGATTTCGACGTCCACGCCGACGCCGAGGGCGACGCTTTCGATCCGCTATGCGCTGTCGGCGGTGAAGGGCGTGGGCGAGGGGCAGGCGGGGGCGCTGGTTACGGCGCGGGGCAGACACGCCTTTCCGCGATTTCGGCCATCTGGCGTCAAGGCTGAACCCGCGCGAAGTCAACAAGAAGGTGCTGGAGGCTCTGGCCGCCGCTGGCGCCTTCGACGAGATCGAGCGCGACCGGGCAAAGGCCTTTGCCGCCGTCGAGCCCATTCTCGGCACGGCCAACCGCGCCCAGGACGAGGCGCTGGCCGGGCAAAGCGCGCTGTTTGGCGGCGGCGGCGCGGAGACGATCCGCATGACCCGCCATGACAACTGGTCGGCGGAGGAGCGGCTGCGTCGCGAATTCGACGCCATCGGCTTCTTCATCTCCGGCCATCCGCTCGACGCCTATCAGGGCGTGCTGACAGCGTCTGCGCGTCGACCGCTGGGCGACTTTCGCCAGCGCGGTGAAAAAGGGCGCGTCGGCGGGTCGCCTCGCCGCCACCGTGCTTGATCGCGCGGAGCGCCGCACCAAATCCGGCAACAAGATGGGCATCGTCACCCTTTCCGATCCCTCGGGGCAATATGAGGCGATCCTGTTCCAGGAAGCGTTGAACCAGTATCGCGACCTCCTGGAAAAGGGAGCGTCGGTGCTGGTGACCTTGCAGGCCAATGTCGAGGGCGAGGACGTCCGCGCCCGCATCACGCTGGTCGAAAAACTCGACGAGGCGGCTGCGCGCATCCAGAAGGGCTTGCGGATCACATTGCACGATCCCTCGCCCTTGCCGCTGCTGTCGGATCGGCTGAAGGGGCGCGCCGAAGGCGAGGTGACGCTGATCCTGCAACTCGGCGCGCCGGGCGAGGAGGTCGAGATCAAGCTGCCGGGGCGCTACCCGATCAACCCGCAGGCGTCGGGCGCCATCAAGGCCATTCCCGGCGTGGCCGAAGTGGAGCACGTCTAGGCGACGCTTCCCGTCCGGGCAGGAAAACCAATTCAAAAAGTAAAACAGGAATCTTTGCCGAATTTGGCCGTTTCAATGTTCCTGTTATGTTCCACGTGAAACAATTGCGAATTATCGTTTGAAATCATTGTGTTTTTCAGGGCGCGGCATGAAGCGCAACCTGGGGGTTGAGTGCGTCGAAACGGGCCGAAAGCGAACGAAAACACGCGCTTTTTTGCAGAAAACGACAGGAATCGGCGTGTTTTTTCCTGTTTTTTTCCTGTTTCCTGATTTTGCCGCCGCTCAAAACGAGGCGCAACCTGGGCGTGTCCTGGACGTCAGGCGACATCGGCGCGCTCAGGGCGCCCCGAGCGCGGCGGTGAAGAACGCCTTCAGCCTCTCGCGATAGGCCGCGGTATCCGCCCAGGTCGCCTTCGCGTGATCCATGCCGTCAAGCAGCAACAATTCCTTCGCGCCGCCCGCGGCGGAAAACATGGCGCGGCTTTCTTCCGGAGGCGTGAAGCTATCCGCGCCGCCGCCGACGATCAGCGCCGGCGACGTCACCTTTCGCAGGCCTTCGATCGGGCGCAATTTTTCCGGCGCAACGCCGAACCGCTGATAGGACTGGTATTTCAGCAAGGGCGTCAGCAGGGTCGGAAAGGGCTCCGGCGCCACGGCGGCGACGCGGTTGCGTATGGCGTTGTCAATGTCGGAATAGACGCACACCAGCACGAAGGCTTGCGCGGGGAGGGGGCCGTCGTCGCCGATCAAGGCTGCGGCGCCGCCAAGCGATATGCCGATCACGCCGACGGGCGCGCCCTGCTGGCGGGTCTTGAGCCATCCAAAGCCGGCGCGCGCGTCGCGCGATTCCGTCCACCCGAAGCTATGCGCGGCGGACGCGGAATCGCCGTGGCCGCGCAGATCGATCGTCAGCACGCCAAAACCCTGCTGCGAAAGCCAGGCCGCCTGCGCCGCGTAGGCCTGCCGGGAGGCGTAGATGCCGTGCATCAGCAGAATGCCGGGCGAATCGGCCCTGCGGCCCGGCCAATAGGTCGCCCCAAGGGCCACGCCATCAGCGGCGGTCAGGGCGAGGACCTGCGCCGGAGGCGTTGCGGCGAACGGCGGGCTGGGGGCGCGTCCCCAGACCATGGCCGAACCGGCGAACCACGCCAGGATCGGGACGGCGACGACGGCGCCCAGCAGGCAGAACAGGATCAAACGCAGGGAGGGCATGGCGCCTCGTCAATTTCGAGGCAGACTATCCGCCGAGGCCGGGTTCAGCGCAAGCCTTGCCCCGGGGGATGCTGGCGGAAATGCCGTTTTCTCCCTCGCCCGCCTTGCCAAACCCTTCCCTCTGGTATATGCGGACCGTCCATCCCGCACGCGGACGTGTCGCGTGGCCTGCTTCAAGGTCATGCTCCGGTGGCTGGCTATCCAGCCCATGGTCCGCGGAGGCTCAACCGGAGAATAATGTTATGGCGCTTCCCGATTTCACCATGCGCAGCCTGCTCGAATCCGGCGCTCATTTCGGCCACCAGTCGCATCGCTGGAACCCGAAGATGGCTCCCTATATTTTCGGCGTCCGCAACAACATCCACGTCATCGACCTCGCCCAGACCGTGCCCCTGCTGCATCAGGCGCTGAAGGCCGTGTCCGACACGGTGGCCAAGGGCGGCCGCGTGCTGTTCGTCGGCACCAAGCGCCAGGCGCAGGAGCAGATCGCCGACGCCGCCAAGCGTTCGGCGCAATATTACATCAACTCCCGCTGGCTCGGCGGCATGCTGACCAACTGGAAGACCATTTCCGGCTCGATCTCCCGCCTGCGCAAGCTCGACGACCAGCTCGGCGCCGGCGCCGCCGGCCTCACCAAGAAAGAGCGCCTGATGATGTCGCGCGAGCGCGACAAGCTCGAAAAGGCGCTCGGCGGCATCAAGGACATGGGCGGCACGCCCGACCTGATCTTCGTCATCGACACCAACAAGGAACAGCTGGCGATCCAGGAAGCGGCCCGCCTGCACATTCCCGTCGCCGCCATCCTCGACACCAATTGCGATCCCGATGGCATCACCTTCCCGATCCCGGGCAATGACGACGCCGGCCGCGCCATCGCGCTCTATTGCGACCTGTTCGCCCGCGCCGCTCTCGACGGCATTTCGCGCAGCCAGGGCTCGATGGGCGTCGACATGGGCGCCATGGAAGCCCCGGTCGCCGTCGAGCTGCCGGCGGAAACCGCCGTCGCCGAAACCCCGGCCGAGGCGTTCGAACTGCTGTCCGCCCCGCGCGGCGCGCCCGACGACCTCGCCAAGCTGAGCGGCGCCGGCCCGCAGGCCGTGAAGAAGCTCAACGACGCTGGCGTGTTCCATTATTGGCAGCTCGCCGCCATGACCGCCGAGGACGCCGCCAAGCTCGACGGCGAGCTGAAGCTCAACGGCCGCGTCTCGGGCTGGGTCGATCAGGCGCGCAGCCTCGTCGCCGCGTAACGCCAAATCCTGACGAAGGCTTGAGCCTTTGTCCGGAGCGAACGCCAAAGGGCGGCCCATCGACGCCGTCCCGAGACGGGCCTGGGCCGCGCCGACGCGAGGACGTAAACAGAAAAGAGGCGCGCCCGGTCATCTTGGCGCGCCGTGTCTTTGAGCCGTCCCTGTCGTCGGATTTTCACATTTCCGGTATTTCCATACGGCTGCGGCGCGGATGCGCCGGCCAAACCTCGAAGGATAAGTTTCATGGCCAATATCACCGCCGCAATGGTGAAGGAGCTGCGCGAGAAGACCGGCGCGGGCATGATGGATTGCAAGGGCGCGCTCAACGAAACCGCCGGCGACATCGAGGCGGCTGTCGACTGGCTGCGCAAGAAGGGTCTGGCCAAGGCCGCCAAGAAGTCGGGCCGCGTCGCGGCTGAGGGCCTGGTCGGCATCGCCGTCCGCGGCGAGAACGGCGTGGTGGTCGAGGTCAATTCCGAAACCGACTTCGTCGCCCGCAACGAGGAATTCCAGGCCCTGGTGAAGACCATCGCGCTGGTCGCGGTCGAAAAGGGCGAGACGGACGTCGAAGCCCTTAAGGCCCAGCATTATCCCGGCGGCGCAGGCTCGGTGGCGGACGCCGTTTCCAACGCCATCGCCACCATCGGCGAGAACATGACCCTGCGCCGCGTCGCCGCGCTCTCGGTGTCCGCGGGCGTGATCGGCCAGTATATGCATAACTCGATCGGCGACGGCCTCGGCAAGATCGGCGTCATCGTCGCGCTGGAATCGACCGGCGACAAGGATCAGCTGACCGAGCTCGGCCGCAAGATCGCCATGCATGTCGCCGCCGCCGGCCCGCTGGCGCTCGATTCGACCGGCATCGACCCGGCGGTGCTGGAGCGCGAAAAGAACGTGCTGCGCGAAAAGAACGCCGGCAAGCCGGCGCATGTGCTGGAAAAGATCGTCGAATCCGGCCTGAAGACCTATTTCAAGGAAGTCACCCTGCTGGAGCAGCCCTATATTCACGACAACGCCAAGACGGTCTCCCAGGCCGTGGCGGAAGCGGCCAAGACGGTCGGCGCCCCGGTGGCGCTGAAGGGTTTTGTCCGTTACGCGCTTGGCGAGGGCATCGAAAAGCAGGAATCGGATTTCGCGGCGGAAGTCGCGGCGGTGGCCTCGGGCGACGCCTGAGTTATTGGCCGGATTTCAAGGGAAGCGAGGCGGTCCTTCGGGCCGCCTCTTTTCGTTTAGGGCGGCGCGTTCGCTCTTGCAGCCACGCGGCGCGCACTCGATGCAATGGCAGAGATCGGCTCGAAGGCGACCCTCTTGATGAGGTTGGCGAGCGTCTCATCGTGAACAATCAGCGGCCATTGCGCCGGCAATTGAACCCATCAAAGGCCAAGTGGGCGCATGCCAAGCCCCTGAGCCGTCATGGCCGGGCTTGTCCCGGCCATCCACGCCGCGCCGCTTCTTGATCAAATCGCGTGTTACGCGAGGTCCTCGTGGAGGTCGTCCCAATCGGGGTTGAAATCGAGAATGAGCCGCGCCTTCCAGGCGCGCGGCCAATGCTTCATGTTTTTCTCGCGCTGGATGGCGTCGGTAATGGTTTCGTACCGTTCGTAATAGACGAGGAGCTTCAAACCATAGCGCTTTGAAAAGCCGTCGATGAGGCCTTCTCGATGCTCATGAATCCGACGTGACAAGTTTGATGTCACGCCCGTGTACAGCGTGCCATTCGGCCGATTTGTGACGATATAAACCCATCCTCCCCGCATGGTTCGATATTGCTCGGCGTGGATGCCCGGCACAAGGCCGGGCATGACGAGCGGGAGGCGCAAAGCAGCCCTTGCGGACACAGGATCGCCGCCTTCCGCTTCCGCCGATTGCGGCTGATCACGGGGGCTCGGTCTCGCTCTCCACTAAATCCTGTTGTAGCGCGTGTCTGGGTTAGCCGGATGGGCGCACAAACAAGTTTAGCGGGCCAGCAGGCTGACGCTCCCGAGACCGTCGAATTCGGCCGTCGCCTTCTGGCCGGGCGCGATCGGATGGGCTCGCGTAATGCCCCCGGTCAAAATCACCATCCCGGCCTGGAGCCTTTGTCCAAGGCTCGCCGCGATCCGCGCGCCCTCGGCGAGGGCGGCCAGCGGATGCCCCATCACGGCCGAGCTTTCCCCCTCGTCCACCTGCCCGCCGTCAAGGCACAGCCGCGCCTTGATCGCGGCGACATCGCATCCTTGCTTCCAGGGACCGACGCAATAGCCGGCCGCGGAGGAATTGTCGGCGACATTGTCGAGCCAGTGGAATCTGTAGTCGTGGAAGCGCGAATCGACCACTTCGATCGCCGGCGCATAGCCCGCGACGCCAGCGGCGATCTGTTCGACAGTCTCGGAACCGTCGAGGTCGCGCCCGAGCAGGACCGCCACTTCGGGCTCGATGCGCGGATGGATGAAAATTTTGGCCGGCAATGCGTCCGTCAGGGTCATGCCGGAGGTCAGCCAGCCGATATTGGGACGGTCGACGCCCATCTGCCGGCGCATGGCCTCGCTGGTAAAGCCCATCTTGAGCCCGACCACCACTTCGCCACGCGAAAGACGCCGCGCGACCAGCTCTTTTTGCGCCGCATAGGCGTCGGCGAGCGACAGGCCATGGCGCTGCGCCAGCGGCGAAAGACTGACGCCGAGGCGCGCCGCGCCGTCCAGGATGTCGGCGATGTCTGCGATGTCGGCCATGCGCGCCCCCCCAGCTCCGCGAACCCTAGCAGATCGGAGGCGTTGCGTCAGTTGCTTCGGACGAAGACCACGGCGAAGGAATTGGCGTAGGTTCTGGTCCAGCCGGCCTTGCGCGCAAGAAGCTTGACCACCGGATTCTGCGGCGGAAACATCGCCCACTGGATGCCGTATTTCGCCAGTCCAGCATCCAGCGCCGCTTCCCTCGGCTCGGTCATGTCGAAGAAATTTTGGGTGAAGGCGTCGCCGTACATATCGGTTCGCCCGTCGATGAAGGGCCGGACATGCGAAAAGATCAGGTAGCCGCCGAAGCACAGATCGTTCAGGACCGGCCTTTCGCGGATTTCCGCGGGAACGGAGGCGAGGGCGGAGATGGGCGCCGCCGGGCTGTCGACGCGCTGGACGGGAAAGCCGAGGCGCAGGGCGACCATGGCGACCACCAGCGTGGTCGCCGCCCTTGCGGCCAAGGCGTTCAGAGCCTTGCGCGCGTCCGGGGCGTGAGTGAACGCCGCCGCCATCGGGCCGGCCAGCAACAGAGGCGCGACAATGGCCAGCACCATTTGCTGACGGCCTTGGTGCAGGGCCAGGTGAACGAGACCGAGAAGGATGGCGAGCCGGAACGGCGCGAGCCTGACCGGCGTGAAAAAAGCCAGGCCGAGCAGGGCCAGAAGCGCTGTCTCCATCGGCTCGAAATGCTCGAAGCTCGCTGGCCGCCATTCGGTGATTTGCATCAGGATCGTCTGGTTCATGACGCGGACGGGATAGAGCAGGGCGTCATAACCTTGCGGATTGAGCAGCGAGGCGGCGAGGGCGCAAAGTCCGAAAATCGCCCAGTCGCGAAAAATCCGCGCGCGGCGTTGCGGCTGGGCGGCGAATATCGCCTCCAGCGCGAAGGGGCCGACGAGGGCCAGCCCAAGCAGGAAGCTGGCGTGCATGTTCGCCCAAAGGCCCATCAACGCAGCAAGGACCAGGGGCGGCGCCCTGTCCGCGTCGCGCGCTCGCAGCAGGCCGGAGACCCAGGCGGCCAGCAGGGCGAGGCCGAAGACATGCGGACGCGCCAGCAGGCTGCCGGAAATCAGGCTCAGGCTGACCATCATGAGCGCCAGCAGCGGCGTTCCGCCGAGGCCAAGCGCGACGGCCCGGCGGGTCACAATCAGCAGGGCCGCGGCGACAGCCGCCCCGGTGAGCATGACGACGCCGCTCCAGCCGGCAATTCGGTAAACGCTGGAAAAAATGATTTCGCTCAGCCATTCATGCGCCGACCAGGGCGCCCCGGGCATGGAAAAGGAAAATGGATCGGCGGTCGGGACGCCATGGGCGAAAATCCATTCGCCCGCCGCCAGATGCCAGAACGTGTCTGGATCGTTCAGCGACGCCGACGAAAAGGTCGCCAATGCAAATGCGAAGAGCGGCGTGAGCAGGGGGAGGAAATCCTGCATGCCGACGGTTTTCCGCGCCGACGGCGCGGTTGAAAATGAAGGGGCGGCGGAGGTGGTTGGCATGCGTTAATCATCAGCGAAAGACTTTAATTTTCTGTGGCGGGCGCGTCGCTGGGCCCCCGCTTGTGCGAACATGCGCCTTTGCCTATGAAATGACCGCGCCGCCGCGAATCGCCGGGCGCTGGCCAACCGTTGGGGAACCGCATGTCATTGCCCGTTACACCGCAGTGGAAGCGTGTCGTGGTCAAGCTTTCCGGCGAGGCGTTGCAAGGACGCCAGACCCATGGGCTCGACGCGGAAACCATCGACCGCATCGCGCTCGACCTGGTGTCGGCCTCCGAACTGGTCGAAATCGCGGTGGTGGTCGGCGGCGGCAATTTCTTTCGCGGCATCCAGGGCGCCGACAAGGGCATCGAGCGGGCGCGGGCCGATTCCATCGGCATGCTGGCCACGGTGATGAACGCGCTGGCCATGGAGCACGCCATCGAAAAACGCGGCAAGCCTGCCCGCGCCCTCTCGGCCGTGCCCATGCCCTCGCTGTGCGAACCCTATTCGCGCCAGACTGCGCTGCATCATCTCGGCAAGCGGCGCGTCGTGATCCTGGCCGGCGGCACCGGCAATCCCTTCTTCACCACCGACACCGGCGCGGCCCTGCGCGGCGCGGAGCTGTCCTGCGACGCCATCATGAAGGCGACCCAGGTCGACGGCATCTATACCGCCGACCCGAAAAAGGACCCGGCCGCGACCCGCTACGACAGCCTGACCCATGACGAGGCGATCGCAAAAAACCTCGCGGTGATGGATACGGCCGCCTTTGCTCTTGCGAGAGAGAACCGGATTCCGATAATCGTCTTTTCCGTGAACGAGCCCGGCGCCATCCGCGCCGCGCTGGAAGGCAAGGGCAGGGCGACTTATGTCCTGCCGTGATAATGATTGATATTCCTGGCGCGCAGGCGCCTTTCTTGACAGGTGTAAGATGAGCGCTCAATTCGATCTGGCGGAACTCAAGCGGCGCATGCAGGGGGCGATCACCACGCTCAAGCACGAATTGGGCGGCCTGCGCACCGGCCGCGCCTCCGCGGCCCTGCTGGAGCCGGTGATGGTGGAAGCCTATGGCCAGGCCATGCCGATCAACCAGGTGGCCACGGTTTCGGTGCCGGAATCGCGGGCGCTCGCCGTGCAGGTCTGGGACAAGGGCATGGTCGGCGCGGTGGACAAGGCCATTCGCGACGCCAATCTCGGTCTGTCGCCGACCGTCGAAGGCCAGATCCTGCGCATCCGCATCCCCGAGCTGAACGAGCAGCGCCGCAAGGAACTGGCGAAAATCGCTCATAAATACGCCGAGGAATTGCGCGTCGCGGTGCGCCATGTGCGCCGCGACGGCATGGACGTCCTGAAAAAGCTGGTCAAGGACAAGGCGATCGGCGAGGACGACGAAAAACGCCACGAACAGGAAGTCCAGAAAGCCACCGACGCCGCCATCGCCGAGATCGACCAGGCGCTGGCGGGCAAGGAAAAGGAAATCATGCAGGTTTGAGTTTTTCGCGCGGAATTGGCGCGCGCCTCCACTGGGGCGTCGTCTCCCGCAGGCGATTGTGCTAAAGCGTCTGCTGTCGGCGTTCTTTAAAGTCATGCGTGGATTTCAGATTTCCCCGGCAGGGTCGGCGCGCCGGGCGAAGGCTATTTGACGGGCGAACGGAGTCTTATGAGCGACAAGCAGGAAAGGGACGCCGCCGTCCTTCGCGCATCCGCCGCCGTTCTTGCGCATCGCCGCGCGTCCGCCGCCGCCGTCGCCGCGCCAGCCGCCGCGCCGCTGCATGTCGGCGTGATCATGGACGGCAACGGCCGCTGGGCCGCCGCGAAGGGCCTGCCGCGTTTCGAGGGTCACCGTCGCGGCGTCGAGGCCTTGCGGCGCACGGTGCGCGCGGCCAGCGATCTCGGCGTGCGCTACCTCACCGTCTACAGCTTTTCGAGCGAAAACTGGACGCGCCCCGCCCAGGAAGTCTCAGAACTCATGGGCTTGCTGAAGTTCTTCATCCGCAACGACCTGGCGACCCTCGCCGAATCAGGGGTGCGGGTGCGGGTGATCGGCGAGCGCGGCAACCTGACGCCCGATATTGTCGCCCTGCTCGAAGAGGCCGAGACGCTCACCCGGTTCAACGACAAGCTCCACCTTATCGTCGCGTTCAACTACGGCGCCCGCGCGGAAATCGTCGAGGCGGCGCGGGCCCTGGCGCGCGAGGTCGCGGCCGGGCGGCTGCAGCCGGAGGAGATCGACGAGGCGGCATTTGCCGAAAAACTGCAGACCGCGGGCGTTCCGGATCCGGACCTGATCATCCGCACCTCGGGCGAGATGCGCCTGTCCAACTTCATGATGTGGCAGGCGGCCTACAGCGAACTGGTGTTCCTGCCGATCTTCTGGCCGGATTTCGACCGCCAGGCCTTCCAGCAGGCGATCGATTCCTTCCGCGCCCGCGAGAGGTCGGTTTCGGCGGCGCTTGACGCCCGAGTCGAACAGGTCAAATCGGCGTCATGATCTCTTCCGCGGCTCGGCCCATGAATAGCTCCCGAGCCCGGCTCCGGGACCGGAAAAGCCCGGCTTGATGGCCCGCCATCATCTCGAAGACCTCTGGGTCCGCGCCGGCTCCGCGCTCGTGCTGGTGGCCGCGGCCCTGACGTCGCTGTTTCTCGGCGGCCCTGTCTATGCGCTGTTCTGGCTTCTCGGCGCCTTCGCCGTGCATTGGGAATGGCAAAGGCTGCTTGGCGCGCCGCTGCCGTGGATCAGGATGTTCGCCGGCTGGCTGGCGCTCGGCCTCGCCGCCCTGCTTTATCGCTTCGATCAGCCCGAACTGGCTTTCCTCGTCCTGCCGCTCGCCAGCGCCTTCTGCGCCTGGGCCGCGGGGCGGGGCTTCCTGCTCTGGGCCGGCTCCGGCGTGTTCTACGCGGGCGGCCTGTTGCTGGCGGCGCTTTCGCTGCGCCATGACGCCCTTCTTTGGCGCCTGCGCCATAGGCTGGCTGTTTGCGGTGGTCTGGGGCACCGACGTCTGCGCCTATTTCGGCGGCCGGCTGATCGGCGGCGCCAAGCTTTGCCCGCGTATCTCGCCCGGGAAGACCTGGTCCGGATTCGCAGTCGGCATTGTCTGCGGCGCCGTTCTTGGCGTCGTCGCCGTCCATTTCTGGCCCGGCGTCAATGCGCGGCTCGGCCCGGTGTTTCTGCTCGGGATCGTCACGGGAGCGGTGGCGCAAGGCGGCGACCTGCTTGAATCCTGGATCAAGCGGCGTTTCAATGTAAAGGATTCGAGCCGTCTCATTCCGGGCCATGGCGGTTTCATGGATCGGCTGGACGGATTCGTCGCGGCGGCCATTTTCGCCGCCCTGTTCGGCCTCGCGCACGGCCAGCCCAGCGCGGCGTCCGGCCTGTTCTATCTGGCCCTAGGAAGACAATGTCCGCGAAACCAGCGAAAAAACTGACCATCCTCGGCGCCACCGGCTCGATCGGCCGCTCGACCGAGGCGGTGATCCTCAGGCGCGCCCGGAGCTTTCGAGACCGTCGCCGTGGCGGGCGGACGCGACGCGAAAAACCTGGCCCGCGTCGCCAGGAGCCTGGGCGCCCGTTTCGCCGCCATAGCCGAGCCCTCCGCCTACGCAGAATTGAAGGCGGAGCTTGCAGGGTCGGGAATCGAAGTCGCAGCCGGGCCGGAAGCTCTGAAGGAGGCGGCCTGCCAGCCGGCGGATCTGGTGGTGGGCGCCATCGCCGGCGCGGCGGGCGTGGCCCCGACTTACGCCGCCGTCGAGGCGGGGCGCGACGTGGCGCTCGCCAACAAGGAATGCCTGGTCTGCGCCGGCGAACCGTTCATGCGCAAGGCGCGCGAGATGGGCGTGCGAATCCTGCCGATGGATTCCGAGCACAACGCCATCTTCCAGGCCCTTGGCGGCGAAAGCGCCGGAGCGGATCGAAAAAATGTGGCTCACCGCCTCCGGCGGCCCGTTCCGGACCTGGAGCGCCGAAAGGATCGCCGCGGCCACGCCGGAGCAGGCGCTGGCTCATCCCAACTGGGCCATGGGGCCGAAGGTCACGGTCGATTCCGCCAGCCTGATGAACAAGGGGCTGGAACTGATCGAGGCGCTGCATGTCTTCGGCATCGAGGCGAAAAAGCTCGGCGTGCTGGTGCATGCGCAGTCCATCGTCCACGGCCTCGTCTCCTTCGCCGACGGCGCCGTGACCGCCGGCATGGCGGTTCCCGACATGAAGGTTCCGATCGCTCATTGCCTCGCCTGGCCGGAGCGGGTGCCGACCAAGGCCCGCCGTCTCGATTTGGCCGAAATCGGCGCGCTAACTTTCGAAAAGCCGGACTTCGCCCGGTTTCCCGCCTTGCGAGTCGCCATGGACGCCCTTGCAGCGGGCGGGGCCATGCCGACTATTCTGAATGCCGCGAATGAGATCATGGTCGCCGCGTTTCTTGAAAAACGTATCGGGTTCAATGAAATCGCAAAGAATGTTGAAGCGATTTGCGAGCTTTTCATGCGCGACGGCGCGGCCGCCGCGCCTGCCGATGTGGACGCGGCTTTGGCCGTTGACCATATTGTGCGAGAAAGGTCTTCGGCGAGCCTCCTGGGGCTTGGCCGTTGAGTTCCGATGCGGCATGGTAACGATCTAGTAACCATTCGAGCGGCGGTGAGCTTTTGAAGCTTTCTTGCGCCGCCGTTTCGGGGAGTTGTCATGACCGCGTTAAACCTGCTCTGGACAATGGGGTCCTACCTCGTGCCCTTCATTTTCGTGTTGAGCCTTGTCGTCTTTTTCCACGAGCTGGGGCATTTCCTGGTCGGGCGCGCGTGCGGCGTCAAGGTCGACGCCTTCTCCCTCGGCTTTGGTCCGGAGCTGTTGCATTACACCGATCGCCACGGCACCCGCTGGCGGCTCGCGGCCTTGCCGCTCGGCGGCTATGTGCGTTTCCACGGCGACGCCAACGGCGCCAGCGAGCCTGACCCCAAGGCCGTTGGACGCCATGCCCGAACTCCGAGCGGGCGGTGACCTTCTTCGCGCAAAAGGTCTGGAAGCGCGCGGCTGTGGTCGCCGCCGGCCCGATCGCCAATTTCCTGCTGGCCATCGTCATTTTCACCGCCATGTTCTATGTCGACGGCCGTTCGGTGCTGACGCCGCGTATCGATCAGGTGGCCGAGGGGAGCCGCGCCGCGTCCGCCGGCTTCCAGAAGGGCGACCTCGTGCTGTCCATCGACGGCGCGCACATCGAGGGCTTCATGGACATGCAGCGCATCGTCTCGGCTTCCGGCGACGTGACCCTGCACTTCCTGGTCGAGCGCGACGGCAAGCAGGTGGCGATCGACGCCACGCCGGAGCGCAAGGACACGCAGACCCCCTTCGGCGTCAGCCGCGGCGGCATCCTCGGCGTTTCGGCCGGCGGCGCGGCGCAGGACTGGAAGCAGCAGACCTACAGCCTGCCGCGTTCGGCGGTCGAGGCGACGCGCGAGACCTGGTATGTGGTCGAGCGCACCGGCTCCTATCTCGGCGGCCTCGTCATCGGCCGCGAATTCGGCGCAGCAATTGTCGGGCCCGATCCGCATCGCCGAAGTCTCCGGCGAGGTCGCCAAGGCGGGAATCTGGCCGCTGTTCAATCTCGCCGCGATCCTGTCGATCTCCATCGGCCTCTTGAACCTGCTGCCGGTTCCGCTGCTCGACGGCGGCCATCTGCTCTATTACGGCCTGGAGGCGGCGCGCGGAAAAGCCCTGCCGCCGCGGGCGCAGGAGTTCGGCTTCAAGATCGGCCTGGCCTTCGTCGCGGCGCTGATGCTGGTCTCGACCTATAACGACATCGTCCGGCTGACGCGGCAATGGCTCAACCTGGGCTAAGCGCATCGGGAAATAATCTTGTACAGAAGAAGCGTCCGTGACGTCGCGTCTGGCGCAAGGGGCGCTTTTTCTTGCGTTCGCTCGCTGAAATGCGTCGGAATTAAGAAGGGATGCGTGGCCAACAAGTCACGGCATCGTAAAAAAACGAGACATGCGACCTTAGGCATTTGCAGGAATTCATAAACCTTGTAGAAGCAGAGTCGCAATGGACAGGCTTGGATTGTGTTATCCAGTCCGGGTCTGGAAATCAAAATGCGCCGGATCGGAACGAGGTCCGGCGACTGGCCGGGCGGTTCGAGCCTGGGCGGGTTAAGTCACGGAGACCGGGTTTCAATGAAGTTTCGCCAAGGTCTTATGAGCCGGTCCGCCCTCGCGGCCCTTTTTATTGCCGGCTCGCTCGCGGCGCCCGCATTCGCGGCGGCCGAAACTGTCGTCGTCGAGGGCAACCATCGCGTCGATGCGGAAACCATCCGGTCCTATTTCATCAGCAGCGGCGACGCCAACGAGGGCGTCAAGAAGCTCTACGGCACGGGCTATTTTTCCGACGTGCAGGTGATCCACAGGGGTTCGACCGCTGGTCGTGCGCGTCGTCGAGAACAACACGCTGATCAATCACGTGGTCTTCGTCGGCAACAGCAAGATGAAGTCCGAGGATCTCCAGAAGGAAGTCCAGTCGCAGTGACAAGGGCGCCTATAACAAGGCGATTGTCGACGCCGACGTGCTGCGCATCAAGGACATCTACCGCCGCTCGGGCCGCAACACGCGCCACGGTGACGGCGCGCACCGTCGAGACGCCGAATGGCACGGTCGACGTCGTCTTCGACATCAACGAAGGCGAAAAGACCGGCATCAAGGAAATCCGCTTCGTCGGCAACCACGTCTATTCGACCGGCAAGCTGGTCGGCATGATGGAAACGACGGAGATGAACTATCTGTCGTTCCTCAAGACCTCCGACGTTTACGATCCGGACCGCATCGCCAAGGACGCCGAGCTGATCCGCCGCTACTACCTGAAGAACGGCTATGCCGATTTCCGGGTCATCGGCTCCGACGCCGTCTATGATGCGTCGCCGGGCGGCTACGTCCTCACCATCTCGGTCGAGGAAGGCCCGCAATATCACAGTCGGTTCGGTGCGCGTCGAATCGCAGCTGCGCGGCGTTCCCAGCGAGCGGCTGCAGCAACTGGCCGGCGTCCATGTCCGGCGACACCTATAACGGCGACGTGGTCGAAAAGACCGTCGAGCGCATGACCAAGGAAGTCGGCAAGCTCGGCTATGCCTTCTCCCAGGTCCGCCTGCGCGGCGACCGCGATCCCTCGACCCATACCGTGTCGCTTGACTTTCATCGCCGAGGACGGTCCGCGCGTCTATATCGAGCGCATCAACATCAAGCGGCAATGCCGCGACCCGCGACTATGTCATCCGCCGCGAATTCGATATCGGCGAAGGCGACGCCTACAACAAGGTGCTGATCGACAAGGCGGAGCGCCGCCTGAACTCGCTCGGCTTCTTCAAGAAGGTCAAGATCACCAACGAGACCGGCTCGTCGGCCGACCGCGTGATCGTCAATGTCGATGTCGAAGAGCAGTCGACCGGCAATTTCTCGGTCTCGGGCGGCTATTCGACCACCCAGGGCTTCCTGGCCGAAGTCTCGGTGTCGCAGTCCAACTTTCTGGGCAAGGGCGAATATATCCGCACGGCGGTCTCTGTCGGCCAGTTGGCTCAGGGCATCGAACTGAACTATACCGAGCCCTTCTTCCTCGACCAGCGCATGGCGGCGGGCTTCGACCTCTACAGCAAGCTGTCGGACGCCTCACGCTACGCCTATTATTCAAACTGGGTCAGCGGCGGCACGCTGCGGCTGGGCATTCCGATCACGGACGATATCACCTTCGGCCCGCGCTATACGCTCTACAACTCGAGGTTGCGTATTCCGAACACCGCGAGCGAGCCCTATAACGACTGTCAAAATCCGATCTCCGGGACGACGCCCGGCACGCCGGGCGCCGTCGGTCTGGGCGCGACCTATAACTGCCTGACCAATGGCGAAGCTTCGCTCGCCCTGAAACAGGCGCAGGGCGACTGGGTCACGTCGATGATCGGCTATACCCTGTCCTATAACGGCCTGGACAATTTCCGCGATCCGCATCTCGGCATCCGCGCCGACCTGAAACAGGATTTCGCCGGCGCCGGCGGCAATTCGGAATTCCTGCGCACCACCGCCGATATCCGCGGTTACCACGAGCTCTATTTCGACAATCTCGTCGGCATTGCGCGCCTGCAGGGCGGCGATATCGAGCCGCTCGGCGGCAAGAACCTGCGTATCGTCGACAACTTCAACCTGGGCCAGAGCCTGGTGCGCGGCTTCGCGCCAGGCGGCATCGGGCCGCGCGACGTCACCAACACCTATGGCAGCAATAATGGTAACGCGCTCGGCGGCACCAGGTATTTCGGCGGTTCGCTGGAAGTGCAGTCCCCAATTCCCTATCTGCCGAAGGATCTGGGCCTGAAGATCGCGCTGTTCTCTGACGCGGGCACTTTGTTCGACTATCGCGGATCGACCGATTTCGCCCGGTATCTTGGCGGTCAATATGCGGGCTTCAACGCGGCGCAGATCGCCAATGTCTGCTCCCCCGCCAACAAGCAGGGCGTGATCAACGCAGCCGCGGCCAATTTTACCCAGTCCGCCTGTATCAATGTCGGCGGCGACTCGACGGCCTTGCGCTCGTCGGTCGGCGTGGGCCTGATCTGGGCCTCGCCCATGGGGCCGATCCGCTTCAACTACGCCTTCGCCACGTCGAAGAACCAGTATGACGTGCTGCAGCAGTTCAGCTTCAGCGGCGGCGCGCAATTCTGATCCTGAGCAGCTGATACGAAAGGGCGCGGCCTGTGGCCGCGCCTTTTTCATATCCGGGGCTTTCTCGTCCCAGACACGCAAATTTTGCTGTAAATATCTGAAGCAGCGCTGTGATTGTTCAGCCGCGGCCTTCGCGACCTGGAGCCTGTGCGATGGATGAACTGAAATTCTTTCGCCGGGCGGCGCCGCCGACCTTGGCGGACATCGTCGAATGGACCGGCGCCAAGGCGGATGACGGCGTCGACCTGACCCAGAAAATTGTCGACGTCGCGCCGCTCGATCAGGCGCGGCAGGGCGATCTGGTCTTTCTCGACAATCCGAAATACGCCGGACAACTGGCGCTGACCAAGGCCACGGCCTGCCTGGTCGGCGAGCGCCACGCCGACCGCGTTCCCTCGCATATCGTCCGCTTGCTGGCGCGCGATCCCTACCGCGCCTGCGCCACGGTGACGGCGCGGCTCTATCCCGGCGCCCTGCGGCCAGGATCCCTGTTCGATTCCCATGGCGTTTCGCCGGGCGCGAATGTCCATCCTGCGGCGCGGCTGGAAGCTGATGTGATCGTCGACCCCGGCGCGGTGATCGGGCCTCGCGCGGAAATTGGCGCGGGCGCCGTCATCGGCCCCAATGCGGTGATCGGCCCTGACGTGCGCATCGGGCGCATGAGCGCCATCGGCGCAGGCGCGACAGTCTGCAACGCCCTGATCGGCGACCGGGTCATCATCCACCCGGGCGTCAAGGTGGGGCAGGACGGTTTTGGTTTCGCCATGGGCCCGCGCGGCCATCTGAAAGTGCCGCAGATTGGTCGGGTCATCATCCAGGACGATGTCGAGATCGGCGCCAATTGCACTATTGATCGCGGCGCAAATCGCGACACCATCATCGGCGAAGGAACCAAGATCGATAATCTGGTGCAGATCGGGCATAATGTGGTGATCGGACGCCATTGCGTGATCGTCAGCCATGTCGGCATTTCGGGCTCGACCGAGCTGGCGGATTTCGTTGTCGTTGGCGGGCAGGCCGGCCTCGCTGGCCATTTGCACATCGGGATGGGCGCGCAGATCGCCGCTCAATCCGGGGTGATCTCCAATGTCGCGGCTGGCGGCAGGGTCGGCGGTTCGCCGGCGACCGACGCGCGTGACTGGATGCGCGGCGTGGCCGCCCTCAAGGCGCTGGCCAAGCGCCGCGGCGGCGCCGGCGGCGCCTGATTTTTGACGGGAGACTTCGGCCTCCACTCTAGCCTCCGCGTCCTTGTCCCTTTAAAGCAGGAGGCGCGACGATTTTTACGCAGCGGACAGCAAGATGACGGACACTAAAAAAATATTGGAAACGATCGATATTCAGCGGCTGATGCAGCTTTTGCCGCATCGTTACCCCTTTTTGCTGGTGGATCGCATCATCGAAAAGCGCGGCGACGAATTCGGCATCGGCATCAAGAACGTGACGATCAACGAGCCGCAATTCACCGGCCACTTCCCGGATAAGCCGGTCTTCCCGGGCGTGCTGCTGATCGAGGCCATGGCGCAGACGGCCGGGGCGCTATGCGTGGATTCGCGCCTCGGCGGCTCAAAACCGCCGCTGGTCTATTTCATGACCATCGACAAGGCCAAGTTCCGCAAGCCGGTCATTCCGGGCGACCGCGTCGAATTCCATATGACCAAGTTGAACCAGCGTCGGAATATCTGGTGGTACCGGGGCAGGGCCATGGTCGACGGCTTGCTGGTCGCCGAGGCCGAAATCAGCGCCATGATCATGGCCGAAGAGAGCGACAAGAGTTGAACGACATGTCGGAGTCTGCGCGTATTCACCCTTCGGCGGTCGTCGAGGACGGAGCGAAACTCGGAGCGGGCGTTGAAATCGGACCGTTCTGCCATGTGGGCCCGCGAGTCGAGCTCGGAGATGGCGTGCAGCTGAAATCGCATGTCGTCGTCGCCGGACGCACCGCCATCGGCGCGCGCACGCGGGTCTTTCCCTTCGCCTCGCTCGGTCACGAGCCGCAGGATCTGAAATATCGCGGCGAGGACTCGAGCCTCACGATCGGCTCGGACTGCCTGATCCGCGAAGGGGTGACGATGAATCCCGGCACGGCCGGCGGCCGGCTGGTGACGATCGTCGGCGACCGCTGCGCCTTCCTCGCCAATTCCCATGTCGGCCATGACAGCATCATCGGCAATGACTGTGTCTTCTCCAACAACGCCATGGTCGCCGGCCATGTCACCGTCGGGGATTTCGTCATTTGCGGCGGCGGCTCGGCCATCGTGCAATTCGCCCGGATCGGCGCCCACGCCTTCGTCAGCGGCATGACCGGGATCGGCGCCGACCTTATTCCCTTTGGCCTCGCCTTCGGCAATCGCGGGTTCCTGATGGGGCTGAACCTGATCGGCCTGAAGCGTCGCAATTTTACCCGTGACCAGATCCATGAGCTTCGCCGCGCCTACAGGGCGCTGTTCGCGCCGGAAGGCACGCTGAAAGAGCGGATGGAAGACGTCGAACTGGAATTCGCCTGCAATCAGGAGGTGAAGGAGATCCTCGATTTCATCCGGGCCGGCGGCGACAAGCCGCTGTGCGTTCCTGAGGTGGGGAAAGAGGCGTGAGCGGAAAGGTCGCCCTGATCTGCGGCGGCGGCCATTTTCCTCTCGCCGCCGCTCGCGTCGCCCAGCAGCGCGGGCTGGAGGTCTTCCTCCTGGGCTTGCGGGGAATCGCCAGCGAAGGCATCGAACAATTCCCGCATGTCTGGCTCGGCATCGGACAGCTCGGCGCGGCGCTGCGTGAAATCGCCGCCCGGAACATCAAGGACGTCTGCCTGATCGGCGGGCTTGGGCGGCCGGAATTCTCGGATCTCCGCCTCGACTGGGGCGGCATCAAGCGCATTCCGCAAATCATCGGATTCTTGAAGGGCGGCGGCGACAACCACACCCTGCTCGGCGTGATCGCCCTGTTCGAGCAGGAAGGCTTGCGCGTCGTCGGCGTCGACTCTTTCGCGCCGGAGCTTCTGGCGGCGAGCGGCCCGATGAACCGATTGCCCTTTCCCCGCGACCTGGCTGACGATCTCGCCTTCGCGCAGAAATGCCTTGGCGACATGTCTGCCTATGATTGCGGCCAGGCCATCGTCGTCGACAACAAGCGCATCATCGCCATCGAGGCGCTTGAGGGCACCGACCTGATGCTCGGCCGGATCGCCGAATTGCGCGAAAAGGGCCGCTGGCGGGCGAAGGGACCGGCCGGCTTGCTGGTCAAGGCGCCCAAGGCTGGTCAGGATCTGCGCGTCGATCTGCCGGCGATCGGGCCGAGCACGGTGGCCGCTGCGATCAAGGGCGGGCTGCGCGGCCTGGCGCTGGCGGCCGGGCGGGTGCTGGTGCTCGACCGCGCCGAGCTCGCGGCCCAGGCCGAAATGCACGGATTGTTCCTGTTCGGCTTCTCCCCGGAGCGCGCGGCATGAAGCTGTCCATCGTCGCCGGCGAGGTTTCGGGCGACCAGCTCGGCTACAAGCTGATGCGCGCCTTGCGGGCCCAGGCTCCGGGCGTCGAGATCGTTGGCGTCGGCGGCGAGGCCATGACCCGCGAGGGACTTTCCAGCCTGTTTCCGATGACCGACATCGCGGTCATGGGCATTTTGCCGGTGATCAGGCGTTTGCCGACGCTGCTGGCCCGCATTGCTCGGACGGCGGAAGCCGTGATCGCCGCAAGGCCCGACGCGCTGATCCTGATCGATAGCCCTGACTTCACCCACCGGGTGGCGAAACGGGTGCGGAAGGCGTTGCCGGATTTGCAGATCGTCGATTATGTCAGCCCGACCGTCTGGGCCTGGCGACCCGGGCGGGCGAAGAAAATGCGGGCCTATGTCGACCTCGTGCTGGCGCTGCTGCCTTTCGAGCCCGCCGCCCATGAGCGTCTCGGCGGTCCGCGCTGCCTTTATGTCGGCCACCCGCTGATCGAGCGCCTGGAGGAGCTGCGCGGCGACGACGCGGCCAAGGCAAGTGGCCCGGTGCTGGTGCTTCCGGGCTCGCGCGGCTCCGTGCTGGCGCGGATGGGCAAGGCTTTCGGCGACGCCGTCGGCCTGCTGGACAAGGCGCAACCGGGTCTCGACTACGTCTTGCCCGCGGCGGCGCCCGTCGAGGGGCGCATTCGCGAGATGGTCGCGCGTTGGCCTGTGAAGCCGCGCGTCATCGTCGGCGAGGCTGAAAAATATGCGGCCTTCCGTTCGGCCCGCGCCGCATTGGCGGCGTCGGGAACGGTGACGCTTGAGCTAGCGCTGTCGCGGACGCCGACGATTGTGGCCTATCGGGTTCCAAAAATAGAGGAATTCATCGGGCGCCGCCTGATCCAGGCCCCGAGTATCGTGCTGCCCAACCTGATCCTCGGCGCCAACGCCTTTCCGGAGTTTTTGCAGGACGACGCGGACGCCGCTCCGCTGGCCGCCGCCATGGCGGAGATCGTCACCGACAGTGAGGCCCGGCGCCGGCAATTGACCGAACTTGACCGGCTGAGCGAGTTGATGCTTCTGCCCGGCGGCGTGAAGCCGAGCGACAGGGCGGCGCAAGCAATTTGCGAAATGATTTCGCGGGCCTGAGCAAGGCAGGCCGCCGATCGGTTAAAACCTCTGCGAGGCCCCAACAAAAGCCTGGATTTTCGGCGTCGCCGGGGTGAGGCCGAAGAATAGGCCGGCGTCGAATTGCAGGTTGGGCGACTTGCTCCACGCGATCCAGGAAAAGGTCAGGTCGAGCGAAGCCTGTCGGGAAAAAGCCGTGGGGTCGTCGTCGATCTGGCCCCAGAGCTCGAGATAGGCGGTGACATCGTTCGGCAGGGCGTGGCTGACATTGGCCAGGAACTGGTAATTGGCGTGCCGGCCGAAATTGGCGGCGTTGCGCAGGTCGTCGGCCTCCGGATCGAACAGCAGGGTGAAATCCTTCGGCAGGGCGAAGGAGACCGGCGCGATCATGCCGCCTTCGACCGCGCCATTGCCGATGCCGGGCGCGGCGGTTGGCGCTTTCAGATAGGGAATGACTGCGGCCTGGAAGTCGCCGCCCTCCGCGCCGGCGAGATTGATCTTCGTGCGCAGGAAGAGGTCGCCATTGCCCGTAAAAGTCTGCCGGACCAGCGCGCTGCGGGTCGAGACGGTCTCGACCGGCGCCATGTTGACCTCGAAATCGATCTGGTTGGTGACGCCAAGCTTCAACGTCGGGTTGGCATAGAGAAAGATGTTCGTGGTCACGCCGCCATATTGCGTCCGGCTGCCGTTGAAAATATCGGCTTCATACTGGAAATGGCCGGCGTCGACGGCGCAGGGCAGGTTGGCCTTGGGCGGCCGGTCGGTGCAGAACGAGCGCAGCTGGTCGTCCGGCGTCGGGTTGAACAGCGTGTATTCCGACTTGTCCGGCGTGGCGGGCGCGGTCTGGGCCATCGCCGGGACGGCGCAGGCAAGGGCGAGACCAAGCGGCGGGATGAAGCGAAATCGAGCGATCATGCCGCAAACTCGCAGATAGGCAGGCCCGGGTCAAAACAGTTTGCCGTCAGTAACGGGAGCGCTCGCCTGCGCGCTCCCGCAAGAGGGCCTCAACTCGCCAGACGGAATGTCCTTTCATCCGGCCGCTCGTCGCCAACGGGCCCCGCTTCGCACAGGAGCAGAACGTCCATCAGGCGCAATTGCGCATCGGCGCAATGGTCCCGAAGGATTTTGGCTGCGGGCTCGACGAGGTTGTCCTCGAGGATAAGTTCGAGCTTGATCGCCGTGACATGGTCGATCTCGTATTCGGCGCCGCGGTAGATTTCCTTGCGCGTCGGCGCATGGTCGTAGCGCCTGATATCGCTGACAATGATCTCGTCGACATCGAGGCTGCGCAACGCGTTCTTGACGTCCTCCAGCTCGAAAGCCTTGATCTGTGTTTCCAGTTTTTTCATTGGCCATCTCACGACTCAACGCGGGCGAAACATTTCGCCGGCGGGGAAGCGGCGGGACTATGCCGATGACGCGAATAAGGATTCCATTCTGATTCAGGAGTTTGGACATAAGCCAGGTTTGAGGGTGACGCGCTGCGTTTCGAAGCCCGCCAGAATGGGCAATGAGTTGTTTCGATGAAATAATTTCGATGACGCCCCGGCTGTGTCTTTGAACGACGGCCGGAAAAACGCATATTCGTGATTGCAAGAATCGCGCGATTGTGCAGGCTCAGCAGTGCCATTCATCCCCGACGTCAATCGGAGCGACATCAATGATCAAGAAACAATCAATCATCGCCTGCGCCGGTCTGGCCCTGGCCCTGTTCGCAGCCACCGGCGCCGACGCCCGGCCTGTCCATCACAATTCCCAGGTCGCCGAACTGATCCGGCTGATGGACAAGGACAAGAACGGCGTGGTCAGCAAGGCCGAGTTCATGAGCTTCATGTCGATGGAATTCGACCGGCTCGACGCCGACAGGGGCGGCTCGCTCAGCACGGCGGAACTATCGCGCTCGGTGCTCGCCCGGCGCAACGGCCGCGCGGAAACGAGGACTGTCGAGGGACTCATCAGGCAGATGGACCGCAATCATACCGGCGAGGTGGAAAAGGACGAGTTCATGCAATTCGTCTCCGAGGAATTCGACCGGATCGACGCCGACCGGAGCGGCACGCTGACGGGTCAGGAGCTGTCGACCTCGGTCTTCGTCCATCCGCAGCAGAAGGCGCCCGGCGGCACGCATAAATAAAGAGGCTCAGGTGGCGAATTTCCGCCGCCAGCTCGGCAGGGCGCCCTTGAAGGGCAAGGGCGTCGCCTCATAGACCGCGCGGGCGATCGCCCGCGCGAGGCAGTCCGCCGCGACCGCGCCGAGCCGCGTCAGTTCGAGTACGTCGGCGCCGCGCCGGGCGCGCCCGGTGGCGGCGGCGAAGACCGTGTCGCCGTCCATCGCTGCATGGGCCGGCCGCAGCGCGCGCGCCACGCCATCCTGCGCCATGATCGCCACGCGTTTGGCCTGAGCCTTGGTCAGATCGGCGTCTGTGGCGACAATGGCGATGGTGGTGTTCTGCGGCGCGGCGCCCTTCATCTTCAACGCGAGCTGTTCTGGCGCGAAGGCGGCGGGCCAGCCGCGACCGCCGAATTCGGCGTCGCGCTCATAGGGCGCGGCCCAGAAATGGCAGGTCTCGCCAATGGTCGCCTGTCCCACCGCATTGACGGCCACGAGGGCGCCGACGATAAAACCGTCCGGGGTGGCGGCGCTGGCCGAGCCAAGGCCGCCCTTGAGGTCGGCGAGGGTCGCGCCGAACCCTGCGCCCTGGCTGCCCAGCGCGAAGTCTTCCGCCGCCGCCCGCGCCGCTTCGTAACCGAGCGCCCAGTAGGGCGGCTGGCCGCGCCAGCTCTTGTCGCCGCCGTTCAGCAGGTCGAACAGGATCGCGCCGGGCGCCAGCGGCACGCGCTGGTCGCCGATCAGCAGGCCGCGCCCCTGTTCGCGCAAGAAGGCTTGCGCGCCGCCGGGCGAATCGAGGCCGAAGGCCGAGCCGCCTGATAGCACCAGGGCGTCGATTTTCTCGACGGTCATGTCCAGTTCGAGCAGGGCGGCGTCGCGCAGGCCGGGCGCCCCGCCGCCAACGGCGATGGAGGCGGTCGCCGGCTCATCGAAGACCAGCGCCGTGACGCCGGAGCCGAGCGATTCGTCCTGGGCGGAACCGACGCGAAGGCCGGCGACATCGGTGATGAGATTGCGCACGAACAAGCCTCATTCGTTGAAACGGATGATAAAATCTATCGTATAGACTTAGTCGGCAGGTTTTAGGACGGGCGTCAGCGATGACCAGCAATGTTACCATTTTTTCGGCGGCTTTCGCGGGGCTGTTGTCCTTTCTCAGTCCCTGCGTGCTGCCTCTGGTGCCGCCTTACCTCACCTTCATCGCCGGCACGGGGCTGGAGGAACTGGTCGAGGGCGGCGAGCGCCGGGCGCGGCGCGACACCCTGATCGCCGCCTTGCTGTTCGTCGCCGGCTTTTCGACCGTTTTCGTGATCCTCGGCGCCACGGCCTCGGCGCTGGGCCAGACGGTGCGCGAGCATCTTCCCCTGCTGTCGGCCCTGGCGGGCGTGGTCATCGTCGGCATGGGCCTGCACTTTTTGGGCGTGTTCAGGCTCAGCCTGCTTTACCGCGAAAAGCGTGTGAGCGTCGAAAAGCCGGTCGGCGTCTGGGGCGCCTATGTCATGGGCCTCGCCTTCGCCTTCGGCTGGACGCCCTGTATCGGCCCGATCCTCGCCGCCATTCTCGCCGTGGCCTCGTCGGAGGCGACGGTGGCCCGCGGCGCCGGCCTGCTGGCGGTCTATTCGTTCGGCCTCGGCATGCCTTTCATTCTGGCGGCGCTGGCCATGGAGCCTTTCGTCCATTTCCTGCGGCGCTTCCGCGCCTGGTTCGGCGTGGTGGAGCGGCTCGTCGGCGGCTTGCTGGTGATTACCGGACTGCTGTTCCTGACCGGGGGCATCCAGAACGTCAGCTTCTGGCTGCTGCAGACATTTCCGGGACTGGCGAGCCTCGGGTAAAGCTCCATTGGCGCTGCGGCCTTTCGCCGCAAAGCCCTTGGGCCTTGATGCAGATCAAGGTTGGGGAGCCGGAGGGGTCCAGTATCGCCTCAGCCGGCGGTCGGCGGCCCAGGGTATGAGTCGTGGCGGATCGTCCGGCGGCATTGCCGCAGGGAGGCTCACGCCATGAAATCCACTTTTCTCGCTCTCGTCGTCAGCGTCGGCGCGATGACTGCAGCGCTGTCTCCAGCTTTGGCCGCGCCGCGCGACGAGCCGATCGAGCCGATCAAGGCGTTCACGCCGGCCAATCAAGCCCTGGTCGAGCTTGGCAAGAAACTGTTCTTCGATCCGCGCCTGTCGAAATCCGGCTTCATTTCCTGCAATTCCTGCCACAACCTCTCCATGGGCGGCACGGACAACCTGAAGACCTCCATCGGCGATCACTGGAAACAGGGACCGATCAACGCGCCGACCGTGCTCAACTCCAGCATGAGCGTCGCGCAGTTCTGGGATGGCCGCGCCGCCGACCTGAAGGCGCAAGCCGGCGGCCCGATCGCCAATCCCGGCGAAATGGCGTTTTCGCACGCGCTCACCGTCGAAGTGCTCGATTCCATCCCCGCCTACAAGGAGGAATTCACGAAGGCGTTCGGCGCCCCCGGCGTCAATATCGACAGGGTGAGAACCGCCATCGCCGCCTTCGAGGAGACTCTCGTCACCCCGAATTCACGTTTTGACAAATGGCTGCAGGGCGATGACGCCGCGCTGACCGCACAGGAACTCGCAGGCTACAAGCTGTTCAAGGAGAGCGGCTGCGTCGCCTGCCACAACGGTCCGGCGGTGGGCGGGACCTCGTTCCAGAAGATGGGCGTGGTCGAACCTTACAAGACCGCCAGCGCCGCCCAGGGCCGCGTCGGGGTCACCGGCATCGACGCCGACCGCTTCAACTTCAAGGTTCCGACCCTGCGCAATGTGGATCGCACCTATCCTTATTTCCACGACGGCGGCGCCGCGACTTTGACCGAGGCCGTGGAAACCATGGGCAAGCTCCAGCTCGGCAAGACCTTCACGCCCGAAGAAAACGGCAAGATTGTCGCCTTCCTGCATACGCTGACCGGCGACCAGCCCGAATTCATGCTGCCGATCCTGCCGGCCTCGACCGACGCGACCCCGCGTCCGCAGCCGTTCTGAGTTTTGCAACGCCAATGAAAAGCCCGCCGGGGGATCCCCGGCGGGCTTTTTCACGCAGTGATGGCTAACGTTGTTCAGCGCAGATTGAAGATCACCAGCGTGGTCTTGCCAAAGGTCGTCATCGCGATGACCCGGGCCTTGCCGCCGTCCACTTGCGGGCTATAGCGCAGGAACGGGGTATTGGGGTTCTCGTTGGAGGCGAGGCCGAAGGCCTTGTCGCCGAGACAGCCCTCGACCGTCGCCTTGAGATCGGCGAGGGTCAACTTGCCGGCCTGGCAGGAATAGCTGATTTCGCCGACCTTCTTCTTGTCGAGGATTTCGCAGGACCCGAACAAGGGCAAGTTGGCGGCATAGACGTCCATGGTCTCGCCATCGCTCTTTTTCGCGCCGCGCAGAGCGACAAAGCCGCCGGGGGCCGCGCCGATCGCCTGTTTGAAAGCGCCGCAATCGAAAGCCTTGTCGTCGACCGGCGGGGCTTCCCCGCGCTTTTCGGTCACGCCGCCTTCTTCGATCGTATTGGCCTGGGCGCAAGCCACGCCGGTTCCAGCGGCGAGCCAGAACAGGAGAAAAACCGCCCCGCGCAAGCGGGACGGTTTTGTCGTTTTGCCGAAGGCGCTCAACGCTTGTTGATCAGCACGTAATCGCGCTGCGGGGCGCCGGTGTAGAGCTGGCGCGGACGGCCGATCTTCTGGTGCGGGTCCTCGATCATTTCCTTCCACTGCGCGATCCAGCCGACGGTGCGGGCCAGCGCGAACAGCACGGTGAACATCGAGACCGGGAAGCCCATCGCCTTCAGGGTGATGCCCGAATAGAAGTCGATGTTCGGATAGAGCTTCTTTTCGATGAAATAGGGGTCGTGCAGCGCGATGCGCTCCAGCTCCACCGCCACGTCGAGCAGCGGATCGTCCTTGATCCCCAGTTCGGTCAGAACTTCGTGGCAGGTCTGCTGCATGATCTTCGCGCGCGGGTCGTAATTCTTGTAGACGCGATGACCGAAGCCCATCAGGCGGAACGGATCGTTCTTGTCCTTGGCCTTGGCGACATATTTCGGAATATTTTCGACCGAGCCGATTTCCGACAGCATCTTCAGCGCCGCTTCATTGGCGCCGCCATGGGCGGGGCCCCAGAGGCAGGCGATGCCGGCGGCGATACAGGCGAAGGGATTGGCGCCGGAGGAGCCGGCCAGACGCACCGTCGAGGTCGAGGCGTTCTGCTCGTGGTCGGCGTGCAGGATGAAGATGCGGTCGAGCGCGCGCGCCAGCACCGGATTGACCTTGTAATCCTCGCAGGGAACGCCGAAGCACATGCGCAGGAAGTTCGACGCGTAGTCGAGGTCGTTCTTCGGATACATGAAGGGCTGGCCGATATTGTACTTGTAGGCCATGGCCGCCATGGTCGGCATTTTGGCGATGATGCGCATGGTGGCGATCATGCGCTGGCTCGGGTCCGAAATATCGGTCGAGTCGTGGTAGAAGGCCGAGAGCGCGCCGACGGAGGCGACCATCACCGACATGGGATGGGCGTCGCGGCGGAAGCCCGAGAAGAACTTGGCCATCTGCTCATGCACCATGGTGTGGCGCGTGATGCGATAGTCGAAATCGGCCTTCTGCTTCGGGGTCGGCAATTCGCCGTAGAGCAGCAGATAGCAGGTTTCGAGAAAATCGCCGTGTTCGGCGAGCTGTTCGATCGGATAGCCGCGGTGCAGAAGGACGCCGGCGTCGCCGTCGATATAGGTGATCTTCGATTCGCAGCTGGCGGTCGAAGTGAAGCCGGGATCGTAGGTGAACATGCCGGTCTGGCCGTACAGCTTGCCGATATCGGCCACCGCAGGACCAATGGAGCCGTGCCGGATAGGCATTTCCACCGTTTTATCGCCAAGTTGAAACTTGCCAGTTTCGCTCATGAGAACCGCCTTTTCGCTCATGCGTGTGTTCGCTCGCCGCCGCCAAACCCGTGAAAGGTCCGCAAAATCCGGCTAAATGTCGAGGAATTTGTGCGCTGCATCTGACTAGCCCATTGTCGGCGCCGGTTCAAGATGACGGTTCCTTAAACCAATGGGCGCGCCGGGATCGGGACTCTAAGCGGAGGCGTCGCCGATGCGGCCCATGCTTTCCTCGCGTCCCAGCATTTCCAGCACGTCGAAAATGCCCGGCGAGGTCGAGCGGCCGGTCAGCGCCGCGCGCAGGGGCTGCGCCACCTGGCCGAGCTTGGCGCCCGACTCGGCGACATAGGCGCGCACGGCCTCCTCCGCGGCCGCCGCCGTCCAGTCGGGCAGGGCGGCGAGCTTCGGCGCCAGCGCCGCCAGGTGGGCGCGGCCCGCCGGGCTGAGGATTTCGCGCGGCCTTGGCGTCATAGGCCAGCGGACGCGCCGACGAACAGGAACTGCGCGCCGTCGACCAGCTCGATCAGGGTTTTGGCGCGCTCTTTCAAGCCGGGAAGCGGCCTTGGCCAGCTGCGCCTTCTTCGCCGGATCGAGCTTGGCCGCCATCTCGGGACCGCCCGGGCAGGTAGGGCAGGGCGGCGACGAGCTGCTCCAGCAACGCTTCATCCGCCATGTTGCGCAGAAAATGGCCGTTCATGTTTTCGAGCTTGGCGTAATCGAATCGCGCCGGCGAGCGATGCACCTGGTCGAGCGAAAAGGCCTCGATCAGCTCCGGCGTGGAGAAAAACTCGCGGTCGCCCTGGCTCCAGCCGAGCCGCGCGAGATAATTGCGCATGGCTTCCGGCAGATAGCCCATGGCGCGATAGGCGTCGACGCCGAGCGCGCCGTGGCGCTTCGACATCTTGGCGCCGTCCGGGCCGTGGATCAGCGGAATATGCGCCCAGAGCGGGGGTGTCCAGCCCATCGCCTGGTAGATGTGGGTCTGCCGCGCGGCATTGGTGAGATGGTCGTCGCCGCGAATGATCTGGGTCACGCCCATGTCGTGATCGTCCACCACCACCGCCAGCATGTAGGTCGGCGTGCCGTCGGAGCGCAGCAGGACGAGATCGTCGAGGTCCTTGTTGGGAAAGGTGACCTTGCCCTGCACCTTGTCCTCGACGACGGTCTCGCCGTCGCGCGGGGCCTTCAGCCGCACCACGGGCTTGCGGCCCTCGGCGATGGCCGCGGCCTCCTGTTCGGTTCCGCCGAGATCGCGCCAGCGCCCGTCATAGCGCGGCGGGCGGCCCTCCTTGCGGGCGAGATCGCGCATCTCCTCGAGCTCCTGCGCGCTGGCGTAGCATTTATAGGCGGCGCCCTTCGCCAGCATTTCCTCGGCGACCTCGGCGTGGCGCGCGGCGCGGGCGAACTGGTAGATCACCTCGCCGTCCCAGTCGAGGCCGAGCCATTTCATGCCGTCGATGATCGCGGCGATCGCCGGCTCGGTCGAGCGTTCGCGGTCGGTGTCCTCGATGCGCAGCAGCATCTTGCCGCCGGTCTGGCGGGCCAGCAGCCAGTTGAACAGAGCGGTGCGCGCGCCGCCAATGTGCAGATAGCCGGTGGGCGAGGGCGCGAAACGCGTGACGACGGGTTGGGACATGAACGAAAAAACCTTGAGATTGGAGAGCGCCGTGACCTTTTCGCGCCGGGCGTGCTCGTGTAGCATGGCGCTCGGCGGCAGAAAAAGAGGCAAATGTCGTGGCCTTCGCGCCACAGGGAACTGCGCCGGCAGGTTTTTCGGCGCCGGCGCGATCGCCGGCCGGCCGCCGCAGGCGCTCGTCCGCGGCTTGTTCCGCGCGCTTGTCCTCCGCCTGTCGCTGGCGCTGGAGGAGGAATGGGCGCTGCGCCGGCCCTTTCTCTGGCTGCCGGCGGCCGCCGGCGCCGGCGCGATTCTTTTATCTTCTCGCCGCGACCGAGCCGGTCCTCTGGATCGTCGGCCTGTTCACCGTGTTTTGCGCCGGGCTTGCCTATGCCGTCGCGAGCAGGCGGGCCCTCAGCGCCCTGTTCATCGGCTCTGGCGGCGCTCGGCGCCGGGGAGTTTTGCGGCGGCTGGCGCGCGGCGCGGATCGAGGCGCCCGTGCTCGACCGCATCTTCGTCGGCGAACTCGCCGGTTTCGTCGAAGAAGTCGATTATCGCATCCAGGGCTCGCGCTTCCTGCTGCGCCTGACCGAGGCGCAAAATCTCGTCGCCGGACAGGACGCCCTACCGGGTGCGCCTGACCTCGCGCGGCAATCCGGCCTTTGCCGCCGGCGATTTCGTCGTGGTCAAGGCGCGGCTGCTGCCGCCCGCCCACGCCTCGCTGCCGGGCGGCTATGATTTCGCCCGCGACGCCTATTTCGCCCGCATCGGCGCCGTCGGCAATGCGCTGGCGTTCCCGCAGGTGGTCCCCGCCGCCCGATCCGCCGGGCTGGAGCCTGCAGATTTTTCGCCGGCGTCGACCGGGCGCGCAACGCGCTGGCGCTGCGGGTCTATAACGCCATCGGCGGCGACAATGGCGCGATCGGCGCCGCCATGGTCACGGGCAAGCGCGACCTTCTGTCGGACGCGGCGCGCGAGACCATCCGCAAGGCCGGGATCTTCCACATCATCACCATTTCCGGCGTGCAGATGACCCTGGTCGCCGGCATTTTCTTCGTCGGCCTGCGCCGGCTGCTGGCCTTTTCCACCGACCCTGGCGCTGAACTATCCGATCAAGAAATGGGCGGCCGGCTTCGCCATGGTCGCCGCCTTGCTCTACGGCCTGTTCACCGGCTCGCGCGTCGGCTCCGAGCGCGCCCTGTTCATGACGCTGATCATGCTCGGCGCCGTGCTCGCCGACCGGCCGGCGCTGACCATGCGCAATCTGGCCTTTGCCGCCCTGGCGGTGATTGTGCTGGAGCCCGAGGCTTTGCTCGGCGCAAGTTTCCAGCTCTCCTTCGCCGCCGTCGCCGCGCTGGTGGCGGTCTACGAGTCGCGCATGGCCGCGCGGTCTTTCACGGCGACCGCGAAAATGGCGCGCGCGGCGGACGGAGGCCGAGACCGAGGCGCGCTCGCTGAAGGAAAATCTCAGGGAGCGCAGCCGGCATGGCGTTTTCGGCGCCCTGTTCGCGACCTTTTGCGCCACTTCGGCCACCGCTTCCTTCATGGCCTATGATTTCCACGAACTCAGCCCCTATGTGCTGATCGGCAATCCGCTGACCCTGGCGATGATCGAGCTATTCGCGGTGCCGGCGGCGCTGGTCGGCTCGCTGCTCTATCCTTTCGGCCTCGACGGCTGGGTCTGGTCCTATCTCGGCGCCGGCATCGCAATCGATCATGAGGGTCGCCGGCTGGATCGGCTCG
The DNA here is from genome assembly GCA_963710275.1 of uncultured Alphaproteobacteria bacterium. Classification (GTDB taxonomy): domain Bacteria; phylum Pseudomonadota; class Alphaproteobacteria; order Rhizobiales; family Beijerinckiaceae; genus Rhodoblastus. Next base: position 348,577 of record CAVPZS010000008.1, on the reverse strand, counting down.
GCGCCCGGCGCCAGCATCGCCCTGCCGGCCTTTGCGCCCTGGTCCATCGTCTGCCTGACGCTCGCCGTGCTCTCCGCCGTGCTGTGGCGGACGTCGGCCCATGCGACTGACGGCCTTGCCTCTGCTGGCGCTGGGGCTTCTGGGCGCGGCCAATGGCGGGCGCTTCGACCTCGCCGTGCCGCCGGGCGGCGACATGGCGGCGGTGCGCGACGCAGACGGGCAATTGACCATCCTCGGCAAGAAGAAGGACAATTTCGCCTCGGAGCAATGGCTGCGCGCCGACGCCGATTCCCGCGTCGCCGCGGAGCGCGCCGGCAATTGCGACAGGCTCGGCTGCGTCGGCCTGCTGCGCGACGGCTCCTCCGCGGCGCTGGTGCTCGATTACTCGGCCTTCCACGAGGATTGCGCCCGGGCGCAGATCGTGATTTCGCCGCTGTTCGCGCCGCGCAGTTGCGCGCCGGAAATCCTGCTCGACCGCGCGCGGCTGGAGGAAACCGGCGCCGTGACCCTGGCGCTTGGCGACAGGAATTTCATCTGGCGCACCGCCCGCGCTCCGGGCGAGGACCGCCCCTGGTCGCGCGCCCCGCGCCGTCGCAACGTCGCGCTGCCGGCTTTGCCTGGACAGGCCGCGCCGCCCCCGGCGGAACCCGAAGAGCCGCCCGAGGACATGCCCGAGTGAGGGGTGTCAGACAGGCTTGGCGCCGTTTTCCGGCGCGCCGTCCACATGAACGCCGTCTTGGGCGCCGTAATATTTGAACGGCAGGAATTTCCCGGACATCACAAGTTTGACCCGGTCGCCCTTGGGATCAGGCTGCCGCTCGATCGCCATGTCGAAATCGATGGCCGACATGATGCCGTCGCCGAATTCCTCCTGGATCAGTTCCTTCCATGCGGGGCCATTGACCATGAGCAGTTCGTAGAAACGATAGAGCAGGGGATCGGTCGGAGGCATGGGCGAATTCTGGCCGCGCACGGGGACTTCGGTCAGCAGCGCCTGTTCGGACTTGGACAGGCCGAACAGTGCCCCGGCCTTGGCCGCCAGCACGTCGGGAAGCCGCATCTGGCCGAGCAGGGCGCCGACGATCAGCACCTCGGACATGCCGCCGATTTTTTCGACGATCTGCTTCCAGCTGAGACGCTTTTCGCGTTTGATGTCGAGAATCTTCTCGGTCAGTTTTTCGCGCGTCATGGCGAACTCCGGATGGCGCTCTGCCTTTGCCGTATGGCTGGAAGGCAAAGCGCCCAATAATTCTATTTCTTCTTCTTCGGCGCAATCAGGTCGGTGATCATGCCTTCGAACAATTCCGCCGCCAGTCCAAAAGTTTCGGACAGCGTCGGATGCGGATGGATGGTGAGGCCGATGTCTTCGGCGTCGGCGCCCATCTCGATCGCCAGCGTCGCTTCCGCGATCAGGTCGCCGGCGCCGGGGCCGACGATGCCGCAGCCGATCAGGCGCTTGGTCTCCTCGTCGAACAGCGACTTGGTCACGCCTTCGTCGCGGCCGAGCGACAGCGCGCGGCCCGACGCCGCCCAGGGGAAGCTGGCCTTGCCATATTTCAGCCCCTTGGCCTTGGCCTCGGTCTCGGTCACGCCGACCCAGGCCACTTCCGGGTCGGTATAGGCGACGGAGGGGATCACCTTGGCGTCGAAGGCGCTCTTGTGGCCGCAGGCGACTTCGGCCGCCACATGGGCCTCATGCACCGCCTTGTGCGCCAGCATCGGCTGGCCGACCACGTCGCCAATGGCGAAGATGTGCGCGACATTGCTGCGCATCTGCTTGTCGACGGCGATAAAGCCGTTGTCCGTCGACCTTGACGCCCGCCGCTTCGGCGTTGATCAGCTTGCCGTTGGGCTTGCGCCCGACCGCGACCAGCAGCTTGTCGAACACGTCCTCGCTCTTGGCGCCGTCGGCGGCTTCGAACGTCACGCGCAGGCCGGACTTCTTCCGCCTTGACCGCGACGACCTTGGTCTTCAGCAGGATTTTCTCGTAGCGTTTTTCGATCCGCTTGTGCAGCGGCGCGACAATGTCCTTGTCGGCGCCGGGAATGATCTGGTCCATCAGTTCGACCACGGTCACTTTCGAGCCGAGCGAATGATAGACCGTGGCCATTTCCAGCCCGATGATGCCGCCGCCCAGCACCAGCAGGCGCTTCGGCGCGCCGTCGAGTCTCCAGCGCGCCGGTCGAATCGATCACGCGCTTGTCGTCATGCGGGATGAAGGGCAGGGTCACCGGCTCGGAGCCGGCGGCGATGATCGCCTTGTCGAAGGACACGGTCTTCTTCGACCCGTCTTCCGCCGTCACCTCAAGCGTATTGGCCGAGGCGAAGGCGCCCTTGCCGGTGACGACCGTGACCTTGCGCTGCTTGGCCATGCCCGCGAGGCCGCCGGTCAGGCGCTTGACCACGCTTTCCTTCCAGTCCGCGCAGCTTGGCGAGATCGATTTTCGGCTTGGCGAAGGCGATGCCGTGCTCGCCGAAATCCTGCGGCCTCGTCGATGACCTTCGCCGCATGCAGCAGCGCCTTGGAGGGGATGCAGCCGACATTGAGGCAGACGCCGCCGAGCACCGGCCAGCGTTCGACCAGCACCACCTTGGCGCCGAGATCGGCGGCGCGGAAGGCGGCGCTGATAGCCGCCGGGACCGGCGCCGAGCACCAGCACTTCGGCGTGGAGATCGCCCTTGGCGGCCGCAGGCGCGGCTGCGGGGGCAGGGGCGGACGCGGCAGGAGCGGCAGCCGCTGTCTTCGGCCGCTTCCAGCTTCAGGATCACCGTCCCTTCGCCGACCTTGTCGCCGACCTTGACCAATATTTCCGCGACCACGCCGGCGGCGGGCGAGGGCACTTCCATCGTCGCCTTGTCGGATTCGAGCGCGATCAAGGGGTCTTCCGGCTTGACCGTGTCGCCGACCTTCACCAGCACTTCGATCACCGGCACGTTTTTGAAATCGCCGATATCGGGAACCTTGATTTCCTGAGTCATGATCTTCCCTTAGAGCGTCAGCCGGCGGATGTCTTCGAGCACCGCCGCCAGAGCGCGGGCAGAACCGCGCCGCCGCCGCGCCGTCGATGACGCGATGGTCATAGGACAGCGACAAAGGCAGCATCAGCCGCGGCTTGAACTCCTTGCCGTTCCAGACCGGCGCCATTTTCGAGCGCACCACGCCGAGGATCGCCACTTCCGGCGCATTGACGATCGGCGTGAAGCCGGTGCCGCCAATGCCGCCGAGCGAGGAAATGGTGAAAGTCGCGCCGGACATTTCCGCCGGCGACAATTTGCCGTCGCGCGCCTTGGCCGAGAGTTCGCCAAGCTCGGTCGAGATCTGCAGCACGCCCTTGCTTGTCGGCGTCCTTGATCACCGGCACGACCAGACCTTCCGGCGTGTCGCACGGCGAAGCCGATGTTCCAGTATTTCTTGTACGATCAGCCCGTCCTTCGCCGGGTTGAGCGAGGAGTTGAAGTCCGGGCATCTGCTTCAGCACCGCGACGCTGGCGCGGATCAGGAAGGGCAGCAGCGACACGCGATAGGGTTTCGGCTTGGCCGCCTTGCCCTCGTCGTCGAGCTTCTTGCTGAACTCCTCGAGTTCGGTGATGTCGGCCTCGTCATGCTGGGTGACGGCGGGGACATTGAGCCAGGAGCGATGCAGGAACGGCCCCGACAGTTTCCTGATGCGCGACAGCGGCTTGTCTTCGATCGGGCCGAATTTGGAAAAGTCGATCGTCGGGATTTCCGGAATGCCTGAGCCGCCGGTCGCAGCCGCGGCCGCGGGCGCGCCGCCGGTCAGCGCCTTCTTGACGTCCTCCTTGGTGATGCGGCCCTTTTCGCCCGAACCCGAAACTTTGGTCAGGTCGAGGTCGAGTTCGCGCGCGAGGCGGCGCACCGCCGGGGAGGCGTGGACATTGGCGAAATCGCCCGCCAGCGGCGGATAATTCGGCGAACTGACAATCGGCGTCGGGCCGCGGACGACGCCGGCGTCGATCTCGGCGCTTGCAGCGATCGGCTGCTGCGCGGTCGGCCGGCGGCTCGGACGGCGCCGGAGCCGCCGCCTGGCGGGCGCCGCGGGCCGGCCGCCGCGCCTTCGGCTTCAAGCTTCAGGATCAGCGAGCCCTCGCTGACCTTGTCGCCCATCTTGACCAGGATCTCGAGCACCTTGCCGGCGGCGGGCGAGGGCACTTCCATCGACGCCTTGTCGGATTCCAGCACGATCAGGGGATCGTCGAGCTTGACGACATCGCCCGGCTTCACCGGAATTTCGATCACCGGCACGTTCTTGAAATCGCCGATATCGGGCACTTTCACTTCAATGGCGGACATGGGGGCAAACCTTGGAATGGCGCGCCGGCGGCGCAAAAGGGGAAGGGGACGGCCAGAATTGCGTTGGGCGTCACGAGGTCATCGGATCGGGCTTTTCGGGATCGAGCCGGTAAAGATCGATCGCCTCGGCGACCTTCTTCGACGGCAGCAATTGCGCGTCGGCCAGCGCCTTCAGCGCCGCCACGGCGACGAAATGCCGATCGACCTCGAAGAAGCTGCGCAGCTTGCGGCGATAATCCGAGCGCCCGAAGCCGTCGGTGCCCAAAACCTTGTAAACGCCGGGGACGTGGGCGCGGATCTGTTCCGAAAAAGCGCGGATGTAGTCGGTCGCCGCCACCGTGGGCGCGTCGCCTCGCGCGGAAAGGCATTGCGTCACATAGGGAACGCGCGGCTCGTCGAGGGGATGCAGCATGTTCCAGCGCTCGGCCCGGTCGGCGTCGCGCTTGAGTTCGGTGAAGCTGGTGACGCTGAAGATGTCGGCGTGAATGCCGAAGTCGCGCTCCAGCAGCTCCGCGCCGGCGATCACCTCGCGCAGGATCGCGCCGCAGCCAAGCAGCTTGATGCGCTTTTTCTTCGGCGTGTTGTCGGGCGCCGCCTTGAGCAGATACATGCCCTTGACGATGCCCTCTTCCGCGCCCTCGGGCATGGCGGGATGCTCGTAATTCTCGTTGAGCAGGGTGAGGTAGTAATAGACGTCCTCGCCCTCGGGCCATACATGCGCTCCAGCCCGTGCTGGATGATGACCGCGACTTCATAGGAGAAGGTCGGGTCGTAGCTGACGCAGTTGGGGATGGTGGCGGAGAAGATGTGGCTGTGGCCGTCCTCGTGCTGCAGGCCCTCGCCGTTGAGCGTGGTGCGCCCGGAGGTGCCGCCGAGCAGGAAGCCGCGCGCGCGCATGTCGCCCGCCGCCCAGGCGAGGTCGTGGACGCGCTGGAACCCGAACATCGAATAATAGATGTAGAACGGGATCATCGGCGTGTTGGAATTGGAATAGCTGGTCGCCGCCGCGATCCACGAGGCCATGGCGCCGGCCTCGTTGATGCCTTCCTGCAGCATCTGCCCCGAGCGGTCCTCCTTGTAGTACGAAAGCTGGTCGGCGTCCTGCGGGCGGTAGAGCTGGCCGACCTGCGAGAAGATGCCATATTGCCGGAACATGCCCTCCATGCCGAAGGTGCGGGATTCGTCGGGCACGATCGGCACGATGCGCTTGCCGATGTTCTTGTCGCGCAACAGGTGGTTCAGCACCCGCACGAAAGCCATGGTGGTCGAGATTTCGCGGCCCTGCGTCGACTGCAATTGCTGCGCGAAAGCCTCGAGCGGCGGAATGACCAGCGGTTCCGCCTGGCGGCGGCGCGCCGGCAGATAGCCGCCGAGCTTTTTCCGCGCTTCATGCAGGTAATTGTCTTCCTCGGATCCCGCCGGGAACCTGATCAGCGGCAGGTGCTCGATCTCGTCGTCCTCGACGGGAATGTTGAAGCGGTTGCGGAATTTCTTCAGCGCATCGAGGTTCATCTTCTTGGCCTGATGCGACATCATCTGCGCTTCGCCGGCCGAGCCCATGCCATAGCCCTTGATGGTCTTGGCCAGGATCAGCGTCGGCTGGCCCTTGTGCTCGACGGCCGCCTTGTAGGCCGCGAAGATCTTCTTGGAATCATGGCCGCCGCGCGTGAGCTTCCAGATCTGCTCGTCCGACCAGTCGGCGACCATGGCCGCGGTCTCGGGATAGCGGTTGAAGAATTTCTCGCGCACATAGGCGCCGTTCTTCGACTTGAAATCCTGGTACTCGCCGTCGACGCATTCCTCCATCAACTGCCGCAGGCGGCCGGTATAGTCCCGGGCAAGAAGTTCGTCCCAGCCCGAGCCCCAGACGACCTTGATGACGTTCCAGCCGGAGCCGCGGAAATCCGCCTCGAGCTCCTGAATGATCTTGCCGTTGCCGCGCACCGGCCCGTCGAGCCGCTGCAGATTGCAATTGATGACGAAGATCAGGTTGTCGAGCTTTTCGCGACCGGCGAGCGAAATCGCGCCGAGCGATTCCGGCTCGTCCATCTCGCCGTCGCCCATGAAGGCCCAGACCTTGCGCTCATGGGTCTGGATCAGGCCGCGCCCTTCGAGATAGCGCAGGAACCGCGCCTGATAGATCGCCATCAGCGGGCCGAGGCCCATGGACACGGTGGGGAACTGCCAGAAATCCGGCATCAGCCAGGGATGCGGGTAGGAGGAGAGGCCCTTGCCGTCGACCTCCTGGCGGAAATTGAGAATTTGCTCCTCGGAAATGCGGCCCTCGAGGAAGGCGCGGGCGTAAATGCCGGGCGAGGAATGGCCCTGGATGAAGATCAGGTCGCCGCGCGTGGTTTTCACTCGGCGCGCGCCAGAAATGCATGAAGCCGACGTCGTAAAGCGTGGCGGCCGACTGGAAACTGGCGATGTGGCCGCCGAGTTCGGAGGAGACCTTGTTGGCCTTGAGCACGATGGCCGCGGCGTTCCAGCGGATGGCGGCGCGGATCTTGGTCTCGATCTCGCGCACGCCCGGATGCTCGGGCTGGTCGGCCGGCGGGATCGTGTTGATATAGGCGGTGTTCCAGGCGAAGGGCAGTTGCGCGCCATTCTTGCGCGCTTCGGTCACGACCTCCTTGAGCAGGGCATCGACCCGTTCGACGCCTTCGAACGTCTGGACGGAGTTCAGGGCCTCCAGCCATTCCCGGGTTTCCTGTGCGGAATCATTGCGGTCCATGGTTTCCCTCCAGATGCGGACGGCCCCTGGCGGGGCTGGTCGCGCCACTGCAACGCCGCGCAAAGAGGCGGCTTTCGTTTCCAATTCATTGGAAGGCAGATTGCCTCCCCCCTTCGCGATTTTGGCTCGCTTGGCTCTTTGTTTTGATGATAGCGAGATTAATCGATTCCCGCCAAGTCTGGAAATGAATTGATTTCCTGACCATCATTCCTTATCGGAATGGCTATGGAGCTGAAAAATCTGCGCGCCTTTGTCGAGGTCATCCGGCAGAACGGCTTCACCGCCGCCGGCAAGACCCTGAACGCCACCCAGTCCACGGTGAGCAAGGCGGTGCGCCAGCTCGAAGTCGAGATCGGCGCGCCGCTGCTCGACCGCCTGGCGGCGAAACCGCGGATGACGCCGATCGGCGAGGCGGTTTACGCCCGCGCGCTGCGCCTGCTCGCCGAGCGCGAGGACCTGTTGGCGGAAATCGCCGAATTGCGCGGGCTCAAGCGCGGCGTGCTGCGGCTGGGCCTGCCGCCGGTCGGCAGCGGCATATTGTTCGCGCCGCTGTTCGCCAAATTCCGCAAGCTCTATCCCGGCGTCGACATCAGCCTGGCGGAGCATGGCAGCGCCCGGCTCGAGGAAATCCTGCGGCTCGGCGAGATCGACTTCGCCGCTTCGCTGCTGCCGGTGGACGAGGATTTCGAATGGCATGAAATCCGCCGCGACCCGCTGATGGCGCTGGTCGCCGCCGACAGCCCGCTGGCCGGGCGCGCCCGCGTCTCGATCAAGGATTTGCGCGACGTTCCGCTGATCCTGTTCGAAAGCGGCTTCGCGCAGAACCGCGTCATCATCGCCGCCTGCCACAGCAAAGGCTTCGAGCCGGAAGTCGCGGCGCGCTCCAGCCAGATCGACTTCATCGTCGAACTGGCCGCCGCCGGACTGGGCGCGGCCTTTTTGCCGCGCCTGCTGGTGAAGAGCCATCCCCGCGAAGGCGTCGTCAGCGTCATGCTCGACGAGCCGGACGTCGACTGGCGGCTCGCGCTGGTCTGGCGCAAGGGCGCCTATCTGTCCGACGCCGCCCGCGCCTGGCAGGCGCTGGCGCTGACGTCCAGCTTCGACTGAGTCCGCGACGTCACGGCATTGGCCTCCTCCGGCAAGGTCCCAGCCGCTTATCTTCCGCTCGGTCAGCCGCGCCAGTCTCTTTCGGACACTTTGGCGCGTGTTCAGCCGTAGATCACGATGTGCAGCTTGCCCGGCCCATGCGCGCCGCGTGTCAGAACCCCTTCGATATCGGTGGTGCCGCTGGCGCCGGTGATCAAATTCACGTTGCGCGGCGCGGCCTCGCCCCGGACGCCGGCGGCGTAATCCTCCAGGCGAAGAAAAGAGTTTGCGCGTCGAGCGCGACAAGATGATGAATGGGCAAATAGGCGTAAAGCGTCGGCGCCGCCGGGGCGGAATGGAACACCAGCGAGCCCGTCTCGGCGATCGCCGCACGGGCATGCCCGACCGAGAGCAGCGTGTCCGGGCCGCAATGCCTCGTTTGGCCGCAGCCCCGCCCAGTCGAGCTTTTGCAGCAGCGGATCGGGCTGCAGGGCGAAATCGGCGGTCAAGCGCATTGGCCGCGATATAACCGGCCGACCGCCGCGCGGCAGATCGGCCGAAGGCGGCGACGCGCTCGACCGTCGCGCCGACTTTTTCAGCGCTGGCGCGGGCCGTGAACAGCGCGCCGGCAGGTCGCTGACGTCGAGCGCGGGCAAGGTCTTGGTCATGGCTGCCGCGCAGGCGGCGGCTTCGGCGGCGATGTCGCGCGGGGTGGCGCCGTCGGGGCGCGCCTTGCGGATGGCGCTGAAAATGGCGTCTCTCGGCGCTCATTTGCCGGCCCTCCGGCTGCGCGTATTGCGCCATGAAGCTTCTGCGCGGCGGTTTTGGCAGGTCGCGCCCGTTCCCGTCCAGCCCGAGGCCAGCGGCATTTTCGAAATCCAACCGCCTTGCGCGAACAGCCGCATGAGCGGCAGGCGAAGGCCGACGCCGAGCCGATAAAGCGCCGGACGCGCGGCGGCGAAGGCCCAGAGCGTCAGCGCCGCCTGGGTGTCGATCGGCTCGATAGCCCTTGCGCCAGCTTTGCTCGCGCCAGCCGCGCAACAGCGTCGGCAGGGGAATGTCGACCGGGCAGACCTCGCGGCACTGGCCGTTGAGCGTGCAGGCGTGGGGCAGGTCGCGCGATTGCTCCAACCCGTCGAACACCGGGGTCAGCACCGAGCCCATCGGGCCGGGATAGGCGCCGCCATAGGCGTGGCCGCCGATGGCGCGATAGACAACGCAATGATTGAGGCAGGCGCCGCAGCGCAGGCAGCGCAGCATTTCCGCCATGTCCGACCAGCATTTGCGTGCGGCCGTGGTCGACCAGCACGATATGGAACTGTTCCGGCCCGTCGAGGTCGCCCGGACGTTTCGGGCCGCAATGGAAGGTGGTGTATTGGGTGAGGTCGGCGCCGGTGGCGGCGCGCACCAGCAGCCGCGTCAATTGCAGCGCGTGTTCGGTGGAGGCGACGATTTTCTCGATGCCCGCCGTGACGATATGGACGCGCGGCGGCGTCGTCGTCAGTTCGGCGTTGCCCTCGTTGGTGATGGTGCAGATCGCGCCGGTCTCGGCGACCAGGAAATTGGCGCCGGAAATGCCGACCTCGGCCGCGAAATAATCGTCGCGCAATTCCTTGCGCGCCGAGGCCACCATCGACTTCGATGTCGGTCGTCGGCGTCTTGTCGCGGTGATGTGCGTGGAAAAGCTCGGCGACGTCCTCGCGGGTGTGATGCGCCGCCGGCCAGATGATATGCGACGGGCTTCTCGCTGGCGAGCTGGATGATATGCTCGGCGAGATCGGTTTCGACGCGCCTGATCCCCGCCGCTTCCAGCGCGTGGGGCAGGCCGATTTCCTCGCCCAGCATGCTTTTCGAGCGCGTCACCGTTTTCGCGCCCGCCGCCTTGCAGATGTCGACGACGATCTCGCAGGCCTCGTCGGCGTCCGCGCGCCCAATGCACCTGCGCGCCGGACGCAAGCGCGTTGCGCTCGAAGTTGTTCGAGATAATAGGCCATATGCGTCGATGGCGTGGTCTTTGATGGCGGCGGCGGCGGCGCGGGCGGCGGCAAACTCCGGCCAGGCGGCGACGGCGGCGGCGCGTTTCGCCCGCGCGTTGCCGGTGGTGCGCTCGATGCGCGACCTTGAGCTGCCGGTCGGCGAGGGCCTTTGTCGACGCGCTCGTCGAAGGCGGGCTCGACGGTCATCATGCCTTCCTCCCCGATCGCCGCGTCCGCCATGCCCGCGAGAATTTCGGCGGCGTGGAAAACCCGGGTTCTCGCGCCGTCGCGATGCAGCTTGCCCGCCATGTTCATCAGGCAGCCGAGATCGCCGCCGAGCAGCAGGTCGGCGCCGCTGGCGACGATGTTTTCCGCCTTGTCGCCGACGATGGCGTTGGAAATATGCGAATATTTGACGCAGAAGGTCCCGCCGAAGCCGCAGCAGGTTTCCTCGCCCTCCAGCGGCCGTCAACTCCAAGCCCTTCGACATGCGCCGAGCAGGGCGCGCGGCTGCGCCTTGACGCCCAGCTCGCGCAGGCCCGAACAGGTGTCGTGATAGGTCGCGCTGGCCTTGCAGGCGACGTCCTGCGGCTTGAAGCCGCGCACGTCGACCAGGAAAGCTCAGCAGTTCATAGGTCCGCGCGGCCAGAGCTTTCGGCGCGGGCGCGCCAGGCGGGCTCGTCGGCGAAAAGCTCGGGATAATGCGTCTTGATCATGCCGGCGCAGGAGCCGGAGGGCGCGACAAGATAATCGTAGCCTTCGAAAGCCTCGATGGTCTGGCGGGCGATCGGCGTTGTCGCGGCGTCGGCGCCGCTGTTATAGGCCGGCTGGCCGCAGCAGGTCTGGCGCTCGGGGACCTCGACCGCGCAACCCGCGGCTTCGAGCAAGGCCAATAGCCGCGAAGCCGATATTTGGCCGCATCGAATTGACCAGACAGGTCACGAACAGCCCGACGCGCGGACGCGACTTGATCCATGATTTGCGCATTCCTCTCCGCATCGAACCCGCTCTTGACGGCGGACTTTTCGCATCCTTATAGCCGAAACAAGCTTGTTGGTCAAATTATTTTACCAAAATGGCCACGGCCTCAGGCGACGAATTCGGAACGTCCCATGCGGCGCAGCGCCCGGGCGACGCGCGCTTGCTCATGCCGGATTTCGGCCAGGGTCGCTGGCCGTGGAGCGTCATGTGGGCGGTGGCGGCCTGCGCCGCCTTTTCGGCGTCGCGCGCCATGCATCGGCTTCGCCGATGGCCAGATGCTGCGCCAGCAGATCGTCGCGCACGCCGGGATGGGTATAGAGCTGGTGGCGATTGTAAAACACGCCGTGGCGCAGCATTTCCTGAGAAGGCGCGCATGATGTGCAGCATGACGAGATTATGCGAGGCCTCGTAAATCAGCATGTGCATGTCGGCGTCCGCTTCGGCCTCGGCGTGGGATCGTCGATCTTGTGGGCGTCGCGCATCCGGTTCAGGCAGTCGCGCATGGCGTCGAGTCTCGACGTCGGTGGCGCGCGATCGCCGCGAGGCGCGCGGCCTCGCCCTCGACCAGGCTGCGATATTCGAGATAGTCGATCAGCGCCTGTTCGTTGGACTGCATCATGGCCGCGAGCGGCTCGGTCAGCGGCTTCATGAATTTCGTCACGAAGGTTCCGGCCTTCGATGTCTCCAGCAGGCCGCGCGCCGAAAGCTTTCTCCAGCGCCTCGCGCAACGAGGGCCGCGAAACCTCAAGTCGCTCCGCCAGTTCGCGCTCGGGCGGCGAGCTTTTCGCCCGGACGCAGCGCGCCTTCGAGAATAATTGCTCGAGATGCTCGGCGATGGCGTCGGCCAGCTTGAGATTTCGGACGGGTTCCATAGGATGGTTTCCTGATCGAGCTTTTGCGACGACTTCCATATTAACAGCCGCAAAACAATTGTCCACGACGCGCTTGTCAAGCAAATTAAATATCCGTTATCGATCGATGGTAAAATAAAAATACCACGTCCAAATAATGGATCGCGGAGAGGCCAAACAGGCCGCAAAGGCCCAGGGGGAGCGAAACATGTTCAATCAGCTTTTGACGCCTGTCGGCGACAGCCTGGGGCTGTCGTTTCTCGTCGCCATCTTGCCGGTGCTGGCGGTGCTGGTCCTGCTCGGCGTCTTTCGCCGCCCGGCCTGGCAGGCGGCTCTGGCCGGCCTCGTCGTCGGCCTTGTCGTCGCCATCGGCGCCTGGAAAATGCCTGTCGGCCTCGCCCTGAACTCGGTCGCCAATGGCGCGGTCTTCGCGCTCTGGCCGGTGATGTGGATCGTGGTCAACGCGCTGCTGCTCTACAATGTCGCGGTGAAATCCGGGCCGCTTCGAAGCCTTTCGCGCCTGGGTCATCGAGCATCTGCCCAATGACCGCCGCGTGGTGCTGGTGGTCATCGGCTTCTGCTTCGGCGCGCTGCTCGAAGGCGTCTCCGGCTTCGGCACGCCGGTGGCGATCACCAGTTCGCTGCTGATCCTGGTCGGCTTTCCGCCGCTGGAGGCTCTGGTCTTCGTGCTGATCTTCAACACGGCGCCGGTGGCTTTCGGCGCGCTCGGCGTGCCGGTGACGGTGCTCGGCGCGGTGACCGGCCTCCCGGCGGCGACGCTCGGCGCGGCGATCGGGCGGCAATTGCCGTTCCTCGCCTTCATCCTGCCCTTCTATGTCATGGCCGTCTATGGCGGATTGCGCTCGGTGCGGGCGCTGTGGCCGGTGCTGGCTGGTCGCGGGCGGCAGTTTCGCGGCTGTCGCAATTCATCTCCTCCAACTTCCTCGACTACGCCCTGACCGACGTGCTGGCCTCGCTCGGCTCGCTGCTCTGCACGCTGCTGTTCCTGCAGGTCTGGCAGCCCGACGCCCGACCCGGAATTCGCCATCCAGCGGGACGCGATCGTCGCAGCCGAAGGCGTGAGCGCCGAGAGCGGCGGTTGCGCCCTGGCAGGGCTGGCTGCCCTGGCTGATCGTCTCCGCCGTCGTCATCGTCTGGACGCATCTCGGCTGGGCGGCGATCGACCAGCAGAAGATCAACTGGCCCGGCCTGCACAACGCCATCGCCATCACGCTTTATAACTCCAAGCCCTATGCCGCCGTCTGGACCTTCCAGCCGCTCGGCACCGGCACGGCCATCCTCCTCGCCACCGCTGATCTTCGCGGCCATCGCGGCCTGTCGCCGGCCGACTTCTTCGACTGCGTCGGGCCGACGGTCCGGCAGATCCGCGTGGCGGTGCTGACCGTCATGCTGATCATCGGCCTCGCCTATCTGATGAATTATTCCGGCATCGCCTATACGCTCGGATATGCCGTCGCCTCGACCGGCAAACTCTTTGTGCTGCTGTCGCCCTTCCTCGGCTGGGTCGCGGTCATGCTCTCGGGCAGCGACACCTCGGGCAACGCCCTGTTCGGCAATCTTCAGGTGGTGGCGGCGCGCCAGCTCGACCTCAATCCCGTGCTGTTCGCCGCGACCAATTCCTCCGGCGGCGTGATGGGCAAGATGGTGTCGCCGCAAAACATCGCCACCGGCGTCGCGGTGACCAATCTCAAGAACCAGGAAGGCGTGGTTTTCGCGCGAACCTTTCCCCACAGCATCGTGTTGACCCTGCTGCTCGCCGTCCTCGTCGTCATCCAGCAATTGTCCGCCCTGGATGATCCCGGTCATCGGCGGGCAGTGACGCGGGCGCCATTGGTTCGAGGCGGCGTCCATTGGCCCGCTCCTCACCATCGAGGAGGCGGTCAACGGTGTAGAGTCTGGGCGCCCAACAATCAAGGAGCCCCGGGCTTCATGAAGCGCGATCGTGCGATTACGCCTTGCTGGAGCGGGACTTCGCTTCCGCCGTGCCTTCGAACGGATCGTCACCGATCCGCTGCGCCTGCTCGCCTATGGAACCGACGCCAGTTTCTACCGGCTGATCCCCGCGCATCGTCGTGACAGCGGAAAGCGAAGAGGAAGTCGGCCGCCCTGCTCGGCTTCTGCCGCAAGCATCGACGCGCCCGTGACCTTCCGCGCCGCCGGCACCTCGCTGTCGGGGCAGGCGGTGACGGATTCGGTCCTGATCTACCTCGGCGAGGGCTTTCGCACCTTCGCCTTTGACGCCGCCTCCGGCGTGGCCCGGCTCGGGCCTTCGCTCGATCGGCGGCGACGCCAACCGGCGCCTGGCGCCCTTCGGCCGCAAGATCGGCCCCGATCCGGCCTCGATCGACGCCGCGAAGATCGGCGGCATCGCCGCCAACAACGCCTCGGGCATGTGCTGCGGCGTCGGCGCCAACAGCTATCATACGCTCGCCTCCATGCGGCTGATGCTGGCGGACGGCGCCGTGCTCGATACGGCCGACGCCAAGAGCGCCGCGGCCTTCCGCGTCTCGCACAAGCCGCTGCTCGACGGTCTGGCGCCGATCGCCGCCGACGCCCGCGCCGACGAAAACACTCGCCGCGCGGATCAGGCGCAAATACCGTCTGAAGAACACCACCGGCTACGCGCTCAACGCGCTGGTCGATTTCGACGATCCGGTCGACATCCTCACCCATCTGATGATCGGTTCGGAAGGCACGCTCGGCTTTCTCTCGCGCATCGACTTTCCGCACCGTGCCGGACCATCGCGACAAGGCCTCGGCCTTTGTCGTCTTCGCCGACATCGCCAGCGCCTGCCGGGCGGTGAGCGCGCTGAAGTCGGCGCCGGTCGACGCGGTGGAGTTGCTCGACCGCGCCTCGCTCGAAAGCGTCAAGCACAAGCCCGGCATGCCCGTCGATGTCGATGCGCTCGGGCCTGACGCGACGGCGCTGCTGATCGAGACCCGCGGCGCCGACGCCGCCGCGCTCGACGCGCGCATCGCGGGGGTCGCCGCCGCGCTCGAAGGCGCCGCGATCCTGAACGGGTTGCATTTCACCCGTGACGCCAAGGAGGCCGCGCTCTACTGGAACATTCGCAAGGGGACATTCCCTGCTGTCGGCGGCAAGCGCGCGGCGGGGACCACGGTGCTGATCGAGGATGTCGCCTTTCCCGTCGAAAGGCTGGCCGAGGCGACGACGGATTTGCGCGCAGCTGCTCGACGCCCATGGCTACCACGAGGCCATCGTCTTCGGCCATGCGCTGGAAGGCAATCTGCATTTCGTTTTCGCCCAGGGTTTTGAAGACCCCGCGGAAACCGATCGCTACGCGGGCTTCATGGCGGCGCTGGCCGAGCTGGTCGCCGGCAAATATGACGGCTCGCTCAAGGCGGAGCATGGCACCGGGCGCAACATGGCGCCTTTCGTCGAACGCGAATGGGGCGCGCAGGCTTACGCAGCTGATGTGGCGGATCAAGCTGCTGCTCGATCCGCAGAACCTGCTCAATCCCGGCGTCCTGCTCAATGACGACGCGAAAATCCACCTGAAGAACCTGAAGCCGATGCCGAAGGTTTCGCCTCTGCTCGACCGCTGCATCGAATGCGGTTTCTGCGAGCCGCAATGTCCTTCGCACGGCCTGACCCTGTCGCCGCGCCAGCGCATCGTCACCGCGCGGGAGATGGCGCGGCTGCGCTGCGAGGGCGGCGACTGGTTGCGCCTCGGCCAATTGCAAAAGGGCATACGACCATGCCGGCGACGAGACCTGCGCCGGCTGCTCGCTCTGCGCCGGCGCCTGTCCGCTGGACATAGACACGGGCGCCTTCATCCGCGAACTGCGGGCGGAAAAAAGCAGACCTCTGGCCGAAGAAAATCGGCGGCGTGGTGGCGAGGCATTTTTCCGCGACCTTGCAGGCGACCCGCCTGGGGCTCGCTGCGGCCGATCTCGCGCACAAGGTTATGGGAACGTCGCCCATGCAGTTCGCGGCGCGGCTTGCGAAGGACAAGCTCGGCGCGCCCAGGTGGACGCCGCAATTCCCGCGCGGGAATTTTGCCCGTCCTGCGTCGCGAGGCGGGGAGGGCCAGCCGGTGCTCTGGTTTGAAAGCTGCGCCAGCCGCGCCATGGGGCCGCCGCGCGGCGACGACAGCGAGGACTTGCGCACCGTGGCGGCGCGGGTTTTCGCCCGCGCCGGCTTTTCGCTGATCGCGCCGGAGCGCCAGGACGAGCTGTGCTGCGGCCAGCCTTTCGCCTCCAAGGGGCTGACGGAAAGCGCCGAGGCCAAGGCGCGGGAACTGGCGCAACGATTGGCGAGGCCGGGCGACAAGATCCCGGTGGTGTTCGACACCTCGCCCTGCGCGGCGCGGATGAAGGCCTATGGGACGGAAGATTTTTCCGCCCTCGACCTGGTCGAATTCCTCAGCCTCCACGTCGCGCCGAAGCTCGACCTGCGGCCAGTGGACGAGACGGTCGCCGTGCATGTGGTCTGTTCGCTGCGCAAGAACGGCCTCGGCGACATGCTGCTGGAATTGGCGCAGAAATGCGCGACCCGGGTGGTTGCGCCGGCCGATGTCAAATGCTGCGGCTTTGCGGGCGACAAGGGTTTCGTCACGCCGGAGCTGAACGACCACGCGCTGCGCCATTTGAACGAAAGCCTGCCGAAGGACTGCACGGAAGGCTATTCCACGAGCCGCACCTGCGAGATCGGCCTCGCCAGCCATTCGGGCCGACGCTATCGCTCGATCCTGCATCTGCTCGACCGGGCGTCCCGCATCGCAAAGGGCGTAGCACGACCTTGAGTTGAAAGATTAAAGCATAGCAAAAGCATGGTTAAAATTTATTAATACAGGAACAAGCATGGTTCTGGTTTGTTTTTTCTCATAGCAGCAAGGAGGTTGTTATGAGAGCAATGACGTTGGCGGCGGCGATGGGCTTGGCCTGCACACAGCTTGCCTATGCGCAGTCGACGAATACCACGAGTACACAGCCGCAAAAGAACGAAAACGCTCGCCAGCAAATTCAGTCGGACCTGAAACAGGCCGGCTTTACCAACATCAAGATCACGCCGGAATTGTTTTTCGTGCGCGCAAAGGACAAGTCCGGCAACCCGGTGATGATCGCGGTTGACCCGAACTCCATCGAGGAGGTCGCGTTCCAATCCAACGGCTCCCAGGCCAACGGCGCAGGCGCGGCTGATCAGAACGGGGGCCGGCAGGGGACGTTCACCACCGTTCCCTCGGGCGACAGGTTGAGTTCGAATATTGTCGGCCTGAACGTCTACAACAACGCCAACCAGGATATCGGGACCATCAAGGACGTCGCCATGGGTCCCAATGGCGTCCAGTCCTATATTCTGGCGGTCGGCGGTTTCCTCGGGATGGGCGACCATTATGTCGCAGTCAACCCTTCCGCGGTGAAGATCAGCTATAATTCTTCCGATAAGAAATGGCGCGCCGAGATGAACGCCAACGCCGACCAGCTGAAGGCGGCGCCCGAGTTCAAATATACTGGCGCCTGGGACGCCAGCAAATCCTGACGTCGAACTCCTGATTGGAGAATGCAACGCCTCCGGCTTGGCTGGGGGCGTTTGTTTGCCTCGGCGTCAATGGTCGCGACCGGTAAAATCGAAGATGCGCATCCCCTCGTTTTTGCAGGGGGCCAAAATTTCCGGGTGGTCGAGACTTTCGATCGTGTCCTCGAAGCCTGCGCGCCAATGCCGGTCCATGGCTTGGCGCGAAAACTCGAAATCCTTCGAAATGCCCTCGGTGTTCTGGCTGTGATAGGTCAGATGCACGATGTTGAAGACTTTTTCATCGGCCTGCTCAGCCAACTGTGTGACTTTCGGACTGTTGCGCAGATCTTCGGGAAGGGACTGCAACAACCCGGTGAGGTCCGCCCGTAGCTTTTGCGTTATTTTATATTGGTCCGTCATGGCTTTGGTGCGGCTGGCGAAGCGAATGTCCTTTTCCCTGGCGTCGACCTGGGCGAAATCCCGCGGCAGTTCGCCGGCGGCGCTCCAGAGGTCGATCTGGAAGGCGAGCGTGTCCTGGCGCGGCTTCGAATCGAGCACGCGCTGCAGCGGCGTGTTGGAGACGACCCCGCCATCCCAGTAATATTCGCCATCGATTTCGGTCGCCGGAAGCCCCGGCGGCAGCGAACCGCTGGCCATGACATGCGCTGGATCGATGCGCTGGTTTTCGTTGTCGAAATAGCTCAGGACGCCGGTCCGCACATTCACGGCGCCGACGCTGAAACGCATCTGGCGGGCGTTGATCCGGTCGAAATCGACCAGCCGTTCGAGCGTGGCCCGCAAGGGCGCGACATCGTAAAAGCTGAGGTTTTTCAGATCGCGCGGCGGGAGCAGGACAGGGGAGGGCCACCTGGGCGTGAAGAAATTCGGCGCGCCCAGAAGCAGGATGAAAAACGCGCGGGCCTGGTTCAGCCATCGCTGAAACGACGGGTCATGATCGAGCGGGACGGGAAACCGCTCGCTGACCTCCTCCCAGAATTCGCGAAGCCGTTCGACCCGTCTTTCCGGCGGATTTCCCGCGATGAGGGCTGCGTTGAAGGCGCCGATCGAAATTCCGGCGACCCAGTCGGGATGGAGACCGGCTTCGGACAGCGCCTGATAGACGCCGCCCTGATAGGCGCCGAGCGCTCCGCCGCCTTGCAGCAGCAGGGCGATCCGTTCAAAGGGCGGCCGCCGTTCGATCCGGCGGGGCCCGGGTTGCTTGACGGAAACGGCGAGTTTGTCCAACGGCTTCCCTTCGCAATGGCCTCGGCGTCGGGGATAACTTTCTGGAATCGCGCTGCGTTCCAACGGCTCAGGGTGACGCAGACATGGCTCGTGAACGCATCTCCGCGCACGACGCTTTTCATGCTAGCTTGGCGGCGAAGAATTGCGCGCCGGAATGATTGCATGAACCGGATTTCGAAGACATTCCTTGCCTGCCTGGCGATGGCCTTCCTTGCTGGCTCCGTCCAGGCCGATCCGGCGACCGAAAAAAGCGCTCCCGCTGTGACCGGCGAAGGTTGCGCGAGGACAGGAACGCCATCGCTCATCGTCAAGGCCTGCGCGCCGATCATCACGGCCGATCCGAAGCGGGCCGACGCCCTGGCCATCCGCGCGAGCGCCTGGCGGATGCTGGGCGACAACGAAGCCGCGCTGAAGGACGCCAATGCGGCGCTGGCCATCGACCCCGACAATAGCTTGGCTTTGTCCCGTCGAATTGTCATGACGATCGCCGAATCCGGCGAGGCGGCGGCGCATGACGACATCGCGCATCTTTTTTCGTCGAGCCCGAAACAGGCGGATGATTTTGAGGCGCGCGGCTTTGTGCGTGGGGCGCAGCGCAATCTGGCCGCCGCCATCAACGAATATACGGCAGGCCTCGATCTTGATCCCACCAACGTCGGCCTGTTGAACGGCAGAGCCCTGGCTTACAGCCGGACGAACAATGCGCCCTATGCGCTGTCCGACGCCGACAAGGCGGTCGCTGCCCATCCAACTGCGGCCTCGGTCCATTACACGAGAAGCATCGTCTTGTCGGATGCGCGGAAACTGGACGAGGCGATCGCCGAATTGGATCGCGCAATCGATCGCGATCCCCAATGGTCCGCGCTCCATGTGCAGCGTAGCGCGCTCTATCTGGCCACGAAAGACACCGCCAAGGCCTTGGCCGATTGCGACGAGGCGATCAAACTCAACCCAGCCCATGCGGCGTCCTGGTTTCGCCGCGCATCCCTTTACCTGGCGCAAGCGGAGACCGACAAGGCGCTCGCCGACTTCGATCAGGGCCTGAAGCTCGATCGCAGCAAACGCCCCTCGATTGCCGGGGACATGCAGGCCCATTGTCCGCCGACGCTGCGCGGCGGCGTGTTGTGCGCGATCTATGACCAGACGAAAAAACTCGACCAAAACGCCATGGGCGGAATGAACTATCTCGCCCGCGGCAAGGCTTACGACGAACTGCGCCAGTATCGCCGCGCACTGGCGGATTTCGACATGGCGGCGCGCCTGGTCGCGAACGTCCCCGAAGTTTTCCAGCGCCGGGCGGCGGTCAATGAAGCCTTGGGTTTCAAGGCCCAGGCCGAGGAGGACCGGCGGAAGGCGGCGGCGATGCAGGCCCGCTCGCCGGTCACGATGCCGCCGAAAGCGGTCACGCTCGACGCCAGCGCAGCGATCCCGGCGGCGACGCGGATGGCCCTGAACGTCGCGAGCGAGCAGATCAAGCGCAAGGACTATGACTCGGCCATCGCCGGCCTCGACAGGATTCTGGCGTCCGAGCCAAGGAATTGGCAAGCGCTTAACCTGCGCGGACAGGCGCATCTGGCGAAAAAGGCCTATCCGGCCGCTATAGCGGACCTGTCGAAATCCATTGAAATCGCCCCCCGCATGGTCGGAGGCTATCTGAACCGCAGCGCCGCCTACCAGGCGACCGGCCAGTTGCCGCTGGCGCTCGCGGATTGCGACAAGGTTCTCGAGCTCCGCGCCTACCCCGCATTCGCTTACCTGCGGCGGGCGAGCGTCCACTTTTCCGCCAAATCCTATGATCTCGCGATACGCGACTACACGTCGGCGCTGGATCTGGCGCCCATGGAAGTCGCGGCAAAGGCCATTATTGCGGAAGCGCGCTATGGCCGGGCGCTGTCCTATTATTTCAGCAAGGACCTCGATCACGCCATGGAGGATGCGCGCCTGACGCTGAAGGACAACCCCGACAATATCGCGGCGATGCGGTTGCTGCGGGCGGTCAGCGAACCTGTCCCCGATACCAGGCCGATGACGGTCCGGGTGGTGCGCAGCGCCGCGCCCGATTGCGGGGAGACATGCGCGGAATGGATCGCGGCCGAAGGCAAGATCGACGCCTCGACCCCCGGCCGGTTCCGGGCGGTGCTGGCGACGCTCGGGAAACGCAAGCTGCCGGTGTTCATCGAATCCAACGGAGGGTTGACCCAGGCCGGCTTCCAGGTCGGGCGGCTCATCCGCGAAAAGGCGCTCGACGTCTATGTCACGCACACGCAGCCGGCCGCGTGCAGCGCCTCCGCCGACATCTGCCGCAAGGCGAAGGCGGCGAACGTGTCCTTCGGGATCCCGCGCGGAAAACTCGCCCAATGCGCTTCGGCCTGCACCTTCATCCTGGCGGCGGGATCGGTGCGCTCCGCCGGTCCCTCTTCGTTGGTCGGCGTGCACCGCTCGGGCTATCTGGACCAGAACGGCAAGCCGCTGCCGCGTGAGGCGCCTGCCTCGGTCTTCAAACAGATCGGAAGCTATTTCTCCGAAATGGGCGTCGGCGGCGCCTTGATGGTGAAGTTGCAGGCGACCCCGTTCACCAACATGTACTGGCTTTCTCCGAATGAACTGCTGGAGTCGCGGCTGGTCACGCAGACGCGGAGCGGCGAACAGCTGATCACCGGCGACGAGCACGACGACTGGATCGTCGTTTCGCCCAAGGCCATCGGATTGGTCGACAAGGCCCGCGTGGCGCCGAGCGCCTTACGGCAATGACATCAGGCGTTTCAGGCCTAACCCCGGTCAGCCTCGGCCTGGGGCCTCGTTGGCGAGCGCCTGCTTCAGGATCGACAGGGCCGTTTCGACCGCGTCGGGATGCGTCATGTTCAGACGAATCCAGTCGATCTCGCCGGCGCCGCGCTCGAGTTGCGCTTCGAGCACGTGGACGTCGGCGTCGGACGGACCTTTCGGCCGGTCGCGCACGCGCTGGCGGAGGACGTCGGGGTGGGCCTCCAGCCACAGGCCGACGAAAGGCACGCGCTGGTCCTCGGCCAGCTTGCGGACCGCGGCGCGCTCCTCCTCGGTCGAATAGACGGCGTCGATGATGACGGCGGCCCCCTGTCCGAGCGCGTCCATGGCGCGCGACAGCAGGCGCAGGTAGACGGCGGCGGTAATGCCGATCTCGTAGGCTTCCGGCGGCAGCCGGTCGCCCGGCCTGATCTTGTGCATGGCCTTTCGCGTGCGATCGGAGTTCAGCGTCCGCGCTCCGGGCGGCGAGCCGATGTCGCCCGCCAGCAAGCCCGTCATGGTCGACTTGCCCGAGCCGCTGAACCCGCCGATGGCGACCAGCATCTTCGGACGCGGCGCCAGCAGGTCTTCGGCCAGGGCGAAATAGGCCCGCGCCTCCTTGACGTGCTCCGCGTCGCTTGCCTCGCCCGAATGCGCCTGCGAGGCCGCAATATGGGAGCGGATGGCGGCGCGCATGGCCATGAAGAAGGGCAGGGCGGAATAGCCGTCGCGGGTCTTGGCCGGCAGGTCCGGCAGGTTGCGCGAAAAGGCGCTGACATAGCGGTTGAACAGCAGGTTGGCGAGGTCGTGGCGGCCGATCAGCCAAAGGTCCATCAACGTGAACGCGAGATCGTAGAGCGTGTCGATCTGGGCCAGCTTCTGGTCGAATTCGATGCAGTCGAACAGGGTCGGCTGGCCCTTGAAGATGCAGATGTTGCGCAAATAAAGGTCGCCATGGCAGAGGCGGACGAAGCCGCAGGCCGCGCGGGCGTCGAGCAGGGGCGTAAGGCGCGCCAGTTCGCCGCGGAATTTTTCGTTCAGCCGCGCCACCTCTTCCGCTCCGAAGACCGGACTGGCCTCGAAGGACACGGCGTTGAGATCGATCAGATGCGCCATGGTCTTCGGCGCCCTGGGCGTCGGGGTAGCGCAGGGCGTTGGTGTGGAAGCGCGAAATCGTCAGCGCCAAAGCCTCCATGTGGCGCGGCGCCAGCCGGCCTTCGCGGGCCATCTCGTCGAACAGCGAACTTTCGGCGAAGCGCCGCATCACGACGATGCAGTCGACCAGCTCGCCCGCGCCGTCGAAGGCCAATTTTTCGATTCCTTGGCCCCCGGCTCCCGGGTGATGCGGCGCACGCCGAGATAGAGCGCGGGCGCCGCGCGCGCATTCAGCTCGCGTTCGGCGCGACAGGCCTTTTCGCGCAATTGCGGCGTCGAGAAGTCGAGATAGGGGAAGGCCACGGCGCGCTTGAGCTTGAACACCAGCTCGCCCGCGAGAAAAAGCAGGGACACGTGGGTCTGCTTGGTCTCGACCGGCGCACCGGCCTCGCGCGCAAGGCTCTCGGTCACGAAGCGAATGGTGGCGGCCTGTTCCATCGGGTCTTGCCGGATCTCAGGGTTCGACGGGGGCTGGGCGGGTGCGGCGCAGGACGAGATTGGCGGCGAGCGTCTGCGCCACCTGCTCGGCCATGCAGTCAAAGCCGATTTCGGCGTTGAAGGGACTGTCGCCCTGTTCGACGCGCGAGCGGGTGCGGGCGATGGCTTGCATGGCCTCGTAGCGGCGCAGGTAAAGCACGTTTTCCGAGCGGGCGACGCGGCTGGTCGCTTCGCGAATGGCGGAAACTTCCTGGTCGTCGTGCAGCCAGGGATTGGCCTCGAAGCCGACCAGCAGCACGTCGACGCCGTTTTCCTTGGCCCAGCGCACGCCGTCGCGCAGGTTCTCCTCGTATTCGCCAGGCGGCACGTGGGCGAGGGCGTCATTGGCGCCGACCTGCCAGATCAGCAGGTCGGGCCGCGCCATGGCGACTTCGGTGCGGATGCGCTCGGCGGCGGTGGCGACGGTTTCGCCCGAGGCCGGGCGGTTGCGGATGGTCACGTCAATGCCCGCCAGCGCCTTTTCCAGCAGGGATTCGAGCACGGCGGGATAGGATTTGCGCGGGCCCCGGCCAGGGCCGACCGGCGAGTCGATGGCGAGGATGGTGAGCTTGCGGCTCTGCTTCAGCGCCGCCGCCACATGCGGCAAAGGGGCCGGCGCAGCGAGCGTTTCCGCCGGCACGTCGCAGGACGACGGCGCGCTTGCCCGCGTCCTTGCCCGGCTCTTGCGCCAGCAGCGGCGCAGCCGAGAAAGTCATCGGCAGACACAGGCTCAAGACGCGGCGATGCAATTTGCGCCGCTCGCGCGCCTCCGCGTGCCTTCTTCGCCATTCGGACATCCATGCGACAACGCCCAATCCGGTCAAGCCGACGAATAACACGAGAAAATCATACTCCAAACGACCATTGTAAACGTAGCGGACGATCTGCCCGCACAAGCTTAACAGCGATCCGGCGCAGAAGACATTCAGCGAATTGCGCCCGAGCATCGACAGATAGGTCGCAAGCGCCGGCGCCCAGCGCGCGATACGGGCAAAGGCGCCGCCGAAGAAGCAGGCCAGCGCCAGCGCATGCACGACGCGCGCCGGAGAATCGAAGGTCTTGTCGAACAGGAAGAACAGTTTCGGGTCGGGCAGGTTGGCCGGATCGGGGGTGAAATCGGCGAGCGCAATGGTCGCGCCGATCAGGGTCTGCAGACCCGAAAGCCAGAACAGGATCGTCTTGGTCCGCGGCGAAAAACTGGCATAGCCCCTGGGGCCGCCGAGGAGGAAGCCGAGGATGAAGATGAACTGCCAGCAGAAGGGGCTGAAGAACCAGTTGCCCTCCACCGGCCAGGTCGGCAGGTTGAAGGCGGTGGCGACGCTGTAGAGGTAGAGCGCGGCGGAGAGCGGCAGCAGCAGTTTAGGCGCGATGCGGTCGATGACGCCAATGCTGGGGCCCGCCGCCATCAGCACGACATAGAGCGGCAGGATGTTGAAATAGCCGAGCTGGTAGCGCAGCAGGACCAGGCCGATATGGGCCTCGACGGGATCGTCGAATACCGCGGCGGCGTTATGCCATTGCAGGATATAGGGCTGGTCGAACCAGGTCGCCGCGCCGGCGATGATGGCGATGGCGAAGAGGGTGATCAGGATCTGCGCGAAATAAATGGTCAGCGCCCGCCCTGCGAGGCGGTAGACCAGCGCGCTCATCGGCTCGTCGGCGAGCGAATTGACCACGAAGCGCAGCGATATCCCCGGCGAGGAAGACGAAAAGCTCCGCGGAATCAGAGAGCGAATATTCGCGGAAGCTGAAGCGCTCGAACACGATGCCCGGCACATGATTGACGAAGATCGTCACCAGGGCGAAGCCGCGCCAGAAATCGATGGAGTTCGGCGCCCTCATTCATCGCCGCCTCGGCTCGCCGCGACGCCCGGCGCGAAGGCCCGCTCTCCCGGGCGGGGAGAGGGCAGGGGGAGGAGTTGGGGCATTGGCCTCGATGCTGATTATGAAATGGTTTTTACAAAATTCGACGCCATTGCGGCTGAAGGGCCGGCCCTTGCCCCCATGCTCTCCCGGCAAGCGGAAGAGCCGGCGGGCCAGACGCCGACGCCCAACAACTCAAACCGCGAAACTCGCGCCGCAGCCGCAGGCGGCGGTGGCGTTGGGATTTTCCCACTTGAAAGCAGAGCCCATCAGGTCGTCGACGAAATCGAGGCGCGCGCCCTTGATGAATTCGAGCGACGTGGGGTCGATCGCCACCCGCGCCCGGGCGTCGCCGAGGATCAGGTCGCCGTCCTCGGGGGCCGGGACGATGTCGAAGGCGTATTGGAAGCCTGAACAGCCGCCGCCATTGACGGAAATGCGCAGGAAGGATCCCGGCGCCTCGCCGCCCAGAACCTCCGCCACCCGTCGCAGCGCGCCTTCGCTGATTGCGACATCAGGAACTGCGACATCGTTCATTTGAACTCCAATTCCGGTTGCTTCCTAGAAGATAGTCCCGCCTGCGCCCCGGTCAATGCGCAAGGACGTATTTGCGCTCAAGTCGAACCGGCCGTTTTCCTCGCGTCCGCGACTGATGTCGGGTAAAGCGCGAGCGTCCGTCATGGTCCCGCGCTAAGATGGACCGATCACTCCTTCCGCATTTGGGTCGAAATGTCGTCCTCTTTCCTGCAAGAAAAAAATCTCGCCCCCTATGCCGCGGACTGGCGCCGCAGCCGGGGCCGGCTCTATCCGGGAGCCGGCTTCGCCGACGCGCGGCGATTTCCAGCGCGACCGCGACCGGCTCATCCATTCCACCGCTTTCCGCCGCCTCGCCGGCAAGACCCAGGTGTTCATCCCGCTGGAAGGCGATCATTTCCGCACCCGCCTCACCCATACGATCGAAGTGGCGCAGATTTCCCGCGCCCTGGCGCGCGGGCTGGGCCTGGACGAGGACCTGGCCGAGGCGACGGCGCTGGCGCATGATCTCGGCCACACCTGCTTCGGCCATGCCGGCGAGGAGGTGCTGGACGCCTGCATGGCGCCTTACGGCGGCTTCGAGCATAACGCCCACGCCCTGCGCCTGGTGACCCATCTGGAGCGCCGCTATGCCGGCTGGGACGGCCTGAACCTCTGCTACGAGACGCTGGAAGGGCTGGTGAAACATAACGGCCCGCTGCTTCGCCCCGACGGCGCAGCCGACCGAACGCTACGCCAAAAAGAAAATATCACATGAAATCATTGCATTCGATAGAGTATTTCCTCTTGATCTTGAACTCTACGCCAACGCCGAGGCGCAATGCGCGGCGCTGGCCGACGACATCGCCTATAACGCCCATGACATTGACGACGGCCTGCGCGCCGGCCTGTTCGCGCTCGACGACCTGCGGGAGGTCGATTTCCTGCGGCGAGCTGCTCGACGAGATCGACCTGTCTGCACCCGGGCCTGGAGCGGGTGCGCGTGATCCATGAACTGGTGCGCCGGGTCATCACCCGTTTCGTCGAGGACGCCTTTGGCGAGTCCCGGGCGCGGCTGGCGGCGCTCGGGCCCGCCAGCGTCGACGACATCCGCCGCGCGGACCGCGCCGTCGCCGCCTTTTCCGACGAGTTCGCCGCGGCGCAGAAGGAAATCAAGGATTTCCTGTTCTCGCGCATGTATCGCCACCGCGCCATCCTGCCGGTGTGGAAGAACGCCGGAACGAATCGTGCGCGGCCTGTTCGAAATTTTCATGCGAAAAGCCGGAGGCGCTGCCGGCCGAATGGGCGGAGGCGGCGCAAGAGCTCGACGAGCCGGCGCAGGCGCGGCTGATCGCCGACTACATCGCCGGCATGACCGACCGCTACGCCCTGGCGCAGGCCGACAAATGGCTGGCGCAGCGACCGGGCTTCGCGCGCAGCGGGATTTCGGCCCGCATTGATCGCGTCGCGGAAATGGGGCAAAAGGCCGCGCAAAGCCTTCTGCAAATCAAGGGCCGGAACATGGTTGAACCTTTGCGCCTCGGCATTGCCGGTCTGGGAACGGTCGGCGCCGCCGTCGTCCGCCTGCTGAACGCGCAGGCGGCCGATCTCGCCGCCCGCACCGGCCGCGACATCGTCCTGACCGGCGTCTCCGCCCGCGATGCCGTCGCGGAATCGCGGCGTCGACCTCGTCGGGCGTCAAATGGTTCGACGATCCCGTCGGCCCTCGCGCAGTCGGATGATATCGACCTGTTCGTGGAATTGATCGGCGGCGACGAGGGACGCCGCGCGGAAAAGCGTCGAAGCGGCGTTGCGGGCGAAGAACTCCGTCGTCACCGCCAACAAGGCTCTGCTCGCCAAGCACGGGCTGGAGCTGGCGCATCTGGCGGAAGCCAATGGCGTGGCGCTGGCCTTCGAGGCCTCGGTGGCCGGCGGCATTCCCATTGTGAAAACGCTTGCGCGAAGGCCTGGCCGGCAATAGCGTGGCCCGCGTCTACGGCATCCTGAACGGCACCTGCAATTACATTCTTTCGCGCATGGAGGCTGAGGGGCTGTCTTTCGCCGAATGCTTGAGCGACGCCCAGAAACTTGGCTATGCCGAAGCCGACCCAACCTTCGACATCGGCGGTTTCGACACCGCGCACAAGCTGGCGATCCTGGCTTCGCTGGCCTTTGGGGTCAAGCTCGACGCCAGCGCCGATCAGCGTCGAGGGGATCGAGCAGATCACCCTGGCCGACCTTCAGGCGGCCGAAGAACTCGGCTATCGCGTCAAGCTGCTCGGCGTGGCGCAGCGCACTCCGCATGGCGTCGAACAGCGCGTGCATCCGACGATGATCCCCTTGTCCTCCCCGGTGGCGCAGGTGATGGGCGTCACCAATGCGGTGACGATCGACGCCGACGCGGTCAACGAACTGACCCTGGTCGGGCCGGGCGCCGGCGGCATGGCCACGGCTTCGGCTGTTGTCGCCGACATCGCCGACATCGCGCGCGGCATCCGCTCGGCGCCCTTCGGCCTGCCGGTCGCGCATCTGGCCACGGCGGAAAAATCGCCGCTGCAGCGCCATGAGGGCGGCTACTACATCCGTCTCGCCGCGCGCAACCGCATCGGCGCGCTCGCGGCCATCGCCTCGCGCATGGCCGAGCAGGGCATTTCGCTGGAAAGCATCGTCCAGCGCCGCCAGGCCGGCGAACCCGACGGCGATGTGGTGCCGGTGGTGCTCATGACCTATGCGACCACGGAGGCGACCGTCCGCGAGGCGCTCGGCGGCCATCGTCGCCGACGGCCATATCGCCGAAAAGCCGCAGGTCATCCGTATCGAGCGCGAATGAGGCTTGACGGCGGCGGCATATGTTCCTAGTTTGTTCGGACTTTCGTTTGAGCAGGAGGGCGGAACATGCGGCTTTACTGGGCCCCCGGGACGCGTTCGTTGCGCGCCCTCTGGATGCTGGAGGAAATCGGCGCGCCTTATGAGCGCGTGCTCGTCGATATCCGCAACGGCGGGCAGCACACGCCCGAGTTTCATGCCGTCAATCCGATGGAGAAGGTTCCGGCGCTCGAGCTTGACGGCGCCTGCGTCGCCGAATCCGGGCGCCATCTGCGCCTTTCTGGCCGAAAGGTTCCCGGAGGCCGGGCTGGCGCCGCCGATCGAGGCGACACATGCGCGGGCGCTACTGGCAATGGCTGTTCTTTCGGCGTCGCCAATATCGAGGCGGCGCTGACGGAAAAATACGCCAATGTGCAACTGCCGACGACGGCGGCCGGCTGGGGATCGTTCGACAAGGTCTTCGCCGTGCTGGAAGAGGCGCTGGCCGCTTCGCCCTATATTCTCGGTGAAAAATTTTCCGCCGCCGATGTGCATGATCGCCTCGAACCTGCATTTCGCCATAGACGGCTTCAAGATGCTGGAGCCGCGTCCGGTGTTCACGGCCTATCTGGACCGCTGCCGCTCGCGTCCCGCCTTTTTGCGCGCCCGCGAAATCGACGCCGGAGGAGTCTAGATTGGGGTTTGAACGCAGCCTGCTCGGCGTCGAAGCCAGCGTGCTCGGAAAGCCCTGGCGCGACCGGCTCGACGCCGCCGGCGCCGCCAGGGCGATGACGATCGCGCAGCACACCGGCCTGTCGGACCTGTTGTCGCGGGTGCTCGCCGGCCGGGGCGTCGGTCCCGAGGCGGCGTTGCAATATCTCGATCCGACCCTGCGCGCCCTTCTGCCCGAACCGTTTTCGCCTCACGGCGATGGAGGAGGCGACCGACAGGCTTGTGCCGCGCCGTCGATGAACGGCGAAACCATCGCGATTTTCGGCGATTACGATGTCGACGGCGCCTGCTCCTCGGCGCTGCTGGCGGAATTCCTCGACTATTGCGGCGCGCCCCGGCTGATCCACATCCCCGACCGCATCACCGAGGGCTATGGCCCCAATAGCGAGGCGATCCGCGCGCTGGCGGCGCGAGGCGCGACCCTTCTGGTGACCGTGGATTGCGGCACGACCAGTTTCGAGCCTTTCGTCGAGGCGCGGCGGCTGGGCATGGACGTCATCGTGCTCGACCATCATCAGGCGCCGGAAATCCTGCCCGAGGCCATCGTGGTCAATCCCAACCGGCAGGACGACGTGTCGGGGCAGGGCGCGCTCTGCGCCGCGGGGGTGGTCTTCGTCGCCCTGGTGGCGCTCAATCGCGCCCTGCGCCAGCAAGGGCTTCTGGCGGGAGCGGCTGGAGCCCGACCTTCTCCTCGGCCTCGACCTCGTCGCCCTGGCGACGGTGGCCGATGTCGCGCCGCTGACCGGCCTCAACCGCGCCTTTGTCGTCAAGGGTCTGGAGGTGATGCGCGCGCGCGGCCGCGTCGGCCTGCGCGCGCTGGCCGACGTCGCCCGGCTGAACGGGCCGCCGCGGGCCTATCATCTCGGCTTTCTGCTCGGGCCGCGGATCAACGCCGGCGGACGCATCGGCGACGCGGCGCTCGGCGCACGGCTGATGCTGATGCGTGACGAGATCGAGGCCGGCATGATCGCAACCGAACTGGACCAGCTCAATGGCGAACGCCAGGCGCTGGAAAAGGACATGCTCGAACAGGCCCTGGGCGAGGCTTACAAAAGCCTGGGCGCGGCGGAAGAGGGCGCCTGCGTGCTGACCTGCGGCGAAGACTGGCAACCGGGCATCGTCGGCCTGATCGCCTCGCGGCTGAAGGAAGTGTTTCGGCCGCCCGGCCTTCGCCATCGCCTTCAACGGCGATGTCGGAACGGGATCGGCGCGCTCGATCGCCGGCGTCGATCTGGGAAAGATCGTCCGGGCGGCGGTGGAGCGCGGCCTTCTGGTCAAGGGCGGCGGCCACGCCATGGCGGCGGGCGTCACCGTCCGGCGGGAAAATCTCGACGCCTTCAAGGCCTATCTCGAACAGGCGATGGCCGATCAGGTTGCGCAGGCGCGCAAGAACGGCGGGGCTGCTGGTCGACGGTCTGCTGACGGCCAGCGGCTGCACGCCGGCCCTGGTCGAGGAAATCGAAAAGGCGGGGCCATTCGGCGCCGGCAATCCGGAGCCGGTCTTCGTGCTGCCGGAGCACAAGATCGTCGACGTAATGCCATTCGGCGCCGACCATTTGCGGGTCCGGGTCCAGTCCGGCGACGGCGCGAAGCTGGAGCTGGCGGCTTTCCGCGCCGCTTCCGGGCCGCTGGGCGCGGCCCTGGCCAAGGGCAAGGGCGAAAGGGCGCATCTCGCCTGCGCGCTGTCGCTGGACCATTGGGGCGGCAAGGCGCGGGTCAGCGCGCGGCTGCTCGATCTTGCTTTTTGCCGCATGGGCGTAAGCGGTTGAACAAAATTGGGGAGTGGCGGGGTTAAAGGCTTGCCAGCGCGATTTGCCACGTTTATACGTCCCCCCACTTCGCGGATCAGCCACAGCGCTTCGCGAATTCCGCGCCCATCGTCTAGCGGTCTAGGACGTCGCCCTTTCACGGCGAAAACAGGGGTTCGATTCCCCTTGGGCGCGCCAATAAAATCAATAAGTTAAGTTGATCTCCGAAATTGTTGTGCAATATTTGTGCAATATCACCTTCTACGACTGCCGGCGCAACCAGCAGCCTTGGCTCCACACTGAGCCTCCCCATTTCGCTGTCTTGACCAAGACCGGACGCAGGGTGCCGAAATTCCCTTCAAGAATAGGGGCATCTTCAAGCAAATCGAAAAAGCCCAGCCGCAACCTCAGAACGGCTGCCCCTCCGAAGGCAGAGGCCAGGGGTTCGAAATCCCTTCGGGTACGCCATTAAAATCAATGGCTTATGAGGTATTTTACAAAGCCATAGATGCGCTGGCTACCAGATGGCTACCAACTCGTTCGAATTTGGACGTCTAGAGATAAAAGAAGCACCCCGAGTTTTCGCTGGACTGAACCGCGTTTTGCGAGCCTGGTGAGCGCCGCGTCGATGTAGTGACGATCCGGCCATTGCCCGTGTGCTCGAGCGCACCCTTCACACGGGTGGGGTCATAGGTTCGATCCCTATATAGCCCACCATTTTCGTAAAATCGTCCTTGAAATCGTTGGATTTTTAAGCAGTTATTCCCCCACCTGGGTCTTGGTGAGGGAATAGATGTTCACGCTTTGAGTGTGGCGAGCATCTGCATTGCGATTTTCGCCATCTTTTTCGGTCGGCCTTCTGGGTATAAAGCGACGCCATCGCGGTAGTCTTGCTCTCTGACTTCGTTTAAATCTTGCTTTTAGCCAGGCTTCGATTCTTGCTTCAATCCATGCGTCGGCGTCGCCTTTTGACCGGAAACCGTCGACCAGCTAGGCGATACGGTTTTGCCATTCGATAAGCACATACTATCCAGAGCCGTCCTTTAGCTCTTGCGAAACGAGTTGTGGCTTTTGCTCAGAATTGGTCACGCGCGGACTATGGCATGGCTTCAGCAATTGCTCAGAACCAATTTCACGGGCCAGTTTCATTGGCGATATCATGACCTGCGTTTTTCGGATTTAACTAAAATGCTGGCGAGGCGGGAGGCGGCATTCGGCTCGAATTTTCCCGACTGCGCCTACCAACTTGTGTCGGCCCGGCTGCCAATTAAAATGTTTCCGCGACGGTCTCCCAATGGTCCAAGGTGATCGATTTGAGATGGGGCCGCGCGCTCATTGCCATGAGTGGCGCTGGCTGATTAACTGAGCTGAGTCGATTACCCATCATCAGCTTGATTGCAGTGCCGTGCTCCGAAAAAAACGGGATAGCCGATGGTTTACGAAATAGAGCATGTAGATGAAATCGCTCGGAAACTTAAACGCAATGTGGCTTGGGTCGAGTTTGACGTCGAGGTAAGCCCAGAAGCATTAGAAAGCATCGACGATCTTCCTCATCGCAAGTTCGTAATCGATTCGATTGAAAAACTTGGTCTCGGGTGGCGAACCTGCTTCGGCTGGTTCGATGGCGGAATTCGAAGAACCTTATCTGGGTGCGATTTACGTTGATATAGAGGTCGATTTCGAATCTGA
This sequence comes from uncultured Alphaproteobacteria bacterium, assembly GCA_963710275.1. GTDB lineage: Bacteria > Pseudomonadota > Alphaproteobacteria > Rhizobiales > Beijerinckiaceae > Rhodoblastus. The sequence goes on along the minus strand of CAVPZS010000008.1, from coordinate 316,146 downwards.
AAAATTTCTCAAGTTGAAGAGTCTCTGGAGACGGACGACGAAACTCCGGCAGTTGGAGGGGTGCGGTTCATCTATGGCCGTTATACCGACGCTCTTGAAAATGAGGCGTTTTATCGGGCAGTCATCGATTCTATTTGATGGACCGCTCAAACTGTCCGTGCGATCAGAGTCCTGGCGCGCGCGACCCGCTGCCTATAAGGTTTGGCACCAGCTCGGCGAGGAACGATACGCTTAGCCGATGGCGCCGAGCAAAATGGATATATTTCCTCTGCCGTGGGGCCATGGTCGTGCTTAAGACTTAATTTTGAATACGCGCGCCAAACATTTTGGCGGCGCCCCGCCTATGTTAGATGGCTTTTGCTGTCAATAGATTAACTTACGTTAAATTTCCGATCGTCGTTCAGGTGCGAGGGTTTTTGTAGTGAGTTTTGTTTCGGTTGCCGTAATGGCTTTTGGTTTTTGTGTTATAAACCTTTGGTGCAGGGTTGCGAGTGATATATTTGGAGTTTGTCTTGGAGCTGGGCGGCAGTTTGAATACGCCGGCAAAAGCGCCGCGTACGAAGGTGTAGAGGAGGTTGATCAACAGCATTTTAATGAAGATTAGCAGTTTGTGGGGGCGTGGTTCAGAAGGCAAGTTGGTTAGAGCTTCGGCGTGAGTTGCGTAGCAATTGGAGCAATAAAAGACGCGCTTATTGTGCGTGTAAGTGCGATCGCCTTGCTGCCAAAGCCGCAGGCTGCGTTCGCCGGTCAGTCCGAAGGAGAGATCGTTTGTGGCGACGACCGCCGCGTTGCTCACATCGGCGGGCATAGCCTCATTTTGCGGCATTATCAGGCCGCATTCCTCGCATTTGACGTTTGCGTAAGTCATTTTCGCCTCGGCGGAATTGAGATGTGGGAGGTCAATGCGGCACCGGTCACTCGCCGAGAAAGTTTAAACGGCCAGTGACACCTGGATAGGCGAGGTCAGGTTTTTCGGGCCAAGTGAAGACGACACAGAGATCGCAGCCAATGTGTTTGGCGATGTGCAGCGCGGCGCGCCAGGCGGCGTTGGCATCTTGTCCCTGGACGGAGAGGCCGACGCCGGGCAGATAACGGTAGCCTTCATCTTCCTTGCGGCCGACGACGCTATTGACGGTAATCAGGTGCCTCACTTCACTAAGGTTTTTAATCCGTGCCATGGCTTCGCGGATCGTGGCGGCGAGAAGCTGGTTCCAATTTGTTTCGGCGTGGCTGAGTTCTTTGCCGGCCAGAATGACTTGGCCAACTCTAGAATGTTTGAGTTCGGGCGGCGCCAAGGGGCTGAAATCGTGGATGGAGGTGCGAAAGTCACCGACAGCGACTACAGGCGGGGCGGCCGGAATTGGTGGAATGGCCGGCGTGCTCCGGCTGGCCTCATAACTCGTCGAGCAGGCGGCTGATGATGGTTTCGATTGTGTCGACAAGCGGGACGGCGTGCGCTTGCAGGCGGAAAAAGTCTCCTCGGAAAGATCGACCGAAGGCCCGATGGAACCCTCCATAAGGAATGTAAGCCTGTAAGCTTATAAGATATTCTAAGCATATAAGCAAGCGTGTTTGTCGTCGCTGTTTCTATCCCGACGGTGAAGACGACGGCTTCCTGGCGCGCATTTCCGCTGGCCTGTCGGCGCGTGCCGAGTTACGAATCCCGCCGATATAAGCGCGTTTCATTGGCGATATCATTGGTATGGATTTTTAGAAATCGCCTGGAGCTCTGGTGGGCCGGGTAGGACCGTCAGATCTTAGTAAAAACAATGACTTACAAAAAGGTGGGTCAATTTTTCGTCTCAAGGAATATCAAGAGGTTGCAAACCCCACTGACCCACCTTTTGATGCGCTCCGCCGGCATAACAGACTGCGACTTCGACGGCATCGTCAGATTTCGACCCGAAGCGGCAATCGACGGAGCCGTTCGCAAATGTCCGCGGTTCCGCGCCTACGTGACGCTCGATGCCCGCACGATCAAATTGACCGCTGGTTGACCCGCTTCGACAGTTCCTCGGCGCTCTCCTTGCGCTCGCAATAGCGATCGACCAGATAGTCGGCGCAGTCGCGCGTCAGCAGGGTGAACTTGACCAGCTCCTCCATGACATCGACGACGCGGTCGTAATAGGCCGAGGGCTTCATCCGGTCGTGATCGTCGAACTCCATGAAAGCCTTGGCGACGGACGATTGATTGGGGATGGTGATCATCCGCATCCAGCGGCCCAGAATGCGCATCTGGTTGACGGCGTTGAACGACTGCGATCCGCCGCACACCTGCATCACCGCCAGCGTCTTGCCCTGGGTTGGCCGAACCGCGCCCGAGCGCAGCGGAATCCAGTCGATCTGCGCCTTCATGATCGCGGTCATCGCGCCATGGCGCTCGGGCGAGCACCAGACCTGCCCCTCACACCATGTCGACAGCTCGCGCAGTTCCGCGACCTTGGGATGATCGGGGTCGGCATCGTCCGGCAGCGGCAGGCCGCTCGGATCGAAGCTGCGCGTCTCGGCGCCGAGGCGATGCAGGATCCGCGCCGCCTCCTCGTTCAGCAGTCGGCTGAACGACGCTTCCGCAGCGAACCGTGAAGCAGCAGGATGCGCGGCGCATGGTCCGGGCGCGGCGACTCGAACAGAGCCTTTACGTCGATGGCGCGAAAACAGGCTTCGTCGAGGTTGGGGGTGGAATCGACAGGCTTAGCCAACGCGGCGGCCCTCCGCGTCAATCAGCAGTTGGCCATCTTCCTTGGCAAGCGGCCCTGGCGGCAACCGGTCGAGCAGGTCGAGCACCTTCTCGCTGGGCCGGCAGAGCTTGACGCCCTTGGGCGTGCAGACGATGCGGGCGGTTCACCAGAATGGGATGTTCGATCATGGCGTCGAGCAAAGCCTCGTCCGGAACCAATGGATCGAGCAGGCCGAGTTGTTCAGCCGGCGATTTCGAGGTCCGCAGCGCCTCGCGCGGCGTCAGACCGGCGGCGGCGAACAGGCCGAGCAAGTTGCGGCCTAGTCCAGCCGGTCTTGAGATATTCGATCACTGTCGGGTGGTAGCCGGCGGCCTCAATGATCGCCAGCACATTGCGCGATGTGCCGCAGTCAGGATTATGGTGGATGACGATCGTTCATGCGGCGGTCCTTGATTTGGCCGGTGCGTTCGCGACCCGCTCGGCGTTGAGCAGCCAGCCGAACACGATCAGCGCGATGAAGGCGCCGACGAACTGGGCGACGATGAATCCCGGCAGGTCGAGCGGACGGATGCCGGAAAAGGTGTTGGTGAGGGCTCGGGCGATGGCGACCGCCGGGTTGGCGAAAGAGGTCGAGGCGGTGAACCAGTAGGCCGCGGTGATGTAGAGCCCGACCAGCCACGGAATCGCTGTCTTGTTGAAGCGGACGCCGGCGAGGATCGTCGCCACAAGGCCGAAGGTCGCGACGCCCTCCGAAAACCACTGCGCGCCGCCGGTGCGGACCTTCATGGAGAATTCCACCGCGGGGAGGGCGAACATGGCGTGGGCGATCAGCGTGCCGAGCACGCCGCCGATGATCTGCGCGACGACATAGGCCGCAGCCTCGTTGCGCGGCAGCTCGCTCCTGGCCATGAAGACGGCTGTAACCGCCGGGTTGAAATGCGCGCCGGAAATCGGGCCGAGGATGGTGATCAGGACAACGAGGATGGCCCCGGTCGGCAAGGTGTCGCCGAGCAGCTGGAGGGCGACGTTGTAGGTCAGGTTGGTCGACATCACGCCGGAGCCGACGACGGTGGCGACGAGGATCGCCGTCCCCAGCAGTTCCGCCACCAGGCGGCGCGGCAGGTCGAAGCTTTCCGTCACTTCGCCGCCTCGCGGCTGGAGGTCGCGCCTTCCATCTGGCCGATCTCCTTGAGCTGTTTGCCGAGCAACAATCGGTCCAGTCCCTCGGTCCGAATGGTGGCGAAAGCCGTGATGCGGTTCTTCAGATAGCGCAAGGCGGTAACGAAGGCGCGTTCCTTTTCGAGGTCCGATCCTTCGACGGCGGCGGGGTCTTCGATGCCCCAATGGGCGGTCATCGGCTGGCCCGGCCAGAACGGGCATTCCTCACCGGCGGCGTTGTCACAGACGGTAAAGACGAAATCCATCTGCGGCGCGTCGGCGCCGGCGAACTCGTCCCAGCTCTTCGAACGGCGCCGTCGGTCGGATAGCCGGCGTCAGACAAAACCTTCAGGGCAAACGGATTGACGACGCCCTTGGGATGGCTGCCGGCGGAAAAGGCGCGGAACCTGCCGCCGCCGTCCCTGGTGCAGGATTTTCTCGGCAAGGATCGAGCGGGCGGTGTTGCCCGTGCAAAGAAACAGGACGTTGAAGACGCGGTCAGTCATGAGGCGTTCCTTGGGCAAGGGCCTTTGGCGGGCAGCAGGGCGTGAGTTCGGCGATGAGCGGCGCGCACAGGTCGGCGCGGCCGCCGCAGCAGTCCTTCAGGAGAAATAGCACAAGGTCTCGCAGGCGGGAGATGTCGGCGCGGTAGATGATCGAACGGCTGTGGCGTTCGCCAGAGATGAGGCCGGCATTGGCGAGAATCGACAGATGCGCGGACATGGTGTTCTGCGGCACGCCGATCAGCCGCGCGAGTTCACCGGCGGGAACGCCATCGGGTTCGCGGCTGACCAACAGCTTGAAGGTTTGCAAGCGCGTGGCCTGCGATAGGGCTGAGAGCCCGGCCAAAGTGTTTATTTCATCCATATATCCAGACTATTGGAAATACAGATAAGATGCAAGCGGGCTTCTCGATCATGCCCCCAGCCATTTTGCGACCTCCTCAGGCTTGGGTAGGCCGCCAGCATGGACGACCTTGTCGTCGATGACGATCCCCGGCGTCGAGGCGATGCCGTAACCGGCGATTTCAGCGTAATCGGTTACTTTCGCGAGATCGATGCCCACGCCGAGCTTTTCCGCTTCGGCGCGCACCATGTCGGCGGTCGCCTCGCAACGTTTGCAACCGGGGCCGAGCACTTTGACGATTTTCATGGGCGTATCCCTTCCTCAGGAAAACAGGGCGTTGAACAAATAGCCGACGGCGAGAATGCCGAGGGCGACCACGCCGACGAAAACCGCGACGAGACGTGCGGTCATCACCTTGCGCAGGATGACCATTTCGGGGAACGACAGCGCGATGACGCTCATCATGAAGGCGAGGGTCGTGCCGAGTGCCGCGCCCTTGCTCAAGAGCGCCTCGACGACGGGGATGATGCCGGCGGCGTTGGAATAGATGGGAACGCCGATCAGCACGACGGCTGGAACCGACCACCAGACGTCCTTGCCCATGATCGAGGCCAGCAGGTCGGTGGGCACATAGCCATGAATGAAGGCACCGACGCCGATGCCGATGATGATCCAGAGCCAGACCCGGCCGACGATATCGCGCACGGCGTCAAGACCGGCCTGAATGCGGTCGACGACGCGTCGCGCGGTCTGGCACGATCGACGGCTTCGCCGGCGCGAACATTGCGCACCCATTCCTCCAGCCAGCCTTCGAGCCCGAGGCGCCCGATGATCCAGCCGCAGAGGATCGCGACCGTCATGCCGAAGACGAGGTAGACCAGCGCCACTTTCCAGCCGACCAAGGCGAACAGCAGTCCGAGCGCGACCTCGTTGACCATCGGCGCCGAGATCAGAAACGAAAAGGTGACGCCGAGCGGCACGCCCGCGGACACGAAGCCGACGAACAAGGGCACGGCGGAGCAGGAACAGAAGGGCGTGAACACGCCGAGCGTCGCCGCCGCGACGTTGCCGACGCCCTCACGCCGTCCGGCGAGCAGGGCGCGCGTGCGCTCCGGCGAAAAAAAGCTGCGAACCATGCCCATACCGAAGACGACGAGCGTCAGCAGCATCAGCACCTTCGGCGTATCGAAGGCGAAGAAGCGTGCGGCTTCTTCGAGATGCGCAGCCGGACGAGATTGACAGTCTCTCGACAATCCAGCCGGAAATAGCTTCAAGCCGCCAATAGACGGCGAACCAGACAGCAATGCCGGCGACGGTCGCGCCGACCCAGAGAGCGGATGATCGCGCCGCGTTCGACGCATGCAGGTCTTGTGCGCTCATGCGGCCTCCCGTCCGACTTGCGGAGTCGCCGCCATGACCGCATCGACGATGATGATGAGGTCTTGAGACAGGGCCGGATTGGCCCGATAGCGCACCCATTGCGCGTCGCGCCGATCGACAACCAGCCCCGCTGCCTTCAGCGCCGCCATATGGCGCGACATGCGCGACTGGCTGGCGTCGATCTTCTTCATCAGTTCACAGACGCAATGCTCTTCGCCGTCCCAAAGGAGGCGCATCGCGGCGAGGCGGGTGGGTTCGGCCAGGGCCGACAGGACTGCGACGATGGTTTGCATTCGGGCTTGTTAGGCCCTAATGCGCATATGCGCTTTGACGCATATCAATCCCGCAGCGACGACTTCGATTATCCGCCAACCGACCTTCAACAGTCATTCAGCGGACGACTGGAATCCGCCCATCCGGGACCCTGATGGGCGTGTATCGGCACACCGCGCGGGCAAGCGGACCGTTTGTTGAAAGCAGGGGTGGTGGTCCTGCAAATTGACCCACCTTCCATAATACGTTGAATTGATTTAGTATTTAGAGATCGCCGGTGGGCCGGGCAGGATTCGAACCTGCAACCAGACCGTTATGAGCGATTGTCACCATGAATGGCGGTGGGGGCGGTCGTCAAAATAGCTTTTAGTTTTCAAAGAGGCCATTTTGCCCCCACCGTCCGTCTAACTTATTGAAATAGAAAAAGTATCGGGTGACTTTCTTGACGTAATTTCCGCGACGGCTAGCGACGACGAGACGGGAACATGATCGTTGGCCCGTCTGAATAAAATGAATGGTCCGGCGGCGCTTCGGGGATCCCATGCGATGTCGCCACGAGTTCCCAACGCGAACGAGGCGTCAGCTCGTCGACCAACTGCCTGTACGTGTCGCGAGCGACGTCCAGCCACGCCTCCTGTTCCGGCTTGGTCATCTGACTACGATCGATTTCGGCGCCCGGCTGGCCGCGCATGCGGGCGACGCAAGCATCGGCTGCGACGAGAACGCGCTGGTCAATCATGGCTGCCTTCCTTTCTCCGCTTACGCTTCTTCGGCGGCTTTGCTTTGGGCCGCGGCTTGATCTGCTCGCCGAAGAGGATCGATTCCTGCGCGTCAGTTCTCGAGCAAAAATTTTCACCCGACAAAGCCAGTATGCAGGAGCGCGATCTTGAGGGCGTCGGGGGCGAGCGTGTCCGCGCAGCGCCCGCAGAAGCCCAGCTCGAACCTATCCTCATACACGACCAGCGCGGGCTGATCGTCGAGGGGCGCGCCGCAGCTGACGCAGGCGAAACCCAGCCATGATTGTCCGCGCTCGACCGTACGGCGACGCGTCCAGATGATCGTGTCGACGGCTTCGCCCTCGATTTCGACTGTGATGCGGTCGATCACAGCCAATCCCAAGCATCGTCATTGTCGCCGCTAAAGGCCATGAGGTTGCAGGTCGCCAAACTCGTCGCGGAGGCGACTGACGGAAAAGACCCCGATCTGGTCGTTGCGGCGCTCCTACACGACGCCGTCGAGGACTGCGAAGCATGGTCGCGGTTCTATGGTTGGGGTATCTTCCAATCGAGCGCTATGCGGCGGCGTGGTCGCTGGGTCTGATTGCAATCGCCGCCTTAGTGAAGCCAAAACTGACGTTTGAGTATCGATGCGTTCTGATGGTCATCGCCGTCATTCTTTGCAACCGGGTGTATTCGACCCAATTTAACTTGTGGTTTTATCCATTTCTGTTGTTCGCCCTGGACCAGGAGTTGGGGACGCGCTTTTCGCAACTCCTGAAGGGCTACATTGCGCTCGATGTCGTCAACGTCTTTGTTTATCCATTTGCTTTTACAAACGCGCTGGCGGAATTGGGCGCCTTTGGCCCGTCCATCGCTGCGGAACGCGGCGGAGTTTGGACGACGCTGTTTTCCGCAGCGATCCTGTTGAGGGCGTCGCTGCTGGTTTGGCTGTCAGCCTACGTTCTTTCGAGCCGATTTCCCGCGGTCGCCTTTTCGAAACCTCGCCGTTCGCCACGCACAGGTTATGCGGCGACATAGTTCGTGGCGGCGAGACGGCCTTTGGCGCGCCGTCATTGGCAATAAGGCGATGCGGGCAAGCGCCAGACAACGCGAGCGACGGCTTGGCCGGGAGAAAGAAATTCAGGTGACGCCATGAACGATGACAGGCAGATCGTTTTCATCTCGATCACGGCTCGTACGAACGCCGGGATTCGCGGCCAATTTCAATCATTGCTTCGGCAAACCGCGTTTTTTCGAGCGGACGCGTTTTCGAGCTATTGGCGGCGCGCCAGAAGCGCAGCTTCGTCGCTGGTTCTCCGATTTTCGCTTGATCATTGTCGACGCGATCGGTGGCGTTTCGCCGCCATTGTCGCTCTCGTCCAACATCTCGGCTGCGCCGCCGCCACCAGCACCGGCCCGGCTTCCCGAAACGCCCGGACGACGCTGTCGGCTTGGTCCGCCCCCCGCGCAAGACAGCGACGCGGCGCGCGCGCGCTATTGTTGGCGGCCGGCTTGTTGGTTGTTCATTCTGGACTGCGCTTCGTCTCCGCATATGCCCAAGTTGCGGCGGTGGCCGACGCGCCATGCCAGACGCCTCCGGCGGTATCGCCGTATTTGGCGTCGATATCACAAGAAGGCGTTGTCCTGGTCGCACACGCTGCGCGCCTCTGCGCTGAAATGGAGGGACAGGACGAAATATCCTTTCCGAAAGATCTGCTTGCTCGTTTAGCCGATCGAGATATCGCCAAGACGCTGCGAGACGAGCGCCTGACGTTTGAAAGCCGAAAGTTGGCGTATCTTGGACAAATCGACGAGCTTGAACGGACAAAACGCCTGGCTGCGAACGAGGTCAAATATGCGGACGTGAAGCACGGCGTGCTGGACGTTCATGTCGCGCGGCTGCAGAGCGCGCTCGAAGTCCTGGACGGCTTGGCTGCGAAGGGTCAATCGCTTGCCGTAGACCGGCTCAATCTCGCCCAGAGAATTGTTGATTATGAAATGACGCGCGCTGACATTGAACTTGCGATCGCTAGATCTCGCGAGGATATCGCAAGGACGGAGCGAAGCCTCGATGATCTGCGCCGCCAGCGCCGCAATGAAATTCTGACAGATCTCAGCGAGACCCAGGCCCGCTTGCAGGATCTTGCTGAAAAAGAGGCGGCCCTCCACGGCAAGGCTGCCAAGGCTGGAACGCCGAGCAATTGATCCCGGCTAGCCGCCCTTCGTTAAGGGAGCGCGGTAGGAGTTTTCCTCGGCGAGGAGGGAGCCAAGTCCCCGCGCAGCGCATAGTTCAGCCACGTCAGAAGCAATACGGACGAATACGCTGTCCCAATCGCCTCCGACCTCCTGGCGATAGAGCGTCATTGTCGGGTACCAAGGGCTGTCGGAGCGCTCGAGCATCCAGCGCCATTCCGGCGCATGCTTGAGCGCCATCCAGACGGGGCGCCCGAGCGCGCCGGCCAGATGCGCGACCGACGTGTCGGACGTGATAATCAAGTCCAGGCAGGAGATAGCCGCCGCCGTATCGACAAACGCGTCGGTTCCGCAGTCGAGATCCGCGCCAAAGCTCTCTACATTCATTCCCATTGGCAGGACCGGAAGTTGATCGTCGGCGTCGGTCTTTTGCAGCGAGATCAGCCGCACCCCGGGAATTGTCGCGATCGGCTGGAAACATCGCAAAGGAATGTTGCGGCCGAGATCATTATGCGGGCTGCCTTCCCAGCAAATGCCGATTTTAAATCCGTGGTGGCCAATGCGGCGGCGCCAATGCGCCAGCAATTGGGCCTCGGGGCTCAAATAGGGGGTGCTCGCCGGCACGCTCGCCAGCGTGGTTCCGAATGCCAAGGGAAGGCTAAGCAGGGCGCATTGAAAGTCGAAAGTTTCTCCTTGGGGCAGTTCGTCCATGATCCGGACGGTTGCGGCGAGAGGTTTCAGGAGTCGATGCAGGCGCGAGCCAACCAGGAAGGTGACGTTTGCTCCCAATTGCGAAAGCAGGCCGAGATAGCGCGAAAAATGAATGACGTCGCCGAGACCCTGTTCTTCGTAGACAATCAATCGCTTCCCCTGAATTTCCTCTCCCTGCCAGGCGGGAAACGGGGCGCTCAGCTTGCGCTGCAGGGCGCCTTTATGATCCCATCGCCTTTCATAGCCTGCCCAGCCCGACGCGAAGTCGCCCAGCGACAATGCCGCTATTGCCCGGGCAAACAGCGCGTCGGCGTAGTCAGGCGCAAGGGACAACGCCCGATCGTAGCATGCCAGCGCCTCTTGGGGTCGTCCAAGATATGTCAGCGCAAGCCCGCGATCTTTGTGCGCATCTACAAAATCGGGTTTGATGGCGAGCGCCAATTCGCAGGCAGCCAACGCCTGCTCGTGCAGCCGGAGGTCCATGAGCGTAATTGCACGGTTGTTGTGCGCTTCGGCATAATCGGGATTGATCGCGATCGCCTTGTCGTAGCTTTCCAACGATTCCTCAAATCGTTTGAGCGTTTTCAGCGCAATGCCACGATTGTTGAAGGCTTCGGCATAGTCAGGCTCGATCTCGATCGCCCTGTTGTAGCTGTCAATCGCTTCGTCCAGCCGGTTGAGCTCGGTTAGCAGGACGCCACGATTATTAAGTGCGCCGACGAAATCAGGCTTGAGCGCTACCGCCCTGTCGTAACTCTCCAGCGCCTCTTCTCTTCGCCTCATCGCATGCAACACAATGCCGCGGTTGTTGAACGCCTCCGGGAAATCCGGTTGAAAGGCAAGCGCTTTGTCAAAGGTCCAAAGCGCCTCCTTGAAGCGCCTCAGCCGCTCAAGAACGATGCCGCGATTGTTCAGCGTTCCGAAACTGTCGGGCTGGATCGCCAGCGCGCGATTATAATTAGCCAGCGCTTCCTCGAGCAGCCCCAGTCGCGACTGAACTTCGCCCAAAAGCCGCAGCGCATCAAAATTTTCGCGATCTTCAGATAAAGCCGCTTGATAGAAGCGCTGCGCGGCGAAGAGATCCCCGCGATCCTGCGCGGCGATGGCCTGCGTCAGCTGATTGGTCTGGAGAAAAGCCACATTTGTCATCGGCCCGCGCCTATTCAAAATGTCGAGCTTGAACACGCCAGCGCGCCGCGCTGGAGACAACCGTCGTGTAAAACATAGCCCATGATCGGTGTAATCCAATGGCGCCAAAAGCATTACGGCCGGTAGGCAAATCGGGTTGTTTCGCCTCCCGACGCCGCGCAAGTGTCAGCGACGAAGCACTCCGGGGCTGGAGCCGCGGAGGCTTTGTGCAATTGATGGGTGCGTTCGGCGTCCGAGCTAAAATATCCAGCATGGACGGCCATCCTGACGGCTGCGCTCTGGATTCCCTACGTTGTCGCCCAAGTGAGAACGAGTGGGTTGCCAGCGCCGGCCAATTATGTCGATCCGACCCCGCGACCGCTGCCGTCATGGGGCAAGCGCGCGGATCGCGCTTATCTCAACGCCGTCGAATGTTTCGCGCCTTTTGCGGCGCTGGTGATCGTCACCCATTTGGCAGGCAAGGCGGACGCCATATCCGCGTTCTGGGCGGCGACGTTTTTCTGGCTCAGGCTTGCCCACGCGGTGGTCTACCTTGTTCGGCATCGCCTATGTGCGGACCATTCTCTTCACGCTCGGGTTCGTATCGTCGCGGGATTGTTTGTGAACCTAATGACGTAGTGACCAGGCTCAGTCGAGCTCCCTGATCGGCCCCATGAGCGCGCAGTTATGCAGTTATGATGCTGCTTCAGCGAGCGCGCCGCGGCGGTCAATAAGCCCCCATCCCGCCTGCCGGGCCGGCGATCGACGTATTAACCGTTACCCTTGGAGTTATCCCAAAAGAAAAGCCCGAGGCAATGCGCTCGGGCTTTTCTTTAAAACTTTGGCATATAGCCTTGAGCTACTCGATTTTTCGATGGTGGGCGCTGTAGGGCTCGAACCTACGACCCGCTGATTAAGAGTCAGCTGCTCTACCAACTGAGCTAAGCGCCCATCGAAAAAAATTCAGCGGACATCGCAGGGACGCCGCCGAACGAGCGGGGGTTTAGCAAAGCGTTTCCGTCCTGTCCAGAGTTTGCGTTCACTTTTTGCAATTTTGTGACCGCGCGCATTTTTGTCGCTCTCTCTTTGCCGCCGTGATAAGAGCCCCAGACGCTTTTTGGCATGAAAACAGGGCAAAAAGGCGATACCGGACGTCATGATGCAAGAATCCGAGACCGTAACCGACACCGCAACCGCCGAGCTTTCGCCGCACGACACCGCGCAGGACGGGGCGCGGCGGGGCGCAGGATAAATTGCACGCGCATTTCCTGGCCTTCCTCAAGCCGCCGGCGATCGACCGCCGCGGCTGGGCGCTGCTGGCGGGGCTCGCCCTTGTCGTCTGGCTCTCCACCGGCTTCTACAAGGTCCAGCCGGACGAGCAGGGCGTGGTGCTGCGCTTCGGGGCCTGGATCGACACCACCCAGCCCGGCCTGCATTTCCATTTGCCCTGGCCGGTCGATTCGGCGCTTTTCCCGAAAACCACCCAGATCCGGCGGCTGGATCTGAACGTGAGCCTCGACGGCCGGATCGACCAGGCGCGCGACAAGCAGATGCTGACCGGCGATGAAAACATCGTCGAGGCCGATTGCTCGCTGCTCTGGCAGGTCAAGGACGCGGGACAATACCTGTTCAAGGTCGCAGACCCCGACGCCGCGCTGCATATCGCCGCCGGCAGCGCCCTGCGCGAGGTCATCAGCCATACCCCCATCCAGGCGGCCCTGTCCGACAAGCGCCGCGAGGTGGCCGACGAAACCCAGGCTCTGCTGCAAAGCCTGCTCGACCGCGAAGGCGCCGGCATCCGCATCGTGCAGGTGCAACTGGAGCGCGTCGATCCGCCCAGCACGGTGATCGACGCCTTCAACGACGTGCAGCGCGCCCGCGCCGACCAGGAGCGCGCCCGCAACGAGGCCGAATCCTACGCCAACGACATTCTCCCCCGCGCCCGGGGCGACGCCGAGCGCATCAGGCAGGACGCCGAAGCGTACAAGGCCCAGACGGTCAACCTGGCCCAGGGCGAGGCGCAGAATTATTCGGCGATCTACCAAAGCTACGCCCAGGCCCGCGAGGTCACCGCCTGGCGGCTCTATCTCGAAAGCGTCGACGCGGTGCTGCGCAAATCCTCGCGCGTCATCGTCGATTCCTCCGGCAAGGGGGCGGCGCCGCTCGCGCCCTACCTGCCGCTGAGCGAACTCAAGCCCGCCGAAAAAAAGCCGGCATCCGGCGAGGGAGCCGGCAAATGACCCGAACATCCCTGATCGGCCTCGGGCTCGCCGCCGCTGCGCTTTTCGTCGGCCTGTCCTCGATCTTCGTCGTCAACGAGGGCGAGAGCGCCTTGATCGTCCGGCTCGGCGCGCCGGTCGGCGTCGTCGACAAGCCCGGCCTGAAATTCAAGGCGCCCTTCATCGACACGGTGATCGTCAACGACGCCCGGCTGCTGCTGCTGGAGCCGCCGGCCGAGCAGGTCATCCTCGGCGACCAGAAGCGCATCGTCGCGCAATGCTATACGCGCTTCCGCATCGTCGATCCGCTGCGCTTCTACCAGAGCCTGCGCAATGTCGCCGAGGCCCGCGCGCAGTTGGCTCAGGTGATGAACACGGCGATGCGCCGCGAGTTCGGCCGCATCAACCTGCCGGCGCTGCTGTCGGACAAACGCGTGGAAGTGGTGCAGAACGTCCAGGCGGAAGTGAGCGCCAAATTCGCGCCGCGCGGCGTCGAGGTCGCGGAAGTGCGGCTGCATCGCGCCGACCTGCCGCTGGAAACCAGCCAGGCGATCTACGACCGGATGAAATCCGAGCGCCAGCGCGAGGCCAAGGAGCTTCGCGCCCAGGGGTTCGAGTGGGCGCAGCTGATCCAGTCCAAGGCCGACCGCGACCGCACGATCATCCTGTCGCAGGCGCAGCGCAACGCCCAGATCACCCGCGGCGAAGGCGAGGCGCAGGCCAGCAAGCTGCTCGCCGACGCCCAGAAGGGCGATCCGGGTTTTTATACTTTCTATCGCTCGCTGCAGTCCTACAGGCAGGCCTTGGCCGACAGCGCGCCCGTGCTGCTGCTGACGCCCGACGCCGATTTCCTGAAGGCGCTGAAATCGGGTCCGCCCGGGTCGGCCAAGCCGTGACCGGCGAGTAGAAAGGTTTTTCTTCCATGGATGGCGCCGCCGCCGCATCGACATTCGGCGTATTGCTGCAAATCCTGTTTCTCGATCTGCTGCTGAGTGGCGACAACGCCCTGGTGATCGCGCTCGCCTGCCGCAAGCTGCCGCCGGCGCAGGCGCGCAGCGCCGCCTGGCTGGGCGCGGCCGGCGCGATCCTGTTCCGCCTGATCCTCACCCTGATGGCCGGCGCGCTGATGAGCCTGCCTTTCCTGCAGCTTCTGAGCGCGCTGCCCTTGCTGGTCATCGCCCTCAACCTGATGCTGGACGAGGGGCCCGACGCGGATGCGGCGATCCCGTCGGGGGTCGCGCAGGGCGGCATGATGGCCGCGGCCAGTATCATCGTGATTTCGGACGCGGCGATGAGCCTCGACAATGTCGTGGCCCTGGCGGCGGTGTCGGGCGGAAAATTCTGGTTGCTGGCGTTCGGCCTCGTCTGCACCATCCCGATGATCGTCTTCGGCAGCTTCGGCTTTACCCGGCTGATGCAGGCCTTTCCTTTGCTGGTCGACGCCGGCGCGGCTCTGCTGGGCTGGGTGGCGGGCGGCATGATCGTCGGCGATCCGCTGTTCGCGTCCTGGGTGAAAATCCAGGCGCCGGCGCTGGATGTCGCCGTGCCGCTGGCCTGCGCGATTTCGTGCTGGTGCAGGGCCGTTTCGCGCGAGACGCCGCGAAAGCCGCGCCGCGCGTTTTTTCGACGCCGGAGGTTCGGACTGCGGCGACGCCGATCGTTGCTGCGCGGCCGGCGCCCGTCGCGCTGCCGGGCCTCGCGCCCGATCTCGGCCGCCCGTCAAGACGCCGGCGCCAAGACCGGCCGTGGCTCCGAGCGCCGACAGGGAAGAAGTCGCGGCGGAGGAGGGCGGCGACCGCTGGATGTTCCTGGGCCTGGCCGCGTTGTTCGTCGTCTTCGGCCTGTTCCTGCTCGTCGTGGTGATGATCCCCGATTAGAACAAGGAACCGCCCGTCAGCGACACCACTTCGGCGGCAGGCAGGCCGTTGACCGAAAATCCCATTTGCCGGTTGAACTGCAAGGCTTCGGTCTGGGCGTTGAGCGCGTCGTAGCGTTCCGTCGCGCCGCGCGGGCATTGGAAGGTCAGGGTCTTGCCGCGCCGGGAGCGGAAATAGCTTTCGAGCCTGTGCTCGATTTGCGCGCTTTCGCTCGAACTCGCGAAGACGTCGGTGATGATCGCCTCATGCGCCGCCGGCGCGACCCCCACGCAGAAGCGCCATTCATCGGCGCTGGCGGCCAAGGGGCAAAGAAGGCCGAAAACAACGGCGAGGGCGCGCGCACGGAGGGTCAAGGTAAAGTTTGCCTGTTCTTCGTATGGCCGGCGTCAAAAAACGACCGTCGCGAATTGTCGGCTGGAATGGTGAACAAAAACCTAAGGGGCGCGGCCGGTTGCGGCCAGGCGGAAAAATTGCGGCAATGGCGCAAAAATAACAGGTTATACGCGGAATGCGCAGTTTAGATCCTTGCGTCAAGGCGTCCCGCCGGCGCGCAGAAGCCGCCTTCCGTGGCGGCTTTGCCGTCTTGGAAATCATGTGTTTACTGTCACGAGCTAAGATTTTCGTCGCTGGAATGGAAGCGCCTGCGCCCGGCGCGGGCCGCAATCATCGCCGGCTGATTTTGAACCGGAAGTCGAGTGCACATGCGTTTCGTCAGCAGAGTGTCGTCCGCGTCTCCGTCTGCCGCGGAAACCGAAGCGGATTGGTCTCCCGCCTTCCATGTCGCCGACCTGAGCATGGCGCGCGGAAGGCCGGTGGCGGACCGGGAGCCGACGCGCCGCGACGAAGCGCCGGCTGATGATGTCGCCACGATCTCGCAGCCGCTGATCATCGGCGCCCTCCTGCTATCGGATGTTTCGAATATCGCCGCCTCGGGCTTCCTGTCCTATCGATACGTCGTCGGGCCGATGGCGCTGGACTGGAGCCTTTTCCTGTGCGGCTTCGCGACGGTGACCCTCGTCGCGCTCTATGTGCTGCAGGCGCGCTGGTCCTATACCATCCGCGCGCTTGGCTCCTTCCCGCGCCAGAGCGTCAATCTCCTGCTGGCGCTCGTCGCCGCGCTGGTGGTCTGGAACGCCGCCTGTGTCCTGACCGGCTCGGGCGAGCCCTACGTCCTTCGGCAATGGAGCCTGCGCTGGGCGGTCTGGGGCTGGGGGCTCGGCGCTTTCGCGCGCGCTGTTTTCGCTTTTGCCACGATGCGCTGGACCCGCCAGGGACGGCTGGCGCGACGCACGGTCATCGTCGGCGGCGGCGCGCAGGCGCTGGAGACCGTTCGCCGTCTGGAAAAATCCGGCAAGGGCGCGCTCAGGATCCTGGGCCTGTTCGATGACCGCGACCGTGCGCGCCTGTCGGCGGAACTGGGCGAATACAGGCTGCTGGGCGCCTTCGATGACCTCGAGGCGTTTTGCCGCGACCACAAGGTCGATTTGCTGATCGTGGCCTTTCCGGCCGCGGCCGAGGATCGCATCCTGCATATCCTCACCAAGCTGTGGACCTTGCCGGTGGATGTGCGGATCTCGGCGCTGGGCAGCAAGCTCCAGCTCCGCGACCGCGCCTATAACTATATTGGCGACGTGCCATTCCTGCCGGTTTTCGACAAGCCGATGTCGGACTGGGACATTGCGCTGAAAAGCCTGTTTGACCGGGTCGTCGCGGCGACGCTGATCGTGCTGGCTTCGCCGCTGCTGCTTGCGCTTGCGATCGGCGTAAAATTGTCGTCGCCGGGGCCGGTGTTCTTCGTGCAGACCCGCTACGGCTTCAACAATGAAAAATTCGGCGTCTTCAAATTCCGGTCGATGTATTCGGACCGTTGCGACGCTCACGCCGATCGCCTCGTGACCCGCGGCGACCCGCGCGTGACCCGGTTTGGAGCCTTCATCCGCCGCACGTCGCTGGACGAATTGCCGCAATTGTTCAATGTCCTGCGCGGGGATTTGTCTTTGGTCGGCCCCCGGCCGCATGCGCTCAAGGGCAAGGCGGCTGGCATGATCTACGAGCAGGTGGTGGAAGGCTATTTCGCCCGCCACCGGGTCAGGCCGGGCATTACCGGCTGGGCGCAGATCAACGGCTGGCGCGGCGAGACCGACACGGTGGAAAAGATCGAACAGCGCGTCGCCCACGATCTCCATTATATCGAAAACTGGTCGCTATGGATGGACATCAAGATCCTGGCTTCGACGCCCTGGTCGGTGCTCCACGGCAAGAACGCGTTCTAGCGGCGTCAGGCCGATCTGCGCAGTCGCCGGGGTGTCTGGCGTCCGACCTCGTCCATTCTGGATCGATGGCCGTCAAAGCGGTTTGATATAAGCTTGCTCATCGCTTGTAATTTCAAAGAAAAAATCCATTTACAAGAAAGTTCCGAGTTCGTTTGCGGCGCCGCCAAATGGTTTGATTCTGAAAAAACTTTGGCCTTATCTCGCGGGACGGCGGCGGGTCGGTGGGAAAAGCTTGAACTCGCCAACCGGGAACAACGGCTCGGCGCCCGGTGAGTGGCGCCGCTCATTGCCCTTCAAGATGGCGCATCCAGGGATCGGAGAGATCGTGTCGCAAGCATTCCCGCCGCTTGGCCGTGAATACGAGCCTTTCCTCTACGCAGTCGTGTGCAACGAGGGGAACGGGATGCCGCTGACGATGGTCTCGGCGATTGCGCGCACCGGCGCCGACCCCTGGAGCGAAGCGGCCCGCATCGCGAAACTGCCGAAAACCAAGGCGCTCGAAGCGCTCGCCCGCATCATCCCGGATCGCAACGGCGCCGAAAACTCCGCCATCGCCAACCGGCTTTTTGCATTGCTGCCCGTCGCGCGCGGAAACATCATGATGCCGGTCGCAGGCGTCAAGAAGGACACGCTCCAGAGACCGCTCGTCTTGATCGTCGGGATGCTGCTTCTTGGCTTGGCGTTGGTCGCCGTTGCGACGCACAGGCCTCATTCGGATGCGGCGCGTGGCCAACCGCCTTCCCCCGCGCCCACCGCCGAAAAGGCCGATCCGTAATACAGTTCCGCGCCGTTCAGACGGGCGCCGATCTGACCGACATCCATTTCTGTCCGCCTTCCCACAGGGCGGCTCCGGCCTCGGTGAATCGCGCGTGGCGGCGGATGGTCTCCCGGCTTTGTGCGTAATGCGCCATGTCGCGGGCGAGCGCCGCCGCGCTGGCCGCGCGTTCGTCGCCATCCAGAAAACCGCCCGCGAGCAGCCGGTCTTGCAGCCAGGCCATGCGCGCCAGGACGAAACTGGCGTGGACTAATCCCTCCATCGGCCGGGGATCGGCGCGCAGGGGCGAGGGATAGCGTTCGGAAGGGTCGTTAGCGGTGAGCGGCGCGCCGAGGGTCGCGCCGAACAGGAGCGAATGCGCCGCTTCGTGAACCAGGGATTCGGCCATTTCCAGCCGGTCACGCAATTGCGGGAGGTTCAGCTCCACCGCCCCCCAAAGATAGAAGGAGGAGGCGCCGCGAAACCGGCCGCCTCCGCGCGGGCTGTCGACCAGAACCACCTGCCGCGCCAGCACGTCGAGTTCGCCGGCCAGTTCCGGCGCCGCGCGGGCGATCAAATCAACCGCGTCCTCCACCAGGGCGCGGCCGCGCGCCAATTCCACGGCGTCGACGGGGCCGATGGCGACCGGCGTCGCCCTGTCGTCGTTGAGGCAGCGAATGTAAAGCTCCGATGCGCCTTCGCCCAGCAGCGCGTCATCCAGCGTCGCCACCCGGAGCGCGGGCGGCGGGTTTCGGCCCGCATCCAGCAATCGCGTGACCAGCCGCCGCGCCCGCGCGTCCTCGTCGGCATGGATGGCGTCGACCAGTTCGGCATAGGCGGCGAACAGGGCCGGGCTGGCGTCGCCCCGCCGCATCGCCGCGACGACGGTTCTGGCTGCGTCGGCGTCGACCGCGATCACGTCGCCGCAAGCGTCAAGGACCAGCGCCAGACTGTCGGCAAAGCTGGCGCAGACTTTTTGGCCGAGCGCCCGCGCCCGCGCGCCGTCGGGAACAAAGCAGGAGGCCGGCTCAGGGCCGGCGGCAAGCGGCAAGATCATGACGCCCTTTTACCACGTACTGTGGAAACTACGTAGTATCGTTGTTTGCGGGGATTACGTAGAGTCATAGCCTTCGATCGCGTTTCTTAAAGGATTTCCGATGCAGTTTGTTTCCGTGCGCTCGCGCTTGTCGACCGCCGTGCTGGCGGGATTTGTCCATAATCCGGGGCGCGCGCCCAAGCGCGTCAGTCTCGCCAAGATCGGGGGCGTAACAGGCGTCGTGATCTCGGGCATTCCATCGACGGCGACGCTGAATCCCGAGCAGACAGCCGTCCAACTGTTTCCCTCGGCGGCTGTAGTGAGCGACTAATTTCGACATCGTTCCCGATCACGATTACCGTCGCCATTGCGAGCTTGCCCGCCGGCGCCATGATCGTCGACACCACCGGCTTGGCCACAGCCACACCGAATTCGCCCGGCGTTTTCTGCGGCGCCGGCAAACGATTTGCAGACCGTTCTTCAAGGCCTGCTCGTCCAGCTCAACGGCGCGTCACCGCCCTCGACGCTCAATATCATGCTCACACTGGACGATCCGACAGGCAACAATGCTTTTACGGGACTGCCGGGCAATGTCTTCGACAGTGATCCCGACACGTCGTCCCCCTTCACCGAAACCGTCACCGCCTGCGTCTGTTCTGGCGCGCTGATCGCGACGCCCTCCGGCGAGGTGAAGGTCGAAACCTTGCAAGCCGACGATCTCGTGCTCACGGCCTCCGGCGAGGCCCGGCCGATCCGCTGGATGGGCTATCGCGATGTCGTTTTCGCCCGGCACGCCGCGCCCAAGACCGCCACGCCGATCCGCGTCGCCGCCGGCGCGCTGGGCGACAACCTGCCGGCGCGCGATCTCTTTCTCAGCCCCGATCATGCCGTGCTGGTCGAGGGCCGCCTGATCCCCATCCGCCATCTGGTCGATGACCGGGAGATCGCGCCCGCGCCGTGCGAAAGCGTACGCTACTGGCATGTCGAGCTCTACACCCACGACATCATCCTGGCGGAAGGGCTGCCCTGCGAAAGCTATCTCGACACCGGCAATCGCGGCATGTTCCAGAACGCGCCGGTCGCCGACCTGCATCCGAATTTCGCGATGACCGCCCGCGAGGCCTGGAGCGCGCGCGCCTGCGCGCCGCTGCTCGAGGACGGCCCGGAACTCGAGCGCCTCCGCGCCGCCCTGGCCGCGCGCCGCGACGCCGCGCCGCGCGTGCAGAGCGTGCGGATCGACGGTTCGGGAACGAGCCGCTTCCGCGTCGAGCCCGGCGTCACCAGCCTGCGCCTGCTTTGCGACGCCGTTGACGGAGTTGGCGACCCGCGCCGCCGCGGCGCGCTGGTCACCGCGATCCGCCTCGACGGCGTCCGTATCCTGATGCGCGATCCGCGGCTGCTGCGCGGTTTTCATGAGATCGAGCGCCACGGCAGGAAATTCGTGCGCTGGACGGACGGCGAGGCCTGGCTGCGCCTCGACCCCTGCGAGACCGCGCGGGAGCTCGAAATCGACATCTTCACGCTCGCCCGGCGCCAGCAGGCCTGAGGGCGATGTAAGGGCAATGTCCTTGGCGGCGCGCAGTGGCGCCGCCAACTTTTCCCACGGCGTCTTTATTCGCCGCCGTCGATCTGCTTGCCGATCTGCGCGATCGCCTCCTGGTAGACGGTGGCGGCGTTCCATTCCTGGATCGCGGCGAAATTGGGCTCGCCGGGCTGATAGCCGGCGCCGGCGCGCCAGCCGTGGGCGTGCAGGTAGTTGGCCGTGGACATCAAGGCGCCCTGCGGGGTCTCCAGGCTGCCGCCGGCCTGATACTCAAGCACGGTCTTGGGCATGAACTGGGTCTGGCCGACCTCGCCATGCATCGAGCCCTGCGTCGAGGCGGTGAAGACGCCGCGATCGACCAGTTTCAGCGCCGCGTTGAGCTGGTCGGTGAAATACTCGGTACGGCGGCAGTCATAGGCGAGCGTGGCGATGGAGGACAGCATGTTCTGGTTGCCATG
This sequence comes from uncultured Alphaproteobacteria bacterium, assembly GCA_963710275.1. GTDB lineage: Bacteria > Pseudomonadota > Alphaproteobacteria > Rhizobiales > Beijerinckiaceae > Rhodoblastus. The sequence goes on along the minus strand of CAVPZS010000008.1, from coordinate 294,900 downwards.
CTGGCTGCCGAAACCGGTCTCCATGCCCCAGATCGCCAGCAGCGGGCCCGGCGGCACGCCATAGCGCTGCTCGATGGACGCGAACAGCGCCGCATTGGAACGCTTCAGCGCCTTGCCGCGCGAGGCGATGACCGGTCCGCCTCGCTTGGCGAGGAAGGCGGGAAGCGAGAGGTGAAAGCTCTTCTGGCCACGGTCGGCGTTGATGGTCGCCTGGGCGTAATGGGTGCTCATCAGCGCCGAGATCGCGGTTTGACCGACGCGGCCCCGCGCCTCGGAGGCGAATTGCTCCTTCCAGGTCTCGAAACCGGCGGCGCTGTTGCCGCATTGCGCCGCGCGCGCCTCGCCGCCAATGGCGATCAGCGAGCAGAAAGACGCGGCGGCGACGGTCCTGAACATCAAGTGCTTGGTCATGGATATCCTCTTTTATTCAAGCGGACAGGAGAAGAAAGCTCCGCTTGTCAATGGGCCGGGTGAGCGGTGAGTCTCGGTTTGGGTTCGCTTGATAGCAGGCCTTATCATTTCACAATGTGACGGCCACGCCTACCCCGGCCTGGCATTGGCTTTCCTGTTGCTCTCCTTTAACGATGGTTGCGCGGCGAAACGGATGGGGCGCGAGGTGACGGGAAGCTTGGCTGGCCAGCCCTGGATCGGGCATTCGACCAATCTCGTGGGCTTGCCGACGGAATTTCTGGCCAGCCGCGACTTCAACGACGAGCCCATGCCCCTCAGGATTTCGGGCGTTCGGGAATTCAACCGCCCGCTGTTCGACATGCTCGCCGAGGCGGAAAGCCTGCCCGAGGCGGCGCAGGCCTTCACGCTCTACATGAACGCCATGTTCGGCATCGATCCGGAGCAGAAGGAGGAGCCGCCGCCGGGAAAACCGCGCCGCTTCCGCTCGTCCTACCTGAAGCTCATCCGCGGCTGGGGGTTCGACAGCAACGGCGCCGGAGGGCGCGGTGATGAAGGGCTGGGCGGAAAGCCGCTTCGGCCTGCTGCCGACCTTCCACAAGCGGCCGATCCGGCGCATCTCCAGCGAGGTCTGGACGAGCTATGTCGAAGAGAAAATGTCAAGCCGCTTCCATAACAACTCGATCCTGACCCAGCTCGACCTGCTGTTCGAATTCAGCCAATGGGCGCTGGCGACATTTTTCGCGCCGGGACAAAGCTCATATGACGCTGCATCGCGGCGTCAATGCGCTGGAGGACCATCTCGTCTGCGAGCGCGAGCGCGACCAGCTGCGCATCCGCCTCAACAACCTCGTTTCCTTCAGCTGCGACCGCGAAGTCGCCGGCTGTTTCGGCGACACCATCCTCACCATCCGCGCGCCGGTGGCCAAGATCGTCTTCTTCAACGACCTGCTGCCCTCGCATCCGCTCAAGGGCGAGGGCGAATTCCTGCTGATCGGCGGCGATTTTTCCGCGCGGGCGAGCTGCCTGTGAGCGCGGCGGCCATTCAGGATCGCGCGCTCGCGGCCTTCCTCGGCCTGGCGATCGGCGACGCGCTGGGCGCGACGGTCGAGTTCATGACTGCCGGCGAGATCGCCGCAGACCTATGGCGTGCACCGGACCATGATCGGCGGCGGCTGGCTGAAATTGAAGCCGGGCGCGGTCACCGACGACACGCAGATGGCGCTGGCGCTGGGACGCTCGCTGATCCGGCGGCAGGATTTCGACGCGCGCGACGTCTGCGACGAATTCGTGCTCTGGCTGCGCGGCAATCCGCCCGATGTCGGCAATACCTGCCGGCGCGGCATCCGCCGCTACATGCTGAACGGCACGACCAGCGGCGCCTTTTCCGACGGCGACGCCGGCAATGGCGCCGCCATGCGTGTCGCGCCACTGGCGCTGGCGACCCTCGGCGCCCGGATCGGCTGGTCGAGTGGACGATCGGGCAGGGCCATGTCACCCATCATCATCCGCTGTCCGACGCCGCTTCCGTGGCGCTGGTGCGGATGACCCAGGCGCTGATGGCGGGCGAGGGCAGGAGGCGGCGGAAAAGCTCGCGCGGGCGCTGGTCGAACAGCATCCCGTCTTCAATTTTGTCCCGTATCGCGGCCTGTCCTCGGCCTATATCGTCGACACCATGCAGACGGTGCTGCATGGCTTCTTCACCACCGACAGTTTTGCCGATTGCCTGGTCCGGGTCGTCAACCTGGGCGGCGACGCCGACACCACCGGCGCGCTGGCCGGCATGCTCGCGGGCGCCCGCTACGGCCTCGCCGGCCTGCCGCGCGAATGGCTGGAAAAGCTTGATCGCGAGGCCGTCGCGGAAATCCGGGACCAGGTTCCCGGCTTATTGGCGCTGGCCGACCGGGATATGCCCGAATGAGCGCGTGGATCTATCTTAAATCCCTCGCCAGCGAATCCCTTGTTTCCTGGGACAGGGCGACCCTGGCGGCATAATGCGGATGATCGACGCCGGCCAGGATCGGCGCGCCGGCCTTGACCGCCGCCACCATTTCGGGCGTCAGTTCGAAGCGCAGGAAATGCACGGCGGAGGTTTTCTTGCCCCGTGGTCCGGTCGAGATCCTCATTGGCGACGGGGCTGATCTGGGCGCATTTCGCCGACCTGCATCCACACCGCCTGCTCGAAGCCGATGCAGTTTTTCCAGCGCCTCCTTGCGCTCCTCGGCGTCGGGATATTCGATCATCAGCGTCGCCTTCCAGTTGGCGCCGTCGGGGATCAGCGGATTGTAGACGTCGAGCTCCTGCTGGATCAGTTCCGGCTCGTACATGCGCTCCAGCCGGATCATCTCCTGCATCTGGTAGTGCATGGTCAGCCGGTCCTCGAAATGCAGCGAGGCGTGAGGCCCGAGCACCGACCTTGCGCAGCTTCTTGTGCGCGATCACCCTGGCGCGGAATTCCGGGCGCAGGCGATGATAGGTTTCGAGATTGTAGAGGTCTTCGCGGTTCAGCACGGTCACACTCCATAGGCCATGCGGATCAGCGATATCGGATGCTCCGGCTCGCCACTGCGCCTTGCGCCGGCGCAGCCGATGTGATGGCCGGCCATCGCGCAATCCGAGCCGAAATGGTCGGGCTTGGCCGTGTTCGACGCGCGCCGCCACCGGCTTGACGATCTTCATCGCCAGACTCGTGAAATTCCGCCTTGATCGCATAGGTTCCGTCGTGGCCGGAGCAGCGCTCGATCATGTCGACCTTCGTGTCGGGAATCAAGCGACAGCAACTCCCTGGTCTTCGGCCCGATGTTCTGCACCCGCTGATGACAGGCGGCGTGGTAGGAAACCTTTCCAAGCCCCTGTTTGAAATCGGTTTTCAGCTTGCCTTCCTGTGGCGCAGGATGAGATATTCGAACGGGTCGAAAAAGGCCGTTCTTCACCTTCAGCACGTCCGCGTCGTCGGGAAACATCAGCGGCAGTTCCTGCTTGAACATCAGCACGCAGGACGGCACCAGCGCGGTCAGGTCAAACCCTCGTCCACCAGCTTCGCCAGCACGGGAATATTGAACTCCTTGGCGCGCTCGGACCGCTTCGAGGTCGCCCAGCTCCAGCTTGGGCATGCCGCAGCATTTTTCCTTCGGCGTCAGCATCACGGGTATGCCGTTGTGCTGGTAGACGGCGACGAGGTCCTCGCCCGGACCCGGCTCGTTGCGGTTGATGTAGCAGGTGGCGAACAGCGCCACCTTGCCTTTGGTGCGTCCGGCCGGTTCGGCCGCGCCGTCAATCGGCAGACCGCCAGCCGGCGCGCGCAGCGGCGTGCTGGCGTATTCCGGCAGCCAGGCGTCGGCGTGGATGCCCGCGACGCTTTGCAGCGCCTTGCGCGCGAGCGCGACCTTGTTGACGAAATTGACCGCCGGCGCGAGCACCGGGTTGGCGAGCGCCGCGCCCATGGCGTCGGTGCTGGTCAGGATCTTGTCGCGCAGCTTGGTCTCGCCCTTTTGATAGGCGACCGCCTTGGCGCGCAGCATCAGGTGCGGGAAGTCCAGGTCCCAGTCGTGCGGCGGCACATAGGGGCATTTGGTCATGTAGCAGAGGTCGCAGAGATAGCACTGGTCGACCACCTTGGCGTAATCGGCCTTGGCGACGCCGTCGACCTCCAGGCTTTCCGAGTTGTCGACCAGATCGAACAGGGTCGGAAAGGACTGGCACAGGCTGACGCAGCGGCGGCAGCCGTGGCAGATGTCGAAGACCCGCTCCATTTCCTTGAACAGCGATTCCTCGTTGTAGAAATCCGGGATTTCGCCAATCGAGCGGATGGCGCGTCGGCGCCTCGAGATTGCCTTCGCGAACAGGCTCGGCCATGCGGCGTCCTCCATCTTCGGCCCGCAATCACGGCGCCGAATGCTAATTCTTGATTTTTGGGGGAAAAGCCGGCGCGGGGAACCGCGCCGGCGGAAACGGATCAGACCAGCTCGTTGAGCGCCTTCTGGTAGCGGTTGGCGTGCGAGCGCTCCGCCTTGGCCAGGGTCTCGAACCAGTCGGCGATTTCGTCGAAACCTTCCGCGCGGGCGTCCTTGGCCATGCCCGGGTACATGTCGGTATATTCGTGGGTCTCGCCCGCGACGGCGGAGGCGAGATTGTCCTTGGTCGGGCCGATCGGCAGGCCGGTGGCGGGATCGCCGCTGGCTTCGAGATATTCGAGATGGCCGTGGGCGTGGCCGGTCTCGCCTTCCGCCGTCGAGCGGAACAGCGCGGCGACGTCCGCATAGCCTTCGACGTCCGCCTTGTTGGCGAAATAGAGATAGCGGCGATTGGCCTGGGATTCGCCGGCAAAGGCGTCCTTCAGGTGTTGTTCGGTTTTCGAGCCCTTGAGCGCCAAGACATCCTCCTGCTTTTGCTGGTTGCGGACGCGATCTTGAGCTTGTCCCGCGTCGCGCCGATGACAATAGCGGCGTCCTGTTTAGATTCAATCTAAAAAGCGACAGGGATAAGTTCCGCGACGCGCGAGCCTAGCGCCGCGCTTTCGTCCGGTCAAACTCGGGATCGCCCCGGTTTGACAAGCCCGACCCTCGGCGCGATCCTGCAAGCAGCGGACACAAAAGCGAAAAAGCTTGAAAAAGACGCCGCGGGGGAGACGAAATGTCACAGGTCACGCCGCTCGACGCGGCGCGCGGAAAAACGCGCCTGAACCGGCAGCAGATCATCGGCTTCTGGGCGGCCTGGGCCGGCTGGATGCTCGACGGCATGGACAGCGTGATCTACGCCATCGTCCTCGCCCCGGCCCTGACCGAACTGCTGCCGAGATCCGGCATGGAGGCGAGCTCCGCCAACATCGGCTTCACCGGCTCCATCCTGTTCGCCTTGTTCCTCCTCGGCTGGGGTTTTTCCTTCATCTGGGGGCCGATCGCCGACCATTTCGGGCGCAGCAAGGCGCTGGCCGGCACGATCCTGCTTTACGCCGTCTTCACCGGCGCGGCGGCGCTGGCGCAGGATGTCTGGCAACTCGGCCTGTTCCGTTTCCTCGCCGGCATCGGCATTGGCGGGGAATGGGCGATGGCCGGGACCTATGTCGCCGAATCCTGGCCCGAAGACCGCCGCAAGATGGGCGCGGGCTATCTGCAGACCGGCTATTATTTCGGCTTTTTCGTCGCCGCCGCGCTGAATTACACGGTCGGCGACCATTACGGCTGGCGCGCGATGTTCCTCTGCGGCCTGGCGCCGGTAGTGGTGGCGCTGTTCACGCTGTTGGAAGTCAAGGAGACAACACGCTGGAAGGCCCATGAATCCGAGATGAAGCAGTCCCATCCGCTGGTCGAGATCTTCTCCGCGAAATACCGCCGGCGCACCCTGGTCAACGCGGCGCTGCTGACGGTGGCGATCGTCGGCCTGTGGGCGGCGGCGGTGTATGAGCCGGCCGCGATCACCGTGCTGGCGAAAAAGGCGCATATCGCCGATCCGCCGCGCCTCGTCTCCATCGGCACCGCGATCCTCTCGGTCGGCACCATCCTCGGCTGCGTCGTGCTGCCGGCCATCGCCGAGCGGTTCGGTCGCAAACGGACCTTGGCTCTTTATTTCGCCGGCATGATGGTCACGATACCCCTTGCCTTCGGCTGGGCTTTCTATCTCGACAACGGGCTCGTTCCCTTCATGGCGATCCTGTTCTTCCTCGGATTTTTCGGCGGCAATTTCGCCGTGTTCAGCCTGTGGCTGCCGGAACAATACGAGACGCGGGTGCGCGCGACCGCCTTCGCCTTCACCACATCCATCGGGCGGTTCATTGGCGCGGGCGTGAATTTCGGCCTGGCGGCGCTGATCCTGCACATGGGCGCGATCGGCCTGCCCATCGCCTTGACGGCCATCGCCTTCGCGCTCGGCCTGCTCATCATTCCCTTCGCCCTCGAGACCAAAGGCGCGAAATTGCCGGAGTGAAATGGCGCGCGCAGCCGGCGGCTAATGCGGCTTGACGAATTCCCGGATCTGGGAAGCCGGGACGAAATATTTGGCGAGGTCGGTCATTGTGCGGATGGCGCGCCCATTCTGGTCGCGGGTCGAGGCCGTCTGGATCTTGCGGCTCATGATTCCCATCAGGCAGAGACGGGCGGCGTCGAACACGCCCGAACCGGAATTCCCCGTCGTCGCCACATCGGCGATGACAGTGTCGAAGCGCCCACGGACATCGAGCGGCAGCAATTTTGGCGACAGGATGCGCGAATAGGCGACGCCTTCGGGAATCGCCACGATCACCCGCTGGTTCACAACGGGCGGCGTCCGGCAGACCGGCATCAGTCGCAGGCCGAGATTCGCCGGCAGGGCGCCCGCGTCGATGCGCAGCAGGGTCAAGTCCACGCGTTCGAAATCGCCTTCCTTGACGAAGCGCGCCGGCAAGGTCCTGCCGGCGATTTCCACGCTCGGATCGCCATGCCAGCGGGACCCGGCGACATGCTGGGCGGTGAGGACATAGCCATCGCCAAGATAGACGCCGTACCCCGGCCAGGACTGTTTCTGGGCGCGATCGATGTGGACGGCGAAGGGAATGAGCGCCTCCGCCCTCGGGTCGCGCGGCGTCTGCGCGGCGGCGGGGCTTGCGACCGCCGGAACGAGGACGAGGAGGAAGGCGAGGACGAGCCGGGTCGCGGTCATTTCAGCTGCGGATGCTAGAGCAACATGCGAAAAAGTGGACGCCGGCTTTTCCTAAAAAATGTTGCGACAGCAAAGGTATCCAGAGTTTTTTGCGTAATCGCGGAAGACTTAGACACGCCCCAACGTCACGTCAACGCGCCGATCACCGCGCCGCCCATCAGCGAGGCGAGCGTTCCCGAGACCATCGCGCGGAAACCGAGCGTCACGATATCGTGCTTGCGTTCCGGGGCCATGGCGGAAATGCCGCCGACCATGATGCCGACCGAACCGAAATTGGCGAAGCCGCACAGGGCGTAAAGCAGGATCAGTTTCGAGTGCGGGCTGATCGCGTCGGCGGGCAGGGCGGCGAGATCGATATAGGCGATGAATTCATTGAGCACGGTCTTCGTGCCGAGCAGCCGCGCCGCCGTGTCGAGGTCGGCGCCGTCGACGCCGATGACCCAGGCCGCGGGCCGGAAGGCCAGGGCGAACAGGCGCTGCAAGGTCACCGGCGCGCCGGACACGTCGGGCAGGGCGGCGAGCGCGGCGTTGACCAGCGCCACCAGCGCCAGCAGCACGACCAGATGGGCCAGGACATTGGCGAGGATGACGACGCCGTCGCTGGTTCCGCGCGAAATCGCCTCCAGCGCGTTGCGCGGCGGATCTTCGATGACGATGGCGGCGTCCGGTTCGGTCCTGGGCGGGAAGGGAATCATGATCGCCGCGACCGCGATCGCCGCGGGCGCCGAAATCAGCGCGGCGGCCAGGACATTGGCGAAGGCGTCGGGAAGGACCGCGCCGAGGATATGGGCGTAGATGACCATGACCGTGCCGGAAATGCCGGCCATGCCGCAACTCATCAGCGCGAAGAGTTCGCCGCGGCGCATATTCGCCAGATAGGGGCGGACCAGGATCGGCGCCTCGACCATGCCGACAAAGAAATTCACCGCCGCGCCCGTCCCCAGCGCGCCCCCGACCCCGACGCCGCGGCGCAGGACGAAGGCCATGGCGCCGACGATCCTTTGCATGATCCCCCAATGGAACAGCAGCGAGGCCAGCGCGCAGATCACGAGGATCAGCGGGAAGACATGGAAGGCCAGCACCAGCGCCGATTTTCCCTGTAGCGGCTCGAAGGGCAGAGGCGCGCCGCCGAGATAGCCGAACACAAAGGACGTGCCGGCCTCGGTCGCCTTGTCGAGCGCGCCGACCGCGCCTGCGAGCGACGCCACGAGCGCCGAGGCCGGCGGAAATTTCAGCAGCACGACAGCCAGCGCGATTTGCAGCGTGACGCCGGCGGCGACGACGCGCAGGGGAATCGCGCGACGATCCTCGCTGAGCAAAAGGGCGAAAGCCAGCAGGCAGGCGAGGCCGAAAAATCCGTGCGCAGCGTTCATCGGCCAATCCGGGTCCTGGGGCGGGCGCGCGGAGTGATAGCAGACGGCGGCCTAACCACAAACGTGGCGCGTCGGACGATTCGTCGCGCCAAATTGCGCCGACGGACGAAATGGCGCTGAAACAGTGATGCGGCGTCGGCGGCGCCGGAGTTGGTCAGCCAAGGCGCAACCAGGCGAAAAACCTCCCTCTTGCGGCGCCTGTCACGCATCAATGGCCTTCCCCACCGGCCCATCCGGTCCGTCCATCTCGTCACGACAGCCACGCGCAAGCCTGTCGAGCTGATTTTACAGGGGAAAATCAGGAGCTTTCCGGTTGTTTTTTATTCAATTACAAGGAATGGTTGCATTACGCGCTCCTTTGATCGCGATCTGGCGCCACGCAAAAGTGTCGACGTCGCCACACGCGCCGGCGGGGGAGGGCCGATGAAGACCAATTTGCGGCGACACCGGGCCCTGTTGACAACCTTGGCTTACGCGACCGGCGGCGCTGCGTGGATTTTGTTGTCCGACCGGATGCTGTCGCGCGCCTTCGACCACGACACCTATGTTTTGCTCTCAAGCTACAAGGGGCTTGGTTTCATCGCCGTCACTTCGGTGCTGCTGTTCGTGGCCCTGGGCCGCAGGGCGCATTCGGGCGACCCGGCGGCGCAGGGCGAGCATGCGCACAGCGGCGGCGGGATCATTCTCGGCGCGGCGGCGATCGCCTCCGTCCTGATCGTCGCCAGCGCCGCGCTCGGCTATCGCACTGTCGCCGGGTCCATGGCGGACAATGCGCTGGATGAAGCGCGAGCGATCGTCAAGCTCAAGTCAGACGATCTCGGCCGCTGGCTTGAGGCGCAACAATCCGCCGCCGCCCATCTCGCCGCGAGCGGGCAGGCTCGGTCCGCCGCCGACCGGATCGAATTGCGCGGCGGGAACCGCGAGGCGCTGCGACAGGAGCTTGCCCGCCTGGGCTCAGGCCTGGGTTTTGCCGCCGTCGATCTCGTCGACGCCACGGGGCGCTCGCTGCTGCGGCCGGGCGACGCGCCGGCGCCTGCGGTCCGGGCCGCGGCGTCCAGAAGCCTCGAGAGCGAATTGCCGGCTCTCGTCGACCTCCATTCGGTTTCCGGCTCCCCGGCGCCGCGTTTTGGTTTCGTCGTTCCCTTGCCGGCGCGGCCCGACGGCGAGGGCGGACGCATCGCCATCCATGCCGAACTCGATGCGCGGGACCACCTTTATCCCTTCGTTCGCCTCTGGCCGCTCCGCAACGCCACCGGATCCGGCGTGCTCGGACGCCGCGAAGGCGACGACGTGCTCATTCTCACGGGCTTGCCCGGCGACGACCAGGCGGCGATGCGCCTGCGCCTGCCCTATGCGACTTCCCAGGTTCCGCTGGCGCGTTTTTTACGCGGGGAGGCGGACGCAGTCCGGGGCGTCGACCCCAACGGCGTCGCAGTCTTCGCCGCCGGACGCAAGGTTCCGGGGACCGAATGGGAGCTTGTCGCCCGGATCAACGAGGCCGAAGCGCTCAACGGCCTGCAGGGAGTGGCCAGGCTGGCCGGCCTGCTCGCGGCGATCGGGGTCGCGGCGACCTGGCTCATCGCCGGCTTCCTCTGGCAGAACCAGACCCTGGCTCGAACGCGCGCGCGGCAAATGGCGGAGCGCCGCTTTCGCGTCGGCTTCGAGCAGGCGGCCGTCGGCATGGCCCATGTCGATCTCAAGGGGCGCTATCTGCGCGTCAACAGGAAGCTTTGCGAGCTCTACGGCTTCTCGCAGGAGGAAATGATCGGCGCCGATTCCTTCGGCATTTCCTCGCCCGAACATCACGCCACCATGGTCTCGCAGCTGGCCGCATTCAAGAGCGGCGAAACCCGCGAATTCTTCGGCGAAAGAAAAAGGATCCGCAAGGACGGCAGCGTCGTCGACGTCGCCCTCTCCATCGTGCTGGTTCCCGGCGAGGGACGCGAGGAGCCTTATCTCTCCGTCGTCAACGAGGACATTTCACGGCGCAAGGCGGCCGAGGAGGCGCTGCGGATCAGCGAGGAGCGCTTCCGCCTCGCCATGGAAGGATCGAACGAAGGCCTGTGGGACTGGCGGCCCGAAACCGGCGAGACCTATTACTCGCCGCGCTGGAAGGCCATGCTCGGCTATGCGGATGAGGAGATCGAGCCGGACCAGAGCGCGTGGCGACGCGTCACCGAACCCGGCGCGCGCGACGTCGTGCGCAAGCAATTCCACGAAATCCTCGCGGGACAGCGCGCGACCTTCGAATTCGAAACCCGGATGCGCCACAAGGACGGCCATTGGCTCGACATCTTCACCCGCGGCCTTCCGGTGGTGGACAAAGGCCGCATGATCAGGGTGGTCGGGACCGATGTGGACGTCACGTTGCGCAAGAGCCATGAGGCGGATCTTCGCCTCGCCGCCACGGTCTATTCCAGCACGCACGAGGGCGTCGTCGTGACCGACCGCGACAGGAAGATCGTCATGGTCAATCCGGCGTTCGAGACGATCACCGGCTACGGGGAAGAGGAGATGCGCGGCCAGACCATGCGCAAAATCCAGTCGGGGCGGCACGGGCGCGACTTCTACCAGGCGATGTGGCAAGCCGTCGCGGAGGCCGGCTACTGGCGCGGTGAAATCTGGAACCGCCGGAAGAACGGCGAAATCTATCCGGAATGGCTGACGATCAGCGCCGTGCGCGACGGCGGCGGCGAGGTCAGCCATTATGTCGGCCTGTTCAGCGACATAGGCCGGCTGAAACAGACCGAGACTCGCCTGGACTTTCTCGCCCACCACGATCCGCTGACCAAGCTGCCCAACCGCCTGATGCTGCGGCTGCGCGTCGAGCACGCCATCGAGCGGTCGCGGCGCACGGGGACGGTCGGCGCCGTGCTGTTCCTCGACCTCGATCGTTTCAAGACGGTCAATGACAGCCTCGGCCATGCGACCGGCGACCAGTTGCTGGTCGAGGTGGCGGAACGCTGGAAGGCGCGGCTGCGCGGCTCTGACACGCTGGCGCGCCTGGGCGGCGACGAATTCGTGGTGCTGCTGGAGGATGTCGGCGGCGCCGAGGCCGCGGCGCTGGTCGCGCAAGCCCTGATCGAGGAAACGGCTGCGCCCTTCGCCCTGCCGAACTACCGGGAGGCCTGCGTCGGCGTCAGCGTTGGCGTCGGCCTGTTCCCCGGCAATGGCGGCGACGCGGAAGAACTGATTCAGCACGCCGATTCGGCGCTCTATCTCGCCAAGCAAGCCGGCGGTGGGACGGTGCGCTTCTATACCGACGACCTGACCACCGCGGCCAACGCCCGCCTGGAGCTCGAAGCCCGGATGCGCCGGGGACTGGAGCGCGGCGAGTTCGCCCTGCAATTCCAGCCTCTGGTCCGGCTCGACGGCCGCTCTGTCGTCGGCGTGGAGGCGCTGGCGCGGTGGAATTCGCCCACGGGCCTCGTGCCTCCGGACGAATTCATTCCGCTGGCCGAAGCCACCGGCCTCATCATCCCGCTCGGCGAATGGGTTTTGCGCGAGGCGTGCGCGCGCCTGAAAGCCTGGCGCGACCGGGGCGTGGGCGTGGACATGGTGGCGGTCAACCTTTCGCCGCTGCAACTCGAGCGCGCCGACATTTGCCAGCGCATCAAGGCGATTCTCGAAGAGACGGGTTTGCCGCCCGAATGTCTCGAAATCGAAATCACCGAAAGCGCGCTGATGGAGCAGGGCGGCGGCGCCGAGGCCAAGCTCACGGCGATGAAGGCGCTCGGGCTGCACATCGCCATCGACGATTTCGGCGCCGGCCATTCCTCGCTGTTCTACCTGAAGCGCTTCCCGATCGACAAGCTGAAGCTGGATCGCAGCTTCATCGCCGACATTCCCAACGATCCCACCAGCATGGAGATCGCCGCCGCCATCGTCCGCCTGGCGCATTCGTTGAAAGTCACGGCGCTGGCGGAAGGCGTCGAAACCGAGGCGCAGGCGGATTTCCTTGCCGCCTGCGGCTGCACGCTGGCGCAAGGCTACCTGTTCTACCGGCCGATGTGGGAAAAGGATCTGCTCGCGCGGCTGGCGGCGCCGGAGGCGCGGGCGCAGGCGCAGGCGCAGGCGGTATAGTTTGAGCTTGCGGCGGCTGCGGCCAAGGTCCAAGCTCGCGCGTGGAGGCCGCCGCCGATGCGCAACCTGCCGCTCGAAAAAGTCTATCAAAAACTCGAACCCGGCCCGGTTGTCCTGCTGACGACGTCGGCCGGCGGACGCCCCGATGTCATGACCATGTCCTGGCACATGATGGTGGAGTTCGTTCCACCCTTGATCGCCTGTGTCGTCAGCGACGCCAATTTCAGCCACGCGTCGCTGCGCGAGACAGGCGAATGCGTCATCGCCATTCCCTCGGCCGAACTGGCGAAAACGGTGGTCGGCGTCGGCAACTGCTCCGGGCGCGACGTCGACAAGTTCGCGCGCTTCGGTCTCACGCCGCTGCCCGCATCCAGCGTCGCGGCGCCGCTGATCGCCGAATGCGGGGTCAATATCGAATGCCATGTGGTCGAAAAGAAGCTGGCGCCGCGTTACAATCTCTTCATTGTCGAAGCGGTGAAAGCCTGGATCGATCCGAAGCTGGCGAAGGCGAAGACTTTGCACCATTGCGGCTTCGGCCGCTTTGTCGTCGACGGCGAGGAATTGCGGCTGCGTTCGGCAAAGCCGTGAGGCGGCGGGAACGCGACACAGGCTCGGCGGTTGAGTTGGCGCCGGGGCAGGCGGGAGGAAGCGAATGACTGTCTATCGCCTGGATCCGATCGACGCCGATCACGGATCGTGGAAATATTCGGACGAAAAGGACACGGTCTGGACCAATGCGCCGACGCCCAAGGCGGCGCGCGACCAGGTCGCCGCGCATAGCGGCTTCGCCGCTTTGGCCGAACCCGGCAGCGTGTCGCCCTGGCAGGACGAGAAGGTGACCTCCTGCGCGCCGGAGCCGACCATGGACTATCCCTCGCCCGGCGAAGTCATTCGCGAGGACGGCAGCCAGGTTGATTATTGAGCGTATTTTCGCGCCAGTTTTTTTGAGCCGCCGAGGACCGGAAAGCCGCCAGAAACTTGGAACCGAAGCGACGGCTGGGGCGTCTCACCCACAACGCCGCGGGACGGCGGCATTTTCAAGAAGAACATTTCCAGGAGGGGCGGGCGCCATGGAGCCTTGCGCGAAACCTGTCTCCGAACAGACGGTCGGAGATATCGCCAATTGCAGCTGGGGGGTGATCAAGGGCGCCGCGCAGGCGGTGGTCGACAATCCCGGCGGCGCCAATACCACCGAGTGGACGATTGTCGTTCTGTCCCTGCTGGTCATCCTGTTTTTCCTCGGGACGCTGCTTCGTCGCTGAATCGGCCCGTAAGGAGAGCGCGGGGGCATGGCTCGTTCCGGACCTGAAGCGAAAACAGGCGGCCAGGCGGAACCGCCCCCCGGGAAGATCATCCAGACCGACATTCCCGCGCGGCTCGACCGTCTTCCCTGGGGCCCATTCCACACCATGGTCGTCATTGGCCTCGGCGTGACCTGGATTCTCGACGGGCTCGAAGTCACCCTGGTCGGCGCGATCGGCGGCGCGCTGAAACAGGACAAGATGCTGGCCCTGACCGATTTCCAGGTGGGACTGGGCGGCAGCGCCTATCTTGCCGGGGCGGTCATGGGCGCCTTGCTGTTCGGCTGGATGACCGACCTGTTCGGCCGCCAGAAATTGTTCTTCGTGACCCTGGGCGTCTATCTCGCCGCCACGGCGCTCACGTCGCTATCGTGGAACTTCTGGAGTTTCGCCTTTTTCCGCCTGTTCGTCGGCGCCGGCATCGGCGGCGAATACGCGGCGGTGAATTCGGCGATCCAGGAATTGATTCCGGCGCGCGTGCGCGGCCACACCGACCTCGTCGTCAACGGCTCGTTCTGGATCGGCGCCGCGGTGGGCGCGCTGGGAACATTGGTCCTGCTCAACCCGGCGCTGGTCGCGCCCGCCTATGGCTGGCGCGCCGCCTTCCTGATCGGCGCGGCGCTGGGCCTCCCGGTATTCTTCCTCCGCTTCTTCATTCCCGAGAGCCCGCGCTGGCTGGCCATGCATGGCCGGGAAGCGGAGGCCGAAAAAGTGATGGAGGACATTGAACGGCATTTCCCCGAAGGGCGCGAGGATCGCCACACGCTGAAGAAAATCCGGCTGCGGCGACGTTCGCACACGCCGCTCGGCGAAATTTTCCACACCCTGTTTCACGTCTATCCGCTCCGGACCTTTGTCGGCCTGAGCCTCGTCGCCGCGCAGGCCTTTCTCTACAATGCGGTGTTCTTCACCTATGCCCTGACGCTGGACGATTTCTACGGCGTGACCCCCAGGGATTCGAGCTGGCATTTGCTGGCCTTGGCCGTCAGCAATTTTCTCGGCCCGCTGGCGCTGGGAAAACTGTTCGACACGCTCGGCCGCAAGCTGATGATCGGCTCGACCTACGCCATTTCCGGACTGCTGATGCTTGCCGTCGGCGCGCTCTTCGCGCTGGACCTGCTGACGGCCCGGCAGCAGACGGCGGGCTGGATGCTGACCTTCTTCTTCGCCTCGGCCGCGGCCGGTTCGGCCTATCTCACCGTCAGCGAAATCTTCCCCTTCGAGATGCGCGCCCTGGCCATCGCGCTTTTTTATGCCTTCGGCACCGCGCTCGGCGGCTTCTCGGGCCCCTTGCTGTTCGGCGCCCTGATCGGCGGCGGGCAGCGTTGGGAGGTGTTTTGCGGCTATGCCCTTGGCGGCGCGCTGATGATCGGGGCAGGGGCCGTCGAATGGTTTTTCGGGATCGCCGCCGAAGGCAAGGCGCTCGAATCCGTCGCCCCGCCACTGACGCTGGTCAACGACGAGGCCGCGGCCGGCAGCTGAACGACCTTTGAAAACGCGGGCTTGCGGCCCCTGACAAAATGGCGTGGCAATGGCTTTGTGCGACGCACCATTAAAATAAGAGTCTGGCCATAAAACATAAGTATATGAGTTATTTTGCCGCATTGTGCAGTGCAACATTTCAATTGACATGGATGCTGCGTTGCGTCATAAACACGACATCGAACGAGGCCATAAAGGCGGTGTTCGAAGACCTCACGCGCATCGCCGTTAGACGATTGCGTCCCCTAAAGGACATGACCATGACCGCTTCCCTCGAAGACATCCAGAAGTTCGGCAAAGAGCAGCTCGAAGCCGTTCAGGCCGCCACCGCCGAGTTCACCGAAGGCCTGAAGGCCATCGCCGCCGAAGCCACGGAATATTCCAAGAAGTCCCTCGAAGACAGCTCGGCTTTCGTGACCAAGCTCTCGGGCGTGAAGCAGATCAACGAAGCCGTGCAGCTGCAGAGCGAATTCGCCAAGTCCAGCTACGAAGGCTTCGTCGCCCAGTCGCAGAAGCTCGGCGAGCTCTATGCCAGCGTCGCCAAGAAGGCTTTCAAGCCGGTCGAAGAAGCGATCGCCAAGGTTCAGGGCAAGTAAGTTTGCCTTTTTCCTGACCAAGAAAATGGCCCGGCTTCCCGCCGGGCCATTTTTTTTGTCGACGCCGCATCAATGCGGCTGCGGCGTGACCCGCAAATAGGGCTTTTCCGTTTTGAACCCCTGGGGGAAGCGAGTTTTTGCCTCCTCATCGCTGATCGAGTTCATGATGATCACGTCATCGCCCTGGCGCCAGTTGGCCGGCGTGGCGACGCTGTACCTGTCGCTGAGTTGCAAAGCGTCGATGACGCGCAGGATCTCGTCGAAATTGCGCCCCGTCGCCATGGGATAGATCATGATCAGCCTGATCTTCTTTTGCGGATCGATGACGAAGACGTTGCGCACCGTCTGGTTGTCGGCGGGCGTGCGCTTTGCGGAGTCGCCGGAAACGTCTTCCGGCAGCATGTCATAGAGTTTCGAGACCTTGAAATCGGCGTCGGCGATGATCGGGTAATTGGGCGCCGCGCCCTGCGTTTCCTTGATGTCTTTGGCCCATTGGGCGTGGTCGCCGGCGCGATCGACCGACAGGCCGATCACCTTTACGTGGCGGCGGCCGAATTCGTCCTTCAACTTGGCGACGGTCCCCAGCTCGGTGGTGCAGACCGGGGTGAAATCCTTGGGGTGGGAAAACAGCAGCACCCACGAATTTCCGGCCCATTCGTGGAAATGGATCGGGCCTTCGGTCAACTCCTGGGTGAAGTCAGGCGCAATCTGGTTGAGTTTCAAGGACATGGCTTCGCTCCTTGGTTATCCTGAGAGCTAGTTGGCCACGCCGCGACCAAATTCAATCCATATAGTCCACGAACTTACTGCACGGTTTCGCGATGGAGGGCGATGTCTAGACCCTCGATTTCCTCGTCGGCGCGCACGCGCAGGCCGATGGCGACATCGATCAGCTTCAGGATCACCAGGGATACCACCGCGTCATAGGCCAGCACGATTCCAACGCCGATCGCCTGGTTCACGACCTGATGCGCGTTGCCCTGGATGAGCCCGGCGGTCCCGCCATATTCGGCTATGGCGAAGACGCCGGTGAGCAGGGCGCCGACGGCGCCGCCAACGGCGTGGACGCCGAAACAGTCGAGCGCGTCGTCATAGCCGCAGGCCGGCTTGAGCCAGATCACGGCGCCATAGCACAACACGCTGGCGATTGCGCCGATCGCCAAAGCGCCGGCCGGGCCGACGAAGCCCGAGGCCGGCGTGATCGCGACCAGTCCAGCCACCGCGCCCGAGCAGATGCCGACCAGAGTCGGCTTGTGGTCGAACAGCCATTCCGTGAACATCCAGGCCAAGGCCGCCGCGGCGGTGGCGATCTGGGTGACGGCCATGGCCATGCCCGCCTGCATGCCGGCGCTGACCGCCGAGCCCGCGTTGAAGCCGAACCAGCCGACCCACAGCAGCGAGGCCCCGATAAAGGTCAGCACGACATTATGAGCCGGCGCCTTGTTCTGCCGCGGTCCGAGCATCAGCGCGCACATCAGTCCGGCGACGCCGGCATTGACGTGGACCACCGTGCCCCCGGCGAAATCCAGCACTTTGACGACGGCCGAATCATTCGCGCTGTTCAGGAAACCGTCGGGACCCCAGACCCAATGCGCGACCGGGGCATAGACCAGCACCGCCCACAGGCCGATGAACCAGAGCATGGCGGAAAATTTCATCCGTTCCGCAAAGGCGCCGGCGATCAGCGCCGGGGTGATGATCGCGAAAGTCATCTGAAAACATATATAGACGCTCTCGGGGATGGTCGGCGCCAACGGATTGGGGTTGCCGACGCCTTTCGCCACATCGCTCAGAACGCCCTGAAGAAAGGCGCGGTCCGTCCCGCCAATGAAGGGCGTGCCGGCGCGAAAGGCCATGCTGTAGGTGATGACCGTGAAAAGCACGGTGACGAGGCAGGCGATGGCGAAACTGGTCATGACGGTGTCGCCAACATTCTTCTTGCGCACCAGGCCGCCATAGAACAGGCCGAGCCCCGGGATCGTCATCATCAGCACCAGCGCCATCGAGGTCAGCATCCACGCGGTGTCGCCGGAGTTGGGCGCACATTCGCTGAGTATTTTTGCGCTGCAGGCAGGCGGGGCGGCGGCGTCCTGCGCGGATGCGAGTTCGGGCAGGAACGACAGGGACGCGGCGACGAAGAGAAACCGGACGAAATTCAGGCGGGGCCAAGCAGCGCGCGACATGGCGGGCTCCAGTGCAATGATTGGAAAAATTACAGCGCGGCGAGATCGGTCTCCCCCGTGCGGATGCGATGGACGCTTTCGACGTCGAGCACGAAAATCTTGCCGTCGCCGATTTCGCCGGTATGGGCGGTGCGCAGGATGGTCTGAACCACGGCGTCGAGGCGATCGGCGGGAATCGCCAACTCGACCTTGAGCTTGGGAACCATCTTGATCAGATATTCGGCGCCGCGATAGATTTCCTTGTGGCCCTTCTGCCGTCCGAAGCCTTGAGCCTCGGTGACGGTCATGCCGACAATGTCCTGTTCCGCCAGCGCGGTCTGCAGTTCGTCGAGCTTGAACGGTTTGATGATGGCGATGACGAGCTTCATCTTCTTGCTCCCGCCATGAAGCCAAATTCGAAAATGGGCGCGCTTCAGGCAATGAGTGGAGCCGCAAGGCTTCCGATAGCTATAATTCCGTGAACGCGCAGAGGTTCAATTTGTTGGCCCAAGTCTTGTTGTTGGCCCAAGCCGTGTTGTTGGCTCAAGTCGTGTTGTTGGCGTTCAAATCTCGCCGCCGCGACCATGGCCGGCGAACTTTTCGGCGCCGCTGCAGTTTTGGCTGTCGGGGGAAATCAGGCTTAACTGATGGGAGTCCGCCATGGCCATTCCATATCCCGGCGCGAGCGCGCCCTCGCTGCCCTATGACAACCGAGTTCGTCACGTCCAGCCTGACCAGGCGTTCAAGTGGCTCGCGGCAGGCTGGGACGACTTCCTCAAGGCGCCTGCCGCCAGCCTCGCCTATGGCCTGCTGTTCGTCGTCATCGGCGCGGGACTGACGCTGTTCCTGACGTCGACCCGTCACCTTTCTCTTGTCCTGCCCATGCTCGCGGGCTTCATGCTGCTGGGCCCGGTGCTGACCATCGGCTTCCAGGCGATGAGCCGCGACATCGAGCAGTTCAGGCATCCGAATTTTCTGAGCGCCCTTTCGGCGTGGCGCGGCAACGCCGGCTCCATCGTCAACGCCGCGCTGGCCTTCATGTTCCTGTTCCTGGTCTTCCTGCGCCTGTCGGAGGTGATTTTCGCGCTGACCTTCCCGGCGGGGGCGGGGCTCGCGCCGGCCGCGTTCTTCCGCGCGGCCTTCCTCACCCGGGGAGGGCTGGAGTTCCTGGGGCTGTTCACGCTGTTCGGCGCGGTCGTCGCCGCGCTGGCCTTCGCCGGCGGCGCCTTTGCGCTGCCGATGCTGATTGACCGCGACGTCCGCATGGGAGAGGCCATCGCGACCAGCTTCACCGCCGTCACGATGAACATCCGGGCCATGGCGCTATGGGCGGTGATCCTGGTCGCGCTGGTCGCGGCCGGAATGGCGCTCGGCTTTGTCGGCCTCGCAGTCACGCTGCCGATCGCCGGCCACTCCGCCTGGCACGCCTATCGGGATGTCATCAAGGCCTGAGGCCCTCGGTTCGGGGCGTCCCGATCGACGGGACGCCCATCCCCCTTACTTGGCGTAGGAGAAGAAGCCCCTGCCGGACTTGCGTCCGAGCCAGCCGGCGTCGCACATCTGCTTCAGCAGCGGGCTCGGCCGGTATTTCGGATCGTTGAAGCCCTCGTAGAGGGTGTTCATGACCTCCAGGATGATGTCGAGGCCGATCAGGTCGGCGAGCGACAGCGGACCCATGGGATGGGCGGCGCCGAGCTTCATCATCGCGTCCACGTCGGCGGGCGCGGCGACGCCCTCGTGCACGCAATTGATCGCCTCGTTGACCATGGGGATCAGCACGCGATTGACGACAAAGCCATAGCTGTCCTTGGAGGCGTGCGCCTGCTTGCCGATGGCGCCCACCAGCGCGGTGACCGTCGCGGCGACCTCGTCGCTGGTCTGCAGGGCGCGAATGATCTCGACCAGCTGCATCATCGGCACGGGATTGAAGAAATGCATGCCGATGACCCGCTGCGGCGCCTTGGACGTCGCGGCGATCCTGGTCAGCGAAATCGAGGAGGTGTTCGACGCCAGGATCGTGTCTTCGGAGCAGATCCGGTCGAGTTCGGCGATGATCGCCTTCTTGACTTCGAACCGCTCCACGACCGCCTCGACGATCAGATCGCAATCATGGAAATCCTCCATGGTCGTCGTCGCCTTGATGCGCCCGAAGGCGGCGTCGGCGTCGGCTGCGGTGATCTTTTCCTTCGAGGCCAGGCGCGCAAGGCTGTTCTTGACCGTGGCGACCCCACGGTCGAGCGCCTGTTGCGCGACGTCGCACAGGACCACGGCATAGCCGGAGACGGCAAAGGTCTGGGCGATGCCATTGCCCATCGTGCCGGCGCCGACGACGCCGATTTTCTGAATTGTCTTGGCCATGGGAAGTCTCGCTAGGATTGGCGCATCTCCTCGACTCCCACACAAGCGGGCGGAAAATACGCATTGGATCAATCGGCTAGAGCGAGTTCCCGAAGTCTTTCAGCAGGTCGCGCGCTTAGCACTCGGAAACCTATAACCGAGGCTTGACGAATTGACGACAGTCTTGTTGCCGCCGGGCTTGGCGGCAAAAGGTCGCGGCCGGCTCAGGACGCCAGCGCCATTTCCGGCACATAGGCCGGCACGGTGAGCTTCGCGCTGGTCGCGGCGACGATTTCCGCGATCTCCACGCCTGGGGCGCGTTCGCGCAGCATGAGACCGTCGTCGGTTGGTTCGATCACCGCCATGTCGGTGACGATCAGGGTGACGCGGCGCAGCGCGGTCAACGGCAGGGTGCAGAGGGGCACGATCTTGGGCTTGCCCCTGGCCGTGTGCTGCATGGCGACGATGACCCGCCGCGCGCCGGTCACGAGGTCCATGGCGCCGCCCATGCCCGGAACCATGCGGCCGGGCACCACCCAATTGGCCAGCTGGCCGTTCTCGTCCACTTCCAGGCCGCCGAGCACGGTGGTGTCGAGATGGCCGCCGCGGATGAGGCCGAAGGAAAAGCTCGAATCGACAGTCGCGGCGCCGGGAACGGCGGAAACGAAACCGCCGCCCGCGTCGGTCAGGTCTTCGTCCTCCATCCCCTCGGGCGGGCGTGAGCCCATGCCGACAATGCCATTCTCCGACTGGAAAAATATGCCGGAATTCGGCTGGGATGTAGCGGGATACGCCGGTCGGCAGGCCGATGCCGAGATTGACCAGCGTTCCGGCCCGCAATTCGCGCGCCACGCGGCGCTGGATGATTTCTTCGGGACTCATTTGCGGGCTCATCAGGCGCCTCTACGAACGATGAAATCGACCAGGATGCCGGGGGTGGTCACGTGATCGGGGGGAAGGACGCCGACCGGCACGATTTCGCGCGGCTCCGCGATCACCGTTTCCGCGGCGGTCGCCATCACCGGATTGAAATTGGTGGCGGTGAGCTGATAGGCGAGATTGCCGGAATAGTCGGCGCGGTCGGCGTGGAGCAGGGCGAAATCGGCCTTGATCGGCGCCCCGAACAGCCATTCCTCGCCATCGATCTCGATGACCTTCTGGTTTTTCGCCGCCAGCGTGCCGAGACCGGTCTTGGTCAGCACGCCGCCCAGCCCATAGCCGCCAGCGCGGATGCGCTCGGCCAGCGTGCCCTGCGGCGTCAGTTCGACGTCGATGACGCCGTCGATCATCGCCTTGCCCGTCTCCGGATTGAGGCCGATATGCGACGCGATGAGGCGCGAGATCGCGCCCGCGCGGACCAGCCGGCCGATGCCGTAATCGGCCTTGCCGGTGTCATTGGCGATGACCGTGAGTTTTTTCCGCCCGGCTTCGACCAGGGCGTCGATGATCCGGTGCGGACTGCCGACGCCCATGAAGCCGCCGATCATCAATACGGCGCCATCGGGGATCATCGCCGCGGCTTCCTGAGGTGAAACGCCCTTTTTCATCGCCGACGATCCTCCTCCTGGGCCTGATTTTGTTCGGCCCGATTTTCGTGGCCGCCGCTGTCGACCGCCGCACGTTTTATGCCCTAGTCCTGACGGTTCGGCGATTCCAACTTTCGGCTCAGGCGCCTCGCCCTGCGTTTTGTAAACGCGCGATTTTCGCTTAAGCTGGGGCCGCGGCGAAGACAGGGCAGGGCGAAACTTTTCTTTTCGCGCGCGGAGACAGGGACATGCGTGAGTTCCCGGGCGCAGGCGACGCCATCGACGCCGTGCGCGAGTTGATCGACAAATACCAGGAAGGCCTGCGCGCGCTGCCGGCCCATATCGCCGTGATCGACCGGACCGGCGCGATCCTGCTGGTCAACAAGGCCTGGATGGATTTCGCCCTCGCCAATGGCTGCGACCCCGAATCCGGCGTCGCCGTGGGCGCCAATTATCTCGAGGTCTGCATCGGCGCGGCGGCAAGCGGCGACGCCACCGCCAAAGCGGCGCTGGACGGGCTCAAGGCCGTGCTGGCGGGAACGCTGCCGTTATTTTCGATGGAATACCCCTGCGACAGCCCGCAACAGCCGCGCTGGTTCGTCATGGAAGTCGCGGCGCTCGATCCGGAACAACAGGCCGGCGCGATTGTCTCGCACCAGGACGTTACCGCGCGCAAGCGCGCCGAACTGGCCCTGGCCGCCAGCGATACGCGTTTTCGCGCCATGTTCGAGCACGCCGCCGTCGGCATTGCCGAAGTCGGCGCCGACGGCCGCTGGCTGCGCGCCAATGCGGCGCTGCTGCGAATCCTCGGCCGCGCCAGGGACGACCTGCTGGCGACGACGGCGCAGGGCCTCACCCACGTCGAGGACCTGGATGGAGAGGCCGCGCATCTCGAAGTGCTGCGCTCGGGCGGCGCTGAATCCTGCATGATGGAGAAGCGGCTGCGCCGCGGCGACGGCGGCTGGGTCTGGACCGCGACAAGCTATAGCTGCCTGCGCAAACCGGACGGATCAGTCGATTACTTCCTCGCCGTGGTCGAGGATATTTCCGAACGCAAGCTCGCCGAGGACAGGCAGCTCACGATGATGCGCGAGCTGGCGCACCGGGGCAAGAACCTGCTTGCGGTCATCCAGTCCATCGCCCAGCGCAGCCTGACCGACGACCGGCCGATTGCGGAAACCCGCGCCGCTTTCATCGGACGGCTCTGCGCGCTGTCGGCGACCTATGGCGTGCTGAGCGACGGGGCTTTCGACGGCGCGAACCTTGCAACCCTGCTCGAAAACGAACTCGCCGCCTTCGGCGCCCGCGCCCGGCTCCAGGGGCCCAACGTCGTCCTCACCGTCAAGGCGGCGCAAACCTTCGGCCTGATCGCGCATGAACTGGCGACCAACGCCGCCAAATATGGCGCGCTTTCCGTCCCGGACGGCGTGCTGCGGGTGAACTGGGAAATCGTCGGCCACGGCGACGGCGCCCGGATGGACTTCGATTGGCGCGAAGAGGGGGGCCCACCCTGTGTCGCGCCGGGACGGAGCGGTTTCGGCACGACCATCCTGACGCGCATCGCCGGCCTCGAATTCGATTGCGCGCCGCAGCTCGTTTATGGCGAGCAGGGGCTGCGCTACCGCTTGTCTGCGCCGTTGGAGCGGCTCGGCGCCGAAGTGGCCGCCTCCCCGGTGCGGCGCAATCTGAAAAACGACATCGTTTGCGCACTTTACGACCAATGGGCCCGGCTGCGCGGTCCTCATGGCGAATTGCCGCAACTCGGCGCCTTCGACTGGAGCCGCTTCGCGGCGACCGGCGCCCTGACCTTCGCCACCATCGGCCCCGAAAAAGAGCTCCGCTTCGTCGAGGTCGGCCGCGGCCTGATCGACGAACTCGGGCGGCCCCTGGCCGCGCAGGATATCGTCGGCGGCGAAACGGCAGGGCTGGCCGAAATCTACCAGCGCTGCGCGGAAAAGGCCGAACCCTGCCATGAATTCCTGCGCTTTGATTTCGGCGACGGCGACCCGCTGACCTTCGAGCGTCTGCTGGTTCCCTTCAGCGCGCAGGGCGGGGGAACGGCGACCCACGTGGTCGGCATCGCGCTCTATGACGGCAACACCCGGCCGCAAGCCTGAGCCGCGGCGCTCGGTCCGGGAGCCTCAACGGCAGGCCCGACGGACAACAGGTCGTCGCGACCTGGCCCGCATCTGCGTCAAGGCGGCGGCGATATTGGCTAATCCGGCCCCTGATGGCTGTAAATTCTTCGCCAAAAAGGGCTCCATTCCCGATTGACAAAATTTCATGGCGCTGATGCTATGCGCCGCCTTTTCCAACTGGCGCAGCGCCGTGGCTTCATCAAGACTAGGGCGCAAGCGCCATCCCCACGGAGTATGTCCATGACCACCTTGCCGTCCTTCGACACGCAGCGGCTTGCCGAAGCGGTCGAAGTCCTGACGCAGGAGGAATTGGATCTTTTGCCTTTCGGCGTCACTGGCCTCGATTCGCAGAATATCGTGCGCGTGTTCAACAAGGCGGAAGCCGCGCGCTCCGGCTACGGCGAGCGCGCGGCGACGGGACGCCTGTATTTCATCGATGTCGCGCCCTGCATGAACAACGGCTATTTCAAAGGCCGAATCGACAAGGCCCGCCGCGAAGGCACGCTGGACATCAGCTTCAATTTTGTCGGCGATTTCAGCGACTGCGAACGGGAATTGACCGTTCGCGCGCAGTCCGGCAAGGATGGCGGCTTATGGATCTTCATCCACCGCAACTGACCGGTTCTCCATGGGCGCGAAACGCATTCTCCTCGTCGATGACGAGGCGCTGGTGGCGCTGGCCGCCGAAGACGTGCTGACCGAGGCGGGCTACGTCGTCGTCGGTCCTGTCAGCCGCGTCGAACGCGCCTTGCCGCTCGCCGAAAGCGCGGAGATCGACGCCGCCGTGCTCGACGTCAATCTGGCCGGCGTCTATGTCTGGCCGGTCGCGGAGGCCTTGACCGCCCGAAAAATACCCTTCGTCCTGCTGACCGGCTTCGGCAAGGGGCTCGATGCGCCGCGATGCTGCAGCCGCACGCCGATTCTCGCCAAGCCGCTCAGGGGTCCGGACCTGCTGGCCGCGCTGGAGGCGCAGATGGCGCGGGTCAGATCGTCCAGTCACAAAGCTTTCCGCGATCGTCAACCGGAAGGCGCGGCCCAAAGCTGAAAGCGCGCGGAATTTGGACAGCGGTGAGCCGCTGTTGCAACCACGCCTCCAGTTCGGCGCGGAAAGCCTCGGGCCGCCAGGCCTCGTCCTTGAGCGCGACGAAAGCCTTCAGCCTCTCGCCCTCATGCGGCCGCATCAGGCGGACCGCGGCGTCGGCGACGCCCGGATGCGCCTTCAGCACGGCGCAAACGAGTTCCGGATAGACGTTGACGCCGCCGACCTGGACCGCGCCGTCGCGCCTGCGGACGGGCCGCAGGGTTTCGGCGTCCGACCACGACACGACGTCGGGCAATTCATAAGATCGCGCGCCGAGGCCGAAATCCCGGGACAGCCTGTCTTCGCCTTCCCGCCGCCAGTAGGGCATCAGGCGAAATGGATTTTCGGCGTCATCGCGCCAGCCTATGCCGCCGGTTTCGGTGGAGCCGTAAATTTCGACCAGCCGGGACAGGTTTTGCCGTCTCAGGGCGGGTCCGACCTGCGGGGGGCAGGGCGCGCCGGAACTCGTCCCGACCACGCCGCCGGGCCAGACGACGCCCGCTTCCGCCGCCGCCTGCCAGAACGTCGGGAAGGCGACGACGACATCGCCGTCCCGCAACAGCCGCGCGACCGATCCGGGCGCATGGGCGCGGGCGTCCAGGACCGGCAGGCCCAGCCGATGCGGCAGCAGAACGGTGTGAAGGAAGCCGTAGATGTGGTGGGCGGGCGCGAGGGCGATGATCCGCGCAGCTCCGGGAAAAATTGCGGCGAGCGCATCGACCTCTTGTAACAGCGCCGCGATGGGCTGCGCGACCAGGCGCGGCTCGCCGCTGCTGCCTGACGTCTTGAAGGTCAGTCCCGGATCGGCGCCAAAATCACGTGGGGAGCGGCGGCGCGGCGGCATTCGGCGACCCAGTCGGAGAAAAAACGCATCTCCTGGAGCCGTTCGGAGCCCAGGCGCAGCGCCGTCGCGACGGCCATTGCGAGTCGCAGCCGCTCCAGCGAATCCGTCCCGGGATCGGCGTCGTCCCTGAGCCGCAGCGGCGGCGCGCCCGGCCGCATAAGCGCGAATTCCGCTGCCATCAGGTCGGCGAGGAAACGCGGAAATTCGGGCCCAAACCGCCAGTCGTCCGCCCTCGCCGCCATGCCCGTTTCCGCAAGTATTTCCCCAAGACGTTTATAATGACGGCGCCGTTCAGGAAACAAGCCGGCTCGGCAGCAATTCGCCCTTTTTCTCCAGCAGCGGATAGGCGGACGCCGCGACGATATGGCCGTTGATCTGTTTCAGGTCGCGCATCAGATCGAGCCGCAGGGCGCTGGCTTGGGTTTCCGGGGAGGGCGACGCGCCCGCGACCGAGAAATGGGCAAGCGCGGCCTGGGATTCGGCGTCGCGGAAAGCGACTTTCTCGTCGGTGAGCAAGCGCGCCACCCGCGCGTCTCCAGTCATGAACAGCGAGCCCGCGGTCCGCAGATTGTTGGCGAGCCGATCCAGCATGGGGCCGATTTCGCTGCGGTCCGCCCCGTCGACCGCCACCGTCTTCTTCAATTGCTTGGCGACATGGCCGAGGAAATTGCGCGACAGCACGTCGCCGGCCTGCTCGATCTGCGAAAGGAAAGTGAAAATCTCGTTGAGCCGATCCTGGTCGGAGGAACTCATCTCCTCGGTGTCGAGCGCCGCGAGATAGGCCTTGATCGCCGACGCGAGCCGGTCGATCAGGTCGTCGCGCCGCCGCGTCTCCACGGCCAGGCGGCGATCGCCCTTTTCAATCGCCTGCTTGGCGCCCTGGATCATTTCGAGCAGGAGATCGGCGAGACGCAGCGCCTCCCGCGCGGCGAGGCCCAGCGCGACGATCGGCGTCTCGCGGGCGGCCTCGTCGAGGTAGATCGGCGTGGCGAGGTCGGCGGGCTCCGCCCGGCGCGGCAGCAGGCGGCGCAGGGCCGCGGCATAGAAGCCAAGGAAGGGAAAGAAGCCCGCCGCGACCGCGAGGTTGAACAGGGTGTGAAAATCGGCGACTGCGCGCGCATCATTGGGCTCGAAGGTCACCATGAAGCGACCGATCGGATAGAGGAAAGCCAGCGCCACCGCGCCTCCGACGACGCGCGTGAGCAGATTGCCGACGGGCAGGCGCTTGGCGGCGGGATCGTCGCTGGCCGGCCCCTCGATCACCGGGTTGATCGCCGCGCCGAGATTGGCGCCCAGCACCAGCGCGAAGGCGGCGTCGGGCGGCACCGCGCCCCTGGCCGCCAGCGACATGATGAACAGCACGACGGCGACGCTCGAATGCGCCGCCCAGGTCAGGGCGGCCGCCAGCAGCACGTCGACCAGCGGCTCGGTGGAGACGGCGCCGAGCAATATCCGCAGGCTCGGCATGTCCTCGTATTGCGTCATGATTTCGAGCAATTGGCTCAGAGCCAGGAACATCAGGCCAAGACCGATGAAGGCGCGGCCGAAATCGCGCGTCCGGCTGCTGGACTCACGACGAAACATCATCACGCCGATCAGGATCAGCGTCGGCGACAGCGCGGCGACATTGAAGGACAGGGCCTGGACGACGACGGTGGTGCCGACATTGGCGCCGAGCATGATCGCCAGGGCCGGGGCGAGATCGACCATGCCGGTGGCGGCGAAACCCGTGACCATCAGGCCGGTCGCGGTGCTGCTCTGCAGCAGCGTCGTGACGCCGAGTCCGGCGAAGAAAGCCTTGAAACGATTGCGAAGAGCGGTTCCGAGAAAACTTCGCAGCTTCGGGCCGAAGGCGCGCTGCACGCCGGTCTGCACCATGTGCGAACCCCAAAGCAGCAGCGCGATGGCGCCGGCAAGGTTCAACAAGGTCAGCGGAAAGGTCATGGCGAATATCCCCACTGCAACCAACCGGCCAAAAGTCGCTCTGTTCCCCGGCCGGATTCTTGCTTGGCCTGAGGCTAAATGCAAATACGGGCGTAGTGATGGACGAATCGATCAGCATCCTCGTCTTGGGCCTGGGTCCCATCGCCTCTGCGGTGGCGCGGCTGCTGCTGCTCGCCGGCCACGCGGTGGCGTTGCAGCGCCGCGCGCCGCCAAAAATTCTGCGGCGGAAAATGTCTTTCGCCGACGCCTGGAGCCAGGGCGTCGCAACGCTTGACGGCGTCGACGCGCGGCTCGTGCGCAACGACCGCTCCTTTCTCGCGGCCTTGCGTCAGAAAAATTTTATTCCGCTGCTCACCGAGGATGCGACGGGGCGTTGGCCTTGGGACGTCGTCATCGACGCGACAGGCGAAACCGGCGGCGCGGAAGCGGCGGCCGATTTCAACGCGCGCCTGCGTATCTGCCTGGGCGGCGGGCGCACGGCCGGCGAGGATTGCGACCTGGCGATCGCGATCGAGGGACCGGACCCGGGCGCGCTGATCCGCGAGGGCAGGGCGCCTGCCCCCGAAAAAACGCCCGGCGACGCCCGCATTTCCGCGCGTAGCCTGGTTGCGGCCCCGCTTTCCGGCCTGTTCCGGCCGGCGCGCGAGATTGGCGACCTCGTCGCCAAGGACGAACTCCTGGGCTTGATCGACCGGACGCCGATCCGATCGAGGCTCGCCGGCCGCATTGTCGGCCTCTCCAGGGAGTGCGCCTTCGCCTCGGGCGAGCCGGTGGCGGAAGTGACGATCAGGCGCGACGCGCCCTTCAGCGGCGTCGGCAAGGATGACCAGGCTCTGGCCCGCGCCGTGCTACTCGCGATCCAGATGGAATGGAGCGACTGGGCGGAGGCGCCGCAATTCTAGTTTTGCGCTAGGATCGCGCCGACCAGTCTGGAAAGCCAATCGATGATCGATCTCCGCGACCCCACACTCGACAGTCAAACCGTCGCCGACGCGCTCGGGCTGGCGCCGCATCCCGAAGGCGGCCGCTATCGCGAACTTTGGCGCGACCGCCCGGCGGACGGCGGTCGCGGCGCCGCGACCAGCATCCTGTTCCTGCTGGCCGAGGGCGAGCGATCCCACTGGCATCGCATCGACGCCGCGGAAATCTGGCTGTGGCAGGCCGGCGCGACTTTGCGGCTCGAGATCCAAGATCCGGCGTCCGGATTGCGCGACATGCGGCTCGGGCCCGATCTCGCCAGCGGCGACCGTTTGCAAGGCGTCGTTCCGACGGGCGCGTGGCAGGTCGGCGCGAAGCCTTGGCGCCTGGAGTTTGGTCGGCTGCGTCGTCGCGCCGGCTTTCGAGTTCGCGGGGTTTGAAATGGCGCCGAAGGGCTGGGAGCCGCCGGACACGTAATTCCCGACATTGGTAAATTCCATAATATTGATTATGCGAATCTCGGATAGGGCCAAGCGTGTTCTCCCCCGGCGGCTCCGTGTCTTCGATGCGGCGTCGCAGGAAAGCGCGCAGAGCGAACTCGCGAAGGCGCCGCGCGCGCCGCGCAGCGGCCGCGCCATCGGATGTCCTGACTGGCGGTCTCGCCCGGTTTCCGGGCCGCCGCCTCACGTAATTGTGAAAAAACGCGCCGCTGTTCGGTTTGGCTTAACGAAAAAACGGTTTTTGCGGCCAAGAGCCCGCTTTTTGTTCAGTTTCCCCGTGTTTTCCGCAGCAAAAAACCTAGCCAAAAGGCCCCATTTGCTGCTAAAAGGATAACGCGCGGGCTTTGGACTAGGAAATCTGACACCATCGGCTTGGCGTTTCCGTTTGACCGGTTTGGGTTTTTCCCTTTCGGGTCAATGCGGGAGCAAGGCGGAGCTTGGAGTTTTTGAATCCTAGAGGGTTTCGGATCCAAGCGTCCCGATCGAAAAATGAGGCGGAGTTTAATAGGCGGACATGAGCAAAGGTAAAGATTTCCGAGCCCCGAGGAAGCGCGGTTTTGACGATGACGGGCCCTCGCCCTTCGACGCCCCGCGCAGGACGTTCAGCCAACCGCGCTCGTCGTTCGACCGCCCGCCCATGGGCGGCGGATTCGGCGGCGGCGATTCCGGCTTCGCGCCTCCGCCCGCAGGCGGCAGCGCCGCTTCGGTCGACGCCGTGGTGAAGTGGTTCAAGGGCGACAAGGGCTTCGGCTTTGTCGAACTGGCCAACGGCACCGGCGACGCCTTTCTGCACATCGGCGCGCTGCAGTCCGCCGGTTATGAATCCGTCCCCCCGGGCGCGAAGCTGAAGGTTCTCGTCGCCAATGGCGTCAAGGGCCAGCAGGTCACCCGCGTGCTCGAAGTGGACACCGCCGGCGCCGCCGAACGCGCGCCGCAGCGCTCCTTCGACTCGCCGCGTCCCCCGGCGCGTCGCGCGCCCGACCTTTCGTCGGCCGTGGAAGTCCAGGGCGCGGTCAAGTGGTTCGACGGCGCCAAGGGCTTTGGCTTCGTCCAGGCCAATGACGGCGGCAAGGACGTGTTCGTCCACATTTCGATCCTCGGCGCCGCCGGCATTTCGCAATTGCCGGAGGGCCAGCCGGTGATCATGAAGGTCGTCGACACCCAGAAGGGCCGCGAGGCCGTCGCCATCGAACTCAGCTGAGTTCGCGAAGCGTTTTCAATGAAAACGCGACGAAGCAAAGAATCGAAAACCCCGACCTGATTTCATCGGCTCGGGGTTTTTGTTCGACCGTTTATCGTTTAATGGAGCAGGGCCAAGCGCCCTGCTCTTTTTTTATGGCAAGCGCCCTTCTTTTTTATGGACTCGAGCCATGCAGCCATCGCGCGAAATCTCCCGCCTCCTCGCGATCATGGCGGCGCTGCGCACGCCAAAGACGGGTTGCGCCTGGGACCTCGCCCAGGATTTCCGCAGCATCGCCCCCTATGCGGTGGAGGAAGCCTGCGAGGTCATCGACGCCATCGAGCGCGACGATTTCGTCGAATTGCGCGATGAATTAGGCGACTTGCTGTTGCAGGTGGTTTTTCACGCCCGCATGGCCGAGGAGCGCGACCTGTTCGATTTCGGCGGCGTGGTCGAGGCCATCACCACCAAGATGATCCGCCGGCATCCCCATGTCTTCGGCGCTCCCGAGGCGCGCACGCCGGAAGCCGTCGAAGGCGTCTGGGCGGAGATCAAGGCCCAGGAAAAGGCCGAAAAGGCGGAAGCGCGCCGCGCCGCCGGCCTGCCCGATGAGGGCCGCCAGGGTTTGCTCGCCGATATTCCCGTGACCCTCCCTGCCCTGACCCGCGCGATCAAGTTGCAGGAAAAGGCCTCGAAAGTCGGCTTCGACTGGAATGACGCGCGGCTGGTGCTGGCAAAGATCCGGGAGGAATGCGACGAGGTCGAGGAGGCGCTGGACCGAGGCGACAAAGCGCATGTGGCCGAGGAAATCGGCGACGTGCTGTTCGCCGTCGCCAATCTGGCCCGCCACGCCAAAACCGACGCCGAGAGCGCACTGCGGGGGACGAACGCCAAGTTCGAACGCCGCTTCCGCCATATCGAGCGGCGGCTGGAGGCGCAGGGGAAAAAGCTTGGCGCCGTTTCGCTTGAGGAAATGGACGCGCTTTGGGACGAGGCCAAGGCGAATGAAATCGAGGCGTGAGCGCGCGCGACAAAACTTCTATCGTGACAAAACAAACAAATTTATGAAGTTTTTCTCACGTTTATCTCACCCTTCGCTGCGGGCGCATCAACATAATCGGTTGATTTATAAAGAAATTATACGAAGAGTATTTGCCAATGAGGATTTCGGTCATTCGCCGCGCAATCCGGAACCTGACGGGCGCCCTTTTGCTATGGACGGCGCCCAGCGCCGCTGAAACAGTCTATTCCAATAAGTGCGGTCCCGGTTTCTATTTTTCCTATTCCGGCGAAGTCCTGGGCGACGCCCCAAGCACGACCAGCCAAAAGACTGTCAATTGTTTCGCCTGGCAGCAATTCATTGGCCTGAATTGGCCGAGCGTCGGGCATCGTTTCGGCGAAGCCGGGGACCGCGCTCCGGTGCGATGGCAGACCTTTCCCAGCGCGGCGGACATTCTTCGACCCGCCGGCGGCGGCGCCTTGCCCGTCCGACGGGCGCCGCTGCCTGCCGCCTGCGCGTCCAGGGTCAGGGCCGCGGGCGTCGTCCGGCCAGAAGACCTGACGATTTTCGAGGCCCCGTCAGGCTGGGAGAAAAAGGGCGCCCACATCAAAGCGACGGAACAGGCCGGCGCCGCCGACAATCAGGCCGCGTGGATCGGCGCGAGCAACAACACGAACATCTGGTACGAAATCCGTGTGAACCGCGAGGAAGCCGACTTTATCGTCTCGAACCGACTGTACGACGCCGACGCGCAGGCTGCGTTCATCACCGCAGGTCGTCCGCTCGTGCTTCCCAAGGGCGATGCCGACGGCCCCATTGGCGCGCTCGAATTGAAGGCGGCCTGGATGGAGGTTCCCGATCCGCAAAATCCCAAATGGGCCTATTTCAAGACCGGCGACGCCGCGATCATCGACGCTTCGAGCGGCGATTGCCGCCTGACCGAGGTGGCGCTGATAGGGCTGCACATCATCCAGAAGACCACGCTCCAGCCGAGCTTTTTCTGGGCGACCTTCGAACATGTTGACAATGCTCCCGACGACAACGGCCCGATCAGCGGAAGCTACAACCTGTACAGCGATCACTGTCAGCCGCAGACCGTGGTGGTGGGCGATCCGCGCTGTCTCGCCGGTCCAGCTGCAGGCGCGGCGCGGCGCACGGTGACGGTCGGCTGCGCGCCGAATATCCGGCCTCCCTATCGCATCGGCGGCGCCTGCCCGGCGCCAACGGCGATCCAGACCACACGCATCACACCCATCGAGCCGGATACAGACGACGTCAACCAAATGGTCCAGTCCTTGGCGAAGACCTATCCGGATACCGTTTGGCAGAATTACAAGCTGGTCAATGTGCAATGGGCGCTGGGCATCGCCGTTGATCCCGAGGCTCCCCTTGCCGGCTCCGCCCGCCTGCCAACGACGCTTCCTTCGATACCCGTCGCTAATTCGACGATGGAGACCTACCTTCAGACGACGACATGCACGACCTGTCACGTCAATGCAGCGCTCGCCAATCCATCGACCTATTCGGCCGATTTCAGTTTCATCTTTCAAGCCGCTGGCCACTAATTTCGTAAAAATCCATTTCGTTTCAAATTCTTGACCATGATGGAAGCCCTATGCGCGCGCGTTGACGCGTGCGGAGGTCATTGTCCTCGCCGCCTCCAGCGCCGCCTCGATTGCCGGGCGGCGATAGTCCCAGATCGGCGCGGGATCGGGCGGAAACAGGTTCATCGTCGCATTGGCCTCGAACAGCAGCAGCGAGCCGTCGCACGCCAGTCCGAAATCGACGCCGGCATAGTCGAGGCCCATGGCTTCCTGGATATCGCGGAGAGCCCGCATCGCGCGCGCGCCGAGGACCTCCGGCATGTGTTCGAGGAATCGCCGCTCCTCGGCGCGGAATGCGGCGTTTTCCGCCATGGCGGCGGAAAAATAATGCACCATCCAGTCCGCGGAAACCGCGAGATGGACGGGAAAGATTTCGCCATCGATGAACAGCACGCGATATTTCCGCGCATAACCGTCCGGTCCGCGGGCGTCGAGATAATCGATGACCAGCAGATCCTCGCCGGGCAGTGCGTCCAGTGCGACCGGGCAGCGCCCCGCGGCTTTCGACCAAGTGGAAATGCTGGCCCGTGTGAAAGCCCGGCGCGCGCAACAGCAGCGGGAAAGAGAGACTTGCGTCCGCGGCTATGTCTTCGCGCCTTCGCGCGACAATGTTCGGGGCGACGACGCCGGGAATTTTTCCAAGTTGCGTGGCGTTTTCCGCCCTGCCCGTCGCCCGCACGCGTTCCGGCGGATTGACGACCGCACAGGCCGCCTGCGTCAGCAGGCTTTCGGCGCAATCCAGGTCCCTGGCGCAGAGGTCGGCGTCGCCAATGGCGTTGACGATCAGGTCGTGCGGCGGCAGCGGCGTCCCGGGGAGGAAGAATTCGGCGAAAATTTCGGTCACGGCGTAGCGGCGGTCGTCGATCCAGCGGCGCGTCGCCATATTGCCGAGCCTTGCCGAAACCAGCAGCAGCAGTTTTAAGCCGGGCGTCGGGCCGCGATAACGGCGCGTCACCATGGCGAAGTTTTCAAAACCCTTGCGCCAGTGTTCTCCGGCTTCCTCGCCTTTTTCACTCAATACCCGCGCTAAGCCTTGATGAGCTAGATAAAACTCGGGAGCGAGCGTCAGCGCCGAGCGAAACTGCTGTTCGGCGCCCGAGGGGTCGCCGTCCTCGTAAAGGAGATTGCCGAGATTGGCGCGCGTCACGGGATCGTCGGGATGATGGGCGATCGCTTGCCCATAGGCGCGGCGTGCGGCGCTGCGGTGGCCGCTGGCGCAGAGCAGCGCCGCCAGATCGTTCAGCGCCGTCAAATGGGTCGGCTCGATGTGCAGGGCGGCGAGATAAGCGGCTTTCGCCGCCTCGTCTTCGCCCCGCAGCGCCAATTGCCGGGCGCGCTCCACCATGCCTTCGATTTCGCCGCTCATGGACCGTTCTTGCGCAGCAAGGCGCGCCAGTGGCGGCTCGGCGTCACCGTCGGGGGAATGTCGTCCAGCGCCAGCAATGTCATGTCGTGGCTTGTAAAGGCCTCGATGTCCCGGCGCGACAGCGGCCAGGGCGGCCCGTCGAAATTCTGTGCGTCGTCGCGGGCGCGCGTGATGACAAGGAGCCGGCCGCCGGGCTTGAGGAAGCCCGACAGCGCCGCCTGCGCGCGCGGCAGCAGGCTCGCCGGGAGCGCCTGCAAAGTATAGGTTTCGTGCACGAAATCGAAGGCGCCCCGCCATTCCCTCGGCGGATCGAACAGGTCGGCGGCGCAAAAATTGACGCCGCTGTCGGGAAAACGGTTTCGCGCCCATTCGGCCGCCCGGGGCACGAGGTCGAAGGCGGTGACTGCAGCGCCCTGCCCGGCCAGCGCCGCGGCGTTGTCGCCGAGGCCGCAACCGACATCGAGCGCGCGAAGACCGTCGAGGCGCGGATTTTGCGCCAGCCAGTCCAGCAGCAGCGGATGGGCGACCTCATTGCCCCAGGGCACATTGACCGGATCGCCTTCCGCCAGCGCGTAGACGGCTTCGAACCAGTCGCGGCGCCGCGGGTCTTGTTCGGCGCCGCCGGGTTGTTTCGCCGGATCGATCGCGTCGAGCCTTTCGCGGGCGGCGGCGCGGCGCCGGGCTTTATCCTCGTCGGGCGGGATAAAAAACTGCGGTTTCTCGACCATTTCGGGCGGCTCCGGCATCAATCCTGCGCTTCGCCCTCGTCGCCATTGGCGTCGCCCTCGCCCTCGCCGTTTTCGTCTTCGCTGATCCGCTCGACCGACACCACTTTTTCCGTCTCGGCGGTGTTGAACACAATCACGCCCTGGGCGCTGCGGCCAATGATGCGGATGCCTGCAACCGGGCAGCGGATCAACTGGCCGCCGTCGGTGACCAGCATGATCTGGTCGGTCGGCAAGACCGGCATGGAGGCGATCAACTCGCCGTTGCGGGGATTGACGGTCATGGCGACAATGCCTTTGCCGCCGCGGCCAGTGACGCGGTATTCGTAAGAGGACGAGCGCTTGCCATAGCCATTGACGGAAATGGTCAGGATCTGCTGCTCGCGGGCCGCCAGGGCGTCAAAACGCTCCTGGGACAGAGCCGCGCCGTTTTCCGCGGCATCTTCGGCGTCGCCAACCTCGGCCTCCGCCTCGACGGCCTCGCCCATCTGCGCCCGGCGCATCTTCAGGAAGGCCGCGCGCTCCTCGCCCGTGGCGTCGACATGGGCGAGGATCGACAAGGCGATCACCTTGTCGCCCTCGGCCAGCGTCACGCCGCGCACCCCCATGGAGTCGCGGCCCTTGAACACCCGCACCTCCGGCACCGCGAAGCGGATGCACTGCCCCTCGGCCGTGGTCAGCAGCACGTCGTCGTCCTCGGTGCAGATCTGCACGTCGACGATGCCCTCGCCCGGATCGAGCTTCATCGCGATCTTGCCTGCGCGATTGACCTGGGCGAAATCCGACAGCTTGTTGCGCCGCACCGTGCCGCGCGTGGTGGCGAACATCACGTCGAGGCGCTCCCACTGCGCCTCGTCCTCGGGCAAAGCCATGATCGAAGTGATGCGTTCGCCCTGCTCCAGCGGCAGCATGTTGACCAGCGCCTTGCCGCGCGCCTGCGGCGCGGAAAGCGGCAGCCGCCACACCTTCTCCTTGTAGACCTGGCCAAGCGAGGAGAAGAACAGCACCGGCGCATGGGTCGAGGCGACGAACAGGCGCTGGACGAAATCCTCCTCGCGCGTCTGCATGCCGGAGCGGCCCTTGCCGCCGCGTTTCTGCGCGCGATAGGTCGAGAGCGGCACGCGCTTGATGTAGCCGGCGTGCGAGACGGTGACGACCATGTCCTCGCGCTGGATGAGATCCTCGTCCATCATGTCGCCTTCGACGTCGAGAATCTCGCGTGCGGCGTGGGACGGCATGCGCCGTCTTCACCGCGATCATCTCTTCCTTGACGATGCCGAAGAGTTCTTCGCGCGAGCGCAGGATTTCGAGGTATTCGGCGATCTCGGCGGCCAGCCGGTTCAGGGCTTCGGCGATTTCGTCACGGCCGAGCGCAGTCAGGCGCTGCAGGCGCAGTTCGAGAATGGCGCGCGCCTGGGCCTCCGACAGGCGGCAATTGCCGTCCTCGTCGATGCTGTGGCGCGGGTCGGCGATCAGCGCGATCAAGGGCGCCATGTCATGCGCCGGCCAGAGCCGGCCCATCAGCGCCTCGCGGGCCGAGGCCGCATCGGCGGAGGTGCGGATCAGCCGGATGACCTCGTCGATATTGGCGACGGCGATCGCCAGGCCGACCTGGATATGAGCGCCGTCGCGCGCCTTGTTGAGCAGGAACTTGGTGCGGCGGCTGACGACCTCCTCGCGGAAATCGACGAAAGCCCGCAGGCAGTCCAGCAGGTTCAGGCTTTCGGGCCGTCCGCCGTTCAACGCGATCATGTTGACGCCGAAGGAGCTTTGCAGCGGCGTGAAGCGGTAGAGCTGGTTGAGCACGACCTCCGCCACGGCGTCGCGACGGATCTCGATGACGATGCGCATGCCTTCGCGGTCGGATTCGTCGCGCAGGTCGGAAATGCCCTCGATCTTCTTCTCGCGCACGAGTTCGGCGATCTTCTCGATCAGCGTCGCCTTGTTCACCTGATAGGGAATTTCGGTGAAGACGATGGCTTCGCGATCCTTGCGGATCGTCTCGATCGTCGAAAGACCGCGCATCAGCACCGAACCGCGGCTGGTCTCGTAGGCCTGGCGGATTCCAGCGCGGCCGAGGATCGAGCCGCCGGTGGGGAAATCCGGCCCCGGCACGATCTCCATGATTTCCGGGAGCGTTATCTCCGGATTGTCGATCAGGGCGACGCAGGCGTCGATGACTTCGCCGAGGTTATGCGGCGGGATATTGGTCGCCATGCCCACGGCGATGCCGCCCGCGCCATTGACCAGCAGGTTGGGGAAGCGCGCCGGCAGGACGGACGGCTCCCGCTCCTTGCCGTCGTAGTTGGGATTGAAGTCGACCGTATCGGAATCGATGTCCTCGATCAGCGCCAGCGAAGGCCGCGCCAGGCGCGATTCCGTGTAGCGCATGGCCGCGGCGCGGTCGCCGTCGACCGAGCCGAAATTCCCCTGCCCGTCGATCAGCGGCAGGCTCATCGAGAAGGGCTGCGCCATGCGCACCAAGGCGTCATAGATCGCCGCGTCGCCATGGGGATGGTATTTACCCATGACCTCGCCGACGATGCGCGCCGACTTCACATAGGAGCGGTCGGGGAGGAAATTGTTTTCCTGCGCCGAAAAGAGAATGCGCCGATGCACCGGTTTGAGACCGTCGCGCACGTCCGGCAGGGCGCGGCTCACGATCACGCTCATCGCGTAAGCGAGATAGGAACTCTTCATCTCGTCGGTGATGGAAACCGGGCGGATGTCGGAGGACGGCGGAACCGGTCCTTCGTCTCTTTGATCGGTCAAAACAGACCCTTGTGGCTACAGAAGAAAGGTCCAATCCTTCTAGGCGATTCTCGCGGCGAACGCTAGTTTTCGGACGCGATCTGTGGATATGAATTTCTTCATTACTTCAATGTGTTGCAGCCAGTTTTGCAAAGCGGCGCCATTGGTCGTCAGAAAATACCCCGGGCGAAGCCGAAAAGCTCGGGGAACCGCGCGACAGTGAGAGCTGAGTTCAAAACAATGTGAGCTTCGCGCCGTCCACGCGCGATACGGCCAATCGATTGAAACATCGAACAATAATGCGCCCAATGACTTTGGTCACGCCTGTTGGTGACCTTGCTCACCTGCGTCTCTGCCGAGTTTGGTTTACAGCAGAACCATTCAGGCGAAAGCGGATACATTCTTGATTTTAAACAGGGAGTGTGGGGTCATGGCAAGGATTTGCGTCATCGACGACGACGACGCTTTGCGGGAGTTCGATCGAGAGCCTGCTCGCCCTGGAAGGCTTTGCCGTCGAGAGTTTTTCGTCGGCGGCGGATTTCCTCGACTTCGACCGGCTCGACGACGCCCATTGCATCGTGACGGATGTCGAAATGCCGGGCGGCGTCACCGGCATCGAACTCGTCTCCGAAGTCGCCCGGCGCCAGTCGGACTGCCCGGTCATCGTGATGACCGGCAACGCCTCGGCAAAATTGCGCGACGACGCCATCCAGATGGGCGCAGCCGACTTCCTGCCGAAACCGGTGTTTCCGGAAGAATTGGTCGACGCCGTCCGGCTGGCGCTGGGCCGCAAGAGCGCAGCCTAGCGCGCCTCGCTCAGAACGGGATGTCGTCGTCGATCGCGCCGGACGAACGGCCGCCGGCGGATCCACCGCGGTCGGAAGGGCCGCGATCCATCGGCGACTGCCGCCCAAAACCGCCGCCCGAAGAAGGCGCGCCGCCATAACCGGCGTCTTCGCCGCGTCCGGCGTTGCGGCTGTCGAGCAGGGTCAGTTCGCCACGGAAACGTTGCAGGACGACCTCCGTCGTCTTGCGCTGGTGGCCTTCCTTGTCGGTGAATTCGCGGGTCTGCAACTGCCCTTCGAGATAGACCTTCGAGCCCTTCTTCAAATACTGCTCGGCGACCCGGCCAAGGTTCTCGTTGAAGATCACCACATTATGCCACTCGGTCTTGTCCTTGCGCTCGCCCGTCGCCTTGTCGCGCCAGCTCTCGGTGGTGGCGAGCGAGAAGGAGACGACGCTGTCGCCCGAAGGAAACTTGCGCGATTCCGGATCGCGGCCGAGATTGCCGACCAAAATGACCTTGTTGACGCTGCCCGACATGACTCCCCGCTCCTCGATCAGATTTCCGACGCGGCGATTTCGCACGCCGCTCGTGATTGCCGCGCATCCTATACGCCCGCCCCTGCCCTTGCGCCAAATTGCCGCAAGAATTGCCGCCCATCCCGCCTTATCCACAGAACCCGGCATAACTTCGTCGCACGATCGCAAACCGCCCGACTTCTCTCCCCTGATGTTCACATTTGTTTCCGGCGACGAGAACGCTTTTTGAACAGATTTTGTCCTGGGCCAAGCGTGTTCTATTTATGTTCTAGCGCGCAGGCGCGAATCGTGCAAGCCTTCGGCGGTGGATTTTGTGGAAATCGACGTTAAATAGGGGCTGAACCTCCCCGCCCCCAGGCCGTCGAGAGACGGTCGTCCCCGGCGCCCTATTCACCGGACTTCAGTACAAATGGATTCTCCCAAAACCAAATCCAGGCCGAAAGCAGCCAAAGCCCCCGCCAAGCACAAAAGCGTGGAAACGGCGGCTGCGGCGGCGCTGCGCATCGGCGAGGGACGGGTCATTTCCCTGCGCGGCGCGCGGGAACACAATCTGAAGAATGTCGACCTCACCATTCCCCGCGACAAGCTGGTGGTGTTCACGGGCTTGTCGGGATCGGGCAAGTCCTCGCTGGCTTTCGACACCATCTACGCCGAGGGCCAGCGGCGCTACGTCGAGAGCCTTTCGGCCTATGCCCGGCAATTCCTGGAAATGATGCACAAGCCGGACGTCGACCATATCGAGGGCCTGTCGCCGGCCATTTCCATCGAGCAGAAGACGACCTCGAAAAATCCGCGCTCGACCGTCGGCACGGTGACGGAAATCAACGACTACATGCGCCTGCTCTGGGCGCGGACCGGCATTCCCTATTCGCCCGCCACCGGTCTGCCGATCGAAAGCCAGACGGTGAGCCAGATGGTCGACCGCGTGCTGGCTCTGCCCGAGCGCGCGCGGCTGTTCCTGCTGGCGCCGGTGGTGCGCGGCCGCAAGGGCGAATATCGCAAGGAAATCGCCGAGTACATGAAGCGCGGTTTTCAGCGCCTGAAGATCGACGGCCAGTTCTACGACATCGCCGACGCGCCGGCGCTCGACAAGAAACTCAAGCACGACATTGACGTGGTTGTGGACCGCATCGTGGTGCGCGCCGATATTTCCTCGCGCCTGGCCGAAAGCTTCGAGACCGCGCTGGAACTCGCCGACGGCCTGGCGGTGGTGGAATTCGCCGAATCCGCCGAAGGCAAGGCGCCCGACCCGATCGTGTTTTCCTCGAAATTTTCCTGTCCGGTGTCCGGCTTTTCCATTCCGGAAATCGAGCCGCGGCTGTTCTCCTTCAACAATCCTTTCGGCGCCTGTCCGAAATGCGGCGGCATCGGCTTCGAGCAAAAGGTCGATCCCGAATTGATCGTCCCCAATCCCGAACTGACGATGAAGAAAGGCGCCGTGGCGCCCTGGGCGAAGTCGCCCTCGCCCTATTATGCGCAGACGCTCGACGCTCTGGGCAAGGCTTTCAAATTCCGCATGGAGGATCGCTGGTCGGACCTGTCCAAGGTCGCGCAGGACATCATCCTCTATGGCTCCGGCGAGCAGGAAATCCGTTTCGCCTATGCCGACGGCGTGCGCGCCTATGAAGTGAAAAAGCCGTTCGAGGGCGTCATCCGCAATCTGGAGCGGCGCTATCTCGAGACCGAGAGCGAATGGGCGCGGGAGGAAATCTCGCGCTTCATGTCCGCCAAACCGTGCAACGCCTGCAAATCCTTCCGTCTCAAGCCCGAGGCGCTCGCGGTCAAGATCGACCATAAGCACATCGGCGAGATTTCCGAACTTTCGGTGCGCGACGCCTGCGCCTGGTTCAAGGCCTTGCCGGAAAAACTCGACGCCAAGCGCAACGAGATCGCCGCGCGCATCCTGCGCGAGATCGACGACCGGCTGAAATTCCTGGTTGATGTCGGGCTGGATTATCTGACCCTGTCGCGCGGATCGGGGACCCTGTCGGGCGGCGAAAGCCAGCGCATCCGGCTCGCCTCGCAGATCGGCTCCGGCCTGACCGGCGTGCTTTATGTGCTCGACGAGCCCTCCATCGGCCTGCACCAGCGCGACAATTTCCGCCTGCTGGAGACCCTGCGCCGGCTGCGCGACCTCGGCAATTCCGTGATCGTGGTCGAGCATGACGAGGACGCGATCCTCACCGCCGATTATGTCGTCGACGTCGGCCCGGGCGCGGGCGTGCATGGCGGCGAGATCGTCGCCCAGGGGACGCCAGCCGACATCATGGCCGACGAGAACTCACTGACCGGCGCCTATCTCACCGGAAAATTGCAGGTCGCAGCGCCAAAAAAGCGGCGGAAACCCGAACCCAAGCGGACATTGAAGCTGACCGGGGCGCGCGGCAACAACTTGCGCAATGTCACCGCGGAGTTCCCGCTCGGC
The DNA here is from genome assembly GCA_963710275.1 of uncultured Alphaproteobacteria bacterium. GTDB lineage: Bacteria > Pseudomonadota > Alphaproteobacteria > Rhizobiales > Beijerinckiaceae > Rhodoblastus. Next base: position 253,200 of record CAVPZS010000008.1, on the reverse strand, counting down.
CTGTTCACCTGCATTACCGGCGTCTCCGGCGGCGGCAAGTCGACCCTGGTGGTGGATACGCTCTACAAGGCGGTGGCGCGCCGCCTCAATGGCGCGATGGAGCATCCTGCCCCCTTCGACACGCTGGAAGGTCTGGAGCATATCGACAAGGTCATCGACATCGACCAGTCGCCGATCGGCCGCACGCCGCGCTCCAATCCCGCCACTTACGTCGGCGCCTTCACCCCCATCCGCGACTGGTTCGCCGGCCTGCCCGAGGCCAAGACCCGCGGCTACGGTCCCGGGCGTTTTTCCTTCAACGTCAAGGGCGGACGCTGCGAGGCCTGCCAGGGCGACGGCGTGATCAAGATCGAGATGCATTTCCTGCCGGACGTCTATGTCACCTGCGACGTCTGCAAGGGCAGGCGCTATGACCGCGAGACGCTGGAAGTGCGCTACCGCGACCGCTCGATCGCCGACGTGCTGGACATGACGGTCGAAGAGGCGGCGGACCTGTTCAAGGCCGTCCCGTCGATCCGCGACAAGATGCAGACCCTTTCCCGCGTCGGCCTGGGCTACGTCAAGGTGGGCCAGCAGGCGACCACCCTCTCCGGCGGCGAGGCCCAGCGGGTCAAGCTGTCGAAGGAACTGTCGCGGCGCTCGACCGGCCGCACCCTCTATATCCTCGACGAGCCGACCACCGGCCTGCATTTCCACGATGTGAAGAAACTGCTGGAGGTGCTGCAGGAACTGGTCGACCAGGGCAATAGCGTCGTCGTGATCGAGCATAATCTCGAAGTGGTGAAGACGGCTGACTGGGTGATCGACATGGGGCCCGAGGGGGGAGACGGCGGCGGCGCCATTGTCGCGCAGGGGACGCCGGAAGCGATCGTCCGCGAACCCGCCTCCTATACCGGCCGGTTCCTGAAACAGGTTCTCGCGCGACGCCCGGGAGGGACGGTTCCGGGTCCGGCGGCGGCGAAGAAGGCGCTGGCCTGAGGTGGAGGCTGAGACTTTATGCTATGCAAATTTTGCAATGCTGCTTTGCAAAAAAGTAGGCTTCCAAAATAGTTCATATGCGATCACAATAAATTTATCAGATGGCTAGCAGGAATTGATCTAGCTCTTTGACAAAAGGTTTTGCACGGCGGGTGCGGTTCATCCCCTGCTTTGCTGACGCGCCCGCCGGTTCCTCCCCCCGGCGGGCGCTTTCTTTTTTCGAAGCCAATTCACCCCGCCGTTGCGGCAAACATCCGAGTTGCGTCGACCCATTCCCTCGCCCGCGCCTCCGGGTCCGGATTGAGCGTGATGTCCGTGACCACGGCCGCGCTGTCGGCGCCGGCCCGCAGGCGCGCCACGCCGCGTTCCGGCGTCAGCCCGCCGATGGCGACCAGGGGCATATCGCCGATCTTCTGCCGCCACAGGCCGAGCTTTTCCAATCCCTGCGGCGCCCAGGGCATTTTCTTCAACAGCGTCGGGAAAGACCGGCCCGAGCGCGACATAATCGGGCTTCGACCGCCAGGGCGATGTCGAGCTCCGTCTCGTCATGGGTGGAAATCCCCAGCCGCATGCCCGCGCGCGCGGATCGCCGGCAGGTCGGCGGCCAGCAGGTCTTCCTGGCCGAGATGGATGAAATCGCAGCCGAGATCGATGGCGAGACGCCAGTAATCGTTGACGATCAGTTGCGCGCCAAAATTGGCGCAAAGCTTCTTGGCTTCGAGGATCTGGGCCGAAATGATGGCTTCGGATGCGTCTTTGACCCGCAACTGCACGAGCTTGACGCCGCAAGGCAGCAGCCGCCGAAGCCAGTCGACGTGATCGACGATAAGGTAGAACGGGTCGATCTTCCTGCGGGAGACGGAAGTCACGTAAACGCCTTTCCCAGCACCGGCGTCGACGGCTCGGCCATGTCGCGCGGCTCGATCGGCAGGGCGCGGAAGGCCATGCGTCCGGCCTCGCTGGCGGCGGCGAAGGCGCGCGCCATGGCCACGGGATCGCCGGCCCGGGCGATGGCCGTATTGAGCAGCACGGCGTCATAGCCGAGTTCGAAGGCTTGCGCCGCCTGCGAGGGCGCGCCCAGGCCGGCGTCGATCACCAGGGGCACATCGGGGAAATGCGCGCGCATCGCCCGCAGCCCGAACAGGTTGTTGAGGCCCCTGCCCGACCCGATCGGCGCGCCCCAGGGCATCAGCACCCTGCATCCGGCATCGAGCAGCTTTTCCGCCACGACAAGGTCCTCGGTCGTATAGGGAAACACCTGGAAACCGTCGTCGCAAAGGATGCGCGCCGCCTCGACCAGGCCAAACACGTCCGGCGCCAGCAGGTCCTCCTCGCCGATCACCTCCAGCTTGATCCAGGGCGTGCCAAACAGCTCGCGCGCCATTTGCGCCGTGGCCACCGCCTCCTTCACGGTGCGGCAGCCGGCGGTATTGGGCAGCACGCGCAGGCCGAGCGAGCGGATCATGTCCCAGAAGCTTTCGCCGGCGCGTGATCCGCCGGCCTCGCGGCGCAGCGACACGGTGACCACTTCCGCCCGCGACGCCTTCAGCGCCTCGGCGAGGATGGCCGGCGAAGGATATTGCGCGGTGCCGACCAGCAGGCGCGAGCCGAGAACCACATCGTAAAATTGCAGCGGATCGGAGATGGCGAGAGTCGTCCACGTCAGCCTCCCTGGCGGGGCGTGAGGATTTCGACGCGATCGCCTTCCTGCAGGCGCGTCGCCGCGCGCTCCTTGGCGCGCACGAAAGTCTCGTTCACCGCCGTGGCGACGAGGTCCGGCTGGTAATCGCGTTCGGCGAGCAGCGCCGCGAGATCAGACGCCTGCGTGGGCGAAATTTCGCCGTTGACCACGATCTTCATCCATCACCTCGGGAAAATAGGCGCCTTCGAACAGGATTTTCGCCGCGCGGCTCGCCAGGGCGGGCGACAGCAAAAATCCGTGCCGGTACAGGCCGTTGAGATAGATCCGCCTGCCCTCGACGACAATGCGCGGCAGATTGTCGATGAAACTCGGCCGGACGTCCGAGCCGGTTTCGACCACTTCCGCCTCGGCGAAGGCCGGGTGAATGGCGAAAGCCGAATTGACCAGTTCGACCAGCGACTGCGCCGTCACCCGCGCGCGCTCCTCGTTCTCGATCATGGTGGCGCCGACCATGAAGGTTCCGTCGGGACGCGGCACGACATAGACCGGATGGCGCGGATGCAGCATGCGCACGGGCGTCGTGAGCTTCATCTCCGCCGAGCGGAGAATCATCATCTCGCCCTTGACCCCGCGCAGGCCCGACAGCTCGGGCTTGGCGGCGAAGCCGCGGCAGTCGATGGTCCAGTCGCAGGTGTCGGACAGGGTCGCGGCGTCGACGCCATAATGGAAGGCGACATTCGGCTCGGACTGCAACAGGCGGACCAGCTCCTGCATTGCGGCGCGCGGAGCGAGATGCGCTTCCTCGGCGAAATACAGCGCCTGGTCGAAATTTTCCGCGAGTTCGGGCTCGCGCGCCGCCAGTCCGGCTTTGTCCAGCGACTGGAAATGACTGGTGCGCCGGGAGAATTGCAGCAATTCGCCGCGGTCGCGCTTCTGCGCCACCACCAGGCTGCCACGCCGCTCGGCGACCGGAACGATACGCGTCCAGAAATCCAGCGCCTCTTCGCCCAGACGCGCGACGATCGGTTCGGTGGATTCGGCCTCGCACCAGGGCGCGATCATGCCGCCAGCATAAAAGGAGCAGCCGCGTCCGGCGGAAGCCTGCTGTTCCACGATTTCCAGCGCGATGTCGCGGCCGGACGCGCGCCCCTGCCGCAGAAGTTCGTAGGCCGCGGTCAAGCCGGCCGCGCCGGCGCCGATCACTCTTATGCGCATGTCGCCTCTCAATTCGCGCATCGACGCGCGAATGGGAATGGCGGAGCGGGAGCGGGAGCGAAGCCAGGACAAGCAAAGACTTCGTTGCGCGCCATCCCTCCGCCAGTCCGAACTGGATCAGGTGCGGCGGCGCGGCTTTGTTGCGCAAGCGCAATAAATTCCGCGTCGCCTGAGGGTCGCCGGGCCGCCGAAGCGCCGCCGGCCTCTCAGCCCCCTGTTCAGCTTTGCGCGTCTTCTGCGAAAAAGCGTTTGCCGGGGCTCCCCTTGGCCATGATGAAACTTATGTGTCGGCGCCCTTCCCCCGTCAAGGGGCGCATTGCCGCAGCTGGCGATCGATTGGCGCGAAGCTTGCGTGGATGGTCGCTGGCGAACCTGGATCTTGCACTTTCAGGTCAAGTTTAGAGCCTTTCAAAAAAGCCGGTCTGCGTGCTAGAATGTGAAAATGAGGAAAAAAATGGCGGTTTCAGAACTGGAAGGACCGGGCGGAACCGGGCGCGTCGTCGCGAAACCGACATATGACTGGAAGAACGGCGCCCTCGCCCGGCTGGTGCGAAGCAAGCTGCGCTCGGTCGATCTGCGTCCCACGCGGCAAAGGGTCAGCCTCGCCAGCCTGCTGTTCGTGGCCGGCGACCGCCATGTGACGGTGGACCAGCTTTTCACCGAAGCCAAATCGCTGCAAATGCCGCTGTCGCGCGCCACGGTCTACAATACGCTGCATCAATTCGTCGCCGCCGGTCTGGTGCGGGAAATTGCGCTTTACGGCTCCAAGGTCTGGTACGACACCAAGACCGGGTCGCATTGCCATTATTTCGACCAGGATTGCGCCTCGCTCTATGACATGCCGGTCGACCTCACCCCGCAGCTGAACATCCAGCCGCCCAAGGGCAAGAAAATCGTCGGCGTCGACATTATCGTGCGATTGGCCGACGAGGACGCTCGGGACGAGCGAGATCTGCCGCTCGCCGCCGAGTAGCCGGCGCGCCGCTTCGCAACCTTCTGATTTACTGGGCGACGTCGAATTGGCGCCTGTTCGGAGTAATCGGCGGCAGGAACAAGGCCATACGCCGCGCGTTGTTTCATTTTCCGCGATCCCGCGGTCGCAGGCGACGCCCGACTCGCCGGGGACGCCAACAGGGGCGCGACGGCAGTGAAGCGACATATCGAACGGAAGATCATCGGAATTCTGGGCGCGGTCACGGCCCTGACCTTGGCCGATGCGGCGTCATTGGGCGCCACGCCGGCATTCGCCGCCGTTCAGACGATCGCAGACGCCAAGACTTTTCTCTCCGACGACAAGACTTCCCTCTCCGACGCCAAAGCTTCTCCCGCCGTTGACACGCGCGAGACGCCGAACCTCCAACTGGCGCTGATGGCGGGCGGGGACGAGCTGCTTTATCGGGAATACCACCACCCCCAGCATTGGCGGCCTTGGCGCCATCGCTATCATCGTCCCTATCGTCGCTACGAGCATGATTGGTGATGCGCGGAACGAGCTCGCCGTCATAGAAACCGAGCGATGGCAAAATGCCGGGCATGTCGCCCCGTTGACAGCCGGTTGTTTCGCGTCGAACATCGCGCGGGACATCGGAGTAAGCGGGCATGGCGGGAGAAAAGGGCGTCTGCCTGGTGGTGGGGACAGGCGACGGCCTGGGATCGGCGCTGGCCTTGGCTTTCGCCGCGGACGGCTATCGCGTCTGCATGACGCGGCGGCCGCGCAACCTTCCCGAACTTGAGAAAAGGGCCGAGGCGCTCCGCGCGCAGGGCCTTGTCGCCCATGCCTTCGGCGTGGACGCCCGCTCCGAGGACGAAACCATCGCCCTGTTCGACACGATCGAGCGCGAGATCGGCCCGCTGGAAACGGTCGTCTTCAACATCGGCGCCAATGTCCGCTTTCCCATTCGCGACACCACCGCCCGCGTCTTCACCAAAGTCTGGGAAATGGCCTGCCTTGCCGGGTTTTTCACGGGTCGCGAGGCGGCAAGACGCATGGTTCCGCGCGGGCGGGGCGTCATCCTGTTCACCGGCGCCACGGCGAGCCTGCGCGGCGGCGCGGGATTTTCCGCCTTCGCGGCCGCCAAGCACGGTCTGCGGGCCTTGGCGCAAAGCATGGCGCGGGAGCTCGGGCCGCAGGGCGTCCACGTCGCCCATGTCGTCATCGACGGCGCGGTGGACGGCGTCTTTACCCGCAGCAACCGCGCCGACGCGGAAGCCTTGCTGGAGCGCGGGGAAATCCTCGATCCCAAGGACATCGCCTCGGCCTATGTCGCGCTGGCCGCTCAGAAACGCTCGGCCTGGACGCACGAACTCGATCTCAGGCCCTGGCAAGAAACGTGGTGAGGATAAAGTGGTGAGCATGGAAAAGCCCGTCATCGACTTCATCTTCGACTTCGGCAGCCCCAACGCCTATCTGGCGTGGAAACTCGTCCCCGCGATCGCCGCGCGCACCGGCGCGGAGGTCAGGATCGTCCCCTGCCTGCTCGGCGGCATCTTCAAGGCGACGGGCAACCAGGCGCCCTTCGTGACCTTCTCGGGGGTCAAGGGCAAAATCGCCTATGAAATGCTGGAGATGCGCCGCTTCATCGCCCGCCACAAGCTGACCGCCTTCACGCTGAACCCGCATTTCCCGGTCAATACGCTGCTCATCATGCGCGGCCTGGTCGCGGCGAAGCGCGCCGGCGTCGAGGAACAGTACATGTCCGTCGTCGCAGCGGCCATGTGGGAGCAAGGCGAGAAGATGGACGACCCCGACGTTGTCCGCCGCGTGCTCACCGCCGGCGGACTCGACGCCGAAAAGTTGCTGGCGGCGACGCAGGACGCCGACGTCAAGGCCGAACTCGTGGCCAATACCGAAGCCGCCGTGGCGCGGGGCGCCTTTGGCATTCCCACCTTCTTTGTCGCTGACGAGATGTTCTTCGGCAAGGACCGCCTGTCCCAGGTCGAGGAAGCGGTCTTGTCGAGGGCCAAAAGCCAGCAGTCGCCCGCCAGCGCTCACCCGCCCAGATAGGCGTCTCGTATCGACTTGTCGGCCAGGATCTCGTCCGCGGATCCCGTCCGATCGATCTTGCCCGTCTTCATCACATAGGCGCGGTCCGATATGGCCAAGGCCGCCGCGGCATTCTGTTCGACGAGCAGGATGGTCGTTCCCTGCGCGCGAAGCTTGGTCACGATCGAAAAAATCTGTTCGACCAGCAGGGGTGAGAGGCCGAGCGACGGCTCATCGAGCAGCAGCAGCAGCGGTTCGGCCATCAACGCGCGACCAATCGCCAGCATTTGCTGCTGCCCTCCGGAAAGCGCGCCCGCTTGCGCCGAACGGCGCTGTGCGAGGACGGGAAAAATCGCGTAAACGGCGTCGAGGGCCGAGCGCGGCGCGCCCGTCTTGCAGAAGGCGCCCATGAGCAGGTTTTCCTCGACCGTCATCGGCCCGAAAATCTGTCGTCCCTCGGGAGATTGGGCGATGCCCCGGCGCAGCCGTTCACGCGCTCGCAGGCCGCCGATGCTGGCCCCTTCGAAGACGATGTCGCCGCCGCTGATCGGCAGGATGCCGGAAATCGCCCGCAGCAGCGTCGTCTTTCCCGCGCCATTCGCCCCCACCAGGGACACGATCTCTCCCTTGGCGACCGTGAGGCTCACGCCCTTGAGCGCCTCGACCCGGCCATAGGCGACGGCGAGATTTTCGATCGTCAGCATGCGGACGCTCCCGGGGCTGCGCCTTGCACGCCAAGATAGGCGGCGATGACCTCCGGATTGTTGCGAATGGAGCGGGCGTCGCCTTCCGCGAGAATGCTCCCCTGATCGAGCACCAGGATGCGATCGGAAATGCTCATCACCATGCCCATGTCGTGCTCGACCAGCATCACGGTCACGCCATTTTCGCGAATTTGGCGGATCAGATCGGAAAGCTCCCTGGTTTCGGAAGCATTGCAGCCCGCGGCCGGCTCGTCCAGCATCAGCAGGCTGGGATCGGTCGCCAGCGCGCGCGCGATCTCCAGCCGCTTGAGTTCGCCATAGGCGAGGCCGGACGCGATCTGATCGGCGCGATGGCGCAAGACCCACCCGCCGCAGGAGGTCTTCCGCCGCCTCGCGGCTTTGCGCGTTCTGCCGGCGAACCGACGGCGCGCCAAGAAAATCCTGCAGCCATGAGGTTTTCTCGCGCCGGTGCAGACCGACCATGACGTTTTCGACGACCGACATGCGGAAGAAAATCTGCAAGTTCTGGAAGGTCCGCGACAATCCCCTCTGCGCCAGCTGGTAGGAGGGCCGTCCGGTCACATCCTCCTGCATGAAGCGCACCCGGCCGCCCGTCGCGCGGTAAATGCCGGAGATGATGTTGAACAGGGTCGTCTTGCCCGCGCCATTGGGGCCGACAATGGAAAAGATTTCGCCGGCTTCGACTGAAAAGCTGACGCCCTGGAGCGCCCGCACGCCGCCAAAGCTCACGCCCAGATCCTCGGTTTCGAGCGCTTTCACCGGCCGGCCCCCAGAAATCCGGCCAGTGTCGGAACGATGCCGCGCCGCAGGAAAATCATGAACGCAATGATGATCAGCCCGACAAGGAGCGTCTCGTAATCCTGGAATGCGGCCATGAGTTGCGGCAGCAGCACCAGCGTCGCCGCGCCCACAATGGCGCCGATCACGTTTCCTGCGCCGCCGATCACCACCATGGTGACAAGTTCGATCGATTGCAGGAAGCCGGCGCTGACCGGCGAAGCAAAACCGTTCATCAACGCGAGCTCCGAGCCCGCCAGCGACGCGTATCCGGCGGCGATGACGAAGGCGATCTGTTTCTGGCGCGCGACATTGACGCCGAGGGCCCCCGCCGCGACTTCGGAATCATGGAGCGCCCGGAACGCTCTCCCCGAAGGACTCGCCTTGAGGTTCTGGGCCAGAATCGCGCCAATGATGAGGAGAGCGGCGCTGATCCAGTACCAGGCGGAGGCGCTGGCCAGCCGGGCGCCGAACAGCGTGATCCGCGGCACGCTCATTCCATCGGGGCCTCCCGTGAGCGCGGGTTCGCTGACGATGAACAGGGAGACCAGATAGCCCAAAGCCATGGTCGCGACGGACAGGTAATAGCCTTTGAGCTTGAGGATGCGGCCGCCGATGAGAGAAGCGGCGGCGCAACTCAGGACCAGTCCCGCCAGGGCCCCGGCGAGCGGATGCCAGTGGAGATGCGCCGGAGCCATCGCGGTGGCGTAGCTTCCGACGCCGATGAAGGCGGCATGGCCGAGACTGACTTGCCCCGCCTCCCCCATCAAGATGTTCAGGCCCACCGCCGCCAGTCCCATGGTCCAGACCAGCCCGGCGAGACGAAGATAAAAATTGTTCCCGGTCAGCAAGGGGACGGCGATCATCACCAGACAAAGCGCCAGGACGCCGGCGAAAGGGCTTCGAACCATCCTTCGCACAGTCAGACCCTCTCGATGCGGGCGGAGCCGAGAAGCCCGTTGGGCATGAACATCAGCACGCCAAGCAGCGCCACAAACGCCAGCCCATCCTTGTAAGTCGAGCTCAGATATCCCGCGCCGAACGATTCCATCAAGCCGATCAGCAATCCGCCGATAACAGCGCCGAGCGGATTTCCCATGCCGCCGAGCATGGCCGCGGCGAAGCCTTTCAAGGCCAGCAGCGACCCCACGTCATAACGCGTGGGCGAGATCGGCGTGACCAGCAATCCGCCAATGGCGCCGATCGCCGCGGAGAGAACGAAGACCAGCGAATAGACGCGGGACACCTCCACGCCGAACAGGCGCGCCGCCAACCGGTTCGCCGCCGTGGCGCGGATGGCCCGACCGGCGGAGGTTCGCGAAAGAAACAGACGCAGCGCGACGAACACCGCGCCGGCGCCGAAAAGCACCAGCGCCGCCTGCGGCTGGACGGTGGCGCCCAGGATCGAAATCGGCGTCTCGCCGGCAAAAGCCGGAAGGCCGTGATTCTGCTTGTCGACGAGAAGTTGCGCGCCCCCGCGCAACGCCAGCGAGGCGCCGATGGTGACGATGATCACGGTCGCCGGCGGCTCGTCCAGCACGGGCTCGATGGCCAGCTTTTCCAGCAGGAAGCCGACGAGCGCCGCGATGGCGACGGCAAGCGCGGCGGCCAGCGGCAGGGGCGCGCCCGCCGCATGGAGCACCGCCGCCGAGAGTCCGCCAATCATGACGAACTCGCCCTGGGCGAAATTGATCACCTCCGAGGCGTTGTAGATCAGCACGAAACCGAGCGCGACCAGCGCATAGACGGAGCCGACCGTAAGCCCCGAAAACGTGAATTGCAGCATCGCGCTCATCGCGGCTCACTTCCCCGAGACGGAGAATTCGCCGTTCTTGATGACGACCATTCGAAACGCCGTGAGATCGAGACCGAGGTGATCCTTGGCGGTCAGGCGGAAGACGCCGGTCACGCCGACATGGTCGCCAAGCCCTTCCAGCGCGTCGCGCGTCTTCGCCGGATCGGTTGTTCCGGCCTTCTTCCAGGCGGCGTCGAGCAGTTCGAACGCGTCATAGGCGAACCCGCCGAACATTGAAGCGGGTTCATTGAATTTCGCCTGATATTGCTTGGCGTAATTGGTCACCACCGCTTTCTGCGGATCGTTCGCGGCGAGCTGGTCCGGGACCAGAATTGCCGGGGCGGGCAATTGCACGCCTTCAGCGGCGGCGCCGGTCAATTTCACATAGCCGGGCGAAGCGACGCCATGGCTCTCGAACAGCGGCGCGGAAATCCCGATCTGCCGATAGTTGCGGGCAAGGACGGTCGCCGTCTCGCCAAAGCCGCAATGGATCACCGCGTCCAGGCCGGCGACGCCGCGAATATTGGTCAATTGCGGGGTCATGTCGCTATCGTGCGGGCCGTGGCGTTCATCGGCGACGATGGCGATCCCGTAATCCTTGGCCTGCGCCAGGCATTCGCCGCGCATCGAATTGCCGAAGCCGTCGGAGCCGGCGATCAGCGCGACTTTCGTGGCGCCGCGAGCCTTGAGGGTCTCGAAGATCTTCTGGCAGGCCATCCGATCGGTATGGCCGATCTTGAAGAGCCAGGGTTTCACCGGCTCGGCGATCTGCACGCCGCCGCCCAGAGCCAGGACCGGGATCTTTGCTTCCCCCGCAACGGCGCCGACAGCGAGCGACGGGCCGGTGAGCGTGCTGCCGATGATGGCGACGACGCCGTCGTCATCGATCAGCCTTTGCGCGAAAAGCCGCGCCTTGCCCGCGTCGGCGCCATCGTCATAGACCGTCAGCTTGATTTTTTCCCCGTTGACGCCGCCGGCCGCATTCGCCTGCTCCACCAGCATTTCCAGCGTGCGCTTCTCGGGTTCGCCGAGAAAGGCGGCGGGACCGGTGATGGACAGGACCGCGCCCAGCTTGACGTCGGCCAAAGCTTGTGACGCCGCGACAGATGCGGCGATGGCGGCGATCATGGCCGCAAGACCATTCGAAATCCTGTGCTTCATTGTTTTCTCCCGGTATCGTTTTATTTTTGTGTTCTTATTCGATCACAAAGCGGACCGGCATGCCAGTCAAAGCGCGCCTTATCAATTCGGCGCGGCCGCCGTCGACAAGATGAATGCGACACTCAGTCTCGCCAACCGCAATCGTGAAGTCCTCTGCGCCCAGCCCGATTTTCGCCAGGGCTTCCTCGACAGCCTTCCTGGTGGCGAGCGCGCGCAACGCCGGCTTGAAAATCTTGCCGATGGGGGTCACCGGCATTTCCCCCAGAATGATCACGCTTTTCGGCTGGGCGGCAGGTTCGGCGACCAGGGGCGCGACGAAAACGCGCAAGGCCTCGGCGTCGGCCTGCGCGCCGGCTCGCAGCGTGACATAGGCGACCGGCAATTCTCCGGCATAGGAGTCCGGCTGGCCGACGGCCGCGGCGATGGCGACGTCTGGATGTTGCAACAGGGCGTCCTCGATGACGGACGGGTCGATGTTATGCGCGCCGCGAATGATCACATCCTTGGCCCGGCCCGTGACGAAGACATGGCCGTCGGCGTCGACATGGCCAATGTCGCCGCTGACAAGCCACCCGTCTTTTTCGAATGTGCCCGCATTGCGCTGCGGCTCACTGTAGCCCGGGCCGACATTGGGGCCCCGCAGGGCGATCACGCCCGCTTCGCCGGCGTCGCAAGGGGCCGTGAAATCGACGCCGTCAGCCGAAGGGCGAAAGGCCCCCACCCTCGTGAACGGCAGCCGGAACCCGGTCGATCCGGGCGCGCGCGGCGCGTGAAAGGGCTCGATCGTGACGACGCCGGCGCATTCGGTCATGCCGAGAATATTGCGGACGGGGACATGGCAATGCCGCTCGAACGCATCGGCGAGTTCCGTCGGCAAGGGCGAGCCGCCGGTCAGCATCACGCGCAGGGATGAAATATCCGCATCGACGGCAATGGCGATCAGCGAACTCATGAAAGTCGGCACCCCGCCGAGGATGGTGGCGCGATAATTTTCGACCTGCTTCCAGATGGTCTCGACGAAACGCCGGTTGCGCATTCCCAGCCGCGTCGGAATCAGCACCTGGCCGCCGGTGGCGAACACGGACAGGCCGTAAACGAAGGCGCCCGCGACATGGAAAAGCGGGAAGCCGTTGATCAGGATATCCTCGGGACCGAGATCATAGAGGGCGGCGGCCGACCGTCCCACGAAAGCCTGGTTGCGATGGGTGTGGAGGGCCAGCTTCGGCGCGCCCGTGGTGCCGCCCGTATGATAACAGGCGGCGATCCGGTCAGGCGTCCGTTTCGGGCTCGAAGTCGAGGTCTTCGCCATTTTCCAGCGCGAGCAAGGCCTCGAATGCGCCGTCAGAGCCCGCGGTCGCCCGGTCGGAATCCAGGTCGAGAATATGGGTCAGGCAACCGGTTTCACGCAACACGGGAACAAGGCGGGACCAGATGTCCAGGTCATCGTTTTCGCCGAGCACGACCGCGATCTTTGCGCCCGACGCCTTCAACAGCCCGACGATATGGTCAGGCCGCAACATGGGATTGATCGGGCAGACCCGACCGGCGATTTCGGCGGCCCAGAGGGCGATCTGGGTGGAGAGCGCGTGCGGCGCCAGCAGAGCCACGGCATCGTGCGGCCCCACGCCAAGCCGGCGGAAGAGATTTGCCGCCTGGCGGATGCGGCGGGCGAATTCGGCATAGGAGAGCGCCAGCTCCTGCTCAGGCGCATCGACGGCGCGCAAATAGCGGACCGCCGTCGCCTGGGGGCGCGACCGCGCCGTCGCCTCGATCAGGGAAAAGGGCGTCGTATCGGGAAAAAAGGCCTCAAGCCCGGCTTTCTCGATCGCCTCTATGTCGGCCTGGGTTCTTATCTTGAACCTCTCGGTCACTCGCGCCTCCGCATGCCAGTACATCCCTCGTCTATGCTGCTGCGGCGCTCGACGCTTTTCTTCGCAAATTGCCGTCAAGCCGACGGAGCATTTCGATCAGCATCGCTTTTTCGGATTCCGAAAAGCCCAGGGTCAGCCGGTCTTCATGCGAGAGAACTTGCGGCCGCAGCCGCGCCAGAACTTTCGCCCCCTTGGGCGTGAGCCATACCGCCTTGAGCCGCCGGTCCTCATTGGAAGATCGACGTTCGACCAGGCCTTCGCCGGCAAGCTTGTCGATGATCGGCACCAGGCTCGAGCGGACGAGATGCACGGCTTCGGCCAATTTCCCCTGCGGCAGGCCCGGATTGGCTTCGATCAGCGAGAGCAGGCCAAAATAGCGGGGCGCCTGACCAAAACCTTTGGCGACCGCTTCAAAGTCCTTGAAGGCGGCGATCTGCGCCAGGCGAATGCGGTAGCCGACGAGACCGTCGAGGAACCCCATGGCCAGCGTTTCCTGCGCCGACGCTTGTCTTTCGCGCGCCGCCCCTTCGTGCGCCGCCCCTTCGTGCGCCGCCCCTTCGTGCGCCGCCCCTTGGAACTCGCCCATCCCGCGCCCCCCGATGTCCAATTTGCGGATTAAGTTTTTATAAACTAAATTTATATCGAACAAGTTTTTAAAAATCAATTTGGCCGACATCACGGTCCTGGGGAGAGCGGGAAATGAACGGCGAAGCTGTCGTGGTCTATGAGAAGCGGGGCCGCGTGGCGCTTCTGACCCTCAATCGGCCGCGCGTTCACAACGCCATGAATCCGGAGATGGTCTGCCGGCTGGACGAAACCATCAAGGCGTTCGCGGCCGATGACGAGGCGCTTGTTCTTGTCGTGACCGGCGCCGGCGAAAAGACCTTCTGCTCCGGAGGCGACCTTGCGCGCACCCTGCCGCTTCTCAGCGGCGCGCGGGCGCCGCAGGACGAATTCGACCGCCGCATCGTCGACGACCCCGGCATATTGGCCCGCGCGGTTTTCCGCCTCCCCGAACTCGACAAGCCCGTGATCGCCGCCATCAACGGCCATTGTCTTGCGGGCGGCGCGGAACTGGCGCTCAACACCGACATCAGGATCGCCGCGCCTCATGCGAGCTTCGGCCTGCCGGAGGTCCGCCACGGCCTGATTCCCTTCGCCGGAGCCCTGGCCCGCCTGTCGCAACAGGCGCCCTATTGCCGCGCGATGGAAATTCTGCTGCTCGGCGAGTCCATATCCGCCCAGGACGCCGCGCAATACGGCCTGATCAACAGGGTGGCGCCGGCTGCGGAAGTCTTGCCTGAAGCCCTCCGGATCGCCGAGCGGGTCGCCGCCAATGGGCCCCTGGCGGTTCGCGCCATCAAGGCGACGGTTTTCGCCGCGACCGGACGGACTCTTCCCCAAGCTTTCGCCCTTGAGGATGCGGCGCGGGCCAAGGTAATGAACAGCCTTGACGCCCAGGAAGGACCGAAAGCCTTCATGGAAAAGCGCCCTCCCCGCTTCACGGGCCGCTAATAAACCTCCGCCTCGTTTCTTCCGACCAACTTTGAGAGGGACACATGACCATTCGCTTTGACGGCCGCGTCGCCATCGTCACGGGAGCGGGCGCCGGACTTGGCCGATCGCACGCGCTTGCCCTTGCCGCGCGCGGCGCCAAGCTTGTCGTCAACGATCTCGGCGCCTCCGTCGCCGGCGTCGGTGGAAACTCCGCGGCGGCGCTCGGCGTCGTGCGGGAGATCGAGGCGCTTGGCGGCGAGGCCATCGCCAATGGCGCCAATGTCGCGGATTTCCAGCAGGTCGAAGCCATGGTCGCCGAGGCGAAACAGCGCTGGGGCCGCGTCGACATCCTCATCAACAATGCCGGCATCCTGCGCGACAAGACCTTCGCCAAAATGACGCTCGACGATTTTTCGGCTGTCGTCTCGGTCCATCTGATGGGCGCGGTCCATTGCTGCAAGGCGGTCTGGGAGACGATGCGCGAACAGAATTATGGACGCATCCTGCTCACTGCGTCGGGCTCCGGCCTCTATGGCAACTTCGGCCAGGCCAATTACGCCGCCGCGAAAGCGGCGATGATCGGCCTGATGAACGTCCTGGACGCCGAAGGCGGTCGCCATGGCGTGCGCGTCAATGCGCTGGCGCCGACGGCGGCGACGCGGATGACCGCCGGCATCCTCCCTGAAGCCGCCCTGGCGCTCATGACCCCGGAAGCGATCACGCCCGGCGTGCTGACGCTTGTTGACGAGGACGCCCCGTCACGCACGATCCTCGCGGCCGGGGCCGGCTGTTTTTCCGTCACCCGGATCATTGAGACCGAAGGGGTCTATTTGTCCGAAGCCGAACGCAGCCCCGAAAATATCAGGGCGCGCTTTGCCGAAATTTGCGATCCCACGGGGGCGCGAGAGCCGAAAAGCGCGTTGGCGCAAACGGAATATTTTCTGCAAAAGGCGTCGGGGAGCGCCACGCGCAAAGCTCAGCCGACGTCCTGAACCTTTGGACGGCCTCGCTGCGCCAGTAGAATGCTGCCTTCGTCGTGGGTATTTTCCACCAATGGCGTTCCGCGGCGGCGCAGCTTATTTTCACGACGCGGTGCAGCATTCATTGGGGGATGGATGCGGGCGCTCGGCGGCCTCGACGCAGCCTCCCCACGTCGGGGCCGCTCTCACTCATCGCAGGCGTTGACACGGCCTGACACGGTCATTTGATGATCGCGCTCGTTACCCGGATCAGTGACCGATGGCGACGGCTTTCATTGCGCCATCTCGCAACAAATAGGCCGGCGCGATCGCCCCGGGCGAACCGTCCGGGCATTGATCGGGAAGGTAGTCGCCTCCCGCCGCCACGAAGCGCAAGGCTTCGACGAACGCGGCAAAGCCGGCGCTCGTCGAGATATAGCCATTGGCGCCGTGGTCCAGCGCGTTCAGCGCCTCATCGAGACCATCCGCCCGGGCCAGAACTATCGAACGCACGGACGGATCGATATGCGCCAGCGACGCGATCCGCGCATCCGCTTCTTCGTCCGTCAGCGACAGGACGGACAGGAGAACGACTGTCGGGATGTCCGCCGACCGGTTTTCGGACAAGCGCGACAGGTCTCCGCAGCCGGTGACGGGCCCAGACCAATGATGCGCCAGGCTGCGCGTGAGGCGATCGCGAAGGCAGTCGCTGCCTTCGACAATCACGACCGCGCAGCGCGCCTCTGGCGCGAAGAACTCTGGCGGCATCGCCTTGGCGTTGGCGGCGCTGAAGACCGGCGCATTGCCGGCGCGAGCATTGACCGCATGTTTGACTGCCAACATTCTACCCCCCTTGGTACCAACAAACTTGTGTCTTTGCATTCATAGCCGCCGCGCGGCGTCCAGAGATGCAATGGACGCATGATGAACGCGCGCCATGAACAGGATGGCTCTTTGTATGCCGTTGTATTGGAGATGGCCGCAGCAATACGGACCAGTTCTGTTTCTCAATGTCTGCATTTATACGGGGCGACGCACCCGAATGGAAAGACACGGTAAATACCTATTGCCGGCAAGAGCAGGCAATTGAGTTTTCAACGCAATGACGCGCGCAAACGCGTCAGCGCGTTGAACGCGCGCGCATATTCGCCTTGATCGCGGAAGATCGTTCGACAAAAGAAAGCAACAAGGTTTCGTCGAGCGGCTTGATCAGGGTTTCTACTGAAACTTGCGCCGCATTTGACGCCAGCGCCGCGGAAATCCATCCCGAAATCAGCAAGATTGGAACGCGGTTTTTCTCCCGGCGCAATTGCGCCGCCAGTTCAATGCCGGTCATGCCCGGCATGACCTGGTCCACGATCAGGCAAGCCGGCGCATCGGGTCTGGAGCCGAGAAATTCCTGCGCCGAAGCGTAGGCGCGGGTTTTGTAGCCAAATGCCGACAGGAGAATGACCAGAGAATCCCGCATACCCTCGTCATCGTCGATCACAGCGACATGGCGCGAAGGTCCCTGCACGGCTGCTCCCTTCCCTCGTAGAACCTTATGACGGCCGTTGACCGCCGTCCGCCTCCGTCCCCGCCTTCGTCCGCAAGATCGGCGCAACCACCCGCTCAAAGCAGGGCTTGCAGATCGAGTGGCTGACCGAGACTTCCGCGCCGCCGCCGCGTCGATAATATTCCAGCGGATCGACCCATTCGAATTCCCTGGATGAGCCTTGCAGGGACAGGCCGACTTTCTGACAGTAAGAGCACATTTTGACGATCTGCTCGCCGGAATGTTTTTCGCGACGTCCGGTCAGCGTGTCAGCCGCAAACAGCGGCATCGGCACGCGCGGCGTCTCGCTGACGACGATGGACTGGTAAAGCACCGCGCAGGGCGCCTGCCCGTTCCTGATCTGCGACAGAGACATATGCATTCTGCGCTCGATTTCAGGACCATCGCAGCGATATTCAAAGCCCACCGCCTGATGCCGTCCCGCATGGACCGCGGCGTGCAATGCGCGAAAACTGTCCCTGACTTCGGCGCCGTCCACAAACGAAAACAGGTTTCTCCCAACGGCGGCGTCGCTGTCCCATGGGATTGGGCGCCCATCGCGCTCGTCATCCAGGAACGGCCCGCGCGAAAAGCCCAGGATGATTTCGTCGCCGTCAACCGCATAGGCGACGCCGAAGACAGCGTCGAGGATGGCGTCTGCGGGGAGTTGGAAAGCGAGCCTCGTTCGCATGTTCTTGAACCCGAATTGCGGCGGGTCGCCGCAAGAAAATCCAGCGGGCCGACTACAGAAACGTCCGCGGCCAGGAGGGCCGCGGCGACATTAAGCGATTATCTGCCGCAACTGACATCGATTTGGCGCCAAAAAACGAGGCAAATCAAGCGATTCGTAGCTGCGTATTTATACGCTCTGGAGTATTTTCCCTGTTCGTTTTCTTATCCAGCCTTTGGCGAAGTTGGTCGCATCCCTTTTTGCCCTCCCGGGCCACGTTGCAATGGGCGATTTCATCATGAAAACCCCGCAATGCATTCACGTTATCGACGACGACCCGGACGTTCGGGATTTGCTGCTCATGCTTTTGAAGGCGGAGGATTTTGACGTCCGCACCTATGCCGCTCCCTCGGAATTCCTGGAGAGCGGCGCCGCCGTTCTCGGAGGCTGCGTTCTGACCGACCTGCGCATGCCGGAAATGAGCGGCGTCGATCTGCTGGCCCGGATGCAACGGCTGGATATTGCGCTGCCGGTCGTGGTGATGACCGCCTATGGCGATGTCGCAACCGCGGTCAAGGCGATGAAGCTGGGCGCATCCGAATTCATCGAAAAGCCTTTCGACGATGAGGACCTTCTGGTCTGCCTTCGCTCGGCGCTCGCAAGGGGAAGCCAAAAACGCTTGCAAGACCGCGTCGATCCGGAAGCCGCGACCAGGCTCGCGAACCTGACCAAGCGTGAAAATGAGGTGCTTGCAGGCATTATCGAGGGCAAGCTCAACAAGACCGTCGCTCACGAACTCGGCATCAGCATAAGGACGGTCGAATCCCACCGCGCCAGGATCATGGAGAAGACCGGCGCAAGCAGCCTGTCCGAACTTGTCCGTGTCGCCCTGACCGCCGGCGCGGCGCGCGCCAATGGGTGAAGGGCTCGCCGTTCCGCCGGGAATGCCGAATGGCGCGAAAGCTTCGCATTTCGTGAACCGCGCCCTCTCGGGGATCAGGAATTGCGGCGATTGGCCCCTCTCCCGGCGACTTGCCGCGGCGGTCTGCGCGGTCATTGTTGGAGTAGCCTTTCGCTATTACTGCCTCGGCGTGCTCGAAGGCCGACTGATCTATATCACCCTGTTGCCGGCCGTCGCGCTGGCCTCCGTTCTTGGCGGCGCGGCAGGCGGACTCCTGGCGACGATCCTTTGCGTCCTGGCGGCTCACGGCCTGATGGCGCCCTTGAACGTCGAGGCGGATATTGTCGCTATCCTCGTTTTTTTCGTCAGTTGCGCCTTGATCATCGGCATGACCTCTCTGCTGCGGTGGGCTCTGCAGGAGAACGCCGCCGACCAACTCGTTCGCGAAAGCGAAAAGCAATTGCGGCAGATCGTCGATCAGTCGCCAATCGCCATGGCGATGCTCGACCTGGACATGCGCTATCTCGCCGCCAACC
Source organism: uncultured Alphaproteobacteria bacterium (assembly GCA_963710275.1). Lineage (GTDB taxonomy): Bacteria > Pseudomonadota > Alphaproteobacteria > Rhizobiales > Beijerinckiaceae > Rhodoblastus. The sequence goes on along the minus strand of CAVPZS010000008.1, from coordinate 233,956 downwards.
GCCGTTATCTCGAAGACTTCCATCTCGCGGCAGATGTCGTCGGCAAGTCGCATTACGAGGTTTTTCCAGAACTGCCAGAGCATTGGAAGGATAATAATCTTCGCGCCCTCGCCGGAGAAACGCTGCGGGACGATGGCGAAGTCTTCAGGCGCGCTGACGGCTCCTCGCAATGGGTTCGCTGGCAGATCGGCCCCTGGCGTCATCCGCAAGGCGAGATCGGGGGCATGCTCATTGTATCCGAAGAGATTACCGACCGCGTGCAGGCGCGCGAGGCATTGCGCGCCAGCGAAGCCTCCCTGCGCGCGATCGGCGACAACCTGCCGGACAGCGCGGTCTATCGCTACACCTATGACCCCCAGGACAGGCCGCGCTTTCTCTACATCAGCGCCGGCATCGAAAAGCTCAACGGGGTGAGTGTTGACGAAGTGCTCGCCGACGCCGGCGTGCTGCATCGGCAGATCCTGCCGGACTATCTGCCGAAATTGCTCGAAGCCGAACGCGTCAGCATCAGCGGGAAGTCCGACTTCGCGATGGAAATACCGATGCGGCGCCCGGATGGCGAAGTCCGGTGGATGCGGCTTCGATCGCGCCCCGTGGTTCAGGGCGATGGGCTGACGGTCTGGCATGGCGTACAAAGCGACATCACCGAACAGAAACGGTCGGAAAGGGCGCTGATCGAAAGCGAGAAGCGAAAGAGCTTCCTGCTCGAACTCGCCGACCGGCTCAAACCTCAGGGCGATCCGATCGGGATCATGGCGATCGCCAGCGAATGGCTGGGAAAGACCACCGGCGGCGATCAGGTCGTCTATGCGGAAATCGAACTCCAGCGAAACTTTCGCGACGATCGCGCGCGAATGGAACGCAGGGCCCATGCCCAGCAATGTCGGCGCGCACAGGCTTGCCGATTTCGGCGTGGATTTCATCGCCGACCTGAAGGCCGGCAAGATCGTCGTCATCGACGACATCGCCAAAGACCCGCGCACCTCCTCCGAACTTGCGCAACAGACCTTCAGCGCGCGATCGATCGGCGGCTTCGTCAGCGCGCCGCTCGTCAAGCAGGGCCGTCTCGTCGCGGTCATGTCCGTCCACGCGCGCGAGGCGCGGCGCTGGAGCGCTCTCGACATCGCGCTCGCCGACGAAACCGCGGAACGCGCGTGGGCGTCGATCGAGCGCGCGCGCGCCCAGGACGCCATGCGCGAAAATGAGGAGCGCCTGCGCTTCGCCCTGCGCGCTTCAAACGCCGGCGTTTGGGAATGGGACATGCGGACCAACGGGAACGTCTGGTCCGAGACCTTGTGGGACTTGTATGGGCTTGAGCCGCAGAGCTGCGAACCGACCTTTGACGCATGGATGCAAACCGTGCATCCGGACGATCGCGACGCCGTCGCCGGCATGATCCGTGAAGCCTCCGCCGAGGGAAAGGAATTCACGTTCGAATGGCGCAGGCGCGACAAGACCGGGGCCGAACGTTGGCTCATGGCGCGCGGCGCTCTCATGCGGCAGGCGACCGCCCAGGACTCTCCCCGCTACATCGGCGTGGTCATCGACATCACCGCGCGCAAGCGCGCCGAAATGGATCTGAGCGATTCCCAGCGGCGCATCAAGGCCATAGTCGAGACGTCGATGGAGGGCGTCGTCACCATCGACAGCAACGGAATCATCCTGGGCGCCAATCCCGCCGCCGCGGAGATGTTCGGCTACGCGCCCGGCGAATTGCCGGGCTGCAACGTCAAGATTCTGATGCCGGAGCCGCATCGGGAAAAACACGACTCCTACATCGCCCATCATTTGCGGACCGCCAACAAGTCGGTCGTCGGCATCCGCCGCCGCCTTCAGGGGCTCCGCAAGAACGGGGAAATATTCCCCAAGGAATTGACCGTCACCGAGGCCTCGATAGACCACGAGGTCATCTTCATTGGCTTCATGCGCGACCTGAGCCTGCTCGAAAACGAGCGGCGCCGCGTCCAGGAGCTTCGTGACGAGCTGGCGCGCGTCAGCCGCATGAACGACATGGGAGAGGTCGTCGCCGCGCTGGCGCATGAACTCGGCCAGCCGCTGGCGGCGCTCCGGAATTATGGCGCCGCCGGTCGCCGCATGTTCAAGGAGGACCCGACGGCGCCGGCCGCGGAGCTTGTCGCCAAGATCGAAACCCAGGCCAGGCGCGGCGCGGAGATCATCAGCCGGCTGAGGAATTTCATCGAGAAGCGAGAACCGGAGCGGGCGCGGCGGAACCTGACCGGGCTCGTCGGCGAAGCCATTGATATCGCGGCGCTCGGCTGGCCCGCGCAGACGCCGGCGCCGACGCTGGATGTGCTTGGCGCCGAGATCGAGGTCACGGTCGATCGCGTCCAGATCGAGCAGGTTCTGGTCAATTTCCTGCGCAACGCCGCCGACGCCACGGCGCTTGAGCCGAAGCCGGAGATTGTCGTGGCGACAGCCCTGGACAAGCCGGGCTTTGTCCGCGTCAGCGTCTTCGACAACGGTCCGGGCGTCGAGCCGGATGTGTTGGCGCGCCTGTTTACGCCCTTTGTGACCACGAAGAAATTCGGCATGGGCGTCGGGCTTTCGCTTTGCAAGTCGATCGTCGAAAATCATCGGGGCGAGATCGGCTGCAACGCCAGAAAGCCGCACGGCGCCGAATTCTTCTTCACCTTGCCGATTTGCGAAGCCCCCCGACCGGCGGATGACCAAACTCATTTTCCCGGCCCCGCGGCTGCGCCCGCGTTGGCGGTTGGCGCAGGAACCAATGCTTGATCAATGCGTTCGATTACGGGCGGGCGCGTCTGCTCCGCTCCCGCTTGCGCCCGCCTGCCATTGGAGGGGCCGATGCCTGATCCCTTGCTGCTGCAATCCGTGCAAGGCGCCCAACTGACGATCGCGGTCAGCGGCCCCTGGACTGGAGACCGCGCCAGCGAACTCGATGAAATGAGCGTGCGGCCATTGCCCGTCGACAGGACGGTCACGCGGGTCGATATCGATCTGCACGGTCTGGAACGCCTCGACATGCTCGGGGCGTGGCTTCTGGAGCGCATGCGCCGCCGCTTCGAGCAGGACGGCCGCGCGGTTTCCTTGCTCGGACTGCCGGCGCGTTATGGCAAGCTCCTCGATGAAGTGCGCGGCGTCAATCGCAAGGCGAAGCCCGTCCCGCCCCCGCAATTGCCGCTGACGCCCCAGTTCGAGCAATTCGGGCGCTCGGCGGTCTCCTTCTGGGACTCGCTCGTCGGGCTGCTCGATATTTTCGGCGGCGTCGCCGTTTCGCTCGGGAGGGCGCTCGCGCGCCCCCGCAGTTTCCGCCTGACCTCCTGCGTCCACCACCTGCATCGCGTCGGCTTGCAGGCCATTCCGATCATGCTGCTGATCACTTTCCTGATCGGCGGGATCATCGCGCAGCAAGGCTTCTTTCACTTCCGCAGGTTCGGCGCGGAGTCCTATGTCGTCGACATGGTGGGAATCCTGGTCTTGCGGGAGATCGGCGTGCTGATCGTGTCGATCATGGTGGCCGGGCGGTCGGGCAGCGCCTATACGGCGGAACTCGGCTCGATGAAAATGCGGGAGGAAATCGACGCGCTGCGCACCATGGGCTTCAACCCCATCGACGTGCTGATCCTGCCCCGCGTCATCGCGCTCGTCCTGGCGGTCCCGGCCCTGGTGTTCTTCGGCTCCATGGCGGCGCTCTATGGCGGCGGCCTCGTCGCCTGGCTCTATGGAGGCATGAGCCCCGAAACCTTTGTCGCACGGCTTCGCGAGGCCATTTCGGTCACGCATCTGCAGGTCGGCATGATCAAGGCGCCGTTCATGGCGCTGGCGATCGGCCTCGTCTCCTGCAGCGAAGGCATGAACGTCAAGGGCAGCGCCGAGTCGCTCGGCGTCCATACGACCATGTCCGTGGTGAAGTCCATTTTCCTCGTCATCGTGCTCGACGGCGTGTTCGCCATCTTCTTCGCTTCGATCGGGATGTGAGATGGAGGCGCAGGCTCTCCTCCACGCCATCGAAATTCGCAACCTTGTCGTCGGCTTCGGCGAGGCGATCGTCATCGACCACCTCTCGCTCGACGTGCGCCGCGGCGAGATTCTGGGACTTGTCGGCGCATCGGGCGGCGGCAAGTCCGTGCTGCTGCGCTCGACGATCGGATTGATCCCGAAACGCGCCGGGAGCGTGGAAATATTCGGCGTCAACCTGGATCGGGCGGACGAGAGCGAAGCGCGCGCGCTCGAGCGGCGCTGCGGCGTCCTGTTCCAGTCTGGCGCCCTGTTTTCCTCCCTGACATTGCGCGAAAACATTCAGTTTCCGCTGCGCGAGAACCTCCGCGTCTCCGAAGCGCTGATCGACGAGATGGCCGACGCCAAGCTGGAGATTGTCGGGTTGAGCGTCGAGGATGGCGACAAGCTCCCGGCCGAATTGTCCGGCGGCATGGTCAAGCGCGCGGCGCTGGCGCGCGCGCTGGCGCTGGACCCCGAAATTCTGTTCCTCGACGAGCCGACGTCGGGACTGGACCCGATCAGCGCCTCGGGGTTCGACGCGCTGATCAAGACCCTGCAGGAAACCCTGGGGCTGACGGTCTTCATGGTGACCCACGATCTCGACAGCCTGAGCGCCGTCTGCGACCGGATCGCGGCCCTCGCCGATGGCAGGATCGTCGCCCTGGGGCCGATGGCGGCCATGCTCGCCAGCGAGCATCCCTGGGTGCAGGCCTATTTCCGCGGCAGCCGCGCTCGCGCGCCGGCGCTTGGCGCGAAAGGCTAGAACGATGGAGTCGCGGGCCCCCTTTGCGCTGATCGGCGTTTTCATGACGGCCGCCATCGTCGCCGTGTTCGGCTTCGTCTACTGGCTGCACAACTCCGCCGGGCTGCAGACGCGGGCGACCTACCGGATCCAGTTCGAAAACACCGTCGCCGGGCTGGTCGACGGCGCGCCCGTGCTGTTTGACGGCATCCGCGTCGGCGAGGTCGCCAGTCTCCGGCTCGCGCCGAACAACCCGCGCCATGTGATCGCCACGATCGCCGTCGCCGCCGACGCGCCCATCCGTCCGGACACCAGGGTGGGTCTGGATTTCCAGGGCCTGACCGGCGTGCCCGTCATCACCCTGCAGGGAGGAGCCGCCGAAACGGCCGCCTGGCCGCCGGAGACCAAGGCGCCGCTTCTCGTCGCCGATCCTTCGGTCGGGATCAGCATGGGCCAGGCGGCGCGCGATGCGCTGCTGCGGCTAGACGCGATACTGGGCGACAACGCCGAGCCGCTGAAAACGGCGATCGCAAACATCACGACCTTTTCCGCCGCGCTCGCGCGCAATTCCGACCGTCTCGATCCAATCATCGCCGGGCTCGAGAAGATGACCGGCGGCGGCGATCAGACGCCGACAGAGTCCTACGATCTCGACGCGCCGCAAATTGCGGAGAAGCCGGCGAAAACCCCGGGCGTGCAATTCGTGGTGGCCGAGCCGACCGCGGTGATCGCATTGGAAACGCAAAAAATCCTCGTTCGCGCCGACGACCAGACCGGTCCCGGCTTCGGCAAGGCGCAATGGCGCGACACCATCCCGAAACTCCTGCAGGCGAAGATCACCCAAAGTTTCGAAAACGCCGGCTTTCTTGATCAGGTGGCGCGGCCGATGGAGGGAATGAACGCAGATCGCCAGCTGGTCATCGACATCCGCAGGTTCGAGATCGTCAGCGCCGATAACGCCACCGCCGAGATCGCCTTCACCGCCAGGCTCATGTCGAGCGACGGCCGCATTTTCGCGGCGCGATTGTTTCAGGCGACGGCGCCCGGCTCGACGAGCGATGTCAGGGTCGCGGTGGCCGCCCTGAATCAGGCCTTCGCCACCGCCGTCGGCGAACTCGTGCCCTGGACGGCCGACAATCTCGGCCCGCATTGACCGGCCTATGTGTCCGTGAGCATCAACGTCAAGATCAGGGCTTGAGGCTTCGTTTCCAGAACGCTTTCGACCAGTTCCGCGCGACGACGGCATTGGCGGTGCGCACCGCCCGCCCTTCATCGCCGGTGTCAGCCAGCACCTTGTTCGCCACTTCGCTCCACATCTCGCAAAGTTCGAGCGTGTCAGCCTTTCGTGTGTGACGGGGCGCGTCCTCAGGCCGCCAGGGCATTTCTTCCTCTCTCTGCATCAAAAGGTTTCGCATGCGGCGGCGTGCGGAAATCGGTTCAGCGCTTCCCTTTGGCAGCTTCGCACAAAGCCACGCTGATCGTCGACAAATCTTCGGGACCGGCGTGAGATCGACGGCGCCAATTCCTTGACTCAGGTCATTCACAAACGGCGTCGCGCCTGAAATGCTGCCAGCGTGGCCGTTGGGCGCGACGGAGATTTCATTCACGGAACTGTCAGAACCCGCGCATAAGCTCCCGAACGTCTCGCCAAGGGACCGGGAGCGGCCTTGACGGCCCCCGGGCCGAAGGGACGAGGCGAATTTGGCGATGAAGAGCGGCGTTTTCTATCGCAGGGCGGCGCCAGCGAGCGTCGTGACAAGGGGATGGATGCGGCCCTCGCTATCTGGACTGAAGCAAAGCAGATAGCGAAAGGCCGCCAGCCCCACGCGCTGGCGCGAAAGGATCTAGACCCCATGTCATCCAGTTACAGCCCCGAGAATGCTGCGAAGCGCCTTGCCGAAGACGGCGCCACATTCAACACGCAAATCCAGGAGCTGATGTTCGTCATTGGCCATCATATGGAAAAGATCGCGCGGGACCACGGACAGCGGATGAACGCGGTCTGGAGCGCCATGCAGCCGCTGATGAGCGGATTCCAGCAGGCCTCAAGCGAGGGGACGCTGCTTGACCAGGCCAGGGAATATGCGGACGACGCCTCGCAGCGCCTGCTCCTGACGCTCGACATCCTGCGCGAGCGCGGCAATGGCGACATGGCCCATGAAAAGGCCGGGACGCCGCCGGTGCTGATCTACGATTACGAGGTCGTGCTGGACGCAGCCACGCTGCCGCGACCCTGCAACTACATGCTGCTCAAGATCCTGCCGCCGGAAGGCGTCGAAACCTTCGATTGGAAGCGGCCCTACATGATCATCGACCCCCGCGCCGGCCATGGCGCGGGTATTGGCGGCTTCAAGCCCGACAGCCAGGTTGGCGTCGCTCTGCATGACGGCCATCCCGTCTATTTCGTCGCCTTCCACAAATATCCCGTTCCCGGCCAGACCCTGGCCGACGTCATGCGCGCGGAGGCGGAATTCGTCGCCGAGATCCACCGCCTCCACCCCGACGCGCCCAAGCCGATCATCGTCGGCAATTGCCAGGGCGGCTGGGCGACCCTGATCCTCGCCGCCGCCAATCCCGACATCACCGGACCCCTCGTGATCAATGGCGCGCCGGTCGCGGCCTGGTCAGGGCGGCTCGGCGAAAACCCGATGCGTTACAATGGCGGCCTGCTCGGCGGCATCCAGCCGGCGCTGCTGATGGCGGACCTGAGCAATGGCCAGTTCGACGGCGCCAACCTCGTCTCCAACATGGAGCTTCTCAACCCCGCCCGCAATTTCTTCGGCAAATATTACGACGTCTTCGCCCAGGCCGATTTGGAAGACGCACGCGAAAAATTCCTCGAATTCGAGAAGTGGTGGGGCGGCTTTCACTTCATGAACGAGGCGGAAATCCGCTGGATCGTCGAGCAGATCTTCATCGGCAACCGCCTGTCGCGAGGCGAGGCCAGCCTCGAACACGGCCGGCCGCTCGACCTCAAGGCGATCCGCTCCCCGGTCATCGTCTTCGCCAGCTGGGGCGACAACATCACGCCGCCGCAGCAGGCGCTGAACTGGATCGTCGACACTTACGCCGACGAACACGAGATCAAGGTGCGCGGCCAGCGCATCATCTACATGGTCCACGACAAGGTCGGCCATCTCGGCATTTTCGTCTCGTCCTCGATCGCCAAGAAGGAGCATAACGAGGTCACCTCGACGATGAAGACCATCGAGGCGCTGTCGCCCGGGCTCTACGAGATGACCATTGACGACCAGGAAGGCGAAGGCGTCCATGCGCGCTTCCAGGTCAGCTTCCACGAGCGCAAGATGAGCGATCTCTCCGCCTTCGACGACAAGCGCGACGAGGAGCGAGATTTCGCCGCCGTCGCCCGCCTGTCGGAAATGCGCGCCGAGCTTTACGACCTGACCCTTCGCCCGTTCGTCAAGGCCATGGTCACGCAGCAAAGCGCCGACTTCTTGCGCGATGCCCACCCTTCCCGCGTCCAGCGCCGGATGTTCTCCGACGAAAATCCGCTGATGCAGCCGGTCGCCGAAGCGGCGAAAAAGGCGCTCGCCGAGCGCAGGAAGGCCGATCCCGCCAATCCCTTCCTGGCCTGGGAAAAACTTTGGGCGGCAGGAATCGAGCAAGGCATGGACTTCATGCGAGACCTTCGCGACGCGGCCTATGAAACCACTTTCTACGCCATCTGGGGCAACCCGCTGATGACGAGGATCGGCGAAGACCACGCCTATCAACGCGCGCAGATGAATTCGAAGGAACTGCGCTTCCTCCCGGAAGTCCAGGCCATCCTGCTCGGACTCGACCGCGGCGGTTTCGCGGAGGCGGTGATCCGCATGCTGATCCTGATGGCGCAATCGCGCGGAACCATCCGCCGCGACCGGCTGGAGCGCTCAGCGCATGTCCTCACCAGCGATGAGCCCTTCGCCTCGCTGGGCGCCGAACGGCGCGCGGCGCTGATCCGCGAGCAGTCGATCATCGTCGAATTCGAGCCGAAGCGCGCCATTTCCACCCTGCCCGACCTGCTGCCGGAAAAAGAGGACCGCGTGCGCGCGATCAAGGTAGTCGAATTCATCGCCGGCTCGGTCGAGGAAATGGAGCCGCACACCATCAAGATCCTGCAGGAGCTGCACGCCGCGCTGGGGCTGGCGGGCCTGCCTCTGCCGACGGCGACGCAAGACCCGCTGGTCCCGGCCAAGGCGCAAAGGGCGCTGGTTTGACCCGCAGACGCGTCTTGCTCTCGCCGAAGTTCGCCGGATGATATCCGCCATGGCGCGCGGCGCCGGACGGCGCCAGGATCCGTGGGGCTCGAAACGCGATCAGGAGCGGCATGGAACAGGTGGACGGCGGCCCCCCGGGGGCTCTCGAAGATATCTTCATCGTTTGCGGTCTTGGCCGCCTGGGACGGCAATGCGTCACCCTGCTCAAGCAGTTCGGCGTCACCGTCGTCGGCGTCGACCTGGCGGCGCAGGCATTCCAGGACGACGGGCGGGAGACGCCGCTCGACGGTTCCGTCATTGGCGACTGTGGCCAGGCTTCCGTCCTGCGCAAGGCGGACATCGCGCATTGCCGGACGATCCTGCTGGTCACCGGCGACGAGCGCAGCAATATCGCCGCCGCCTTCACCGCGCGGTCGCTGAACCCGAACGTTCGCCTGATCATCCGCTCCGCCCAGGACAATCTCAATGCCCTCCTGCGGGAGCAACTGGGCAATCTCGTCGCCTTCGAGCCGTCGGAATTCTCCGCCGCGGCCTTCGCCCTCGCTTCATTGAGCAATGACACCCGGGCGCTGTTCGAGGTCGGCGGAGTCAAGACGCGGGTGGCGCGCGAGACCATAGGCCGCGGCGACTGGCGCCTGGGACGCCCCGCCTCCGAACTGAACAGCGCGCGGCGGCGCATTCTCCTGCATAGATCGGGAAGCGAAGAAGAGGTGGATTTCTTCTTCCCGCCGGACGCCGGCCGGATCGTGCAGCAGCACGACGTCCTGACCTTTGTCGAAAGCGCGCCCTTTTCCTCCGACGCGACATCGCGCCCGGCAGGCCGCACCCAAGGCGATCGCGGCCCGAGCTTCAAGGAGCGGCGGGCGGCGTTCGCGGCGTGGCGGCAGGGTTGGCGGAGCGGCGCCGGCGCGTCGAAGACCGCGCTGGTCTCCTTCGGCATCATGCTCGGCCTGACCCTGCTCGCGATCCTGCTCTATCATCTCGAAAATCCTGACAACAGCTGGTTCGACGCGACAAATGTGGCGATCGTCCTGGCGATCGGCGGCTTCGACAATGTTTTTGGCGCGGTGAAACTGCCGTTCCCGATTTCTCACGGCCTTTATTTCTTCTCCGTGATCGTGACGATCGCCAGCATGATCTTCATGGGCGTCATCTTCGCCACCTTGACGGGCGTGGTCCTGAGCGCGCGCCTCCAGATCGCGCGACGCCGGCGCGCCGCGCCAACAGGCGATCACACCATCGTCGTCGGCATGGGCGCGATCGGCCGGAAAATTGCTGGAAATCCTTAGGGATTGGGGGCGGCCGCTGGTCGGCGTCGACGAGGCGCCGATCGAAGCCAGCATCCTTCCGGACGTCGCGATGCAGATCGGCCCATTGAGGCAGGCGTTGTTGCGCGCCAATGTCGGAGCGGCCAAGGCCGCCATCGTCGTGCTGGACGACCAGGTCGCCAACCTGGAAGTCAGCCTGCTGGTGCATTCGCTCAACCCGGCCTGCAATGTCGTCTTCCGCACCGCCGACCAGCAATTGGCGCGCAACGTCGCCTCGCTCGTCCCGTCCTCGACCGGCATCAGCGACTCGTCCATCGCCGCGGAGGCGATCGCCGGCGCCGCCTTCGGCGAAAACATCCTGGCCGCCTTCAATCTCGATAACAGGTCGGTGCTGGTCACCGAATACACCATCATTGCCGAGGACACGCTCCACGGCCGCCAGATCGCCGAAGTCGCTTACGGCTTCGGCGCAGCGCCGATCCTGCACCGGCGCGGCGGGGCCATCGCCTTCGATCCGTCCGACGATATTCGCCTGGAGATCGGGGACACGCTTTTCGTCCTGGCGACGGTCGACGGCCTCAGGCGCGTCGAAAAGGGCGAAAGGGTCAGGCCGGACTGGCGCCTCTGGATCGAGTCCTCGCCCAACGCCGACGCGGCCTTCGAGGCGGCCAACACCATCGCCCGCATCTCCGGATGCCCGCTCGCCGTGGCGCGCGCCGCGATGGCCAGCCTGCCGGTCCGGCTTGAGACTGCGTTGTATCAGCCGCAGGGCGCACGCCTGGCGCGCGAGTTGCGCAAGCTCATCGTGTTCTCGCGGCTGGAAGGCCCTGCCGGCGGCTAATACTGGCTAACGCTGCTTCCACGCCGCCACGACCCTGATGAGGGCGGCCACGCCGATCACGATCAGCAAACCCGTCAGGGACGCCGCGGTTTTCGGGATCGCCGGCCCGTGGCGGTCGAACCGCGCCCAGAACGGATCGCTGGCGATCAGATCGCCCCCGATCCAGCCCAGAAGCCCCGCTCCCCCCCACACCAGAAAGGGAAAACGATCCAGCAGGCGCAGGATCGCGCCCGCGCCGAACATCAGGATGGGCGCCGAGAGCGCGAGTCCGAAGACGACGAGTTTCATCGATCCTTCGGAGGCCGCGGCGACCGCGACGACATTGTCGAGCGACATGGTCGCGTCGGCGGCGATGATCGAAAACACGCTGGCCCAGAAATGCGGCCGGGCGGCGACCTGCGTCTGGTCCGCTTCGTCGATCGCCAGCTTGATGGCGATGACGATCAGGAGCTGGCCGCCCAAGGTCTTCAGCATTGGCGCGGCGAGGATCCGCAGCATGACGGCGGTGAAGGCGATCCGCAGGACCATGCCGCCTGCGCCGCCGAGGAAAATGCCCCAGAAACGCTGTCTGGGCGCGAGCTCCCGGCACGCCAGCGCGATCAGGATCGCATTGTCCCCGGAAAGCAGAAGATTGATCCAGACGATCTCGACAACGGCCCAGGCAAAGGCGAGGTTTTCATTCATCCGAGCTGTCCGGTCGGTCCCTCGCCTACGACTTTCGCGCGACGGGCCGCGACGACAATTCCGGCCGGGACCGGAAATCGCCGGGCGAATAAGACTCGATAAGCGACGACCGTTCAAGGACATTGTCGGCTGGAGCGGGCGCCCGGCCGCGGAAAACGCCAGTATTGGCGAGCTCTCGCGCCTTGTGCCGGCGGTTGTTCGAGGCTATTGCTTTGCCCGGCGGTAACGTCGCGGCGACGGGCGCACGGCGGCCATTTTGCAGGCAAATGATATGAACCGGAACCATTTCGCGCTCGCTCTCGCGTTTTCCCTGCTTTCGCCCGTCGTTTCGTCCTCGGGCGCCCTCGCAAACGATTTCGAACTGGCTGCTGTGGCCGAAGGGCTCGGCGGAAACCAAGCCCACGACGACGGCCCAGGCCGCCAAGTCGCCCGAGCCTGCGCAACGCGCGGCGCCCGCCGTCCCGAGCAAGACCGAAGTGCTCAATTTCGACAACTGGTCCGTGACCTGCCTCGAATATCCCAACGGCGCGCCGAAACGCAGCTGTTCGGGCATGCTGCAGGTCGCCGGCAAGGACGGCCGCCAGATCGTCATCTCGCTGGTCATAGGCTATGATCAGGCGAAAGCCCTGCGCCTGCTCGGACGGCTGCCGACCGGCGTCTCGGTGTCGGCCGGCGTGGAAATCCGAGCGGGCGCGGCCAATCCGCGCAAATTCGGCTATGAGACCTGCGAGCCCAACGGCTGCACCATCCTCGCCAATCTCGATTCCGCACTTGCCAAAGAACTCGGCGCCGCCAAGACGATGGACATCGTGCTGGTCGCCTCCAACGGCCAGAACCTGAAGGTCAGCGTGCCCTCGAACGGCTTCGAGAAGGCCTATGCGGCCGTCACCAAAGCGGCGCCGTGATCACTTGACCCGGTAGTCGACGGCGACCATCGACCAATTCGGCGTCTCCGCCTGCGACGCGCGGGCGCGGGGATTTTCATCGCGCGGCAGCACCTGCAGGCCTCCGATCGCCTCGAATATGCGCTTGACCGAAGCCTCACGGTCGTCGCCCGACGCGGGCAGCTCCGGCAGGTCCACGATTTCCACCGGCACAGAACTCATCAGGCCGACGATGGTCCCCTGCCCCGGCTGGCTGGCGTAGAATTCGAAATTCGCCAGCGCATTGCGCGCGTCGGGCACGACCAGCGGCTTTTCCGGCTTGACCATGTTGAGATCGTCGGTTGCGCCGAATGGCATCTCGTCGCCGGCGAGCGCCGGGAATATCTGCTTCGCCTGCCCTTCCGCGTCGATGTTGACGAGAATGACATAGCCGCGCTTGCGGGCGCTGACCTTGAACTGGATCTGCGCGCCGGTCGGAATTTCGTCCGCCGGCTCGACCTTGATCTCCAGTCCCGCCGCATTTGGCGCGGAGTTGGCTTGCCCGGAGGCCGCGGACAGGCGGCCGCCGCTGCAGAGGAGCAGGGAAGCGAAGACGGCAAGGGAGAAAAGTCTTTTTTTCGTCATGGCGCGGTGAACAATCCGACGGAGCCGACCCGCGAGGCCGCGGGCGCGTAGCGGGCGAGGATTTTCTGGATCTGTCCCGATGTCTTGCGATCCTTGAGGCGGTTGAACGCCTGTTCGAGATCGGACATGCGCTGGGGCGCGGTGATGGCGACGATCTGGTCGGCGCCATAGGGCTCGGTGACCATCAGTTCCAGCTTGTACTCGGACTTTTCCATGATCGGCGGGTCCGAGCCGATGGGATAGAGGAGTTGCACGGTGCCGTCGCCGGTGATGTCGAACAGCAGCAGCGCGCGGTCCTGCAGATCCTCGATCTCGATCGCCACTTTCGTCCCCTGGTGGTGCAGGCTGCTGCCGGGCGCGAGGATGATGGTCTGCGGCGATTGCGCCGTCATGCGCTTCAGGGCGCGCACGGCGACAACGCGATCGACGATGGCGGGAATGTCGTCGCGCTGCACGCCATAGGCGATGACGTCGCCGCCGACGATCACCTGGCTGGCCGTCTGATCCCAGATCATTTCGGGCGACTGGTTCGGCGCCACGGCGACAAAGGAATTTTCCAGCGGCGCGAGGCCGGCGAAATGATCGGCGCGGCCGTCGAGCGCGGCGACGCGCAAGGGTTCGCCACCGCCGGCCGGAGCGTTCTTGGCCCGGTTGGCCTCCTTGAGCGGCATGCCCGGGCCGGCCACCTGCTTGATCGTGCGGGTCCGCCCCGCGTCTCCAAACATCGCGCCGCCCGACATGACGATGTTCTGGCGGCCGTCGGAGATCTGATAGGCGATCTGGCTGGTCTGCGCGACGATCGCGCGCAGGTTCAACGCCTGCTCCGGGTGGTCGCGACGCGCGTTTTCAACCGAACGGGCGAAGGCGTAGCTCAACGCGCCGCGCCAGCCCAGATCGGGGATGCGGATCTCCGGCGCCTGCTGGTCGAAGCCCGCGGCAAACAGGAAAATCGTCCTGGCAAAATCCTTTTCCGGCATCGCCTGGTCCGACGGGTCTTTTTGCGCGCCGGGGCCCGGGTCTCGGGAGGCGGCGGCCCAGCGCGCCCGGCGCCTTGATCCTGCTCGCGCTTGTCGAGCGGGCGTGTCTGCTCCAAGCCAAAGTTGGCGTCGGTCACGACAAGAACCTGCGCGCCCGCTGTCTCCAGTTCGCGGACGAGACTCTTGATTTCGCCGAAACGCAGAGGCGCGACAGCGCCTGCAAGAAGCAGGGCGCGGTCGCCGTTCGCAGACTCGCGCGTTCCCAGTCCCGCGAAAGCGATAACGATGAGATCCCCCGCCTGCGTCCGCTCGCGCAGGGCGGCGGCCGCCTTGAGGATGGCGTCGTGGCTGGCCTGGGCGTCCAGCAGCAGCGTGACGTCCTGCGCGCCAGCCTTGCCGAGGGTGTCGGCGATGTCGCGCGCGTCCGCCACGGCGCCGCGCAAGGCTTTGGCGTAAGCGTCCACGCCGACGACCAGCGCCCGCGTCTGGCCGTTGGCCTCGACCGCACGGGCGTGCGGCGCGACCAGGAGGCAAAGGCAAAGGACGACAAGCAGAAAGCCGAGTGGACCCGAAAGACGTCGACAAGGCATTTCGCGCCCCACGCTGCGACTGCCGTGAATCCCGCGCCAGCGCGGAAAAGCTTGGCTATTGGACATTGATGTACTTCATGGTGACTTCGAGGCCGATGCCACGATCGAGCGCGTCGGCGACAATGGCCGGAAAGAACCGGTCGGCATGGGTCGGCTTGGCGAGTTTGAGGCCGGGTATCGGCTTGGTGCTGGCGATGGCGATCAGCAATTGCGGCTTGGCGGAGGCGCCGGCGGGCCGGTCGATGCGGATACTGAAGGCGCGCTGGTTGGCCGCCCTCAGCATGCTCGTCACGTTCTGCACGAAACCGTCCTCGCCGACGAGCAGGACTTCCAGCTCCACCGCGAAATGGGTCGCGATCGCCCCGGTCAGGGTTTCGCCATTGGCGAGGTCGGTCACATTGACGTCGATACGCGGCGCGAGCAGCGGATCGAAGCGCGTGCGGCCGAGGAAGCTGACGGCGGCGCATTGCGAGGGGTTGACGGTCTTGAACTCGATGTCGGCGTCGAAGCCGAGCGCCTTGGTGAAGGCGGCGTCAAGCTGTTCGAACGGCTGCTTCGACGCGGCGACGCCTTCGATGATGGCGCTGTTGGCGGCGACCAGCGTGGGATTGATCCAGAAGCAGTCGCCGCCGTCGTAGGTGGAGATGAACTTGCGGATGCGCTCGATTTTCGCCGCGTCGGCGTCGGTCTTCGGCTTTTCGGCCGGAGCGGGCGCGGCGGGCTTGTTGTCAGCAGCCGGAGCGGAAGGAGTCTCCGGCGCCTTCGGCCGCGCTTCGTCGGCCGGGGTTTGCGCGGATGGGTTCGGCGCGACCGGCGCTTCGTCCAGGGTCGGCAAGGCGCCTTTCCCGCTCCCATGCTCGACGGGCGCCGGAGGGCTCAGCAGGAAGAAGCCGCCTGCCCCAACGACCGCCAATCCCGCGACCAGCCCGACGACCAGCGCCACGGGAAATTTCCGTTGCGGCTTTTGCTCGCCGGGCCGAGACCAATCGGTTTTCTTCGGCGCCAGCTCCGTCTTCGCCCCGGCGCGGCCGGCTTTCGGCGGAAGGGTGGCGGGCTTGACCGGAAGACACGCTTCAGCCACTTCCGCCATGGTCTGGATGCGCCGCGCCGGGTCTGGCTCCAGCATGCGGGCGATCAAAGGCGCGATCGACGGATCGATACCCGTGAGATCCGGCACGTTGCGGCGCTTTTCGATCACGTCGGACTGGCTTCCGGCCATGTCGATCGGCTCGCCGCGCAACGCCGCCACCAGCACCAGGCCGAGGCTGTAGATGTCGGACTGCCCTTTGACGTCGCCGCCGAACATGCCCAGCTGCTCGGGCGAAACGAAATTGTATTTTCCCGCGAAACCGGTGCCGATCACCGTGCCGCCGCCGCCGCGATCGAACGGGTGATGCCGAAGTCGATGATCTTCGCCTTGCGGGTGTCGCCCTGCGGCAGGACGATATTGTCAGGCGAAATATCGCGGTGGACGATCCCCATCTCGTGCGCGGAGTTGAGGCCCAGCGCCACGCGCCGCGCCAGCGCCCGGACGTCCTCGACCGACAGCGCCCGGCGCTGGTCGAGAAAGCTCTCTATGCTCGGCCCCTCGACATATTCCATCGCCAGGTAGTCGCGCTTGATCACCGGGTCGATCGAATAGACGAAATAGCGGACGATGGCCTCGCTATTGAGGTCGCGCAGCGCCGAAGCCTCCTTGCGGAACAGCGCCAGCGCCATTTCGCTGTCGACGAGGTCGGACTTGATGACCTTGATCGCCACCCGGTGGCCGTTCTGGATCTCGTGGCCGATATAGACCTCGCCCATGCCGCCCGCGGCGATTGGCTTGTCGATCTCGTAGATGCCGTTGAGCTGCGTGCCGGCCGGAAGTTTTGCGCGCGCGAGCGTGTCGTTGTCGTGAGCCATCGGCTATTTGCCCCAACTGGCGTGCGGCGCGCTTTCCGCCTGGATAAGGGTCGTTTCGCGCTTCCGGTAGCGGACGATGACGATGGTGACGTTGTCAGCAGCGCCCCGCTCCAGCGTTTGACGCAGGAATTGATCACAGGCCGCTTGCGCCGGAACGCCGTCGATGCCGGCAAGAATTTCGTCTGCCCCGAAATAGCCGGTGAGCCCGTCGCTGCAAATCAGGAACGTGTCGTTCAGGCGCAATTCGCCATGGACCATTTCGAGTTCCGGGTCCTCGTTGACGCCGATGGCGCGGGTGATGACATTGCGTCGCGGCCAGCGCGCCGCCTCCTCGGGCGTCAGCACGCCCTGCTCCAGCAATTCCTCGGCCTCGGTGTGGTCGCGGGTCAATTGGGCGATCGCGCCGTCGCGGACGAGATAGATCCGACTGTCGCCGGCCCAGAGGCAGGCGTAGAATTCGCGATAGACCAGCAGGGCCGCGAGCGTCGAGCCGATGATGGCGCCGCCGCGCTCCGCAGAGACGGCCAGCAACCGGCGATTGGCGGATTCGATCCGCGTTTCGCATTGCGCCAGCAGTTCGGCGCCCGAAGCCGGCGGCGTGATGGTGTCGAGTTGCGCGACGATGGTGCTGGAGGCGAGCCGCCCGGCCTCATGGCCCCCCATGCCATCGGCAACCACGAAAAGGCCGGCATGCGGCGCGACCAGCAAGGCGTCCTCGTTTTCCTGGCGAACGCAGCCGACATGCGTGATCGAGCCGATTTCCAGTTTGACGTCCCGATCATTCATTGCTGGGCCCATTCGTTGGCGCCGGTCCGAAGTCGCCCGTCAGCAGGGAGGAAAAAAGCGCCGGATCGGGCATTCCAGAGCAGGTCAGCGCCGCAGGTGAGCGCGTCTCGCCGCCGATCGTCCACCAGAACGACTGTCGCGAATAAAGATCACGCCAGAGTTTCCGTCGCAAGGCGTCAAATGTCGCAGCCGACGGCGCCTCGTTGTAAACCTCGAAGCGCACGGAAGGCGGCGCGCCAGGAGCGCCGTTGGCCTCGGGTTCGGGCAATGTCGCGAGATCGGCGAGCGCCCGCTCGTAGCTCGCTCCTTCGTCGAGCGTCGCCAGCAGAAAATTCTCGGCGGCGTCAAACCAGGACTCGTGAAGGTCCATATCCGGCGGCGGCGCGTCGCCCTCGTGGACGAGGGTCAGGGGATAATGGCGGCCGACCCCGTCCAGCGACGGCATCATCGCTCCCATGACCACGCCCCCGCAGAGGCCCGGACCCAGCCAGAACCGCCAGAGGGGGGCGCCGAGCCAGGCGTCGTCCCAAGCCTCGCCGAGCTTTTCGCGGCTGGCCGTGAGGCCGGACTGCGCCCAGCCCTCCCACAGCTCGAGAAAGCCGCGCGACACGTTCACAGTCACGAAATCGCGCCGCGCCGGCAGTTTGCCGAAGAGACCGGACGTCATGTCACAGGCCCGCCGGACAATGGAAATCGCGCAACAGTCCGAGATTGAACGGATTTTGCGCCGAGCCAGAGGCGATCCGGTAATTCAGCTCGCGCCCCCCTACCAGATAGCTGACCTGGACCTGATCGCCTCGAAGAACGGGACCGCCCGCCTCGACCAGCCGGAACAACGACCACGCGCCGCTGCGTTCGATCGTCGCCGCCGGCTGGCCGTTGTCGCCGGAAACGATGACCGCGCTATGTCCGGTATTGGCGCCGGGCCATTGCACCACGACCGGCGAGGCCGGTCCCTGGGCGCTGACGACCGGCGCGCCATTGGCGTCCATCTTTACCGACACCGAACTGGTCGCCGCGGGCGCCGCGCCGCCGAACAGCGAGGTCGGGGTCGCGGCGGCGGCCGTGGCGACCGCGAGCTGCGGCGGGGTGATCGACAGGGTCAGGCTCGGCATCGTGCCCCCATTGCCGAAGAAGGTCTCGCGAATTTGCGCCGCCCGCTGGAAGTCGCGCAGCGTGCCCGTGGAGTTGGACAACGCCTTGCCGACCGGCGTGTCCATCCGCCACGACCAGTCGTGTTTCGACAGGTCGACATATTGCGTCAGGTTGCCGGAGAAGAAGCGGTCGAGGATGCCGCCGGCCCCGAACAGCTTGCCGAAGTCGCCGAGCGCGACGTCGCGGTCGGTCTTCACGAAGGGATAGCGGTTGCCGATGATCTGCTGGCAGACGCCGGTCACCTGGTCGCCGAGCGCGCGGCGCAATTGCGCGCGGACGCCATTGGTCAGGTCGCCGTCAAAATCACTCGACGCGGTAAGCAGCATGGCGGAGAAAGGCGGCGGCAGCCGCTGCCCCAGGCGGCGCAGCGACTCCACCTGCACCTGCAGGTTGGCGTTGGCGATGGGCGCCTGCGACGGATTGGTCGCGAGTATCAGGCTCTGGTTGATGTCGGCCAGGCCGGACACGATGGCGTCGATCGGCCGCTTTGTCGCGTCGCCGTCGACCATGACGAAATAGGGCTTGAAGGAGGCCTCGATCTCCGCGCCCGGCGCCGCCGTATTCTCGTCCGCCACGTCGCCGACCAGCTCGCCGCCTTTCTTGGCCTCGCCTTCCGGCTTGAAGCCGGGCCGCTCGCGGGTCACCGCCGTCTCGGCCTTGATCGATTCCATCAGGCATTTCAGCGGCGAGGCGCTACCCGAGGCGATGCCGAGAACCTGGTATTTCGGCTTGTCCGCGATCAGCGACTTGAGTTTCACCCGCGACAGGGTCGCCCGCCAGGCGGCGATGAAATCCTTGGTGTAGAGATCGGTCAGGTCCTTGGAAAGCGTCTGGTACTGGCTGTCTACCGCCGTCTGTTCGCCGGCGGCGCCAGCACCCAGCGCTCGTTCTGAAGCCGCTCGCGCACGCCGCTCAGGCGGTCGAGGAAGGCGCGGTGGAAACCGGCGTAGGTATAGAATCCGGGCACGAGCAGGCTCGTCGCGCGCTCGCCGGCGCCGGCCTCGAAAATATCGGTGAAATCGTCGCCGCAGACTTTCGACGGCTGCCAGTCCGGCGCCTTGACCGAGTGGCTTTCCGATTTCAGCAGGGCATAGGCGCGCTGCGAGACGCTCAGCCGCGCCAGGTTGCGCTGCGCCTCCGCAACCAGGCTTTCATTGAGCCCGACCGGCGGCTCATGTCCGTCGTTGAGGGCGAGCATGGCCTCGAGATGCTGCTCCAGCGCCTCTCTGCCCGGGGCGTAGCCAGCGCCCGGATAAAGGTTGACCGCCCAGTCGTTGCGCATCCAGGATTCGATCAGGGCGTTGTCCGCCTTGTGGACGCCGCCGAGCATCAGATAGACCTTCAGCGCGTCGTAGAGCTCGTTCGGATTGTCGCGATTGCGCTCCAGGACTTCTTCGAGGCGATAGTAAAGGCGCGGACGGAAGAAGCGCTCGAGCCCGAGGCGATAGGCGTTGACATCTGTCGTCTCGAGGCGCTCGCGCTGGCTGAGGCCGAAATCCTCCGCCAGCGATCCCTTGCCGCGCTCCTCGTAGCCCGCGGGCAGGTAGCGCAGCTTGTCGAGCAGGGGCAAGGCGCGCTTCATGTCGCGGTCCGAGATCCTGGTCTCCTTGGCGAAGCCGCCGGCCTCGGCGACGAAATTCGCGGCGGAGGCGTCCACGTCGGCGATCAGCTGGCGGTTGCGCGCGAAGCTGACCGACCAGGCGCCGACGAGTCCCGCGGCGACCAGGGCCATCAGCCCGTAGAGTCCGAATTCGAGCAGCCGCCCGCGGCGCACCGAAGCCACGTCGGTGGAGACCCAGTTGGCTTCGCCAATGATGGTCTGGCCGATCAGGTTGGTGAGGAAGAAGCTCTTGCCAAGCCCCGAATAATGCGCCGCCTTGACTTCCTGCGCGCCGAAGTTGCGCGCGAAGGAGCCGAGCAGCTGGTCGATCGGCGTCCCCTGCTGCGTGCCAGAGGTGAAATAAAAGCCGCGCAACGCCGCGTTGGCGTGGTAACGGGTCGGCTCGAAGATGCGGTTGAGGAAATCATGCACGGGCTTGCGCAGATTGGCCATTTGCGCCGGCAAGCCGAACAGCGCGACGCGGGTGCTCGGCGTCGGCTCCTCCTGCAGCCGGTCGGTGGTCAAGTCGTTGAGCCGCAGCAGCAATTCGTCGAATTCGGCGGGAATGTCCCCGACCATGTTGCGCGTCTTGTCGGAGGTCTGGAAGGTGGCGCCCCAGACCTGGGCGCGGCCGCGCTCGTCCAGGTTGCCGAAGAATTCGGTGAAGCCGGCGATCAGGTCGGCCTTGGTGAACAGCGCATAGACCGGGAAGTCGACCTTCAGGCGTTCGTGCAGTTCGAGCAGGCGCGCGCGGATGGCGTCGGCATGGGCGTTGAGCTCCTCCGGCTTGGCGCTGAGCATGTCTTCCAGACTGATCGCGACGATGGCGCCGTTGATCGGCTGATGCGGGCGATTGCCCTTCAGGAGGTCGAGGAAGGACCGCCAGCTCTTGGCGTCGGCGTCGGCGTCGGAATCCTGGGTGGTGTAGCGGCCGGCGGTGTCGATCAGCACCGCGTCCTCGGTGAACCACCAGTCGCAATAGCGGGTGCCGCCGCTGCCGGCGATCGCGGCCGGGGTCGCCCCGCGCGAGAGCGGAAATTTCAGCCCCGAATTGACCAGGGCGGTGGTCTTGCCCGAGCCGGGCGGCCCGATGATGATGTACCAGGGCAGGTCGTAGAGATAATCCGCCTTGTCGCCGCCGGCCGCCTTCAATGTGGCCAGCGCGTCCTTCATCCGCCCCGACAGCACCCGCTCGTCGCTCTCCACCGCCTTTTCGCCGCCGGCTATGCCCGCCTCGATGGCGTCGGCCTGACTGGCGCGGCGCCACTCGATCCAGAAGGCGATCGCGCCGCCGACAAAGAGGATCGCCGCGCAGACGGCCCAGCGCGCGCGCTCATCTTCGAACGGACGCCAGTTGCCGATTGCGATCATCGGACCGACGAAATAGATCAGCGCGCTGAGGGAGAGCAGGCCCGTGCCGACCAGCGAGTAGTAAAGGAATTGCTTGCGATTGGTTGTCATGGAGCCGATCCAAATCTTATTGCGCCGGGGCGACGGAATTCTGCCTCCGGCGAGCTAGAAGTCCTCGCGCTCGAGCAGGATGTCGACGCGCCGGTTCTTGGCGCGTCCCTCCTTGGTGTCGTTGGAGGCGATCGGCTCCTCATCCGCCCTGCCCTCCACCTGGACCCGGGCCGGATTGGTCAATCCGCGCTTCAGCACGTCCGCGACCGCCTTGGCGCGCTCGATCGACAGCTGCAGGTTGGAGGGAAAGCGCGAAACGCTAGAGAGCTTCACATTGTCGGTGTGGCCGATGACCTTGATCGACTTTGGCTCCTTGTCGAGCGCCGCGGCGATCTTTGCGCCCATGATGTCGAAGGCCTTGAACAGCGTCGCCTGGCCCGAGGGAAACAGAACCAGGTCGCCGACGCGGATGACGATCTTGCTCGCCGTCTGCGACGCATCGGCCTGCCCCGCCGCGATCTCGGCGGCCAGCGCCGTGCGAATGCGCTGCAATTGCGTGATCTTGCCCGGGATCACCGGGTCCTGCGGCGGCGGAGGCGCAAAGACGCGGCGCTCCAGGGTCAGCGGCTCGGTCGAGTGAATTGTCCGCATATGGTCGATGGCGACGTCGGCCCCGCCCGAGAGCAGCGCGCGCAGGGTGACGAAGACGCCGAACAGGGCGAGGCCCGCCACGCCGGCCGAGGCCCAGACCGGCACCCGCAGCCAGCCCTTGCGCTTCGCCAGGACCTGGCCGCGCCAGTGGGGCGATAGCTCGCGGTCCATCCGGGGACGGACCTGGCGGAGGGTTTCATAAAGCTGGCGCTGCAATTGCTGCAGGGACGCCTGCCCGTTGGGCGAGGAGCGATGCATGCCCTGGAAGCCCAGCGCCAGGCAGGTGTAGAGCAGCTCCAGCAGCGGAAAATTGCGCAGCGGGTCCATCTTGGCGCGGTCGACTTCCTGAAAGAAGCGCACGCCGCCATTGCGGTCGTTGAAGAAGCGCGCCAGCATGCTGAATTGCGTCCACACATGCCGGTCCTCGGTCGGAATGTTCTGGACGATGTCGTCGGCCGTCGCGCAGAGCGCATATTTCGCCGAGACGGCCTGGTCTTCCGGAATGCCCGCGGATCTGATGTCCTTTTCGAAATGCAGCGTAGCGTCGGCCACTTGCGCCATCAGGCCGGCGAGCGGCGCGCTCAAAGCGGCGGCGCGCAGGCGGCCGAGCAGCATCAGCAGCGGTCCCGCCGCGCGCATGATCGGGTTTTCGTTTGGCGCGGTCAGGTCATTGAGGTCGATGTCGGGCAAGGGCCCGGCGGACAGCGGCGGAAAGGCCGGCGGCGGCGGCTGGTTCTGCGCCGCGCGCTGCGCATTGATCCAGTCGTCTCCGGCGCCCAATGGGGTTTGCGGCGGCGCGCCGAAGCCTGCCGGCTGGGGCTGGGGCGCGAATCCGCCGGGCTGGGGCGCGAACCCTGGAGCTGGCGCGGGTCGCCGGCCGCCCGGATTGGGTCGGATGATCGTGCGTTCGCCGCGTTTCTGTTCGAAGGGATTGTCGCCGTTGGTCATCGCCGATCCTCCTAGCACCGCCCATAATTCGAGCTCAAGCTGCGGCCAGTCGCCGGCAAAGTGAAGCCCGATCGAACCGGCGCGAGCTGAATTCGGGCCAGAGCGGCGAACGCTTGTCGAGAAAGAAATAGACGTGGTCGGAAATCGCCCGGATCTGCGTTCGGCGGCGTCGGCAGGTGCACCAGCGGCACGCCCGGCAGGTTGGCGTGGACGATCTCGTTCATCTTGGTGTTGGGACCGAGTTTCAGCAGGTTCGGGAACTGCGTCTGGATGTCGGTCAGCGAGCGGTTGGCCGACACCTCCAGGATGAAGGACGCGGCCTGGAACAGGCTGGGGTCGCGGATCGGCCGAGACATAGGCGTTTTGCGCCAGCGGTCGTTGAGCTCCAGGCGCAAGGCGCGACGTCCCATGCCCAGCGCCCGAGAGGAAGTCCTGGATATCGCGCAGGACCGGCGCGAAAGACGTTGTGCAGGTCGTCGTGATTGTAGGCGGGATAGCTGGGGACCCGGCGCTTCTGCCTCCGAATAGGTCGCCAATTCGCCGGCCAGGCTCAGCAACTGGCAGAACAGCCGCTCCGGATGGATGTAGGCCGAACCTGCGGAAATGCTTCAGCACCGGAGAATTCGCGGTTGAGCAGCTGCAGGATGAAATAGTCGGCGCTCTGCAGGCCGCCGCCCGCGGTGGGGTCGGCAGGCGTAGCGCGCCAGCTCCTCCAGCTTGTTGTCGATCCAGCCGATGACCCGGTCGAGCCAGCCGTTGACCACCGGATGGGCGGCGCAGATCAGCAGCGGCGGCGCGAAATTTCTCGTCGAAGATCAGGGTCTTGTCGCGCACCTCGACGATCCGCGCCACCGCCAAGCGAATTGTAATCGGGCTTGGGTCTCGCGGCGCGTCTCGTAGGCCAGGCGCGGATGGGCGATATCGATCTCCTCCTCGACGCGCAAGGAAGGACGATGAATTGATGTAAAGTTTCCGACGAGGAGGCGAAGCGGCTGGCGCTTTCCGCCTCTCGAGCTGGTCGATCTCGCGCTCGTTGGCCTTGCGCGACCGGCATGGTCAGCCACACGATCTGGCCCGCCGGCATTGTCCGGCACGTCGATCGCGGCCGGCGGCGGGACTGTCGCCGGGAAAGTCGAACCGGCGTGCCGTCCTGCAGCAGGCCGGAGGCGCGGCGCAGCGAGAATTTCGATCTGTCGGGCGAGGTCCTTGTCGATTTCGAGCTCGGCGAAGCCCCAGGGATAGGGCGTGGCGTGGCGGGCGCGCGAAGCCCACCAGCCGCTCGAAATAGCGGTCGTTCTGCTGCAAATGGTGCGGCCGCAGGAAAATGCCTTCCGACCAGGCGACCTTGCTATACCAGGACATTCCTTTTCCCCCACCAATTCAGCGGCTTCGCCCGCCCGTCAGGCCGCGCCGCCGCGGTCGTAATGTTTCGAAAAATAGGCCATGAACGCGCCGAGCATGCCGTCGTCCTGGCGCAGCGACTTTGCCTGCCAGCGCGTGACGAACACATCCCAGGCCCGCGCCTTGCGGGAGCCGATCAGCCCGGTCAGGCCGCCTTCGCGCCCCAGCGAAGCCTCGATTTCCGCCGGGTCGAAATCCTCGATCAGCTCGCGCAACGCGCCTTGCATGGCCGCATAGGTGTCGACCTGATGCGCCTTGATGTCGGAAAAACTCTGTTCCAGCGTCCGCCGCGCGTCGAGATAGCCGCGCGTTGGCGGCCCGAACATGATTTTCAGCGCATCATCGGCCGTCGGCGTGAATTTCAACGGATTATTGTTCAGCATCTGGATCTGCGTCTGGTTGCCGCTCTTGGCCATGCGCTTGGCTTCGAACCGCGCCGCCAGCAATTGCTTCACGTCTTCCACGGTCGCGCGCATCAGGGCGCCGAGCAGTTCGCCGAGCGCAGCGGCGTCGAAATGTTCGAGCAAGGCTTCCGGCAGGCCCGCGCCCCTGGCGAAGGCGCGCATGAAGGCCGCCCCGTCGCCGGCCGACGCGTCGGCCGCGGGTTGCGGCGCCGGCGCCTCGACGGGCGTGACCGGACGAAGAGCCTCCGCGCGAGACGACTCCTCGGACTGCGGCGGTTCTTCGGGCCGCGTCGGTTCATCGATCCTCGGCGCGGCTTCCATCCGCGGCCGCTCGTCGATCCGCTGCGCCGGGCGTCCCCAGATGTTTTCTTCGGGCGCGGCTCCGAAGCCGGACGCCGCAGGCGGCGGAGGCGCTGGCGCGAAGGGGGGCTGCGAAAAAGGCGGCGGCGGCGGAAAGGATGGATCAGGCGCCGCAGGCGGCGCGAAAGGCCTGGAGTTCTGGACCAGCGGCGGCGCGTCCATGGCCCAGTCGAGGAAATCCGGCCCGGCCGGAGGCGCGAATCCTTGCGGCGCGGGGGAATAGGGCGCCTCCGACAGCGGCGGCGGCGCCTGCCACATGCCGTTGTAATCGGGCGCGGAGGGCGCGGCGACGAAGGACGGCGGCGCCTCGGAGGCCTCCTCGTCGAGCTGGACGCGAATGAGATATTGGCCGATAGCGAGGCGGTCCCCGTCGCGAAGCCGCCTCGGCTCCCTCATCCGCCCCTCGGCGCCGTCCAGGAACGTGCCGTTGGTCGAGACGTCATAGAGCCAGTAGCCGCCGTCCCGGAAGCGCACTTCGCAATGCTTGCCGGAGATATGCCGGCTGGGATCGGGCAAGGTCCAGTCGAGATGCGCGTCGCGGCCGATGTCGAAGCCACGCTTGCCGGAAACCGTATAGGACAAAGGCCCACCGTCGATCAGGGTGGTCTCGTTTTCGATGGTGAACGTCAGCGCCATTCCGAAAATTCCGATGCAAGGCTCGTCAATATCTCCGCTCCGCTCACGTCTGACCAGCCGTCTGTGTCAACAATGTCCGTCCCCAGTCGACGCAGCCGCGCAGGAAGGACTGACGGTCGGCGCTGTTCGATGCAGCGATCAAGATGGCGCCCCGCACCGCGGCCGGAGTCATGAACGGCTCCGACATCACCTTGACCGGGCCATTCTCGAAGATCGCGCCGCCCGACCAGGCCGCGCCGCGCGCCACCCAGGTCGCTGCGAGCGAGGGCTGGGCCTCCTTCCCGAGGGACAAGGCGGCGCGGCGCCTCTCGTCGTCGGGCTCCCGCACCCAATGTTCGGCGGCGGCGATCAGCTGCTCGTCTTCGGCGCGAAGGGGAGCGCTTGCGGCCCGCACGCTTTTCGCCGCCCACCACACGCTTTCGCGGCGCGGCAGGAGATGGGCGAGCAAGGACACGGCTTCCGGAAACATGCCTCTGGCGACCAATCCGTCGAGGAAGTCGAGCGACGGCGTGTCGTCGAACTCGCACGATATCACTGCCGTGATCTGGGGAAAGGCGTCCATGACGTCTCGGGCAGTGGCAAAGCGGATGCGCGTCATCTCGGCCTCATCAATTGATCATCACCATGCCGCCCTGGATCATCGTGATGCCGCTGCCATTGACCGTCACCATGTTCCCCTTGATCGTGACGCCCGATGGGTCGATCGTGATCGAACTTCCGCCCACGCTGAGCATGATCGACGTGTTGGCCGTGATCTGGATCGTCGTGCTCCCCGTCACGCTGATCTGGCCCTGGACAGTCAGGCTTTCATTGCCGGTGACGCTGGCGTTCTCGTTGCCGCCGACGGTCTTGGTGCGGTCTGTCGTGACCTTCAAAGTCTGGTTGTTGCCGATGACGACGTCCTGGTTGCCGGCCTGGACGGTCAGCTTGTCGTCGCCATTGGACAGGAGGTGGGTGCGCGACGGGCTTCCGACCGAAGGGCTGAATATCTCGCCGATCGTCACGGTCTCGGAATTCTTGATCACCACCTGATGGTCTTTTTCGCCATGCATGCGGATGAATTCCTCGCCCTTCTTGTCCTCGAACATGAATTCGTTGTAGCCCCCGCCGCCCTCGCTGGAGTTGGACTTGACGCCCGCCTGGGTCTTGTTGTCCGGCATCGCGTAGGGCGGCATGTTGTCGGCGTTGTAGACCGCGCCCGTGACCAGGGGACGATCGGGATCGCCTTCGAGGAACTCGACGACGACCTCCTGCCCGACGCGCGGGATCACCTGGCCGCCCCACGTCTTACCCGCCCAGACCTGCGCGACGCGGACACGGCACGACTTGCCCTTGTCGCGATCCCAGAAGAACCGCACGAGAATGCGGCCGTACTCGTCGACATCGATCTCCCCGGAGCCGGTGACGACGGCCGTCTGCGGACCATGGACGATCGGGCGCGGAGTCACGGCGGGCGCGCGAAATGGCTTTGCGGAAGGAAGAAATTCATAAGCGCCGGAATAGGTGTCCGACCCCGCGCCGCCGCCCGTGCGAAAAGACTGCCCTTCAACGCTGTGCATGCAGCGGACGGTCAGGTATTCCGTGTTCTCATCGCTGGTGGGATGGTCCTGGAGACTGACAAGCCCGCCGGACAGCAGGCTCGGCGCATCGCCGGCCGCAAAACGCCGATGGTCCTGCGCCTGTTCGGCGTCGATCCGCACGTTGGCGACGCCGCCGCCTTCGTCGGCGGTCAGATATTTTCCTGGATAGTCGTAGAATTCGAACGAGCCATGGGAATAATTGCCGGGCTTGGACTTGTCCGCAAGCTGGGAGGCCGCCGGCGTCTTGAAATTATAGTCGTTCAGCGTCGACTGGCCGGTGCGGAACTGTCGCGCCGAGGTCCAGCTTTCGATGCGCTGGCAATCGTAACGGCTTTCGCCCGTTTGCGGCTTGAAAGGCACCTTGGAAAGGTCGGGGACATCCTTGTGCGACGACTTGGCGTCGGCCAGGACCAGCGTGTGCTTGCCGTCCTGATGCTCGAAAAAATAATAGATGCCGAATTGCTCCATTAGCCGGCAGACGAAGTTCAAGTCGGTTTCCCGGTACTGGACGACATATTCGATCGGTTGATAGGAACTCGTCGTCGCGTCCCTGAAATCGGAAAAGCCGCGGCTGGAAAAAACAGCCTTGATGATGTCGAGGACTGATTTCTCATGGAATATCCGGCAGTCCGACACATGGCCGAGCAGCCAGAGCCACGGACGCAGGGTCAGACGATAGGCGTAATATTCGTTGAAACGTCCGTTCCATTCCGCCGCGACCGCGACGCCGTTGAAGACCCGCTGAACCTTGTCGAAGGTTTCGTGAGTGATCGTACAGGCATTGCCGATCACAGCGTCGAAATCCAGATTTCCCGTTTCGCTCAGGGCGTCGACGGAGATGTCGAAAAGCTCGCTCAACCCTTCGGTGACATGAAAACGTGTAAGTACGAGAACATCTTGCCCTAACGGCGTGTTCAGCTTCGCGATCCGATTTTGTTGAGTGAGCTTGTCAGGCATAACCGCACCAGAAGCATTTAAATAAAAACGGCCTTCGCAAGCCTGCGACGGAGCTTGACGCTATAATATGCCTGCTGCATAGTCGAGGCCAATTCGTCGTTAGGGGGCCCCAGAAGGCGAAAATCAAAAAAAATTAACGTCATGGCTTTGTCGTAAAACGTTTTTTTCTGGGGTGCGGGCATGAATGGCGGATCGAATATAGGGCTTCAGCCAGTCACGCCGGAAGAACCTTGTGGACCAGACCTAACTTTATCTAACGATTACAATTTCATGAATTATGTCGCCCGCGCGGAAGGCGAGCTTCCAGCGAGTTTTTATTCTCCCACGGACGGCGCTCCCTTCGACCGCGTGAAAGTAAACTTCCCTGAAGAGATCAAGGCCGCCGAGCCTCTGCTCAAGCGCACGCACGACCTCCGGCTACTGACGATCATCGCGAAATTTCATGCACTTAACCGCGATCTGCCGCAGGCGGTCCAGTCTGTCGAATTTATCGCTGAACTGATCGGACGCTATTGGGACGAAGTACATCCCCAGGCGGAAGAAGGCGATTTCTCTTATCGCATGGCCTGCCTGCAGGCGCTCGACGACCGGCCGCATACGGTCATGCCCTTGAGTTACGCGCCTTTTCTTGTCAGCAAGCGCTCCGGGCCGATCAGCCTGCGCGTCGTGCAGCTGGCGACCGGCGAAGTCGCGCCGCGCGAAGGCGAAACGCCTCTTGAATCCCGCGACCTCGAGCGCGCCTTCGAGGAAATCGACCTGCAGGCGCTGATCGACGCCAGGGACTGCTTCGCGCGACTATTTGCCGCAGTCGAGAAAATACGCGAAGTCTGGGTCGAGCGCGCCGGATACGACCAGGCGGTGGCCTTCAAGAACTTGGGGCCATTCGCCTCCAAGGCGCGGGAGACTCTACGTCCTACGTCGCCCGCCGCGATCCTTCGGCCGCGATCGACGCGGAAGCGACGGGCGCCGCCGCCGAGGCGTCCGCTCCCGTCGCCGGCAACGGCGGCGCACCGGCGCCATCGCTTCCGGGGACGGTCGCCAGCATCGCCGACGCGCGCGACGCGCTCGCCGCGGCGGCCGATTATTTCGCCTGCTGCGAACCGTCCAGCCCCGCCCTGTTGCTGATCCGGCAAGCCATGCAGCTCATGGGACGCTCCTTTGTCGAGGTCATGCGCGTCCTGATGCCCAATCTCGTCGGCGACGCCAATGTCCAGATCGGCAGGGACGCCTTCTTCCCGGTCCCGGTCGAGAGCCTGTCGGACTTCGCCGAGGTGCCGGCCGCGGACGAGACCGAGCCCAGGCCTGAACGCTTCGCCGCCGCCAGCCGGACCGACGCGGTGAAGTTGCTGGCTCAGGTCAACGCCTTCTACCAGGCCAGGGAGCCTTCTAGTCCGGTCCCGTTCTTCACCGAACGGGCCCGCCTGTTCGCCGGACGCGACTTCCTCGGACTGCTGAAGGACGTGCTGCCTGAGGATTCGCTTACGTCAATCGAATGACATCGGCGCGGTCCAGACAGGACGGCGCCGACAGACAGAGAGAAAGGGTGAGAAAATGGCTGGGGACAGTGGACAGAAATTCATCAAGCGCAACCGCGCGCCCCGCGTGCATATCGCGTACGACGACCCCTATGACGCCGAAAAGAAGGTCGAACTGCCCTTCGTCATGGGCGTGCTGTCGGACCTTTCCGGATCCAATCCCGGCGTCGAGAAAGCGCCCGCCGGCGAGCGCAACTTCACCGATTTCGACATGGACAATTTCGAGCAGCGCATGGAGGCGATCCAGCCGGGCGTTTCCTTCCGCGTCGAGAACAAGCTCGGCGGAAACGACGGCGAAAAGCTCGGCGTGCAATTGCGCTTCAACAAGATGTCCGACTTCAGCCCGGCGGCTGTCGCCCGACAGGTGGAGCCGCTGGCGAAACTGCTGAAGGCCCGCGAACAGCTCGCCAACCTGCTGCTCTACATGGACGGCAAGGTCGCGGCGGAAGACAACCTGAAAAAGCTCCTGAACGATCCTGCCTTGCTGGCCGCCCTGGCGGAACGCAAGTCCAATGACACGCCGACGGAATAAGGGGACCAGTCATGTCGGGAGAAATGGAACAACTCGAACAGAAGTCCGCAACCTATGAGGTCGCCCAGGCGAACGAATTTGCGGACCTGCTCAAGCAGAGCTTCAAGCCCAGGAATACGGACGCCGAAAACGAAATCAGCGGCGCTATCGACACGCTCGTCAAGACGGCTCTGTCCGACAAGGACGTCGTCAAGAGCGACGTGCTGGAAACGATCGAGGGCATGATCGCCGCGCTCGACCGCAAGCTGTCGGAGCAGGTGAACGAAATCATCCATGCGCCGGAATTCCAGAAGCTCGAAAGCGCCTGGCGCGGGCTGCATTACCTGGTCTTCAACTCGGAGACCGACGCCAACCTGAAGATCAAGGTGATGAACGTCAGCAAGAAGGAGCTTTACCGTCAGCTGCGTTCCTATCCGGGCGCGCGCTGGGACCAGAGCCCGCTGTTCAAGCGCCTTTACGAGCAGGAATTCGGCCAGCTCGGCGGCCAGCCCTATGGAGCGCTGGTCGGCGATTATTACTTCAACCACCGCGCGGACGACATCCAGCTCATGCGCGACATCTCCAAGATCGCCGGCGCCGCGCATGCGCCCTTCTTCGCCGCGGCCGACCCGGCGTTGATGGGCATGGACAGCTGGAACGAGCTGATGAATCCACGCGATCTCAGCAAATTGTTCGACACGCCCGATTACGCCGCCTGGAAGGGGCTGCGGGAGTCGGCGATTCCCGCTATCTCGGCCTGTGCATGCCTCGGGTCCTGTCGCGCGTGCCCTATGGCGCCAAGTCCGAACCGGTCGAGGAATTCGCCTTCGAGGAAACGACCGACGGACACGACGGCAAGAATTACGCCTGGATGAACGCCGCCTACGCCATGGCGGCGAACGTCAATCGCGCCTTCAAGGAATATGGCTGGTGCACGCGCATTCGCGGCGTGCAGTCGGGCGGCGAAGTCCTGCAATTGCCGACCCACACCTTCCCGACCGACGACGGCGGCGTCGACCTCAAATGCCCGACCGAAATCGCCATCAGCGACCGGCGCGAGGCGGAACTGGCGAAGTCCGGCCTCATTCCGCTGATCCACCGCAAGAACACCGACAAGGCGGCCTTCATCGGCGCCCAGTCGGTCTACAAGCCCTCGAAGTTCGAAGGCCCGAATGGCGTCGAGGCGACCGCGGCCGACAACCTGTCGTCGCGCCTGCCCTACATGTTCGCCGTCTCGCGTTTCGCGCATTACCTGAAATGCATGGTGCGCGACAAAGTCGGCTCGACGAAGGAAAAGGCGCAACTGGAGCTGTGGCTGCATAACTGGATCATGCAATATGTCGACATGATCCCGGATACCTCGACCGAAGAGATGAAGGCGCGCAAGCCGCTCGCCGACGCCAAGGTTGAAATCTTCGCCGATGAAGAAAACCCGGGTTACTACTCGGCCCGGTTCTTCCTGCGTCCCCATTACCAGCTCGAAGGCATGGACGTCGGCCTGAGCCTGGTTTCCCGCGTTCCCTCGGGCCAGAACGCCTGATCGAAGACTAACAGTATCAACCCGTATTTTTCCTCAGATAGGAGCATGTTATGGCCGTTGATTTCTTCCTCCAAATTTCAGGTCCCGACATCAAGGGCGAAATCCCTGGACGATGGTTTCGAAGACGCCATCGATGTTCTGAGTTGGTCCTGGGGCCGCCAAAATCTCGGCACGGCGGCGCTGGGCAGCGGCTCCGGCGGCGGCAAGGTTGATGTAAACGACCTCACCTTGAGCAAATACCTCGACAAGGCGACCACAGCCCTCATCCTGGCCTGCTGCAAGGGAACGCATTACGACAAGGCGGTCCTGACCTGCCGCAAGGCCGGCGACACGCCGCTCGACTACTGGGTGATGACAATGAATCAGGTCCTCGTCACCCATTACAGCGTGGGCGCCGGCGGCGATGATCGCCTCAGCGAAAACATCACGCTGAATTTCGCCAAGTTCGAATTCGTCTACAAGACGCAGGACAAGAAGGGCAAGCAAACGGCCGGCGGCAACATGAGCTACAATATCACCAAAGTGAAGTGACGCGGCGCCTTCGTCCGGCAGGATCCCGGCGGCATCCGGAGTCCGCGGCGGCTGCCGGATTGACCCGCCTTGTCCAACCCAGCTGTGCGGTTTCCAGAATTGTCGAGGATCGATATGGCGGGCTCCATCCGGCAAAAGCGTCTCAGTCCGCCGCTGATGTTCGCCTTTCGCGACGCTGCGGAAAACGCGAAGCGATCAAGAAGCTGTCGCCGGGCAAGACCTAGTCGGCGGCGATGGCGGAACGGCGATATGCCGTCCGCCTCGCGGTCACCGAACCCGTCCTGCGGGCCGAGGTGCTGCGGGATCTCGCCATGCTGGTGAATACGGTGGCCATGGAATTCGACGATCGATCTTCGTGAATTTCCGCATGTCCGCGCCTCCATCCTCAACTACGGGCTGCCGGACATCGCCCATCGCACCATGGAGGAAAACACGGTCGCGGATATTGCGCGCGAAGTCGAACTCGCGCTGAAACATTTCGAGCCGCGGCTGATCGCCGAAACCGTGCGCGTCACGCGCGACGACACTCTCGACCGGAGCGAATTGCGCATCCGCTTCGTCATCAACGCCGACCTGTCCTGCAACCCTGTCAATGTCGCGGTCGCCTTCATCGCCGACGTCGAGTTCGAGAGCAGCAAGATCATCATCAAGAGACTGTAACAACTCCATGAATCGCGAATTTCTCGACCTCTACAATCAAGAGCTGCAGCTTCTCAAGGAACAGGGGAAGGAATTCGCGGAAGAATATCCCGAAATCGCCGAACGGCTCGGCGGCCTGCTGGAAGAACGCACCGACCCCATGGTTTCGGGCTTGCTCGAAGGTCGGCCTTTCTCGCGGCGCGCGTTCAGCTCAAGCTGAAACATGAATTTCCCGAGTTCACCAATAATCTGATCGAGCTGCTGGCGCCGAACTTTCTGGCGCCGACGCCTTCAGCCCTGCTGATCAAGGCCAATCCCAAATACGGCGACCCCATGCTGCGGCAGGGCGTCAAAACGCCCCGCGGCGCCTATCTCGACGCCTCCTTCAAGGATCGGGATCGCAATATTTCCTGCCGCTACAGGCTGACGTCGGACCTGGTGATGTGGCCATTCGAGGCGCAGTCCGCCGAATATCTGGCGTCGGCCTCGACCCTTCACGCCCTCAAGATCCCCGTCGGCCCGGACGTGACCAGCGCGCTTCGCCTGACCCTTGTCCATCGCCATGGCGAGACCAAGGAAATCGAGGCTGCGGACAAGACCGCAGGCAAGAATCCCGGCTTCTGGTTTGCCGGCTGCCAGACCGACGAACTTCCCGTCCATCTGGTCGGCCCGGAGGCGGATTGCGACGCGCTCTACGAACAGATCTTTGCGCATCGCGCCGGACTTTATTTCCGCTATCTCGACGAAACCGGCCTGCCCAAATCATCGAAGGCGGCCCCGACCAGTTGCGTCAGATCGGCTTTGGCGACGACGAAATCCTGTTCGACAACGAGAACCGGATTTTCTCGGGGTTCGACTTGCTGCGCGAGTATTTCGTGTTTTCGCGGAAATTCCTCGGCTTCCGGCTCACCGACCTTCGCGCGATCTTGCGGCGGATTCCGACCCGGACGGTGGAAATCTTCATGACCTTTCGCGAGGTCAATATCCGTCTTTCCTCCGCGGTTCAGGCGCCGATGTTCGCGCTCTATGCGGCGCCGGCGATCAACCTGTTCGAAAAGACCACCGATCGCGTGCCGATCGACGCCAATCGCCACGAATTCCACATCGTGCCCGACCGCTCGCACTATCTCGACTTCGAACCGCATCGCATCCTGTCGGTCCACGCCTATCGCCGCGGCGCGCATGAACGCATTCCGGTCCATCCGCTCTACAGTCCCAGGCTCGACGCGCAACTCGGCGCGCGTTACCTGAGCTACACCACGCGCCGGTTGCCGCGCAAAAAATTCGCCTCCGAAAAAGAACAGGCCCGACGCGCCGAATATGTCGGCGTCGACATGTTCCTGTCGCTCAACGATCCCGATGAAGGCTCCAACGATAATCACGTCGTCGAATTGAGCGTCCGGGCGATCTGTTCCAATCGCCACCTGCCCGAGCAATTGCCCATCGGCCCGAATGGCGCGGACTTTCGCCTGCTCGACAATTCGGAGATCTCCCTGAGCTGCGTCGCCGGGCCGACAAAGCCGCGCGAATCCATTGTCTCGCAGGCGCGCTCCAGCACCGAGATCGCCTCGACCGGAACGGTCGCCTGGCGGCTGATCAACCTGCTCAGCCTGAACCATCTCGGCCTGGTCGAACGCGGCGCGGGCGCCAATGCGCAGGCGCTGCGCGAGCTGCTTTCCGCCTTCGCCAGCCTCCCCGACGCGGCGGTGGAGCGGCGTCTGCGCGGCCTGTTGCGGGTCGACGCCAGGCCTGCGGTCAGGCGCCTGCAGAAGAAGGAGGGCGTCGGCGTCGCGCGCGGCACGGAAATCACCGTGCAGGTCGATGAAAAAGCCTTCGAGGGATGGGGCCTGTTCCTGCTCGGCGCCGTCCTCGACCGCTTCTTCTGCGAATATGCGGGCTTCAACCATTTCACCGAGACCGTGATCGTCAGCAACGAGCGCGGCGTCATCATGCGCTGGCCGGCGCGCACCGGCTTGCGGAGATCGCTATGACGCGTTTCGACGCCATCGTCCGCGAGCCGCAACGCCACGACCTGTTTGCGGTGCTGCGCCTGCTTGAGCGCCATTGCGCCGACCGGCCCCGGATCGGTGAAAACGCGGCGCTGCGGCAGGAAATCGTGCGCGTCTCGCAAAACCCCTATTTTGTCTTTCCGTCATCCAATCTCACCCGCTTCGAAGCCAAGGGCGACGGCTGGAGGCTGTTCGCGCAATTCCTCGGTCAGTTCGGGCCGCAAGGCGCCCTGCCGCTTTCGGTGACGGAAGAAGCCTTCGAATGGCTGACCAGGAATCGCGACGACGCCTTTCCCCGTTTCGTCGACGTGCTCAGCAACCGCTTCCTGCAGCTGTTCTTCCGCGCCTGGGCCAACGCCCGGCCGATCGCGCAATATGACCGGCCCAAGGAGGATCGCTTCGGCGCCTATGTCGGCTCGCATATCGGCCTGGGAACGCCGCCCTTCCGCGACCTCGACCGGCTCGCCGATTTCGCGCAAGCTGGCGCTGGCCGGCGTTCTGGCCGGCAAGGCCAAATCGGCGTCGCGGCTTCGCACCTTCCTTCGGGCCATCTTCGACGTCGAGGTCGAAATCGAGGAGTTCGTCGGATCGCGGCTGACGCTGGAGCGCGACGATCGCTCTCGGCTCGGCGCGCGGTCGTCGAAACTGGGCGTCGATCTGATCGTCGGGGCCTCCTGCTTCACCGTCCAGGACAAGATCCGCATCCGCATTTTCACCCGCGACGTCGCGCAGTACAGCGCCTTTCTCCCCAATGGCGCGCAATGCCCGAAATTCGTCGACGCGGTTTATTTCTACATCGGCGGCGAAATCGACTGGGACGTGGAGCTGGCTCTGCCCGCGGGAGAGATCACCGCCGCCGGATTTCCCGCGCACAAGTCCTCCGATCCCGCGCAGCGCCCTGCTCCACGGAAAAGGCCCGCGCCGAAGGACGGCGTGCGGCTGGGCTGGACCAGCTGGCTGTCGCCGAACTGGGCGACAAGCGGCGCCTGGCGCAGCGACGCGCGTTTTCACCCGGCCGCAACCGTCGCCGGAAACATTCGAAAATAGCCTGTGCATACAGGGGTAATAAAGGAAGAAAGTCATGGCTGACATCAGTATCGAGGTCGGTCACCGGTAAACTGAACCGGGTAGGCTATGAGGGCTTTATTCAGGCGTTGCGCCACGCCAAGAGCGCCGGCAACCGCAATGTCGAACTCGCCCATTGGCTCGCGCATATCCTGCGGAAGGACCGGACCGACCTTGCGCTGTCCGCCGACATTTATAGCTCGACCGGACGAATCTTGCCATCGACATCGGCAAGACGATCGACGCCTTCCGTCGCAATCGAGACGGAAATGCCGGGCGTCTCCAATGTCGTGCTCGACGCGCTGGACCGCGGCTGGCATTATGCCACTCTGTCCTTCGGCGAAACGCAGATACGGACCGGCCATATTCTCGCCGGGGCGTTGAAGCCGCCGGAACTCAAGCGCGCGTTTATCACTATCTCGCCCGAATTTGCCAAGATCCCGATCGACGCCCTGACCACGGACTCGCGCAGCTCTGGGAGGATTCCGACGAGGACAATCTGCGGCCGATGGACGGCTCCGGCCTCAGCGGCGCGGGAACGCCGGGCGCGGACGTGCGGCCGGCGCGGAAGGGCACGACGGCGCTCGACCGCTTTTCGCAGGATCTGACCGCCAAAGCGGCGGCGGCGCCATGGACCCGATCCTTGGCCGCGACGAAGAAATCCGCCAGATCATCGACGTGCTGATGCGGCGGCGACAGAACAACCCGATCCTCACCGGCGAGGCCGGCGTCGGCAAGACCGCCGTCGTCGAAGGTTTTGCGCAAAAGATCGCGGCGGGCGACGTGCCCCCGGCGTTGCGCGGGGTGAAGCTCTGCGCCCTCGACATCGGTTTGATGCAGGCGGGCGCCTCGATGAAGGGCGAGTTCGAGCAGCGGCTGCGCTCGGTCATCGACGAGGTGCAGACCTCGCCGACGCCGATCATCCTGTTCATCGATGAAGCGCATACGCTGATCGGCGCCGGCGGCGCGGCCGGGACGGGAGACGCCGCCAACCTGTTCAAACCGGCGCTGGCGCGCGGCACCCTGCGCACCGTCGCCGCGACCACCTGGGCCGAATATCGCCAATATTTCGAGAAGGATCCGGCCCTCACCCGCCGCTTCCAGTCCGTCCTGATCGACGAGCCCGATCCGGCGCGCTGCGCCTCCATGTTGCGCGGCATTCTGGGGCCGATGGAAAAGCACCATAGCGTCCGCATTTCCGATGCCGCCATCGTCGCCGCCGTCAATCTGTCGCATCCGCTATATTCCCGGCGCGCCAATTGCCCGACAAGGCGGTCAGCCTGCTCGACACCACCTGTGCGCGGGTCGCGATCAGCCAGAATGCGACGCCTGCCGCCATCGCCGACGCAAGGAATAGCTGTCGCGCCTCGACTAGGAAAAGACAGCGCTGATCGGCGACCCCGATCTCGGAATTGCGAGGACGAGCGCATCGCCGAAATCGACGCCGAAGCTCGCGAGCAAAAAGAGAAGATCGAAACGCTCGAAGCCGCCTCGAGAAAGAACTCGCGCTGGTCGAAGGAAATCCGCTCCCTGCGCGAAATCCTCGCTGCGCCGAGCCAGGGCGTTCAGCGCCGGCGCCGAAGCCAGCCCGCCGAAGGGGACGCGCCCGGGGAACCAGTGCGCCTATGGAACCCGCCGCGCCTGCCGAGCCCGCGCAAAACCTCAAGGACACGTTCGCGGCTCTCAACGGCTCGATCCCGAAAAGCGCATGATCTACGCCCATGTCGACGAGCAGTCGGTGGCCGCGGTGGTCTCCGACTGGACCGGCATTCCCGTCGGCACGATGGTCAAGGACGAAATCGAAAACGTCCTGCATCTGCCCGAAATCCTGAACAAGCGCATCGTTGGCCAGTCCCATGGGCTCGACATCATCGCCAAGCGCATCGAGACCAATCGCGCCAGGCTCGACAATCCCAACAAGCCCATCGGCGTCTTCATGCTGTGCGGCCCCTCGGGCGTCGGCAAGACCGAGACGGCGCTGGCGCTGGCGGAAGCGCTTTATGGCGGCGAGACCAATATCATTACCATCAACATGTCGGAGTTCCAGGAAGCGCATACGGTCTCGTCGCTGAAAGGCGCGCCTCCCGGCTATGTCGGCTATGGCGAAGGCGGCCGGCTGACCGAAGCGGTGCGGCGGAAGCCCTATAGCGTCGTCCTGCTCGACGAGGTCGAGAAGGCCCATCCCGACGTCCATGAGCTGTTCTTCCAGGTGTTCGACAAGGGCGTGATGGAGGATGGCACCGGACGGCGGATCGACTTCAAGAATACCTCATCATGTTGACCTCCAATGTCGGCACCGACGCGATCATGGAGCTGTCGCAGGACCCGAAATTCGCCAGCGATCCGGAGGCGATGGCGGCCGAATTGAAGCCCGAATTTCTGAAGGTCTTCCCGCCGGCCCTGCTGGGGCGTATCGTGACCATTCCCTATTTCCCGCTGTCGCCGGAAGTTTTGGGCGGCATCGTGCGGCTGCAGCTCGCCGCATCGGCAAGCGGATGCCGAGGCGCACGAGGCGGCGTTCGCCTACGATGACGCGGTCGTGGACCACATCGTGTCGCTGTGCAACGACCCGGCCTCGGGCGGACGCATCATCGACAACATCATCACCAACACCTTGCTTCCCGCCCTGTCGCGCGAGTTCCTGAAACGCTCGCTGGCGAAGGAGGAGCTCAAGACGGCGCGGGTCGGGATCGCGGACGGCGTCTTCAACTATGAATGGGCGTGAGCTCTTCGGACAACTCAGGGGGCGAGCATGGCGAACCGTTTCGAACAAGTCGACGAATTGCAGGCCGATGCGCTGAATTTGGTGCTGACGCAGACGGCCGAAGGACAGAACGGCCGGGTGCTCATCCCGTCCTCGGCCTTCGAGGAAGAGGGGCGCAAGGACATCGACAGCGGCGAAATGCCGATCGTCGACGCCTTCCGGTCGGCGATTTAGCTCGGCAACGAGTTGAAACTGCCGGTCGTGGTGATCGACCACGACCGGGTGTGGCGCGAAAGCTGGGGCGAACTGTATCGGGAGGCGTAAATGATCGGCCCCGACAGCATTGCCTGCTCCCTCACGGGCGCGTAAGCCGCGTCCGCGCCATTTCGAGCGCGCCCAGCACCACGAACACGACGCCGCTCAACGCCAGTCGCGCGACGTAATCGCCTTCGATTGCGTCGCGAAACGACCAGTTGGACCGCAGCGCCGTCGCCTCCCACAGGCCGAATGCAAGCATGACGATGGCGATCGAAACCGACAGCCGCCGGACCGTCCTGTTGCGCAGCACGTAGGCCGCATAAAGCGCCAAAGCCAAGGCCTTTGCAACGCCGGCCCAGACGAAACCAGGGATCGCGCCCGACGCATCCGCGAACAGGCCATATTCCGCAAAGGCGAGGCTGCCGAAATGCGCCGCCTCCAAGGCGGCCAGGACCACGCAAAGCCACGAGATGGTCTTGATGTACATTTCCGCCCTCAATGCGCGAAGGCCGCCGCGCTGCCTGCGGACCCAACCATCGCCGCTGCGCGGGCGAACATGGCCATCGCCGCCGCCCAGCTGAGCGGGCTTTCAGCCGCGCCCGGCGGGAAAAAAAGTCCTTCGCGATGTCCGCCACGATGATGATGACGCCCGCGGCGGCGACGGCTGCGGCACCGACATAAACATAGGTGACGACGGGAAAATTCGACGAATTGTCCGGCGTGATTTCCATCTCGAACCCGACTTGCCCCTCGAAAACGAAATCGCCCTCCTTTCCCGAAACAGGCGCAGGCAAGTATTTGAATTTCAGCTTGTTCGGCGGAATGAACGAAACATCCGTCGTCGCGAATACCTTGCCGTTGACTTTGGAGGCGACCGAAAACTTGCAGGAGACGGAAGCCTCTTTCTTGAAGGGATTATATTTGGCTTTGACCCCAGACCCGAGTTCGACCAGTTTGCTCTTGTAGGTCTGATTGATCTTGGCCGTCGTTTCGCCATCGCTGGAAAAGACTGCCTCGCCGTTCTTACCCTTGACCGTCGCCGCGGTCTTGCCGTCGCCCACGTATTCGAGGACCACGACCGTTCCCTCCTGTTGCAGCGTGATATCGCCAGTCAGCTTGGTAGATATTTCGATGCCTGGCGCACGGTAGACGACCGGCTTCAAAACATCGTCCAGCGAGTACTTGAGCGCGGGATAACGGACCTCCCTGGCGCGCTGTTCGCCATAGACCCGTTGCAGCAGGTGGGTGGCTCGGCATGCACATCGGATGTTGCGCCGCCGGAGCGGGAAAACATTGCAGCGGCGCGCCCCATGGGCGACATCGCGGACCCGGGCGAGACGGACTGGATCGGAATAGACCGCGTTGGCGTGGCCCGCATCCTGGGATCTGGACCGGGCAAGCGGAGCCTTTGCCCGACGACGATCATGTAGGGCGGCCGCATCCCGTTGGCTCGCGCGATCAGCTTCCATGCGCTGCTGTCGCCATATTGCGCAAGCGCAAGGCGCGACAG
This sequence comes from uncultured Alphaproteobacteria bacterium, assembly GCA_963710275.1. Lineage (GTDB taxonomy): Bacteria > Pseudomonadota > Alphaproteobacteria > Rhizobiales > Beijerinckiaceae > Rhodoblastus. The sequence continues at coordinate 193,062 of CAVPZS010000008.1, read as the reverse complement.
AGTCTCCCCTCTTGACCAGGACTGAGCCCGAATGAGACCTGTGCATCCGATTTTGTCCCTCATGGCCCGAGGCGGCAGGAACCCCTCGATCGCAAGGCTAGCCTTAACAGCCCCTTTATAACACGGCCAAGCTATGCCACAATGCGCGCGCTGCTTTTGGAGCCAGTTTATTGAGCTTCCGCATCTCGAGGCGGGCCGTGAAAAAACATCTTCTTTTTCCTCTGCGGCAGTTCGCGACACTCGGCGCCCTGCTGCTGCCTCTCGCCGTGACGCTCTCCCTCCCCGCCCATGCCGACGACGACAAGGTCGCCCGGCAGTTCAGCGTCGGCGCAGGTCCTAACTCCGTCGGCCGTCCCGAGGCCGGCGAAGACACGGAAATGGACGGGCCGCAGGCGATTTACGCCGGCAAATCGGGCGAAATCTACCTGCTCGACCAGGCCAACGGCCGCGTCGTCAGCTTCGACGGCAAGGATTCGACCGGGCCGACGCGCTCGCTGACCTTGCCCGATGGCCTCGAACCCACTGACATGATCGCCACCGACAGCGGCCTCGTCGTCTGGGACGGCAAGCCCATCTCGCTCGAAGCCAAGGGCGAAGGCCTCACCCGCTCGCTGACCGTCACCCGCGACGCCTCCGGCTCCGGCGACGACACAACCCTTTCCATGTTCAGCGAGATGGGCTCGCAGGACCCCGGCTCCGCCGCCGACGCGCAAAAGGGCGCGACCCGCGCCATCAAGGGCGCAGAGAACGAGCCCGTCGGGCCGATCAGGAAACTTGTCGCCACGCGGGGCGCCGGCCCGGTCTCCGTCGTCATCACTCCCGACTCCTCCCGCCACGCCGTCGACCTCGTGGTCGCCTCGCGAACGTCGCAGGTCGAACTCGGCCGGCTGAAGCTCAGGGCGAGCGAGCCGCTTGGCACAGTCGAATTCCTCGAAATCGACACGCTTGGCCGCATGTTCGTGCTCGCCGAAGTCATCCCGCCCGGCGGCGGCGAAGGCGCGGCGACCTTCCTGGCCCGCTTCGCGCAAAATTCGCAGTTCGAGGGCATTTACGAATTGCCCCTGGCCCCCGACGTCGCGCTGGCGCGACGTTTTGTCACCGTCTCGCCCGACGGCGACGTCTATTTCCTGCGCACCCGGAAAGGCGTCGTCGACGTGCTGGGCGTCGGCTTCCGGCCGATGAAGAAAAACCAGCCGGTCGAACTGGCGGTCAAACCGGCCGACACGCCGCTGCTGGCAAAAAATCTCGCCCAGTTGGGCAGCAAGAAGGCCATCGCCGCGATCCAGCCGCTCTCGCGGCAGCGGGTGATCGAAACCGCCTTCGGTTTCGAGGGCATCCGCTGGCGCCTGACGCCGGCCTCCTACGGCCCGGACCCCGACCGCTCCTGTTCCGGCTTCAACCGCATCCGCCGTCCCGGCTACATGATCGGCAAGATCAACCAGGAAGTGCGCGGGGTGCCCTATTGCTGGGGCTGCCACGGCTCGCTGGCGCAATTCGCCAATCGCGTGGAGCATGGCGCCCTCGCCGGCAACGTCTGCACCCGCAACGATCCCCGGCCCGACGTCGTCGGCGTAGACTGTTCGTCCTTCGTCAGCGCCGCCTGGGGCCTCTCGACCCATTTCACCACCCTCGCCATCCCGTCGATCGCGACGCAGGTCGGTCCCGGAGAGCTTCGGCCCGGTGACGCCTTCAACAAGGCGGGCTCGCACGTCATGCTGTTTCTGGGCTTTACCGCCGGCCGCAAGGTGCAGGTGATGGAAGCCTCGCCCGGAGCCTGCAACGGTCGCGTCTGCCGCAACATCTATCCCCTGGCCTCACTCTGGCGCGCGGCTATGTGCCGCGGCGGTTCCGAGCGCTGGCCAATGACGCAACGGCGCCGGTCGCGCAAGTCGAAACGCCGCTGGGCAAGTCGGGAAGGCGGGAACACGAGGCGCCGAAGATCCACAAGGCCCACCGCTGACCTCGCGGCGTCCCGGAACCGGATCGAAAAATTCCAATCTATTGTATTCGCGTGTTTTCTTTGCGTAAGAATGTGGTCATACCGCGTTGAGACGGCAGGGTGAAGCGCAGCGATTTGCATTGAAAAGCTTGGCCATTTGGTGTAATAGTATTTTAATATTTGATTTGCCACGGCACGGGGGGTGCAAGATGGCTCCGCGCATTTCTTCTCAGAAGTTCCCGAAGGGGCGTTTCGCCCGCATTCTGCTGTCCGGTCTGGCGTTAGCGGCGCTCACCGCCAGCGCGGCTTGGGCCGATCGCCGCGTCGCCCTGATCATCGGCAACTCGGCCTACGCCAATGTGCCGGCCCTGCCGAACCCTTCGAATGACGCGCAGGATTTCGCCGACAAGCTGACCAAGCTGGGCTTCGACGTCATCTCCCGCATCAATGTCGATCAGCGCGGCTGGCGCAGCGCCATGCAGGAATTCGAGCGCAAGGCCCAGAACGCCGACGCTGCGATCTTCTTCTTCGCCGGCCATGGCATGCAGCATCAGGGACATAACTACCTGATGCCGGTCGACGCCGAGCTCAAGGACGAAACCAGCCTGCGCTACGACATGATCTCGGTCGACGAAGTCAAGAACGCCTTCGAGCGCGACCATATCGGCGTGAAGGTGATGATCCTCGACGCCTGCCGCAACAACCCGCTGGCGGGCGATTTCGAGCGCTCGATCAACGGCCCGAGCCGTGCGCTGGGCGCGAGACGCGCGGACTGGCGCGCATCGACAAGTCGGAAGGCATGATCGTCGCCTACGCCACCTTGCCCGATCAGGTCGCGGAGGACGGAAAATCGAGCCGCAACAGCCCCTTCACTGCCGCCCTTCTGGCGCGGATGGACGAGCCCGGGCTGGAAATCGGCACGCTGTTCCGCCGCGTCCAGGGTGACGTGCTCGCCAAGACGGGCGGCAAGCAGAGGCCGGAACTCAACATATCCTTGGCCACCGAATTCTTCCTGAACACGTCCGAGACGGACACGATGGCTTGGGAGCGCGTCCGCGAATTTGACGACATGCAGGCGATCCGCGATTTCATCGCCAAATATCCGCGCTCCTCGCATCTGCCCGACGCCAAGTTCCGCCTCGACGTGCTCGAAAGGGCGGTTGCCGCTCAGGCCGAGGACGAACGCGCCCGCAAGGCGGAGGAAGAGCGCGTGAAGGCGCAGCAGGCGGCGCTGGCCAAGGCCGAGGAAGATCGCGCGCGCCTCACCAAGGATTACGAAGCCAAGACCGCCGCGATGGCGGCCGAACAGGCGGCGCAGGCCAAACTTCTGGAAGCCGAGCGCGCGAAGGCGCAGCAGGAGGCCTTAGCCAAGGCCCATGAGGAAAGCGAACGGCTCGCGAAGGAATTCGCCCAGCGCGAAGCCGACCTGCAGGCGAAACTTGCGGCCAAGGCCGCGGAAACCAGCAAGTCGGCTGACGAAACGGCGAAGGCCGAGGAGAACGCGCGCAAGAGCGAAGCCGAGCGCGTCGCCAAGCTCGAACAGGAACTCGCCGAGTTGCGCGCTCCCAAGAAGCAGGACGCGCGCCCCGATCAGAACGCCGCCGCCGAACGGGAAAAATTCGCCCGAGAACTCGCGGCCAAGGAAGCGTCGCTGAACGAGCTCAAGGCCAAGGAGGCCGAAGCGCTCAAGGATGCGGCGGCCAAGGAGCAGGCGCGCCGGGACGCCGAGGACAAGGCGCAGCGCGACGCGCTGGCCCAGATCGAGCAGCTGAAGCGCGAGAAGGCCGAAGCCGAGCGGCGTCTGGCGGAACAGAAACTGGCGATACCCGCGTCGTCGGGGTCGGAGCCGGGCGGCGAAGTCAACACCCCGGCGCTGGTCAAGGCGGCGCAGCTCGAACTCAAGCGCATCGGCTGCTTCTCGTCGTCGATCAGCGGCAACTATACGGCCGCCACGCTGAACGCCATCGAGCAATATCGCACCCGCAAGGACGGCCATCCTGGCAGCGGCGACGTCAACGCGCGCTTCATCGAAGAGCTGAAGGCCCAGCCCGCGCGGCTCTGCCCGCTGACCTGCGACGACGGCGAGAAAATTCAGGGCGACAAATGCGTCCGCATCCCGCCACGGATCGTCGAGCGGCCGCCTGCGCGGGAAGAGCGTGAGGAACCCGCGCATCATCGCGCCGAGCGTCCTGCGCCCGCGCCGCGGCACGCGGCGGCGGCGCCAGCGCCGCGGCGCGAGGCCGCGCCGAGGCCGGCCCCTGCGCCGGAGCCCGTCGCGCACAACACGGCCGTCGCCCGGTCCATATTTTCGTGCCGAACTGAGCTTCCGCTTATTGCGGGCGGCTCCGGCGTAGTTCAAAATGCGGCGCTTCTCGCGAAAACGGGTTTTCCCGTTTTTCGCGCGCCCCTCCAGCACGGCAAGGATCGACGCCATGGCGCTCACGCGGAACCGCGGCTATGCCCTTCGCGGACGCAAACGCCTTTTTCCGGCTGCGATAGCTCTGTTTTCCCTGACGGGGGCCGCCCTCGTCTCGCCGTCGGGGGCCAGAGCCAATGACAGCATGGCCGAACTCTCGGTCGGCGGCCTGAATTTCGTGCGCAGCGCCGACGTCGCGATGGAAAGCGAAGTCCTCTCGATCTCGCCGCAAAATATCGTCGTCACCTACCAGTTTCGTAATCTCACAAGCCAGCCGGTGACCGCGCAGATCGCCTTTCCCCTGCCCGATCTGGATCTGTCGGACCCCGACCTCAATCTCGCCATTCCCTCGTCCGACCCGCTGAATTTCATCAGATCGCCACCAAGGTCGACGGCGCGCCGATCAAATTCGACGTGCTGCAAAAGGCCGTGCTGAACGGCAAGGACGTCTCCGGCGCCGTCAGGGCCGCGGGATTGCCGATCATGCTGATCGGCAATCCGCAGGCTCAGATCGACAAGCTGCCCGATGCGGCGAAAGCCAAGTTGGTCGACGCGGGATTGGTGATTCGGCGAGGGCCAGGATTGAATCGGAAAGCCTCTCTACGGCCCCTCCTGGTCGGTTTCGACGGTTTTCCTGCGCAAGCAGACCTTCGCGCCGGGCGTCGCGGTGCAGGTCGAGCATAGCTACAAGACCACCCTCGGCGGCAGCGTCGACCAGATGCTGCGCAAGCCGCTACGCACCGAGGCCGAATATGCGTCGGATGTCGCGCGCTACCGGGAGGATTCTAACGTCGACGATGTTTTCCTGCTCGAAATCGACAAGCAATTGGCCGACGACGTCCAGAACAAGACGCGTCTGCAGGAAAGGCGCATCCGCTACATCCTGAAGACCGGCGCCCAACTGGAGCGGCCCGATCAAATCCTTCAAGCTGGTCATCGACAAGGGCGTTCCCGACCGCCTGGTGAGCTTTTGTTTTCCGAACGTTAAAAAGGTCTCGCCCAACTCGCTTCGAAGCCGAAGCGACCGATTTCACGCCCGCGCAGGATATCGCCATCCTGTTGATCGGCAAGAAGTGGTGACTGCTCGCGACGCCTGCTGATTCGCCACGACGGTCAGCTCATTCGTCACGGCAAGGCGGCGTCTCTACCCTGCAGATTTATAGGACAACCGGGGCGACGCCCCCTGCGCCGCTCCGGCAAGGCGACTGGCAATCAGTTCGCCAGGCCGATGAACACGTGGTTGCCGCACATCGCGTCGACGCCGGCGGCGACGCCGGGCGCGGGGACCGGGACGGGCACAGGCACGGGCGCAGGATTAATGCTGGACGACGCGGTAGCGCCCGGCGCGGGCCGACGGGGGGACCGAAATCGCGGCAAATGCACGATGATGCGGCGCGACCTTTCCAGCGTGGCGATGGATCGGCCTATGGACCGGATTGAGATGAACGACGGGCTGGATGCAGGACTGGGAATCGGGTTCGTCTCCACCTGGGCGATCCCGAAGGAGCCTCCCAAGACCAGCCATCCCATTCCCCACGGCGCAAATGGACGAACGCATGACGCGACCTCTTCTTTCTTAAACACAAGCCAGATTATCCGCCCGCTTTGTTGCTTTGGCAATCACTGCGAGCAACACTCTTCAAACACGCAGTAAACACAACGTATCCGGCGGATAATCTTAAGCACAGCTTAAGGTCTGCGTTAGGATAAACCAAAGCTTATGTTACAGGGTTATTTTTTGATTAAGGCGCTTTTTTGTCCGATCGGCGCCGCATGCGTGGCTAGACCTTGAGCATGGCAGATAGCCACTGCAGGGCGTAAAGTATTTGCGTTCTCAAGCATGGGAGCGGGCAAAGCGAGAGTCTCATTATGAGCGCCCTGCCCCGATGCTCGAACGTTGCTAGCCGCCGATCAGCACCGTAAAGCAGCCGAGGACGATAACGCCGCCGTGGGCGGTCTGGTCTCCCAGCGCGGCGGCTGGCAGGCCTCCAATCAACACGGTGGCCGAGCCCTTCACGATCACGTCTGGCGGCCCGACGCACACCAGCATGTCCCTGACCCGCGCCGCCGGCAAACCGCCGATCAGAACCGTGGGTTCGCAAGGCGCGTCGATCGGACCGCCGACATGGGGCACGGGACCGTCGAAGGCGGGACAGACATGCATGTCGGTGATGCGCGCCGCCGGTTGGCCCATGTCCAGCACCTTCCCACGTTCGAACGGCGATCCGGGGTAGTCATACCCCTGGCGCCGCCTTGGACGACAGCCTAGCCTCGACAATTTTACCTGTCCAGCTTCAGATTTGACGGCCGACGCGGCGTTTGACCGCCTGACGCGCGTAATATCAAGCAAATCAACCACAAGCGAGGCTTGGGCGGAATATCTGACGCAAAGAGAGGCATTTCGATCACAAAACGTTGATAATAAAGGTCTTTGCGATGAGACACCTGCAAAACCTGGCTTCTGCGAGCCTGTGCCGAATTTACCACATATGTGGAAATTCTGTGTCCCAGTAAAAAACGCCGAGGCCGCAATAATAATTCTAACTAACTGAAACAGTTTATTAAAAATTGAAATTCGCCGGAAACGCCAGAGTTCTCTGGGCTTTGGCGGGCTTGTGCGCCAAACCGGGCGATTTTAAGACTGCGTTAAGCCCCCAAATTTGCATTGGCTGGATTTTGATCATGTCGAAGATTGTGAGCAATTCGATGAGCGCCGAGACCGTCACTGCCAACCAGATCGTTGACCGCTCCGCATCGCGCGGACGCACGCGGGCGCTCCTTTGCGGGGTCGCCCTGCCGGCCCTCGTCCTCGCCGGCGCGCTGATGATGGCGCAGCCCGGTTTCGCGCAAAGCATCGGGGCGCCGGCGGCGTGGGCGCTGGCGAATTGGCGGGTAACGGAACCGGGGGTTCCGGCGGCGGATATGGCCGAACGGCACGGATGGCGGCGCTGGCATTAGCGGCCTTCCGGGCGGCGGCGGCGGCGGCGGCGGCGGTTCGGGCGGCGGCCTGGGCGGAGCCGGCGGCAATGGCGATGGCAACGGTTCCGCTGTCGCGGGCGGCGCCACGGTCGCTGGCGCGGCGCGAATGGCGCAAATGGCTCCGGCGCGACCGCGTTTAGGACAGGCGGCGGCGGCGGCGCCGGCGGCAATGGCGGCGCGGATGGCGCGGCGCCGACAATTCCGACGACCTTTACGACCCCGGTCACGGGCGGCGATGGCGGCACAGGCGGCAACGGCGGCGATGCGACGGCGTCAGCCTGGAACGGCGGCAGCGGCGGCGGCGGCGGCGGGCGGCAATGGCGCCACTCTGAACGCGGCTGGAGCTTTACAATAACTCTGCGCTTACCGGCGGCGGCGGCGGTTCGGGCGGCAATGGCGGCATCGGTGCGACAATTTATCCGAGCTGGGGCGCTGGCGGCGTCGGCGGCAATGGCGGCGACGGTGGCGCGCACGCCCAGGTCTCGTCGGGTGTGTCGCTCACCAATGCCGGAACAATCACCGGCGGCGCTGGCGGCGTGGGCGGCTCGAACGGTACTGCCGTGGTCAACGGTCAGCCCACAACTCCGGCCATCACGCCAGGCAGCGGCAACGGCGGCGCGGGCGTGATCGGGTCCGATGCGACTATCACGAACAATTCCGCAGGAACCATTCCGGGCGGCCTTGCGCCGCCAGTTCTTTCACCGCCGGCGTCGGCGGCGTGGGCGTTTCCGGCTCGAACCTGACCGTCATCAACGCCGGCACCATTTCTGTCGGCGGCTCGGGCGATGGGGCGAGCGCGCAAGCAAACGCCGTGACCTTCACTGGCGGAACCAACACTTTCCAGATCCAGGCCGGCTCCGTTGTCAACGGCAATGTCGTCGGCGCGGGCTCCGACACTTTGCAACTCGGCGGCGCAACCTCCGGGACGTTCTCCGCGTCGGTGATCGGCACCCAATATTCCGGCTTCAGCACCTTCACCAAGGAAGGGACCTCCACCTTCACGGTCACGGACGCGCCCACGGTCGCGACGGCATGGACAGTCAACGGCGGAGCCCTCGCCGTTTCCGGCAGCGCCAACAGCGGCGCCCTTGGAACCGGCACTGTGACGCTGAACGCCGGAACGGCGCTCAACCTCTCCAATGTCACCATCGCCAACACGATCGCCGCCAATGGCGACCCCACCATCAACGTCACCGGCGCGAGCGGGACCGGCGCGCTCACCGGTTCGGGCACATATAATGTCCTCGGGACGAGCGGCTCTGCAGCCACTGACAAGCTGACGATCGGCGCCGCAGCAGCAGCACGGGCCCACTGTTTGTCGGCGACGGCACTGCCGGCCATGCCGTGACCGTCATCGGCGGCGTGACCAATGCTTTCAGCGCCAACTCGCTGACCACGGTCACCACGAGCAGCGTGCTCGATCTCGGCGGCGCGACTGTCAGCCAGACCATCAACAATGTCAGCCTCACCGGCGGCACGATCCAGAACGGCTCGCTCACCGGCGCGATCTCCTCCACTGGCGGCGCGGTCGACGGGATCGGCGGTTCAGCCTCCCTGACCACCACAGCCGGCAACACGACGCTGACGACACTTACCGGCTCGAACGCCTACACTGGCGCGACCAGCGTCACCGGCGGCACGCTGACCGGCGGCTCCGCCAACGCCTTCAGCGCCAACTCGCTGACCACCGTCGCCTCCGGCGGCACAGTCAATCTCGGCGGCTTCGCCCAGACCATCAACACCATCAGCCTCACCGGCGGCGCGATCCAGAACGGCTCGCTCACCGGCGCGATCTCCTCCACTGGCGGCGCGGTCGACGGGATCGGCGGTTCAGCCTCCCTGACCACCACAGCCGGCAACACGACGCTGACGACACTTACCGGCTCGAACGCCTACACTGGCGCGACCAGCGTCACCGGCGGCACACTGACCGGCGGCTCCGCCAACGCCTTCAGCGCCAACTCGCTGACCACCGTCGCCTCCGGCGGCACAGTCAATCTCGGCGGCTTCGCCCAGACCATCAACACCATCAGCCTCACCGGCGGCGCGATCAAGAACGGCTCGCTCACTGGCGCGATTTCCTCCACCGGCGGCGCGGTCGACGGCATCGGCGGTTCGGCCTCCCTGACCACCACCGCCGGCAACACGACGCTGACGACACTTACCGGCTCGAACGCCTACACTGGCGCGACCAACGTCACCGGCGGCACGCTGACCGGCGGCTCCGCCAACGCCTTCAGCGCCAACTCGCTGACCACCATCGCGTCCGGCGGCACTGTCAATCTCGGCGGCTTGGCCCAGACCATCAACAATGTCAGCCTCGCCGGCGGCATGATCAAGAACGGCTCGCTCACCGGCGCGATTTCCTCCACCGGCGGCGCGGTTGACGAACTCGCGGTTCGGCCTCCCTGACAACCACCGGCGGCGTGACAACGCTGACCACGGTGACCGGCTCGAACGCCTACACCGGCGCGACCAGCGTCACCGGCGGCACACTGACCGGCGGCGCCACGAATGCGTTCAGCGCCAGCTCAGTCACCACCATCGGGTCCAACGGCACGGTCGATCTCGGCAACTTCGCCCAGACCATCAACACTGTCAGCCTCACCGGCGGCACGATCCAGAACGGCGCGCTCACCGGCGCGATTACCTCGTCCGGCGGCAAGGTCGCCGACATCAACGGCGCGGCCAGCCTGACGACCACGGCCGGAAACACCGTGCTGATGGCCTCAAATGGCTATACCGGCGCGACCAACGTCGACGGCGGCACGCTGACCGGCGGCGCGCCGGGCGCGTTCAGCGCCGCCTCGGCGACCACTGTCGCCAACAGCGGCACGCTTGATCTTGGCGGCGTCGCCCAGACCATCAACAATGTCAGCCTCACCGGCGGCACGATCCAGCACGGCTCGCTCACCGGCGCGATTACCTCGACCGGCGGCACGATCAACAATGTTCTGGGCACAGCAAACCTGATGACCTCGGCCGGCACGACAAACCTGACCGGCGTGGACGCCTTTGGAACCCTGACCAACTCCGTCGCGCTGACCATCGGCAACGGCGCGACAGTGTCAGCCAGCCAGTTGGTCAACAACGGAACCTTCACCGTCGCCAGCGGGGGCACGCTCAACGACGCACTGAACAATACAGGTGTGTTCAACAACTCCGGCAACGCCAACACCGATGTCGCCTCCAACACCGGGACGATCACCAACCAGGCCGGCGGAACCTGGACCGGCAACGTCCTTACAGGCGCCAATACATCGGGCTCCATCGTCAATAAGGGAAGCTGGACGGGAACGGGAACCGGCACGAGCTTCAACAACGGCGGCGCGATCGACAACCAGGCGGGCGCGACCTGGACCGGCAGCATCAACAACGCCAGTGGAACCTTCACCAATGAAGGCAGCCTGACCGGCGGCTTGACCGTCGTGACGGGCTCGGCCACCAACAGCGGATCGATCAGCGTCGGCGTGACCAACAGCGGAAGCTTCACCAACAACGCGGGCGGCAACGTCCTCGACGGCGGTCTCATCAACACTGCCGGCACGGCCGCGAACAACGCGGGCGGCACGCTGGCCAGCGCTTCGGTGACCGGCGGCACGCTGACCAACGCCGGCTCGATCTCCGGAACGGTGACCAATGCGGCCACGTTCAACAATAATTACGGCGGCGTCGTCACCGGCCTGCTGACCAATTCGGGCACGTCGACCAACGACGGCAAACTGAACGGCGGCGTCAACAACTCGGGCTCGTTCACCAATGCCAGCGACGGCTTCGTCAACGGCCTGCTGACCAATTCCGGCACGGCGACCAACGCCGGCCAAGCGAACAACGGCGTCAGCAACACCGCCGGCACTTTCACCAACAGCGGTTCGATCAAAGGCGGCCTGACCAACAGCGGCAGCGCCTCCACCAACGCCTTGGGCGGCACGATCGACACCGCTTCGGTGACCGGCGGCACGCTGACCAACAGCGCCGGCGCAACGGTCGGCAGCATCGCCACCAATACCGCGACGGTGATCAACTCCGGCACGATCTCCGCGACCGTGAACAACGCGGGAAGCTTCACCAATAATCTCAGCGCCAGCGTCTATGGCCTCCTGACCAATTCGGCGGGAACCGCGAGCAACGCCGGCCTCGTTGCTTCTCTGAGCAACACCGGCGGAACTTTTCGAGAACACCGGCTCGGTCACCGGAGCGACGTCAATCACCGGCGGCACAGTCACCAATAGCGGCGGAACCTTCGCGGCCGTGACCAATTCCGGCGGCGAATTCGACAACACGTCGGGAACGGCGGGCGCCGTCACCAACGCCAGCACGGCGACCAACGGCGGAACGATCGCTTCGCTGAGCAACACCGGCGGAACCTTCGCCAATTCCGGCACGGTCACCGGCGCGACCTCGATCACCGGCGGCACGGTCACCAACAGCGGCGGCTCTTTCTCCGGCTCGGTGAACAACGGCGCGGCGAGTTCGACAACACCGGCACGGTGGCCAGCCTGACCAACGCCGGCACGGCCAGCAATAGCGGCACGATCGCGGCGGGCGGCACACTCGACGCCCTCACCGACAACGGCGGCACGTTCACCAACAACTCCGGCGGCTCGGTCGGCCAGACCACCGTCTATGGCGGCGACGTCGTCAATAACGGCGGCACGTTCAACGCTGTGCGCAATTATTCCGGCGGCACGTTCACCAACACCTCGGGCACGGCGGCGAGCCTCAACAGCGGAGGCGTCGCCTCCAACGGCGGCACGATCACACCACCGTCATCAACACGGGGGGCCTCGCCTGCTGGCAGCGGTGGAACCTTCACCAACACCGGCACGGTCTGGGGACCACTGACGGTCGAAGGCGGCACGGTCAACAATACCGGCACGCTGGCGAACGTGGTCAACACCACCAACGGCGTGTTCGACAACACACGGCGGCACGGCGGCCGTCGTCACCAATTCCGGCACGGGAACCAACGCCGGTACGATCAACGGCGGCTGACCAATACCGCGGGGACGTTCACCAACACCGGCACGATCACAAACGCGGCCTCGATCACCGGAGGAACGGTGACCAGCACCAGCGTGATCGGCGGCGCCACGACGTCGATCCGGCGCCACATTCAACGCCGGCCAATCAACGCCGCCGTGGTCAACGCCGGCACCTTCAATGTCACTGGCGCGCTGACGGGCGTCACCGCCCTAACCAACAACAACGGCACGACCAATATCAATGGCAACTCGCCATCGATCTCCGGCGCCCTCGCCCTCAACGGCGGCACGATCACCGGCTCCGGCGGCACGATCACCGCCGCTTCCTTTACGTCCACGGCGGGCTTGATCCAGAGCTCCACGGTCGCCGCGACGGGCGCCTCGACCATCGAGACCGGCACGTTGACGCTCGGCTCGGGCGGTACGCTCACCGGCGGCCCGATCACCCTGACCTCGACCCTGACGCTGAATTCCGGCGCCGCAGTCAACGTCACCGGCATCACCAACAATGGCGGCGTGATCAACGTCGCCGTGGGCGCGAAGGTCACGGACTCGCTGACCAACAGCGGCGCCGTGAACAACGCCGGCACGTATAACGCCGACGTCACCAACAACGGCGGAGCGATCCAGAACGCCGCCACCGGCGTCTGGAACGGCGCGCTGACAGCCAATACCGGCCTGGTGAACAACGCCGGGACCTGGAACGCCACGGCGGCCAGCTCCAACAGCAACTATCTGGTCAATTCCGGAACCTGGACCCAGACCGGCAACCTGACCAATGGAGGCACGCTGACCACCACTGGCGTCATGAACGTGAGCGGCGTGCTGGCCAACAACGCCGTGGCCTTCGCCGCCGGCACGTTGAATGCAGCGACGCTCACCAACAGCGGCGCGTTGACGGTCACCGGTCCGCTCACCAACACGTTCGGCGCGACCACCAACTCCGGCGTGATCACCAACTATACCGGCGTCACGCTGAACCTCGGCGCGACGACCAACAGCGGCACGATCTATGCCGCCGGGTCCGGCGGAACCGGCATGGTGACGACCAACGCCCTGACCAACAGCGGCGTTCTCGACCTGCGCAGCCCGCTAACCGCGGGAGGCGCGCCTGTCTCGACGGCGAGCACGGTCACGGTGAACGGCGTCTATACCGGCGGCGGCACGCTCGCGGTCAACACCTATATCGATGGGACAAACAAGTCGAACCAGCTCATCCTGAACGGAGCGAGCTCGGGCGTGACCAATGTCGCCATCAACCAGATCGGAACCTCGGCGGCCCACGCCGACGTGGTGGTGGTGCAGAACAACGGCGGCGGCGCTGGCGTCTTCACCGCCGTCAACCCGTCGGTCGCAGCCACGCCGAGCCCGTTCACCAACGGCACCGGCCAGCTGATCAACAATTCCGGTTCCGGCATCCTGCAACAATGGTTTGGCCAGACGGGCGGCGGCAACACCGGCAGCTGGGTCGTCAGGTCCGACGTGAACACGGCGGCGGTCGCCAATATCGCCGGCTCGATCGGTTCGGCTCTGGCGTCGCTGAATTCGGTGTTCAATGAGCCGACCAGCGCCTTCATCGGCGGCCCGGCCAATCCCAACCCGAATACTTTCGCGATGGGCGCATGGTCGCGCGTTCGCGGCGGCGATTTCCACATCACCAGCAACAGCACGATCAGCAGCGCTTCGGACGGCAGCCGCACCGTCGGCAACTCCACTGTCGCCGCCTTCGGCGGTTTCCAGGGCGGCGTCGACGGCGGCTACTACAACATCGAGAACAGCGGCTGGAGCCTGAACGGCGGCCTGCAAGCCGGCTATGTCTCTGGCTCGTCCTCGGCGGTCGGCGCGCAGCTGGACATCCAGCAGCCGTTCGGCGGCATCTACGGCGCCCTCTCGAATGGCTCCGCGGCCTTCGACGTCACGCTGCGCCGCGACGGCTACAACTTCAATCTCAACAGCGCCCAAGGCTACCTTGCCAACAACAACGGCAAGTTCAACGGAACCGGCTACAGCGGCGTCGCCAACGCGCAATATCGCTTCACCATTGTCGACGCATGGTTCCTGGAACCCTCCGTCGCGCTGTTGTGGTCGAACGTTTCGGCCGGCCAGCTCAATCTCGCCAGCAATGGCGTGATGGACTTCAGCAAGCTCAACTCCGAAACTGGCCGCATAGGCGCCCGCTTGGGTACGGTTTACGTCTACGACACCCTGGTCATGGCGCCCTTCATCGCCTTCAACGTCTATCACGAGTTCGCGGGACCCACGATGTCGAACATCACCTTCACTGGGATCGATCCGTACACCGTCGCCACCTCGCGCGTCGACACGTTCACGCAGACCAGCCTCGGCATCGCGCTCTCGTCGACCACGCCGGGCCTGTCGGGCTTCGTCCGCGGCGATTTCCGCTACGGGTCCAACATCACGGGCGGCGCGATCAACGCCGGTATCCGCGACCAGTTCTGATCGCTTCCACCAACGAAAAAAACGCCCGGGTTTTCCCGGGCGTTTTTTTGTATGCGGCGTCCCCCGAAGCCGGGAGCGCGCAGCTGATGGACGCCCTCACGCGTCCGCAATTTCCAAAATCGGCGCGGCAATCCTGGACCCGATCATCCTTGATGATTCGAAGCTGCCGCTGGCCTAGTCCACCGCGATCAGCACGGCGGCGACCGGGCGCCGCTCGCCGAGGAGGATGTTATAGGTCTGGCAGGCGGCGCTGGTGCTCATCGGGTCGCAGCCGATGTTTTGCGTCCTCAGCCTTTGCCGCAAGGCCGGCGGAACCGGCCGCAGCGACGCGCCGCAGCCGAACAGCAGCAGTTCCACCGATCCGGGCGGCAAGGCGAACAGCGGCGCCAGCGACGCCTCGTCCACATCGGCGAAATTCAGCGGCGCGAAGGCGTGGACGCCGTCCGGAAGGCAAAGCAGCGAGCCGCGATGCGACATGTCGCCGAAGCGAAAACCGCCGGCGCCAAAGGCTTCGATGGTGAAAAGACCCGGCGCGAAGCCGTCATATTTGCGCGACGTCATTTCGATTTTGCGCCAAGTTACCGGCTCGAAAGCGGTTTTGCGCCGGTCTTGCCGCCCAGTCCCGTCACCTCGTCGGCCGAGGCCGCGCGGGATTCATTGCGCAGGCCGAGGTAGATCAGGGTCGGCGAACAGATGAAGATGGACGAATAGGTGGCGACGAAAATGCCCCACATCATGGCCAGCGAGAAGGAGCGGATAACCTGGCCGCCGAACACCACCAGCGACAGCAGCGCCAGAAACACCGTGGTCGCCGTCATCAAGGTGCGGGGCAGCACCGCATTGACCGACATGTCGATCAGCTGGTCCGTCGGCATCTTCTTGTACTTGCGCATCATTTCGCGGATGCGGTCGAGGACCACCACCGTCTCGTTGAGCGAATAGCCGACGATGGTCAGGATCGCCGCGATCGACGTCGTATTGAATTCAAGCTGGGTGATGGAGAAGAAGCCGACCGTCAGCAGCAGGTCGTGCATCGTGGCGATGATCGCGCCAATGGCGAACTGCCATTCGAAGCGGAACCACAGATAGGACAGCACCGCGAGGATCGAGAGGACGACTCCGAGCGTGCCCGACTGCACCAGTTCGCCGGAAACGCGCGGACCGACGACCTCTATGCGGCGGAAGTCATAGGAATTGCCGAGCCTCTGCTTGATTTTCTCCACCGCCGCCTGCTGCGCCTGGTCGCCGCCCGGCTGCATGCCGAAACGGATCGAGGCGTCGGCGGGCGAATCGAACCCCTGCACTTCGAGGTCGCCGAGGCTCAGGTGGTCGGAGAGGTCCCGGATATAGGCGAGATCGGCCGTGCCGGATTTCGCCTGCACCTCCATCAGCGTGCCGCCGGAAAAATCGATGCCGAAATTCATGCCGACGGTGAGGAACAGCACCACGGATACGATCGAAAGCACGGCCGAAAACGGATAGGACACGCGCCGGAAGCGCATGAACGGGAATTTGGTGTTTTCGGGCGCGAGGCGCAGCAGTTTCATGGTTTTTTCCGCTCAGATCGGCAGCTTCGTCGGCCGGGCGTAACGATACCACAGCGCGATCATCATCCGCGTCATGGTGACGGCGGTGACGATGGTGGTGAGAATACCCAGCGCCAGCGAGACCGCGAAGCCGCGCACCGGGCCGGCGCCGAGGAAGTAGAGGATCGCCGCGACCACGAACATGGTGACGTTGGAGTTAACGATGGTGGCGAAGGCGCGGTTGAAGCCGGCGTCCAGCGCCGAGATGATCGAGCGCCCGGCGTGCGATTCCTCGCGGATGCGCTCGTAGATCAGCACGTTGGAATCCACCGCCATGCCGATGGTCAGCACGATGCCGGCTATGCCCGGCAGGGTCAGCGTCGCGCGAAGCAGCACCAGCGCAGCGAAGATCATGGATATGTGAATCAGCAACGCGATATTGGCGAAGACGCCGAAGGTCCCGTAGGTGATCAGCATGTAGCTGACCACCAGCGCCGCCGCGACATAGGCCGCGCGCTTGCCCGCGGCGATGGAATCCGCGCCGAGGCCGGGGCCGACGGTCCGCTCCTCGACAATGGTCAGCTTGGCCGGCAGCGCGCCGGCGCGCAGCAGGATAGCGAGGTTATTGGCCTGCTCGACGGTGAAATGGCCGGAAATCTGACCGGAGCCGCCGGTGATCGGCCCGAGGATGCGCGGCGCGGAAATCACCTTGTTGTCGAGCACGATGGCGAAGGGGCGGCCGACATTGGCCGAGGTCACCTGTCCGAATTGCTGGCCGCCGCGGATGTTGAAGCGGAAATTCACCACCGGCTCGCCCGTGCGCGAATTGAAACCGGGCTGGGCGTCGGTGAGGTCTTCGCCCTGCACCATCACCTGCTTTTCGACCGGCAGCTTGCCGGGCTGGTCGGTCTGGTCGAGCTGGTCGACGTCGCCCGGATTGGCGCCGGGATCGGCGACCAGGCGGAACTCGAGCTTCGCAGTGGTGCCGACGATCTCCTTGAGCCGGTTGGTGTCCTGCAGGCCGGGCACCTCCACCAGCACGCGGTCGTTGCCCTGGCGCTGGATGTTCGGCTCGGTGGTGCCGAGGCCGTTGACGCGCCGATTGAGGACTTCGATGGTCTGCTCGACGGCGCGCTTGACCTTGTTGTCAACAGCGGCGTCGGTGAGGTTGATTTTCAGCAGGCCGTCGCCGGCGTCGGCGACATCGACGCCCGAGCCGCCGATGCCGGGCGAAACCTGCACGAGATTGTAGAGCTTCGGCATGATGCGGGCGCGCTCGTTGGCGTCGGGAATGCGCACCTGCACGCCGCGCGCATTGACGCCGATGCCGCCGGAAATGCCGATCTTTTCCTCGCGCAGCAGTCGGCGCAGGTCGTCGCGCAGATTGCCGGTCATGCTGCGAATGACGTCGGCGCGATCCACTTCATAGAGGAGATGCGCCCCACCCTGCAGGTCGAGGCCGAGCACGATGGATTTGGGCTGCAGCCAGGACGGCATGATGGAAGCGAGTTTGGCGCGATTGTCCGGGCCGATCATGCTCGGGGCGCAGATCATCATGGCGATCAGCGTCGCGGCGATCGTCAGGACTATTTTCCAGGTGGCGAAGCGCATCATGGCAGGCGGCTATTCCATAAATAAGCGTTCAGGCGGAATCCTTGACGGGCTCGCCCTTGGCGCGCACTTCGGCGATGGCGCCGCGCGACTGGCGCACGCGCACGTTGGCGGCGATTTCGATCTCGATTTCCGAATTGTCCACGGTCTTGGTGACCTTGCCGATCAGGCCGCCATTGGTGACGACGGTATCGCCGCGGCGAATGTTCGCGACCATGTCCTGATGGGTCTTGGCGCGCTGTTGCTGCGGGCGCAGGATCAGGAAATACATGATGACGAGGATGATGCCGAACGGCGCCATCTGCATCAGCATGTCGGCGCCGCCGGGGCGCCGCCCGCCGCTTGCGCATAGGCCGGGGTAATGAAGTTCATGGCAGGCTTCCGCTCTTGGGCGCTCCAGTGCGCCGGGTCGAAAATTTTGCCGGACTATAGCGAGTGCGAAACGTAAAGCAATCCGCGGGGCCGCGGATAGGCTTGAGTTTTTTGCGTGGCGCGCCTAATTGGTCGCTCTCTTCTTCTCGGGACCCCATTCATGACCTCGCCTGCCGGACCAAACACGGAAAAGCTGCTCGCCCGCATCGCCGAAGCTCTGGAGCGCCTGAGCCCGCCGCTGGCCGAAACGCCTGATTTTAGCGCCGCGGACGCCTTCGTCTGGCGCGCGGAGAGCCAAAAACTCGCAGCCGTCAATAAGGTCAGCCGGGTCGACATCAGCCTGTTGCGCGGCGTTGATTACTTGCGCGATCAACTCCTCGGCAATACCGAGCGTTTCGCCCTGGGACTGCCAGCCAACAACGTCCTGCTCTGGGGCGCGCGCGGCATGGGCAAATCGTCGCTGGTCAAGGCGGCGCATGCCGACATCAACGCCCGGCTGGCCGGAACCGCCGGTTTTGCAGGGCTGAAGCTGATCGAAATTCATCGCGAGGACATCGAAACCCTGCCAGCGCTGATGGGTTTCCTGCGCGACGCGCCTTATGCCTTCATCGTGTTCTGCGACGACCTGTCCTTTGACGGCGGCGACGCCTCCTACAAGTCGCTGAAGGCGGCATTGGAGGGCGGCGTCGAAGGCCGCCCCGCCAACGTGCTGTTCTACGCCACGTCCAACCGCCGCCACCTGCTGCCGCGCGACATGATGGACAATGAGCGCTCCTCGGCGATCAATCCGGGCGAGGCCGTGGAGGAGAAAGTATCGCTTTCCGACCGTTTCGGCCTGTGGCTCGGCTTCCACAAGTGCAGCCAGGACGACTACCTCGCCATGGTCTTCGCCTATGTGAGGCATTACGGGCTGAAGGCGCCGGAAGAGTCGATTCGCGCCGAGGCGCTCGAATGGGCGATCACCCGCGCCTCGCGCTCCGGCCGCGCGGCCTTCCAGTATATCCAGGATCTCGCCGGCCGCCTCGGCCAGAAACTCGACTAATCCTGGATCGCCTCCGGTTTGATTGCGGCGAGGCGGGCCAGCAGACTGGCCCCCGCCTTGCGCCTTTTCGCGCGCAAGGCGGCAAGGTCGTCTTCAGCGCGGCGGCGAGCCAGGTCTCGCATGTCCTGAAGCAACTCCCGAAGATCGCCGCAAAGCGCCAGCCGCTCGTCAGAATTTGCACCGAGTTCGGCAAGCGCGCCCTCGTAGAAGCCGATCAGGCCGACTGGACTTTCCACGCCACCCTGCAGCCGCGCGCGCAATATTTCGGCCTCGGCGAGGCGCGCCTTGACCCTTTCGCGGTGGCGGCGCTGCTTTTGCGCCCCCGTCAGAGGCTCGGGTCCAATTTTACGCATCGCTCTATGCTTTTTTCAGGCGGCCCATCGATCGGAAGCTCTACCTTATCAACTCCAAAGCATCCCCGAAGGTCAAGCCACAATGCCTCTGCACATGAGGCGGAAGGTAAACTCATGACTACGTAACCATCAATTTCACTTACGTAACCATCCTTCCTGATTTACGCGGGAGGCGGCGCCCCAAAAAAACCATGAAACAAACAAAACGGGAATTGATCTCGAAGGGCCTTGCGGAACCAAGGGGGAACATATATGGTTCGTTCATGATTTGTATAGGCGATTCCCCGCCCCGGACCTTCGGGCGAAATGGGAACGCGATGGACGGGGCGCCAAAATGCTGACGAGGAAACAGAGCGAACTCCTGCGTTTCATCCATGAGCGGTTGAAGGAAACCGGCGTTCCCCCGTCTTTCGACGAGATGAAGGACGCCCTCGACCTGCGATCCAAGTCCGGCATTCATCGCCTCATCATGGCGCTGGAAGAACGAGGCTTCATCCGCAGACTGCCAAATCGCGCCCGCGCCCTTGAAGTGCTGCGCCTGCCCGAGTCCTCCACGCCCGCCTCCCCGCGCGGGAAATTCTCTCCCAGCGTCATTGAGGGCAATCTCGGCAAGCCGCGCGTGAGCGCCGACGCGATGGATTATTCCCAGCAGGTCGCCGTTCCCGTGATGGGCCGCATCGCCGCGGGCACGCCGATCTCGGCCTTGCAGACCCGGTCGCATTCGATCTCCCTGCCACCCGACCTGCTCTCCAGCGGCGAACATTATGCGCTGGAGGTGCGCGGCGACTTGATGATCGAAGCCGGCATTCTCGACGGCGACACGGTCATCATCAAGAAGCAGGACACGGCGGAATTCGGGCGACATCGTCGTCGCCCTGATCGACGACGAGGAAGCGACGCTGAAGCGGCTGCGCCGGCGCGGCGCCTCGGTCGCCCTGGAGGCGGCAAACCCAGCTTATGAAACGCGGATTTTCGGACCGGACCGGGTCAATATCCAGGGCAAGCTGATCAGTCTCGTCCGCAAATACTGAGGCGGAGACTTAAGAACCGGCGTTCGTTCATGACGACTCGCCGGCTCCCGCCCTCATTCTCTCGCCGCGAGCTTCTGGCGCAGATCGGCGGCTCAACAGGCTGGGCGCGGAGTTGCCGAGGCGTGCGCGATAAACTTGCAGGTTCTCCGCCACCCGCTGCACGTAATTTCGGGTTTCGGTGAAGGGGATGCGTTCGATCCAGTCGATGGGATCGACATTGGGATCGCGCGGATCGCCATAGGCCTTGATCCAGTCGCGCACATTGCCGCCTCCGGCGTTATAGGCGGCGAAGGTCAGGATATGCGAACCGCCATATTCGCCGAGCAATTGCCCGAGATGATAGGCGCCAAGCTGGGCGTTGAAGGCCGGATCGCTTTTCAGCCGCGCTTCGTCAAGGCCACCCCGGCGTGATGGGCGGCGTTGCGCGCGGTGCCGGCAATCATCTGCATCAGGCCATAGGCCCCGGCGCCGGAATGGGCGGCTGGGTCGAAGGCGCTTTCCTGCCGCGCGATGGCCATCACCAGCGGCCGGGTGGCGGAATTGGCCAGAGCCACATAATTCCGGCACGCCATTGACCGGACAGGCCAGGCTGTCGATGGGCAGGCCACGCTTCAGCGCCGCCTTGCCGCCGCCAGCGCGATGCGGGCGTCGCCCTTTTCCTCGATCAAACGCGACAAGCGCCGCCATCTGCTCCGGCTCGTGTCAGCACATGGGCGCTGTCGAGCGCCAATTGCCGCGCCGACTCCGTTTCGCCAAGAATGAACAGCAATTCGGCAGCGCGCACCGGTTCGGCGCGATCGTTCGCCTTCCGCCGCCGCGGCGGGCGCGCGCAGCGCCACTGCCTCGTCGCCGAGTTTTCGCGCGCGCGATCTGGCCATAAAAGGTTTCCGACTCCGCCGCGGCCCGCGCGTAAAACGGCTTGCCGTCCTCGCCCTTCGCCTCGGCGACGCGGCCACGCCAATAGGCGGCGCGGGAGATGGAGTGCGGCGTATGCGCCAGCATCGCCATGGCGTCGAAATGCGGCGCGGCCAGAGCGGTATCGTCAAGGAAGCGCAAGGCGATCCAGCCGGCATGAAATTCCGCCTCCAGCCGCGCCTCGTTGGAAGTCGCCACGAATGTTCGGCGCAAATGCGATAGGCGCGCAGCAAAATCCTTCTGCGTCGAGCAGCTTGCGCGCGACCAGCCGGCGCTCCGTCCACCAGTCGTCCGGGCTCGCCAGCTTTGCCGCGATCGCGCGGCGCGGACAGCATGAGCTTCGCCGCCTCGTCGATATGATCGGCATGGCGCTCGGCTGTGGATGCGCTCATAGAGCAGCGCCGGATCGTCTGCGCAGGCGGCGGGAACCCGCGCGGCGACCTTGGCCCAGCCGACGCCATTGGCGAGATCGGCTTGGGCCCGGAACAGGGCCTGCCCATCCTTGCCGCCGAGCGCGGCGGCGCGGCCGGCGGCGGCGGTCTGCTCGCGCAGCATCAGCCGGTCGGCGCGATAAATATGGTCGGCGGCGGTCAGGACCGAGCCGAAATTCTTCAGCAGGCGTTTTTCCTGCGCCGGCGATTGAAATCCGCCCTCGCGCCAGATCTCGCGCGCCAGCCTCTCGGCCTCGCCGCTCCGCGCAGGGTCGGCGAGCAAAAGATCCGGCGAAGGGCGATTTCGCCGCCGATGCTGATCGGCGGGAACTCGGCGAAATAAGCGGCGACGCGGTCGGGCTTGGCGCTTTCCACGCTCGCCAGCTCCTCGGCATATTGGCGCAGGGAGGCGAGGGGCCAGTCGGGATGGCCGCGCATGAAGGCGGCGATGCGTTCAATGCCCGCCGCGACAGCATGCTCGCGGAGAAAACGTCCATTCGACTGCGGCGCGCACGGTCGGGTCATTGGTGGTCAGGGCGGCGTCGCCAGCCTGATGCTGGCCGTCGCGATAATATCGAAGCGCATCAGCCACGCCAGACAGGTCATAGCCCAGCGCCGCGGCTTGATGGACAGCTTCCTGCTGCGCCTGCTCCAGCGCCGGCGCCGAGACGGCGGCTGCTTCGTCCTTCGCCGATTTTTCGGTAGCCGATATTTTTGCCGCGGGTTTGAAATGGAGGGCCTGGCCCGCCAGCCAGCGCAGGGGTTTTTCCTGGGTGGGCACGAGCAACACGCTGCAAGCCGTGGCCAGGGCGGCCATTTTCAAGGCGGCGGTTCCGGTAAAACGTCGATCCAATCGGGCACTCCGCATCGCATCGTCCTGTTGTTCTGGAAACACGTGGCTTCAGCCTGCTCTCCAGACGTTAATGACAAGTTAACCATCTCGCTGGGCGGCCAGCGGGCGGCCTTTTGGCGACGCGCCCCTTTTCGTCGCCACGATCAGGGGCTATGAGTGACGCTCAGGCTGTAGACAGCACAAAAGCGGCGCTGATGCGGCCGCAAGCTGGACGGAAGATGGCGATGGCGACGGGTAAGAAGTTTTCAGGTTGGATGACGGCGCTGGTGACGCCGTTCAAGGACGGCGCGATCGACGAATCCGCCTTCCGCGCCCTGGTGAATTGGCAGATCGAAAGTGGGATCAACGGCTTGGTCCCAGTCGGCACCACTGGCGAAAGCCCGACCCTGTCGCATGAAGAGCATAAGCGCGTCGTCGAGATCACCATTGCAGAGGCGCGCGGCCGCGTTCCGGTCATCGCCGGCGCCGGCTCCAACAACACCGCGCGAAGCGATCGATCTGGCCGTCCATGCCGAAAAGGCTGGCGCCGACGGCGTGCTGGTGGTCACGCCCTACTACAACAAGCCCAACCAGGAGGGCCTGTTCCAGCATTTCCGCGCCATTGACGCGGCGATCGGCATCCCGATCGTCATCTACAACATTCCGCCGCGCTCGGTGATCGACATGTCGGTCGAAACGATGAAGCGCTGCTACGGCGAATTGCGCAATATCGCCGGCGTCAAGGACGCCACCGGCAATGTCGCGCGCATCTCGCTGCAAAGGCACGCCATGGGAGCGGATTTCCTGCAATTCTCCGGCGACGACATCACGGCCCTCTCCTGCTTCGCCGCCGGCGCCCACGGCTGCATCTCCGTGGTCTCGAACGCAGCGCCCCGCCCCTGCGCCGAACTGATGGCCGCGGCCGCCGCTGGTGAATTCGCCAAAGCCCTGGCGATCCAGGATCGGCTGGTGCCGCTGCACGCCGCGACCTTCCTCGAGGCCGGCGTCACCGGCGCCAAGACCGGCCTGAACCTGCTCGGCCGCGCTGGCGAAGACGTGCGCTTGCCGCTGGTCGGCTCGACCGCGCCGACCCGCGCCGCCATCAAGGCCGCGCTGGAATTCGCCGGAGTTCGTGAGAATCTTGGGTGCGCGCAAATGTATGAGCCGGCCGCCTTCCGCGTCGCGGAAAAATCCGAACTCGTCGCATTTGCGCGCGCCTTTCCGCTCGGCCTGATCGTCGCCGCGACCGAGGACGGCCCCAGCGCCGATCTTGTCCCCATGCTGATCGACGACGAGGGCCAGTCGCTGCGGGCCCATGTGGCGCGGCCCAATCCGCTGGTGGAGGCGCTCGCGACGCCGCAACAGGTCCTGGTGGTGTTCAACGGCCCCGGCGCCTATGTCAGTCCGGGGCTTTATCCCTCGAAACGGGACCATGGCCGGGTCGTGCCGACCTGGAATTACGCCATGGTGCAAGCGCGGGGCGTGGCGCGGCTTCGTGAGGACCGCGACTGGCTCGCGCGCCAACTCCGCGACCTCACGGCGCAACAGGAAAGCGGCCGCGAACGCCCTTGGGCGGTCGACGACGCGCCGGAAGATTTCATCGGGGCGCAAATGCGCGCGATCGTTGGACTGGAAATCGAGATCCGGGATTTGCGCGGAAAATTCAAGCTGTCGCAAAACCGCTCCGAGGCCGACAGGCTGGGCGTGTCGCAAGGCCTGTCCCTGGAAACTTCCCATGGGGCGCGGGAACTGGCGCGATTCATGAGCGCCCGAAAGGTTTTTTGAAAATTGGCTGAAAAACCGACATCGAATTTCAAGGTCGTCGCGGATAATCGCAGGGCCCGCTATCATTACGAGATCGGCGAGGTTTTCGAAGCCGGGTTGATGCTGACGGGAACCGAGGTCAAGAGCCTGCGCACCGGACGCAGCACGATCGCCGAGTCCTACGCCAGCGTCGACGGCAAGGGAGAAGTCTGGCTGATCAACGCCAATATCCCCGAATATCACGCCGGCAACCGTTTCAATCACGAACCCAAGCGCCACAGGAAACTTCTTCTCAAGCATCGCGAAATCGTCAAACTGTCGCAGGGGGTGCAGCGCGAGGGCATGACCATCGTGCCGCTGAAACTCTATTTCAACGCCCAGGGTCGCGCCAAGATCGAGGTGGCGCTGGGCAAGGGCAAGCAGGTGCACGACAAGCGCGAAACCGAAAAGCAGCGCGACTGGAACCGCGAAAAAAGCCGGCTGATGAAACAGCGCGATTAAAATGCGAACGCCGCGCTAAAAAGAATGCAGATCAAGGCGTGTAATCATCAACATGCCTCATGATCGCAAAATAGTCCTGGGAGGGACGTAGTGGGGGAAAGACTGCAAAGCCGTTTTTTCACGGCGCCCGACGGGCTGAATCTGCACGCCCTCGTCTATGGCGAGGAAAACGCGTTTACCCCGATCATTTGCCTGCCCGGCCTGACCCGGCCCGCGCGCGATTTCGTCGTTCTCGCGTTGCATCTCCACGCCCGCCGCAACCGCCGGATCATCAGCATCGACTATCGCGGGCGCGGCGGCTCGGACTGGGACCCAGACTGGACGCATTATTCCTTTTCGATGGAGTTTGGCGACATACTCGCCATTCTCGAGCAGCTCGACGTGACCTCCGCCATTTTCATCGGCCTGTCGCGCGGGGGGCTGCACGCGCTGAATCTCGCCAGCCAGCGGCCTGATCTTGCCAAGGCGCTGGTGCTCAACGACGTCGGCCCGGAACTCAGCCCGCAGGGCCTTGCCAACATCAAGAACTATATCGGCCGGCTGCCGCTGCTGCGCGATGTCGACGAAGCCGTCGCTCACTTCAAAAAAGCCATGGGCGGGCGCTTTTCTGCCGTCCCCGACGAGCATTGGCGCTTTTATGCCGAAAACTCGCTCAATTCGACGGCGGAGCGGATGCGCCTGTCTTACGATCCGCAACTGGCTCGGACCATGGACAGTTTCGATCCGCAACAGCCCCTGCCCGACTTCTGGCCGCAGTTCTGCGCCCTGACGGCGCCGATCCTGGCGCTGCGCGGCGAAAACTCCGACCTGCTGACGCCAGAAGTATTTCGCGACATGGCGGCTCGTCAGCCGCTGTGCCAGACCCATGTCGTGCCCGGCCAGGGCCACGCGCCGCTGCTGTTCGATGCGCCGACCCTGACCCGGATCGCCGATTTCATCGAGGAGACGGACAAGGCGGAAGCTTGAAAAGCCAAAACCGCCTGCGACCGGCTGGAGCGCAGACGGCTATGGCGATGCGCCAGGATTTTACGCTTCGCGGACGCCGCTGAAATCCGTGGCGCCGAGCGGGGAATTGAAGGTGCCGGCCAGGGCGTCGCCAGCGGCCTTGACGCTGAAGCCGATCGAGAAATTGCCCATGGGCGTCGGCACCTGCGCGGTGAACTCGGCCGTGTCGTCGGTCACCTTGAGATCGGAGAGCGGCGCTTCGCCGATCGCCGAGATCAGGCCGCCGGTCCCGTCGGCGGCGATGCGCAGCGAGGGGGTCTGAACTCCGAAAGGCGTTTCAAGCGTCAGTTTCCAGGTGCCGACAATGGCCATGGCTTCGTCCTTTGCAAAAAGAAAATCTCGCGGTCTCGGCGCGACGACGCGATCTTATACAAAATCTCCGCGGAGTTGTCCGGCGTTCCGCCAAGTTTTTTGGCGGCTCTGGTGAACGGGCTTACCAGCCGGCGATGCGCGCGCAGGAGCGGCCGGCGGCGCCAAAATCATAATGGTCGCCACAGGCGTAGGCGACGGGCGGCACATGGCTGCGCTGGAACATGTCGTAGCCCTGCTTGAGATTGCGCCAGAACGAACTCCAGTCGCGACGCGGGCCGCCCTCTTCCAGGAAAGCGAGGAAATTATTGCCATGCGCCTCGCGCTCGATCGCCTCTTCCGTCATCCGGAACGGGAAGACATGCACGGGCACCTCACGCTGGCCATGGGCCAGGGCGGCGGCGACATAGCCATAGATCTCTTCAATGCCACGATTGGTCATGGCGAAGCAGCCGACCGACTTGCAATCGCCATGGACCATGACGGCGCTGCCGGTCGCTCCCTGGCGCCGGTCATAGGCGTTGGGATAGCCGAGGTCGAAGGCGAGGTGATAGTGCGAGTGCGGATTGAGCTGCCGCGCCGAGACCGAATAGAAACCTTCCGGCGACTGGTAATCCGCGGACCGGGTCTTCGGACCGAGGCGGCCCGACCACTTGCAGACAGGGAAGGATTTGTACAGGGCGTAGCTGTCGCCGCGCTTCATCCACAGCTCCAGCGTGCCTTCCTGCTTGAAGATGCGCACATAGATCGGCGCGCCCTTGCGGAAATTGCCTGATGTCGCCGATTCCGGCGGCTGCACGGCTTCCTGCGCGCCGGGAGCGAGCGTCCCGTTGGGACCGCCGACATTGGCAGACATGGCGGCCAAGGCGTCGGCGATCGCCGGGAAGGCGCCGCGGTTTTCGGCCGCAGGCGCAGGCCCGCCGTCGGACCCCGCGGGGGCGGCGGCCGACGGCGTCACGGCGGCGCTCAGCGAGGACGGCCGGCGCGGGGGCAAGGGGGCGGGCTTGCCGGAGGTCGAGACCGCGGGTCCGAAATCCGGCAGGGGCGGCAGATCTGGCAATGCGGCGAGCTTCTGCGGCGACTCCGGCTCCGACTTTTGCGCCTCGTCCGCCGGCGGCGCGCTGTCAGGCGCGGCCGCTTCGGCTTCGGCCGGACGCAGCTCCATCCGCGGCGCGGCGACGTCGGCAGGCGCAAAAACCGCCGAAGACGCCGGTTCGCGCGTGGCTTCCAGACTGACTTTCAAAACCGGCGCGGTCTGCTGCGCGGTTTCGGACGCGTCCGACGCAGGCGCCAAGGCGACCACCGGCCGGAGCCCGGCGTCCGGAGCCGACTCGGGCGCGAGCGCGCCGACAGACTGCGCCTCGCCGCCCTCAACCTGCAACGAAGCTTCATAGGAGAGATAGGCGCCCAAGCCCAGCGAAACGACGCAAGCCGCTGAAAGGCTGAAAAAGCGCGCCAATTTCCGATGTTTCACGGCAACGCCCCTCCGCGTTCATCCGATCGAAAACGCCCAGACACAAAACGCTGAACTGGAAATATCCACGCGGCCACGATGACACAGGCGCGCTAACATTTTGTTAAGCATCGCATCTTGCGCGACCCTTGCCTTGCTTCAAATCAATTCGGGCGCGTTTTGTCGAGCTCTGCGCATTTTTTCGGTTAACATGGTTTTTCTGCAACAGTATCGACTACAACTTTCACGGGATTCCGATCATCTTGTGGGTCTGCAGACTGAGCCGCCAGCGCGGATGGGCCAGGCAATAGGCCACGGCCGCGGCCGTGTTCTCGGCGCGGCGCGGACCGTCCATCGGCTGCAGCCAGAACTGAGCGAAAGCCAGCTTTTCCACGCTCTCCGGCGGCAGGTCCGGCTGCGGATAGACCAGCTTCAATTCGGCGCCGGCCTTGACGGCCAGCGGCGCGCCGGCCTTCGGGCTGACGCAGAGCCAGTCGATTCCCGGCGGCGGCGCCAAGGTTCCATTGCTCTCCACCGCGATGAAGAAGCCTTGGGCATGGACCGCCTCGACCAGGGCCGCATCCAGCTGCAGCAGCGGCTCGCCGCCGGTAAAAACCACAAATCGGTCGCGCGCCCCCTCGCCCCAGACCTCGTCCAACCGCCGCGCCAACGCCGCGGCGTCGGAAAACTTGCCGCCGCCCTCGCCGTTCACGCCGACGAAATCCGTATCGCAAAAGGCGCAGGTCGCGTCCGCCCGGTCCTCCTCGCGGCCGCTCCACAGGTTGCAGCCGCTGAACCGGCAGAAAACCGCCGCCCGCCCGGTCTGGCCGCCCTCGCCTTGCAGGGTCTTGAACATTTCCTTGACGCTATAGACCATGAACCTCGTTTCCAGTCATTTCCCTATGTCTTACCCGATTGCGCCGAAAGATCGACTCTGCCTCCACATCACGTTAAGCTTTCCAGCGAACCACCGCCGATGCGCGGGCGTCTTTCACGCCATAAAGGCCATTACATCAATGGATAACGGCGAAGATTTGAGAGACTGGCTTAAAGCTTCGGCGCGCGGCGACCGGATAGCTTTCGCGGCGCTCTATCGCGCAAGCTCGGCGAAACTCTTCGGAACGGTCCTTCGTATCATCTCCGACCGAGCCTTGGCTTCGGATATTTTGCAGGAGGTTTACGTGAAGATCTGGCGCAACGCGTCGAGCTACGATCCGGTCAGGGCCTCGCCCATGACGTGGATGGCGACGATTGCGCGCAATCGGGCGCTGGACGAGGCGCGCAAGCGCAAGCCGGCGACGCTCGATCCCGAAGCCGAGGAGCTTCACCTCGCCGCCCCCGAGATCGATCCGCTGGCCGGTCGCGAAAGGGCGGAAGATATGCGCCGGCTGCTCGCCTGCCTCGACGGGCTCGACGTCGAGCGGCGGCGGATCGTCGTGCTGGCCTATTGCGAAGGGTTGAGCCGCGACGAACTGGCCGCCCGCTTCTCCCATCCCGTGGCGACGATCAAGACCTGGCTGCGGCGCAGCCTGATGCAACTGCGGGAGTGCCTCGGGACATGACCGCCGGCGAAGACGACGACCTCGAGATGCTCGCGGGCGAATATGTGCTGGGCGTGCTGGATTTCGACGCGCGTCGTGACATCGCCGCCCGGCGCCTGAACGAAGCGGACCTCGACGCCGCCATAAGCCGCTGGGAGGCGCAGCTGGCGCCCTTGTCGGCCTTCGTTCCCGCCGTCGAGCCGCCGCCCGAACTCTGGCCGCGCATCGAACGGGAGTTGGCGGCGCCGCCCGTGGCGGATGATCTCGCCGCGGCGCTGCGCAAGCGGGCGCAACGCTGGAAGGCGGCGGCGCTCGCCTCGGGCGCGCTGGCCGCCTGCCTGGCGATCGGCCTGGGTCTGTCCGAAATGCAGCGCCGCGCCGCGCCGCAGAATTTCGTCGCCGTGCTGCAAAAGGACGCGGCGTCGCCGGCCTTTGTCGTCGCCGTGGACCTCGCCACGCGCGAAATGACGGTGCGGCCGGTGGACGCGGTCGCCCCCGCCGGCAAAGCCTATGAATTGTGGATCATCAACGACAAGATCGGCGCGCCGAAATCGCTCGGGGTCCTGCAGAAGGCCGACTTCACCAGCAATGACAAGTTGCGCTCATGGCCGACCGATGTGGTGAGGACATCGCTCTTCGCCATCACCGTCGAACAGCCCGGAGGCGCGCCGGACGGCAAGCCGTCCGGTCCGCCTGTCTTCGCCGGAAAGCTGATCCAGACGCAGCCCTAGGCCTTTTCGTCCGGAGCGCTTCGGCTGAGCTTAAACGTCAGCATCCCTCGGCAAATGCCCCCTCGAAGGCGATTTCCGCCACTTTCTTGCGGGCATTGGGCTTTTCCAGCGCCTGCTTGTCCGGCGACAGGCGCGAGGCGTCGCCGCGCCTGCCGATGGCGATCACCGCCTCGAGCTTCAAGCCCTCTGGCGCGCCCGAAGCCGCCCGGGCCTTTTCGTGGTCGAAGCCAGCCATGGCGCGCGTGGTCCAGCCGAGCAAGGCAGCCTGCAAGGCGAGGCTCGCCCACGCAGCGCCGGCGTCGAAGGAAGCCGTCGGCGACAGGATGGCCTTGTCCTGGCCCGGCGGGGTGAATTCCGCCTTGGAAGCGATCAGCACCAGAGCCGAGGCCTCCTTCGCCCAGCTCTGGTTGAATTCGCTCAAGGCCCCCAAAAACCGGTCGAACTCCCCGGTTCCGCGCCGCGCATAGGCAAAGCGCCACGGCTGGGAATTGTAGCCTGAAGGCGCGAACCGCGCCGCCTCCAGCAGCGCGAACAGGATAGCGTCGGGAAGGGCCTCGCCGGTCATCGCCCGCGACGACCAGCGCGTCAAGAACAGGGCGGAAACCGGCGTTTCCGCCGCGCGGTCGCCGGCTTTCGAGACAAGGGAGATCAAGGCTGGATCGGGAGTGGTCATCGGGTGTCCCCAGGGCTTTTCGGATTGGAACATGCGTCAGGCAAGGTCGCTCGCAGTTTGCCCATGGCGCGGCCCCGATCAAGCCTTTTCCGGCAAGGCTTCGTTTGCGGCGACGCCGGACATACGGCAAAAGAGATGCTCCGTTACCCGAAAATTTGCTCGACCTGCTTGATCGGATCGATAAGCTGGGGCTAGGTGCAGCAACTCGAACGACCTTCGCCGACACACGACCAGCAAACCCCGCAACGGCTTCCCGCCGGTACGCGAACCCGCCAACCTGATCAATGACGAGGCCCGCCGTGACCGCGCTTTTTGTCGGCCATACTTATATCGACATGACCATGATCACCGACGTGATGCCGTCGGGCGACGAAAAGGCGGTGGCGCAGGATTTCGCCGTCTCTTTCGGCGGCAACGCGGTCACCGCGGCCTTTGCCTGCGCCAAGCTTGGGCTGGCGCCCGATCTCCTGACCACCATGGCCGACGACTGGCTTGGCCAGATGTTCTGGGAGATGGCGCATAAATACGGCGTGTCGATCTACCCGCGCAAGGTCGCGCGCTCCTCCTTGTCCTTCGTGCTGCCCAAGGGCGGCAAGCGCGCCATTCTCCGCGCCCGCGATTCAAACCATCTGCGTCCCTTCATGAAGCTCGACGTCTCCGCCTATGACGCGCTGCATCTCGACGGCCACCAGGCCGACGCCTCGCTCTATTACGCCCGGGCGTGTCGCGAACAGGGCCTCCTGACCTCGCTCGACGGCGGCGCCCTGCGCGTCAATACCGATGAAGTGCTTGGATATATCGACGTCGCCGTGGTGGCCGAGAATTTCTGCAAGCAATTGAAGCTGACGCCGCAGGACGGCATCGCCTATCTCAAGTCGCGCGGCGTCAAGATCGCCGCCGTCACCGAAGGCGAGCGCGGCATGCTGTGGAGCGACGAGGACGGTGTGATCTCGCGCATGCCCTCCCTGGCCGTGCCGCATGAAAAGGTGATCGATACGTCCGGCGCCGGCGACGTGTTCCATGGCGCCTATGTCGCCTCCTATCTTCAGAACCGCGGCGCCCGCTGGGCCGAGCATTTCGAATTCGCCCGCGCCGCTTCCGCCTTCAAGGTGCAGCATCTCGGCAACGAGGCCGGGCTGCCGTCGCTGGAAGACATAGCCGAAATGAAAAGGCTCTACGCGCCGGCCTGAACCAGACGGCCAAGTCTGGCGTTCTCTCCGCAAGTCCTTGCCCGAAGGGCGGAAAGGTCTTGCCATGATCAGGTTGTTTCGGACTGCCATCCTCGCCGGCGCGGCGGCGCTGGCCATTGCGCCGGCTTTGGCGCGGGCGGAAACCTGCGCCGAGGGCATCGCGCGGCTGCAATTGGAAATCGATCGCTCGCGCGCCAGCGACATCGCGCCGCTGCCTGAGTCCAATTTCGCAACCATGCATCGTCAGCCGACGCGCGACAGCGTCGCCGCCGCCAAGGCGACCTCCGAGAGCCGAACCTCGCAATTGCTCGACGAAGCGCGCAAGCAGGAGGCCGAGGGAAAGGAAGCCCAGTGCCTCAAGACGCTCAACACGATCGTGATGCCCAGATAGGGGCCGCGTCGCCGCGAAACGGCCCGGGCTAGCCGGATCAAAAAAGCGCCTCGCGGGTTTCCCCGCCTGGAACGGAAACGCCCCGGGAGGCCACATGCCCGACCGCATCCTCGTCTTCTACGGCTCCTATCGCCGCGACCGCATGGGTATCAGGCTGGCCGACTTCATCGTCGCCGGACTTTCCGCGCGCGGCGCCGAGGCGGAGCTGATCGACGCCAAGGCGCTCGCCCTCCCCATGCTGGACCGCATGTACAAGGAATATCCCGCCGGCTCGGCGCCGCCGACGCTCGAACGGCTGGCGCAGAAGATCAGGACCGCCGACGCCTTCGTCTTCGTCACCGGCGAATATAACTGGGGCATGCAGCCGGGGCTGAAAAACCTGACCGACCATTTCCTGGAAGAATGGTTCTGGCGCCCCGCCGCGATCGCCAGCTATTCCGCGGGACGGTTCTCCGGCGCGCGCGCCGCGCTGGCGTGGCATGGAACCCTGTCGGAAATGGGCATGGTCGTGGTGTCCAGCACGCTGGCCGTCGGCCCGATCGGCGAGACGCTCGACGAGCAGGGCAAGCCGCACGGCGACGGCGGACGCGCGCTGGAGCGCGCCTTTCCGCGCTTCGCCGACGATCTGGAGTGGTGGCTGTCGGCGGCGAAGCTCCAGAAGGCGCAAAAAGCCCCGCCTTACTGAGTATGCTGGAGTTCGCCGGTTGCAAAACTTTCGGTCTTCCGCGCCGGCAGGCAGAAATTCAGCGCGATCAGGCTGAAGGCGAAAAACAGCGCCAGCATGTCGATGGCGCCGAACAGTCCGCCCGTGAGAACCTTCATCCAGCCGACGAAGGTCGGGCTCAAGGCGGAGCCCGAGGCGCCGATCGAACTGATCAAGGCAATGACTCCGGCGCGCGCGCCCGGCCCGAAGACCTGCGTCGGAATGGTCCAGAACAAGGCCAGGAACGAAAACACCCCGACCGCCGCGATCATCAGGACCAGGGTCGTCGCATCGGCCCGGCTCGCTGCGAGCGGCAGGGCGAGATAGGCGGCGCTCGCCGTCAGGCCGCAAAACATCAGATGCAGACGCCGCTCCTGCGTGCGGTCGGAATGCCAGCCGGCCAGCGCCATGCCGATTCCGCCCGCGCAAAAAACCAGCGCCGAGCGCCAGCCGATTTCGACGAGATCGCGGACGCCGGCCTCGCGCAACAGGGTCGGAACCCACAGCAGCAGGACGCTTTGCGCCGCATAGAAGGCGAAATAAACGAAAGCCAGCACATAGGCGCGCGGGCGCCGCAGGGTTTGCGCGAAAGTGTCGCCGCATGTCTGGCGCGGCTCCTGCCTTTCCAGGTCGCGGGCGATCTCGCCGGCCTCGGCGGCGCTGAAGAAACGCGCCGCGGCCGGGCGGTCCGGAAGATAGAACCAGGCGGCGAGGCCGAGCAGGACCGCCGGCGCGCCCTCGATGAGGAAGAGCCACTGCCATCCCCGCAAATCGGAGACGCCGGCCATATGGGTCATGATCCAGCCTGACGCCGGCCCTGCGACCACGCCGGAAATCGGCACGCCCAGGGCGAACAGCGAGGTGATCAGCGCGCGCCAGCGCGAGGGAAACCACAGCGTCAGGTAATAGAGCACGCCCGGAAAGAACCCGGCCTCGCCGGCGCCGATCAGGAATCGTGCCGCATAGAAGCCGCCGCGGCTTGCGGCGAAGGCCATCGCCATGGTGGCGAGCCCCCACAGGATCATGATCCGCAACAAGGTGACGCGGACGCCGAAACGCTCCAGCGCGAGATTGCTGGGCAATTCGAAAATGATGTAGCCGATGTAGAGAATGCCGGCGGCCATGCCGAAAACCGCATCGTCGAAATGCAGGTCGGCGACGAACTGCAATTTGGCGAAACCGACATTGAGCCGGTCGATCATCGCGACGACGTAGCAAAGCAGCAGGAAGGGAACGAGCTTGAGCGCCGCGCGGCGGTAAAGCCTTTGCGCGCCGTCCGGCGATTGTTGCGCCAATGGCTGTCCCTCCGTCGCGATGCGCGCCGCCTTGGGCGTCACATTACCAACCTCAGGACCAAACGCCGCCGCGGGCGCGGCGTTCCAGGCGGGGCCGGGCAATCACGTCATAGCCGGCGTCAGAAATGCCAGATGATGTCGCCGCCGAAGAACCAGAGGCTTTTCGCGGCGCCATTGTCGAAGGCCGCAACGTCCAGCGACCGGTAGTAGCCAATCTCCGGGCGGACCTCGACCTGCGGGCCGAACCAGTGCTGCCAGCCTGGGGTGATGTCGACGTAGCGCGTCGCATAGCCGGTGCGCTGTCCCCTGAGGTCGTCATAGAATTCGGTCCGCAAGGTCAGATTGTCGAATGTTCCGATCCGATAATTCCAGAAGGCCAGAAAACCATATTCATCGGCCGTGCAGGTCGGCAGGCGGACGGCGCAGACCGCCTCACGCGGCGGATTGGCCATGCCGTACCATGGCGTTCCGTAATAAGAGCCAACGGGATTGTTTACATAGCCCGGCCCCGAATAGTTCCTGTTCCAGACATCGCGCTGGGACATGACATAGGATTCGAAGGACACGTGAAACTGGTCGTTGAACTTGTGATAATAGGTTCCCCCATACCAGTTCATGTTGTTGTAGCCCCAGCGGCCGTCATTGACGTCGTCGGCGCAGAGATAGGCCGCGTCGCGGCCGGAATCGGTCTGGTACTGGATGCATCCCGAAAGCGAAGGCTGCGCGCCGGGATCGCGCGGTCCGCGATAGCCGGGGATGCTGATCGGCGCCGCGCTCCACGGGAAAGTCTCCGTGCCCGAGCCGATCCCCACTTGCAGCAGCCAATTCCGGCTGAGCTTCAGGCTCGTGTTGAGGCCGGTGGTGCTGTAATTGTCATAGGCGTAGGTAATCGAGCGCGTATAGAGATAGTCATTGGGCGCGAGCTGCGCCTCGATATCCGGCAGAGTGATGTAACGCCCGAAGCGGAACATCAGGCCGTCGGCGACATTGGGGACGAAGATCTCTCCATAGGCCATCGGCATGTCGAAGCCGTTGTAATGGTTGGCGTAGACATATTGGCTGCTGAAAAAGCCGAGGGCGGTGGTGTAGCGGTAATTCTCGCCGAACATCGGCGCGAGCCGAAATCCCCAGTCGACGGCCGATTTCTGCACCGTGTCGGGCACGCGTTCGATATAGATGACGGCCTGGTCGAGTTGCACGACATCCGGCGTGAAGGCGTCGGCAACGGGCGCGTTGGCGCCGTAACCATGGTGGGCGGTGCTGACATTGCCGCCGGCGTCGAGCCAGCCATAAATCTGGATATGCTGGTCTTCGAGCGGCTTGCCGAAGGGCGCGCCGCCGATCAGCGCCTTCATCAAGGGACTGTCCACCGCGTTCGGCGTCGCGCCGCCGATCACTTGCGCGCCGCCGATCGGCCAATCCGTGAAGGGCATGGGCGGGCTGGTTTGCGGAACCGGCGGTATTTCGGCGACCGGACGCCGGCTCGGCGGCGCATTGGGGTCGTCTGGCGGCATCCGCCCCCACTCGTCGGCGTAACTGTTGAAGAGAATCCAGAAGAAATCGCGGTCATGGTCGCCGCTATGATCGGCGATCGATTTCCCGGCCGGAAACAGCTGGCACGCCGTCCATGGCGCGGCGGTCCCGCAGGGGGGCTCGTCGGCGCGGCATGGTCCCGCCATTGCAATCATGGCTGCAGCAGCCAAAAAAGGCGGGACTCGCAGGAGCAGAGCGGCCACCACCGCCTCCAAACCGCGGCGCTCGGCCTGGCGGACCGCCGCCGACTCAAAATATCAAACGCCCCTGGTTACATAACAAAATCGTATCATGTCTTCCACGGCGAAAATAGACGCCGCGGCCCTACCCTGCCCAGGCCAGCGCGCCGCCGGTCATCGGCTCGGGAACGCCTGTCGTGGTGGGAAAGGTCAATGGCAGGCCCTTGACCGAACGCACCCCGAGAAAGGCGAAGGCCTGCGCCTCAATGGCCTGCGAATCCCAACCAAAATCCTCCGCGCGCCGGACCGGACAGGGCGCGCGCTGCGCCAGGGCCTGCATCAGCGCCGGATTGCGCGCGCCGCCGCCGCAGACGACGATCAGCCGTGGCGCCGCCGGCAGGAAGGGAAGATGCGCGAGGATGCCGCTGGCGGTGAAGGCGACCAGCGTCGCCGCGGCGTCGGGTGTGGCCAGCGAGTCGACCGGCGCCGCGGAAAAGGCGTTGCGATCAAGCGATTTCGGCGGCTTTTGCGCGAAATAAGCATGGTCCATCAGCGCGGCCAGCGCCGCCGCGTCAACCTCGCCGGCCAGGGCGCAGGCGCCGTCCTGGTCCAGCGCCAGCCCGGTGCGCGCAAAGATCATGTCATCGATCAGCGCATTGCCCGGCCCGGCGTCGCAGGCGACGGGATCGCTGTCCGCCGCGACATAGGTCATGTTGGCGACCCCGCCGATATTGACGAACAGCATGGGCAGGGCCGCGCCCGAGGCTTCCGCCAGCGCCCGGTGATAGACAGGCACCAGCGGCGCGCCCTGCCCGCCCGCGGCCATGTCGGCGGCGCGCATGTCAAAGGCCACGTCGATGCCGATTTGCCGCGCCAGTCTCTCGCCGCTGCCGATCTGCACCGTGAGTCCGTTTTGCGGCCGGTGCAGCACGGTCTGGCCATGAAAGCCAATCAGGTCGATCGCCGCCGCCTCGAGTTCGTTATGCCGCAGGAAAGCCTTGATGACCTCGACATGGCGGCGGGTGATCAGGTCCTCGGCCGCGGCGAGCGGGCCGGGCCGCTCGTCGCGCTTGCCGAGATATTTCGCCGCCGCCACGGCGCTGCGCAGCAAAGCGCGGTCGTCGTCGGAGAAGGGATAGGAGGCGCTCGGCCCGAATTTAAGGGTCTGCCGGCCGTCCGTCTCCAGATAGGCGAGGTCGATGCCGTCCATCGAAGTGCCCGTCATGGCGCCTATGGCGCGAAAGATTTTCGGCATTGCCTTCCCCACCGGCCGGTTTGGCCCATATGATGCGTGTCAGATAGTCTCATTATGAGGAAACAGCGACCATGATCGAGTTATATTATTGGCCGACGCCCAATGGCCACAAGATCACGATCTTCCTCGAAGAGACGGGATTGCCCTATGAAATCAAGCCGATCAACATCGGCGCCGGCGACCAGTTCAAGCCGGACTTCCTGAAGATCGCTCCCAACAACCGCATGCCCGCGATCGTCGACACCGACCCTGCCGGCGGGGGCGCGCCGCTGTCGATCTTCGAATCGGGCGCCATACTGCAATATCTCGCTGAGAAGACCGGGAAATTCCTGCCCGCCGAGACGCACGCGAAATATGACGTGCTGCAATGGCTGTTCTGGCAGATGGGCGGCCTGGGACCCATGGCCGGCCAGAACCATCATTTCGCGGCCTACGCGCCGGAAAAGCTGCCCTACGCCATCAACCGCTATGTCAACGAGACCAATCGGCTCTATGGCGTGCTGGACCGGCAGCTGGCGACCACGAAGGACAAGGGCGGCTTTATCGCCGGCGACTATTCCATCGCCGACATGGCCTGCTACCCATGGATCGTGCCGTGGAAGACGCAAGGCCAGAACCTGGATGATTTTGCGAACCTGCGCCGCTGGTTCGACGCGATCCGCGACCGGCCGGCGACGGTGCGCGCCTACGAGATCGGCCCGAAATACCGCCAGGAAACCACGCTTTCGGAAGAGGACAAGAAAATCCTGTTCGGCCAGACGGCGGATAGCATCAAGGCGCGGACCTGAGCGTGGCCGACCGCTTTTCGAGCATCCTCAAGCGCGCGGAAAAGCGCAAGGGCGGATCGGCCGCCCTCAAGAAGCTTTTGCCGCCCGTCGCCGGCAACGCGGCGCTGGTGAAAACGCCCGACGACCGCATCCTCGCCTGCATGGCCCAGCGCATTTTCTGCGCCGGGTTCGTGTGGCGGGTGATCGAACAGAAATGGCCCGGTTTCGAGGCCGGCTTCCTGGGCTTTTCGCCGCAGAGGCTGGCTTTCGAGCCGGACGAGTTCTATGAGCGCCTCGCGAGCGACGCAGCCATCGTGCGTAATGCGCAAAAGATCGCCGCCGTGCGCGCCAACGCCCTGTTCGTTTCGCGAGTTTCGGCCGAGCACAAGGGGTTTGGACGTTTTCTCGCCGAATGGCCCGCGGACGACCAGGCAGGGCTGCTGGAGTTTCTGGCCAGACAGGGCGCGCGGCTCGGAGGCAATACCGGGCAGTTTTTCCTGCGCTTCATCGGCTGGGACGCCTTCATCCTGTCGCGCGACGTGGTCGCGTGCCTGCGTGACGCCGGGGTGGAAATTTCGGAAAAGGCGACGTCGAAGCGCGACCTGGCGGCGGCGCAGGCGGCTTTTTCAGGCTGGGCGAAGGAAACCGGCCTGCCCTATCTGCACTTGTCGCGCATTTGCGCCATGTCCTCAGGCGAGAACTATGACGCCGCGACCATTTTGGAACGCATGCATGGCGACGGGAATTGAACCCGGCGCTGCGCCTCAATTGCTCAGCAGCTTTTCCACCAGCACGCGCTCGCAGGCCTTGAAGCCGAGATACATCAGCAGCGCGAAAAAGCCGTCCAGCAGCAATTCGCTCAGTTGGACGAGCGCCCCCTCCATCACCGCCATCACGCCATGCTCGTGCAGGAAGTGGAAATTGGCGGAGAACATGAGAAAGAGGTTGTAGGAGGCCAGGGCGCCCGCCAGGGAGAAAGCGCCCATCAGCACGAAGGTCGTGAACCAGTGAAAGGTGATGATCTTCTGCAAGGACAAACGCATGAGCCTCTCCACTCCGGCCCGCCACAAACCTCACTCAATATTTGGTCATGAGCGGCGCAGGCGCACTAGCATCCGCGAAATGATAGTTCGCTCCAAACCGAAGCAACTGCCCGTCGAAACGCGCGGTCGTAGAACTCGGCGGCGCTGGTAGCCGCCGAGAGACCGCCAGCCCCGAAAGTATAATTGGCCGACGAATTCACCGATCCCAGGTCATAGAACAGATATTCGGCCGTCAACCCGAGATGCGGCAGCACCATCCATTCCGCGCCGGCGCCAAGCGTCCAGCCGAAGCGAACGACGTCGGTCTTGCCGACGGCCATCAGGCTAAAAGCGCCGAGGCCGGCGGGGCCGGAAGCTACGGCGCCGGCGCCGATCACCGATTCGGCATCGCCATAGGCAAGGCCGCCGGTCAGATAAAGCAGCAGGGGATTGGCGACCAGAACGCCAAACCGCAAGCGGACAGTCCCGAAATAGTTCAGGCTCTTCGAGGCATCGAGCGCGCCCTGTTCCGTGATGCCCGGATAAAGCTGGTCGACGATTGTGCTGGAGGTGGAAGAAATCGATTTGCCACCAGCCAAGCCAAAATCCGTCACCAGACCCGCGACCACGGCGCTTGCCGCCCGCCAGTCATAACCGAGTTGAACGCCATACAAACCCTGAGCTTGTTTGCCGGAGGGACTGCCGGTCAAGGATTGCGCCAGATAGGGGTCGACACCGGCGATCGCGGAACTGGGAGAAAAACTGGCGGCGGAACCGCTCAGCAAGGAGCCGCCGGCGTTTACGCCGACATAAAGCCCTGACCAGGGATTTGAATTGCCGGTGATTCCCCAGGAAAAGTCGACGTTGGGCCTGTCGTAGCCATTGGCTTGCGCTTGGACGGCCCGCGGGTCGTTTTGAGCGCTTACTGAACCGGGATCATTATACAGGACCCCATAGGGAGAGGCCGAAACGGCCGTCGCCCCAATCAGCCAAAGCGCGGAAGTGGCAATGAATTTCTGCATGAAACGCTCTCCTGTAACGGGTCCGAGAATTTCATGTTGTGGTTAACCTAGGGTAAAGTTTGCCAATTTATAGCGCCAGGCAATTCCGAACGCAGCGACGCGACCTACCCCCGATCACGCTGGTGATCACCTGCCCGCCCCTGTTGATCGTGAGCTTCCAGACATAGGGCCTCTGCGCTGCGACGCGTTCCAGATCATGGGTGGTGGCGATCTTTTCGCCGTTCAGCGACAGCACCACGTCGCCTTTCTGGAAGCCCACCATGGCGGCCGGGCTGCCCTCCTCGGCGTCGATCACCGCCACGCCGTCATGCGCGCTGGCAATGGAAAATTCCTCGATCGTCGCCGGCGAGATATTGACCACGCTCGCCCCGGCGAAGGGCGAGGCGCCCTTGATCTTGATCAGGTCGCGCGGCGGTTTCTCCGGCGCCGCGATCAGGCTGATCGGCACGACCACGGCTTTGCCGTCGCGCCGCACCGATAGCGAAGCCACGCCGCCCAATGGCCGCGCGCCGAGGCGATAGCCGACGCCGCCGGCATCCGCCACCGGCTGCCCATCCACGCCTACGATCACGTCGCCGCTGTTTCAGCCCGCCTTCCGCCGCCGGCCCGCGCGGCGCGACCTCCGTCACCAGCGCGCCAGTGGGCCGGTCGAGCCCGAGCGACTCCGCAATCTCCCTCGTCAGATTCTGCAGATTGGCGCCGAGCCAGGGGCGATGCACCTCCTTGCCCCCGGCCTTGGCCGCCGCGACGACGTTTTTCACCATATTGACGGGAATGGCGAAGCCAATGCCGACCGAGCCGCCGGATTGCGGAAAAGATCGCCGAGTTGATGCCGATCAGCCGCGCCTGCATGTCGATCAGCGCGCCGCCGGAATTGCCGGGATTGATCGCGGCGTCGGTCTGGATGAAGAAGCCATAGTCGCTGATGCCGATTTCGGTTCGCGCCAGCGCCGAGACAATGCCTTGCGTCACCGTCTGCCCGACGCCGAAGGGATCGCCGATCGCCAGCGCCAGGTCGCCGACTTCGAGGGCGTCGGAATCCCCCAGCTCCAGCACCGGGAAATTCTTCTCCGCGCTCTTGATGCGCAGGATCGCGAGATCGCTGCGCGGATCGCGCAGGATGATCTCAGCCGGGAATTCGCGCCGGTCGGAAAGCACCACTTTCACGTCGGTCATGTTCTCGATGACGTGATGATTGGTCACGACCAGGCCCGAGGGATCGACGATGACGCCGGAGCCGAGCGATTGCGCCGTCGCCCCGCCGGGCCGCCGTCCCCCGCCGAAGAAACGCTGGAACATCGGATCGTCGAAAATCGGATTGCGCGCCTGCTTGTCCACGCGCTGCGCATAGACATTCACCACCGCCGGCGCGGCCTTCTTGACCAGAGGCGCGAAGCTCAGGTTCACCTCCGCCTTCGACTGCGGAACGGTCCTTGGCGGCTCGGCCCGGGCGGGCGCGGCGACCGCCAGGGCGAGGCTCAATGCAACGGCCCGCGTGAATGAAGATAGCGCCATGCGATTCCCCGAATTCCTGCTTGCCGGGAATATAGGCTTGGACAGGGCAACGAAAAAGGGCGGCCCGAAAGCCGCCCTTGAAATTCCGCAAATGCGGAAAACTTATTCCGCCGCCTCGGCGACCACGCCGGAATCCTTGCCGCGCGCGGTCACGTCGCGATCGACGAATTCGATCACCGCCATGGCGGCGTTGTCGCCATAACGGAAGCCGGCCTTGAGCACGCGGCAATAGCCGCCGTTGCGCTCCTTGTAGCGGGGCGCCAGCACGTCGAACAGCTTTTTGACCAGGACCGCGTCCTTGATCTGGGCGATGGCCTGGCGACGGGCGTGCAGGTCGCCGCGCTTGCCGAGGGTGATCAGCTTTTCGACGACCGGACGAAGGTCCTTGGCCTTGGGCAGGGTCGTGACGATCTGCTCGTGCTTGATCAGCGCCTGCGACATATTGGCGAACATCGCCTTGCGGTGTTCGGCGGTGCGGTTGAAACGACGCTTGGAATGACCGTGATACATGTGGCTCTCCTGAGTTTGTTACGGCCGCCGTGCCAAGGTACGGCCGTTCTGTGCTTTGCCTGCTTTGCAGGCGACTTACCCGCGACCAACCATTGTCGTTAGCTGACGCCAAGCCCACAGGGCTTGGCTAGGAGCGACTGCGACGCCGAGCTGACGCGAGGGGCGCCGACCGCCGAAGCGGTCGGCAAAAGATCAATAATGCTCTTCGAACCGCTTCGCGAGTTCGTCGATGTTTTCCGGCGGCCAGCCGGTGACTTCCATGCCGAGGTGCAGGCCCATCTGCGCCAGCACTTCCTTGATTTCGTTCAAGGACTTGCGGCCGAAGTTCGGCGTGCGCAGCATTTCCGCTTCGGTCTTCTGGATCAGGTCGCCGATATAGACGATGTTGTCGTTCTTCAGGCAGTTCGCCGAACGGACCGACAGCTCCAGCTCGTCGACCTTCTTGAGCAGCGCCGGGTTGAACGCCAGTTCCGGGATCGCCGGGGCGTTCTCTTCGCGCTTGGGCTCTTCGAAATTGACGAAGACATTGAGCTGGTCCTGCAGGATGCGCGCGGCGAAAGCCACGGCGTCCTCCGGCGTCAGCGAGCCGTTGGTCTCGACCTGCATGGTCAGCTTGTCATAGTCGAGCACCTGGCCCTCGCGGGTCGGCTCGATCTTGTAGGAGACCTTTTTCACCGGCGAATAGATCGAATTCGACCGGGATCAGGCCGATCGGCGCGTCTTCGGCGCGGTTGCGGTCGGCCGGGACATAGCCCTTGCCGGTGTTGACCGTGAATTCCATGCGGATTTCCGCGCCCTCGTCGAGGGTGCAGAGCGGCAGGGTGGGGTTGAGCACGGCGATGTCGCCGGTGACCTGGATATCGCCGGCATAGACCACGCCCGGACCCTGCTTCTTCAGGCCGCATGCGCTTCGG
The DNA here is from genome assembly GCA_963710275.1 of uncultured Alphaproteobacteria bacterium. Classification (GTDB taxonomy): domain Bacteria; phylum Pseudomonadota; class Alphaproteobacteria; order Rhizobiales; family Beijerinckiaceae; genus Rhodoblastus. Next base: position 149,897 of record CAVPZS010000008.1, on the reverse strand, counting down.
CCCGTCGCCATGCATCTTGATCGCCACGTCCTTGATGTTCAGGACGATGTCGGTCACGTCTTCGCGCACGCCGGGGATGGACGAGAATTCATGCAGCACGCCGTCGATATGGACGGAGGTGATGGCCGCGCCTTGCAGCGAGGACAGCAGGATGCGGCGCAGCGCATTGCCGAGCGTCAGGCCGAAGCCGCGCTCCAGCGGCTCCGCCACCACGGTCGCGACGCGCTTGGGATCTTCGCCGGGCATGACCTGCAGCTTGTTCGGCTTGATCAGTTCCTGCCAGTTTTTCTGAATCATCTGGACCTCTTCCATCGGCGTCGGGCATATCGGTCCGTCGACCATGGCTGCCGGCGCCGTTCACTTGGAAAACGCGCGAGAGGCCTCCGTCGAAGCCTCTCAGCGCGCATTGCAGCCTGTCGATCGCGGCGAGCCGCGAACGACCGCCGTAGAAATTCAGACGCGACGACGCTTGCGCGGGCGGCAGCCGTTATGCGGGATCGGCGTCACGTCGCGGATCGAGGTGACGGTGAAGCCCGCCGCCTGCAGGGCGCGCAGCGCCGATTCACGGCCGGAGCCGGGACCGGAGACTTCGACTTCCACGCGTGCGCATGCCGTGCTCGGTCGCCTTGCGGGCGGCGTCTTCGGCGGCCATCTGCGCGGCGTAGGGGGTCGACTTGCGCGAACCCTTGAAACCCATCGTGCCGGCGGACGACCAGGAAATGGTGTTGCCCTGGGCGTCGGCGATGGTGATCATGGTGTTGTTGAACGAGGAATAGACGTGCGCGACGCCCGAGGCGATGTTCTTGCGCTCTCTGCGGCGAACGCGGGTGTTTTCCTTGGCCATTTTTCAGTCCTTCTAACGCGCCCGTAGTTCCAGGCGCTGGGGTTATCTCGTCGAGTTCCTGCGAACTCGCGAAGGTGCGAGCACTCAAAATCCGAGTTCAAATGGGTCAGGCTGCGGCGAAAATGGTGTTTTCCGAGCACCGAAGCGGAGCGTACTTTATGTACGTGAGCATCGGAGCGCAGGAAAACGCCATTTGCAGCCCGGCCCGGCTCATTTGGGCCAGACTTTTTACTTCTTTTTGCCGGCGATCGGCTTCGCCTTGCCCTTGCGGGTGCGGGCGTTGGTATGGGTGCGCTGGCCGCGAACCGGCAGCTGGCGGCGATGGCGCAGGCCGCGGTAGCAGCCGAGATCCATCAGGCGCTTGATGTTCATCGCGACTTCGCGGCGAAGGTCGCCTTCCACCATATAGTCACGGTCGATGGTTTCGCGAATCTGCAGCACTTCGGCGTCGGTGAGCTGGGCGACGCGGCGCTCGGCCGGAATGGCGACCTTTTCGCAGATCTCTTCGGCCTTTTTCGGGCCGATGCCGTGGATATACTGCAGCGCGATGACGACGCGCTTGTTGGTCGGAATATTGACGCCGGCTATACGAGCCATTTTTTTCTCCATGTGAGCGGCCTTGCGGCCTTTGGTTATCCCGCGTCCGGTGGAGGCCGGCCCTTGCGGGCGATTGATCTAGATAACAAACAACGCCCCAGCTCTTGCAAGCGGGAGCGCCATTCGGAAGAGGTTCCCTTATAGGGCGTATCGCCCGGCGTCAACCGCCGGGCGTCAATTGAAATTCAGAGCCTTCACCGTCTCCAGCACCGCGTCGATCTGGCGGAGTCACTTCGTCGATCGGCGCCATGCCGTCGACCGTGCGCAACTCGCCGACCGACTTGTAATATTCCGACACCGGCGCGGTCAGCTCGTGATATTGCGCGAGACGCTTCTTGAACGCTTCCGGCATTGTCGTCGGCGCGAACCGCGCCGCCCGCCGCGACCGTTTCCCTGCGCGCGATTTTCGATGCGCGCCAGCAGGATCGGCGTCGTCGACCTTCAGTTCGATCACCGCGTCGAGTTCCTTGTGATGCTCGGCCAGCATTTCATCCAGCGCCTTGGCCTGGGCCACGGTGCGCGGAAAGCCGTCGAGGATGAACCCCTTGACGCAATCGGCCTCTTCGATGCGGGCTGCGATGATGCCGACCACGATCTCGTCCGAGACCAGGCCGCCGGCGTCCATCACCGCCTTGGCCTGCAGGCCGACGGGCGTCCCCGCCTTCACCGCCGCGCGCAGCATGTCGCCGGTGGAGAGCTGGGGATGCCGTGTTTCTGTTCCAGGCGCGCCGACTGGGTGCCTTTGCCGGCGCCCGGCGGTCCGAGCAGAATCAGCCTCATTTCTTCTTCCCCCTGAGTTTGGCCTTTTTGACCAGCCCTTCATATTGCTGCGCCTGAAGATGGCCGTGGATCTGCGCGACCGTATCCATGGTCACGCTCACGACGATCAGCAGCGACGTCCCTCCGAAATAAAACGGAAGATTGAAAGAGGAAATGAGCATTTCGGGTAGGAGGCAGATCAGCGCGAGATAGAGCGCGCCGAGAACGGTGATTCGGGTCAGCACATAGTCGATGAATTGCGCGGTGCGCTCGCCCGGCCGCACGCCGGGAATGAAGCCGCCGTGCTTCTTCAGATTTTCGGCGGTCTCGACCGGATCGAACACCATCGCCGTGTAGAAGAAGGCGAAGAACACGATCAACGCCACATACATGATGATATAGGCCGGGCGGCCGTGGCCGAGATAGGTCGCGAGGAAGCCGAGCACGCCGCCCGCGCCGCCATTGGCGGAGAAATTGGCGATGGTGGTCGGCAGCAGCAGCAGCGAAGAGGCGAAGATCGGCGGAATCACGCCGGACGTGTTGAGCTTCAGCGGCAGGAAGGAGGTCTGCCCCTCATAGACGCGATTGCCCTGCTGCCGCTTGGGATAGGTGATCAGCAGCCGGCGCTGCGCGCGCTCCATGAAGACGATGAAGGCGATGACGCCGAAGGACATCAGGATCAGCGCGATAAGCACCAGCGGCGAAATCGCGCCCTGGCGCGACAGCTCCAGGGTGTTGCCGATGGCCGACGGAAAAGCCGCGACAATGCCGGCGAAGATGATCAGCGACGAGCCATTGCCGATGCCGCGCGAGGTGATCTGCTCGCCGAGCCACATCAGGAACAGCGTGCCGCCCATCAGGGTCAGCACGGTCGAGATGCGGAAGAACCAGCCGGGATCGGTCACGACATTGGACTGGCCCTCAAGGCCGACAGCAATGCCATAGGCCTGGAAGGCCGAGATCACCACGGTCAGGTAGCGGGTATACTGATTCATGACCTTGCGGCCCTGCTCGCCCTCCTTCTTGAGCGATTCGAGCGAGGGAATCACCGAGCTCATCAGCTGCACGATGATCGAGGCGGAGATATAGGGCATGATGTTCAGGGCGAAGATCGCCATGCGCTGCACGGCGCCGCCGGCGAACATGTTGAACAGCTCCAGCACGCCCTGCTGCTTGCCGTGGAAATTGGCGGCGAAGGCTGCGGGATCGATGCCCGGCAGCGGAATGTAGGTGCCCAGACGGTAGACGATGAGCGCCCCGAGGGTGAACCAGATTCGCTTTTTCAACTCTTCGGCCTTGCCGAAGGCCGAGAAATTCAGGTTAGCCGCAAGCTGTTCGGCTGCAGACGCCATGGATGTCGCTCCAGAATGCGGAAACAAGTCCGCATGTGCATGTGGGTAAAAAAACGGGGCGGAGACTGTCCTGTCCGCCGCCCCGTGTTAATCTTTCGTTACGGCAAAATCACGCCCTTTTCGACGGACCCTGCCGTAAATTTTCAGGCGCTGGGAGCTTCCGCCGCGGCGGCGAGCAGCGTGACCGCGCCGCCGGCCTTTTCGATCGCGGCGACAGCCGATTTCGAAGCGGCCGCGACTTCAAAAGTCAGCTTGGCGTTCAACTCGCCCTGCCCCAGGATCTTCACGCCGTCGCGCGCCCTCGTGATCACGCCGGCGGCCATCAGGCTTTCGAGGGTGACCGGCGCGGAGGCGTCGAGCTTGCCCGCCTCGACCGCGATCTGGATGCGGCCGAGATTGACTTCGTTGTAATCGGTGGAGAAGGGATTCCAGAAGCCGCGCTTGGGCAGACGGCGATGCAGAGGCATCTGGCCGCCTTCAAAACCCTTGATCGCGACGCCGGTGCGCGCCTTCTGACCCTTGACGCCGCGCCCGCCGGTCTTGCCCTTGCCGGAGCCGATGCCGCGGCCGACGCGCATGCGCTCCTTGGAGGAGCCTGGATTGTCGGAAATGCCGTTGAGTTTCATGGTTCTTTGATCCTCAATTGGCTTCGACGACGCGCACGAGATGCGCGACTTTCGCGATCATGCCGCGCACGGAGGAGGTGTCTTCCAACACCGCCTTGCGGCCGATCTTGTTGAGCTTCAGGCCGATCAGGGTCTGGCGCTGCACGGCGGGACGGCCGGTGGCGCTGCCAGTCTGGACGACGGTGACTTTCTTCGCTTCAGTCATGGATCCGTCCTCCCTCAGCCTTCGGCAGCTTCTGTGTCGCCGCCGGGGCGACGCGCCTGCAGCACCGAAACCTTGAGGCTGCGGCGGGCGGCGACGGCGCGGGGCGAGTCCTCGGCCCTCAGGGCGTCGAACGTGGCGCGAACCATGTTGTAGGGGTTGGACGAGCCCTGCGACTTGGCGACCACGTCGTGCACGCCGAGGGTTTCGAACACGGCGCGCATCGGACCGCCGGCGATGATGCCGGTGCCGGCGGGCGCCGCGCGGAGAATCACGCGACCGGCGCCATGGCGGCCGTTCACGTCATGATGCAGGGTGCGGCCTTCGCGCAGCGGCACGCGGATCAGCGAGCGCTTGGCGGATTCGGTGGCCTTGCGGATGGCTTCCGGCACTTCGCGCGCCTTGCCATGACCGAAGCCGACGCGACCCTTCTGGTCGCCGACGACGACGAGGGCGGCGAAACCGAAACGACGGCCGCCCTTCACCACTTTCGCGACGCGGTTGATGTGGACCAGACGGTCCACGAATTCGCTGTCGCGCTCTTCATCCTTGCGATCGCGGCCGCGGCCGCCTTCACCTTCACGAGCCATTTGTTTTTCCGTCACTTGCGCGGAACGCCCCGTTCGGCGTCCGCTCGCTCAGTTTTGTGCGCATATTCCCGCTGAGAACATGCGAGTTTCCTCAAACGATTTTTCCCGGAGCGCCGCGAGGGCGATCCGGGTCAAATGCTTCGAGGCCTTCTATCCCCGGGCCGAAGCCCGATGGATCAGAATTGCAGGCCGCCTTCGCGGGCGCCTTCGGCCAGAGCCTTGACGCGGCCGTGGTACATGTAAGCGCCGCGATCGAACACGACTTCCTTGACGCCGGCGGCGACAGCGCGCTCGGCGATCAGCTTGCCGATCGACTTGGCGGCTTCGACGTTCGCGCCGGTCTTCAGACCTTCGCGGGCTGTCCTTTTCCAGCGACGAGGCGGCGGCCAGGGTGCGGCCGTTCTCGTCGTCGATGATCTGTGCATAAATCTGCTTCGACGAACGGAAGACAGACAGCCGCGGCTTGCCGTAAGCGCGCGCGCGGATCGTGCGGCGAACGCGCGCCTTGCGGCGGCCTTCGGAGGATTGATCCTTAGCCATGACGGCGGTTCCTTACTTCTTCTTGCCTTCCTTGCGGAAGATGAATTCGCCGGCATATCTGACGCCCTTGCCCTTGTAGGGCTCGGGACCGCGATAGTCGCGGATCTCGGCGGCCACCTGGCCAACCTGACGCTTGTCGATGCCGGTAATGGTGATTTCCGTCGGCTTGGGCGTCACGATGGCGATGCCCTGCGGGATCGGATAATTGATGTCGTGGCTGTAGCCGAGCGACAGCTGCAGGTTCTTGCCCGCGACCGCCGCCTTGTAGCCCACGCCGGTGATTTCGAGCTTTCTTCTCGAAGCCGGTGGTGACGCCGATGATCAGATTGTTGATCTGGGCCCGCGACGTGCCCCAGAGCGCGCGGGCGCGCTTGGTTTCGTTGCGGGGATCGACCTTGATCTGGTTGTCGTTCAATGACGACGGAAACGTCGTCGGGAACAACGAAGAACAATTCGCCCTTGGCGCCTTTGACGGCGACCTTCTGGCCCTCGACCTTGGCGGTAACGCCGGCCGGGACGGCCACGGGCTTCTTTCCGATACGAGACATGGAGATACTCCTTAGGGTCTCAGGTCAGAAGACCTTGGCGAGGACTTCGCCGCCGACATTGGCCTCGCGGGCCGCATGATCGGCGAGCACGCCCTTCGGGGTCGAGATGATCGCAATGCCGAGGCCATTGGCGACGCGCGGCAGAGCATCGACAGCTGCGTAGACGCGGCGGCCGGGCTTCGACACGCGGGCGATCTCGCGGATCACCGGCTGGCCGTCGAAATATTTCAGCTCGATTTCGAAATCGGTGCGGCCGTTGCCATATTCCGTGACGCTATAGCCACGGATATAGCCTTCCTCCTTGAGCACGTCGAGGACGTGCGCGCGCAGACGCGAACCAGGGGTCGAAACCGACGTTCTTGCGGCGCATTTGCGCATTGCGGATACGGGTGAGCAGATCGCCCAACGGATCGTTGATCGCCATAGGGGTCTCTCCTTACCAGCTCGACTTGACGAGGCCGGGGATCAACCCCCTGGAGCCCAGTTCACGCAAAGCGATACGCGACATTTTCAGCTTGCGGTTATAGGCGCGCGGACGGCCCGTCACTTCGCAGCGGTTGCGCACGCGATTGATGCAGGAGTTGCGCGGCATTTCCGCCAGCTTGAGGGTCGCTTCGAAGCGCTCCTCGACGGTCAGCGAGCGATCCCTGGCGATAGCGCGCAGACGGGCGCGCTTGGCGGCCTTCTGCGCGGCTGAGCTTTTCGCGGCGCTTGTTGTTTTCAATAGCACTTTTCTTGGCCATGGCTTACCTCTGGTTTCCGCGTTTGAAGCCTTCTGCAGCTTCACTGCCGGAACGGGAAGTTGAACGCGCGCAGCAAAGCGCGAGCCTCGTCGTCGGTCTTGGCGGTGGTGCAGACGATGATGTCCATGCCAAGAACGGTGTCGACCTTGTCGTAGTCGATCTCGGGGAACACCAGGTGCTCCTTGATGCCCATGGCGAAATTGCCACGGCCGTCGAACGACTTCGGATTCAGGCCGCGGAAATCGCGGACGCGCGGCAGCGCGACCGTGACGAAGCGGTCCAGGAATTCATACATGCGGGTCTTGCGCAATGTCACCATCGTGCCGATCGGCATGTTCTCGCGCACCTTGAAGGTCGAGATCGCCTTGCGGGCCCGGGTGATCACCGGCTTCTGACCGGCGATGAGCGCGAGATCGCCGGCCGCGAGCGTCACCTTCTTGGTGTCGTTCACGGCGTCGCCCACGCCCATGTTCAGCACGATCTTGTCGATCGTGGGAACCTCGAGCGGGTTCTTGTAGCCGAACTCTTCGATCATCTTCGGACGCACCACGTCTTCGTAGTGCTTCTTCATGCGCGCGACATAGCCTTCGGGCGCGCGCGAAACTTCGCCGGCGTGAGCGACGCTCTCGCCGCCCTTCACCTTCTTGGCGATCTTTTCCGGGGCCTTGTCGGTCTTGCCGGCTTTGGGGGCCCCGCCCTTGGGGGTTTCGGCCTTAGCCATCGATCAGGTCTCCCGAACGCTTGGCGACGCGAACCTTGCGGCCGTCGTCGAGAATCTTGAAGCCGACACGCGTGGGCTTGCCGTCCTTGGGATCGGCGATCGCGATGTTCGACAACTGAATGGCGGCTTCCTTGGAGATGATGCCGCCTTCCTGGGTCTGCGACTGCTTCTGGTGACGCTTCACCAGGTTGACGCCGCTGACCACGGCCTTGCCTTCCTTCGGCATGACCAGGGTGACTTCGCCCTTCCGGCCCTTGTCGCGGCCGACGAGCACGACGACTTTGTCGCCCTTCTTGATCTTCGCGGCCATTACAAGCACCTCCGGCGCGAGCGAGATGATCTTCATGTGGTTCTTGGCGCGCAATTCGCGCGGAACCGGTCCGAAGATACGGGTGCCCACCGGCTCTTTCTGATTGTTGATCAGAACCGCCGCGTTGGTGTCGAAGCGGATCACCGAACCGTCGGCGCGCTTGATGTCCTTGGCGGTGCGAACCACCACGGCCTTCATCACGTCGCCCTTTTTCACACGGCCGCGCGGAATCGCTTCCTTGATGGAAACAACAATAATATCGCCAACACCTGCATATTTGCGCTTGGAGCCGCCAAGCACCTTGATGCACATCACGCGACGCGCGCCGGAATTGTCGGCGACGTCGAGGTTGGTTTGCATCTGAATCATGGCTTTTAGCCTTTCATCTCAGATCGGTTTCCGACCGGGAACCACCCCAGTTCGGACTACGCCTGAAGGAAGCATGCTTCCTCGTTCATTTCGATTTGAAAATCAAGCCTTGGCTTCGTCTTTCAGGACGATCCAGCGCTTTAATTTCGAAATCGGCTTGGTCTCCTCGATGGAGACGACGTCGCCGACCTTGAAATCACCCGCTTCATCATGCGCGTGATAGTTCTTGGTGCGGCGGACGGTCTTCTTCAGCAGCGGATGGGTGAAGCGACGCTCCACCTTCACCACCACGGTCTTTTCCTGCTTGTCGCTGACCACGACGCCCTGGAGAATTCTCTTCGGCATAATGAATACCTTACTTCTTGGCGTCGCGGCGCTTCTGCGCGGCGACCGTCTTCACGCGGGCGACCTCGCGGCGCACGACGCGCACGCGCGACGTGTTCTCGAGCTGCCCGGTGGCGCGCTGGAAGCGCAGGTTGAACTGCTCCTTCTTCAGCTTGAGCAATTCGTCGCTGAGTTGATCGTCCGACATGGCCTTGAAGTCGGACAGGCGCTGCTGCTTTTTCATCGCGTCCTCCGTTATTCGGCGATACGTTCGATAAAACGGGTCTTGATCGGCAGCTTGGCGGCCGCGAGCGCGAAAGCTTCGCGCGCGATGACCGGCGAAACGCCGTCGATCTCGAACATGATGCGGCCGGGGGCGACTCGCGCCGCCCAGAATTCCGGCGCGCCCTTGCCTTTACCCATGCGCACTTCGGTCGGCTTCTTGGAGACCGGGACATCTGGGAAGATGCGGATCCACACGCGGCCGGCGCGTTTCATGTGACGGGTCAGGGCGCGGCGGGCGGCCTCGATCTGACGGGCGGTGATCCGCTCCGGCTCCAGCGCCTTCAGGCCGAACTGGCCGAAGGACAGCTCGAAGCCGGCCTTGGAGACGCCCTTGATGCGGCCCTTGAAGGCCTTGCGGAATTGTGTGCGCTTGGGTTGCAGCATGGTTCAAACTCTCAAGCAAGGTTCAGTTGGCGCCGCGCGGTTCGCGCGGCTCGCGCCGTTCGCGCCGCTCGCGCCGCTCGTGATGGTGATCGCCGCCGCCGCCAGTCTCGTTCTGGCGACGCTCATGCGCCATCGGATCGTGTTCGAGGATTTCGCCCTTGAAAATCCAGACCTTGATGCCGCAGGCGCCATAAGCGGTATGGGCCGTCGCGACGCCGTAATCGACGTCGGCGCGCAGCGTATGCAGCGGCACGCGGCCTTCGCGGTACCATTCCAGGCGGGCGATTTCCGCGCCGCCGAGACGGCCCGAGCAATTGATGCGGATGCCTTCGGCGCCGAGACGCATCGCCGACTGCACGGCGCGCTTCATGGCGCGGCGGAAGGCCACGCGGCGCTCGAGCTGCTGGGCGATCGAATTCGGCCACCAGGGTCGCGTCGATTTCCGGCTTGCGCACTTCGACGATGTTGATCGCCACTTCGCTCGCCGTCAGCTTGGCGACGAGCTTGCGGATCTTGTCGATGTCCGCGCCCTTCTTGCCGATCACGACGCCCGGACGGGCCGAATGAACGGTGACGCGGCACTTCTTGTGCGGACGCTCGATGACGATCGTCGACACCGCCGCCTGCTTCAGCGCCTTCATCAGCGCCGCGCGGATGGCGAAGTCCTCATGCAGCAGCTTGCCGTATTCGCCCTTGTTGGCGAACCAGCGCGAGTCCCACGTCCGGTTTACGCCGAGACGAAGACCGATCGGATTGACTTTCTGTCCCATCGTTTTCTCCTCAGGCCTTCGCGGCGGGCGGCTTCGACTTCGCGAACGACGATCGTCAGATTCGAGAAGGGCTTTTCGACGCGACCGGCGCGGCCGCGGGCGCGGGCGTGGAAACGCTTCATCACCAGCGCCTTGCCGACGAAGGCTTCGGCGACGACGAGATCGTCGACGTCGAGGCTGTGATTGTTCTCGGCGTTGGCGATCGCGCTTTCGAGCGTCTTCTTGACGTCGAGCCGCGATGCGCTTGTGCGAGAAGGTCAGATCGGCCAGGGCGCGATCGACTTTCTTGCCGCGGATGAGCTGCGCGACCAGGTTGAGCTTCTGCGGGCTGACGCGGATCATGCGGCAGACGGCCTTGGCTTCATTGTCCTTGAGCGCGCGGGGATTTTTTTCCTGCGACATGTCAGCCCCTCTTCGCCTTCTTGTCGGCCGCGTGGCCATGGAAGGTCCGCGTCGGCGAGAATTCGCCGAACTTGTGACCGATCATGTCTTCGGTGACGTTCACCGGCACATGCTTGTGGCCGTTGTAGACGCCGAAGGTGAGGCCGACGAATTGCGGCAGGATGGTCGAGCGGCGGCTCCAGGTCTTGATGACCTCGGAGCGAGTGGCGGCGCGCGCCGTTTCCGCCTTCTTGAGCAGGTAGCCGTCGACGAACGGACCCTTCCAGATCGAGCGGGACATGGAAATCAGCCCTTCTTCTTGGCTTTGTGACGCGAAGTCACAATGAACTTGGTGGTGGACTTGTTCGACCGGGTCTTCGCGCCCTTGGTCGGCTTGCCCCAGGGAGTGACGGGATGACGGCCGCCGGAGGTGCGGCCTTCGCCGCCGCCGTGCGGATGGTCGACCGGGTTCATGACGACGCCGCGGTTGTGGGGCATGCGACCCAACCAACGCTGACGGCCGGCCTTGCCGATCGTGGCGTTCATGTGATCGGGGTTCGACACCGCGCCAACCGTGCCGAAGCACTGGCCGTGGACCAGCCGCTGTTCGCCCGAATTCAGGCGAACGATGACATAGCCCTGGTCGCGGCCGACGATCTGCGCGTAGGAGCCGGCGGAACGGGCGATCGCGCCGCCCTTGCCGATCTTCAACTCGACATTGTGCACGATCGTGCCGACCGGAATGGCCGCGAGCGGCATGGCGTTGCCCGGCTTCACGTCGACCTGCGGCCCCGAAACGACGCAGTCGCCGACCGAGAGGCGCTGCGGCGCGAGGATGTAGGACAGCTCGCCGTCCTCATACTTGATGAGGGCGATGAAGGCCGTGCGGTTGGGATCATATTCGATCCGCTCGACCTGCGCGGCGCCTTCCTTGCGACGCTTGAAATCGACGAGGCGATAGGCCTGCTTGTGGCCGCCGCCGCGAAAACGCACGGTGACGCGGCCATTGTTGTTGCGTCCGCCGGCGGAGGACTGACCCTCCGTCAGTTTCTTGACCGGCTTGCCCTTGTAGAGCTCGCTGCGGTCCACGATCACGAGCTGACGAAGGCTCGGCGTGATCGGCTTGAAAGTTTTAAGCGCCATCGGCCTGTTTCCCTTGTCTCAGCTCAAAGCCCGGTGGTCACGTCGATCTTCTGGCCTTCGGCCAGGGTCACAACCGCGCTCTTGATGTCGGAACGCACGCCGCGCGTTCCTTTGAAGACCTTCTTCTTGCCCTTGCGGACCAGCGTGTTCACCGCCTCGACCTTGACGTCGAACAGGCGTTCGACGGCGGACTTGATCTGGTGCTTGGTCGCGTCGATGCGGACCTTGAACACGAACTTGTTCTGCTCGGAAGCGATCGTCGCCTTTTCGGTGATGACCGGCGCGACGATGACGTCGTAGTGGCGCGGATCCTGGCTCATTTGAAGCGCGCCTCCAGCGCATCGATCGCCGCCTTGGTCAGCACGAGCTTTTCGCGGCGGAGAATGTCATAGACGTTGATGCCCTGGACGGGCAGCACGTCGATCTGCGGAATGTTGCGCGCGGCCAGGGCGAAATTCGCCTGGACCTGGCGCGCCGTCGATGATGAGGGCGCTCTTCAGGCCGAGCTTGGCGAAGTTGGCCTTCAGCGCAGCGGTCTTCGGCTCGACGGCGTCGGCGGTTTCCCACACGATGATGCCGCCGTCCTTCATCTTGGCCGACAGCGCATGGCGCAGGGCCAGGGCGCGGACCTTCTTGTTCAGGCTGTGCGCATGCGAGCGCACGACCGGACCGAAGGCGCGTCCGCCGCCACGGAACTGCGGCACGCGGGCCGAGCCGTGACGGGCCGAACCCGTGCCCTTCTGCTTGTACATCTTCTTGCCGGTGCGGGCGATGTCGGCGCGGTTCTTGACCGCGTGCGTGCCGGCGCGGCGCTTGGCGAGCTGGTAGCGCACCATGCGATGGATGAGGTCTTCGCGGGGCTCAAGGCCGAAAATCTCGTCGGACAGGTCCACGGAGCCGAGGGCGGCGCCCTCGACGGAGGTGATGTCGATCTTCACGGCTCAGGCCTCCGAAGTCTGGGTTTCAGCGGGAGCCGCTTGAGCCGCCTCGGCGGCCATGCGGAACTTGCCCGGCTTGGGGGCGTCGGCCGGAAGGGCTTTCTTCACCGCGTCGCGAATGAAGATCCAGTTGCCGGCGTAACCGGGCACCGATCCTTCGACCAGCACCAGGCCGCGCTCGACATCGGTCTGCACGACGCGCAGATTCTGCGTCGTCACGCGGTCCGTGCCCATGTGGCCGGCCATTTTCTTGTTCTTGAAGGTCTTGCCGGGGTCCTGGCGGCCGCCGGTCGAACCATGCGAACGGTGCGAAACCGAGACGCCGTGGGTGGCGCGCAGGCCGCCGAAGTTCCAGCGCTTCATCGGGCCGGCGAAGCCTTTGCCCAACGTGGTGCCGGTGACGTCGACAAACTGGCCGACGACGAAATGGTCGGCGGTGATCTCGGCGCCGATCGGCAGCAGATCGCTTTCCTCGACGCGGAATTCGGCGAGCTTGAGCTTGGGCTCGACCTTCGCCACGGCGAAGCGGCCACGCTCGGCCTTGGAGACGTTCTTCACCTTCGCGCGGCCGATGCCGAGCTGAACGGCGGTGTAGCCGTTCACCGCCATCGTGCGATGCGCGACGACCTGAACGCCGTCGAGTTTCAATACCGTGACCGGAACATGTTCCCCGCTGTCCGTGAAGACGCGGGTCATGCCGACCTTCTGTGCGATGACGCCTGACCGCATGTTTCGTTTTCCCTCAAGGCGCATTCTTTTAGAAGAGGCGCCGCGAGACGTTATGAAAACGTCTCAATCCTGGATTAGAGCTTGATTTCGACGTCAACGCCCGCAGCAAGGTCGAGCTTCATAAGAGCGTCGACGGTCTGGGGAGTCGGGTCGACAATGTCGAGCACCCGCTTGTGCGTGCGGATTTCGAACTGTTCGCGGGACTTCTTGTCCACGTGGGGCGAGCGGTTCACCGTGAATTTCTCGATACGCGTCGGAAGCGGAATCGGACCACGCACCTGGGCGCCCGTGCGCTTGGCGGTGGAGACGATTTCCTTCGTCGAGGTGTCGAGAATCCGATGATCGAACGCCTTCAAGCGGATTCGGATGTTTTGGCCGTTCATTGATTTCATCCTCTGGAGGACCGATGCGGAAGGAACCTCCGCACCGGCGCAACCCGCCTGATTATTCGATGATGGAAGCGACGACGCCCGCGCCGACGGTGCGGCCGCCTTCGCGGATGGCGAAGCGCAGCTTTTCTTCCATCGCGATCGGAACGATCAGCGCGACGTCCATCGAGATGTTGTCGCCCGGCATCACCATCTCCGTGCCTTCCGGCAGCGTGCAGATGCCCGTCACGTCCGTGGTGCGGAAGTAGAACTGCGGACGATAGTTGGTGAAGAACGGGGTGTGGCGGCCGCCCTCTTCCTTGGTGAGAATATAGGCCTCGGCCTTGAACTTGGTGTGCGGCTTGACCGAACCCGGCTTGGACAGAACCTGGCCGCGCTCGACGTCCTCGCGCTTGGTGCCGCGAAGCAGCGCGCCGATGTTGTCGCCCGCCTGGCCCTGGTCCAGCAGCTTGCGGAACATTTCCACGCCGGTCACGACCGTCTTGATGGTCGGGCGCAGGCCCACCACTTCGACTTCCTCGCCGACCTTGACGATGCCGCGCTCGACGCGACCCGTCACCACCGTGCCGCGGCCCGAGATCGAGAACACGTCTTCGACCGGCATCAGGAACGGCAGGTCGACCGGACGCTCCGGCTGCGGAATGTAGTCGTCGACCGTCTTCATCAGCGCGAGGATGGAGTCATGGCCGATCGTCTTGTCGCCATTGTCCAGCGCAACCTTGGCCGATCCCTTGGTGATCGGAATGTCGTCGCCGGGGAAGTCGTACTTGGAAAGCAGCTCGCGCACTTCCATCTCGACCAGCTCGAGCAGTTCCGGATCGTCGACGAGGTCGACCTTGTTCAGGTACACCACCAGCGCGGGAACGCCGACCTGGCGGGCGAGCAGGATGTGCTCGCGGGTCTGCGGCATCGGGCCGTCGGCGGCCGACACCACCAGGATCGCGCCGTCCATCTGCGCCGCGCCGGTGATCATGTTCTTCACATAGTCGGCGTGGCCGGGGCAGTCGACGTGCGCGTAGTGGCGCTTGACGGTCTCATATTCGACGTGCGCCGTCGAAATCGTGATGCCGCGCGCCTTTTCCTCCGGCGCCTTGTCGATCTGGTCGTAAGCGGTGAACGTCGCTCCGCCCGTCTCGGCCAGGATCTTGGTGATCGCCGCCGTCAGCGACGTCTTGCCATGGTCAACGTGACCGATCGTGCCGATGTTGCAGTGCGGCTTGGTGCGCGAAAATTTTTCCTTGGCCATGGCCCGGACTCCTTAGCGTGTCAGTTGGATCAGATGCGTCAGGCGTATTTCGCCTGGACCTTGGCGGCCTCGCCGGCCGGCACCTGTTCATAGTGGTCGAATTGCATGGTGAAGTTGGCGCGGCCCTGCGAGAAGGAGCGCAACTGGTTGACATAGCCGAACATGTTGGCCAGCGGGACCATCGCATTGATGACCACCGCATTGCCGCGCATGTCCTGGCCCTGGATCTGGCCGCGACGCGAGTTCAAATCGCCGATGACCGAACCGGTATATTCTTCCGGGGTCACGACCTCGACCTTCATGATCGGCTCGAGCAGGACCGAGCCGCCCTTCTGCAACGCTTCGCGCATGGCGGCGCGGGACGCGATTTCGAAGGCCAGGACCGAGGAGTCGACGTCGTGGAAGGCGCCGTCGATCAGGGTCGCCTTGACGTCCACGACCGGGAAGCCGATCAGGATGCCCGCGCCCATCACGGACTGGATGCCCTTGTCGACGCCGGGCACGAATTCCTTCGGCACGGCGCCGCCGACGATCTTCGACTCGAAGACATTGCCCGCGCCGGCTTCGTTCGGCTCGAAAACGATCTTGACGCGCGCGAACTGGCCTGTGCCGCCCGTCTGCTTCTTGTGGGTGTAGTCGATTTCGACCTTCTTGGTCAGCTTCTCGCGGTAAGCCACCTGCGGCGCGCCAATGTTGGCGTCGACCTTGTAGGTGCGCTTGAGAATGTCGACCTTGATGTCGAGATGGAGTTCGCCCATGCCCTTCAGGATCGTCTGGCCGGATTCCTGGTCGGTCGACACGCGGAAGGACGGATCCTCCGCGGCGAGCTTGGCCAGGGCGATGCCCAGCTTTTCCTGGTCGGCCTTGGTCTTCGGCTCGATCGCGATCTCGATGACCGGATCGGGGAATTCCATCCGTTCCAGGATGACCGGCTTCTGCATGTCGCAGAGCGTGTCGCCAGTACGGGTTTCCTTGAGGCCGGCGAGAGCGACGATGTCGCCTGCGTAGGCTTCCTTGATGTCCTCGCGGTTGTTGGCGTGCATGAGCAACATGCGGCCAACGCGCTCTTTCTTGTCCTTGGTCGAGTTCAGCACGGTCGTGCCCGACTCCACCTTGCCCGAGTAGACGCGGCAGAAGGTGATCGTTCCGACGAAGGGATCGTCCATGATCTTGAAGGCGAGCATGGAGAAGGGGTCGCCGTCGTTCGGATTGCGAACCATGACTTCGCCGGTATCCATGTCGACGCCCTGGATCGCTTCGCGATCGATCGGGCACGGCAGGAAGTCCACAACGGCGTCGAGCAGGGGCTGCACGCCCTTGTTCTTGAAAGCCGAGCCGCAGAACACCGGATGGAAGGCGATCTTGCGCACGGCGGCGCGGATCAGGCGCTTGATGGTCGCCTCGTCCGGCTCCTTGCCGTCGAGATATTCGGCCATGACCGCGTCGTCCATTTCGACGGCGGCTTCGATCATCATCTCGCGGTATTCCTTGGCCTGCTCGAGCAGCTCGGCCGGAATTTCCTCGTCGTGATACTTGGCGCCAAGGCCCTCGTCGTCCCAGACGACCGCCTTCATGCGGATCAGGTCGATGACGCCCTTGAAATTGTTTTCCGAGCCGATCGGCAGCTGGATGCAGACCGGACGGCCGCCGACGCGGGTCTTGATGTCCGACACGCACTTGAAGAAGTCGGCGCCGATCTTGTCCATCTTGTTGACGAAGCAGATGCGCGGAACGGCGTATTTGTCGGCCTGGCGCCAGACGGTTTCCGTCTGGGGCTCGACGCCCTGGTTGCCGTCGAGCACGCAGACCGCGCCGTCGAGCACGCGCAGCGAACGCTCGACTTCGATCGTGAAGTCGACGTGGCCGGGGGTGTCGATGATGTTCAGGCGCTTGCCGTTCCAGAAGGTGGTGGTGGCGGCGGACGTGATGGTGATGCCGCGCTCCTGCTCCTGCTCCATCCAGTCCATCGTCGCGGCGCCTTCATGCACTTCGCCGATTTTGTGGGACTTGCCGGAATAGTAGAGGATGCGTTCGGTCGTGGTCGTCTTGCCCGCATCGATGTGGGCCATGATGCCGAAGTTACGGTAGTCTTCGATCGGATGACTGCGCGGCATGGTCGAAATTCCTTACCAGCGATAGTGCGAGAAGGCGCGGTTGGCTTCCGCCATACGATGCGTGTCTTCGCGCTTCTTGACCGCGTTGCCGCGGTTGTTGGAGGCGTCGAGCAGCTCGGCCGAGAGACGGTCGATCATGGTCTTGTCGTTGCGGTCGCGGGCCGCGTTGATGATCCAGCGGATCGCGAGGGCCTGGCGGCGCTCGGTGCGGACTTCGACGGGCACCTGATAGGTGGCGCCGCCGACGCGACGCGACCGGACTTCGATCGCCGGAGCGACGTTCTCGAGCGCCTGCTTGAAGACGCCGAGGGGATCGACCTTGGCCTTGGCCTGGACGATGTCGAAAGCGCCATAAACGATCTGTTCGGCGGCCGACTTCTTGCCGTCGTACATGATGGAGTTCATGAACTTGGCCAGAATGGTGTCGCCATATTTGGCGTCCGGGATGACTTCGCGCTTTTCGGCGCTGTGACGACGCGACATGTTCGCTCCTCGAAAATCTTGTCTTGCTTCGGACCGGCTTACTTCGGCCTTTTGGCGCCGTACTTCGAACGGCGCTGCTTGCGGTCCTTGACGCCCTGGGTGTCGAGCACGCCGCGCAGGATGTGATAGCGCACGCCGGGAAGATCCTTGACGCGGCCGCCGCGGATCATGACCACGGAGTGCTCCTGCAGGTTATGGCCTTCGCCCGGAATGTAACCGATGACCTCGAAGCCATTGGTCAGACGAACCTTCGCGACCTTGCGGAGAGCCGAGTTCGGCTTCTTCGGGGTGGTCGTGTAGACGCGGGTGCACACGCCGCGCTTCTGCGGGGAGGCCTGCATATGGCGGGCCTTTTCGCGGTAGGTTTTCGGCTGCCGCGGCTTGCGGATCAACTGGCTGATTGTTGGCATCTTCGCCCTTCCGAAGCGAACAGTGAACGATTGAGCTCAAACAGGGCGAATTCGCCCCGCCCGGCTCGGCCACAAGGCCACGAGGCCTTATAGCGAAACGAACGAGCGCCATCGGCCCAAAGGCCTCCGGCGCTTGTAAACAGAGGACCGGCGCCTGGGCGCAGATCATGTCGACGGTCGATTCCCGCGAGGGAATCGGATGACTTTTTAAGTCGCAAAGCTGATCGACAGCGTTTAGACTGCTTGGGTTTCCGGCTTGGCGCCAGAAAACATGCCCGTCTACGGCCTGTCTGGAGTGGGCGGAACATAGCGCGAGATTCTTTGCAGTCAAATGTTTTTTGCGACGAAAGGCTGAAAAATGCGCCCCCGAGGCTGAATTTGGCCAAGCTTCGCCGGGCGGGGAGGATTTGAGCGTCTTTCGTAGGTAATAATGCGCGATTTCAGCGGCTGCGACTATGCGGCAAGGCGTCGTAGACTGCCGCTGAGCTTGAACCGGCGAGAGCGATTCCCCTCCCCGACCCAGGAGATTCGATGAAATCCTATCGCAAGGAGCTGTGGTTCGAGACGCCGGGGCGGCGCGCCTTCCTCAACATCACGCCGCAGGTCGAGGCGGCGCTGCGCGAGAGCGGCGTGCGCGAAGGTTTCATCCTGGTCAACGCCATGCACATCACCGCCAGCGTCTTCATCAATGACGACGAGAGCGGCCTGCACCATGATTACGATGTGTGGCTGGAAAAGCTGGCGCCGCACGAACCTGTCTCCGGCTACCATCATAACCGCACAGGAGAGGATAACGCCGACGCCCACATGAAGCGCCAGGTGATGGGCCGCGAGGTCGTGGTGGCGATCACCGTGGGAAAGCTCGATTTCGGGCCTTGGGAACAGATTTTTTACGGCGAGTTCGACGGCGGGCGGCGGAAGCGCGTGCTGGTGAAGATCATCGGCGAGTGAGGATCGCGCCGCAATGACGCCAGGCGAATCGGCAACTGCGCTTAACGCAATTTGAGCCGCCTTGCGGAAAACGCCTCAAAAAACTAAACCTCGCCGCTAGCGAGGATGCCATGACCCAATTCCAGCCCAAGTCCGACTTTCTCAAAACCCTGTTCGAGCGGGGATTCGTCCACCAGTGTTCCGACCTGGAAGGGCTGGACCAGAAGGCGCTTTCAGGCGATCTCACCGCCTATATCGGCTTCGACTGCACCGCCGCCTCGCTCCATGTCGGGTCATTGCTGCCGATCATGATGCTCTACTGGCTGCAGCAAAGCGGCGCCAAGCCGATCGCTCTGATGGGCGGCGGCACCACCCGTGTCGGCGATCCCTCGGGCAAGGACGAAAGCCGCAAGATGCTCACCGTCGAGCAGATCGAGGCCAACAAGGCCTCGATCCAGAAGATTTTCGAGAAGTTTCTGGCGTTTGGCCCGGGCAAATCCGACGCTGTCATGAGCGACAACGAGGAATGGCTGTGCAAGCTGAACTACATCGATTTCCTGCGCGACGTCGGCCGCATTTTTCGGTCAATCGCATGATGGCGATGGACTCGGTCAAGCTTCGCCTGGAGCGCGAGCACGAACTTTCTTTCATTGAATTCAATTATATGTGCCTGCAAGCTTATGATTTCGTCGAACTGAACCGCCGCCATGGCTGCGTGCTGCAAATGGGCGGTTCGGACCAGTGGGGCAACATCGTCACCGGCCTCGACCTGGGACGCCGCATGGGGACGCCGCAGCTTTACGCCTTGACCTCTCCTCTGCTCACCACTGCCTCGGGCGCAAAAATGGGCAAGACCGCCGCCGGCGCCGTCTGGCTCAACGCGGATATGCTGCCGGTCTATGACTACTGGCAATATTGGCGCAATGCGGAGGACGCCGACGTCGGGCGGTTTTTGAAACTGTTCACGGTGCTGCCGCTGGACGAGATCGCGCGGCTGGCCGCCCTGCAAGGCTCGGAAATCAACGAGGCGAAAAAAATTCTCGCCAATGAGGCGACGGCGCTGCTGCATGGCCGCGCAGCCGCCGAAGCGGCGGCCGAGACGGCGCGGAAGACGTTTGAAGAAGGCGTGCTGGCGCAGAGCCTGCCGACAGTTTCAGTGGCTTCCGCCGAGATCGCGGCCGGGCTTGGCGTGCTCTCCGCCTTCGTCAAGGCGGGCCTGACGCCCTCGACCGGCGAAGCGCGCCGCCAGATCAAGGGCGGCGGGTTGAAGTTGAACGACGTCACCGTCACCGACGAGCGCTACGTGCTGTCCGAGGCTGATTTCGCCAGGGACGGCGTGGCAAAACTCTCGGTCGGCAAGAAGAAGCACGTGCTGCTCAAGCCGGAGTGAGGCCTTCCCTAACCGTCAATTCAAAAACGCCCTCAGCCGCCGCAGCGCCTCGATCATGTCGACTTCCGCCCGGGAATAGGACAGGCGCACTGACAAATGGCCGAGCTCCTGGTCGAAATCCACGCCCGGCGTCGCCGCCACGCCGGCGCGATGCAGCAGGTCCTGGCAAAAGGCCGTGGAATCGTCGGTCAGCCTGCTGACGTCGGCGTAAAGATAGAAGGCGCCGTCGGCGGGCGCGAGGTCGCCGAGGCCGATCCCGGGCAGGCCGTTCAGCAGGATGTCGCGGTTGCGGCGATAGCCTTCCTTGACGATCTCCAATTCTTCGACAGCGTCGAAAGCCGCGCAGGCTGCGACCTGCGACAGGGTCGGCGCGGCGATCGCCAGGGATTGCTGCAAACGCTCGACGGTGCGGACCAGTTCGCGCGGCAGCACCAGCCACCCAACGCGCCAGCCGGTCATGCAATAATATTTGGAGAAGCTGTTGACGATGACCGCCTGCCGGGAAAAGGCCAGCGCCGTCTGAGCCGGCCGCGCAAACGTCAGGCCGTGGTAGATTTCGTCTGAGATGAATTTTATGCCCTGCGCCGCGCAGAATTCGGCCATGGCGCGAAGCTCGACATCATCGGGCATGGCTCCGGTCGGGTTTCCGGGGCTCATCACCAGCACGCCGTCGAGTTTTTTCTCCGCATGGGCCGCTTCCAGCGCCTGCACAGTCATGGCGAAGCGATTGCCCTTGTCGACCCGCAACTCCACGGTCTCGATGCCCAAGGCGGTGAAAATGTTGCGATAGGCGGGATAGCCGGGAACGGGGATGGCGACGCGGGCGCCGGCGTCGAACAGCGCCAGGAAGGCCATGATGAAGCCGCCGGACGAGCCGGTGGTGATGGCGATATGTTCGGGATCGACGTCGAGCTTGTGGGTTTCGGCATAATAGCGGGCAATGCGCTGGCGCAGCGCGAAAAGGCCGAGCGCGTCGGTATAGCCGACCGGCTGGCCGGCGAGCGCGGCGATCGCGGCCTCTCGGACAAGGCGAGGCGGAGGCGCGCAGGGCTCGCCCACCTCCATGTGGACGATGGTTTCGCCCGCCAGCTCCAGCAGGGTCGACTCGCGTTTCACGTCCATGGCGATGAAGGGCGCGATTGCGGCGCGGCGCGCCGGAATCAGTTTCTTTTCGACAAGTTCCAGCATGTCCGGCCCAAAGTTTTTATGGCTGTTTTTTGCAGCAAATCAAATTGCGCCGCAATTCGACCCAAAGCGCAATTTAGTGCATAAGACGGTTAGTTTCTTCCTCGGGAGTTGTCCATGCACGACCTGCGCCGCAAGGCGATTATCGCCGCCGTCAGCCTGATCGCCTTTGGCTCGTTCAATGCACGCCTGCCCGTTCGCGCCGCCGAATTCAATCCCGCGCAAAAGGCCGAGATCGAATCCACCATCCACTCCTATCTGCTCGAACATCCCGAGGTCCTGCGCGAGGTCTCGATCGAACTGGAAAAGCGGCAGAGCCTGGAGGAAGCGAGCCTCCGCAGCCGCGCCATAGACGACAACAAGAAGGATTTGTTCGATTCCAGCTTCCAGGCGGTGATCGGCAATCCCAAGGGCAAGATCACCCTGGTCGAGTTCTTCGATTACAATTGCGGCTATTGCAAGCGCGCGCTGGGCGACCTCGTCACGCTGATGAAGGACGAGCCGGAGTTGCGCGTGGTCCTGAAGGATTTCCCGGTGCTCGGGCCCGATTCGGTCGAGGCCGCCCAGGTCGCCTCCGCCGCGCGCAAGCAGATCTCCGGCGCCAAGTTCTTCGAATTCCATCAAAAACTGCTGAGCTCGCACGGCCATATCGGCAAGGACCAGGCGCTCTCCGTCGCCAGGGACATGGGCCTCGACATGGACAAGCTCGCGAAGGACATGAAGGACCCCGCCATCCACACCGGCATCGAGGATGTCATGAAGGTGGCCGATTCGCTCAACCTGACCGGCACGCCCTCCTATGTGGTCGGCAATGAGGCGGTGGTCGGCGCGGTCGGCGTCGACGAGTTGCGGAAGAAGGTCGACGCGCTCGGCAAGTGCGGCAAGACTGTGTGCTGAACGACCGCGTCGGCCGTTAGGGAACGAGCAGTTCCGTCCGGTATTTGGCCGCCAGCTTCTTCGCCTTCTCCCCGCGCGCGGCGACTTCCTCGGCGCTGAGAGCCGGCGGCGGCGCGGTGCGGCTGTCGACGGGATCGCCGAGTTCCAGAAACATCTGATCGAGACCCGGCGGCGCGCACATGCACAGCAACCGCGCCGGCCGAGGCGAGACATTCTTGAAAGCGTGAGGCGCGTTGGCCGGAATATTGACCGTCGCGCCAATGCCGGCCAGATGCCTGGCGTCGCGGAACGCCACCTCGATCTGGCCGTCAAGCACGGTGAACATCTCTTCAAAATCATGGCGGTGCGGCGGCGGGCCGCCGCCCGGCGGCACATGCATGTCGATAAGGCAATAGCGCCCGCCGGTGTCTTCGCCGGTAAGGAGGATGGTGTAGGTATTGCCGGCGACCGACACATGGCGCATCGACCGATCCTCGGCGTTTGCGACGCTCAGCGTCCGCCGCAGATCGTCGGTGGGGAGCGCGGCTGAGTTCTGGGACGGCGTGGCCATCGAGGCGCGCTAATCGACGTGAACAGTGAATGAGCGCAAATCGCAGCGCTGACCGGGGCCCGCGGCGCTCACCCAGCCGAACAGCTTGTATTGCTGGTAAGGCGCCATCGTCACCACCATGCGGCTCGGCGCCGGAGTCCCGGCGACATCGGACGCCCCGGGAAACACGTCGAACACCGCATCGACCGGGTGGTTATTGTAATTTTCTGCGACGCACGCCGTCTGGTTGCTGCCGTTATAATTGTCGAAGACGGCCCACCAGACATTGCTGACCTCCTGTTCGAAGGCGAAGCCTTGGCCACTTCCAAGGGTCAGGAAAGCCGCAGACATCAGGAGTTTCGGAAAGCGCTTCATCAGAGCCTCCTCGCACGAGACCGGGTCTCCCCCGGACCGTGCTAAACCCCTTCCCATCTCTCGATGTTCCATTCCTCCGCCTTGGCGCTCTCGCGCCAGTCGCGGAAGGCCGACAGGCCCAGAACGGCGTCGCAATAGGCGCGAACCGGCGCCGTCAATGGCAGGGCGTAGACGTCGAGACGGCTGACCACCGGCGCGAAATAGGCGTCGGCGGCGGAAAAATCGCCGAACAGAAAAGGGCCGCCCCCGCCGAACAGCGCCGGCGTATCCGTGAAGATGCGCTCCAGCCGGGCAAGGTCCGCCTGTCCCGCCACGTCGAGCTCCAGCGGCGTCTCGCGCCGCTCGCGGCGGAAATTGGTCGGGCATTGCTGGCGCAAGGCCTGGAAGCCGCTATGCATTTCCGCGCAGAGCGAACGTGCTCGGGCGCGGCCGGCGGCAACCTGCGGCCAGACGTTTTTGTCAGGAAATTTTTCGGCCAGGAATTCAATGATGGCGAGAGAATCCCACACCACGAAATTGCCGTCGCGCAGCGCCGGGACCTTTCCGGTTGGCGTCACCGCCAGCATCTTTTCGCGCGAGCCCTCGACATAAAGCGGGGTGATCCATTCCTCGAAGGGAATGTCCAGCGCGCGCATCAGCAGCCATGACCGCAGCGACCAGGAAGAATAGGCCTTGTTGCCGATGAAAAGGGTCAGGGACAAGGTCAGAACCTCGGCTTTTCGGGTTCGGTGGGCGCCTCGACCGGCGCGCCGGCCTTCTTCCATTCGGCAAAACCGCCGCCGATATGGGCGACCGGCGCCAGCCCCATGCGCTGGGCGAGATGGGTGGAAAGCGCCGAGCGCAAGCCGCCGGCGCAGAAGAAAACGAAGGTCTTGTCCTGCTGGAACTGCGGCTTGGCGTAAGGGCTGGCGGGATCGATCCAGAACTCCAGCATGCCCCGCGGGCAATGGAAGGCGCCGGGAATGCGGCCTTCGCGCGCCAGTTCGCGGGGATCGCGCAGGTCGACGAACAGCACATCCTCGCGACCGAGAAGTTTTTCCGCCTCGGCCGGAGACAACGTCCTGATCGCGGCATTGGCCTCGGCCAGCATGTGCTGGATGCCGTATTTAATCTCTGACATGGCGAACTCCTCGCCAGGATTGGAGCGCAGGATCGGTTGCGCGTCAACTTGCGCGCGAACTTGCGCGAGAACGCCTTTTGCCCGACAAGACGCCATGACCGAAAACGACTCCCAGAAACAGCAAGACGATCCGCTGATCCAGACGATACTCGCCCTGTGCGCCGCCGTCGGCGCGGGCAAGTCGATCGACCCTACGGAAGTGGCCAGATTTTATGCCCGCCAGCGCGACGAGGATGATCTCGCATGGCGCTCGCATCTGACAAAGGTGCGCGCCTGCGCCGTGGGCCTGGCGCGCCAGGGCCGGCTGGTGATCTATCGCAAGGGCAAGCCGGTCGATCCCGATGATTTCCGCGGTGTCTGGCGGCTCGGCCTGCCCCAGGGAGACTGACCGCCCGGCTGAAGGCGCGAGCATATGTTCTTCGTCATTTCGAAAATCTTCTGGTTTTTCGGCTCGCCGCTGCATTTGCTGCTGCTGGGCCTGTGCGCCGGACTGGTCTTCATCGGACGGCCCTTTGGCAAGCGCCTGGCCTTGGTCTGCGCCGTCGGCCTCCTCCTGTTGACCCTGTCCCCCCTGCCCGCCCTGATGCTGCGCCCGCTGGAGGACCGTTTTCCGTCGCAGTCGGCGATCATGACGCCGCCCAAGGAAATCATCGTGCTCGGCGGCGCGACCGAGGAGGGCATTTCGGTTTTGCGCGGACAGGTCGCCCTCAACGACGCGGCAGAGCGCATGACCGAGGCCGTGGTGCTCGCCCGGCTCTATCCGCAGGCGAAGCTGGTGTTTTCGGGCGGCTCGGCCAACATGATCCACACGTCGGTGAAGGAGGCCGAAATCGCCCATAAATTATGGAGCGAACTCGGCGTTCCCGAAAGCCAGATGATCTTCGAGGACCAGTCGCGCAATACCTACGAAAATGCCGCCTTCACCCAGGCGCTGGTCCATCCGCAGAGGGACGAGCGCTGGCTGCTGGTGACCTCGGCCTTCCATATGCCGCGCGCCATGGGCATTTTCCGCGCCCTGGGCATGAACCCGATCGCCTTTCCGGTCGATTACCGCACTTACGGGACGGTCGAGGATTTACGGCCGCCCGGCGACAGCTCCCTGGCGATGCACAACGCCGAAACCGCCGTGCGCGAGTGGATCGGACTGCTGGCCTATCGCCTCGGCGGCAAGACCGATGCGCTCTTCCCGGGACCTTGAGAGCATTGGAGCGACCATGAAACCGGACGACGAAGCCGCAGACGGCGAAGCCGCATCGGAAAAAATCACGCAACGGATTTTGGAGCTGGACGACTGGCGGGGGCAGACCCTCGACCACGTCCGCAGGCTGATCCATGACGCCGCCCCCGACATCCAGGAAGAGTGGAAATGGCGGGGAACGCCGGTCTGGAGCCATGGCGGCATCGTCTGTACGGGGGAATCCTACAAGCAGGTGGTGAAACTCACTTTTGCGCGCGGCGCCGCGCTCGACGACCCGAAAAACCTGTTCAATTCCAGTCTGGAAGGGAATACGCGGCGCGCCATCGACCTCCGCGAGGGCGAGACGATCAACGAGGCCGCCTTCAAGGATTTGATCCGCGCCGCAGTGGCGGCGAACGCGACGGCGCGAAAGGCGAGCAAGAAAAAGTGAGCGTCGCTTTCGCAGACGACTCAGCATCAGAAACCGTGGGCTCGCCTCAGTTCTGCGCGAATCCGTTGGTTTTCAGCCAGGTCTGCCAGTCCTTCGTGTCGCCATAGAAGGCGTTGCGGTCGACGCGGGTGGGAATGCCCTTCACCCAGCCGTCGGACTGGTATTGCCAGAAATGCCAGGCGCGATCGCCATATTTGACGGAAGGCCGGTGCTTGGTCGAGCGAATCCAGATCGGATATTCGTCCAGCGCGCCTTCGATGATGGCCTGGTAGAAATCGACCGTGGTGTAGATGATCGGCTTCTTGCCGTAAAAGCGCTCCATCTCGACCAGCATGCCCTTGATTTCAGAAAGGGTCTTCTCGCGCTCGAGACGGCGGCGGCAGGTCGGCGAATCCCCGGTGACCTCGACGTCGAGCACCGGCGGCAAGGCGTCGGGTTCGGACGGGACGTTCTTCTCGAACCAGGCCATTTCTTCCTGCCAGGGACGACACCAATAGACGAAATGGTAAGCGCCGCGCGGCAGGCCCGCAGCCTTGGCTCCTTGCCAGTTTTGCAGGAATTTCGGGTCGATGCGGTCGCCGCCCTCGGTCGCCTTGATATAGGCGAAGGACACGCCGCCCTCATGCGCCGCCTGCCAGTCGACATTGCCCTGATATTTGGACACGTCGACGCCATGGATGGAAAAGCCGCGCGCCAGTTCGGTCGCTTCGGTCTCCTTGTAGGAGCCAGCGCGTGAGCCGACCAGCGGCTTTTCGGGATTGAAGCCGGGCCCGGGACCGCAACCCGCGAGCATGAGCGGCATGCCGAGCAGCGCCAGACGAGCGAGTGTCTTTAAGGAAGCTTCACACATGCAGGTAAATTACCCCTAAGGCGGTAACGAGACCTTAATATGCGTCAACCATGGGCTGGACCGGGATTGGAAGCGCTTTTTACCGGTTTGGCAAGGGCGTGGCCGTTTCGCCGGTGGAAAAGCCCGAGACTTGCGGCGAATTTTTGACCTTGCTTGCATTGCGGAGGCCGTGCGTCCAAAAGGTCGCGGGATCTTTTTCGCCCGACCTGGCGTTCGGGCCTGGGGCGTTTTTCGGATGAAGGCAAACAAATCGTTAATCGCAGCCTTGCTGCTCGCGGGCCTCTGGGCCGGCGCGGCGCAGGCCGAATCCTGCGGGCCCGGAGCGCTGGGGGCGCCAATGAGCGCGTGATCCGGATCGGCGGCGCGCCGCGCCTTGGCCTGAAAACCTATCCGCAGACGCTCGACCTCGGGAATCGCGAGGTCGTCCTGACCTTTGACGACGGCCCCGCCGCGACCACCCCCCGCGTGCTGGCGGCGCTGGCCGCCGAATGCGTCCACGCCACCTTTTTCCTGATCGGCCGCAACGCCGCCGAGCGCCCTGCCCTGGTCAAGCAGGAAATCGCCGCGGGACATACGGTCGGGCACCATTCCTTCTCCCATCCGGGCCAGACCCTGCGCGGCCTGCCGTTCGAATTGGCGCTGGCCGACATGGAAAGGGGCATGGCCTCAGTGGACAAGGCCGCCGACGGCAAGGACTCGAAATTCTTCCGCTTTCCCGGCTTCGGCGATTCGCCGGCCTTGCTGGCGGCGCTGGAAAAGAAGGGCATGCCTGTGTTCGGGGCCGACCTCTGGGCCTCCGACTGGAACGACATGACGCCGCAGGCGGAACTGGAGCTGCTGATGGGCAGGCTGCGCCACGCGGGCCGTGGTATCATCCTGCTGCACGACACCCGCCAGCAGACCGCGGAAATGATTCCCGCCCTGCTGGCCGCGCTGAAAGCCGAGAATTTCCATCCGGTCCACATCGTCCCCGGCGACGCCTTGCCGGCGATTCGTCACGCCCCGGATAGCTGGGCGTCCGAGACCGAGGCGACGCTGCAGCGCATGGGCATCAATGGCGCGCCGAAGCGGGCGAAAAAGAAAGCCCCGGGCGCGGCCCAGCGCCAGGAAACCGCGCCGGTGATGGAGCAGACCGACGCGCCGGCGCCAGAGGCCAAACCCTGAAACGACGACGGCGCCCTGAAGGGCGCCGCGCGTGTTGTCTTCAATTTTTTGGTGCGGCCAAGAGGACTCGAACCTCCGCCGCCAAGCAATCACCATTGAAAACATTCATCTTTATGACGCATATGCACTATTGTGTGTGTAATGTGTGAGTGTCAAATGTGGCCACGCGATATCGTCGGCAGTTCATTACCGCGAACGCGTTAGGTTCGCCGAGCATCGCGCAAAGATCGTTGAAATGGGACTTCGCCGCCGCGCGCTCATTGAGTTCGGCGGCTTTCCACTTCGCGATGAATGCTTCTGGCGTCATTCTTAGTATGGCTTTCCCGATTCGTTGCGAAATGATAGCCGAGGTTAGGCGTCGTTTCCGATTATTGGTTTAGCCCCCCGGGACATCGCTGACTTTTGCGCGAATCGAGATCGCATCATGAAATCATCCACGCCTCTTTTGAAAAAGGTGCGACGACCCACACAGAAGCAGATCGAAAAAGCATTTGCTCCGTTTGCACAAGAAATCGGACAACTGGCTCGCGCATGGAATGCGTTACATGATCAATTGGGACAGATTTTTGGTCAAATCGTCCGCCCCGACAATCTGAATATCTCTCGCGCTATATGGTTTGCAACGCAGAGTGATAAGGCGCAGCGAGGGATGTTGAGGGCATCAAGTATTGCCTATTTCGCAATAAATGAAAAAATACACCCTAAGGCCAAAGAAGATATATCTTGGCTTTTGACAAAAATAGATAAGCTTTCTGATATGCGGAACAACGCAATACATGCGCCTATTATGATTGGGATGAATACGTCTAGTCGTGAGATGGTGATCGAGTCAGATGTTTTTTACGGTAATCCTCGCGCCATAAACTTAAAGGGCAAGGAGCTTTTAGTTGAGCTGAAATGGTATCGTCAAACGGCAGAGGCCCTGCGGCAGTTTGCCATTCTGATTTGGCTGCACCTTCGACGAATAGATGGGTCGTGGCCGCACCGGCCGTCGTTGCCGACGTTGAGTTCGACACCGGCCAAAGCGCCATCAAAAACGCGGAAGGCTGAATAAGATTAGGATTTATCAGAACACCCTAGTGTTCCTGGATCGTTGGTGGGGTTTTCCCCCATAAGGCTTGATTTTTCGTTTCCCCCGTCAGGCAAATCGACAGTCCAAAATTGTTGTTTGCAGATTTGGTCACGCAGCGCGCTTTGGTTTCCTCCTCCACTGATGGCCAGATCGAAATAAGAAACACCCTTGCAAGCCGTACTCGAACCTCCACCCCGGTTAAAGGACTAGCACCTCAAGCTAGCGCGTCTACCAATTCCGCCATGGCCGCATGATCGTCCGGCGCGAGGCCGAACAACCGGTAGGCGCGTCGTCTAACAAATCGCCTTTGCCGTGGCAAGCGGTTCAGCGCGAATTCGTCGTTCCGACAAATCATTTACCCCTAGCGGCGGTGGCCGAGGCTTTGCCAAACCGACGGCAGCCGACTATCTCTGGTTCAGTCCCCTTCTCCGGCCCTTCGGGCCAGCTTTCGCCAGAGCCCATGACCGAATCGTGCGCGAACCCGTCCGTTTCCCTGTTCCCCCTGCCCGGCTCGACGCCCGTCGAATGGACGATCGCCGAGGGGCAGACCGATTACGCCTTCGCCGTGGCGTTCATGGAAGCGCGGGTCGCGGCCATCGCCGAGGGAACGGCCAATGAGATGGTCTGGCTGGTCGAGCATCCGCCGCTCTATACCGCCGGCACCTCGGCAAAGCCGCAGGACCTGCTCGATCGGCGTTTTCCCGTGCATGAGGCCGGGCGCGGCGGGCAGTTCACCTATCACGGCCCGGGACAAAGGGTCGCCTATGTCATGCTCGACCTCAACCGCCGCCGCAAGGACGTGCGCTGCTTCGTCGCCGGCCTGGAGCGCTGGATCGTCGCCACGCTGGAGAATTTCAACATCAAGGGCGAGAGCCGCGAGGGCCGCGTCGGCGTCTGGGTCCAGCGGCCGGACAAGCCGCGCGGCTTTGCCGGCGGGATGGCCGAGGACAAGATCGCGGCCATCGGCGTGCGCATGCGCCGCTGGGTGTCCTTCCATGGCATTTCGCTCAATGTCGAACCCGACCTGTCGCATTTCGGCGGCATCGTGCCCTGCGGCATCGCGGAAAGCCATCTCGGCGTGACCAGCCTGGTCGACCTGGGCCTGCCCGTGGGCATGGCGGATGTCGACGTGGCGCTACGGCGGGCATTTGAAGGGACGTTTCGGGCCAACAGCGTAGGTAAGCCTGCGCTACTGAAGTCGCTTGCCTATCGAGATCGCATACGCATTGTTGCGGACATTGATCATCGGATCGTCGGAAGGTTCGATCCCGTCCGTCAAATTGAGCGGCATATAATTGAGTTGTTTGTCTTCTTCGATCGGCTTGTTCAAAATGATCGTTCCGAGTTCCACGCTCTTCCTTTCGGGCGCGTAGGGCTTGGCGCCGTCATTCACGCTGTCGCCCGACTCCGCCAACTGAGCCTGCAGCATGAATTTGACCGGCTGCGCGGCGATGCGCGACTTGATCTCGTCGACCAGGCCGTCCGGCGGCAATCTGGCCGCTTCGTCCGCCGTCAGATAGGCAGGGCCTCCGTCCGGGACGATCTTGAAGCGGAAGTATGTCCTGACGCCTGCAGCCGATACGAAGACGAAGGAGTTGACGCCGTTGTAAATTTCGCGAGCAAAGCTGGACGGCGTATGCACGGAGCCGAACGCCTTGGGCGCGTTTGGATGCGTGGCGAAGAACTCGTCCGCCTTGGTCGGCTTCGGACTGCCGTCCGGGCTATCGAGAAGGGCTTGAAGCAGGTCGCGGAATTCCTCGCCATTGGACACCGGAAAGAAAGCCAGCGAGTTCGTCACCACGTCGACGTCTCCGCCCGACGGAAGGTGAAATTTAATCGCCATTCCGTGAGGATTGGCGCCTGGGCTGCCGTCCGGAATATTCGGCAAGCCGGTAGAATCAGAAAAACGAACCGTCACAGGGATATTGGACGATTTGAAAAGCGCGGCTTTGCTCAACTCCGCTCCCGCGGAATTCGGCGTGAACACGCCTTCCACCACCACACCTTTGGCATGATTGGCGCGTGTTGCCGGATGCTGGCCCCAAAGCTTGTTCATGGTCGCGACGATCTGCTCTTCGATCGAGACATCGCCAGCGCGGGCCGGTGGCGGCGAAAAGCTCAGCAAAGCCGACGATACGAGAAATGTTTTTGCCAGGACTGACGGCGATCCCATCCTTGGACCTCCAGCGTGGAAAGTGATGTGGGCTATGGAAGGCGGCGATTAGGTTAAGTCCTAACCACTCAACAATTCTTCGGTTCCGGTCGGAATAGTGGACAACCGATGGCTGCCTGCGAAGGCGCGATCAAAGCCGCCGGGTCGCCAGCCAATCACGCCGTCTTGAAAACCTGGTCGGCGCGGGCCTCGAACGCGCCCGCGAACTTGCGGAAGGCGGCGTCGAACATGTTGCCCATCAGCGCCGCCAGCGCCCGGCTGCGAAATTCATAGGCGATATAGAATTCAACCCGGCACTTGCCGCCCTCGGCCTCGGAAAACTGCCACATGTTTTCCAGATGGCTGAAGGGACCGTCGACATAGGCGACGTCGATGCGCCGTTTGGCGCGATCGAGCGTGACCCGCGTGGCGAATTTTTCCCGGATCGCCTTGTAGCCGACCTCCATCTCGGACACCAGGGTCTCTTCCCCGCCCGCCCCGACGAAGCGGCGGCGAATGCGCAGCGACTGGCACAAGGGCACGAATTGCGGATAGGATTCCACGTCGGCCACCAGATCGAACATCTGCTGCGGCGAATGGTTGACGACATGGCTGGTCTTGAACGTCGGCATGAGGTCCTCACCCCTTCGCGGCGCGGCGCTTCGCCCGCAGCCGTTCGAAATCCTCGCCGGCGTGGTGCGACGAGCGCGTCAGCGGCGAGGAGGATACCAGCGCAAACCCCTTCGCATAGGCGATGGATTCATAAGCCTTGAAATTCTCGGGCGTAATGAAGGCCTCGACCGGATGATGTTTCCGGGTCGGCTGCAGATATTGGCCGATGGTCAGGAAATCCACGTCCGCCGTGCGCAGGTCGTCCATCAATTGCAGCACTTCGTTGCGCTCTTCGCCGAGCCCCACCATGATCCCCGACTTGGTGAATATCTCGCCGTCGAGCTCCTTGACCCGTTGCAGCAGGCGCAGCGAGTGGAAATAGCGGGCGCCCGGCCTGACCTTGAGATATTTCGACGGCACGGTCTCGAGATTGTGGTTGAACACGTCGGGTTTTGCAGCGACCACGCGCTCCAGCGCGCCGGGCTTGCGCAGGAAGTCCGGGGTCAGGATCTCGATGGTGGTGGCGGGACTCGCGACGCGGATCGCGGCGATGACCCGGGCGAAATGCGCCGCGCCGCCGTCGTCGAGATCGTCACGGTCGACCGAGGTGATGACCACATGGGTCAGGCCAAGCTTGGCCGTCGCCTCGCCGATATGCTCGGGTTCGCTGGCGTCCAGCGGCGCGGGCATGCCGGTCTTGACGTTGCAGAAGGCGCAGGCGCGGGTGCAGGTGTCGCCCATGATCATGAAAGTGGCGTGCTTCTTGTCCCAGCATTCGCCAAGGTTGGGACAGGACGCCTCTTCGCAGACCGTCACCAGCTTGTTGGCCTTGACGATGGCGTTGGTCTCGGCCCAGCCCTTCGATCCCGGCGCCTTCACCCTGATCCAGTCCGGCTTGCGGGCGATGGGCTGGTCGGGCCGATGGGCCTTTTCCGGATGGCGCGGCTTTGAGCCCTCGTCACCATTCTTGCGGGGATCTGAATTCAGCGTGTCGAGCACGACGGCCATGGTCATTTTTCCGGGAAAATTTGTCCCATCCACATAACCACTTGCCGGCCCCGCCGCAAATCCTCAAGCGGTTTCCGGTCAGTCGACGGCGGCGGAAGATCGGCATGAACGCGAAAGCGCCCGCCATTACATCCGTGGCGGGCGCCTTGCTCTCGGGAGGAGAATGTCCCCGCTTCGGGGACACTTGAGGGGTTCAACCATGATTTTCGCAATTGGTTCCCAAGCCGGAGCAAAAGCGTAGGCGGCCGCGTCGAAAAATAACGTGGGATAATTTCCCACGTTTTGCGCTTTTTCATTGCCCCGCTCACGTGGAGTTCATAATAAGATTTATAAGTTCGCGCCTTGCGGTGGGGATCACGTCTGGCTTCCCCGGCGTTGATGTCGATCGCTCCATAACGCCAGCGCCGCCACGCCCTCCGACCGACAGGACGAGCCGTGATCAAGACCCACTTGACCCGCCGAACGCTTCTCGGAGCGATCCTCGCCTTCCTGTTGCCGCGCAAGCCAGCCGGCGCTGGCGATCGCGACCGCGGCATTGGCGGGACGGGCGTAGTCGACCAGCCTTCAGGCGATCGCGGCCTGGGCGGGACCGGCGTCATCGGCACGATTCGTGACTTCGGCAGCATCATCGTCAACGACATGCGCATTTCCTATTCCAGTTACGCCCTGCTCGAGATCGACGGCGAACCCGCGCCGCTGGTCGATTTGCGCATTGGCCAGGTCGCCAATGTCGTCGTCGCCGCCAAGACGGAATCATCGACGACGCCCGTGCTGGAGACGGAACGGATCACCGTCGTCAACGAAGTGGTCGGCCCGATCGCGTCTGTCGGCAAAGGCGCGTTCACCGTGCTCGGCCAGACCGTCTCGACCCGCTTCATCGGCGGCAAAGGTTTCAGGAAGGGCCAGTGGGTCGCGGTCTCCGGCCTGCGCCAGCTCGACGGGACCATCGTCGCCAGCCTCGCCGAGATCCGCGAGAAAAGGCCGGGAATCGCGCGCGTCCCCCGGGTCGTCGGCCCGGTCACGCTGGCGCCGGGCGGCGGCGCGCAGATCGGGGGCTTGAAAATAGCCAATCTCGACCCTGCGCTCGCCGGGCGGCGCGTCCTTGCCGAACTCGGTCTCGGCAAGGGCCAGGCCGCGGCTGTGAAGACCATCGTCGATCCCGAACTATCCGCCATGCCCGGGGTGCGCCAGGTCTCGATCGAGGCCTATGTCGCGAATTCGGGAACCGAGGCGCGTTTCGGCTCCGGCCTCACGGCCGCGACGACGTCGCCTGCGGAAAGCGCGCAAGGCGCAGCGTCCCGTGCGGTAGTTATCGTCGCGATCAAGCCCGACGGCAAGCTGACGGCCGCCAGCCAAAGGCCCGCGCCGCCGCCCGCCCCCCGCAGCCGGATCGCCGGCCGCCCGGTTCGCCGCCGATGGCCCAGCCCCGGGGCGACGCGCCCGGTAAGGGCGGAAGCCACGGGCGGCATAGGCATGACGCGCATGCGCCCAAGTTCAGGAGCGATTTCCACCAGTCGCCCCATCATGCTCCCAATCCGCCGCCGCATTCAGGACCTGAACCTTCGGGAGGGCGCAAACGGTAGACCGCGCCGCCGCTGTTCCGACCAGGCGAAACTCAGCCGCTTCCAGACGAGCAAAGGCAGCATGACGGGTCGCGGCGTCGGCGTCCGCACGAAGGCTATCTTCCGCACATAGGACTCGATGCGCCAGATCGCATGCGCTCCGGCGGGAAAATGGACGTGATCGCCTGGGCCGAGCTTGTGCTCGACGCCGTCGTCATCGCTCACGACGACAGCGCCATTCAGCACGTAGAGCGTTTCGTCGGTATCGTAGTACCAGTGAAATTCCCCCGCCGTGCAATCCCAGAGCATGGTGGAGGCTCCGCCATCCCTGGCTCGGGACACGATGCATTTACGGGCGACAGGCGTCCCTTCGATGATCCAGTCGGAACTGATCGGCTCAAGCGCCATTTGAACCGCGTCGACGCTGACACGCCCAAAATTTCTGGAAGCGCCAACCATGGCTCGTCCATGCCTGAAATGCCGGCCAGACAATCCCGCCGCGCTTGCCCCAAGGCCTTAAACTGTTACGGCGACGGTTCGTTCCGGCCTCGAGCCTGACTTGCGCGTCGCGATCCAGATGACATGCCGCGCGCCGCCGCGCTTGCCATTGGCGCGCGTCCCGATTTCCTCGACGTCGAAACCGGCCTTGCGCAATTGTCCGGTAAAACCTTGGCTCGGGCCGGCTGACCAGACGGCGAGGACGCCGCCCGGACGAAGAGCCTTGCGGGCGGCGGCGAGGCCTGCGGGACTGTAAAGGCCGTCGTTGGAGGAGCGCGTCAGCCCGTCGGGTCCATTATCGACGTCCAGCAGGATCGCATCGTAGCTTGCGCGCGCCGATTTGATGAGCCGGCCGACATCCGTTTCCTCGATGGCGACGCGCGGATCGGCCAGGCTCGCACCGTGCAGATCGGCCATGGGACCGCGCGCCCAGGCCACGACGGCGGGCACGAGCTCGGCGACCACGATCCGCGCCCTCGCATCGAGCGCGGCCAGCGCGGCGCGCAGGGTGAAACCCATCCCGAGGCCGCCGATCAGGATACGCGGCTCTGCGCGCGACTTGATCCGCGCGCAGGAGAGCGTGGCCAGCGCCTCCTCCGACCCGCTGAGCCTGGAATTCATCAGCTCGATGTCGCCGAGCATGATCGAAAATTCGGCGCCCCGGCGCTTGAGCCGCAGTGCGCCTTCGCCGCCGGGAATTTGCGCCGTGTCGATCAGGGACCAGGGTATCAAAGCAGGAGACCGTAAGGATTTTCGACCAGCGCCTTGAAGGCGGCGAGCAGCGCGGCCGCCGCGACCTCGTCCATCGCGCGACGGTCGAAGGTGACGGTGACGCTCATCACCGTGGCGACATCGGGCACGCCGTCCTCCACCACCACCGCCTTTTCCGCCAGCCCCATGGCGAGCAGGCTGGTCCAGGGCGCGACCAGCGCCGGGAAGGCGCGTTTCACCCCGAGACTGCCGAAATTGGCGACGAGGCTCGATCCGCCCTGCAAGGCGGCGTGCGTACGGGCGCTGGCGAGAAAGGCGGCGCGGGCGGAGGCGATCTCTCCCAGCGAGTGATGCTCGGCTTCGGCCAGCGCCGGCGCGACCATGCCGCTTTCGCCGGGCAGCGCCAGAGCCACGTCGCTGTGCCGGGCCTGCGCAAAACCGCCCGGCCCGTAGGCGATATTGGCGCGCGGCGTCCGACGCAAGGCCATGGCCCAGGCCTTGACCGCGCAATCGACCAGCGAAATCCGCGGCGACCTTTCCGCCTTCGCCGCCTCGTTGAGCTTTGCGCGCATGGATTCGAGCGCGTCCACGCGGCAGTCGGCTTCAAGATGAACCCGCAGCGCGACTTGCGCCGCCGTGACCGCAGGGGCGAGCGCCGGCGCCTCCTGGCTCCGCGACAATTCAACCGTTTTTTTGGCCTCGACCGAAGCCGCGGCGTCGCGCAGGGGGTGAACCTCGCGCGCCCGCGCCGCCAGCGCCGCGTGCACGTCGCTTTCGACGACGCGGCCGTTCGGCCCGCTGCCGGCGATCTGCGACAGGTCGATACCCGCCTCGTGCGCCAACCGCCGCGCGCGCGGCGACACCGGCGTTCGGCCGGGCCTGTCGGCGGCCTTGGCGTCAGTCGCGTTCGATCGATGCGGCGCCGGTCCCGGCTCGATCAGGCCAATCGAGCTGTCCACCGCGATCTCGTCGCCGCCGGCCTCCGCGAGGATGCGAACGAGCACGCCGGTCGAGGGCGCCTCGACGTCCATGGTCGTCCTGTTGGCGGAGATTTCGGCGACCGGCTCGCCGGTTTCGACGAAGTCGCCTTCACGCCGGAGCCAGCGCATCACCCGCCCCACCCGCATGGACGGTTCGGCGCAAGGCATGAGAATGGGTGTCGACATGGTCAAGGCTCCGTCCTGAATCCCCAGCGCTTACAAGACTCAAAACGCAACGCCCAATCCGTCCCGATCCCTGGGCCAGCCTAGTTGATCGCCGACGTATGTTCGCGCTCGATCCGGTCGAAAGCGGCGTCCAGCGCCAGCCTGATGTCGGCCAGCGCTTCTGCGGCGCCGAGGGGCGTTTCGCGGGCGTAGACCTCGGCGACCTGCGTCGCGAGTTCGGCCAGCAACTGGCCCCACATTTCCGGTTCGTCGAAGGCGCGCTGCATCGAAAGCGACAAGGCGCCGTCGGTCACGAACAGGCGCAGGATCTCCGAGCCGCCTTGCGCCTCGACATCGGGCGGAACCGACAATTCCCGTCTCTCTTCGGTCATGTTCTTCCTTTTTCGCCGCTGGCGGCAAATCCCTCGTTTCCTGCCTTGGGCAGAAATGGCGGCGCGAAACTAGTCTTTCAAGTAAAGGGTGGCCTTCACCGCCGCAACCACGTCCGCGGGTTGCGGCAAGGCGAGGCGTTCGAGGTTGGCGGCATAGGGCATGGGAACGTCCTTGCCCGTCACCCGCCGTACCGCGGCGTCGAGATCGTCGAAGGCATGCTCCATCACCTGGGCGCAGATTTCGGCGCCGATCCCCGATTGCGGCCAGCCCTCCTCGACGACCACGCAGCGCCCGGTCTTGCGGATGGAGGCGAGCACCGTCGGCATATCCAGGGGACGCAAGGTGCGCAGATCCACCACTTCCGCCTCGATCCCCTCGGCGGCCAGCAGTTCCGCCGCCTTCAGCGCCAGCCCCACACCGTGCGAGAACGCGACCAAAGTGGCGTCACGTCCGGCGCGCAAGACGTTGGCGGCGCCGATTTCGACCAGATGGTCCTTTTCGCGCGGCGCCGGGAAACTCTGGCCGTAAAGCTGCTCGTGCTCGAGAAAAATCACCGGATTGGGATCGCGGATCGCCGCCTTGAGCAGGCCCTTGGCGTCGGCGGCGCTATAGGGCGCGACGACCTTCAGCCCGGGAACATGCGAGAACCAGGCGGCAAAATCCTGGGTGTGCTGGGCGCCGACGCGGGAACGCGCGCCATTGGGGCCGCGGAACACGATGGGACAGCCCAGCGCCCCGCCGGACATATAGAGCGTCTTGGCCGCCGAATTGACGATATGGTCCATGGCCTGCAAGGCGAAATTGAAGCTCATGAACTCGATCACCGGCTTCAGCCCGGCCATGGCGGCGCCGACGCCGAGGCCGGCAAAGCCATGTTCGGCGATGGGCGCGTCGACCACCCGCTTGTCGCCGAATTCCTGCAGCAAGCCTTGCGTGATTTTGAAGGCGCCCTGATATTCGCCGATCTCCTCGCCGAGCAGGAAGACGTCGGGATCGCGGCGCATTTCCTCCGCGAGCGCCTCGCGGATGGCCTCGCGCACGGTCATGACGCGGATGGCGTCGAGCGCCAGCGGAGGTTCGTCCTCGGTCTCTTGCCACTGGGGCGTTGCCGTCGCCGGGGAAAATTCCGCGGCGAACACCGCCGGCTCGATCAGCGCGATGGGCGAGCCGACGGGAACATGCTCAGTCCCCTCGGGCGCAAGGATTTTTTCCAGCACGCCGCTCTCGACCGCCTCGACCTCCATGGTCGCCTTGTCGGTCTCGATTTCGGCCAGGATTTCGCCAGCCTCGACGCGCTCGCCCTCGCGCTTCAGCCATTTCGCCAGTTTGCCGAACTTCATTTCGGCTGAAAGCGCCGGCATCAGCACTTGGGTGGGCATGGACATCTCCAGACCATCGTCAAATCAGAATATCGCGTCAAATCAGAATATCGGTCATCAGCTCGCCCGCGTCCGGCTCCGGGCATTGGGACGAAAATTCCGCCGCATCGACGACAATGGCGCGAATGCGCGTGTCGATCTGCTTGAGATCGGCCTCGCTCGCGAGGTTTTCGCGCAATAGCCGTTCGCGCTGCCGCTCCAGCGGGTCTGGCTCCTGGCCCGTGCGCCCCTCGTCCTTGCGGCGATATTTGGCCGGATCGGACAGGGAATGGCCGCGATAGCGCTCGGTGCGCATTTCGAGGATATAGGGTCCGTTGCCGTCGCGCGCCCAGGAAATCGCCCGCTCCCCGGCTTCTTGCACGGCATGGACGTCCATGCCGTCGAGCTGTTCGCCGGGAATGTTGAAGGCGGCGCCGCGGTTGGCGAGGTTGGTCGCCTCGCCCTCGCCCGTCGCGCCGGCGCGATTGTTCTCGATCACGTAGACGATGGGGAGATTCCACCGCGCCGCCATGTTGAAGCTTTCCGCGACCTGCCCCTGGTCGGCGGCGCCGTCGCCCATGAAGGCGACGCAGACGCGGCCGTCGCGGCGATAGGCGTTGGCGAAGGCGAGGCCCGTGCCGATCGCCACCTGCGCGCCGACAATGCCGTGGCCGCCATAATACTCGGCTTCCGGCGCGAACATGTGCATGGAGCCGCCCTTTCCGCGCGAAAGACCGCCCCGGCGCCCGGTCATTTCCGCCATCACCGCCCGAGGCTCGGCGCCGCAGGCGAGCAAATGCGCGTGCTGGCGGTAGGAGGTGATGAACTGGTCGGCGTCCGCCGCCGCCAGCCGCATGCCGACGATGACGGCCTCCTGGCCGATGTAGAGATGGCAAAATCCGCCGATCAGACCCATGCCAAACAGTTGGCCGGCCTTTTCCTCAAAACGGCGGATCAGCAGCATGGCGCGATAAATGGAGAGCTCGTCTCCGGCGCCGAGAAACGCGGCCACGCGGGCATTCTCGCCGGCCAGGGGCGATAACGGCGATGACGAAGCTGCGGCCATTGATCCTCCCCGGCGGCCCCGCTGTCGCCGCGCAAGGAAGCAACGGCAAATCGTGGACGATTTGCCACTGAAACTAGCGTGAAGCCGGGGAAAAAGCGAGACGCGGCGCGCGAGCGCCTCCGTCACGCTTATGTTACGAAAAGATCAGTTCTGCCTGCGGGGCGTGGCGCCGCTGTCGGTCTTGGCCGGAGGGAGCAGCACCAGCAGGTCGGTCTTGTTGACGCGATTGAGCAGGTTGCGCGCTTCCTCGTCCAGCAGGTCGCGGTCGATTTCGGGCCCGCGCAACAGGTCGATGCGCTTCTGCCATTGCGCCTTCTCGGCGCGCACGGTTTTCAACTGCGCTTCGACGTCTGTCATCTGGCGGCGATATTCGAGGTCGGCGGCGATGCCGCGCTCGCCGTGGAAGGCGTGCCAAATGAAGAAGCTGCCCACGGCTCCGGAGAAGACGTAGAAGGCGAGCGGAAGGAGGACTGAGGCGAGACGCGTACGAACAACCATGCCGGCATCTTCGCCCAATAAGGTTAGGCCCGGGTTAAACTCAGCGAGGGAAATGAGTCGAATTGCGCGCCTTGAGCATCGCGCTCGGCTTCGAAACGCAGCCGCCCACTTCGATCCCCGGTCAATTTCGCACCTTGCCGAAACGCGCGGACAATGGCGCGCCAAGCGCCAGCGCCCCGACGAAAAGCGCCAGCGTATCCAGATTGAAGCCTACCGCGATCGGGTGCGCGCCAAGCAAAAGCGCTCCGATAATGAAATTGAGGCCGCCCCACAGGAAATTCGCCAGCGGCGACGACGGACCGACCCCGCGCGGTTTTGAAAACGGCGAAGGGAAAAGCTCGCCGCGCAGTCCGGCGGTCAGATGCGGGATGGCGTTGCACAGAAAGGCGCCGGCGAAGAACAGGGCAAGAAAGCGCATGGTGACCTCCAGAAACGACCTTACCCCCGCGCCCCCGAAAAAGCCTTGGGATGGAAGAGCGCGGTCAGCATTTCCGCGCGGTTCGGCCGCCCGATCAGGACCACGCCGTCGCCCTCGCCGACCAGCGTGGCCGCGGGCGGATTGGTGTGCACGTCGCCGTCGCGGCGGTTGATCTGGACGATGAAGAACGCGCCCTTGGACTG
Organism: uncultured Alphaproteobacteria bacterium; assembly: GCA_963710275.1. GTDB lineage: Bacteria > Pseudomonadota > Alphaproteobacteria > Rhizobiales > Beijerinckiaceae > Rhodoblastus. The sequence continues at coordinate 109,336 of CAVPZS010000008.1, read as the reverse complement.
GCGCTCGATCGCCTGCACCGACATGCCCGCCGCAGGGCTGCGCGGCTCGGCGGTGATCACCTCCAGCTCCATGCCGAAGGAATGCAGCGCCCGCTGGAAACCATGCGACCGCTCGATGCCTTCGAGATAGCGCGCCGATTCCTGGTAGAGCAGCATTTCCGCAATGCGCTCGCCGCCGATATGGGTTGGCAGCACCACCTTGTCGGCGCCGGCCTGCAGCAGCTTGTTCTCGGTCGAGGGCAATTCGCCGCGCGCGACGATCAGCAGGTCAGGATTGAGCGCCCGCGCGCTCAGGGTGATGAACACGTTGAGGCGTCGTTTCCCAGCACCGTCGACAGCGCATGGGCGCGATTTACGCCGGCCGCCAGCAGCGTCGCCTCATCCGAGGCGTCGCCCTCGACGCACAGGAACCCCTTGGCCCGCGCTTCCGCGGCCCGCGCCTCGCGTTCTTCGATCACGACGAAGCCGGCGCTGGAGGCGCGCAGCGCCCGGCACAACACGCTTCCCAGATGGCCGAAGCCGCAGACGATGACATGGCCCTCGAGTTGGTCGATCTGCCTGGTCATGAGTTTGAGCCCCGATACCTTGTTGATCTGGCTGAGCGTGATGAACTGCACCACGACGCCGGTGAGGAAGATCATCCCGCTGCAGCCGAAGACGATCAGGGAGAGAGTGATGGCGTAAAGAGCAGGCGTGTCGATCGGCCGGACTTCGTTGTAGCCGACGGTGTAGAGCGTCACGACGACCATGTAGAAGGCGTCATGGAAACTCCAGCCGCAGGCCATGTAGCCCAGCGTCGCGGCGACCACGACCAATACGAGCAGGAAACTCAACCCGATGAAGTTGCGGACCGGCGAGTCGAAAAACCCGGTCATGCGCGGCGTCGGCGCGCGGCGAATTTCGCGGCGCCTGGTCCGCACCGACGGGCGTGGCCTTTTCGCCTTCGATCAAATCGCAGCCCTCGGAGAAACTCAAGTCTAGGCGGACGCCTGTTTGGCAGGCAAGCCGCGATGTTGGGCGCCGCGCCCAAGCTTTGCGCGAACAAAGCGTTTTTTGGGCGGCAGCCAACAAAAAAGGGATGCGCCGGGGCGCATCCCTCCAAAAATGCGATGGCGGAAAAGCTTACGCCAGCGCCTTCAGCGCCGCGCGGCCGGCGTAGACCGCCTGCTTGCCGAGTTCTTCCTCGATGCGGATCAATTGGTTGTACTTGGCCAACCGGTCGGAGCGGGCCATCGAACCGGTCTTGATCTGTCCGCAATTGGTGGCGACCGCGAGATCGGCGATGGTCGCGTCTTCGGTTTCACCCGAGCGATGCGACATCACCGCGGTATAACCGGCGCGATGCGCCATTTCGACCGCGGCGAGCGTCTCGGTCAGGGTGCCGATCTGGTTGACCTTGATCAGGATCGAATTGGCGATGCCCTTCTTGATGCCCTCGGAGAGGATGCGCGACATTGGTGACGAAAATGTCGTCGCCGACGATCTGGAGCTTTTTCCCGAGCAGGTCGGTGGTGATCTTCCAGCCTTCCCAGTCCTGCTCGGCGTTGCCGTCCTCGATCGAGACGATCGGATAGGCGGCGGCGAGTTTCGCCAGATATTCGGCCTGCTGCTGGATCGAGCGGACCTTGCCTTCGCCTTCATAGTGATAGGCGCCGTCCTTGAAGAACTCGCTGGCGGCGGCGTCGAGGCCGATGGCGATGTCCTGGCCCGGCTTGAAGCCTGCGGTCTCGATGGCCTTGACGACGAAATCAAGCGCCGCCTCGGCGGACGGCAGGTTGGGCGCGAAGCCGCCTTCGTCGCCGACATTGGTGTTCTGTCCCGCCTTTTTCAGCGCCGACTTCAGGCCGTGGAACACTTCCGCGCCCCAGCGCACCGCTTCCTTGAGCGACTCGGCGCCGAGCGGAATGATCATGAATTCCTGGAAATCGATGGGATTGTCGGCATGGGCGCCGCCGTTGATGATGTTCATCATCGGCGTCGGCAGCACGCGGGCCTGGGTTCCCCCGATATAGCGGTAAAGCGGCAGGCCCGAGGCGTCGGCCGCGGCCTTGGCCACCGCCATGGACACGCCGAGGATGGCGTTGGCGCCGAGACGCGCCTTGTTGGGCGTGCCGTCGAGCTCGATCAGCGCCTGGTCGACATGGACCTGATCTTCGGCGTCGAGGCCGGAAATGGCGTCGAAAATCTCGCCATTGACGGATTCGACGGCTTTCAGCACGCCCTTGCCGCCGAAGCGGGCCTTGTCGCCGTCACGCAGTTCGACGGCTTCGCGGGTGCCCGTCGAGGCGCCCGACGGCACCGCGGCGCGGCCGAACGAGCCGTCTTCCAGCGTCACATCGACTTCGACGGTGGGATTGCCGCGCGAGTCCATGATTTCGCGGGCGACAATGTCGATAATCTCAGTCATTCGGCTCCCCTGGGCGATAGCTGCGCCATTTCCGGCGACAATGCCGGCCTTCTACGCCCGTTGCATGAAATAAAAAAGAGGACGATTGGCCGCAGAGCGGCTTTTCCTTGCCGCAAAACGCAGCCAGGGTTAAATCGCGCCAAAAGGATATTGGACATGGTCAGGACACATGATGGCGCCGGCCTGCTCGGCGCGCAGGCGCAAGCGCCGCAAAGCCCCGACGAGGCGACGCTCGACCGGGTGCCCAATCCGCACCCCGACGTGGATTATGTCGCCCGCTTCACCCAACCCGAATTCACTTCGCTCTGCCCGGTCACGGGACAGCCGGATTTCGCCCATCTCGTGATCGATTATGTTCCAGATGAATATCTCATTGAATCAAAGAGTTTAAAACTATACCTAACCTCGTTTCGCAATCACGGCGCCTTCCACGAGGCCTGCACCATCCGCATCGCCAAGGATCTGGTCGCGGCTCTGGCGCCGCGCTGGCTGCGCATCGGCGGCTACTGGTATCCGCGCGGCGGCATGCCCATCGACGTTTTCTGGCAGACCGGCGAGCCGCCCAAGGGCCTCTGGCTGCCGGACCAGGGCGCGACGCCCTATCGCGGCCGGGGGTGAGACGCACCGAGCCAGGCGACCCGGTCACCCGGTCACCACCTGGGCGGCGAACCTGTGATGGTGATGCTCGCGCCCTCTGCGCGCACCAGCGCATAAAGGGTGGCGGCGGCTGAAGGGGAAATCCGGATGCAGCCATGCGAGGCCGGACGACCGAGGGCGCGCGTCGCGTAAGTGCCGTGAATGGCGTAGCCGCCGTAGAAGAAGATCGAATGCGGCATGGGCGAATGGTGGTATTTCCGCGAGTAATGCATTCTCTGCAGGCTGTGCGCCGAGAATGTCCCGCGCGGCGTCACATAGCCGTCGCGCGCGGAGGAAATCCGCCAGGAATAGGCGCCTGAAGACGATTCCACGTCCATGCGCTGCGAAGACAGGTCCACGCGTATGTGGACCCTCGCCTCCGCTGCCGCCGGGATCAGGAGAAATGAAGCGAGAACAATAGATTTTGGGACAATATGACGCATGACGCCGCCCTCGACAGTTAATACTGACGCCTTCCAGAGTTGAACGCGCTGCGACGCCTGAGGTTCGGATATCTTAAGTTTAGAAAACAGGTTTATCGGCAAGCCATGCTCCGCCCGCGCCAAAAAACTTGCCCTCCCCGCCCCGTCGCGTAAAAAGCCCCCATGCTGCAAATCACCGACCTCACCTATCGGCTCGGGCCGCGCCTCCTGTTCGACGCCGCCAGCGTCATGCTGCCGGAACGCGCGCGCGTCGGCTTTGTCGGGCGCAACGGCGCCGGCAAGACCACGCTGTTCCGCCTGATCTGCGGCGAAATCGCCGCCGAGGGCGGCACGACCTCCATCCCCCGCGGCGCCCGCATCGGCAGGGTCGAGCAGGAAGCGCCCGGGGGCGACGGCAAGCTGGTCGATTTCGTGCTCGCCGCCGATCTCGAGCGCGCCGCGCTGCTGGAAGAGGCGGAATATGCTTCGGACCCGCATCGCATCGCTGAAATCCATGTGCGGCTGGCCGATATCGAGGCCCACGCCGCCCCTGCGCGCGCCGCGGAAATCCTCGCCGGCCTCGGCTTCGACGAGGCCGCGCAAAATCGGGCGCTGAAGGAGTTTTCCGGCGGCTGGCGGATGCGCGTGGCGCTCGCCGCCGTGCTGTTCTCGCAACCTGACCTGCTGCTGCTCGACGAGCCGACCAATTACCTCGATCTCGAGGGATCGCTCTGGCTGATCGACTATCTGACGCGCTATCCCGCGACCATTGTCGTCATCAGCCATGACCGCGACCTGCTGAACGATGTCTGCGACCACATCGTCCACCTCGACAAGGGCAAGCTCCAGATTTACCGCGGCAATTACACCAGTTTCGCCCGCCAGCGCGCCGAGGCGCGTATGCTGCAGGCCAAATTCCTGAAGAAGCAGGAAGAGAAGCGCGCCCATCTGCAGAGTTTCGTCGATCGTTTCCGCGCCAAGGCGACCAAGGCGCGCCAGGCGCAGTCGCGCCTGAAAATGCTGGAGAAAATGGAGCCGGCCTCGGCGCTGGTCGATGACGAAATCCTGCCCTTCTCCCTGCCCTCGCCCGAAAAGCCGCTGTCGCCGCCGATCATCGCCATGGAGAATGTCGCGGTCGGCTATGGCGACCGCGTCGTGCTGTCGAAGCTCAGCCTTTCGCTGTCGAATGACGACCGCATCGGCCTGCTTGGCGCCAATGGCAATGGCAAATCGACTTTCGCCAAGCTGCTCGGCGGAAGGCTCGCGCCAATGTCGGGCGAATTGCGCAAATCGTCGAAGCTGGAAGCCGGGTTCTTCGCCCAGCACCAGGTGGACGACCTCGACGAGCGCGACACGCCCTATTCCGCAGTGCAGAGACTGATGACCGACGCGCCGGAAGCGAAAATCCGCGCCCGTGTGGCGCAGATCGGCTTTCCCAATGTGAAGGCGGACACGAAAGTCGCCAATCTCTCCGGCGGCGAAAAGGCGCGGCTGCTGATGGGGCTCGCGACCTTCAACGGCCCGCATCTGCTGATCCTCGACGAGCCCACCAACCATCTCGACATCGACAGTCGCGCCGCGCTGATCGAGGCGATCAACGACTATGCCGGCGCGGTGATCCTGGTCTCGCATGACCAGTATCTGCTGGAAGCCTGCGCCGACCGGCTGTGGCTGGTCGCGGAAGGCCGCGTCCAGTCTTTTGACGGGGACATGGCGGATTACCGCCGCCTGGTGCTGGACGGGGCGAAATCGTCGCAGAAGAAGCGGGATCGCGAGGCCTCGCCGCAGAATGTCGCCGAGCAGCGCCGCGACGCCGCCAAGGCGCGCAAGGACGCCGCGCCCCTGGCGAAAAAAGTGCAGGCGGCGGAAGAGAAGATGACCCGCTTCACCGGCCTGATTGCGCGCATCGACCTGGCGCTGGCCGATCCCCGCGCCTTCGAGCGCAGCCCCGCCGAGGCGACCAAACTGTCGCAGCAGCGCGCCGAACTGGAACGCGCGCTTGTGGCGGCGGAAGAGGAATGGCTGGAGCTGTCGTCGGAATACGAGGCCGCGGTTTCCGGGTGACCATCGCGCGCTGGTTGAGGAAAATGGTTCAAAAGGGCTGAATATGTGAAGGGTTTCGGTCGCCGGCCCATCACGGATGCTGCGTGTCGCCGGCGGGCCGGCGACCGAAAGCCTCCATGGGAGGAAACCGCGGGACGTTGAGCTCGATGGTTGAGACGGCGATCTATGGGGATTACGGAAGGGGCGTCCTGGCTCTGAGGGCTGTCCGGCTGGCGAGAAGCTTTTGAAGGGATGGGCGCGGGGCGTTTTGACGGCGGCCGATGGCGGCTGTTGCGACGTTGAGTTTGATGAGACGCACGGTTTCTTGCGCTTTGGGCGCTGATGCGACGAGATCGTCATGGCCGGCGCCTTTGGGCGTCGACGCAATGTCGGCAGCGTGCGGGCGGCCTTTGGTTTTGGTCATGAGGTGTCGAACCCCGCGCAATCGGTCTTGAAGCCGCGCGGCGTCGCGCCGCGCGCAAAAGTCTCGACGACGCGCATGCGCCCAGCGCAGCAAGGGCAGGCTTTGAGCGCCGTCGCCTCGGAAGGATCTGGCGTTATCGTTTGCGGCGCTTGGCTTGTCGCGCCGAGATCGAGCTGAGGTCTTTCGGCGTCCTCGGTCTTGGGAATGAGTTGGCGCAGGCGCGTGATATTTGCGGCGCGCCTCTGGCTGGCGAACAGCCCGTAGTGGCGGATGCGATGGAAGCCGCTGGGCAGGACGTGCATGAGAAAACGGCGGATGAACTCGTCCGCCGACAGCGACATCGACTTGATCCAGCTTCTGCCTGACGCCTTACCCCGGGCGCGATAATCTTTCCAGCGAAAGGTGACATTCCCGCCGTCGAAGCCAAGGAGGCGGCTGTTGGAGATCGCCACGCGGTGGGTGTAGCGCGAGAGATAGGCGAGCACGGCTTCTGGCCCGGCGAAGGGGCGCTTGGCGTAGACGATCCATTCCGATCGGCGCACCGGGGCGAGCGCGGCCGCGAAGGCCTCCTTGCCGGCGAGCGCGGCGAGATCGCCGAAAAAGGCCAGGCGGCCGGCATGGTGAAGCGCGGCAAGTCCTTCGAGGAAAAGCCGGCGGAACAAGCGCGACAGCACGCGCACTGGCAGGAAGAAGCCGGGCCTGCAGGCGATCCAGCGGGCGCCGTCCGGCGACAGGCCGCCGCCGGGGACGATCATGTGAATGTGCGGATGGTGGGTCATCGCCGAACCCCAGGTGTGGAGCACGGCGGTGATGCCGGCGCGGGCGCCAAGATGCTTGGGGTCGGCGGCGATGGTGATCAAAGTTTCGGCGGCGGCTTTGAACAGGAGGTCGTAGATCGCGGCCTTGTTCTGGAACGCGATGGCCGCGATCGGCGTCGGCAGCGTGAAGACGACATGATAGTAGGCGACCGGCAGCAACTCGGCCTGTCGTTCGGCGAGCCACTGCCGCGCCGCCGCGCCCTGGCATTTGGGGCAGTGGCGGTTGCGGCAGGAGTTGTAGGCGATCTCGACATGGCCGCAGTCGTCGCAGCGCGCGACATGACCGCCGAGCGTTGCGGTGCGGCAGGCCGTTATCGCCGACATGACCTTGAGCTGGCCGAGGCTGAGATGTCCTGCGTGGGCGCGCGCATAGGCGGCGCCGTGAACGCGCAGGATATCCGCGACCTCCAGGGAAGGCCGCGCCATGGCGTCGCCGTCAGGCGGGCGGCGCTTGCCCTGTCAGGTTTACGCACAGACGCTCCAGCGGGCTGGTGACGTCTCGGAGCGTGTTGACGGCGACGCGGGTGTAGAGCGCCGTCGTCTCCAGCTTGGCGTGGCCGAGCAGAACCTGGATCACGCGGATATCGACGTTGCGTTCGAGGAGATGGGTGGCGAAGCTGTGCCGAAGGGTATGGGGCGACACGCGCTTGGCGATGCCGGCCTCCCGCGCAGTCTCGCGCACGACGCGGCTCAACTGACGGGCTGACATCGGGTTGACCGGGTTCATCCCTGGAAACAGCCAGGCCTGGGGTCGCGCTGCCCGCCACCAGTCGCGCAGCCATTCGAGCAGTTGCGGCGAGAGCATGACGTAGCGGTCCCGCTGGCCCTTTCCCTGTTCGACCCGCAAGGTCATCCGCGTGCTGTCGATGTCGGACACCTTCAGGGCCACGACCTCGGAGACGCGCAATCCCGCGCCGTAGGCGACGCCGAACGCGGCCTTGTACTTCAGGCCGGGCGCGGCTTCGAGGAGACGGGCCACTTCATCCTCGCTCAGCACGATCGGCGCCCTGCGCGGCTGATGCAAGGCCGTCAGAGGACGAGCCAGGTCAGGGCGATCGATCGTAACGTTGAAGAAGAAGCGCAGCGCCGCGACGGCGGCGTTGATGGTCGGTGCGCCGATGAGCTGCTTGGCCATGTGCAGCTGATAGAGCCGAACGTCTTCAGCCGTGGCGGCGTCCGGCGAACGGCCAAGAAAGACGGCAAAGTTCCGCACGTTGCGAAGGTAATCCTTCTGCACCTTCTCGGTGAAGCGGCGCGCCGTCATGTCTTCGATCATGCGCTGGCGCAACGGGCTGTTGGGATTGTCGATCATCGCGAAAGCTCCTGTCTCGCATGGGGTTGAACCCCATGATTTTGAGACAGGTCAGGCGCCGCGCATCAGCTATTCCAAGCCCACGATCTCGCCGCCGTTACCGCGAAGCGGTTTAGTCCCCTGGCTCTGCAGGGACATTCATGCCTACGCGGCATCGTCCGCAGCAGCGCCGTCAGCGGTCATTCCCGGCTTTGGTGGAATGCGTAAAATTGACTCCAACCGGAAATTCCGTTCGATACCGTTGCGACGGCGATGTGCGAGTAGCCCCTTCTCGGTAATTCACCGCCCTCATCGCAGGAACTATCATGAAGTCCCAACGCGCTCGCGCTGTAGCCACCGTGCTACTCGGCCTCCTCGCCAAAACAATGCTTGCTGGCATCGCATATGCTCAATCGTATTCGCCATCTGCCACGTCTGCGAGCGGACCGGCTTCACCTTGGGATCAAGGGGTGAATCCCGCCGCCGCGCAAGCGGATGCATGGTTTGACAATTATAAATTCCACAATGGACAGAAGCAGGCGCGTCTCAAAATCCATTATTCGACCTTGGGCACACCACACCGCAGCAGCAAAGGCGAGATCGACAATGCTGTCCTTGTTTTGCACTGGACCGGGGCAGACGGCCGCGCGCTGCTGAGCCCGACTTTTGCGAAGGCGCTCTTTGATCCTGGTCGCCCGCTCGACTCGCGCCGCTACTTTCTGATCTTTCCTGACAGTGTCGGTCACGGCCAATCCAGCAAGCCGAGCGATGGATTGAAAATGAAATTCCCAGATTACGATTACGCCGACATCGTCGACCTCCAGCACAAAGTGGTCACGGAAGTTTTGGGGGTAACACACCTCCATGCAATTCTTGGTATGTCGATGGGCGGAATGAATGCTTGGCAATGGGCGGAGGCCTATCCCGACATGATGGATGGGGTGATGCCTGTCGTCTCTTTGCCAATCCCAGTTTCGGGCCGAAATCTCCTTTGGCGACGCATGGTGATCGACGCGATCCGTTCCGATCCCGAATGGAAAAATGGAGACTACACGGAGACCCCGCGCGGCTGGGTCTTGGGTTACGGCATCTTGCGGATGATGATCGACAGCACATCCGCTCTTCAGAAAGAAGTACCTAACGCCATGGCTGTAGATAAATTTCTTAATGTAAACCGCACCACGGCTGAGCATGTAGACGCAAACGATATTCTTTATTCGCTCAAATCATCATTCAGCTACGATCCTGCGGCTGAATTTTCGAAGCGGCTTATCCCTTTGAATCAGGCTGCTCTAGATTTTGTATAAGCTTTGCGTCAGCGGCTATGGCCTACGGAAGGTGGCCGTTTGCCGGTTACGCCGCCGGCTTGAAGGTGATGCTGCCGCGGCGTTCGCCTTGTGAGGTTGTTGCATGAGGGCGAACCAGGATTTCGATATCCTGGTCGAAGGCAGTGAGGAATGCCATCAGCCGTTCGATGGAATATTCGCGGAAATGGCCTTTGAACAGGCGCGAAATTTCGGGCTGGCTGATGCCCATCAGGGCGCCGGCCTTGGTTTGGGTCAAGTTTCGTTCGGTCGTAAGGCGATAGAGTTCGGCGACGATCTGTGCTTTGAGGAAATGTGTCGAGGCGTCTGGAAGGCCGAGATCGGCGAAGATGTTCGCGCCGGTATCGTGAAACTCGGATTGCTGGGTGGTCATGGTGCTCAATCCTTATCGCTGGTCGAGTTGTGACGCGTTTCAGCGTCTTTGAGTCGCTGTTTGATCAGGTCGATGTCGGCCTTCGGCGTCTTGATGCCGTGTTTCGATTTTTTCTGAAAGGCGTGCAGGACATAGACGGCGGACTCGAACCGGATGGTGTAGACGGCTCGATAGGCGTCGCCATCGTATACCTCGATCAGTTCGAGCACGCCTGGCGCTATGCCCTTTAAGGGCTTGGCGGAGGGTGGATGTTGACCGGTTTGCACTAGATGCAGTTGGAAGCCGAAAGCGCTTTGGACCTCGAGCGGAAACTCTTTGTAATCTTTGAGGCTTGAAGCGACCCATGTGAGTTGCCGTGGGGCTTGTAGTTTGCGCGGCATTTTCATTCCTATGAGTGATTACTCATAATTTGTCAAGTGGCTGAGCATTTGAGCAAGAGCCGACGGTGAGGCGTATGAGTTTAGGAATGTTTGTAGGTGACGCTCAAAGCGTTGCGAGTCTTTGAGACTTTTACGAGCCAACCGTTGTCGCCTTGGCTGTCTTCGATGTCGTCGGCATTGGTGACTTCGCTGTAGACGATCCATAGCGCAGGGAACGGCCCCATTCCGGCGTCGAAGTCGGAGATTTCCGCGCTCCAGCGCATGTGCGCGCCAGGCTCTTCGTCCCAGAAGCAAGACATCGGTTCGATCGCAGTCCAGCCATCAGGAGTTTCATTAACGATGAATCCGGCTTGCCGGGCGAGCGTCGCGGTGTTGGTAAGGATGGCGCGGTCGCCGAGGGCGAAAACGTAACGGCCGATGTCGCCGTTTTCATCATATTCGAGCATCGAAGACGAGTTGCGCAAGGCGGCGCGGATGGTAGCGGAATCTAAAATTGTCGGCTGATTATGGTTGAGCCAAGCCTCGATCGCATCGCCGTTCGATATGACATGGGCGGGAACTTGAAAAGTGGCGGTGGAGCGGGTCATTTCGTTTTCCTTTTGGCGTATTTTAATCGTTTTTTGGGGTTGTCGGTGAAAAGCTTCTCAAAATTGAGCGATGCAGGACTCTTCGACAATGTTTTCGCGGTGAAGTTGGCGCTGCCGAATTTGTGGAGGCAGGCATGTACATCATTTATTGCGCGTTCAATTCGTCGCTGAATCAGTATGCGTGGGAGCCGGATAACCAGGCTCATGTCATTAAGATTGGAGCGACTAAGGATAAGGAAGCCCGGGAACGTTGGCTGAATGACGGATATCCGGTGACGACAAGGCGATTGACCGCGCCATTGGCGAATAGAAAGGGATGGAAGATCGTAGGAGATTGGCCTGCGCCGGTTGAGTACGAATGGCCTGATGTCAAGAAGTTAGAAGGTGATATTAGGCGTGAATTTAAGGAACGTTGTGGACATTTTAAGCTTTACTCGGCATTGCGGCGCGAAATGAAGAAAACAGACGATCATTTGAACGGCTTAAGTGAGATTGTGCGCGCTAATGTTGCTCGAATGGATAGCGTGCCTGTTCCGTTTCATGGTGGACGCTGGCGGTATGTTGAGACGCCAGGTCTGATCGCAAAAATTGTACATTGTGTGCGTGTTCACGACGCGGAATGGCGGGCTATGACGAAAATTTTGAGCGGTCAGGCGCTTTGATCGACGAACTGTCGATAGCCGACATGCGGCAATCCAGCGGCGATGCCGAGCAGCATGTCGAAGGACGATTTCATGTGGCGTCGGCGATTCCAGCGAAAGACGAACTCTTCGAGATAGCGGCGCAGATGCGTCGCGCGGACGCCGTGATAGGTGCCAAGCGCCCATCGCTTGAAGTTGGCGAAGACGCGATGAATCCACGGCAGGACTATATGCGCCGCCATTTTGCCGACGACCTTGGGCTGGTGGTTGTAGCCCTTGAGGCTGCGATAGGCGGAGAAGCCGTCGCTGAGGATCGTTGCGCCTGGCTCTACGGCGCCGGTGACGAAGGCCTTGATACTGGGCGCGGTGAAGTCTTGCAGCGGCGCTAAACGTATGCGCCTCGGATGGCCGTCGGGCGAGAGTTCGATCGCGCCGATGAAATGTAGCTTACCGACGGCGCTGCGGCCTTGTCCGCCGGCGATCGGGTCGGCCTTGGTGCGATAGGGAATGTCGCTCTCGTCGACTTCGACGAGGTCTTCGAGCAGGGATCGATCCGGATCGACCATGGCGCGGCGGAGCTTCTGCAGCATTAGCCAGGCGGTCTTGTAAGATCCGAGACCGAGCTGCGCTTGGAGTTGTAGCGCAGATATGCCGTTGGAATGGCTGGCGACGGCATAGATGGCCTGAAACCAGGTCAGCAGGTCGAGATGGCTGCGGTGGAAGACGGTGCCGGCGGTGACGGATGTCTGACGGCCGCATGCGGCGCATTCATAGGTGAAGCGCTTGGTGGTGAGTTCCCAACCCTTCTGCCCGCTGCAAGCCGGGCAGACGAAGCCGTTTGGCCAGCGTTTTTCGAAGAGGAAGCGAGCGCAGGCCGCGTCATCGGGGAACCGCTTGTTGAAGGCGGATCGAGACATTGGGCGGTCGTATTTCCAGCGGCTCGTCATGAGAACGAATTTAGAACATCTAGCGCGGGCGTCAAGCCGTGGCGACGCTACCTATGGAGTGACCGGATTCAAAGGGATAAGCCGCTTTTCGAATATCAAAACTAAAATATTCGCGCTTAACTTTTCTGACGACGAGTTCAATCCTGACCGGCTGGAGGTTCTACAAACGACAGTGCCCAAGCTGTCGCAAGGGCGTTACGTTGTTCAACCGGGAACACAGTCATCTCCCGGACATTTCACGATGACGCGGCCCGACCTTTGGGCGCAGCATGTCTCCGAGTTCATGGGTTGGCTTGGTGATCCGCCTTCGGCGGGTAACTAGCCTGGATAATTCACGGCAGGTTGGCGGATGTAGCTTAAGCGTTTGAAGCAGCGTAGGATTTGGTTGCTTACTCCAATCCGCGCCGTTTCCGCGAGGCCACATCCGCCATGACCGATCCTATGCTGCCGCTGCCCGGCTTGTCACCCGTCTCCGGCAAATCCGTTGTGGCTAAATTCGACGGCGGTTTGCTGTCGTCGGACGGCGGCGTTCTGGTCTTGCGCGAGGTCGAGCAACGTCTTGGCGTCGCCGATCGGTTGGCCGCTTGCCTGGTCGATCCGCGCGCGCCCGACTTGATCACCCACACGCTCGCCGACATCATCCGCTTTCGCCTGCTGATGATCGGCGCGGGCTATGAAGACGGTAACGACGCCGGCGCCTTGCGAAGCGACCCCATGTTCAAAATGGCGCTCGATCTTGCGCCGTCCGATCGCGAACTGTGTTCGCAGTCGACCATTTCCCGGCTGGAGAACCTGCCGGACGCCCGCGCCTTGCTGCGCATGGGCTACGCCATGGTCGATCTCTATTGCGGCTCCTTCAAGCAGGTTCCCAAGCGGATCGTGCTCGACATTGACGACACGTTCGATGCTGTGCACGGCGGCCAGCAATTGCGCCTGTTCAATGCCCATTACGACGAATACGGCTTCCAGCCGATCGTGGTGTTCGACGGCGACGGGCGTTTCGTCGCCGCCGTTCTTCGCCCCGCCAGGCGGCCAGGCGGCAAGGAGGTTCGCCCTTTTCTGCGCCGCCTGCTTCGTGCGATCCGCGCCAACTGGCCGCGAACCGAAGTCCTCCTGCGCGGCGACAGTCATTATTGTTCGCCGCAGGTTCTCGACTGGTGTCGGACTGAAGGGCTGGACTTCATTTTCGGCGTCGCGCCGACATCGACGCTGCGCCGGCATATCGAGGGGCTTGAGGCCAGCACAAAGGCGCGCTTCGAGGCGGCGCCCAAGGGCGGCAAAGCTCGCCGCTTCAAAGAATTTCTCCACGGCGCCAAAAGCTGGAGCCGCGTCGAGCGCATCGTCGCCCGCGTCGAGGTCGGCGCGGAAGGGCCGGACACGCGCTTCATCGTCACCAACCTCAAGACCCGCAACGCCCGCGTCCTTTACGAGGACGTCTACTGCCGGCGCGGGCGGGCAGAAAACCATATCAAGTCGTGGAAAACGCATCTGGCGGCGGACCGCACCTCCTGCACCAAGGCCACGGCCAACCAGTTCCGGCTGTTCCTGCACGCCGGCGCTTATTGGCTCCTTTGGGGCCTGCGCGCGTCAATGCCGCGGCGTTCGATGTGGCGCGTCGCGCAATTCGACACCTTGCGCCTGCGGCTGATCAAAATCGCCGCGCGCGTCGTCGAGATGAAGACGATGATCAAGCTTCATTTGCCAACGTCGTGCCCAAGCCAGGACATTCTGCGCCTCGCGCTGACCCGCATCCCGCGCCTCGTCACCTGAAAGCCGGGGCGCAGCGCCCCAAAACATCGAGCCCTTCCCGCCAATTCGCAAACATTTTTCGCCCACCCTTTGGTTCGTCGCCGAAGACGAACGGGCGTGCGCGGAACCGAGCGGAATCCGTCTTCCGTCATGCAAGCGACGCGGTTCTCGCCACGAAATTGCTAAAGGGCTGCATAAAGCGGGCTAGTCTGGTCTAACTCCTCCAAATGCGAGCCGCCATTTGCGGCTGCACTCGCGGCATCGGCAACGAGTTCATGCTGGTTTGACCTAATCGAGTTCCACGTGGCGCATTCGTGCCCATTGCGCCATCGACCGGTTGGAGCCCGAATCCGGGCTTTCGTCCGATTTCCGCAATCCGCCGCAGGCAGACCTTGAAGGCTCGGATATCAGATTGGCTGGCCGGCGCGTGCGCGTTCGGGCGCCAGGCGTCAATTTGAACGCCTAATTTTTCGCCTGACAGGCTCCCGCCTTCGCCGGATCGACGTGATAGAGCGCCGCCCCCTCGGCCATAGCCTCCACGGGGCCGATCAGGCATTTTCGCGCCAGGGCCGGATAGGTGTCGTCATTGCTCGCGCCCGCCCGGTAAAGCAGCGCGAAGGGCTGGTTTTGCGCGAGGAAGGCGTCGAGCGGCTCGACGTTCATGTCGGCGTAGAGCCCGGCCAGCCGCAAGACCTGGTTCTCATTGGTCGGGTCCATGCTTTGCTGGTCCCGCGGCCGCGCCAGGAAGACGAGGCGGGCGCGATTCGCCACGTCTGCCGCCTCCCAGAGTTCGATGAAAAGCTTGCCCTCGCCGATGACGATTTTTTCCGCCGCCGGACGTCCCGCGACCAGCGTCAGCGGCGCGCCGATGTCGTCGCGGCCATCCGCCCGGCTGAGCAGAACCAGCATGGTCAAAGGCGCGAGGACCAGCGCTGTCGCTTTTCCCGCCTGAAGGCGCCCGAGCGCCAGCGCCAGCGCCAGCCCCGGCGCCAGCGCGGCGGCAGAGACATAACGGGCGGAAAAGGACCCGGTCACGAACACCGCCAAAGCGAAGCCGATGAAGGGAATTGCGGCCAGCGCGACCGTGACGAGAAACAGCGGACCGTCGTCGGCGGCCGGATCGGTCGTGATCGCGGCCTGCCCCCGCCGCGCCAGCAGAGCGAAAGCCGCAAGCGTGACCCCGGCTGCGGCGAAGAGGATCGCGCTGCGCCAGCCGAAGAAGGTGAAAAGCAAGGCGTCCTGGAAGGCGTCCAGCGTCGGCGCAGCGTAATAGCCGGGCGCATTGTGGTCCTGGCCGTTCATGGCCGCGAGATGGCGCGCCAGCGGCGCCCAGGCGGCCAAGGGCGCAAGCACGCCGGCCAGCGCCAACCAGACGGGCCAGCGCCAGATATGCTTCGACGCCAGCCACAGCAATTCGCAGATCCCGACCGCGGCGACGATGATGACGCCATAGAAATGCAGGCTGACGCAAAGGCTCAAGGTCAGCCAGAGCGCCACGGCGCGCGTGGCCGGAAAGGCTTTCGCGCCGCCGCGCGCATCCCATAGCCAGAAGGCCAGCGCCGCGCACAGGGCGACGAGGCCGTAGGGACGCGCCTGGACGGCGAATATGAACAGGATCGAGTTCAGCGTCAGGCCGAAGCCGAGCAGCGCGACCAGCGTCGGAACGCGCCCCAGCAGCAGCAGCAACACCACGCAGGCGGCGCCATAGACGGCCAGGATCGACAGCGCGCGCGGCGCCAGCAGGCTGTGGGCCAGCGCCGGATCGAACAAGGTGAGGTGCAGAGCCATGTGATAGGTTGGCGGCGAAAATTCGGCCCCGGCCCAGATCGCCTTGAAAATCTCGGTAAAATCGGCGCGGCGCGCCGTGGTCACCGCCAGGACTTCGTCCATCCAGAACCGGGCCTGGCTGGCGCGCGTGATCGCGGCGAAGAAATAGGCGGCGGAAAAGCCGGCGAACAGACCGAGATGCAGCAGGCGCTGACGGCTGGCGGGCGCGGCTTCGCTCATGTGGCAAAACCGGCGAAACCGGCGTCGATCGAGAGTTGTCCCAGGGCGGAGAAATCCGGCGCGGGGTTCTGGAAAACAAAACTGATGACGCTGTCGCTGCGCACATTGAGTTTCAACCCCGACAGTTCGGCGCCGCGCAGGCCGGCATGGATCAGCCGCCAGGGAATCGGAACGAGGATCGGCTTGGCGCCCTGTTCCGCGGCGAGCTTGCGCAGCAGATCGGCGAAGGCGACGGGGTTTGGATCGGCCAGGGTGATCGGCGCGCCAAAGCTTGCGAACTCCCCTTGCGCCGCGCGCAGGACCGCGGCCTTCAACCGGTTCTCGCCGAGCAGATATTGCGGCGCCGAACCGTCGCCGATCAGCGGGATGACGCGGGCCTTTCCCGTCATGGCGCGCAGGCTGCCGAGCATGCCGCCTTCGCCGCAGACCAGCCCCAGCCGCAGCACCGTCCCGCCCTGCTCCAGCGCCATGCGCTCCACCCGCAGCTTGGCCTTGCCATAGGCGGAGCGGGCGCCGTCGAAGGCGCTGATGGTGGAAATGAACACCAGGTTTTTCACGCCGGCGTCGCGCGCCGCCGCGAACAGCCGCCGCGATCCCTCGACGCATTCGCGCTCCAGTTTTTCCGGATCGCTGGCCTTCATGTCCCAGGCGGCGTGGACGAGACAATCACAGCCCGCGAGAACCGCGCGGCTGTCCTCCTGGCTCATGGCCAGCGACCAGGGTTTTTGGCCCTCGCCCGGCCGGCGGGCCAGGCCGACGACGCGAAAATTTTCCGCCAGCGCGCGGGCGATCAGGGCGCCGACGTAGCCATTGGCCCCCGTCAGCGCCAGCATGGGCATTTCACTCATGAACAAATCTCCGCCGCGCGGCCGATGCGCCAGGCGTTGGCCATGACGGTCTGGGTGATGGTGGTCGCGGCGATGCTGGGAAACACCGTGGAATCGACGACATGGGCGCGCCGCCAGCCGCAGGGCCGCCCCAATGCGTCGGTCTGGCCCGGACGCGGATCGTCGGCCATCGGAAAGCTGCCGCCGCAATGAAACCCCCTGCCCGGTTCGGTGATCTGCGCCAGCGGCGCCAATGGCGCGGCCTTGAGGCTCGGCGCGAGGCGCATGAGTTTCCGCAGCACGCGCCCGACCAGCGGTTTCGTCCCCGGCGCGACGCGCGGGCGCAAGATCAGGCGGTCGCCGCCGCCTTCCTTGACCAGGGTCGCCTCGATCCGGCCGGAATGGTCGGAGTGCAGATAGGCCTGCGCCAGCAGGAAGCGGCCGAGCAGCAGGTTTTCGGGAAAGATTTTTTTCAGCGGCCCGAGCTTTTGCGCAAGGATGCCGCGCAGCAGGTCGTTGTAACCGTAAAGCTGGACATGGATGGCGTAGGGGCTGAGGTCCGCGTCAAGGATTTCCAGCAGGCCCTGCGCCAGGGTCGGCATGGCCTCGCGGACGACATCGGGGCTCGCCATCGCCTGGAGCATCGGAAAGACGAAATATTGCGAATCCAGAATATCCACCTTGCGGCCATGCCAGCCCAGCGAGCGCAGCAGGATGGCGGTGGAATGGACGGGGCCGGCGGCGAGAAAAGCGCGTTCGCCGGAAAACTCTGTGGATGCGCCCTTAGCGTCCCGCCCGGCAATGACGACGCCGTGTTCGTCCTCGCGCAGGCGTTCGACCACGACGCCGCTGATCAGGCGGGCGCGTCCCGACGCCGCCATGGCTCGCGCGGTGTCGCCGGATCGATAGATGAGATTGCGCGGACAGCCGTGCAGGCAGCGCCCGCAATCATTGCAGCCGTCATCGAAGCGCGCGGCGACGCGGGCGCGGCCGCAAATAACTCCCTGCCGCGCCAGATCGTCGCGATGGCGCGCCGCATTGTCGAGCAGGCGCGCGACCTGGCGCCCCGTGCGCGGCTTGCCGAAATCGCCCGCGGGCAGCGGCAAGAAGGCTGCGATATCGTCGCGCATCGCCGAAACGGGCATCAAGCGCAAGACGGCGTCATGCGCGGCTTCCAGGTCACGCGCCTGCGCCGGCCAGTTGCGGATATCCTCGAAGCGATAGGGCGCCAGGGACGCGCCCCAAACATTGCTCAGCCCGCCCTCGGCATGGGAGCCGCGAAGCCCGAGGCCGTCATAATCGATCGGCGCTGCGCCGGGGGCGGCGCGATAGGGAAAATCCGAGCCGTGGACCAGCTTGGCGGCGACTTCGCCGCCTGGTCCCAGCGGCGTGCGCGACTGCTCGATCGCGTCGGACGACCAATCCGCGGGAGAACTTGCCGCCATGACTTGCCGCCGCGCTTCGCGCTCAGGCTCCAGGGTCAGGCCGGGACAGAGGAAGGTGACGTCCTTCCCCGCCGCGATCAGGCCCGCCGCGCAAGCGACGCCGGCCGGGCCTGTTCCAATGACGTAATGCATGAGTTTCCTTCCGCGGCCTCCGCCTCGTCTTCAGGAGCCGCAAGGTCGACCGCGAAGAGCACGCGGACATTGAGCTTGACCATGCTCAGGAGGAAGCTCGACAGGATGATTTCACAGCCGAGCGTCAGGAACGTGGCGGCGGCGACGACCAGCGGCGTCACGCGCTCGGCGTCCAGCGCGCCGAATTGCGTCGCCGACCATTGATGGAGGGCGTCCCAGGTCAGGCCGAAGCTGAGGCAGAGCATCCCCAGGCCGAAAATGAGGCCGCGCTCCAAGCTGAACAGGCGCTCGAAGCGGCTCGGTTTCTTCGGCCGCGGCATGAGCCCTTCCTGAATGGCGAAGGCGCGCGAAAGCAGCATGAACAGCGCGCTCTGGAAGCCGATTTCAACCATGGCCGCGCAAAAAATCAGCGTGTTCATGCTGAAGCGGACATGGTCGAGATAGACCGGCGCGATGAACAGAGCGGCTCCGAAAACGAAGCCCGCCGCCATCAAGGCCAGACCCGGATAGAGGAACATCCAGTTCGGGCTGAACAGCAGCATGAAGCGCAGGTGGCGCCAACCGTCGCGCCAGGGGCGCAGATGGGGCGGGCGCGAGCGTCCATCGCGCGACAGCGTGGTCGGCGTCTCGACGATCTTCATGCCGAGCATGGTGGCCTTGATGACCATTTCGGACGCGAATTCCATGCCGGTCGTCCGCAGGTCCATGCGAATGAAGGCCTCCTTGGAGAAGCCGCGCAGGCCGCAATGGAAATCGCGCGACGGGCATTTGAACAGCGTCCGCCCGATCGCGGTCAGCACGGGATTGCCGATATAGCGGTTCTTCCAGGGCATGGCGCCCGGTTCGACGCCGCCGAGGAAGCGGTTGCCCATGACGAGATCGGCGCCCTTGCGCAGCTCCTCGACGAAATATTCGAGCCGGGTGAAGTCATAGCTGTCGTCGGCGTCGCCCATGATGCAATATTTGCCGCGGGCGTTGACGATGGCGCCGAACAGCGCCGATCCGTAGCCGCGGATCGGCACGTCGACGACGCGGGCGCCACAGCGCCTGGCAATTCCGGGCGATCCGTCGGTCGAACCATTGTCGCCGACCACGATTTCGCCGCTGATGCCCGTGCGGGCCAGGAAATATTTTGCCTTGACGATACAGCGCTCCAGCGTCTCCGCCTCGTTTAGACAGGGCATGATGATGCTGAGTTCGATCGTCATGTGCGAATCCGATGCTCTTTGCGGGCATGAGCCGCGGAACGCGTCCATCCCGCCATATAGGAGGCAGGCGCATCGACTCTTGAAAGCGTCCCACGCCCGGTGGGATCATGGGGGACCGCCGCTTAAAAAAGCTTTAGCGTTGACGCAGCGTTCGCAAGGCAAAGACGAAAAGAGTAACACCAGCGTCGCAATTTATGGATTGAAGGGACTTCGCCTGTTCGGGCGCCACTCGCCCCCTGAAGGATCGAAACATGCCTAAAGCTTCCGCCAGCCCCGGCGCCCTGCTCGCCCTCGCCGTGCTGATCGCCATTCCCCTGGCTTATTTTTTTGCGGACCGGCCCATCGCCGCCTTCATGTTCCAGCACGAGCACAACTCGCGCGGGCCCTTCGTCGCTTTGACCCATCTGGACGACGTCCTCGAAGTCCTGGCCATGCTCGGCCTGGCGTGGAGCCTTTGGGCGTTCGCAAGAAGCGAAGGCCTTGGCCGGGGTTTCGGCGACAAGAGCCAGATCGCCCTGCGCGCGTCGCTGGCGCTGCTTGCCTCGATGGGCGTCAAGGAATTGCTGAAGCTCGCCTTCGGCCGCACCTGGCCGGAGACTTTCACCTGCGGAAATCCGTCCTTCATCCGCGACGCCGCCTTCGGCTTCACGCCCTTCCACGGCGGCGCCGGCTGGGGCGCCTTTCCCTCCGGCCACGAGACGGTGGCCTGCGCCGTCGCCGGCTGCCTCTGGGTGCTGCTGCCGCGCCTTCGTCCGCTCTGGGCGCTGCTGGCCTTCCTGGTGGGGCTTGGCCTGCTGGTCGCGGATTTCCACTGGCTCAGCGATATCCTGGCCGGCGGCTTGATCGGTTGGACGATCGGCGCCTTTGTCGCCAAGGTCGAGCTTGCAAGGCTTGAGACTGCGGCTTGACGCGGGACGCGGCTCCGGCTCTCAGCGGGTGAAGAACTTGTCTTCCAGCGAGCGCCATTCGGGCTCGTTGATGATCTTGATCAGGGCGCGGTCGATCGATCGCCGGTACGAACTGCCCTCGGGGAGCGCGATCGCCATATAGGCCGGCGCGAGCACGCCGAGCGGCATTTTCAGCTGCTTGTCGTATTTTTTCGAGATGAAATATTGCAGCGCGCCGACGCTGTTGACGACCGCGGCAGACTCGCCTCTGACAAGCGAATCCAAGGCTTCCGGCAGGTTGCGGAATTTGGTGTAGGGAAGACGGAGCTGGTCGAGATATTCCGCGCCGGAGGATTTCGCCACCGCGCCCAGTTTCTTGCCGGAGAGATCGATGTTCGAGGCGACCACGCGGGTTTCGACGCGCTCGGCGGTCAGCCGCGACACAAGGCTTGTCGAAATGAACGACACCAGTCCGACGCTGCCCAGCATCCACCAGATGGCGATGAAGCGGCCGTAAGGAGTTTTCGGCGTCTTGTCGCCATAGCCGACGGTGGTCATGGTGACCACCGCCCAGTAAAGACCGTCGCGCAGGCTCATGACCGAGGTTTCGGTGTCCTCCTTCACGGCGTGGCTTCGCCTCTCGATCAGCCACATCGCAAAGCCGGTCAGCAGCATGGTGACCACGAGGACCAGGATCAGCACGCCGAGTTCAGAGACGGCGTCGGCGTAAGAATAGAGCGCCGCCAGCGGCCCGATCTCCTTGTGCAGCGCGACGGCGACGCCCGAGCGGTGGGCGGGATAGGAGAAGTCGACCCGCGCCGAGCGTTCCGGCGTGATGGTGATGGCGCCAATCGCCGCCTCGTAGCGGCCCTGCTCAAGCCCGGCGAGCAATTCTTCCATGTCGGCGACGGGCAGGAATTTGAATTGCCATCCGTTCTCGTCGGCGATCCGACGCCACAGGTCGACGCTCACGCCGACGATCGAACCGTCCGTGTCGACATAGCCATAGGGCGGCACGTCATAGACGGCGACGCGCAGGATTTCTGTCGCCGCCGGCTCGGTCCGGGGCTGTTCGGCGCAAAGACCGTCGACGATTCCGCAAGCCAGGCAAACGCAAATGCGAATCGCCGCCAGCAGCGCCCGCATCGGGATGAGCCTGCGGGCGAAAGGCGCGGAGCGAACGGCGGCGGAAATGGGCATGGTCGGCCGGTGAAGTCGGCCGCAGGAACAGCCGCCGCCGGCCCAGGATCAAGGTCGAACATGAAACTGTCATGTCAGTTGGAGCTATTTGAGCAGGCCCAGCCCGACGATACCCGTGACGATCAGATAAATCGCGACAATGAAGTTGAGCAGCCGCGGCGCGACCAGGATGAGGATGCCCGCAATCAGGGCGACGATTGGCTGGATATGGGCGATGCCGATGGTCATGGATTTCCCCCTCGAGCGGCCGTCTCGGCGCCGCTCCAGCAAAATGCCGCGGAGGTTGTTTCGTTCCCTGGCTCGCTCAGGCGGCGGCGCGATCGGCGCGGGGGGCCATCTCGAGCTGCGCCTCGTCAGCCGCGGAAACGGCCAGGCCGACGCTCGCACGCGACTTCACCACCTCGTCCACGAGGTAAAGCGGCCGCGCCTTCACCTCGGTGAAGATCCGCCCGACATAGACGCTGAGCACGGCGAGACAAGCCATCTGGGCGGTCGAGAACAACGCGATCAGCATGGCGAGGCTGGTCCAGCCGGGGACGACATGGCCGATCATCTCGCTGGCCAGGGCATAGACGCCGACGCCGGCGCCAAAAACCATGCCGAAGCCGGTCAGCAACGCGGCCAGACGCAGAGGCGCAGTGGAAAAGCTGGTCAGGCCGGCCAGCGCGAGCTTCAGCATCTTGCCGACGCTGTATCCGGTCTTGCCGGCGAAGCGCGGGTCGCGGTCATAAACGACGTCGGTCTGCCGGCCCCCGAGCCAGGCGATCATGCCGCGCAAAAAGCGGTCCTGCTCCGGCATGGCGGCGAGCCGATCGACAATCCGCCGCGACATCAGGCGGAAGTCGCCGGTATCGAGCGGAATTTCGACGTCAGACAGCGCCCCGAGCACGCGGTAATAAAGCCAGGCCGTCGCGCGCTTGGCCCGGGTTTCCCCCGCGCGCGCCCTGCGGCGGCCATAGACGACGTCGAAACCCTCGTCCATCCGCCGCATCATCTCGCCCAGAAGCTCCGGCGGATCCTGCAGGTCGGCGTCGATCACCAGGACGCGCTCGGCCCGCGCCTGTCCGAGACCGGCGGTGACGGCCATCTGGTGGCCGTGGTTGCGCGACAGATTGACGCCGATCACGCCCGGCTGCAGCAGCGACATGGCCTGGATGCATGACCACGTGTGGTCGCTCGAGCCGTCGTTGACAAGGATGATTTCATAGGAGCCGCCGGCAAAGCGGCGGCAGGCGGCGACCATGCGCTCGACAAAGGCCGGGAGCCCCTCCTGCTCGTTGAAACAGGGCGCGACGACCGAGAGCTGCGGACGATGCGACGCGGACTCATCCATTTCCGCCCCCGATGGCTGCGATCCCTTGCTGACGATGGGACAGATTTGACCGAGAGGCGGTAAAGATGGCGTAAACGCGGGGAGAAAAACGCCGGGAAACTCAGTGCTGCGCCGCCTCGACCGCTTCCGCCCCCGGAAAGCGCCGCAGGATTCGATCCTGCTGCCCGGGGGCCACGCGAATGCGAAAAAACGCCGCGCCCTCGTCGTCGGACTTGCGCGCCAGAACTTCAGTATGAGCGTGCAGCCACGCCTGCCCCTCGCCATCAGCAGCGTCAAGCGGGACAGTCAGCACCACCCGGCCCCGGGCCAGACGCGTTTCCATGGCTTTCAGCAGGTCGTCCAGCCCCTCGCCGCTGACGGCGGAGACGACGCAGGGCCGCTCGTCTTCGGGACGGAGGCCGGCGCTGGTCTTCAGCCGCTCGCGCTCTTCGGGCGGCAGCAGGTCGATCTTGTTCCAGACCTCCAGCAGGCGGTCGTGGTCATGGGCGTCGACGCCCAGTTCGTCGAGGATCTTTTCCACGTCGGCGCCTTGCGCCTCGGCGTCCTCATGGGCGATGTCGCGCACGTGCAGGATGACGTCGGCCTCCAGAACCTCTTCGAGCGTCGCCCGAAAGGCCGAAACCAGCATGTGCGGCAGGTCGGAAATGAAACCCACCGTGTCCGAGAGGATCACCTTGCCGCCATGCGGCAGTTTCAGGCCGCGCAAGGTCGGGTCGAGCGTGGCGAACAGCAGGTCCTTGGCGAAGACGTCGGCCTTGGTCAGCGCATTGAAAAGGGTCGACTTTCCGGCGTTGGTATAACCAACCAGCGCGACCACCGGGAAAGGAACGTCGCGCCGGCTCTTGCGATGCAGGCCGCGGGTCTTCTTCACCACCTCCAGGTCGCGCTCGATCCGGTTCATCCGCTCCTGAATCAGTCGCCGGTCGGTCTCGATCTGGGTTTCGCCGGGGCCGCCGAGAAAGCCGAAGCCGCCGCGCTGGCGCTCAAGGTGGGTCCAGGACCGCACCAGCCGCGATTTCTGATAGGTCAGATGCGCGAGTTCGACCTGCAGCGCGCCCTCCGCCGTGCGGGCGCGCTCGCCGAAAATTTCGAGAATGAGCCCAGTGCGGTCGATCACCTTGGCGGAAAAGGCTTTTTCCAGATTGCGCTGCTGCACCGGCGACAGCGCGCAATCGATCACGATCAGTTCGGCCTCGCGCTCCTTGATCAGTTCCGCCAATTCCTCGACCTTGCCCTTGCCGAGATAGGTTGCGGGCCTGATCTGCGGCAGCAGCACGAGTTCGCGTCCGACGATCTCGACGTCGATCGCGAGCGCCAATCCCTCGGCCTCGTCGAGTCGCGCTTCCTGCGAGCGCAGGGCTTTTTCGCCGAAGGCGTGAGTCGCCGCACGGTCGGTCAAATAAGGCCCGACCACAACCACCCGGGTCTTCGCGTCCCGCTTGCGCCGGGAATCGCCTGTTTCAAACCCTTCCGCGTTCAAGCGGGCCTCGCCGTCAAGATCACTTGTCCTGCGCCTCTTCCGCCGGATCGAACATCTGGATCGGGTGACCCGGCATGATGGTCGATATGGCGTGCTTGTAGACGAGTTGCGAGTGGCCATCGCGCCGCAGCAGGACGCAAAAATTATCAAACCAGCTAACAACGCCTTGTAATTTAACGCCGTTCACCAGGAAAATGGTGAGCGGAATTTTATTCTTCCTGACAAAATTCAGGAAAGTATCCTGCAAGTTGGGGGTGCGTTCGACGGCCATGGTTGGTCCTGTTCTCTTTTTCTTGACGCCCATTCCAGCGCCAATTCCAACCCGATGGGAATCGGACCGTGCGCTGGTTTATTATTGTTCACGTGCTTGCCGCGCTTTGCCTTGAAAACCCTTTGACCCGAAATTCGGCGGCGCCGCAAGCACACACCGGGACGATAGAATCCCATGCGCAGGATATAGGCAAGCTGTTCTTTTGTGCTTTTGGCTTGTGTTTTTGCCGACGAAGCTTCAGCTGCTGGCCGGCGCGCAGGCATGGAAGGCCGCACGCAGCCCCAGGGCGACCGGGCCAGGCGCGCCGGAGCCGATCATCCTGCCGTCGATGGCGACGACCGGCATGACCAGCGTGGTCGCGCCGGTAATGAAAGCCTCCTTCGCCGAAAAAGCTTCGGCCATGGTGAATTGGCGCTCTTCCATGGCGAGATTTTTCGACGCCGCGATTTCGAACAGCCGCGCGCGGGTAATGCCGCTGAGGATGCAGCCGTCGGCCGGGCGGGTGACGATGACGCCCGCGTCATTGACGATCCAGGCGTTGCTCGACGAGCCCTCGGTGACATAGCCCGTCGTCGTCGACCAGCCAGGCCTCATAGGCCCCCGCTTCCTTCGCCTGCTGCTTGGCGAGCACATTGGGCAGCAGGCTGGTGCTTTTGATATCCGGCCTTTTCCAGCGGATGTCGGGCATCGAGATCACGTGGACGCCCGCCTTGGCGCGGGCGTCGCCGGCCGCGCGATCGGAAGGGTGGGCGAAGGCGACGAGGCCCGGCGGCGTTCCCGGCCTGGGAAAGACATGGTCGCGTCGCGCCGCGCCGCGGGTGATTTGCAGATAGACGTGGCCGAAGGCGACGCGATTGCGCGCGACCAGCTCGCGCAGGATCAGTTTGAGCGCCGCCTCGCTGACGGGAAGCGCGAGCCGCAATTCGCGCGCGGAACGGGCCAGCCGTTCGAGATGCCCGGCCTCGTCGATCAGCTTGCCGCCGAAGATCTCGACTACCTCGTAGATGCCGTCGGCGAAGAGGAAGGCGCGATCGTCGATCGAGACCGCCGCCTCGGCGTGACGGACATAGCGGCCGTTGACGTAAGCTATTCTGCTCATGGTTACAGCATCCCCGCCCTGCCCGCGATCACCGCCAGAACCGCTCCCGCCGCCATCGCCCAGAGCGGGCTGCGGGGCGACAGGGCGACGAAAGCCGCCGCGGCCAGGGTAATGAACAGGGCCAGCGCGCCGGAATCGGCGCCGCGCGCCAGAAGATAGCCGTTTGCCGCCATCAGGCCAATCGCGAGGGGTATCAGCGCCTTTTTCAGCCGCGTCAGCCAGGACGCCTGGCCAGCGCGCCGCATGAGCCGCGCGAGGGCGTAGGCCAGCAGCGACGACGGCCCCAATATGCCCAAAGTCGCGGCCAGCAGGCCGGCGAGGCCTGCGAGCCGCCATCCGAACAGGCTGAAGACAATGACATTGGGGCCCGGCGAGGTCTGGGCGATGGCGAAGGTTTGCGCGAATTGCTCGGGGGTCAGCCAATGCATCTGGGTCACGATCTGGCGATGCGCCTCCGGCAGCGCCGCCGTCGCGCCGCCCACAGCCAGAAGCGAAATGCCGGCGAAGCGCAAAAACAGAGAGACGAGCAGATCGTCCTTCATCGCCTGACGCCTCCGAGCGATGAAGCTGACCGGCAGCAGCACGGCCAGCGCCGCCGGCAGCGGCAGGCCGAACAGGGCGACGGCGGCGAAAATCGCGCCGGCGATGGCCAGAACGACGGGATCGAAGGGGATCTTCTGCGCCATCTTGATCGCCGTGCCGATGGCGAGGCCAGCGCCCGCCGCCGTCGCGCCGAACAAGGCGGCGCGGACGTCGGCGTTTCCGGACATGGCGGTGAAAAAGCTCGCCACCGCCACCAGAATGGCGAGCGGCGCCAGCAGCAGCCCCGCCAGCGCGGCCAGCGCGCCGCTGGGCCCGCAGAATTTTTCCCCGATCATGATCGCGAGATTGCAGGTGTTTGCGCCCGGCAACGCCTGGCACAGGCCAAGCAGACTCGCGAATTCGGCTTCGTCCAGCCAGCGCCGGTCGTCGACGATGATGGCGCGGCTCAGCGGCCCCGTGCCGCCGAAAGCCAGCGCGCCGAGCTTGAAGAAGCCGAGGAAGAGATCGATTCGCCGCATCGAAGATTTATAACAGAAAACAAAACGCCAGCCCGCTGAGGGGCTGGCGTCGTTAATCAGGCGTGAGGTGAAAACTCAGGCGAATTCCATGATCACCGCATCGACGGCGAGCGAATCGCCTTCCTTGCACTTCAGCGCCTTGACGGTGACGTCGCGCTCCGCGCGCAGGACGTTCTCCATCTTCATCGCCTCGACCATGGCCAGCGGATCGCCCGCCTTCAGCTCCTGGCCCTCCTGCACGTAGAGCGCCTTGACGAGGCCCGGCATGGGGCAGAGCAGCAACCTGGAGGTGTCCGCGGCCTTCTTTTCAGGCATCAGCGCGAAAAGCTCGGCCTCGCGGCGGGTGAAGACGCGCGCCTCGACGGTGACGCCGGCATGGGCGATGTCGTAGCCATTGAGAATGGCGCGCACCTGCACCGCGACCTTTTCGCCGTCGATCAGGCCGTTCCACACCGGCTGGCCGGGAACCCAGTCGGATTCGAGGCGATGCGCCAGGCCGGCGTCGTCGAAACGCACCAGCAGGGCGCCGTCGCCGCTGTCGAGATGGATGTCGTAGCGCTGCTTGCCCAGCAGCACCGAGCGCTTGTCCTCGAATTTCACCGGATGCTGCACCTGCATCTGGCCGGAAATCTGGCGCTTGCGCTCATTGCCGAGATTGTCGACGAAGGCCGCCACGGCGGCCATGCGATGGGCGACCTCGCCTTCGGCCGTCAGCGGCGCGAAGCCATTGGGATATTCCTCGGCGATGAAGGCGGTGGAGATATTGCCCGAGCGCCAGCGCGGATGTTGCATCAGCGAGGACAGGAAGGGGATGTTGTGCCGGATGCCGTCGATCACGAACCCGTCCAGCGCGCGGGCCTGGGCTTCGATGGCGGTGAGGCGGTCGCCGGCATGGGTGACGAGCTTGGCGATCATCGGATCGTAATAGATCGAGATTTCGCCGCCCTCGAACACGCCGGTGTCGTTGCGCACCGTGATCCCCTCGGCGCGACCCTCTTCCGGCGGGCGGTATTTCACCAGACGGCCGGTGGAAGGCAGGAAGTTGCGGGTCGGGTCTTCGGCGTAGATGCGGCTTTCCACCGCCCAGCCCTTGAGCTGCACGTCGCTCTGCTTGATCGCGAGCTCCTCGCCGGCGGCGACGCGGATCATCTGCTCGACCAGGTCGATGCCGGTGATCAGCTCGGTGACCGGATGCTCGACCTGCAGGCGGGTGTTCATCTCCAGGAAATAGAAACTCTTGTCCTGGCCGGCGACGAATTCCACCGTGCCGGCGGAATCGTAATTGACCGCCTTGGCGAGGGCCACGGCCTGCTCGCCCATCTTCTTGCGGGTTTCCTCGTCGAGCAACGGCGACGGGGCTTCCTCGATCACCTTCTGGTTGCGGCGCTGGATCGAGCATTCGCGCTCGCCGAGATAGATGACATTGCCGTGCTTGTCGCCCAGCACCTGGATTTCGATATGGCGCGGATTGACGATGAACTTTTCGACAAAGACGCGGTCGTCGCCAAAGCTGCTTTTCGCCTCGGACTTCGAACGGGCGAAGCTCTCGGCCACTTCCTCGCGGGTATAGGCGATGCGCATGCCCTTGCCGCCGCCGCCGGCCGAGGCCTTGAGGATCACGGGATAGCCGATGCCGTCTGCGACCTTGACCGCTTCGTCGGGCGACTCGAGCACGCCGAGATAGCCGGGAACAGTGGAAACCTTGGCGGCGTTGGCGAATTTCTTGGATTCGATCTTGTCGCCCATTGCTTCAATGGCGGTGACATTGGGGCCAATGAAAACGATGCCATTGGCTTTCAGCGCTTCGGCGAAGGCCGCGCGTTCGGAGAGAAAGCCATAGCCGGGGTGCACGGCTTCGGCGCCGGTCTGCTTGCAGGCGTCGATGATCTTGTCGATGATCAAATAGGACTCGGCGGCCGCGGGCGGGCCGATATGAACGCGTTCATCGGCCATTTCGACATGCAGCGCGTCCTTGTCGGCGTCGGAATAGACGGCGACCGTCTTGATGCCCATCTTCCGGGCGGTCTTGATGACGCGACAGGCGATTTCGCCACGATTGGCGATGAGTATTTTCTTGAACATTTTGGCCCCGAAACGGAACGAAGGCGGCCCGGCAACGCAAGGCCTCAGCTGACGGTTTGATCGGGTCGCCTTGTATGGGAAGTCTTGGCCCGCGTCCAGCCGCCAATGGTCAAAGGCGTCATGCTTTCGAAAGCAGGCCCGGGCGCGCTGCGAGCCGCCGCCGCCAGGAAGACGGATCGGAGTCGGATCAGAGACCCAGTTGGGCGTGGCGCGCCAGAGCCGCCTGCACGACAGGCGTTTGCGCCCGCGCCCGCGCCGCCGCGACCAGCCAATGCGGCGCGCTATGCGCTTCGGCGAGGACATTGGCCAGCAGGGCGAAACCGTTCAGGCTCGGAGCCATGTCGGTTTCGCGGAGCAGCCATTCCGCCTGCTCATTGGGAATGACGCCGGTCGGCCGCGCCTGCCAGACCAGATGGTCGGTCAGGCATTCGACGAAAAACTCGGTCCATTCCGGGCAGCTGTCGTCTTGCGCGCGGTCGAGCTCGAACAGGGCGCAGGCCTCCTCGCGGCTGACGCCCTCGTCCTCGAACAGGGCGCGGCGCAATTGCCGGACTTCCGCCGCCGTCAGGTTCTTTCCCTCGCGAACCAGCAGGCCGATCATGTCGGTCCTCCCGTGATGGGCGCGGATGCCGAACAGGGAATGTTTCGCCGGACGGGCGCTGGACATGGAAACGCAACTCCTCAGTTGCGCCACGCTAACTCTTGGTCCCTTGCCTGATGTTAAACAGACAAGGTGAACGTCTGGAAAGGTTAAGAGTTTGACTAGACGCCGGTTTCGCGCCGTTGTGACAAAGCGGCGCCCGCTGTGCTAAGTTTGAACGTTAATTCATTGAGGAGCACATGATGTTTCGCAAACTCGCGGCCGAATTTTTCGGCACGTTCTGGCTGGTTTTCGGCGGATGCGGCAGCGCCGTCCTGGCGGCCGGTTTTCCTCACCTCGGCATCGGTTTCGCCGGGGTCGCCCTTGCCTTCGGACTGACCGTGCTGACCATGGCCTATGCCGTCGGCGGCATTTCCGGCGGCCATTTCAATCCCGCCGTTTCGCTGGGTCTCGCCGTCGCCAATCGATTTCGATGGGCGGAATTGATCCCCTATTGGGTCGTCCAGGTCCTCGGCGGCCTCGCGGCGGCGGCGACGCTCTATGTGATCGCCTCCGGCGCCCCGGATTTCAAACCCGGCGGCTTCGCCTCCAATGGCTATGGCGAGCTTTCGCCCGGCCATTATTCCCTGCTGTCCTGCGTCGTCGCCGAAATCGTCCTGACCGCCGGTTTTTTGCTCGTCATTCTCGGCTCGACGTCGAAGGCCGCGCCCGCCGGCTTCGCGCCGCTGGCCATCGGCCTGGCGCTGACGCTGATCCATCTCGTTTCGATCCCGGTGACCAATACCTCGGTCAATCCGGCGCGCTCGACCGCGGTCGCCTTTTTCGCGCAGACGGGCGCCGTGGGCCAACTCTGGCTGTTCTGGGTCGCGCCGCTGATCGGGGGGCTCGTTGGAGGCCTGATCTGGAAGCTGCTGCTCGCGCCCGGCGAATCGCCCGGCCTGATCGGCCAAGAAACCTGAAAGGGAAACCTGAGAACTTGAAAACCGACGATCAGTCGCCGCTGCGCGCATACGCGCGGCGGTGATAGAGCAGGCTCGCGCCCTCGTCGCGCCGCGTCACGCTCTCGACCGCTCCGAACAGCACGTGATGGGTCGACACATCCTTCACCTCGATCAATCGGCAATCGAAGGTAGCTAGCGCCGTGGCGAGCACGGGCGCGCCGGTGGCGCCCGGCGACCATTGGCCGTGGGCGAATTTTTCGGCGAAATGCTCGTGGGTGCGGCCGGCGAAGATGTCGGCCAGCGGCCGGTCGTCGGCGCCGAGCGAACTGACGGAAAAAACGCCATTGGCGATGAAACGCTGCGCCGAGGGCGAATGGCGGTTGACGCAGACCAGCAGGGTCGGCGGATGGTCGGACACCGAGGCCAGCGCGGTCACAGTCATGCCGGCGAGGCCGGCCGGCCCGTCGGTGGCGATGAGATGCACGGGCGAGGCGATTTCGCTCATGGCGTCGCGATAGGCTTGTGCGTCGACCTCCGGAATCTCGTCCTTGCGCAGAATTTTCACCGTCATGTCCCGTTGCCGCCTCTCTGGTCGCGCGATGCTTACACGCACGGCCTGCGCCGTCAAAGCTTGGCCAAGGAAAATAGTCGCTCCGACCCGCCAGCCATTTGCCGATACGTTAACCACGCAGCCCTAGATTTGCTCCGGGAACCGGCGCTGCGGCGTCGAGAGGAACATCATATGGGCTTGCTGAAAGAGCGGTTGCGGGTGGCGGGTCTCGCCTTCATCGGGGCGGCGGCGCTGTTTCCTTATCATTGGACGACCCTCCAGGCGGTCAGGCCGGGCGCCGCGCTCTGGCTGGCCCTGCTGGCTTTGGCCGTCACCCTCCCGGCCTTTGCGATCGTCATCTTCCGGGCCCGCGCCCTGCTCGCCCGCCGCGCCCCGTTGATCGCCGCCGCGACCGTGGCCGGCGCCGCCCTGCTCACCGCCGCCCAATGGCAATTCGCGCAAGCCGGCGTCGCCGCCGTGGCCGGACTCGCGCTCGTCCAGTCCTTTCTGATCGTGCTGTTCTTCGCCGCGGCCTGTTGCGTGGTCAAAACCACTCGCGCCGGACCAGACCGACCGCAGGCCCTGACCTTGTGGACTTTTGTCGGCCTCTGCCTCGCTGTCGGCGGCTTTTCCGCGCTCTGGCTGCTGTCTTGCAACTTCGTCTGGTATTACGATTTCGTCACCTACGCCTTGCTGTCGCATGACCTGACGGATGCGATCCACGACGCCGGCCTGATCGTGGGCGGCGCCGGCGCGGTGCAGAACTCGCTGAAATTCGAATATAACATGGTTCCGATTGCGCCCATCGCGCTGGTCGAGGCGCTGGCTGGGAAAACCAGCCGCCTGTTCCTGATCCTCGGCATTGCCGCGCTCTATGTGGCGCCGACCCTGGCCGCCGGCGCCCTGTTGCTCCGGCGCTGCGCGCCGTTCGAACTTGGCGGCCGGACCGCCCTGCTCCTCACGGTCCTGGCCGCCCTGATCTTCCCGATCGCCTTTTTCCCGTCGCTTTATGGCCAGCCCGACATTGGCGGGGTCGGCATTCTGGCCACGCTGCTTTACGTCGCTTTCCGCCGCGGCCGATCATCGCAGGACGCCGTTGCATCGATGATTGTCGTCGGCGGCCTGCTCATCCTGCTCTTCGTGTTTCGCCGCTGGTATGTGTTCCTGGCGCCGGCGATCCTCGCCATGCTCGCGGTCAACGAGTTCCGCCGCCAGCCTTGCGGCGCGACGGCGGCCCGGCGGCTGTTCGCGACTTTTTCGGCGCTGGCCCTGTTCGGAAGCTTTGCCGCGCTCTGCGGCTTCGCCTTCGTCTGGGACCGGCTGCTGACGATGGCGAGCGCCGACTATGTCGGCGCCTACAAAGCCTGGGCCAACCCTGCGCCGGTTGAAATGGGACACGCGCTCGACCATTTCGGCTATGGACCTCTCGCGCTCTTCCTTTTCTGCGCCCTCTATCTGATCGCCCATCGCGCGACGCGGGTCGCGGGCCTGGCCGCGCTCGCCACGCCTTTGCTGGTCGTCACCGTGTTCGAAAGCGTCCAGGGTTTTGGCGTCCACCATTACCTGCTGCTCATACCCTGCATGGTGTTCGCCGTGGCGCTGGCGGCGGCCCGCATGGCCACGACGCAGGCGCGGGCGCGCGCGGTTTTCGCCGCGCTGGCTATTTGCGCGGCGGCCTCCCTCTCGGGCGTCGCCCTTCCCGGCGCCGGGACGCCGATCCAGCTGGCGCGGCTGGTCCCGACCGTCGACATGACGCCGCCGCGCCGCGTCGACATGGCGGAAATCGACAGGCTGACCCGCGACCTCGCCCGCCATGCCGACGCGGGCGAAAAAGTCTGCGTGGTCGCCGCCACCGGGATACTCAACGCGACGATCATCCGCGAAAACGCCGCTAACCTGACTCAGGAAACCCGATCGCTGCTCGGCGACAACCTGATTTATCTCGGCGAAGTCGACCGCCGCGACGCCAAACTCCTGCCGCTGGTCGCCGACTGCGATGTCGCGGTCGTGACCGATCCGGCGCAAATCCGCCTGGCGACCGAAGAGCAGCAACTGGTCGCCTATCTCGACGCCGCGATCAAATCCGGCGCCGGCCTGGGCGCGGCCTTCCAGCCCACCGAGCAAAGCTATCGCCTTGGCAATGGCGTGCAGGCGCGGCTCTACCGCCGCACGGCCCCGATCGCGCCCGAAGATTTACGCAGCTATGCGGACGCGGTGGCGAAAAAGCGAGGGTGAGCTCGAGCCTGGGATTCGGACAAGTGACGCGGCGGCGTGAGGCAAGAAACAATTTGCCCATCGAAGACGCGCCAAATCAACGCTTTCCGCCCCCGCAATCCGACCAAGCGGCCGGCGACTGAAACCTTGAGTTGCGTTGTTGGCGAAACATTAACCACGCCGTCCTAAATTTTCTCCTGGAATCAGCGTTTCGTCGAGCCAGGACGGCAAACATGCGTCATCAAAAACATCCGGCGCCGGCGGGCGGCCAGGCCATCGACATTCAGGTGGCCTATGGCAGTTTTCGCCGCCAGCTGGCGCTGCCGCCAGGCCTCGCCTATGCGCTGTTCGGGCTGGCTCCCCTGCTCGTCGTCTGCTGTCTCGGCATTGGCGGCTATCTGGTGTTTCGCGATGAAATGCTCGCGTCGCTGATGCGTCGGCAGGCGCAGATACAATTCGCCTATGAGGACCGCATCGCCGCGCTGCGGTCGCAGATCGACACCCTCGCCTCGCGGCAAATGCTCAACCAGGATTCTTTCGAAGGCAAGGTTGCCGAACTCGCCGTTCGCCAGGCCCGGCTCGAATCACGCTCTGCGCTGGTCGCATCGCTGGCGGCCAGGGTCGATCCCGCCGAAGCCGCCATCGCGGTCCGCCACGCCGCGCCGGCCTTCGCCGCCGCGGCCAGCAAAACTCCGGCCAAAAACTTGACCGGAATCCCAGCCAAGCCTGCAGACGCCAAGGGCGAGCTGAAACCGGCGCCGGAAGGTTTCGATCTTCGCCGCACCCGGCCGCTCGACGGCGCCGGCGAGGACGTGTCCGAGAACGCCGATCCGACCTCCGCCGCCGAACGCCTGAACACTCTGGCGCAGAGTTTCGATCGCATGGAGCAGCGCCAGGTCGCCGCGCTCGACGGCTTGCGCGCCCCAGCCGCCGCCATGGCCGAGCGGATGCGCGAGGCCTTCGCCGAGGCAGGACTGCCGGTCGACCGCCTGATGCGCCACGCCGACAGCCTTCGCGCCGCCCCGGCCTTGGGCGGCCCGTTCGAGCCGGCGCCCGTCGGCGAGCGTGGCGGCGCGTTCGAGCGCGCTTACGCCAATATCAACCAGACCGTCGCCCTGATGGACGGCATGCGCCGCGCCCTGCCCTTCGCGCCGCTGCGCCAGCCCCTGCCCGGCCAGCTCGACGTTACCTCCACATTCGGCTATCGGACCGATCCCTTCCTGGGGCGCCCCGCCCTGCACAGCGGCATGGACTTTCGCGGCGACACGGGCGATCCGATCCGCGCCACCGCCGCGGGCCGGGTGTCTGTCGCCGGCCCCTCGGGCGGCTACGGCAACATGGTCGAGGTCGACCATGGCGCCGGCCTCGCCACGCGCTATGGCCACATGTCGCATATCGAGGTGTTGGAGGGACAGTGGGTGCAGGCCGGCGAGATCATCGGCGAAATCGGCTCGACCGGACGCTCGACCGGGCCGCACCTGCATTACGAAGTTCGGGTGGACGGCGCCGCCGTCGATCCCAGCCGCTATCTCAGGGCGGGAAAGATCCTGAACTCGGCGCTCTGAGTTCGGATATCGAGGGAATGCGGCCTATTTCGTCGCCTTCTTGAGCAGTTCGCCAAACCATTCGCCGTTGAGCGCGCCCGGAGTCAGCCAGGATTTCAATAGCGTTTCCGGCGTGTAAAGCTCCAGCTGCTCCATCATCTGCTTTTCAAGCTGTTCCATCGCTCGTTTCTGCATCGGCTCGAAATCCGGCAAGCCCATGAAAGCCCGCGCCTCGGCCGGGGTGCAATCGATATTGATGGTTATTTTCATTTTACTGTCCCCGAGGCGAGGCGAATCTGGAAGTTCAAGTGAAATCATAGGACTAAAGTTCCTGAAAGACCATTGATTTATGCAACGGCGTTCAAGTGGAGACCGCTGGGAAGGGAGGAGGACCGCCGCCGGAGCCCTCCCGCCATGTCGCAGCTTTCAGCCGGCGGATTCTTCAGCCGCAGCGCGCGCGGCCTCGCGCAGGACAAATTTCTGGATCTTGCCGGTCGAGGTCTTCGGCAAGCCGCCGAAAATGAAACGCTTCGGCACCTTGAACCGGGCCATGTGCCCCCGGCAATGCTCCAGAAACTCTTCCTGCGTCGGCGTCGCGCCCTCGCGCAATTCCACGAAGGCATAGGGCACCTCGCCCCATTTCTCGTCGGGCGCCGCCACAACCGCCGCCGCCAGCACGTCCTTGTGCCGGTAGAGCACATCCTCGACTTCCAGCGAGGAAATGTTTTCGCCGCCGGAAATGATGATGTCCTTGGAGCGGTCCTTGATCTTGATATAGCCGTCCGGCTCGATCACCGCGAGATCGCCGGTGCGGAACCAGCCGCCCTCGAAACTGGCGTTGGTCGACTTCTCGTTCTTGAGGTAACCCTTCATCACGATATTGCCGCGGAACACGATCTCGCCCATGGTCATGCCGTCATGCGGCACCGGAACCAGGCTATGCGAATCGACCACGTCGATCGCCTCCTGCATCATCGACCGCACGCCCTGTCGGCCATTGAGCTCCGCACGCTTCTCCAGCGGCTCCGTCTCCCATTCGATCTGCTTGGCGCAAACCGACGCTGGCCCATAGGTCTCGGTCAGGCCATAGACATGGGTGATGCCGACGCCGAGCTTTTCCATGCCCTCGATGATCGCGGCGGGCGGCGCCGCGCCGGCGATCAGCGCTTCGACCTTGTGGTCAATCGGCTTGTGCGAGGCCGGATCGGCGGCGATCAGCATGCCATGGACGATGGGCGCGCCGCAGAAATGCGACACCTTGTGCTCGTGGATCAGGTCGAAGATCAGCTTGGGATCGACGCGGCGCAGGCAGACGTTGACGCCGACATTGGCCGCCATGGTCCAGGGAAAGCACCAGCCGTTGCAATGGAACATCGGCAGCGTCCAGAGATAGACCGAATGCGGCTTCATGCCCCAGGTGACGATATTGTTGACGGCGTTCAGATAGGCGCCGCGATGATGATAGACCACGCCCTTGGGGTCGCCCGTCGTGCCCGAGGTGTAATTGAGGGCGATGGCGTCCCACTCATCCTCCAGCGGCGCCGGCGAAAAAGCCGGATCGCCCTCGGCCAGGAAAGCCTCGTATTCGATTTCCCCGAGCAGAGCTCCGCCCTTGTAGGTGGGGTCGTCGACGTCGATGACCAGCGGTTTTGCGCCCTTCATCAGTTTCAACGCGCCGCTGACGATCCGCGAGAATTCGCGATCGGTGAGCAAGACCTTGGCCTCGCCATGGTCGAGCATGAAGGCGATGGCCTCTGCGTCGAGCCTGGTGTTGAGCGTATTGAGCACGGCGCCGGACATGGGGACGCCGAAATGCGCCTCCATCATCGCCGGAATATTGGGCAGCATGGCCGCGACCGTATCGTTCTTGCCGACTCCGCGCTTTTGCAAGGCGGAAGCCAGGCGGCGGCAGCGTTCGGCCGTTTGTCCCCAGGTGAGGCGCAGGTCGCCGTGGATGGTCGAAAGCTTGTGCGGAAACACGTCCGCGGCGCGCGCAAGAAACGTCAGTGGCGTCAATGCGGCGAAATTGGCGCGGTTCTGGTCGAGGCCGGTCTCGTAGGCTTTGCCCATTTTCTTCTCTCCTTCGGCGCTGTGGTTCGCGCGCCGGCTTTGGCGGCGGCGACTCTAGCGCATTGCGCCGCCTGACTCATCCTAGCCGGAAGGCAAAGACCGGTCGCTTTTTCTTAACTTTGTAGAGAAAACCGCCCCGCCCATCCCAGATTGTTAAAATTTGCCGGATACAACTGTGGCGTGTGTTAACGCCTGCCGTCACAGGCTGCCGTTCGAATGAAAACCGGCAACGCAGCGAGACGCCCATGGAGCCGCATCAAACCAGCCGCCGCGAGGCAAGCCCAATCGAGGCAAGGCCCTCGAAGGCGCGGCCTTTCAAGGACAGCCGACGGATCGACACCCGCCGCCGCGGCCCGGTCATGGCCACGGTCGTGCTGCTTGGTCTCGTGGCGTCCGGCTTCGCCTTCCGCCTCGGCCTGCAGATCGAAACCACCCGCATCCAGGCCTCTTTCGAGCGCACGGCTGGCGAACGCGTCGCCACGGTCGAGGCCCGGCTCCTGTCCACCGTCGGCTCGCTGCGATCGTTGGCCTCCTTTTTCGAGACGACGGGCGAGGTGCCCTCGGAAAAATTCCGCAATTTCGTTTCCCCCCTGCTGTCGGCCTATGCCGGCGTCCAGGCCATGGAATGGGTGCCTCTGGTGACGGCGGAAGACCGCGCCCATCTCGACGCTCTCGGTTCTCCCGGCTTCCAGATCCTCGAGCGCGACGCCCAGGGCCGGATGCGGTCGCCGGGCGCCCGCGAGCGCTATTTCCCCGTCGTCTACGCCGAACCGCTGCGCGGAAATGAAAAGGCCATCGGCTTCGACCTCTATTCCAATGCCGCGCGCCGCGCCGCGATCGACGCGGCGATCGAAACGCGCACGCCGCAGTCGACCGCACGCATCACACTGGTGCAGGAGACCGGCGACCAATACGGCTTTCTCGTCTTCTATCCGGTCTACCAGAGCGCCGCCTTCAGGCCCCAAAATCCCGCCCCCGGCTCGGACGAACTTCGCGGCGTCGTGCTCGGCGTGTTCCGCATTGGCGACGTCATCAGCCAGGGCGCGGGCGACCGCGTCGAAGACGGCGACATGACCCTGGCGATCTGGGACCTCGCAGCCGACCCGAAGGACGCGCTGCTCTTCCCCAAGACGCCGCTGCCGGCCTCCTCCGGCGCGACCGTCTCGACCTCGCGCAATCTCAGCGTCGGCGGCCGGCCGTGGAAGGTCGTGGCGACCGCGACCCCCGGCTACATGGCCAACGAGCGCGGCTTCCTGCCCTGGTCCTTCCTCGTCGCCTGCCTGTTCCTGACCGGCAATATCGCCTGGCTGCTCGACCGCCGCTATGCGGTGGAAGAGGAGGTCGTCGTCCGCACCGCCGAAATGCGCCAGGCGCGCGACGACGCCCGCGCCGCCAGCCGGGCCAAGTCGGACTTCCTGGCGACCATGAGCCATGAAATCCGCACGCCGCTCAATGGCGTCATCGCCATGGCCGACCACCTGCTGGAGAAGACGCTTCCCGAAGACCAGCGCGAGCCGCTGGAAATCATTTCGAAATCCAGCGAGCATCTGCTGCGCGTCATCAATGACATCCTCGATTATTCCAAGCTCGAGGCGAAGAAGGTCGAGTTCGAGAAGCGCCCCTTCGCGGTCGCCGGCCTGGTCGAAAATGTCGTGGAAATGTTCGCCGTCCAGGCCGACGACAAGGGCTTGCGGCTCGACGTGCGCCTCGCGCCCGATCTCCCGGCCCAGGTGTCCGGCGACGCCGCGCGGCTGCGCCAGATCCTGCTCAACCTCGTCTCCAACGCCATAAAATTCACCGAGCGCGGCCATGTCAGCGTGGAGGTCGCCTGCCGCGACGACGTTCCCGACCTCGCCAGGGCCGAGCCGCAGGCGCGCCTGGTGTTTGTCGTCCGCGATTCCGGCCTCGGCATGAGCGAAGAGGCCCTGTCGCATCTGTTCACTGAATTCTGGCAGGCCGACAATACGATTTCGCGCCGCTATGGCGGCACCGGTCTCGGCTTGGCCATTTCGCGGCGCATGGCCGAACAGATGGGCGGCGGCGTCGAGGTCGTCAGCGCGCCGGGCGTGGGCAGCGCCTTCACCCTCTCGGTTCCCGTCGCCCAACTCGCCCCCGAGGACTCGCCCGCCGCCGACCGCGTGGAAAGCCAGAAGAATTCGGCCAGCGAGAACTTCGCCGGCCGGCGCATCCTGCTGACCGAGGATAATGCGACCAACCGCCAGATCGCCCGCACCATCCTGGCCCGCACCGGCGCCCAGATCGACACGGCGCAGGACGGGCTGGAAGCGGTCGCGGCGGCGAAAACCATCGCCTATGACCTGATCCTGATGGACATCCACATGCCCAACATGAACGGCATAGACGCCACGCGCGCCATTCGCGCCCTGCCGGCGCCCTATGGCCGCGCTCCAATCATCGCCCTGAGCGCCTCGGCCTTCCGCGAGGACCAGGAGGAATGCCGCGTCGCCGGGATGAACGATTTCCTGGCCAAGCCCTATCGCGGCGCGCCGCTGCGCGAGATCGTCGCCCGTCACATGGGCCTTGAAGATCCCGCTCCCGCGCCGAACGCCGAAGCGGAGCCGTCTGGTTCGATCCAGCCGGGCTATCACGACCAGCCGGCCTTCGAATTCGAATCCTTCGCCATCCTCGGCATCGAGATCGGCCATGACGACGCGCGGGAGCTGATGACCGAATTCCTGGCCGACGCGCGCCATCGGCTCGACGACATGCGCGCCCTTCTCGCCAGGCAGGAGATGATCTCGCTGAAAGAGGCCGCGCATGCGCTGAAGAGCTCTTCCGCCATGCTGGGCCTCGCGCGGCTGGCGGCGGTCTCCAAGGAACTCGAGCATGTCATCGCCGCCGAGGACTATTCGCGGGTCGAAACACTCAATTCGGCGGCGAACATCGCCTTCCACGACGCCAGGCCTTTCATCGACGAGGCGATGCTGGCGGCTTGAAACACTAGACAGGAGTCGCCGCGACGCGTCGCGGCCGATCATGACGCCAATGCGACGCCGAGCGACCGCGAGCCGGTCAGGACGAAAAAGTTAAACTGGAGCCAGGACTATGAAAGCCAACGCCATCGACCATTCCGACGTGCTGGTGGGCATGACGCCCGTCATCACCACCCTGCTGGTCGTCGATGACGATCCGATCCAGCGCCGCGTCATCGCCAAGCTCGGCGCGCAGGCCGGTCACCGGACCCTGGCGGCCTCATCGCTCGAGGCGGCGATCGTCATCCTCGAATCCGAGCACATCGACCTGATCAGCGTCGATATCGGCCTCGGCGCCGACAGCGGCCTCGACCTGCTCCAATTCGTGGCCGCGATGGACCGCGAGGTCCAGGTGCTGATCATCAGCGGCGCCAGCGAATTCATGCTCGAATCGACCAAGAACTTTGCTTACCAGAAGCGCGTCCCTCTGTTTGGCGTCTTCGCCAAGCCGCTCGATCTCGCCTCGTTGCGCGCCTCCCTGACCAAGGCGCGCGAAGCCTGCTGGCTGCAGAAGCAAAACGAGGAACGAGGCTCCTGCGACGTGTTCTAAGGTCGCCCTGCAGCGAAGCGTTCCTGATCGGAGGCCGCCGTCAGCGGCTCAGCTTCGCCGCGCGCAAGGTATTGGCCATCAGCATGGCGATGGTCATCGGGCCGACGCCGCCCGGAACAGGCGTGATCGCGCCAGCCACGTCCAGGGCTTCCCGGAACGCGACGTCGCCGACGAGGCGCGTCTTTGGCTGTCCCGTGGCCGTCAGCCCTTCGCCGGCGACGCGGTTGATGCCGACGTCGATCACCAGCGCCCCCGGCTTGATCCAGTCGCCCCTGATCATCTCCGGCTTGCCGACAGCCGCGACGAGGATGTCGGCGCGCCGCGCCACCGAAGGCAGGTCCTTCGTCCGCGAATGGGCGATGGTGACGGTGGCGTGTCTTGCCAGCAGCAATTGCGCCATGGGCTTGCCGACGATGTTCGAGCGCCCGACGATCACCGCCTCGGCGCCGGCGAGATCGCGTCCCATCGCCCTCGCCGCCTCCTCGATCAGCAGCATGGCGCCGGCCGGCGTGCAGGGCACGAGCGCCCGCTCGAGCACGCCCGTCGCCAGCAATCCGACATTGACGGGGTGAAAACCGTCGACGTCCTTTTCCGGCGCCACGGTCTGCAGCACCTTCGCGGAATCGATTCCCGCCGGCAGCGGCAGTTGCACGAGAACGCCATGGATCGCCGGATCGGCATTGAGGCGCGCGCACCAGCTCGATCAGCTCGGCCTCGCTGGTCGTCGCGGGCAAGTCATGCTGGACCGAATGGAAGCCGCAGGACTGCGCGGCCTTGCCCTTGGATTTGACATAGACCTGGCTTGCCGGGTCCGAACCGACCAGCACCACGGCGAGCCCCGGCTTGAAATCGAGGGCGGCGGCTTCGCCCGCGATTTTTTCCAGCAGGGCGACGGAGGCGGCCTTGCCGTCGATCAGCAGCGCCGTCCTGTCCGAGGGTTTTATGATCGACATGGCTTGCTCCGTTTTGCGCGCCGCTTTTTGGCAGAGTTTCGTCGCCTATGGAATTGTTTTCTCGTCGTCAGTGGCGCAAGGCGTCCGCCTTCCTGAGTTGCGGGAACAGCACGGCCCAGATCCCCACCACGACGATTGAGGCGACGCCGCCGAACAGCGCGGCCCCCACGGCTCCGAGCAGCGCGGCGGCGAAACCGGATTCGAATTCCCCCAGCTGGTTGGACGCGCCAATGAACAGGAAACTCACCGCCGCGACGCGGCCGCGCATGTCATTGGGCGTCGCCATCTGCACCAGGGTCTGGCGCACCACCATGCTCACCACGTCGCAGGCGCCGAGCGCCGCCATGGCCGCCAGCGACAGGGCGAAATCGGTCGAAAGCGCGAAGACCACGGTGGCGGCGCCGTAGCCGGCGACGCAGGCGAACATTTTCGCGCCGACGCGCCGGCGTAGCGGGAAGACGGCCAGGGCCAGCCCGACCAGGATCGCCCCCATCGCCGGCCCCGAACGCAAAAGGCCGAGGCCCGCCGGCCCGACATGCAGGATATCGCGGCAATAGATCGGCAGCAGCGCCGTCACGCCGCCGAACAGCACCGCGAAGAGATCGAGCGAAATCGCCCCGAAAACCACCTTGTTCGACCAGATATAGCGCAGGCCGGCGAGGGCGCTCTTTTCCGCCGCCTCGACGTCGTTGCGCTCGGCCACGGCGTCGGGCCAGCGGATCGCCAGCATCAAGGGCGCGGCGGCCGCAGCGAACAGGGCGCAAAACAGGAATTCATGGAAGCCGACCGCCGCATAAAGCAGGCCCCCGACCGCCGGCCCGGCGATGGTTGCGAACTGAAACACTGTGGTCGACAGGGCTACGGCGCGCGAAAATACCGATTTGTCGACGATTTCCGGCAGCAGCGCCGCATTGGCCGGGCCGGAAAAAGCGCGCGTCGCGCCAAGCGCGAACAGCGCCGGATAGATCATCCAGACGGGCGCGTCGAACAGAGCCAGAGCGAAAATCGAAAGCGAAGCGCCCGCCTGCCCGAGCGCGGCCAGGGCGGAAATCTTCCGCCGGTCGAACCGGTCGGCGACGTGGCCGCTCCAGTACAGGAACACCAGCAGCGGCAGGAATTGCGCCAGGCCGATGAAGCCGAGGCTCATGGCGCTGCCGGTGGCGGCATAGACATGCCAGCCAATGGCGACGTCGAGCATTTGCGCGGCGAAAGCCCCCAATCCCCTGGCGGAAAGGAACAGCAAAAGGTTTCGTCTGGTCGCGTCGGGCGACGCGCCGGCAAACTGGTTGGTCATAAGTTTTTCTAGCAGCCGGCGTTCAGGCGCGCCAAGTGAATGTTGCGGCGCAGCGCGAACTCTCACCCGGCGCAAGCAGGCGCATTGAAGGCTTTTCGAAGATATCGCCGTTGAAATTTTCCGGGTCGCCGTGGCCGGTCCAGGCCTCCAGACAAAGGAATTTTCCTCCCGGCCGCGACCACAGGGCAATGTGCGGAAAATTTTCGAGCTCCATGCGCAAGCAAGGTTTTGCGCCGGCGCCGGCGTGCAAGGTCACGCCCTGGCTTCGCGCATCGAGAAAACACAAGGCTTCCACGAAAAGCTCTTCGCTCAGCGGCAGCTCTCGCCCGTCGAAGGCGATCGCTCGGTTTTGCGTCGAAAACAGTCCTCCCGGCGCGATGACCGGGACTTGCGTCCGCTCGACCTCGTCGAAACGCAGGAAATGTCGCCCCTCGCCGCCGGGCAGCGGCCACGCGAAACCCGGATGCAGCCCACAGGCATAGGGCAAGGTTTTCTCGTCTTGATTTATAACATGAATAACAACGCGCAATTCACTGTTTTGCAGAATATATTCCAATTCAAGAGAAAACTCGAAAGGGTAGAGAGCGCGCGTCGCCGCATTGGCTTCCAGCCGGAACCTCGCCCGGTTCGTCGCGCGCGCCGCGAGCTCGAAAACCTCATTGCGCGCGAAACCATGGAGGCCCAGCGGATATTTGCGGCCCTCGACCGTTATGCCGTCGCGAGTTCCAGCCGACGACCGGAAACAGGATCGGCGCCGAATCGGCCCAGACCGCCGCATCGCCTTGCCAGAGCAGTTCCCGGCCGGCGACCTCCCAACCCTTCAATTCCGCGCCAAGGACTGAAATACGGGCGCGGGCGTCGCCGTCGGAAAGCTCGACGATGTCGATCATCAGTTGGTTTGGGCGTCCAGCTTGTCGGCGCTGGACGCATCGGCGTCGGCTTCCGCCGTCTTTCCGTCATGCTTGTAGGCGAGCGCCCGGTTGCGATAAGCGGAGGCCAGTTCGGGGCTGATTTCGATCGCCTTGGTGAAATCGGCGATGGCGTCCGGGTAATTGTCCTTGGCCGCCTTGGCGAGGCCGCGCTCCTTGTAGGCTATGGCGTAGGCCGGCGCCATTTCGATGGCCTTGTCGAAATCGGCGATCGCCTTGTCGAGCTCGCCTTTGCCTCGCAAGGCGACGCCGCGATCGAAATAGGCGGCCGCCAGCTGCGGCGTCAGTTCGAGCGCCTTGGCGAAATCGGCGTCGGCCCTGGCGGCGTCCCCCTTGATCAGGAAGGCGCGCGCGCGGGCGGAAAAAGCCGGCGCGGCCTTGGCTTCGTCGATGGCGATGGCCTTGTCGCAATCGAGAACGCCCTTGTCGAAATCGCCAAGCGCGACATAGGCCCGGCAGCGCCCGGCATAGGAGGGGAGCTGGTCCGGCGTGATGGCGATCGCCGAGCTGTAATCGGCGGCTGCGCGATCGAATTTTTCGATTTCGCTATAGGCGTTGCCCCTGCCGATGAAGGCAAAGGCGA
Source organism: uncultured Alphaproteobacteria bacterium (assembly GCA_963710275.1). Taxonomy (GTDB): domain Bacteria; phylum Pseudomonadota; class Alphaproteobacteria; order Rhizobiales; family Beijerinckiaceae; genus Rhodoblastus. The sequence goes on along the minus strand of CAVPZS010000008.1, from coordinate 65,039 downwards.
AGTCCGGCCGCAGCTCGATCGCCTTGTTGTAATCGGCCAGGGCGAGGGTGAACTGGCGCTTGAGGCCGAGGACGAGGCCGCGATTGACGTAAACCTGCGCTTCATTCGGCGCCAGGTTTTGCGCGGCGTTGTAATCGGCCAGCGCCTTGTCCAGGTCGCCGATTTTCAGGAACAGGCCGCCGCGGCTGAAATAGACCTGGGCCGGCGTGGCGCTGATCTTGATCGCCGCGTCGTAATCGGCGACGAAAGCATCCATGTTGCCGCCGATGAAATAGGCATAGGCCCGGGTCTGATAGGCTTGCGGCAGCAGGTCGGCCGCCACCTTGGCCTTGTAATCCCAGGGGCGCTGGGCGAAATTCTGCGCAGCGTCGGCGTTCTGCTTCAGGAAGGCCGAACAGCCCGTGATCGTCTCTTCAGGCGAATTCGCGGGACAATTGGCGATCTGTTCGGCCAGGGCGGTCGTCACGCAAAAAGGAAGGACCAGCAGCCTCGACAGAAAACGGAACATGGTCGCCTCTCGCACTCTCGGAAAATGCCGTTCGCGCCCAAGCCCGAGAAAAGGGCCAACGGAAACGCGGGCGAAATCCATAACCGATTTGGCGCAACTGTCCAATGCGCTAACATGACCGCTCCGCCATTTCCGGAGCCGACCATTGACCGACCCCTCCGCCGAACCGGCGATCCGCATGACCGGCGTCAACAAGTGGTATGGCGCCTTCCACGTGCTGCGCGACATCGATCTCGAAGTGGCCTCGGGCGAAAAGATCGTGCTCTGCGGCCCTTCGGGCTCGGGCAAGTCGACCCTGATCCGCTGCATCAACCGGCTGGAGGCGCACCAGTCCGGGAGGATCGTCGTCGACGGCGTCGAACTCACCGACAGCCTCAAGAGCATCGACGAGGTCCGCCGCGAGGTCGGCATGGTGTTCCAGCAATTCAATCTGTTTCCGCATCTGACCGTGCTGGAGAATTGCATGCTGGCCCCGATCTGGGCGCGCAAGACGCCGAAAGCCGACGCCGAGGCCCTGGCCATGCAACTGCTGGAGCGGGTGCGAATCGCCGACCAGGCGCACAAATATCCGGCGCAATTGTCCGGCGGCCAGCAACAGCGCGTCGCCATCGCCCGCGCCCTGTGCATGAAGCCGAAGATCATGCTGTTCGACGAGCCGACATCGGCGCTCGACCCGGAAATGGTCAAGGAAGTGCTGGACACCATGGTGTCGCTCGCCCGCGACGGCATGACCATGATGGTGGTGACCCATGAAATGGGTTTTGCCCGCCAGGTCGCCGACCGGGTGATCTTCATGGACCAGGGCCAGATCGTCGAAATCAACACGCCCGAGGCGTTTTTCTCAGGCCCCCGCCATGAGCGGGCGAAGGCGTTTTTGCAGCAAATCTTGCTGTGAAGGCGCGGCTGCGAGCCGCCGTCAACCTTGGCGTAAGGTTAAAATGAACATTGTTCATTTTTGTGTTGCTCCCGCTCGGCCCCAGCTTATATTCAAATTGAACAACGTTCATATTCTGCGCCGGATCGGCGCGACGGAGCCTGAAATGCAAGTCCATCTGCAAATCCATCCGGTCGTCCTTTTGACGATCGGCGTCACATTTGTCTTTTTCGCCGCCGAGCGCCTGCGTCCCGGCCGGCCGCTGCCGGAAGAGCCGGGTTGGCTTGCGCGCGCCACCGCCCTGAACGCCTGCCAGTTCGCGCTCACGCTGGCGACCTTCAGCCTGTGGACCAGATGGGCGGACGCCGGCGCTCTGCTGCATCTGCGCGAACTCCACGCCCCCGCCGCCGAAGGGTTCATTGGCTGGTTCGTCGGCTCGTTCTTTTTCTACTGGTGGCACAGGCTGCGCCACGCCTCCGGGTTCTGGCGGGTGTTCCACCAGATCCATCATTCGCCGAAACGCATCGAAATCCTGACCTCCTTCTACAAGCACCCCGTCGAGATCCTCTGCGACTCGCTGTTCGCCGCGCTCATCCTCTTCGGCCTGCTCGGCGTATCCACCAATGGATTGATCTGGTTCAATTTCTTCGCAGCAGCCGGTGAGTATTTCTATCATGCCAACTTACGCGCGCCCGATTGGAGCCGCCATTTCATCCAGACGCCGCAATTGCATTCGGTGCATCATCAGCTCGACCTCCATACCTATAATTTTTCTGACCTTCCGCTTTGGGACCGGATTTTTGGAACCTATCGGGACGCGACGGATTTTGCGCCCGCCTGCGGATTTCCGCATGACAACGAACGCAAGATTTTTTCCATGCTCTTTTTCCGCGATGTCTATCATGACAATGCCGAAAGGCCTGTCGGGACGCAGTGACGGCGCCAACCGGAACTTTCCTGCGGCCCCTTGCGCCCAGAAATCCGCCGCGATGCCGTTCTAACCTGATGCTCTGCCTGTCGAGAGTTAAGCCCGTGCCGCGCCTGTGCCCGCTGGTCGTCGCATTTGTTCTGCTGTCGTTTTGCCTGTCTTTCGACAGGTGTTCCGCGTCGGAAGTGCGGATCAGCTTTCCGGCCGCCTATGCCGACGACGCCTTCATCAACTCGCTGCTTTCGAGCAAGGTCCTGGCCGAGGCCGGGCTGAAACTGATTCCGCAGAAACTCGGCGCCGAGCCGGAGGCCATGCAGGCGCTCAAGACCGGCGCGACGGATCTTGGCGTCTTCACCCTGACAGACGCGGATTTCCGCGCCGTCGAGCAAGGCGGCAGCGAGCGATCGCTGCTGACGCGTCCCTTCATGTTCAAGTCGGCCGCCGAAGTCTTCCTGATGCAGCGAAGCTTCATCGGCGACGCCGCCGCCTCCGCCGCCAGCCGCTCCGGCCTATTTCCGCTGAACCTGTGGAACCACGCCATCACCTACCTGCTCACCGAGCAGCCGATCCAGACGGCGGCGGATTTCGACCGGCTGACCATAGCCGCGAGGAATGGCTCGCCCGACGCGCTGTTCCACGTGCTCGGGGCGAAAACATTGGGCGCCATGCCCAGCGAGCCCGGCGCGATGAACGCGCTGCAGACCCATTGTGGCATAGAGGCCCATGAATTCGCGACGCGCTATGGCGGGAAACTCTACCTGACCACCGGCTGGCCGGAGACCGGCCTGCTGGCGGCGACGCCGGGTTTCTGGCTGAAACTCAGCGAAGCGGAAAAAAACGCGCTGCAAACGGCGGCGGAACAAGCTCGCGAGGCCGTGGACGCCGAGATCATGGCGCGCGAGGACAATGTCCTGAGAGTTCCCAACATCGAGCGGAACCAACTCGGTTTCGCCGAGCAGATGCAACTGGCGCTACGCGCCGGCGAAGGCGGCCAGAGCGCGCTCGACGCCGAAATCGGCCTCTGGCGCAAGGCCGAAGCCGAAGCCCAGGGACAGACGGCAAAGGGCCAGCCCGCCGCCCCGCCCTCCCCGGCCGAGTCTCCCGCGCCCGCCCGAAAAACCGGGACCAATCCCCCCGGTGCTGTTTGCGACCGACCGCGATGACGAGGGCACGCTCGATTACAAGACCCGCTTCGGCTCGCGCCGGCTCGACGTTTTCGACTACAGCTGCGGCTATCTCGGCGCCCCGGCCCGCCACTCCGGCGAGCCGCGACTGCCGCCGGCGCCCAAGACCCTGACCACCGGCCTGGAGAAATGCGCGCGGCTGATCGTCGCCAGAACCCGGGCGAACGGGTTGAACAAGATCCTCTTCGTCATTCACGGCTTCAACATACCGTTCGACGGCCTGGTCTGGCGGGCGCTGCAATTGGGCTCCGACCTCGCTTACGACGGCGCGATCGTCGGCTGGAGCTGGCCGTCCGAAGGCTCGGCCTTCGGCTATGCCTATGACGAGGATTCCAGTGTCTGGAGCGAGCCGCATCTGTTCGAACTTGTGAGCGAAATCGCGACCGTGGCGCCGGAACTGCAACTGGATTTCGTCGCGCACAGCATGGGCAGTCGCATTCTCCTGCAGATGCTGCGCGATTTCGCCCTGTCGCGCTCGGACCTGCGCATTGGCGCGGCGATCTTCGCCGCGCCCGATGTCGCCCAGGACGTCTTCCTCGAACAGATCCGCCTGGCCAGCAGGGTCGGCGTCATGCGCACGCTCTATGCCTCGCAATACGACCGCGCCATCCTGATTTCGGAGGGCTATCACAAGGCGCCGCGCGCTGGCAGCGGCGGCGCCGACATACTCGTGGCGAAGGGGGTGGAATCCGTCGACACAAGGCTGAGCGGCCATTCCTACGTGTTCGACGAACCCAAGGCGATCCGGGATTTTTCCGAGATCGTCAACCGCGAGATCGCGGCGGCGGCGCGCGGCCTGGAAGAGCAGCAAAAAGCTGGCGCGCCCTATTGGGTGATCGGGCCCTGAAGAAAGATGGCCGGTCCTTTGCGCCGCCAGGGCGCCGGCGCCGGATCGATCGCCCGATGAATGACCTCGACCAGCTTTTCGCCCGAAAACGGCTTTTCGAGATAGTCGCGCGCGCCGCGCTCATAGGCGGCCGAGCGAAACACGCCGCCGCCCCGGCCCGACATGACAACGACAGGACAGACCGGCGCGCGCTCCGAGATTTCCGCGAGCAGAGCGATGCCCGTCATGCCTCCCGGCATTTCGACGTCGGTCAAAAGACAGTCTATATTTTTCAATCCGTCCGCCCGCAAGAATGCCCTCAAGAATTCCTCGGCGGATGCAAAGCTCAGGACATCAAACCCTTCGCTTTCCAGCATTTGTTCGATCGCAATGCGAACAAAGCAATCGTCGTCAACTACTGCGATGGTATGCATGATTGTCCTCGCTGTGCTCAGGACTAGATGCGATCCTGCTCTAATCGTTGCAGCGGCGGTGGTTAACGGTCAATTAACCGGAGGGACATATCCACACGTATCGAGTTGCGCGCGGCGCAGGTGGAGCTGCAGAATCAAATATCAAATCAACGACGTGGACATCATTCCTCGAGGCTGGCGCGACGGATCACATGTTCTTGAATTGATTGCGCGCGGAATGTCCTTGCCTGTGTCTATCGAGGCATCAAGGCCATCAAAACATCACCGGCAAAAGGCCCCCGATTTCACGCCTCAGCACCGCAATGGCGTCGGGATCGCCGGCCAGATGCCCGAGCAGGGCGCGCTGGAACAGGCCGTCGAACAGCGCGTAGAGCGCCCCCCTGGACAGGCGCGGCGCGCTGGCGCCGCCGAGTTCCGCATAGCGCAGGGCGATACGCCAGATCATCTCCTCCAGGGTCTTGTCGATCTCGATGACGTCCTCGCGGAAATCGGCGTCGAACAGCGCCTCGGCGCGCAGGTCGTACCAGAGCCGATGCATCGGCGCGTCGATCCTGATCGTCTCCGTGAGCTTGTCCAGGAAACCTGCAAGCAAGGACGCGCGATCGGTCGCCGCGGTCACGATCTCGTCGTATCGCGTGACGCATTTCGCCTTGTAATGACGCACGCAAAAGCAGATCAGGTCCGCCTTGTCCTTGAAATAATAATGGAAAACGCCGTGCGAGAACTGCGAGGCCTGCGAGATTTCCCGCAGCGACGTGCGCGAGTAACCCAGTTCGCCCAGCGTGCCGAGCGCGGCCTCCGCCAGCTCCACACGCCTCGGCGTGATCTTGTCCACGGGAATGTAAGGCTCCCGCGCCGATGGGCGGATTTTCTTCCGCGACGCCGTTGCTTCCAAACTCATCAGTCATCCTTCGCCGAACGCAGTCCGGACTTTACCTCGACCCGCGACCTGAGAAAAGCTTAATTTTGCACATACGTCCGTAATTTCCTTGACAATCGTCCAAACTAATTTGCATTCTTGTATGGCAAATAACGAACGATTGTCCAAAAAGGACGACCTCGGAGGAAAATCCCATGGACGGAAAGACGTTGGCAGGGCGCAAAGCCCTGGTGACCGGCGGCGCGCGCGGCATAGGCGCGGCGATCGCCGATGGCCTCGCGAAGGCCGGCGCGGCCGTGATGATCGGCGATGTGCTCGAGGCGGAGGGCCGCGAAACCGCGCAAACCCTCGGCAAGACGGGCGTGAAGACCGGCTTTGTCCCGCTCGACGTCTCGATCGAGCCGCAATGGGAAAACGCCGTCGCCGCCACCATTTCCGCGCTCGGCGGCTTTGACATCCTCGTCAACAACGCCGGCGTCGAGATCACCTCGCTCGTCTGCGACATCAAGCGCCGACGACCTGCGCCGCATGTGCGACGTCAACATGGTGGGGACGGCGCTGGGCATGAAGCACGCCTTCCGCGCCATGCGGCCGGGCGGCGCGGCCGGCGCAGGGCGGCGCTGTGGTCAATATTTCCTCGGTCGCCGCGACCATCGCCTTTCCGGCCATCGCCGGCTATTCCGGCACCAAGTCGGCCGTCGACCGCATGACCCGGATTGGCGCCATGGAGGCCGGCAAGCTCGGCTACGGCGTCCGCGTCAACTGCATCTATCCCGGCCTGATACCCACGGTGATGGGCATGCAAGCTCGCCAATGACATCGTCGCCGTCGGCCTCGCGCCCGACGTCAACGCCGCCGTCGCCAATGTCGTCGGGACAGACGCCGCTTGGCCGGCTCGCCGAGGCCGGCAATATCGCCGACGCCGCGGTTTTCCTGTGTTCCGACCAGGCCCGTTTCATCACCGGCGCAGGTTTGCCGGTCGATGGCGGCATGGGAATGTGAGGCCAAGCATGTGAGGAGTGCTTCCATGAGCAACGAAAAAACCCGTCATCGTCTACGGCGCCTCCGGCTACACCGGGCGTCTCGTCTGCGAATATTTGCGGGAATACCAGGTTCCCTTCATCGCCGCCGGCCGCGACGCGGCCCGGGTCAAGGCCGTGATGGAAAAAGTGCCGGGCATCGAGACCGCCGATTACGAGGTCGTCGGCGTCGAGCACACCGAGGAGGCGCTGACCGAATTGTTCAGCGGCGCGCAGGTCGTCTGCAACATGGTCGGGCCGTTCATCAAATATGCGCCCGACCACCGTCGCGGCGGCGCTGGCCGCCGGCTGCCACTACACCGACACGACCGGCGAACAGGACTGGACGCTTTTGGCCCAGAAACACTTTGGCGACGATTTCGCCGCCAGGGGCAGGCTGCTGTCGCCGGGCATCGCCCAGATGTACACCACCGGCGAAATCGCCGCCAACCTGTGCCTGGAGACGCCCGGCCTCGACACGCTCGATATCCTGGTGCTGTGGAAGGGCTTCCCGACCTACGCCTCGACGCAGACCATCTTCACCATCCTCAAGGCGAACTGGTACTATCTGGAAAACAACAATTTCGTCGAATGGGACTGCACGACCAACCATGAAGTCGCCGTGCCCGGCCAGCACGAAAGCGCGATTGTCGTGCCCTGGGGCGGCACCGCTCACCCGGTCTGGTTCAGGAACGACCCGCGCGTCGCCAATTGCCGCGTCCTCGGCGGCGTCTTCGCCCGCGAGGTGATGCAGAACGTCGTCGCCACGATGCAGATGGTGAAGGAGAAGATCAAGCCGCTGCCGCCGGAGCAGCAGGAGAAGGCGCTGGGCGACATCGCCGCGACCATGCAGCCCAGCATGCCGCCGCGCGAAAATCCGCGCATCAACAAGTCGCTCGATTCCGTTCACGCCTCGGGGCCGCTCGCCCGGGCCCATTGCGTCATCCACGGCAATTGCAACTACAAGCAGACCGGCATGATGCAGGCCTACGCCGCCTATTCGCTGCTGCAGGCGCCGCCGCGACGCGTCGGCTTCGCCTCGGCGTGCCAGGCGTTCGGCCATCGCGAACTGCTCGGGCAATTGCGCAGTTTCGGACTGGTGATGAACCCGATCTTGACTGTCCAAGAGCTGAGCGGTGAGCCGCCGTCGATGCGGGGAGCGTTCCATGCGTCTGATCGACTATCTCGACAAAGGCGCCTCGCTCGGCGCCGACGCGCCCTGCCTGACCGTGAACGGCCAGGCCCGGACCTACGCCGAGGTCCAGCGCCTGTCCTGGCGGGTGGCGCGGGGGCTGGCGGCCTCGGGCGTGGCGCCCGGCGAAAAGGTCGCCATCCTCTCAGGCAACGACCCCGTGGCCTTTGCCGCCGTGTTCGGCGTTTCCCGGGCGGGCGCGGTCTGGTGTCCGATCAATCCGCGCAACGAGGCCGCGGAAAATCGCTTCATCCTCGACCGCTTCGATTGCGTTTTCCTGCTTTTTTCCAGCGCCTATGCGGCGATGGCGGAAAAGATGCGCCCCGACCTGCCGAAGCTGCGCCATCTCGTCTGCCTCGACGCCGAGCAGTCTTTCGCGCCGTCGTTCGTACAATGGCTCGATGGCCAGGACGACGCGCCGTTCGAGCGCGAACCCATTGACGACGTCGCCATGATTCCGGGCACAGGCGGCACCACCGGCAAGCCGAAGGGGGTGATGCTGACCGGCCGCAATCTCGAGTGCATGACCGCGATCACCCTGATGCGCTATCCTTTCGAAGGCCGGCCGCGCTATCTGGCGCTAGCGCCCCTGACCCATGCCGCGGGCGTGCTGACCTTCCCGATCCTGACGCTCGGCGGCGAGGTCGTGATCATGCCCAGGCCCGACATCGGCGAGTTCTTGTCCCTGATCGAGCGCCACCGCATCACCCACGCCTTCTTGCCGCCGACCCTGATCTACATGGCGCTCGACCATCCCTCACTGAAAACCGCCGATCTCGCTTCGCTGCAATGCTTCTGGTACGGAGCCGCGCCCATGTCGCCGACCCGGCTGGCCGAGGCGCTGCGGGCGTTCGGCCCGATGGCTCAATTGTTCGGCCAGACCGAGGCGCCGATGATGATCTCGACCATGTCCACAGCGGAGCATTACCGGCCCGACGGCTCCATCGCCGTGGAGCGCCTGACCTCGGCCGGGCGCCCGGCCCCTCTCGTGCAGGTCGCCATCATGGCGCCGCGAAGGCGCGCTGCTGCCGGCCGGAGAGCGCGGCGAGATCGTCATCCGCAGTTCGCTGGCCATGGCCGGCTATTACAAGGACGAGGCGGCGACGGCCGAAGTCTCGGCGCATGGCTGGCGCCACACCGGCGACATCGGCTATCTCGACGCCGAGAATTTTCTCTTCATCGTCGACCGCGCCAAGGACATGATCATCACCGGCGGCTTCAACGTCTATTCCGTCGAAGTCGAGCAGGCGCTGGCGGCCCATGAGTGCGTACAGGATTGCGCCGTCGTCGGCTTGCCCGACGACAAGTGGGGCGAGCGCATCGAAGCCGTGGTGCAGGCCCGCCCCGGCCGCACGGTCGACCCCGCCGAGGTCGCGGCCTTCGTCAAGGCGCAAATCGGCGCCGTCAAGACGCCGAAGGCGATCCATGTCTGGGATGACCTGCCCCGCTCCAAGGTCGGCAAGGTTTTGAAGGCCGACGTCCGGGCGCGGCTCAACGCCGACAAGGAAGCGGGATGACGGCCCGCGCCGAGCCCGCTTACCGCGAAACCACGCCGACGATCCGGCCGCGATAGCGGCCGCTTTCGGCCTCGTCGGGCAGGCAGGCCGCGAGATCGGCGCGCTGCATGGAGGATGGGCCGGGCGGCATGGCGTCGGCCATCGCGCGATAGCCGCGGGCGGCGCCGCCGTCGAGAAGGCGCGGCGGCCTTACGATGGTCCAGATCATGGTCGCCGCGCTGGCGCGCAGAACCGCCTCCATCGCCCTGGAATTGGCGGTGACGCGCCGCAGGATCAAGCGCAGCAGCGGGATCAGCGGATTGCGGGCGGGAAACAGCAGGCCCTGCGAAACGGCGATGGCCCGGACGCCGCCGACGCGCGCGAACGCCGACAGCATGGCCTTGGCGGCGTCGCGCAGCAGATGGGGATTGGCGCCGGAGCTTTGGCCGAGGCAGGAAATCACCAGGTCATGGCCGGGAATCAGTCCTTCGAGCGCCTCCGCCGAACAGGGATCGCCGACCGCTGTTTCGACGCCGACGCTAGCCCACCCGGACGGATCTGGGCGCCGGACAAGGGCCGTGACCCGTCGCGCCGACCACCAGCAATTTCATGCAGGGGGAACGCGCGTCGGCGCTTTCCGATCCGGACGTTACAGCCTGTGCCGGGCCGAAATCTCCGCCAGCATCGCCCGCGCCTTCTCCGCCGCAGCCGCAAGCACGCCCGCGTCCCTCGCCCGCAGCACGATCTGGTTGACGAACTTGCCGTCCAGCAGCCGCGGATAGGAGCCGATCGACACGTCCGGCAGGGCTTTGGCCAGCTCGCCCAGACCGGCGGCATAAGCGCCTTCGGGCAGGCCGTGGGTTTCCAGCATTTCCGACAGGATCTTCGCGCCCGTAACCAGTTTCGGCGCGACATCGTCCATCATGACCTGCATCACCGAGGGCACGCCGGCCATGACGATGACATTGCCGATCCAAAAGCCGGGCGCCTTCGAGAGCGGATTTGCGACGAGTTCTGCGCCGTCGGGAATGCGCGCCATGCGCCGGCGCGCCTCGTTCAGGTCCTCCGGCTTGATCCGCTCCAGCAGCAGGGCGACGGCGCGCGGGTCTTCGGAGATGCCGACGCCAAAGGCCTTGGCCACGCAATCGGCGGTGATGTCGTCATGGGTCGGGCCGATGCCGCCGGTCGTGAAGACGTAGTCATAGCGCCCGCGAAGTGCGTTCACGGCCGCGACGATCTCTACTTCCACATCCGGAACCACCCTGATTTCGCGGGGCTCCACGCCCAGTTGCGTCAGGAAGTGCGCGATGTACCCGCTATTGGTGTCGCGGGTGCGGCCGGACAGGATTTCGTCGCCGATCACCAGCACCGCGGCGGTCACTCTCTTGTCGGTCACGCTTGTCCGCCCTCCCGTTCGTAAATGACATAAACTTTTGTTTGCAACATTTTGATATAACCACGTTTTTCTAACATAATACAGAGGTCGACGTCCCATTTGCCCGGCGAATAGGCGAGGATCAGCGCTTTCGGCCAGAGGCTTTCCGGTTCGGCGGCGAGGAAGGGCTCCAACACCAGATCCTCGGCGCCCTCGACGTCGAGCTTCATCGCGTCAATGTGGTCAAAACCTTCCTCATGCGCCAGCGTCGCCAGAGATTTCGCTGACGCCTGGGCTTGAGCGCCGCCGCCCTCGACATTGACGATACGCATCGACGTTTCGCCGAGATCATAGGGGTTGGAAAACAAAGTCACCGCCCCTTCCGCGTCGGCGACGGCGCAATCCAGCGCCTTGATCGTGGCGGCGGGATTCTGCCGCAAATTGAACAGCAGCCGCTCGAACAGCAGCGGCTGCGGCTCGACCGCCAGGACCCGCGACCGCGGACCGGCGCGCAAGGCGACGAACAGGCTGGTGGCGCCGACGCCCGCGCCAATGTCGAGGAAGACCATATCCGGCGTGATCCGCGAGGCGAGGAAGCGTCGCTCCTCGCGGTCGGACAGCTGCGGCGTGAACAACAGCCGCTTTTCGCAGGCGTTATTATAAGGATAGAGCCTCATCCGCGCGTGCAAAGTCTCGACGGTGACGTCCACCGGCCTCGCGCGCAAACGGCGCAGGCCGACGCCGCGCACCAGCAGGGCGGCGCGCTGGCCGAGCCAGTGCAGGCCGGCGTTCTGGGTGAAATGCAGCAGGCGGCGCAGGGCGCCATGCGGCCGGAATTCGCCGAAGGGAGAAAAATCATTGGCGGAGGACGCGCGCATTTCCCGTTTCTAGCAGGCGAAGCCGGGACGGCCAAGTGTGCGATTGAGTGCGCGATTGAGCGCGCGATTGAGTGTGCGATTGAGCGCGCGATTTCATCGCAGCGGGCTCCATTTCCACCCTGCGGGGCTCCATTTCCACCCGGCGGGGCTTGCGCCACTTCTGGTTTGGGCTAAATCTGGGAGTTCAGGGCTTGCCGGCGCACCTTCTCGCCGGCGCAATTTCCATGGCGCGCGCCGCCCAGACAAGCTGGACAGAATGACCTTCATCGAAGCCGAAGCCTCGCCGGGCCGCAAGACCGGGCATATCCAAATCCACGGTCCCGAAGCGTTCGAGGGCATGCGCAAGGCGGGACGGCTGGCGGCGGAAGCGCTGGACCTGATGGTGGAGGCGGCCAAGCCCGGCGTGACCACCGACGCGCTCGACAAGCTGGCCTATGAATTCGGCATGGACCACGGCGCCTATCCGGCGCCGCTGGATTATCGCGGCTATCGCAAGTCGATCTGCACCTCGATCAACCATGTCGTCTGCCACGGCATTCCCGATTCGACAAGCCCCTGCGCGACGGCGACATCGTCAATATCGACGTGACCTATATCGTCGACGGCTGGCACGGCGATTCCAGCCGCATGTATTTCATTGGCGACGCGCCGCGCAAGGCGCAGCGCCTGTGCGAAGTCACCTATGAAGCTCTGCATGCGCGGCATCGCCGTGGTAAAGCCCGGCGCGACCACCGGCGATATCGGCTACGCCATCCAGTCCTACGCCGAAGGCGGAACGCTGCTCCGTGGTGCGCGAATTCTGCGGCCACGGCCTGGGCCGGCTGTTCCACGACGAGCCCAATATCCTGCATTACGGCCAGCACGGGCACGGGCGTGACGCTCAAGGAAGGCATGTTCTTCACCATCGAGCCGATGATCAACCTCGGCAAGCCGCAGGTGAAGATCCTCAGCGACGGCTGGACCGCCGTGACCCGCGACCGCTCGCTTTCGGCGCAGTTCGAGCATTCGCTCGGCGTCACCGCGACCGGCGCGGAAGTCTTCACCCTGTCGCCGCGCGGCCTGCATTGCCCGCCCTACGCCGCCGGGGCTGCGCAGTGCTCGCAGGACTTCCGGATGAGCAGCGACGCCGCCCAGAGGATTCGCTCAACGCCGGCCATCGCGAAAGGCTGCGCGAGCGATTCCTCCAGGGCGGCCCCGAGGCCGTGGCCGACTATGAATTGCTGGAATTGTTGCTGTTTCGCGCCATTCCCCGCCGCGACGTCAAGCCGCTGGCGAAGGCGCTGCTGCAGAGATTCGGCTCCTTCGCCGAAGTGATCGCGGCGCCGCCTGCCCGGCTCAAGGAAATCGAATACATCGGCGACGCCGTCGTCACCGAGTTCAAGATTGTCAAGGCCGCGGCGATCGCCCTGTCGAAGGAGGCCATGCGCAAGAAGCTGGCGCTCGGATCCTTCGCGCAAGTGCTCGACTATTGCCGCTCTGCCATGGCCTTCCATGAGACGGAAGAGTTCCGTGTCCTGTTTCTTGACAAGAAGAACGGCCTCCTCGCCGACGAGGTGCAGGGCCGCGGCACCGTCGACCAAACTCCGGTCTATCCGCGCGAGGTCATCCGCCGCGCCCTTGAGCTCAACGCCAGCGCCATCATCCTGGTGCACAACCACCCCTCCGGCGACCCCACGCCGTCGAAACCCGACGTCGTGATGACCGAGAACATCGCCTCGCTGGCCAAGCCGATGGGCATTTCGCTGCATGACCACCTGATCATCGGGCGCAACGGCCACGCCAGCCTGCGCGCCCTGAAGCTGATCTGACCGCAACTTATCTGACGGATCACCATGCCCGCTTCCGTAAAACTGAACGTTTCCGTCTCCGGCGACCCCGGGGCGCCGCCGCTGGTCCTGGCCCATCCGCTCGGCGCCAATCTCCATGTCTGGGACGCCATCGCGCCGACCCTGGCGGAGAAATTCCGTCTCGTGCGTTTCGACGCGCGCGGCCATGGCGGCTCGGCCATCCCCCCCGGGCCCTATGCGCTGGCCGAACTTGGCTGCGACGTCCTGGCCCTGATGGACGAACTTTGCGTCACCCGGGCGCATTTCCTGGGCCAGTCGATGGGCGGCGCGATCGGGCAATGGTTGATGATCTTCGCGCCGGACCGGCTGCGCAAGGTGGTGCTGGCCAATACGGCGTCGCATTTCCCCGACGCCGCCGGCTGGAACGCCCGCATCCGCGCGGCGCGCGGGCCGGGAATGGCCACGCTGGCCCCGGTGGTGTTGCAAAGATGGCTGACAGAAGGTTTTCGCGAGAAAAATCCAGCGGAAACGGAACGAATTTTGAAGATGCTGTCGGCCTGCGATCCGCTCGGCTATGCGGCCTGCTGCTCGGCCTTGCGCGACCTGGATCTGCGCGAGGCCATTCGCGGCGCGCCGTCTATTCCCACGCTGGTCATCGCCGGCGACGCCGACGTCTCGACGCCTCCCGCGCTAGGCGAGGCTCTGGCGGCGTCTCTGCCCGATTCGCGGCTGCTGCGCCTGCCGGCGGCGCATCTCTCCGGCGTCGAGCAGGCGGCCGCCTTCTTGAAGGCGGCGATGGAATTTCTCAGCTAATCAGGACTGACCGTTCAGCCGGCCAGATCGCGCAGGGCGGCGCGGACCTCGGCCACGGCTTCGAGCACCTGCTCGACGTCCATCGGCCGCAGGATGCCGGCGCGGGCGCAATGCTCGTAGTTTTCGGCGGCCGCGGCCACGGCATGGGCGCCGACGGCGCGAGCGGAACCCTTCAGCTTGTGCGCCAGGTCGGCGCGCAGGGCGGGCGTCTCGCCGGCCGGGGGCGCGGCCAGCGCGGCGGCGATCTGCGCCGCCTGTCGGTCGAAAAGGGCCAGCAGTTCGGCTTCGAGCGCCCGGTCGCCCATGGTCTGGCGGGCTAGATGCACGAGATCGAGCGGAAAGGGCGGCGCGACGCGTCCAGCGGAAGGACGGAATGTTTCGAACTCGGATTTACGCAACGCGGCGTTCATGTCTATCTCCAGGGCGCGAGCGCTTCTGATGCAAATGCAGGACCGGCCGTCGCATCCGGCCCGTTTTTTCCGGTTGACAGACGCGCAGTCCACAACCTTTTGGCGTTGCCACCTTGCCGGGCAGGAGCTGACGGAACCCTTATTTTTCAAGCCTTGGCGCGGAAAATTGGAAATATGGCAAAAACTCCGTTAACGACGTTGGCAAAAGGCTGCCGGGCAAAGGTTTTCTTCGTTGCGGCGCAAGCGTAGAGTGTGACTTGGTTAACTGGCGCTCCTTGCGGGGCGGCAGGCGTGCGCCAGCGCGGCTCGCGCCGGACTTCGTTGCGTTACAGAGGCGATTGGATATGTCCATACCGAGCAAGGCCCAGGATCCCGCGGCCGCCGCATTGTCGGCGATCGAGGACGCGCTGCGGCTGAATGTCGAGCCTGACGCCCCCACCGTCCATGCGCCCGAAGCCGGCGAAGGCCCGACCCTGGAGTTCCATCTGCCGACGCGCTCGACCGGAAACCGCGGAGCCGTCGCCGCGGCTGCCGGAAATCGAACAAGAAGAACTCCGCCGGCGCCTCCCGTACGTTCACGCGACAATGAAGTCGCGCGTCCGCGCGAAACCGACGCCAAGCGCGGCCCTTTCGAGCCCGCTGCGCGACCGGCCAACGACGATCGGCCGTCGGTCGGCCAGATCCTGCAAAGCCTGCAGTCCCGGCCGAATTCCTCCGCCACCACCATGGCGGTCATCGGCTCCGCGGCCTGGGCCGGCCTGTGGATCGGCTATCTCATCTTCACGCATGCGGCGGCCTTCACCGGCTCGCTGTTCGGCCCCTCCGCCGCGATCTCGCTTTTCGCGCTGATCGGACCGGTCATCTTTTTCCTGTCCATGGGCGGCGTCGCGCGCCGCTCCCAGGAAATGCGCCTGACCGCACGCTCCATGGCGGAAGTGGCGATCCGTCTCGCCGAGCCGGAAACGCTGGCGACCGAACAGGTCGTCACCCTGAGCCAGGCGATCCGTCGCGAGGTCGCCTCGATGGGCGACGGCATCGAACGCGCGCTCGCCCGCGCCAGCGAACTCGAAACCATGGTCCGCGCCGAGGTTTCCTCGCTGGAGCGCACCTATAGCGACAATGAGCGCCGTATCCGCCTGTTGCTCGACGAATTGGCCAGCGAACGCGAATCGATCATCCAGAACGCCGACCGCGTCTCCTCGGCGCTGGCCCATGCGCAGGGCGCCGCCGCCGCCGAACTCGAATCCGCCACTGACAAGCTGACCGGTCTGCTCGGCGAAGCCGGCGACCGCATCGCCCAGGCTCTCGAACACAAGGGCGGCGAAATCGACGCCAGTTTCGCCAAATCCGGCGACTCCATGCTGCGCCAGCTGGAGACCCGGGCCGAAGACCTGCTCGAGCGCTTCCAGCGCTCCGGCGACGACGCCGCCCGCGCCATCGAATCGCGCGGCGCCCAGGTCGACGGCGATTTGCGCGCTTTCGCCGACAGCTTCATCGACCGGGTCGACAGTCGCCAGGACGCCCTCACCCAGCATCTGGAGAGCGTCGGCGCCCGCATCGGCGACACCATCGCCCGCCGAGGCGACGACCTGCATGGCCGCCTGATCGACCAGGCCGAACGCCTGCACGACATCGTTGTGGTGCAGGGTCCGGCCCTGCACCAGTCCCTTGCCGCGCTCAGCGAGGACCTGACCTTGCGCCTGCGCGAGGAATCCAACCAGGCGCAAGCCGTCCTCGCCGCCTCAGGCGACGCCTTCGCGCAGACCCTGACCGCTCATCGCGCCCGCACGGCGGAAGACTTCGCCGACGCCACCCGCGCGGCCATGCTGGAGATGACCGGCAGCGCCGAAGCCCTGAAGGCCCATGTCGGCGAGACCACCCATCGCGCCATCGAGGACTTCAGCCAGAGCGTCGAAGCCATCGGCCAGACTTACGCCAGCGTCTCGCTGCAGACGGTGGAGAGCGTCGCCGGCCATGCCGACGCGCTGCGTGAAAACTTTACCGCCGCCGCCGACGAAACCCTCTCCGCCTTCGCCGGCCACACCCAGGCCTTCAACGACCAGTTCGCCCGTTCCGCCGCCGACGCCATCGAAGGCATCGCCGGCCACACCGAAAACCTGCGCACCACCGTCGACCACGCCACCCAGACCACGCTGTCGGCCATCGGCGAGAAGACCGACGCGCTGCAGCATCAGCTCGACGCTATCTCCGGCGCCACGCTGGAGACCCTGGAGCAGCAGGCCGCCCGCATCGAGACGGCCTTCCGCCACAATGTCGACTACCTCGAAAAGACCGTCGGCTCCTCCACCGAGGAAACGCTGGCGGCGCTGGTCGGCCATACCAACGCCTTCCAGGAGCAGTTCACCCTGACGGCGCAGCAGACCATCGACGCCGTGACCACCCAGGGCGAGCGGCTTGAACACATGGTCGCCGCAGCGACCCAGGACCAGCTCTCGGCCCTCGCCGGCCACACCGACGCGTTCCAGCAGAATTTCGCCCGCATCGCCTCCGAAACGACGGAAACAGCCGAAGAACGCGCAAAGAAACTGCGCGAGCAACTGGAGGAGACGAGCTTCGTCGTCGCCGAGGCGCTCAGCCAGAATGTCGCCGCGACCCATGCCCAGTTCGAACAGGCGACAGCCGCCACGCTGGGCGCCTTCCAGGACAAGTCGCAGGAACAGATCGCAGCGCTGTCGCAACACGCCGACGCCTTCCACGACCAGGCGCAGGAGCATATCGCCGCGCTGTCGCAGCATGCCGACGCCTTCCAGGACCATTTCGCCACGGCGACGGCGGAGACCATCGTCCAGGCTGAAGAACGCGCCCGCAGCCTGCGCGAATCCCTCGACGCCACCCGTCTTGCGGTGGAAGAAGCCTTGACCCGCAATACCCACGCGACGCAGGAGCAGTTCGAAGCCGCGGCGGAAGCCGCCTTGACCGGCCTGATGGCGCAGACCGCGACGCTCGACCGCAATTTCGTCGCCACCACGGGCCAGGCCGCCGAAACCATTCGCGGCGTCGTCACGGACACGCATCGCCGCTTCGCACAGGTGGCCGCCGAGGCGGTCGCCGCCATCGGCATGCATGGCGACCGCGTCAACGAGACGCTGGCGGAACGGCTCGACGCCTTCGAGGCCACCCTGCTGCGCGGCGGCGATGACGCCTCCAACAGCATTGGGACCCATGGCGAAAAGCTCGCCCGGCAGATCGACGAAAGCCTCCGCGCTTTCGAGGGCCGCCTCGACAATGGCGTCGCCCAGACTCGCGACCGCCTGGCGCAGCACACCGATCGCTTCAACGCCGACTTCATTGCGCAGCTCGCCTCCCTCGAGGCCCTGATGCGCGGCGGCGGCGAAAGTTCGGCCGACCATATCAAGGAGCAGACCGAAATCTTGCGCGACACGTTGGCCCACAACCTGCGTGAATTCGAGCGGATCCTGGCCGAAGTCGGCGGCGGCGCCGCCGAGCGTGTCGGCGCTCAGGCCGACGCGCTCTCCGCGGCCATTTCCGATCGTCTCGCCACCATTGAAACGGCCATCGAAACCCATGGCGCAGCGCTCGACGCCCGCCTCGGCCACCGCGCCGCCTCCACCGCAAACCTGCTGGAACAGCAGCTCGACCGCTTCGAGCAGCGCACCGCCGGAAAGACCCAGGAAATCGTTGGTCTCGTCGACGGCTTGATCGCCAAGGCCGAAGGCGGCCTGACCCAGCGTTCGCGCCAGCTCAACGACGCGCTGGCCGGACGCGCCATCGACATCGCCAAGGTGCTGGGCGAAGGCGGCCGCGAAGTCGGCCGCGCGCTCGACGCCAAGGCGCGCGAGCTCGACGAGATCATCCTCAACCGCTCGACCGCGCTGACCGAGGAATTGTCCGCCAAGGCGGACGAAATCAATGCCGTGCTCGGCGGCCGCGCCGTCGAGATCGCCTCCACCCTGGGCGGCCATATCGAACTGTTCGAGGAAAAGGTCGTCGATCGTCTCGGCCTCGTCGGCGAGCAGCTGACGGCGCAGGCCGACCAGATCAACGCCTCGCTTGGCGGCCGCGCCGACGAAATGGCCGCCAATCTCGGCGCCCACATCGAATTGTTCGAGGACAAGGTCGTCGATCGCCTCGGCCTCGTCGGCGAGCAGCTGACGGCGCAGGCCGACCAGATCAACGCCTCGCTTGGCGGCCGCGCCGACGAAATGGCCGCCCATCTCGGCGCCCACATCGAATTGTTCGAGGAAAAGGTCGTCGGACGCCTCGGCCAGGTGAGCGAGCATATCTCGACCCAGGCCGCACAGATCAGCGGCATGCTTGGCGGACGCGGCGATGAGATCGCCGCCCATCTCGGCGGACATGTCGACCGGTTCGAGGAGAAGGTTGTCGGACGCCTCGGCCTCGTCGGCGAGCAGCTCACGGCCCAGGCCGAGCAGATCAGCGAAGTCCTCGGCGGCCGCGGCGAGGAAATCGTGGCCCATCTCGGCGGACATCTCGACCTGTTCGAGGAGAAGGTCGTCGGGCGCCTTGGCCATGTCGGCGAGCAGCTGGCCGTGCAGGCCGAGCAGATCAGCGACGTCCTGGCCACGCGCGCCGAAGAGATCTCCACCCATCTCGGCGGCCATATCGACCAGTTCGAGGAAAAGGTGGTCGGACGCCTCGGCCTCGTCGGCGAGGAAATGGATCGCCGCATCGGCCAGATCGAACGGACCGTGGACGGCCGGGGCGCCGCGCTGAACGAGGAGTTGCGCGCTCGCGCCGCCGAGCTGCACGAATTCTACGAAACCAACGGCCTGAAGCTGATCGAGCTTCTCACGGCTCGCGGCGGCGAAGTGGTGTCGCAGATCGTCGCCTTTGCGGAAAGCGCGGTCGGCGCGTTGTCCAACCGTTCGACCGAGATCATCGACCATCTCAGCCTGCGTCAGGAGCAGATCGGCGGCGCGCTGGACCAGACGCATCACGACATGCGCGAATTGCTGGAGCGCGTCACACACGCGCTCGACACGGCGATCGCCGGCGCCAGCGAGACGATGGGCCGGACGCTGGACGACAAGACCAGCGATTCCATCGCCGCCCTCTCCAGCGTTCACGACCAGCTTAAGCAGCAGGTCGGCGGCCTGATTGACGGCATGGCGCAGACGCATCGCTCGCTGAGCGGCCTGATCCAGCAGGCGGAAACCGGCCTCGGCCGCTTTGACGCCGCGCTCGGCCCGCAGATTGGCGCCTTCGCCGGCGCCGTCGAGTCGCTGCACGAAGAATTGGGACGCCTCGACGCCAACGCCCAGGACGGCGTGCGCCGCGCCGACGAGACCGCCCACTCCATCGCCAGCCAGAACCAGGCCCTGGCCGTCAACCTGCGCGAGATGTTGGAGACCCAGGCGTCGATCGACCGCACGCTGGAGCAGCGCCTGCACGCCATGGAATCCTTCTACGAGGAGGCGAGAAAGAGCCAGGCCGAATTCGAGCAGCGGCTCGAAGGCTATTCCGGCGCCATCGGCCGCACCCTGGCCCAGGCCGAGGGCAAGGCCCGCGATGTCGGAACCTTCTTGTCCGAGGCGGCTTCGGCCACTGCAGGCGCGCTCACTGGCCAGTATGACGAACTGCGCCAGAACGCGGCTCGCGAACGCGAACGCGCCAGCGCGGCCCTGACCGCCGCCTACGAACAAAATCTCGGCGAGATGAACCATCTGTTCCAGCAGGCGACGGAACGCTACAAGGCCGTCTCGCAGGAATTGCGGTCCATGACCGGCGAGATCCAGCGCGAACTCGAAACCACGCGCCAGGAATTGCGCCGCGGCGCTCTTGAGTTGCCGCGCGAGACCAGCGAACAGACAGCCGCCATGCGTCGCGTCGTCGCGGAGCAGATCAAGGCGCTCAACGAGCTGACCGACATCGTCGCGCGCTCAGGCCGCATGTATGACGTCGCCGAGCCCGCCGCCCCGGCGCGTCCGGAAACGTCGCGGCCGCCGCGCCGCGAACCTGTCGCCGAACCCGCCCCCGTGGCGCGCCAGGCCTGGTCCGAGCCTGCGCCTGCCGTCGCCCCGGCTGCCTCGGCGCCGCGCCGCGAACCGGCTCGCCCGGAGGCGCCGCGCTACGACGTGCGTCCGGCTTCGACACGCGCCCCTGCTCCCGCAGCGTCGCCAGAGCGCGGCGGCTGGATGAGCGACCTGCTCGCCCGCGCCTCGCAGGAGGAGCCGGCGCGCCGCTCGGCCGATCCGCTGGAAAACCTTTCCGCCGAAATCGCCCGCGTGGTCGATGAGAACGGACTTGTCGAGGCCTGGGACCGCTATCGCCGCGGCGACCGCAACGCCTTCGGTCGCCGCCTCTACACAGCGCAGGGGACCAAGACGTATGAAGAGGTGCGCCGCCGTTATGCCGCCGAGGGCGACTTCCGAGACACGGTCGACCGCTATCTGGCGGAATTCGAACGCCTGCTCGGCGAAATCGACCGCGACGACCGCGATGGAACGATGACCCGCTCCTATCTCGTCTCCGAAACCGGCAAGGTTTACACCCTGCTTGCCCACGCCGCTGGACGGCTGGGATAAGCAGCGCCCATGACATGAAAACGAACGCTCGGGACGAGGTCCCGGGCGTTTTTTTGTGGCTTCACGAGCAAAGTCATGTCAAAGCAAATGAACGCCTGTTCATCTATATTGCGGTATAATCTCGACGAACCCAGGCGAGAACTGCACTATAAACAAGCGACAAAGCACTTCCGGCTCGAAATCTGGAACAATAATCTTTTATAAACGTTGACTTACCTGACGAGCCAACTATCAGTCGGGAGGTCGTTCCATGAACAATCGAAAATCATTGTTGAAAGCGCTCGCCTTGTCGACCGCGGTCATCGCGAGCGTGACGATGCTGTCCGAACCCGCCTTTGCTTTCCGTGGCGGGGGCGGACATTTCGGCGGCGGCTTTGGCCGCGGCGGCGGCTGGGCCCGTGGCGGCGGATGGGCCCGTGGCGGCGGCTGGGGCCGCGGGGGTTGGGGCTATGGCTATGGCCTGGGCCTGGTCGGCCTCGGCGTAGGTCTGGGCCTCGCCGCAGATTATCCCTATTACGCCGACGGTTACTACGGATACGGCTATCCCTATACTTATGCCGGCTGGGGCGGAGGTCCATGGTATGGCGGGTATTCGCCAGCTTACGGCTATGCGGGAGGCTATCGTCCCTACGGCTATGGGCCCGGTTATCGTCGACCCTGGCGTCGCCACTATGTTTATGGCTGGTGAACCCAGCGCCCGCGTTTTGCAGCGCGGGCTTATTTTTATCGCCCTGCGGACGCCCAAGCGACGATTTGCGGCAGGACGCGGCCGAAGGCGCGGTCGAGCGCCTGCGGCGGCTCGGAGCCGGCGATCTCGCCGACCGGTTCTGAAGCTGAAAATATCCTGGCCGAAACTACCCCTCCGCCTTCGGCGGCAAGGCGCGCCGAAATTTTCACTTGGGCAGTGCGAGTGGGCGCGTCGATGTCGAAACGGCTGATTTCCAGGGCCAGACGGTAATTGGTCGCCGCGCCGGCGCGGACGCCCGCGCGCGCGAAGCTATCGATCATGCGGCTCCTCACCAGCAGCGTCAGTCGATCCGCCCATTGAGCGCCGGCAAGGCTGCTGACCCGGTCGCCCGCCTCGCGAACCACGACCAGATCGCTGTCAAGCGGCGTCGCCGCATCCGGCAAGTCGACGGAAACGCCCCGCGCTCCATGGATCGCGCCCGATGCCGCATGAAGGTCGTAACTGGGTGGGGGCGCGCTGGCGCAACCGGACAAGGCCATTGTCCACAGGACGGCGGCGGAAATCAGGAATGAGGGCGCCTTGGGGGTCATCGACCGCGCGCTTCCCGATCCGACCCTCGGATCGATGTCTTTAGCTTGGCGCTTGTCATGCATACGAATTTGGCCGCCCGATTCCGCCGTGTCGTTTCCCATCCGATAGCAAAAGCAAAGCCCTCGGCAAAAGGCAAGCCTTGCGGGGCGATCGGGGTCAATGTCCCTGGTATTCAGGCAGCGACGGTTTGGCGCCGAAGATGATGCTCTGCGGGTTTTTCTCCAGCTGCCGGACGGCGTGGTCGACGTCCTGCAGCGTCCGGCGGCCGTCCACCGCCAGACCTTCATATTGGCGTAGCCCGGTATTGGTGAATTTTGTCAGGTTTTCCGCCAGTTTCTTCAGCGAACGCGCCGCGTCGGCGATGTCGGCGACCATGGTCTTGCCCGCGCCGTCGCCAAGCAAGGCATTGACCTTCGACATCGATTTGTCGGCGTTGTCGACGATCGAGCGGATCTTGACCGGATCGATGCTCTCCATGGCCGCGCGAAAACTGCCCGAACTGTCCGCCAGCGCGCCTGTCAGCGTCTGCATGTTGTTGACGGAGGCGGTCAGCGCGGGACCATTGTCGTCTACCAGCTTGTTGGCGCGGTCGAGGAAGCCGTCGACCTTGCCGCTGAGCTTCTGCGCCTGCGCGATCAGGTCGGCCAGTTGCGACGGCCTTGCTTCGATCACGCCATTTTCGGCCAGCGGCGGCGCGGCTGGGTCGCCGCCTTCGAGCGCCACTCGGGCGACGCTGGTCAAGGCGCTGGATTCCAGACGGGCGGACGTATCGGCTTTCACCGGCGTGAGCACGTCGATCGATATTTTGGCGAATACCCGGTTGGGGTCTTCAGGCATCAGGCCGAGGTCGGTGACTTCGCCCACCTTCAGACCGTTGAACAGAACCGAATTGCCCCTGTCCAGGCCATAGACCGAGCCAATGAAATGCACGACGTAAGTCTTGCGGACCGTATGCTGGCCCGCGGCGATGAACCAATAGGCGAAGGTGAAAATGCCGAAGATGATGGCGAGTGTGAACAGGCCGATCAGCGCGTAATTGGCGCGTGTCTCCATGCTGTGCTCCTACCTCGCCCCGCTGAAGGTTTCATTGCCGGAAGCCTGCCCAGATTCGTGTGGCCGCACGATGGCCCGGGCGCGCTTGCCGTGAAAATAGGCTCTCAGCCAGGGGTGATCGGAAGCCAGCATGGTCGAAAGCGGTCCCGAGGCGATCACCTTGCCGTCCGCGAGCGCCGCGATGGTGTCGCATATCGAATAGAGAGAGTTGAGGTCATGGGTGACCATGAACACGCTCAGGCCGAGCGTTTTCTGCAAGGTGGAGATCAGGTCGTCGAATTCCGCCGCGCCAATGGGGTCCAGGCCGGAGGTCGGTTCGTCGAGGAAAAGCAGCTCGGGATCGAGCGCCAAGGCGCGGGCGAGGGCCGCACGCTTGACCATGCCGCCGGAGAGTTCGGACGGAAACTTGTCCGCCGCGTCGGGCGGCAGGCCGACCAGCTTCAGCTTGAGCTGAGCCAGTTCGTCCATGGTTGACTGCGACAGCGACAGATATTCGCGCATCGGCGCCTGGATGTTCTGCCTGACCGAGAGGCTGGAGAACAGCGCTCCGCCTTGGAACAGCACGCCCCAGCGCCGTTCGAGCGCGCGATGCTCGCTGGAGGAAAGCCGGTCGATGTTTTCCCCGAACACCTCGATGGTCCCGGCCTGTTTGCGATTTAACCCGAGAATGGCGCGGGTCAGCACGGATTTTCCTTGGCCCGAGCCGCCGACGAAGCCCGTGACCTCGCCGGCCTTGATGTCGAGATCGAGGCCATTGAGCACGGTTTTCGCGCCAAAGCCGACATGCAGGTCGCGCACGCGGATGATGGGGGTGTCGCCGTTCAGCGCCATGCACTCCTCATGAATCAACTCCTCAATAATGGATGCCGGCGAAGAAGATCGCGAACAGGCCGTCGACGAAGATCACCATGAAGATGGAGTTGACCACCGAATCAGTGACCCGGCGCCCGAGCGATTCCGCCGACCCCTGGACCCTGAAACCCTCGATCGAGGCGATCATGGCGATGACCAGCGCCATGAAAGGCGCCTTGATCAAGCCGACGTAGAAGGTGTTCAGGCCGATCGCCTCCTGCAACTGGGTGATGAAGGACGCCGGGCTGATGCCCTCATAGACCCAGGCGGTGATCAGGCCACCCGCCAGCGCCGCCATGTCGGCCAGGAATGTCAGCAAAGGCAGGGCGACAATAAGCGCCATTACTCGCGGAAGGATCAGCACCTCCATCGGCGACATGCCCATGACCCGCAGGGCGTCGATCTCCTCGCGCATCTTCATCGAGCCGATTTCGGCGGTGATGGCCGATCCGGAGCGGCCGGCGATCATGATCGAAGTCAGGAGTACGCCAAGTTCGCGCAGCACCAGCACGCCGATCAGGTCAATGGCGTAGGTCGCGGCGCCGAAGCGGCGCAGCTGGAAGATGCTCTGCTGCTCGACGATGCAGCCAACCAGGAAATTGATGGTCACAATGATCGGCACGGCGCGGAGCGCGAAACTATGCAGGTGAAAGACCATGGAGGTCGGACGCATCAGCTGCGGCTTGACCGCAACCCGCATCGCCGCGACGGCCAGCTCGCCGAGAAAGGCGACGCCGGCCAGAACATTGCCGCCGACCATCACGCCCCATTGGCCGAGATTGCCGAGCAACGCCACGATGAGGCCAGGCGGCGGCGCCCCGCCCGCGTCAGGCGGGAAGTAACCGGCCTCGGTCAGGAGGATCTGCTGGTCCTGGGTGAGCGCGGCATAGGCGGCCGACGCCCCGGCTGCCTGCATTTCGGTTCGCGCCTTGTCGATCATCCAGGCGCCCGCCGTGTCGAGGCGCGCGACGCCGGTGAAATCGATCGCCACCGCCTTCGCCCCCCGCGCGGCCGAGGCAAGCGCGGCCGCTGCGTGTTCGAGGGCGCGCGAGGCGCGGATGGTCCAGGCGCCGCGCAAGGCGATGCGTAGCGTCTCCCCGTCCCGTTCGACGGTGAAATCCGGCTCGGCGTCGGCAGCGTTGGACATGAACCTCGATCTGCTTTCTTAACTTGAAATTGAATAGCCTTGCTGGACAGGTAAGGCAAAAGCCAATTTCACCAGGGAACGTCATGACCCCGTTCAAAACCCGTCAGCTCGAGGTTTCCGTCGAACGCTTTGCGCTCGCAAAACCCTTTGTCATCGCCCGCGGCGCCAAGACCGAGGCCGTGGTCGTCGTCGTCGCGCTGCAGCAGGGAGGCGTCCGGGGACGCGGCGAATGCACGCCCTATGCGCGTTACGGCGAGAGCGTGGAATCGGTCGTCGCATCGATCGAATCCGTGCGCGCAGCCATTGAGGCAGGAGCCGACCGGGCCTTCCTTCAAGCCCTGTTGCCCGCCGGCGCGGCGCGCAATGCGATGGATTGCGCGCTTTGGGACCTCGACGCCAAGACCGTCGGCCTTCCCGCCTACCAGATCGCCGGCCTGCACCGGCTCGGGCCATGCGTCACGGCCTATACGCTTTCGGTAGGAACGCCGGAAGAGATGGCCAGGGCCGCGGCGGAGGCCGCCGACCGACCGTTGCTGAAGGTCAAGCTGGCCGGCGAGGGCGACGCGGCGCGACTCGCCGCGGTGCGCGCCGGCGCGCCGGAGTCAGAGCTGATCGTCGACGCCAACGAAGCCTGGCGCCCGGAAGACCTCGAAAGAAATTTCGCCGCCTGCGCCGAGGCCGGAGTGGCGCTGGTCGAACAGCCCCTGCCCGCCGGCAATGATCACGCCCTTGCTGGAAAAACCTGGCCTGTCGAAGTTTGCGCCGATGAGAGCGTGCATGACCGCAGCGGCCTGGCGGCGCTTCGCAACCGCTACGACGTCGTGAATATCAAACTCGACAAGACCGGCGGCCTGACCGAGGCTCTGGCGCTGGCGGATGCGGCGGACGCGCTGGGTTTCGGCATTTTCGTGGGCTGCATGGTGGCCTCGTCGCTGGCCATGGCCCCGGCCCTTCTTTTGGCGGGACGCGCGCGTTTCGTCGACCTCGACGGCCCGCTGCTGCTGGCGCAGGACCGACCCGAAGGGTTGCGCTACGAAGGCTCGATGGTGTTTCCGCCAACGCCCGAGCTGTGGGGTTAGTCCTCTCGCGCTCGCGGGGAACCAAAAAAACGCCGCCGATCGCTCGGCGGCGCTGATCGCTTGAAAACCCTGACTTAAACCGGCGGCGCGCTTTCCTTCGGCTTCTTGCTTCTGGCCCGCACTTCCGGTTCGGGACGCACCTTCTTCCGGCTCGCCTCGACGACTTCCTTGTCGGGACGCGGCAGCACCGGGCCGTCGGGGAAGACGAAGGCCAGTTTCGACTCCTTGCCCTCGCCAGACACGACCACCCGCACCGTGCCGCCGTGCTTGAGTCGACCGAACAGCACTTCGTCGGCAAGCGGCGTCTTGATGTGGGTCTGGATGACCCGCGCCATCGGCCGCGCGCCCATCGCCTCGTCATAGCCGCGCTCGACCAGCCAGCTGCGGGCTTCGTCGGACAATTCGATCGCCACGTTGCGGTCGGCGAGCTGCGCCTCGAGCTGCATGACGAACTTGTCCACCACCTTGGCGATGACTTCGGTCGGCAGATGGCTGAAGGGCACGATGGCGTCGAGCCGGTTGCGGAATTCCGGCGCGAACATGCGGTTGATCGCCTCGACGTCTTCGCCGGTGCGCTTGTTCTGGGTGAAGCCGAAGCTCGCCCTGGCCATGTCCGCCGCGCCGGCGTTGGTGGTCATCACCAGGATCACGTTGCGGAAGCTGATCTGCTTGCCGTTGTGATCGGTGAGCTTGCCGTGGTCCATCACCTGCAACAGGATGTTGTAGAGGTCGGGATGGGCCTTCTCGATTTCGTCGAGCAGCAGCACGCAATGCGGATGCTGGTCGATGGCGTCGGTCAGCAGGCCGCCCTGCTCGAAGCCGACATAGCCGGGAGGGGCGCCGATCAGGCGGCTGACCGTGTGGCGCTCCATATATTCCGACATGTCGAAGCGCACCATCTCGACGCCTAGCGCCTTGGCGAGCTGGTTGGCGACCTCGGTCTTGCCGACGCCGGTCGGGCCGGAGAAGAGATAGGAGCCGATCGGCTTTTCCATGTCGCGCAGGCCGGCGCGCGCCAGCTTGATCGCAGCGACGAGCGCCATGATGGCCTCGTCCTGGCCGTAGACGACGCGGCGCAGCGTCGTGTCGAGGTTCTGCAGCACCTCGGCGTCGTCCTTGGACACGCTCTTCGGGCGGAATCCGCGCCATGGTCGCGATCGTGGCCTCGATCTCCTTGACGCCGATCACCCGCTTGCGGCGGTTTTCCGGCGTCAGCATCTGCGAGGCGCCGCGTCTCGTCGATCACGTCGATCGCCTTGTCCGGCAGTTTGCGGTCATGGATGTAGCGGGCCGACAGCTCGACCGCCGCCTTCATCGCGTCTTGGTATAGCGCAGCTTGTGGAATTCCTCGAAGTAGGGCTTGAGGCCCTTGAGGATTTCGATGGTGTCCGGGATCGACGGCTCGTTGACGTCGATCTTCTGGAAGCGCCGCACCAGCGCGCGGTCCTTCTCGAAATATTGCCGGAATTCCTTGTAGGTGGTCGAGCCGATGCAGCGGAACCCGCCCTGCGCCAACGCCGGCTTGAGCAGGTTGGAGGCGTCCATCGAGCCGCCGGAGGTCGCGCCCGCGCCGATCACCGTATGGATCTCGTCGATGAACAGGATCGCCTTCTTGTGCTGCTCGATCTCCTTCATCACCTGCTTCAGGCGCTCTTCGAAATCGCCGCGATAGCGGGTGCCGGCCAGCAGGGCGCCCATGTCGAGGGCATAGACGGTCGCGCCCTTGAGCACTTCCGGAATCTCGCCCTTGACGATTTTCCGCGCCAGGCCTTCGGCGATGGCGGTCTTGCCGACGCCGGGATCGCCGACCAGCAGCGGATTGTTCTTCTGGCGCCGGCACAGAACCTGGATCGTGCGCAGCACCTCCGTCTCGCGGCCGATCAGCGGATCGATCCGGCCGTCCTTCGCCTTGTGTGTTGAGGTTGACGCAGTAAGCCTCGAGCGCGGTTTCCTTTTTCTTGGAGTCCTGCGTCCTTGCCGTCGCGCGCGCTCTCGGCGCGCTCGGCCTCCTCCTCGACGCCGCGCGGCGTCTTGGCCGCGTCGTCGATGGCCGGGACGCTTGGCGATGCCATGGCTGATGTAATTGACCGCGTCGTAGCGGGTCATTTCCTGCTCCTGCAGGAAATAGGCGGCGTGGCTCTCGCGCTCGGCGAAAATGGCGACCAGCACATTGGCGCCGGTCACTTCTTCGCGGCCGGAGGACTGCACATGGATCACCGCGCGCTGGATCACCCGCTGGAAGCCGGAGGTCGGCTTGGGGTCCTCGTGCAATTCGGTGGTGAGATTGTCGAGTTCATGCTCGATATAGCCGACCAGGCTCTTGCGCAAGGCCTCGATGTCGACCGAACAGGCGCGCATGACGGCCGCGGCTTCCGCGTCGTCGAGCAGGCTCAGCAGCAGATGTTCGAGCGTCGCGTATTCGTGCCGCCGCTCGGAAGCGACGGCAAGCGCGCGGTGCAGGGTCTGTTCGAGGTTGCGCGAGAATGACGGCATAGGCTTGCCTCACTTCTTTTCCATGACGCATTGCAGCGGATGCTGATGCTTTCTGGCGTGATCCATGACCTGGGTCACCTTGGTGTCAGCCACTTCGTAGGTATAAACGCCACATTCTCCAACGCCGTTATTATGCACCTGCCACATGATTCGGTTGGCGTCGTCGAAATCCTTGTGAAAATAGGTGCACAAGTACGCCAATGACGAAATCCATCGGCGTGTAATCGTCATTCAACAACAGTACGCGATACATGGAGGGCGCTGGGTCTGGCGTCTTCGTCCGGGTGATGACCGCCGTGCCGGACCCTGGCCGTCGCCTGGAGATTTCTTGCCGCCCTTCGACGCCACTGCAGGCGCTCGTGATCGGCGCCCTTTGATGCCGGCCAGTTGAATTGCCGCCGATGCGCCTCTGATTGAGTGTGTCGCGTGGACAAGTTCGTCCTCTCCTCAAGATCGCGAAACACTCAAAACCGCTACCGGCCTGTCTCCTATCCAACGCGGCAAACTCGCCATTAGTTTGGGCGCTCGACAATTTTTGAGCGAAGCGCTGGCTCCAATATGCAATTTATGCGCCGCAGCGTCCTCCCCGCCAGTGACCGCCGGAAACTATTTTCACCAGTTTGAGTTTGCCGGCCACAAACTTGCGCCGAGCGAAATGCTCAATGCGCGATTTTAAACTTGTTAGCAACATGAGACAATCTCCGCGGCAATAACTGGACGCCGCGATCTTTCGAACTGCGCAAAAAACGCCGTGCGTTCAAACAGAAAAGCCCGACCAAATGGGCCGGGCTTTTGCAGTGCAACCAAGATCTTGGACGTTGCGAACCGGTCGGATGAAAGCTCCGAACCGGCTCTTGCCCCTCGGACGCCTGCGCCGAAGTCTGACGCGACGCTCAGAGCGATCAGTAATTATCAGGCCGAGGCCTTGACCTTGGCGATCGCGCCTTCGACCGGCTTGAAAGCTTCCTTGGCGACGTTGGTGTAGAGCTCGCCGAGCTTGGTCACCTGGGCGACGAAGCCTTCATAGGAGGACTTGGCGAATTCCTGCTGCAGGCGATGGCTTCGTTCGATCTTCTTCACGCCGAGAAGCTTCTCGACGAAAGCCGAGCCGGCTTCGACCGACTTCTTGGAATAGTCGGTGGTCTCGGCGGCGATCGCCTGGAGCTGCTTGGACACTTCGGTAGCGGCGGCCTGGACGGCTTCAAGCTGCTCCTTGCCGAACTTCTGATATTCTTCGAAATTGATAGCCATGTCGGACACCTATGAGAATGAGGGCCGCGTTGCGGCCGGTAATATTGCGCGGCAGACGTTCTCTCCCGCTGCCCTGGAGCCGATTTATATGCAGCGCACAAAGCTTGTCAAATCAGTATTGCTGCGGCGCACACATTTTGTGATCAGCCCAAATTCAACCACCAAATTTCGCTTTGTCTTTTAACGGGCGAGTAACCGCGTTCGCCTACAGTCCGGTCAAGATAACGTCGATGCGCCCCGTTGCGTGACCGACGCGTCCTGTCCCTGGTTGGTTCAGTCGGGACTGTTGGTATGTTCAAGCGTAAGGTTCGTGGCCGCCTCGCGTCCGGCGTGGCCCTGCCGGGCCTTGTCCTCGCCCTGTCTGGGCTTGAGCGCCGCCACCCCGGCCGAGGCGCGCCACCATCATCATCACGGTCGCGCCGGGCATCACGCCGCCCATCACTCCTCCATGCCGCTTCCACGCCAGGCGCATCGCCCGCCACAGCCATGCGGCGGCGGCCGTCGGCGGCACCGCGGCGATCGTCGTCGATGGCGCCACCGGCCACGATCATCTATGGCATGAACGAGAACGCGCCGCGCCATCCGGCTTCGGTCACCAAGGTGATGACGCTTTACCTGCTGTTCGAGCAGCTGGAAAAGGGCAAGCTGTCGCTCGACGACGAAATTCCGATTTCCGCCCATGCGGCGGCGCAGGCGCCGTCCAAGCTCGGCCTGCGCCCGGGACAGTCAATCCGCGTCGAGGACGCGATCAAGGCGATCGTGACCAAATCCGCCAATGACATCGCCGTGGCCGTGGCCGAAGCGGTCGGCGGCACGGAAAGCGATTTTGCCGAGCAAATGACCAGCAAGGCCCATGCGCTCGGCATGAGCCCACACCGTCTATGTCAACGCCTCCGGCCTGCCCAACAACGAGCAGATCACCACCGCCGCCGACCTCGCCTTGCTCGGGCGCGACGATCCAGGCGCGCTTCCCGCGCTACTACCGCTATTTCTCGCTGCACGAATTCGCCTTCGACGGCCAGCACATCCATAACCACAACCACCTGATGGACCGGGTCGAGGGCATGGACGGCATCAAGACCGGCTATACCGCGGCTTCCGGCTTCAACCTGCTGAGCTCGGTCAAGCGCGACGGCCATTACATCGTCTCGGTGGTGATGGGCGGCAAGAGCGCGCGCTCGCGCGACAATTACATGGAAGCCCTGATCGAGCAGCATATCGAGGAAGGCGGCTCCAGCCGCGCCTTCGCCCGCGCCGTCGAGCATGAGGAAGAAGCTCGAAGACGAATCGCGCGAGCGAAAAGGCCTCCGCACGCGACGACGAGCGTCCGTCCAAAGTCGATTCGGAAAAGAAAGCGCGCCCAAGGTCGCCGTAGTCCCGCCGCCGCCCCGCGCCAGAAGCGGCCGCGCCGCAACTGCAGGTGGCCGCGGTCGTTGCCGAGGCGCGTCCGCGTCCGGCCTATGTCGCAGCCGCCGCCCAGGCCAGCCGGGAAAACGACGAGGCCCTCGCCGCCGCGCCCCAGCCGCATCGCCGCGCCGACGGCTCCACAGCCCGCCTGGCCTCCCATGACGTGACCAGCTCGACGACCAGCTCGACAAGCTCCTCCGCCATGCGCTGGACCACCGGCCCCGCCGCAAAGGATCTGCGCGCCGCGATCCGCTTCCAGCCGGCCAAGGCCGACGCCAGCGTTGAGCCGAAAGCCAAGGTCGAAGGCAAGCTCGAAGCCCGGATCGAAAACAAGCCCGAGTTCGGGCGTCAGCGTGCAGCCAAGCAGGTGGCACAGCGGACAAGCCTCCGGTTTCCGGCTGGATGATCCAGATCGGCGCGACCGACGACGCCGACAAGGCCGCAGCGCTGCTTTCCAAGGCCAAGACCCAGCGCGCCGCGCTGCTCTCCTCGGCGCAGCCCTTCACGGAAACCGTGCGCAAGGGCCGCGAGACCATTTACCGCGCGCGTTTCGCCGGATTGGAGGAATCCAAGGCCGAAGCCGCCTGCAAGGCGCTGAAAACTTCGGGCTTCAATTGTTTCGCGACGCGAAATTGAAGGGCGTTTCGGACGCTCTTGCCGGGAACAGTTTGAGTTGAATTGCGTATTATGAGTGTGGAGCGTATCAGCCGTGACGACGCAGCAGCCTGTCCTTGGCCTGATTGATCCGGGCCGCATCATCCGTCGTCCCCCCGTGGTCGGGATGGCGTTCCTTCATGAGACGCCGGTGCGCCCGGATAATTTCGTCGGCCGCGCACCCGGTCGAAGACCGAGCGTCTCATAGGCCTCCTGCTCGGTCATTTCGCCTGCGCGCCCGTGTCTCCGCGCGGCCCCGCGCCCTGCCCCGCGGTCCGCGTCACCCTGTCCTGCCGCGCGCCATCCGGCAAAGCGGCGGTCGAAATAAGTCTCTAGCAGGACGCGCCGATTCCGCGTCGCGCGCGCGGCAGATCGCGGTGGAGCGCGTCGCATTCCCCGCGCGACAGTTCGCTGAGTTTTCTTCCGGCGAACGGCCCCGGCAGCACCTCGCCATCGACGGCGCCGGTGACATGATCGAGCGTCATCGCCAGGAATGGCGGTCCGCGCCTGCGACCGCCGCCGCGCCCTCTGCCTTTCCTCGAAATATTCGGCGAGTTTTCTCCAGGAAAACCGCTCGCCGGTAAAAAACAGAGCGACAGGCCGCCAAGGCCGAGCGCCAGCGTCAGCCGCCCGCGCAGCAGCAGGAAAGCGGCGGCGGCGAGAGCCAGCAGCCCGCCGCCATTGCGCACGCCGGACGCCACCTGAGCCGGTGACGCGCGCCCCAATTGGCGCAGCCCGTAAACGCAGAGGATCAGGGCCAGCAATCCTATCAGAAAAATGGGCATGTATTTCCATCCGCGGTGACGCCCAAGCGGTTCGCGGCGCGCCTGCGGGCGCTGCTCACCACTGGGCTCAAACGTTATTCCTGTGTGACACCCCACTTCCTAACGCATCTGCGCCAGAAGCAGCCGCGCTTCCGCCTCGCCCTCGCTCGCGCGGGCCTCCAGCGCGACAAAACCGCCTGCCGCATAGGCTGCGGCGGCCTTGAGCAAGCCGGCCAGCCGGCCCGGCGCCGTGCGTGTCGAAAGCGGCGTAGGCGCCGCCGGTCAGCCGCGCGAAATCCTTGAAACAGGCGGCCGCATGGGAATTGGCGCCTTCCTGGAAGAAGAAGCCCTTGACCCCGCGCAGGCCCAGTTCGCCCGCGACCCGCGCGAGATCGTCAGCCTTTTCCTCCATGGCGTCGCCGATATAGATGAAGGCGCCGACCGGCGCATCAGCCTGTTCGGATCGGACATGGCCGCAGCACCCGGCCGATCTGCGTCTGGCCGCCGCGCACCGAAATTTTCCGCATCGCCGCCGCGAGGCCCGCCCCGTCCGGATGAAGCGCGAGGCGCGACATTCGTTGAAGCCGCGAAAATAGACCAGCTGGATATCGAGCCCGCCGCAATGGGCGGCGACGTCGAACATCTCCGCCTGCAGCCGTTGCGCCAGGTCCCAGCTCGGCTCGCGGCTCATGGTGGCGTCCAGCGCGAAGATCAGCCGGCCGCGCGCCGACGTGGTCTTGACTGGCGTCCTCCGCACGGATCGAGGAAGTCGTCGACTTGCGATTTGCGCTGCGCCGCGATGGCGTCCGAGCTTTTTTGCGTCTCACCCATCCTCCGCCTCCCTGCTCCAGCTTAGATGGCTTGCGCGCGAGAAAAGGCAAGCGGCGAATTTACCCGGGAGCCTTCATGGGACTAGAACAGCGCATGGCCCTGCATCTGATAAAACTCTGCGTGGGAGCGGATTCCATCGCCGACCTCGAGGCGTGGATTCGCCTGCGCAAGACGCAAACCCTCTCCCAAAACCCTGGCGTCCATTCCCATGTCACCCGCATGACGCCCAAACGCGGTTCTGAACTGCTCGACGGCGGCTCGCTCTACTGGGTGATCAAGGGCCAGCTCTGCGCGCGGCAGAAGCTGATCGGACTTGAGCCCTTCGTCGATTCAGCTGGGATCAGGCGTTGCGCCCTGCGGCTCGACGATCACGTCGTCGCCGTCACGCCGCGGCCCTATCGGGCGTTCCAGGGCTGGCGCTATCTCGACCCCAGGGACGCCCCGACCGATCTCGCCGCTTCCGGCTCCGGTTTTGAGGACATGCCGGAGGACCTGCGGCGCGAATTGTCGGAGCTGGGGCTGCTGTGAGGGATATTCGCTTCTCCCCTTGCGCGACGTTTAATCAAACGCTCGGCCCGTCTTCGCCCGCTTCCTCTTCCTGCGGCTCGGTTTCGTGGATCAGGCCGTAGTCGAGCTGCGGCAGGCCGTTCGGCCCCTCGCCCAGAATATCCTGGAAGACATGGCCGAATCGCAGGTCGGTTCGCGCGTAGCCCCGGCGGATATTGAGCCTTTGGCCGGATACGTCGTCCAAGCCATTGAATATGACCATGAAAAACGCGTCCATCGCCTCGAAATCCTCCGGTCCCAGGCCGAAAAGCGGACTCTGCTCGTCAACCGGATGGAACAGCGTCCAGGAGAAGGTGAAGATCGGATTGCGCTGTTGCAGCAAGGGAAGCGCCGTGATAACGCCGGTACGAGCGGCCCTTCCGTCGTCTCCTTGTTGTAAAGCAGCCAGATTTCGGCCTGCCGCCTCGTTGACGGCGCTTTGGCGAGCGTTGGCGAGCCGCGCCATCAGCATGGACTTGCCATTGTGCCGGGCCAGCGTCAGCGCATTGGCGAAGATGATCTTGGCCCGCGGGCGTGAGAAGCGGGCGAAGATCAGGCCGGTGAACACCGCCAGGGTGGAAAGGCCCAGGAAAATTTCCAGGGTCACGACGAGATGGGCGTAGACGTTGGCCGGATGCATGTCGCCATAGCCGACCGTCGCGAGGGTCTCGATCGAGAAGAAGAACTTGTCGGCGAAGGATCCCGGCCGAGCGTTGGCGATGCAGTCGCCCCCACACCAGAAAAGAAAGGCGAAAAAGGCGTTGATGGTCAGAAAATAGACCGCGAAACCGGCAAAGAAGGCCGGCCAAGACGCCTGCATGCTATTGTGGAAGGCGTCGTTGAAGAAGGAGCTGTTGAGGCCCTTGGTCAGGAATTCGCGGTCGCCGATCTTGACGCTTTTGGCGCGTCCGTTTCTTTTCAAGATCATTTCGACGGGCTCTGTCGGCGGGTTGATTCCAAGAGTGGCTCAGCTTGCCCGAATTTCGGGACGGGCGCATCATCGACGCTGGATAGGAACCGCCATGCCTCTCAACGTCAACGACCCCGAAGTGGATCGCCTCGCGGCGCAGGTCGCGAAGCTGAACCGGACGACCCCGGCGCAAGCCGTCAAGGAAGCGCTGCGGCATGAGCTGGCGCGGGCGCAACAAAAACGGCCGCTGTGGCGGCGCGTCGCGCCCTCCCGTGATCCCGAAGCGGGAGCGGCGACCGGCAAAAAGTTTTTCGATGACTTGAACTGAGACCGATCGCGCCGCGGCGAAAATCGAGCTTGCCTCGCCCAGGCGGCGGGGACAACATTAGATCATGCACGCTCCGACGGAAAACTCCGATCCGATCACCCCACGGATTCTCTTGCGCGCCTATGCCGCCGGGCTGTTTCCCATGGCCGAGGACGCCGACGACACGCATTTGCATTGGTTCGACCCGCGCGAGCGCGGCATTTTTCCGCTCGACCGACTGATCATCTCGAAAAGCCTGGCCAAGACCATTCGCGCCGCGCCTTTCGAGATCAAGGCCGACACGGATTTTGACCGCGTGCTGGCGCGCTGCGCCGAAAGCCGGCCCGGCCGCGAAAAGACCTGGATCAACGGGCGCATAGCCGGGCTGTTCCGCGAACTGTTCGACCTCGGCTTCGCCCATACGGTCGAGGCCTGGCGGGACGGCGAAATGGTCGGCGGGCTCTACGGTTTGGCGCTGGGCGGGGCCTTTTTCGGCGAAAGCATGTTCCACCGCGCAACCGACGCCTCAAAAATCTGCCTAGTCCATCTGGCCGCACGTCTGCGCTGTGGCGGCTATCGGCTGCTGGACGCGCAATTCCTCACGCCGCATCTCGAAAGCCTGGGCGCGATCGAGATTTCTCGCGCCGACTATCGCAAAAGATTGGACGAGGCGCTGCAGGTCCAAGGCGATTTCCACGCCCTGCCCCCCGACGCCGCGCCGGCTGCGATTTTGCATTGGGCGCGACCGAACCCCTGACTTCAGCGCCAGAGTGGATCGCGCTGCAGATCGCTCGGCCCGACCGGCTGCAGAGGCATGCGCTCTCCGCCCGGCGGCGGATCGGCCGGCGGCGGCGGCTTGGGTTTGCGCCTCGGCTTGGGCTTGGGCTTGGGCGCGACAGGCTGCTGTTCGCCCATGCCCTGGTCCTGGGCTTCGGGCGGAGGCGCATTCGGATCGGACGGCGCGGCATCGACGGGCGGCTTGGCCCTGGCCCTTGGCCGGCGCGCGCCGGGCGGCGGCCCAACCTCCACCGGCGCGCCAAGATCCTCGGCGCGCCAATACCTTCTGGCGCGGCTGCGGGAGCGGCGGGCGCCGCCTCAGCCGCAGCGGGGGCTGGGGCCGGCGGAGACTCCGGCGGCAGGCTTTCCACGGTCGGATCAACTGGATTTTGCGGCGTGATGGTGCGCCGCGGCTTGCGCGGCTCCTTGGTCGGAGCCTGCGCGTTCGGCGGCGGCGGCGCATTGAGGCTCGGAGCGGCAGGCGCGGGAGTCGCGACGGTTTCGAGTCCGCCTTTGCAATCCTTCAGCCAGACATCATAGACCGGATGCTCGACGCCATGCAGGCCGGGGCTGGCGGCGAACATCCAGCCGGAGAAAATGCGCTTCGCCTGCTTGACGCTCTCGATCTCGTCGACCTCGACAAAGCCCTCGGTCAGCGGCGTCTCGGTCTGCGGACGCGTGAGACAGACGCGTGGCGTGATCTGCAACGTGCCGAACTGCACGGTCTCGTCGATCGAGACCTCAAAGGAAATGATGCGGCCGGTGATCTTGTCGAGGCCGGCGAAGGTCGCGGTGGAATTGCGGATCACGTCCGCACGCGAGGCGGAGCCCGCCAACAGCGCAATGCCGAGAAACAGCCCTCCGGCCCGGATGAGAGACGGAAGGCGGACGAGAGACGGAAAACGAATCATGGCCGCGCCAAGCCCCTTTCGTGCACCCCGAAAGGGGTTTACGCGCCAATCCACCTTCACGCTTCGGGCGACCAGGCCTGATAATCGCCGGTGGCCTTGGGCCGAGCAGCCGCAGAAAGCGTCGAGCCCTGCGGGCGCCAGGCGTTCGGCGTCCCGGTCTGGTTGGGGAGGAAGGGCTTTTCCCATTCGCGCGGCTTGTAGTCTTCAAGAGTTGGCGGCGTGTCGGTGGAATGATGCAGCCAGCCATACCAGCCGGGAGGCGTCGCCGAACCATCACTGTACGCCGTTGAAGATCATCCAGCGGCGCTCGAAGCCCAGCGCCGGGTCGAGCTTGCCGCCCTTGGTGCGGAAATAGCTGTTGCCTAACTCGTCCTTGCCGACGAACTCGCCATAGAGCCGGGTGTAAAGCGCAGTGCTGAGGGTCTGCTCGTTCCACCAGGTGAATAATTCGACAAGCCATTTCATCGCGCGAGTTCCTGTTTGCGTCCGCAAGTGTTCGACCGGCCTTTTCGCGCGCGGACTATGGCCGCGCCAACTTCTTATGTCCAGTCGTCTCTCGTCTCAAGTCCTGTCTTGCGCGGCGGGCGCAATCTTGGCACGAGAGGGAAACGCTTTCCCGGGACAAGACCATGATCGCCGCCTTCGCCGGCATTTTCTGCTGCCAGCTCGCAGGCGAATTGCTCGCCCGCGCCTTGAACCTGCCCCTGCCCGGCCCGGTGCTCGGCATGGGCCTGCTGTTCCTTATACTCTATGCAAGGGACAAGCTCGGCGCGCATGCCGTTCCGGACCAGCTTGCCGCGCGCCGCCGACGGCCTGCTCGGCCATCTCTCCATCCTGTTCGTGCCCGCCGCTGTCGGCGTCATGCGCTATTTCGACCTGCTGCGCGCCAATGCGCTGGCGATCACCGCCGCCGTCGCAGTCTCCACCGTCCTCGCCATGGCCGCCACCGCGTTGACGTTCCGCCTGCTCGCCGCGAAAAAATCATGATCGACACGCTGCTCGCCCGCTCCGACATCTGGGTCTACCTCGCCGCCACGCCACTGACCTGGCTGACCTTGACCCTCATCGCCTATCTGGTCGCCGACCGGCTGTCGCAGGCCAGCGGCCGCCACCCGGCCGTCAATCTCGTCGCCCTGACCGCGCTGATCGTGATCGTGATGCTGAAGGCGTCGGGGGTCTCCTACGAGACCTATTTCGCCGGCGCGCAATTCATCCATTTCCTGCTCGGTCCCGCGACAGTTGCCCTGGCCATCCCGCTCTATCGCAATTTCGCGCAAGTGAAGGCCAGCGCCCTGCCGATCCTCGCCTCGCTGCTGGTCGGCTCGGTCACGGCCATTGTCAGCGCCGTGCTGGTCGGCAAGCTTCTCGGCGGTTCGCAGGAGCTGGTCGCCTCGCTGGCGCCGAAATCCGTCACCGCGCCGATCGCCATGGGCCTGGCCGAAAAAACCGGCGGCGCGCCTTTCCTCACCGCAGCGCTGGTGATCGCCACCGGCGTGTTCGGCGCGATGATTCTCTCGCCATTGATGCGGGCGCTGCGAATCACCGATCGCCGCGCCCTCGGCATGGCCGCGGGCCTCGCCGCCCATGGCATAGGCACGGCCCGCGCCTTCCAGATCGACGCCGCGGCGGGCGCCTTTGCGGGAATCGCCATGGGCCTGAACGGCGCCCTGACCGGGGTGATTCTCCCGATACTGCGGCCCTGGCTGGGTTTTTGAGCTATCCCCGAGGGGCTGCGCCGAGCCCGCCGGGAATGCAAAAAGAAAGTTAAAATTCCATTGAATTTATCCCCACAATCCTCAAATTATAGTGTGATGGGGAGAAGCGCACACTATATCTTGACGCACTGCGCCCTCGAGGCGTAACTTTTGTTCACCGGCCCAGGGGGGTGTTTTCTGGGTGTTTTCGGCGGTTTCCCGGTTTTGGGGACGTCGGAGCCGGTGACGGATGCGCGTCCTCGAGGGGATAGCGGTCATGCGCAAATTTCGACTCAAGGCGTCATAGGTGCCGCGTTCGTCTGGCCAGGCCGGTTTTTGCCGGCCCGCCGACGCATGCGGCCAAATTGCTTCGCCTGCGCAGAGAACCGCTGCATGAGGACGCCTCCGCCAAGGATTGACGGCAAGGCGCGCTAACTGGGGGCACAGGCACGAGATGCGGATCGAACGGCACTATACCAAGGCGGGACAATCGCCTTACCAGGATATTGAATTCCGGCAGACCAAGAGTGAAATCCGCAATCCGGACGGCTCGACCGTTTTCGCCCAGCACGGCATCGAAGTCCCCGCCGCCTGGAGCCAGGTCGCCTGCGACGTGCTCGCGCAGAAATATTTCCGCAAGGCCGGCGTGCCCGCCAAGCTGAAGCGCGTCGAAGAAAACGCCGTCCCCTCCTTCCTGTGGCGCAGCGTCCCCGATGAGGCGGCGCTGGCCGCGCTGCCCGAATCCGAGCGCATCATCGGCGAAACCTCGGCCAAGCAGGTGTTCGACCGCCTCGCCGGCGCCTGGACCTATTGGGGTTTCAAGGGCCACTATTTCGACACCGAGGAAGACGCGCAGGCCTTCTTCGACGAGATGCGCTTCATGCTGGCCCGCCAGATCGCCGCGCCCAATTCGCCGCAATGGTTCAACACCGGCCTGCACTGGGCCTATGGCGTCGACGGTCCGGGACAGGGCCATTTCTATGTCGACGGCGAGACCGGCATTTTGACCGCGTCCGAGTCCGCCTATGAGCATCCCCAGCCCCACGCCTGCTTCATCCAGTCGGTGAAGGACGACCTCGTCAACGAGGGCGGCATCATGGACCTGTGGGTGCGCGAGGCGCGGCTGTTCAAGTATGGCTCGGGCACGGGCGCCAATTTCTCCTCGCTGCGCGGCGAGAACGAGCGGCTTTCGGGCGGCGGCAAGTCCTCCGGCCTGATGTCCTTCCTAAAGATCGGCGACCGCGCCGCGGGCGCGATCAAGTCCGGCGGCACCACCCGCCGCGCCGCGAAAATGGTGGTGGTCGACGCCGACCATCCCGATATCGAATCCTTCATCGACTGGAAGGTCCGCGAGGAAGAGAAGGTCGCGGCCCTCGTCGCCGGCTCCAAGCTGCTGCGCAAGCACATGAAGGCCGTGTTCAAGGCCTGCGTGAATTGCGAGGGACATGGCGACGACTGCTTCAACCCGGAGATGAACCCGGCGCTGAAGCGCGAGATCAAGGCGGCGCGCAAGATCGCCGCGCCGGATTCGCTGATCAAGCGCGTCATCCAGTACGCCCGCCAGGGTTTCAAGACCTTCGACCTCGACGAATATAACACCGACTGGGATTCCGAGGCCTATCTGACCGTCTCCGGCCAGAACTCGAACAATTCCGTCCGCATCGCCGACGGTTTTCTCCGCGCGGTGGAGACCGACGGCGAGTGGAAGCTCACCCGCCGCACCGACGGCAAGGTGGCCAAGACCCTGCGCGCCCGCGACCTGTGGGACAAGATCGGCTATGCCGCCTGGGCCTCCGCCGATCCCGGCCTGCAATATCACACCACCATCAACGACTGGCACACCTGCCCGGCCGGCGGCGAAATTCGCGCCTCCAATCCGTGCTCGGAATACATGTTCCTCGACGACACCGCCTGCAATCTGGCGTCGCTGAACCTGCTGCAGTTCCGCGACCCCACCACAAAGGTGTTCGACGTCGCGGCTTACGAGCATGCGGTGCGGCTGTGGACGCTGGTGCTGGAAATCTCGGTGCTGATGGCGCAGTTCCCGTCGCGCGAGATCGCCCAGCTTTCCTATGACTACCGCACGCTCGGCCTCGGCTACGCCAATATCGGGGGTCTCCTGATGTCCTCGGGCCTGGCCTATGATTCCGACGCGGGACGCGCCTATTGCGGCGCGCTGTCGGCGATCATGACCGGCGTCTGCTACGCGACCTCGGCCGAAATGGCCGGGGAGCTCGGCGCCTTCGCCCGCTACAAGGACAATGAAGAGGCGATGCTGCGGGTGATCCGCAACCATCGCCGCGCCGCCCATGGCCTCGCCGAGGGCTATGAGCAGCTGGCGGTGACGCCGGTTCCGCTCGACGCCGCCTCCTGCCCCGACCAGACGCTGGCAGCCCACGCCCGCGCGGCCTGGGATCGCGCGCTGGAGCTCGGCCAGCAGCACGGCTATCGCAATGCGCAGGTCTCGGTCGTCGCCCCCACCGGCACCATCGGCCTGGTGATGGATTGCGACACCACCGGCATCGAGCCCGACTTCGCGCTGGTGAAGTTCAAGAAACTCGCCGGCGGCGGCTACTTCAAGATCATCAACCGCGCCGTTCCCGAGGGCCTTCGCGCTCTCGGCTATGGCGAGGCCGACATCGCCGAGATCGAGGCTTACGCCTGCGGCCACGCCAGCCTGAAACAGTCGCCGGGGATCAATGAATCGACCCTCGTCGCCAAAGGCTTCACGCCCGAAAAGCTCGCGGACCTGCAGAAGACGCTGGCTGGCGCCTTCGACATCAAGTTCGTGTTCAACAAGTTCTCGCTCGGCGCGGATTTTCTGGTCAACACCCTCAAGGTGCCCGCCGAAAAGCTCGACGATCCCTCCTTCGAGCTGCTGCCCTTCCTCGGCTACAGCAAGCAGGAGATCGAGGCCGCCAACATCCACGTCTGCGGCGCGATGACGCTGGAAGGCGCGCCGCATCTGAAGCCCGAGCATATCGGCGTGTTCGACTGCGCCAATCCCTGCGGGCGCACGGGCAAACGCTATCTCTCGGTGGACAGCCACATCCGCATGATGGCGGCGGCGCAGCCGTTCATTTCGGGCGCGATCTCGAAAACCATCAACATGCCCAATGACGCGACGGTGGAGGATTGCAAATCCGCCTACCTGCTGTCCTGGCGCCTCGCGCTGAAAGCCAATGCGCTCTATCGCGACGGCTCCAAACTCTCGCAGCCGCTCAATTCGCAATTGATCGCCGACGAGGACGAGGACGAGGATGAGGCGCTGGAGGCTTTTGCGGCCCAGAGCCAGCCGGCGCGCGCCGCGCAATTGTCCGAGCGCATCGTCGAGCGGGTGGTGGAGCGCATCGAGCGCCTGCGCGAGCGCGAAAAGCTGCCCGACCGCCGCAAGGGCTATACCCAGAAGGCAGTGGTCGGCGGCCACAAGGTCTACCTGCGCACCGGCGAATATGTCGACGGGCGCATCGGCGAGATCTTCATCGACATGCACAAGGAAGGCGCCGCCTTCCGCAGCCTGATGAACAATTTCGCCATCGCCATTTCGGTCGGCCTGCAATATGGCGTGCCGCTCGACGAATATGTCGACGCCTTCACCTTCACCCGCTTCGAGCCGGCGGGTTTCGTGCAGGGCAATGACGCGATCAAGAACGCCACCTCGATTCTCGATTACGTCTTCCGCGAGCTGGCGATCTCCTATCTTGGCCGCACCGATCTCGCCCATGTCGATCCCACCGACATCGGCCATGACGCGCTGGGCAAGGGCGACGACCAGAGCCGGGCGCCGCAGCCCCAGCCGACGGCGACGCAGAAGTTCGTGTCCAAGGGGTTTGTGCGCTCCAAGACCGACAAGCTGATGCTGGTGCAGAGCTTTGGGCCGGCCGAACCGGTCGCGGCCGAAAGCCGCGCCAAGCCGGGACCGGTCGCGGCGGTGTCGATCGGCGCCACGGCGCTGAAGAGCGACCCCGCCGCCGAACATGCGCCGGGACCGGCGCTGCTCGACACGCTGACCTGGACGCCGCCGGTCAAAATGCCTGACAGCGCGGCGGAGAAGCGGGCGGAAGCGCGGATGAAGGGCTATATCGGCGAAGCCTGCCCCGAATGCGCGAATTTCACCCTGGTGCGCAATGGCACCTGTTTGAAATGCGACACCTGCGGGGCGACCACCGGCTGTAGCTGAGGTTTTGAGGCGGCTGTTCCGTGGAGAGTGGTTTTTCCACTAATTGGGGGATTTCTTCCACAATTCGGAATTTAGTTTTTCCGGCCCATTGAAAATAAACGAAAAAATCCGGCGGAGCAATCCGCCGGATTTTTTTGCGACACCAACGCTCTCCAGGCCAACATTTCAGGCACTAACACGTCATCGAGACAACCCCCGTCGGGCCCGGCGACGGAGAGTGTCGGAATTTTCGTGTGAAGGCCATTACGATGCAATTGATGGAGGCATCCTATGGGGCGACGGAAACAACC
Organism: uncultured Alphaproteobacteria bacterium; assembly: GCA_963710275.1. Taxonomy (GTDB): domain Bacteria; phylum Pseudomonadota; class Alphaproteobacteria; order Rhizobiales; family Beijerinckiaceae; genus Rhodoblastus. The sequence goes on along the minus strand of CAVPZS010000008.1, from coordinate 21,483 downwards.
AATTATTCCCGATCAGCTGCTTGACCAGCTTTTGGCGGGAGCCGACCCGAAGTCAGCGTTTGCGAAAGACGGCCTGCTTGATGAACTGAAGAAGGCGCTGGCCGAGCGGGCGCTGAACGCCGAGATGGATCATCATCTCGACAGCGAGGAGGAGGATGGACGCGCCAACAGCCGGAATGGCTATGGCCGGAAGACAGTCCTCACCGACACGGGCAAGATCGATTTGTCCGTCCCGCGCGACCGGCTGGCGACCTTCGATCCGCAGTTGATCGCCAAATATCAGCGGCGTTTTCCAGGCTTTGACGAGAAAATCATCTCAATGTATGCGCGCGGCATGAGCGTCCGCGAGATTCAGGGCCATTTGCGAGATCTCTATGGGATCGACGTCTCGCCTGATCTCGTCAGCGCCGTCACGGACGCCGTTCTGGAAGAAATCGCCGAATGGCAAAACCGGCCTTTGGATGCTCTTTATCCTCTGGTTTTCTTCGACGCCATCAGGGTCAAAGTGCGCGACGAAGGCACCGTGCGCAACAAGGCGGTTTATGTCGCCCTTGGCGTTCGCCCTGACGGGAGCAAGGAGATCTTGGGGCTCTGGATCGAGCAGACCGAAGGCGCCAAATTCTGGCTACGCGTGATGAACGAGCTGAAGAACCGCGGCGTCGAAGACATTCTGATCGCCGTTGTCGACGGATTGAAAGGCTTTCCGGAAGCGATCACGGCGGTGTTTCCGCAGACGCAGGTTCAGACCTGCATCGTCCACCTGATCCGGAACTCGCTGGATTTTGTCTCGTACAAGGACCGCAAACCGGTGGCGACTGCGCTCAAGCAAATTTACCGCGCCAAGGACGCCGGATCGGGCCAGGAAGAGCTGGAGAACTTCGCAGAAAGCCCATGGGGCCAAAAATATCCGGCGATCGCGCAATCCTGGCGGCGCCATTGGAGCGAGGTGATCCCGTTCTATGCATTCCCCGACGACGTGCGCCGGATCATCTACACCACAAACGCTATCGAATTTTTGAACGCAAAACTTCGACGCGCCGTACGAACGCGTGGACATTTTCCAACCGATGAAAGCGCGCTGAAGCTGCTCTTTCTGGTGTTGAACCTGGCGCAGAAAGAATGGAGAATGCCGCCTCGCGAATGGGCGATGGCCAAAGCGCAATTCGCGATCCTGTTCCAAGACAGGTTCAGGCTGAATTGATGAAACCGGCCCTTACACGGAAATCCTGACACTCCCCCGGGGTCTCCGGCTGGGCTAACGCTTTCGGCATTATTCCCTCCCGAGCGGGTGGTTCGACAACCTCACTCTGCCAGAGCGCCGGTCGCTGTCCACAACCCCCATAGGATCTTATCCCCTTGAGTCCGGTCGTTCTACAGATAGCGTCGCAAGGGCTTGACGCCAATCCCGGATGTTCTAAATTCGTTCTCATGACGAGCCGATGGAAACACGACCGCCCAATGTCTCGAACCGCCTTCAACCAGCGGTTCCCCGATGACGCGGCCTGTGCTCGCTTCCTATTCGAGAAACGCTGGCCAGACGGCTTCGTCTGCCCCTGCTGCGGCGGTCAGAAGGCGTGGGAACTCGCCGCCAAGCGCTTCACCTACGAATGCGCCGCCTGCGGACGCCAGACGTCAGTCACTGCCGTCACCGTGTTCCATCGCAGCCATCTTCCACTGCTGACCTGGTTCCTAGCGATCTACGCCATCGCCAGCCACTCCAACGGCATCTCGGCGCTACAACTCCAGGCGCAACTCGGAATTGGCTCCTACAAGACCGCCTGGCTGATGCTGCAAAAGCTGCGGCGCGCCATGATCGATCCCGACCGATCGCTTCTAGAAGACCTCGTCGAAGTCGACGAAAGCGACATCCCCTACCGCACCAAGGCCGACCCGATCGACGGCGGCCAAGGACGCAGCGCCGTCGGCAAGCTGCATTTCATCGGCGCCATTGAACTCTCCCCCGACGGCCATCCGCGCCGCATCCGCCTCGCGCCCCTCGCCGACTTCTCGGCGCCCAGCATCAGCGCCTTCGTCGCCGGAGCGGTCACGCCCGGCGCTACAATCCTCAGCGACGGCTTCTCGGCATACAAAAGCCTCAAGGGCTACAACCATAAGCCCAAGGTCGTCGGCAAAATGGCGGCGCACATCGTCCTGCCATGGATACATCGCGTCTTCGCCAACTTCAAGCGATGGGCGCTCGGAACCTACCACGGCGTCCGCGCGCCGCACCTGCGCCGCTATCTCGAAGAGTTCGTCTTCCGCTGGAACCGTCGACGTCACATGAAGTCGTCGTTCGACATGCTGCTCGGAATCGCATCCGGCCTGCCACACGCTGGATACCGTGAATTCGTCGATCAACAATGCTAAACAATCACAAGCACAGAAAGCACCTATAGGGGCGCCCCAGACAATGAAATTCAATCGAAATATCCTTTTACGGGCGTTCGATTCCATTGGTATCGCTGCACTAGCAAAAGGCGACCGCCTTGAACTCTTAATTTACGGAGGTTCAGCTCTTTTAATCGCGAGCAATTTTCGTTTTTCAACAGAAGATGTCGACGCCCATGACGTCACTCAAAACCAGCCTGATTGGCTTCAAGAAGAAATTTCTGCAATCGCTACAAAAAACAATTGGTCTGCCGATTGGTTAAATGACGCCGTCAACTTCCATCTCAGTCCACTCGCATCAAAAAAAATCGATCACGTGGAATTCGGTAGCTTCCCTCGAGGCCCTGGGCCTTACGGCCTCGACGTGCTCGTACCAACAGCTGAATACATGCTTGCACTAAAGCTAAAGGCTATGCGAATTCTAGACCCTGTTAAAGGACAGCAAGAAGCAAAAGACATTCTAAATTTAATGCAAGTCTCCGACATAAAAACACCAGAGGCGGCAATCACAACTCTAAAAAAATACTTTCCTAAAAGCGCAAGCTCTCCAGAAAAGCAGCTCTTCCTCCTCAAACACCTCAAAAAAATGAGCGAGCCAAACAATGCGCCCACATACCCTATCACAGGCAGCAGCAAGAATCCTCGAGGGAATTCCGGCCGTGACGGCCGTGAGTGAATTCCTTGACCACTTTTATGCCGCTAATCACGAAGAACGCATACGGAGCCTTGCTGAAGAACCTATACTATTAAAAAATAACAAAATAAATGCCATGCTTGGCGCAATAGCCGAGCATTTAGCAAAGAATTATACGAACGAAGACGCTCCGTTGTGGTCAAATAAATCCACAAGATTCAGTAAAGAACCATGGTTTACAACTAAAGCACCTGATATGGCTTTAAAAGAATACCTTACATGGTCCAGTCCAGCTGCATTTAAAAGACGCAACATCATGACCGACGGTTCCCCCCTACGACGAGCCACCACCCCCCGCGTCAGTTAATAGCACCACCATCAGGCACAGCTACGTCACATACTAAATATATGAGTGCCTGATTCAACGGGATAAGCCGCACATTCGATATCCGCTTCACTCAACAATTGTCGAACCTTTCTGCGAAACACTTTTTTGCGGCAATTTTATCATCGATGGCGTCACAGGAAATTGCCGGAAAATACGTTGAGACATTGACTGATCAAGCAGAAAAGAATGCCGAACATCGATCAGCCGCCGATTTTGGAAATAAGACGACCGTCATGTTTTATTTCGACAATCCGTCCGCACCAGCGATGATGATGGTCGACCGAACCCCACAACGATAACGGATCGGATTTACGGCAATCCTCGTTTCCAAAAATTACAATCTGAAACGGCGAACTTTCTAATGATCAATAATACCGCACTGCATTTACTATACACTCCACGTAAGACATGGCGCAAAATCATCGCTACTACCGCCTTCTCGCTTTCCGCGTCACTTGCAACACCAACAAACGCCGATCGCGCATTGATTCAAAATTCGGAATTCATCGAACGTGAGCTCAGCCAATTTGTTATTGCAAGCGAAATCTCAAATGCAATCAGCTTAATGCTCCATACGGACGATGACCCAACGCACGGCATAGCAAACGAATATATCAGCCGATACGACCATGTCGTAGTTGTTGATTTCACCAGCCAGGCTGGCGATTCCGTCAACAGCCAGATTTTAACAAGTGCCAAAGCAGCAATCAAAATCGGCCGTCTAGTCATTACGAAAAACATAAGCCCGCCAGGGAAAGACCTGGTCATAAAGATGGCTCTCAGAAAACCAAACGACTGGTTCATCAATACCTTTTCGGTCCGGTATCATTGGGCCGACGTAATCGCTGCTGTCCGCGACAATGCGGCCGCCACCACCCTCACCTCCAAGGGCCAGGTCGAAAGAATATGGCTCGAATACTGGCCAACTATCTGCCGAAATAGACCACCGCCGGAATTATTTAAAGGTGGCGACGGCAATGCCCTTATGCCCGAAGACGTAACCAACCCGACGGCGAAAAACCTCAACTGCACGCGAAAATAAAATATGCACTTTTAAATGGACATAAGTCAAAATAGATCGCAAAACGATTTACTTACTTGTGAATATCCCATAAAATGGTCATTAATGAACAATATTTATAATACAATAGCCTTCACAGAGCATGGAGGCATGGAGACTTCAGTTGAAAGCGAAATTAACATTTATAATTTCGTCAATCACAATTCTTATGGCTGCGCCATCATGCGCATCAAACCACTGCGCAAATATTACTGACGCTTTGAAGCACGATCACCATGCAGAAATATTAGATTCTTTTTCAGGAAGCGCAGGCATCGTCGCCGCTCATGACTTTGGCGGTAGCATGACAATTATTTGCGACGATCGTATCGATATGACAATCGGCATAAACACACACAACCTAGACGATGAATATCTCGAATACTTAGGAGATCTCGCGCGTCGTATAATTCACATTTCTCCTATTGAATCAAAAAAAGCCGCACGGTCGTGCTACGAGAGCGCAATCATCCAAGAAAAGAAAAATGATGACGCTGGCGTTTCACAAGATGGATTAGTTTACGGCAATGCTGTCAATACCAGCGCAGTTCATGTCGATTGTCAGACTCGGAAGACAGTTCACTTCCTTCGGCATATTTAAACCGTCCAAATAACAGCTGCTGTAGGCGGCGACGGCGGGTGTCGAGGCGGCAGAGCGCGGAGCGCGGCGGATGTCGAGGCGTGTAAGTCGTGCCTCCTCCTGCCTACCCTGGCTGCCGGGAGTGTCAGGATTTCCGTGTAAGGGCCAGTTTCATCAATTCAGCCTGAACCTGTCTTGGAACAGGATCGCGAATTGCGCTTTGGCCATCGCCCATTCGCGAGGCGGCATTCTCCATTCTTTCTGCGCCAGGTTCAACACCAGAAAGAGCAGCTTCAGCGCGCTTTCATCGGTTGGAAAATGTCCACGCGTTCGTACGGCGCGTCGAAGTTTTGCGTTCAAAGATTCGATAGCGTTTGTGGTGTAGATGATCCGGCGCACGTCGTCGGGGAATGCATAGAACGGGATCACCTCGCTCCAATGGCGCCGCCAGGATTGCGCGATCGCCGGATATTTTTTGGCCCCATGGGCTTTCTGCGAAGTTCTCCAGCTCTTCCTGGCCCGATCCGGCGTCCTTGGCGCGGTAAATTTGCTTGAGCGCAGTCGCCACCGGTTTGCGGTCCTTGTACGAGACAAAATCCAGCGAGTTCCGGATCAGGTGGACGATGCAGGTCTGAACCTGCGTCTGCGGAAACACCGCCGTGATCGCTTCCGGAAAGCCTTTCAATCCGTCGACAACGGCGATCAGAATGTCTTCGACGCCGCGGTTCTTCAGCTCGTTCATCACGCGTAGCCAGAATTTGGCGCCTTCGGTCTGCTCGATCCAGAGCCCCAAATCTCTTTGCTCCCGTCAGGGCGAACGCCAAGGGCGACATAAACCGCCTTGTTGCGCACGGTGCCTTCGTCGCGCACTTTGACCCTGATGGCGTCGAAGAAAACCAGAGGATAAAGAGCATCCAAAGGCCGGTTTTGCCATTCGGCGATTTCTTCCAGAACGGCGTCCGTGACGGCGCTGACGAGATCAGGCGAGACGTCGATCCCATAGAGATCTCGCAAATGGCCCTAAATCTCGCGGACGCTCATGCCGCGCGCATACATTGAGATGATTTTCTCGTCAAAGCCTGGAAAACGCCGCTGATATTTGGCGATCAACTGCGGATCGAAGGTCGCCAGCCGGTCGCGCGGGACGGACAAATCGATCTTGCCCGTGTCGGTGAGGACTGTCTTCCGGCCATAGCCATTCCGGCTGTTGGCGCGTCCATCCTCCTCCTCGCTGTCGAGATGATGATCCATCTCGGCGTTCAGCGCCCGCTCGGCCAGCGCCTTCTTCAGTTCATCAAGCAGGCCGTCTTTCGCAAACGCTGACTTCGGGTCGGCTCCCGCCAAAAGCTGGTCAAGCAGCTGATCGGGAATAATTGGTTGTTTCCGTCGCCCCATAGGATGCCTCCATCAATTGCATCGTAATGGCCTTCACACGAAAATTCCGACACTCTCCTGGCTGCCTGCCGCGGCGGGCGGCGTCCTTGATGCTGCTGTCTGTCACCTGGCAGCAAACACCACGAAATCAGCATCCCGTCCTCACTCGTTTCGACGCCCATCAGTCCCGCGCATCATCACTTCCAGTCCCAGTGCGCCGGACCGCAATTTATGCTATCCTCCATGAAACTCAAAAACACGACGCAAACGACAATAAAGCCCAGAAAACGGAATCTCAATGAAAGCCTACGTCATCAAGCCGCTCCTCCCTGGTGAGCGCGAAGCCGAAAAGCAAGCAAGCCGCGATGCTGACGATCGCGCTTTAAAAGATGAACTCGTAAGCCCCGAGCAGCTTCGTCAGGCAAACGGTTTCTTCACCGCGCTGCCCGTGGAACGATTTCGAATTGTCGAAATAGGCGGGCGTCCAATTGATGAACTTCGTTGACGTCCGATCACAACAGAGACCCCGCCAACCGCGACCACCTCACCACTGAGGAGGTCTTACAGATCATATCTTTCGTCGCTGAAAGCGAACCTATTATCGTTGGCGGTCAATCAATTAATTTATGGGCCCAATATTACCGATCTGACCCGGAACTCACCAAACTTGGGCCATTGGTAAGCAATGACGTCGACTTCTTCGACAATGATGCCGCAATTCAACAACTCGCATCCCGCCTAACGAAAGGCGAAGTCCGCAAGCCCGCAATTGACGATGCAACACCAAATTCAGCCGTAATCCGCGGAATGCTTGGCGATCGAAACGTAGAAATAGACTTTATGGCATCCATTCTCGGGGTTCCTTCAAGTTCCATTACACGGAACTTCGTCTCTCTCCAAGACGCTGCGACTATCAATGGCCAAAGAATTAAACTGCGCCTAATGAACCCTCTCGACTGTGTGCGCAGCAGATTGGCAAACATCAATACGCTGAAGCGCACCGACACTCGCTCAATAACCCAAGCAATAGCTAGCATAATCGTCCTCGACAATTACGTGAACGACCTTCTTGAACAAAAGATTACGCGAGAAGCACAGCGCACTCTAAAAGCAATCGCCTATACATACCGAGATCACCATGTCGGCAAAGCAAGCCATATCCGATTCGATAAACAATTGAACTTCAACGCGCTTTTCGCTAAATATGCCTCAGATAATCGCCTCGACGAACGCTGGCGCAATCTACAATTCCAAAAATTGATCGACGAAGGCCAACGTCGCGCGCTGCGAGCAGCCCAAATCGCAGCAAAGCGAAAGAAAGATTTCAGAAGGTCGCGAACCCTAATCACAAAAAGCGATCAAAACACCCCTATGAAAAACCTAGTCGCCTCGCTTGCCGTCTACAAAGTAAAAATCGCCATGTCAAACAAAATGGACCCGGACAAAGAAACCAGTCCTCCGCTCATTGGAATTCCCAGACCTACCCAAAAACTGGGGTCGACGCGCAAATCTACCCGATGACATCAAATTTCTCACAGTCGAGGGCCTGGACAACAACCGCCCATTAACAAAATGAAGAACTGCTCGAACGCGTGAAACGGAATGTCACAAATCAATTCCCGTTAAACGAACGACCCCGAAGACCTCAACGCCGATGACCCAGTAGCGGAAAAATCTCATTCAGCTTTGCGGAAAAAACGCGACGCCCAAGGCCGCTGAAACGCCCAGAATCCGGCAGCGACTGCGGAAAAACCATAACCTGCGCCACAGCGGCGGCGGGCTGAAAATTTGAGCGCGGTTCTTCCGCAAAACCTCAAATTCCTTCCGCAAATTTGAATCCGGTTCTTCCGCATTCGACGCAAGCGGTTGAAATAACAAACAGATCCAGGCGGAGCGATCCGCCTGGATTTTTATAGCGGTCATCAGCGAAGCAGCATTCCGCCATACACTGCATGGAATCAGTGTCGATGCATGCCACTGTAAGCACACAGCACGATCCCTCGGACGAGCTCGGGTTGATCGATTTAGCGGAGCATTTTCTTAGGCTCAGTCGCTTTTTATATGCCGACGCAACTCTTGAGAGAGACGCCAAGCATAAAGAATACGATCTTTATGAAACTGAAGAGTACTGGAGAGGCATCGCTTCGCCACTTCTTATTGGGGGCAGCATAAACGCGATAGGAGTTACTCCTGCTGCATTGAATCCGAACGCAAGTATGATGTGTAGTCATGCTTGGGATTTTGATCTGGCACTAAGTGAACTTACTGCATTGCATGTCATGGAGCTGACCCGCTTCATGTGGGCATGGATCGCTCTCGAAAAATTAATTGACCTTATCTGTATCGGTCCTGGCAACCGCACACAGAAACTCATCACATTTTTGACTGCCGACGGAGCTGTGGCCAAATTTCAAGTGACCGCGGCCCTAACTCATCAGGCCTTCTTGCTTACTGACAGCAGCGTTCGTCAAAACACCCTAGTTGCAATAAAAAAAGCCGGCATACCTGGAACCGAGCATATTCATTGTTAACGGTGCGGCTACAGCACATGGCGCCCTCGGTGCTTATCGGCGAAACTGGCAACGGTTTGAATCCGTTGGGAGGTCTCGCTAAATTCCATGCATCAAGACAGAGATGAAGGCGCCTCTTACCGGCGCGTCGAAGTCATCACGGGCCGTCGTCGGCGGCGGTTCTGGAGCGACGATGAAAAGGCGCGGATCGTTGCAGAAAGCGCTGATCCGGAAGCAAACGTCACCGAAGTCGCGCGGCGCAACGGGGTCAGTCGCGGCGTGCTGAGTGTCTGGCGTCGCCAGGCCTGCATTTCCCCGATTGGCGCGGCGTCGTTTGCGAGGGTGCAGATTGAGGACGCGTCCGGCAGTAGAATGACGACAGTGAACGCCGGCGCATCGGTCAGCGGGGACAGTCGGATTGAGATCAGGATCGGGGGTGCAACCGTGCATGTGCCCAACGGCGTCGACGCCGAGACGTTGAGGAACGTCCTCGTGGCGCTGCGGTTTGGGCGATGATTTCGTTCGGCGCGGAGGTTCGCGTGTTTGTGGCCACCCGGCCGATTGACTTCCGAAAAGGTGTCCATGGCCTGATCGGGCTGGTTGCCGAAGGCTTGAACGGGGCCCCTTATAGCGGCGATGTTTTCGTGTTTCGGTCGAAGCGCTCCGATCGTTTGAAGATTTTGGTCTTCGACGGCACGGGAATGTGGCTGATGACAAAATGGCTCGAAATTGAGGGCGGACGTTTTGCCTGGCCGCCGATCCGCGAGGGCAAAATGATGCTGAGCGCGACGCAACTGGCGATGCTGCTGGATGGACTGAGCGAGTGGCTCAAGATTGCGCCGAGGTCCGCGAAACGAGCGATAAAAACGGCCTGAAATGCCCTGTTTTACTGGTGTTTCACGACGATTTGCGCTAGCTTGTCCTTATGGCGCTCCGACCTGAAAACCTGCCCCGCGATCCCGATCAGCTGATCGAGATGCTGCTCGCCAGCGAGGGCAAAAACGAGGCTTTGCAAGCGACGATCCGCAGCCTGAAGGAAATGATTTTCGGATCGCGCTCGGAAAAGCTTGCGGTCATCGTCGCAGAACAAATGGCGCTGGGTCTCGGCGAGACAAACGCCGCCGCCCCGGAGCCGGCCGATGACGAGCGCTCCGACGAGATAGAGCCGCCCGCCGCAGAACGGAAGAAACGCAAGCGCAACATCGGCGCCTTGCCGAAACACCTGCCGCGCCATGATGTCGTGATCGAGCCGCAATCGATGGATTGCCCGTGCTGCGCCGGAAAACTGCATCGCATTGGCGAGGCAGTCAGCGAAGCGCTCGACCGGATTGCGGCGGTGGTTCGGGTGGTGCGCACGATCCGGCCAAAATACGCCTGCCGGGCGTGCGAGGAAGTGATCGTGCAGGCCAAGGCTCCAGCGCGTCTCATCGAGGGCGGCATGGTCACGACCGCTTTTGTCAGCCATATCGTCGTGGCGAAATATGGCTGGTATTCGACGCTTTATCGCCAGATGCAGATTCTTGCTGGCTATGGCGTCACCATCGACCGTCAGACGCTGTCGCGCTGGATTAAAGAAGCGGCGCGGATGCTGAAGAGCCTGTACGAACGCCAATTGGCCGCCATGCATCTGCATTCACACCTTTATTGCGATGAAACGCGGATGCCGGTTCTCGATCCTGGAAAAGGCCACACCAACATTTGCCAGCTGTGGGCGCATGCGACCGACGATCGATGCTGGCGGGGGCCGGCGCCGTTGGCGGTCGCCTATGTGTTCGCTGGCGGGCGCGGCAAGAAGGAGATCGCGACGCAGCTCGCGACATTTTCTGGGACGCTACAGGTCGACGGCTACGGGGCCTACAAATCGCTCGCCAAGGACAAGCGGGCCGCGGGCGCGATCCAGCTGGCGTTTTGCCTGACCCACGCGCGGCGGAAATTTGTCGCCGTCTTCAAGTCGACCAAATCGCCCTTCGCGCAGGAAGTGGTCGAGCGCATCGCGGCGATGTACGCGATCGAAAAGAGGATCCGCGGCCTTGAGGCCGGTCAGCGCCGCGCTGTGCGGCAGGCCGAAACAAAGCCTTTGATGGAAGCCTTGAAAGCCCGGCTTGATGCGACGCGGGACGGATTGTCGATCCAGTCAACGCTGACAAAGGCGATCAATTACACGCTCAACCATTGGGCTGGCTTAATCCTGTTCCTCGACGACGGCCGCCTCGAGCCGGACACCAATATCGTCGAGCGTTCGATCAGGCCGATTGCAATCGGGCGCCGCAACTCATTGTTTTGCGGCGACGAAGGCGGGGGCGAGAGCTGGGCTATTCTCTCGTCGTTGATCAACACATGTAAGCTCAACGAGATTGATCCAGAAACCTATTTGACCGACGTTCTCGAGCGCATTGTCTCCGGCCGGACGAAAAACAACCAGCTGGACGAATTGCTCGTTTGGAATTGGAAAGCCGAGCGCGAGGCCGAAGACATGAAAGCGGCGGCGGCTTGACCCAGTCGCGCTTCACCTATGACGAGGCCGACACAATCCTGTGCGGCTTGGGGCGAAGGGATCATGTTGGAATCAACGCCATTGACGGCCTGATCGCCGCAGTCGTGGCTGGTCCAGCTCATGTTGAGACCGATAAATGGCTGTCGCAAATCTTTGGCGGACGAGCGCCCACGCACCCCTCTGGGACGACCGCGCATCGCCTCGTGAAGACTATTCTGCATCGCCACGGCGAGGTCGTTGAAACCCTCGCTCAACATCCCGGAACTTATGCTCCGCTGCTGACGAACGCCGAAGGCCGTGCCGCTATTATGGAATGGTCGGTCGGCTTTTTGCTTGGCGTCAGTTTGAGCGTCGACGCATGGGGCCCGTTGATGATCTCAGGCTTCAGGAGAGCGACGCTCGCGCCGATTTTGTCGCTCAATCCGATGGGCCGTGAATTGATGCTCGATGTGCCCGACACCGAACTCGACCGGATCGCGGCGACAGCTCACGACGCTATTGGCGGCGCCGTCATCGCTTTGTCTCGGCACTGCGCCAGCGCTCGATCCGCAAGCCAGCGCCTCGCCAAACTGCGAACTGCTCGCAAACGCTGACAAAATCGAAAACTCGACGACCTGTGGAGCCGCACCGGTAACTATTCATTTGTGCAGAGAAGCGCGAAATGCACTCATTCATTCGCACAGCGTAAATTTTGAACCTGCAGATTGGGGCCAAAACATCGATCATGAGCATGATCATAAAGTCGTCCTTCCACGCATTCTATGCAGGCTTACCTTGATAACAATTCAATTAGCACTTTTTACATATTTTCGTAAACGGCTTATCCCCTTGAGTCCGGTCGCCCAATAGGTAGCGTCACAGATCCTTGACCCCTGCGCCGGATGTTCTAAATTCGTTCTCATGACGAGCCGCTGGAAACACGACCGCCCAATGTCTCGATCCGCCTTCAACAAGCGGTTTCCCGACGACGCGGCCTGCGCTCGATTTCTCTTCGAAAGACGCTGGCCGAACGGCTTCGTCTGCCCCGGCTGCAGCGGACAGAAAGCTTGGGAACTCACTACAAAGCGCTTCACTTACGAATGCGCCGCCTGTGGCCGCCAAACATCCGTCACAGCCGGCACCGTCTTCCATCGCAGAACCGTCAAAGAACGCAAACCAAACGGGAATGCCGAGTCTCTGCTCAAATTCACCTAAGCGCTTGATATCGGGTTCCTTGTCAACGCCAAAACACGCCTTGTCGCGCCCGGCCCAAAAACCCGGCCTCTTATGCTTCACCTCGATCGCGGCGATGCGTCCACCGCCGCGAGACACCATCGCGTCAGGCCTTTTCGCCTTACCATGGAACGCCGCCGCAAAAGTCTCTGGAGATTGCGCGATCCAAAGATAATCAAGCTTCAACTTATCAAGCCAGGCCCTGAATTTCCGCTCGCCAATCAAGCCGTTTTCTTCAAATTTGCACATGCCAAACTCGCTCACCAACGAGACAACATTGCAATGCGTTGAGTAAACAAAAGGCCACAATGAAATCACCAGATTTCCAACATCATTTACGAACCGTATATTGTCATAATCCCCGAAAGGAACAAAAATGGCCAACCATCTGCAGGAAATCGGTCATCACGCCGGCGGCCTCATGTGCATGCTAGAAGTCAGCGCGCCGAACGACGCACAGGTATGCTCTAGCGAATTTGGCCGATTGGCTGGTGACCTCGCCGCTGCTCTTGCAGCACACCTCGACTGCGACGCCGGCCGCGGTTGTTACGCCGATATGGAAATCTTCGCGCCGATGCGCCCGAAAGGCGCTCACAGCGACGCCACCGTCGACATCTTTCTCGACGACATGCTCTGCATCGCTTACGAAACCGACATGCTAGGCGTCACCGATTACGCCCAGCGCTATCTCACCTTAGTGCGCGCCGCCGCCACGGCCATCGCCAAGGCCGAGAACATCTCCGTCGTCGCCACCGCAGACACCTACGACAGCATCTACACGCCATTCGCCGTGTTTGGCCCGGCCTATGAAGGACAGGATCCTCCGCTCGACTGGGGTGACCAAACCGGCGACAAATGGACCCATGCCGGCGCTTACATCGATCGCGGGCCGACCGACCCTGCGGAAATCAGCGCCAATCGCCGCCAAACCCTCGAATATTATCGATATTCGCCGCTTTGGCCGATCATTGAAGCCAAGCTCTCTTCCGCCGCTTCCATATCATAGCAAAAAATGCTATATTTAGGCATTCAAGAACCAAGATGCCGGAGGCAGTGACCATGAATATGAACGTCTCGCTCCCCGAAGAGCTTGCGAATTTCGTCAAGGACAAGGTCTCGACCGGGCGCTATGGCTCGTCGAGCGAAGTCGTGCGCGAAGCGCTCCGCCTCATGGAAAAGACCGAGCAGCAAGAAGCCGAGAAACTCGCGCTATTGCGCCAAGCTTGGACACAGGGAGTCGATAGCGGCGACGCAGGCGAAATCGACTTCGACACCTTGAAGAAAGAGGCGCGCGCGCGACGCGCCGCCGCGACGCCCAAATCATGAGCCGGGTGAGATATACCCATCAAGCCCGCGAAGATTTGCTCGACATCTGGACCCAGCTCACCGAACACGCTTCCGAAGCCATAGCTGACCGGATCTATGACCGCATACATGATGCGTGTCGACTGCTCAAAGAGCATCAGCATCTCGGCCGCGCGCGCCCCGACATTAACCCCGACGCACGATCAATCGTCATCGAACGCTGGCTCGCGCTGTACCGCATCACCAACGACGGCGTGCAGATCGTGCGCGTCATTGACGGCGCGCGCGATCTTACCGCGATCGAATGGATCCCGAAGTAATCCCAGGTCGCCCGTCGCGACGCAAGTCCTCAATGAGAAATCCGCGACGACCCGCGTCAATCAAAACGCCATACGAAATATAGAGCGACCTGAACCAAGAGGATAAGCCTTTTATCAAATTCCATCAGCGGCTCACATGGGGCATTTCCGGTCAAGCGTCAGTTTAGTGTTTCATCGACGTATTCTTTTCATCTGATGGCGGCGCGTTCGGTCGTCCTCGTCGGCCGCTGTCAAGCCCGCCGCCGGAGGCGGTGCCTGGAAGGCCGGCTTTACTGCGGACGCGAGACGACCGATGCTGGTTTGCGCCAGATGATGCTTTTCGACCCGAACCTATTCGTATGACGGCCTGTCCCAGGCTCGATCTTTACCGCAGTTAGGCAGGGGAAGACGCTGGGAAAGTAGATGCGACGCGCCTGTTGCTCCATCTCATCGGCTTTTTGGCATCCGAGTTCCGAACCATTCACGTGACGCGGTCTTTCCAGACACGATCAAGCTTCGCGGTAGGGACGCGGGTTACCCCGCGCCCCCCGCACAGATCCGGACAGGCCCAACTAAGGCATCCGGCTCCCACCTCGGGTGTGTCTGACGGCGAAGCGCGCGTCAGGCCAAGGATGAAGAATGCGCGGCTGGGGAAGCCAATCATCAGCAAGCTTCGCCATGCGGTCCCATGTGAACCCGTCCTTCTGACTGCGCCGCCGAAGCGTTCGTCGCCAAAGGTCGATGACATAGTGCCGGAACGCCGAGAGCGCCCGGCCGTTGGTTGGGACCGCGTAATAGGCGAAGTGTCCCGTCACGACCTGCTTCAGCCACAATCCCTGAATCGGGATGGGCAGATGCATTCGGCGCCGCAACTCCACCTTGAGGTTCTTCAGCTTTGCCCGCATGCGGTCGCGCCGGGTCTTCCGTTGAAGCTGGAAGAACCCCTGGCGTGATTTGCCGCAGATGAAGGTGAAGCCCAAGAACGAGAAGGTTTCCGGTTTGCCGAGCCCGCGTCGTTTGCGGTCGGCCGCCGCATAGCGGCCGAACTTAATCACGCGGGTTTTGTCCGGGTGGAGCGACAGCGCAAATTCCCCGAGCCTTTCGCGCATTGCATCAAGGAAACGACGCGCGTCGTCCTCATTCTCAAAGCCGACGGCCAGATCGTCGGCGTACCGCACGACGATCATGTCGCCCTGAGCTTCCCGCCGTCTCCAGCGTTCGGCCCAAAGATCGAAACAGTAGTGCAGATATATATTGGCAAGGAGCGGCGAAATCACCGAACCTTGGCCCGTTCCCCTGTCACTGACCGTCACGACCCCGTCTTCGAGGATGCCCGCCTTGAGCCATTTCTGGATCAGGCGGATGATGCGTTTGTCGCCGATCCTATGCTCCACGAAGCGGACCAGCCAATCTTGGCTGACAGCCCCGAAGAAGTTCTGGATGTCGGCGTCAAGAATCCAGTTCACCTTTCTTATTTTGATCGCCGTTGACAGAGCGTCCAACGCATCGTGCGGCCCTCGGCCAGGTCGAAACCCGTACGAAAAGCCGCAGAAGTCGCCTTCGTAGATTGCGTTGAGCACCATGACGGTTGCGCCCTGGACGATCTTGTCTTCCAGAGCTGCGATCGCTAGCGGCCGCTGCTTCCCATCCGCCTTCGGTATGTATGTCCGGCGGGATGGTTGCGGTCGATAGGCTCCCCGATGGACCCGTCGATGCAAATCCTTGAGCCTGGGCTCGAGGTCCGCCTCGTAGGCCTGCCACGTCACGCCGTCCACGCCGGCAGCGGCTTTGCGCTTGAGCGCATAGAACGCCGTCCGGAGCGTGTCGGCATTGATGTGGTGGAGGAGCGCGGTGAACTGCCCCTTCTTCCTTTGCCTTGCGGCTTGTCGTACGCGGTCCAGCGCCTGGGTCACGCGCACCCGGCTCTGTGTCCGGTGCGTGCTTTGCTGTTCCGCGTTCCCCTTGGTCCCCGGCCTTGGCTCCACCAACTCCGCCGCCGGTCGCCCGGCTTTGTTCGTCGGCTTCGCGGCTACTATGCCGGAGTCAGACTTCTCTTGATCGTGCATCGGCGGCTACGGCTCCTCACCTTCCCGCCACGGACCATGCGACCCGATGAGGCCTATGGTCGATCCAGAGATCTCCCGGTTCCCGCGCAAGGAGCTTCCATACATGCCAGGGTCTTGGACCACGCCGGGTTGGGCGGGCGCTCGCGATTACGCGCCCATCCATTTCGCCTTCCGACATGTAAACGGCGTCGGCACCCGGGATCAGACCGGTTTCGCGGCTCAATGGCTGGCCTATATGATCCCCTGCCGACGCTTCGCCGACATCCTCGCGGACGCCTGCGCACGGCTCGGGGCCGATGTGGGTCGCTAATCCTTCATCGCAGTGGACTTTCACCACATACTCCTTGCCGGTCTCCCGGCGCACTCACATACGGTCGCCGCGCGCAGCGGCTGCACCAAAATCCCGCTTGCGGCGGGGGTGGTTCAGATGGACGAAACCATTCTTATCCTCGGCGTTTCGCCATGCCACAAATCGGTTCGCCCACTCGGATCCCAATTGTCAATCCTGGAACACTGGATCGTTTCACGTGCTTCTTCATTACCGCGCCTTCAACGACGACGCCGGACGTGATGTATTTCCACAGCGCCACGAGCAGCTTGCGCGCCAGGGCGACGATGGTCGTCTTTTTTCCACGACCGCCTTCAACCCGCTGTTTGAACCACAGCGACAGCGCCGAAGTCGGCTGGTTCCTGAGCCACAGCCATGCCAGTTCGATCAGCGTCGTCCGCAAGGCGCGGATTGCCGGCCTTCGAAACGCCTTGCTCGTGACTGACCGATCCGCTCTGCCACGGCGTCGGCGCCAGCCCGGCGTAGGACGCGACTTGTCGCCGATTGTCGAAGTGGCGGAACAGCCCTTCCGTCCAGAGGACGGTGGCAAACTCCGGCCCAACGCCCTTGAATTCGAGCAGCATGTTGCCAGCAGGCGGCAATGCGTCGACCTGCTGCTCGGCGAGAAGCGCGTCGCGCTCGGCCTCTACCGCCTTGATCTGGTCGAGCAGCAGTTCGAGCCGGTCGAGTTCGCGTGCTGATCTGCGGTCTTGAGGTTGACCGGCAGCGGTCGCCCGTCGCCCGTCGTCAATTCGTCGAGCCGTTGGCGACGATCGCGGCGCAGCGGCTCGTAGCCGGACGATCCCCTGCGAGAACAGCAGTCCCTTGATGCGGTTGGTGTGCTCGACGCGCTCGGCGACCAGCGCCTTGCGCTCGCGGCTGAGGCGCCGCCGGTCCTCTTCCTCGGGGGTCGGCGGCTCGGTCATGGCGCAGACCCGCGGCTCGCCGCGCTTGAACGCAATCAGCGCGCGAAGCAGCGCCTCACCGTCGAGCCTGTCGGTCTTGGCCTTGCCGTCGGCGGCGCGAGGTGGCGATCGAGGCCGGGTCGACCACGTGGCTCTCGACGCCTTCGCTTTCCAGCAGGCGATGGAGCCAGAAGCCGTCCAGTCCCGCCTCCTGGATGGTGATGATCGGGAAGGTTCTTCCCGCCCTGGCCTTGGCCTTGCGCTTCAGTTCCGCGAAACGCAACAGCAGGGCCGAAACGTCACCGGCGGGCACGGAGTGCTTGGACATTTTCTCGCCCAGTCCTGGCGATAACGATGTAATCAGCCAGATCGAGTGGCTGAGTTCAATCGAGACGAAAATCGCGGTAAAGTTGGTGCGGATGGCGGCCGGGGTCTCCGGCTGGGCTAACGCTTTCGGCATTATTCCCTCCCGAGCGGGTGGTTCGACAACCTCACTCTGCCAGAGCGCCGGTCGCTGTCCACAACCCCCATAGGATCTTATCCCCTTAGCTACGGTCGCCCCATAGGTAGCGTCGACGTGATCAACCAGATCGAGCGGCTGAGTTCTAACGAGACGAAAATTGCGGCAAGATTGGTCTGGATGGCGGCCGGCGCGCCGGCCAAGGCGGATACAATTTGCATGGTTGCCTCCTGAGTGGTGGGTCTTGCAAACCTCACTCTGCCAAAGCGTCGGTCGCTGTCCACTCCTCGCCATAGGATCTTGGGTCCGGCGACACCATAGGTAGCGTCGCTGCGGCTTGACGCCCGCCGCGAATGTTCTAAATTCGTTCTCATGACGAGCCGATGGAAACACGACCGCCCGATGTCTCGAACCGCCTTCAACAAGCTGTTCCCCGACGACGAGGCCTGCGCTCAATTCCTCTTCGAAAAGCGCTGGCCAACCGGCTTCATCTGCCCAGAGTGCAAAAGCCGCAAAGCCTGGGAACTGACCACCAAGCGCTTCACCTACGAATGCGCCTCGTGCAATCGACAGACGTCCGTCACGGCCCGCACTGTCTTTCATCGCAGCCACCTCGACCTGCTAATCTGGTTCCAGGCCATCTATGCCGTCGCCAGTCACTCCAACGGTATCTCTGCACTGCAACTCCAGGCGCAGCTCGGACTCGGCTCCTACAAGACCGCCTGGCTGATGCTGCAAAAGCTGCGGCGCGCCATGATCGATCCTGATAGGTCGCTTCTCCAAGACCTCGTCGAAGTCGACGAGAGCGACATTCCCTATCGCACCAAGGCTGATCCGATCGCCGGCGGGCACGGTCGTAGCCCAATCGGCAAGCTGCATTTCATCGGTGCAATAGAACTCTCACCCGACGGCCATCCGCGACGGATTCGTCTCGCGCCGCTGCAGGACTTCTCAGCATCCAGCATAAAAGCATTCGTCACCGGCAGCGTCGAACCAGGCACGACAATCCTCAGCGACGGCTTCTCGGCCTATCGCAGCCTCAAAGGCTATAACCATCAGCCGAAGGTCGTCGGCAAAATGGCGGCGCATATGGTCCTGCCGTGGATCCATCGCGTCTTCGCCAAATTGCTTCGCGGCCCTTCGGGTCAAGAGATGGGCGCTCGGCGCCTATCACGGCGTACGCGCGCCGCACCTGCGTCGTTACCTCGAAGAATTCGTCTTCGGCTGAAATCGCCGCCGACACATGAAATCATCGTTCGACATGCTGCTCGGCATCGCTGCCGGACTGCCACATGCCGGCTATCAACAACTCGTCTACCGACATTAAGCACCAACTACAGGGACTTAACTTCGTATGACCATCGAAAACTCTTCAATTGGCCAGAAGCCGACTGTCGACGAGAAATTGCTGTCCTACGCACGTCGTTACTGCTGGGATATGGACCCCGTCGATGCCGCCACGCGAAAAAATCGCGTCCTGCTTCGCGTCATGGATCTCGGCGTATGGAACGATATCATCGACATTGAACATACATTTGGGAAAACTGAACTAACTTCGATCCTCGCAAGCGCACCGGCGGGTTCTCTACGCCCACGTTCATGGGCATTTTGGCACTATCGGCTTCGGCTCACCCCTTACGACGAAATGCCACCCCTTCCTCCTGTGCGAAAGACAATGTAATGTCGACGAAATATTCAATTTTGCCACCACCACAAACCGCGATACTCAATGACCTGAATTTATGCGCATCGCTTGGCTTCGCTCTCTATGGCGGCACCTCGATCGCCCTTCAACTGGGACATCGCAAATCGGTCGATTTTGACTTCTTCACGTCGAATGCGATTGATCGCAATGCAATTCGACAATCCGTGCCCGCCCTAAAAAATGCTGTCATTCTTCAAGACGAAATCGATACGTGGACCGTGCAGGTTTTCCCTCTTGGCCAAAATGAACGCCCAGTCAAACTATCCTTTTTCGGAAATTTGAACTTCGGCCGAGTCGGCAAGCCTCGCTATACCGACAAAAGAGAATTGCTTCTGGCATCTCTCGACGACCTCCTTGGTCACAAACTCAAAGTGCTATTACAACAAGTCGAACTCAAAGATTATCAGGATATTGCCGCGCTGATCCGAGCAGGTTGTCGACTAGAACGCGGACTAGGCGCGGCTGCATCCCTCTTCCCGAATATGTTTCCACCCGCAGAAGCAATGCGGGCTTTAACCTATTTTGAGGGCGGCGACCTCAAACTACTTTCAAAGAATGACAAGGCCACCCTTACGCACGCGGTTTCATCCACCGGCCCGCTCGAAACGATGCCAATTATTGCACGCAATCTCACGTCAAATGAAAATGACGATGACGACGACAATCCAGGAGACGGCAAGCCAACAAAAGGACGCTTGCAGCCCAAAAAGAAATCACGGGGCTCTGGGTGGGAGAGATAACAATATAATTGAGCAACCGGATTCAACGGGATAAGCCTTTCTGCAATTCCAAATAATACCTCTCTCGGCAAATAAAAGGGAGATTTATAAAAATCAAGAAGCCGAAAACCGCCTGGGCTCGGAATGTCCACGTTATCGAAATTTATCTCGTTAATATGCGTCGTCATCATAAGGTATTTAATATTGGAATTACAAAAATTATTGAGAGCTTTGAATATATAAATGTTCGGTAGATGAAAGAAGCAATCTCTACAGAACCATACATCTGCGGATTCCAACAGAAAATCCGCAGCCGGCTGATGCATAACCGGCCGCGACCACATCTTCGGTAATTTCTCAGGGTGGCCGTGTCAGGCCGGTTTTTGTAGAGGCGCGCCGGCCAGGGTGAGGCGGACGGCTTCGAGCGCGCCGATTGCGCGGCGCCGGCCGGTTTCGACGACGGATCGGATGTCGGCATAGAGCTTGGCGCCCCAATCGGTGCGGAAGCCGTTGGTCATCTTGCGGAACACGGCGCAGGGCCGCAGGGCGCGTTCGGAGCCGTTGTTGGTCGCGGGAATGTCGCGATTGGTCACGAAGACGAACATGTGGCGGCGGATTTTTTTGACGATGCGCTGGAGCTTGACGCCGGCAGCGTGCGTCGGCGCCAGCGCCATGAGTTCGTCGAGGTCGGCGTTGAGCCGCGCCGCATAGGTTTTCAATGTCGCGTCGGCGAGCTTGGGCCGTCGCTGACCGATGCGGCAGGCGCGCCCGAGCAGATGGCGCAGTTTCGGCGCGAACACGGCGTCGCCAGCGTCGATGACGTATTGCACATCGCGGATGAGATGGGCGAGGCAGACCTGATTGGCCTTTTTCGCCCAACCCATTTGGCCGCCATAGCGGTCCGACACCCAAAAGGCGGGCCGGAAGTCGCCGAGAAAGGCCTCGACGACGCTTTTGGAGCGCGTCGGTGCGGCGACGAAGACGGCGCTGTCGTCGTGGTGGAACACCCACAGCCACCAGTTCTTCTTGCCGACCCGCAGCCCGGTCTCGTCCAAC